>NZ_RRUE01000001.1:0-216997 GCF_003892345.1 Lautropia dentalis
ACGGTGGTAGTACAGCGATGCCACGGACAGCCCCTCCCGTGCGGCGTAGTCCTTGATGCTGATGCCCTCGGTCTCGATGGCCTGCAGGTGCGCAGCCCAGTCCACCTTGTTTGTCATGAATGCCTCCATCCTGATCGGGTTGCAAAGGAGGCAACTATGACTGAACGCAAGTCAGATGAACAGAATGTTCATAATGGACCACTTACGATAAATGGGGTAATGTGTTCGTTATTACCCTGTTTGGAAGAGTCATTACCCCGTTTCTGTTGCCGAGGGGAAATGTGGTCATATTGGGGAGGGCAGGGCGTCGGCAGGTTGAACATCTGGTTGAAAGGTCTGTGTCATGCGGCGTTGCCGGACGGTCTTTTGGCGGGGTGTAAATACAACTGACAAGAAAGACAGTATATTTGATGGGTGCCGCGCCTGGGCGGTGCATGCGTGAGGAGTGCTGCATCCATGAGCGAATGTTCCTGTGCTGCCGGAGGGCAGCCGTCGGCTCCTGTCTGCCGGTCGGTGTGCCGTGCGGGGAGGTTGACGTGAATTCGTTTTTAGCGTGGCTTGACACCCTCCGCGACTATCGGGCGCTGATGGCCATCGATGCACGTCTCGAACGACTTTCCCGGGGGAACTTTGGCCATTGCCGTTCATTGAGCCCAGGACTGTGGGAGATGAAGGTGGATGTGGGGCCGGGGTATAGGCTGTACTTTTCCCGTGTAGGTCGAAGGATCATTCTGCTGCTGTGCGGCGGTGACAAGGGTGCACAGCGTCAGGACATCGAGCTGGCGCGCATCTATCTGAACGATTGGAGGCAACGATGCAAACTCCAGTAAATCCGGGTCGTCCTCATGAAGAAGCCGTGGTCGAGCGCTTTCGCAAGCGGCCTGACTATGCGCTGCATCTGCTCAATCACTGTCTGGAGGAGGGGGATCAAGCCTTTTTTCTGAGTACATTACGGCGGGTTGCCAGGGCGTTTGGTGGCATTCAGCAGGTTGCGCAGCAGGCAAACATCAACGAAACGGCCATTTACCGGATTCTGTCGGCAGAGGGTAATCCACAGCTGGGTAATGTCATCGCTATTTTGGGTGCGTTGGGGCTCAGGCTGGCGGTGACGCCCGCTGCTGAAGGGGTATTTGGGGCGTCGCTTGCTGGGGATGGTGGTGCCGAAGAGAAGGAAGTGCCGGCGGAGGCAGAGGTTGCGTCTGTCTGACGCGGTCAGGCCGGCGCTGTCTGTGTGCGGACCTCGATGCTGGGCGTTTGCCTGATGGCAGTAAGATGCCGTTTTGTGGAAAACTTAGGAATTGCCCATGGCCAATCACAACGACAACTGCACGACCCTGCTTGCCTTCTCGCTGGGCAAGCTTGACTCTGGGCAGGTTTTCAAAAGATTGGGCATTGATTCTGATGAAGATCTCTTTCTGCTGATGGCTCATGCCCGGCTGCCCATGCCCCGCCTGCCCGAGGCAGAAACGGAACGCATGGTCGATCAGCTGATGCAGTTGGACATGGACCAGTCATGAGGTCAGGCCGGCGCTGTCTGCGTGCGGATCTCGATCCTGTCGTGGCTCATGATCAAGCTACAAAAAAAGAAACCCCCGCATTTGGGCATCACTCCGTGTTTCCACGAAGGCTAAGCCTCGGGGGTGTTATTGGGGGCATTATGCAGGAGCCCTCGCGCCTTTGCAAGCGGCGCCTGGGTCTACCCCATGAACGGTAGCGTTTCTCTGTCCAGAGGTGGACAGTCTTTCTTGCGATAAAAAAAAGACCCCCACATTTGGGCATCACTTCTTTCGAAGGCTAGGCCAAGGGGGTGCTATCGATGGCTGTTTTGCAGGAAGAACGGCTTTTTGTCAAGTATCGGGCCAGCACAGGAGCGAACGAGCCCTTGCCACGCTCAATCCCGCGAATCGATCGTCCCGTTGGTGAGGTACCGCCGCAGGGTGTGGCGCAGCTCGGTGAGGCGGTTCCTGTGAGGCTGCACGTCGGGGGCCTCCTCTGCGGTGGCAGCTTCTGCGGTTGCTGTTTCCGCTGCTTCGGCTGCTTCAGCTGCCTCAGCCGCCTCAGCCGCTTCCGCTGCCTCCGCCGCTTCGCTGGCCACTGTTTGCGCGGCAGCCACGGCTTCGGCGGCGGCGGTGGCGGCTTCTTCAGGGGAGAGCGCGTTGGGGTCGGGGGTGCCGTCGGCGGCCGGAGCGTCGGTCAGGGGGGCGTCGGCGCGGGGGTCCATTTCCACGCCCACCAGGGAGACCTGATCGGAGGCGACGTGGAAGGGCAGGCGCTCTTCCATGGGGACCGGGTCGTCGGTGGTGATGCGCCGCCAGACGAAGAGCAGCAGCAGGAAAGTAGCCGCGGCCACGCTGTACGGAAAGCCTTCGGGGCCGAGGTACTGCATGGCAAGGCTGCTGGCGATGGGGCCGATGGCGGCGCCGGCGCCGTGCAGCAGCAGCAGTCCGCGGGTGGCTTCGAGGGCTTCGTGGGCGGGGAAGCGGTCGTGGGTCTGGGCGACGGCCATGCCGTAGATGGAGAAGATGAAGATGCCCAGCAGGAAGGCGACGGCGATGTAGTCGTTGGGTTCGGGGGCCTTGATGAGGATGTTGTCGAGCAGGCTGAGGGCGATGGCGGAGAAGGCGCTGCCGGCAGCGACGGCCATGAGCATTTCACGCCGGTCGCGGCAGTGGTCGGAGAGCCAGCCGATGGGCCACTGGGTGGCTGCGCCGCCGAAGATGGCGGCGGCGGTGAAGTTGGCGATGTCGATGTCGGAGAGGTTGAGGGCCTTGCCGTAGATGGGGGTGAGGGCCCAGAAGGCCCCCAGCACGATGCCCGAGCAGACGGCGCCGGCGACGGCGGAGGGGCTGCGGCGGGCCAGTGTGATGAGCGAGAGGCTGGGGGTGGCGATGGGCAGGGGCTGCGGGACGGGGGTGAGGGCGATGGGCAGCAGCCCCATGCAGAAGAGGATGGCGGCGATGATGAAGGATTCGAGGGCGTTGGCGCCGTAGAAGCTGACGAAGTACTGGCCGGCGGCGACGGCGCCGAGGTTGACGACCATGTAGACGGCAAAGATGCTGGCCTGGCTGCCGGGGGTGGACTGGCTGCGTTCGTTGAGCCAGCTTTCGATGACCATGTAGATGCCCATGAGGCCGAATCCGTTGAGGATGCGCAGGGCGAGCCACACCCAGGGGTCGACGACCATGCCGAAGGAGAGGGTGAGGGCGGCGGAGAGGGCGGCGAAGCTGGCGAAGCAGCGGACATGGCCGACGCGGCGGATTAGGCGGGGGCAGACCCAGCCGCCGGCGATGTAGCCGGCGTAGTAACCGGACATGATCAGGCCGATCATGAGGTTGCTGAAGCCTTCGTACACGCCGCGCAGGCCGATGAGCATGCCGAGCAGGCCCGAGCCTATCAGCAGGACACCCATGCCGATGAGCAGGGAGGAGATGGACCAGATGGAGCGGAGCATGGCCGGGCCTTGGGAGAATGCGGTGGGGCCGAAAGGGGCAGAGCCTGCGTGGGGCGCGATGAACCACGAGGCCAGCGTGGGATGGCAAAACGCCGCGTACAGGACGCGGCGTTCATGGCCCGTTTGCCGGAAGCAGCTATGTTACGGGAGTGGCCCCCCGTTGTGCGGGGTTCGACGGTTCCGGAGGCTGCTGCCCGGCTGATGATGGGTATGACGGTTGTTTATATGGGCCGCTGCTCATGTGATCCGTGGGCCTGCATGGATCACGGGCATTTCTCCATCATCGGTGGCGGGTGGATCATTTGCTGCTGCGCTCTGCCGCCTTTTTCGTGGCGCCTGCCTTGTCCCTGAAGCTCCCGGCGCTGATGGTGAGGGCCTTGTTGGGGTCGATCCACTTCCGGTAGGCGGCGTTGACCTGTTCGAGGGTGAGGGCCTGGAGTTGCTGGTCGCGCCTGGTCCAGCGGGTCATGTCGGTGTGCCAGAAGAGGTTGCTGGCCAGGAGGCTGGCAACGAAGCCTTCGCCGGAGAGGATCTGGCGGCGCTGGTCCATGAGGGCGCTGCGGGAGGCGTCCAGTTCCGCCTGGTCGAAGCCCTCCCTGTAGGCGCGGTCGACTTCTTCCTGCAGGGCTTTCTGCAGGCGCTCGAGGTTGGCCGGGGCCAGGATGGCCTGGATGTCGAGGGAGGCGCTGTCGACATCCCGGGCGGCGGAGAGGCTGGCGTAGGCGCCGTAGCTGATGCTTTCCTGTTCACGCAGGCGATGGAAGAGCCGGGCATCGGGGGTTCCGCCGAGCAGGCGCACGGCCATGAAGAGGGCCGGGTAGTCGGGGTGGTCTTCGGAGACGGGGATGGCACGGACCTGGTTGAGCACGGCGTTGGCCTTGTCGGGTACGTCGATCTGTACCTTGTCGCTGGGCAGGCCGTGGTATTCGGTCCTGATGTGGGCGTAGGCCTGTGGGCTTTTCCAGTCGCCCAGGCGTTTTTCCAGTTCGGCTTTCAGGGCGTCGGGCTGTACGTTGCCGACGACGGTGAACTGGCCGTTGGAGGCGCCGGCAAAGTCCTGCCAGAATTTTTCGATTCGCGCCGGGGTCTGGGCCTTGAGGTCGGCAATGACCTGGCGGGGGTTGCGGTAGTGGCGGGGGTCGCTGGCGGGGTACTGGTGGCTGCGCTCGGCCAGGGCTTCGGCGGCCAGGGCTTCGGGCTGCTGGCGGCGGGCTTCGATGGCGGTGAGGGCGCGCTCGCGTTTTTCGTTGAAGATATCCTGCGGGAAGACGGGGTTGCGCAGGGCGTCGACGGTGAGGGCCAGGGCTTCGGAGAGGTTTTTGGCCGGGACGTTCAGCGTGACCTTGACGCCGGTGTTGCCGGCGCTGGTGCCGAGCTGGGCGTCGAGGCCGCGCAGTTTGTCCTGGAGCTGCTGGCGGGTGAGGGTTTTGGTGCCGGAGAGCAGCATGGCGTCGAGCAGGTCGGCGTCACGCCAGCGGTCGGCGAGGTTCTGCAGGTTGCCCCACTGCAGGTTGAGGTTGAGGTTGACGCGGTCGCCCTTGACGCGGCGCGGCAGGATGGCGTATTCGATGCCACCGGCCAGTTTGCCGGTCTGGGTGCGTTCGGCGATGCTGGCGGGGGTGAGGGCGACGTCGGCCTTGAAGGCTTCGGTGGTTTTCCAGGTGTGGTTCTGCAGGGCGCCGGCAATGTCGGGGTGGGCCGGGGCGGGGGCGCGGACGGGTTTTTCGGTGGGGAGGTACCAGGCAAGCGTCCGGTTGTCGCGCACGAGCCAGCGGCGGCCGGCGGCGCGGATGTCGTCGAGCGTCATGCTGTCGGCCCAGTCGGCCTGGGCGAAGGGCAGGCGCCAGTCACCCTGGGCGATGGCTTCGGTGAGTTCCATGGCCAGGGCTTCGGGGTCATCGGCCAGGCGGGCGATGCCGTTGCGGATGTCCTGTTTGGTGCGGTCGAGCGCTTCCTGGGTGAGGGGCTGCTCGCCTTCGACTACCTTGCGGACGGTGTCCCAGACCTTCTGCTGGCGCTGGGCCAGGGTGAGGCGGGCGGCGGGGGCTGCGCTGGTGGCATTGCCTGCGCCTGAAGGCTGTGCCGATGCACCGTTGCTGCTGGTGCCGTTTGTGGCTGCGGTGCTGGTGTCGTTTGCCGCTCCGGTGTTGCCGGCGGGCTGTTTGCCGTTTGCGGGCTGTTCTTCGTCACCGGCCAGGGTGGCGCTGAAGACCAGCATGCCGGGGTCGTAGACGTTGGTGGCGTAGGAGCCGATGCTGACGGCGTAGCCAGGTTTGACCAGCTGCTGGTAGAGGGGGCCGTCGGGCTCGCGGGTGAGCATTTCGGCCAGGATGGACAGGGCAACGGTGTCGCGGTCGGCGCTGGCCGGGGTGTGGTAGCCGGCCATCATGAGCGGTACGCCCCCGGTGCGACGGATGACGATTTCACGTTCGCCCTGCTGGGCGGGGTCGAGGGTCCAGGGCTGGGGGATGGGGGTGGCGGGGCGCGCGATGGGGCCGAAATCCTTCTGGATGGCGGCCAGGGTGCTGTTCACGTCGAACTGGCCGGTGATGATCAGGACGGCGTTGTCGGGCCGGTAGTAGCGCTGGTAGAAGGTCTGCAGGTTGTCGGGGTGGACGGCATCCACGTCGGACAGGGCGCCGATGACGGAGCGGGCGTAGGGGTGGAAGCCGTAGGCGGTGGCCATCAGCTGCTGGTAGAGGACGGAGGCGGGGCGGTTCTCGCCGGCTTCCATTTCGTTGATGACGACGGGGCGCTCGCTCTTGAGCTTGCCGGCGTCGATCTGGATGTTGTGCATGGTGTCGGCCAGCCAGCCGAGCATCCAGTCACGGGTTTTGTCGCTGGCGTTGAACTGGCCGAAGTAGTTGGTGCGGTCGTACCAGGTGGTGCCGTTCCATTCGATGCCGAGGCGGGTGAGTTCCTTTTTGGGGTTGGGAATGGCTTTGGTGCCCTTGAACAGCATGTGTTCGAGCAGGTGGGCCATGCCGGCCTCTCCGGGGCCTTCGTGGCGGGAACCCACCTTGTAGACCAGGTTGACGGTCATGGTGGGTTTGGATTCGTCCGGCCCCAGCAGGACGGTGAGGCCGTTGGCGAGCTGGTACTGGCTGATGCCGTTGATGGACTGGCCGACCTGGACGATGCCGGGGATGGCGGTGGGTTTGGTGGCTTCCCGGGTACCGGTGGCGGCGCTGGGGGCGGCTGTTTGGGACTGTGCGGCCGTGGCGCTGGTGTCAGCGGTCTGGGCGCTGTTCGTGGCCCTGATGCTTTGGGTGCTGTCTGCGGCTTTGGTGCTGTCTGCAGCGGGTGTGGCGCTGTCGGTTGCGGCGCCGTTGGTTGCGGCGTTTTCACGGGCGTCGGCCCAGGGTGTGGCAAGGATCACGCCGGCGCCCAGGGCCAGGGTGAAGAGTGCCAGACGTACGTCGCGCAGCAGGTGACGCTGCCGGGCGCAGGCTATACGGGCGGGGGACTGGGATGGGCGCAGGCGCATGCGGGAGGCTCCAGGTGATGAGGGGATGACAGTGTCAGGGGAGTTTACAGGGGTTGCCGTCGGGAAGCGGGCAGGGGTTGTCCCCGAGCCAACGCAATTACAGAAGGTTGGGCGGAATGAATCGCCACTGGCCGGGGGCGAGATCCAGCGTATGAAGGTCGAGGCGGCCGATGGCAGTGCGGATCAGACGCAGGCAGGGGTAGCCGGCTCTGGCGGTCATGCGGCGGACCTGGCGGTTTTTGCCTTCGTGGATGCGCAGTTCCAGCCAGAAGTCGGGGACGCTTTTGCGTACGCGGATGGGTGGGGTGCGGGGCCAGAGTGAGGCTGTTTCTTCCGGGGCCAGCAGCCGGACCTGTGCCGGCCGGGTGATGAAGTCGCCCAGGTCCATGGGCTGGCGCAGCAGGGCGAGCCTGTCGTCGCTGGGGCTGCCTTCGACCTGTGCCCAGTAGGTCTTCTGCTTGCCGTGACGGGGTTCGGCGATGCGTGCCTGCAGGCGGCCGTCGCTGGTGAGCAGCAGCAGGCCCTCGCTGTCGGTGTCGAGCCGGCCGGCGGGGTAGTAGCCGGGGGCGTCGATGTAGTCCTTCAGGCTGGTGTGGGTTTCGTGCGGGCTGAACTGGCTGATGACGCCGCAGGGCTTGTTGAAGGCGATGAGGGCAGTAGGGGTATCCGGCATGAAGGGGTGTGGTTTTTCTGCGTCGTTTGCTTGACGCGGACTGGGGGCTGCGTTGCTTCCGGAAGGGATGTCTGTCCTGCAGTATGGCGCAGGCGCTGGCCGAAAGGGTGAATTCCAGATAAATCCCTGCGAACCGTTTTTATTCAATGCGTGTTTGAACGGGTAAGTCTGCGGTGCCAATAAAAAGAATAATTCCCATATGCATCAATGACTTCTGTCACTTGCAAGCGCTTGATTTTGGTCAAGCCTGCTGTCTTGCCCCCCTGCAACAATTCGGACAGACAGCGCAGGGCTGCCTACCGTTAAGGACATTTTTTTTATGAAACAGTACAAACGACTCTGGGTGATCCTGGCGATCATCATGATCGGTTCGTTTACGCTGCTCGGGTATTTCGGGAAGGAGGTTTACAACGAACGTCCGCCCATCCCGACCGCGTTCGTGGACCAGCATGGCAAGGTCATCTATTCCGAGGCCGATATCTATGCCGGCCAGTCTGCCTGGCAGGGCATCGGCGGCATGTCGGTGGGTTCTGTCTGGGGCCACGGTGCGTATCAGGCGCCGGACTGGACGGCCGACTGGATCCACCGCGAGGTGCTGGGCTGGCTGGACCAGCAGGCACAGCGTCAGTTCGGCAAGCCCTATGCCGAGCTGGCCGAGCGTGACAAGGCTACGCTGAACTACGACTCGAAGGTCGCGTTCCGCACCAATACCTACAACCCGGAAAACGGCCAGGTCACGCTGTCGGACGACCGCATCCGTTCCATCCAGGCCGTGGCCGCGTACTACGACAAGCTGTTCGGCGACGATCCGTCGATGCACACGCTGCGCGAGAAGTACGCCATGAAGGAAAACACGCTGGCCGACCCGGAAGCGCGTCGCCAGATGAACGCCTTCTACTTCTGGTCCGCCTGGGCTGCCAGCACCAACCGTCCTGGCACGGATGTCACCTACACCAACAACTGGCCGCACGAGCCGCTGATCGGCAACGAACCGACGCCTGAAAACGTCATCTGGTCGATTGCCTCGGTGGTGATGCTGATCTTCGGCGTGGGCTTCATCATCTGGGTGTGGGCGTTCTTCACCCACCAGCAGCACATCGAGGTGGAGGCGCCTGCCGCCGACCCGCTGTCGCTGGTCAAGCTGACGCCGTCGCAGAAGTCGCTGGGCAAGTACCTGCTGGTGGTGGCTGCGCTCTTCCTGGTGCAGGCCCTGCTGGGCGGCGCCACGGCGCACTACACGGTGGAGGGCCAGGAGTTCTATGGCATTCCGCTGGCTGACTGGCTGCCGTACAGCCTCACCCGTACCTGGCACATCCAGGCTTCCATCTTCTGGATTGCCACGGGCTTCCTGGCTGCTGGCCTCTTCCTGGTACCGATCATCAACGGTGGGAAGGATCCGAAGTTCCAGAAGCTGGGCGTGGACGTGCTGTTCTGGGCACTGATTGCCGTGGTGGTCTGCTCGTTTGCCGGCCAGTTCATTGCGGTGAAGGGCTGGATGGCGCCGAGCCTGAACTGGTGGTTCGGTCACCAGGGCTACGAGTTCGTGGAAATCGGCCGTGTCTGGCAGATCGCGCTGTTCATCGGCCTGGTGCTGTGGCTCTACCTGATGCTGCGCGGCATCTGGGCTGCCCTGCGTGCCCCCGGTGACAAGAGCCTGCTGATCCTGTTCACGATGGGCGCGGCTGCCATCGGCATCTTCTATGCCCCGGCGCTGGTCTACGGTGAGCACACGCACATCTCCATCATGGAATACTGGCGCTGGTGGGTGGTGCACCTGTGGGTGGAAGGCTTCTTCGAAGTGTTTGCCACCTGCTCGGTCGGCTTCATCTTCTACAACCTGGGCGTGGTCAGCAAGCACACCGCCACGACGGCCTCGCTGCTCGCCGCCATGATGTTCATGATCGGCGGTATTCCGGGTACGTTCCACCACCTGTACTTCTCGGGTACCACCACCCCGATCACGGCCATCGGCGCGATGTTCTCCGCCCTGGAAGTGGTGCCGCTGGTGCTGCTGGGCTATGACGCCTTCGAGAACTGGACGGTGCAGCACAAGGCCATCTGGATGAAACCGATGCGCTGGCCGCTGATGTTCTTCATCGCCGTGTCGTTCTGGAACATGCTGGGTGCTGGTGTGTTCGGCTTCCTGATCAATCCGCCGATCTCGCTGTACTACCTGCAGGGCCTGAACACCACGCCGAACCATGGTCACGCTGCGCTGTTCGGTGTGTATGGCTTCCTGGCGCTGGGCTTCTCGCTGATGGTGCTGCGCTACATCCGTCCGACGCTGAAGCTGAACGAGCGTCTGATGGGCATCGCCTTCGTGTGCCTGAACTTGGGCCTGCTGCTGATGCTGACCACCAGCCTGCTGCCTGTCGGCATCATCCAGGCCAACGCCTCGATCGGTGTGGGTCTGTGGTGGGCACGCAGTGTGGAGTTCCTGGAGCAGACCCCGATCATCCACACGCTGCGCTGGGTGCGTACCATCGGTGACTTCATCTTCATCGGCGGTGCCGCGGCCTACCTGCTGCAGATGGCTGTCGGCCTGATGCACAAGGAGCCGAAGGCTGTGGAAAAAGCCTGATCATCCACGTGATCGACCTGGCCGGATGCTCTGATCCGGCCAGCCGGGCCGGGGCGCTGTTGCGGTGATCCCGGTTCTTCCCAAACGGGCCCTTCGGGGCCCGTTTGCATTGGTGGGTTGCCAGGAGATAGGGGCCTGCACCAATGACCGGTGGTGCGGGCGAGGGGCTGCTTTAGGGGATGGGTGATGCAGTCTGGGGGATGTAGCCGGCGTGATGCTCGGGACGCTGGTTTTCGGCCGGTATTGTGGCGGGGGCCGTGGCCGGGGAGATGAGCACTACTCAGCAGAGCGTTCTGCAGGGACCACAAGGTGAGCCAGGCACCAGTTCCAGACGGCCTGGGCTGCGGGGCTGGGGGTTGAACGGGGACGGACCAGGAAGTACCCGGCCGGCAGGCGGAGCGTGATGGTGGAGACCTGCACGAGGCGGCCGGCGGCCAGATCGTTCGCCACGAAGGCCCGGCAGGCGATGGCGACGCCCTGGGCGGCGAGTGCGGCGTCGAGGGCCAGGGAGGTCTGGTTGAAGGTGGGGCCGGGCAGGAGGGTACTGGCGGCGGGCGTGTCCTGGCAGGGGGTCAGTGCCTGCAGGAAGGCAGGCCAGTGGTTGTGTGCGTCGTGCAACAGGGGCAGGGTCTGAAGTTCGTCGGGGGGCAGGGGGCAGGTGAGGTGCCGGAGCAGGTGCGGGCTGGCCACGGCGATCAGTTCCTGCGGGAACAGAGGCGCTGTTTCGAGCTGGGGCGGGAACGGGGGCCGGGTGAGGCGGACGGCCATGTCGACCTGATCGTGTTCGAAATCCGACAGGGCCTCGGTGGCCAGGGTGCGCAGTTCCAGGCCGGGCAGTGCCGCCTGCAGATCGGCCAGGCGGTGCATCAGCAGGCGGGTGGCTACGGTGGGGGTGACGCTGATGGTGACGGTGTTCGGCCGGGCCTGCAGTTTTGCTGTTGCGCTGGCCAGTATGCCAAAGGCACGCGAGACATCGTTCAGGTAGGCGGCGCCGGCCGGGGTGAGGGCCAGTCCACGTGGCAGGCGCCGAAAGAGGGCAATGCCCAGCCGTTCCTCCAGCCCCCGTACCTGCTGGGCCACGGCGCCCTGGGTGATGTGCAGTTCGTCGGCGGCTGCGCGGAAGGGCCCTTTGCGGCCGGCCATTTCGAAGGCGCGCAGGGCGTTGAGGGGTGGCAGGCGGTGGAGCGGGGGGCGTGTCATGGACAGGGCTGTGAGGCAGTAGTTTTTCTGCAGTCTACACGCCGAAGATCTCGCGCGACGGCAGGGGCGCCTGCTGACACAATGAGCGCGTCTGTCATTGCCCGGTCCGGTTTCCTGTCATGCCTCTTCTGCCTGCCTATGCTGCCCTGCTTGCCCTGGGGGTGATCTGGGGTTCGAATTTCATTTTCATGAAGTGGGCCACGGCCCTGGTCTCTCCGGCGCAGACCGAGTTTCTGCGGGTGCTGTTCGGCTTTCTGCCGCTGGCCTTCATGGCCTGGCGGGCGGGGGTGATCCACCGTGCGCAGCTTCGTCATCTGCCGCATTTTGCGGTGATGTCGGTGCTGGCCACGTCGTTTTACTACTATGGGTTCGTGGCAGGGACGGCATTGCTGCCCACCAGTGTGGCGGGGTTGCTGAGCGGGTCCATTCCCATTTTCACGTTTCTGTGTGCCTTTCTGTTCCTGCGCGATGAACGCCCGACGGGGCGGATGGTGATGGGGGTGACGCTGGGGTTTGTGGGGATTGCGCTGAGTGCACGCCCGTGGGAGGGGGCGGGTCATGTGCCGCTGGCCGGTGTATTCTGGATGCTGGCGGGAACCTTCAGTCTGGGCAGTTCGTTTGTGTATGCGCGGCGTTTTCTGTCGCCGCTGGGATTGTCCCCGCTGTGCGTATTCCGATGATCGTGACCGACGATTCCGGCATCGTGACCGCGCAGTCCGGTCATCGTGACCGATGTCGAGTGGTCAGAGACATTGCCTGCCAGGCAAATTGTACGATTGCCTGATCCGGGGGGCCTTCCAGCCCCCCATTACCTCCGGGAGAGCGTCAGCTCTGGTTGGCGGATGAAGGCGTTTTCTTCGTTCGTGCAGCGCGCAGTGACTCCCCCTTGAGCACGATCCGCTGCGCCTGTGGCAGCAGACGATCCAGCATCGCGTCGGCCACCGCCGGCTCATCGATCCAGGCATGCCAGTGATCGACGGGCAACTGGCTGGTGATCAGCGTGGCCCTGTTGCCGGCCCGGTCATCGATGATCTCCATCAGCGCTTCCCGGCAGGGGGCGTCCAGCGCCACCAGTCCCCAATCGTCCAGTATCAGGACCTGCGTCTTTGCCAGCTTGCCAAGCCACCTGGTGTAGGTGCCTGTGGCCCGTACAAGGCCCAGCTCCTCGCCCAGCCTGGGCAGACGCAGATACCGCGTACTGTGTCCCTGGCGGCAGGCATACTGTCCGAGAGCGCAGGCAAGCCATGTTTTGCCGCACCCCGTGGCCCCGCTCAGGATGATGGTGGCGCCGGACGTTGCCCAGTCACTCAGGGCAAGTGCCATCCAGCGGGCACGTTCCAGCCCCCGGCTGGCTCGTGCGTCGAAGTCTTCGATGTGGGCCTGGGCATACTTCAGGCTGGCCTGCTTCAACAGGCGGGCGCTGCGCCGGTCGTGGCGGCTGTCGATCTCGTGCTGAACCAGCAGGGCCAGACGCTGCTCGAACCCCAACTCTGTGCTTGCGGGCTGTTCGAGCTGTCGCTGCAGCGCCTGTGCCATGCCCTGAAGTCGGAGTTCCTGCAGCTGGGCAATGGTTTGATTGTGGGTCATGATTCACCTCCCTGGCGTCAGTGATAGGCCCGTGCACCGCGCAGGTGCTCATGGTCCGGGCTTTGCCATGTCCTGCCCGGTTGGGCCGGCAATGCTTTTTCCTTGCCGTTGAGCAGGATGTCGCGTACCGCGCGATAGGTGTGGATCTGCAGCGACAGGGCGCGCTCGCAGGCCGCTTCCAGACGGGCATGGCCGTGGCGTCTGGCCAGCGACAGCAGACCCAGCGCACTGCGGTAGCCATGCTCGGGGTGCCTGTATCGGGCCAGCATGCGCTCGATCAGCAGCGCCGTGCTTTCGCCGACACCACGACCCCACGCGACCAGACGTTCCGGTGTCCATTGCCGATGTGCACGGTGGCTGGCCGGCATGTGCTCCTCGATGGTGCTAAAGCCGCCTGCCTGATGACTTCTCAGGTGTGCGGCCACCCGTTTGCCCTCGTGCAGCAGCTCGATGCCATGCTGGGTGATGCGGGCATCGAGCCGCTGTCCAACCAGCACATGGGGCACGCTGTAGCGGTGCCGGTCGATCTCGACGTGGTAGTCCACGTGTACCCGCACGGTCTTGTAGCGAGCGTATTCGTAGCGAACCGATGGCAAAGGGCGCAAGGCCGGTGCATCGAGGCTGGCAAAGACACTGGCCCGGCTGCCCGGCAGTTTCTGGAAGGGGCGGTGGTTGAGCTGTTCCAGCAGCGGTTCGATGGCCCGGTTGGCGCTGCCCAGATCATTGGGCAGTACGTGGCGCAGCCTGGCCAGAATCCAGCGCTCAACCACCTGAACGGCCGACTCCACCACGGCCTTGTCCTGCGGACTGTGAGGCCGGGCCGGCAAGACGGCACAATCGTAGTGGCGGGCAAAGTCCTGAATGCTGTCGGTTGCCCTGGGTTCGTAGCGATCGGCACGGGCAATGACCGCCCGGGGATTGTCGGGCACGATCAGGGCGGGGACACCACCCATGTAGTGCAGTGCTCCCACCATGCCATTGATCCAGTCAGCAGTCTTCTGGCCGGGCGTGGCCTGTGCGTAGGTGTAATGGGAGGCGCCCAGCGCCGCGACGAACAGGTGTGCCCTGCTGCCGTCACGCAGCGCCAGCGTCGGTCCGGCAAAGTCCACGAACAGCTTCTCGCCGGCGACATGGATCTGGCGCATCGAGCGCTTGAGCGTCCTGACGTATTGCCGGTAGCGTTCGCAGAACTGACTGTACTGCAGCGTACGCTGGCCCACGTATTCGGCCTGGTACTCCTGCCACAGCAGCATCAGGGTCATGCCCTTGCGGCTGAGTTCCCGGTGCATCAGGGCAAAGTCCGGCAGCACGCAGGGGCAGCGTTCGTCCTGTCCGGCAAGCAGGCGGGAATGCAGCTCTGCGTCGCTCATCGAATCGATGAGCGACCAGTCCTCCAGTCCCTGCGCACGGGCCAGGGTCACGTACTTGGATACGACGCCCTTGGAAACGCCAAGGGCCTGGGCACAACGCGCCAGCGATTCACCTCTGACGAGGCGGTGTTCGAGAATGGCTTTGATCATCTGTGTGTCGAGTGATGGCGCTGGCATTGGCGGCTTCCAAAGCCGCCAACGGTAGCGCAGGTTGAGAACAGCAGGGCTGTCTCGACACACTCGAACACCATCGGTCACGATCACCGGAATCGGCGGTCACGATGCCGGAATCGCTGGTCACGATACCGGAATCATCAAATCCACGGCCCCGGAACCGCCCGGTCACGATCGCCGGAATCAGCGGTCACGATCATCGGAATACCCACCCGCTGGCATTGGCCACGTGGCAGACGGGGCTTGCGGTGCTGACGCTGGCGGTGCTCACGCCCTTTGACGGGATGGGGGCGATTCTGACCGATACGCGGGCGCTGCTGGGGGCCTCCGTGGGGCTGGGCGTGCTGGGCACGGGCGGAGCCTTTCTGGCGTATTACTTCATCATCGAGAAGCTGGGGCCGCTGCAGGCTTCGGGGGCTACCTATATTGCGCCCGTGGTGGCGGTGCTGATCGGCGTAGCGGCGGGAGAGCAGGTGACGGCACTGGAATGGGGGGCGCTGGGGCTGATTCTGGGCGGGGTGGTGCTGATCCAGACGCGGCGGCGGTGAGGGGGAGACGCCGCGGGCGGCTTTGGAAGCCTCCTGCCGAATGCCATAATGGGACCGCGTGTCCGACAGGGATCCGCGGGCAGGTCGAGGGGATCTGGTCTGCTGTATCAGGGCCGGGGGCAGTGGCAGCCGCGCGCCCGGGTGCCTGGTTTCGGGGCATGACCGGCCGTCCGCGCAGGTGGTGCGGTCGCGCAGGTTCAGTCGCACAGGTTCAGTTGCACAGGTTCAGTTGCACAGGACATACATAGAGGAGGCAGGGCCACCCATGGGCATCGTCGTCAGGGACATCATCATCTATCCCGTCAAGTCCTGCCGGGGCATCCGTGTGCCGGCGGCTGCACTGCAGGAAACAGGGCTGGCGCACGACCGGCAGTGGATGCTGGTGGACGAAGGGGGCAGGTTCGTGACGCAGCGCAGTCATCCGGCCATGGCACATATCGCGCCCCGGCTGGAGGATGGCCAGCTGTATCTGCAGGCGCCGGGCATGCGTGAGGGCATCGGCCTGCCGGTGGACGGCTTCGATGTGGAAGCTGCCCCCCGGTTGGCGTCGCAGGTGTTCGACAGGCCCGTGCAGACGCGCGTGGAGAGCCGGCGGGTGAACCAGTGGCTGTCGGACTATCTGAAGCAGCCGGTGCGACTGGTGCGCTTCGATGCAGGTTTGCGACGGGGGGACTGGCCGGTGGATGGGAAGCCGCTGGCGGGGGATTCGGTGCAGGGCGGCTCCCGGGAGGGGCGGCTGGCTGGTGGTGGCGGCGCGGCAACGCGTGGTCCGGCAGACGGTAGCCTGGCGGCGCGTGGCACGGCGGGGGGCACCCGGCTGGCAGATGCACATCCGCTGCTGATCGCGTCGATGGCCTCACTGCGGGAGCTGAATCGCCGGCTGGCTGCACGCGGGGCAGAACCGGTGGAGATGCTGCGTTTTCGGCCCAATATCGTGGTGGATGGTGACGACATGGCGCCGCATGCCGAAGACAGCCTGAACGCACTGGTGCACGCCGGTTATGCGCTGCAGATGATGGCGCCCTGCGCCCGCTGTGCCACACCGAACCTGAATCCTGCCACCGGCCAGTTCGGGGCGGAACCGACGCGCACGCTGCGAGAGTACCGGCTCGATCCGGTGAGTGACAGTGTGCTGTTTGGGGTGCATGCGCGCATTGCCCTGGGGGCGGGCAATGCGACGATCCGCGTGGGGGATGTGTTGCTGCCCAGCTGAGAGGGTGCTCCCTTCGACTGGCTTTTGCTTCCTTTGCAAGCCCGTCGTTACTTTTGGGAAGAGGGAGGCAGGAGGCGGAAGGCAGAAGGCGAGAGGCGGGAAGCGCCTGGTCGGCCTCGCATTGCCCCACTTCTGCCTGCTTTTCCGGCGCCCTCGCTCACTTGTGCGACAGCGCCCGGTCGATCAGGGTGGAGAGCTGGTAGGCGATGCAGGTCTCGGTGAAGGTCAGGGCGGCTTCCTGTCGGTCGGGCTCGGGGGAATCGAGGTCGATGCGGCCGGTGGAGGCCCAGTAGTCGATCATGTCGTAGCGGTGCAGCCAGGGCTGGTCGTGCAGGTTCATGGTCCAGCGCACGTACTGGCGGTAGTCGTCGGTGCGGAAGAACGCTTCGAACTGCGGGTGGTAGGGCGGGTCCATCACGATGGTGTCGATGTGCTGGCGGCGCAGCTGTTCCAGCCCCTTGTCCAGCGCGCGGGCCATGCTGGCGGGCGGCATGCCGCGGCGGGCGTCGGCCCGGCCCAGGTTCCAGATGACCAGGGCGGGTTTGCGGGGCAGAACCTTCTTGCTGATGAGGGTGGCCTGTTCGGCGGCGGTGCTGTTGCGCCGGCCGATGGATTCGACGTGGATGCTGCGGCCGGGCAGGGGGGCGAGGTCGAGGGTGAGCCGCGCCTGCAGGCGGGCGGCCAGGGGAATCTGTTCGGGCTCGTGCGGCCGGCCGCTGCGGGCCTTCAGGGGATTGCTGCCGGGCGCGGCGTCGGGGTTGCTGCGCGGGCTGGTGCTTTCGGAGCCGAGCATGATGACCAGCAGGTCGCCCTTGCCGCGGATCAGGGCGGCCGACAGGCCGGGCAGTTTGCCGGGTTCGGAGCGCAGGTCTTCGGGCACATAGCAGCTGCGTGCCTGGCGCTGGGCGTCACCCGTGTCCGGCGCGGCCGGCAGGCGGTTGGCGGGTTTGGCCGGCTGCTCGGGGGCGGTGTTGGGGGCCGGGCTGGGTTGTGTGTCGGATGCCGTGTTCTGGGCAGACGGAGCAGTTTCGCTCGCGCCGTCCACTGTCTGTGCAGTTGCCGTGCCGGGGGCGGCGCCGTCCGCTGTCTGTGCGGTTGCCGTGACCAGCAGCAGTGTGCTGGACAGTGCCAGCGCAGCGGGCAGGGCGCGGTGCAGGGGAAGGGGCCGATCCTGGGGGAATCTGGGGTGAAGTTTCATGAGGTGCAAGCGGAATTCGTGACCTGGCGAGACGGTGGTCAGTGTTGTGTCGTGGTGGCGGTTTTTGTGGCAGGCGGTTTGGCGCCGCTGCCGGTGCGCGTCTTGTACCAGTGCAGCAGGTAGGCCAGTCCGCTCATGGCGGCCACGCCGCCCAGGATGACCAGCCACTGGATGACCGGGCTGCGGCCGAATTCCATCAGCAGGAAGTGGGCGACGAAGGAGAGCGCAATGCCCAGGCAGAAGATGTGCAGCGAGTGCTGGCCGCAGCGGATGATGGGCTGGATGAGCGGCCAGCGCAGGAAGGCGGCATCCACCCGGGTGTAATGAGCCACCAGATAGGCCACGGCCAGGAAGTGCAGCACGCGGGCCGGGCCGAGGTTGTTCTTGTCGATGGGGTAGAGCCAGTCGCCGACCAGGGGTTTGGTGACTTCGTCGATGGCCGGTACACGCCAGCCGATGGCGATGATGGCGGCGAGGACGAGGTAGATCACGCAGATCCAGGCCAGCCACGGGCGCCACTGCAGCCAGCGCGAAGTCTGGTTGCGCACCGAGCAGCACAGGATGCCGATGACGAACATCAGCTGCCAGCCCATGGGGTTGAAGAACCAGACATCGCCACTTTCGTACACGGGCCAGGCCCAGTGATAATGCTGCACGCCCCACCAGATGAACAGCGACACTGCCAGCAGCAGGGGGCGCGACATCCGCGCGATGACGAGCATCAGCGGCAGGGCAAAGAGCAGCGCCATGTACATGGGCAGCACGTCGAGGTTGACGGGCCGGTAGCGCAGGATGAGGGCGTCCAGCACGGATTCGAGTGGCGAATCCATGAAGGCCTGCACGTTCAGCTCTTCGAGGAAGGAGGCGTTGCCGTAGCGGACGGCCACCCACGATATTTCGGCGATGAAGAAGATGAACAGCAGGATGTGTGCGGCATAGAGCTGCCAGCAGCGCTTGAGCACCTGCATTTCCATGAAGAGGAAGCCGCGCTTCTGCAGGGAGCTGCCGTAGACCAGTGCGGCGGTGTAGCCGGAAATGAAGACGAAGATTTCGGTGGCGTCGCTGAAGCCGAAATTGCGGAAGGTGAGCTGGGCGATGCTGCTGGAGGGGATGTGATCGATGAAGATGAACCACAGGGCCAGCCCGCGGAAGAAGTCCAGCCGCAGGTCGCGCGGTGGTTTGGCCGGCGGCGTGGCGGTTGCCACGGGGCTGGCCGGCGTGGCGGCAGGGGATGCAGCCGGTTGTGCGGCCGCGGAGGCCGTGTCGGGTGTGCCCTGGGGGGCGTGACCGGAGGCGGTGGCCGGTATTCCGGCACCAGCGGTGGAAGCGAGAGCCATGCAGGTTTCAGCAGGTGGGAGGCGCCGCAGCTGCCCGGTGCCTCCGGGGTTGTGATGGGCACATTCTAGGCTTGTCGCGGCTTTGGCGCGGGAAGTGCCGCGTCCGGGCACGGACATCTGTGGCCGGGAGGGGGCAGATGTGGCAATGGTATCCAGCGGGCCGCGTGCTCGGCGTGGCCGTGGCCGCGGTACGGCCGTGGTCCCCGCGCACATCCGTGGCCCTGGCATGTCCGTCGCCCCAGCGTCCGTGGTTCCGGCATGGCAGTGGTTGCGGCGTGACAGTGGTTGCGCGGGCTGGTCCCGGGCAGCTTTACTTCAACTTTACATGGGCTTCAATCGGGCTTGACCGGGCATGCCCACAATCCATCCCATCGAATCACGGATCGCCGTACGGCGGTCCGGTCCTCAGAGCGCGGGGATGAATGAGTCCATAACACGCTCTCAACCCGCCCCGTCGACGGGGCTGCCGGAAGGGATGGTATGGGGCTGTGCCGCAGCGGTACAGCAGCCAGCCGGCCCGGAAGGCAAGGAACGGGATGCATGCCATCCCCAAGGAGTGAAGCATGAAAGTTCGCAAACTCGCTGTTTCCCTGACGCTTGCCCTGGCGGGCGCAGGTGTTCTGGCCACGTCGCTGCCGATGGGGGCCGTGGCCGCGCAGTCGCCGGCGGCGTCGGCCGATGCCGACGGCATGGTGAAGAAGGCCGATGCGCAGGGGCGTCAGCCGGGTGAACGTGGCCCACAGGGTGAGCGTGGTCCGCGGGGTGAGCACGGTCATCCGGGGTATCCCGGCGGTGCCTGCGGCCCTGACGGTGAGCATGGTCCGCGTGGTGCAGGCCCGATGGATGGGCCGGGGGCCGGGGGGGCGATGGGTGGGCCTGGTGCCCGCGGTCCGATGGGGCACCCCGGTGGTTCGGGCATGATGGGGCCGATGGGCGGTGCGATGGGCCTGTTCGGTTTCAGTCCGTTCGGCATGCAGCCCTTCGTCGGGGCACCGCCGAAACCGGCCGATCTGGTGGCCCAGGGCAAGATGTCCGCCGAGAAGGCCGCGAAGATCGAGAAGGAGATGCAGGCCCGGGCCGAGAAGCGCGCCAGATGGATGGAGCACCGGATGGAGAAGCGCATCGATGATGTGATCGAGTCCATCGACGGTACGCCGGATCAGGCCAAACGGATCGGTACGATTGCGAAGGCAGCCATGGCCGACATGAAACCGCTGGCCGAGCAGCTGCGTTCGCTGGATGAGCGCGGTGCGGCGCTGGTGAAGGCCGATACGCTGGACCGCAATGCCTTCGAGTCCCTGCGTCAGGAGCGCCTGAAGCTGATGGACCAGATGTCGCAGCGTTCGACGGCGGCCTGGCTGGACATGGCGTCGGTGCTCAAACCCGAGCAGCGCTAGAAGCTGATGGAGCAGGGGGCACGTCCGCCGCGCTTCGGGGGCTTCTTCGGTGGCCATGGTCCGAAAGGATTCGGTGGTCCCGGCCACGACATGAAGCGTCCGAATCCGCAGCCGCCGGGTGAGGCTTCGGAAAACCTGCCGCCCCCGGCCGATGACATGCCGCCGCCTCCGCCGGCCGAATAAGGTCTGGTCCCTGACAGCAGCCAGCGCCCACCCCCGATATCATCGGGTGGTGGGCGCTCCTGTCCTATTGTGGCTGCAGCGCTTGTGGATGCGTTGTGGACGGCCGTCTTGTGTGCGTCCGTGATGCGCTGTGCATCTCCTGCGCCGTGCATGTCCGCTCCGTTTGCCTTGCGTTCGTTCGCGTCCGTTCCTTTCCCTGGGAGAAAACACCATGCAGTCTGCCGGCATCCTGCTGATCGATGATGACCGCCGTCTGGCGGAGATGGTGGGGCGCTATCTGGGGCAGGCGGGATTTTCGGTGCAGGTGCAGGGCACGGCACGGGCCGGGCTGGAGGCGCTGGCCGAACGTACGCCGGACCTGATTCTGCTGGACCTGATGCTGCCGGACGGAGACGGGCTGGATGTCTGCCGCCAGATCCGCCAGCGCGGTGGGCTGGCGGCACGGGTGCCGATTCTGATGCTGACCGCCCGCGGCGAGACCACCGACCGGGTGGTGGGGCTGGAGGTGGGGGCCGACGATTATCTGCCCAAGCCCTTCGAGCCCCGTGAATTGCTGGCCCGGGTGCGGGCGCTGCTGCGCCGGGCGGCGCCAGTGGATGTGTCGTCGGGGGGGCTGCCGGTACCGGGGGGTGGATCAGCAGGGCCGGGTTACATGGTGGCGTCAGGCGGTGGATCGGCAGGTCCGGGCCACATGGCCGGTGCTGCCGGTTCAGCGGGCACCGGCAGGCCGGACGGGGCAGCAGTTGCAGGCAGCCTGGCTGCCGGGACTGCGGGTCAAACCGGCGCTGCTGGTGGTGCCGGTGTTGCCGGCGGTATTGGTGGCGCTGGTAGCGTCGGTGGCGGTATTGGTGGCAGTGGTTCTGGTGGCGCCCAGGCTGGTGGGCCTGCAGGAAACACGCTGGCTGCCGGTGGCCATGAGGTTCTGACCATCGACGATCTGGAAATTGACGAGGCAGCCCGCGAGGTGCGGGTGGCCGGTGAGCGGCGGACGCTGACGGGCTACCAGTTCGACCTGCTGCGGGTGCTGGCCCGCCATGCGGGACGCGTGATGTCGCGCGAGCAGCTGATGGACCAGGCCAAGGGGCAGGCGCTGGAGGCTTTCGACCGGTCTATCGATGTGCACGTGGGCAAGATCCGTCAGGCCATCGAGACCGATCCGCGCCAGCCGGTGCGGCTGCTGACGGTGCGGGGTGTGGGCTATGTGCTGGCCCGGGCACGCAAGGGGTGAGTTTGCAAGGTCTGGGTGCGCGGGGTCTGAGTGTGCAAGACCTAAGCGTACAAGGTCCGGGTGTGCAAGGTCCGGGTGTGCAAGGTCCGGGTGTGCAGGGTCCGGGTGTGCAGGGTCCGGGTGTGCAAGGTCCGGGCGTGCTGGGTCTGGGTGCGTCGGGTCTGGGTGCGTAGGGTCTGAGTGTGCAAGGTCTGGGTGCAGGCTGCTGGTGAGGCACCTGTCCGGCGGCCTGATCGGGTTTTTCTGTCTGGGGGATGCATGCGCCGGCTTTCGGTGACCATTTTTCTGTCGTTGCTGGCCAGCCTGTTGCTGGTGGGCGCAGCGGTGGCGTTTTTCTGGCAGTGGCGGCTCGACAGCCGCACGGAGGCCCAGGAGAGCCGCTTCACGGAGCTGCTGGCCGCCGAGGTGGTGCCGGCCGCGACCGAGGGGGTGGGACGACTGCAGGAGACGCTGTCACGCTGGCATCGCCGGCTGCGTGTCGATCTGCAGGTGGTGGATGCCCGGGGCCGTGTGCTGGCCGCGGCCGGGCGGCCGTTCCGTGCGGATGGTTCGTCGGCGCCGGGAGAGAGAGCGGGAGACGGGATGCCACCGCCTCCGCCACCGGAGGCGCTGCCGATGGAACCGGGGCCTGGGCACAACGGAGACTTCCCGCGTCGGGGTGGCCGCGGCATGACTGGTGTGGTGCACCGGGTGGCATTGCCGGATGACCGGACGCTGCTGATTCGCACCTGGCGGCCCATGCCGCCCCTGCCGTGGATGGGGGGGCCAGTGGCCCTGCCGATGCTGTTTCTGGCGGTGGCGCTGGCGGCGTGGCCGGTGTCGCGCCGGATCACGCGGCGGCTGGAGACGCTGCAGCACTCGGTGGACGCGCAGGCGGCGGGCAATCTGCAGGCACGGGTCGAGGTGCAGGGGCGGGACGAGGTGGCCCAGCTTGCGCGCAGTTTCAACCGTGCGGCCGAGCGGATCGAGACCCTGGTGACGCGGCAGGAGGCGCTGCTGCAGGCGCAGCGGCGGCTGCTGGCCAATGCGTCGCACGAGCTGCGCTCACCGCTGGCACGCATCCGGATGGCGGTGGAGCTGATGCTGGAAAGCCCGGGTGACCTGCCGCTGCACGCGGGCGAGGTGCGTCTCAACATCCATGAGCTGGATGCACTGGTGGAAGAAATCCTGCTGGCCAGCCGGCTGGATGCCGGCAGTACGGCCGACCTGAAGTGCGAGCCGGTGGACATGCAGGCGCTGGTGGCGGAAGAGGCCGAACGCACCGGGGCGGTGTGGGTGGCGGAAGAGGCCGGGCGTACTGGTGCGATGGGGCGGGTGGAAAATCCGGCCGGGGGTGGTGAGGCAGGAGGGGCAGGTCATGCCGCGATCACGATCGATGGTGGTGGCGTGATGGGGGGCATGGCAGATCATGATCGGGTGACGGGCGGTGCATCACCCTGGATCGTACAGGGCGATGTGCGCCTGCTGCGCCGGTTGCTGCGCAATCTGCTGGAAAACGCCCGCCGCTACCAGCCGGCCGGTGGCGAGCCGGTGCTGGTGCGGCTGTCACGACAGGATACCTCACAGGAGGAGGCTGGCCATGCAGTGGCGCAGGAGACGTGGCTGAATGCGTCCGCTTCTTCGGGGGCATCTGTCTCTCCAGATGCAACTGTCTCCCCGAATGCAACTGTCTCTGCGGTTGCACCTGCGGGCCGCCAGCCGGCTGTCTGGCTGTGCATTGCAGTGATGGACCGTGGCCCCGGCGTGCCGGAGGTGGCACGGGAGCGGATTTTCGAGGCGTTCTACCGCGTCGATGGCCATTCCGAGCAGTCGGGCAACGTGGGCCTGGGGCTGTCGCTGGTGCGGCAGATCGCCCGGCGGCACGGGGGTGATGCGCATCACGAGCCGCGTGAAGGCGGCGGCAGTGTGTTTGTGGTGCGGTTGCCTGCAGGGCGTGCTGGCCCGGCTGTGGAAGACACTGGTTTGCCGGGAAGCGGTGATCAGCCTGCAGAACACGTGTAACGGCATACGCTGCAGAGCTGGGGGCAGACGGGAAAGGCGTGGCCGGGCCGTTGCTCGATCTGCCTCATGGTTTTCCCGGCGTGGTCATGGTTTTCCCCGGTGGGGACAGGGCTTTCCCCGGCGCGTGTCATGGACGCTTTCGTCTCTGCGCTGACAGGGCGTCATGCAGGCAAGGCTGGCCGCCCTGGGTAGCTCAGGCCGGGGGACTGTCCGGTGCAGGTTCGTCGTCCGGCCGCGACAGGCGCTCGGCCAGTTCGTGCAGGGCGCGGTCGTATACCTTGCGCTTGAATTCGATGACCTCGTCGAGCGGTGCCCAGTAGTCGATCCAGCGCCAGGCGTCGAATTCGGGGTGGCCCTGGCCATCGAGGGAGATGGCGCTGTCGTCGGACAGCAGGCGCAGCAGGAACCAGATCTGCTTCTGGCCGCGGTAGTGGCCCCGCCACTCGCGCCGGACCCAGCGCACGGGCACGTCGTAATGCAGCCAGTTCTGGGTGCGGCCCAGCACGTGCACGTCGGACGGGCGCAGGCCGATTTCTTCCTGCAGCTCGCGGAACATGGCCTGTTCGGGTGTTTCGGCCGCCTTGATGCCGCCCTGCGGGAACTGCCAGGACTGCTCGCGAAGGCGCTTGCCCCAGAAGACCTGATTGTCCTGGTTCAGCAAGATGATGCCGACATTGGGGCGATATCCGTGTTTGTCCAGCATGGGGCGGTGGCGGGTGGGCGGTGCGTACAGCCGCGTTCTTCTCTAGAATTGTGCCCATTATATAGAGCGAACCCATGAAAGCCACCGCACTGCACCTGCCCACCTTCAAGGAAGCCCCCGCCGATGCCGAGGTGATCAGCCACAAGCTGATGACGCGCGCCGGCATGATCCGCAAACTGGCCGGCGGCATCTACACGTACATGCCGCTGGGGCTGCGCGTCATTCGCCGCATCGAGGCCATCATCCGCGAGGAGATGGACGCTGCCGGTGCCATCGAGCTGCTGATGCCGGTGGTCCAGCCGGCCGAGCTGTGGATGGAATCCGGCCGCTGGGAAGAGTACGGCCCCGAGCTGATGCGGGTGAAGGACCGGCACGAGCGCGAGTTCGTCATCCAGCCCACGTCGGAAGAGGTGATCACCGATCTGGCGCGGCAGGATCTGCGCAGCTACCGCCAGCTGCCGAAGAACTTCTACCACATCCAGACCAAGTTCCGGGACGAGCGTCGGCCGCGCTTCGGCATCATGCGCGGCCGCGAGTTCACCATGAAGGACGCCTATTCCTTCGACCGCAATCCCGAGGCGGCACTGGCCAGTTACCAGAAGATGTTCGACACCTATATTCGTATCTTCGACCGGCTGGGGCTGGACTATCGGGCCGTGGCGGCCGATACGGGCTCGATTGGCGGCTCGGCCAGCCACGAGTTCCAGGTGATTGCCGACACCGGTGAGGATGCGCTGATTTACAGCACCGGTTCCGACTATGCGGCCAACATCGAGCTGGCCGAGGCGGTGCCGCTGCTGGCCACCCGCATGGCGCCCACCCAGCCGCTCACGAAAACCGCTACCCCCGGCCAGGCACGCTGCGAGGACGTGGCGGCCTACCTGAAGCTGCCGCTGGACCGGACGCTGAAATCCATCGTGCTCAGTACGGAAAAACCGGGTGCCGACGGCCAGACCGAGGTGACGGTGTGGCTGCTGCTGCTGCGCGGCGACCACGAGATGAACGAGGTGAAGGTGGGCAAGGTGCCGGGGCTGAAGGGCTTTCGCTTTGCGACCGAGGCCGAGATTCTGGAACATTTCGGTTCGAAGCCCGGCTATCTGGGGCCGGTGGGCATGAAAAAGCCGGTGCGCATCGTGGCCGACCGCACGGTGGCCAACATGAGCGACTTCGTCTGCGGCGCCAATGAGGCCGACTATCACTATACCGGCGTGAACTGGGGGCGCGACCTGCCCGAGCCGGCGGCCGAGGGCGAGATCGCCGATGTGATGGTGGCCGATATCCGCAACGTGCAGGCCGGTGATCCGTCGCCGGACGGCAAGGGTACGCTGGCCATCCAGCGCGGCATCGAGGTGGGGCACGTGTTCTTCCTCGGCACCAAGTATTCCGAGGCGATGAATGCCACCTTCGTCGACGAGGATGGCCAGTCGAAGCCGCTGCAGATGGGCTGCTACGGCATTGGCGTGACCCGTCTGCTGGGCGCGGCCATCGAGCAGAACCACGACGAGAAGGGCATCATCTGGCCGGCGGCCATTGCGCCGTTCGAGGTGGTGGTGTGCCCGATGGGGCTGGAGCGCTCCGAAAGCGTGCGCGAGGCGGTGGACAGCCTGGCCGCGCAGCTGGAGGCGGCCGGCATCCGCCATGTGGTGGATGATCGCAACGAGCGCCCGGGCGTGATGTTTGCCGACTGGGAACTGATCGGCGTGCCACTGCGCATCACCGTGGGCGACCGGGGCCTGAAGGAAGGGCTGCTGGAACTCACCGTGCGTCGCGGGCTGGAAACCCGCAAGCTGCCCCCGGCCGAAGTGCTGGCCGAGGTGCAGAAACTGCTGCCGACGCTTTGAACAGGTATCGTTCGCCGGCGCACGGGCCGGGGCGGGATATGCCGGGTACGGACGTGCAGGGCGGAGATGGACACGGCCAGGCTGTTCAGCCGCCTTTTGCTGCCGATGGCCCTGAAGGCCGCACGGATCCCGTCGTTGCAGCAGCCCGCCGCTGGCTGCTGGCCGTCATGCTCCGACTGCGGGGCGCCATGCCGAAGCGGGGGGCTGCCACACCGAAATGGAGAGCTGCCACACCGGCCGGCCCTGCGCTGCTGCGCGCCGGCGGCATAGCCGTGGTCATGCTCGCCCTGTATGGGGCACCCGTCCGTTCCGCCCACGCCGGTGCCCAGCAGTACGAGGTGCTGGCCGATGGCGTGCGTCTGGCGCTGTCGCGCGCCATCGGTGCGCCTCTGGATACCGAACCGCTGTGGGACTCCCCCCTGCAGAAAATCGAATGGCTCACCCAGATGTCCGACCGGCTGCCGCGTCGTGCGATGCCGGATTTCGAGACGCGCCAGAACTTCCTGCGCACCGTGCGCTACGAGGCGCAGCGCGCGGGACTGGAACCCGAGCTGGTGCTGGGGTTGATCCAGGTGGAGAGTGGTTTTCGGCAATATGCCATTTCGAAGGTGGGCGCGCGTGGCTTCATGCAGGTGATGCCGTTCTGGACGCGTGTGCTGGGTAACGGCGATGCCGATACGCTGTTTCAGCCCCATGTCAATATCCGCTATGGCTGCAGCATCCTGCGCCACTATCTGGACATGGAAAACGGCAACCTGTTCATGGCACTGGGCCGCTACAACGGCAGCCGCGGCCAGTCGGCCTATCCCGACGCCGTGTTTGCCGCCTGGAAGCGCTGGCGCTTCCAGCCCGGGGCATTGCCGGCTGGCGGCAAATAGCACTTTTCCTGCGGCCTGCCGCTCATCTGCCGGTGCCGGGTGGTCGGTGTCGGGTGGTCGGTGGCTCCCCTCCCTGCACGCGTCCCATCTTTATGGATGTATCTCCATGTGCTTTTAATATTTAATAATGTAACGAAAAACGTGCGTTTTCGTGAAACAGCTTTACAGGTGTTGTGACCACCCATCGTGTCGTATTTGCGACACAACCGACCGTTCGTCGGCCGCCAGACCCCGCAGATGACCGCTCGTCGGCCGGCTGGACGGCAGGCGGGGGCCGTTCGTCGGTGGCGACTATCCTTTCAGCTGACGAAGTGCCCTCCTGTGCACTTCCGGAGAGGGAACGTGACACAACAACCCGTCAACAAGCAGCGCTTCGGGGCCCGCCAGCTGGCAGGCTGGGTGCTGCTGTTGATTGCGTTTTCGTACATGGTCTGGATGTTTGCCTACCCCATGGCATATTCCCGGCCCGAGCAGGTTCTCTCCTACAAGATTCTCGCCTCGTCGAAGAACTTCAACGAACTCTCCAGCGTACTGGGCTCGCTGCGCGAGCAGTCGCCGGGCATCAGTCTGGGCAGCAGCAATTCTTCCCGCCTCAAGACGCTGTGGGTGCTGGCGCGCATTCCGGCCGATACGGTCGAGCGCACCCGCGTGCTGCATCTGGCCAACCGCTCGATCCTCAAGGGGGATGCGGTCATTCTGGACGAGTTCGGCCAGACGCTGCTGTACTCGCATTTCAACAACGAGCAGGAGCCGGTGGCCGCCAGTCGTGCGCTGCCCGGCTACGCCATCACGCTGCCCGAGCTGCCCCTGCCGCTGCCGGCCGGGCACCGCCGTTTTTCCGGGGAGCATGACCTGACGCTGGTGCTGCGGCTGGAGCTGTCCAGCGCCGCGCCCACGCTGGCGCTGAATCTGTGGGATGGCGAGCGCTTCGTGGAAGCGCAGCGCCAGATCGAGGCGCAGGGCACCATGCTGGGCAGCATTCTGGTGCTGCTGGGGCTGACGGCCTTCGTGGCCGGCCAGCTGATGCACATCCGGGTGGTACGGCTGCTGGCCTACTGGCTGGGGGGGCGGGCGCTCTATCTGCTGTCGGCCGGGGGCTATCTGCAGTACTGGCTGGGCCCGTCGGCCTCCAGCATGCTGGGCACGGGGCTGGAGCAGATGGCGCAGATGTCCTTCCCCTGCGCCTGCGCGGCCCTGATGTGGGGGCTGATGGAGTCGCGGCTGGCGGGGCACCGTTTCGGGACCTGGCTGCATGCCATGTCGGTTCTGACGGTGTTTGCGCTGATCGTCTCGGGCCTGCTGCCGCCGGAAATCTTCCAGACCCTACTGTATGTGGTGGGGGCGGCCATCATCGCCACCGTGACCGGGCTGACCGTGGTCAACCTGGGGCACCGGGTGTCGCTGATGTCCATCTGGTATCTGTGCACCCCGATTCTGGACGGTCTGGCGGCGCTCAACACGCTGCTGTATCTGCTGGGCTTCCTGAAGGCGCCGCTGCCCTGGCTGGACCTGCAGTCCACCACGCTGCTGGCGGTGATGAACGCCTCCACCGCCGTGATCGGCTATCTGGCGGCCGAGCGTTCGCGCCAGCTGCGCACGCAGGCGGCCACCATGGATGCGCTGGGACGCTATCAGGCCACCTACCAGACCATTCCCATCGGGTTGCTGTCGTTCGACCGGTCCAGCAACATCGAACGCTACAACGAGGTGGCGGTACGGCTGTTCAACGTGCCGGCCGGTGGCATCGAGCGCCGGGTCAGCACGGCTTCCGGCGCCCAGGTAGGGCACGATACCGCCGCGCTGGACCGCGTGCACGTCGATACCCTGACTGCGCTCAACGCAACCTTCCCGGCCGAACTTGCCGACCGCATCCGGCAGGAACTGGACAACTTCGAGGAAGCCGACTTCGTCTGGCGCCTGGAACAGCCCACCGGTCACAGCTGGCTGCGCGTGCAGGCCCAGAAGACCGGCAGCGGCCACGATGTGAGCCTGACCGACATCACGGCGCTGAAACAGGCCGAGCATGATCTGGTGCACGAATCCCAGCACGACAAGCTCACGGGCGCCCTGAACCGGCACGGTCTGGAGATGCGTCTGGAGACGCTGCTGCAGAACCCTGCGCAGCTGGCGCAGGTGGCGCTCTGCTATGTGGATCTGGACCGCTTCAAGGTGCTCAACGACGTGTTCGGCCACCAGGCGGGCGATGCCGTGCTGATCGACGTGGTGCGCCGCCTGCGCAGCCGGCTGGGCAGCCATGTGGAAATCGCCCGGATGGGGGGGGACGAGTTTGCGCTGCTCTTCAACAGCAACGATCCCCCGCACCGCTATCAGGCCGAGCGGGCGCTGGACGCCATTGCCGGCCGTCCGTTCTCGATCCCGCCCAAGCGCTTCGCCGTTACCGCCAGTGTGGGGGTCAGCCCCGCCGTGCCCGGCCAGCGCGCCCACCAGCTGATCGACAGTGCCGACAACGCCTGCCGCGAGGCCAAGCGCAAGGGCCGCAACCAGGTGGTGCTGTTCGAGGAAGGTGACTTCAACAGCGACACCGAGCGTCATCAGGTGGAGCTGGACGTACTGGACCGCCTGCGCAAGACCAAGGAATTCCGCGACTTCGAGCTGGCCATCCAGCCCGTGGTGGGCCTGGGCGACGGCAACCGGCTGGGCGGCGAGATCCTGCTGCGCCACCGCACCCCCGATGGCAGCCTGCGCTCGCCGGCCGGCCTGATCGAGGCCGCCATCTACCGGGGCGAAATGGCCACCATCGACCGCTGGGTGCTGGTCGAGACGCTGCGCTGGCTCAGCCAGAACGAGCGGGCCTTCCGGGCGCTGGACTTCATCTCGCTGAACCTGTCGGCCGAGGCGCTCAGCGACGAGGCCTTCAAGACGCACCTGGTGGGCCAGGTGCGGCGCTTCCAGCACGTGGCACCCAAGCTGGTCATCGAGATCAACGAAGCCGTGGCCATGCAGGACGGCTACATGATGAAGCGCCTGATCGGCACGCTGCGCCAGCTGGGCGTGCGGGCCGCGCTGGACAATGTGGGGGCGGGCTTTCTGAACCTGTCGGCCATCAGTGAAATGGGCGTGTCCTACCTGAAGGTCGATGGTGCCTTCACCGAATCGCTGACCCGGCAGGGCAGTGGCCAGGCCGTCCTGCGCACGCTGACCGTGCTGGCCCATGAGCTGGGGATTGCCAGCGTGGCCAAGTCGGTGCAGAGCGAGCTGGTGCTGCCGGCCCTGGAGGGCATGGGCGTGGACTATGGACAGGGGCAGGCCCTGGGCAGCCCGATGCCGCTGGCCGAGTTCGAGAAAATGGCGGGCATCGGGGCCGGCATCGAGCCGCCCGTGCGTGCCGATGCCGCAAGCGCCTCACGCGCCGATGCCGAAACGGCGCTGCGTACCGGTGCCCTGGTGCCGCCGCTGGCGGTCGATCATGCCACGGCGGTCCAGAGCGTCCAGGGGGCCATGGCAGCGCAGACCGCTCAGACCGTGCGTCCGTCGCGGATGCCGGGGGATGTTCCGGCGGTACGCCCTTCGCTGGGGTGAGGTGCGGCGCAGGGCCTGTTCCGCCTTCATCGTGTTGTGGTGTGGCTATCGTGTGAGGCGTGGCTATCCTGGGGCTTTCAGCAGCCGAATGCAGGGACGGCCTGACCTGCCGGGCGCTCAGAAATCTTCGTCGGCCCGCAGATAGCGCCACTGCCCCGGTGGCAGCTGTCCCAGCGTCACCCGGCCCATGCGGATGCGCTTGAGCCCCGTGACCGTCAGCCCCACCAGCTCGCACATCCGGCGGATCTGCCGGTGCCTGCCCTCCTGCAGCACGAAACGCAGCTGCTCCGGGTTCTGCCAGCTCACCTGGGCCGGCTTCAGGGCCTTGCCGTCCAGCGAGAGCCCGTGCCGCAGCAGCTGCAGCCTTTCGCGCGGGAAGGCCGCTTCCACCTCGCGCTCGATGCGCCCGTAACGCACCCGTACCAGATATTCCTTGGTGGCTTCGGCATCTTCACCGATCAGCTGGCGGGCCACTCGCCCGTCCTGCGTGAGTACCAGCAGCCCCACCGAATCGATGTCCAGCCGGCCCGCGGCGGCCAGTCCGCGCAGGTGGGCGCGGTCGAAACGCCGGCCGCTGGTATCGCCCTGCCACTGGTTTTCCGGGCGGATCAGCGTCACCGCAGGCCGGTAGCCATCCTCGGCCTGGCCACTCACATAGCCCACCGGCTTGTGGAGCAGGATGGTCACCCGCCCGGCCTGCTGCTGCGTGGCGGCGCGCTTCACTTCCACCCGGTCGCCCGGCAGCACCTTCTGGCCCATCACCACCGGTTTGCCGTTGATGTGCACCCAGCCGCGACTGATCCAGTCATCGGCCTCGCGTCGCGAACACACGCCCGTGCGGGCCAGGTATTTGTTGAGCCGCTCGCCTTCGGGCGGGATGGGGGTATTGCCGGTGGCCGGGTGGGAGGGCTGCGTCTGCTGGCCATGCCGGCTAGGGGCACGGGATGTCCGTTCGATGCGCGAATCAGGGGAACGCCGTTGGGCGGGTGTGGGTTTCAGGGGAGGCATGGGTATGCTGGTGGATTCACTTGTAGTACACTGTACGCCATATTCTTGAATGGGAGATTGTCATGGCAAAAATCCAGGCCCGGATTCCCGATGATGTTCAGAATGTAGCATCCGCGGTGATCGAAGCCACCGGATTGACGGTATCGGACGCCGTGCGCATGTTCATGACCAGGATCGCCATGGACCGCGCGCTGCCGCTGGATCTGTTTCAGCCCAGTCCTGAAACCGTCCAGGCGATCCAGGATGCCAGGGCGGGGAGAATGACCCGGACCTCACTGGAAGGTATTCGTGCCCTGCTCAGGGAGGATGAGGACGAGACCGTTTCCCGGCTGGAAGATGCGGGAAATTGAATACTCTGGCCAGTTCCGGCGTGATCTCAAGCGGGAGCGCAAAGGCGCCCATGGCAGCACGCTGGAAGCCGATCTCATGCCTGCGCTGGAGGCATTGGCCAATGATGAAAAGCTGCCTTTCCGGATGAGGGATCATGCGCTGACAGGCAACTGGCGCGGCTGTCGTGACTGTCACATACGGCCTGATCTGGTGCTGATCTATCAGAAACCGGATTCAGAGCGTCTGTTGCTGCTGCGGATTGGTTCCCATGCCGAATTGCGGCTCTGAGAGTGCGTCATGGGTTCGATTTTCACCGTGCAGGCCCAGCCATGTGCTGACAAGGTGCCATGTGCAGGCAAGGCTGTCAGCTCATCATGATCCGGAGCCTGCCCGGAGGCCTCTTTGACCGCCGCTCAGCGCTGATGCGCGATCACGCGATCCTTGATCTTGTCGTACACGCTGGCCGGGATGATCTTTTTCGTTTTCAGGTCATCCTTGCCCGTGTAGGGGCGGCCCTTGACGATGGCCTTCGCACGCGCCTCGCCGATGCCGGGCAGCTGTGCCAGTTCGGATTCGGAAGCACTGTTCAGGTCCAGCTTGCCGGTGATGCCTGCCTTGCTAGCGTCCGTGGTGGACTGGGTCTTGCCGGAAACGGCGCTGGCCTTGCCGGAGACCTTGTCCTTCATTTTTTCGCCGGCGTGCTTCATCGAATCCTTCGCGCCCGAGAGCAGCTCACCCTTGTCGGCGGCCTGGGCCGGGGCGGTGAAGGCCAGTGTCAGCGCGGCCAGCACGCCCAGTGCGGCCAGCGAGGATTTTGGATGTTTCATGGTGTCTTCCCTGGGAAGCGTAGAACGGAAGCAAAGGTTACCAAATTGTTGCAATGTTCTGCGGCAATGCCACCATCATTCACAATGCGTGAAGCCGGTGCCTGTCATGGCAACCAGCCTTGCGGGGCCGGGGCCGGGTCGGGGCTGGGTCGGGGCTGGGTCGGGGCCGTGGTCGTGGTCTGAGCGGGGGACCTGAGCGGGGGGCGGGCGGGCTCATCCGTTGCGGATCAGCCGGAACGTCAGGTTCACCCGGGGGGCGGTGACGCGGGCGCTCTTCATCAGGGCATGCTGCCAGTGGGTCTGGGTTTCTCCGCGCATGACGATCAGCTGCCCATGGCCCAGCCACATCTCGACCTTCTCCCGCGTACGCCGGTGCCGGAAGACGAACTTGCGGGTGGCGCCGAAGCTTACCGAGGCAATGGTGTTGCCCGGTCCCAGCTCGCGTTCGTCATCACTGTGCCAGGCCATGCCCTGCGTGCCGTCTTCATAGCGGTTGAGCAGGCAGGCGTTGAAGGGGACGCCCAGCCGCTGCACCACGCGGTCGCGCAGCGCCCGCAGGGGATCGGCCCACGCCTGCGCCCGGTGGTCCACGCCCGAATAGCGGTAGTTGAAGGCCTCGTCGCCGTACCAGGCTATCTGCCGCGCGGTGACGATGGTTTTGCCGTACAGGCGGATCTGGTCATGCTGCCAGGGCACATGGTCCAGCAGCCAGGCCAGCAGGGCGTCGGCTTCGGCAGCAAACACCGCACCATGATCATTGACGATGCCATCGTACGGCAGCAGGTTGCGTGCCGGATCGGTCGTGGTGGTGTCGGCGGCGCTGTTGCCGAAGAGGGGGAGGGTGGCAGGCGTCATGACAGGCAGCGGGTATGGGGTGCGCACAGTACACGGGCCAGTGTACGGGATTGCGTACGGGGTGCTGTGCACGGGGTGGTGTACTGGGTGCTGTGTACGGGGCTGCCGCGGCACGGGCATGTGCCGGACCGGTGGCACAGCGGACATGACATGACCTGCGTCAAGGGTATTAGGGTTGCCCCCAATGGCGAGGGCGTCCATAAAGGATAAGAATATGTTTCATGCGGTTTTGCCACGGGGGAGCTGGAGACACCCCCGGTGGCAGTGTGAGGAGACCCGGCTGCCCCCTAACGCACCAAACCGGCCGGACACAGATAACGTACCGCAGAATGAAAAAAGCCCGCACGGATAAGCGTGCGGGCTAATCCACCAAAGGAGGAGGTGGAGGAGACAGTTTCATTATAGGTATCAGCCGGTAGCATTGCAAGCCCTCAGAGGGCTTTTTTGTTCAAATATAGTTGCGCAACGCCAATTTTTGATACATGACAGATACAAAAGGCCCGGACCACGCCTTGTGACCCGGGCCTTTTGCCCGTATGCGGGGCTTTTGTTCGTGTTTGCCTGGCGGGGTACCCGCTCCCGGGTGTACCGCAGCCGGATGAATGAATCATGCGCCCGGCAGGGGCGCGGTACCGGGTGGCACTGCCCGGGATGGTCCGGCGTGGTGCCCCTGCCCGGGCACCCTGACCAGGCAGCAGGCTCCATGACCAGGCAGCAGGCACCCTACCCGAGCACCCGGTCCTGCAGCAGGTTCAGCACACGGTCGTCGACGCGGTTGTCGAACTTGCGGGCAAACAGGTGTTCGGACTTCAGCAGCCGGGCCTGGTCGGCCATGGTGAGCACGCGCGGGTGCGATCCGCCTCCACTCCAGTCCTCGTCGTGCATCATGTGGTTGTGCATCGAGTCGGCGAAGGGCGAATTGCTGATGAAGCTGTGTACCAGCACTTCTTCCGGCCGGTAGCCGTGCCGCAGTGTCTTGACCCACAGCGGCAGCTGGGGCGATTCGATCAGGTGCTGGCAGAAGGCCCGGCTCAGGGCCATGTAGGGGCGGCCGCCCACGTAGCGGCTGTGGCCCAGATGGGTTTTCCAGCGGTTCCACCGCACGCGGGGCAGGGTGACGCCGCGTTTCATGAAGGGGGGTTCGACGCGCACGCGCTGCACGCGGGCATAGGGGTCGTCCCAGGTGGCGACCGGGTCCACCACGTTCATGATGTTGCGGTCACGGTGGGCCGTCATCCAGGCGCGGATTTCCTTCTGCGACTTCAGCGGGAAGTCCTGTCCGCTGAGGGTGACCAGCATCTCCCACGGTTCGGGGCGGGCCAGCAGCATGCGGATGCCGTCCAGCCGGGCCTGCATCAGGCTCCACGACGCCCAGCGCAGATCCCGCGGTGGCGCGATGATCACGTTGGCGTGGCGGCGGGTGACGGCCTGCAGGGCGGGCTCGTTGCCGCTCAGCCCCTTGCTGTCGGGGATGACCAGATAGAGATTGTCGGGATGCTGGATGCAGTAGAGCATCTGGGCCAGTTGCTCTGGCAGTTGATGCGCAATGATCAGGTAGGCAAGACGCATGGCACGGATTCCGGGGAGGAGGGCGCTCGCCGGCCCGAAGGCTGGCTTGGTGGAGGCCTGTACGCCGCGGTGAGGGCGGCTTGTTTTAGGGTGGAACGGAGGTTCCCGTGCAGTACGGGAACCCCCAGCGCCGGCCTCTCTATGATGCGGCCAGTCATGGGGGCACCACGGCTGCAGGGGGATTAGACCGCAATTATGTGTCTTTGCTACGACAATTTGTAACTTCTAGGGCGCAACGGTTGCCCGGAACCGTGGTGTGGCTGGTACGGATGTATTTTTCCAGCCCATGAAAAAAGGGGATGCAGGCATCCCCCATTGATCGTTGCGTCGTTATGGTGTAACGGCAGCCTGTTTTTGCGCCAGGCTGTGCTTCAGCCCCCCATGCCCGGCATGCCGCCGCCGCCCATCAGGCCCTTCATGCCCTTCATGGCGCGCATCATTTTGGCCAGGCCGCCCTTCTGCATCTTCTTCATGACCGACTGCATCTGCGAGAACTGGTTGAGCAGCCGGTTGACCTCGTGCACGGCCACGCCGGCGCCGGTGGCGATGCGGCGCTTGCGGGCGGCCTTGATCAGCTCGGGCTTGTGACGCTCGGCCGGCGTCATGGCGTGGATGATGCCCTGCATGCGGCGCATGTCGCGCTCGGCCTTGTCCATGTCCTGCGCGGTGGCCTTGCCCTGGATTTCGGCGGGCATCTTCTCCATCAGCGAGCTGAGGCCGCCCAGCTTCTTCATCTGGCTGATCTGCGCCAGGAAGTCGTTCAGATCGAAGCCGGCACCACTCTTGAACTTGCTGGCCAGTTCGGCGGCGGCCTCGTGGTCCACATTGGCCTGTGCCTGCTCGACCAGGGCGACGATGTCGCCCATGCCGAGGATGCGGTTGGCCATGCGGTCCGGGTGGAACACATCCAGCCCGGTGAGCTTCTCGCCCACGCCTACGAACTTGATCGGCTTGCCGGTGATGGCCTTGACCGACAGCGCGGCACCGCCACGGGAGTCACCGTCGAGCTTGGTGAGCACCACGCCGGTCAGCGGCAGCGTTTCGCTGAACGCCTTCGCGGTGTTGACGGCATCCTGACCCTGCATGGCATCGACGACGAACAGCGTCTCGACTGGATTCAGGGTGTCGTGCAGCAGGCGGATCTCGTCCATCATGGCCTGGTCGATGCCCAGCCGGCCGGCCGTGTCGACGATCAGCACGTCGTGGTAGTGGTTCTTCGCCCATTCCACCGCCGCGCGGGCGATGTCGGTGGGCTTCTGGTCGGGCTGCGACGGGAAGAAGTCCACGCCGGCCTGACCGGCCACGGTGCGCAGCTGCTCGATGGCGGCCGGGCGGTACACGTCGCACGACACCACCAGCACCTTCTTCCTGCGGTTTTCGGTGAGCCATTTGCCGATCTTGCCCACCGTGGTGGTCTTGCCGGCGCCCTGCAGGCCGGCCATCAGGATGATGGCGGGCGGCTTGCTGGCCAGATCCAGTTCGGCCGTCTCGCCGCCGATCAGGTCGATCAGCGCGTTGTGCACGATGCCCACCAGCGCCTGTCCGGGGCTGAGCGACTGCAGCACTTCCTGGCCCAGCGCCTTTTCCTTGACCTGGGCGATGAAATCGCGCACCACCGGCAGGGCCACATCGGCCTCCAGCAGAGCGATGCGGATTTCGCGCAGCATTTCCTGCGTGTTGGTTTCGGTGAGGCGGGCCTCGCCGCGCATGGTCTTGACGATGCGCGCCAGGCGCTGGGACAGACTGTCGAACATGGGCTATGCGGCCGGGGGCCGTTCAGAGGGACGTGGCAAAGGGAAAGGTGCAGAAATGGCTGCCGTGCCGCGGTGCGCCGCCCGTGTGCGGGGCGCTGCGCTGCCCGTACATGCCGGGAGCAACCTCGACATGCGGCCCAGCCCCGACAGCCGGGAGCCGTACCGGAAAGACCATGTCGCTGGCGGCTCCGACGATGCAGTGCCCGCCCCCGATACGCGGGAGCCGCACCGGACAGGCCGGCGCCGGGTACGCGGCGGAATCCGTGTGGCAGGAAACACAATAGCGGAACCGCCCGGCGCCCCGCAAGGGCTGCCTGCGCGGCCATTCCCCGGATGCTTTCCTTGTGCCGGGCTTTCCAAGGTAAACTGCGGCAGTGGGCATTGTACTGATTCTCCTCTTCGTGGCGGTTGGGCTTTACGCACTGGTCTTCTGGCGCGCTCTGATACATGACGCGCAGAACAGGGCGCGCAGCGCCCATGCCGCGCGGTCTGCGCATGCCATGCCGTCCGCATCGCCTGCCCCATCTGCTTCGCCTGCACCGGCCCCCGCGCGATCCCCGGCTGCATCGCCCGGGGGCGGACGCCGCCGCGATCCACTGCTGGGGGCTGCCCTGCTGGCACACATGGCGGTGCTGCTCTGGCCCTGGCACGAAGATGTCTTCCATTTCGGCTTTGCCTACCTGCTGTCGGCCACCGTCTGGATTGCGCTGGTGCTCATCTGGCTCGAAAGCCGGCACATGGTCATCGGCCGCCTGCCCGTGCTGCTGGCGCCGCTGGCCATGGTCGTGGTGGTGCTGCCGCAGTTCTTTCCCGGGGCCGGTTTTCCGCTGCACCAGCAGGCGCCGTTCTTCGTGCCGCATCTGGTCATCGGTACGCTCGCCTATGGCGTGGTGTTTCTGGCCGCACTGCAGGCCCTGCTGATGGCGGCGGCCGAACACCGGCTGCATCCGCGCCGGCAGGAGCGCCCCGGTCCGCTCACCGCACTGCTCGCGCGTGGCCATCAGGCGCTGCCGCCCCTCATGGTGCTCGAGCGCATGCTCTTCAGGGTGATCAGCGTGGCCTTCGTGCTGCTGCTGCTCACCACGGTCAGCGGCAACGTGTTCAGCGAGGAAATCTTCGGCCGCCCGCTCACCTTCAATCACAAGACGGTGTTTTCGCTGGTGGCCACCGTGTTCTTCGGGCTGCTGCTGCTGGGGCGGCGCCTGTGGGGCTGGCGGGGCCGGCTGGCCATCCGGCTCACGCTGGGGGGCTTCATCCTGCTGCTGCTGTCCTACGTGGGCAGCCGCTTCGTGCTGGAAGTGATCCTCAACCGGATCTAGCGCGTGTCATGGATGCATTCATGATGCCTCGTGGCACAGGGAAACCCTGCAAAAGTCTGCGAGCGTTTTTGACCCAGGATCGCCCGGTCATGGAGGCCAGCGTGTCGCAGGACTTTTGCAGAGGCTTCCGGGGCCGGGGCCAGCACAGGGACGAAGGGTCCATGACACGGCCATCGGCCATGACGCTCATCATTTCGACGGTTTGCCATCATCGTGGGTAAATTCTTTTTCTGGACGCTGGTCGTCTGCCTCATCGTCATGTTTCTGCGCCGCCAGGGGGCGCTGGCCCGCGCACGTCGCGAGATGCAGCAGCGGCCTGCCGGTACGGCCGGGCCTGGCGGTTTTGCCGGCAGGGCAGGTTCCGCCCGTGGCAACAGTGCGGATGATCTGGCCACCTCGCAGAACCCCGACGTGATGATGTCGTGCGCGGTCTGCGGCGTGCACCTGCCGGCCTCCGAAGCCATCTTCGCGCACGGACACGTGTTCTGCTGCGAGGAACACCTGGCGCAGGGGCGCAACCTGCGCGCCGGCCAGCGTCTCGAATGACGTGGCATCCCCCCGGTCTGGTGACTGCATGACACATCTGCGGCATGCTGCGCGGAATTGGCCATGGCCGGCCCATTCGCGGTCTGGTGACTGCATGTCATATCCGTGGCATGGCACCCGCCCGGCACAGGTTATCCGCCCCACACGGGTTATATACCCTGCATCGCCGGCGAGGGACATGCAGGCGACCGGCTCAATGTCTTTTCGTGCAGGACTGACGTGGCACTGACTCCCCAGGACCTGCCGCTGCAGCAGGCCAGCACCTTCTGGACTTCGCTCCGCTATCTGGCCGACGGGCGTTTCATCATCGCCCTGCTGCTGCTCATCTACATTCCCGTGCTGGGGCCCGACACCACGTCCGCGCAGCCCTTCCAGCGCAGCCTCTTCATCAGCCTCACCGCGTTCTACATGGGCTTTGCGGTGCTGTGCTCCGTGGCCGTGCGCCGGGTGCGGCGCGGATTTTCCTTCCAGCTGTTCACGCAGGTCACGATCGATGTGCTGGTGCTGGGACTGATCGTCTATGCCAGCAACGGCCGCAGTGGTCTGGGAGCGCTGCTGATCACGCCGGTGGCGGGGGTGGCCATCCTGTCGCACACCATGCCGGCACTGGGCGTGGCGGCGGCCGCATCGATGATCCTGCTGGGCGAGACCACGCTGCGCATCCTGCAGCGCCACGAAATGGGGGCCGCGTCCATCGGCAACGAACTGATGGTGGCGGCTTTCATCAGTGCCACGCTGTTCTTCACGGCGCTGGTGATCAGCCGGCTCGCCCGGCGCCTGGCCATGCAGGAGCGGCTGGCCATCCGTCGCGGTGAAGACCTGCGCAACCAGCGGGCCATTCATGCGCTGGTGGTGGCCGAGCTGGACCAGGGCGTGATCGTGTTCGACCCGCGCGGGGTGCCGCGCGACATGAATCCGCGCGCGCGCCGCATGCTCAACCTGCCTTCGGGCACGCCGGTGTCGCAGGCCGATCCGCAGACCCTCGATGCCCTGCGCCAGCTGCTGGCCTCGCCGGCCAATGTGGCCGACCTGCAGATCCGCCGCCGGGGGGAGAGCACCCGGCTGCGTGCCCGCGTGCTGACGGGGGGGAACATCCCCATCGACGAGCTTGGTGAGACGCCATACTATACGGATGCCGATAACGGCCAGGGCGGCCGACCCCTGCTGGACCGCGTGGTGCTGCTCGAAGACCTCAAGCGCATCGAGGACCAGGCCCAGCAGCTCAAGCTGGCGTCGATGGGGCGGCTGTCGGCGTCCATCGCCCACGAAATCCGCAACCCGCTGGCCGCCATCCGCCATGCCGGGGCGCTGCTGGGTGAACAGGCCGACCTGCACGGCAGCTCCGCCCAGAAGCGCCTGACCGACATCATCGAAAAAAGCACGCTGCGCATCGACCGCATCGTCGAGGATGTCCTGTCCATGGCCCGCCGGGGGGCGATGCGCGAGGCGCTGGACCTGCCCGACTTCATGGCGCAGTTCATGCCGGAATTTCTGGCCAATGCTCAGGCCTCCGGCGCACAGACGGTGGCGCCGGAGGGCGAATCGCGCATCAGCCTGCGTTTCGACAGCACGGCGGCCTGTGCATTCGACCCGAACCACCTGCGTCAGGTGCTGGTGAACCTGCTGTCCAACGGGCTGCGCTATGCCTCGAACGCGCCGGGCGCCGTGCTGCTGCTCTGGACGCAGACGGCCGCCGGGGTGTCGCAGCTGTGGGTGCTCGACGACGGGCCGGGCATTGCCCCGGAGCGCCGCGTGCATCTGTTCGAACCTTTCTTCACCACCGAATCCCGTGGCACCGGCCTGGGCCTGCACCTGACGCAGGAACTGTGCACCGCCAACGGGGCTTCCATCCGCTACGAGGCGCCGCTGATGCTGCCGGCCGACATCCAGAGCCGTTACGGCGCAGGTTTTCTGATCACGCCTGCCCAGGGGGCCCTGACGGTGCAGACCCAGCGCGAGGACGAATGCGTCCATGACACGCGCCATGCATCCGGACAACCCGCCGGGGCCGCCTGAAGACCATCCGGTACCTGCCGATTTTTGGGAGAATGACAGCCATGAATACCGCTCCGGGAAATGCACGCCACCCGTCCGCCCGCCCGGCACGCGTGCTGGTGGTCGATGACGAGGAAAGCCTGCGCGAACTGCTGGAACTGACCCTGCAGGGCATGGGGCTGGATGTGGACGTGGCCGCGGATCTGGCCCAGGCCCGGGCACTGCTCGGGAACCATCGCTATTCGCTGTGCCTGACCGACATGCGTCTGCCCGACGGCAATGGACTGGATCTGGTGCGGCTGATCAATACCCAGTGGCGCGACACACCGGTGGCGGTGATCACTGCCTATGCCAGCGCCGAAAATGCGGTGGCCGCCCTGAAGGCCGGTGCCTTCGATTATCTGAACAAACCGGTGGGACTGGATGCGCTGCGCACGCTGGTGCGCTCGGCCCTCAAATCCCTCGATGCACCGGCCGGTCGCCAGAGTGCCACCCCGGCCGCCGCACCGGTGTCCAGCGCCCGCACGCAGCTGCTGGGCACGTCGCCGGCCATCGATGCGGTGCGCGTGTCCATTGCCCACATGGCACGCAGCATGGCACCGGTGCATGTGACGGGCGAATCCGGTTCCGGCAAGGAGCTGGCGGCGCGCCTCATTCACCAGCTCAGCGGCCGGGCCGAAGGGCCGTTCATTGCGGTCAACTGTGGTGCCATTCCCGAAAACCTGATGGAGTCGGAATTCTTCGGTTACCGCAAGGGTGCATTCACCGGGGCCGATGCCGACCGGATCGGTTTCTTCATGGCGGCCAACGGGGGCACGCTGTTTCTCGATGAGGTGGCCGACCTGCCGCTGGCCATGCAGGTCAAGCTGCTGCGGGCCATTCAGGAAAAACGCATCCGCAAGGTGGGGGCCGTGGCCGAAGAGGCGGTGGATGTGCGCATCGTCAGCGCCACCCACCAGAATCTGGCACAGTGCGTGACGCAGGGCCGTTTCCGGCAGGACCTTTTCTATCGTCTGAACGTGATCGAGCTGCGCATGCCCGCGCTGCGCGAGCGGCAGGAGGACGTGGGCATTCTGTCGGATGCCATTCTGCAGCGTCTGGCAGCGCGTGCCGGCCTGCAGGCGGTGCCGCAGCTTTCCAGCATGGCGCTGCGCTACCTGCAGGGCTATCCGTTTCCCGGCAACGTGCGTGAGCTGGAAAACATTCTGGAGCGCGCCCTGGCGTTTTCCGATGGCCGCGTGATCAACGTCGAGGATCTGGGCCTGCGTCCGGCCGTGTCGGCGGAAGAAGAACGCGAACCTGCACTGCCCGACGAAACCGCTGGCCGTCCGGTCATGGACGGGGTGCACGGCACGGGAATGCCCGGGCGGGGCGCAGAGGATGCGTCCGGTGTGGCGGGACAGGGCTGGCGCATGGTCGATGGCATCCCCAGCTCGCTGCCCGATTATCTCGACCAGATGGAACGCGATGCCATCATGGCGGCACTGGAACGCACGGGGCACAATCGCACGGCCGCCGCGCGGCTGCTGGGCATCACGTTCCGCGCATTGCGCTACCGGCTGCAGCGGCTGGGCATGTGAACAATGGGCGGATGGGAGGTGGCACACCATGAATGATCAGGACCATATCCAGTATCGGGATGGTGTCCCACCGCACTGCCCGGCGCCCTGGCTGCCCGGCATGCGCATCATCGACAGTCCCAATTTCGATGAACGTCCGCCCGGCACGGTCATCGATACGGTGATCCTGCACTACATCAGCCTGCCGCCCGAACATTTCTCGGGGGATGCCGTTGCCCGCCTCTTTACCAACAGCCTGGATGCATCGGCCCATCCCGGTTTTGCGGGGCTGGAAGGCTTGAGGGTGTCGTCGCACTTTTTCCTGCGCCGCCATGGCGGACTGGTGCAGTTCGTTCCCCCCGAAAAACGGGCGTGGCATGCAGGTGTATCCCGCCTGCTGGATCGTGAGCGCTGCAACGACTTCTCCATCGGTATCGAACTGGAGGGCAGCAGCCACCGCCCGTTCACCGACACACAATACCGCCGCCTGCAGCAGCTGCTGGCGCGGCTGTTTGCTGCCTGGCCCATCCGGTACATTGCCGGGCACAGCGACGTGGCACCCGGCCGCAAGGAAGATCCCGGGCCTTATTTTGAATGGCCGCGCCTGCAATCCGTGCTGGACGCGCACGGGGTGGTGCGCCCATTTGGGGATGCCCCCTGACGTTTCCGGTCATGTACTGCCGGGGGTGTGCAGGCGGGACGGGCGACATCAGGTGGTGTGAAACCTGGGGGTAATTGAGGATATTCGGGGGATTTTTTGGGGTTCGGGCTGCAAAATGCCCCGGAAGTGCCCCCGAAGTTCGTGGATAACATTGCAATATACATATTGCTCACGTTATGATCGGGCCATTCTGCTTTCCCGGACGGCTCTGCCTGACGTGGACAATCTCCCGGCAGGACTTTTCCGGCCAGGAAAGCGTGACCACTTCGGGGGCGGTCGTCGCCCCCTTCACGCTAGGGACCCTCTGCAAAAGTCTGCGAGCACTTTGAGCCCAGGATCGGGATGAGCCAGAAGGCGCCATTTGTCGGCAATAGCAGGGCTATTGGCGACAAATGGCAACGCACTGGATCGCCCGAGCATGGGAATCAAAGTGCCGCAGGACTTTTGCAGAGGGTCCCTGGATCGGCCAATTGGCATGACCTGTCATTCCTGTTCGAGGAGCTTCTGATGGCAACAACCACCCGCAAGACGGCGGTGGCGAAAAAAACCGTCGGCCGCAAGCCGGCAACCCGAGGCAGCAAGGCTGCAGCAGATTCTGTCACCCGTCGTGCCACCACGGCCCGCGCTGCTGCAACCACCAGCCGCGCTGCAGCCGCCCCTGCCGCTTCGACCACACGGGGGCGCCGCAAGGCCGCAGAAGCCGTTGCCGAACCGGTGCGCCGCACCCGCAAGACAGCCGCCGAACCCGAGGTAGCCGCTGCACCCAAACGCCGTGGCCGTCCGCCGAAGGCCGAGACACTGGCAGCCCGTGCTGCTGCCGCCACTGCGGCCACGCCGGCCCGTCGTGGTCGCAAACCCAAGGCCGAGGTAGAAGCTGCAGCCGCTGCCCCGGCACGCCGCGGTCGCAAGCCGAAGGTGGAAGTGGAAGCCGTGGCCGAGGCGCCCAAACGCCGTGGCCGTCCGCCCAAGGCCGAGACACTGGCCGCCCGTGCTGCCGCCGCTGCTGCGGCCACGCCGGCCCGTCGTGGTCGCAAACCGAAGGCCGAGGTGGAAGCAGCAGCCGCTGCCCCGGCACGCCGCGGCCGCAAACCGAAGGTGGAAGTGGAAGCCGTGGTCGAGACGCCCAAACGCCGTGGCCGTCCGCCCAAGGCCGAGACGCTGGCAGCCCGTGCAGCCGCCGCCGCAGCGGCCACGCCGGCCCGTCGTGGTCGCAAACCGAAGGCCGAGGTGGAAGCAGCAGCCGCCACGGTGGCACGCCGCGGTCGCAAGCCGAAGGCCGAAGTGGAAGCCGTGGTCGAGGCGCCCAAACGCCGTGGCCGTCCGCCGAAGGCAGAGACACTGGCAGCCCGTGCAGCCGCTGCCGCTACGCCGGCCCGTCGTGGCCGCAAACCGAAGGCCGAGGTGGAAGCAGCAGCCACTGCACCGGCCCGTCGCGGTCGCAAGCCGAAGGTGGATGTGGAAGCCGTGGCCGAAGCGCCCAAACGCCGTGGCCGTCCGCCGAAGGCCGAGACACTGGCAGCCCGCGCTGCCGCCGCTGCGGCCACGCCAGCCCGTCGTGGTCGCAAACCGAAGGCCGAAGTGGAAGCCGTGGCCGCAGCGCCCAAACGCCGTGGCCGTCCGCCCAAGGCCGAGGCGCCTGCCGTGCTCACCACCACGCCTGCGCGTCGTGGTCGCAAGGCGGCTGGTGCCGCGCCCGTGCTGACCACGTCGGCCACGCCCGCGCGCCGTGGCCGCAAGGCTGCTGCCGACGTGGAGGTGGCCGCGGCACCGAAGCGTCGCGGTCGCCCGCCCAAGGCGGAAACGCTGGCTGCCCAGGTCGCGGCCACGCCGGCACGTCGTGGCCGCAAGCCGAAGGCCGAGGTGGAAGCCGCGGCCGCCGCACCGAAGCGTCGTGGCCGTCCGCCCAAGGCCGAAACACAGGCAGCCGCCGCACCGGCACGCCGTGGCCGCGCCGCGGGCAGCGCCCAGGCCGCCTGGCCGTTTCCGACAGGGCGTCGTCCCTGATCTCCCTGCCGGTTGCACATCGTGGCACCGGCCCCCCCCCTGCAGCCGCCCGGGCGCTCGCGCGTTCTGGCGGCTGCAGGCATTTTGGGGCGTGATGCGGGGCCCGGATGGGCGAATGCGCCCATGCCACTCGTCAGGGGCACAGGGTGACGGGCGGCGCAGTGGTATGCTGCGGCCTGTCGTTTTCAACTGTCGATGTTTTTCGGGGGATCAAGATGCAGCCCATTCTCTGGATGCTGATTCAGACCGTCGCGTCGCTGGTGGCCAGTGTCTGCCTGCTGCGCGCCTATGCCAGATATCACGGCATGCATCCGCACGGCAATCCGCTGGTGGGGTTTGCCCATGCACTGAGCCAGTGGCTGGTTCTGCCACTGTCGCGGGTCGTCCGGCCATCGGGTCGCATCGACTGGCCCAGCCTGGCAGGGGCCGTGCTGATCGGGCTGGCCACGGCGCTGATGTTCTCTGCCCTCTGGGGGCTGGCGCTCAACCCGCTCTACATCCTGCTGGTGGGCGTGCTGTGGGTGGTACGCTGGGGGCTGTATCTGGCCATGATGCTGATCATCGCCTCGGCCGTGCTGTCGCTCATCAATCCGCAGGCGCCGCTGGCCTGGCCGCTGGCTGCGCTGACCTCGCCGCTGCTGCGTCCGTTTCGCCGTGTGGTGCCGCTGATGGGGCAGTTCGACCTGTCGCCGCTGGTGGCCCTGCTGGTCATTCAGGTGCTGCTGGTGCTGCTCGATCCCACGCTGGTGCTGAGCACGATGGGCGGGCTGGCACGCTATTCGGCCGGGTGAACCCGTGACCTGAACGTCACGGGTTCAGGTCAGTTTTGCAGGCGCGCGTGCTGCCTCACCACGGCTGTGCGCCGTAGGCGGCGGCGTAGCGGGCAGCGATGTCGCTGCGCGAGGGGCTGTGGTTCTGCGGCCCCGGCGATTCGATCTTGATGGCGCCCATCACGCTGCCCAGCTGGGCGGATTTTTTCCAGTCCCAGCCGCTGGACAGGCCATACAGCAGGCCGGCGCGGTAGGCGTCACCGCAACCGGTGGGATCGACCGTGGCGTTGATGGCCACCGGGGCGATTTGTTCGACCTTGCCATCGTGGTGCAGGCGCGAGCCGTCACCGCCCAGGGTGACGATCATCGTGCCGGCGGCTTCCAGCACCTCGGCCTCGGTCCAGCCGGTCTTGTTGCAGACCATGCCGAACTCGTAGTCGTTGACGGTGAGGGCGGTGGCCTGGCGGATCATCTTCTTCAGCTCGTCGCCGCCAAGGATGGGCAGCGACTGGCCCGGGTCGCAGATGAACGGGATGCCGGCCTTTTCGAACTGGTCGCAATGCTGCACGAAGGCATCATGGCCGTTGGGCGAGGCAATGCCCCACGACACCTCCTGGCGCGGGAAGGCGTCCACCCGGGCACGGTGCGCCTCGTTCATGGCGCCGGGGTGGAAGGCGGCGATCTGGTTGGCGGCCTTGTCGGTGGTCACGAAGGCCTGCGGCGTGAAGAATTCGGGCAGCACCAGCAGCTGACGGGTGTCGATGCCCATGGCCCCGAGCTGTTCGGCGTATTCGGCGCCGTCCTTGCCGACGGTGGCCAGGATGGCCGGCGTGCCGCCCAGCAGGCGCAGGTTGTAGGCGATGTTGGCCGCGCAGCCGCCGGATTCACGTTTCAGCTCGGGCGTCAGCATCGAGATGTTGATCTGGTGAACCCGCTCGGGCAGGATGTGATCCTTGAAATAGCCGTCGAACACCATGATGGTGTCGAAGGCGACGGAACCGCTGATCAGGACGTGCTGGGTCATGTGGGTACCTGCAGGGAAGGGCTGCGCACCGCAGCCGGTTGGAGAGGGAAAGACGAACGGGCCGGTTCATGAAGACCGGTCTGGCCACAGGCGCGCGTCCGGCCATGGCATACGGGCCAGGAGGGCGGCTGGATCATGAAGGTGTGCGCTTCCATGGTGGCATGGTCGGCTGTGCTGGCGGGCTGCCGGCACGCATTACCCGCCATGGGGGTCATGGATAGAACAGCGACACGGAGTAGCCCGCCAGGTTCAGGTCGCTGGTGTCGAGCATCAGGTCCAGGGGCTGTTCGCTGTTGGGGGCCATGCCCGCTGCCTGGTCGTGCCCGGCGGGCAGGTACTGGGCCGGCAGCAGCACCTTGCGCACCAGAATGGCGTTGGACGGGCCAGTGAGCGTCAGCTCCATGGCGGGCCAGCGCGTGGCGGTGCCACTGCGATTGCGCAGGATGGCCGTCATGCGGGTCTGACCGGTTTTCTGGGTATTGCGCAGCTCGAACGATTCGATCGACAGGGCCGAGAGGTTCATCGGCGGCTGGATGGTCTGGCCGGTGAGCAGGCTGATGGCCTGGACCACCGGACGCAGGAAGGGCACGGTGTAGCTGATTTCGGTGCGATACACCGCCACCAGCTGCACGGCGGCCAGCACGCCCAGCACGGCCATCACGATGCGGCGGCGCTTCGGGGTGAACCAGCCGGCCGATTCGGCCGATTCGTGCGTGTAACCGTCGTGCAGGCTGCCCAGGCTTTCGCGGGCGTGACTGCTGCTCCGGCGGCGACTGCGCCGGCTGCTGCCGTCCCTGCCACGCCGGCTGCGCGATGATTCCCGGCTGCTACTGCTGCTGCTGCTGCCGCCACCACGGGAGGTGTCGCCCTCCGGTGTGCCGTGGGCGGTACGCGCGGCGTGGTCGTGTGCCTGATCGTCGTCGGCGTTTTCGGCGTGACGCGGCTTGTGCTGGCGCCAGATGCGGTTGGCCTCGTCGACCAGCGCGCTGGTGGCCTGGGTGTCGGGATCCAGGTCGCTGTCTGCGGGCGGCTGGCTGTGGCCGCTGCGGTCGCTGCGCAGCGAGGCCGGCAGCTGGACGTTCCTGTCGTGCTCGTGACCGGGCAAGGGGGCCTCGTTGTCCGCCATGAAGAAGACGGTGTTCAGGCTGGTGTCGTCTTCCTGGGCATCGGGGCGGGTGGCGACGGCAGGGGCAGCCTCCGGGGCAGGCCCGGAGGCAGGCTCAGGTGCTGGCCCAGATGCTGGTTCAGGTGCCGGGCTGCGGCCCTTCATGAACCTGCTCCAGCGGCTCTGGCCGCGCGCGGACCTGTCCTTGTCCTTCCTGCTCCGGTTTCTGCCCTTGCTGCTGCCGGACGTGCCGCTGCCGGAGGGCGTCGTACCTTCGGTGGCCGCGGTGTCTTCGGTGTCTTCGGAGTCCGGGGTATCGCCGGAGCCTGCGGCGTCTTCGGAGCCCTCGGTGTCGCCGGCGTCCGGGGTGTGGCTGGAATCTGCGGTGTCTGCGGAATCTGTGCTGCTGCCGTCAGCAGCGGTTGCGGCTTCAGGTGCGTCGCCGGCGCCGGTTGCGTGGGGGGCCGGCGCGCTGGCAGGGGAGGCTGTGCCGTCGTCAACGGTGTCTTCAGCCTGGCTGGTGCCAGTGTCGGTGCCGCGGGTATCCTCCGTGCCGGTGCCGGTGCCGGTGCCGGTGGACGTGTGCGTACCGGTCGTCGTGCCGGTGGTTTCGCTGCTGCTGGCTGGAGCGCCATGAGGGGCCGGCGTGGGCTGTGCCGCGGCGGCCCTGTCTGTCTTGCCTTCCTTGCCGGTTGCGCGGGCGGCAGTGCCCTTGGTACCGGTGCTCCGGGAAGTGCCGGGGGCTTCCTCCGTGCCGGTGTCCGTGCCGGTGTCCGTGCCGGTGGAGGGCATGGTGAGGGATGGCCAGGGCTGCGCGACGGCACCGTCTTCGTCCACCTGGGCGGACGGCGTGGCGGCCGTTTCGGTGTTCCCCTGCTCGGAGGCGGCGATGAGCGTCTGCGTGACCGGGTCGGTGGTGTCGGAATCGAGCGGACCCGAACCGGGATGGGTGTCGGAGAAGGTCAGGCCGGCCGCCACGTCGTTGTAGCGGCTCTCGGGGGTACGGGGCTCCTCGGGCGCACCGGGTGCGGTGGACGGGCCGGTGGTGGTGTCCGGTGCGTGCTGGATCGTCGTCGGGTCGGAGTCATCGTCCTTGTCGACGTAGCGCAGGTGCTCGACGCCCGAGAACACGAACTGGCAGACGCCACAACGCACGAGGCCCCGGCGCAGCTTGAGCTGGTCGGGCACGACCTTGAAACTGGTCTTGCATTGCGGGCAGGTGGTTGCGAGCGCCATGACGCGATCTTGCCGTGGTGAGATATCGGGAAAAAACGACTATGTTAACGCCCGCGGACAGCTTTGGCTGTGACTGGTGTAACGGTGTGCCAGTCAACGTCACCGCCTTCAGACAGGCCGGCTGCCGGTCAGGCAGGCCCAGCCGTCACGGGTGCGCCAGGCGTGTACCTGCAGAACCGGGTCGTAATGCCGGGCCACTTCGTCGATCTGCCGCTCCAGTACACCCGAGAGTACCAGCCGTCCGCCCGGCGCCACCAGCGACGACAGGATGGGAGCCAGCAGCTTCAGCGGGGTGGACAGGATGTTGGCCACGACGAGCTGGGCCGGCGCCGGCAGGGCAGCGTTGCCGTCGAGCGCCGTGACCTGCACGCGGTTGATGCGGGCGTTTTCGGTGGTGCTGAGTACGGCCTGCGGGTCGATGTCGATGCCGATGACCTCGGCGGCGCCCAGCCGGGCAGCGGCAATGGCCAGAATGCCCGATCCGCAGCCGTAGTCGATCACGCGCAGGCCGGCCACGTCGTGCTCGTCCAGCCACTCCAGGCACATGCGGGTGGTGGGATGGCTGCCCGTGCCGAAGGCCAGGCCCGGGTCGATGATCAGCGCCTCGCGATGGCCGGGCTGTGCTTCGGCGGCGTGCCAGCTAGGCAGGATGAGCAGCCGCTGGCCGACAGGAATGGGGTCGAACTGCGCCTGGGTGATGCGCACCCAGTCCTGGTCGTCCACCCGCCGGGTGGCCAGCACGGCAGGCAGGGGCTTCTGCAGCGCTGTGGCGGCCTCGTCCAGTACCGCCTGGATGTGATCCGGGAGGACCGCGACGCTGGCGGGGGCTGCTGCTGCCGTGGACGCTGTTTCCGGGGTGCCCGTCGCTGCCGGCGGGTTGGGGGCGCCGGCCGACTGCGCCTCGCTGCCGTCGAACAGCACGGCCAGCCGGGTGCGCTTCCAGCCGAAGGTCTGGGGCAGGTAGCCGTCTCCGGTGCCGGGCAGGCCGGCAGGGACCGGTTCGCCAAAGAGCGGCTGCTCGTCGGGCGAGTCGGCATCGGCGTCTTCGGCCTGCACCGACAGGGCGCCGGCCTCCAGCAGGGCATCGGCCCAGGCTTCGGCCTCGTCCTTGTCGACTTCGAGGGTGATTTCGGTCCAGGTCTGGGTCATGGGATATGTTTGGGATCCCTGCACCGGGACGGTCATGTGCCGGTGCAGGGAGTTCCGGCAGGGCTGCCGGTGTCAGGAGGCCGCCTTGCGCCCGGCCAGCATCCTTTACTGGCGACATCGGGCGTCTGCCTTGCGCCCGGGCGGCGTTTTTTGCAGGCGATTCAGGCGTTTGCCTTGCGTTCAGCCAGCATTTTCTCCAGATAGTGGATGGATGTGCCGCCTTCGTTGAAGCGCCTGTCTTCCATCAGGTCGCGGTGCAGGGCGATGTTGGTGCTGATGCCCTCGACCACCATTTCCGACAGGGCGATGTTCATGCGCTGGATGGCCTGGTGGCGGGTTTCGCCATAGCAGATCACCTTGCCGATCATGGAGTCGTAGAACGGTGGCACGAAGTAATTGTTGAAGACATGCGAATCCACCCGCACGCCCGGACCGCCCGGCGGATGCCAGTTGGAGATGCGGCCGGCCGAGGGGATGAACTTGTACGGGTCTTCGGCGTTGATCCGGCACTCGATGGCGTGGCCCTTGATCTTCACGTCGTCCTGCGTGAGGCGCAGTTTTTCGCCAGCGGCGATGCGGATCTGCTCCTGGACCAGGTCGATGCCGGTGATCAGCTCGGTGACCGGATGTTCGACCTGCAGGCGGGTGTTCATCTCGATGAAGAAGAACTCGCCGTTTTCGTAGAGGAACTCGAAGGTGCCGGCGCCGCGGTAGCCGATGGCCTTGCAGGCTTCCACGCAGCGCATGCCGATCTTGTGAATGAGGTCGCGGGCGATGCCGGGGGCCGGGGCCTCCTCGATGATCTTCTGGTGGCGGCGCTGCATCGAGCAGTCGCGCTCACCCAGATAGATGGCGTTGCCGTGCTCGTCGGCCAGCACCTGGATCTCGATGTGGCGCGGGTTTTCCAGATACCGCTCCATGTAGACCGCGCCGTTGTTGAATGCGGCCTGTGCTTCGCTGCGGGTGGTGGCCACCGAGCCCAGCAGTGAGGCTTCTTCGCGCACCACGCGCATGCCGCGGCCGCCGCCACCGCCGGCCGCCTTGATGATGACCGGATAGCCCACCTTGCGGGCGGTTTCGAGAATTTCCTTCGGGTCGTTGGGCAGGGCGCCGTCGGAACCGGGCACCACCGGCACGCCGGCCTGCTTCATGGCGTCCTTGGCCGAGACCTTGTCGCCCATCAGGCGGATGGACTCGGGGCGCGGGCCGATGAAGACGAAGCCGCTGCGTTCGACCTGCTCGGCGAAGTCGGCGTTTTCGGACAGGAAGCCGTAACCGGGGTGGATGGCACCGGCGTCGGTGACTTCGGCGGCGCTGATGATGGCCGGAATGTTCAGGTAGCTGTTGCGCGAGGCGGGCGGCCCGATGCAGACCGACTCATCGGCCAGTCGCACGTACTTGGCCTCGGTATCGGCCTCGGAATGGACCACCACCGTGCGGATGCCCATTTCGCGGCAGGCACGCTGGATGCGCAGGGCGATTTCGCCCCGGTTGGCGATGAGGATCTTCTCGAACATGCTGGTTGCCCGCCGTGGATTATTCGATGATGAACAGCGGCTGACCGTATTCGATGGGCTGGCCGTTTTCCACCAGAATCTCGACCACCGTGCCGGCAAATTCCGACTCGATCTCGTTCATCAGCTTCATGGCTTCGATGATGCACAGCGTGTCACCCACCTTGACGGTGGTGCCCACCTGTACGAACGGGTCGGCTTCGGGGTTGGGGGCACGGTACAGCGTGCCGACCATGGGGGACTTGACCGTCTTGCCACGCGGGGCTGCCGGTGCAGCCGCCGCCTGAGCAGGGGCCGCCGCGGCGCCGGGCTGCGCAGCCGGGGCGGCCACGGCGGCCTGGCTGGCCGGAATCTGCACGACCTGGGCGACGGGGGCCTGGGCGGCCGACGGCGGCGGCGCCTTGACGATGCGCACCCGGCCTTCGGCCTCGGTGATTTCGAGTTCCGAAATGCTGGACTCGGCAACGAGATCGATCAGGGTTTTCAGTTTGCGCAAATCCATGCTGGGGATTCCTGATGAGTAGAGTAGGGCCGTCTGGCCTGGTTGTGTCTGAGGGGTGCCGGTGGACGGGGTCAGTGGCTGGCCGATGCCGGCGGTGCAACACCAAGTTCGCGCAGCGCGTATCGTAGCGCGGCTTCATAGCCGAACGCGCCCATGCCCACGACGGTAGCCTCGGCGAGATCGGAGAAATACGAGTGGTGGCGGAAGGGCTCGCGCCGGTGCACGTTGGACAGGTGCACTTCCACGAAGGGGATGGCCACGGCGGCCAGTGCATCGCGCAGGGCCACGCTGGTGTGTGTATAGGCGGCCGGGTTGATGATGATGAACGCGGTGCCGTCGGTGCGGGCGGCCTGGATGCGGTCGACCAGGGCGCCCTCGTGGTTGCTCTGGAAATGCGCCAGCGGCACGTCATGCTGACGCGCGATGGCGGCCAGGTGCGCGTTGATGTCGGCCAGCGTGGTGCGGCCGTAGACCTCGGGCTCCCGGGTGCCGAGCAGGTTCAGGTTGGGGCCATGGATGATGAGCAGCCCCTTTTTCTGGCCAGATGCGTTCAAGATCGTGCGCGCTCAATGCAGATCGCCGGATTTTAGCATTGAACGGAGCGCTTCGATATCCAGTGCACCGCTGTGGCGCCAGTGAATCTGGCCCTGTGCATCCAGCACCACGGTAAAGGGCAGGCCGCCCTTCTCGTTGCCCCACTGTTTTGACAGGTTCAGGGCCTTGTAACCGGCCATCAGCAGGGGGAAATCGATGCCGGGCGTCTTTTCGGTGAACTTCTGCACGTGGGGCCCGGAGTCGGCGGCAATGCCGATGATGGTGGCATCGTCACCCAGCTCGCGGGCCAGGTTGGCCAGGTCCGGCATCTCGCGGATGCACGGCGGGCACCAGGTGGCCCAGAAGTTGATCACTACCGGCTTGCCCTTCAGGGCCTTGATGTCCAGTGTCTTGCCGCCGAAGACGGGCAGGTTCAGGCCGGCCAGCGTGTCGAGCGGGGTCTGGTCGGTGGCGGCGGCCTGAGTGGCGGGTTTCTGTGCCGTGGCCGGTGTGGTGGTGGCCTGGGCGAGCTGCACGGGGGCGCTCGGGGCAGTGCCCTGCGTAGTGGCTGGTGCTGATACGCCCGGCTGGGCTGCCTGGGCCGAGAGGGGCAGCAGGGCGGCCAGCATCAGCGTCGGCAGGAGGCGGCGGGCCTGCATGGGGCGGGCGGCAGGTTCGACGCGGTGGGCGTGGCCAGTATGGGGCTGGCCGCTGGTGGCATGTTCCGTGGCGAAAAATCGGGCGGAAACGGAAAGCAGGGAATGGTTCATCGGACAGTCTCGTTTCAGGGGTGAGGCAGGCCGGCGTCAGGGAAAACGTGGCTGCGCCGGCCCGGTCGTTCTTCCGGAAGGGTGAAAGGCCGGGATGCGGAGCAGTGCCCGCCATGGTCTTTCGTCAGCGGATTCGTCTGGCTCAGGGGGTCACCTGAAGATGTTTGCCGCCAGTCCCGACATCTCGTCCAGCTCGTCGGCACGGCGGCGGGCGGCATCGCCGGCGGGGTCTGCCTCCGTGAGGGGAACCGGGGGAGGGGCGGACAGCAGCCGTCGCAATCCCGCCAGGTCGCCGCGCTCGCTGCCCTGGGTGCCCCGCAGCGCGCCGCGCAGGTCGTCGTGGCCGTACAGCGAGATCATCACCGGCAGGCCGTCGCGGTCGTGAAAGACCAGGGCGGGCACGTCGCTGCCCCGGCCGGAGAAGTGGGAGACCTCGACCACGTCGTAGTCGATGCCGGCATCCAGCAGCTGGATTTCCAGCTCCTTGGCCTCGTCGGTGAAGCACTGGATGTGCAGCACGGCGTGTTCGGCCACCACCCCCTTCCAGGCGGCTCCGGCCAGATAGGGGTGATGGTCGGCCAGCCGTTCCAGCCAGACCAGCCCCGCCTCGCGGTACTGCTGCACCCGTGCGGCGTGTCCCGGGTCGAACAGGTCCAGATGCTCGCGCAGCGCCCGGTCGATTTCTTCGTTGGTGGGCACCAGCCCCGACGGGGGCGTGGTGTTGCCAAAGGCCCGGCGCAGCGCCTTCTGTTTGGCGCTCTGGTAATCCAGCGCGCTGTCGGCAATCAGCCGGGCGGCCTGGTCGGCCACCTCGGCGCGCAGATCGTCGTGGGCATCCCCGGGCAGGGGGGCGAGGGGGGCAGTCATTGCTGAACAGGACAGGCCTGCTGAAACAGGGTCGTGAAAGGCCGGGCTGGCGGACGGGGCGGGAACGGCAGACAGGACCGGATTGTGGGCGATGTACACCCAGTCCCGTGTGCCGGCAGCTCCTTCAACGTGCACATCCCGCAACAAGTTTACCGGGGATTTCGGGCGTGTGGTCTACCTGGCCGGCGGTACTTCTGTTCACTGGGGTGCAGCTTTGTTTTTTGCAGCGGGTGGCCTGTCTGGAGCGGATCGCTGTCGTGCGCCGCACAACCCGCCTGCCGCCCGGCGGCCCGCAACGGCGGCCGGGCGGCACAACCTGCGCAGGGGCGAACAGGCTCATGACACGCTCTAGAATGGCTGCATGCACCCGTGCGTGTCATGGGCCGGTCCATCCCCGCGAATAACGCCTCCGGGTGCGCCCGTATGGGGCATGAACGGCCTGGTCGGCCCCATGGCCCGGTTCGCTCACACTACCTGTGGCGATGACCCGCCGCACACCAACACAGCAGGGCAGTACATGCACATCCATATTCTCGGAATCTGCGGCACCTTCATGGGGGGCGTGGCCGCCATCGCCCGCGAGGCCGGTTTTCGCGTCACCGGCTGCGATGCCAACGTCTACCCCCCCATGAGCGACCAGCTGCGCGCGCTGGGCATCGATCTCATCGAGGGCTGGGATCCGGAGCAGCTGTCGCTCAGGCCCGATGTCTTCGTCATCGGCAACGTGGTCCGGCGCGGCAATCCGCTGATGGAGGCCATTCTCAACCAGGGGCTGCCCTATGTGTCGGGGCCGCAGTGGCTGGCCGAGCAGGTGCTGGCCGGGCGCTGGGTGCTGGGCGTGGCCGGCACGCACGGCAAGACCACCACGGCCTCACTGCTGGCATGGATTCTGGAAGCGGCCGGGCGAGAGCCGGGCTTTCTGATCGGCGGGGTGCCGGGCAACTTTCCGGTATCGGCGCGGCTGGGGCGCAAGCCGTACTTCGTCATCGAGGCCGACGAGTACGACACCGCCTTCTTCGACAAGCGCTCCAAGTTCGTGCACTACCGCCCGCGCACGGCCATCCTGAACAACCTCGAATACGATCACGCAGACATCTTCCCCGATCTGGCGGCCATCGAGACCCAGTTCCACCATCTGGTGCGTACCGTGCCCGGCGAGGGGCGCATCATCTGGCCGGACGATTCGGATGCCCTGCAGCGCGTCATCGACCGCGGCTGCTGGAGCGGGCAGGAAACGCTGGGCGTCCGCGGCTGGCATGCGGCGGATGTGCGGGAAGAGGCCGATGCCACCGTTTTCACGCTGATGCGCGGCGATGAAAATCTTGGCCCGGTGCGCCTGCCGCTGGCCGGTGCCCACAACCGGGCCAATGCGCTTGCGGCCATTGCGGCGGCCGACCACATCGGCATCACGCCGGCCGAATCCATCGCGGCGCTGGCCCGCTTTCAGGGCGTGCGCCGCCGGCTGGAGGTGCGTGGCACGGTCAACGGCGTGACCGTCATCGACGATTTTGCCCACCATCCCACCGCCATCGCCACCACCATCGCCGGGTTGCGGGCACGCATGCAGGCGTCGGCATCCGCTGCGGGCCAGCACGGCCCGGTGGGCGCGGCCGGTACCGTGGTGGGGGCAGGCGGTACGGGTGCCATGGCGGGTGTCGGCGGTACGGGCGCCGCAGCGGGGGCTCATGCCGGGCGTACGCTGCCGGTGACCAACCAGAAGGACGCCCCGGCCGGCCGCCTGCTGGCCGTGCTGGAGCCCCGCTCCAACACCATGCGTACCGGCACCATGAAGGACCTGCTGCCCGGCAGCCTGCAGGATGCCGATCGGGTCTTCTGTTACGCCGGCGGCGTGGACTGGGATGCCGAATCGGTGCTGGCGCCCCTGGGTGACCGGGCAAGGGTGTTCCGGACCATGCCCGAACTGGAAGCGGCCATTCTGGCGGCAGCCCGCCCGGGTGACCAGATTCTGGTGATGAGCAACGGCGGCTTCGGCGGCATCCACAGTCGGCTGCTGGCGGGGTTGCAGGGGCGATGATGCTGGATACACGCTGATTCGTCCTCTGTGGCTTCCTGTCTGCCCCGCCAGACAGCCCCGTAACCCATCCGCAGTGCGGCGCCGTTCGTCGGCGTTGCGACCACGGGACGCACGGGCACGGCGATCATCACTTTCCGGCCCTCACCGGGAAAGGGAGAGCCGCCTGCCGTTGCCTGCCAGACCCGTGGGGTCGGGCGCCGCTCCGGCCCTGCAGAAAGCGCCCGAAAGGGGGGCTGCAGGCCGTTCGGTTCCCGCTTGGGGCGGCCCGTATAATGGTTCGTCTGTCCGGAGCGCAGGGACGAACGAGTCCGTCACGCGCTCTGCCATGCAACGGCGCAGCAGCACCCCGCGCCCGTCGCAGATTCCTCTGCGGCGGCCAGGCGCGGACCGCCCCCAACATTCCCGTCAATGAGTCAACACCATCTGCTATTCGAGGAGGCCGGTCAGTTCAAGACGGGCACCATTCTGCAAGACGCCGGCGCCAGCCTGCAGGTGGAGCTGCCCACCGGCAAGCGCGTCAAGGTCAAGCAGGGCAATGTGATGCTGCGCTTCGATGCGCCCGGCCCGGCCGAGATGCTGGCCGAGGCCCTGCAGGAAGCCGAGAACATCGACATCGATTTTCTGTGGGAAGTGGCCCCGCAGGAAGAATTCGACTACCAGCTGCTGGTGGACGAGTATTACGGTGAAAAACCCTCCGTCGTGCAGCAGACCGCCATGCTGATGCGCCTGCATGGCATGCCGGTGTATTTCTACCGCAAGGGCCGTGGCCGTTATCGCCCCGCGCAGCCTGACACGCTGAAGGCCGCGCTTGCCGCCATCGAGCGCAAGCGCCTGCAGGAAGAGGAAATCCGCCAGCTGGCCGCCGATCTCGAGGCCGGCCGGCTGCCGCCCGTCATTGCCGGACACGTGCCCGACCTGCTCGTGGGGGCCGACAAACAGTCGGTGGCCTGGCGCGCGCTCGATCTGGCCTGCCAGCAGACCGGCCTGTCGCCCGAGCGCCTGCTGCTGAAGGTGGGGGCGCTGCCTGGTGCGCGGGCCGTGCACGAACAGCGCTTTTTGCGTTCGCATTTTCCCGGCGGTACAGGGTTTCCGGCGGCGCTGGCCCAGTTCCAGCCGCCCGCACTGGACCATCTGCCCGAAAGCCCGGTCGAAGCCTTTTCCATCGACGATTCCAGCACCACCGAAATCGACGACTGCCTGTCGGTGCAGTGGCTCGATGACGGCCTGGCTCGCATCGGCGTGCACATTGCCGCCCCGGCGCTGGGCATCCACCCGGCCGATGCCGTGGACCAGGTGGCGCGCGAGCGCATGACCACCGTCTACAGCCCCGGCGCCAAGATCACCATGCTGCCCGAAAGCGTGGTGCGCAGCTTTTCACTGGACGAGGGCACGGTGCGGCCGGCGCTGTCGCTGTATCTGGACATCAACGTCGAGACGCTGCAGATCGCCAACGAGTTCAGCCAGGTGGACCGCATCCGCGTGGCGCGCAACATCCGCCACGACGAGCTGGAGCCCTTCGACACCGAAGCCCAGCTCGAGGCCCGTCCGGCGCCCGGCGAGCCCGATCCGCTGGCAGGGCTGCCCTTTGCCGATGCCTTCCGCCTGCTCTGGCGCTTCACGCTGGTGCTGTCGGCCGAGCGCGACCGGGTGCGTGGCCGGCCCGAGCAGCGCTCGCGCACCGACTTCACCTTCCGCATCGACGGCGAGCACGTCGACATCATTCCGCGCCGCCGCGACGCGCCCTTCGACCGTATCGTGGCCGAGATGGCCATTCTGGCCAACTCGCGCTGGGGCCGGCTGCTGGCCGACCATGCCGTCTCGGGCCTGTACCGCTCGCAGAATTTCGGCCGCGTGAAGATGTCCACCCACCCCGCCATCCACCAGGGGCTGGGCGTACCGCAGTATGCATGGAGCACCTCGCCGCTGCGCCGCTACGTGGACCTCATCAACCAGATGCAGCTGGTGGCGGTGCTGGAGGCGGAAGTGCCGCCTTTCACCATGAATGACACATCCCTCTATGCCATCGTGTCTGCTTTCGAGGCACGCTATGGCACGGTGGGCGAATATCAGCAGACAATGGAGCGTTACTGGTGCCTGCGCTGGGTGGCGCAGCAGCCCGAAAAACGTTTCCAGGCCGTGGCCATCCGTGACGAGACCGTCCGCCTGGCCGACGCCCCGCTGTATTTTCAGGTTACGGGCCTGCCGCCGATGAGTGCCGGCCAGCCCCTGCTGGTAGACCTGCTGGAATGGGACGAACTGGACCTCACCGTCCAGGCGCGTGCCGTCCGGCTGCTGGCCGATCCGCACGACTCCGACCCCGTCGGGGCCGAGGCGGCTCCCGGTCCGGACGCCGGTTCCCCGCAGCCTGCCGTGGATTCGATCGATACGGAGTGATTTGCCCAAATGGCCGCTGCTGCTACGCCATGGTTTCGTGCCCTCAACCGGATGGACCCGCTCACCGTCGGCATCGTTGCATCGCTGATCGTGCACGGTGCCATGCTGGCGGTCCGCTTCACCGCGGCCGACCCGAACCGCTTCCTGCCTGCCGAATCGCAGCTGGAAGTGGTGCTGCTCAACGCCTCCACCCAGGCCAAGCCGGTGAAAGCCGAGGTGCTGGCCCAGGTCAACAGCGAGGCCGGCGGCGACCACGACAAGGGTCGTGCCCGGTCGCCGCTGCCCGCCTCGGCGCAGAACCGCGACGGCGACACCCTGCAGGCGCAGCAGGCGCGCATCCAGCAGCTGGAGGCCGAGCAGCAGCGACTGCTGGCGCTGAACAACGACAACGAGTCCACGCCGCAGAGCAGGCCACAGCCCGACGCCAAAACGGCCGACCGCAGCGAGCAGGAAGCGCTGAAGCAGCAGATCGCCCGCATGCAGGCGCAGATCGACCGCCAGCTGGAAGACTACGCCAAGCGCCCCAAGCGCCTCACCTACGGCGTGAACGCCACCGGCGTCAACTATGCCCGCTACGTGAATGCCTGGGCTGACCGCATCGAAAAAATCGGCACCGAGCGCTTCCCCGAAGAGGCGCGCGGCAAGATGTACGATGCACTCACCGTCACCGTCGAGCTGGACAAATATGGCAATGTGGTGGACGTGCTGATCAACAAGAAATCCCGCTTCGACGTGCTCAACCGCAAGGTGAAGGAAATCGTGCTGGCCGGCGCCCCGTACGACGCATTCACCGCCGACATGCGCAAGGACGGCGATATCCTGCAGATCGTCCGCACCTGGACCTTCACCAACGGCAGCCTGCAGACCGCGTCGGCCAAACAGAGCAAGTGAGTGGGGCCTGCACGGGCATCTCCGGTTTCTGGCCGGGGCCGGCACGAAAATGCGCGGGTCCATGACAGGTCGCAGGGGCAGCGTGTGCGCGGTGAGTTCGGGCAGATCCCTTCGGGCTCTGGCACAATGAAAAACGGCGCCATGGTGGCGCCGTTTTTCATGCCGGTACCGCACATGCGGGGTGCCGGTTACCGGCCATGAGGCTCCGTTCATGACGCATTCTGCCCCCTTGACCGCCACGCCTGCAGTCCCCTCTGCTGCTGCGGTTGCTGCCAACGCCAATGCTGCCGCAGCCGCCACTGCCGACGCAGCCGCTGCCAGCCCTGGCACTGCCGCCCCCGACCGCTATCTCGTCGTCGGCAACCCCATCGCCCACAGCCGCTCGCCCGAAATCCACGCCGCCTTTGCTGCCCAGACCGGGCAGCACATCCGCTACGAGCGCCGGCTGATCGACACCGAACCGGCGGATGCCTTTGAAGCAGCCATGCGCCATTTCTTTCTGGAGGAGGGCGGCAAGGGGGCCAACGTCACGCTGCCCTTCAAGGAGGCTGCCTTCCGGCTGGCCGATGTGCGCAGCCCGCGGGCCGGGGTGGCGGGCGCCGCCAACACGCTGAGCTTCGTGGACGGGGAGATCGTCGCGGACAACACCGATGGTGCGGGGCTCGTCAACGACATCCAGCTGCGACTGGGCGTTTCGCTGGCGGGCCTGCGCGTGACCGTGCTGGGGGCCGGCGGCGCAGCCCGGGGCCTGATGCTGCCGCTGCTGCAGGCCGGCGTGTCCCGGCTGGTGGTGGCCAACCGTACGGTGGCCCGCGCGCAGCAGCTGGCCGATGATGTGAATGCCTGTCTGGCAGCCCAACCCCTGGCGGCAGCGGAGGCAACGGGGGCAACAGGGACAACGGATGCAACAGGAGCAATGGGTGCGGAGGCACCCGCAGAGAAGATGCCTGCCGGTACGGCAGCGTCAGCAGGTGTGGCGGGAAAGGAGGGCGTCGTTGCGCAGCAGGCGCCAGCCTGCCGCATCGAAGCCGTGGTGCTGGCGGATGCGCCCGTGGCCGACGTGCTGATCAACGCCACCTCCGCCGGCCTGCATGGCGATGGCCCGGCCCTGAATCCCGCGCTGTTTGCCGGCTGCCGTCTGGCCTACGACTGCATCTACGCCAAAGACCCGACACCCTTTCTGCAGCAAGCCGCCGCTGCCGGCGTGCCGCAGCACAGCGATGGTCTGGGTATGCTGGTGGGGCAGGCCGCCGAGAGTTTTCGCATCTGGCGTGGCGTGATGCCCGATATGGCCCCGGTGCTGGCCATGCTGCAAGGGCACGCGCCGGGGTAAAACTGCCTGGCAGACAGGGCGGGCATTCCATTTTTCAGATACACCCATGCAGCCGCGCGCCCAATGCGCTACCATCGCCCCGCGCGCAATACGCCATGTCCGTTTTCGCCTTGCCGGCCCTGCCGGCACCGGTGCACTTCCTGCGGCGCCTTCCCGCAGAAACCGGCCCGCCGGGCCGGAGCGTGTCATGGATTCTTCGCCTCCGCGAAACCCCCTTTGAGCGGGCCGCCCCGGTAGCGCCGGGGGCCGCTCACCGGGCCGGTGCTGCCCGGGCCGCGTGCCTTTTGTCGCCCAGCATTCCCCTTCATCTGCCCCCATGCCGGCTGCCTGTCCGTGGCCAGCGGCGTGGGCCCGTCCGTGCGAGTGCGCACCATGAACACGTCACCCGTCGATCCGCGGCCGGCCGCTGCCTCGTTGCCAGATTCTGCCGAAACCGGGCCGCGCACCGATGCGCAACCCGCCGTGGCTGCCGAACAGCCTGCGGGTGTGCCGGCTGTTCCTGACGCGGCCGGGCACATACCGGCCGCACCCGAGGCGGTTGGACACACGCCGGACGCTCCTGCGGCTTCTGCACACACGCCGGCCGCTCACGAGGTGGCTGGGCATACGCCGGATGCCGTGAAGGGCGATGTCGTACCCGATCTGGCCGTGGCGGCCGTGGCCGCCATTGCCGCACAGGCAGGCGCAGATGCCGCGTCCTCTTCTCCGGCTGAAGAGGGGACGGGCGCGGTAGCCAGCCCGGCGCCTGCTGGCCCGTCCGCGGCTGACGGGCAGGGGTCTCCTGCCGGGACCGAAGGGGGTGATGCTGGCAATGGTGTCATTGCGGCCAGCCCGGCGCCCACCGTCGGCCCAGCCGGCGATGAGCCGGCTTCGTCCAGCGAGCCTGCAACCGTGGCTGCCGAACCCGAACCGCCCGTGCCGGCCCCGCAGGTCAATGTGGTGCCGCGTGACGCCGAAGAGGCCCAGCACGCCCTGGCCGAAGTACAGCTGCTGCTCGAGCGCTACGCCTTCGCGCTCGACACGGCGCGCTACTACCCCGAGTCCGTCCAGCAGCAGCCTCCCGCCAAACGCAAGGGCGAGGGCAGGGCCGATGGAAAGACCGGCAGCAGGGACGAAAACCGGGCCGACGGCAAAACCGGCAGCCGGGATGACGGGACCATCGGCAACCGGGACGATGGGGATGCGCGTGAAACGGATGCGCAGACCGGCGCCCACGCAGACCGCCAGCAGAGCGGGGAGGCGGCCGATGGCACATCAGGCACCGGCGAGAGCGCCAGGGAACAGTCCGGCGCGGGTATGGCCGGCAGCACGGCAGCCGATGCCGGCGCAGGCAGCGGTGCAGGTGCCGGTGCCGGCGCAGAAGCCGGCACGGACGACACCGCGGATGCTGACGAGCCCGTCCGCGAACCCGAGGGCAACATCTACCTGACCCAGCTGCGCGAGCGCCTGGCCAGCCTGCACGCGGCCGACATCGCCTATGTGCTGGAGGCCCTGCCGCCGGACGAGCGCCGTCTGGTCTGGGATTCGGTCAAGCGTGAAGTCGATGGCGCCGTGCTGCTGGAAGTGTCCGAGCCGGTGCGCGAGGCCCTGATCGACTCGATGACCGAGGCCGAGCTGGTGGCCGCCGTCAAGGACCTCGACGCCGACGACGTGGCCGATCTGGCTGAGCACCTGCCGCCCGCCGTGGTGGAAAAGGTCCAGCACGAGCTGACGCCCGAAGAGCGCGAACAGCTTCGCACCGCCATGTCGTACCCCGACGATTCGGTGGGCGCGCGCATGGACTTCGAATTCGTGCGTGTGCGCGAGGACGTGACGCTGGAAGTGGTGCTGCGCTATCTGCGCCGCTTCGACGAACTGCCGCAGCACACCGATCAGGTGTTCGTGGTGGACCGCAACGGCATCCTGATGGGCAGCCTGTCCATCGAACAGGTGCTGATCAACGAGCCCGACACCGAAGTGTCGGCCGTCATGCACCGTGACGTGCTCTCGCTCGATGCCGACGACGAAGTGGGCGAGGCCGCCCAGGCCTTCGAGCGCTATGACCTGATTTCCGCCCCGGTGGTGGACCCGCACCACAAGCTGATCGGGCGTCTCACCATCGACGAGGTGGTGGACGTGATCCGCGAGGAAAGCGACGCCGATGCCCTCAATCAGGCCGGTCTGCGCGACGAGGAAGACCTGTTCGGTTCCGTCTGGCAGTCGGCCCGCAACCGCTGGCTGTGGCTGGCCGTCAATCTGGTGACGGCCTTTCTCGCCTCGCGCGTCATCGGTATTTTCGATGGCACCATCGAGAAGGTGGTGGCACTGGCCACCCTCATGCCCATCGTGGCCGGTCTGGCCGGCAACTCCGGCAACCAGACCATGGCGCTGATGATTCGCTCACTGGCGCAGGGACAGATCACCGGCAGCAACTTCGGCCGCCTGCTGCGCAAGGAACTCACCGTGGCCCTGCTCAACGGCGTGGTCTGGGGGCTGGTGGCCGGTTGTGCCACCTGGGCGCTGTATCACGACAGCAAGGCCGCCACCCTGCTGGGCGTGGCCATGGCGGTGGCCATTCTGCTCAACCTGCTGATCGGTGCGCTGCTGGGCGTGATCGTGCCCTTCGCGCTCGACCGGCTGGGCCGTGACCCGGCACTGGGATCCTCCGTGCTGCTGACCTTCTCCACCGACGGCCTGGGCTTCATGATCTTCCTGGGGCTGGCGACGATGCTGTTCTGAGCGGTGTGCGTCCAGTGCAGGATTCTGCGGCCCCGCCGCCTCGTCCTGTACGAACCGGCTGAGGTGCGGGAACGGGTGCGTCCATGGCACGCGCTTCCTGCGGCCACGCAGCGACAGGGAAAGGGTGGTCAACCGGCCTGATCGTTTGCCCGGTAATCCGACTTGCCGCCGTGTTTTTCCAGCAGCCGCACCCCTTCCATCACCATGCCCCGGTCAACCGCCTTGCACATGTCGTAGATGGTGAGCAGCCCCACCTGCACGGCAGTCAGGGCTTCCATTTCCACGCCGGTGCGGCCCGTGCATTCGGTGCGCACCTCGCAGCGTACCCGGCTGCCGGCCTCGTCCAGGGCAAAGTCGGCCGCCACCCGTGACAGCGCAATGGGGTGGCAGAGCGGGATCAGGTCGGCCGTACGCTTGGCGGCCATGATGGCCGCCAGTCGGGCCACGCCCAGCACGTCCCCCTTGGCCGCGGTACCCTGCCGGATGCGGGCCAGCGTGCCCGGCTGCATGCGAATCCATCCCTCGGCCACGGCCACGCGGCGGGTTTCGGCCTTGTCGCCCACATCCACCATGTGGGCCTGGCCCTGTGCGTCGAAATGCGTCAGATCATTCATCGTGCCATCATAGCAGGGTGGGGCGGTGTCGGCCGGCAGCGCGCCCCAACCGTTCTCCTGTAACCCGCATTTGCCAGAGAGGTTCCCGATGAGGCCGTCCAAGCCAGCCAGTCACGTCCCGCTGCCCCTGCAGGCTGCGGGGCCTGCGGCCCGGCGTCGCTGGCGCCGTCACCTGGGGGCCCTGCTGACCGCCTCCCTGCTGGTTACGCTTGGCCCCACCGGCGCCTGGGCCCAGATCGAACGCCTGCCCGACCTCGGCTCGGCCGACGGTGACGAACTCTCCGCCACCGCCGAGCGCAAACTGGGCGATTCGGTCATGCGCGAACTGCATGCCGATGGTATCGTCTACGACGACGCCGAACTCACCGATTTCATCAACCGCTTCGGCGGCCGCCTCACCGGCACGGCGCCGGCACGCGGCCAGCCCTTCGAATTCTTCATCGTCCGCGACCCCAGCATCAACGCCTTCGCCCTGCCGGGTGGGCACATCGGCGTGCACACTGGCCTGCTGGCCGCCGCCGGCAGTGAATCCGAGCTGGCCAGCGTGATGGGCCACGAAATGGGCCACGTCACCCAGCATCACATTGCCCGCATGCTGAAGAGGGGGAAACAGGCCCGCATGCTGGATATGGCTGGCCTTGTAGTGGGGTTGCTGGCCATTCGCAATAATCCCGAAGCTGGTGTCGGCACCATGGCGTTGGGCTCGTCGCTGGCCACCAGCGCCATGCTGTCCTTTTCGCGGGACGCCGAGCGTGAAGCCGACCGCATTGGCCTGCAGGTCATGCGCGAGGCAGGCTTCGATGTCAACGGCGCGCCCACCTTCTTCGGGCGCCTGCAGAAGCAGAACCGCTTCAACGAAGGTGGCGACACCACCGCCTACCTGCGCACCCACCCCGTCACGGCCGAGCGCATCAACGATCTCAAGCTGCGCATCCAGCAGCTGGCCGCCACGGCGCGCCCGCCGGCCGATTCCCTGGAATTCCGGCTGGTCCGTGCCCGTGCCCGCGCCATCAGCGCCGACGGCGTGGAAGACCAGAACGAGGTGCGCCGCTACTTCCAGGCCCAGCTGAAAACCGAAGGCGGAAAGAAAGACCCCGCCAACTGGTTTGGCCTGGCCAATGGCGCCTTCATCCGCCACGATGCCATGGCTACCGAACATGCGCTGGACGAGGCCGAAAAGCTTATCGGCAAGCCACATCCCTACATTGCCCGCCTGCGCATTGCCAGCCAGCTGGCCGCCGGCCGCGTAACCCAGGCCGATGAGGGATCGGCCGCGGCCGTCAAGGCATTTCCCAATGCCCGGGCATTGCTGCGCCAGCGCGCCGAGGTACTCAACGCCGCGAAGAAGTGGGACGAATCCATTGCCCTGCTGCGCAACGAAACCCGCCTCTACAAGAGCGATGCCGACATGTGGCGCATGCTGGGCGAAGCCTACATGGCCAAGGGCGAAAGGGGCATGTCACACCTGTCTGCCGCCGAGGGCTATCTGGTGCTGGGCTACCTGCAGCCAGCCATCGAGCAGCTGCGCCTGGCCCGCAACGCGGGCGATCTGGATTTCTACAACGGCTCGATTGCCGACGCCAAGCTGCGCGAAACCGAGGCGGCGCTGCTGCAGGAGCAGGGGGAGAACCGGTGAGCGCGTAGGGCCTGGATCAGCAGGACCGCATAGCACAATTGATGTGCCGGTAATCCTCCCAGTTTTTGATCACGCTCAGAAGTAGAACGATCAGTCGGTCAGGGCGTTTCACCCTTTTCTCTTGTCAACGGCCTGCCAATAAATGGCCTGCCAATTCCGGCTCGCGATTCAGCACAGCCCCTTCCCACGGCGCCAGCATCAGTACCCCATCCCGAACCTCGGCTCTCTCCAGCCCGCACCCGGTATCCACCCGGGCGCCTTTCCAGCCGCGCGGCAGCGTCAGCGTGGCGGGTTCTGCACTGAAGTTGAACACACACAGCAGTGCGTCCTGCACCGGTTGCAGATCTGTATGGGAGACCGTGCGCCTGTCCGGACGTTTCTGCAGGGCAGCATCACCGTGGTGACGTGCCGGCAGGCTGGATGCTGCGGCAGCGCTGGACCTGGAACCGGACCCGGGCATGGCCCCTGTCTCCAGCTGCCGCTCGAACGCCACGATCTGCGGATGCGACGGCAGCAGTTTCAGGCTGCCGGTGATCAGCGCCGGGTGCGTGCGGCGCCAGGCCAGCAGCTGGCGATAGAAGCGCAGCATCGACTGTGGATCGCGTTCCTGCTGGTCCACGGCCAGTTCGCGGTGTTCATCGGGCACCGGCAGCCAGGTTTGGCGCGCCTTCGAAAAACCGGCGTTGGGGCCACGCTTTTTCCACGGAAAGGGCGTGCGGCAGCCGTCGCGCCCCTTGAATTCCGGCCACATGCGAATGCCATAGGGGTCACGCAGCTGGTCGAAGGACAGGTCGGCCTCGGGCAGGCCCAGCTCGTCGCCCTGATAGATGCACGGGGTGCCGCGCAACGTCATCTGCAGGGCGGCGGCCAGGCGGATCAGCCGGTCGTCCGGCCCGGCGGCTTCTCCCCACCGGGTCCGCACCCGCTGCACATCGTGGTTCGAAATGGCCCACGACGGCCAGCCGTCCTTCACGATGCGCCCGAACTTTGCAAACACGCCGTGCAGGTACCCGGCCGTGTGGTGTTCGTTGAGCAGGTCGAAGCTGTAGGCCATGTGCAGCCGGTCGCCGCCGCGGGTGTATTCGGCAATCACCTGCAGGGCATGGTCGTCACCCACTTCGCCCACCAGCGTGGTGTTGGGGTAGCGGTCCAGCAGCCGGCGCATGCGCTGCAGGAACGGGATGTTCTCCGGCTGGGTCTTGTCGTAGACGTGTTTCTGCCAGCTGTACGGGTTGACGATGCCCAGCCCCGGGTCGTGCTCCTCGTCGCGGCGGATGGCCGGGTTGTCCTTCAGCGACGGGTTGTGGAAGTAGTAGTTCACCGTATCCAGCCGAAAGCCATCCACACCCAGCTCCAGCCAGAAACGCATGTCGGCCAGCAGCGCATCCTGTACCTTCCTGTTGTGAAAGTTCAGGTCCGGCTGGCTGGGCAGGAAATTGTGCAGGTAATACTGCATCCGCCGGGTGTTCCAGCGCCAGGCACTGCCGCCGAATACCGACTGCCAGTTGTTTGGTGGCGAACCGTCAGGTTTGGCATCGGCCCACACATACCAGTCGGCTTTCGGGTTTTTCCGGCTCTGGCGGCTTTCCACGAACCACGGGTGTTCTTCGGACGTGTGCGACAGCACCTGGTCGATGATGACCTTCAGCCCCAGTTCGTGCGCACGTGCCACCAGCGCCCGAAAATCGTCCAGCGTGCCGAACATCGGATCCACGTCGCGGTAGTCCGACACGTCGTAGCCGAAGTCGTGCATCGGGCTTTTGAAGAAGGGCGAGAGCCAGATGCCGTCCACGCCCAGCTTCGCCACATAGTCCAGCCTCTGGGTGATGCCGTTCAGGTCGCCGATGCCGTCGCCGGTGGTGTCCTGATAGCTGCGCGGGTAGATCTGGTAGATGACACCGCCACGCCACCATTCATCGTTGGGCGCACGGTCTGCAGACGGATTCGTGCCGCCAGATACCGCTGCAGCGGCCTTTGGCGTTGCGGAGGCCGTGGGCGTGGCGCTGGCCACTGGTGCCGTGTCCGTGACAGCGGGGGCATCCGCGGCAGGTGGCGGGGTCTTGTCGGGTACGGTTTCGCTCACCATTGTTCTCCCTTCAGGCGCGACAGGTCATCCTTCAGCTTTTTCGCGGCTTCCTCGCCGCGGGTCTGGCCCTTCAGCACCTCATGGGCCGCATCCCAGATGCTGGCGCTGACGGCGTTGTAGCGGGCGGCGGTGATGGCGGCCGGGCGCGGCACGGCCTTTTCCAGCACGTCATGCAGTTCGCCGAAGAAGGGCGAGGAGGCCTTGACCTCGCTGTCGCGATACAGTGCCGGGTACGTGGGCATGTAGGCGCCCTCGATGGCCCGGCGTTTCTGGATTTTTTCGCTGGTCAGGTACATCACCAGCTCGGTGGCCTGTTTCTGGTGGCGCGAATATTTCGATACGCCCAGCTGCCAGCCGCCCAGGGTGGCGCTCTGGCCCGCCTCGCCGGCCGGCAGCAGCGCCACGCCCACCTTGTCCTTCACGCGGCTGTCGGCGCCCTGCAGCAGGTCCCACACGTAGTGCCAGTTGCGCATGAAGGCGGCATTGCCGTTCTGGAACACGCTGCGGGCTTCTTCCTCGCCAAAGCCCAGCACGGTTTTCGGGGAGATGGTGCCCACCCACTGGGCCGCGCGGTCGAAGGCGCCGCCGGTTTTGGCCACGTCGATGCTGATCTGGCCGGTGGTGTTGTCCACGAAGGTGCCGCCGCCGTCGCTGTGCACCCATTCGAGGGCATTGCAGGTCAGGCCCTCATAGGCCTTGCCCTCCCAGACATAGCCGCTGAAATCGGCCCGGCCGCCCTGGCGTTCGCCCTCCTGCACCACGCGGGCGGCATGGGTGAATTCCTCCCAGGTCTTGGGCACGGGCTGCTGGTATTTGTCCAGCAGGTCCTTGCGGTAGTAGAGCAGGCCCACGTCGGCAAACCAGGGCAGGGCCACCAGCCGTTCGTGCACGGTGTTGTTCTGGATGAGGGCCGGGAAGTGCTTCTTCACCTCGTCGCTGGCGGCTTCCTTCAGGTCCAGCAGGTGTTCGCCGATCTGGGCCGGCCAGACCGCATCCACGATCACCACGTCCACGTCGGCGGCGTGGCTGGCGAACATTTTCTTGTAGAGATCGAGAATCTCGGTACTCGAATTGGGGATGGACAGCAGCTGGACGGTGTTGCCCGTCTTGCGGGCCCATTCGTCGGTCAGGCGCTTGCAGCTGTCGTAGTCCTGGCCGACGGTGCCACAGGAAATGGTGAGGGTGGCGGCCTGGGCAAGGCCCGCGCAGGCCAGCATCACGGCGCCGGCCAGCAGTTTGTGGGTCAAACGAAGGGTCACAGAACGTCTCCGCGTCGATCTGGCAATCGCGCGATCATAGCCGGAAACGCCGGAAAGCAGCGGCCAAACCCGCATGGCCCGGACCGCCTTGCCTGCGCGGGCGATGGGCTGGTGCTACGAGTTCAGTGCAGCTGCACCGGGGCCGGCGTGGTCAGTTCGATTTCGTCGCCGGCCTGCGAGGCGTGGTGCAGCATCAGCTGCCAGCCCTCGGGCGTGCGCAGGAACACATTGGTGGCGTAGGCCAGAAAGCGCTGCGGGGCCTCGTTGGGCGGGTCGAAGTCGAACTGCTCGATCACGTGGTGCACCGACACGGTGGCGGTCTCGAACGACTGCAGCTCGTGCCAGGTCACGCGCACGCCGCCGTGCTCGAACACGTCCTCGTGGGTGTCGCGGATGGCATCCAGCCCCGAAAGCCGCTCGCCGGAGGGCAGGATGCACAGCACGGCATCGTCATTGACCCAGACCGACATCAGCGCGTCCAGATCGGCATCGACCAGGGCCTGATAGTAGGTTTCCTGGGCGGTGCTGGCGCTGTGATGGAGAAAGGCGTCTGGGGTCATGAGGGCGAGTCGTGAAAGGGAGTAGGGCAGGGGAAAGGACAGGACGTGCGAGGGCTGGTCCGGCCCGGAGGCACCCGTGCCGTGCAGCCCGGCCCGGCACCCGGCCGGCTCAGTGTCCGGCGGGCAGCTTCGTGCCGGGCTTGAGCTTGTACAGGGTGCTGCAGTACGGACATCGGGCCTGGCCCTCGTGGGCAATGTCCAGAAACACGCGCGGATGGGCCGTGCGCAGCGTCATGTGCGGGTTGGGACAGAACAGCGGCAGGTCGGAGGCGTCCAGCTCGACGGCCACGTTCTGGGAAGATGGTTGATTCATCGGGACACCCAGGGTGAATGGATCGGCACCTTCCCCGCAGGGAAGGCTTCAGTCCGTGATGTTATCGCTGCCGGTGCTGGCTGTGCCGGCTTTCCGGCAGGCGGCACTGCGATACCGCGGCATGTGGTGGCATGCAACGTGGAAGAGAGGCGTGCCGGCACGGGTGTAATGGCACAGGCACCAGCAGGTCGCTGGCTGAGCGGTCAGCCGTTGACCGGCTGCAGCCAGTGACGGTAGGCCGGGTTTTTGCCCTTGACCACGTCGAAGAAGGCCGCCTGCAGCTTCGTGGTGACGGGGCCGCGGATGCCGGTGCCGATCGTGCGGTTGTCCACTTCACGGATCGGGGTCACCTCGGCGGCGGTGCCGGTGAAGAACACCTCGTCGGCGCAGTAGACCTCGTCGCGGGTGATGCGCTTCTCGCGGGTTTCGATGCCCATGTCACGGGCCAGCGTCAGCAGCGAGTCGCGGGTGATGCCGTCGAGGCAGGAGGCGAGATCCGGCGTGTACAGCTTGCCCTGCTTGACGATGAAGATGTTCTCGCCCGAGCCTTCCGACACATAGCCTTCGGTGTCGAGCAGCATGGCCTCGTCGTAGCCGTCGGCCAGGGCCTCGTTGTTGGCCAGGATGGAGTTGATGTAATGGCCGCCGGCCTTGGCACGCACCATCGAGATGTTGACGTGGTGGCGGGTGAAGGAGGAAGTCTTGACGCGAATGCCCTTGTTGATGCCGTCTTCGCCCAGATAGGCACCCCACGGCCAGGCGGCGATCATCACGTGCACCTTCACGCCGCGCGGCGACACGCCCAGCTTGTCGTCGCCCAGCCAGATCAGCGGGCGCAGGTAGCAGCTGTCCAGACCATTTTCGCGCACGACGGCCTTCTGGGCCTCTTCCAGCTCCTCGGCGTCGAAGGGCACGGCCATCTGGAAGATCTTGGCCGAATTCAGCAGGCGGCGGGTGTGCTCGGGCAGACGGAAGATGGCGGTGCCGATGTCGGTGTCGTAGGCGCGCACGCCCTCGAACACGCTCAGCCCGTAGTGCAGGCTGTGGGTCAGCACGTGGATCTTCGCGTCCCGCCAGTCGATGAGCTTGCCATCGAACCAGATTTTTCCGTCACGGTCTGCCATTGACATGATTGTTCCTCTCCACGACAGGGCGGGGCGGGCAGACGTCGGCTGGAAAAGCAGGGTCCGTGGGCCGTGGCCATTCGTGGGCCCGGGCCATGAACGGCGCCGTCAGGCTCCCTTCGCTCTGAAGAATAGTGATCAAAAAGGGGAAACCATTCTAGCAGCGGGGCGTCACGGGGGTGCAGTCTGTCGCATCCCCGGCAGCGTGCGGGAGCCCATGACATACGCCAGTCCCGGGCGACGTGTCCGTTCATGCGGACAGTCGCACGGCCTTGAGGGCGTCAAAGCTGGCCCTGGCTCCGGGCGCTGTACCCGTTCATGCGAACGGTCGCGCCGTGGATGGTTGCACAGCAGGCGCCTGCCGTGGGCACGGGCCGTGCTCAGGCATGCCCCGGCAGCAGCTTCTGCCACAGCGCCCGCACGGCCTCGGCCTCGGCCGCCACGGTGGCGTGCGGCACACGGGCGCGTTCGGCATCGTTGAGGCGGATCTCGTGCTGCAGCTGGCGGTAGCGGCGGTAGGCATCTCCCACGCTGCGGGCCTCGTCCATGGTGATCAGCCCGGCCGCTGCCGCGCGGCGCAGCAGCTCGATGTTGCCCCTGTTCTCGATCAGTTCGGGGTGATCGTGGCTGTACGCCAGCACCAGGAACTGCACCATGAACTCGATGTCCACCATGCCGCCGGCGTCATGCTTCAGGTCGAAGAGCCCCGTTTTGTTGGGGTGACCGTCGTGCATCTTCTGGCGCATGCCGCGGATCTCGGCCGACAGCGTGCCCAGCACGCGGCGCTGCGAGAGGATGTCGCTGCGCAGCTGTTCGAACACGGCGCCGATGCGCGGGCTGCCCGCCGCATGGCGCGCCCGGGTCAGTGCCTGGTGCTCCCACACCCAGGCCGATTCGTTCTGGTAGAGGCGGAAGGCGTTCTGGGTGGACACCAGCAGCCCGGCGTTGCCATTGGGCCGCAGCCGCAGGTCCACCTCGAAGAGCGTGCCGGCGGCGGTGCGGGTCTGCAGCCAGCCGGCCATGCGCTGGGCCAGCTGGGCATAGATGCGGGGCGCATCCTCGTGCGGGTCGTCGTACAGGAACACCAGGTCCAGATCGGACGAATAGCCAAGCTCCTTGCCGCCCAGCCGTCCGTAGGCAATCACCGAGAACTGCGGATCGGGCCGGTGCCGGCGCGGCAGGTTGGCCCAGCAGCGCTCCAGGGTGATTTCCAGCACCGCATCGGCCAGCGCACTCAGCTCGTCGCTCAGATGCTCCACGGTCAGGCGTTTTTCCAGATCCTGTCCCAGCAGCCGGAAGACGGCGCCGTGGTGCGCCTCGCGCATGGCGTCCATCTGGCGCTCCACGTCGGGGGCGGGGCGGCCATCGTCGTCCAGCACGCCGGGCAGCACGGTGGCATCGAGCTGCTCGCGCAGGTTCTGCGCCCAGCGGGGGATGTCCAGTGGTTCCAGCAGCTGGCCGCTGGCCAGTTCGTCGATCACCACCGGATGGCTGCGCAGATAGTCGCTGGCCCAGCGCGCCTGCGCCATCATCCGCAGCAGGTGCACGAAGGCTTCCGGATGCTGGGTGAGCATGTCCAGATACACCGAGCGCCCGGCAATGGATTCCAGAAAATCGCAGAGCCGCCCGATCAGCGTGTCCTGGCTGCAGGCTTCCGTCCCGGGCCGGAAATGCAGCGCCTGTGCGAGCAGATGCTCGACCATCTGCTGCGAGCTGTCGCGGGCCTTGCGGTAGGCGCGCGACTCGCGCAGCGCCCCGATGCGGCGCAGGCTGTCGTCGCCCGGCGCGGCGGGGGCCGGGGTGACGATGTCGGGGGGAGGCGGACGCAGGCCGGATGCCTCTGGCTGGGGAGCGAGCGGTGAACCGGTGTCCTGCAGCGCCGTGCGTCGCGAGGGGGCCAGCAGGTCGTCGAACACGGCTGCCACGCTCTGGCGTGCGGTGTGCAGCCGGGCATCGAAATCGCTCACCGCCAGCCCGAGCATGGCGGCAATGGCCGCGTGCTGCTGGGCATCGTCCGACAGCCAGTGGGTCTGTGCATCTTCCTGATACTGCAGCGCATGCTCCACCCGGCGCAGCAGCCGCCAGGCATCGAGCAGCTTCTGCACATCGCCTTCATCCAGCAGCTGGCGGCGGGCCAGCCGCTGCAGGGCTTTGGGGGTGCTGCGTTCGCGCAGGGATGGGTCCTGCCCGCCGCGCACGATCTGGAACATCTGCGCGCAGAATTCGATTTCGCGGATGCCGCCGCGTCCCAGCTTCACGTCGAAGCCGGCATTGTCGCCCTGGGCGCGGCGGGTCTCGGTTTTCACGGCTTCGGCGCGGATCAGGTCGTGCAGCCTGCCCAGCGCGGCAAAGGCCGGAAAATCCAGATACGGCCGGAACACGAAGGGCACCACCTGTTGCATCAGCTGCTGCTCGTCGGCACGCGTGCTGTCGAAGGGGGCCAGCCCCGTGTGCGCGATCACGCGACCCTTGAGCCACGCAAAGCGCTCCCACTCGCGTCCCTGTTCATGAAAATAGCTGCCCAGTGCCGGCAGCGTGGCAATCAGCGGCCCCACGTCGCCATAGGGGCGCAGGCGGGTGTCCACGCGAAACACGAAGCCGTCGGCCGTCACGCTGGAGAGCAGCTGGTTCAGGCGCTTGGCCATGCGCTCCATGTAGCGCGGATCTTCGCCGGCATCGCGCGCCACGTAGATGAGGTCGATGTCGGACGAGACGTTCAGCTCGCCGCCGCCCAGCTTGCCCATGCCCACCACCATCATGTCCTGTGGCCGGCCTTTGGCGTCGAGCAGGGTGCGTCCCTGTGTCTGCAGCTCGGTGGCGGCCACCTGCAGGGCATGGCGCACGGCCACCTCGGCCCAGTGGGTGATGGCGCCCAGCACTTCTTCCAGCGGGGCTTCGCTGCGGATGTCGCGCTCCATCAGCGCCATCATCAGCAGGTTGCGAAAGCGGCGCAGGGCCACTTCCGGCGGCTGGCCGTAGCCCTGGTGGCGTACCCAGGCTTCGTCGATGGCGACGGGGGTGAGGGGGATGCCGATGAGCGCGTCGAGGTCGGCCGGGCCGCCATCGGTACGGGTGGCGATGACCTGCAGGTTGCGGCGGAAGAAGGCGCTGTGGGGTTCAGCGGCGTAGGTGGTCATGGTGGGGGCTGCGCTTCACTTCGTCACTTCGTGGGGGAGAGCGCCGGCGCCGGGCGGAACCCCCTTTCGGCTTTGCTGCGCTGGCGCGCAGAAGGCGCCGAAAGGGGGCATCCGCCCGGCGCCGGCTTGTGCCTTGCCGACGGGAGGGATGCCCGGTCGTCACCGGCTTTCGCCTGGCGAGGGGCTGGGTGAAGCGTAGCACTACATGGGCTTTTCTGGTCAGATCACAGCCACGGACGGGTGCAGCGGATCATCCACCAGCGGGCTGATGCCCTGCCAAACGGACAGGGGGCTGGTACCGGTGGTGTGCGCATCGGTCTGAACCGGGGTTCCGGTGACGGCCTGTGCGCCGGTGTGAGCCGGTGTGCCTGCGGCGTTCGACAGATCGTGCAGGGCCAGTGTGTCGGGCGTGGCCGGTGCGTCCTGGGTATCCGGCGCGTCCTGGATGTGCTGTGTGCCCAGGGACTTTCCGCTGGTCGTGGACGGGCTGCGCAGGCCCACCTTTTCGTGCCACTCTTCCCAGGTGCCGGTGGTGTCGTTGCGGCTGCGCTCCTGAAAGCCCCATGTGGGCCAGCCGTTCTTGACGGTGTCGCTGGGTTGGCTGGGATCGTCGGCCTTCGGTTCGAGTTCGGCCATCCGGAAATTGCCGCCGTTGTTGCGGGTCGAATCCCAGGCCAGACGCTGCAGTTCGCGGTTGGTCAGGATCTCACCTTCGTGCACATAACGGAAATCATTGGGACCACTTTCGCTGTACAGCCGCAGCGGGGATTTGTAATCGCTGTACTCCACGATGAAGCCCTTGGTGCCGGGGCCCGGCTCCACCACCGTACCAGCGGCCGCCCCCAGCTTGCTGGCGTCCAGATAGCCGGATAGATCGGTATCGTCCGGGCCCTTGCTTGCATCACCGTGAATGCCGAATTTTCCATTTTCGACCATGTCCTGCAGCCATTTCAGTTCCTGCTGGCTGTCGATGGTCAGCAGCGTGCCACCGCGTTCCGCTGCTTCGGCTTCGGCCTGTTCCCGGGTGAGACCTCCGTGCAGAATGATCTCGTAGGCCCGGTCCTTGCCGTCCTGGCTGGTGGCGGCGTCCATCACGATCCGGGTATAGCCACCGTTTTCCTAGGCGCTGATACCGCCCATCTTGAAGAAGCGCAGCGTTTCCGGTGCGGGGCCGTAGGCATTGGGGGTCAGCCAGGTGATGGAGTCGGTGATCACGTTGGGAACCGTTTTGCCGCCGTCCTTCGAGTAGCCGGCCACGGCGTCTTCGTTGATGTCGATGCGGTGGGTGATGTTGTTGCCGTCATCGCCCAGGAAGGCCTCTCCCCGGGCGTCCAGCGGCTCGAAGGTGATCGAGCCGCCGTCGCTCTTGCTGGCGTCCCAGACCAGTTTGGCAAAATCTGCCGCGGAGATGGTGTTGTTGCTCTCATCCGCATTCATCGGGGTCAGCGTACCGTCCTCACCCTTCATGTACAGCGGCGTGCTGGCGCCGTCGAGCAGGTGGGGGGCCTGTGTTTCGACGATGCGGATGGCAGCAGGCGCCCGGTTTTCCTCGCTGCCGATGATCTTGGCCAGGTGGTGCTCGCCCAGTGCGACCAGCTGCTGGAACGGGGCGGCCACCGGATCGGCTTCCTGTTCATAGACCGGCGGCAGCGGCTGCTCGTGCACGTGCAGTGTCTGCGGCTCGGCGCCGATGATGGGCTCCCCGTCCACATCCAGGGCAGTGAACGTCACCGTGCCGCCTTCGTTGTGGGTGGAGTTCCAGCGCAGGTGCTCGTAGTCGGCCTGCTGGATGGTGTCACCCGCCTTCACGGCCCGGGCGGCTTCCGGCCCGTCACCATCCGGATCCAGCAGCAGCGCAGGGGCATTGGGGTCGTCCGGGTTGGTCGGCTGGATGCTGTCGATGCGTACGGCAGGCGGAATGGTGTCCTCGTTGTCACCGGTGAAGACGGTGAAGGGAATGGCGTCTTCGTTGTCGAAGCGGGCGTTTATGTCGGTGACGCCGTTTTCCATCGTATAGTCGGGCACCGGCCGCGATTCATGCACGGTGATGCCCTGGGAAACCGGCGAGCCATCGGCGTCCAGGATGGGCTGGATTTGATTCAGGTCGCTGCCCTCCATGGGCGTGACTACGAAGACCCCGCCTGCATTGCCCGTGGTGTCCCAGCTCAGCTTGCCGAAATCTTCACGGGCGATGACCTGGGTCGTATAGACGGCCTCTGGCGCTTCCGGGCCGTCGCCGTCGGCATCGAACATCAGGCCGCCCGTGCTGGTGCCATCATTGGGGTTGTTCGCGAGCACAGTGATCTGGATGAACGCAGGCTCGCGTGTGCTGTCGGTGCCCGCAAACAGGGTGCGGTCCAGCGGAGTCACGTGGTCGTGTGCAAGGCGGACATACTCCGTGTCGTACACCGGGGCTGCGGGTGATCCCTGCACCTCCACCGCCTGCGCACTCACCCCGGCGATGGGGAATTTCGAGGCATCCAGCGCTTCGAAGGTGAAGGTGCCCCCCGCGTTGCCGCTGGCGTTCCAGGCAATGGCATCGAACTGGTCGGCCGGGATGAGGTCACCCACCTCGTGGAACCGGCTGCACCCGTGCCGCTGACGGCAAGTTCGCCACCCGCCGTGCCCGCGCCACTGGTTGCGCCTGCTGCGCCGGCAGCACTGCGTGTGCCGGCCGCCGCGCCTGCAGCAGCACCATCCGATGCGGTGATGTTGGCCACACCGGCCGCTCCCGTCACTGTGGCGGCCGTGGCTTCTGCAGCGGCTGCCGACCCTGCCGTGCCCACGGCACCGGCAGCCCCGGCTGCTCCCGTGGTACCAGCAGCCGTGCCGGCCCCGGCAGCGGCAGATGCCGCTGCGCCTTCCCCTGCGGGAAGCAGGACGGCGCACCGGCTGTCATCATCGTCGTGCTCCGGATGATGGACGACGGGATTGCCCTGTTCATCGCGCTCTTCCTGCCGGCAGGCCGCATCGTCCTGTTCATCATGTCCGTCCTCTCCGTGCCGGCGTGCACCTGCGCGTCCTTTCCGGACGGCAATCGCATCGGCTGCGGCCAGCAGACTGCCATCGCTGAGTACCTGCATGCCGGAAAGCTCGTCACCCGAATAAATGCGGTGCTTCTGGAGTGAACCACCCTGCACGCGGGGCGTGCTGCCTGACAGTGTGTTGCTGGGGACATCACGTGGCGTATGGGAAGTCATGATGAACAAGGCCTCTTCAACCAGAGTTGTTTAGGATATTCATCATCCATATTTGTCCGACCGGACGCCATTGTTCACGGCATGAATGGTCGGTTGGGGCTGCACTGTGTCATTTGTCATTAGATACGTAACAAAATGGCTGTGTCCATGCCTGTGCCCAGTGAACATGAACGATGGGGTTGCCCGGATGAGGCCCGGCCACCATCGCAGGCAGCCTGGCCAACGCAGCGCCAGCCGGGTCACGTCCGGCGAGAGGACGAATGAGTCCCAGGATGCAGTGGTATCGCGCCCCTGCACGCCCAAAGGGGCGCGAACCATGGCACAACTCGGGCAGCCGGGCCGACGCCCGCTCAGATCAGTGCCAGCGATGCATGCTGCAGATCATCCAGCAGCGCGCTGGTGCCTTTCCAGAGGTTCAGCTGGCTGGCGTCCACGGCCGCGTGCGTGTCGGCATCGGCCTGTGTCGTGGCGGAGGGCGCTTCCTGGCTGGTGGCGCTCACGCTGCGCACACCCAGCCTGTTGTGCACTTCTTCCCACGTACCGTAGGTGCCCAGGCGGTCGCGTTCCTCGAAGCCCCAACCAATCCATTCACCCGTGGTTTTGTCACTGGCTTTGGTGGGATCATCGGCCTGCGGCTCCAGTTCGACCAGCCAGATCTTGCCGCCGTTGTTCTGGTGCGAGTCCCAGGTCAGCCGTTGCATGTCGTGGTTGGACAGAACATCGCCCGTGTGCAGATACTCGAACTTTCCGGAATCGGTGGCGCTGTGCAGGCGCAGCGGGGACTTGTAATCGTTGTATTCGATGATGAAGCCCTTCGCGTTGCTGCCCTGGGCCTCCGGCGTGCCGTCGGCCGTGCCCAGCCTGCTGGTGTACACGTAGCCAGACAGGTCGGTGTCGTCCGTACCCTTGTCGGGTTCGTTGTGAATGCCGAACCTGCCATCGGTGACCTGTTTTTGCAGCCAGTCCAGCTCCTGCTGGCTGTCGATGGTCAGCAGTTTGGCGCCCCGGGCCGCGGCCTGTGCCTGGGCTTCTTCCAGTGTCAGGCCGGCGTGGCGAATGATTTCGTACGCGGCTTCCTTGCCGTCCGGGCTGGTGGCGGCGTCCATCACGATGCGCGTCTGGCCGCCACTTTCCCAGGCCGTGATGTCACCCAGCCGGAAGAATCGCAGGGTTTCCGGTGCCGGGCCATAGGCGTTGGGCGTCAGCCAGGTGATGGAATCATTGGCCACGTTGTTGGCCACGTAATCCTCACTGTCACGCGTGTGACCGGCCACGGCATCTTCATCGATCTGCACGCGGTGTGCCAGGTGTTGGCCCGTTGCGTTGGGGAAGGGCTCTCCCTGGGCGTCCAGTGCCTCGAAAATGAACCAGCCGCCATCGCTCTTGCTGGCATCCCACACCAGGCGGGAAAAATCGGCAGCCTGGATGACATTGTGACCATCCCCGGCCGTCACCGGCGTCAGCGAGCCATCGTCGTTTTTCAGGAACAGCGGCGTTTGGGCGCCGTCCTGCGGGTGCGGCGCCGTCAGTTCGTCGATGCGGATGGCCGACGGGGCGCGGGTGGCGTCGCTGCCGATGATGGTGCTCAGGTGGTCACTCAGGTTCACCATTTTCTGGAAGCCGGCCTGGATCGGGTCGATATCCTGGGCATAGACCGGTGGCAGTGGCTGCTCGAAAATCGTCACCTGCTGCGTCGTGCCGTACGCAACGCCGTCGGCATCCACGGGCGTGAAGGCGAGTCTGCCGCCGTCGCTGCCGTGGGCATCCCAGCGCAGTTTGCCGAAATCATCGGCAGAAATCCGTTGTCCTTCGCTGACAAGGGTGGCTTCCTTGGGGCCATCCCCGTCCGGGTCCATCAGCAGGGCAGGGGTGCCCTGTTCCGACACCGAACCATCGGCGTTCGTGGCCTGGATTTTGTCGATGCGCACGGCGGCCGGTTTCAGGGTGTCGTTGTCGCCGGTAAACAGCTGCGCCTTCAGGGGCGTGACCTCGTCATGCCCGACGTGGACGACCGGCGTGGCGCTGTAGGCGGGTACGGCCGGCGACTCGTGCACGGTGATTTTTTGCGGTGCGGCACCCTCGATGGGGTTCCCCCTCCCATCGAGGGCCGTGAAGGTGAAGGAGCCTCCCGCGTTGTGTGCACTGTCCCACGCCAGTTCGGAAAGCTGGCTGGGCGAAATGACGGTACCGGCCTGCACGGGGATGCGCTGCGGCGTGCCCGATGCGTCGGTCACCACACGATACAGCGTGCCATGGTCTGTGTCCTGACTGGCCGCATCGATGCGGTCGATGCGGATGCCACCGGCCGGTGCCTTGCCGGCATCGCTGCCCGCCAGCAGGGCAGACGGCAGGGAGAGCGTCTGGTCGTGTGCCACGGTCTGCGTCCGGGTCTGTGCGTCGGCGTCATAGACCGGCGGTTCCGGGGACTCGTAGATGGGCACGATCTGCGGCGTGGCGTTGCTGACCGGTACACCGCGTGCGTTGCTGGCCACGAACTGGAATTCGCCGCCGGTGTTGCCTTCGGTGTTCCAGTACACACGGTCGAAATCGGCCCGGGCGATCACATCGCCTTCCTTCAGCAGTCTGGGTTCCGAACCATCGGTGCCACGCAGCCACAGGCCACCCTGAGCGCTGTCCTGGCTGCTGCCGTTGAGGGACACGCGCTGCAGCACCACATACTCGGGTGACACGTCGGCGTTGCCCGTGCCCGCACCGTGGTTGCCGCTTCCACTGTTTCCATTGCCGCTGGCACCGCTGCCGGCGTCACCATTGCCTGCAGGATTGCCGTTGTCACCGCTGCCGTTTCCGCTGCTGGTGCCGCCGTTGCCTGCATGGCTGCCATTGCCGCCCTGTGCTCCATGGGCACCGCTGCCGTGCAAGAACAGGTCACCCAGCGAGCGCTGGCCGTTGCTGGGAACGGGTTGTGCGTCGAGCGTGACCGCCGGTTTCAGCGAATTCTGGGCGAGGCTGCCCGTGTCGTCCTGGGTCTGGGCGTTTCCCGGGTTTTGTGTATTGCCCGGGTTTTGTGCATTGCCGGGGTTTTGAGCGTTTCCCGGGTTCTGGGGGCTTCCCGGATCGATGGAGGGCGTATCGTTGCCGTGACGGCCATTGGCCGAACGGCTGTCCGACGCAGTGCTGTCGCTGCCACCGAATCCACCCAGAGCCACGGCACCGCCCATCAGCAGTGTCTGGGTCAGTGCCGCCGCGCTCGGGGAGATGCCCGTGGCGGCGCCGGCCGTGCCTGCGGCGGCAGCGCCCGAGCTTCCCGTCGTGCTGGCGATACCCGCAGCGCCTGTGGCGCCCATGGCTGCGGCCGCGCCAGTACTGCCGGCCGAACTGGCTGCAGCACCTTCACCGGCCGGAGCGGCCAGCAGGGCGGCACAACTGTCGTCGTCGTCGCGGCCGTCCGCATGCTGGACGGGATTGCCCTGTTCGTCCCTTTCCTCATCCCGGCACGCCCGGTCGTCCTCGTCCTGTCCGTTCCGGCCAGGGCGGCGTGCGCCCGGAAGCCCCTGGCGAACGGCAATGGCATCGTTTGCAGCCAGCAGGCTGCCATGGATGACCGGCGGCATGCCGGCGGGCGAGTCACCGGACAGGCCCGGTTGATGCTGGTGCGAAGCCCCCTTGACCTGGGACGCTTCGCCGGCCGGCATCATGCTGGAGAGACCATGTGACGTGTTGGGATTCATGATGAACAGGGGCTTTGCAGCCATGGTTGTTTATGATGTTCATCATCCCCGCCCCCTTGGCGCAGGGCCAGCAGATCCGGCATGAATGGTCGGCTGGCGCTGCCCTGTGTCAGATTGTGATTTACTGGCTTACCACATGGGGCGTGATACTGGCCAGCACATCCGCCAGTGCTTCTCTGGCGTTGGCCATGTCGTGATCGAGCTGCAGCCCGGTCCAGAAGCCGTCGGACAGGCCGAAAAAGCGGGACAGCCGCAGGCCCGTGGCCAGCTTCAGACCAGTGCCGGATGCTGCGCCGGATCATCCAGCGGGCTGGTGCCGTGCCAGATGTTCAGCGAGCTGGGTGCTGGTCCGGGATCAGCCGTGCCAGAGGAAGCCGTGCCGGTTGCATGGTGAGTCTCTTCCAGGCCTGGCACGTTGTCCGTGGGGGCCTGTGTCAGATCCTGCAGCGTCACACTGCGCACACTGCGCTGGCTGCCTTGCGTGGTCGGGGTGTCTCCCGGAGATTGCCCGGCACTGACCTCCCTGAAGGTCAGGGTGATCGGGTAGCCGACGAACTGGTTCCCGCTGAGCGTTTTATCGGTATGGTTGTCCTCGGGATCCTGGTCGCTGTGACGCAGGCTGGTGCCTTGCACTTGCTGGAACGTGACGGTTCCCCAGCTGTTGGTCGTGGAGTCCCAGCTCAGGCGCTGCAGCTGCTCCGTGGAGAGAATGGTGCCATTCCAGAGCAGGCCCGCGTCGGGATCGAGCTGATCCGGGTTGCTGGCGTCCCGTAGTTGCAGCGGATGCCTGTAGTTTTCGAACTCGATGATGTAGCCGCGGCTGTGACCGGGCTGGCGTCCGCCGATGTGGTCGATGAAGTAATAGTCATTGTCGCTGAAATCGTTGGCGCTGAGGTTCTGACTCTGCATCCAGGCCAGCTCGGCCGGGCTGTCGATGGACATGATTTTGCCACCCAGTGATGCGGCGTGTGCCTGCATCTGTTCCGGGGTCAGGCCGGCTTTCTGGATGAACTCGTAGGCATGGGGGCCTTCCTGGCTGGCCTGCCACCAGATGTATCGTTGACCGGTGGTTTCCTCTGCTGCCGTGATTTCAGAGAAGACCTTGAAATACCGCAACTCGCCCGGAGTCTGCGCTTCGAGTGCATCGGGCCTCATCCAGGTGATGGTGTTGTGCCCCACGGCGACGGTAGCACTGTGTGTGCCTGCCGCTGCAAGCGCGCCGAGGTCTAACGTATTTCCCGCCACCGCATGCTCATCGATGCTCACCGTATGCGTGACCTTCTGCCCCTGCGGGTCGTGCATCACGCGGTCCTGGGCGTCCAGCACCTCGAAGGTGAAGCTGCCGCCGTCGGTCTTGCTGGCGTCCCAGACGAGCTTGCCGAAGTCCTGCTGTTTGATCACGTCGTTTTTCTGGAGCTGCTGCGCCACCGTGCCGGAGCCGTTGTTGTCCCGCAGCTGCAGCGGTGAATGGCTGGTGTCCAGATCATGCGGCTGCACGATGTTGGTGATGCGGATGCTGGCAGGCTTGCGTGTGCCGTCGGTGCCGTTGAGCATGTCGGCATGGTCGGCACCGATTTTCAGCACCTGCGCGAACGGCACGTGCTGCACATCGGTTTCCTTCGTGTACACCGGTGGTGCAGGCAGCTCGTCCACGGTCACGGTCTGCAGCGGCACGCCCGGCACGGGGTTCTTGTAGTAGTCCAGCACCTCGAAGGTAAAGGTGCCGCCATCGTTGGTGGATGCATCCCAGGTGACGCGCTTCATGTCCTCTGTGGAGAGTGTCTGATTCGGGCCAATGGCACGGGGCGCATCGGGGCCGTTCGGGCCATCGCTGTCCAGCATCAGGCCTGCGCTGCCGTTTGTGGGGTTTACGCTGGTGATGCGCACGTAATAGGGCTTGCTGGTGGCATGGGCGCCCACGAAGGTCTTTTCCGGCAGCGTCAGTGTGCCGTCGTAGGGAACGAACTGGACGGGCTGGGAGGCCGGATAGTTTGGGTTTTCCCCGGCTTCCCGCACGGTTACGGTCTGCGCCTGCATGCCCGGAATCATCTGGCCGTCGGTGTCCAGCGGTGTGAACGTGAAGCTTCCGCCGTGGTTGTGGGCGCTGTCCCAGTGCAGACTGCCGAATTCTCCGGGCTGAATCACATCCCCGTCGTTCAGATAGACCTTCTTGCCGCCTCGCAGCACATAGACGGGGGCATGCCCCGGCGTGGTGCCATCGGCCTCGGTGTAGCTGTCGAAGCGAATGGCGGCCGGGGCCCGCTCATGCTGGCTGCCTTCCACCACGGAGGCGTCGAGTGGGGTGCCGGTGGCGCGTTTCACGCTGACCGGTGCGTCAGACGAATAATCCGGATGTACCCGTCCCTCCGAGATGGTGATGGTCTTCTGCACCTCGCTGCCATCGGCGTTCAGGATGGGCTGGCGGCTGCTGTCCAGGGCCGTGAAGGTGAAGGTACCGCCGTTGTTGACATCGGCATGCCAGGTCAGGTCATGGGCGCTGGCCAGCCCCAGCACCTTGCCGGCACCGATGTTTTCCGTGTTGCCATTGACGGTGAGCGTCAGGGCTTCGCTGCTGGTGCTGGGGTCGGCTGGCGAGACGCTGTCGATGCGGATGTAGGCCGGTTTGCTGGTGCCGGTTCCGTCCAGCAGGCTCTGGTAGGTGCTGCGGAAATCCACGGTGCCGTCGTGCTGGACCCGGGCCGTCATGCTGGCAGGGTATTCGGGTGCAACGGGAGATTCCGACACATCGATGACGCGGACCGCGGGCTGGTAGGGTTTTTTCTGGATTTCCACGCCCTGTTCATCCAGCGCGGTAAAGCGGATGCGGCCGCCATCATTGTGGCTGGCATCCCAGCGCACCTGGTCGAATTCACTGGCCTGTACCGTGCTGTTTGTGGCAAGGTCCACCCGAACGCCATTGCGCAGCACATACAGGCCGGGCTGTGCCCCGGCACCGCCGCGTGCTTCGATGCTGTCGATGCGAATCTGTGCCGGCGCAGGGTAGCTGGCCTCGTCGTTGCCGCGGAAGGCCGTGGCATCCACCACCACGTCGGTCTGGTCGTGCGTGGCCCGCGGCCGGATGGTGTCGGGCTCGTAATATGGCGTTTTGGGCAGTTCGTGAATGGCAATGGTGTGTGTCACCGGCAGCCCGTCGGTGCCAACGACCGGAATCTGGTCGGCATCCAGCGCCAGCACGCGGAAGGTGCCGCCATCGTTGAGACTGGCGTTCCAGCTCAGCTTGCCGGCGTGTTCGGCAGCAATGGTGTCGCCGTCGTGCAGTACCCGGTTGGCCTGGCCCGGTACGCCGGTCAGCATCAGCGAGCGGTCGCTGCGGGCGTTGGCTGGCGCCAGGTCCATGATCATGAAATACGCGGCACGGTGCCCGTCGTCATTGCCCAGCAGCATGCTGACGGCTGCGGGGGTGTTCAGCGGGTGATTGTTTTCACCGGCCACGTCGAAGCGGGTGGTATTGCCATTTTCGCCGCTGTTGCCGGTGTAGGTGGGGGCCACCGGCGACTCGTGCACGGTCATGGTCTGCGGGCCGGATCCGGTGATGGGGTTGCCGTCGCGGTCCAGCGCCTGGAAGGAGAAGCTGCCGCCCCCGTTGCCGGCTGCGTTCCAGCCCAGCCGGCCAAAATCGGCAGCGCTGATGGTCTGGCCCACCGCAACCGGCGTGGGCGCTGCGCCACCGTCACCGCCGGCATCCAGCTGCAGGCCGTGGGCCGCGTCGCCGGAGGGTTCCTTCGGATCGATGGCCGTGATGCGCACCTGCGCGGGCGCCCTGCCGGGTGTTTTGCCGCTGAAGATTTCTGCACCCAGCATGGCCGTCTGGTCATGGCCCACCACCACCATCTCGCGCGGATCGGCGTAGTCGGGGATGGCTGGCGCTTCCTGAACCGTGATCGTCCGGGTGAGCGGATTGCCCTGGTCATCCAGATAGGCAAGCCCGTCAGGGTCGGCCACGACGAACGTGACGCTGCCGCCTTCGTTGACCGAGGCGTCCCAGACCAGTTTGCCGAAATCGGCTGCGGGAATGATGTCCCGGACGGCCAAGGGTTTCAGGCTGCCATCGTCCTGACGCAGCAGCAGGCTGCCGGCCGCCTGTGCCCCGCTGCCCGCCGCACTGATGTCCTGAATGCCGATCATGCCCGGCGACAGCGTGCGGTCGGCGCCGGCAAACAGCTCGCGAGCCAGATCATGCTGCTGGTCGTGCGGCACGGTGACGATGCCGGGTGCGCCGGCGTAGTCCGGCGACTGCGGTGATTCGTGTACCGTGACGGTCCGTTCTTCTGCGCCCGGAATGTCGTGCTGGTGACGGTCCAGCGGCTGGAAGCTGAAGCTGCCCCCATGATTGCGTGACGAATACCAGCGCAGCCGGTCGAAATCCTCGCGGCTGATGATCTGGCCTTCCTGAACGACGCCGCCGGGCGTTGCACTGCCCGGTTTTTCGTCCATGACCAGGGCACCCGGATGGTCCGGGTCTTCATCGCGGGGATTTATGTGGGTGATCCGGACGAATGCAGGGCCATTTTCGGGGACGCGGCCGGTGAACACCAGGGTCTGCACGCTGGCGTCTTCCTGCCAGCCCGTCACCAGCGCGCCGAGTTCTTCGTCGTAGCTGGGGGCGACGGGAGACTCGTGCACCGCGATGGTCTGCCGGACGGGCTGGTTATCGGACGTGAGAATGGGCTGGTCCTGGTCGTCCAGCGCCGTGAAGCGAAAGGTGCCGCCGTCGTTGCCGGCCCCGGCGTCCCAGCGGATCCGGCCGAAATCGGCAGCGTCGACGGTGCTGTCCACCGTCAGCGGTTCGCGCTGGCCGTCCCGCTCGATGTACAGGATGGTGGACGGGGTCGTGGCGGTGTCCGGTTCGCCGGTACGGTCGGGGCGAATGTCGTCGATGCGGATGCGTGCCGGCGCGTTGGCAGGCACGCTGCCCTCGATCAGGCTGGCCCCGATGGTCCCCACGGCATCGTGCGCCACCCGTACCGGGGCATTGCTGTCGTATTGGGGCGCCGCCGGTGATTCCTGCACCTGGATGGTCCGCGGGTCGGCACCGCGAATTTCCAGCTGGTTGGCGTCCAGTGGCGTGAACAGAAAACTGCCGCCCCGGTTGCCGGCCGCATTCCAGATCAGTTGGGCAAACCGGGCCGCCGGGATGATCTGTCCTTCGGTGACGGGTTCGCCGTCGACTCCGGCTCCCAGCAGCAGGGGCGGGGTGCCGGCTGGATCATCGCCGTCCGGCTGGATGTTGCTGATGCGGATGAACGCCGGTGCGTGTTCCGGGCTGGTGCCGCTGAACAGCGTGTCGGGCAGCGCCAGCGTACCCTCCCAGGCCACCCGCTGGACAGGCTGATCGCTGGGGTACGCGGGGGGCTGCGGCGATTCGTACATGTGGATGACGGCCGGCCGGGCTCCCTCGATGGGGTTGCCGCGCTCATCCAGTGGGGTGAAGCGGAATGTGCCACCGTCGTTGTGCCGTGCGTCCCAGTGCAGGGTGCCCAGACGGTCCCAGGGAATGATCTCTCCCGGTTTGACCGGCACGGACGTTTGGTCGGCGTGGTTGTATTTCACCAGGCCGATGCCGCTGCCGTCCGGCCCCTTCGTATCGATGCTGTCGATGCGAATGCCGTGCCTGGGCTGATGCGCCGGATCGTTGCCCAGCAGTGCGGCATGGGTGATGGTCGCCAGGGTGTCATGCAAGACGAACAGGGTTACCTGCTCCGGGTAGGCTGGCGGCTGCGGTGATTCGTACAGCGGCAGGATCTGCGGTGTGGCGCCGCCCACGGGCGTGCCGCTGGCGTCGCTTGCCACGAACCGGAGCACGCCGCCGGCATTGCCTTCGGTGCTCCAGTACACGCGGTCGAGATCCGCGCGTGCAATGACGGCACCTGCTTCCAGCTTCGTGGCGGGTGATCCGTCGGTGCCGCGCAGCCAGAGTCCTGCACCACCGGTGGTGCTGGCAGGGTCGGCGTCCTTGGCGCCGGCGTGCTGAACGAGCACGTAGTCCACGGTCTTGCCACCCGGGTCGCGGCCGAGCAGGGCGGCGCCCAGTGTGCGTTCACCGTTGTAGGCCACCGGCAGCGGGTCGAGTGTGACGTTGGGCTTCAGGGGCTCGGGGGCTGGCTCCGGTGCCGGCTGTGGCGCGGGAACCGGGGCTGGGGCGGGTTCGGGCGCAGGCTCTGGCGAGGGAACGGGAGCAGGAACCGGCACGGGCTCGGGTGTGGATGGGGGCTCCGGTGCCGGTGCAGGTGTCGGTACGGGCGCTGGCTCGGGGGCTGGCTGCGGAGCAGGTGAGGGGTGGGGCGCGGGTTCCGGTTGCGGTGCGGGGGCCGGAGATGGTTGAGGGGCCGGCTGCGGCGCAGGGGCCGGTGAGGGCCGTGGTGCGGGTTCCGGTTCGGGCTGGGGCGTCGGCGTGATATCTGCCGGGTTGTCGTTGCCACGCGTATTGCGTCCGTCCAGGGCCAGTCTGGCCGCAGGCGAAGTGCCCATGCCGGCGCCCTGGCCATGGGACACCACGGCAATGCCACCGGCCAGCACCGCAGCACCGGCTGCAATGGCCACCGGGCTGAAGGCATAGGGGGCGCCGGCCGTGCTGGCCAGAATGACCTCGGAAGCAGCGCCCGCCGCGGCCGTCTCCGCCGGTGCCACGGCAGCAATGGTGGGCAGGGTGCTGATGCTGCTTCCGGCTGCGGCGGCCGGGAGCGAGCTGACACTGCCCTGAGTGGCGACGGCTGACACCGAACCGCCAGCCCCCGTTTGCACGGCAGCGGTCATGCCCGCCGGGGCCGCCTGTCCGGCCGGTGCCAGGGCGGCTGCATCGGCCAGCCCCGGCAGCCCGTCAGCGGTGCCGGCCAGAGGGTTCAAACCTTCCGGGGGCAGCAGCGCCACACACTGGTGCGGGCTGTCTTCGTACAGAACCGGTTCCAGATAATCCGGCAGGGCACCCTGTTGCTGTTTCAGTGCCGCCAACAGCTCTTCTTCCGTGCCATCCAGCATTTCCTGCGGCAGCCGTGCACCCTGCGGCGCTGGCCTGACGGGCAGCCTGGCCCGGCCGGCATGTCCGGTGCGGGTAGAGGCATCAGGGGCAGAGGCAGGCGTGGATGATGAGTGGTTCTGCGGCATCATGATGTGAACGGCAAGGCAAGTCCATGGTCACGGTGTCCGATCGTCCGGGTTTTGCCCACGCCCCGGTAGTGGCCCGGGTACGGGCGGCATGTGACGCCCGTCCAGCGCCCGGGTGCGCCGTGGGTGTTGGGTGGAGGCAACGGTACGGGCGAGGGACGGGGGCGCGGGAGGGGCAGGAGCCGGCAGGGAATGCGGGGTGGGGAAGGAAGGGCAGGGGAGGAAGAGCAGGAAGGCAGGGAAGCAGGGAAGCAGGCAGGAAAGCGGACAGGCAGTGCCGGGTTGTGGCAGATACACATGTTATGATGCACTTATCCTGTAACACATCGAGGCCCAGATGACGGACGCAACCTTCACCTTTCGTGTGGATGAGTCCCTGAAGGCAGATTTCACGGCAGCCGCTCGGGGGCTGGATCGCACCGGCGCCCAGCTGCTGCGCGATTTCATGCGTGATTTCGTGCGCCAGCAGCAGGAAAAACAGGCTTATGACGCCTGGTTCCGGCGGGAAGTGCAGGCCGGGCTGGATGACGTGAGTGCCGGGCGCCTGCTGTCGGCAGATGAGGTGGAAGCGCGCTTTGCTGCGAGGCGGGCAGAGGTTCAGCGACGCGGCCAGAAAACACCATGAAACTCTGGTGGACGGAGCGCGCCGTTCTGGACCGGGATGCCATTTTTGATTTCATCAGTGCCGACAGTTCGCGCGCAGCGGTGGAGACCGACGAGCGTTTTGCAAAACAGGCTGGGCTGTTGACCACACAGCCGGGGCTTGGGCGTATCAGCCGGGTGAAGGGACTGAGGGAGCTGGTAGTCGGTAACTACATCCTTGTCTATCAGGTCGTTGACCAGGATATCTACGTCATCCGTGTTCTGCATGGTGCGCAGGACTGGGGTGCATGGTCTGTGAAGACCATGCATGAGCCTCTCGCAAACTACGGTCGCGAACGCTGACAGCGCCCGGATGCGCCGTGGGTGTTGGGGGCATGGAACGACCCATGGGCATGACAGGGGCAGTCAGTCAGATCAGCGCAGGGACTGAATGCTGAAGCCCGTCCAGCAGCAGGGGCTGGCCGATGGGGGCGGACTCGATGATGTAGGTGATCTGGCTGCTGCCGGGCTCCATCTGCACACGGTGTTCGGACAGCACGCCTTCGCTGGTGATGATGTTGAATTTGTCGCCGTCCAGCGCTTCGAACAGGAAGGTGCCGCCCTGGTTGCCATGGCCGTTCCAGTGAAGGCGACCAAAATCCTCCCGGCTGATCACGGTACCGTCGTTGCCCGTGGTTATCGTGGTCACGCTGCCGTCATCCTTGCGCAGTTCCAGGGTGGGCGCGGCGGCACCCGATGCCGTATCGGCGCCGGTCAGCGATGCAACGCGGATGAAGGCGGGCGCATGGGCTGTGCTGGTGCCGGTGAAGATCTCTTCCGAAAAATGGAACTCGCCACTGAGCGGCAGCTTCAGGTGGGTGGTGTCCGTGGTCCAGGTGGGCGCCTCCGGCGATTCATGAATCTGAACGGTCTGTGGTGCCACGCCGGCAATGTGCGCCTGCGACACGGTGTCCCCTTCGTGCAGTTCATCGCGGGTGCCGCCGGTTTCCTGCAGGTACAGGGCACTGTGTTCCGTGTCGGTGTCGTACATCTCCTGAATGGTACCGATGCGGATCATCGGCGGTGCCTGGCTGTCATCCGTGCCTTCCAGCGCCTGCTGCAGGGTACCCTGACCATCGTGCGGGACCAGCATGGTCAGTGAGGTTTCGGAGTAGACGGGCAGCGTGGGTGATTCGTGAATCCCCAGCGTCTGTGCTTCGGTGCCGCTGTAGGGCTGGTGATCTGCGTTCAGTGGGGTGAACGTCAGCGTGCCGCCCTGCGACGAGCGTGCGTTCCAGGCCAGACGGCCCAGATCGGCCAGCGCAATTTCCTGACCCGCCTGCACGGGCTGTGCGTCCCCGTTCCATCGGCCGGGCGCAGGACCAGGTCTGCATCGCCCTGGGTACCGTCTGCACGGGTGATGCGGTTGATACGGATGTAGGCCGGCAGGTGCTTCGGATCCGTACCGGTGAACAGGCTGCTGTCCAGCGTGGAGAGCTGGTCATGGGCAACGGTGGTGCGCTGCGAGGCGGCGGCGTAGGTGGGGCCGGTGACGGCCTCGGTCTGCGCGGGCGGGGTGGGCTGGGTGGCAGGTGGGGTTTCAGCGTTCGCTGGCAGTGTGCCAGTGCTGGCTGGCGGTGTTTCAGTACCGGCCGCAGGCGTGTCAGTGCTGGCAGGAGACGTGGGGGCATCCGTGCCGGCTGCGCTGTTTCCGGTGCTGCCGGCGCCGGTGTAGTCGGGGTCGCCGGCGCCGTTGACGGTGCCGTTCGAGTCGTCACGCCTGATATTGTCATGCTGGAGGGTAGTGGCGGCTTCACCGTTCTGGGCAATGACGGACGGCGTGTTCTGGTTTCCCTGTTCCCTGTGCACCGGGCTGGACCGGCGATGTCGAAGGCAGCGTGCCGAGGCTGGAACTGTTGCCGCTGGCAACCGCTGCCACGCCGCCAAGTATGACTGCGCTGCCCACAGCGAGGTCCATTGCACTGAAGGCATGTTCGGCCCCGGCTGTTGCGATACTGTTGGTGTTGGCCGCTGCGGAGCCCGGGCTGCCAGTGGCAGAAGCGGCCCCTGCCGGCCTGGCGGCCCCGGCTGCATTTGCGGGGCCAGCGGGGATAGGGCCGATGCCGGCAGCCCCCGTAGCGGAGCCCTCTGCGGCCGTGACGTTCGCGACTATCGCGCTGGAGGTTACGCCACTGGCCGTTGCCAGAGACGCATCGGCCGTGGCATTGGCAGCCGCCTTATCCAGCAGTACCGGATTCAGTGGGTAACAGCCGGCACCATCGTCGCGGTAGGCCAGTTCGTCCTGGGGCTGGGCTTCCTGATCGTGGCTTTCCTGCCCGTATGTGTCCTGCTCGTGCCTGTGTTGTTCGTGTCTGCCTTGCCCGTAGGCGTCATCCTCGGGGGCGTACCGGTTCGCATCGCCGGAACGTGTCGAGCCGGGCTGGGAGAGAACGCGCCGGGTGCTGGTCTGGGTTGCCTGCTGGCTGGTCGGGGCGGAAGCGGAATGTGCGGACATGAAGGGCACCGTCTGGTTGGTATGTGCCCATCGTTATATGTTTTCTGCACATTGTGGAGCAGGGGCGTTCGGGCGGGCTTGTGGTGCCGATGAACGCAGCCAGAAAATGACACGCGCCCGGATGGTGGCGCGGGGATATCACCGGCTGAAATGGTGACGGCTGGTGCGGGCATGAAAAAACCGCACAGCCTCCACCGCCGGAAGGGCAGTGGGCGCTGTGCGGCCGGGCTGCTGCGTGACCGTCGTGTCGTGTGGCAGTTGCACGCGGGATTGTCGCACCTGCCACCGGGCGGGATGGACGCTGCGCGGGGGCGCAGAAGTCCATGAAACGCCCTGTCGTACCCGCCCTATTGCAGCTGGAACACCTCGTCCAGCGTCTGGGCCGACAGGATCCTGCGCGACCAGTGCTTCAGCTCGTCCAGGCTGGCCGAGGCCAGACGGCGGGTGACGGCTTCGTCCAGAGGACCGAAGCGTTCGGTCAGCAGTTCAGCCAGCGTCTGCTGGCGGCCGTCGAGGAGGCCTTCCTGCCGTCCTTCCTGCAGTCCCTTGTGCCAGCCTTGCTCGATCCAGCTTTCTGCCAGTTGGTTCATGTGTCGTTTCTCCTGTGGGTACAGCCGAGCGTACAGTTGCTGCTCTGTGGTGTCGAGTTTCAGGTAGGTGTGGATGATGCCCAGGTACTTGACCAGCTGGTCGGGATCCTGCTCCAGTTCCAGCAGCCCCTGCCAGGCCTGACCATACACCCGAACCCGGGCTTCCGGGGTGTTGGGGTAGTCCATCAGGGCCGTCAGGATGCGTACGGCGATGTTGGCGCTGTGGGCGTAGTCCGCCGCCCGCAGGTCGGGCAGGTGGCAGCGCAGGAAGCCGAACTGCAGCGTGGTTACGTGGTCTCCGCCGAGGGTGAGGCCTTCTTCCATTGTGCCACGCTTGACGGAGATGACAATCTGTACGATGTGCCGGGTCTGTTCCCGCCGCATCACCCGCACCGTGTACCCCAGCAGCCGCTCCGGGTTGAAGCGGGAGGGTACGGTTTCTTCTTCCAGCAGGATGATCAGGTCCTCCCGGGAACCGTCCCGCCAGCGTACCCGGATAGGCATGTCGAGAATCAGCTTGCCCTCGGTCATGTCCGTCTCGGGTGGTTCCTGACCAAGGAAGGTAATCTCGATGTCGTCGTCCAGCCCGATGTGCTCGTCGGCCGCAAAGAAGGCCAGCGCGGCCTGGGGATAGTCCTGCACGAGGTTCTTGAAGATCCTGTCGTGGTTGATGGGTGGGGAAGGGGATGCGTTCATGCCAGTGCCCAAAGGTTTGTTCATGAAAGACAGCGCGGGCATTTCAGCAGAACGGTGCGGGTGTGAATATAGGCCAGATGGATAACGGCATAGGCCATCTGGCCTTGTGTGGATAAAGTTGGCAGGCCGGAAAAGGTACGGGTCGTAAGGCGCGCCGACAGGTGGCGATAGCACATGAAAAAACCGCACAGGTGGCACCGGCGGGAAGACGGCGGAACCTGTGCGGTTGAAAGGGGCTGCAGGGATTGGGCGGGCACGGGTGCCTGCCGGCTGCAGCCCGAGTGAACGGGAGCCCGGCCCTCCGGGGCTGTTAGGCGGGGGAGGGTGGGTCTGCGTTCGGGGAGAAATCAGCCCTGAGTCAGTTCATGGTGGAGCTGGTCGATCAGTTTGGTGCTGGGTTCGAGGCTGGCAACGTCGTAACTATCGGTTGCCGACTCGTGGCCCGGGCTGCTGAACAGAGACTTGGCGCTGATGGATCTGGGTTTAGCCCCCTCAGTAGTAGCGTCGGCATCCGCTTGTTTGGTTCCGGCGGGATCTTTACCTGGCGCTGCGGTTGTGGAAGGATCATCCGAAGACGGATTTCCTTCATTTTGGATGACGGGTTTGGAGGGCGTGCCTCCCGGGGGGGGCTCGGTTGCAGAGCCGCCGCTACCCGTGGTATCACCAGTTTCCTGTACGCCGCTGTTGGTGCTGTCGCTGGATGGTGTGCCAGAGGTGGCCGGTGCGGGGGCTTCCGTTACCGTCACGGTCTGTTCCTCCGCACCCTCGATGTCCTTCCCGTCGCCGCCCAGGGGCTTGAACTTGAAGGTGCCACCGTTGTTGTGTGCAGCATCCCAGTGCAGCTGACCCATTTGCTCTACGCTGAGAATCAGGGTGCCGGTAGGCGTTGCGTCGCCAGCCTTGAACTCATGGGTGACCTTTTCACCATTCTTCAGGAACAGCACGTTGTGATCAGCCGATTCCCCATCTGTTTCCGCAATGCTGGTGATACGGACATACATAGGCGCCTTGGTGGGCTCGTCGCCTTTGAAGAGGGCTTGATTCACGTGCACATCGCCGTTGTTTGTCGCAACGTTCTGCACTTCCAGCTGTGCCGGATAAACAGGCTTATCAGCGGCTTCATGGATGTAGAGCGTTTGCTCCGTGGCACCTTCAATGACGTTGCCGTTGGCATCAGCCGGCTTGAAGACGACACGGTAGTTGCCGCTGCCATTGTCGAAAGCGGCGTTCCACTGAGCCTTGTCGAAGTCTGCGTTCAGCAGAACTTTATTGACACCCAGGTTGTCATCATACTGCTCGCTCTTGCCAAATGCCGGCTTGGTCCCGCCAACCGGCTCCCAGGCGTTGTCGTTGCCAAAGTTCTGTTGATCAACCGAGATGATCTTGACGGCAGCCGGTTCTTTGCTGGGGTCTGTTCCCTTGAAGACGGAGGCTTCGATCTTCTTGGCAGCCTGATCGTGCGTCAGATTGATCGTGGTTGCATCGCCATAGACTCCAACCTTGGGCTCTGCTGCACTCTGGGTCGGCGGTTCCTGCGCGGCTGGGGCAGCTGCTTCCTGCACGGTGACGGTGTGCTCGGTCGCACCTGTCATGGCGCCGCCATCGGCCTTGACCGGTACGAAGGTGATGGTGTGGTTGCCATCGCCATGGGTCGCGTTCCAGACCAGCTTGTCGAAGTCGGCCTGCTTGATAATCTCATTGGGCTCAACAGCGACCGGATTGCCGTTGACCAGTTTGTACAGGCCCTGGACATCGCTTTCACCACTGCCCTTGACGTGCAGAATCTTCACGGCAGGCGGTTCCTTGCCTTCTGCACCGCCGAAGACTGCCTTGTCGAACGGTGTGGACTCGGCATTGTGCACTACCTTGACGGGCTCGGCATTTTTCGGGTACTCACCGGCTTTGTCTTCGGACGCAGCGGGTTTTTCCGGGGGCTGTTGCTCATTCTGGCCGGGGACCTTGCCACCCTGATCCTGGCCATTTCCGCTCTGGCCTGAAGCGCCGCCGGTTTGACCAGAAGTATTGCCGCCCTGACCCGAGGCGTTGCCGTTTTGGTTCTGATTTCCGGACGCATCGCTGCCTGAGCCCGAATTGCCCTGGTTCTGCTCTTCCGACGTGCCCGGTTGCTTTTTCGGATCGTCGGTGGTGGTATTGCCTGGTTTCTGGTCGTTGCCCGAACTGCCTTGGTTCTGGTTTTGTGCAGGATCCTGCTGCTTGTTGGGATCATCCTGCTTGTTCGGATTCTCGGCCGGTTTCTCGCTGATGGTGACAGTCTGCTCGTCGCCGATGGCTTGCTTGTTCGCATCCAGCGCCTGGAACTTGAACGTACCACCGGTGTTCTGGGCGGAATCCCACTTCAGTTTGTCGAAGTCTTCCTTGGAAACGATGAAATCGCCCTTGGCCGGGTCGCCCCAGTAAGTGTTGTGGGCATGTTCATTTTCGTCCACCTTGCTCAAGTAGAGAGCGCTCGAATCTTCTTTGGTGTCACCGGTTTCTTTCATATCGGTGACCTTGATGAAGGCAGGAGCCTTGCTCGGATCTGTGCCAATGAACAGCGATTTGTCCAGTGCAGCATCTACCTTGTCATGGTCGACATTGGCGGACTGATTTTTGCTTTCCGGGTAGGCGGGTTTTGTGACGGTCGGGTTGGTTTCGTTGCCCTGGCCCGAGGCGTTGCCACTTTGGTTCTGATTTCCAGACGCATTGCTGCCTGAGCCCGAATTGCCCTGGCCGTTACCACCGTTACCATTGCCGGCCTCACCACCCTGATCGGCAGGTGCGGGAGGAGCCGGCGGGGCAGGGGGCGCGACCGGTTTTTCCGGTGCCATGGTGTGGGCGACGGTGGAGGATTCGGTCAGCGTCAGGGTCTGCTTCTGGGCACCTTCCAGCGGCTTGGCCGTTTTGGCATCGTTGCTGTCCACGGCCTCGTAAGTGATCTGGCCGCGTGCGCTGCGCGACGAATCCCACACCAGCTTGTCAAATTCGTCCTTGTTGATGATTTGGCCATCAACGACCGGCTTGCCATCCAGGGTCAGCGGCGACTTGTAGTCGGGGTATTCGACCACGAAGCGGCTCAGTTTGTCACCGGTGAAGTCGATGGTTTCGATCTTGACCGGTGCCTCTGGCGTGTCGTTGCCCGTGCGGATCATGGCGTCCAGCTTGGTGGCATCCACACCCGTGCCGGCCACTTTGCTGGAGGCAATCCAGGCAGCCTCGCTGTTGTCCGGTACGCCTCCCGTGCCTTCGCCCTGGTGGCCCATGGTGCCTCTCAGGTTTTCGGCCAGATATTTGGCTTCGTCGGCATCGTCGATCACGGCCAGCTGGCCACCCATTTTCTGGGCCATTGCCTTGGCCTGTTCGAGGGTGACGGGATCCTTGGTCTTGACGACCTCATAGGCGGTGAACACCGTCGTCGTTTTGGCTGCGCCGGCAGCCTCACCCTGTTCGTCACTGTCAGACACCACAGTGCCGGTGTCGGCCTTGGTCACTGTCGTGGCGGACTTTCCGACTGGCACTTCCACTTCCCGAACCACGCGTGGGCCAACTTCATTGTCGGCCTCGATCTGGCCTTCGGACGCAACAATGTGGCCAATGCGAATGTACTCGACGGTCTTGCCTTCACCCGCAGCCTTTTCGAAGAGCTTGGCAACGACGTCACCCAGTTTGGTGTCGCCGCTTTCGGCAATCAGGGGCTGGCCGTTGTCGGCGGCCTTTGCCTCGGCAGGCTGTTCTACCAGCTTGGGCTGTTCAGCGGGGTTTGGCTGCTCGCCCGGCGTGGAGTTTTCCCCGGGCTTGGGCTGATCGGCAGGCTTGGGGTCTTCTGTCGGTTTGGGATCATCTGCAGGCTTGGGCTGATCAGTCGGTTTCTGCCCTTCTGCAGGTTTCGTAGGCTCCGTCGGCTTGTCCGTGGCGTCGCCATTGTCGCCGGAATTGTTGCCGCCGTTGCCAGCATTGCCGTTATTGCCGGCATTGCTGTTGTTGCCCGGTTTGTCCGTGGCAAGCCCATTGTTCGAGGATGAGCTGCCACCGCCACTGCTGCCACCGCTGGCGGCGGCTGCCACGGCAACCACGCCCAGGGCGGCTGCGCCAATCACGGCAGGGCTCACAGCGGCCGCGCCGGCTGCAGCACCAGCGGCGCCCGCACCGGCGGCACCGGCTGCGCCCGCTTCAGCGGCGGCACCGGCGGCGGCTTCGGCGCTCACGGCACCAATCGAGCCTTCGGCGGCCATGGCGCCAGCGGCTTCGGCCTGGGCGACGGTCATGGCGCTGACTTCCTGCACGGCGCCGGCCTGTTCGGCCTGGGCCAGCTGTTCGGCTTCCTGGTCTTCGACTTTTTTGGCCAGTTTGGCGGCGTCATCTGCCTGGGCGGTGCCGGCCTTGCGGACGGCGTTGCCAGTGGTGATCGGGTGTTTCGTTACGTGGTTCTGGGTTGCCATATTAGCTTTGGACTCTCGATGGACTGTGTCTCCGGGACGCCAGCAACGGTGCGGCATCTTCCGACCAGAAACGCCCGTGCCGAATGGCTTCCGTGTGTCCGAAAAGAGAAAGGAACCAAGCGAGCTGGGACGGCACGGGACTGGGCGTTCCCGACCATATTGACCCTCTCCCCGGGGCTTTGCCCGGGCAGCGGCATGAGTGGTCGATGTGGCCCGCCCGGCGTGATATGCGGTGGCTAATAGTTGTCTGGTGGACAACGGGGAAGAGGGAGCGGGACCGTTCCCGGGAGGATCTGATCCTCCTGCTGGAAGAAGAAACCGTACCCTCCCGCTTCAACCCGGAGCGGCTGCTGGGGTACACGGTGCGAGTGATGCGCCGGGAGGGCACCCGGCGGGTGATCCCCATTGTCATCTCCCTGAAGCGTGGCACAATGGAAGTGGAGATGGCCGTGGGTGGCGACTACGTTCAGCCGTTGCCGTTTCGCGTCCCGCACTGTCATCTGGCCATGCTCGATGCGCTGGACCATGCTCACAGCCCCAACATCGCTGTGCGCATCCTGACGGTCATGATGGGCTACCCCAACACCCCGGAGGCCCGGGTTCGGGTGTTTGGTCAGGCCTGGCAGGGGCTGCTGGCACTGGAACCGGACCCCGACCAGCTGTTCAAGTATCTGGGCATCATCCAGACCTGGCTGAAACTCGATGCCGCCGAGCGGCAACTGTACAAACGGCTGTATCCACAGGAGAAACGACGCATGAATCAACTGGCTGAACGGCTGATCAGGAGAGGCCGGCAGGAAGGGCTGCGGAAAGGACTGCAGGAGGGGAGGCAGGAAGGCGTCCTCGACGGCCGTCAGCAGACGCTGGCAGAACAGCTGGCCGAACGTTTCGGGCCGCTGGACGAGGCGGTCACCCGCCGTCTGGCTTCGGCCAGCCTGGACGAGCTGAAGCACTGGTCGCACCGCATCCTGTCGGCCCAGACGCTGGACGAGGTGTTCCGGCTGCAGTGAGCGACCGTCTGGCCGTTGAGGGCTACCCCCTGATTGACAGCTGAGGCGTGGGGAAGAACCGCTCAGATGTCTGTGATAGGGGCGATGGCTCAGAGATCGGCCAATGCCAGACGCCAGAAGGGCCACCCTGTACAAGCGGTGGCCCTTCTGGTGTCTGTGCCTGTGTTTTTGCCTCCGTCCTGCCCTCGTTCCGGCTCCTGTTGCCTGGTGCCGGATGCCCCCCTGCCGGACACACAGGGCGGTCAGCAGGGGAGACTGGGCAGGGAGGAGGGGCTGCGCCTTACAGGTGGGTCACCTCCGGGTTCATCGGCACCAGATGGCCCATATCCGTACTGCTGTGGATGTAGAGGCTGTCGTGTGCCGGAGCGGGGGCTTCACCGTAGGTTTGGCCGTCGTCGCTGAGCAGGTCGTCGAACTGCAGGGCGTGGACGGATTTCAGGACCGAGCGCGGCGAGTGTGCGGCGGATTCATGTCGCAGTTCCGACACGCCATCCGAACCGGACTGACCGTTCACGGCGCTTTCTGCCTGGTGGGTTTGTGTAGCCCCAGTGTTGCCCTGCTGGTCACCACCGCCCACATTGGCTTTGCCGCTATCGCTATCACTTTGCCCGCTTTGATTCACCGCGTTCTGCCCACCCGAAGGGTTCTCGTTGTGGGTAGTTTCTGGCGGGTCGGAGACGGGGGGCGCATGGCCCTTATCAGACGGATCACCAGATGCCTTGTCCGAATCGGATTCCTGTTTTTCCCCGCCCGGGACCGTACTGCTGGCTTTGGGGTCGCTGGAATGGTCTTCCGTTACTACCTCTCCCTTCGGATCAGTCCCCTGTGACTGCGTGGCGTTCGGGTCTTGTTGATCCGACGCGTCTTTTTGAACGCCGCCGCCCACGCCCGTTTCGCCGGCCGGCTTCTGACTACCAGTCGGGTCTTCGGAAGCACCATGGCCAGCCCCTTCAGCCGGTTTTCCGCCCGCAGGGGCCGAGCCCGGCGTGCCCGATTCTTCGCCTGACGGCTGCGAATCATGGCCCGACGCGCCTGGATGCTGTTCCTCGCCAGCAGCCGGTTTCTGGCCGTTTTCGGGCGTCGTGGTATCCGTCGTCGTGGTATCCGTCTTTTCTCCTTCCTGTTTTGGCGGGGGAGTCAGCTTATCCTCCTGCGAATGCTGCTCCGCCTCCTGCGACTGATGTTCATGTTGGGTCGTCACCGCCGCATGCTCCCCGGTTTGGGTCGTTTCTGCCGCGTGTTCATCCCCGCTGTTGGCAGCCGGAGCTGGTGCCTCCACGATCGTGATGGTGCGGTTTTGGACGTGCCCGGGAATGTCCTGGTGCTGGGCATCCACGGCCGTGAAGCGGAACCGGCCGCCTTCGGCGAGGGAGGCGTTCCAGTGCACCCTGGCAAAATCGGCCTTGTCGATGAAGTCGCGGGCCTCGATGGTTTTGGCGTTGTCGCCTTCACCCACGGTCAGTGCGGCACCGGTAATGGGGTTGCCCTTGCCGTCCACGATGTAGTCGATTTTCACGGCTTCGGGTACCTTGCCGTCCTTGCCGGTGAAGATCTCTGCTTTCAGCGCATGGGATGCCTCGTCGTGCGCAACGTTCACACTCTGGCCATCGTTGCCGTAGTAGGGCTGGTCCGACATTTCCGAGATGTGGATGGTCTGCTCCGTAGTGTGGGGCAGCGGGTCACCATTCTGGTCCACGGGGATGAAGCGGATGGTGCCACCGGTGTTGGTGCTGGTGTCCCACAGCAGGTTCTGGAAGTCGGCCTGCCGGACGAGGTTGCTGCCATTGGCTGTGGAGATTTCCGTGGCGGCGACACCGCCCTTGTTGAGCGTCAGGGGTGAATGGGCGTTGTCGTCGGTGGCGCCGGTTTCTTCAAAGCCCGTGATCTTGATGAACGCGGGTTTGCGCTCGCCGTTCGAGCCATTGAACAGGTCAGCGTCCAGTTTTTGCACGCTGTCATGGCCGACGTGGGTGGTCTGGCTGTTGCCGTCCGGATAGCGCGGAGGCAGCGGGGCCGCGGCTTCGTGGATGCGGATGGTCTGGGCGTCGATCTTGCCATCGATCTCGCCTTCCGGGATGTGCTCGCCATTCGCCTTGACCGGAATGAAGTGGAATTCACCACCGTCCGCATTGCGGGCATCCCACGCAACCTTGTCGAAGTCAGCTTTCGGGACAATGGTCTCACCGTCGATTACCGGCTTGCCCTTGAACAGCAGATGGCCACCGCCGTTCAGAATCTTCACGGCATCCGGTTGCTGGGCGTAGATGTCGCCCTTGAAGAAGTGGGCGTCGATCTTCGCTGTCTTGTCGTTGTAACCAACCTCGGCTGTCTGGTGGTCGGCGTTGTAGATCGGCGCTTTGGGAAGCGTCACCTCCCCGTGCACCGTGCCGGATCCGCTGCCGTTCGAGGTCGAACCGCTGGCTGAAGAACCACCCGTGTTGGAGCCAGCCTGGACCGAACCGCCCGGGGGCGTACCACCCTGGCCCTGCGCATCCTGATGGGCCGGCGTGCTGTCCTGATGGCCGCCATGGCCGGCGTTGCCATGGCCGTTCTGGAGGTTATCCTGTGGCGCTGGCGTCTTGTTGCCTGGGTTGTTCTGGCCCTCCTGTCCCGGCAGCTTGTTGTCTGCGTCCGGGTTGGCGTTCTGTCCCGGTTTGTTGCTGCCGGCAGGCTGCTCCTTGTCATTGACCTCACCCTGGCTGGCCTGTGGGGCAGGCTGGGACGGGGCGACCGGTGCGGCAGGGGCCTTCACGTCCGCGCTTTCGGTCACGTGGATGCTGCCTTCCTTCGCATTCGGCAGTTCTTTGGCATCGTCACCGTCTCCATTCATGGCGATGTACCGGATGGTGCCTGCTTCACTCTGGCTGCCGTTCCAGACCAGACGGTCGAACTCGTCGGCGTGAATGATCTGGCCTTCAACCACGGGGTTGCCGTCCAGTGTCAGCGGGACCTGGTAGTCATCGTATTCGATGACGAAGCGGTTGAGTTTCTCTCCGGCCTCATGCTGCGGCACCACCTTGAAGTTGGCAGGTTTGTCACCTTCAAGGGTGAGGGCGTTGTCTTTGCTGGGGTCGGCATCCGGCAGCTCAACCTTGTTGTTGCCGATCCAGGCCGGACGCGTGCCACTTTCTTCCGACAGCCGGCCCAGCAGGTTTCTCTGCAGCCATATCAGTTCGTCCTGATCGTCGATTTCCAGCAGCTTGCCACCCAGCCTGGTGGCTTCTGCCCGGGCTTCGGCAAGCGTCAGTGGCTTGTCGCTGGTGATCACTTCGTAGCCGGTGAGCTTGACAGGCTGTTCGCCGCCGGCGGCGGCCTTGCCGTTTTCTGCGTCGACTTTGGCGTTCACGGTCCCGCCCTTGTCGTCTGCGTCCCCTGCCTGTGCATTCACCGCTTCGGCCTTGACGACGCTGGCCAGACGAGTCAACGAGGCATGGACGCCACCCAGACCCTGAGCGTCATGGTCGGCGCCAGCAGCGGCGGATTTGTCGCTGCCATCGTCGTTGCCCCAGCGCACGACCCGGGCATTCGGGTGTTTGGCGTCATGCGACGATTCGATGTGGGTGATCTTGATGTACTTGACTTCACCGTCATAGCCTGCGGGCTTGGCCGCTTCGAAGGCCGCCTTTGCGTTGGTCAGACGGGTCTCGCCGTCCACGGCCACTTTCGGGGCGTTGGCCGTCCCCTGGGCGATGGCGGGGCCACTTGCCCCGGATTGCGGGGGCGGGGTGTCACCGCCGGGCTGGGCTTCGGCGGACGGGGTGCTACCCGGGTTGCCAGGTTGCTGGCTGCCGTTGTCGGTGCCGGTTTTGTCGGCGTCGGCCTTGGGCTGACCGTCAGCGGGGGTCTGCGGGTTCGTGTTCGGCTGTTTGCCGGGTTCCTGCTGGGCCAGCTGGTCATTGCCCGGCTTGGCCTGGGCGCTGGGGGCCGGGGCGCTGCTGCTGCCACCGCCGCCACCTGCGGCGGCGCCCACGGCAGCCACGCCCAGCACGCCCAGGCCGATGGCCATGGGGCTGACGGCGGCGGCCGTGCCGGCGGCAGCACCCGTACCGGCGGCGCCCGCGGCACCCACGCCGGCAGCCGAAGCGGCATCGGCACTTGCGGTGGCACCAACGACGCCTGCGGCGGCATCACCACCGGAGGCGGCCATTGCGCCTTCGGCCGAGGCAACGAGCAGCGTGCCGTCGGTGGCCTGGGCGGCGGAGGCGTCGGCCAGCTGTTCGGCGTCGGGCTGTTCGGTGGCGGTAGGCTGCTCCAGCTGCCGTTTGGCAGCGGTGCGTTTGTGCAGCAGGTCCAGGGCGTCATCCTGGGCCTGGGCGTTGCGCACGGCGGCCGCGTGGGCGGCTGCGTGCGGGTTGTTCGTCATATGGGGCTTCTGTGCCATGTTCGAGTCTCGCGATGTGATGGGCCGCGGTACCCGTCGTGTTCATGACGGTGGCTGTGAGTCTTTGGAAAGGTCTGGTGCGTGTTCGTGGAGGCTCGCCCGGCATGGGCAGGTAGGGCACGCGGCAAAATGGACCGGAGTCACTGTGGCACTGTGGTGCGGATGCCGCATCCGTTTCGGGCCGGGCGGTCGTTGTTGCCCGCCGGGCGCAGCAGCAGCCCGGGATGGGCGGGGAGCGTACGGATGGTGCCCTGAAGGCTTGCCTGCACATGCCGTGGGAAGAGGTGATGCGCGGTGTCACGCCGCAGCCGGCTTTGGGTTAGGATGCAGGGGCAACTGGTATTGGTATGCGGGTTTCTGGAAGGATTTCGATGAAGATCAGGGTAGCGGCGGTGCAGATGGTGTCCGGGCCGGATGTGGCGGCCAATGTGGAGGCGGCGGGGCGTTTGGTGGCGCAGGCAGCGGCGCAGGGGGCGCAGGTGGTGCTGTTGCCGGAGTATTTCTGCCTGATCAGCGGCAACGACCGCGACAAGCTGGGCATTCAGGAGGTCGATGCCGGCGAGCAGCCGGAGGCCGACACACCGCTGCAGCATTTTCTGTCGGTCACGGCGCGGCAGCATGGCATTACGCTGCTGGGCGGCACGGTGCCGCTGAAGTCGCCGAAGATCCATAAAATCTGCAACAGCCTGCTGGTCTATGGCCCCGACGGCAAGCGGCTGGCGCGCTACGACAAGATTCATCTGTTCGGTTTCCAGCGCGGCGAGGAGTCGTATGATGAATCCGTGGCCATTCATGCCGGGCGCACGCCGGTGGTGGTGGATGTGCCGGTGGGGGCTGCGGCAAGGGCTGTTGCGAGGATGAGGGCTCCGGGAGGCGCAGACGAGAATGAAGTGGCGTCGATCCGGGTGGGCCTGGCGGTCTGCTACGACCTGCGCTTTCCGGAGCTGTTCCGGCAGATGGCGCCGCTGGATCTGATGGTGATGCCGGCGGCCTTTACCTACACTACCGGGCAGGCGCACTGGGAACTGCTGCTGCGGGCGCGGGCGGTGGAAGGGCAGTGCTGGGTGCTGGCCTCGGGGCAGGGCGGCACGCACCCGGGTTCGGGGCGGCGCACCTGGGGGCATTCGATGCTGGTGGATCCATGGGGCGAAGTATGTGCGGTGCTGCCGGAAGGCGAGGGTGTGGTGGTGGCCGATCTGGACACCGAACGGACGGCGCAGGTGCGCGAGAGTCTGCCGGCGCTGCGGCACCGGGTGATCTGAGATGTGCCGTCCGGTTTGATTCGTGATGCCTGGTTTGACGTGTGTCGTCTGGCCGGGAAACGGTACCGGACGGGGTGACGTGCCGGCCGGGTGATGATCCGGGGTGGCGTCAGGGATTTGAGGATATTGTGAATGTTGATGAAGGCAGAGATGACGCGAAAAGGCAGGAAGGATTCTCCCAACGGTACATCCGGTGCATCCGGTACATCCGGCAGGCGGTCTGCAAAAGGTGGCCGGAGTGCACCGGCGGCGCATGCGGCAGGTCGTACCGGTACGGCGCGCGAGGTGGTGCAGCAGGCCGATCCGCAGGCGGTGGCGCGGGCGTTCCTGCTGGAACCGGGCGGGCTGGTGGAGGCCGATCTGGAGCGGGCCATCGGGCGCATTTTCGAGCACCGGGTGGACTATGCCGACCTGTATTTCCAGTACACGCGCAGTGAGGGCTGGAGTCTGGACGAGGGCATCGTCAAGTCGGGCAGTTTCTCGATCGGGCAGGGCGTGGGCGTGCGTGCCGTGGCCGGTGACCGTTCGGCCTTTGCCTATTCGGACGAAATCAATGCCGCCGCGCTGATGTCGGCAGCCGATGCCACGCGCACGATTGCGAAGAGCGGCCGTTCGGGGCGCGTGCGTGCGGCCGGTGCTGCGGGTACGGCTGGCCAGGTGTCCGGCGCAGAAAGCGGGCGTGGTGTACGGGCGTCTGCGCTGACGCCGGCACAGCTGTCACAGGCTTTGTCGGGCGGTGCCCGTGCGAATGGCCGTGGCGACCGGGGAAGACGTGATGCAGTGCCCCCCGGCCTGCTGTATGGCATGGCCGACCCCATTGCGTCGCTGACGGCGGCCGACAAGGTGGGGCTGCTGCAGAAAATCGAGGCGTATGCGCGCAGGAAGGATCCGCGCGTGACGCAGGTGATGGCCGGACTGGCGGCCGAGCACGACATCGTGATGGTGATGCGTTCGGACGGTGTGCTGGCGGCGGATGTGCGGCCGCTGGTGCGGGTGTCGGTGCAGGTGATCGTGGAGCAGAATGGCCGGCGCGAGCAGGGGCATGCGGGCGGCGGTGGCCGCTTCGATCTCGATTTCTTCACCGACCGGCAGATCCGCGCCTATGTGGACGAGGCGGTGCGGCAGGCGCTGGTGAATCTGGAGGCGCGGCCGGCACCGGGTGGCGTGCTGAGCGTGGTGCTGGGGCCGGGCTGGCCGGGCGTGCTGCTGCACGAGGCGGTGGGCCACGGGCTGGAGGGCGATTTCAACCGCAAGAAGTCGTCGGTGTTTGCCGGCCGCATTGGCGAGCGGGTGGCGGCGAAGGGGGTGACGGTGCTGGACGACGGCACGATTCCCGACCGGCGCGGGTCGCTCAACATCGACGACGAGGGCAATCCGTCGCAGTGCAACGTGCTGATCGAGGACGGGGTGCTGAAGGGCTATCTGCAGGATTCGCTCAATGCCCGCCTGATGAAGGTGCCGGTGACGGGCAATGGCCGGCGCGAGAGCTTTGCGCATCTGCCCATGCCGCGGATGACCAACACCTTCATGCTGGGGGGGCAGGACGACCCGGGCGAGATTCTGGCGTCGCTGGACCGCGGGCTGTATGCGGTGAACTTCGGCGGTGGCCAGGTGGACATCACCAATGGCAAGTTCGTGTTCTCGGCTTCGGAGGCGTACTGGGTGGAGAACGGCAAAATCCAGTACCCGGTCAAGGGCGCAACCATCATCGGCAACGGACCGGATGCGCTGACGCGGGTGACGATGATCGGCAACGACATGGCGCTGGACCCGGGCATCGGCATCTGCGGCAAGGATGGCCAGAGCGTGCCGGTGGGCGTGGGACAGCCAACGCTGCGCATCGAGGGGCTGACGGTGGGGGGAACGGCCTGAAACGGCCTGAGCGGCCTGGGGGGCGCTATGCGGCGCCGGCCATCGCCTGGTGCCGGCCCCTGTCCGGCACTGCTCCTTGTCCAGCACTGCTCCCTGTCTGGTGCGGCTCCCTGTTTGGTGCTCGAGCGGCTCCCGTTTGACGCCGGCGTCTGTTTGCGGCTACATTAGCCACTTCACCTTTTGGGGTTTGCGTTCCATGCTGGGTTTTTCCCGATTTTATTTTGGCTTCTTCTGGTGCGATTCCGCAGGCGGAATGGCAGGGGAAGCTGTTGTCGGGTGAAGCCGAACGAAAAAGCGAAGCAGACTTCCACTGAACATCGAAAACCGCCAGCGTTGCAGCAGCTGGCGGTTTTTTTTTACCCGGCCCGGAGGGGCAGGCTGCGGTGGCTCCGGCGGGATGTGGTATTTCTGGTTTTTGTGTTTGCTGCTTTTTGTGTGCCTGCTGGTTTTTGGTTTGATGATTTTGTGTTTGCCGTTTTTGAAGAGGAGTGTTGCTGAATGAACGCCACGGTATCGACTGATGATCTGCGTATTCTGTCCCTGGCCGAGCTGGTCACGCCGGCGCATCTGATTGGCGAGTTTCCGGTACGCGAGGAGGTGGGGCAGACGGTGGCGAAGGCGCGCCAGACCATCCACCGCATTCTGCATGGCATGGATGACCGGCTGCTGTTGGTGATCGGCCCCTGTTCCATTCACGATCCGGTGGCGGCGCGCGATTATGCGACGCGGCTGATGGAGCAGCGCCGGCGTTTTGCCGACCGGCTGGAGATCGTGATGCGGGTGTATTTCGAGAAGCCGCGCACGACGGTGGGCTGGAAGGGGCTGATCAACGACCCGAAGCTCGATGGCAGTTTCGACATCAACGAGGGGCTGCGGGTGGCGCGCGGGCTGCTGCTGGACATCAATGCGATGGGCATGCCGGCGGGTACCGAGTTTCTCGACATGATCACGCCGCAGTACATTGCCGACCTGATTTCGTGGGGAGCCATTGGCGCACGCACGACGGAGTCGCAGGTGCACCGGGAACTGGCCTCGGGGCTGTCGTGCCCGGTGGGCTTCAAGAATGGCACGGACGGCAATGTGCGGATTGCACTGGATGCGATCAAGGCGTCGTCGCAGCCGCACCATTTCCTGTCGGTGACGAAAGGGGGCAATACGGCCATCGTGTCGACGGCGGGCAATGAGGACTGCCACATCATCCTGCGCGGCGGCAGGACACCCAACTACGACCGCGAGAGTGTGCTGGCGGCCTGCCGCGAGGCGGGCAACGCGGCACTGGCCTGCCGGCTGATGATCGACTGCTCGCACGGCAACAGCCAGAAAAAGCCGGAGAACCAGCTGCCGGTGGCACGCGACGTGGCGGGCCAGCTGGCCGATGGCGACAGCCGGATTTTTGGTGTGATGGTGGAGAGCAACATCGTGGGCGGCCGGGAGGATCTGGTGGCCGGTCGAACGCCCACTTACGGGCGCAGCATCACCGACGGTTGTCTGGACTGGGACAGCAGCGTGGAGGCGCTGGAGGCACTGGCCGAGGGCGTGACCGAGCGGCGGCTGGCGCTGGGCCGGGGGTAGGCCGGGCGCTGCAAGGAAGTCTGGCAACAGGCGGTATCCGTCGGTCCCCTGCGGCTGCTCGGCCGTCAGCCGGGGCGCGGCCGGCAATACGCAGGGCGAGGGGCTGGGGCAGTATGGGCCTTTTCTCTGCGTATTGTGAGCGGGTCGGGCGGATGAACCAGATTCAGGAAGCGGGGGCGGTTGCCCCGAAGTCGGTGGAAGAGGCGCTGCAGGGACGGCGACTGAAGCTGTTGGGTTCCGGGGCTGCGCATGCGGCCGACCTGCAGCAGCTGCTGGCACGCACGGCGCTGTTTTCCGGGCTGGGGCGCAAGGAATCGCTGCTGCTGGGGGCGGTGATGCACGTGTATGAGGCCCATGCAGGGCAGACGCTGATCACCGAGGGAGATTCGGGCGACTACATGATGCTGCTGATGCGTGGCTCGGTGGACGTGGTGCGCCGCAATGGCCACAACTTCCCGGTACGCATTGCGATGGCCAAGCCCGGCCAGACGCTGGGCGAGATGTCGATGGTGGACGGCCAGGTGCGGTTTGCGTCGTGCGTGGCGCAGACGGAGTGCCGGGTGGCGGTGCTGAGTCGCTCCGCACTGCTGGCACTGCTCAAGCGCGAGCCGGTGCTGGGCAACAAGGTGCTGCTGAAGCTGGTGAGCCTGCTGTCGGACCGGCTGCGCGAGACGAGCGCGCAGCTGGTCAACTGCGTGGGGACGCGGCCGGGCTGCGTCTGAGGTACCGTGGCCGGCCTGCTGCCGGCAGCATGGCTAGTCTCTGCTTCCGCCCGGCCCGATATGCTCGTGCTGAGGGGGCGTTTGCCCAGCCGGGCGTTCCGATGCCCGGGGGCATCTGGCCGGCCGGACGTTCCGGTACGACTCAGCGCAGTTCGATGGTGCCGCTGGCGGTGAGGGTGATGGTGGTGTCACCGCCCTGGTCGGCCAGGCTGGGCATGCTGCCCTCGTCCCTGGCCATGCGCGGGGCGGCGGCAAAAGCCACCACGCCGTCGTTGTTGCCTTCGCTGTGGTGGCTGGTGCCCAGTTTAATTTGTTTGATTTCGTAACTCTTGTAGCCGAAAGCCTCGGCGGTGGCCGCGGCGCGGGCACGGAAGGCGTCCACGGCTTCCTTGATCAGGCGGTTTTCTTCGGCGCGGCGGCGGGGCGTGCTGAGCTGGTAGGTGACGCCGTCGAGCTGCAGGCTGCTGGCCAGCTGGCCGGCCAGTCGGGCCACGGCGGCGGTATCGGTGCCTTCGAGGGTGAGGTTGCCACGGACCTGCCAGCCGTCACGCTTGCCATTCTGCGTCCATTCCGGGCTGGTGTTGATGCCGCTGGCCCAGGCGCGTACGCCGGGGCTGCCCTTGGCCCTGTCGAGGGCGGCGTTGATGGCTTCGATGACCTGGGTGTTCAGGGTTTCGAGATTCTTGCCGCTGCTTTCCTTGACGAGCTGCACGCGCATTTCGTCGTTGGGCACACGCTGGCTGGCCGAGGCTTCGAGATCGACGCTGGGGCCGGCCGCCCAGGCGGCGGTGCTGCCGGCGGCGATCAGGCCGGCCACGAGGCGGGCCGCCTGCGTGCGGAGTGTGGGGGTGTGGGCGGCGCGGCCATGGGCCGTGCGCGGCAGCGTGAGGCGGGTGTGGTGGGCGGTGGCCGTCTGGCGGGATGCGTGGTGGTTCGAAGCCATGGTGAGTTCCCTGATGGAAAGGGGGGAAACGTTGGGCAGGTGGTATGTGTACGACCTGCCCCGACAGGCACTAACGTACGAGCTGCCCCGGAGGGATACAGGGGCGATGGTGTGAATGGCGACTGTCTGCCTCAGAGGGATATACAGGCGATGGTATGAATGGCGGCCGTCTGCCCCGGAGGGATACAGGCGATGGTGTGACGGGACGGCTGTCTGCTCCGGAGGGATACAGGCGATGGTGTGACGGGAGGCTGCCTGTTCCGGAGGCATACAGGCGATGCGGCGAATGGTGTCCATCCCTCATGGGGCGGTCTTGCCTGGGCGCCGGCGATCAGCGCCGGGCCGCGGGTGTCTGGCGCGGCAGGCGGATTTCGGCGATGAGGCCGCCGTCGGGGGCGTTGTCGAGGTAGACATCACCCTGGTGCCAGCGGGCGATGTTGCGGGTGATGGCCATGCCGATGCCGGAGCCGCCGCTGTTGCGGTTGCGGGAGGGTTCCAGCCGCACGAAGGGTTCGAAGACGCGCTCGCGGTCGGCCTCGGGGATGCCGGGGCCGTGGTCGCGGATGAAGATGCGCAGCTGGCGCGGGCTGTCGACCACGCTCATTTCCACCCGGTTGCCGTAGCGGATGCCGTTGGAGATGAGGTTGTTGATGGCGCGCTTGAGCATGGCGGGTTCGGTGGGGTAGGCGGCGTTGGCCTGGCCGGCCAGCTTGATGGGGGTGCCGGTGTCACCCCAGTCGGTGATGATGCTCTCGAGCAGGGCGTTGATGTCGACGGGGTAGCGTTCGCGCGATTTGCCCAGTTCGGCAAAGAGATCGAGCGACGAGCCGACCAGATCCTCCATTTCCTTCAGGTCGTGGATGAATTTGGCGCGCTGGGCCTCGGGCAGCAGTTCGGCACGCAGCCGCATGCGGGTGATGGGGGTGCGCAGGTCGTGCGAGATGGCGGCCAGCAGGCTGGAGCGCTCGATGATGTAGCGCCGGATGCGCTCCTGCGTCTCGTTGAAGCGGGCAATGAGGCGCTGCAGCTCGATGGGGCCGTGGGCGGGGATGATGACGGGGCGGTCACTGTCGCCGCCGGCCGGGTTCTTGCCGATGCGCTGGACGGCGCGATCGAGCTGGCGCAGCGAGCGGGTGATCATCCGGCCGATGAACAGCGACATGAGAAAGATGATGGCGGCCCAGATGAGCAGGCGCGGCAGCAGGGCCTCGACCTGGCTGAGCGGTTCCTGGGGCATGCGCACGAAGAAGGCCGCCGTGGAACCGTCTTCCAGTTCGATCTGGGCCACCACCGAGAAGGTGGCCGGCAGCAGGAAGTAGAAGCGCCGGGCGATCCAGTTCTCGAAGGCATTGGCGCTGGGGGGTTCGACTTCGTCGGGGGTCTGGGCGCGGGCGGCGCGGGTGATCTCCACCGTGGTGAGCAGTGGCGGATTCATTGCGTCGCGGATGTCGGCGGCAAAGTTCTTTTCGTACTCGTTGAGTTCGGCAAAGCCGCTCTCGATGTCGATGGGCTGGTTGCCGAGCTGGATGCGAAAGTCGCTCTTGGCGCCCAGTTCGGTGACGACGGCATTGCGTGCCCCGGGCGGGATGCGGTTGATGAGGCTGGCCGTGCGGGCGATGCGGCTGGCCATCTGTTCGGCGTTGAGCCGGTAGATGGAACTGCCCCGGTCGAAGAAGTTGAGCAGCTGGCTGGCCGCCTGCGACAGCAGCAGCGAGGCCGCCAGTACCAGCACCATGCGGCCGTAGAGGGAGCCGGGCAGGAGCTTCATGGCAGGCCGGGGAAGCCAGATGCCGTGTGACGGGCGTATGTGTTGCAGCGCAGGCGGGGGCACGTCGCCTGGCTGACCGCCACCGCATGACGAGCTGACGCAGTGCAGCACCCGGGGGGTCTGCGACCGCCGAAAACCATGCTGCAGGTCCGTGTGGTGCGGTGGGCGGGCGCAGCAGGGCAACGCCCGGTGGTCTGGCGGGCGTGCCGGGGTGGCGGGAGGTCAGGCCACGCGCTCGACATGGGCCGCGAGGATGTAGCCCTCGTTGCGGATGGTCTTGATGATGCGCGGTTCGCGGGCGTCGTCGTTGAGGCGGTTGCGCAGCCGGCTGATCTGCACGTCGATGCTGCGGTCGAACGGCGTGGCTTCACGCCCCAGCGTGAGGTCCATGAGCTGGTTGCGGTCGAGCACGCGGTTGGGATGCTGGATGAGTACCGACAGCAGCCGGTATTCGGCCCCGGAGAGCGGCACGATGACGTTGTCGGGCGAGATGAGGTGGCGGGCGCCGGAATCGAGCGTCCAGCCGGCAAAGCGCACCTGCTGGGCGTCGCCGAGGCTGGGTGGCAGGGTGCGGGTGCGCCGCAGCACGCCCTTGATGCGGGCCAGCAGCTCGCGCGGGCTGAAGGGCTTGCCGAGGTAGTCGTCGGCACCCATTTCGATGCCGATGATGCGGTCGACCTCGTCGGCCCGGGCGGTGAGCATGATGACCGGCACGTTCGAACGCGAACGCAGCTCACGGCAGACGGTGAGGCCGTCCTCGCCCGGCATCATGACATCGAGGATGATGATGTCGGGGCGCGATTCGTCGAAGAGCTGGCGCATTTCGGTGGCGTCGCGGGCGACGCTGACCTTGATGCCGTTCTGGCTGAGGTACTCGGCCAGCAGGGTACGGATTTCCGCGTCATCGTCGACGACGAGGACGTGATCGGGCGTTTCCTGGTTTGTCTGTTGGGTATCCATGTATTCCATGAACTCCAGCGGATCGAAAGGGAGAGGCTCCGGCGGGGCCGGATGCGACCGGACCATGGGAGCGCAGGGCTGCAGGACCATCGGTCCATGGAACCTCGGGGTCACATGACCACAGGGTTACATGGCTGTGACACCGCGGAGCCACATGATCGCGAGACCACGGGACTCGAGACTCGGGACCACGGCACTAAGGCACCATGAGGCCACGGGAGCACAGGTCCGGCCATCTACCCCAGTTGGGGCTGCTTTCCCAATATTAAACCCCCGACTGGCGCGATTGGCGGCCAGATGTGTAAAGCTGGGGTAAAGGAGGGGGCAAGGCGGGGTGCAAAGGCGAGGACTCGACGGGGATTCGGCGGGATAAAGAGGAGCGGCAGCGCGGGCAGGGATGGGGGCAGTGGCGCACACAGGGGGGCTTCCCACCGGACGATGGATGACTGGAGGCAGCAATCATGCCGGGGCTGGCTGGCCGAAGCCCTGCTTGTCCGGGACACGAACACAGTGACAGGGCATCGATAGTGACAGGGCATTGGAACAGATGGGGGCCGCGACGCGCACTAAGCATCCACTAAGTTACCAAATGCAAAATATGCTTCCTGCCTGAGCCTGATCAAAAAGCAGGCCCGATGTGAGGCCGGGCCTTTTTGAGTCAGGGGCGCGCGATCCTGTACCATCGTGGCAGTGTTCTGACCAGTACCTGTGGTGAGTTTTGCCACGCGGGTACGTTGCGGGTCGGAGGGGGCGGCGGTTTCGTCGGCCCGGAATGTCGCGTGCCGGCCGGATGGGGCAAGCTGCCCGTAATTGGGCAAGCTGCCTGCCATCCCGGTTCCGGCGCCTGGAGGCTGCTCCCGCCGGGGGTGTGTCCTGAATCGATGCAGATGGAGCGATCCTGTTCCATCGGGTATTTTCATGAGCTATCTGAAGCGGTTTTCTGTCACGGGCAGTGTCTGCCCATCTTCGCCTGTCTTTGGCCAGCGTGCTGCACACGAAGTGCGGCGTCTGTCGGCCGGTTTCGATCAGGTGGTGCTGGCCGGTATCGGGAGCGGGGTGGTGGCATCCCGCGTGCTGCAGCTTCTTCCGGATACCCTGTTCTTCGAGATCGAGTCCGGGTTCGCCCACCACTTTCAGGCCCAGCATCCGTCGGCCCGGGTGATCGCCGATGGTGTCGAGAAACTGTACGATCATTTTCCCGAACTGCGGGAGAAGCGGGTGCTGCTGGCCTCGTTCATCCCCACGGCCGGTCTGTTCTACTCCGACGATATTGCCGACTTCTTCACCCATCTCTGTCAGAACGGCGGGTATGTGATGCAGATGCGTTACCTGCCGCACCGCATGAGCGCCCGCTTCTTCGACGGCATGCGCGACCGGGGCGTGGAGAACGAGCGGCTCTTCACGGTGGCGCGCAATCTGCCGCCGGTTTCCATGTTCGGCATGCATGCCAGGGTAGTGCGGCGCGCCAGTGTGCCAGCTGGCGCCCGTGGCAAGGCAGCGGCCAGGTCACACGCCAGTGCTCCGGCCGAAGAAGAGGTGCTGGCGGCCCGCACGCTTACGTCTTCAGTCTGAGGCGTTGGGCCAGGCCGGCGCAGTGCGGGCCTCGCGTTTCACTGCCCGGGTTCTGCGGTCAGGGTTCCGTGGCCTGCGTGCCGTAGCCGGAGGTCTCGCCACCGGCCTTGCGCGCTTGCCACTGCTTCCACATCCGCGCCCGGATTCGCGCGCCCGCCACTGGCTTCACACACCCGCCAGAGGTGCGCCATTTTTGAGTAGCAGCACCCGCAGCTGGGCGTTGCCTGCCGGCGTGTTGCCCGCGGGGATGCTGCTCGCCGGGGCGGTGCCTGCCGACGTGTTGTTCCCGGGGATGCTGCCTGCCGACGTGTTACCCGCTGGGGTGCTGCCAGGCTGCGCCGTGTTTGCTGGCGAGGTGTCCGGCAGCAGGGCGCCGGGCTGCGCGACACCGGTCGGGCGCGCCTTGCGCACGTCCACCTGAATCTGCTGGGCCGGCAGCCCCTGCTGTTGCAGCCACTGACGGGTTGCCATCAGCCGGGCCTGGCCCAGAATGTCATTGTCCGCCGGGACCAGCAGATCGATCTGGGCTGCATCGGCACGGCCGGCCTGCTGCCCGAGCTGCATCATCAGCGGGTGATGCGCGTCGAGCTGGGCGCTGTGCTGGCCAAAGGGCAGCGGCGTCCATGCGCTGCTGATGTGGGTTGCGCGGGTATTCACCGTGACGTGCCCTGGTGTGCGCTCGTCTGTTGTGGCAACAGGCGCAGCAGTGCCGGACGTGGCTGCGTTGGATGAGATTCTGCCGGATGAGGTTCTGCCCGATGGGGGCGTGCTTGACGTGACCGTGCCGGATGCAGCTGTGACGGATGCCGTGCGGCTGCCTGTGCCCCGTTCCCGGAGCAGGGCGCGGCGGACGTTTCTGGGGGGACGTGACGGACCGTCGTTGCCGGACAGCAGGGGGGCTGGCATGGCTCCGGCAGGTACCGGGGCTGCGGCTGGCTGACCCATGGACGTGCGCAGGCCGGCTGCCTGGTTGAGCGCAGGATCGGCGACCACCCCGGCGCTGCGTTCCAGGGCCTGGCGCAGGGGCGTCTTCAGGATGACCCGGTTGCGTGCCTGCACGTGGGCTGCCCATGCCGGCGTGTTGCCGAGCTGTCGGGGCGGCGCGGCCTGTGCCTTTGGATTGGGTGCGATGAACAGGGCATTCTCGCCATGGCGCAGCAGGATGCCCTTGTGCACGCCTTCCACGGCCAGCACGTTGCCAACGGCCTCGCAGCCGAGCAGGGCGCCGGCATCGTCGAAGCAGGCCAGATCGCTGGGGACGGGCTGTTCGAATTCGGCATAGGTGTGGCTGCCGTCGTCGAAGGCTGCCGTCAGACCAATGGTGCCGACCTGATAGTTGAGATAGTAGGGCTCGCCGGCCGGGTCGGTCCGGCTGGTCTCCTGCACGGCTTCGGGTGTCAGCATGGCCTCGGGGATCTGCTGGGAGGGCAGTGTGGTGCAGGCAGGCAGCAGCACGGCCGCCATCAGGGCTGCAGCCAGAGGGCGGACGCCCCGGAGCGACGCGAAGGTGGACTGCATGCGGGGCATGGCGCGTGGTCCGGGGGTATGGGTGTTGTCGAGGGCGTCACTGGCGTGAGTGTCTGGCGCGTCGGCGCTGTGAAGGGCCTGGCTGTGGAGAATCTGGCTGTCGAAGACCTGGCTTTGGGGGACCTGGCCGAGGGAGGAGAAGCGGGTGGAGACCATGGGAACTCCTGCGGAGTGGGGCGGGGCAGTTGATGAATGACGATGGCACGCAGGCCAGCGGATGTCGGACAGCTTAGGGGGCGCTGCACCGCCTGCCGAGGGGATTTGTTGGCAGATGTCCGGATGGCCTAGGCCATATGGATGAATCGCCCGCTCTGCTAGACTGGCTGCCGGTTTTCAGGGAACGGGGCCTGCGCCATGTCTGTCCTCACTGTGCTGATGCTGCTGCTGATGGGATGTGGCGGCGGCTTTCTGGCTGGCCTGCTGGGCGTGGGCGGCGGGATGGTGCTGGTGCCCTTTCTGGTGATGATCTTCGACGCCGAAGGCATGGTGGCACCGGAGCGGCTGGTGCAGACGGCACTGGCCACGGCGCTGGCCACCATCATGTTCACGTCGCTGTCCAGCATGCGGGCGCATCATCGCAAGGGGGCTGTGCAGTGGCCGCTGGTGCTGATGCTGGCACCGGGCATCCTGCTGGGCGGGCAGCTGGGCTCGCGGGTCGTGGCCTGGCTGCCGGGGCAGGCGCTGTCACTGGTGTTTGCGCTGTTCGTGGGCTGGTCGGCCAGCCGGATGCTGCGCGGGGCCAGACAGGTGACTTCCACGGGGCGCCCCCTGCCCGGACGGCTGGGGCTGATGGCCGTGGGGACGGGTATTGGGGTGCTTTCGGCGCTGTTCGGTGCCGGAGGTGGTTTCATCACCGTGCCTTTTCTGGCGGGACACGGGGTGCCCATGCCGAAGGCCGTGGCCACCAGTGCGGCCTGCGGCTTTCCGATTGCCGTGTCGGGCACGCTGGGCTACATGGTGCTGGGCTGGTGGCAGGGCCTGCCCGGTGGGGTGCTGGCGTTTCTGGAGGTGCCGGCGCTGCTGACCATCGTGCCGATGAGCATGCTGTTTGCGCCGCTGGGGGCGCACATGGCGCACCGTCTGCCGGTGCCCACGCTGAAGCGGCTGTTTGCCTGCCTGCTGATCGTGCTGGCCGTCTATATGCTGGTGCGGGGGCTGCGGGGATAAAAGCTCATCGAATCCCGGTCTGTGCGCTGCCAGCCTTGCCTGTGGTGTGTCCTGTCAGCATATGACCGCGGCCAGTGTGGGGGCGAATGAGTCCAAAACACGTTCCAGGAAAGAAAAACCACCGCGTCGGGCTGCCTGGGCGGGCAGTCGATCACGGTGGGTGATCAGACGGCGCCTCGTGGCACCGTTCAAAAAGGCCGCACGACAAGGAGGCCGCACAATCACGAATGCGGAAAGGCGGCATATCTTGCGCCGCCTTTCCCGGGGCTACCCGCCGGGTAGCCATGCGCCGTGGGGCCGGTGTGTGAGGGGGGCTCAGGCCGGCAGGAAGCCGTCGATGGACAGGTAGCGTTCGCCCGTGTCGTAGGCAAAGCCCAGCACGCGGGTGCCCTTGGGCAGCTCGGGCAGCTTGCTGGCAATGGCGGCCAGCGTGGCACCCGACGAGATGCCCACCAGCATGCCTTCTTTCGCGGCGGCTTCGCGGGCGAAGCGCTTGGCATCCTCACCGTCGACGGTGATCACACCATCCAGCAGGGAGGTGTCGAGGTTCTTCGGAATGAAGCCGGCGCCCAGCCCCTGGATGGGGTGCGGGCCGGGCTTGCCACCGGAGATGACGGCCGAGGCCACCGGCTCCACGGCATAGGCTTTCAGGTTGGGCCATTTCTGTTTCAGTACCCTGGCTACGCCGCTCAGGTGGCCGCCGGTGCCCACGCCGCTGACCAGCACGTCCAGCCCTTCGGGGAAGTCCTTCAGGATTTCCTCGGCCGTGGTGCGGATGTGCACGTCGGGGTTGGCCGGATTCTCGAACTGCTGCGGCATCCAGGAATTGGGAGTTTCGGTGAGCAGCTCGCGGGCGCGTTCGATGGCGCCGGGCATGCCGCGCTCACGCGGGGTGAGTTCGAAGCGGGCACCGTAGGCCAGCATCAGGCGGCGGCGCTCCAGCGACATGGACTCGGGCATGACCAGGATCAGCTGGTAGCCCTTGACGGCCGCCACCATGGCCAGACCCACGCCGGTGTTGCCGGAGGTGGGTTCGATGATGGTGCCACCGGGCTTCAGTTTGCCGCTTTTTTCGGCATCTTCGATCATCGACAGGGCGATGCGGTCTTTCAGCGAGCCGCCCGGGTTGAACTGTTCGGACTTGATCCAGACTTCATGATCGGGGCCGAACAGCCGGTTGATGCGGATTTCCGGGGTGTTGCCGATGGTAGCGAGAATGTTGTTTGCTTTCATGGTGTGAATGGATTCGTTGGAAGTCCTGTCCAGCAAGGGAGCGGGCCATGCGGGCGGCGGCCACGCTGCGCAGCCTGCAGGCATGCGGCACCTGCACGGCCAGACCAGACCACAGGGCCATGTGACTGCGCGGTACGGCAGTCAACCCGCCAGACCGCAGGGCCGTGTGACCGCATGGTACGGCAGCCGGAACGGCCGGACCGCATGACCGCATGGTACGGTGGCTGGCGCGCCCATTGCCGGAAACCCCGGAAGCGGGCATGCCTGAAACCGTACGTGGCCATCGTTGTCCGGCCTGGCAAGGTGGTCAGCCCTGTCGCGCCTGGCGCCCGGCCGATACGCAGTATCGGGGCATTCGCGGGAGCGGATGCACCTGCGTCACGTTCTGTCGGGGCTGCGTGAACGTCGGGGGGCTGACTGCAAGGGGCGATGTTCGTGCCGGCCTTGCGGGGAGCAGCCTTTCCCAAGCATTGGCTGCAATTTTGGCGCATCATTGCCGTTCCGATGACAGAAGGATATGCATAAAACGCATGAACGGAGCCATGATGGCACCGGCAGGTGCATGGGATGGGGGCGCTGCGGACCTGGTGCTGGACGCAGCCGAAGAGCAGCGCTGGAATGAGGCCCAGCTGGCCGAACCGGTAACGCAGCCGCAGATGCGGGTCTGGACGTACCGTCAGGGGGCCATCGTGCTGGGGCGTTCGCAGCACGCCATGGCGGAGCAGGTGGCGGCTGGTGATGGCGCCTGTGAGCCGGATGGGGCAATCGACCGTCTGCCCCTGGTCAAGCGGGGCGCGGGGGGCGGTGCGGTACTGGTGGGGCCGTGGCTGCTGAGTGCGTCGCTGCTGCTGCCACTGGATGATCCGCGCATGGCGGCCGTGTCGGTGGCCGACAGTTATCGCTGGCTGGGTGAGGCGATGGTGGCGGCATTGGCCTCCTTCGGGGTGCAGGCACGTGCGGTTTCCCCTGCGCAGCGCATTGCCGCGCCGGACGATCTGAAGTGGGCCTGCTTTGCCGGCGTGGCGCCCTGGGAGATCGTGGTGGATGATCCCGCCACGGGCGTGGCGCGCAAGCTGGTCGGCTTTGCGCAGCGCCGCAGTCGCCATGGCATGCTGCTGGCGCTGGGGGCACTGATGCAGCCGGCGCCCTGGCGGGCCATGGCGCGGACGCTGGGCTATCCGGATGCGCAGGCCGATGCGCTCGCGGGTACGGTGATCGACCTGGCCTCCGTGAGTCCGCAGCCGGTATCGAACGGGGCTTTTCTGGCGGCGCTCTGGCCCCATCTTCAGCCCATGGTCTGGCTGCCGGGGGCCCTGCCGGCACCGGCCGGTGCGGTCTGATCCTGGCCGATGCCGTCTGACGGTGGGGCTGTGATGACGGCAGGGCTGCGACATTGTTGGCAGTACCCCCCAGATTGCTACAGGGTGTGGCCGAAGCAGGAAAACCGCACTGCTAAAATCAGCACTTTGACTTTTTGCCGTTTTGGGGTTGTGGCGGGCCTGCCGGCGGCAGGTACGCAACCTTCGGAGCCAAACGCATGAAACTTGCTCGCCGATGTAAAACTGCGCCGCTGGCTGCGGCGCTGATGCTGGTGTTTGCCGGTGCCGCCGTGGCGGAACCGGCTGCGGAGGGGGCCACCCAGGCACCGGCTGCCGGCACCTCTGCCGTGCAGGCGGGTAGTGCAAAGGCGCCTGCACACACGGAAGGGGCGGCCAGGGGCAGCAGCCACGAGGCTGCGGCACCGTCAGGTTCCTCGTCCTCCGGTTCGGCGTCGTCTGCGTCCCGCTCGGCATCGCCTGCGGCCGGCACAAAAGCGTCTTCTTCCGGCACTGCAGCATCTTCTTCTGGTGCAGCAGCGTCTTCTTCCGGCTCGGCCGGGGCTGCTCCGGCTGGCAAGGCTGCGGCCGGTACCGCGCCTTCGGGCACTGCCCCGTCATCGTCCACCGGCGCCGACGGCCAGCCTGCCCACAAGGTCGAGGCCGAACTCAAGGTCGGTTTCGTGTTGCCCACCACGCCCGATGGCAGTGGCTGGTCACGCTCGCACCAGAACGGCATCGACCTGCTGCGCGATAAGCTGGGCGACCGGGTGCAGGTCACCGTGCTCGACAACGTCCGGGATGTGGATGCCGAAAAGGCCTTCCGCCAGCTGGCGGATGAGGGCAACCGGCTCATCATCGGCACCGGCCCGAGCTATGACGGCCTGATGCGCCGTCTGGCGCTGGAGTACCCGGATGTGCGCTGGGAAGTGGCCGGGCTGGACACCTCGGCCGGCAACATCCGCGCCTACGGTGCCCGATCGTACGAGGGCGTGTATCTTGCCGGCGTAGCCGCCGGCAAGATGACGAAAACCGACGTGATCGGCTTCGTGGCGCCGGTGCCCATTCCGGAGGTGGTGCGCAACATCGATGCCTTTGCGCTGGGCGCCCAGTCGGTCAATCCGACGGCCCGGGTGAAGGTGGCCTGGATCAACGGCTGGAACGACCCGGTCCGTGAAACCGAGGCCACGCAGACGCTGATCACCACCGGGGCCGATGTGATCATCTCCAACACCGGTACCGACGACGCCCTGAAGCAGGCCGAGCGGGTGGGCAAGTACGGGTTTGGCTGGGCCTCCGACCGCAGTGCGGCGGCGCCGAAGGCCCATCTGGGCTCGGTGGCCTTCGACTGGGGCGAGTATTACGTCCAGAGTGCCAATCAGGTGCTGTCGGGCCGCTGGAAGCCCACGCCCACCTGGCAGGGCGTGAAGGACGGCCGGGTCGATCTGGTCGCCCTGTCCGAAAAGAACCTTTCCCCCGAGGCACGTGCCGCCGTGCAGGAAAAGCGCGAGGCCCTGAAGAAGGGCACGCTGCAGATCTGGAAGGGCCCGCTGGTCACGGTGGATGACCGTGAGCTGCTGCCCGCCGGCAAGGTGGCGGACGACCGCTTCCTCGAAAGCCTGATGACGCTGGTCAAGGGCGTCGAGGGCCAGGTGCCCGTTGGCCGCTGAACACCACGCCGCACGCTGAAAAGGACCATACAAGATGTCGAATACTGATCGTCGTCGCCTGCTGCTGGCTGCTGGCGGTGGGGTGCTGCTGTCGCAGTTGGGCAAACCGCTGCAGGCGCTGGCTGCCGGAACCCAGGAGGCCACTCCGGGTGGTTCGCAGGGCGCAGCATCGGGCTCTGCACAGGGCGCACGGGCAGCAGCCACCGGCAAGACAGCCGGGGGAGGTGCCTCCACGGCCGCCGCTGCCGGCAAGGCGCAGGCTGCCTCCCGGGGTGTGTCCGCTGGAGGGGCGGCCGCGAAGGCGCCGGCCAAACCGCTGCGGGTTGGTTTTCTGTACGACGGCCCCATCGACCCGTATGCCTCCAGCCACCTGCATGCGCTGAGCGCCGGGTACGTGAAGAAGCAGCTGGGCTCGCGCATCGAGTTGGTGCCGGCCGAACGCGTGACCGAGGGCAAGGAGGCCGAGCGCGTGCTGCGCAAGATGTGTGCCGACGGCTGCCAGCTGGTGTTCGGCACCTCCTATGGCTTCATGGATGCCATCGTCCGGGTGGCGCGCGAGTATCCGGCGGTGCGCTTCGAGAGCAATGCCGGCTTCAAGACGGCCGACAACGTGGGCGTCTACAACGTCCGCTACTACCAGGCGCGCTATCTGGCCGGCATGCTGGCGGCCTATGCCAGCAAGGCCGGGGTGTTGGCCTATGTGGCGCCCATCCCGGTACCCGAGGTGGTGCAGGGCATCAATGCCTACACGCTGGGGGCCCGGGCCGTGAATCCGAAGGCCGTGGTGCGTGTGTACTGGACCAACAGCTGGCGTGATCCGGGGCTGGAGCGCGAGGCCACCTACAGCCTGCTGTCGCAGGGGGCGGATGTCTTCACCCACCACACCGACACGGTGGCCGTGGCCGAGGTGGCGCGTGACCGCAAGCTCAAGTTCATCGGCTTCCAGGGCGACTATCGCAAGATGCTGCCCCGCAACCTGCTGCTGGGCTCGGTGCTGCCCAGCTGGAACGCCTATTATCTGCAGCGCACCCGCAGTCTGCTGGACGGTACCTGGGGGCCCGATCGTACCTGGGGTGGTCTGGCCGACGGCATGGTGCGGCTGGATGTCGGCCCGGCGCCGCTGTCGCTGAAGGCGCGCCGGCAGCTGAGCCGGGTGCGGCAGCAGCTGGTGAGCGGGCGCCGCCATGTGTTCGAGGGGCCGCTGCGCGGCAACGACGGCACCATGCGCCACCTGGGGGGCATCATGCCCGACAACGTGCTGCAGAAGATGGACTGGCTGGTGGAAGGCGTGATCGGCCGGGTGGGGTGATCGCAGATTTTTCCAGCGTGACGCTGGCGTGCCGATGTGAAAACCCCCGCGTCCCCGGCATGTCCGGGGAGCGGGGGTTTTCTTCAGGGCTGGCTGCGGTTACTCAGACCTTGCGTGCACGCGTGGCCTTGGCAGCCGGTTTGGCTGCGGCAGCGGCGCCTACACGGGCCGTCGTGCTGCGGGCCGGGCTGGCCTTGGTGGCAGCGGCCTTCGGTGCGGCGGTCTTGGCGGCCGTAGCCCGCGAATTTTTCGGCGCAGCGGCCTTGGGCGCTGCAGCAGCCGTACCGGCGGTGGCTGTCTTGCGGGTCGCGGGTTTGCGGGCAGCCGGTTTTTCTTCGGCCACCGGCTCAGCCGGGGTCTGCGCCTTGGGGGCCGGCTTCTGGGCGGCTCCGGCACGTGCCTCGGCCTGCGCCTGGGCGCTGTCGGCCTTCTGGCGGGCTTCCACACGGGCTTTGGCCTCGGCGGCCGCCTTCGCTTCGGCGGCTTCGGCCTGGGCTTTGGCGGCAGCGGCGCGGGCGCTGGCCGAGCCGGCATCACCGGCACGCTGGCCTGCCTCGGCCGAGGCCTGTGCCCCGTCCTGCGCCTGGGCTTTGGCCGCTTCGGCCTGGCTGGCGGCGCTGTCGTCAGCCGACCCGGCCTTTGACTTTCCCGGCAGTTTGGCCTTTTCCACTTTCTGCGGCTTGAGCACCAGCAGACCCAGCGGCGGCAGCGTCAGCTCCAGCGAGTAGGGCCGGCCATGGCTGCCTTCGTGGATGGCTTCCACAAAGCCATGATTGCCCACGTCGGTCCCGCCGTAGATGGAGGCGTCGGAGTTGAAGATCTCCTGCCAGCGGCCACCCTGCGGGGCGCCCAGCCGGTAGTGGTGACGCGGCATGGGGGTGCCGTTGAAGATCACCATCAGCGTGTCTTCGGGGTTGTTGCCGTGACGCAGGTAGGCCAGCACGCTCTGGGCCGAGTCGTCGGCGCTGATCCACTCGAAGCCGCTGCCGTCGAAGTCGCGCTGGTGCAGGGCCGGCTGGGTGCGCATCAGGTGGTTGAGCGCGCCCACGATGTGCTTGATGCCCACGTGATAGTAGGTGTCGGCCGCATCCCAGTTCAGGCTGCCTTCGTGCGCCCATTCCGTCCACTGGCCGAACTCGCCGCCCATGAACAGCAGTTTCTTGCCGGGGTGGGTCCACATCAGGCCAAAGAGCAGGCGCAGGTTGGCAAACTTCTGCCAGTCGTCACCGGGCATCTTGGTCAGCAGGCTGCCCTTGCCATACACCACTTCATCGTGCGAGAGCGGCAGCACGAAGTTCTCGTTGAACGCGTAGTAGAGGCTGAAGCTCAGCGCGTTCTGGTGGTAGCTGCGGTAGACCGGGTCTTTCTCGAACCACGACAGCGTGTCGTGCATCCAGCCCATGTTCCACTTCATGCCGAAGCCCAGACCGTTCATGGTCTCGGGGTTGTCGTTGCTGTGGCCGCCCCAGGCCACCGGACGCGAGACGCCCGGCCACGCCGTGGATTCTTCGGCGATGGTCTGCACATCCGGGAAGTCGCGGTAGATGCTCTGGTTGAGCTGGCGCAGGAAGTGGATGGCTTCGAGGTTCTCGCGGCCACCGAAGCGGTTGGGAACCCACTCGCCGTCCTTGCGGGAGTAGTCCAGATACAGCATGGAGGCCACGGCGTCCACGCGCAGGCCGTCGATGTGGTATTCGTCCAGCCAGAAGGCGGCGCTGGAGAGCAGGAAGGCGCGCACCTCGTGGCGACCGTAGTTGAAGATCCAGCTGTTCCATTCGGGGTGGAAGCCCTGGCGGCGGTCGGCGTGCTCGTACAGTTCGGTGCCGTCGAAGCGGTGCAGGCCGTGGGCGTCACCGGGAAAGTGCGAGGGCACCCAGTCCAGAATGACGCCGATGCCACGCTGGTGCAGGTAGTCGACGAAAAACTTGAAGTCTTCGGGGCTGCCGTAGCGGGCGGTGGGGGCGAAGTAGCCGACGGTCTGGTAGCCCCACGAGCCATAGAACGGGTGCTCGGTGATGGGCATCAGCTCGACGTGGGTGAAGCCCATCGACTGCACGTAGTCGGCCAGTTTGGGGGCGATGTCGCGGTAGTTCAGGAAGCCCTGCGGGTTGTCGCCGGGGCGCATCCACGAGCCCAGGTGGCATTCGTAGATGGCAATGGGGGCGTCCAGCGCATTGGCCTTGGCACGGACCTTCATCCACTCCTGGTCGTGCCATTCGTGCGAGAGGTCGGCGATGCGGGTGGCGGTGCGCGGCGGTTCTTCCCACGAGAAGCCGAACGGGTCGCCCTTCTCGAGCCACTCGCCGGTGGCGCCGGAGAGGATGCGGTACTTGTAGCAATCGCCCACCGTGGCGCGGGGAACGAAGCCTTCCCAGATGCCGGAGCTGTCGCCGCGAACGCTCAGCGGGCTGGCGCCATGCTGCCAGCCGTTGAAGTCGCCGATGACTTCCACTTCGCGGGCGTTGGGGGCCCAGACGGCAAACCAGCAGCCCTGTTCGGCGGGCTGCCCTTCCTGGGTGCTGAAGCTGCAGGGATGCGCGCCCAGCCAGCGGTACAGGCGGTTGTTCGTACCCTCACGGAAGTAGTAGATGTCGTCTGCCGTGGGCACGGGGGGCGCCTGGAGCGTCCGGGCCGGATGGTGTTGGTCAGGCGAGTTGTTCCCCGTAGTCATAGAGAGCCTCCAGTAGCCGTTGGGCCGTAGGGTTATCAGGAGACAGCGCCTGGTTGAGGTCGTCGAGACGGTCGGCATAGGCCGCCAGGGTGAGGGCGTTGTCCGCACCCTCATGGAGCCGGCTGTGACAATGCTTCTGCCAGCGCTGTTTTTCTTCAGCATTGAGCATAGCCGGAAACTGCCTTGCACGGTACCTGAAAGACAATTCTTCGAGTCGGGGATCTTCGAATGAAGGTACGGAAATATGATCTATCTCAATGGTTGATAAGTGTGTCGCCGGTGATCCGTCGCCCGGGGTCTGGTTTGCGGTCGAATGGTCTGCCCCGGTGCTGCCGGCGTCGTGCCTGGCGCCATCGGTGTCGTGCCGGTGGCCGTCGTGCACGCCTGTACGGGCGCCGTGATCTGTGTGCACCGCAGCATTCCGGTGTGTCGTGTTCCCCTGCAAGGTCGCGCTTGCTGCATCTGATGCATCTGCTGGTTCCGTTTTGCCTGCCGGGCTCGTCGCTGCCGTCGCTCCGGCTGCCGCTCCGGTGAGAAGCATCCCTGCCGCATCGACACGTGCCCGCCAGTCGTCCAGCCGCCGGCGGTCGTCGTTGCCGATGAAGCCGCCGTACAGGTCACCGTCCACGTCGGGGGCATGCTCTCCCGCTCCGGCCCCTTGCCTGCGCGGGCGCTGATACACGTCGGGCCACAGGCCGGAGATCTGCGGGCTGATGCGGCGGGCCGCTTCCGTGTGGCGCTCGATGGCGCCCAGGTCGATCTGCCAGCGGTCGATGACCTGCGGCGTGAGCACCTTCAGGTTGCCGATGACGACCGGCGCCCTGTTGATGGCCAGACTGTAGACGGGCAGGCGGCTCATACCTTCGGGCAGCTCGCTGCCGCGGGTGAAGATGCGCTGCCGAAGGGATTCGGCGTCCAGCGCCAGCAGTTCGGCCGGGTCATGCGCCAGATCCCAGACGATCAGCTCGTTTTTGTTGGTGGGGTGCCAGGCCAGTGGCCAGACCACCGCCATGGCGCCGCGTTCCACGCCGTACATGGCGGAGATGTGAATGAAGGGGCGGCCTTCGCCGATCTCCTTCAGCACGGCGTGCTTGCTGCGCAGCTCCAGACAGAAGTTCCAGAGCTTTGGCTGGCGTTCGCGGATCAGCCGGCCCAGCGCGATGGTGGCGCGCACGTCCGACAGCGCATCGTGCGCCTGCTCGTGACCCAGCCCGTTGGCGGCGCTCAGGTGTTCCAGTTTGAAGGAGGGGCGGCCCTGGTCGTTGCGCGGCCATTCGATGCCATCGGGCCGCAGGGCAGCCGTGCAGCGGACCACGTCCAGCAGGTCCCAGCGGCTGCAGCCGTTGCGAAACTCCCGGTCGTAGGGCGGGCGCAGTGTGCGCCAGAAGAGATGGCGGGTGACCTCGTCGTCGAAGCGGATGGAGTTGTAGCCCACGCCGATGGTGCCGTCACGCCCCAGCTCGGCCAGGATGGTGTCGGCGAAGCGATATTCCGGCAGCCCCTCGGCCAGGCAGGTCTGCGGCACGATGCCGGTGAGCAGGCAGGCTTCGGGGTCGGGCAGGTAGTCGGGCGCCGGCTGGCAGTAGATCATCACCGGGTCGCCCACCTCGTTCAGGTCGAGGTCGGTGCGGATACCGGCAAACTGGGCCGGCCGGTCCAGGCGCGGGTCGCGGCCGAAGGTTTCGTAGTCGTGCCAGAAGAAGGTGTGTGTGGTCATGGGTGAGGGCGTGGGCGGGTGCGGGGCTGGCGTGTGTCCTTGCCGTTAGTTCCTGTACTTCCATGAAAGCCGTTTGGGCGATGCAGGGGGAGGCGTCAGGGACTGCACAGGAAGAAGAGGGGTCGGGGCATGGTATCAAGCGCGTCTCACTGGGGGTATCTGGCTGGGGGGGCGCCAGATGGGGGAGGATGTATCAGACGATATCGATGTGTTGTGAAAGTATGGCGTTCCCGATAGGGAGCCGGGTGTTCGGCGTGCCTGCAAAACGGTGATACACAAGGGGTGGCAGTGCCATTCTTGGGGATAGGCACCGGTGTTTCAGGTATTTAGAGTGGAACCGTGACGCATTTCCCGTGCGTGACCAGCATGCGATCCGGACGCCTGTTGAAACCTGTTTACAGGCGCTGGGTGAGTGTGCTGCGTAACCGTTTACCCGGGCAGATTCTCTCCATCAGCCCGGTCCGAACCCCAGGAGGAGATTCGATCATGACCAGATCCCACACATCCGCTCCCGCCAACGCCTCTGCCCGTCCTGCAGGACGCGGGCGTTCCCCGCTGGTTGCTGCACAGGTTCACCCTGGCCTCATGCATGCACGTACGCGTCAGGCCGTGCTGGTTGGCATGGCCGTTGCGGCATTGGCCGCCGCAGGCGGGGTGCATGCGGCCGAATCGGAAGCGGTGCCGGTGTCCATCGAGGGCAAGACGTTCAAGGTGGAAGCGCCGGTGCAGACGCAGGTGCTTGTTGACAGTCCCGAAAAGCGGGTAGAGAGTGGTACTTCTGCAAACGGGGCACCGGTGATCGTGACCCGGTTGTCCTACCGGAAACGTGAATGGCACGTCGATAAGGAGGATGATGATGGACAGGCACAAGAGCGCAAGGACGTTGCCGGTCAGTCTGCTACTGGGACTACGGGGGAGGCAGATAGCGTCAATAAAGATGTGACTAATCCAGCGACCGAGGACGCAGTAAGTAGTTCAGACGCCTCTGCAGCAGCCACTGACGATACAGAGGGGGCAGAAGCTCCCCACGAAGAGCCCGTCGCTGTGAAAGCGACTCGCGCATCAGCAGAGGAGTTGGAGCCGTTTGTAATTCATGCTGTTACACCACATTCGGTATCCATGGCGTGGGAGAGTGACCCTTCAGTGGTCTACAACGTTTCCCGGAATGGGCAGCCCATTGCTCAGGTAAGTGGTGGCAAGTATGTGGATGAAACAGTTAGTCCTGGGACTGAGTATCAATACAGCATCGAGCCGGCGACAGCGCCTACAGGTGCGTCAGGCAAACCCGGCATGTCCGGTGTGATTCAGGTCAGGACGCCAGAAATGCCAGAGTCTGGCGGTGCAGTGGCGAGTACGGCACGAGCCACAAAGGTGGTTAGCAAAGGGGGGGATGGTCCCACGGAAACCATCTACAAACATAGGGCATTCATTCCCAATGACTGGGTGGACATCAGCCAGTTTGAGAATATGGGATGCGGCGCCTGGCCGACGCAGAATGTGCGGTTCAAGGGGGATGATCGCAGCTGGAGTGATATTTTTGATATAGACCCAAACCGAAGCAGAACGGTGCTCACGATACAAGCGGACTGGAGAAGCTCGCCGGCAAAACTCAGCAGGGGGATTCATGTGTCCCGGACAACACGTATTATTGATGGGAAGGAGGAGGTAAAAAGAGCGAGTCCGAACTTTGGCTGGTTCCGGGATAGTGCCTCAAATTCGGAAGGGACATATCTTGCCGCTTATATATACCATTTTATCGGCAACCCGTTCTGCTGGCTTGGGCAGATACGTTACGAAGAGGAAGTGCACATGTGGAATGATGGCTCGATATCCATCATAGGACATCGACGGCAGGCGCCTCGTCATGAAGGATTGGTGGCTTTAAGGTTCGGGAACGGGCTTTTCCGCGGACCATGGCGTTTGTACCGGCTGGAAAATGTCGGATTCAAGTGCCTTGTTGGGGATAATGGAGTTGATGGGCAGTGCGTTTATGAAGAATACCGCGCTCGGAACAGTCTGTAACATCAGGTTGTTTTGAATTTGCGGTCTGCAGATCCCTCTCCATGGTGGTTATGGATGTAGGCGGATGTAGAACCATCGCTGGCTCTTAATTCAGCCAAGGGATATTGTGAACGCTGGCGCTCGATCCCGGCTAGTCTGCCCTGAACAACCCGTCTCACCCCCTGATTCCCAGTGTCTGACCCCGGGAACCACCCTGTGGGAATTGCAAGATTTGCGATCATAGGGGCTCGTTTTCTTGCAATTTCTCCGGGGTTCTCATGGGTCCAAAGCCATCACAACCACAGACTGGCGAGCTGTTCGGGTATCCGCTGCGCGATCACCTGAACCTGAAGCATCCGCTGATCCTGCTGGGTGACCGGATCCAGTGGGAGCGCATCGATGCACTGGTGGCGGACCAGTTCAAGTCCCGTACGGGGCGGCCCGCCACGTCCCCACGTCTGATTGCGGGGCTGCTGTATCTGCAGCACGCCTTCGATCTGTCCGACGAGGAAGTGGTGGCAACCTGGGTAGAGAACCCGTACTGGCAGGTCTTCACCGGGGAGATCTATCTGCAGACCAGGCCGCCGATTGATCCATCCAGCCTGACGCGCTGGCGCAAAAGGCTGGGCGAGGCTGGCGTGGAAGAGATGCTGTCGCTGACGCTGGTTCTGGCGCAGGAACTTGGCATGCTCAGGGAATCCAGCCTGAAGACGGTGATCGTGGATACGACCGTCATGCCCAAGGCGATTGCGCATCCAACGGATTCCCGGCTTCTGGAGCGTACCAGACAGCATCTGGTCAAGGCTGCCAGGGCGTGTGGCCTGAAGCTGCGACAGAGCTACAGTCGTGTGGCCCCTCAGCTGGCGAGGCAGGTGGGCCGCCATGCGCATGCAAGACAGTTCAAGCGGATGCGAAATGTGCTCGGCAAGCTGCGCAAACGGGTCGGGCGTATCTGGCGGGATATCGACCGGCAACGAGAGCAGGTGACCGGCCCATTGCGTCAATGGCTTGATGACCTGATGGCACGGGCCGAACGGATTCTGACGCAGCAGCCGAAAGACAGGAACAAGCTGTACGCACTGCATGCGCAGGAGGTGGAGTGCATCAGCAAGGGCAAGGCCCGAAACCCCTACGAGTTCGGTGTCAAGGTCTCGATCACCACGACGCACAGGGAAGGTTTCGTTGTGGGCGCAAGATCGATGCCGGGCCGGCCGTACGATGGCCATACCCTGTACGAAGCGCTGGAGCAGGCGTCGATTGTGGGAGATTGCCGTATCGACACTGCCGTAGTGGACAAGGGCTATCGCGGTGCTGACGTGCCGGGCGTGAGAATCCTGCGATCAGGACAGAGGCGAGGCGTGACCCGGGGACTGAAGGCGATGATCAGACGCCGCAGTGCCATCGAACCGACGATAGGTCACATGAAGACCGATGGCAAACTTGACCGAAACTGGCTCAAGGGGGCATTGGGAGATGCACTTCACGCAGTGCTGTGCGGTGCCGGACACAACATCCGGCTGCTGCTGCGTCGGCTGCAGCGCCGGCTGCGGCGTTTTTGCGCTTTCATTTTGCTGTCGATTCTGGCCTGTGTACGGCTGATGCTGCCGGATCGGTCGGAAATGACGTTGTAGGCGGTGGAGCGCAGCGCCAACCCGGTCGTTCAGACTTCAGGCCACTCGACAGGAGCCCGTTCAACGGCAGGCTGACGGGCGGATTCTGGGTTGTTCAGGACTGACCGGCTATACAGGGGATTGAGCGCCTCGTAACTTGGGATTTTCTTTTTATCGTTTGATGCCAGAATGGCATGGACTGCGCGGATGTGCAGAGGTTGGGAAAACAGGCGCCAGATCTGGCCGTGGCATATTCTGGCGCTGCTCCTTCCTGATTCAGACCACCAGATACGTCCCCGGCACCAGAATGTTCCGGTTCACATCCTTGATGTTGCGCAGCCCGCAGAACGCCATGGTGATGTCGGCTTCGTTGTAGATGATTTCCAGCGCCTTGGTCACGCCGGCCTCACCCATGGCGCCCAGGCCGTACAGGAAGGCGCGTCCGATGAACACGCCGCGTGCGCCCATGGCCACGGCGCGGATCACGTCCTGACCGGAGCGCACGCCGCTGTCGAGGAAAATCTCGATGTTGTCGTTGCCCACGGCATCCACGATGGAGGGCAGGGCCTCGATGGTGGGTAGGGCGCCGTCGAGCTGGCGGCCACCGTGGTTGGACACGATCAGCGCGTCCGCCCCGGACTTGACGGCCAGCCGGGCATCTTCGGGCTCCATGATGCCCTTCAGGATGATCTTGCCGCCCCACTTGTCCTTGATCCAGGCCACGTCGTCCCACGAGAGCGCCGGGTCGAACTGCTGGCTGGTCCAGGAGGAGAGCGAACTCATGTCATCCACACCGGTGACGTGCCCGACGATGTTGCCGAAGTAGCGCCGTTTGGTGTGCAGCATGTTCCAGCACCAGTACGGCTTGGTGGCCAGGTTCATCAGGTTGCGCGGCGTGGGCTTGGGGGGCGAGGACAGGCCGTTCTTGAGGTCCTTGTGGCGCTGGCCGAGGATCTGCAGGTCCAGCGTGATGACCAGCGCCGAGCAGCGGGCAGCCTTGGCGCGGTTGATCAGCTTCTCGACGAAGGGCTTGTCCTTCATCACGTAAAGCTGGAACCAGAAGGGGCGGCTGGTGTGCTCGGCCACGTCCTCGATGGAGCAGATGCTCATGGTGGACAGGGTGAACGGCACGCCGAACTTCTCGGCTGCGCGGGCGGCAAGGATTTCGCCGTCGGCGTGCTGCATGCCGGTCAGGCCGGTGGGAGCGATGGCCACGGGCATGTGCACCTTCTCGCCGATCATGGTGGTTTCGAGCGAGCGGTTCTCCATGTTGACCGCCACGCGCTGGTGAAACTTGATCTTCTGGAAGGCCGCTTCGTTGGAACGATAGGTGGATTCGGTCCAGGAGCCGGAGTCCGCATAGTCGTAGAACATGCGGGGGACACGGCGCTTGGCCATTTTGCGGAGGTCTTCTATGCAGGTAATGACAGGAGCCATGGAGAGGAAGTCCTTGTTGCGACAGGGCGGGCGGTACGTCCCGGCAGCCCGCCGGGCCAGCGGTTTTATTGGGAAATGCGAATCGCCTGCAATGTGCAGGCGGTCCGGCAAGATACTACAACCGGTAACGCGCCGTGGGGTGGCCGAAAGGTGTGATTAGGTGTTAACCCTGATGGACGGTGCGGGCGCGGGCCGCGGAATGACAGGAGGCGCATCAGGGCTGTGTGCCCGTCGTGGCACGGGGGCGACGCTGGGGAGTGCTGGGGGAGGTCGTTGGGGGCGCGCGATGCAGTGCCGGGCAGGACGGTACCTGCGCGCGGTGGGTGATGCAGGCGCAGCCGGCTCCGCCGTCGTATCGGGGGCGTTTTGGTTGCGCCGCATCTGGACCTGTCGGGTGCAGGTGTGATCCATGTCGGCCGCGGCGTGTTCCGTGATGGCATGGGGCCGTGTCAGTCGGGTGCCGGCGGCTCCATCCCTTTGCCAGAGGCCCCGCCAGCCTCCCGTACAGGCGCGAATGGGTCCGCTGCACGCTCTAGAATGACCGCCAGCCCACCGGAAGAACATCATGCACGAGACAGAATCCCCCGCAGCAAAGACAGCAAAGGCCACAGCCGCCACCCACTCACCCTCTCCCCGCCTGACACCCGCCCTGGCCAGTGCCCTGCAGCAGCGCTTCGGCAGCCGGTTTTCCACCGCGCAGGCCGTGCGCGAGCACCACGGTCGGGACGAATCACCCTATCCGCTCACGCCGCCCGAGGGTGTGGTGTTTGCCGAAAGCACGCAGGATGTGGTGGACGTGGTCAATCTGTGCCGTGAGCATGGCTGCCCGATCATTCCCTGGGGTGCCGGCTCGTCCATCGAGGGGCAGCTGCTGCCGGTGCAGGGGGGCATCACGCTGGACCTGTCGGGCATGAACCGGATGGTGGCGCTGGCCCCCGAAGACCTGCAGGTGACCGTGCAGGCCGGCATGTCGCGCCGGCAGCTCAATCAGGAAATCCGGGGGACGGGGCTGTTCTTTCCCATCGATCCGGGGGCCGATGCCTCGCTGGGCGGTATGGTGTCCACCCGCGCCTCGGGTACCAACGCCGTCCGCTACGGCACCATGCGCGAGAACACGCTGGCGCTCACCGTGGTCACGGCGGATGGCGAGGTGGTGCACACCGGCACGCGTGCCCGCAAGTCGTCGGCCGGTTACGATCTCACGCGCCTGTTCGTGGGGGCCGAGGGGACGCTGGGCATCATCACCGAGGTGACGGTGCGGCTGCATCCGCTGCCCGAGGCGATGTCGGCTGCAGTGGTCAGTTTTCCGTCGGCCGAACAGGCGGTGAACGTGGTGATCCACGCCATCCAGATGGGCATTCCGCTGGCCCGCTGCGAGTTTCTCGATCCGTCATCCATCCGGGCCATCAATGCCTACAGCCGGCTGACGCTGCCCGAGCGCTACACGCTGTTCTTCGAATTCCATGGCAGCGAGGCCGGGGTGGCCGAACAGGTGGAGCTGGTGCAGGCACTGGCGGCCGAGCAGGGCGGGGCGGATTTTCAGTGGGCCAACCGGCCCGAGGAGCGCTCGAAGCTCTGGAATGCGCGTCACGATGCCTATTTTGCCGGGCTGCAGCTGCGCCCCGGTGCCCGCGGCATCACCACCGATACGTGCGTGCCCATTTCGAAACTGGCCGTGTCGGTGGAGGGGGCACGCCGGCTGCTGGAAGACAGCGGCTTTCCGGCCATGATCCTCGGGCACGTGGGTGATGGCAACTTCCACTGCCTGATTCTGGTGGATGCCGACGACCCCGACGAGGTGGCCCGTGCCGAGGCGCTCAACCGCCAGATCGTGGAACTGGCGCTGTCGCTGGGCGGCACCTGCACGGGCGAGCACGGCATTGGCCTGCACAAGATGGACTTTCTGCAGGCCGAGGCCGGTGCGTCGGGCGTGGCCCTGATGACCCGCATCAAGCAGGCGCTCGACCCGCAGGGGCTGTTCAATCCGGGCAAGATGTTGCGGCCGGGGGCTTGACGGCGTGGCGACGGCTTCCCGGGGCACCGCAGGTACCGCATCATGCTCTTGCACGCAGGACGGCAGAGTCTGATAGGGTCTTGCCAGAGGAGCAGTCCGGCCGCAATTAGTATCGATACTGGTCACCTCTTCCCGTTCCACCCGAGTACCGCATCTCCATGATTTCTGCTGCGTTATCCGTGTTCCTGCTGCGAGAGCAGTCCTGGTCGGACTTCGAGTTTCCACGGGGTCAGGTGGTGGCTGCGCTGACGCTGATGGGGCTGCTGACTGGGCTGAGCCTGGCCATGCTGGTCGATGCCGATGGCCAGCCGCTCTTTTCACTGCAGGGGGCCGTGCTGCTGGGGCTGGTCTTCAACGCGCTGCTGTATGGGCTGGTGCACGCCATGCTGCGCCGCTGGCTGATGCGTGACGGGCGCTGGGATGGCCGTGGCCCGCTGTTCAACCTGCTGGTGGCCGCCGGGCTGCTGCCCAACATCCTGTCGGCTTTGTTCGAATCGCTGGAGCTGCCGCCCGATCTGGCGCAGCTCTCCGGCGTGGCGGTGGCCCTGTGGGGGCTCTGGACGGTCAGCCGCGCCCTGTCGTGGCTCATTCCAAAGGCCGACACGCGCTTTGCCATGGCCGGCATGGCGGTGTCGTCGGTGTTCTCCGTGTCGGTGCTGGCCGTGCTGGCCATGGGGGTGCTGATGGCCTTCGAACCGGAAGAGCTTCAGCAGGCATCGGCACCGGGCGCGACGCAGTCGGCCAATGCCACTGCACCGGGCGCACCCGGTGCGTCGGCAGCCTCGGGATCACCCCCCGTGCAGGGCGCCCCGGCTGCGGGTGCCTCTGCAACGTCTCAGGGAGGTCCTGCTGCGGGCGCCTCTGCAACATCTCCGGCTGCAGGCAGTTCTGCTGCGTCGCCGGCTGCCGGCCAGCCCGACCCTTCTGTTCCCCACCCGCCGGACACGGCAGGTCAGCATGGTACCCAGGCCGACAGCCGGACGGCACAGGCAGGGCAGGGCGCCCAGACGGGCAATCAGACAGGCAATCAGACAGGCAATCAGACAGGCAATCAAACGGGTGCCCCGACCGGCCAGACCAGTGCCCAGTCCGGTCAAACCGCCAGGACCGGCGCCCAGCCCGCGGCCAGCGCCCGGGATGCACAGAAGGCCAGTGACTGTCCCGCTGAGCCCCACAACTACCGCGACCGCCCCCGTGGCGAGCTGGTGCGTCACCAGCGCTTCGACCGCAATGGTCAGGCCGTGGATGCTTCTGGCCGGCCCTGCGCGCCTGTCACTCCCCCACCCGCGCCAGGCAGCGCAGATAGCGCTCGTTGACCCGTTCGGCAAACCAGGCCGTCGTCAGCTTGCGGGTGATTTTCGGGCTGTTGAGCCGGATGTCGGGCAGCAGCGCCCGGGCCATGGGCCTGCCGCTGCCGGCCCGGTCGGCCCGTGCAAAGGCAGCCTTGTAGAGGGGCGTATCGGCAAAGGCCAGTGAATCGCCCTTCTGCAGCATGGCGCGGATGGCCTCGTCGCTCTGGCCGATCTGTTTGCCGAACACACGGGCGGCCTGCTCGGTCTGGCCCGGGGTGTTCATGGCCGGATTGGCGTGGTCCAGCAGGTCGCCATCGGGCGTGAGCTTGCGGCCGGTGGCCACGGCCAGGGCGCGCTGGAAGGCCGCATTGCGGCTGGCATAGTGGCCTGCGTTGTAGTCGGCAAAGCGGAATTTCATCTCCGGATAATCCACCGGATAGTCCAGCAGGTGGGCAATGCCGAAATACAGTCCGCCGCGCCGGGTGAAGATCTCCTCGCGAATGCTGCGCGCGTCGCCGTAGGGGTAGGGTTTGCGTTTGGTGTGTTCTTCGGCATAGGCGATCGATACCTGCATGGCGCCGCCGGTGCGCACCGGGTTGTACTGTCCGAACAGCTGTCTGCCCATCGGTACCGAACCGATCAGTGCATCGAAGGTCCTGCTCAGGTCCTCTTCGGTACGCGCGCTGTCGATGCGTTCGGCATAGCTCTTGCCATTGCCGCTGGGCAGCGCCAGCGCACTGCGCACCATGAAGCTGGGGATGTGATAGCGCCCGGCCCGTTCCTCGATGGCCTTCCACGCAATGGCGGGCAGCCCCGCCACCACCGGATTCACCTGAAAATTCGATTCCTGCTCGATGATGGCCACCGTGGCGCACAGGCTGCCGCGCGTGGCGGGCAGCCCCAGCAGCGAGAACGATGTCCGGATGTCGTGGGCCCAGCCAGAGGCGTCCTTCACCCCGGGGGGGACGGCCTTGCGCGCCATGCTCAGCGCATCCTGCGGGGCCAGACCGGCCTGCGACGGATCGGTGGTGGTCTGGCAGCCGGCCAGCAGGGCGGCCAGGGCGAGGGCAGCGACAGGGGGGAGGCGGTTCGGCGTGATCATCGTGCGAAAGCGGAGCATGTGACAGGAACGTCAGGGTGGTGGCACACGGGTGGCACATGTGCGGCACATGAACGGTATGCGTGCGGTATGGAGGTGGCACGCAGGTGGTACATGGGTGGTACACAGGTGGCGCATTGGCGGTACGGGTGTGGTACACGTGCGGTACATGGGTGGCACACAGGTGGTACACGGGCAGGGCGGCGTGATGCGCAGCAAGGCCATGATGCGACCAGGCTGTGCATACGGGTCAACCCGCACAGGTTACAGCGCCAGACACCCAGATTATGGGGAGATTGCGGATTCTGAGGCATTCTGCGGGAACTTGCGGCGTACATTTGCGCCTGGATCACGCGTCCTGTGTTCTATTGTCTCCCATGAGAATCGGAATCGGCTTCAAGTTGTTCGTGGCAGTCCTGGTCGCCAGCATCGTGATGGCGGTCGCCATGGGTATTGCCAACCGCGTGAGCTTCCAGCGCGGCTTTCTGGGCTACCTGAACGAACTCGAAAGCCGGCGCATGTCCGTGCTCACCACCATTCTGGCGGCCCACTGGCGCGAGGTGGGCGATCCCGAGCACGGCTGGGATGTCCTGCGCGGGCGGGATGACCTGTGGCGTCACATCGTACGCTACAGCGGCTACCGCCTGCATTCCGGTCCTCGCCATCTTCCCATGCTGGTGCCCCCGGAACACCAGCTGCGCATGTGCCGCAGCGGCCCCGGGCTGCCGTATCCCTACGGCACGATGGACATGGGGGCGCCTGCCGGCAGTGATGCCCCGCCCCTGTTCCTGCTGCTGCACCAGCACCCACGGCCCGCCGGCGGTTTCTATCCGCTGCCCAGGCCGGCCGATGACCATGGCCGGCGGCGTACGGGAGCCTCCCATGCCCCGCATCCCGATCATGCCCGTCTGGCCGCGCAGATCACACCTGGGCAAGGGCGGGTACGTCGGCTGGTCCCGGGTGAGGCGTCGGCCGACATCGGCCGTGCCGGGCTGTTCTGGCCGCCGGAAGCACGGGCCGCCGAGATGCCGGGGACCGGCCCTGCCGAGAACCCCCTGCTCGATGCCCTGATCGACAACGAACCGATGCCCGGTGAGGGCATGCCCCTGCCGCCCGCCCCCGACTGGACGGGCCACAACCGGCCACCACCACCTCCGCGGGATGCCGCAGCCCGGATGACCCTGCAGGATGCCCATGGCCGGTTCGTGGTGGGCAACCCCAATCCCGGTCCGGATGCCCATTTCGTGCCCATCCTCGTCGATGGTGTGGTGGCCGGCTGGGTGGGCAGCGAGCGCTTCACCGAAGTGACCGACGCCGCCGACCTGGCCTTCCAGCGCCGGCAGGAGAGCGCCGCCTGGTACATCGCCGGCCTGGCCGTGCTGCTGGCTGCCGGCATTGCCTGGCTGCTGGGCCGGGTGATGCTGGTGCCGGCCCGGCGACTGGCCTCGGCCACCCGGGCCCTGGCCGCCGGCCAGTACGACATCCGCGTACCGGCCGAATCGCAGGACGAACTGGGTCAGCTGGCGCGCGTCTTCAACAGGCTGGCCAGCACCCTGCAGAGCAACGAGAGCATGCGCCGCGCCTTCATGGCCGATGTCTCGCACGAGCTGCGCACCCCGCTGGCCATCATGCGCGGTGAGCTGGAAGCCGTGGAGGATGGCCTGCAGCCCCTGGACCAGCGGGTGCTGCAATCGCTGCAGAGCGAAGTGGGCATCCTGTCCAAACTGGTGGACGACATTCACGTCCTGTCCATCACCGAAATGGCCTCCATGGCCTATCACTGGCAGATGGTCGATGTGGTCGAACTGCTCGACAGCACCCTGGCCAGCTGGCGGGAAAGACTGGCGGCGCGGGGGCTTGGCCTGAAAAGGGTCGGGGTTATCGATAAAATATACGTTTCGGGCGATCCGAACCGGTTGCGGCAGGTGTTCCAGAACCTTCTGGAAAACGCCGTGCGCTATGTGGACCAGGGCGGCCAGGTGCAGGTGGGCTGCCAGGCCGGCAACCCCGGCGTGATCATCATTTTCGATGATTCGGGGCCGGGCATGCCGCCGGAAGACTTTCCGCGGCTGTTCGACCGTTTCTACCGGCGCGAAGCCTCGCGCAACCGGGCCACGGGCGGGTCGGGGCTGGGGCTGGCCATCTGCCGGGGCATCGTCGAAGCCCATGGCGGTCATATCAACGCGGAGGCATCACCCCTGGGCGGGCTGCGCATCCGGATCGAACTGCCGCCCGAACATACCTCGGAGGGAAGTGGATGACGCAGCCTAATCTCTGGACCAACCCCGGCCGGCCGCTGCAGCTGCTGGTGGTGGAGGACGAGCCCAAACTGGCCGTGCTGGTGTGCCGTTATCTGGACGCCGCGGGTTTTCAGACGGGCATCCTGGCCGACGGCCGCCTGGTGGTCAACGCCGTGCGCACCAACCCGCCTGATCTGGTCCTGCTCGACCTCATGCTGCCGGGGCGCGATGGCATCGACATCTGTCGCGAGATCCGCACCTTCTCCTCGGTGCCCATCATCATGATGACTGCCCGCGTCGAGGAAATCGACCGGCTGCTGGGCCTCGAACTGGGCGCCGACGACTACATCTGCAAACCCTTCAGCCCCCGCGAAATGGTGGCCCGCGTGCGGGCCGTGCTGCGCCGCACCCTGTCCGACGCCATCAAGCCGCAGCAGTCCGCCGTGGCCGAGGCCGTACTGGAAAAGCCGGCCGAAGTCTCGCCCCCGCCCGATGGCCTCTGGATCGACACCGTGCGTCATTCCGCCTGGCTCGAAGGCGTGGCGCTGGAGCTGACCCCGGTGGAATTCCGCCTGCTGTCGGTACTGGCCGCCATGCCGGGCCACGTCTTCAGCCGCGAAGACCTGCTGGAACGCCTGTACGAAGACCACCGCGTGGTCAACGGCCGTACCGTCGACACCCACGTCAAGAACCTGCGCCGCAAGATGGGCCGCATCCTGCCCGATTCCGAGCTGATCCAGTCGGTGTACGGGATGGGGTACAAGTATCAGCCCTGAGCGCAGCCGGCCTGCAGCGTCGGGGTTGTCGCTTTTGGTGCCCCCCGCTGCATGCCGGCCCCGATGATGCGTTAAAGTAGCCGCCCGGCCATGACGGGAAAGCCCCCGTTCATGCGGACGGCTTTTCTGTCCCGCCATGGTGCCCACCGTCCACCTCACTGCACCAGTCACCGGCGAAATGCCGTGCGGCAGGCATGCCGTCTGCATCTTCCCTCAACATTCACCATCTGACTGACATCTCCGCTCAGACAGATGTCCCTTCTTTGTCCTTCGCATCACATCTCCATGAGTGCCGCCTTTTTTCGCAACGCCCTGATCTACCGTCTCTCCGCCCCCTGGAACCCCGATCCCGCTGCCGTCGAGGATCAGCTCGCCCGCCTGGCCTTCACCCCTGGCATGGCGCAGGAGGCCCAGTCGCTGGGCTGGGTGCCGGCCATGGAAGGCGAGGGGCTGGCGCATCGCGTGGGCAAACACTGGCTGCTCACCCTGCGCGCCGAAAAGAAACTGCTGCCGGCCTCCGTCATCAACCAGTTCACGAAGACCCGTGCCGCCCAGCTCGAAGAAGAGCAGGGCTTCAGACCCGGCCGCAAGCAGATGAAGGAGCTGAAGGAGCGCGTCACCGAAGAGCTGCTGCCCAAGGCCTTCAGCATCTTCCGTGATACCCGGGTCTGGATCGACCCCGAAGGCGGCTGGGTGGTGGTCGACACCACGGCGCCGGCGCGTGCCGACGAGATCATCGGTCTGCTGAAGAAGTCCGTGGACGACCTGCCGCTGGCCCCGCTGAAACTGGCCCATTCGCCCGCCCAGTGCATGACCACCTGGCTGGTCGACAACGAGGTGCCTGGCCCGTTCTCCATCGACGACGACAGCGAGCTGCGCGACACCGGCGAATCCCGCGCGGCCGTACGCTATGTGCGCCAGTCCGTGGACGCCGACACCGTGCAGCGCCACCTGAAGGAAGGCAAGCAGTGCACCCGGCTGGCACTGACCTGGCGCGACCGCGTGTCCTTCGTGCTGACCGAGACCTGCGCCATCAAGCGCATCAACGCCCTGGACGTGGTGCGCGAGGGCCGCGAGGGCCTGGACGAGGGCGACGCCCGCCAGGTGTTCGACGCCGAATTCACGCTGATGGCCGGTGAACTGTCCGGCATGCTGACCGACCTGCTGGATGTGCTGGGCGGGGAGCAGAAGGCGGAGGGGTGATCAGCGCACGGTGCCGCTGGCGTGCGTGCGCAGAATGTCCGACGTGCCCGGTTTGCTGAACTCGAACTGCATCGGCCTGAAATCCGACAGGTCGTACTCCGACAGATCAGCCGTATCAACGAAGTGCTCTGCCTCGTCGTCCGTGCGTAATGGGGGCAGGGCCTTGCCGGGAGAGGGCATGGGACGGGTGGATCGATCCATGCATGACATGGACTCCTGTCAGGGTTGGTGCCTGTTGGCGGAGACCGTTGCTCAGTGGCAACGCTGTGTTGGCTGAATATTGTGCCGCAAGGATCTCCGGCCGGTGTTTGCGACACAGTACATCATGATGGTGACGGTGTAACGCAACACGCACGTTCCACCCCCGATTTGCCCGTGATGCCCTGTTCATGGGCCTCTTCAGCAGACCAGCCCCGGAAGTCTGGGGTTTCTGCCCTCTGGACACCGTGCGTTTTTTCCGTCGATACCCGAACGGCATAGGCCGTCTGTACAGACAAGCCGCCCGTCGGTTGCTTTTGTTGCAGCGTGTCAAAAGCATTGAGACCGGGGGCGTTTTCTTCTACAGTCCGCCCTTGTCTCCAACCGGCGCAGGCCGGAGCTTTCCATTACATGAAAATTCTGCTGGATACCCAGGTTCTGAAAGCCTGGCTGACCCACGACCTCTCCCGTCTGTCTGCCCAGACCATTGCCCTGCTGCAGGACACCGGCGCCGAGCGCTACTACAGCAACGCCAGCATCTGGGAACTGTCGCTGAAGGAAGCGCTGGGCGCCTCCAACGTCAAGCTGAACCCGCACGAAGTGGTCAACGCCCTCAAGGCCCAGGGCTTTGTCGAGCTGCCGCTGACCCTGTCCGTCGTCTGGGGCGCGCTGCGCATGCCCGGTACTTTCGGCGATCCCTTCGACCGCCTGCTGCTGGCCCAGGCCAAACAGAAAGACCTGAAGCTGCTCACCGTCGACCCGCTGATGCTGCAGCGTGAGCTGCCGGGGGTGATGGCGGCCTGAGTCGCTGCGCAGGGGCGTCCGGGCGGCTCCGTGTACGCTGGCCACAGCCACAAACAGTGTGCCAGTTCTGGCCATTGGGCCGGAGATTCAACGCAAAACGCCTGAGCGTATCCCTCGCCGGGCGTTTTGCCGTTTCAGGGGGACCTGGCGCCGCCTTGCGCTGTCCGTATGATGCATGGGCCGGTTCGTGACCCTCATTCGGAACAAGGGGCGCTTCGCAGGGGGTCATTGAACAATGGACTCATCAGTGCCGGCTCCAGTCGCCGTCGCTCCGCCATGAGTTCGATCTCTGCCATGAGCCCGATGAACGCCTCCAGCGTCGGCAGCTGGTGCCGGACGCGCTGATACTGCATCCACGGCGCCCCGCAAAGCATGGCATACTGCCCCGCTGCTTCGACGCCTGTTACACCGGCACGCCATGCACCCCGACTACCTTGCCGAGTTCCTTGCACTCGCTGCCGTCCACTTCCTGGTGCTCATCGCCCCCGGCCCGGACTTCTTCATCACCGTGCGCCAGAGCGTGCGCCATGGCCGCAACGCCGCCATCGCCACCGCGCTGGGGATCTGCGCCGGCATGTCCGTACATGTGATCTACACCCTGCTGGGCATGGGCGCGCTCATGCACAGCACCCCGTGGCTGATGCAGGTGGCCCAGCTGCTGGGTGGACTGTATCTGTTCTATCTGGGCGTCGTCTTCATCCGCCAGGCCGGGCGCATGGCGGAAGGTACCGGCCCCCAGCCGCCCGGGGAGGCTTCCGCCGCGACGGGCAGCGTGCTGCCGCTGGCCGGTGATGCATCCATCATGTTGGATGAGCCCGCTGTCTCCGGCCGTGAGGCGGTCCGCGGGTGCGCGAATGTCATGACCCTGCGCCAGTCCTTCCTGCAGGGGTTTCTGACCAACGCCACCAACCCCAAGGCCACGCTCTTCTTTCTGGCCGTTTTCACGACCATGGTCAGCGCCGAGACGCCGCTGTCCGTGCAGGTTCTCTATGGCGTCTGGATGTGCCTCGCGAATGCGGTCTGGTTCGTGGTGGTGGGGCTGGTGTTCTCGTCAGCCCGGGTACGCGGGCACTTCCTGCGCGCGTCCTGCTGGATCGAACGGGCGATGGGGGTGCTGCTGATCATCTTTTCGGCGCGGCTGCTGTGGGAGTGCGTGGCACTGCTGGCCAGCGTGCAGCAGGCGCTGGCGGCCTGAGCGAGGGCCTTGGGAAAGGGGCACACTATCGGCGGTACACATCCTTGCGGTTGCCCAGCTCAACGACCAGAATGCGCAACACATTGTTCTGAATGTTGCAGATGATTCGGTAATCGCCAACACGGTAACGCCAGTAGTCTCCCAGAGGTCCTGTCAGGGCCTTTCCTGACGTTCTGGGATCATTTTGCGGCGCGATACGCGTATCCATGAAATCAACGATGCGCCGCGCGACCTGACGGTCAAGTTTCTTCAGTTGTGACCGAGCCTCGGCGGTATAGTCAATCGTCCAGGCCAAGATCCTGTCTCACTTCTGCTGCCGAGTAGATCTTTTCTTCACCACGGCGAACGCGCGCCATCACGGCTTCCGCCCGGTAATAATCTTCCATGTCCTCAAGCCCCTGCTCAATGGCTTTTTGCAGGTAGTAGGCCCTGGATTGTCCCGTGAGGGACGCAAGAAAATCGAGGCGCTGCTCGATTTCTGGCGTCAGGTTGATGGATGTGGGCATGACTGGCTCCTTGCTTCCTGGGGCTTTGAGGTGGCTCCGGTAAGGTTACGTCCTCCGGGCGAGGATCTCAAGTGTGCTGTTGTGCAACCTGCTTGCCGTGTCGCCGGAGCAGGTGTTACTACAAGGTTCCTGCGTGGTCCTCTCAATGCCCCGCCACCACCCCGCCCCCCGGTCCGCGCAGAAACACCCCGCGAAACTTAACCAGCGCCAGCACCGTCCCTGCCAGCGTAGCCACTGACAGCCACCCGGCCACATGGCCCAGCTGCGGCAGGCCCCAGTGCAGGCTCACCTGATTGCCCAGCAGCGCGCCGGCGCCGATGCCCAGATTGAAGAGCCCCGAATAAAGCGCCGTGGCCACATCGGTGGCATCCGAGGCCAGCCCCAGCACGCGCGCCTGCGTCGACAGGCCAAAGCACATCATCATCGCGCCCCACAGCACCAGCAGCGTCAGCAGCCAGCTTTCGTGCGTGGCCATGCCCGGCAGCAGCAGCAGGCAGACACTCATCACCGCCAGCGCCGTGAGCAGCAGCGTACCGGGCATGCGCGTACCCAGCAGGCCGAACAGCACGCTGCCGATCAGCCCCGAACCACCGAACACCAGCAGCACCAGCGTGATGGCCTGACCCTGCAACCCCGCCACGTGTTGCGCGAAGGGTTCCAGATAGCTGTAGAGCGTGAAGTGCGCCGTCACGCCCACGATCACCAGCCCGTACACACTCAGCAGTGCCTGCCGCTTCAGCAGCAGCGGCAGGCTGGATAGCGAACCACTGTTCTGGCTGGGCAGCTTCGGCAGCAGCCGCATCAGCACCAGCATGATGACCAGTGCCACCGCACCGGTCAGCCCGAAGGTGATCCGCCAGCCCAGCAGTTTGCCCACCACCCTGCCCAGCGGAATACCCAGCACCATGGCCAGCGACGAGCCGGTGGCCACCAGCCCCAGCGCCTGGCTGGCCTTGCGGGAGGGCACCATCCGCACGGCCAGCGATGGTGTGATCGACCAGAAAATCGCATGCGCGCAGGCAATGCCCAGCCGGCCCGCCATCAGCAGCCAGAAGCTGCTGGCCACTGCCGTGACGGCATGGCTGACCACGAACACCAGAAACAGGATCATCAGCAGCCGCTTGCGCTCGGCCGCACGTACCGCCAGCATCAGGGGCAGGGAGCCGACGGCTACCACCCACGCATAGATGGTCAGCATCAGCCCCACGTCCTCGGTGCGCATGGCAAAGCTCTCGCCGATCATCGACAGCAGTCCCACCGGCGCAAACTCGGTGGTGTTGAAGATGAAAGCGGCCAGAGCCAGGGCGATGACGGCAGGCCAGCTGGTGGGGGTTGCCGTTTCTGCGGTGCCCGCGTTGTCTGGTGCGCTCGTGCTGTCCGGGACGCCCGTGTCAGTGCTGTTGATGCCAGCGGTGTCGTCCTGGGGCGCCGAGGGGGGGGCGGGGAATGCTGCGGGGATGTTGCTCATGGGGTGTCGGAGTACCGGCGGCAGGCAGCCCGAAGGTGGCTGCCATTCCGTCAAGTATGTGCGGAGCCGGGCGCGGTGTATCGTGCCATGAGGTCAAAAGGAGTCGGGTGATGGGCTTGGAGGAGGGGGGTGTTGTCGCCGTGCGACGAACGTGGCATTGCGTAGTGCATCTTGCCGGCACGTGGATTCGGGGGCAGCGGCGGGGTGAATGAGTCCATGACATGCGCCAGGATATGAGATGCTTCACTGGGGCAAAAGGTGGCCAGTGTTTCGGGGGAAATTACCTGTTGGAGTGCGCGTCGTCCACGTGTATGGTTCTGTGTCTGTTCGTTCTGCGGCGTCTGAGGGTGCTCGCTGGGCCGGCTTCCAGGAAAGAGCGGGTAGAAGTGAAAGCAACGATCATCTTTCTGGGCTTCGCGCAATACATCCCCTATTTCATCAGCATGTTCCGGGGCCGTACCCGACCTTCCGTGTCGGGTTGGCTGTGCTTTGCGTTGTCGCTCTTCGTCACGCTTGTGGCGTCGCTTTTCATGGGGTCGATCAGTATTCTCGTTTCCTGTGGAATGGGGTTGTTGTGCCAGATTTTCATCATTATCGCAGGGGTGCGGCAGGGGGTGGCGTTCATGCCCTCCCGTATGGAGATCTTCGTCCTGTGGATGGTAGCCTTCAGTGGGGTGGCCTGGTTTGCTTCGGGGGATGCTTCCGTGGCCATCTACGTGAATCTCATTGCCGAGGTGGCTGGCACATTCTTCATTTTCTTGAAAACGTTGCGGCACCCGATGTCCGAGGCCCTGCTGACCTGGGGAATGGGGCTTCTGGGGTCTGGCCTCGCAGTCATTCATTTCAATGACGAAACAGGAGCCCATTATGCGTACCTGCTCAATGTGTTCCTGTCGAATCTGCTGATTGTCGGGCTGCTCCTGTATCAGCGGTTCGTGCCTGCAGATGGAAAGCGTGGCCCGTAGAGCATGTCATGGACCTGTTCTTCCCCGCGAAACCCCAAGGGAGCCCTCTGCAAAAGCGGTGAAAGTCCTGCGGCATTTTGGCCCCCATGCGCGGGTGGTTCGGGAGGTGCTCCCTCGCTCCCCAGGGCAAAAAAACCGGCCCGTGAACCGCATTCACCGGGCCGGTCATGATGGAGCCCCCTGCAGGCCGTATCGTCAGCGCATCAAGTGCCAGACGCGCCCTTCAGGTGCCAGGGGCCTTTCCCGCAGGTCGCTGGCCTGCCGGGGCATTCCGCTCACCGCTTGTACTGCTTCGCCACAAACGGCAGCTTCACCCGCTGCAGCGGAATCAGCCTGTCCCGCACCCGGGCGTGGAGGGGGCTGTCATCCTTCGACACCGCCGGTGGCAGGTAAGCCAGCATGATCGGCTTGCCCAGCGTGGGCGACACCGTGCCGGACGTGACTTCGCCGATCACCTCGCCGGCTGCATCCACGATGGGCGAATGTGCGCGTACCGGCACATTGCTGTCGGCCATCAGCGCCGTCAGCCGGCGCGGGGCGCCGTGGGCCAGCTGGCCCAGAATCACCTCGGCGCCGGGGAAGCCGGCAAACTTCGCACCGTCGGCACGGCGGCTCCTTGCAATGGCAAAGTTCAGCACGGCTTCCACCGGTGTGGTGTCGGGGCCGATGTCGTTGCCATGCAGCGGCAGCCCGGCTTCCAGACGCAGCGTGTCGCGCGCGCCCAGGCCAGCCGGTGTGACGCGGGCGTCGTCCAGCAGGTGGCGCACCACCTGTTCGGCCTCGGCGGTGGGGATGGAAATCTCGTAACCATCTTCGCCGGTGTAGCCCGAGCGCGTGGCAAAGCAGGGCACACCCAGCAGCTCCAGCGAGACGGACTCCATGAAGCGCGGCGAGGCCGCCCGCGGATCCAGCGCGCTCAGTACGGCTTCGGCCTGCGGCCCCTGCAGGGCGATCAGGGCGGCGTCGATCCACTCGAACGACAGTTTCGGGCAACGGGTGGTGAGCAGGTGGTAGTCGTGCTCGCGGTTGCCGGCGTTGACGATGATGCGCACCTCGCTGCCGAGGTTGACCAGCATCAGGTCGTCCTCGATGCCGCCCCGCTCGTTCAGCAGCAGCGAATAGCGCTGCTGGCCCTCGGGCCAGTCGGCAAAGTCCAGCGGCAGGCAGGCTTCCAGCTGGCTGTGCAGTGTGCCGATCTGGCCGTCACGCGGCGTGACCAGCAGCTGGCCCATGTGCGAGACATCGAACAGGCCGCACGACTGACGCGTGGCCAGGTGCTCGGCCTTCAGGCCGCTGTACTGGATGGGCATGTCGTAGCCGGCAAAGCCGCCCATGCGGGCGCCCAGCTCCCGGTGCAGCGCGTCCAGCGCCACGTGTTTCAGGGTATCTGCCATGATGGGTCTCCTTGTGATGTTCCGGCTCACTGATAGCCCGACAGCGGCGGGCAGGTGCACACCGGGTTGCGGTCGCCGGCGGCGTTGTCGATGCGCTTGACCGTCGGCCACACCTTGCCCCCCTTCAGCCAGGGCACCGGGAAGGCGGCCTGTTCGCGGCTGTACGGGTGATTCCATTCGCCCGCCACCTCGGTGGCAGTGTGCGGGGCGTTCTTCAGCGGGTTGTCGTCGGCGGGCCACTTGCCGGCGGCCACGTCGGCAATTTCCTGGCGGATGGCGATCATGGCGTCGCAGAAGCGGTCCAGCTCGGCCCTGTTCTCCGATTCGGTGGGCTCGACCATCAGCGTGTCGGGCACCGGGAAGGAGAGGGTGGGGGCGTGGAAGCCATAGTCCATCAGCCGTTTGGCCACGTCTTCGGCGCTTACGCCATACTGGGCCTTGAAGTGGCGCAGGTCCAGAATGCACTCGTGTGCCACCCGGCCATGCTCGCCGGTGTAGAGCACCTCGTAGTGCCCTTTGAGGCGGTGCACGATGTAGTTGGCGTTCAGGATGGCCATCACCGTGGCCTGGCGGATGCCGGCCGAGCCCATCATGCGGATGTACATCCACGAAATGGGCGTGATCAGGGCGCTGCCGAAGGCGGCGGCCGAGACGGTGCCGGGTTGCGTGCCTTCCTTGATGGAAGAGGCGGCCAGGGTATGCCCCTGTTCCGCGGTCGGGCCGGACGCTCCGGTCTGCGAACGGGCGCTACCCGCCTGCGTGCCCGGTGCGCAGCCAGCGCCTGCGGGAGCTGCCGTCAGTGACGGTGCGGCCGGCAGGTACGGCACCAGATGTTTGGCCACCGCAATCGGCCCCATGCCCGGGCCGCCACCGCCGTGCGGGATGCAGAAGGTCTTGTGCAGGTTGAGGTGGCACACGTCGGCGCCGATCTCGCCCGGCTTGGTGAGGCCGGCCTGCGCGTTCATGTTGGCGCCGTCCATGTACACCTGGCCGCCGGCGGCATGCACCTTCTTGCAGATGTCGCGAATGCTGGCTTCGAACACGCCATGGGTGGACGGGTAGGTCACCATCAGGCAGGCCAGCGTGTCGCGGTGGGCTTCGATCTTCGCGTCCAGGTCGGCCACGTCGATGTTGCCCTTCTCATCGCAGGCCACCACCACGATCTTCAGCCCGGCCAGCTGGGCCGAGGCCGGGTTGGTGCCGTGGGCCGAGGCCGGAATCAGGCACACCTTGCGCTGCGGCTGGCCCTGCGCCAGCAGGTACTCATGAATGGCCTGCAGCCCGGCATACTCGCCCTGTGCACCGGAGTTGGGCTGGAACGACACGCCCGCAAAGCCGGTGATGTCGGCCAGCCACCCGCCCAGCTGCGCCAGCATGGCGGCATAGCCCTGCGTCTGGCTTTCGGGGGCGAAGGGGTGGATGTGGGCAAAGGCCGGCCAGGTGATGGGCGCCATCTCGGCGGCGGCGTTGAGCTTCATGGTGCACGAGCCCAGCGGGATCATCGAATGCACCAGCGAGATGTCGCGGTTTTCCAGCCGCTTCAGGTAGCGGACGAACTCCGTTTCGCTGTGGAAGCGGTGGAATACCTCGTGCGTCAGCACGGTGTCGGTGCGCAGCAGGCCGGCCAGCACGTCGCTGTCGGTAGCCTGTCTGGCGGCCAGGTCTTCCAGCGTCCGGATCGTCGCCCCGGTTGCACATGACGTTGTGGTGCCGCTGGTTCCGGTGTCGTCCGTTCCGATGCTGCCCGATGCAGTGCTGCCGCCCCGGGCGTTGCCCGTCAGCACTTCCACCAGATCGGCCACGTCGTCCAGCGTCACCGTTTCGTCCAGCGCCACCAGCACGCGCTGGTCATCCAGCCGGCGCAGGTTGATGCGCCGCGCTTCGGCCCGTGCCATCACCGCATCGGCGGCGGCCCGGTCGGCAAAACGCCAGGTCAGCGTGTCGAAGTACACGCCGTGCTGGGGCAGTGGGAAGGCAGCGCCCGCGGGGCTGGAGGCGCCCTGACGGCCGGCAGTCGTGCTGGCTGCACCGGTTGCCGCCTGGCCGCTTGCTTCGGCCACTGCCGCGGCCAGCAGCCGTGCCAGCCCGTGTGTGCGCTGTGCGATGCGGCGCAGCCCCTCGGGGCCGTGGTAGATGGCGTAGAAGGCCGACATGTTGGCCAGCAGCGCCTGCGCCGTGCAGATGTTGCTGGTGGCCTTGTCGCGGCGGATGTGCTGCTCGCGCGTCTGCAGCGCCATCCGGTAGGCGGTGTGGCCGGATGCATCCACGCTGGTGCCGATGATGCGACCCGGCATGGAGCGGATGAGTTTCTGCCGCGTGGCCATGAAAGCGGCGTGCGGGCCGCCAAAGCCCAGCGGAATGCCGAAGCGCTGGGCCGAGCCGATCACCACATCGGCGCCCTGGGCGCCGGCGGGTTTGAGCAGGACCGATGCCAGCAGGTCGGTGCCCACGCAGACCTTCACGCCGGCGGCCTGCAGGCGGGCGATGTCGTCGGTCAGGTCGCGTACGCGGCCTTCGGTATCGGGGTTCTGCAGGTGGGCACCGTAAACGGTGGCCGGATCCAGCGCATCCAGCGCGCCGACGGTGACCGGAATGTCCAGCCAGCGGGCACGGGTGCGAATGACCTCGATGACCTGCGGATGCGTGCCGGCCTCCACGAAGTAACCGGCGGCCCTGTTGGCCGTGTTGGCCCGGCGCAGCATCGTCATGGCCTCGGCGGCGGCCGTGGCCTCATCCAGCAGCGAGGCGTTGGCCACCTCCATGCCCGTCAGGTCGATGACCATCTGCTGGAACACCATCAGCGCTTCCAGCCGGCCCTGCGAGATCTCGGCCTGATAGGGCGTGTAGGCCGTGTACCAGCCGGGGTTTTCCAGCACATTGCGGCGGATCGGCTCGGGGGTGAAGGTATTGTGGTAGCCGGCACCCAGATAGCTGCGCCAGACCTGGTTCCGGCTGGCCAGCGCCTGCAGCTCGGCGAGTGCGCCGGCCTCGGTGGCCGCCTCGCCCAGCGACAGGGCCGGTCTGTTGCCCGGATCCAGCAGAATGCTGGCCGGCACCGTTTCGGCCACCAGCGCATCCAGCGAGGAGGCGCCCACGGTGGCCAGCATCTGCGTCACATCGTCCCCCGCAGGGCCCACGTGACGCGCCACAAATTCATTGCTGCCCTGGGCCAGCAGCCCGGCCAGGGTTCCCGAGTCGTTCCGATCCGCCATGATGGTGTCCCCTCAGTCCTTGGTAGCTTCTGCGTAGTCTTCCGCCGACAGCAGGCTGTCGAGATCGGCTGCATTGGCCGGCTTGATGCGGAACAGCCAGCCGCCCTCGAAGGGCTGCTCGTTGACCAGCTGCGGGGCCTCGCCCAGCGCGTCGTTGCCGGCCACGATCTCGCCGGCGATGGGGGCGTACACGTCCGATGCCGCCTTGGTCGACTCGACCACACAGATCGCCTCGCGGGCCTCGACCTGACGGCCGGCTTCCGGCAGTTCCACATAGACGAGATCGCCCAGTTCGGCCTGTGCGTGCTCGGTGATGCCGACGGTGATGGTGCCATCCGCCTCGGGGCGCAGCCACTCGTGCGATTCGGTGTACTTCAGATTGCTGGGTACTTGTGCCACGGCAATGTCTCCAGAGAAAGGGAATGAAGGGATCGGAAGGGCGGCAGCCGTGCCGCCACCCCGCAGATTAACAGAGCTTCACATGGGCATGGCCGATATCGGCCAGGACCGGCTGCACCGCGCCATCGCCCGGTGTTGGCCAGAACCGGCAGCACCACGTCATTGTCCGGTGCCGACCAGAACTGGCAGCGCCACGCCACGATACGGTCACATGGATCGCCCCGTGGCGGCGCTGTGCACCTGCCGGAAAACCCGCCCCCTCTGTATCTGTGCCTGAGATCGTACCCTTCGGCGAAGCCTGGGGCCGTGCCTGCCCGACTGCCGCCCGGCGCAGCCTCCGGACGCCATGACCTGGATGTCATGACCCGGACCGGGCGTCAGCCCCGGACGGCATGCGTGAGGCGGTGCGATGCAGCACCGGCCCTGGCTCTCTCTCCAGAGCGTTCGCGCCGCGGCAGTCCTTTTGCCTGAGAGTTTGCGGGGATGCTGCCCCTTCGGCGCCACCATGGGGGCGTGTCTGCAGGGTACGGAAGTTCGACCCATGCCTGAAACACGCCGCGCTGGATGGTCTCTCCTGCTGCGACGATAGGGTGTTGTAGGGAAAACCCTGATGTCCGGAAGCCCCGGTGATAAAGATTTGGAGGCACTCTGGTCCCCGTGCCCGGGCGATCCAGCGCGTTGTCATTGCCGCCAATGGTTCTGCCATTGCCGGCAAACGACGCCTTCTGGCTCGGCCCGATGCTGGTTTCAAGGTGCTTGCAAACTTTTCCGGAGGCTCCCGGGGTTTCCAGACAAAACCCCGGAACTGCCAGAAAATTAGCTGACGTATGGCGGCAAGTCAAACCGGGCGTATTACGGATGACGTGTGCACCGGGGCCCGCACTTCGGGTCTGCACGGGGGTGAACAAGCCCAGGACACGCTCTAGAATGAACGAAGACCCTGCCCGTGAAAGGGAGAGCAGGCCCCGCCGGCACCGTACGGACGGGCACCTGCCATAACACTGGAGACCCATGCCGTATGGACAACGGCCCGTCATCGCCCTGGCCGGGGCAACCGCCAGCCCGGTCGCACCCGTCAGCCCGGTTGCATCCGCCTGTAGTGCATGCCGGTGTGCCGCCCCTGTGCGACAACCCGCAACCGGTGGACACCGAGACGCAGGCATTTGCCCTGCCACGGCTTCAGGAGGGCGAGCAGCCGTGGCAGGACATTGCCCGCCCGCTGCCGCCCGGGCAGGCGCGTCAGCTCATCCAGCGCCTGCAGCAGATCCTGCCGGCGGGCAGTGTCCTGCACCGCGAGGAAGACCTGCGTCCTTACGAATGCGACGGCCTGAGTGCTTATCGCCAGTTGCCCCTGGTGGTGGTCATTCCCGACGCCGAAGCGCAGGTGCAGGCCATCATCCGCCTCTGCCGTGCGCTGGACGTGCCATTGGTGCCGCGCGGGGCTGGCACGGGGCTCACCGGCAGTGCCTTGCCCCATGCCGGCGGCGTGCTGATGTCGATGGCCCGCTTCAACCGGATCGGGCACGTGGACCCGTACAGCCGTACCGCCCGTGTCCAGCCCGGTGTGCGCAACCTGGCCATTTCCGAAGCGGCCGCGCCGCATGGCCTGTTCTACGCCCCCGATCCCTCCTCGCAGATCGCCTGCACCATCGGCGGCAATGTGGCCGAGAATTCCGGTGGCGTGCATTGCCTCAAGTACGGGCTGACCGTGCACAACGTGCTGGCCGTGCGCGGGCTGACCGTGGATGGCGACCCCATCACGCTGGGGCCGGGGATGGATCCGGCTGTGGCGGAGGGTAGGGCGGCGGCCGCACCTCCTGGCGCACCGGGGCCTCGTGACGTATCGGGGGCGCCGTCCGGGCCGGCCTGTACGACATCTGCCGTGGCGCTGGACGCCCCGGGGCTCGACCTGCTCGGGGCGGCCATCGGTTCCGAGGGCATGCTGCTGGTCGTGACTGAGGTGGTGGTCCGGCTGCTGCCCATGCCCCGGCAGGCACGCGTCATCATGGCCTCCTTTGACGACGTGGAAACCGCCGGCAATGCCGTGGCCGACGTGATCGCTGCCGGGCTGATCCCGGCCGGCATGGAGATGATGGACCAGCAGGCCACACGGGCCGTCGAACCTTTCGTCAACGCCGGCTACGATCTGGATGCAGCCGCCATTCTGCTGCTCGAATCCGATGGCACCGAAGCGGAGGTCACCGAAGAAATTGCGGCCATGGAAGCCGTGCTGCGCAAGGCCGGGGCCACCCGCCTGCAGGTGTCCACCTCCGATGCCGAGCGCATGCGTTTCTGGTCCGGCCGCAAGAATGCCTTTCCGGCGGCGGGCCGCATCTCTGCCGACTATTACTGCATGGATGGCACCATTCCCCGGCGCACCCTGGGCCGCATGCTGCAGGCCATTGCCGGCATGGAACGCAAATATGGCCTGCGCTGCATGAACGTCTTTCACGCGGGCGACGGCAACCTGCACCCGCTCATCCTGTTCGACAGCTGCATCCCGGGCGAATGGGACCGGGCCGAGAAATTCGGTGCGGAAATTCTGGAACTGTGCGTCGGGCTGGGCGGCACCATCACCGGCGAACATGGCGTGGGCGTGGAAAAGATCAACTCCATGTGCGTGCAGTTCTCCGAGGCAGAACGCGCAGCCTTCTTTGCCTTGAAGCGCGCCTTCGATCCCCCGGGGCTGCTCAACCCCGGCAAGGCCATTCCCACGCTGCACCGCTGCGCCGAATACGGACGCATGCACGTGCAGCAGGGGCGGCTGAAGTTTCCGGAACTGCCGCGGTTCTGAGCATGGAGATACCCTTGTTTCCATCTATCCCGGCCATGTTTTCGGCTATTCCTGCCATGCTTCCGGCTATCCATGCCATGTATTCGACTGTCCCTGCTATGTTCCCGGCCGTCCCTGTCCGGTTTCGAAAGGAACGATGATTTCGAAAGGAACGATGATCATGTCTTCTTTCTGCAAGGAAAACGGTACGGCACAAGCGTTCACGAATGCGGGCGACATCCCCGCGGCTGGTGCAATCCGTGAGGCACGTGCTTCCCATGCAGCCCTTGCCGAACTGCGTGAACAGCTGGTTTGCGCCTATCGAGGTGGCTATCCCATTCTGCTGCAAGGGGGTGGCACCTGTGCGTTCTACGGCAATCCGTACCGCTTCCGTGGCGAGGAGATTGCCGGTGGGACACCAGCTGGTTTCGTGCCGGAGGGCTCCACAGACATCGCACAACCTGCTTCTGTCATGCTGGACTGTCGCCGTTACGCCGGCGTCGTTTCGTACGATCCCTCAGAGTTGGTCGTGACGGCACGCTGCGGCACATCGCTGGCCGAACTGGAGGTGCTGCTGGCCGAACAGGGCCAGTGTCTGCCCTTCGACCCACCGCACTTCGCCCCGGGGCGTACCGTGGGCGGCATGGTGGCCACCGGCCTGTCGGGACCGCGACGCTTGTCGGCGGGCGCCGTGCGCGATTTCGTGCTGGGGACCGTGCTGCTTGCGGCCGATGGCAGCGTCATGCGTTTTGGTGGCGAAGTGATGAAGAACGTGGCCGGCTACGACATGTCGCGTCTGCTCTGCGGATCGCTCGGCATGCTGGGCATGATTGCCGAAGTCTCGCTGAAGGTGCTGCCCGTGCCGCGTGCCGATGCCACCCTGCGCCTGGAGATGACCGAAGCCGATGCACTGGCCGCCTGCAACCGCTGGGGCGGCCAGCCCCTGCCACTGGCGGCTACCTGCTGGTACCGGGGCGTGCTGCATGTCCGCCTGTGCGGGGCGCGGCGCGCCGTCGATGCAGCGTGCAGGCTGCTGGGTGGCGAAGTCGTGGACATCAGCGAGGCCGATGCCTTCTGGCGTGCGCTGCGTGACCAGCATCTGGACTTTTTTACCGGCCCGGCCAGCGCAACGGCGCCTCTCTGGCGCCTGTCGGTCCCCGCCACCACCCTGCCGCTCGATCTGCCGGGTGAGCATCTGATCGAATGGGGAGGGGCGTTGCGCTGGTGGCGCCCGCCCCTGGAGCACGGCCAGCCGGTGTACCGCTTCGGGGGCAGGGACCATGCCTGGCCCGGGGCTGCTGCGGCACTGCGCCATCTGGTTGCACGCCAGCGCGGGACGGCCACGCTGTTCCGGGCCGGCACGGCTGCGGCTGGTGTGCATGCGGGTACCGCTGTCGGGCTTTCCCTGGGAACATGCGCCGGCGCGGAGCGTTTTCATCCACTGGATCTCGTAAACCTGCAGATTCACCAGCGCCTCAAGCAGGCCTTCGACCCGCGTGGTCTGATCAACCCGGGCCGGATGTATACCGGGCTGTGACTGATGCACGTACCGGCAGCCGTCCGATGGACACACGGGTCGCGTGGTCTCACAGGAGCGATGCCCGACTGCCTGACTGAATGGCTGAATGGCTGAATGACTAAAGTGATGCCTGACTGGGGTGATGCCTGACTGGAATGATGCCTGACTGGAATGATGCCTGACTGGAATGATGTCTGACTGAAGCTGGAGTGATGTCTGATGGAAACCCACCTTGCTGCCCGTTTTCTCGGCACGCCTGCCGGGGAGGAGGCCGAACGCATCCTGCGTGCCTGCGTCCATTGCGGTTTCTGCACCGCCACCTGTCCCACCTACCAGCTGCTCGGCGACGAGAAGGACAGCCCGCGCGGCCGCATCTACCTGATGAAACAGGTACTCGAAGGTGCAACGCCCACCCTGTCGGCCCTGCATCATCTGGACCGGTGCCTGACCTGCCGCAACTGCGAAAGCACCTGTCCTTCGGGCGTCCAGTATTCGAAACTGCTCGACATCGGTCGCGACATCATTGGCACCGAAGTGCGCCGGCCCCGGCGTGAAGCGGCCGTCCGCACGCTGGTACGCCGCGTGGTGGGCTGCAGGCCGCTGTTTGGCGGCCTGATGAGAATCGGCCGTGCCCTGCGTCCGGTCCTGCCCGCGGCCGTACGGGCCAAGGTACCCCCCGTGCACCATCCCGTGGGCCAGTGGCCCGCCCGCGCGCATGCCCGCAAGGTGCTGATGCTCAACAGCTGCGTGCAGGAAGCCATGCTGCCGGCCGTGGACCGTGCCACGGCACGGGTGCTGGACCGGCTGGGCATCCAGGCCATCGTTGAGCGGAAATCGGGCTGCTGCGGCTCGCTGCCCTTTCATCTGGATGACGAACCCGCCGGCCTGCAGGATGCGCGCCGCAATATCGATGCCTGGTGGTCGCACATCGAGGCCGGTGCCGAGGCCATCGTCATCAACATTTCGGGGTGCGGTGCCATGGTCAAGGACTATGGACACCTGCTGCGCAACGATCCCGTCTATGCCGAACGTGCCCGCCACATTGCCGGCATCACCTTCGATCTCAGCGAATGGCTGTCACGTGAACTGGCGCAGTACCGTCCCGCCATGCCCCTCAAGCCCCAGCGGCTGGTGTTCCACCCGCCCTGCACCCTGCAGCATGCCCAGAAAATCCGTGGTGTGGTGGAGGACATGCTCACCATCTGGGGTGCCGAACTGCAGCCCATCCGCGATTCACACCTGTGCTGCGGTTCGGCCGGCGCCTACTCGGTACTGCAGCCGGACATTTCGCAGCAGCTGCGCACCCGCAAGCTCGACAACCTCGAACACAGCCGGCCCGAACTGATCCTGTCGGCCAACGTGGGGTGCATTGCCCACCTGGGTGCCGGAACGGACACGCCGGTCATGCACTGGATCGAATGGATGGAGCAGCGGCTGGAGGTGGGGGGAATGGGAATCACACGATCATCATGGGCTGATACGCATTGGCCCGCAGCAGCCCCTTGATCATCCGGTAGTAGAACCAGATGACCGGGATGATGGCCAGAAAGCCCAGCAGCCCGAAGGTGATGAAGCCCAGCGGCACCGTGACGCAGACCCACAGGATGGTCCACCAGCAGGTGCGGATCATCCAGCTGAAGTGACTTGCGTAGATGGTACCCCGTGCCGACGGACGCTGGATGTAGTTGACGATCAGGGCGATGACGTTGAGCAGCCCCAGCGAGAAGGTCATCCCGATGAGGTGCATCCAGTAGTCCAGCATGGCCGTGCGCCGGAACGCTGCCTCCTGCTGGGTTTCGATGTTGGTGACGTTGTCGTAGGTGTAGGACGGCATGGCAAGCGCTCCGCTGAGGATGGGGGAGGGGCTGCGCTGTCCGAACGCTCGGGCGCATCTTCCTGCAGGTCTGGGCAGTGGCGGCGATTTCAAGGACAGAGTGCCGCCCGGAGCGCCCGGCAGGGTGAACAATGGTTTCTGGCTGCCCGGGTCATGGACGAGATGCTGGCCTTCAACCGCCGTGTCGAGACTTTCTTCCCCAGCAAAGCGCCTGTTTCCGTCTGATTTCCCCGCTTGCCCCCGATGTTTTGAACAGTCGGGCCATCGACCGGGGAGGGGATTGCCGCCCCCCCATCCCCCAGGATGCGACAAACGTCATTGTCCATGCTCCCCAAAGGGATTAGTCTCAAAAGAGACACTTGGTTCTCTTTTCCGGATCTGTTCCGTTCATGGACATCGACTCCAATGCTGCCTCGCCGGCCGGCTCTGCCCCGGCTGGCTCCCCCTTTGCTTCCGCGCACGGCTCCGTACCCTCGCACGGCTCGTCCCGGGATGCTCCGTCCGACGATCTTCACAACCTGGCCACCCAGCGCAACCTGGCGCTGGCCTGCTATGCCCTGCACATCCTGGGCGGGCCGTTCACGGTGGGGGCAGCCAGTCTGGCGGGGCTGATCATCAACCATCTGCAGCGCGACCATGCACGGGGCACGGTGTACTACACGCACCACCGCTGGATGATCGGCACCTGCTGGCTGGGGGCCGGGCTGGCGCTGCTGGCCGGGCTTGTCTGCCTGGCCTTTCCGTCGCTGACCCTGTTGCTGTTCCCGCTCATCGGTATCTACCTGATGCTGCGGATGGTGACGGGGGCGATCAACGCCATTCACGGCGAGCCGATCAAGGACTGAGGCGCGGCTTGCTGCGCCGCCTCAGTGCGCCGCAGCAGCCGCCTGCACCAGCGTGGCGTACAGCGTCTGGGCGCCCGAGGCCACGAACTGCACGCCCACACAGATCAGCAGAAAGCCGCTCAGCCGGGTCACCACCTCGATGCCGGTGTTGCCCAACCGGGTGGTGACGCTGCGGGCGCTGCGCAGCAGCAGCCACTCGATGGCGCACACCATCAGCATGGCAATGAGCACGGCGGCATAGGCACCGATGCGGTGCTGAAAGCCGCCCAGCTCACGGATCTGCGTCTCCAGACCGATCACCACGGCGATGGAGCCGGGGCCGGTGATGCCGGGCAGGGCCAGCGGGAAGAAGGCGGGATTGCCATACTGGGCCTTGGCCACTTCCGACACCTCGGCCTTGCCATACAGCATGCCGTGGCCCAGCAGGCCGATGATCATGCCCCCGGCCACACGCATGGCGCCGTAGGAAATGCCGAAGGCCTTCATGATCATGCTGCCCACGAACAGCGATCCCACCAGAATGCAGAAGCAGTAGAGCGAGGTCTTGGTGGCCGTGCGCCGTGTGGTGTCGGCGTCCATGCCGACGGTGACCGAGGTGAAGATGGGCAGCGTGGCCGGCGGGTTCATGATGGTGAGAAGGCTCACAAAGGCCCCCAGCAGAAACGCGGTAAAACTCTCGCCAGCCATGCTTCGACCATCCACCAAACGTACGAAGTCTGATTGTCGGGCACCGGTTTGCGTGTGGCCAGCCCCCGGCGCCGGGTGTTGTATAGGCGCCGATAAAACAAAAAACCCCTGTGCCATGAGGCAGCAGGGGTTTGCGGAGGACGGGTGAATCGCCCGCGGTGGAGTGGCTGTTGCCTGTCCTGGCGCTTCCGGTAGTCGGCGCAGGTGCTTTTGGAGGCCAGCAGGTGCTTCCAGTGGCTGGCCTGTGGCATGCCGGCCGGCCCGGCGCAGTGCCCGCTGCACAAGGCCGCGGGCGTTCTGCGTGCGGGTCAGCCCTCCAGCGACTTCACCATGTCCTCGACCACTTTCTTGGCGTCGCCGAACACCATCATGGTCTTGGGCATGTAGAACAGCTCGTTGTCCAGGCCGGCGTAGCCGGAGGCCATCGAACGCTTGTTCACGATCACCTGGCCGGCCTTGTAGGCGTCCAGGATCGGCATGCCGGCGATGGGGGAGCTGGGGTCCTTGGCGGCGGGGTTCACCACGTCGTTGGCGCCCAGCACCAGCACCACGTCGGTCTCACCGAAGTCGGGGTTGATGTCCTCCATTTCGAAGACCTGGTCGTAGGGCACCTCGGCCTCGGCCAGCAACACGTTCATGTGACCCGGCATGCGGCCGGCCACCGGGTGGATGGCATAGCGCACCTGCACGCCTTTCTCGATCAGCTTGTCGGTCAGCTCCTTCAGCGGGTGCTGGGCGCGGGCCACGGCCAGACCGTAGCCCGGCACGATGATGACCGAGTCGGCGTTGGCCAGCATGAAGGCGGCGTCGTCGGCCGAGCCGCTGCGCACGGGGCGCTGCTCTTTGGCTTCACCACTGCCGGCTGCGGCCGGATCGGCACCGAAGCCACCCAGGATCACGTTGAAGAACGAGCGGTTCATCGCCTTGCACATGATGTACGAGAGGATGGCACCGCTGGAGCCCACCAGCGAACCGGCGATGATCAGCATGGGGTTGTTGAGCGAGAAGCCGATGCCGGCGGCCGCCCAGCCCGAGTAGCTGTTGAGCATCGACACCACCACCGGCATGTCGGCCCCGCCGATCGGGATGATGATCAGCACGCCCAGCACGAAGGCGATGGCGGTCATCATCCAGTACGGGAACCAGCCCTGTGTGGCGGCAAACCAGCAGCCGAACAGCACCATGGCAATGGCCAGGATGAGGTTCAGTGCGTGCTGGCCGGCGAAGGTGACCGGGGCGCCCTGGAACAGGCGGAACTTGTACTTGCCCGACAGTTTGCCGAAGGCGATGACCGAGCCGGAGAAGGTGATGGCGCCGACGAAGGTGCCGATGAACAGCTCGACGCGGTTGCCCACGGGGATGCGCTCGCCATGGGCGACGATGTCGAAGGCCCAGGGCTCGGCCACGCAGGCGATGGCGATGAAGACCGCGGCCAGGCCGATCATGGAGTGCATGAAGGCCACCAGCTCGGGCATCTTGGTCATTTCCACCCGGCGCGCCATGATGGTGCCGAGGGTTCCGCCCACCAGCAGGCCCAGGATGACCAGCGCGATGCCGGCCCCGTTGGACTGGGTGCCGGCGGCATCCTGCAGTTTCAGGATCAGCGCCACCGTGGTGAGCAGCGCGATGGCCATGCCGCTCATGCCGAAGACGTTGCCGCGGCGGGCGGTGGTGGGGTGCGACAGTCCCTTCAGGGCCTGGATGAAGCAGACCGAGGCCACGAGGTACAGAAGGACGACAAGGTTCATGCTCATGCCTGTTTCTCCGCCTTTTTCGGTTCTTTCTTCTTGAACATCTCGAGCATGCGCCGTGTCACCAGGAAGCCGCCGAACACGTTGACGGCGGCGAGGACCACGGCCAGCAGGCCCATGGTCCGTCCCAGGCCGGTTTCGGTCAGCGAGGCGGCCAGCATGGCGCCCACGATGACGATGGCCGAGATGGCGTTCGTGACGGCCATCAGCGGTGTGTGCAGCGCCGGCGTCACGTTCCAGACCACGTGATAGCCCACATAGATGGCCAGCACGAGGATGATCAGATTGATGATGGTGTGATTGACGAGTTCCATGCTTTTCCCTTATTTCTGCTCGCGCAGCACCTTGCCGTCCTGCGTGACCAGGCAGGCCTTGACGATGTCGTCCTCGAGGTTGATCTTCAGTTTCTTCTCGTCATCGACGATCAGCTTCAGGAAGTCGAGGATGTTGCGGGCGTAGAAGGCCGAGGCGTCGGCCGGTACGAGCGCCGGCAGGTTGCCCACGCCGGCGATGCTCACGCCATGGTGGCGCACGACCTTGTCGGCCTGCGACAGCTCGCAGTTGCCGCCCTGTTCGACGGCCATGTCGACGATGACCGAGCCCGGCTTCATCGACTCGACCATGGCGCGCGTGACCAGCACCGGCGCCTTGCGGCCCGGGATGAGCGCGGTGGTGATCACCACGTCGGCCTGCCTGATGCGCTCGGCCACGGCAGCGGCCTGGCGCTGCAGCCACGATGCCGGCATCGGCCGGGCGTAGCCGCCCACGCCGGCGGCGGCCTCGCGTTCTTCATCGGTCTCGTAGGGCACGTCGATGAACTTGGCGCCCAGCGACTCGATCTGCTCCTTCACGGCAGGGCGCACGTCCGAGGCCTCGATCACCGCGCCCAGCCGCTTGGCCGTGGCGATGGCCTGCAGGCCAGCCACCCCGGCGCCCAGGATGACCACGCGGGCGGCCTTGGCCGTGCCGGCGGCGGTCATCATCATGGGGAAGAAGCGCTGATACAGGTTGGCGGCCACCAGCACGGCCTTGTATCCTGCGATATTGGCCTGAGATGAGAGCACATCCAGGCTCTGTGCCCGCGTGGTGCGGGGGGCGGCCTCGAGGGCAAAGCCGGTCACGCCGGTGGCGGCCAGCTTCTCCAGCCCTTCGGCATGGAAGGGGTTGAGCATGCCCAGCAGGGCCGTGCCGGCCTTCAGGTGCTTCAGCTCCTCTTCCATGGGGCTGCGCACCTTGGCCACCAGCTCGGCGCCGAAGGCACCGGCCGTGTCCACCAGCTGCGCACCGGCCTCTTCCCAGGCGGTGTCGGGGATGTCGGAGGCCACACCGGCCTCGCGTTCCACCACCACCTCGTGGCCGGCTTTCACCAGCTTCCTGACCGTTTCCGGTGTGGCGGCTACCCGGGTTTCGCCAGGGCGCCGCTCTTTCGGGATCCCGATTCTCATGAGTCGATCCTTTCCAAGGGTTTGCTGCAGGGATTTTCTGTTTTCTACAATGTTCGCATGAAACGTACGATACCGGACGGCGAAGGCCGTCAGATTGTGGTGGGGCTTTCGGGCGGGGTCGATTCGGCCGTCAGTGCCTGGCTGCTGAAGGAGGCCGGCTGGCAGGTCACGGGCCTCTTCATGAAGAACTGGGAAGATGACGACGACAGCGAGTACTGCTCCTCCCGGCAGGACTGGCTGGATGCCGCCAGCGTGGCCGATGTCATCGGCATCGACCTGGAGGCCGTCAACTTCGCCGCAGACTACCGGGAAAGGGTGTTCCGGCTCTTTCTGGAGGCCTACGAGGCCGGCCTCACACCCAACCCCGACGTGCTCTGCAACGCCGAGATCAAGTTCAAGGCGTTTCTGGACCACGCCCTGAAGCTGGGGGCCGAACGCATCGCCACCGGTCACTATGCCGGCAGCCGCGTGGGGCCCGATGGGCGCGTGCAGCTGTTGCGCGGGGCCGACAGGAACAAGGACCAGAGTTATTTCCTTCATAGGCTGAATCAATACCAGCTTTCGTCCGTGGTCTTTCCGCTGGCCGGATACACCAAGCCGGAGGTGCGCGAGATCGCCACCCGCATCGGCCTGCCCAACGCCACCAAGAAGGATTCCACCGGCATCTGCTTCATCGGCGAGCGGCCGTTTCGCGAGTTCCTGTCGCGCTACCTGCCCACCCAGCCGGGCCCCATCGTCGACGACCGGGGCGTGCAGGTGGGCGAGCACGTGGGCCTGTCGTTCTACACGCTGGGTCAGCGCAAGGGCATTGGCATCGGCGGCCGGCGCGACAATGCCGGCGGGGAACCCTGGTTCGTGGCCGGCAAGGATCTGGCCACCAACACGCTGACCGTCGTGCGTGGCCACGATCATCCATTGCTGCTCACCCGCGAGCTGGTGGGGCGTGATGTGCACTGGATCGGTGACGCCCCCATCACGGGCAAGCACTACGGCATCAAGGCCCGCTACCGGCAGGAAGATGCCGATGGCTGGCTGGAAGGGGATGTACCCCGTGGCTGTGCCGCCGACGGCTTCCGGCCCGGCGCTGCCCGGGGGCGTGGCATGGGGGCCGGCATCGGTATGGGGCAGGGCAGTGTGGTGGGGCAGGATGACGCCAGTGCCATTGCCCGCGAGGTGGCGGCCAGTCTGGGGGTGCCCGTGCCCACCGGGGCGGCCGGCCAGAATACCGGTGCAGTGCGGGGACCCTCGTGGGGGGATGTGCCCGTGTGCGGCGCCGGCGGCATGACGGGGGCGGGCTGGCCTGCGGCCGGCATGCCTGTGGCCGGCATGCCACCCGGGAGGGGGGCTGGCGTGCCATCAGCGGGGGGCGTCGGCACGCAAGACCCGGTGACGGGGGGGAGCTGGCCGGGGACATCACACGGGGCAGCCGGCGGTGCCTCCCGGCCGGGAGACCCGGCCGCGTCTGGCGGGCCGCGCATCCAGGTCCATTTCTCCAGCCCGCAGTGGGCCGTCACGCCAGGCCAGTCCGCCGTGTTCTACGACGGCGAAGTCTGTCTGGGGGGCTGCATCATCGACCGGAAACCTGCCCGCGCCTGACCGCCTGCACCCTCCGCTCGTCCGCGCGTGCTGGCGGCCCTGTACGTCCTGCCCAACAATCCGGGGCATATGGACACTCCGGGTACACGACACATGGCAACTACCACGCCGGCCCCTGCCGCAAGGGCCCAGGCCGGCGCGCGCTCGCGACCAGAAATGGCGCGGCGTCAGCGTCGCCGGCTGTTGCAGATCATTGCCATGGCATTTTCCGGGCTGCTGCTCGGCAGGCCCGCCCATGCCAATACCACCCGACGCCAGCTGGGGCCCCTCTCCCAGGGGCAGCGCATGCTGATTATCGAGTTTCTGGAGGCACAGGCCACCCTGCTGTCCACCTACGTGCTGGCCGGCATCGATGACGGCGCCGACCGCTATCGCAGCACGCTGGAGAGCCAGCGCCGCAATGCCGACCTGCTGCTGGGGCGTGTCAAGCGCGAGCTGTTCGCGCGCATCGAGCGTTCCGACATGACGGCCATCGAAGCCCGCTGGCACACCGTGTCCGACGCTGCCCGCACCCAGCCCACGCTGGACATCGCCCGCCTGATGCTGCCGATGGCGCAGGAAGTGGCCGCGCCGCTGGGCAACCTGCTGCCGGCGGTCGACACCCAGAGCCTGGGCGGCATGGAAGGGCGCGCGCGCCGTCGTCTGCTGATGTGCCAGCTGATGCTGGACGGCCTCAGCGCCTGCTGGGGGCGTGACCTGGCCCAGTGGGATCTGATGGAGGCACGCCGCGGTCTGCTCGATACCTGGCTCAATGCCGTGGCCCAGCAGGGCACCGACGGCGTGCGCCTGATGGCGCAGTGGAACCTCTTTGCCAGCGCGCTGCCGCTGCACAACGCGCGCTGCCTGCCTGGGGCGGCGCAGACCCTGCAGATGGTGGGGGAGCGGCTGTACAAGCTGCTCTAGCGCGTGTTGGGGGGCGTTTGTCCCGCGAAACACACGTACGGCATGCAGGGCAAGGCGGCCATCCTGTTGAAGGACGGTAGTGGCGATACGCCTGCATGAGGCGGTGCCAGGGGGCGATCCGTATTCCGGGGCAGGGTGGCCCTGAGCCGTGTGTGTATGTGGGGAATACAGGGGATTTGCTAGCATTCCGGCTGTCGATCACCCCAGCCGGAGCCCCCTCATGTCCGCCCAATCCGCCGCCCTCGAAGCCCTCTCTCCCCTGGATGGCCGCTATGCCGCCAAGGTCGCCCCGCTGCGCGCCTTCTGGTCCGAGGCCGCCTTCATGCGCCACCGCGTGCAGGTGGAAGTGGCCTGGCTCATCGCGCTCTCGGATGCCGGCCTGCCCGAACTGAAGCCCTTCAGTGTCGCCGCCCGCCAGCGCCTGCAGGCCATCGTCGAGCATTTCGGCCCGGCCGATGCCCAGACCATCAAGGACTTCGAACGCACCACCAACCACGACGTGAAGGCGGTCGAATACTTCCTGAAGAGCAGGGTGGCCGAGGATGCCGAGCTGGCACCCGCCGCCGAATTCATCCACTTTGCCTGCACCTCCGAGGACATCAACAACACCTCGCACGGCCTGATGCTCAAGGGCAGCCGCGAACAGGTCATCCTGCCCGCCATCGACCGCATCATCGACACCCTGCGCACCATGGCACACCAGTATGCCGGCCTGCCCATGCTGTCGCGCACCCACGGCCAGCCCGCCTCGCCCACCACCCTGGGCAAGGAACTGGCCAACGTCGTGCAGCGCATGAAGCGGGCCCGCGAGCATATTGCCGCCGTGCAGCTGCTGGGCAAGATGAACGGCGCCGTCGGCAACTACAACGCGCATCTCTCCGCATATCCGGAGGTGGACTGGCCGGCCTTCTCGAAGCGCGTCATCGAGGGGCAGCTGGGCCTGACCTTCAACCCGCTCACCACGCAGATCGAACCGCACGACTACATGGCGGAGCTGTTCCATGCGCTGATCGGCTTCAACACCGTGCTGCTGGACCTGTGCCGCGACATCTGGAGCTACATTTCCATTGGCTATTTCACCCAGAAGCTGAAGGAAGGCGAGGTGGGTTCGTCCACCATGCCGCACAAGGTCAACCCCATCGATTTCGAAAACGCCGAGGGCAACCTGGGCCTGGCCAACGCACTGCTCTCGCATCTGGCCCAGAAGCTGCCCGTCAGCCGCTGGCAGCGTGACCTGACCGACTCCACCGTCCTGCGCAACGTCGGCGTGGCGCTGGGCTACGCACTGCTGGCCTTCGACTCCGCCCAGCGCGGCCTGGGCAAACTGCAGGTGGCCGAGGCGGCACTGGCCCGCGATCTCGATGCCAACTGGGAAGTGCTGGCCGAGCCCATCCAGACCGTCATGCGCCGCTACGGCGTGGAAAAACCGTACGAGAAGCTGAAGGAACTCACCCGCGGTCGTGCCATCGGCCAGGCCGAGCTGGTGGCCTTCATCGATACCCTGCAAATCCCCGCCGCCGCCAGGGAACAGCTCAAGGCCATGACGCCGGCCAGCTACATTGGCCGGGCCGAGGCGCTGGCGAAGCGGGTGTGATGTGCCATGATGTCCGGTAATGCGTGACGGGAGGAAGCTGCATGGCGCTGGAATTCCTGATGGAAATCATCGTGGGGACGGTGGTAGAGATCGGAATCGATGAATACCCGAAGTACGCTGCGCGGCGCCGTCATTCCGCATGGCGCGTGCTGCTGACCTCGTTCCTGGTTCTGCTGGCGCTGTTCACGATTCTCATGCTGCTTCCCATCGGCCTCGAACGCAGCTGGGCCGACCGCATGCATTTCGTTCTCGTTGTGTCCACCATCGGGGCCATCGGCATGACCCTGGCGTACGGGCTGTATCGCTGGGTTGCGGTGCGCAAGGCGCGTAAACAGGCGCAGGCAGAACGCGCGGAAGCAGAACACGTGCAGGCGGGACATGTGCAGGGAGAATACGTGCAGGGAGAACGCGCGCGGGCAGAACACGGGCAGGCAGAACGCGGAGCCGGCATTGTGGACAGGGACTGACCCGGACGAAACGGTTTTTGTGTCGCAGGGGAGGGGCACGACTCCCGGCCAGCCGCATGCGGTGGAGAAGGTGGTCTTGCGAGACAAGGCGTGTGAACCAGCAGGCTTCCCCACGTGTCGTGGATGCGGCCCAGGCTGCGTTCACACGATATCCCGGGTGCGATATGCGGGCTTTTGCTCGAAGATACAGATAATTGCGCATAATTTAACGAATTATCGAAAAGAGAAGGGGGAAACGTCCGTGCTCATGATCGCAACCGCCCTCAGCAGTGTCCTGATCGTGCTGCTGGCCAGAGTGGCCATGGGGAAGGCCGCGTGGAGCTGGCCCTGTGCCGCCGTGGTGTTCATCGTTTCCGCTGCCTGTCTGGCGGGTGCTTTCCTGCTCGATGACCAGCCGGTCGAAGGGGCCGCCCTGAAAGGTGTCGTGATCGGACTGATCAATGTGGTCCTGTTCTTCGTGCTGAAAGGGGTGTTCCAGAAGACGGTCGCCCGCCAGCAGGACGGACCCTGACATCGAATACCGTCCGCCTCTGCGCAGTGTGCCCTGCGTCCTGCGTCCGCCCTGTGCCCTGTCCGCTGTCAGCACACGACTGGGGGCCGGCGCGGGGGACGACGCGGTTCGTCACACACTCCAGCAATATCCAGCAACCCTGACCAAGGAGATCCCTGCATGAATATATTCGTTCCCAGTGCAAAACTCGTCGTCCTGAAGGAACTGCCGTTCAGCGATTATGCATTTCCACGCTGGCAGTCCTATGCGTCCATCGCACTGGTGGCTTTGCTGTCGGCCATTTCTGCCACGCTGGCACCGCAGATGCATGGCCTTCCCCTGATGTCGTTCTGGGTTCTTTTGGGCTCGAACTTCCTTTCCACCTGGGTGCTCTTTCTGATGGCGATGTTCATCCTGCGCTGGTGGATGAAGCGGGGTGACCGCTGGGATGGCGAGGGCGATATGTTCAACCTGATTGCGGCGTCCTGGCTGGTGATCGATCTGATCGTCTATGCAGCGTCGATGCTCGGCGCGCCGGGCTTCATCGTCATGCCGCTGTCCATCTATACGATATGGGTCGCCGGCAACGCCCTTTCCGGGGCCATTCCCAAGGCTTCGCTGGGTTATTCCATCGTCGGCGTGATACTGGCCATCATCCCCGGGGCGCTGATCGGTGCCGCGGTGGGCATCATGCTGGTCAAGATGGGCTACCTGCCCATGCCGGCCGCCCCTGCGGGCTGAGCAATGCCGGCTGGTCCTGCGGGCTGAGCGCACAACGATCCTCTGCAAAAGTCTGCGAGCGCTCTGGACCCAGGATCGGGATGGCATGGTTCTGCTGGCCACGCCAACGCGGATCGTCAGAGAAGGATCCATCAGAGAAAGATCGTCAGAGAAAAAGGAGACCCCTGCATGAACATTTTCGTTCCCAGCGCAAAACTCGTCGTCCTGAAGGAACTGCCGTTCAGCGATTATGCGTTTCCGCGCTGGCAGTCCAACGCGGCCATCCTCCTGCTGGGGATCCTCTCCGGCGTCCTGCAGGTGCTGATGCCGTTGCGACCCGGTGCGCCCATGTTTCCATCGTGGTATGTCATCGGGTCGAGCATCCTCATCATGTGGGCTGGCTATCTGGTGGTGGTGCGTGTCCTGCGTGGGTGGCTGAAGCGGGGTGATCGCTGGGATGGCGAAGGCGACCTGTTCAACCTGGTTGCAGCGGCGTGGTTCCTGATCCACACCATTTCCTTCCTGCTCGCCCTGTCCGGCGCACAGCCGTACATCGTCACACCGTTGTGGATCTACTCCCTCTGGGTGGCGGGCAATGCTCTGTCCGGAGCCATTCCGAAAGCCTCTCTGGGCTATTCCATCGTTGGCATCCTGCTGGGAACCCTGGCCAGCGTGCTCCTTGGCGCCCTGATCGGCGGGGTGGGCGGTGCCCTGCTGGCCATACTGGGCCTGGTCCAGGTGCCGCACGGCGCGGCGGGCTGATCACAGCAGGCCAACCCTGCAGGCTGCCCCCTGTGGACTGATCGGGAGGATGCCACATCGGTTTCCGGCGTGGAGCTTGGTGCGCAGGACGGATGAGTTCATGATGCGCCCTGGTGGCCGGTACGCTTCCTGCATGGATTGCCAATCTTTGCCAAACGGGCTAAGCTTGCGCCCATCCACGACCGCCCATCCACCACGCCGGAGGCTTGCCCATGGTCACAATGAACATCTCCCTGTCCGACGCACTGAAGAACTTTGTGGACGAGCAGGTCTCGCAGGGTGGCTACGTGTCCAGCAGCGAGTATGTCCGCGACCTGCTTCGCAGGGAGCAGGGGCGCCTGCAGCTGCGGAGCATGCTGCTCGATGGCATCAACAGTGGGCCGGCAGGGGTGGCGGATGACGCCTATTTCGATGATCTGAAACAGAAGGTACGGAAGGCTGCCCGCAGGCGCTGTGAAGCAACGGTGGAATGACTGTCGTGAAGTACAAGGTCATTGAAGACAGCGTCCGGGCACGTCAGGATGTCGAGCGTATCGTTGCCGACTATCTGGAGCAGGATGCAGAACGGGCGGGGCTGCATTTTGCCGAGGCGCTTCAGAAGGCCTATCGGCACATCGCCCGGTTCCCTGGTACCGGTTCATCCCGCTACGAGCATGTGCTTCAACTACCGGGGCTGAAATTCTGGCGAGTGCCCGGTTATCCGCATCTGGTGTTCTACGTCGAGCATCCAGAGCAGATCTCCGTTCTGCGTGTCCTGCATGGTCAGCGCGACATTCCTGCTTTCCTCACTGAATGACATTGCACGCCACCCTCCCCGAAACCGACGCCTGGGAACTCTTCTGGGCCATCAAGCAGGGCAAGCCCGTCAAGGTGGTGGACGGCCGTTCACCCGAAGCCTTTGCCCGTGAGCATATCCCCGGCGCCCTGAACCTGCCGCTGGTTGCCTCGGGCGCAGATGCCGCAACGGCGGATGCCGGCTGCGTCGTCCAGACCACCAGCCTGTCCTCGCTGTCTCCCGATGTCCTCTACGTCTGCTGCGACGATGGCATAGACGGCGACGTGGCCGAACGGACCGCCTGCCGCCTGCAGGCCGCCGGCCTGAAGGTGCAGATACTGGTGGGCGGCATCGACTGGTGGCGGCGCGACGGCTATTCCACCGAGGGCGAGAACGCCCAGACGGGTACCCGGGTGGGCTGCGGCTGCGGCCGGCGGGGGTAACTCACCCCGACCCTGGCTCCAAAGCGCTCGCAGACTTTTGCAGGGGCTTTCATGTATCCGTATGAGATCGTGCATTTATTTGATTTCAATAACAAGATACATTATCAAAATCAAAGACAATAATGTGTACCAGATCCACGTGCTGAAGAAATCCCGGTGTTTTTGGAAAATACCGTTATATCTTCCGCCGTCCGTTCCATTCCCCTTGATCAGCCCGTAGCTGTCTTCCTAAAATGCGCCTCCTCCCGCCCCGGGAGCCTTCGTGGGTTTTCGCGGCGGGCTCTTTCATTTACCGGAACCGAACGGAGAAAACCATGGAAGCCTGGCTGCCCAGCCTCATCACCGCCACCCCGCAAGAGGGGTATGAACTGGCCATCAAACTGTCGCGCATGGCCGTCAAGTACACCCAGCCCAGCGCCGAAGTGCGCGCCCAGCTGCGCCCCGTGTACGAAAAGGATGCCGACAGCCTGACCGCCGTGTCGCAGGTGGTTGCCATCAACTTCCAGACCGTGGCCGCTGCCAACAACTACTGGAAGTGATGCCCGCCTCCAACGCCACCTCTGTGCGCATGTATCCAAAATGTGACGCCATATAGGCTACAGACATTGCATTGCAAGAAAGTGTGAAGCATGCTGCGGGTGATGAGGGTCTGAACGACAGGAGCATCACCATGCGGACATCGATACAGTTTCGGCTGCCGGTTACTGCGGCGGCGCTCGCACTTCTTCTGGCCGCCTGCGGTGGCGGCGGCGGTGGGGCACAGCGGGGCGTACTCAGCTCTCCGCAGCCGCCGTCGTCCAGTGGCGGCGGCCTCATTCCGGGTGGCGGCCAGTCCGGGCAGGCAGGCCAGAACGGCCAGAATGGCAACACCAGCCAGAACGGCCAGAGCGGCCAGAACGGTAATGCCAGCCAGTCTGGACAGACAGGCCAGAGCGGTAACGCCAGTCAGGGGGGCCAGACTGGCCAGAACGGTAATGCCAGCCAGTCTGGACAGACAGGCCAGAGCGGTAACGCCAGTCAGGGGGGCCAGACTGGCCAGAACGGCAACACCGGCCAGAATGGTGCTTCCGGCAGTGGTGGCACGGGGGATTCTGGTGCTGGTGGCACAGGCAGCGGTGGCAACACTGGCGGCCAGACAGGTGGCAGTGGCACCGGCAATGCCGGCACGGGCAACACGGGCAGTCAGTCCGGCGGTGGTACCGGCAACACGGGCAACCAGTCCGGCGGCGGCAGCGCAGGCAACCAGAACGGTGGTGCTTCCGGCACCGGCACCATCACCCCCATCGTCAGCAGGCTTCCGCTCATTTCCGCCCGGGGCGTGCGTGGCGACGTGCTGCTGGCCATGATCGACCAGAGGGCCTGTGCTTCCCTTTCCCGGGCCACCAGCTACAACGGCAGCCTGCTGGCCAATACGCATACCCCCAACGTCGTGGCCGGTGTGGAGCTGGATCCGTTCAACTACACGCACACCACCTCGGCACCCGATCCGTCCAGCCCGCTGATCGACGCGAAGTGCACGGAGAACTACTACCGCTACCGGGCGGCTGAAGAAGGGCGCAGCTACACCATCTACGCGTACAGCTATCCGCGCTACTACCACCCGCTCAGCATCGGGGCCACCCAGCGTGTCCACTATCTGGAAGTGAGAACATCGCTGACCGTCTCGGGCACCGGCTTCACGCTGGGGCAGACCATCAGCGTGCGTGACGGGGCGGACGATGGCATCAGCAACTTCTGGGGCAACGGTACGCACGTCGAGAAGCTGGAGCTGTCGGCTGCTGCGGCGCGCACCATCGCCTTCAACAGCGTGGTGCCCTATGGTGTGCTGATCGAATGGAAAGGCACCAGCAGCTCGGCCGCTGTTTCCGCTACCAGTGGCTCCGGTGCCGCCAATGCCACCGGCACAGCCAATGCAGCCAGCGGCACGAGCCGCACGAACAGCACCAGCCCCCGTCTCGAACAGCTGATGCTGCTGCGTGGCCAGAATGGCAGCCAGGCCAAGCTCTGCTGGAATGCGTCGGGGCTGCAGTATGCCCGCCGGCTGCACTGCACGGCCTGGAAGGCACCGGCCGGCTGGCAGCGGGGTCAGAAGCTGGGCTTCGACGGTCACTACCTGATCGATGACCGTTCTGCGCATGCGGGCGAAAGCGGCTTCTTCTACTGGCGTTAGAGCGTGTCACGCACTCATCGACCCCTCGCAGTTCCCAGCCGTACGCGAGGGTGTTGCCCTGTCCGGCAGGGCGGTCCGCCTTGCCTGCGCAGCGTGCCTTGTCAGCACACGGCTGGGCCGGGGGCTGCCCGCAGGGGAGTTTCTCCTGCGGGTACGCATGACTGTGTTGGCCGTGCCTTGAAACCATTGAAGATTCTGCGGCCCCGCCGGCCTGCCCCCCCAGACTGGCGGTCCCTGGTTTCCCGCCCCCTCCCGGTAGTTATCATTACCAAAGGAAATATAACGATTCCGACAGCTCCACGCGGGTTTCCGTGTCCACAGGCTGATCCCCTGCCTATCATGAGCTGTCACCTGCCCATGGTGGCCGGGCACCGTGGGCGGCGGCGTACCGCATGTGCCGCATGCGGGGCGGGCGTTCTGTCGCCCCCGGACGAACCGCTGTGGCCGTGCCATCGGCCTTCTCACGGGGGGCGGCGTCGTTGCAGGTGTACATCCATCATTCCCGGTGTTGCAAGGAGCGCCGACATGAGCGATGCGAAAATCACCGTTCACGAACGCCAGGTCAACAGCCAGATCATCGTCTGGACCACGCTGATCGGGGGCTTCATCAGTTCGCTGGTGAAGTGGGGATCCGAAGTGAACATGCCACCGCGCGTACCGGGTGAAATCTCCCCGCCGGGCGCCAACATCGATGCCTGGCTGGGATGGCTGGGCTTCAACTCCCATTCACTGGACTATGTGTACCAGGGCGCCACGGTGCCCGGTGCCGTCACGCTCTATCACTGGGGCTTCAGCTTCGTGTTTGCCTGGCTGTACGTGTGGGGCAGCATCCGCTGGCCGCGCATCCGGCTCTGGTACGGTGCGTTCTATGGTCTGGTCATTACCGTGGTCATGCACGGGTTCCTGATCCCGCTTTTGGGCTTCCGCAACCCGGTCTATGCCCATGGTGCCACCGGCTGGCTCTGGAATCTCAACGCTGCCGAGCTGTGGAGCGAGATTCTGGGCCATGTTTACTGGTCCGTCTCCATCGAGATCTGTCTGATTGCCGTGCTGGCCCACTTCGGCCGTCCCATCGTCGGGAAGTGGTTTCTGAAGTGACGGCCTGATCCGGCGATGCTCGGGGCTGAAATGCCCCCCGATTGCCGGACACAAAAAAGGCAGGGTCCGAATCCGAACCCTGCCCATGTGGGTGCAACCCTGTAGGGGCGGAAAGCCGCCCCCACGGCCTCACGGCAATTCCACCTCCGTGGCATCCTTTTTCCTGATCGGCTTGACCAGATCCTCGCGCTTCAGGCCCAGGCGCATCACGATGGCCGCGGCCACGAAGATCGACGAATAGATGCCGAAGCAGATGCCGATGGCCAGCGCCAGCGCGAAGTAGTGCAGCGTGGGGCCGCCGAAGAACAGCATCGACAGCACCATCATCAGCGTGGACGTGTGCGTGATGATCGTCCGCGACGTGGTGGTGGTGATGGCGTGGTCCAGCACGGCGGCGGTGGTCATGTTCTTCGCGTGGCGCTCGCGGAATTTCTCGCGCACCCGGTCGAAGATGATCACCGATTCGTTTACCGAGTAGCCCAGCACCGCCAGCACCGCTGCCAGCACCGACAGCGAGAACTCCCACTGGAAGAGGGCGAAGAAGCCCAGGATGATCACGATGTCGTGCAGGTTGGCGATGATGCCCGCCACGCCGAACTTCCACTCGAAGCGCATGGCCAGGTAGATCACGATGCCGACGATCACCATCAGCAGCGCCATGGCGCCGCCGGTGGCCAGCTCATGCCCTACCTGCGGGCCCACGAACTCGTTGCGGCGCAGCTCCACCTTCGGGTCGACCGTTTTCAGCGCGCCCAGCACCTGCTCGGCCTGCTGGGCCGCCGACACGCCTTCCTTCAGCGGCAGGCGAATCATCACGTCGCGCGAGGTGCCGAAGTTCTGCACCTGCGGCTCCGAAAAGCCCAGCTCCTCGATGGCCAGCCGGGTCTTGCCCAGATCGGCCGGCTGTGCGTAGTTGAACTCCATGACGGTACCGCCGGTGAACTCCACCGACAGGTTCAGCCCGCGCACGGCCAGCAGGATCACCGCCGCGACGAAGAACGCGATGGAGATCATGTTCAGCACCGTGACGTGGCGCATGAACGGAATGTCACGCTTGATCTTGAACAGTTCCATGGTGTGAGCCTCCGGTCAGCGCTTGGCAACGGGCTTGTGATCGTCGGGTACCCAGTCGCTCTGGCCCACCGACAGGTGCTTGATGCGCTTGCGGCCGCCATACCAGAGGTTGACCAGCCCGCGCGACACGAACACCGCCGAGAACATCGAGGTCAGGATGCCCAGGCAGTGCACCACGGCAAAGCCCTTGATCGGGCCCGAACCGAAGGCCAGCAGCGCAATACCGGCAATCAGCGTGGTGACGTTGGCATCCAGAATGGTGGCCCAGGCGTGCTCGTAACCGGCGCTGATGGCCATCTGCGGCGAGACGCCGCGGCGCAGCTCCTCGCGCACACGCTCGTTGATCAGCACGTTGGCGTCGATGGCCATGCCCAGTGCCAGCGCGATGGCCGCGATGCCGGGCAGCGTCAGCGTGGCCTGCATCAGCGACAGCACCGCCACCAGCAGCAGCAGGTTGAAGCCCAGCGCCAGCGTGGAGAACACGCCGAACAGCGCGTAGTAGATGATCATGAACACCGAGATGGCCAGGAAGCCCCACGCCACGGACGAGAAGCCCTTCTCGATGTTATCGGCCCCCAGGCTCGGGCCGATGGTCCGTTCCTCGATGATGTTCATCGGCGCGGCCAGTGCACCGGCGCGCAGCAGCAGGGCCAGGTCGCCGGCGTTCTTGGGCGTGCCCATGCCGGTGATCTGGAAGCGGCTGCCCAGCTCCGACTGGATGGTGGCCACCGTCAGCACCTCGCCCTTGCCCTTCTCGAACAGCACCACGGCCATCGGCTTGTGGATGTTCTTGCGGGAGACCTCACGCAGGTGGCGGCCGCCGGCTTCGTTCAGGCTCACGGCCACGGCGGGCTGCTGGTGCTCGTCGAAGGTGGCCGACGCGTTGGTGAGCTGCTGGCCGGTGAAGATGGGTTCGCGCTTGAGCACCACCGGGGCGCCACGGCCCTGGCGGAACAGATCGGAACCGAAGGGCACCACGGCCGTGTCGCTGGTCAGCGCCCGCTGGGCCTCGTTGCTCATGTCCACCAGCCGGGCTTCCAGCGTGGCGGTACGGCCGAGGATGTCCTTGGCCCGTGCCGTGTCCTGCACACCGGGCAGCTGCACCACGATGCGGTCAGCGCCCTGGCGCTGAATGACCGGCTCGGCCACGCCCAGTTCGTTGATCCGGTTGTTCAGCGTGGTGATGTTCTGCTGCACCGAGTTGTCGAGGAAGGTGCGCATGGCCGCCTGCGTCAGCGTCATCACCAGCTGCGCATTGGCGCCGCTGCCGCGCGTCTGCAGGGCCAGGTCGCCCTGGTGGTCGCGCAGCAGGCCCTCGGCACGCTCGCGGGTGGCCTCGTCGCCAAAGGTCATCACCAGCTGGTTGCCGGTGCGGCGGATGCCGTTGTGGCGCACGTTGCGGTCACGCATCAGCGTGCGCACATCGGCCATGGCGCTGTCCAGACGCTTGTTTAGCGCCTCGGCCGTGTCGATCTGCATCAGGAAGTGCACCCCACCGCGCAGGTCCAGACCCAGATACATGGGCAGGGCATGCAGCTGCGTGAGCCAGGTGGGGGAAGCCGACAGCAGGTTCAGCGCCGTGATGTAGACCGGATCGGAGGCATCCGGGTTCAGCGCCTTTTCCAGCACGTCGCGGGCGCGCAGCTGGGTGTCGGTCGAGTCGAAGCGGATCTTGACCGAGCTGTCGTCGCGCAGCACCCCCGTGTTGGGGATGCCGGCTTCGGTGAGTGCGGCGAGCGCACGCGTCTCCGTGGCCTCGTCGACCTTGATGGTCGCCTTCTGGCTGGATATCTGAACCGCTGGCGATTCGCCGTAGAAGTTGGGGAGGGTATAGATCAGGCTGAAGATCAGTGCCAGCCCGATGACGGCGTACCGCCAGAACGGATTTCGATTCACACTCAGATGGCCTTGATGGTGCCCTTCGGCAGAAGGGTCTGGATGGTGGACTTCTGGAAGTTCATCTCGATGGACTTGCCTTCAGAAGCGGAAACTTCGACGGTAACATAGGCTTCGCCGACCTTGGTCACCTTGCCGACGATCCCGCCGGCCGTCACCACTTCATCGCCTTTTTGCAACGCTGCCAGCATGTTCCGGTGCTCCTTGGCCCGCTTCATCTGCGGGCGGATCATCAGGAAATACATGACGACGAACATCAGGATGATGGGCAGGAAGCCCAGCAGCTGGTTCTCGGCGCCGGCAGGCGCGCCGGCGGTCTGTGCGTAAGCAGAGGAAATCAGCACGTGTAAGGTCCTTTGTCAGGAGGTGGGGGAAGAGGAGCGACCGCGCCGGCTGGCGGCGATGCCCCCCAGGGCATGTGGCCCCGTGATGATGAACCGGCTTCCCGGGGGAGCGACGCCAGCAGGGCAGCCCCGATGGCCCCGGGCTTCCCGGGATGGATGAACCCGTCATTATACCGGCCAGGCCGCGGATGACGGGGCGTTCTGTTACGACTGCCCTTCGTCCAGCCCGCGCTGGCGGTCGGCCTCGAACTGCGCCTTGAATGCCGCAAACCGGCCTTCGGCAATGGCCTCGCGGGCCTCGCCCATCAGGTTCAGGTAGAAGTGCAGGTTGTGCACCGTGGCCAGATGGGCGCCCAGCATCTCGCCCACCCGGTTCAGGTGATGCAGGTAGGCGCGCGAGTGTTTGCGGCAGGTGCTGCACAGGCAGGTGGGATCCAGCGGTCGCTCATCGTCACGCCAGCGGGCGTTGCGGATCTTCAGGTCGCCAAAGCGTGTGAACAGCCAGCCGTTGCGCGCATTGCGCGTGGGCATCACACAATCGAACAGATCGATACCCCGGGCAATGCCGTCGAGCAGGTCTTCCGGCGTGCCCACCCCCATCAGATAGCGTGGGCGGTCGGCCGGCAGCCGGTGGCCCACATGGTCCAGAATGCGCAGCATGTCTGCCTTGGGTTCACCCACCGACAGCCCGCCGATGGCATAACCCTCGAAGCCGATCTCCTTCAGCCCGGCCAGCGACTCGTCGCGCAGATCCTCGAACATCCCGCCCTGCACGATGCCAAAGAGCGCATTGGGGTTCTTCCCGTCCAGAAACTCGTTGCGGCTGCGTCTGGCCCAGCGCAGCGACAGCTGCATCGACTGTGCCGCCTCGTCCCGCGTGGTGGGCCGCCCGTCGACCTCATAGGGCGTGCATTCGTCGAACACCATGGCGATGTCCGAATTGAGTGCCCGCTGCACCTGCATGGAAATCTCGGGCGTGAGAAACAGCCTGTCGCCATTGATGGGCGAGGCAAAGCGCACCCCTTCCTCCGAGATTTTGCGCAGCTCGCCCAGGCTCCACACCTGAAAGCCCCCCGAATCCGTCAGGATCGGCCGATGCCAGCCATTGAAACCATGCAGACCGCCCAGTTTTTCCATGACGGTGGTGCCGGGGCGCAGCCACAGGTGGAAGGTGTTGCCCAGGATGATGCGCGCGCCCACCGCCTCCAGATCGTCCGGCGACATGCCCTTCACGGCACCATAGGTGCCCACCGGCATGAACATCGGCGTCTGGAACGCGCCGTGATTGAGCTTCAGCGTGCCATGGCGCGCCAGGTCGTCGGTATGGTGCAGGGTGTATTCGAGCATGGGGATGGAGGAGAGGAAAGAAGAGGAAGTCGCTGTTGCTGTGTCGAAGTGAGGCGAGGCGTCTGGGGGCGGGGAAACAGGGAAAGGGAAACCGTCATGCCCCGGGTGCGTGCGCTCTGCTGGAATGGCTGGATGTTCCCGGTTTTATGCCTGTAATTACAGGATAATTACGCATTTCGTGTCTGGAGGGACAGGGAGGTGAACAGGCTCATGACAGGCGCTGCGTCAGGGCAGCCGCTGGCACGCCATTGTCAGGTGGCATGATCGTCCCGGTCCAGCAGCATCGCGTCCCCATAGCTGAAGAAGCGGTAGCGCTGCGCAATGGCGTGCGCATAGGCGCGCCGGATCGTCTCGCGCCCGGCAAAGGCGCTCACCAGAATCAGCAGGGTGGATTTTGGCAGGTGGAAGTTGGTGAACAGCCGGTCCACCACCCGGAAGCGGTAGCCCGGCGTGATGAACAGGTTCGTCTCGCCCACGCCGGCCTGGCCGCTACTGGCTTCCAGCGCCCGCATGGCCGTCGTGCCGATGGCCACCACCGGCCGTCCCCCGGCCTTCGCCCGCGCAATGGCCTGCGCCGTTTCGGGCGAAATGGCATAGCGCTCGGCATGCATCTGGTGCTGCGACAGGTCTTCGGTACGCACCGGCAGGAAGGTGCCGGCCCCCACGTGCAGCGTCAGGTGGGTCATCTCCACCCCCCGCGCGCGCAGGGCCGCCAGCAGCGCTTCATCGAAATGCAGCCCGGCCGTCGGCGCCGCCACCGCGCCCGGCTCACGCGCAAACACCGTCTGATAGCGCGACTCGTCCGCGCCGTCCGGCGTGTGCTGGATGTAGGGGGGCAGCGGCAGCTCGCCCAGCCGCTCCAGTACCTCCGCGGCCGGGGCGTCGAAACGCAGCCGCAGCAGCATGCTGCCCGGCTCGCGGGCGGAGACGACGGTGGCGGTGGCCGCGGCATGCGAGGCCGGGGGCCCGTCACCATGACTGGACGCCCCCGATCCCGCCCTCGATCCCGATCCCGATCCCGATCCCGACCCGGAACCCGCACCTGCATCACCGAAGTACAGCCGGCTGCCTTCCTTCGGCGGATGGCTGGCGCGCACCATGGCCAGTACCTCGAACTCACCGTCGATGCGCTCGACCATCACCTCGATGCGCCCGCCACTCTCCTTGTGGCCGAAGAGCCGCGCGTGGATCACCTTCGTGTCGTTGAACACCACCAGACTGCCCGGTGCCAGCAGCGACGGCAGATCCGTCAGCAGCCGGTCGGCCACTGAATGTTCCGTTGCGAGATGGCCCGTGCCACTGCCCGCGGCGGCGCCCAGCGCCGACACATCCAGCAGGCGCCCGCCGGCCCGGTGCTCGGGCGGGTACTGGGCGATCAGTTCATCGGGCAGGTGGTAGTCGAAGTCGGAGAGTTTCATGAACGGTGCACGGACCAGGGCAGGGTGCGGAAAGGGGGGAGGATGGCCCCTGCAAAAGACCGGTTGGCGTACCCGGCCGATTTGCGCCATAATGGTGACCGGATGCCGATGGTACAGGATTGGTACGACGCGTCCCGCGCCCGCCACCTTGCTCCCCCGCAAGGTCTCCCCCAACCCCGGGCCGGGGCCATTTATCCGTGCTTCTCCCTGTCCGCGCTGCCCCCCTGCCACTGCGCCTTCCCCCAATCCGGGCCATGGCAGGCCAGCAATCGGCATCCCCTTTTTTTCGGTGGGCCAGCCGGTCGCCGCCAGTTCTCTGGCGCGCACCCTGCAGGCTGGCTCTCCGGCCTGTCAGCCCGGGTGGTGAAACTGGTAGACGCAGGGGACTCAAAATCCCCCGCCGCGAGGCGTGTCGGTTCGAGTCCGACCCCGGGCACCAGCTTGCGCAAGGCCGCTTTCCGCTGTGTGTGGAGGCGGCCTTTGGTGTATCTGGCCGGCTCTGCCGGCCGATCCTTTCGTGCCGGGGCGAAGATCCGTTCTTTCTGGTGGCCGGTGCCCTGTCCTGGTGCAAACGGTCCTGGCCTGCTGCCGTTCCCGCCCTGCCACGGTCTGCTTCGGCGCGGGGCATCTCCCGACACCGTCCGTCCTACAATGCAGTTTCCCCAGAATGTGTAGGACGCACTGCCATGCCATTGACCGGTCTGCTGGTTGGACTCCTGTTCGGCTTTCTGCTGCAGCGGGGCCAGTTCTGCTTCGTTTGTGGCTTTCGCGAGCTGCTGTTGCGGCGCAACGCAAGCTTCATCGTGGCCCTGCTGGTGGCCATCGCCATCCAGTCGGCGGGTTTCTTCGGGTTGCAGCAGGCGGGGGCCATCCGGCTGCCCGAGGGGACCATGCCGCTGTGGGCCACGATCATCGGCGGGCTGCTGTTTGGCATCGGCATCATGCTGGCGCGCTGCTGCGGCAGCGGCAGCTGGTTCCGCTCCGGTGAAGGTGCCGCGGGCAGCCTGCTGGTCCTGCTGGTCTTTGCCATCACCCTCGCAGCCTTTCAGGCCGGGCCGTTCCGGGGCCTGATGCAGCCGCTGCTCGAACAGCCTTCCACCCTGTCCACCATTCACGGCACCCTGGGCATCTCCCCCTGGTGGCTGGTGGGCGCGCTGGCCCTGCTGGCCTTCACGCTGGTGAGGCGCGACCAGCGCACCACCGCCGACTTTGCCGATGCCCCGTCACTGGCCAGCGTCCGCCGTGCCCACTACTCCGTGCGCATGGCCGTGGTGATCGGCCTGCTGGGCATTGCCGCCTGGTGGCTCAGCTGGCAGACCGGCCGCAACTACGGCTATGGTGTGGCCACTCCCACCGCCAACCTGCTGCAGTACCTGACCACCGGCCAGAGCCGCTATCTCAACTGGGGCAGCCTGTTCGTGCTGGGCATCCTGCCCGGCGCCTGGATCAGCGCCCTGATGACCGGTGAGTTCCGCTGGCGCGTGCCCGCCCCCGAACAGGTGCCGCAGCGCATCACCGGCGGTGTCCTGATGGGTATCGGTGCCACGCTGGCCGGCGGCTGCACCATCACCAACACCCTGGTGGCCACGGCGTACTTCTCGTGGCAGGGCTGGATTGCCACCCTGATGATCATCGCCGGTGCCTGGATCGGCCTGCGCATCACAGGGCAGGGACGCATGAATTCATGATACGTCCCTCCATGCGCCCGGCCTTTCGCCGGTTGCCGTGATGGCAGCACCTGCCGGCCATCGCATCATGGTTTTGCCCGTCATGCACCTCATTTCCCGTGCAGTGCGCATGGCTGGCCCCTCGGGGGCAAGAGGCCGCTTTTGCCTTCCCCCATTCAAATGCCTCCAGCGCGCGTCATGAACCCATGCGTTCACGACGTATGTGTTCGGGGCACGCCCACTACCGGAGCCCTGTTGTGCTCCTGGCCTGCGCTTTGCCAGCGCGACTGGCAGGCGTGTTTTTCATTGTCATCATGAACCATCACCTTCCTCGCCCGCTGTGCGCGGCCCTGTTGACGACAGCCGTTGGCCTCGTTATGGCTGGTTGCGATTCCCACAAAATCCAGACGCTCGATACCGCCGCCATGGCGGATCTGATCGGCAAGCCCGACACCGTCATCATCGACACCCGTGACGACAGCCTCTACAACGGCTTCCACGATCAGGGCGCTCCGCGTGGCGGCCACCTGCCGGGGGCTGGCCAGTTCACCACGGCCTGGCTGGACTACATCGCCCCGGACAAATTCGAGAGCTTTGCAGCCGGCAAGGGCATCACCCGCGACAAGCGGGTGGTGTTCTACGACAGCAACCCCGACAACCTCGAACGCGTCAGCGCCGAATTTGCTTCCCGCGGCTACAAGGTGGATATCTACAAGGACTACCTGGCCTGGGCTGCCGACAGCAGCCGCCCGCTCGAATCCTTCCCCAATTACACGCTGGCCGTCTCGCCCCAGTGGCTGGACCGCCTGATGAAGGGCGGAAAACCGGAAAGCTACGACAACGACCAGTACATGCTGTTCGAAGTCTCGTGGGGGCCGCTGGAAAAATCCAACGCCTACATGCAGCACATCGTGGGGGCCTACCATTTCGATACCGACTGGATCGAAAACGCCCCGGTCTGGAACCTGTCCGACCCGAAGGTCATCGAGGCGAACCTGCTGAAAAACGGCATTACCGCCGGCAAGACCATCGTACTGTACTCCGACAACCAGCTGGCGGCCCTGCGGGTGCTGTGGGCACTGAAATGGGCAGGCGTGAAGGACGTGCGCTTCCTCAACGGGGGCCTGCGTGGCTGGGTGGATGCCGGCCTGCCTACCGAGACGAAGGCCAACACCCCGGAGCCTGCCGAAAGCTTCGGCGTGAAAATCCCCGCCAACCCGCAGATCGACATCAGCCTGCCGGCCGAAGCGCAGGCGCTGCAGAAAGAGGGCCTCAAACTCATCTCCAACCGCTCGTGGGACGAATACACCGGCAAGGTCAGCGGCTACGACTACATCCCCGGCAAGGGGGAACCGAAGGGCGCTATCTGGGGCTTTGCCGGCACCGACTCGTCCAACATGGCCGACTACTACGACCCGGACAATACCCTGCGCAACCCCAACGAAATCTTTGCGCTCTGGAAAGGGCAGGGCATCGAGAAGGGAGACAGGCTGGCCTTCTACTGCGGTACCGGCTGGCGTGCCGGTGTGCCCTGGTTCATGACACAGCTGGCGGGCTGGCCCACCACCTACATCTACGATGGAGGCTGGAATGCCTGGCAGATGGACTCGGTGTTTCCCGTCCAGAAAGGCGCACCGGACGGCATGAGCAAGCCGGATGCCTTCAACGATTTCGGCAAGGTGCACAGGCAGGGGGCGTCTTGCAAGAGCTGAGGCGCGCGTGGCAGGGAGGTGCTGGCTGATGGCACCTCCTGTGGTGTGGTGTCTGGTGGCGTGCCTTTGGTGCGGGGCGTCTGCGATGGGGCATGCTTTCAATGTGGCACGTCCTGGACGTATCCCACCGGGCGGCTTTGGCTTTTCTGGGGTAGCCCCGAAGCCGGTTGAAATCCTCACGGCTTGATGAGCCATCCCGGATCGACGACCTTCTGCGAAACCTGTGGCTGAAGGGGGGCGTCCTCCTTCACCATCTCCGCCTTCCATGCGCCATTGGCTTCACGCCGGACCCTGATCTGTGCCACCGGTATTTCATCGTCGTCGCCCAGACGGCCGCGTTGCGCGCCGGTGTCGATGACCCGCGTGATGGGCTGGCCTCCCTGTGCAAAACTGATTTGCACGGTGGCCTTGTGCTCCGGTCCCTTGAAGTTGTTCACGCCGATCCGGTAGATGCCCTCCTGCAGTACGCTCGTATCGCATGAGGCGTAGTAGTGTTCGGGGCCGTTGGCAATCCGGTTGTCGATATCCAGTTCCCCCGCCAGCCCTTTGCTGTTCAGGTAATAGACGTGCTGGCCGTTGGGCTCCCGGGTGTGCAGGTCGACATCCCCTTCGCCGTCCCAGGTCAGGGTGGTGGTGAACAGGCCGGGGCTGGCCGTTGGCGTTGTGTTCTTCAGGGAAGCAAGTGCACTGAGCGAGCGTTCTTTCACCAGGCCACGTGCCTTGCGTCCCGCATCCAGGTAGGTTTCCCACAACATGTGGCCGGACGCGTCCGATCCTGAAGGAGCCATGAGGATGTTGTTCGATGGGACTGCGGTTGGGCCGTACAAAAGCCTCAGCCCATTGATCACCACATCAATGTAGGCCAGAAGATGCTCTCCATGGGTTTCTGCTGTAGCGGGGGCTATGTGCAGAGTGGCAACGCTGCTTTCCGGATACCGGGACTTTGTATAGCTCCAGGCCTTGTTGACAAAAAAGTTGCCCTGCGAGTGCGCGATGAACAGCATCTTCCTGCCTTCGAGCGCCAGCGTGTCAACCTGTGCCTGGTGTCTCCGGTAGTCTTCCTCGGTGGGCGGGTCATAGAAAAGCCGGGACAGGGCGGCAAGCGTTTTTGAGGTGATGACACGGTAGATGCCTTCCAGAGCCAGCGCCGCTCCCTGAAATACACCTGTTACTCTGTCCCATAATGTATGCTGGCCGTGTATGGCTTCCCAGAGGTACTCGAACCGCTTTTCCAGTTCTCCGCTCTCGTCGAGCTGGTGAGCAGTCTGGATAAAGGTTTCTGCGAGATCCTGAAAGTCGTTGGAGCCAGCTTCTTTGCCCGTGGTGTTATAGAACAGCGTCGGCTCTATTGGCTCTCCGTTATAGGAGGTTCCGATAAGGTCCCCGAGTCTTTCGAGCGCTTTCCCCGCATCGTCCGAGCTGTTCCACACGCCATTGAAAAAGCCAAGTGCATAGCTGCCCTTCTGGCAAACCGTATGCTCCGGAATGGATTGCGATGCTGCTGGCGCGGGTTGAATCGAAAGGGATGTGGCGAGAACCAGCAGTGAAATTCTGTGCACAGCTTTCATGATGGTTGCTTTTTGGGATGCTCACTTGCAGTGGCTTTTGGGGATGGCTACCCAAACGGCGCCATTCAGTGCGGCATTGAATTTTCCGTACGCCTTGTACCGCTGCCGGGTGTTGACGGTAAAGTTTCGTACCATGGTGTCATGGTACGGATCTGTCCCGGGGAAGGCATCTGCTGCACAGTATGCGGCGGCAAAGACGTCATCACCAGCTTCCCGAAGATCGTCCTCGTCCTTGAGGTTTGCCATCATGCCGCGTTTGATGGCCTGATGGAGCACCGTCAGCCGGTGTTTCTGAAGTTCGGTATCCGGAAGTGACGCGATCCACGCCTCGATGTCATCCCTCACGCCATTGTGGTTGGCGTCCACGCCCTCGATGGTGTCGGTGCGGTCCAGTATCGGTAGCTTCCCTTTGGCTTCCAGTTGTTGAAATGCTTCCTTGAAGTTTCGTGGGGGTGTTTCTGTGGATGAAGGGGCGTTGGGACCGCCGCAGGCGGCAATGGCGGCCGAGAGCAGAACGGTCAGCAGAACGGGGCGCAGAAGACGGGAAGGGCGCATGACGGTAGTCCTTGTACAGGGGCCGCCCCTGGGTGGGGCGGCATGGACGCTATCATGCGCGGGACTGCGCGTGCTGCCTATAGGCCAAATGGATAATCCGGGCAGATTTATCGCCGGGAGAATTCCATCTTCGTGAAATAGTACACACGTCCCTGCGTTATTGGCCTGCCGGGTAATCCCCTCTTTCCCATCCTGGGAAGACATGTTTCGTACAATTGCCTGTGTCCCATGGCAGGCAGTCGTGCATTGAGCCCGGAAATGGTCGTCTCTGGTCGGTCCAGGTCGGCTATGCATACCGGAGGCATGCAGTTTTGTTTCATGAATGGAGTGGAGGGGGGCGTCACGGACGTATGCATGCTTCGTGTGGATAGCTGAAGCTCACGGTTCCGTTCTGGGATGCATTGAAGCGCCGGTATGCCTTCTTCCTTGCCCGGGTGTTGACGGTCAGTTTCTCTATTTCCGCTCCGCGGTGGTATCCCAGCAATGTATCCGGTGGATAGGCGTCCATCTGGCAGTCGGTGGTCAGCGTGATGTCATTCGCTACCTCTCTGAGTGCATACTCGTCCTTGACATCCACCAGCATCGAGTTCGTGACGGCAGTGTGAACGCGACCGAGCCAGTATTTCTGTTCTTCGTTGTCCGGCAGCCTGGCAATCCATGCTTCGATGTCGTCCCGCACACCGTCGTGGTTGGCATCCACGCCTGCGATGGTGTCGGTTCGGTCCGGCACGGGGCGTCTTTTTCTGGCTTTCTGCTGGTGCTGCGCTTTGTGTGGGGATGATTCTGCCTGAGAAGGGGGATTCAGGCTGCCACAGGCGACGACAGTGACAGCGCTCAGGGCGGCCAGCAAGGCAGGCCGCAGAAGACGGACACGGTGCATGACATGGGTCCTTGCGCAAGGCACTGCCCCGGGATGGGGCAGCGTGGACGCCATCATGTACGACTTCTGTGCGCACCACCCATGCCTCGGGTCAAATGGACAGCCTGGGTGGATTCATCGGTGATAAACCGTTGGTTCTGTGCGATATTCACCGGCGAGCAACCGTTGGTCCTGTGCGATATTCATCGGTGAGCAATCGTTGGCCCTGTGAGACACGCGGGTCATGAACGCATTCGTTTCTGCGCTGGCCCCGGCCGCGTGCTGGCAAGACGCCGTTCAGGCAAGGCAGTGCGCCAGGCTTGTTACAGCGCCCCCACCGTCTGCGCCCCGGTGGTTGCCAGCGCTTCCGGCCGGGTCTTCTCGGCCAGCGGCCGGGCGGCAAATACCTCCACGGCGGCTTTGGTGTCGTCGCGGGCGGCGGCCTCGTACACGTCGGGGCGGCGCAGCTTGATGGTCAGCAGCACGAGGGCCAGCATCACGTCCGGCCATTTGTCCGAGCTGCCATCGAACGCGGGCACCCTGGGCAGGGCACGCTGCAGGGCGGCAATGCCGCGGGCTACCAGCGGATGATCGTCGCTGTCCGGGGCCTTGAAGCGCACCAGCTTCACCACCTGCGCCAGCATGTCCAGCAGGGCCAGGGCCTGCGAGGTGCCGGACAGGTAGCGCGGCGTGGGCAGCTGGTTCTCCAGATACTGGCAGATGGACAGCGTGCCGGCGATGACGCTGCCGTCGTTGAGCAGCAGCACCGGAATCTGGCTCAGTGGGTTGACGGCTTCCAGTTCGGGCGGGTTCTGCCACGGGTCCACCAGCTGCATGGGCAGATCGTCGAGTCCCAGTTGAAGTGCCCGCGCCAGGCAGATACGGCTGTAGGGTGACGTCGGGCTGATGTAGAGCTTCATGCAAACCTCCGGCAACAGGATAGGGGGATTAATTCGGGACCAGCGCAGGGACGAATGCGTTCATGACAAGCGCTGAGCGTCCGATGGTACACCCGCCCTGCCTCCCTTCCCCGGCTTCCACGCTGGCCGGATGGTTGCTGCCGAGAGGCGGAACGATTCACATCCCGCCATCGGCGGCGGATTCATTCGCCCTGCTGCGCCCGCACCCGTTCCAGCAGCACCTGCAGCGGGTGCCGCAGTGTCTGGTGAGCCATCCGCTTGACCTGGCTGCGGCACGAGTAGCCGGTGGCCAGTGCCTCGCCGGCCTCGGCTGCGGGTCGCTCCACCTGGGCCTGCCACGACTGGCTGTAGATCACGCGCGACGTGCCCGCGTTGCGTGCTTCGTGCCCGTAGGTGCCGGCCATGCCGCAGCAGCCCGTGGCCTGCACCTGCAGTTTCAGCCCGAAGCGCTCGAACACCTTCACCCACTGGGCATTGCTGTTCGGCTCACTGGTCTTTTCGGTACAGTGCGCCAGCAGGCGATAGGGGGGGGGGGATGGGGCTGTATCCAGGGGGGCGTTGGGCTGCTCGCAGGGAGCATGGCGGACGGGCAGTGAGGCGGCATTCGCCCGGTTGCTGCTGGTGACTGCTGTGCCGGCCAGTACCGTCTGCATGACAGTGGGGCGCTGGTCTGGCTGGGCGGCTGTACTGGCTGTACTGCCTGGGCTGGTCGTATCGGCGCGTGCCGTATCGGGGGGAGTATCGGCTGTCGTCTTCATGCGAGAACCGACCAGTGGCTCCGCATCCAGCACCGCCAGCAGCCATTCCTGCGGCAGCAGTACCTTCGGCACCTCGCCAATCCCCTCGACCTTGGTGTACTCCTGCCGGAACACCAGTGTCATGGCCGGGTCCAGGCCCACCAGCGGAATGCCGAAGGCCGCCAGTTCGCGCAGCCTGCGGGTGTGCCGGCGGGCGGTGCGGGCAAAGGCCGGCAGAAAGCCCTGCACCTGCAGCGGTTTGCCGTTGGCGTGCAGGGGCGCCAGCCACACATGCAGGCCCAGCCGGGCCGCCAGTTCGATGAAGTCGGCCAGCTGTTCGGTTTCGAAGTAGCGGGTGAAGCTGTCCTGCACCAGAATCACGCTGCGGGCACGGTCTGCGGTGCCCAGGGCAGCCAGTGTGGCGGGGGAGGCCGTCTGCACCTGCCATCGCTTCAGCGATGGCTGCAGGGGCAGGCGCGACAGCAGTGGGCTGTCCACCATGCCGATGCGGGTTTCCAGCAGGCGCTGCACCATCCGGTTGCCCATGATGCCGTTGTACAGCCAGGGCGCATGCGCCAGCCACGGCATGGAAAACTCCAGCGAGCCGATCAGATAATCGCGCAGGGGCCGCTGGTAGCGCTGGTGATAGAGCTGCAGAAAGCGCGACCGGAAGTCCGGCACGTTCACCTTGACGGGGCACTGCCCCGCACACGACTTGCACGACAGGCAGCCGGCCATGGCCTCGTACACCTCGTGCGAAAAATCGGCCGTGCCGCGCCGGGCCGCCCGCGCGTTCTGCCAGCGGCTGTGGAGCGTGCGCCAGAAGCCGGGCGGGTTGCGCGACAGTTCCAGCACATCCACGCCGGCATGGCCCTGCAGGCGCAGCCATTCGCGGATCAGCGAGGCACGGCCCTTCGGGGAATGCACGCGCTGCCGTGTGGCCTTCCATGACGGGCACATGGCGTCGTCCGGGTCGTAGTTGTAGCAGGCGCCGTTGCCGTTGCAGTGCATGGCGGCGCCGTAGGCCTGCCAGACGCGCTCGTCGATCTGGCGGTCGTGTTCGCCGCGGGTGGGCACGCCGTCGATTTTCAGGAGTTTTGCGGGGCTCTGCCATGCGGTGGCAATCTTGCCCGGGTTGATCTGGTTGTATGGGTCGAAGGCGGCCTTGAGTTTCTGCAGTACGGGGTACAGTTCGCCAAAATAGCTTTCGGCGTATTCCGAGCGTACGCCCTTGCCGTGCTCGCCCCACAACAGCCCGCCGTAGCGCTGTGCCAGTGCGGCCACCGCATCGCTCACCGGACGGACCAGGGCTGCGTATTCTGGATCCTTCATATCCAGCGCCGGTCGCACGTGCAGCACGCCGGCATCCACGTGGCCGAACATGCCATACTGCAGGCCGTGGCTGTCCAGCAGCGCGCGAAATTCGGCAATGAAGTCGGCCAGATTCTCCGGCGGCACCGCCGTATCTTCCACGAAGGGCTGCGGCCGCGCCTCGCCCTGCACGTTGCCCAGCAGGCCCACTGCGCGCTTGCGCATGGCATACACGCGCTTCACGGCGTCGGTGCCCACCGCCAGCGTGTGCCCCAGCCGACGCACCGTGGTGTCGGTCTGCAGATGCTGCACGAAGCGTGCCACCCGGGCATCCACCTCCGCTGGGTCATTGCCGCTGAATTCCACCAGATTGATGCCCAGCGTGGGCTCGCCTTCACTCGCCGGAAAATATTCGGCCACGCTGTTCCAGACGAAATCGTTCATGGCCAGCAGCAGCACCTTCGAATCTACCGTTTCGATGGACAGGGGCTTTTGCGCAATCAGCGCCCGGGCATCGCGCAGTGCATCCATGAAGGCCGCATAGCGCACATTCACCAGTACCGAATATTCTGGAATGGGCAGGATGTTGAGCTTTGCCTCCACCACGAAGCCCAGTGACCCTTCGGCCCCGCACAGCACGCTGTTCAGGTTGAAGCGGCCGTCAGCCTCGCGCAGGTGGGCCAGATCGTAGCCGGTCAGGCAGCGGTTGAGTTTCGGAAACTTTGCGGCAATCAGGCCGGCCTGTTCATCGGCAATGCGGCGCGTCGTGCGGTACACCCGGCCCACACGGCCCGGGCCGGCGCACAGGGCATCGAGCTGCGCATCGTCCACCGCCTCGCTGAAGAAGCGCTCGCCGCCCAGCAGCACGAAATCGAGCCCCAGCACGTGGTTGCGCGTCTTGCCGTAGGTACAGCTGCCCTGGCCGCTGGCATCGGTGTTGATCATGCCACCGAGGGTGGCGCGGTTGGAGGTGGACAGTTCCGGCGCAAAGAACATGCCGTGGGGTTTGAGCGCCGCATTGAGCTGGTCCTTCACCACGCCTGCCTGCACCCGCACCCAGCCTTCGGCGGCATCGATCTCCAGAATGCCGTTCATGTGGCGCGACAGGTCCATCACCAGCCCGTTGGTGAGTGACTGGCCATTGGTGCCCGTGCCACCGCCCCGGGGGGCCAGTGTCACCTCACGATACTCGTCCTGCCCGAGCAGCCGGGCCACCCGTTGCACGTCCTGGGCATGGCGGGGGAACAGCACGGCTTTCGGCGGGTACTGGTAGAGCGAGTTGTCGGTGGCAAACAGCGTCTGGGTGCCGTAGCTGGCGTCGATCTCGCCCTCGAAGCCGGCTTCGCGCAGTGCATCCAGAAACTGCCGCCAGATGCCGGAGGGCGCATGTTCGGACTGGGGCAGGGGGGCGATGGGCATGGGGGACGCGGGGATGATGCAGGTGAAAGGCAGGGGTGATGTAGTGAAGCCGGGTGGGGGGGGGAAGGTCCGGCGCTCATGGCCGGTGAGGTGGGCTGCAGGGCGCCCTGCCGGCACAGGGCAGGGGCCTGCTGCGCCAGGCCGGATGGAGCCATGACACGCGCCAGAGCCTCCCTAGTATGTGCGCCCCTGTCGGGGCTGACAAGCGCGGGCGGGTAGCCGGGCATGTGCGACCGCCTGTTGCAGGAAAATTTGTGCACCGCCACGAAATTGAAATCAAAGGTAACAATTATCGATATCGTTACGTATCAAAACAAACCCAATGAACATTTATCAATTCTATCGGTGCCGTCGATATTGTTGTCATAAGGCTATTGAGCAGCATCAATGCAGGGGTGCTGCAGCTGGATGAACATGCCGCGCCGCCATGGCGGCCAGCTCTCTATCTTTCCGGAAACACATTACAGACAACCCTTCCCCCCTCTGCAAGGAACAGCTCATGAGCCGTCATACGCCTGTCAGCCGTCGTCCGTCCTCTTCTTCGTCCTGCCTGCTTCGTCCTGCCGCCGTGGCACTGGCGCTGGCCTCGCTGCCCTGGGCTGCCCATGCCGCCGTCGATGAGACTTTCCAGCTGGGCACCGTGGTGGTGACGGGCAAGGCCCGCCTGAAAATGGACAGCGAAACCGCCTTCACGGCGTCGTCCATGCGCACCACCACGGGCCTGTCGCTGTCGCCGCGCCAGACGCCGCAGTCGGTGAGCGTGGTGACGCAGGCCCAGATGAGGGGGCAGGGCATTCGCACCTTCGAGGGGGCGCTGAACACCACGACGGGCGTGAACGTGACGCGCAGTGCGTCGCGCTCGGTGTTCATGTCGCGCGGGTTCTACATCGAGCAGCTGGCCGAAGATGGCATCAACACCATGATCGGTGCGCCCGGCCTCAATGGCACGCCGGGGCGTGACCCCAAGCAGCAGCTGGACATTGCCCTCTACGACCACATCGAGGTGGTGCGTGGTGCCACCGGGCTGACGCAGGGCGTGGGCGAGCCGGGCGGCACGCTGAACGCCGTGCGCAAGAAGCCCACCAGCACGCCCCTGGTCGAAGCCAGCCTGATGGTGGACCGCTTCGGCACCGTGCGTGCCACGGGCGACGTGTCCGGCCCGCTGAATGAAGACCGGGACCTGCGGGCGCGCCTCGTGACGGTGCTGGAAAAGGACCGGTCCTTCCAGGACAACGTCGATGGCAGGAATGCGCTGCTCTATGGCGTGGCCGACAAGACGCTGGGCGATGGCACGCGCTTCACCGTGGGCGGACTGGTGCACAACACGCACGACACACCGGACCCCAACGGCCTGCCGATGGCCCACGACAACACCGATGCCCACCTGCCCCGAGACAAGTTCCTGGGCATGGACTGGAACAAGGGCCGCTATCGCAAGCGGGACGCCTTCGTCGAGCTGGACCACTACCTGAACGACGACTGGAACCTCAATGCCAAGCTGGACTACCGGCAGACCCATTCGGTGTCCGAGTACACCTCGCTGGCGGGTTCCGGTGCCGTGGGCGGTGGCATCAGCGCCACCGGCACGCTGCCGGTGGACGACATCGAGCGTTACGACCATGCCGGCAACCAGCTGGCCTTCCAGACCAACCTGAATGGCTCCTTCGAGGCGCTGGGCCAGAAGCACGAAGCCTTCATGACCTACAGCTACAGCCGCGAGAAGCTGGATGTGCGCGAGCGCTGGCAGGACAACGACGGCCTGACGGCGCCTGTCTACACCTTCACCGGCCATGAAGTGGCCCGTCCCGACTGGAACACCTACTACGGCCAGAACTTTTCGCACAACAACTTCTACAATCAGGGGCTGTCGGGGGGCGTACGCCTGAATGTGCGGGACGATCTGCACATCCTGGTCGGCACGCGCTACACGCACTGGAAGCGTGACTGGGCCTACATCTACGACACCCGCAATGGCCAGCCCGATACGCGCGCCAATACGCAGCTGATCACGCGCCGCAGCCGCTTCATCCCGTACGCCGGCGTTACGTACGATCTGGATGATGTCAACAGCATCTACCTGAACTACACCTCCATGTTCAAGGTCAACACCAACCCGGCACTCGACGGCGGCCCGCTGCCCGTGACGCAGGGCAGAAATTACGAGGTGGGCTGGAAGGCCGCGGCCAATGAGGGGAAACTGAACGCGTCGGTGGCGCTGTTCCAGGTGGATCAGGACAATACGGCGGTGCGCTCCAACCTGCGCACCACGGACGGTACCCGCCGCTGGGCCTGGTTCCCGCTGACCGAGCGCAGCCGGGGGCTGGATGCCGAGGTGTCCGGTGAGGTGATGCCCGGTGTCAACCTGTTTGCCGGCTATACCTACAACAAGCGCAAGTACACGGCCAGTGTCGGCAGCGCCGTGGCCGGGAAGGACTTTGCCAAACAGATGCCCAAACACATGCTGCGCGCCTATGGCAACTATCGCCTGCCGGGCGAGGCTTCGGCATGGACGCTGGGCCTGGGCATGCGCATGCAGAGCGCCACGGAAAGCGGCTGGGATATCCACAACGGTGGTCGCACGGTGTGGAATGCCAGCGTGCAGTACGCGCTGGATGCGCACTGGCAGTTCAACCTGAGCCTCAACAACCTCACGGACAAGCGCTACTACACGGACAACGGTTCACGCGGTTATGGCTATGGCAGCTACTACGGCGAGCCGCGTAACGTAGTGCTGACGGCAACGTGGCGGATGTAATGATCCGGTAACTTTTCTGTCCATGTCTCCCTTTCATTGGGGGGCATGGCACGGTATGGCCCATACAATGCCCCGCTGTGACGTGCTGCATGGCGGGGCATTCGTTCGTGGGGACACGGACGGCAAGGGGGCAGAAGCCTGTCTGGTCATGCACACAACGGCTACGATCAGGAGGCGCGCTCATGGCGTTCGGACGATTGGTCTCGCTCTTCAGAAAATCCCCGTTCATGCAGGGGCCGCTGCTGAGCAGGGTGGGGGTGATCATGCTGGCCATCACGCCGGTCCTCATTCTGCTGCTCTGGCGCTTCCACAGCCCCAGCATGATGGATGCCGATGTCCGGGGGGCCGTGATCCTCAACGATCCGCTCACCGCCACCCAGGAGTCCGGCTTTTATCCGGTGGTGTTCGATGTGGACGGCAATCCCCGTGGAACGCAGAGCCTTGCCCATGTGCCGCAGGGTTCGCCCAACGCCGGCCGTCTGCACCGGGGCGACCATGTGACGCTGCTGTGCGAGGGCCACCCCTGCGAGGTCGTGCAGATCAGGCAGGGGGATCAGGTTCTCGTGTCGGGTGAGGCGCTGGCCGAGTTCTCGCGGTACAAAAACCGGATGAGTGCCCTGGGGCTGCTGGCCTGGGCGCTGTGCGGTGCCGGGCTGATCTGGCTTTCCGGGCGTCGCAGGCATGGGTTGTCGGGGCGTGGCATGGGGCGCCGGCGGCGACGTTCCCGGTCATCCGGTTCGTCACGCCCGGCCGGGTCTTCGCGGTCCTCCAGTTCATCACGTCCGGGAGGGGCTTCACGGTCCACCGGTTCATCGCGTTCGGGGGAGTCTTCGCGCCCGTCCGGTTCGTCGCGTTCAGGAGAGTCTTCGCGGCCGTCTGGTTCGTCGCGTTCGGGAGAATCTTCGCGTTCGTCCGGTTCGTCGCGTCGGGGAAGGTCTTCACGGTCGTCCGGTTCGTCGCGTCTGGCAGAGTCATCCCGGTCGTCGGGGGCGTCACAACCGGCAGAATCCTCCCGGTCAGCCGGCGCGTCGCATTCGGCGGAGTCGTCGCGTTCATCCGGATCGTCCCGCTCTTCGTCGGGTGCGCCCCGGTCGTCCGGATCGTCACGGCCGGCGGAGGCGTCTCCATCGTCTGCCGGGGCGTCGCAGCCATCTGGTCAGTCCAGACCCACGTCCGCGGACAATGAATGAGGCAGCTGCTGTCAGGAGGTGTTTCCATGCCGCTGGGAGATTTCATCGGACGCAAGGCGAAACCCGCAGTACGCGGGCCCGTGTTTCGCAGGGTCGGACGGGGTCTGCTGGCCCTGATGCCCGTGATCTTTTTATGCTTCTGGCATTTTGGCGGCCCTGATGTGGAGGGGGCGGATGCCCGCCCTGCGGTGATCGTCAATGATCCGGCCACCGATCTGCAGGATGGCGGCTTTCACCGGGTCAGCCTGGCGGTGGAGGGAAATCCCGAAGGGCAGCTGAGCCTTGCCTTCGTTCCGGAGGGCGCCTCGAATCGTGATGTCCTGCACCCGGGTGACCGCCTGATGGTACTGTGCGAAGGAACGCCCTGCGAAGTGGCCGAAATCCAGCGAGGAAACCGGGCGCTGATCGGAAATGGACCGCTGTCCGAGTTCTACCGCTACCAGAACCGGCTGACCGTTCTGGGGCTGCTCGTCTGGGGGCTGCTTGCGCTGGCCTTTCTGTCGGTGGCGTGGCGTGACCACCACGAGCTGCTCCAGCAGGAAAGCGAATCGGGCGGGTCCCGCTCGTCCAGACGACGGCGCTCATCGCGTACCTCCCGGGGGCGGGGGGCCACACGGGGTTGAAGCCCGGGTGTGATTTCCGGAAAACCGGGGGGCTTTCATCATGTTTTATCTGGATGCTTTCTTTGCACCCCCAGAGGTGCGAGGACCCGCACTGCGCAAGGCTGCAGAGATATCGGCGGTCATGCTCGTTCTGATGACGCTTCTTTGCTGGGATTACGGCTCTCCCGATGTGCGTGGGGTCGAGGCGCGGGAGGCCATGGTGGTTTCCGCACCCGCGCCAACACGTGATGCATACGGTTTTTATCGCCTTGTACTGGATGTGGATGGAAATGGTATGCGTGGCAACAGGCGCCGCCCCAGCCTCGTTTATGTTCCCCAGGACGCGCCGAATCTCGATAGTCTGTGGAAAGGTGCGGAGGTGACGGTGCTGTGCCGCGAAACACCCTGCAAGGTCGTCGAAATCCGGCAGGCGGGACGGACCATCGTGCCGGCGGCAACGCTGTTTGAAATCCGCCGGCACCGCAACCAGAGCGTGATATTCGGTCTGGTTGGTGGCACTCTGGTGATTGGCGTGTTTCTTCTCGTGTCGTGGCGGGACGGCAGGAGGATGGCTCGTAGAAAGAGATCAGCCGGGTAGTACAGGAGCATGGCCGGACAGCAGGCAGTCTCCGTCACACCTTCCCCGACTCATCCCTCCCTGCCCGCAGAATCCGCGCATGCCATCCGATGTGCTCGCCAATGAAGGTGGCAATGAAGTAGTAGCTGTGGTCGTACCCGGGTTGCAGGCGCAGTTCCAGCGGCTGGCCGGCGGCGGCGCAGGCTGTCTTCAGCAGTTCGGGGCGCAGCTGTTCCTGCAGGAAGGGGTCGTCGGTGCCCTGGTCGATCAGGATCGGCAGGTTGGAGGGGGCTGACAGCCCCATCCACTCGCGCCCCTGTGCCTTCACCATCGCCACGGCATCGTACTGCGCCCAGGCGGCGGGATCATCCCCCAGATAGGTCCGCAGTGCCTTCTGCCCCCACGGTACCTGCGAAGGGGCGACGATGGGCGCAAAGGCCGATACGCTGCGGTAGCGGGCCGGGTTGCGCAGTGCAATGGTCAGGGCGCCATGACCGCCCATGGAATGCCCGCTGATGGCCCGTACCTGTGTGGCCGGAAAATGCGCCTCGATGAGCGCCGGCAGCTCCTCCACCACGTAGTCGTACATGCGAAAGTGCGGTGCCCACGGCGCTTGCGTGGCGTTGACGTAGAAGCCGGCGCCCTGGCCGAGGTCATACGCTTCGTCGTCGGCCACGGCGTGGCCCTGCAGGTCGCTGCCGCGCGGGCTGGTGTCGGGGGCCACCAGAATGATGCCGCGCTGCGCGGCATACTGCTGCGCGCCGGCCTTCGTGATGAAATTCTGCTCGTTGCAGGTAAGGCCCGACAGCCAGTAGAGCACGGGGCATTTTTCGCCGGCCAGTGCCAGCGGGGGCAGGTATACCGCCACGTTCATGGCGGTGCCGGTGCAGGTGGATTCATGCTGCCAGACTTCCTGGCGGCCGCCGAAGCAGGCGTGCTGTTCAGTACGTTTCATTGTGGTGTCCGCTGGGCATTGTTCTGGCGACGGGCGGGCAGAAGAGGGGGGCGGCCCGTCATGGTCATGGTTGTCCGTAGTGCACCACCGAGCGGATGGATTTGCCTTCGTGCATCAGGTCGAAGGCCCGGTTGATGTCATCCAGCGGCATGGTGTGGGTGACGAAGGGGGCCAGTTCGATCTTGCCCTGCATGGCGTCTTCGACCATGCCGGGCAGCTGGCTGCGGCCCTTCACGCCGCCAAAGGCGGTGCCCAGCCAGCGGCGGCCGGTGACGAGCTGGAAGGGGCGGGTGGAGATTTCCTGGCCGGCGCCGGCCACGCCGATGATCACCGACTGGCCCCAGCCGCGGTGGGCGGCTTCCAGCGCGGCGCGCATGACGTTGACGTTGCCGATGCATTCGAAGGTGTGGTCCACGCCCCAGCCGGTCATCTCGATCAGCACCTGCTGGATGGGTTTGTCGTAATCGTTCGGGTTCAGGCAGTCGGTGGCGCCGAACTGGCGGGCCAGTTCGAATTTGGCAGGGTTGGTGTCGATGGCGAAGATGCGGCCGGCCTTTGCCTGCCGGGCGCCCTGCAGGACGGCCAGTCCGATGCCGCCCAGGCCGAAGACGGCCACCGAATCACCTTCCTGCACTCTGGCGGTGTTGTGCACGGCGCCGATGCCGGTGGTGACGCCGCAGCCCAGCAGGCAGACCTGTTCGGGGTTGGCGGCAGGGTTGATCTTTGCCAGCGAGACTTCGGCGACGACGGTGTATTCGCTGAAGGTGCTGCAGCCCATGTAGTGGTAGAGGGGCTGGCCGTTGTACGAGAAGCGGGTGGTGCCGTCGGGCATGACGCCCTTGCCCTGGGTGGCGCGTACCGAGGTACAGAGGTTGGTCTTGTTGCTCTGGCAGAAGAGGCATTCGCCGCATTCGGCGGTGTAGAGGGGGATGACGTGGTCACCGGGTTTGACGGAGGTGACGCCTTCGCCGACGGATTCGACGATGCCGGCGCCTTCGTGGCCGAGGACGGCGGGGAACAGCCCTTCGGGGTCGCTGCCGGAGAGGGTGAAGGCGTCGGTGTGACAGATGCCGGTGTGGGTGATGCGGACGCGGACTTCGCCTTTTTTGGGGGGAGCTACGTCGATGTCGACGATCTGCAGGGGCTGGCCTGCGCCAAAGGCCACGGCGGCGCGGGATTTGAGGGTGGTGGTCATGGGGGGCTTCTCTTCGGGAGGGGAGTTGGGTCACTGTAACACGTCATGGGGCGTGGTTCATGATGGGCGCTTTCAGGCGAGGGCTGTACTTCATGGAAGACGGCTTTGGGTGATGAGGTCTGTGCTTCACGGAAGACGCTTTTCGGTGGGGGCGGCGTTTCATGGATGACGCTTCCGGGTGGGGGCCGTGCCTCATGGAAGACGCTTTCGGGTGGGGCGGCGCGGGGAGGGGGAGACCCATGCGGCTCATACGCTCAATCCAGTTTTGTTGCCCACGACCTGCGTCGTGGTCAACAAAGCTGGATGGCTATAAAACTTTGCAACAACCGGGCTGCGCCCGCCCGTTGCAAAGTTTTCACGCCGACCACGAAATCGCCGCATGGGCCTCCCCCTCCCCACGCCGCTTCTCGGGTTTGCTGGGTGCGGCTTTGACGGGCAGGGACTGGTGTTGCGCTTGCGATGTTTTCGCTGCGCGAGGTCATTGCATTGGTGGGGGCAACGTCCAGGAGTCTGTGGGGCAACGTTCCGGAGAAAAGGCGGCGACGGGGCGGCAGACCGAATGATGTGGTGTGGCAGTCAAAAACGGAACCGCCCGCGCAACCTGGGTGGCTGGCGGGCGGTGAGGGAAGCGCTTTTGCCGGTGAGGGCGAAGCGCTTCGGGGGCAGGGGGGGTGGTTGTGGCGTATCTTGCATCATGGGTTCGTATCCAGTGAGAGACATGGCCAGTAAGGGCGACAAGTTTCGGCATCCACGTTACGGACGGCTTGGATCGAGTCCAGCCTGGCCCCTATCAGCGATAACCAGTCGCCTGCCAGAGCCCGGTGACATCACCCCCCGGATCATGGATGACTGGGGGCAGCAATCATGCCGGGTCTGGCTGGCCAAAGCCCCGGTTGTCCAGGACACGAACATAGTAACGGGGGCGGAAAGCCGGTACGACCCTAAGGGAAGTGGCGCGGCATGCTGCGGACAGCAGGCCGGACATGCCTGGTGGTGATGATCGGGGTTCTACAATTACGACCCTGATTCATTCGTCCGACCGGGATCGAACCATGCCATTGAGCGGCCTTCTGGTGGGGCTGGCGTTCGGCTTTCTGCTGCAACGCGGCCAGTTCTGCTTCGTCTGCGGTTTCCGCGAGCTGTTCCAGAAGCGAGATCCGCGTTTCATGCTGGCGTTGCTGCTGGCTGTCGCCATCCAGTCGGTCGGCTTCTTCGGGCTGCAGGCGGCCGGGCTCATCCGTCTTCCCACCGAGCAGATGCCGATCCTGGCCACCGTGCTGGGCGGGTTGCTGTTCGGCATGGGCATCATCCTGGCGCGCTGCTGCGGCAGCGGCAGCTGGTTCCGCAGTGGCGAAGGCGCCGCCGGCAGTCTGCTGGTGCTGCTGGTCTTTGCCATCACCCTGGCGGCCTGCCAGGCGGGGCCGCTCAAGAACCTGCTGCAGCCGCTGTTGCAGCAGACATCCTCACTGGGGCTGATCCACGAGACGCTGGGCATTGCGCCATGGTGGTGCGTGGCGGCACTGGTGGTCATGTGCGCCGGCCTGCTGTGGCGGGCGCGCCGGCAGGCCACCTCTTCCCCGTCGCCCGCCAGTGATGCGGCCGAGGCCGTCGAGGCGGGACGCTATCCCCTGGGGATTGCCGCGCTCATCGGTCTGCTGGGCGTGCTGGCCTGGTGGCTCAGCTGGCAGAGCGGCCGCAACTATGGTTACGGCGTGGCTGTGCCCACGGCCAACGTGCTGCAGTATCTGGTCACCGGCCAGAGCCGCTATCTCAACTGGGGCAGTCTCTTCGTGCTGGGTATCCTGCCCGGTGCCTTCTTCAGCGCCTGGCTGCGGGGGCAGTTCCGCTGGCGGGTGCCGCCGGTGGAACAGGTGCCGCAGTGCATCCTGGGCGGCGTGCTGATGGGGGTGGGCGCCACGCTGGCCGGCGGCTGTACCATCACCAACACCCTGGTGGCTACCGCCTACTTCTCGTGGCAAGGCTGGCTGGCCACGCTGATGATCCTGCTGGGCTGCTGGCTGGCGCTGCGCCTGCTGCGCACGCCGTCCTGTGCCTGAGCATCCTTTTCATCCCTTTGCGTCTGTCTGCACCATCATCATGAGTCTGCTGTCCATCCGTCCGGAGTCATCCGCTTTCTCCTTCAAGCCATCCGCCACCTCGGCCGGCGGCCGACAGCAAGGCACTCCTGCGCATCACACCCTCCGCCGTGACGTGCCGCGGGGACGGCCGGCTGCACGCCGCCTTGCCGGTGCTGCGGCGCTGGCCGCCGTGCTGGGTATCACACTGGCTGGCTGTGATTCGCAGAAGGTGCAGGTGATCGACACGGCTGGCCTGGCAGCGAAGCTGGGCAGCGCCGACTACGTGATCATGGACACGCGCGACGACAGCCTCTACAACGGCTTCCACGATCAGGGTGCGCCGCGTGGCGGGCACATCCGTGGCGCAGGCCAGTTCACGACGGCCTGGCTGGATTACATCGCCCCCGAGAAATTCGAGGAATTTGCGGCCGGCAAGGGCATCACCAAGGACCGCACGGTAGTGTTCTACGACAGCAACCCCGACAACCTGGAGCGGGTCAGCGCCGAGTTTGCCTCGCGCGGCTACAAGGTCGCGGTCTACAAGGACTATCTGGCCTGGGCCAATGATCCGGCCCAGCCGATGGATGCGTTCCCTAACTATCCCCTCAGCGTCTCGCCGCAGTGGCTGGACCGCCTGATGAGAGGAGGCAAGCCCGAAAGCTACGACAACGACCAATACATGCTGTTCGAGGTGTCGTGGGGGCCCCGGGAAAAATCCAATGCCTACATGCAGCACATCGTCGGCGCCTACCACTTCGACACCGACTGGATCGAGAACGCGCCCGTCTGGAACCTGTCCGATCCGAAAGTGATCGAGCAGAACCTGCTGAAGAACGGCATCACGCACGACAAGACCATTGTGCTGTATTCCGATAACCAGCTGGCGGCGCTGCGCGTGTTGTGGGCGCTGAAATGGGCGGGCGTGAAGGACGTGCGTTTCCTGAACGGCGGTCTGCGTGGCTGGGTGGATGCCGGCCTGCCCACCGAGACGAAGGTGAACACGCCCGAGCCCGCCGAACACTTCGGCGTGACCATTCCGGCCAACCCGCAGATCAACATCAGCATGCCCGCTCAGGCGCAGGCTGCGCAGAAGGAAGGGCTGAAGCTCATCAGCAACCGGTCGTGGGATGAATACATCGGCAAGGTGAGCGGCTATGACTACATCCCCGGCAAGGGGGAGCCCAAGGGCGCCATCTGGGGTTTTGCCGGCACGGATTCTTCCAACATGGCCGACTACTACGACCCCGACAACACACTGCGCAACCCCAACGAGATCTTTGCGCTGTGGAAGGGGCAGAACATCCACGCGGGCGACAAGCTGGCCTTCTACTGTGGCACGGGCTGGCGTGCCGGCGTGCCCTGGTTCATGACCCAGCTGGCCGGCTGGAAGGACACCTTCATCTATGACGGCGGCTGGAATGCCTGGCAGATGGATTCGGTCTATCCGGTGCAGAAAGGCGCGCCCGGCAACATGAGCAAGCCGGACGCCCACAACGACTTCGGCAAGGTGCACAAGCAGGGCGCGTCCTGCAAGAGCTGAACGGGACGAGGGTTTTCGGCTTGACCCAGCGGTGTGACGCAGCCCGGCTTGGGCTGCGTGAAGGCGTGTGCTTGAAGGGGCTGCCGTGGCGGTCGAGCCCCTTGGGGCGTGGTCAAAGCTCGCCGACTGTTGTGGCTTTGGTTGCTGCCAGAGCTTCGGGGGCCGTCTTCTTCGCCAGCGATGTTGCGGCAAAGGCTTCCACGGCCGCCTTCGTGTCGAGCCGTGCAGCCGCCTCGAATTCCTCGGGGCGACGCAGCTTCACGGTCAGCAGCACCACGGCCAGCATCACGTCCGGCCAGGCCTGGCTGTTGCCGTCAAAGGCGGGCACCCGTGCCAGCGCACGCTTCAGTGCCGTGACACAGCGCTCCACCAGCGGATGGTCGGCCGTGTCCGGCGCCTTGAAGCGCACCAGCTTCACGATCTGGATCAGCATCTCCAGCAGCGCATGCGTCTGGGAGACGGCCGACAGCTCGGCCGCCGGTGGCATGGCACCACCCAGGTACAGGCAGATGGGCAGCGTGCCCGGAACAGCGGTCTTGCCGTCATCCAGCACCAGCACCGGAATCTGGCTCAGTGGGTTGATGGCCTCCAGTTCCGGCGGGTTCTGCCACGGGTCCACCATTTGCAGCGACAGATCGTTGCGACCCAGCAGCAGTGCGCGGGACAGGCAGATGCGCCCATAGGGCGAGGTGGGGCTGACATAGAGCTTCATGGCGGTCTCCGGTCGAGTCATGGAAGCGTCCATGGTACTCCTTGCCGGCTGGGTCCTGCCTGAAGCCGTAGGGCATGTCATGGGCGCAGAACTCAATGTTGCTGCAGCAACCGGTCTGCTGCACGCTGCAGCCCTTGCAGGATGCTGTCGGCTGACACATGCGACGGCCGCTTCCAGTGACCGACGAACAGCCCATTCATCCACAATCCCAAGACATTCCTGCGGCGTGCGGACATGGCGTGTCACCAGGCAAAAGGGTCGGGGGCGGCAGAGCTACCCGTGGGGGGGGGGGGTGGAGACGCACTGGCAGGCGTCGTCTCATCATCAGCCGCAGAGGCTACCGAAACGGCAGCCCCTTCGGCACGGTCCTGCCGCAGCACCAGCGATACGCCCAGCAGGCTCAGCAATGCCATCAGGCGTTCGGCGCTCATCCGGTGGGCGTTGCGCTCCAGGCTGGAGAAGGTCTGCTGGGTCACGCCCAGGCGACGTGCGGCTTCGGCCTGTGTCAGGCCGGCGGCCTTGCGAAAACCCTGCAGCAGCATGGGGAGCTGTTCGGGAATCTGGACGCGGAAGTCCTGAGGAAGGGGGTGATCAGGCATGTACAGGCCATAGGCTGTATCTTGATGATACATAGTATAGCCTGTATTTGTGTCATACAGGTTATGGGCTGTATCTTTCAGCCTTGCCGCCCCGCACTCGCGCGGCCCTCATCCCCCACCCGCACCCGCGCCAGCAGCACCTGCAGCGGGTGGCGCAGCTGGCGGTGGGCCATGCGTTTGACCTGGCTGCGGCAGGAATAGCCGGTGGCCAGGGCCTCGCCGGCCGTCTCGGCAGGGCGGTCCACCTGGGCCTGCCACGATTGCGAGTAGATGAGGCGCGAGGTGGCCAGGTTGCGGGCCTCGTGGCCATAGGTGCCGGCCATGCCGCAGCAGCCGGTGGCCTGCACCTGCAGCGTCAGCCCGAAGTGGCGGAACACCTTCACCCACTGGCCGTTGCTGTCGGGCTGGTTGGTCTTTCAGCCTGGACACCGTCACGCCGGCGTACTTGCGCTTCCATTGGTAGAAGAGAAGGTGGAAACGCTGATGCCCCGCTTGCGGCATACCTCTGCCACCGGGACGCCGGACTCAGCATGCTGCAAGGTTTCCAGGATCTGGCTTTCCGTGAACTTCGACTTCTTCATGGGTTCTCACCTCGGGTTGGTCGAAGTCTATGGTTCCGAGCGCTCCTCTTTCAGGAGGAGTCTACGGCTCCATCTTCTCAAAGATTGGAGCCTCCTCCAGACCCAGGGCGGTTCACCGGGATGATTGATCCGTGGTTACACTTGTCTTTGAAATGCCGCTGAATATCGAGGCTGCCAGCATGATCATCAATCTGCAATGTCGGATCTGCGAAGTTGTCGGCCTCAGCATGCTTGGCGCCAAGGCCATGTAGAGCAGATTTTCAGGGGTGAATCCTGAGAAATCAACAAGTTACGTCAAGACTGTCGAACTCGGGTTTCTCGATGCCTGAGGCGCCTGACTCTGCCGGCTTTGTTTCTGTTTTATTGTGCTCAGAAATTTCCTGATATATCGGGCTATCTCCTCCGGCTTGTAGTCATGGATGTAGTGCGGCCCTTCCATTGTTATGAGTTTTGCCTGCGGATTTTGGGCGACGAAGGCCTTTTCCTTTTTGTCATTGCTGCCTGTGCTGCCGCCTTTTTGAATGGCTGCAAAGATTAGGGTAGGAACTTGAGGCACTGGCTCATGCCTGATCGTATCAAGGTTTTTATTCATCTCCTTGACTTCGTTCATGACCGCTTGAGTAATGGATCGGCGGTGGAATAAAGCTCTAAATACAGATTCGTCCTGTCGGTTGAGTGTCCCGGAACGCAAGGTCGGGGTGCTCCTTATGTCGTAGAGGATAGGCAGTCGAGCCAGGCCCAGATTCTTGGCTAGCCACGAAATCTGATAGAGTCGCTGATCCGGTATTCTAGTTGGCGGAATGGACATGTCCAGACCGATAAGGGCTTCCACTTCTTCTGGATGACGATTTGCCCAGTGGACAGCCTCCAATCCTGCCATGGAATGCGGCACCAGGACATAGGGGCCGGAAATTTCAGCTGTCTTGAGAGCCTTGCGGGTCTGGCTAAGCTGTTTATCCAGCGATCGGTCATCGTCCCCATCATCGCTATATCCGTAGCCCAGACGTTCTACAACGACAACGCGATAATCATTTTCCAGTCTGGAATAAAGGGCCTTGAAGTCCAGTGTCGGCGCATTGGTTCCCAGTCCAGACAGGAAAACAAGGGTCCTGTCTCCCATGCCTGTGGTATAAACATTCAGCCTCTTTCCATCCACCTCGACCAGTTGACCAATCGGTCTTTCGATGAGACTGCTTTCCTGAAAGATTTGGAAGCGATGGTAGAGGGAGATGGTCAGCAGAGCAAAAGCCAGCATTCCCGAAAGCCAGGCTGCGATTCTGAAGATAAATTTCAAAACAGGTCTGAACATGCAATATCCATTTTGAAGAATGTGCCACGGCGCCCGCATTTGACGGGGTGGCTCCCTAGTACAGGCAGATGCGCCCATAGGGCGAGGTGGGGCTGACATGGAGCTTCATGGCGGTCTCCGGTCGAGTCGTGGAAACGTCCATGGTACCCCTTGCCGTCAGACCGCCCCGTGGGCGGCCCTGTATCTGTCAGCTCCTATCGCCCCGCACTCGCGCGGCCCTCATCCCCCACCCGCACCCGCGCCAGCAGCACCTGCAGCGGGTGGCGCAGCTGGCGGTGGGCCAAGCGCTTGACCTGGCTGCGGCAGGAATAGCCGGTGGCCAGGGCCTCGCCGGCCGTTTCGGCGGGGCGGTCCACCTGCGCCTGCCACGATTGCGAGTAGATGAGGCGCGAGGTGGCCAGGTTGCGGGTCTCGTGGCCATAGGTGCCGGCCATGCCGCAGCAGCCGGTGGCCTGTACCTGCAGCGTCAGCCCGAAGTGGCGGAACACCTTCTCCCACTGGCCGTTGCTGTCAGGCTGGTTGGTCTTCTCGGTACAGTGGGCCAGCAGGCGATAGGTATCTGGGAAGTTGATGTCCTGGTGGGTATTGCTTTGCGGGCTGGCGGCATCGGTGGCTGTCGTGGCGGAGGGGGACAGAACCTCAGCCAGCTTCCTTGCCGCCGGTCCTTCTGCCAGCGCCTGCAGCAGCCATTCCTGCGGCAGCAGCACCCGGGGCAGGTCCTGAATGCCCTCGATCTTGGCGTACTCCTGACGGAACACCAGCGTCATGGCCGGGTCCAGTCCCACCAGGGGGATGTCGAACCGGGCCAGCGCCTGCAGGGCGCGGATGTGGCGACGCGCCGCGCGCTCGAAGGCGGGCAGGAAGCCCTGCACCTGCAACGGCTTGCCGTTGGCGTGCAGCGGTGCCAGCCAGACGCGCAGGTCCAGCCGGGCGGCCAGCTCGATGAAGTCCGCCAGTTGTTCAGTCTCGAAATACCGGGTGAAACTGTCCTGCACCAGAATGACGCTGCGCGCACGCTCCTCCGCAGGGAGTGCAGCCAGTGCGGCTGGTGTGGCGGTGCTCACCTGCCATCGCTGCAGCACGGGCTGGAGTGCCATGCGGTTGATGAGCGGGCTGTCCACCATGCCCACGTGCTTTTCCATCATGCGCTGCACCCAGCCGTTGCCCATGATGCCGTTGTAGAGCCACGGCACGTGGGCAAACCACGGCATGGAGAATTCCAGCGAGCCGATGAGGTAATGGCGCAGCGGGCGCAGGTAGCGCTGGTGGTAGAGCTGCAGGAAGCGCGCGCGGAAATCCGGCACGTTCACCTTGATGGGACATTGCCCGGCGCAGGCCTTGCAGGACAGGCAGCCGGCCATGGCCTCGTACACCTCGTGCGAGAAGTCCGGCACCTGCTGCCGTGCGGCGCGGGTATTGCGCCAGCGCTGCCAGAAGCTGCGCAGGAACCCCGGTGGGTTGCGCGACAGTTCCAGCACGTCCACCCCGGCATTGCCCTGCAGGCGTAGCCATTCGCGCATCAGCGAGGCACGCCCCTTGGGTGAGTGCTGGCGCTGGCGGGTGGCTTTCCACGATGGGCACATGGCGTCGTCGGGGTCATAGTTGTAGCAGGCGCCGTTGCCGTTGCAATGCATGGCGGCGCCATAGCTCTGCCAGACGCGCTCGTCGATCTGCCGGTCGTGTTCGCCGCGTGTGGGCACACCATCGACCTTCATCAGCTGCGCCTGGCTCTGCCACGGCGTGGCAATCTTGCCCGGGTTGATCTGGTTGTGCGGGTCGAAGGCGGCCTTGAGCTTCTGCAGCGACGGATACAGCTCACCGAAATACGCCTCGGCATATTCCGAGCGCACGCCCTTGCCGTGCTCGCCCCACAGCAGGCCGCCGTAGCGCTGCGCAAGGGCTGCCACCGCATCACTGATCGGGCGCACCAGTGCCGCGTACTTCGGATCCTTCATGTCCAGCGCCGGGCGCACGTGCAGCACGCCGGCGTCCACGTGACCGAACATGCCGTATTGCAGGCCGTGACTGTCCAGCAGTGCGCGGAACTCGGCAATGTATTCCGCCAGATTCTCGGGGGGCACGGCCGTGTCTTCCACGAAGGGCTGCGGACGGGCCTCGCCCTGCACGTTGCCCAGCAGGCCCACGGCACGCTTGCGCATGGCATAGACGCGCTTGACGGCGTCCGATCCCACTGCCAGCGTGTGGCCCAGACGGCGCACGGTGGTGTCGGTCTGCAGGTGATTCACGAAGCGCTGCACCCGCGCGTCCACCTCGGCCGGGTCATCGCCGCTGAATTCCACCAGGTTGATGCCTAGTGTCTGCTCGCCGTCCTGTTCCGGGAAATATTCCGATACGCTGTTCCAGACGAAATCGTTCATGGCCAGCAGCAGCACCTTGGAATCCACCGTCTCGATGGACAGGGGCTTCTGTGCGATCAGCGCCCGGGCGTCGCGCAGCGCATCCATGAAGGCGGCATAGCGCACGTTCACCAGCACCGAATACTTCGGGATGGGCAGCACGTTGAGCCGTGCCTCCACCACGAAGCCCAGCGAACCCTCGGCACCGCACAGCACGCTGTTGAGGTCGAAGCGGCCGTCAGGACGACGCAGGTGCGCCAGGTCATAGCCGGTCAGGCAGCGGTTGAGCTTCGGAAACTTCGCGCGGATGAGATCGGCCTGCTCGTCGGCAATGCGGCGGGCCGTGCGGTGCACCTTGCCGATGCGCCCGGGCTGCGCACACAGCGCCTCCAGTCCCGCATCGTCCACCGGCTGGCTGATGAAGCGCTCGCCGCCCAGCAGTACGTAGTCCAGTGCCAGCACGTGGTCGCGCGTCTTGCCGTAGGTGCAGCTGCCCTGGCCGCTGGCGTCGGTATTGATCATGCCGCCCAGCGTCGCCCGGTTCGAGGTGGACAGCTCGGGGGCGAAGAAGAGCCCGTGAGGGCGGAGCGCGGCATTGAGCTGGTCTTTCACCACACCGGCCTGGACGCGCACCCAGCCCTCCTCGGCATTGATCTCCAGAATGCGGTTCATGTGCCGCGACAGGTCCATCACCAGCCCGTGGGTGAGCGACTGGCCGTTGGTGCCCGTGCCGCCACCACGCGGTGCCAGCGCCACCGTCTGGTAGGCAGGCTGGCCCAGCAGCGTGGCCACGCGCTGCACGTCCTCGGCGTCCTTCGGGAAGACGGCGGCCTGCGGGGCCAGCTGGTAGAGCGAGTTGTCGGTGGCGAACAGCGTGCGGGTGGCGTAGTCGTCCTGGATCTCGCCGACAAAGCCGCTGGCGCGCAGGTCCGCCAGAAACTGTCGATAGATGGCGGGCAGCTCGTCGGCGGGGCGGGGCAGGGCGGCGATGGACATGGAACAGGCAGGACGGAAGGACCGGTGCCGGCGCGGGAGTGGCCGGGACAGCCCGAAAGTATCCGCACGCGCGCCCCGGTTGACAAGCGCAGGCCGGCTGCCGCTGGTCTGGAATCCGCCACCAGCCGGAGGTGAAGGCGCTGTTCACGCGCCGGGCTGTGCTGACGGCTGCCGCCGATGCGCCGTAGAGGCTGTCGGCGGCGGAGCGGCGGTCAGGTCCACGTTGCAGTGTGCGCCGATGCTGGTCGGGCACTGCCGGGCGCTGGCCTCGATGATCCGCGCGCAGGTGAGCAGGTTGAGATCCTCATGCCCGGACACGCTGACGGGGGGCTGGATGTGGGCCTGCCAGGCGGTCAGCACGGCATGGGCATGGGCCAGGCCCGGCGTGCTGCGCAGGATGCCCAGGTTCCGGCTCACCAGCGCCTGCAGGCTGCGACGGTCGAAAGGCGGCAGGGCGGTACCGGATTCGTCGGCAACCCTGCTGGCGGGCGCGGGCTGCGCGAAGGGGGCGGAAGCATCCCTTTCGGCCGCTGCCACGGTCGTTTCGCGGGGGGCGGAGGAAGCGTCCTGCACCATGTCGTGCTTCGAGACCATCGTCATGGCCCGGATCATCGGATGGTGCCAGCGGGCGCCGTCCGCAATGGCCCGGGCGGCGTTTCGGCCCATCACCACGCATTCCAGCAGCGAGTTGCTGGCCAGCCGGTTGGCGCCATGCAGGCCGGTGCAGGCGGCTTCGCCCAGACAGAACAGGTTCTCCACCTGGGTGTGCCCGGCCGTGTCGCAGACGATGCCGCCGCAGGTGTAGTGCTGCACCGGGCCGACCGGAATCGGGCTGCGCGTGATGTCGATGCCGTGCGCCAGGCAATGCGCATGGATGGTGGGGAAGTGCTCCAGGATGAAGCTGGGGGGGCGATGGCTGATGTCCAGCCAGACGTGGGGCAGTGACTGCCTGCCGATCTCGGCGGCAATGGCGCGGGCCACGATGTCGCGGGGAGCCAGTTCGGCGCGCGAGTCGTAGCTGGGCATGAAGCGCTCGCCGGCTTCATTGCGCAGTATGCCCCCTTCGCCGCGCACGGCTTCGGAGATCAGGAAGATCGGTTCCTGCCCGTCGGTATCGGACAGCCCGGCACCGATGTCCGTCAGGAAGCGGGAAGGTCCGGCATGCCCGGCGAAGCCGGTGGGGTGGAACTGCATGAAGGCCATGTTGGCCGCCGCGCAGCCGGCCCGGAAGGCCATGGCAATGCCGTCGCCGGTGCAGGCAGTCGGGGTGGTGGTGCGTGCATAGACCTGGCCGCAACCGCCGCTGGCCAGCACGACAGACGTGGCCAGCATTGGTTGCAGCTGCCCCTGGTGCAGTACGCGCACGCCCACGCAGCGCTCCTCGTCGTCCTGCAGCAGGTCCACGGCCATGGTCTGTTCCAGCTGCCGGATGTTGGGGCGGCTGGCCACGGCCCGGTAGAGCGCCTGCATGATCGAGAGCCCAGTGTGGTCGGCCACGTGGGCGATGCGGCTGGCACCGTGCCCGCCTTCGCGTGTCAGGTGCAGGCTGCCGGTGTCCGTGCGACTGAAGGGCACGCCCGTGCCGATCAGCCATTCGATGGCGGCCCGTCCCTGCGAGAGGATGGCGCGTACCGCGGCCTCGTCGCATAGCCCGGCACCAGCCACCAGCGTGTCGGCCACGTGGTCATCCAGTCGGTCAAGCCGATCCAGCACGGCGGCGATGCCGCCCTGGGCGCGACTGCTGGCGTTGTCATCAAGCCGGTACTTGCACAGCAGCGCGATGCGCAGGCTCTCCGGCAGCGAGAGCGCCAGCGTCAGCGCTGCCAGCCCGTTGCCCACGATGATCACGTCGTGGTCGGCATTCCGTGGTTTCATGCTGGTCCCATCCCGTTGAAGACATTGGCGGCCTGCTGGCGCTTGAGCTGTTCGGCAAAGTCCAGCATGCGTTCCAGCGGCTTGCGGGCTGCCTGGCCCAGTGCGCTGTCCAGCAGGATCTCGTTGTGGCCGTGACGCAGTGCGTCGTGGATGCCCACCAGGCCGTTCATGGCCATCCAGGGGCAGAAGGCGCAGCTCTTGCAGGTGCCGCCGTTACCGGCCGTGGGGGCCGCCAGGAAGGTCTTGTGAGGCGCCTGCTTGCGCATTTCGTGCAGGATGCCCTGGTCGGTGGCCACGATGAAGGTCTGTTCGGGGCGTTCCACGGCGGCCTTGAGCAGCTTGCTGGTGGAACCCACCACATCGGCCATCTCCACCACGCTGGCCGGTGATTCCGGATGCACCAGCACGATGGCATCCGGGTGCTCGGCCTTCAGCGCCAGCAGCTCCTCGGCCTTGAACTCGTCGTGCACGATGCACGAACCCTGCCACAGCAGCATGTCGGCGCCGGTCTGGCGGCGGATGTAGTCGCCCAGGTGCCGATCCGGTCCCCAGATGAGCTTTTCTCCCCGTTCTTTGAGGTGGGTGACGATCTCCAGTGCCACTGACGAGGTGACGACCCAGTCGGCACGCGCCTTCACGGCGGCACTGGTGTTGGCATACACCACCACCGTCCGGTCCGGGTGCTGGTCGCAGAAAGCCGAGAACTCGTCCTCGGGGCAGCCCAGGTCCAGCGAGCATTCCGCTTCCAGGTCCGGCATCAGCACCGTCTTGTCCGGGCAGAGGATCTTGGCGCTCTCGCCCATGAAGCGCACGCCGGCCACCACCAGCATCCGCGCCGGATGGGAGGCACCGAAGCGGGCCATCTCCAGCGAGTCGCCCACGCAGCCGCCGGTTTCCAGGGCCAGATCCTGGATGTCGGGATCCACGTAGTAGTGGGCCACCAGCACGGCATTGCGTTCGTGCAGCAGGGCCGCAATGCGTTCTTTCAACGCCCTGGCCTCATCGGGGCCCAGGGCATCGGGCACCTTGGCCCAGGCCTGCCGGATGCTGCAGGCCGTGGTGGGGGCCTTGGCGTCGGGCAGGTCATAGTCGAAAACCCTGTGCAGGACTTCCATCATCGTCGGGATCCTCTTTGGTGGGTGCGGGGTTATGGGCTGTGCGGGACAGCAGGGCGGGTGAGGGTTGGTGGTGGGGGGCGGGAATGTCTGCCGGCCGTCACTATTATGCTCAGTTTGAGCATAATTGATCGGAACACAGGAATCGACCGGAACCCATGCCGTGTCCGAACAGGTCACAACGAGGGAAGCGATGGTGCGATGCGCGCCGGACCTTCCGTTCCGGGGTCTTCATGCGGTGCTCCGCACACCAGACCCCTTGCATCGGAAACGGCGTACAGGGCGGCATGGACTCCGGAACCTTCGGATCCGCGTCGTCATGCTTATGCTCAGGTTGAGCATAATAGGAGCGTCTCATTGTCCCTGTCAAACGATCACCCTTCCGGGCGGGTAGAATTTTCGTAACCCTCTCGGATTTCTGCTGGATGGATGCCTCTCTCGAACAGACCGGCGCGGCGCAAGGCATCGTCGAGCTGGTCACGGTGCTGGTTGCGGTGACGGACTTCAAGGCCCGTGTACTGACCGTGGGCAACGGCACCATGCTGCCGCAAGGGCCGCTGTCGCCCGTGCATCGCTCGCTGCAGTCGGGCGTGCGGCTGTGGGTGGCGCAGAAGACCGCGCAGCCGATGGGCTATGTGGAGCAGCTCTACACCTTCGTGGATACCCGGCGTCAGAACGACCAGGGGCTGCCGGTGCTGTACGTGAGCTACCTGGGACTGGTGAGCGAGGCCAACGAGACGGAGCTGAGCCCGGATGCGCGCTGGTTCGACTGGTACGACTATTTCCCGTGGGAAGACCTGCGCGATGGCCGGCGGGACTGGATCGCCCGCGTGATCCTGCCCCGGCTGGATGCCTGGGTGGCGCAGGCCGGGGCGGCAGCCGCGCGCCGGGAGCGTCGCAGCCGGGTTGACTTGCTGTGGGGGCTGCCGCCCTGCGAGTGGTCGGAGGAGCGCACGCTGCAGCGCTACGAGCTGCTCTATGAGGCGGGGCTGGTGCCGGAGTCGCTGCATCTGCAGGCGGACTTCGACATGGCACTGACAGGCCGCGCCATGCAGCACGATCATCGCCGCGTGCTGGCCACGGCCGTGTCGCGGCTGCGCGCCAAGATCAAGTACCGGCCGGTCATCTTCGACCTGATGCCCGAGCGCTTCAGCCTGCTGCAGCTGCAGAAGAGCGTGGAGGCGCTGGTGGGCTGCGAGCTGCACAAGCAGAATTTCCGCCGTCAGGTCCTGCATCAGGGGCTGCTGAAGCCTATCGACCAGAGCACGGCGACCTCGCGCGGCCGTCCGGCCCGTCTGTATCGCTTTCACGAGAGCGTGCTGTCCGAAAGCCTCATCTCGGGGGGGCGATTGTCGTTCCTCAAGGGCTGAGCGGGCGTCGTGGCATCACACAGAATTAACCCACAAGGAGATCACAGGATGTCGTCGGAATCTGCATCGAACACGCGGCCCATGCCGGGCCCGGATACCGGAATTTCCGGGGGCGGCGCGCAGAGTATGGATGCGTCACCGTCCGGTCCGGCCGACGTCGGCGGCGTGCCATTCCCGCTGCCCGATGTCGTGCTGGAGCCGTTCGTGCGACAGGCGCTGGCCGAGGACTTGGGACGGCGTGGCGACATCACGTCGGCTGCCGTCATTCCGCCTTCGGCCACGGCCTGTTTTGACGTGACCAGTCGTGAGCCGGGCGTGGTGGCCGGGCTGGACCTGGCCCGCCTGGCCTTTCACCTGTTCGATCCGGCCGTGACGTTCCAGGCCCGGGCGCAGGACGGGCAGCGGGTACGGCCCGGGCAGGTGCTGGCACGCGTGCAGGGGCCGGTGCGTTCGCTGCTGTCGGCCGAACGCACGGCGCTGAATTTCATGACGCATCTGAGCGGCATCGCCACCCTGACGGCTGCTGCCGTGGCACAGACAGAGGGCACGGCCGCGCGCATCACCTGCACGCGCAAGACCCTGCCCGGGCTGCGCGTCCTGCAGAAATACGCGGTGCGCGCTGGCGGGGGCTGCAATCACCGCATGGGTCTGGATGACGCCATCCTGATCAAGGACAACCACCTGGTGCATTCCGGCAGCTTGGCGCAGACCCTCCGGCGTGCCCGGCAGGCGGCCGGACACCTCATTCCGCTGGAAGTGGAGGTGGACACGCTGGGTCAGCTGGAAGAGGCGCTGGAGGCGGGCGCCGACCTGGTGCTGCTCGACAACATGGATGACGAGATGCTGGCGCAGGCCGTGGCGATGTGCCGGGGCAGGGCACGCACCGAGGCATCCGGCGGCATCACGGTCGAGCGCATTCACCGTGTGGCGGCAACGGGCGTGGACTTCATCGCGCTGGGCTACCTGACCCACAGCAGCCGGTCGCTGGACATCGGGCTGGACGAGCCGGTGAGCTGAAGCAGGCCGTCTGGCCGAGGGGCTGGGTGGGCACCTGGGGTGCTGCCTGCCGCCCGGGCCGGGGACTGAAGCCGGCGGCAGGACGCCGCCGCATGCGCGAGTTGCAGCTTACGGCGCTTCCTGCAGCGCCTGCGCGTGCCACGCAATGTGCTCGCCGATGAAGCTGGCAATGAAGTAGTAGCTGTGGTCGTAGCCGGGTTGCAGGCGCAGCTCCAGCGGGTGCCTGGTAGCGGCGCAGGCGGCTTCCAGCAGTTCGGGGCGCAGCTGCTCGTGCAGGTAGGCGTCCTCACCGCCCTGATCGATGAGGATGGGCGGGCGGATGCTGGCGCCATGCTGGCCAGCGGCCAGCGCCTCGACCAGCGCCACGCTATCCCAGGCCTTCCAGGCCTGCGGATCGTTGCCCAGGTAGGCCCCCAGAACCTTCTGGCCCCAGGGCACCTGCGAGGGGGCCACGATGGGGGCGAAGGCCGAGACGCTGCGGTAGCGCTCGGGGTTGCGCAAGGCCACGACCAGCGCACCATGCCCGCCCATCGAATGACCAAGGATGCTGCGCACGTCGCTGGCCGGGAAGTGGGCTTCCACGAGGGCCGGCAGCTCGTCCACCACGTAGTCGTACATCCGATAGTGGTCGGCCCAGGGGGCCTGGGTGGCGTTCACGTAGAAGCCGGCACCCTGGCCCAGGTCGTAGCCTTCGTCGTCGGCCACGTCCTTGCCGCGCGGGCTGGTGTCGGGGGCCACTAGGATGAGGCCATGGTGGGCGGCGTGTTGCTGGGCACCGGCCTTGGTGATGAAGTTCTGCTCGGTGCAGGTCAGGCCCGAAAGCCAGTAGAGCACGGGGCATTTCTCGCCGGCCAGCGCCTGCGGCGGCAGGTAGACGCCCACGTTCATGAGCGTGCCGGTGGAGGAGGAGGGGTGCTGCCAGACTTCCTGGCGGCCGCCGAAGCAGGCGTGCTGTTCGATCTGTTTCATCGTTTTGTGTCCGTGGGACCGGCCGAAGGCATGGCCCGGGAGCTGGCCGAAGGCACGGCCCCGGGGCTGTACCGTCATGTCGGCCGGTTGTGTCGGCCGGTCGTGTCAGGAAGGGCGCTCAGTAATGCACCACGCTGCGGATCGACTTGCCTTCGTGCATCAGCGTGAAGGCGTCGTTGATGTCGTCCAGCGGCATGGTGTGGGTCACGAAGGGGGCCAGGTCGATCTTGCCGTGCATGGCTTCTTCCACCATGCCGGGCAGCTGCGTGCGACCCTTCACGCCACCGAAGGCGGTGCCCAGCCAGCGGCGGCCGGTGACCAGCTGGAAGGGGCGGGTGGAGATCTCCTGTCCTGCGCCGGCCACGCCGATGATCACCGACTGACCCCAGCCGCGGTGTGCGGCTTCCAGTGCGGCGCGCATGACATTGACGTTGCCGATGCACTCGAAGGTGTGGTCCACGCCCCAGCCGGTCATCTCGATGAGCACCTGCTGGATGGGCTTGTCGTGGTCCTTCGGGTTCACGCAGTCGGTGGCGCCGAACTGCCGGGCCAGCGGAAACTTGTCGGGGTTGGTGTCGATGGCGATGATGCGCCCGGCCTTGGCCTGCCGTGCACCCTGGATGACAGCCAGGCCGATACCGCCCAGCCCGAAGACGGCCACCGAGTCACCGGCCTGCACCTTGGCGGTGTTGTGCACGGCGCCGATGCCGGTGGTGACGCCGCAGCCCAGCAGACAGACGTGTTCGGGGTTGGCCTGCGGATTGATCTTGGCCAGCGAGACCTCGGCCACCACGGTGTATTCGCTGAAGGTGGAGCAGCCCATGTAGTGGTAGAGCGGCTGGCCGTTGTACGAGAAGCGCGTGGTGCCGTCGGGCATCACGCCCTTGCCCTAGGTGGCGCGCACCGAGGTGCAGAGGTTGGTCTTGTTGCTCTTGCAGAACAGGCACTCGCCGCATTCGGCGGTGTAGAGCGGAATGACGTGATCGCCGGGCTTCACGGAGGTGACGCCTTCACCCACGGCTTCCACGATGCCGGCGCCCTCGTGGCCCAGCACGACGGGAAAGAGGCCTTCCGGATCGTCACCGGACAGGGTGAAGGCATCGGTATGACAGACCCCGGTATGGGTGATGCGCACCAGCACTTCGCCCTTGCGGGGCGGTTCGACATCGATCTCGACGATCTGCAGGGGTTGGCCGGCGGCAAAGGCGACGGCGGCGCGGGATTTGAGGGTGGTGGTCATGGGGGCTTCTCTTCGTGAGGGGGAGTTGGGTCACTGTAACACGTCATGGGGCGTGGTTTGGGGAGGGCGCTTTCGGGTGAGGGGCTGTGCTTCATGGAAGACGGCTTTGGGTGATGAGGGCTGTGCTTCGCGGAAGACGTTTTTTGGTGGGGCCTGCGTTTCATGGGGGACGCGTTCAGGTGGGGTTCTGTGCCTCATGGAGGACGCTTTCGGGTGGGATTCTGTGCCTGATGGAGGACGCTTCCGGGTGGGGCGGCGTGGGGAGGGGGAGGCCCATGCGGCTCATATGCTCAATCCAGTTTTGTTGCCCACGACCTGCGTCGTGGTCAACAAAGCTGGATGGCTATAAAACTTTGCAACAACCGGGCTGCACCCGCCCGTTGCAAAGTTTTCACGCCGACCACGAAATCGCCGCATGGGCCTCCCCCTCCCCACGCCGCTTCCCGGGTTTGCAGGGTGCGGCTTCGACGAGCAGGGACTGGTGTCGTACCTGCGGCGTTTCGCTGCATGGGATCATTACCGCTACGGGAGCAACGTTCCGGAGTCTGTGGGGCAGCATTCAGGAGAAAAGGCGGTGACTAGGCTCCGGACTGAATGGTGTGGCCAGACTGAATGGTGCGGCGTGGTGGCCAGAAACAGAACCGCCCGCGCGGCCGGGGAGGCTGGCGGGCGGTGGGGAAGCGCTTCTGCCGGTGGGGGCGAAGCGCTTCGGGGGCGCAGGGTGGAGGGGCTCAGTGCCGCGTTTTCGACAGCGGCTGGCTGGCGCCGTCGGTGCCCTGCTGGCGGGGGCGGGCGGGGATGCCCTGTTTGCTGTCGAATTTCAGGGCGGGCTGGCCTTTTTCTGTTTGCACGCTGGTGCTGGGGCCTTGCGCCTGACGGGCCTTGACCTGTTCGATCACTGTGTTGCTGCACGAGCCTTCGATGAAGTCGGCGCGGTGCAGCATGCCCTTGCGGGCGTCGATGAAGAGGCTGTTGGCATCGCCCACGTTCTGCGGGCTGCTGGTGACGAGGCGGCTTCTGCGGGGCAGGGTGCGGCTGTCGACCTTCAGGACGTGGGTGCGGGGGCGCAGGCCACAATGGCTGTATTTGCCCTGTTCGTCGGAGACGAGCCAGGTGCCGTTTTCCAGATACAGACGTACGCCGGGGATGCCCAGTTCTTCGCGGTCCTTGATGGAATTGCCGTTGCAGTCGACGAAGATCTGGCCGGCCAGGCAGGCTTCTTCGGAGAAGATGCCGCCGGTGACCTGTACTTTCCAGCGGGATTCGTTGGAGCAGTCGGCCAGACCGGAGGGGCTGCGGGGCGCGACGCACTGGATGTGGGCACGGTTGATGCCGTCACCTTCCTGTGAGCCGACGCCGGCGCGCAGGCGGTAGGTGATCAGCACATCGCGGCTGCTGGTGCCTGTGCTGCCCGTCAGGCGGCTGCCGGTGGTGTCCGGGTTGCCGGTGCCGGCCGCCGTGTTGCCTGCCGTGCTGCTGGCGGTTGCGTTGCCGGTGGTGCTGCCCGGCATGTCGATGCGGTCCAGGGTGATGCGCAGTTCGCGGCTGCTGGCCATTTCCACGTTCGTGGCGGTGGCGTTCTGCACGCGTACGGAGCCGGGTTCGAAGCGGAAGCCGCGCGGCAGCAGATCCACGACCACGGGTTTGATGGCCGGGGTGTTGCCGGTGTTGCGGATGCGCAGGCGGTAGGCCACCTGTTCACCCAGTTCGACGCTGCGCAGGCCGCTGGATTTCTCGATGACGAGGGTGGTGGATTCGATGGGTTCCGGTGTGTCCACGCACGCCTGCGAAGTCAGCGGGGTGCTGTTGATGGGCTGCAAGGCACCGTCGTAGTGGGTGAGGCTGACGGTGTTGTGCAGGCCATTGCCGCCGGTGGCCGAGCCTGTGGAGGAGGCGATGGAACCGGTGGCCGCGGAGGTGGTCGCGACGCTGCCCGTTCCGGTGCCGGTGCCCACGGCGGTACCTGTGGCGGTATTTGTGGCGCCACCCGTTGTGCAGCGGTTGTTGTGTGTGCTGCTGCCGAAGGGTACGCGGATGCGGCTGGTCATGCGGTAGACGTGCCGGCCGCTGTGGCCGGTGGTGGTGTCCTGCATTTTCAGGACACGGCGGCTGGCGAGCGGCCACTGCACGGTGCCATTGGTCAGTGTGATGGGGGTGATGTTCAGTGGCTGCAGGCTGTTCTGGCCGCGGCTGGTGCGTGAAGGTGTCTGGCCCGTGCGGTTGTCGTTCGCTGCGCTGGGGGTAGCGTTCGTGCGCAACGACTGGCCATCGCGTCCGGTGCGGCTGGCGCTGCCTGCGTCGTCATCGCCGTCATCGCTTTCCAGCGTGACCTGGGTGGACACGACCTGCACATCGGGGTCGAAGGCGGGGGTATCGGTCAGGTCGTAGGTGGCATCGACGCCGCTCTGGTGGGTGACGGTGACGATGTGCTGCACCGTGTATTCGTTGGCGGTACCGGCCACGAGTGCGGGTTCACCGACCACGGATTTTTCCACCCGGATGCTGGCGGGGATGTCCTTGAGGGTGAAGCGGCAGCCGATGTTGGCACGGTTGCCGGTGACGAGGAAGGGGCCGTTCTGCGTCTGGCCATCGACGACGTAGGTGTCCTGCAGGGTGCCGCCATCGCAGGCCCAGCTGCCGGTCTGGTAGCCGGGCAGGGACAGGCCGGTGAGTTTATACACGCCGGGGGCCACGGGCACCGGATCGGAGGATTCGGATTTTTTCGGGCTGCGGATTTCCTTGCCCTGGCCGGATGCGGAGACGGTGTTGTCGTCGGCGGTGGCGGTGCCGCCGTACTGGTTGATGATGTCGAGTTTGAGCGACAGGCTCACGGGGGCGTCGCTGTGGTTGATGGTGCAGACCACGTTGTCGCCGTTGGCCAGCGTCACGTCGGCATCGCCTTTTTTGGCATTGCCGCTGTCTTCGGTGATGATGGTGACATCGCGGACCGAAGTACGGCCGGCTGCGCTGCTGCCGGTAGTGCCGGAAACAGTACCCGAAGCATTCGACGTGGCACCGGATGCAGAGCCGCCTGCTGCGCCCTGGGCGGCATCATCCGTGCTGACCGTGCACGACCAGGCGCCCGGTACATAAATGGGTTTGCCGTCGCTGTCGAGCAGATTGGTGGCGTGCAGGCGGTAGCTGCCGGGCAGCACCTGCACCGAGGTTACGGTCGGGGTGCCGGTCTTGCCGGACAGCGCAGCGGTCTGGGTGCTTCCACCGTTTCCGCTGCCACCGTTGCCACCATGACCTGTGTTGCCACCGTTTCCGGCATTGCCGCCATTTCCACCCGATCCGCCATTATTGCCGGAACCACCATTGCCGCCATTCTGGCCGGACAGCGGCCCCGTGGCGCTGAGGTCG
>NZ_RRUE01000001.1:217007-1442067 GCF_003892345.1 Lautropia dentalis
GCCGTCATCCAGCGTGACCTGGGTGGACACGACCTGCACATCGGGGTCGAAGGCGGGGGTATCGGTCAGGTCGTAGGTGGCATCGACGCCGCTCTGGTGGGTGACGGTGACGATGTGCTGCACCGTGTATTCGTTGGCGGTACCGGCCACGAGTGCGGGTTCACCGACCACGGATTTTTCCACCCGGATGCTGGCGGGGATGTCCTTGAGGGTGAAGCGGCAGCCGATGTTGGCACGGTTGCCGGTGACGAGGAAGGGGCCGTTCTGCGTCTGGCCATCGACGACGTAGGTGTCCTGCAGGGTGCCGCCATCGCAGGCCCAGCTGCCGGTCTGGTAGCCGGGCAGGGACAGGCCGGTGAGTTTATACACGCCGGGGGCCACGGGCACCGGATCGGAGGATTCGGATTTTTTCGGGCTGCGGATTTCCTTGCCCTGGCCGGATGCGGAGACGGTGTTGTCGTCGGCGGTGGCGGTGCCGCCGTACTGGTTGATGATGTCGAGTTTGAGCGACAGGCTCACGGGGGCGTCGCTGTGGTTGATGGTGCAGACCACGTTGTCGCCGTTGGCCAGCGTCACGTCGGCATCGCCTTTTTTGGCATTGCCGCTGTCTTCGGTGATGATGGTGACATCGCGGACCGAAGTACGGCCGGCTGCGCTGCTGCCGGTAGTGCCGGAAACAGTACCCGAAGCATTCGACGTGGCACCGGATGCAGAGCCGCCTGCTGCGCCCTGGGCGGCATCATCCGTGCTGACCGTGCACGACCAGGCGCCCGGTACATAAATGGGTTTGCCGTCGCTGTCGAGCAGATTGGTGGCGTGCAGGCGGTAGCTGCCGGGCAGCACCTGCACCGAGGTTACGGTCGGGGTGCCGGTCTTGCCGGACAGCGCAGCGGTCTGGGTGCTTCCACCGTTTCCGCTGCCACCGTTGCCACCATGACCTGTGTTGCCACCGTTTCCGGCATTGCCGCCATTTCCACCCGATCCGCCATTATTGCCGGAACCACCATTGCCGCCATTCTGGCCGGACAGCGGCCCCGTGGCGCTGAGGTCGAAATCGGCAGCCGTGTTGCTGCGGCCGTTGCTGTTGGTGACGGTATTGATGAGTGTGAGGGTGGCGGGTTTGTCCGCATAGGTCACGGTGCAGCTGGCCTTGTCGCCGTTGAGCAGGGGCAGGGCCAGTGTGGCGGTGTTCACCGTCACGTTGCGTTTTTCGCCGGCGGCATTGGTCACTTCGCATGTCCAGCCGTTCACCTTGTAGCCGGACAGGGTGTTGCTGGCCAGTGTCCAGGTGCCGGCGGTGGCGCCTGCCGCGGTCACGGCGGTTTCATCATTTTTACCGGATTTTTGCGTGGCCGGCACGGCGTTGCCATCGGCATCCACCTGTGTGGCGGTCATCGTTACGTCATTGCTGGTTTTGCTGCCGCCATGGGTGTTGTTGACCACGTTCACCAGCGTGAGCTGCGGTGCGGGCGGGGTTTCGGTGAAGTTGTAGCTGGTGGCCGCCTTGCCGCCCTTGAGCTGGATGTTGCCGATCAGCTGTTCGGTGGTGCTGGCGTCGCCGCCTTCACTGCCGGTTTTTGGCTGGGAGGCGGTGTTGCCGGTGCTGGCGGGGGTGATGCGGGAGAGGGTGTAGGTGCCGGCGCGGATGCCGTTGAAATTGGGAAGGGCCGTGCCACTGCAGTCGCCGTTGACGAAGAAGCGATTGGCGCTGCCGGCGGTAAAGCTGTAGTTGCCGTCATCATCGGTCTGGGTGGAGATCGTGATGGTCTCGCCACGCTCGTTGGTGCCGGTCAGCTTGATGCACTGCTGTCCCAATGGCTTGTTGTACCCGGCGGCGCTGTTGGCGGTGCCGTCCATGTCGATGAAGACACGGCCAGCCACCGAGGCTAACTTGTCGGCGGAAATGGGCACGACTTGCGAGCTGAGGCCGTCCCTGGAGAGCACCAGCAGCAGCGAGCCATTGGGGTTGTCCGAACGGGCCGCTGCACGGTTGGACAGGATGTCCTCGGGTGTGGCGATGAACGAATCCAGCGCCAGATTGATCTTGAAGCCATAGGGCTGGCCGGAGGCCAGCTGGTTCAGTGCCGGGTTGGTGCGGATGGCCGTGACATCGGCCAGACTGTCCGGGCAGCCGGTATTGCTCTGGCCGAATTCGGCGCGACGGCACCATTTGGTGGAACCGCCCGGGATGGCGTTGCTGGCGTCACGCGGGTCGTTGTGGATTTCGGCAGGGTTGCGGCGGGTGTAATAGACCTGCATACCGGGGTCGATTTCCGGCCTTTCCACGGAAACCAGCCGGAAGGCTCCCTTGGCGTATTTCGATTCCGGATGGCGCCCCTTGAATTCACGTGATGCGTCTGCTGTGCCGTCACCGACGAAGGGCAGGATGTCGATGATGTCGGGAACATCATCTTTCTGGAGGTCCTGGCCCAGAGCGTAGAACGTCACGGTGTAGTGGAACGTGTCACCGGGTTCGAAGGTATTTGTGGAGGCCTGTTTGTCCAGATACATGCTGGGGGGCGTTTGCACGCGCACCTCGCTGGTGTCCTTCTTCGAGCAGGCGTCCAGTACGCCGGTCGTCGCGTTCAGCGTGCAGTCCGGCTCGGCGTCGGCGGTGCCGCCCGTGATCGACACCTGGTTCTGCAGGGTGTCGCCGTTGCGCAACTGCAGGGCCATGCGTGCCTTGAAGGTGATCGGCGCCATTTTTGCGCTGTCCTCATTGTCGGCACCAGCATGGGGCATGGCGTTTTCATAGGTCCAGGTCAGGCGGGTCTGGCCGCTGGCCAGTTTTTCCACGGTGGGTTCGGCGGCCTGGTCGCCTTTTCTGGCCGAGCCGGCAATGTACTCAACCCCACTGGGCAGGAGGTCGGTGACCGTGACGGCGGCAGGCTGGGGAGGCAGCGGCGTGGCATAGCGCGGCTGCAGCTCGTATGTCAGCTCGGTTCCTGCCGGCAGAGGCGCCGTACTGGCGTCCGCCGGGCTGACGATCCTGTCCTGGATGCGGGTGATGGTCCGGGCAAACTGGACCTGCAGGTGATCCCGGATTTTGGTGTTCAGCACGTCCATCTGGCTCTGCGGCATGTTGTCGGAGCTGACCCAGGCACGATTGCGCAGTACGGTATTCTCGGCAATGGTCTGCCCCTGCTGCCGGATTTCTGCTTGTGGCCACTGCACGGCGACGGTGCTGGCCCAAGTGTTGCGCAGTTTAAGCCCCTGGGTAAAGAGGTGTGCACTGGCGCCTCCCTGCAGCTTGGGAATGACCAGACGGACGTAGCTGATTTCGCCAGCAGCCCGTGCGGCTTCCGGGGTGTCGTACCAGGTGATGGCTGGGTCGCCGCATGATGCCTGGCTGTAGGCCGAGGAGCCGTGTTCCGAGCCGGCCTCGGCGCGGGGGCCGCGGCCGGTATCGATGGTGCTGAAATACGGGCTGCCACTGTGCACGCCGTACTGGGGATTCACCCGGTCCCCCTTCTCGATGACGCTGCGCCCGCTGAAGTGCGCTCCCAGGTCGAATGCGCTGCGGTCCAGCACATCGCACATGGTGAGGTTCAGAATGCTGACGCTGCCCCGGTTGTTGAAAGTGACGCGGCTGCCTACGTGCTGTCCCGGTGCCATGTAGTCGACGATCTTGTCGCCGGTATAGGCGGGGTCGGGAAGGGTACCCCAGGGCATGGCAACGGTACTGTCCGGGAACCAGATCTTGCTGGCCTCGCCATCGATCTGGTTGATCAGGGGATAGGAATAGGCGTCGTTGCTGGTACGGCCGTTGGTGGCGATCTGCCCGGTGATCGACTGTGCGGAAAAGTTCTTCAGGCGCAGGGTGTGAGTAACGGTGACGGCGCCCGGGTAATCGTTGACGTCGGTCCAGAGAATGACGGCCTTGTTGAATACCCAGAATTCATCGGGCGGAACACTGCCCTTGGCGCGCCGCAGGGTTGGTGTGTGCTGCAGGGTGGTGTCGGTGCCAGTAACGGTAATCTGGATGGTCTGGTTGTCGGGCAGGCCGCTGGCGGTACGCGTGGCCACACAGACGCCCCCTCTGGCCACGGTGGAAGGGTCGGTGCTGTTGACGCCGGTATCGAGCACCTTCTGGTGCATGTTGAGTTCACCGCCGGCCAGGTTGCCGGGGTTGCTGCCACCGCCCCAGGGGCTGCCACAGCCATTGCCGGTGGCAAGGGTGCCGGTCGGCCGGTCCCACTGGTTGGGTGTGTTCTGTGGCGTGCGCCAGTTGTCCAGCCGAACGGATTGTGGGTAGCCGCTGACATCCAGATCGATGACGACGGGTTTGGTCGGGTCCAGCTGCTCGACGCCCTTCTTGCCGTTGCCGTTGGGGTTGCGCGCCAGCAGGCCCACCAGCATGCGGTGATAGAAGCCATCCTTGCCGTCTGGACCACCGCCCTCCTGGAAGGCCGCGGCCTTGGGGCTTCCCGGCCATGTTGTATCGACCACCACGTCGTAGAAAGGAGCGGCCGTGATGGTGAGGGTTCTGGGGAGTGTGGCGGGGGAGATGGTTGCCGTGTTGACGGAGCCGACTTTCAGCGTGGGGGCCGGCATCTGGGTGTTGTTGGGGGTGCTGCCCAGAATGGTGGCGCGGAACAGGCCGGAGCTGGTGCCCGGGGATCCGCTCTGGTCTGGAATGCGGCAAGTAAGAGTCTGGCGGTCTGACGATATGGTGGAGCCGGGGGCGCAGTCGGCGGGGGCGATGGTGGGCCACTGGGCCATGGGCTTGCCGTTGGCCATGCTGGGCAGCGTCAGCGTGATGCTGGCTCCCTGGGTAGTGCCGTCGTGCGAAATGGAGACCTGATAGGTCACTTCATCGTTGGTGCGCACCCGTCCGTTATTAGGGCCGGTATCCATGCCGTTGTCGTCCGTGGGATCCCAGCCTGCGGTGCCGTCGCTTTTCAGTTCGTAGGCAACATTGACCAGGGCAGCGTGCACGGGGACGCTCCACAGCGCCAGCGCAGACACGACGGCTGCAGCCAGAGGCTTGCGGATGAGGCGGGGAGGCTTGGCTGCCGGGGCACGCGGGGCGCGGACGGGGCGCTCGGGATGGGTTGTCATCGGGATCACCAGGGGGGGAGAAATGCGGGGGCAGCGGCGTGTTGCGCCGGCGAGACGCACACGCTGCTGCTGCCAGTGTTCGTGAGGAAACAAACGGGATGATTGCCGTCTGGTTCGGTATCGAAGGGATGATGCCGCCATTCATCCCCGGGATGGGCGGTGGATGGCCCTTGCGTTGCCGTGGTGCAACCGGGGGCTGATGGGTGTGGCTTCGGTGGGGATGGGTGGTGCGGCTTCGATGACGTTCAGTACCGCGTTCTGGAAAGGGGCTGCCTGGCGCTGTCGGTGCCCTGCTGGCGGGGACGCGAGGTGAGGCGTCCCTTGCTGTCGAAGGTGAGGGCGGGCTGCGTCTGTTGGAGGGGCGTACCGGTGTTATGGTGTTTTTCGGTTGCTCCGCTGCCGGCAGGGGGCAGGGGGCCTTCGGTCTGCACGCTGGTGGCCGGGCCTTGCGCCTGACGGGCCTTGACCTGTTCGATCACCGCGTTGCTGCACGAGCCTTCGATGAAGTCGGCGCGGTGCAGCATGCCCTTGCGGGCGTCGATGAAGAGGCTGTTGGCATCGCCCACGTTCTGCGGGCTGCTGGTGACGAGGCGGCTTCTGCGGGGCAGGGTGCGGCTGTCGACCTTCAGGACGTGGGTGCGGGGGCGCAGGCCGCAGTGGCTGTATTTGCCCTGTTCGTCGGAGACGAGCCAGGTGCCGTTTTCCAGATACAGGCGCACGCCGGGGATGCCCAGTTCTTCGCGGTCCTTGATGGAATTGCCGTTGCAGTCGACGAAGATCTGGCCGGCCAGGCACGCTTCTTCGGAGAAGATGCCGCCGGTGACCTGCACTTTCCAGCGGGATTCGTTGGAGCAGTCGGCCAGGCCGGAGGGGCTGCGGGGGGCAACGCACTGGATGTGGGCACGGTTGATGCCGTCACCTTCCTGTGAGCCGACGCCGGCACGCAGGCGGTAGGTGATCAGCACATCGCGGCTGCTGGTGCCTGTGCTGCCCGTCAGGCGGCTGCCGGTGGTGTCCGGGTTGCCGGTGCCGGCCGCCGTGTTGCCTGCCGTGCTGCTGGCGGTTGCGTTGCCGGTGGTGCTGCCCGGCATGTCGATGCGGTCCAGGGTGATGCGCAGTTCGCGGCTGCTGGCCATTTCCACGTTCGTGGCGGTGGCGTTCTGCACGCGCACGGAGCCGGGTTCTAAGCGGAAGCCGCGCGGCAGCAGGTCCACGACCACGGGTTTGATGGCCGGGGTGTTGCCGGTGTTGCGGATGCGCAGGCGATAGGCCACCTGTTCACCCAGTTCGACGCTGCGCAGGCCGCTGGATTTCTCGATGACGAGGGTGGTGGATTCGATGGGTTCCGGTGTGTCCACGCACGCCTGCGAAGTCAGCGGGGTGCTGTTGATGGGCTGCAAGGCACCGTCGTAGTGGGTGAGGCTGACGGTGTTGTGCAGGCCATTGCCGCCGGTGGCCGAGCCTGTGGAGGAGGCGATGGAACCGGTGGCCGCGGAGGTGGTCGCGACGCTGCCCGTTCCGGTGCCGGTGCCCACGGCGGTACCTGTGGCGGTATTTGTGGCGCCACCCGTTGTGCAGCGGTTGTTGTGTGTGCTGCTGCCGAAGGGTACGCGGATGCGGCTGGTCATGCGGTAGACGTGCCGGCCGCTGTGGCCGGTGGTGGTGTCCTGCATTTTCAGGACACGGCGGCTGGCGAGCGGCCACTGCACGGTGCCATTGGTCAGTGTGATGGGGGTGATGTTCAGTGGCTGCAGGCTGTTCTGGCCGCGGCTGGTGCGTGAAGGTGTCTGGCCCGTGCGGTTGTCGTTCGCTGCGCTGGGGGTAGCGTTCGTGCGCAACGACTGGCCATCGCGTCCGGTGCGGCTGGCGCTGCCTGCGTCGTCATCGCCGTCATCGCTTTCCAGCGTGATCTGGGTGGACACGACCTGCACATCGGGGTCGAAGGCGGGGGTATCGGTCAGGTCGTAGGTGGCATCGACGCCGCTCTGGTGGGTGACGGTGACGATGTGCTGCACCGTGTATTCGTTGGCGGTACCGGCCACGAGTGCGGGTTCACCGGCCACGGATTTTTCCACCCGGATGCTGGCGGGGATGTCCTTGAGGGTGAAGCGGCAGCCGATGTTGGCGCGGTTGCCGGTGACGAGGAAGGGGCCGTTCTGCGTCTGGCCATCGACGACGTAGGTGTCCTGCAGGGTGCCGCCATCGCAGGCCCAGCTGCCGGTCTGGTAGCCGGGCAGGGACAGGCCGGTGAGCCTGTAGACGCCGGGGGCCACGGGCACCGGATCGGAGGATTCGGCTTTTTTCGGGCTGTGGATTTCCTTGCCCTGGCCGGATGCGGAGACGGTGTTGTCGTCGGTGGTGGCGGTGCCGCCGTACTGGTTGATGATGTCGAGTTTGAGCGACAGGCTCACGGGGGCGTCGCTGTGGTTGATGGTGCAGACCACGTTGTCGCCGTTGGCCAGCGTCACGTCGGCATCGCCTTTTTGGGCATTGCCGCTGTCTTCGGTGATGGGGGTGACATCGCGGACCGAAGTATGGCCGGTTGCGCTGCTGCCGGAAGCGGTGCCCGAAGCAGCACCTGAAGCTGCGCCGGATGCAGCGGCATTGGGTGATGCACCTGAAACCGTGCCGGATGCCGAGCCGCCCGCTGCAGACTGGGCTGCATCATCCGCGTTGACCGTGCACGACCAGGCGCCCGGTACGTAAATGGGCTTGCCGTCGCTGTCGAGCAGGTTGGTGGCATGCAGGCGGTAGCTGCCGGGCAGCACCTGCACCGAGGTCACGGCCGGGGTGCCAGTCTTGCCGGAAAACGCAGGGGTCTGGGTGTTGTTGTCGCCGCCATTCTGGCCGGACAGCGGCCCCGTGGCGCTGAGGTCGAAATCGGCAGCCGTGTTGCTGCGGCCGTTGCTGTTGGTGACGGTGTTGATGAGCGTGAGGGTGGCGGGTCTGTCCGCGTAGGTGATGGTGCAGCTGGCCCTGTCACCGTTGAGCAGGGGCAGGGCAGGGGATGTTCCTGCCAGTTTCGTCTCGCGCTGTTCGCCGCCCTGACGGGTGATGCTGCATGTCCAGCCGCTGGTGGTGTAGCCGGGCAGGGACGTACTGTCCAGTGTCCAGATACCGGCGGTCACGGTGGCGGCGGTTACGGCGGTGTCTCCGCTTTTGCCGGATTTTCGCGTGGCCGGTTCGGGGCTGCCATCGGCCTGCTGGCGGGTGGCGGCCAGTGTCACGTCATTGTGGGTGTGGCTGCCGCCGTGGGTGTTGCCGACCGTGGCGGTCAGCGTGAGTTGCGGCGCCGGTGGTACGTCGATGAAGTCGTAGTGGGTGGCCGCCTGGCCCCCCTTGAGCGAAATGTTGCCGATCAGCTGTTCGGTGCTGCTGGCATCGCCGCCCGCGCTGCCTGCCCTGGGGCGGGAGGCGGTGTTGCCCTGGCTGGTCGGGGTGATGCGCGACAGAGTGTACTGGCCGCCACGAATGCCGTGGAAGCGGGTCAGGGCCGTGCCGCTGCAGTCGCCGTTGGGGTAGATGGCACGCGTGCCGTTACTGGCGTTTGTCTGGGGCGTGGCGCTGTGGGAGGCTGCACTGGTGGAAGAGGCGCTGCTGGAGGTGGTATTGCCGGGTGTGGTGCCACTGGAGGTGCTGCTGTCCGGTGATCCATTGCCGGCCGCTGACTCACGGCTGCCGTCGGGTGCAAGGCTGTAGTGGCCGTCGGCGTCGGTGCGGGTCGAGAGGGTGATCGGGCGTTGCCGGTCGTCGGTGCCGGACAGGCGGATGCACTGGCCGGCCAGCGGCCTGTTGTGTTCGGCGCTGCTGTCGGCCTGTCCGTCCATGTCCAGAAACACGCGGCCGGAAATGGCGGCCATCTGCCCGGCGCCGGGTGATACGACACGGGTGTTCAGGCCGGCATCGGAGAGGGCCAGCAGCAGGTCGCTGGCACGGTTGTCCGGCCGGGCGGCTGCCTGGTTGGCAAACAGGTCGCCGGGCTGGGCAATGACGGGGTCGCTGGCCATGTGCAGGACCAGGCCATAGGGCTGGTTCGAGGGCAGGGTGGCCAGGGTGGGACTGGTGCGCACCGCCGTGGTTTCGGCGATGGTGGCCGGGCAGCCAGCGGTGCCGAACTCGGCTTCGCGGCACCACCGGGTGCTGCCGCCGGGAATGGCGTTGCTGGCGTCGCGCGGGTCGTTGTGGATGTCGCGGGGCGCGCGGCGGGTGTAGTAGATCTCCATGCCCGGATCGATGGCCGGCCTGTCCACGGAGACGAGGTGCCAGGCACCGGTCTGGAAGCGGGAGGCGGGCTGGCGGCCCTCGAAGGCGCGGCTGGTGTCCCGGTTGCCATCGCCTGCATGGGGCAGGATGTCGATGATGTCGGGAATGTCCACCTGCTGCAGGGCTCTGCCCATCGAGTAGAAGTCGATGGTGTAGGCAAAGGGGTCGCCGGGTTCGATCTGCGCGGGTTCGGTGCGTTTTTCGAGGGCAAAGCCGGGCGGGGTGCTGATGCGCAGTTCGCTGTCGCTGCGCTTGGTGCAGGCTGCGAGGTTCCCGGCGGCATCGCGGGTGCAGTCGGGTACGTCATCGGCTGCGCCGCCCGAGATGATGGCCTGGTTGCGTACCGAACTGCCGTTGGTCAGTCGCCGGCTCAGCCGGGTCCGGAAGGTGATGGCTGGCAGGCGGGCGGCATCGTCTCCGTCGGGGCCGAAATGGGGGGTGACGTTTTCGTAGGTCCACGTCAGTTTCGTCTGGCCGGTGGCGGTGTCCGTTTCCACGACGGGTTCGTCCGGCTGGCCACCGCGGGTGCCCGAGCCGGCCTGGTAGACGAGGCCAGCCGGCAGAAAGTCGGTGACGGTCACGGTGCCCGGCTGCGGGGGCAGCAGGGTGGCGTAGCGCGGCTGGAGCCGGAAGGTCACGATCTGGCCGGCGGCCAGGGGCTGGGTGGCGGCACTGGCGGGTTCAATGATGTCGTTGTTCACGCGCGTGATGGTCCGGACCCGTTTGACCTGCAGGTGATCGCGCAGGGCGGCAAAGCGCTGGACTTCCGTGACGGGCATGTTGTCGGCATGGACCCAGGCACGGTTGCGCAGCACGGTGTTCTCGGCAATGTCATCGCCCTGTACGCGGGTGCCGGCCTGCGGTGCCAGGACCTGGACGGTACTGGCCCAGGTGGTGCGCAGTTTCAGGCCCTGCACGAACAGGTGATAGCCCTTGCCGCCGGCCTGGTGGGCCAGCGTGGCACGGATGTAGGTGGGGCCGCCGGCGGCCCGGGCCTTTTCCGGCCGGGTGTACCAGACGATGCCGGGGTCATTGCAGGTGGCCCGGCTGTAGTCGGAGCGCCCACCGGGGGATGTATCCTTGAAGGAGGGGCCACTGGCGCTGTCGGTGCTGGCAAAGTACGGCGAGCCCGGGCGTACGCCGTATTCCACGGTGCCCTGGCCACGCCTGTCGTTGTACACGTCCCAGGCGCTGAAGTGGCTGCCCAGGTCGAAGGCCGAGCGGTCGATCACCTCGCACAGGACGATGTTCCGGTAGGCCACGCTGCCCCGGTTGCTGAAGGAGATGCGGCTGCCCACGTGCTGTCCCGGTGCCATGTAGTCGACGATGGCGTCTTCCCTGTAGGTGGGCTCGCGCACCGTGCCGCCTTCCGGCAGGGTCAGCGAGGTATCGGGAAACCAGATCTTGCTGGCGCGTCCCTCGATCTGGTTGACCAGCGGATAGGTGAAGCTGTCGTTGCTGGTGCGTACGTTCTGGATGGGCTGTCCGCTGAGGGAGCGGGCGCTGATGGCGGCCAGTTTCAGGGTGTGGTCGATCTGCTGCTGGACGGGGTAGTCGGCAATGTCGGTCCAAAACACGACCGCCTTGTTGGACACCCAGAAATCGCTGGCATCGATGGCAAAGCTGGGGTGCTTGTGGGTAGGGGTGTGCTTCAGGCTGGTGTCGATGCCGCTGATGCGGATCTGTACGCGCTGGCTGGTGGGCAGACCGTCGGCCGTGCGGGTGGCCACGCAGGTGCCCCCGTTGGCGACGATGGTGGGGGTGTTGCCCGTGTCCGGCCCCAGGTCCAGCACGCGCTGGTACATGTTGAGGGGGCCACCGGCCAGCAGGCCCGGTGTGCTGCCGCGTACCCAGGTGCTGCCGCAGCCCTGGCCGGTCTGGAAAGAACCGGAAGGGCGGTCTGCCGCGTTGGGGGTATTGGCGGCCGTGCGCCAGTTGTCCAGGCGTACGGACTGCGGGTAGCCGCTGACATCGAGGTCGATGGTGACGGGCTGGCCGGGGTCGAGCGCTTCGACGCCCTTCTTGCCGTGGCCGCCGGGATTGCGTGCCAGCAGGCCCACCAGCATGCGGTGATAGAAACCGTCCCGGCCCCCGGGGCCACCGGCTTCCTGAAACGCGTGGGCCTTGGGATCACCGGGATAGGTCCTGTCGATCACCACGTCGTAGAAGGGCGCGGCGCTGATGGTCAGCGGGCCGGGCAGGGCCGGTGGCATCACGGCCGGGGCGTTCTGTTCGCCCGCCTGCAGGGTAGGGGCCGGCATGGCGGTGCCATTGGCCACGGTGCCGAGGATGGTGGCCCGGAAGTCGGTGGCCTGGGTACCCGAGCCGGAAAAGTCGTCCAGCACGCAGGTCAGGGTCTGGTGGTCGGCCGAGACGCTGGAGCCGTTGGCACAGCCTTCCACGGCCTTCGGCCATTCGGCCATGGGGGTGCCATCGGCCTGTTTCGGCAGGGTCAGGGTGATGCGCGCGTTTTTCGTGCCGCCCGAATAGGAAATGGCCACCCGGTAGGTGACTTCGTCGTGGGTGCGCACGCGGCCGTTGCGGGGGCCGCTGTCCAGGCCGGGGCCGTCGCTGCCGTCCCAGCCCGGGGTGCCATCGGCTTCGATGGTGTAGGCCACGGCGGTCAGGGCGGCGTGGGCGGGCGCGCCCCACAGGGCCAGTGCCGCCATGACCGCAGCCGCCAGCGACTGCCGGCGGGGCAGAGGGCATGCGCCGGTGATGCTGCCCGGATGCGTGGCTTTCATCGATGACGGGATGGGCTGCCCGCTGGCAGGCGGCTGGTGTGCGGCGTGGATGGAGGAAGGCGCGAGCGGGACTACTGTTTGCGTCATGTGTCAGCGGTCCAGCGTGCGGTTCACGTCCGGATCGTTGCCGCTGAACAGCCGCTCGTCGAACTTGAAGCGCAGGCGCAGGTAGGCGCCCCGGCTGGTGTATTCGGAACCGGTCAGGTCGTGATCGCGGAAGCCCGTCCAGTTGTAGCCGGCCGACAGCCACAGGTTCGAGGTGAGCAGGTAGCCGATTTCGGCACCGGCTGCATTCTGGCTGTTCAGGCGCGGGCTCCACAGGCGGTAGGCCAGTGCGCTCACGTCCCAGCGCTCGGTCAGCCCGTAGGTGATGCGGCCACCGGCCAGCCAGGCGCGGAAGGTGCTGCGACCGGCATCGGCAAAGCGGTCGGTCTGGCGCTTGCCGGCCAGCCGCCCGGTCAGCCACCAGGTGCGGCTGGGGTGCCAGTCGGACACGACGCTGGCGATGTGTTTTTCATAGCCGTCGGATGCGGCCTCCGTGTTGCCGGCGTCACCGGTGCCCAGCACAGGATCGCGCCGTTTCCACCATTCGTAGCGGAACAGGGTGTTGGTGCGGTTGGTTTCGGTGTCGCGGAAGGCCAGACCCAGCTGAAAGCGGTTTTCGTAGCGTTTGGGGGCGTTGCCGTCGAAGTCGTTCAGCAGGTAATAGTTGCGGATCAGCGCTGTCCAGTCTTCGTTCAGTTTGCGCGACAGGCTGAGGGTGGACAGCCAGCTGTCGTAGCCGCGCAGGTACGGATCGGCCTGCGCGGTGGTGTTGCCATCGGTCACGCGCTGTCCGCCGGTGTGGCGCCATTCCAGCCGGTTGGCAACCTGCCACAGGCCGTTGGGTTTCCACTGGAGGCCGGTGGTGATGGCGGTGGCGTTGCGGTCGGTGCCGTCGAGCACCTTCAGGTGTTCGGCGCCGGTCTGCAGGCTGAGTTTCGGCGAGATGCGCCAGGTGTTGCGGATGCCGTTGGCCCACTGTGCCTGTTTTTCGCTGATGGCGTCGTACATGCGGTATTCGCTGTAGACGTTGCCATCTTCCATGTATTCGGTGTCGATGCCGAACACGAAGGCGCTGCTGCGGTAGGGGCTGGCCTTGCGGGCGCCGGTCAGCGGATCGACCACGGTGCTGCTGGTGGCCACGCTGGACAGGCCGGTGTTCCATTCGTAGCGGCCGAACAGACGGGTCTTTTCCTTGAGCTGGTAGCTGGTGCCGAGGGCAGCGCGGCGGTGCTCGCGGTGCGAGACATCCTGCTCCACTTCGGCGCCGATGCGCCAGCGGGTGACGGGCAGGATGGACAGGCCGATCTGCGCGGCGGTGTATTCGACGGGCACGCCGGCCAGGCCGGTGCCCACACTGCTGCCGTAGCCGGTGCTCCAGCCGCTGCCGGTGTTGTAGAGGGTTTCGCCGCGGATCGGGTCGAGCGCGCTGTTGCTGCTGCCGTACAGGCCGCCGCCGAAGCCCTGATCGACCACGCCGACGCCGTAGGGCGCGGTGAGGTTGCTGGCGGTGACGAGGCCGCCGGTGGCGGTGGTGCCGGCCTTTTCATCGACGCGGTTGGCGCCCAGCTCCAGACGCACCTTCGGACTCAGGTCCAGCTGGACGCCGGCCTGGATCTGGGTGCGCTCGGCCTGGGTCTGGCGGTCCTCGACGAAGTTGCCGCGGGTGTAGACGGCCACGCCGATCTGGCTGTCGGGCTGTGACGTTGAGGTGCTGCAGCCGTCCGTCGCGGAGGCGCGGTCCTGCGTGCCGTCGTTGCGGCCGGTGTGGGCGTGGGTGTCCTGGGGCGAGCAGTCGTCAGGACTCGTGCCAGTGCCAGTGCTTGTGCTTGTGCTTGTGCCGGTGCTCGTGCCTGTGGTTGCCGTGGGATCGTCATGCTCGCTGCCGGATTGCGCGGCGGCTGCGAGGGTCGCGGCTTCTCCGGCATGGCGGTTGGCTTCGGCCACGGCAACGGCCTCGCGCAGGATGCGCCGGGCCTCCAGGCCGGCCTGGCGCTGGCCGCCGGCAAAGGAGGAAGCGGGGTTGTTGAAGCCTTCGTCGCTCTGGCCATACCAGACACCGATGGCGCCCCGGTCGCCCTCGTAGCCGGCTTCGGCACGCCAGGCATTGCCGGCGACCTGGCCGTCACCGCCTGCGAGCTTCGTGGGGTCGAGGTTGTAGCGGTGGCCGCCGACGGCATCGGCGGTGGTTTTGGTGCGGGCGATTTCGGCGCGCGCCCAGCCTTTGTCACCGAGCGTGGTGCCGACGTTGGCGCTCCCCATTTCGAACGGGGCCAGCGGGTTGCGGTCCTTCACCCAGGAGCCGCCCATGTCGCTGCCCTCGGTGGGCTGCACCTGGCCGCTGACGCCGTAGACCCAGTAGCGCTCGCCGCCCTGGTCCACCTCGTAGGTGATCCGTACGGACATGGGGTTGAGGTTTTCATCCAGTGAGGGGACCGGGCGATTGAGCAGGATGCGGCCGCTGAAGGGCTCGAAGGTGTAGTCGGTGAAGCGGGTCAGTGGCTGGGTCTTCAGGATGCGCGACGGCGCATGCCGGTCACGGGTGACCAGCACGACCTGTTCGGTGCCCACCACGGCACTGGCTGCGTTGGTGACGGTGTAGGGGCCCGAAATGCCACGCCCCGGAAACTCTTCCACCACCTGGCGCAGGCTGTCGTAGGCGGCAAAGCTGTCGAAGAAGCCGCGCCTGCCTTCCACGTGGCCGCGCACGCCGGTCAGGGCGCGTTCGTACTGGCCGAGGTCGCGGCGCTGCAGGCGGGCCACGCGCCCCTGGCCGGCCCGTTCGGAAAAGCCGCTGCCGGTGACGATGTCGCCGTACAGCAGGTAGTTCCTGTTCTTGTCCAGCCGGACGTAGAGGCGGCTGTTGCTCTGGGCATCGAACCCGGTCTGGCTGCTGTCGCCGTAGACGGGGTACCAGCGCTCGGGGTCGAGGTCGCGGAACAGGCGGTCGTTGTCGGGATGTTCGCTGTCGTAGGCCATGGTCAGCAGCGTGTCGCCGCGCACCTTGCCCTTCAGGAAGAAGGCGCTCTGGGCGGCGGCGCTGCGCTTGCCATCGTGGCTCTCGCGGCTCCAGGTGCGGATCTGGTCCTCGAAGCCGTCGCTGGGGCGGGCTTCGTCCAGACGCAGGGAACGGTCACGGCGCAGCGAGATCACGCCCTCCACGAAGCCCACGGCGATCATGTCGCGCAGCTCGGGCACGAAGTCGATGTCGCCCATCACCTGCACGGGGCCGGCGGACACGCGCAGTTCCACCGTCTGCGGCGCGGCCGGTGCCAGCAGCAGCACGGTGGCATGGCCATTGTTCAGTGCCACGCGCATGCCGGGTTCCAGCGGATTCAGGTCGGCCGGGAACAGGCCCTTCTCGTCGCTGCGGGCACCAGGCAACTGCAGGCGGCCGCCGGAGGTTTCGATGTCGACGAAGGATTCGCCGCGCACGGCCTGGTTGTCGGCATCGAAGGCGCGGATGGTCAGCTTGACCGGGCTCTGGCCGTCGGCGGGCACGTCGTTGCGGTCCACCTCGACGGTGATGCGGGCAATGCCATGCTGCAGTGGGGCCACGGGCGGTTCGGCCAGCACACCGATGGGTGTGTCGGGCACGGTGACGCGCTGCAGGTCGACGTGGCTGGAGTCCAGCGGGCTGGTGACGGGTGTTTCGGCCCAGACGGCCATGGGGGCGAGGGCACAGGCGCCGAGCATGGGGGCCGTCCAGCGCAGGGCGCGCCTGCGTACGCCCGGTGGTGCCATGCGCGCCTGCGCCGGGTGATTGCGGGATCGGTCGACCTGGTTGTGCTGCTTGCCGCTCATTCGGGCCCTCTGTGTGGGAATGCCTGCCGGTTGAATCCGGCCCGGGCTGCGAAAAACCGGCGTGTCGCAGGGGCGGGTCGGATATCTTTTGCCGTGACAGGGAAGGGATGGTTCGCTGCCGACGGATTTTCATTGTGCGTATTTTTGGGGCGGCAGCCCATGGCACGGGGCCTGTGTTTCGGCAACAAACAAACGGTTTTTCCGGGCCTTTCGACTGGTGGGAATCACGGGGCGATGAGTGGCCGGGCGCTGTTTGCGCGGAGCGGGATGGTTTTTGGGTGATGTGGTTTTTGTGCTGTATTTGTGAATGACAAGGGAAATGGCGGTGAGCGCAGATGGCCGGCTGGCGGGGAGAGGATGGCCGGTGGAATGCGTTGTTTTTCTGGGAAGTGTTGCCTGCGGCTGGCGCACGCACAAAAAAACCCGCCGGAGGGGCGGGTTTGGGCTCGATGCGCAGGTGAGGCTCAGCCTTTGGCGGCGTCGTAACGGCGGGCCACTTCGTCCCAGTCGATCACGTTGTAGAACGCGGCGATGTAGTCGGGACGGCGGTTCTGGTAGTGCAGGTAGTAGGCGTGCTCCCACACGTCCAGGCCCAGCACCGGGGTGTTGCCGCTCATGCCGGCCACCTTGCCCATCAGCGGGTTGTCCTGGTTGGGCGAGCTTTCGACCACCAGCTTGCCATTGGCATCGACCGACAGCCAGGCCCAGCCGCTGCCGAAGCGGGTCAGCGCGGCCTTGGTGAAGGCGTCCCTGAAGGCATCGAAACCGCCCAGGTCACGGTCGATGGCGCTGGCCAGTGCGCCGGTGGGCTTGCCACCCTTGTTGGGGCCCATGATGGACCAGAACAGGCTGTGGTTGGAATGGCCGCCACCATTGTTGCGCACGGCGCCGCGGATGGCTTCCGGCAGGTTGTCGAGGTAGGCGATGAGGGCATCCACCGGCTCGTCGGTGGCGATGCCGGCGCCTTCCAGGGCGGCATTCAGGTTGTTGACGTAGGTCTGGTGGTGTTTGGTGTAGTGGATTTCCATCGTCTGCGCGTCGATGTGGGGTTCGAGCGCATCGTAGGCGTAGCCCAGTGTGGGCAGCGTGTAGGCCATGGTGTTCTCCTGAAGCAGGGAAAGTGGGTGAGGAAGGTTAGGGCGGTTCGTGCACCCGTTTGCCCGTGCGGGGCGGAATGGGTTCACGACATGCGCCGTGCCGGCCATCCCGGAGCGGCCGGCGGATAGGGGCGATATCAGACCCGTTTGAAGATCAGGGTGGCGTTGGTGCCGCCAAAGCCGAAGCTGTTGGACATGACGGCGTCGAGCGACACGTCGCGGTTCTCGCGCAGGATGGGCATGCCCTCGGCCTTTTCGTCCAGTTTCTGGATGTTGGCACTGCCGCAGGCAAAGCCGTTCTGCATCATCAGGATGGCGTAGATGGCCTCGTTGGAGCCGGCGGCCCCCAGCGCGTGCCCCGACAGCGACTTGGTGGAGCTGATCGGCGGGATGTCGTTGCCGAAGGTGGCGCGGATGGCCTCCAGCTCCTTGGTGTCGCCCACCGGGGTGGAGGTGCCGTGGGCGTTGATGTAGTCGACCTTGCCACCGTGCTGGGCCAGGGCCATCTGCATGCAGCGCACGGCGCCCTCGCCGGAGGGCTGGACCATGTCGTAGCCGTCGGAGGTGGCGCCGTAGCCGGTGAGTTCACACAGGATGTTCGCGCCACGGGCTTTCGCGTGTTCGTACTCTTCCAGCACCAGCATGCTGCCGCCGCCGGAGATGACGAAGCCGTCACGGTCGGCGTCGTAGGCGCGACTGGCCACCTCGGGGGTGTCGTTGTAGCGGCTGGACAGGGCGCCCATGCCGTCGAACAGCATGCTCATCTGCCACGATACTTCCTCGCCGCCACCGGCGAAGACGATGTCCTGCTTGCCCAGCTGGATGAGTTCGGCACCGTGGCCGATGCAGTGGGCGCTGGTGGAGCAGGCCGAGCTGATGGAGTAGTTGACGCCCCTGATCTGGAAGGGCGTGGCCAGACAGGCCGAGACGGTGGAGCCCATGCACTTGGTGACGCCATAGGCACCCACGCGCTTGACGCCGCTGGCCCGCAGCGTGTCGGCCAGTTCGACCTGCGACGACGAGGAGGCGCCGCCGCTGCCGGCCACGATGCCGGTGCGGATGTTCGAGACCTGTTCCGGCGTGAGGCCCGCCTGGGCGATGGCTTCCTTCAGGGCGATGTAGGTATAGGCGGCCGCATTGCCCATGAAACGCACGACCTTGCGGTCGATGTGTTCCTTCGTGTCGATGGCGATGTTGCCGGCCACCTGGGAGCGCAGGCCCATTTCCCGGTAGGTTGGGTCGGAGGTGATGCCGGACTTCAGGCCGCGCAACGACGCCAGGACTTCCTGGCAGTTGTTGCCCAGGCTGGAGACGATGCCGATGCCGGTGACGACGACGCGTTTCATGCTATGGCTCCCGGATGCTTGCGTGACGGGCGATGTGAATGCTGCACAGGAAGGAACAGGGGGCAGGAGGGCTGGTTAGAAGTCATCCGTGCTGGTGAACAGACCCACACGCAGGCCGTTGCCTTCGTAGATCTTGCGGCCATCCACGCTCATCTCGGCGTCGGCAATGCCCAGCACCAGTTTGCTGTTCATCACGCGCTTCATGTGGATGTGATAGGTGATCTTCTTGTGGGTGGGCAGGACCTGGCCGCTGAACTTGACCTCGCCGCAGCCCAGCGCACGGCCGCGGCCGGGGGCACCGGTCCAGCCCAGGTAGAAACCGACCAGCTGCCACATGGCGTCCAGCCCCAGGCAGCCGGGCATGACGGGGTCGCTCTCGAAGTGGCAGCCAAAAAACCACAGGTCCGGGCTGATGTCCAGCTCGGCGATGATCTCGCCCTTGTGGAACTTGCCGCCCGTTTTGTTGATCTCGACGATGCGGTCGACCATCAGCATGTTGGGCAGGGGCAGGCGGGCATTGCCGGGGCCGAAGAGCTGGCCCTTGCCGCAGGCGATCAGTTCTTCCTTGGAGTAGCTGTTTTGGGGGGCGAACGCGGTCATGTCAGTCCTTGAAACGGGCGGGCTGGCCGTCGGGCTGACGGGCCAGGAGGCCACGGGGCCCCCTTGTGCGGATCCGCCCGTCGTAGAGGCCGATTTCAGTGGAAACCCTCAATGTTATGCGCAAATTGCCCTTTCTTGATGAATCAGGGTGTGTTGCCGGGTTTTTGCTGCAGTGTGGCCGGGCCGAAGGATGCCTGCAGGGCCGCCCCGCTGTCAAACCGGACGGGGTCCCGGCGCCCCTCGTCCGATGATTGTGTCACGCCTGCCTGACAGCCGGTTGGCGAGAAACTGCGCCAGGCTTGTGCCAGACGCACGTTGCCGGTGCAGGTACAAGTGGCCGGTGCAGGTGCAGATGCATATGCCGGTACAGGTGCCGGTATGAAAGCCCGCACAGCAGTGCCCGCGCTTTCGGCCGTGGCGGCGGGCAGGGGAGAGCCCCATCAGGGCTGGGTGGCCGCTGGGGCTACGCTGGCCCCATGAATATGATGGGCCTGCAGGGCGGCGGCCACGGCGCCGCTGGCCTTGGCGTGCTCGACGAAGCTCTTCAGTAGGCCGGCGGCGCGCTCGCTGCGCCCCTTCGGCAGGCCCATGGCCTGTTCGATCACCATGAAGCGGCCGGGCAGCAGGCGCAGGCCGGGCACGCGGGCGGCGTCGGCTTCCAGCTGCTGGCGCACGCCGGCGGCCACGTCCAGCCGGTCGGCCATGAAGGTGTCGACCACGGCCTGGGAGGAGGCGGCGCGCACCAGGGTGGCATGCCGGATGTTCCGGGTGAGCCAGAGGTCGTAGGCACTGCCCTTGCCGACCACGATCCGGTGCCCCTCGGCATCGACCTGGGCATTGTCGGTCAGCGGAGAGTTTTTGAGCACCAGATAGGCGCCCTCGATGAGCACATAGGGTGCCGTGAAGCCGATGCCGGCCCCGCGCTCCGGGTCGATGGCAAAGAAGCCGATGTCGGCCCGCTCCTCCGTGACGGCGGCCACGGCCTCGGCCGCGATGTTCACCGGGATCAGGTCCAGCTCCACCCCCAGCAGGCGGGCGAGGCTGCGGGCCAAATCGACCGAGACACCAGCCGGCTCGGGACTGTCGGGCTGACGGTGGGCCAGCAGGGCGTTGCCGAGGTTGATGACGGCGCGCAGGCGGCCGGTGGGGACGAGTTCTGCGACGAGGGCGGGATCATCGATGGCAGCGACGGTCATGGGTGGTCTCCTTGCATATGATGACGTGTGTTTTTGCAATATGGGATGAAAGGCGTGCCTTTCGGCAGAATGTCCTTTCCCTGGCCGGTGGCCCGGGCCCATTGTGCGGATCCGGCCCGTACGGGTAAAGACAGGGATTGACCGGAGCCGGCCGCTGCCGCCCGTTACGGCCGATGCCGGCAATGGCGGCAGATCCTGCAAAAACGCAGCGTACAGCGCGGTTGTCGGGGAAAGAGGGTGGATGCCGTCTGTCCGGTGCCGTGGCGTTGCCGGTGCATCGGGCAGGACGAAACCGTCAGCCTAACAGCCGGATGTTTCTCGCACGTGATGTTTCATGAGCATGGGTGATGGATGCAAAATAACTGCGGGCGGCCGCCGGGCACAGGGCGCTTCAGGAGCGCAGTCCCATTGATGCATGCTTCATGCGACGCACATGTCCCGATGGGTACGTGTCATGGGTACATGTCTTTGGGGTATGCGCCTCATGGATGCATCTGTCCCGCGCAGGTTCCGTTCTTCATCAACATGTCGCCGGTGCGGGTTGGCCGGCATTTTCGGAGACAGAAAACCATGTCAGCTTCCGGTTCTGATCCCTCGAAGCGTTCGCCCTGGTTCCATCAGCTGGGCTGGTGGGTTGCCGCCCTGCTGGGGGCGTGGGCGCTGGGGGTGGTGGCACTCTCGCGCGGAGAAACCATCAACGCCCTGTGGGTGGTGATTGCCGCCGTCTGCGTCTATCTGATCGGTTACCGCTATTACAGTCTGTTCATCGCGGACCGGGTTCTGGGGCTGGATGGCACGCGGATGACGCCGGCCTGGAAACACAATGACGGGCTCGATTTCGTGCCCACCAATGAATATGTGCTGTTCGGCCACCATTTTGCAGCCATTGCCGGGGCCGGGCCGCTGGTGGGGCCGGTGCTGGCCGCGCAGATGGGTTATCTGCCGGGCATGCTGTGGATTCTGGCGGGCGTGGTGTTTGCCGGTGCGGTGCAGGATTTCATCGTGCTGTTCATTTCCGTGCGCCGCGATGGCCGTTCGCTGGGCGATCTGGTCAAGGCCGAACTGGGGCCGGTGCCGGGCGTGATTGCGCTGGTCGGCACGTTCATGATCATGGTGATCATCCTGGCCGTGCTGGCCCTCATCGTGGTGAAGGCACTGGCGCACTCGCCGTGGGGGCTGTTCACGGTGTCGGCCACCATTCCGATTGCCATTTTCATGGGGGTGTACCTGCGCTACATCCGCCCGGGGCGCATCGGCGAGATTTCGCTGATCGGCTTCGTGCTGCTGATGCTGGCCATCATGCTGGGCCAGAACGTGGCCGAGAGCCCCACCTGGGGGCCGATGTTCGACCTCGACGGCAAGACGCTGACCTGGATCCTGATCGGCTATGGCGCAGTGGCCTCCATCCTGCCGGTGTGGCTGCTGCTGGCCCCGCGTGACTACCTGTCGACTTTCCTGAAGATCGGCACCATCGTGGGCCTCGCCCTGGGCATTCTGGTGGTGGCTCCCAGCCTGCAGATGCCGGCCGTCACCAAATTCATCGACGGCACCGGCCCGGTGTGGTCGGGCGACCTGTTCCCGTTCCTGTTCATCACCATTGCCTGCGGGGCGGTGTCGGGCTTCCATGCGCTGATCTCGTCGGGCACCACGCCCAAGCTGCTCGAGAACGAGCGTCAGGCCCGCTTCATCGGCTATGCGGGCATGCTGATGGAATCGTTCGTGGCCATCATGGCGCTGGTGGCGGCCTCCGTCATCGATCCGGGCGTGTACTTTGCCATGAACAGCCCGGCGGCACTCATCGGCACGACCCCCGAGGCGGTGGCCCAGACGGTCTCCAGCTGGGGCTTCGTGATCACGCCGGATGTGCTGGTGGCCACGGCGAAGGATGTGGGCGAGCACACCATCCTGTCGCGGGCCGGTGGCGCACCGACGCTGGCGGTGGGCATGGCGCAGATCCTGCACCAGGCCATTGGCGGCAAGGCGATGATGGCCTTCTGGTACCACTTCGCCATCCTGTTCGAGGCGCTGTTCATCCTGACGGCGGTCGATGCCGGTACCCGTGCCGGCCGCTTCATGCTGCAGGACCTGCTGGGCACGGTGGCACCGTCGCTGCGCCGGACCGACTCGCTGATGGCCAACCTGGTGGCCACCGGCCTGTGCGTGGCGGCCTGGGGCTACTTCCTCTATCAGGGCGTGGTCGATCCGCTGGGCGGCATCAACACGCTGTGGCCGCTGTTCGGCATTGCCAACCAGATGCTGGCTGCGGTGGCGCTGGTGCTGGGTACGGTGGTGCTCTACCGCATGAAGAAAGACCGCTATGTCTGGGTGACCATCCTGCCCACCATCTGGCTGCTGGTCTGCACGCTGTCGGCTGGCTGGGAGAAACTCTTTCACGAGAACCCGAAAATCAGCTTCCTCGCCCACGCCCGCAAGTATTCGGAGGCGCTGGCCGAACAGAAGGTGCTGGCGCCGGCCAAATCGCTGGAACAGATGCAGCAGGTGCTGTTCAACGATTATGTCGATGCAGCGCTGTGCGGCCTGTTCATGCTGGTGGTGGTGAGCGTGGCGGTGTTTGGCGTGAAGTCCGTGATGGAGGCCCGCCGTCGTCCCGAACCCTCCACGGCCGAAATGCCGTATGAACCGCTGCCGGCCGAGGCGGCCGCCGGTCCGGGAGGACACTGACATGGCGGAGGGCAAGCACGAAGCCGCGACCATTGCGGCTGCAGGCGCGCGGGCGCGCCAGGCGGGCGGCTCGGTGTTCGGTGCTGCGCTCAGGCGCTCGCTGGGAACCGGCGGGCGCTATCTGGGCCAGACCATGCGGCTGATGGTGGGTATGCCCGATTACGAGCGCTATGTGGCCCACGTGCAGCGCGTGCATCCCGGGCAGACCCCCATGAGCTACGAGGAGTTCTTTCGCAACCGTCAGGACGCCCGCTACGGCGGGCGCGGCAAGGTGGGGTGCTGCTGAACGGGGTGCTCCTGGGTGAGGTGCTGCTGGGTGAGGCGCTGCTGGGTGGGGCGCTGCTGGGTGGGGCGCTGCCGGGGCGGAAAGTGCGCGCCCGCAGCGTGGGGTCTTCGCAGCCGTGCATGTCATGCGCCGACGTGGCTCCGTGCCCCGGCCTTTCCGCTCCAGGGGGAAGGGCCAGCCTGTTTTGTGGGTATGTGTTGCCGGGTGCTACGGCTCGTGAAGGGGCCGTTTGCCCTGCGGCCCTGATCGGGCCGATAATTGCAGAGGTCATGCCCAGACGCCTGTGTTCCGGCTCGTGGGCTTTCTGTGTTCATTCAAATGCGAGTACAACGGAGGAAGTCTGTGAGCGGAAGTGATGCAGCCGAACAGAACGCGGAATCACCCGCACGGGAGGCAGCGCCGTCCGGAGCGGGTGACGGTCCTTCCTCCAGCCTGTCCCCCGCGGATGGACTCGCCCCGCCGGCGCCACCGTCCGGCCCCGACGCCGACGATGCGCTGCCCCTGCTGAACCAGCAGTTCACCATGCTCAATGGTCTGCGCCGTGCGCGGACCTGGGTGGATGTCTATCTGGTCACCGGTACCTGCCTGCACGGCCAGATCCGTTCGTTCGATTCCAACATGCTGCTGCTGCAGACCCGCAGCGGCGAGGTGGCGCTCTATCACCACGCCGTCAGCAGCGTGATGCGCGCCCAGAAGCGCGGCGGCAGCCGGCCGTCGTCGTCCGCCCGCAAGCCGGCCCGCACGGTCGGCGGCCGCTCCGGCCAGCGCGACGAGGGAGGCCGTCCCGAGATGGATGGCGGTACCCGTGCCCATGGTGCCGGCCAGGCCCCCCGCGTCTGGCGGCAGCCGGCCATCGAAACAGCGCCGCGGCCCCGGGTGGAAATCAACCGGGAGGCGGGCGGCCGCATCGAGGGCTCACGCCTGTCGGCATCGCGTCCGGCCGGTGCGGCCCCGCGCCGGGCGCCGCCTCCGCCCGCCGGGGTGGTGGTGGTGCGCCACAAGCGGGTGCGCACCATCGTCAAGCCGGAAGACGTGTAGCGCGTGTCATGAGTTCATACACGCGCTGACCAGCATGCGTTCATAACACGTCCCAGGCGCCCCCCATGTTCAGCTATCGCCATGTCTTTCACGCCGGCAATCATGCCGACGTGCTCAAGCACGCCATCCTGGTGGCCATCCTGCGTCACCTGGCCCAGAAGGACAAGGCGTTCTGGGTGTTCGATACCCATGCCGGTGCTGGCCTGTACCGGCTCGATGCCGCCCAGGCCCGCAAGAATGCCGAGTACGCCAGTGGCATCGAGGCCCTGTGGCCGGTGAAGAAGCTGCCGCCGCTGCTGAAGGATTACTGCGAGGCCGTGGCGCGTTTCGATGCGGCGCATGGCCAGCAGCGGGGCGTCGCAGGCCGGGGGGAACGGGAAGCGAAGGCGGGCTCCGCTCGTGCCGGTGGGCCTGTGGAAGCCGGTTCGGAGAGGCGTGCAGCTGGGGCAGCTTTGATGGCTGGCGCGCCGTCCGGAAAGGTGGTGCGTGCCGGCCGCCTGCCGCGCTGGTATCCGGGGTCGCCCTGGCTGGCGCTGCAGGCCATGCGCCCGCAGGACCGGCTGCGCTGCTTCGAGGCGCATCCCAGCGAGATCCGCGCGCTGCAGAACAATCTGGCCGCGGCTGGGCGCCGGCAGGTGCAGGTGTTCGGCGAGGACGGCTTTGCCGGGCTGAAGGCGCTGCTGCCGCCGGTGTCGCGCCGCGGGCTGGTCGTCATCGACCCGTCCTACGAGGACAAGCGCGACTATTCGAAGGCGCGCCGCACGTTGATCGAGGCGCTGGAGCGCTTTGCCACCGGCACGATGATGCTCTGGTACCCGCTCGTGCGCCGTCGCGAGCTGATGCTGCTGCTCGAAAACCTGCCCAGGCTGCCCGGCCTGACCGACTGGCTGGATGTGCGCCTGCAGGTCAGCGCCCCGCCGGAAGATGGTTACGGGCTCTACGGCAGCGGCGTGTTCGTGATCAACCCGCCGTACACGCTGGCCCCCAGCCTGAAGGAAGCCATGCCGGTGCTGTGGGAGCTGCTGGGGCAGGACGCCCGTTCCGGCTGGTGGATGGGTTCGTCGAACGAGCGCTGAGCGCTGGTCGCTGGCCGTAAACGGGCAGTGGTATTCTGGCCTGTCGCCAGGGTGGGGGCAAGTGCTACGGTGGGGCAAAAATGCCATGGTGGCGGTATGTGCCGGATGCCGGCCGCTGTGAGAGCGACCGGTGCGGGAAGCGCTGTTTTTCCGGTGTCTCAGTGGCCAGTTTCGGGCTCGACGTAAAACGTCCCACGCGGTACGACCGGCAGCCAGCGTTTGTAGAAACCCAGATAACTGGCCTGCGGATCGATGTCCTGGAACAGTGACGGATAGGCCGCCTTGGCGATGTACTGTACCGACGCATAGTCGGCCACCGAGCGTGAGGCCCCCTGGTACGCACCATGAATGCGCTTGCTGCGGACGGCGGGCAGGCTGCTCCAGCCCGGACGCTGCGCAAAGCTCTCCAGCCGCTTGAGGGCATCCTCGCGGCTCACGTCGATGCCCATGCGCATGGCGGTGGGAACCTTGCTGCTTTCCGTGCCGGTGATCAGGATGACCTCCGGTTTGGCGGCAATGATCTGTTCCGGGTTCATCGGCCCCCAGTACTGGACGTAGGGAGCGGCAATGTTGTCGCCGCCGGCCAGGTCGATCAGGGCGCCCCACTGGCTGCGGCCGTAGGCGAAGCTGTATTCGGATGGCCCCTTGTTGCCGAATTCGGCATAGACCTTCGGTTTGGGCAGACCAGCCTGCTCGATGCGGGCCTGCACCGCTTCGACGGCACTGCGGTACTCGTCGGCAATCTTGCGGGCGCGCTTTTGCTGGCCGGTGACTTCGCCGATCAGCAGCGTGCTGGCAACATGGCTGGCCACGGTCTCTTCGTTGTAGTCCACCACCACGATGGGAATGCCCGCCTGCTGCAGGCGGTCGGCATCGGCGCCCAGGCTGCGGTACTGCCACCGGGCCAGCACGATCACATCCGGACGCAGCGCCAGCACCTTGTCCACGGAAAAGCTCTGGGTCTCGACATCGCCCACGTCGGGAAGCTTCTTCAGCGACGGACGATGGGCCGTGAACAGGGCCCAGCTGGCTGGCCGCCAGCCCTCCCAGCCCTCGCGCGACAGGCCGACCACCCGGTCGAAGGCCTTTTCCGTGCCAATGGCCATGTAGTCTTCGTAGTAAAAGCCCAGCAGCACCCGTTTGGCCGGCGACGCGATGGTCACCTTGCGTCCCTCGATGTCGGTCACTTCCTTCTTGGCGGCGAAGGCGGGGGCCATCAGACCCATGGCCAGGGCGCCCAGGGCAGCGGTCAGCAGGGGGCGGGGGAAGGGACGGGTGAATGACATGGGCGGATGACCTCGCAGGGAAAGGGAACGGGGCGTGAGGGGGGCGGACGGTTCACCGATGGTTTGGGGGCAGCATGCGACGGGAACGACGGGCGCAAAGCAGACGAATCCGCCGGATCAGCTGATGACGCCTGCAGGATCAGCTGATGCTCCCCGCAGGATCGGCCGATGCCCCACAGGATCGGCGCCACCGCCGGATCAGCTGATGGCCTGGGCCACCAGCGCGCAGAAACCCGGTGCGTGGGGCGGCTGTACCCCAGTGATGGTAACGCCTGCTGCAACGCTGCCCGATGCGATGCCGGAACCGGGTTCTGTCGCACCAGTCGTCGCTGTCGTTCGTGTCGTACCAGCCATGGCGGGGGGCGGCGTTTCCGCAGTCATCGTGCCCGGGCGAATCATCGTGACGGGCTCGTCCACCATGGCCAGCCCCTGCGCCTGCAGCCAGGCGCCGAGCTGCGGGCCGGGGGCCTGACTGCCGTGCGCTGCAAAGGCCAGCATGTCAGCCGCCAGATCAATGCGGATGAACTGGCCGGCATGGTCGGCCGTCAGATGCCGGATCAGGGCCTGGGCGTGCGATTCATCCCGGGCCAGCAGCGGCCCCAGCACCCAGCCCCGCCCGAAGCGGCGCAGCACACCGTAGCCGTCGATCTGCCCGCCGGCCGTCGTGCTCACCGTGCAGCGTTCATCGGGCTGCAGGCCCTGCAGCAGGTCGCGGATGAGCCACTGGCGGCTGATGCCGCGCGCGGCACTGTCCCAGTCCAGCAGGGCCGGCAGGTCGGCGGGCTGCAGCGGGCGGAGATGGCTGGCCTGGGATGTATTTGCAGTACAGGCTGTACGGAACCGTCCTGCGGCAGGTTGCGTATCTGCGGTGGGTTCTGTCCTTGCAGCAGGTTCTGCGACCGCTGCGTGCATGGCCCCCGTCACGCCGGCTGTCACACCTTCTCTCGCCGGGGGGGCTTCCGCCGGGGCCGACCCCGCCAGGCTGCCTGGCAGCAGGCTTTCTGCCGCCGGCTGCCATATGCCATGAAACTGCCGCGCCCGTCCGGTGGCATGGAAGCCCATCCTTTCGTAGAGCGGCAGCCCCGCCTGGGTGGCCTGCAGGGTCACACTGCGTTCGCCCTGCAGGGCGAGCAGCTGGTTGAACATCTGCTTGCCCAGCCCGCGTCCCTGCCAGGCGTCATCGACGATGACCATGCCGATGCTGCCGTGCGTCTCGCCCCAGAAAAAGGCAAAACCGCAGCCGATCAGGCGCCCGTCTGCCCGCAGGGCCACGGTGCCCCCGTGTCGTTCGGCCCATTGCTGAAAGCGCAGCAGGTCGGCCTCGCGGTGCGGCCAGCGCAGCGCCTGGCACATCCGCCAGCAGGCGTGGGCATCGGCCGGGGTGAGCGTGTCGAGGGTGGGGGTGGGAGCTGTCATGGGAATTCCGTGAGCGTGGGGGCCTTGTGGCGCAGTCCTGAGAACAAAAAGGCCAGCGATGTGCGGGGGCATCCCCGTGTCACATCACTGGCCGCCGGGCGCCTGGCTGGATGAGGCGCCTTGCCGGATGAAACGCCTTACTTCTTCTCGGTCTCGGGCTGGGTGATGAAGCCTACCTTGGAAAGCCCGGCCTTCGAGGCATCGACGATGGTCTCGGCCACATAGCGATAGGGGGTGGTCTCATCGGCGCGCAGATGCACGGCCGGTTGCGGATCCTTCGTGCCGGCTTCCTTGAAGCGGGCGGCGGCCTCTTCGCGGCTGACCTTGTCCTTGCCCCAGAACAGGTTGCCATCCGGATCGATGGAGAACTCGATGGTATCCGGCTTGCTTTCGGACGGGGCGGTGGTGGCGCGCGGCAGCGCCAGCTTCACCGAATTGGTGAGCAGCGGTGCGGTGACGATGAAGATCACCAGCAGAACCAGCATCACGTCGATCAGCGGAACCATGTTGATCTCGCCCATCGGAGAGTTGCTGCCTTTGGAATCAAAACTGGCAAATGCCATGGTGTGTCAGTCCTTCGGAGAGGTGTGCTGCAGCCGGGGAGCGCGACTGGCCCGGGCTGGATGCCCGCGGAGCCTGCCGGCCCGGGGCCGGCTGCAGCGCACCATGAACGGAGAAACGGAAAACGGCGATCAGGCTTCCTTCGGTTCGGTACGGTTGCCGGCGTGACCGCTCAGCGTCTGGCCCGATGACAGGAAGGTGAACAGCTCGAAGGCGAAGGCGTCCAGCTTGGCCGACACCACGCGGTTGCGCCGGGCCAGCCAGTTGTAGCCGATGACGGCGGGCAGCGCCACGGCCAGACCCAGACCGGTCATGATCAGGGCCTCGCCCACGGGGCCGGCCACCTGGTCCAGACCACCCGAGCCGCTCAGGCCGATGTTGACCAGCGCATGGTACACGCCCCACACCGTGCCGAACAGGCCGAAGAACGGGGCCGTGGCACCCACCGTGGCCAGCACGGACAGGCCGTTCTCGGCGCTCACGGTCTCTTCGTCCAGCACCTTCTTGATGGTGCGGGTGAGGAAGTCGGCCGGGCTGCCGGATTCGGCCATGCGGCCACCGTTGGCGCCGGTGCGGGCATAGTGCTGCACGGCCTGAAGGGCGTTGGCGGTCACGCGGGAGAAGGAATCATGCACCCCATGGGAGGCGATATCCCTGGCCACGGCCTGCATGGACGGGGCCTCCCAGAACATCTTCAGGAAGCGCTCAGCATGGCGTCGGCGCAGGAAGTAGGTGACACCCTTGACGAGGATCAGCGTCCAGGACACCACCGACATGCCCAGCAGGATGATCAGCAGGCCCTTGCTGATGGCATCACCCGACAGCAGGAAGTGGGCAAAGCCCAGGGTTTGTTGGGGTTCGTTCACGTTCAGTTCTCCAGTTCAAAGACGATCGGCACGATCCCATAGGCTTCGCGCGGCTCGCCGTTTTCGATGTTCGGTGAGAAGAGGGATCCGCGGGCGGCCGCCACGGCGGCATCGTCCAGGCGCGGGAAGCCCGAGGATTTTTCGATCTTGATTTCCGTCGGCCGGCCTTTCTTGTCGATCAGCACGCGCAGGATGACCTTGCCGGTCTCGCCTGCCCGCCTCGAGAAGGCGGGATATACCGGTTTGGGCTGACGCAGATAGGCGACCTGTCTGCCCGTGAGTACGCGGGGTGCATTGCTCGGTCCGGGCGTACCACGGCCAGCCTGTGGCTTGGCATCCGACGGCGCATTGGGCGTACCTTCCACTGGCGGGGCAGGGGGGGCCTGGGGCGCAGGGGGAGCGGGAGGCGCGGGCGGGGCCGGCGGCGAAGGCTCGGGTGGCTTCGGTGGAGGCGGTTCCTTGGGCTTGGGAGGCTCCTTCTTCCTGGGTTTGGGCTTGGGTTTCTTGGGCTTCTGCACCTCGAACTCGGGCTTGGGCTCGGGTTTCGGGGGGGGCTCGGCCACGACCGGCTCCGGCTCGGGTTCCGGTTCGACCGGAGGAGGCGGGGGTGGCGGCGGGGGCGGAGGCGGTGTGCTCGGTTCCGGAATGACCGGCGGCTGATAGGGCGCTTCGACGATGTCCACGGAAATGGGCACGTCATCGCCGCCGGCTACCTGCACCGGTTCGGAGCGCGTGATGCCATACAGCAGCGCGGCGTGCAGCAGCAGCACACCGCCCAGCGCGGGCAGCATGTGCCAGCGCGGCGATGACTGCCCCAGTTGGGTGGGGGAGAACATGCCGGTGGCTGCAACATCACGCTGCCCGACCGTCTGAGGTGCCTGCGATGGACTGGCGGGCGCCTGCTGAGGGGGAGAAGGTGGTTTCACACAGGAACGGGAAAAGGTTGCGGGAAGGGGCGCCGCCCCGGATGGCAGCGCGCGGTTCCGGACGAACCCGTACCGGAAGGACGCGGCTGTTGCCACGGATGACGCACAGACAGGCCATGCACCGGGAACCAGGAGCTGCCCGGTGCGTCGCATGCAGGCCGGTTGTGGATGGCGAAGCAGAGCGAGGGCACGGGTGAGGGTTCTTGCGGGGCCATGGCCGGCGCAGGGTGGGGGAGTGCAGCAGGACGGAAATGTGACTGTCAGATGGCTGTCAGAAACATGCCAGTTCTGTTACAAGCGCCACGGGGATAACGCGCGCGCCAATGTTAACGATTCGTATTGGAATCATCAAACCGTCGCTCTGCGATTCTTGTCGTGATTCCTGCAGCTTGCAAGCATGACCCTGCGCGGCAAAGGGGGTTGAATTGGGGCGGATATTTGCAGTGTTTTCGCAGGATGCCGCCCGGAGCAACAGCTACATGTGGATTACGTCACGCAACACAGATTTACGATTTTGAACCGGGAATCTGGCTGTATTTCAGGCCGTCAGGTGCCGGGAGACGGGGGGCAGGCATCACGGGCATGTGTCGGCCCATTTGTCATCTCCGTCCGTGCAACAGTTCCGCCCGCAGGGGGCAACACAGGCGCCTGTGGCGGCGGAGCGTGACCAAACACTCTATACAATGCGCGCATGCATACCGATACCACTTCCCTCTGGCCTGACTGGCAGCGTCAGTCCCTCTCCATTGTTGTCGATCGTGCCCTGACCGAACTGCGACGGGGACGGCCGGTTCTGATGCAGTCGCAGCCAGGGAAGCGGCCGCTCATGCCCGGTTACCATGGCTGCACGCCGTCCGGGGCCGACAATGGCTGGCATCCGGATCTGGCAGAGTCCTGGCTGTTCGTGCCTGTCGAGACACTGACACCCGACATGCTGCGCCTGATCGAGGAGGTCAGCAGATGCAAGTGTCTGCTGCTGTCGGCACAACGTGTTGCTGCGTTGCTGGCCCTGCGCGAGAAATCGTCTGATGTTCAGCCGGGGGCAGGAAAAACCGCCGTGTCCGCAGCTGAACGTGTTGCCCAGGGGCAGCTTTGTGCGTTTGAGCTGCCCGGGCCACGGGAATACCAGTCCGTGGCAGGCAGGGAAGCGCTTGCAAGCATACTTGGGCTGTCATTGCGCAGTGACGCACCGGGGCAAACCGGTATGCAGGTCAGTGGCGAGGTTCCGGCCGAAGACTACCTGCACGTCCTTCGAGAGGCTGCCGGGCTGGCGCCTGCCACCTGGTTCGAGGTTCCACCCTTCGTGCGCAGGGCACTGGACGCAGGCATGCGGCCTCCCGCGGAAAACGGCAGCGCTACTGCGGTGGCCGCCATCCTCTGCGACCGCTCGCTCGTTGCCTCTCCCCCCGTCATGATGTCAGAGGCTGCCATTGCGCTGGCCCGTGAAGCCAGGCTGGCGCCCGCCCTGGTGGCTGTTCGGATCCAGACGGCCGGAAAGGCTGTCGATGCACTTTACGCGGTCCGTAGCCAGACATACCGTGACCAGCAGCAGGCAGAAAAGCCTGCCGATCAGCAGGCTATCCTGGGGGCATGGCTGCAATCGCTGCTGCCGGTCGATCCTGCCCAGGTGCTCCAGTACGTCTCTGACCGTCCCGCCCATCTGGAAGAGATCAGCGATGCGCCGGTGCCGCTGGAACGCATCGTCGATGGCCCCAGCGGGGCGCATGCTCCGGGTACGGTCCCCATCGGCAGCCGCTTCGTCGTCTTCCGCGAAAAGAACACCGATTTCGAGCATGTCGCCGTCATCGTCGGCGATCCTGACTTCAACGGCCCCGATCCGGTCCGTGTCCGCCTGCATTCCTCTTGCCTGACTGGCGATCTCTTCGGCAGCCTGCGCTGCGACTGTGGCGACCAGCTGCGCGGTACGGTGCAGCGGCTGGCCCGGGAGGGCGGTGGCATCATCCTGTACCTGTCGCAGGAAGGGCGGGGCATCGGCATTGCCAACAAGCTGCGTGCCTACCGGCTGCAGGACGCGGGGCAGGACACGCTGGATGCCAACCAGTCGCTGGGTTTCCGGATGGACGAGCGCCACTTCGAGGTGGCCGCTGCCATGCTGAAATCGCTCGGGTGCACCCGCATCCAGCTGCTCACCAACAACCCGGCCAAGATCGAGTCGCTGCGCGCCGCAGGCATCGACGTGGTCGAGCGCGAACCGGTGAAGGGCGAGGTCAACCCGCACAACCAGCAGTATCTGGTCACCAAGATGAAACGGGCCGGCCACCTGTTCGAGCGCAGCGAGCTGCGCCTGCCCGACCGGCCGGCGGCGGCCTCTCTCCCGGCTGATGCCGCCCGTCTGGGTGATGCAGCGCGCCCGGATGATGCAGCCCGTTCCGGAGAGGCTGCCCGTTCGGAGGGGCTGGTGCATCCGCGCGATGCAGCCCTTCAGGCGGGCGGCGTGGCCGTGCCGGCCAGCGCGTCCAGCGATGCCGGCTTTACGCCATCGCGCGCCATCCGCGCCCGCATCCTGCAGGCCGGCCAGCGCTTCCATGCCAACGACAACATCGCGGCCTTCATCCGCGATGACGAGCTGGCCCTGCTGCAGGACGAAGTGGCCGAGCGGATGCAGGCGCTGCTCGAATCGCTGGTCATCGATACCGAGTCCGACCACAACACCCAGGATACGGCGCGGCGCGTGGCCAAAATGTACCTGAACGAGGTGTTTGCCGGCCGCTATCGTGCCGCGCCGGACATGACCGAGTTTCCCAACGTGGAAAAGCTCAACGAGCTGCTGGTGGTGGGGCCCATCACCGTGCGCTCAGCCTGCTCGCATCACTTCTGCCCGATCATGGGCCGGCTGTGGGTGGGCGTGCTGCCCAATGCCGATTCCAATCTGATCGGCCTGTCCAAGTACGCGCGTCTGGCCGACTGGATCATGAGCCGGCCGCAGATCCAGGAAGAGGCCGTCAAGACGCTGGCCGACGAGCTGGAGCGCCGGCTGGCGCCCGACGGGCTGGCCGTCATCATGAAGGCCGACCACTTCTGCATGCACTGGCGCGGCGTGAAGGACGAGAGCCAGATGACCTCCTCGGTGATGCGGGGCGCCTTCCTGCGCAACAGCAGCCTGCGCCGCGAACTGCTGTCGCTGATCGCCGACATGGGCAAGGGCTGAAACCAGCACGCAGCCCGGCCGGGGCGCGGGCGGGGGCATGCCGGGTGACACGTAGCCGGGTGGCGCAGGGACGTGTCGTGGGCCGTTGCGAGCCTTCGTGCATCGGTTCGTTTCTGTGTAACAGTGCATGCCAGAGCTTTTCCCGCGCGGGCAAACCGGGGACGGCGCGATGCCCCCTGTGGGAAAATGGCCCGGCCGCACGGCTGCCATCGGGTATGCTGCAGCGCAGCGCCGCCAGGGTACGCCGCGACGGCCTCTCTCCTCCTTTTCTGTTCGACGCCCGTCTTCAGCGGGCAAGATATCTCATGGACAAACAGACTCTCCTGGTCACCGGCGGTGCCGGTTACATCGGTTCCCACACCGTGGTGGAACTGCTGGGCGCCGGGCATGACGTGGTCATTCTCGACAACTTCAGCAACAGCTCGCCGAAGGTGGTCGACCGCATCGAAGAAATCGCCGGCCGCCGGCCGCAGCTGGTCGAGGGCGATGCCGGTGATCGCAGCACGCTGCAGCAGCTGCTGTCCCGTCACCGCATCGATGCCACCATCCACTTTGCCGGCTACAAGGCCGTGGGCGAGTCGGTGGCCAAACCGCTGGCCTACTATGGCAACAACGTCGGCGGTACCGTGGTGCTGCTCGAGTGCCTGGAAGAGGCGGGGGCCCGCCGCTTCGTGTTCAGCTCGTCGGCCACTGTCTATGGTGACCCGGCCAGCGTGCCCATCCGTGAAGACTTCCCCACCGGCCCCACCAACCCCTATGGCCGCACCAAGTGGTACATCGAGCACATGCTCAACGACCTGGCAGTGGCCAGTCCGGACTGGTCGATCGGCATCCTGCGCTACTTCAACCCGGTGGGGGCACATGTCTCGGGCCGCATCGGCGAGAATCCGCGCGGCATCCCCAACAACCTGATGCCCTTCGTCACGCAGGTGGCGGTGGGCAAGCGGCCGCAGCTGTCGGTCTTCGGTGGCGACTATCCCACGCCCGACGGCACCGGCGTGCGCGACTACATCCACGTGGTCGATCTGGCGCTGGGGCACCTGGCGGCGCTGGAGAAGGTGGCCCGTGGCAAGGGCGCCTGGACGATCAATCTCGGCACGGGCATCGGCTACTCGGTGCTGGACATCGTCAAGGCCTTCGAGAAGGCCAGCGGCCGGCCCATCCCGTACCAGATCGTCGACCGTCGCCCCGGCGATGTGGCGCAATGCTACGCCGATCCCTCGCTGGCCGCGCAGGAACTGGGCTGGCGCGCCACCCGTGACCTGCAGACGATGTGCGCCGACAGCTGGCGCTGGCAGGAAGGCAATCCCGAGGGGTATTGAGGTACGCCGGCCGGTGCCCGACGCTCCCACTGGTTTTTGCCGGGGAGCCATGCCTGCAGAGCCTCTGCCACGGCCTCCTGTCTGCCGGTTTTCTGGACATTCTCCGGAAAATAACATTATGTTACTGTAATGGATATCACCCGAAACCCGCATGAACAGCCGGTTTCGGGTGAAAAACCCGTCTTCCGGGTTATTCCCGGAATGGTTTTCCGGGTGGGGGCTGGTTATTGCGTTATAATGCCCTTGCTGTTCCCCATTAATTTCCCCGTACGGGGTGCATTTTCAACCACACCCGGGGTTCAGCTTCGCGTCGGGTTTTCTGCTTCATGCCAGAGATGTCTCGTACCCGGGATGTCCCGTGCATGAGGGGTTTCCCCCTGAAGGCAGAAAGCGCCTGCATCGCCAGCGCTTCCGCTGCTGCCCGTTTTTTGCGGTGGCCATCGTCTGGTCCGTTGCGGGCGCATGTCTGGGCCTCACCGCCTTGCCGGTGTCTGCGTAGTTTTTCTGCATATCGGCCCGTTTTGCCCACCCGGCATTTTCCGGCTCTGTCCGGATAACACCCGTGTGCACGCGTGTGCGTGCCATGGCATACCAGTATCGGTTCCCCCTGGGTCTTCCAGATCATCGCCGTCGGGCAGATCTGGCCCAGTCGCGCGGGCTCTCGTCCGGCGGCCGGTCAGAGGGTCGCTACCGTTCGCCACCGGCGTCGGTATCCGGTCTTCCGTCAAAGAGGAGTCAAACATGTCCCGTCTTTCACCGCAGCCTTCCGCAGTCGTCAACTCCGCCCGGCACGAGGCCGGCCCCCGCCTTCCCCTGGCCGCCCTGTCTGCCGCAGCCCTCGGCGTGGCAGCCCTGTTTGCCGCACCGGCCGCCCAGGCCGCCGATGCCCCGGCCTGTGAAGTGAATCACCCCGTGCGCTTCGGCGGCATGAACTGGGAGTCCAACCTGGTGCTGACCGAAATCGAGCGTCGCATCATGGAGAAGGGCTACGGCTGCGAAACCGACGTGCTGCCCACCGAAGCCCTGCCGGCGCTGGCTGCCCTGGGCCGGGGTGACCTGGATGTGAACAGCGAGATCTGGCAGAACAGCGTGGCCGAACCCTGGGCCAAGGCGGCTGCCACTGGCAAGGTCAAGTCCGTCGGTACGGCTTTCATGGGCGCCGAAGCCTGGTACATTCCGCGCTATGTGGCCGAGCGCTTCCCCGACCTGAAGTCCGTCAAGGACCTGCCCAAACACAAGGAAGACTTCGTCGACAACGAAGACCCCGACAAGGGCCGCTTCTACGGCTGCCCGGCCGGCTGGGGATGCGAGGTCGTGACTTCGCAGATCTTCAAGGGCGACAAGGAGCTGGCCGCCAGCTTCAACCTGTTCTCGCCCGGCACCGGTGCCGCCCAGAAGGCCGCGCTGACCTCGGCCTACAAACGGAAGAAGAACATCGTCTTCTACTACTGGTCGCCCACGCCGGTGGTCGGCTCCATGGATCTGGTCAAGCTGGAAATGCCTCCGTATGACGAGGCCAAGCACAAGTGCCTGACCGACCCCGACTGCCCGAATCCGGAAATCGTCGACTATCCGCAGAACCCGGTGCTGACGGCCGTCAACACGAAGTTCAGCGAGCAGGCGCCGAAGGCCACCGAGTTCCTCTCGAAGGTGTCGCTGCCGGTGGATGTGGTCAATGCGGCACTCGCCCACATGGAAGAGGAATCGCTGGAGGCCCCGGACGTGGCCAACTGGTTCCTGAAGAACCACGAGGAGGTCTGGACCAAATGGGTGCCGGCCGACGTGGCCGAGCGTGTGAAGGCGGGGCTCTGACATGGCGTTTCCCGAACTCTTCAACCCGGCCGGCATGCGCAAGGGTATCGACAGCTTCGTCGATACCATCGTCACCCGCTACGGCGACTCGCTGGGTGCTCTGTCCGACCACTTCGAGCGCTGGCTGTCGTGGTTCGAGAAGCTGCTGCGAACGTCGCCCTGGTGGGCGGTGGTGCTGGTGGTGGTCCTGATCGCCTGGTGCCTTACCCGGCGGCTGGGCTTCTCCATCCTGATGGGGGCCATGCTGTGCATCATCGGCCTGCTGGGCCTCTGGGATGCCGGCATGCAGACGCTGGCGCTGATGCTGATGGCCACCTTCCTGTCGGTCATCATCGGCATTCCGGTGGGCATCCTGATGGGCCGGGTGGACTGGGTGCGGGCCGTTCTGCACCCGGTGCTGGACGTGATGCAGACCATGCCCAGCTTCGTCTACCTCATCCCGGTGGTCATGCTGTTCGGCCTCGGCAAGACGGCGGCGCTGATCGCCACCATCATCTATGCCGTGGCCCCGCTCATCCGCCTCACCGACCTGGGCATCCGTCTGGTCGATCGGGAAGTGCTGGAAGCAGCGCGCGCCTATGGGGCCAACACCTGGCAGCAGCTCTTCGGTGTGCAGATTCCGCTGGCGCTGCCCAACATCATGGCGGGCATCAACCAGACCACGATGATGGCGCTGGCCATGGTGGTGATCGCCTCGATGATCGGCGCCACTGGTCTGGGCCATGAGGTGCTGCTGGGCATCAACCGCCTCGAAGTGGGCCGCGGCCTGATGGCGGGGGCTTCCATCGTCGTGCTGGCCATCCTGTTCGACCGCATCACCCAGGCCTATGGCCGTCGCCAGCGCAAGGGGGGCGCACACTGATGAGCAAGATCGAGGTCCGCAACATCTACAAGATCTTCGGCCCGCACCCCGAGCGCTGGCTGAAGGCCGCCCAGGACGGCATGAGCAAGGAAGAGCTGCTGGCCAAAAGTGGCCATACGCTCGGCCTGCGCGACATCTCCCTGTCCATCGAGGAAGGCAGCATCTACGTCATCATGGGCCTGTCCGGTTCGGGCAAGTCCACGCTGATCCGTCACTTCAACCGCCTGATCGAGCCTACCGCGGGCGAGATCCTGGTCGATGGCCAGAACGTGGTGCAGATGGGCAAGCGCGAACTGCAGGACTTCCGCCAGCACAAGATGTCCATGGTGTTCCAGCGCTTCGGCCTGCTGCCGCACCGCACCGTGCTGGACAACGCCGCCTATGGGCTGGCCGTGCAGAAGGTGCCGCGTGCCCAGCGTGAGGAGAAGGCCCGCTACTGGCTGGACCAGGTGGGCCTGTCCGGCTTCGAGAACCAGTATCCGAACCAGCTCTCGGGCGGCATGCAGCAGCGCGTGGGCCTGGCCCGGGCGCTGGCCACCGACGCCGAGATCCTGCTGATGGACGAAGCCTTCTCGGCGCTGGACCCGCTGATCCGCCGCGAGATGCAGGACCATCTGCTCAAGCTGCAGGCCCGGCTGAACAAGACCATCGTCTTCATCACCCACGATCTGGACGAGGCCCTGCGCCTGGGCAACCACATTGCCATCCTGAAGGACGGCGAGCTGATCCAGGACGGCGAGCCCGAGGACATCCTGCTGGCCCCGGCCACCGAGTACGTGCAGTCGTTCCTGCAGGACGTGAACCGCTCCAAGGTGCTCAGCGCCGGCCACGCGCTGCAGGAGGGGCCGCGGCTGACGCTGACCATGCGGACGCGCCCGCACCATGCGCTGGCGCTGCTGCAGGAGAAGAAATTCGACTACGCACCGGTGCTGGACGGCAAGCGCCTGGGCGGCGTGCTGACCGTGGGCCGCATCATCGACGCGCTCAAGGACGGCGCCCGCGATGTATCCGACTACGTGGAGGACATGGCGTCCGTGCCGTCCACCGCCGGTCTGGATTCCGTGCTGGGCCATCTGCTCAAGAGCGACCAGCCGCTGGCCGTGACCGGCGATCACGACGAATTCGTCGGCATGCTGTCGCGCAGCAAGGTGCTGAGCCTCGTCAGCAACGAAACACCGGAGCTGGTGCCCGAAAACGCCGCCTCGCCGGCCATTGCGGCCGAGGGCGAGGCCCAGAAGGCGGCGGCGGAGCAGGCCGCAGCGGAGCAGGCCGTGGCAGAACAGGCAGTGGCGGGACAGGCCGCTGCCGAAAAGGCCGCTGCGGATCAGGCGGCCCCAGGCCAGCCGGCCGCGCAGGCTGCTGCCGAACCGAAAGACACTTCATCGGGAAGCAGCAGCTGACGAACGACGTATATCATGCCCCTTTGAGGGCGTGTATACCGCCGTCATCACAGGGCGATCCTTTTCGCGAGGGGTCGCCCTGTTTTCGTATCCTTCCCCGTTGCGTGAAGAAGTGTCGTGTTGCGTCATACGCGGATTTCAGGGGCAGTCGGGGAAGTACCTGATCAGCCCGCCATCCGCCGGCAATCCTGGCCGTGGGCCGTGGCCTGCAGCCGTTCCAGCAGCGCTGCCACCGTGCCCAGCCCGGGTACCGGCAGCGCTGCGTCGATCTCGGCCAGCGGCATCAGCACGAACAGCCGCTCGTGCAGGCGCGGATGGGGCAGCGTGAGCTGCGTGTCCGTACGCACCTCGTCATTGAACAGCAGCACGTCCAGATCGAGCGTGCGCGGCGCGTTGCGGTAGGGCCGCTGCCGACCAAACGCCTGTTCGATGCCCTGCAGCGCAGCCAGCAGGGCAGGGGCGTCCAGCGAGGTGCCTGCCCGCACCACCTGGTTGCAGTACCACGGCCCGGATGAGTCGACTGGTGCACTGTCGTACAGGCCGGAGGCCGCCTGCAGCGTGATGCCGGGCAAGGTGCCCAGCTGCTGCAGGGCCGCCCGCAGCGTGTCGGCCGGATGCCCGGCCTCGCTGGGCAGGTTGGCGCCCAGGCCGATCCAGGCGGTGTTCAGATGAGCTGGCATGCTTTATCCGGGGTATGACAGGGCACGAAGGCGCTTCGTTGTGCCGATACCCCTGGGACGCCTGGCTGGCGGAAGGGCACGGCGTTCCGCGAGGGGAAATGATCAGGGTTCAGTGCAGCTGGCCAGACCGAAGCTCTGCTCGGACCGCCGCATCAGACCGCAGCCCCACTTACGGGCGGCAGCGGTGCCATGACGGTAGTGTCAACGGCACCTGCCGCCGCTCCCGAACCGGCCACGTCACTGCTGTCACCCCCTTCGCCACCTGCCGCAGCACCCTTGCTGCGCCGCCGGCGCCGCTTGCGGTTGCCGCTGCCCTTCGGAGCATTGGCCAGGCTTTCCTTCACCAGCCGTTCGCGTTCGTCATGGTTGCCGGTGGTGAAGGCCGTCCACCAGTCGGCCATGGTGCCGTCCAGCTCGCCGGCACCGGCGCGCAGCAGCAGAAAATCGTAGCCGGCCCGGAAGCGCAGCTGGGTGATCAGCGTGAACGCCTGGCGGCCCCGTTTTTCCAGCCGGGGCTGCATCATCCAGATTTCGCGCATGTCCGCCTGATAGCGCCGCTGCAGCGACAGCTTCACCCCCTGCTCGTCCAGCACGCTGGTAATGGCCAGGTCCAGTGCCGGCACCACGTGTTCGCCCCGGGTACGGGCGGCTTCCCAGCGCACCCGCACCTGCGGCCACAGCAGGGCGGCAAACAGGAAGCTGGGCGAGACCGATTTGCCCTGCTGCACGCGCTCGTCGGTGCGGGTCAGGGCCTGCGTGACGAAGCCCTCGTCGGTTTCGAAAATGGTGTCGAGCAGCGGCAGGATGCCGTGGTGCAGCCCCTCGTGCCGCAGCCGCTGGATGCAGGCCAGGCCGTGGCCGCTTTCCAGCAGTTTCATGATCTCGTCGAAAATCCGTGCCGGCGGCACGTTCTCGAGCAGCGGGGCCATCCGGCGGATGGGCTTGAGGGTGGGTGGATCGACCTGAAAATCCAGCTTGGCCGCAAAGCGTACCGTGCGCAGCATCCGCACCGGATCCTCGCGGTAGCGGGTGGCCGGGTCGCCGATCATGCGCAGCAGCCGGGCGTTCAGATCCTGCACGCCGCCCAGCGGGTCGATCAGCGTTTCGGCAATCGGGTCGTAATACAGCGCGTTGACCGTGAAGTCGCGACGCAGGGCATCTTCGTCGCGGGTGCCGAATTCGTTGTCGTTGAGCATGCGGCCGTGCGCATCGGTCTGGCCGTTGGTCTGCGCAGCGCGGAAGGTGGTGACCTCGATGGTCTCCCGGCCGAACATCACGTGCACGATCCGGAAGCGCCGCCCGATCAGACGCGCACGCCGAAAGACGTGCAGCACCTCTTCCGGGGCGGCATCGGTGGCCACGTCGAAATCCTTCGGTTCACGCCCCAGCAGCAGGTCACGCACGCCGCCGCCCACGATGTAGGCCGCAAAACCCGCCTGCTGCAGCTCCTCGCAGGTCCGCAGGGCGGCAAAGGAGATCCGCTGCTTCGACAGACCCAGCGCCGCGGCCGGGTGGCTGTGTGCATTCGCGCCCGCTGCCGCGCCTTTTCGGCTGCCGCTGCGGACCGGGCGGGAGGCTGGCAGGGCAGCATGCCGTGGCGCGCTGGTCCGGGAACGGCGGGTGGCGGGAGCCGGCGCACGCGATGCCGGTGTCTGGCTTTCGGAGGCCGGGGCGTTGTCCTTGCCGTGGCTGTCTGTCCGCGCGGTCTGACCGGACATCCATTTGAAGAGTCGGTTGAGCACGATACCTTCTAGCCCACGAGCGGGAACAGTTCGATGACCGGCCAGCCGCGGGCCCCGGCGGTCTGGCGCAGGATGGTGTCGGGATTGGTGGCGACCGGGTGGGTGGCCAGCTCCAGCATCGGCAGGTCGTTGTGGGAATCGGAATAGGCCCAGATCTCGTCGAAGCTGTTGCGCGACAGGCCCATGTCCTTCAGCCAGGCGTCGATGCGGATCAGCTTGCCGGCCCGGTAGGTGATGACCCCTTCGGGCTCGCCGGTGTACTGGCCATCACGAATCTCGCCCTCGGCCCCCAGCAGGTGCGCCACGCCGAACAGGCCGGCAATGGGGCGGGTGACGAAGGCATTGGTGGCGGTGACGATGGCGCACAGGTCGCCGGCATCGCGGTGTTTTGCCACCAGGTCGAGCGCCGACTGGCTGATGACCGGCCGGATCACCTGGTCGATGTATTCCTGCCGCCAGCCTTCGATTTCGGCCATCGGGCGGTGCGCGAACGCCCCCAGCGCAAAGCGCAGGTGCTCGACCGGATCGAGCTGGCCTTTCCTGTACTGTGCGTAGAACGCGTCGATTGCGGCGTTGAACGCGGCTTCATCGGGCACCCGGCCGGTACGGCACAGAAAGCGCCCCCATTCGTTGTCGGAGTCGATGGGGAGCAGCGTGTGATCCAGATCGAACAGGGCTAGTCTTCTCATGGAGGCCATTCTAAAGCGTGTTGGACCTTTTGGGACGCTTTCAGGGCAGACACGCGACGGGCCGGTAGTGATCTGGACTGGTTCGCATTCATAATACGGGACATGTCACCTGCAGCGTCCCCGCCGGGAAGGGCTGCCACGGGTGGCGTTCTATCTTCTGGCGGTCCGTCATGGACTGCAGCCCTCCGTCGTATCTCTCCATTTGGTCGTGGTGCGGCCGGCCCTGTGCCGCTGTGCGAGCGGTGCCAGGGGGCCAGACGGGCGGGCAGTGCCGTGCGCCGCATTACAAGGAATCCCCATCATCATGTGGCAACAGGTCTACAACCCGCTGCAGGCGCCCGTGCTGTCGGCGCTCGTCGCAGCCATTCCCATCCTCTTCTTCCTGCTGGGGCTGACGGTCCTCAAACTGAGCGGCGTCCGGGCCGCCCTCGGTGCACTGGTGCTGGCGCTGGGTATTGGCATCCCCGTTTTCGGCATGCCAGTGGGCGTGGGTGTCGGGGCCATCGTGCTCGGTTTTCTGTCCGGACTCTGGCCCATCGGCTGGATCGTGCTGATGGCCGTGTGGCTCTACCGCATCAGTGTGCGGGCCGGCAATTTCGATATCGTGCGTTCGTCCATCTCGGTCGGCCATCACCACTGACCAGCGCATTCAGATGTTGCTGATCGCCTACTGCTTCGGCGGTTTTCTGGAAGGGGCGGCCGGTTTCGGCATTCCGGTAGCCATCTGCGCAGCGCTGCTGGTGTCGCTGGGCTTTCAGCCGCTGCGGGCTTCGGTGCTGGCCCTGGTGGGCAACGTGGCCTCGGGGGCCTACGGGGCCATCGGCATTCCGGTGAGCAACGGGGCCGAGAAGGGCGGGGTGGCGCTGGCGGCCCTGTCCACCGACATGGTGTTCGTGCTGCAGATCTTCGCCATCCTGTGTCCGGTCGTGATGGTGATGCTGCAGGACGGCCTGCGGGGCCTGCGCCAGACCGGCGTGGTGGCCCTCATCACCGGCGCCGTGTTCGGTGGTGGCCAGTCGCTGATGCTGCTGGTGCTGGGCAGCCCCGAACTGGTCGACATCATCGCGCCACTGCTGTCGCTGGTGGTGCTGGCGCTGATCATGCAGTTCTGGTCCCCCAGTCACGTGTTCCGTGAGCCGGGTGCCCCCTGTCCGGAAAGTGTCCAGGAGCTGAAGCAGAAGCGCCAGACGTTCATGGGCATCGTGCGTGCGTGGAGTCCGTTCATCTTCCTGTCCGTCACCATCCTGCTGTGGTCCACGGTACTCAAGCCGGTGTTTGCCCCGGGCGGAACGCTGGGCTTTGCCAGCCTGAGCTTCGGTATGCCCGGCGTGCACCAGGCCATCCAGCAGATGCCGCCCATCGTGGCCACGCCGAAGGCGGTGGAGGCGGTCTACACATGGAACATCCTGGGGGCGTCCGGCACGGCCATTCTGGTGGCGGCCATCGTCACCATCCTGACGGCCCGCATCACCTGGCGCGAGGCCTTCGAGGAACTGCATGCCACCCGCCAGCAGCTGCAGCTGCCCATCCTGATGATCTGCCTCGTCATGGCGGTGGCCAACGTGATGAACTACTCCGGCATGATCTCAGCCATTGCCCTGGCCGTGGCGGCGGCGGGCACGGTCTTCCCGCTGCTGTCCCCCGTCATCGGCTGGATCGGCGTGTTCGTCACCGGCTCGGTGGTCAACAACAATACGCTCTTCGCTGGCCTGCAGGCCACGACGGCCCAGCAGATCGGCGTCAGCCAGAGCCTGCTGGTGGCCGCCAATACGGCCGGAGGCGTGGCTGCGAAGATCGTGTCGCCGCAATCCATTGCCATTGCAGCTGCGGCCGTCGGAAGCGCCGGACAGGAGTCCACCATTACCTCGATGGGCTTTCGCTACAGCGTCATCCTGCTGCTGCTGATGTGCGGCTGGGTGTATCTGCTGTCGCTGATGGTGGGGGGCTGAGGGTATATTGAAGACTGCTCCTGCTCCTGCTCCTGCGCCGGGTGCCGGGTGCCGGGCGCTGGGCGCTGGGCGCTGGGTGTAGGGCGCAGGGTGTTGGGGCCGGGCTGTCCGCAGTCACCCGCGGATGCATGGTGCCTGAACCCGGCTCTTTCAGGTGCAACCCGAGGGGCGGGCATGGAACAGGCATGAACCTGCACCTGCCTGCACCCGGGCGCCTCCGAAAAAGCGGATGGCCCCGAAAAAATGAACGTCTCGTCATCAATGCTGGTGCCGGGGCGTTTTGACGACAGGGAGGAGAGGATGCGCGGGGACAAAAGTGTCCATGACAGGTTCTAATTTGATGGTCGTCAAATTACATCGGCCATCCTGCCGGAGATATTTACAAAGCATCAGATACCTTACCCGATACCGGGCCAAATTTCGCATGGTGGCGATAAAACAATGCAATAATCCGCCGGTTTCCCAGAAACACAAGAAAGAGGTCCTCCATGAAGAAACTCGCCGCTGCCGTGGCACTCAGTCTGCTGCCCCTGGCCTTTGCCGCCCAGGCCGAAATCACCGCCACCGACGTCGTCGGACGCAAGGTCACGGTACCCGATGTGCCCAAGCGCGTGGTGCTGGGTTTTTATTATGAAGATTATCTGGCCATTACCGGCCCCGGCGGCGTCGACAAGCTGGTGGGCCTGTCGCTGACCACCTGGAAGGACTGGCGTCCGAAGCAGTACGCCGCCTACGAAAAGGCGCTCCCGCAGCTCAAAAAACTGCCGGACGTGGGCACCACCGACGACAACACCTTCTCCATCGAGAAGGTCATCGCCACCAAGCCGGACCTGCTGATCCTGGCTGCCTTCAGCTACGACGCGCTGGGCGAGAGCGTCAAGCAGATCGAGGCCGCCGGCATTCCGGTGCTGGTGCTCGACTACAACGCCCAGACCGTCGAGAAGCACGTCGCCTCCACGCTGGCGCTCGGCAAGATCATGGGCCAGGAAAAACGCGCCCAGGAACTGGCCGACAACTACAAAAAGGCCTTCGAGGACATCGATGCCCGCATCAAGAAGGCCGGTCCCACCCAGAAGAAGGTTTACGTCGAGCTGGCCCAGAAAGGCCCGTCCGAAGTGGGCAACTCCTACGGCAACAGCATGTGGGGCGCGCTCATCACCCAGCTGGGTGGCCACAACATCGCCGACGGCCAGATCGGCAACTGGGGGCCGCTCAGCCCCGAGTATGTGCTGTCGCAAAAACCCGATCTCATCTTCCTGTCCGGCTCCGAATGGCTGAACAAGCCGCAGGCCGTGGAAATGGGCTTCGACGCGAAGGAAGCGGTCACGCAGGAACGCATCGCCGCCTACCTGAAACGCCCGGGCTGGAGCAACCTGCCGGCCGTGAAGCAGGGTGATGTGCATGGCATCTACGCCGGCGGCGCCCGTACCCTGTCCGACTATGTGTACGCCCAGTACATCGCCAAACAGCTGTATCCGGCTGCCTTCAGGGACGTGAACCCGCAGCAGAACCTGCGTGATTTCTACGCCAAATGGCTGCCGGTCAAGGCCGACGGTGTCTTCATGCTGCCCTGGGCCAAGGGCGCGGCCGGCAAGTAAGGAGGGCAGCGCATGCAGCAGGCAGGCAGTCCCACGCCACCCCCATCCCGGGCAGGGGAGGGGACCACGCAGGTCCGTTCCCCGGGCAGCGACGCGCACCGCACGCCGGCAGCCACGGATGCCGGCGCCGGCACAGTGCCGGCCGCGTCCACGTCCCGTCATGACGACTACCACCGGGCTTCGGCCCGGCGCCTGCTGCTGATCGGCGTGGCCTGCGTGCTGCTCGTCACGCTGCTGCTGCTCGACCTCACCACCGGCCCGTCCGGCATGCCCTTCGCCGATGTATGGCGGGGGCTGAAGGCCGGCCCCAATGGTGGCGATCTCGATGTGGCCACCATCCTGTGGCAGCTGCGCATGCCGCAGACACTGATGGGTGCCCTGGTCGGCGCCTGTCTGGGTCTGGCCGGCCTGCAGATGCAGACCATCCTGGGCAACCCGCTGGCCAGCCCGTTCACCCTCGGGTTTTCGGCGGCGGCCGGCTTCGGCGCGGCGCTGGCCATCATGTTCGGCGGGGCGCTGCCCATTCCCAATTTCGTCGTCATCCCCGTCAGTGCCTTCATCATGACCATGGTGGCCTGCGGGCTCGTCTACCTCATTGCCCGGCTGCGCAGTGCCTCGCCCGAAATCCTCGTGCTGGCCGGCATCACGGTGCTGTTTTTCTTCCAGTCGGTGCAGTCGCTGATGCAGTTCCTGGCCTCGCCCGAGGTGCTGCAGCAGATCGTGTTCTGGCTGTTCGGCAGCCTGCTCAAGGCCACCTGGACCAGCGTCACCGTCTGTGCCCTCGTGTTCGTGGCGTGTCTGCCCTTCATCATGCGTGATGCCTGGGCCCTCACCACCCTGCGGCTGGGCGATGCCAACGCCCGCAGCCTCGGCCTGTCGGTCGACAGCATTCGCCAGCGCACCTTCTTTCTGGTGGCGCTGCTCACCGCAGCCGCCGTGTCGTTCGTCGGTACCATCGGCTTCGTCGGGCTGATTGCCCCGCACACCGCCCGCACGCTGGTGGGCGAAGATCACCGCTATTCACTGCCACTGGCTGCCATCATCGGCGCCGTCATCCTGGTGGGCGCTTCGGTATTCGGCAAGTTCATCTCGCCGGCCGCCGTCATCCCGGTGGGCATCATCACCGCCGTGGCCGGCGTGCCCATGCTGTTCACCATCATTGCCCGACGGGGGAGCGAAGGATGAGCAACGGCTGCATTTCCGACTTTTCGGGTCTGTTCCCTGCCACTTGCCATCCTTGCCCGGCGGGAGAGCGAAGGATGGGCAAGGACTGCATTTCCATATTTTCGGGTCTGCCCGGACCTGTTCCTGGCCGCCTGAGTGTGGAGGTACCGGCATGAGTCTCGAGCTGAAATCCGTCACCGTCACCCGCGGCAAGGCCCAGATCCTGAAGGACATTTCCGGCACGCTGGAAAGGGGCCAGATCGTCGGCCTGATCGGCCCCAACGGCACCGGCAAATCCACGCTGGTCAATGCCATTGCCACCATCTATCCCTTTGGCGGCACCATCCACTGGGAGGGCAGGCCGGTAAAGCTGGGCGAAATCGGCTACATGCCCCAGCAGGCCCACGTGCGCGCCAGCATCAGCGTCACCGAAACCGTGCTGCTGGGCCGCCACGAAGGGCTGGGCTGGCGGGTTGGCAACGCGCTGGTCGATCAGGCCATTGCCATGCTGGACGAATTCGGCATCGGCCACCTGCACAACCGCAGCATGCACACGCTTTCCGGCGGCCAGCAGCAGCTGGTCCTGCTGGCCCAGCGCCTGCTGCGCGAGCCAAAGCTGCTGCTGCTCGACGAAGCCACCAGCGCGCTGGACGTGCGTCACCAGATGCAGGTGTTCGACCGCCTGCGCGCCTACGTGGACCGCACCGGCGCCCTCGTCGTCATTGCCATTCACGACCTGAATCTCGCCGCCCGCCACGCCGACACCATCATGCTGCTCAACCGCGGCTATGTGGCCGGGCTGGGGTCGTTCTGTGACGTGGTCTGTGCCGATGCCCTGCGCGAGGTGTATGGCATCGAGGCCGAGCTGCTGCAGTCGCAGTCCGGCCAGACGGTCGTGCTGCCGCTGTGTGCGGCCTGACGCGTGTCATGAACGCATTCTCCTGAAACCGGGGGGCGCGCGATGCAGTGATGCGCATTTGTTCACTGCCATTCTGTCGTCTTGTCGGTAGGCTTTGCACATCGCTTCATTCGAAGCGGTGCTGACGGCCTGGAACGGCACGATTCTGCCGGCTGCCGTGCCGCCAGCTTCTGATCCCTTTCAACCTGCGGGTGCAACCATACCCAGACGGGAAGCACCCGGATCCGGAGCTGCCATGATCGAGATGACTTCCTCCCTGCCTTTCCGCCGCGCTGCGCTGGCTGCCGTGCTGGCTTCCGTGATGTTGCCGTTGGCCGCCTGTGGCGGCGGCGGTGAGGTATCGGTGAGCGGCGGCGGTTCCCTGGGGGGCGCATCGCTGTCGGGCAGCGGGACGTTCCGGCCGGGGCATCAGGGTGGCCAGAGCAACCAGAACACGCAGAACGGCCAGGGCGCACAGGGTAGCCAAAATGCACAGACCGCACCCGGTGGCCAGGACAATCAGAACCCGCAGAACCGTCAGAACGCCCAGAGCAATCAGGGTGGGCTGGCATCCCCGGGAAATCAGGTTGCCCAGAATGATCAGGCCAGTGGAGCAGGTGCCGCAGATTCGAATGGCACGGGGCGTCTGGGAGCGCCGGTTCGTCCGGGGACGGATACCGTGAACCAGACGGAAATCGACGAGGTGCTTTCCTGGCTGAGCAAGCCGCATCCGGAAATCACGCCGTCGATCCAGTACCTTGTTCAGTTCCTCGATGAAGGGCCGGATTTCCGTACGCTGACCGATGGCGTCAATGGCAAGGCCAGGCAGCCAGAGGAAGCGTTGACGGGCCAGGCGCTGGCTTACTATCAGAACCGTATCGAAACGTTGAAAAGTGGTGCCGTGCTCAACCTCGACACCGAGCAGCGTGTGTATCCGAAATGGTCGCTGACCGATGAGGAAGTCGCGCTGGCGACAGCCCCCGCTGCCTACGCCCAGATAATGGGGCGGTGCGGCAATGCCAGCCAGAACCTCGAAGGCTTCAACCGTTGCATGGTGGGAACCTACAGCGGTCATACCGAACAGGGAGAAAGCTGCTCGGTCAATGTCGGCGCGGATGGCAAGGTAACGTTCACCCTGTCGGGCAGGCAGTTTCCGTCGTTCGACATTCGGCACCGCGCCGCCTTTGTTGAACGCAATGCGTCAGGGGATGTCACCTCGGCAGGGGGCATTGCGTTCTCGGGATGGCTGTCGGCGGCGCAGGTGGACGCCACGGGTACCCAGCCTTCCCACACACAGTGGTTTGGTCTCTACCTTGAAAACTACAAGGGCAAACCGCTGGTCGACGTGGATTTTGGCAACGCAGACCCCGAGCACGGCCCAGTGGTTGACGAAACCTGCTATCTGGGTCGTTGATGCCTGAACCGGTCCCGTACGGTGCGTGAGACGCCTTGCGCATCGTGCGGCACAGTTTTTCAGTGTACGAAACCACGCTGGTGTGAACGCCTACCCACTTGCTTCGATTGGGCCGGTTTTTCAGCCCTGTCAAGAACACGGAATCATCATGAATCACCACGTCCATTGCTCGTCGAGGTTGCGTAACCTTTCCGGCAGAGCGTTCATTACCGGTGCATTGCTCGCGCTTCCGTTGGGTGTGCTCGCAGCAGATAGTGCCCAGGGCACAGCCTCTGCAGGTTCGGCAGTGGCCAAACCCTCTGTCCAATCCACTGTCCAGGCCGCCACCCAGGTGCCGTCGGCCACAGCAAGGCCAGACAACTCGGCCCGATACCTGAACCCGCCGCTCTATCCGGGCGATGACACCCTGCCGTCCATGGAACGGGCTGCCAGAAAGGTTGCCCGGATGAGCGCCTTCGACAGCGGCCCAAACCGGGAGAGGCTTTACCAGCGCCTGCATGAAAAACCGGCCGACCAGCTCACCGACCGACATCGGATCATGCTCAGGTACGAGCCGGTGTACCGCGAAAGCCTGGCCACGCTGCAGCGTGGTGAAGTGCTGGCGTTCGAGCCGATGTTTCGCCTGGTGCCTGACACGAAGCTGACCGGCATGCTGCTGGACAGGCAGGTGACTTCCGAAGCTTTCTACCGGAGCATGTCCACGCGCTGCAGGGACGTCACAAAAAGCACGGCGGGCTTTTCTGCCTGTGTGACCGGCAGTTTCACGGGCACCGTGACCGATGGTCTGTCCGGAAAATCTCCGGCCGCCTGTCAGGTCATCATCGGCAAGGACGGGACCGTGTCATTCACGGCCGCCGGCAAAACCTACGCCCCGCTCAGGATTCGCTATCGCGCTGCGGGTGCGGATTTCACGGCGTCCGGTGACATCCGGGTTGCCGACATCCGCATGTTCACCGGTTGGGTGTCTGAAGGAGCGCGCCGGATGCAGAGCATGGCGGACGTGTTTCGTGGTGAGCGCAGTCAGGCACTCGACATCCTGATTGCCAGCGCTGGGGGAAGACGCAACGTACAGATGCGTTTCCTCAATCTGGATGCGGCCTATGGCCCGGACACTGAGATCGTCTGCGCCATTACACAGTGACGCAGGTTTTCCGAGTTTTTCCCCCTGAATGGAAGGTGCGCCCGCTGAAAAGCGGAGGGTATGAAGGCAGTCTTCATCGTGCATGGTGAAGGCCGCCTTTCGCTGTTTTGGGCGTTTGCCCTTTGTTGTCCCCGTCCTGTCATTCCTTTGGCCAGGCCAGACGACCTAGGCCATATGGATGTCAAGGCCCGTGTTGGGGGAGGGCGTGTGCTTCATCACTGTTTGGGTTTTTCCGTGTGGGTAGCCTTTCTGCATGGCGCTGCATGGCGCGATGCGGGGGCACCGGGGTGCTGCCCGTTTACCCACTCAACGGAAACACCATGAATTCTTCCATTTTCCTTTCCCTGCCTTTTCGCCGTACCAGCATGTGTGTGGCGCTGACTTCCGCCTTTGTTTCCCTGGCTGCCTGTGGCGGTCCGAATGTGGGAAACGGTTCCGATGCACAGGGGGGCGCATCTGCCCAGCGGCAAGGACATGTCCTGAACGATAGTGGTCTGCGGCCCGGCAATACGGGCTACGATACGTCGGGCTACACCGGTTTTGATGCTGGCTATCAGCCCGGGGCCTTCATGTCTGCGGACAGTGCAGTGCAGGCAGACCACGGTACCGGGCTGTCGGGTGTGGCGCCCGGTGGTGTGCGGCCCGGAAATTCCGGTATCCAGAGCGGAAATATCCATGCCGGAAGTTATGGTACGCAGGGCGGTAACGTGCAGGCTGGCGTTCCTGGTGCGACCGGGCAGGGGAGCACTACGGTTCCGCAAGGGGGCTCCCCTGCATTTCTGCCGGGTTTCATGCCGGGCAATGGCTATAACGGCAGTCCGTTCGGCGTGACAGGCCAGCCAGGGAGTGCAGGTCAGAACGGACAGGCAGGGCAGGCCACGCCTTTCGTTCAAACAGGGCAAACAGGCCAATCAGGCCAGTCTGCTCCGGCAGGGCAAGCTGCGCAGAGTGGAAATTCGCAGGGTGGAAATGCACAGGCCGGGATTTCGGGCATGCAGGGTCATGGGATGGCTGCGCAAACCGGGCAGGCCGTCCAGAATGGACAGTCCATTCAATCCGGGCTGGCCGCCCAGAACGGAAACGCTCGCCCCGTTTCCGGTGATGTTCTGACCAAACCGGTTCTCACGGATGGCACGACTCCACATGCATCTGGTGCCGCCAGCTGGAACGGATCTGCCGGCTCCAATGGACCAGCTGGCACCAATGGACCCGCCGGTTTCAACGGATCAGCCGGTTTCAATGGATCGGCTGCCTTTTACGGAAACGGAACGGGCGGTGTGGATGGTACGGCGGGACAGGGCAGTCCCGGTGGGTTCCCGGCAGAAGGGGCCGCAGGGGCTGCGGGACAGGGATCTTCCGGTGCGGCCCAGGGCGCCGGCGTTCCGGCTGCACCCATTTCGGGGACGGGCGCGGGTGCCGTCGGTACGAACACTGCCACCGGCGCGATTGCGGCGGACACGGCCGCGGGTATGCCTGCTTCTGGCACGGGGGGCAATGTCGGCTCCGGTGGTACTGATGGTGCGGGTCAGCGTGGTGGTACGGCCGGTACCCCAGGGGATGGTTTCATCGGCAGCAACAGCTACCGGCCTGCCGGCACGGGGGATGACAGCACAGCGGGCAACGGCAGCCCGCCTGCCGGTATGGGCAATATCAACACCGCAAACAGCGATGCGAACGATGCAACAGGCACCAGCCCCTCGTCCCCCTTCCGCTTCGACCTCTCCCCGGCCGGGCAGGAACGGCAGCGCCAGCTGGACGCCGAATCCGAACAGCGCCTGCTCACGCCCGAGGAGAACGCCGCGCACCTGACCTTCGTGTACGGCACAAGCCTTGGCCGCTGGTTCGACCGGGCGCGCGCCAACCTCGGCCGGATGGATGAGGATGACCGGGAGGTGCTGAAGTTCGAGCCGCTCTATCGTGCCAGCATGGCCACGCTGCTCAATGGTGGCGTGCTGTCGCTGGATTCGATGGTGCGCACCTATCGCAGCACGCCGGCCTATCTGGTGGCGGCCGGTGCGCGCCTGCCCGATGCCACTTTCCAGCGGCTGAATGCCCGGTGCCGTGAGGCCAGCGCCAGCGTGGCCGGCTTCAGCCGCTGCGTGACGGGCACCTACACGGGCCACATGTTGACGAAGCCGAAGCTGGCCTGCTCGGTCACCTTCACCCCTGATGGGCATGTCTCGTTCCAGGTGGGGGAACAGGCGTATCCGCCTTTCCGTATCGACTACCGGGCGGCCGGTGTGGACTACACCAGCCCGCGCGGACTGCGGCAGCTGGACCTGCGCATGACGACGGGCTGGCGGGATCGCGACATGTTTGCCGAAGCGAACGGGGACGATGACGACGACGGCCTGATGGCAGGCGATGATGCAGGGCGGCTGGGATTCATCGCTGGCCCGGCATCCAGCATCGGGCGCGGTGCGGGTGTAGCGGCCGGCGCTGGCGCAGGCATGGGAGCAGGCGCTACTATCGCCGGAGCTGGCACCGGCACCGCGGCGAATATTGGCGCCGCCACCCGCAAGGACGCCTGGCTGGACGATGCCTGGCAGCGCCAGTGGGTGAACCTGCTGGCCAGTTCGGGCGGCTACAACGCCGTTTCCATCGCACTGGGCAATACCGAGCCGTCACTCGGGCCGGTGTTCAGTGGGGTCTGCCGGATCGAGGAATGAGAGCCTGACTCAGCCCCCGCTCTGTTCCCGCCGCTGCAGATAGTCCTTCAGCAGCGGCAGCGTCAGCTGCTTCTTGCGGGCACGGGCCAGCTGTTCCAGACCGTCCAGAATGGTCTTGAGGCTGGCCATGTCGCGGCGGGTGTGGCGCAGCAGGTAGGTGGAGAGATCCTGCCCCAGCGTCAGGCCCCGCTCGCGCGCGGTGTGCTCCAGTGCATCGACCAGCGCGGTGTCATCCAGCGGCTGCAGGGCAAAGACCATGCCCCAGCCCAGGCGGCTGACCAGCTCGGGCAGCAGCTTCAGCCGGGCAGGGGGCTGGTTGCCGAACACCACCAGCGCCTGCTCCGGCTGCTCGACCAGCGCGTTGAAGCGGTGGAACAGCGTGCGCTGCCGCCCCTTGCTGTACTGGTCCACGTCGTCCACCACCGTCAGGTTCGGTGCCTGGCTGGCGGTCAGGGCGCTGGCTAGATGGCTCTTGCCGGAGCCGGCCGGCCCCCACACATAGAAGAAGCGCTGGGCGGGCGTCTCGCCCTGTTGCAGGGTGTGGACCAGATGCCGCAGGGTGGCGGCGCACTCCAGGTTGGGGCCGGGGACGAAGTTGTCGAAGCACGGGGGCGGCGGTGGCCCGAAATCCAGTATGAGCTGGGGCTCCTGCAGCGTCGGGGCAGGGGCTGGCGGCGTGTCGGGCGGGGTGGATGAGCGCTGGCGGTCCATGCACGGAATTCTACCGGCAGAGAGGGGCAGGAGGCGCAGGGAGGGCAGGGAGCGGAGGGGACGGAGAGATCTGCCAGCCGTCAGCAGCGGGGCAGGGGACGCAGAGGAGGCCACAGGCGGGCAGAGGGAGCAAAAAGGCAGGAGCGCTCGTCCACGACACATTTCAGGGACACGCTAGAATGCCGGCAACCCGTTTTTACGGTTGGGCACGGTTGCCGCGACGCGGATTCCTGACCATGGCCTGAATCGTCGCCCGGTCGTGTGCCGGCTGCCGGTGGCCTTCCATGATGGACGTGCCCTGCCTTCATCTGCCACACAGCGAGCACATTCATGGCACAGACGCAGAACACAGGTCTTTCATACCGGGATGCCGGGGTCGACATCGACGCGGGCGACGCACTGGTCGAGCGGATCAAGCCGCTGGCGGCCCGCACGAAGCGCCCGGGGCTGCTGTCGGGCATCGGGGGCTTTGGCGGGCTGTTCCAGATTCCGGCCGGCTACCGCGAGCCGGTGCTGGTGTCGGGGACCGACGGGGTGGGCACCAAGCTCAAGCTGGCCTTCACGCTGGGTGTGCACGACACCATCGGCATCGACCTGGTGGCCATGAGCGTCAACGACATTCTGGTGCAGGGGGCCGAGCCGCTCTTCTTCCTCGACTACTTCGCCTGCGGGCATCTGGACGTGGATGTGGCGGCGGCCGTGGTGGCCGGCGTGGCCACGGGTTGTGAACAGTCGGGCTGCGCGCTGCTGGGCGGCGAGACGGCCGAGATGCCGGGCATGTACCCGTCGGGCGAGTATGACGTGGCCGGCTTTGCCGTGGGGGTGGTCGAGCGGTCGCAGATCATCGACGGTTCCCGCGTGCAGGCTGGCGACCGGCTGCTGGGGCTGGCGTCCAGCGGGCCGCATTCCAATGGCTACTCGCTGGTGCGCAAGGTCATCGAGCGGGCGCTGGGCGAGGTGTCGCTGAAGGCCCTGCAGCAGCCGCTCGATGGCCGGCCGCTGTCCGAACACGTGATGGCACCCACCCGCATCTATGTGAAGTCGCTGCTGCCGCTGCTGCGCAGCGCGGCGCAGCCCATCCATGGCCTGGCCCACATCACCGGTGGCGGGCTGGTGGACAATGTGCCCCGCATGCTGCCCGACGGCCTGGTGGCGCGGATGGATGCATCCCGCTGGACGCGTCCGGCCGTGTTCGACTGGCTGCAGCAGCAGGGCGGTATCGACCAGGCCGAGATGCACCGGGTGTTCAACTGCGGCATCGGCACGGTGCTGGCCGTGGCGCCGGCCGATGTGGCGGCCGTCACGAGGGCGCTCACCGATGCTGGAGAACAGGTGTTCGAGATCGGCGAAGTGGCGCAGCGCCAGCCGGGTGAGGCGGCCGCCGTGGTGGTTTGAGCTGCGGCGTACGGAGCGTGGTGATTCGGTGGCGACTGACTGAAACACCGCGCCTCCCTGCCCGGGCTGCCGGCGTTACCCTGCCTGCAGGGCAGAGGGCAGAGGGCAGAGGGCAGAGGGCAGAGGGCAGAGGGCACAGGGCACAGGGCACAGGGAGGGCACAGGGCACAGGCCGTGCTGAACGAGTTCCGGGCTGCCGGCCGGAATGCCTCGACAGGCGGTCAGTCGTGGCCTTGCATTGAAAACATATCGGGATTTGTTTTGGTGATTGACGGGGTGGGGTATCCACCCCTTTTGCTGCGGCTTTTGCATGTCGGTCGATACAGGGGTTTCCCCGAGGCATCGTTATATATGATCGGATATAACGACTCGGGAATACCCTCTGCTTGAGACACTGTCTGACAGTTTTCCAGGCTTTTTGACCCGTTTGTGGACTTTTTGGGCACATCCCCACCGACCGTTGGCCGGCCCGTCCCGGCCGTACTTTGGATTTTTCTGTTTGACTACTAGAATTCTGCGGTAGATTCGATATCAGCCCGTATCCACGCTATCTGTCCGGGAACAGCAGCCAAATACGTGTCATTCGCATCCGTTTGCCGCAGGGGCTGGCCAGCCGTCTCACTGGCCGCCGTCGCGGTGTTTCCGGATGCTCCGTCACATGCTGGCTGCCTGGACGGGGTCGGTGCGGGTTTTGATTTTTTTATATCCCGGAAGAGTGCACACTTTTCCAGACCTTTTGAAGGTGGTGCCATGGAGCAGAAGATCTCCCGGCGGCAGTTCTTCAAGGTGACGGGAGCTACCCTGGCTTCGTCCAGCATGGCGCTGATGGGCTTTTCGCCCCGCGAGGTGCTGGCCGAAGTACGCCAGTTCAAGCTGGCCCAGACCACGGTGGCCCGTCAGACCTGTACGTACTGCTCGGTGGGTTGCGGCATTCTGATGTATTCGCTGGGCGACAACGCCAAGAACGCGAAGCGCTCGGTCATTCACGTCGAGGGTGATGCCGACCACCCGGTCAACCGCGGCACACTCTGTCCGAAGGGGGCCGGCCTGCTGGACTTCGTCAACAGTCCCAACCGGCTCCGCTACCCCGAATACCGCGCACCCGGTTCCGACAAATGGGAACGCATCAGCTGGGATGACGCGCTCGAGCGCATCGCCCGGCTGCTGAAGGAAGACCGCGACGCCAACTTCGTGCAGAAGACGGCCGATGGCAAGGTGGTCAACCGATGGACGACCACCGGCATGCTGGCCGCCTCGGCCGCCAGCAACGAAGCCGGTTACATCACCCACAAGGTGGCTCGCAGCTGGGGGCTTCTGGCGTTCGACAACCAGGCGCGTGTCTGACACGGCCCGACGGTGGCAGGTCTTGCCCCGACGTTTGGCCGTGGTGCGATGACGAATCACTGGGTCGACATCAAGAATGCCGACGTAGTGCTGATCATGGGCGGCAATGCAGCCGAGGCGCACCCGTGCGGATTCAAGTGGGTCACCGAGGCGAAGGCGCACAACAATGCGTACTTCATGGTGGTCGATCCGCGCTTCAACCGTTCGGCATCGGTGGCGGACTATTACGCCCCCATCCGCTCGGGCAGCGACATCACGTTCCTGGGCGCGATCATCAACTACCTGCTCACCAACGACAAAATCCATCACGAGTACGTCCACAACTACACCGACTTCAGCTTCATCGTCCGTGAGGACTTCCGTTTCGAAGACGGCATTTTCTCGGGTTACAACGAGGAAAAACGCACCTACGACAAGTCCACCTGGGAATACGAGCTGGGGCCGGATGGCTACGTGCGTACCGATCCCACGCTCAGGCACCCGCGCTGCGTGTACCAGCTGCTGAAAAAGCACTATGCACACTACACGCCGGAGGCGGTGGAGCGCGTGTGCGGCACACCGAAGGACAAGTTCCTGCACGTGGCCGAAACGCTTGCGTCCACGGCCGTGGCGGGGCGTGCCGCGACCATCATGTACGCGCTGGGCTGGACGCAGCACTCCATCGGGGCGCAGATCCTGCGCTGCGGTGCCATGGTGCAGCTGCTGCTGGGCAACATCGGTGTGGCGGGTGGTGGCATGAACGCACTGCGCGGGCACTCCAACATTCAGGGCCTGACGGACCTGGGCCTGCTCACGTCCTCGCTCACCGGCTACCTGAGCCTGGCCAACGAGGCCGAACAGGACTACACGGCCTACATTGCCAAACGCACCAAAAAGCCGCTGCGCCCGGGGCAGGTCAGTTACTGGCAGCACTATCCGAAGTTCCACGTCAGCCTGATGAAGTCCTGGTATGGCGACAAGGCCACGAAGGAGAACAACTGGGCCTACGACTACCTGCCCAAGCTCGACCGTCCGTACGACATGCTGCAGATCTTCGAGCTGATGAACGAGGGCAAGGTCAACGGCTATCTGGCGCAGGGCTTCAACCCGATTGCCTCGCTGTCGAACAGCCACCGGGTGCGCAATGGTCTGGCCAAACTGAAGTTCCTGGTCATCATGGACCCGCTGGCCACCGAAACGTCCGAGTTCTGGCGCAACTTCGGCGAGTACAACGACGTGGACACGGCCTCCATCCAGACCGAGGTGTTCCGTCTGCCCGCCACCTGCTTCGCGGAAGAGGACGGCTCCATCGTCAGTTCCTCGCGCGTGCTGCAGTGGCACTGGAAGGCTGCCGAGCCGCCGGGTGAGGCGCGTCCGGACATCCAGATCATGTCGGAGCTGCATCACCGCATGAAGGCGATGTACGAGAAGGAAGGGGGCGTGTTCCCCGACCCGATCCGCGATCTGGACTGGAGTCACTATTACAACCCCGAGGATCCCACCCCCGAAGAGCTGGCGAAGGAGTACAACGGCTGGGCCATCGCCGATGTGGTCGATCCGAAGGATCCGCACAAGGTGCTGCGCAAGGCCGGCCAGCAGCTGGGTGCGCTGGGCGAGCTGCGCGACGATGGCTCCACCGCCAGCGGCTGCTGGATCTGGGTGGGCTGCTGGACGGAAGAAGGCAACCAGATGGGCCGGCGCGACAATTCCGACCCGACCGGCATCGGCAACACGCTGAAATGGGCCTGGGCCTGGCCGGCCAACCGCCGCGTGCTCTACAACACCGCGTCCACCGACCTGAAGGGCAAACCCTTCAATCCGAAGCGGATGCTGGTGCAGTGGGATGGCCAGAAGTGGTCGGGCCCGGATATTCCGGACATGACGCCGACGCTGGCGCCCGAGAGCGGGGCAGGACCGTTCATCATGAACCCGGAAGGGGTGGCGCGCTTCTTCTCGCGCGGGCTGATGGCGGAAGGTACCTTCCCCACGCACTACGAGGCCTTCGACAACCCGCTGGGCTACAACCCGATGTACCCCAACAATCCGAAGGCGGTGTCGTCGCCGGCGGCGCGGGTGTTTGGTTCCATCTGGGACACCTTCGGTTCGCCGAAGGAGTATCCGCACGTGGGTACCACCTACCGGCTCACCGAGCACTTCCACTACTGGACCAAGCACGCGCTGATCAACGCCGCGCTGCAGCCGGAACAGTTCGTGGAAATCGGCGAGGCACTGGCCAATGAGATGGGCATCAGGCAGGGCGATCACGTGAAAGTGTCGTCCAAGCGGGGCTACATCAAGGCCGTGGCCGTGGTCACCAAGCGGATCCGTCCGATGCAGATCGATGGCAAGACTATCCACCACGTGGGCATCCCCATTCACTGGGGCTTCAAGGGCATGACGCGGCCGGGCTTCCTGGCCAACACGCTCACGCCGTTCGTGGGCGATGGCAACAGTTTCACCCCCGAGTTCAAGACCTTCCTCGTGAAGGTCGAGAAGATCTGAGGAGCGCAACACCATGTCAATGCAATCGCTCGACATCAAGCGCCTGTCGGCCACCACCACCACGCCGACGCAGATCCGCGAGCCGCGCTCGGGTGAAATCGCCAAGCTGATCGATGTCTCCAAGTGCATCGGCTGCAAGGCGTGCCAGTCTGCCTGCATGGAGTGGAACGACCTGCGGCCGGTCATCGAGATGTCGGCCGACGGTCCGCAGGTCACCAGCATCTGCGACGGCACCTACAACAACCCGACCGACCTGAACGGCAACACCTGGACGGTGATGCGCTTCACCGAGTACGAGAACGAGGCCACCGGCAATCTGGAATGGCTGATCCGCAAGGACGGCTGCATGCATTGCGCCGATCCGGGCTGCCTGAAGGCCTGCCCGTCGCCGGGCGCCATCGTCCAGTACACCAACGGCATCGTCGATTTCCACGAGGAAAAGTGCATCGGCTGCGGCTACTGCATCACCGGCTGCCCGTTCAACATCCCGCGCATCTCCGAGAAGGACCACAAGGCGTACAAGTGCACGCTGTGTTCCGACCGGGTGGGCGTGGGCCTGGAGCCGGCCTGCGTCAAGACCTGCCCCACGGGCGCCATCATGTTCGGCACCAAGGAGGCCATGAAGGACCAGGCCGAAACCCGCATTGCCGACCTCAAGCGCCGCGGTTACGATCAGGCCGGGCTGTATGATCCGGAAGGGGTGGGCGGTACGCACGTGATGTATGTGCTGCATCATGCCGACAAGCCGTCCATCTACGCCGGCCTGCCCGATGCGCCGAAAATCAACCCGATGGTCAGCCTCTGGAAGGGCATTGCCAAGCCACTGGCCGTGGCTGCCATGGGGGCTGCGGCACTGGGCAGCCTGTTCCACTACATCACCAAGGGCCCCAACGACGTATCGAAGGAGCTGGAGGACGAAATGGAACGCAAGGACATCGAAGCCGCCGCACGCGAAGCCGGCAAGGCAGCCACCCGTCGCAAGCGGGCGGCCGCGAAGCAAACGGAGGCCTGATCCATGCAACGCAACCCACGCGACATTCAGCGCTACAACGCGTCCGAGCGGCTCAACCACTGGATCGTCGGCATCTGCTTCATCCTGCTGGCGCTTTCGGGCCTGGCCTTCTTCCATCCGGCCTTCTTCCCGCTCACGCAGCTCTTCGGCGGCGGCCCGTGGACACGGATCCTGCATCCGTACATCGGCGTCACCATGGCGTTCTTCTTCGTCATCATGGCCGCGCGTTTCTGGAAGCTCAACTACATCCAGAAGCGCGACATCGAGTGGCTGATGGACATCCGGAAGATGATCGACGGCAACGACCACGACATGCCGGAGCAGGGCAAGTACAACGGTGGCCAGAAACTGCTGTTCTGGGGGCTGGTGCTGTGCATGGCAGGCATCACCGTCTCGGGCTTCATGATCTGGCGTGCCTGGTTCAACCTGCCGGTGTTCTGGGAGCGGGTGGGCGTGCTGGTGCATGCGCTGTGCGCCTTCGGCATGTTCATGCTGATCATCATGCACGTCTATGCCGCCATCTGGACGCGCGGCACCATCCGCGCCATGTTCTACGGCACCGTCACCCGCGCCTGGGCCAAGCAGCACCATCGTGCCTGGTACCGCAAGATGACGGGCGAGAACTGAGCGGCCAGCGAAGGCCCCTGTTGCGGCGTTCCTTTCGGGGCGCCGGCGTGGGCGCTTCCCTGGCCATGCTGCGTCGTTTCCGGTGCGCAGCTCCTGAACCCGCCGTATCCACAGCATCTGCTGATGTGGTCGGCGGGTTTGCTTTGCCCGGCCCGGGTGCGTCGTTGCTGTCCGGGATGACCGCACCGGATTCAAAAGCCGGACGTGTCGTTCCCGTGCAGCCTGTGCCGGCACCGGGTTTGTGGTGATACCGGCAATGGGGCTATGATCGCGCCGGGGAAGCCATCTGCCTGCGCTGGCCGTCGAGGGGCGTCCGGGGCGGGCGCCCAGGGGCCGTCACACGGCCGGCTGTGCCGCCATCCCTTCCCCGCACCAGTCCAGGGAATCCCATGTCACAACGCATCCTCCAGCCTGGCGAGATCGAGGCCCTCGATCGCACCCAGTTCCCCCGCATCATCCTGCCGCAGCCCGACAGTCTGCTGCGCGAGCGTGCCAGCCGGCTGCACCAGCTGGCGCAGGACAATCACAGCGTCGGCCCATTTCTTGAATACCTGAAGCGGCTGGTGGATGCCCAGCGTGCCGCCGTGGCCCGCATGCCCGTCCTGCCCCAGCCCGACGAGGCCCTGATCGAGCGGGCGCAGCGCCATGCCATGCCGCTGTGGCAGCTGCCCGACGATATCGATCCGGTCTGGCAGCAGATGCTGAAGGAGATCACCGCACATTTGCTGACCGGTCCCGAGGCCGAAACCCTGTCCGACACCGAGCGGCAGGTGGCCGAAGAGGTGCAGGCCATGGACAGCACCGCACTGACCCGCATGCTGGCCCGCCTGTGGACCGATGTCGTCCTCGACGCCGAAGAGCGGGTGCGCGCGCCGCTGCTGATGGCTGCGGTACAGGTGGTGATGATGGTGCGGGCCTCGCAGCTCAACCTCAAGACGCTGCCCATCGTCGAACCGCCCACCGTCTGCCCCGTCTGCGGCAGCACGCCGCTGGCCAGCATCGTGCACGTGGGGGGGCAGGTGGAAGGGCTGCGCTACCTGCACTGTTCCGTGTGCGAAACCGAATGGCACATGGTGCGCGTCAAGTGCAGCAACTGTGCCACCACCGAAGGCATCAGCTACCGGCAGCTGGAGCCGGCCGGCGAACCTGCGCAGACGGTGGAGGAACTGAAGGCTTCACCCGTGGCGGCCAGCCGCTATTTCTCGGCCTGCATGGCCGAAGTCTGCAGCAAGTGCAACAGCTACAGCAAGGTGTTCGACCAGCGGCGCGACCCGATGCTGGAGGTGATGGCCGACGACATCAACACCCTGGTGCTCGATGCGGCCATGGGCCAGTTCGGGCACGTGCGGGCCGGTTCGCACCCGTTTCTCTTTCCGGTGGATGATGGTGATGACGCCGCCACACTGGATCCGGATGCTGGAGAAGGGGCGCCGTGAACACCGTTCTCCCTTCGGTGGACGCCCTGCTGCGCCTGCCCGGCCTGCAGCCCCTGCTGGACGAATATGGCCACACCTGCACGGCGAACGTCATCCGTACCCAGCTGGCGCAATTGCGTGAGACGTGGCGGGAAAGGCAGGAAAACGTGCCGGCATCCGTTCCGGCCACCGATGCAGAATGGGTGAACCATATCGGCACCGCCCTGCGCCAGAAAATGGCGCCGCGCCTGAAGCCCGTCTTCAATCTCACCGGTACCGTGCTGCACACCAACCTGGGGCGGGCGCTGCTGCCCGACGAGGTGGTGCAGGCGGTGATTCGTGCCCTGATCACACCGGCCAATCTGGAATTCAACCTGGACAGCGGCGGGCGTGGCGACCGCGACGATCTGGTGATGGACTGGCTGCGCGAGATCACCGGGGCCGAGGATGCCACCCTTGTGAACAACAATGCGGCCGCCGTGCTGCTGATGCTCAACAGTCTGGCGCAGCGAAAGGAAGTGGTGGTGTCGCGCGGGGAACTCGTCGAAATTGGCGGGGCCTTTCGCATTCCGGACATCATGTCGCGCGCCGGCGCAAAACTGGTGGAAATCGGCACCACCAACCGGACGCATCCGGCCGATTACGCCAACGCCATCACACCACGTACCGCCATGCTGATGAAGGTGCACACCAGCAATTATGCGGTGCAGGGCTTCACGCGCAGTGTGGCCGAGGCCGACGTGGCCCGCATGGCACATGAGGCGGGTCTGCCGTTTGCCGTGGACCTGGGCAGCGGCACGCTGGTGGACCTGTCACAGTGGGGGCTGCCGCGCGAAGCCACCGTGCAGGAAATGGTGGCGGCCGGCGCCGATCTGGTCAGCTTCAGCGGTGACAAGCTGCTGGGCGGGCCGCAGGCCGGCTTCATCGTCGGGCGGCGCGACCTCATTGCCCGCATCAAGAAAAATCCGCTCAAGCGTGCGCTGCGTGTGGGCAAGCTCACGCTGGCTGCCATCGAGCCGCTGCTGCGGATGTACCTGATGCCCGAACACCTGCCGCAGCGCCTCACCACACTGCGCCTGTTCATTCGCCCTCAAACCGACATGCGCCAGCAGGCCGAACGGCTGCTGCCGGCCTTGCAGGCCGCACTGGGCGATGACTGGACGCTGTCGGTCGAACCGATGTTCAGCCAGATCGGCAGCGGTGCGCTGCCGGTGGATGCGCTGCCCAGCTGTGGTGTGGTGATCCGCACTGCCGACGGCAAACGCAGCGGGCGCCGCCTGAAGGCGCTGGCCGCGCAGTTGCGCGCGTTGCCCCGTGCGGTGATCGGCCGCGTGGCGGACGATGCGCTGTGGCTGGATTTTCGCTGTCTGGAAGCGGGGGATGAGGCCGAATTCGTGGCGCAGTGGCTGCGCCAGCATGCGCCAGAGGAGTGAGCTTCCATGATGATCGGAACCGCCGGGCACATCGACCACGGCAAGACCTCGCTGGTCAGGGCGCTGACCGGTACCGATACCGACCGACTGCCCGAAGAGAAAAAGCGCGGCATGAGCATCGAGCTGGGCTTTGCGTTTCTGGAGGACGGGAAGGCGGGGCCTGAGCGCGATGCCAGGATATCGGGCAAGGTGCGTATCGGTTTCATCGACGTGCCCGGCCACGAAAAACTGCTGCACACCATGATTGCCGGCGCCACCGGCATCGATTTTGCGCTGCTGGTGGTGGCTGCCGACGATGGTGTGATGCCGCAGACCCGCGAGCATCTGGCCGTGCTGTCACTGCTGGGCGTGCGGCGTGGCATCGTGGCGCTGACCAAGACCGACCGGGTTGATGCCGCTCGCGTGGCCGAGGTAACGGCCGACATCAAGGCACTGCTGGCGCCCACGCCGCTGGCGGACGCACGCATCGTGCCGGTCTCGACCGTGACTGGCGCGGGGATCGATGAGCTGCGCCACTGGCTGGTGGCGGAGGCGCGGTGCATGGCCTATGGTGGAACGCCCATGCCCTGGATTCCACCTCACCCCCCAGGGATGCGCTTCACGGACAGGCGGTTCATCGCGACGCCATCGGCAGACGTGCAGCCTGTTGACGGGGAGAACACCGAAATGGGGGCCACCGAAGTGGAGGCCGCCGAAGCGGGCCCGGTGGACCTCGTGGAAGTGGACTCCGTGGGCGTGGATAACGCCGCGGTGCCGGATCCCGCGGCCGGAGAGAACGCCCACGGCTTCCGTCTGGCCATCGACCGCGCTTTTACCCTCGACGGCGTGGGCACCGTGGTGACCGGTACCGTCCATGGTGGCCAGGTGCAGGTGGGTGATGTGCTGATGCAGATGCCCGGCGGCCCCGACGGGCTGCGCGTGCGTTCGCTGCACGCCCAGAACCGCAGCACCGGTACGGCCCACACCGGCCAGCGCTGCGCCATCAACCTGGCGGGCGTGGAACGGGATGTGCTGCAGCGCGGCCACTGGGTGGCCCAGCCCGACATCGTGTCCGTGTCGGACCGGCTGGACGTGGAACTCACGCTCTGGCATGAAGAACCACGGGCGCTGCGCAGTGGCACGCGCGTGCACGTGCATCTGGGCACCACCGCCAGCCCGGCGGCCGTGGCGGTGCTGGATGGCTGCGTGTCCGTGTCCGCACCTGGCGAAGGGGTCATACCCGTAGAAGAGGCCATACCTGGCGAAGGGGGCTCGCCTGCAGAAGGGGCCATACCCATGGCCGAGGGCCATGACCGTGCCGGGCAAGGGCGGGCGGTGCATGAAGAGGCCGGCGCGGGACGAGGGGGGCATGCTGCGTCGGGCGCGGATGTGAGCGAGGCCACGGGTGTGAGCAAGGCCAAGGGGGGGAGTGAGGCCACGGGGATGCCCGTGGACACCCTGGCTCCCGGCCGGACCGGTCTGGTGCAGCTGGTGTTGCCCCAGCCACTGGCGGTCTGGCATGGTGACCGGCTGATCGTGCGCGATGCGGCCGGCCAGCGCATCATCGGCGGCGGCCGGGTGCTGACCAGTCTGGCGCCGGTGCGCTACCGTCGCACACCCCAACGGCTGGCCCTGCTGCGCGCGCTGCAGCAGCCGGCGCTGCAGGACCGGCTGGCCGGCCTGCTGGCGGTTTCGGACGAAGGCGTGGATCTGACCCAGTGGCAGCGTGTCTTTGGCCTCGCCAGCGTGGCGGTGTTCGATGCCCTGCTGGATCTCCTGTGCCACCGGCGCCTGTCCGGCACCTTCGTCATGGGCGAGGCTGCGTGGCAGCAGCTCTCGGCCACCGTGCTGCAGACGCTGGCCCACTATCACGAGACCGCCACCGAGGAAATCGGCCCCGATGCCGCCCGCCTGCGCCGGCTGGCCCGGCTGCGGCTGGACGATGCCCACTGGCGGCTGGTGCTGGACGCACTGGCCAAAGAGGGGCTCATCGCGCTCAGCGGCGCCTTCGTGCATCTGCCCGGACACGGCACCGAACTGGCCGCCCGTGACCAGGCGCTGCTGGAGCGGCTGATGCCCTCGCTGATGGAGGCCGACGTGCAGGGCGCCTGGGTGCGGGACCTGGCCGAAGCCATGGGCGAGCAGCCTGCCACGCTGCGCCCGGCCATGGCCCGTCTGGCCCGTGGTGGGTATATCTACCCCATCGTGAAGGATCTGTACATCACGGCCGCCACAGCGGCGAAACTGGCCGCCATCGTGCGGCGACTGGCGCAGGAAAATGTACCGCCGCATGCGGTGTCCGCTTCATCCACGACCACGACCCCGGGCATGTCCGGACGGCTGGAGCGTGTGCGAACGACAGGGCCAGCAGGGGAAGGCCAGCGGCCATCCCGACCTGTGCCTGGGCAGCCGGGCCATGGGCAGCCCGTCCTGACCGTGGCGGCCTTTCGCGATGCCAGTGGCCTGGGCCGCAAGCGGGCCGTGCAGGTGCTGGAGTTTTTCGACCGCATTGGCCTGTGCCGGCGCGTGGGCGATGCGCACATCCTGCGCACGGAGAGTCTGCTGTTCAGGGCGTGAGCGGGGCGTCTTGCAGGCACACATGTCGACACACCCGTCCCGGTGTGCGCTGCCATGTTCGAGCCTGCGCCGGTTGCCCTGGAGCATACGCAGGTTCCGGAACGGTGTGCCGGAAAGGCGCCGTCGCCAGTCCGAAACGTCGCTTTTTGGGGCCTGCCGGACATTCCGTGCCGGACCGGACGCCCAGCCGTGCCACAATCACGGATTCGGAGTGAATCAGGGCTGGCTGGTACCTGACACGCTCCAGCCCCTTGCCGGCGCATCGACGCAGGGGGATGCACACCACCGGAGGGAACACGATCCCGGTGGGTCGGCCGGGCTTCAAACCCGGTGGGTGGCGCCACGCGTCGCCGGGTGGGTTCGACTCCCATTTCCCTCCGCCATCCTGCCTGTCCATGCTCTGCAGGTGTCATCTGCAGGCATACCCACCGAACCGGTGTCATGGGTTGCCCCCGGCGGCGCATCATGTTCGGTCCGCCCATGCAGCGCTGCTGGATGCAGCCCGGTGCGCGGGCAGTACGGCAGATTCGGCTCAGACGTTATCATTTCATGATCGGGACAGGGATCGCGGCCTGGCCGGTAGCCTGGAGTTTTCGGTTTTTGCGGCCCGGCACCAGCCCCCGGCTTTTGCGGTCTGCTCCCGTTCGGAGCATGCTCCGTGAAACCCTGCCCAGAATGGCCCCGTGCTGCGTGCAGTCGGGCGGCGCTTCTGCTCCCCTGTACCTTTCTCGCTCACGGAACCTTTCATGGCAACCCACCGCGGCCCCGTCGGCGTCGAGGCCATCGGCGACTTCAACGCCCTCATCGACGCCCGCTCCCCTTCGGAATATGCGCTCGACCACATTCCCGGCGCCGTCAATCACCCCGTGCTGAACGACGAGGAGCGCGCACGCGTCGGCACCATCTACAAGCAGAAAAGCGCCTTCGAGGCGCGGCGCATCGGCGCGGGGCTGGTGGCCGGCAATCTGGCCCGGCACTGGGAGGCCAGCTTCATCCACAAGCCCGAGAGCTGGCGCCCGCTGGTCTACTGCTGGCGCGGCGGTCTGCGCAGTGGCTCGATGGTGACCTGGCTGCGCATGACCGGCTGGGATGCCCAGCAGCTGAAAGGGGGCTACAAGGCCTTTCGCCGCCATGTGGTGGAGCAGCTGCCACGGCTGATCGACGGCCTGCGACTGGTGGTGCTGTGCGGCCAGACCGGCACCGCTAAGACGCGCATCCTGCAGGCCATGGCACAGCAGGGCGCCCAGGTGCTGGACCTCGAAGGGCTGGCCCGCCACAAGGGCTCGATGCTGGGGGCCTGGCCCGGCCAGCCGCAGCCCTCGCAGAAGCAGTTCGAAACCGCGCTCTACACCGAGCTGCAGAAGTTCGACCTGTCAAAGCCGGTGTATACCGAAAGCGAGAGTGCGCGCATCGGTACCATCAGCGTGCCGCTGGAGCTGGTGAGCCACCTGCGCGCCAGTACCGATCTGGTGGAAATCGATGCCAGCCCCGAAGCGCGACTGGATTTTCTGCTGCGCGACTATGCCTATCTGGGTGACGACCGGGCCGGTTTTTCGGCCATTCTGGGCAAGTTCACCCAGCTGCAGGGCAAGGAAACGGTGGCCCGCTGGCAGGCGTGGGCGCAGGAGGGCAATCTGCCGGAACTCTTTGCCGAACTGATGGCACGTCATTACGACCCGCAGTACAAACGCTCGCTGGGGCGTAATTTCGGTCAGTGGGACCGGCGGCGTACGGTCACGGCAGACACGCTGTCGGAGGCGGGGATCGTGGCGCTGGCGGGGAAGGTGCTGGAAACGGTGGGGTGAGCCTGCTGCGTCAGTAGCGTTCATCCCTGTCGTCCCGGTCCCGGTAGCCTTCGGTGGGCACGCCACGGGCAATACCTCTCAGGCTGTCCAATGACGGGACGGGAGTCTGCAGCGAAGGGATGGTGGCTTGCGGTACATCTTCCTTTCTGGGGCAATGTGGTGTTTCTTCTTCCGTCAGGGCACCGGTCAACGTATTGATCAATGCCCGCAAGGCAGCCGACATCTGCCGGCGCCCCGAGTAGTAGAGATAAAAGCCGGGGAATGATGGGCACCAGTCTTCCAGCACCCGGATCAGCCGTCCGCTGGCAATCAGGGGCGCTGCATGGCTTTCTTCCGAATAGGCCAGACCAGCCCCCTGAACGGCAGCGATGAGCATCAGGCTGGCGTCGTCCAGGATCAGGTTGCCATGAACGGCAATGTTGAGATGCTCTCCATCCTTTGCAAAGGCCCAGCGGCGCAGTTCGCCACTGCCGATTCTGCGGTAGCCGATGCAGCAGTGGCTGGCCAGATCATGAGGGGTCTGTGGCGCAGGGAGGCGCGCAAAATAACCGGGTGAGCCCACCACGGCGCGGCGCATGTTCGGGGTGATGCGCACGGCGATCATCCCCGGTGCCAGACTTTCTCCCAGTCGGATACCGGCATCAAAACCTTCCTTGACGATATCGACAAAACCATTGTTGGCCGATATTTCCAGCGTGATGTCTGGGTACCGGGTACTGAAACGCCGGAAAAGCGGCAGGATCAGGTGTTCGGCGGCACTGCGTGGCATGCTGATGCGCAGCTGTCCTGCAGGTCGCTCCCGAAAGCGGTTGACCGTTTCGATGGCCATCTCGATGTCGTGCAGAGCCGGCTCCAGCGCGTCGTAGAGCTGCCGGCCGGCTTCGGTCAGTGAGACGCTGCGGGTGGTGCGGTTCAGGAGGCGCACGCCCAGCCGTGTTTCCAGTGTGCGCATGGTGTGCGACAGGGTCGTGGGCTTGAGATTCAGCTGGGCGGCGGCACGGCGGAAACTGCCCTCACGGGCTATACGGGCAAAGGCGACCAGTTCGCCCAGTTCGGAAGAGCGCATGTTCATGCGCCAAGACTATCAGAGCCATTGATGGCTTTCATGCATCTGTCCATGCGATGACAGGTGTCTTATCCTGCGCAGTCTGGATGCCTATCATGCCTATGGTCGACGGCCCAGATGAGGCCGTCTTTGCACACAGGAGTTCCTGGTATGGTCAAAAAGACATGGCTCGTCGCTGCGCTGGTATGTTCGTTGTCCTCTCCGGTTATGGTGATGGCTGCACAGAATGCTGACGTGGGCCGTTTGGCGTCACGCACTTACACCCGCCCTCCCTTGCGGGATATCGCGTTGCCCGATCATGCGCACCCAGAAGGCGTGGTGTTCGATGCGGCCGGCAATCTCTACGTGACCAGCATGGGACGCGGCGCGGTCTACCGGATCCGTCCTGGTGAAGATCGGGCCGAGCCTTTCATCGCCCCGGGCAGCGCGGGGCTGATGGGCGCCCAGGGCGGCCGAATCGACCAGGCACGTGGTTTGCTGTATGTCTGTTCCAGTCATAATGGCGCCAATCCGGATGCCGTCAGGGGGCCTTCGGCACTCAAGGCGTTTTCATTGGTAGACGGTAGCCCGCGTGGCAGCTGGGATCTGCCGGGTGGCGCCAGCGCGTATTGCAACGATATGGTGGTGCTGCCGTCGGGAGCCGTATTGGTGACCGACAGCCTGAACCCGGAAATTCTCGTATTGCGCCCCGGTAGCAAAAAGCTGGATGTCTGGCTCAGCCATCCGCGCTTTGCAGGCAAGAGCTACGCCCTGAACAACATGGCACTGGAAGCGGATGGTCGTACCCTGTACGTGGGCAAACTGGACAGTGGCGAGCTGCTGCGCATCCGCCTCACGAAGGATGAAAGGCCATCCGGTGATCCGGAGTCCATCAAATTGCCCCGACGTATCGACGATCCCGATGGCATGGCATTGGTGGCGCCGGGAAAGATGCTGATCTGTGAGGCAAGTGTGGAGGCCAACCGCGGACGCGTCAGCCTGCTGGAGATCCACGGTGACCGGGCAACTCTTGCTCCTGTTGTGGAAAACGCTGGCCTCGCAGTACCGACGGGCGTGGCCATCCGTGATGGGCAGGTCTATGTGGCAGAAAGTCAGGTGGCCCCGCTGTTTGTGCCCGAACGAAGAAAGGAGGGACTGAAACCGTTCGTGGTTCGGCGGTTTGCGCTGCCTGCCGATATTGCCGCAGAGGCCGCACACTGAGGGCAGAGGAAAGGCGGCTGCCTGTTTCCGGGCTACGCCAGCGTGATCCCCTCCGACTGCATCTTTGCCAGCAGCGCCGCCAGTTTCTTCTCGGGGTCGAGCAGCGGGTCGAGGACGTGTGCCACCATGTTCTCGGCCGATTGCCGGACAGTTGCTTCGTCCGCACTGACGGTACCGTGAAAAATGAAGGGTGGCAGAAACTTCGTGCGCACCAGGTTGGCGGTCTGCTGGATGGGCTTGAGCAGCTCGCTCATCGAATAATTGTTGTAGCCACCGGCCTGATACGAGTCTGCCGGCCCGCCGGTGGAAATGGACGACACCCATTCCTTGCCTTCCAGTGCCCGGCCTTCGGGGCCGTAGGCCCAGTTGTAGGTCAGCACATCGTCGAACCACTGCTTCATCAGTGGCGGTACCGAATACCAGAAAAACGGATGCTGGAACACCAGACGGTCATGGGCCAGCAGTGCCGCCTGTTCGGCCATCACGTCGATTTTTCCGTCCGGGTAGAGGCTGTATATCCGGCGCACGGTGACATCCGGCAAACCGTCCAGCCGCGCCACCCACCGGCGGTTGACGGTGGACCGGTCGAGCCTGGGGTGGAATACGTTGACCAGTGTCTTCATGACCCTTGACCTCCCGGTGTCGCCGGTATGTTAATGTTCGTTAAATTATACGCCGGGCAATACAGGGAGGCAGCGTCTGCATACCGTCAATATCTGTGATGACCATGATTCGCGCCGAAGCCGATTGACCTTCAGAGGCTGTGTTTTGTACAATATGTACAAAAGTTGAGGTGTCAGTCATGCGTACCATCAGTGCCAGCGAGGCGCGGCAGGGGTTTGCCGAGCTTCTGGAGTCCACCCGCGAGGGGCCCGTGTTGATCGAGCGGCAAAAGCGCGGCGTAGCCGTGGTGATGTCTGTCGAGGAGTACGACAGGCTTGTTGCGGAAAGGCGAGGGTATGGTGCGCCTGTTCCGGCCGGACACATGGTTCTCATGGAGCCCGTTCGGCAGGCGTACGGAAGTCGTCAGCCAGGGGTTTTGTCTGCAGAACGGAATCGTCCGCGCAAAAAGCGCCAGATGGGCACGCTGAAAGGCAAATTGCCTGATTTCGAGGGCTTTGATGACTGGATGGCGGATGAAATTGACGAGATGTTCAACGGAAAGGATCCATCGCCGGATTCGTCCCTTGTGGAAGAGGGTGGCAAGGACAAATGAACATCCTCTGTGATACGCACGTGCTGCTGTGGTTTCTGGATGGCCAGACCAGGCGGTTCCCTGCGGAAACACTCGGTCTTCTGATGGATGAGGGCAACACGCTGCACTACAGTGATGCCAGCATCTGGGAAATTGCCATCAAGTTCAAACAGAAGCGGCCGGATTTTCCGTATGACCCCCAACACACCGTGGATGCACTGAATGATCAGGAGTTTTTGCAGGTGCCGATCAGGCTGCGACACATCCTGGAAACCATGAAGCTGCCAGCCGTCCATGGCGATCCGTTCGATCGTCTGTTGCTGGCGCAGGCGCGTGCTGACGGCTTTCTGCTGCTGACGGCAGATCGGCGAATTCTTCAGTACCAGGATGTGCTGGTGCGGGCGGTGTGATGGCGGGCCAGTGCTCTCTGGCCCGCACCCGTATCACGGCCACTTCCGGAAGGGCCGATTCATCCATGATGCCCTGCCAGACGCAGAAAATCCATCACGTCATCCACCAGACCCTCCCGCAGGCAATCCAGCCGCATGTCCACCGGCAGCGACCGCAGCCAGGTCAGCTGCCGCTTGGCCAGCTGGCGGGTGGCGGCTACGCCGGCTTCGAAAAGTGTGTCGGGCGACCGTTCACCGTCGAGCATCTGCCACACCTGCCGGTAGCCCACGGTGCGCATGGCCGGCAGCTCGGCGTGCAGGTCGGGGCGGGCATGCAGGCGTTTCACTTCGTCGATGAAGCCATTGTCCAGCATTATCTGAAAACGCTGCGCAATGCGTGCATGCAGTACGCTGCGCTCGGATGGCTCCAGGCTGATGATGCGGATGTCCGGATGTGCCTTTGGTTTCTGCCCGGCCTGCTGCAGCGCCGATAAGGGCTGGCCGGTGATTTCGATGATTTCCAGTGCGCGCTGGATGCGCTGCGCATCGGTGGCGTGCAGGCGCTGTGCGGTGGGCGGGTCCAGTTCGGCCAGGCGTGCATGCAGAAAGGGCCAGCCGTGTTCGGCGGCTTCGGCATCCAGCCGCGCGCGGATGTCGGGGCGGGCGCCGGGCAGATCATCCATGGGGTGCAGCAGCGTGCGCGCATACAGCATGGTGCCGCCCACCAGCAGCGGCAGCCGGCCGCGCGCTTCGATGTCGCCGATCAGCTGCCACGCATCGGCGCTGAATTCTGCGGCACTGTAGCTTTCGGATGGTTCGCGGATGTCGATCAGGTGATGTGGCACCTGCGCCAGCTCATCCGCCGATGGTTTGGCCGTGCCGATATCCATGCCACGGTAGACCAGCGCAGAATCGACGCTGATGATTTCCACGGGCACCCGCCGGGCAATGTCCAGTGCCAGCGCCGTCTTGCCGGACGCGGTGGGGCCGAGGATCATCAAGGCGCGCATGATGGCTCCTTTCCCGCATGTTTCGGTGGGGGCCCACCTTTCTTCGGGCGTTGCCGGTACCGGCCATGGGGGGCCTCAGCTGCAAACCCGGAAAATACCGGTACGGCCGATGTTACTACCGGTGCAGCCGATGTGACGGGACACACCATCACTGCCCCCGCATGAACCACCGGTCCAGTTCGTCCAGCGTCAGCCGGAACCAGGTGGGGCGGCCATGGTTGCAGAAATCGGCGTCGGGGGTGGCTTCCATGTCGCGCAGCAGGGCGTTCATTTCGGGCAGCGTCAGCGCGCGGTTGGCGCGCACCGAACCGTGGCAGGCCATGGTGGACAGCATCCGGTCCAGCCGTTTTTCCAGCGCATTGTGCTGGGCGGGTGCCTGCCAGGCGGCCAGTACCTCGCGGGCCAGCCGTTCCGGGTCGGCGCGCGAGAGCAGGGCGGGCACGCTGGTCACAGCCAGGGTGTCGGGGCCGCGCACTTCCAGTTCGATGCCCAGATCGCCCAACGAATCGGCATCGTCCGTGACGGTGGCCACGTCCAGTTCGGTGCCCTGAAACACGGCCGGAATCAGCAGTGGCTGGCGGGCCAGATGGTGCTCGCGGTGGGCTTTTTTCAGGCGCTCCAGCGTGATGCGCTCGTGCGCCGCGTGCATGTCGACGATGATCAGACCATCGACCGTCTGCGACAGGATGTAGATGCCGTGCAGCTGGGCCAGCGCGAAGCCCATGCGCGGGGTGTCGGCCAGCGGGGTTCTGGCTGGGGGATGGCCATTCAGGGAAGCGCTGCCCGGTGATGCAGCGACACGCTGACCGTCTTCGTGCTGTGCGGCGATACCGGTCAGGGGCGTGCCATCCGGAGCGTCCTCCGCAGGGATGGCCGGGCCGCCCTGCCAGCTGGGGCGCGCTTCGGATACGTGAGGAATACCCGTTTCGGTGCCTGTCGCTGTACGGGCCGCCGTTCCGGCAGCGGCAGCAGATCCCGCGCTGACGGCAGCATCGCCAGAGGCTGGGTAAAGGTTGTCGGAAGCCGTGGCTGTCGTGTCGGCAGGGAGACCGGTACCGTCATGTGTCCCGCTTGCCGGGGTGCGGGAACCGGACGGGTCAGGACCGTCATGCCGGGATGCGGGCAGATGCGTGTCGTCCAGCACATGCAGGCTGGCCTGCTGCCAGTGGGCTTCCAGACCCGGCGGCGGACTGGCTTTATCGTCATGCTGTGTTGTCGAAGGGCGTGGGCTGGCCCCGCCGTCATGTCCCGATTCCGATGCTGACGGGGACGGGGCGGCTTGCGCATTGCGTCCCGGCGCAGAAGAAGACGGTGCGGCCTGGGTATCGTGCCCCGGTGCCTGAAACGCCAGACTGGCGCGGTTGGCGGCCGTGTCGTACTGGCCGGCGCCCGGGCGGTATGTGCCCGGATGATGCCCCTGCCTGGACGGGCCACTGCCTGTTGCCGGTGAACCCGTCCGGCCGGTGTCCGGCGTGAAGGGTTGGTGGCCCGGCCGGGTACGCACGGTGTGCCGGTCGGTCGTGAAACCGCTGACACTGTGATGGTCTGTGCCGTCTGCGCGGGAGCTTCCTGCATCCATGACGTCTGGCGCATGCGTGACCCCCGCAGCACCTGTGCCGCCCAGGGGGCCGGGTCTTTCCCTGCTGCCCGGCGCCCCTGCCAGCGAGATCGTCCGGCTGGCGCTGCCCTGTCCCGGCCGGGGCAGCGCGGTGCCCAGGGCATTTTCCACCGCATGGAACACCAGATGCCGCACGGCCGCCGGGTCGCGAAAGCGCACCTCGGTCTTGGCCGGGTGCACGTTGGCATCGACCAGTGTCGGGTCGATGGTCAGGAACAGCGCGAATACCGGATAGCGTTCGCCGTGCAGGCGGTCGCGGTAGGCCTGGCGGATGGCCTGCGCCAGCATGCGGTCACGCACGAAGCGGCCGTTGACGAACAGGTACTGCCGGTCCGAACGGGCACGGGCGGCATCGGGCGTACCCAGCAGACCCTCCAGCGTCAGCGGGCCGGCCTGGGCGGAGACGGGCAGCAGCCGGTTGCCGCCGGCGCCGCCATCGCCCACCAGGGTCTCGATGCGCTGGCGTGGTGTGGTGGCGGGCCAGCGGCGGATTTCCTTGCCGTCCTGGTGCACGACGAACTGCACGTCCGGGTGCGAGAGCGCAATGCGGCGGATCACGTCCAGGCAGTAGGCGGCTTCGGTGGTCGGTGACTTCAGAAACTTGCGCCGGGCCGGGGTGGCCGAGAACAGGTCGATCACCTCGATGACGGTGCCGGGCGGGACGGCGGCCGGTTCGGCCGGCGGGGCTTCCCGGCCGGGCTGCACGTCCACCTTCCAGCCGTGTTCGGCGGAGGCCGGGCGGCTGGCCAGGGTCAGGCGCGAGACGGCCGCCATCGAGGCCAGCGCCTCGCCCCGGAAGCCCAGCGAGGTGACGCGTTCCAGATCGGCCAGCGAGGCGATCTTGCTGGTGGCGTGGCGGGTGAGGGCCAGCGGCAGCTGTTCGCGGGCGATGCCGCGGCCGTTGTCGATGATCTGCAGGCGGCGCAGGCCGCCTTCCTCGATGCGGATCTCGATCTGGGTGGCGCCGGCGTCCAGGGCGTTTTCCAGCAGTTCCTTGATGGCCGAGGCCGGCCGCTCGATCACCTCACCGGCCGCAATCTGGCTGATCAGGATGTCGGGCAGTACGGCAATGGGGCGCGATGCGGCGGTATCCGTGGCGGCTGGCAGGGAAAACTGGCTGGCGGAGTCGGTCATGGCCAACAGGTGGGGCAGGCGGGTGGGAAGATGGGCATCCATTATAGGGAGTGCATTTGCCCGCCGGCGCCACACTGCGATTGCAGCAGCCGGCAATCCCCTCGGGTAAACTGTGTGCCCCTGTCTCCTCCCGTTTGTTTTCATCCATGGACTTCTCCAGCCTGCTCGACATCTTCCTGCACCTCGACAAGCACCTCGAAATGGTGGTGCAGAACTATGGCGTCTGGGTGTACGCGCTGATGTTTGCCATCATCTTCGTCGAAACCGGGCTGGTGGTGATGCCCTTCCTGCCGGGAGATTCGCTGCTGTTCGTGGCCGGCGCCATTGCCGCGGTGGGCGGGCTGGACCTGCTGGGCGTCATGGCGCTGCTGACGGTGGCGGCCGTGCTGGGCGACGCGCTCAACTATTCCATCGGCCGCTACATCGGGCCGAAGGTGTTCCAGTGGGAGGACAGCCGCTTCTTCAACCGCGAGGCTTTCGACCGCACCCATGCTTTCTACGAGAAGCATGGCGGCATCACCATCATCGTGGCGCGCTTCATGCCCTTCATTCGCACCTTTGCCCCCTTCGTGGCCGGGGTGGCGCAGATGAGCTATCCGCGCTTTGCCATGTTCAACGTGGTGGGCGGCATGCTGTGGGTCTGCGGCCTGTCCGGGCTGGGCTATCTCATCGGCAACAACGACTGGGTCAAGGCCCACTTCTCGTGGGTGACGCTGGCGATGATCATCATTCCGGGCCTGCCGGCCGTGTTCGAGGTGGTGCGGCACTTCATCAACAGGCGCAGAAAGGCCGCCTGAACGCCTGGACCCCGGCCGGGTGGGCTGCCACAGGCTGCCGGGGGGTCGGCGCTGCCTGTGGCAGGATCAGCCCGGTGCCCGCAGCGTCCAGACCTTGATGTCGGCCGGCATGCGTTGCAGGATCGGGTTGAGGATCGTCAGTATGGCGGCAATCAGGGCAGCCTTGGCGGCGGACATGTTGCGGTCGTAGCGGATGCGGGCGTACAGCCCGCTGGTGCTGATCGAGGGCAGGGTGGAGGTCTTCTCCAGCATCAGTCCGGCACGCTGGCCGATGGCGCGGATGCTGTCGTCATCGAAATAATGGACGTGCGGCGACGGAAAGCCCTTTTGCCACATCCGCTCGAAGCTGCCGCGCATGCCCAGGCGGTTCATCAGTTTCGAGATGCGATAGAGCACGCCGGTTCTGGCCGGTGAATTGACGAGAATGCGCCCGCCTGGCTTCAGGTGCTGCACGCAGGCATCAAAGGCTGCGTTGACGTTGGGGATGTGTTCCATCACGTCGTTGAAGCTGATGACGTCAAAGCGCTCGTTGGCCTCGAGCACGTCGGGAAAGAAGCCCCTGCGGACCTGCACGCCCTGGGCTGTGGCCATCTCGGCAACCCGGGCATCGGGTTCGATGCCAAGCCCGGTGAAGTGTGGCGAGGTGGCCTTCAGGAACCAGCCATGTCCACACCCCACGTCCAGCAGGGTGGGGGATGTGCCGGCCGGCGGGTTCAGGGTTTTATCCAGTTCGGCGGCCAGCATGCGGAAGTTGCTCTGACGAAGGTCGCTGAGACCTTCTTCGCGCAGCGTTTCATCGAGCACTTCGCGGTCGCCATGCACGTCGATGTCGACCAGCAGCGAGCTGCCTTCGTAGGAACAGGCACTGCAGACCAGGTGCCACGGGTACAGGCCGGTTTGCAGGCGATTCTGGCAGGCAGGGCATGACTGGGATGCAGGGGCGTTCATGGCGGGAGACTCGGTGAGGGGCAGATTTGACGGACGGGGTTTTCTGGACGAACGTCGCCAGAAAATTTGTATGCGTACCATCATCCGTGTGGTGCGGCCGTATTCTTGCACCCGTCTGTACCAGAAGGAGGGGGCTGTGGTTTGCTGAGCCACAAAACTTCACGATCCGTGTCGTCAGGGCGCGTTTTTGCAGGCACTTCCCGTGGGCTCACCGCTCCGGTCGCTGGCCAGGCACAAAAAAGCCTGCCGAAGCAGGCTCGAGTCAGAATGATCAGGCTGCATTCGGCAGGCTTTGGGCGCCCGGAGGCTCAGCAGGCCCTGGCGGTGTCGAGCAGATCTTGCCGGGCGGGCACCACAGGCAGTCGGGATGACGTCCGGCACTGTCCGTGTCAGGGGACTGGGCGCCATCCACACGCATGTTCCAGCCGGGATGATGCCCGGCACTGCCCGTGGCAGGGGCTGGCTGCTTACCGGCCCGGGTAGTACCGGATGTCGATGCCGGCGGCGTAGGCGTTGGCCGATTTGCCGGCACCGGCATCGGTGCTGGCGCGGAAGCGGCCGCTGGGCATGAACACGCCGGCGTAGGCCTGTACCTTCCAGGCCGGACCGGGTGTCCAGCCCCAGACCAGATCGAAGCCGTTGCCCAGGGTGCGGCGGTTCTGCAGGTCGGCCTCCGGGTTCAGGGCCGTCTTGCTCAGCGCCCCCAGCTTGTCCTGGCGGTAGTGGTGATAGACCAGATCCAGCGAGCTGTCCTTCATGGGGGCAATGCCCACGGCGGCCGTCAGCACGTGGATGTTGGTCAGCGCCGGGTTCAGCACCGTGCCGTAGGTCTTGAAGTCGTACACGGCGCCCATTTCGGACTTGTTGGTCTGCATGCCGGTCTGGTGGTGGCTGTTGTCGGTGCCCTTGCCGTCATCACCACTGCCCCAGGCGTAGCCCAGCGTGGCGCGCGGGTTCCAGCGGCTGCTGCTGTCGACGAACAGGGTGGCGCCCACGTCGATGGCCTCGCCACGCACGCGCCGGTCGTTCTGGTGGCCGCTCACGTAGCTGGCCAGGGCCCAGTGCTGCATGCCCTCGGAGGGGGTGTTGATCGAGCCACCGATCAGGTGGGTCAGGTGCATGCCCTCCTTCTTGTCATTGACCTGCCGCAAGCCCTTCAGGATCAGCTGGTGATCCTTGTTGAGCCGGTAGGTGCCCATGGCGGCCGCCAGTTTGTCACCCTTTTCGTGCGGGGCGTTGTGGTTGAACAGGTCGTGCCGCCAGACATCGTACTGGGCGACGAAGGCATCGACCAGCCAGGGACCGCGTTCGACGGTGACGTTGAGACCGTCGAAGTCGGTGTCGAAGAACCAGGTGCGCTCGTCATCGGTGCTCCAGCGGCCCAGACGTGCGCGCGTGCCGTACTCCTTGAACTGGGCCTCGGCGTAGAGCTGGGGCAGGTACAGCATGGTGTCGTTTTCCTGCGGGTTGCCGTCGGCTCGCCACAGGCTGACGTAGGGTTCGATGTCGAACACGAAGCCCCAGTGATCGTCGTGCTGGTAGCGGGTGACCAGCCGGGCCTCCGGCATGCCCAGCGACTGGCTGCTGATGTTGTTCTTGCGCAGCTTGAGGTTCTTCTGGATGTCCTGCTGGTACATGATCCGCGAGATGAAGTGCCAGCCCGGCTTCTGCCACCGGATGGCATCCTTCGCCTGGGCACTGCCCAGCAGGGAGGCGCCCAGCATCAGGGCGACCAGCGGACCTGCGGCCCGGCGGAAGGGGGTTGCCGGTGCGTCCTGGCTGTGTGGCGGGCGGAGCATGGTGTTCATGCAGGGTCTCCTGGGAAGGTCGGTTGGTTGTCGGGTTGTAACGGGTATGTCCGGTGCAGCAGAACATGTTGCGTGTTGCAAGGCACGTATTATCAGGTACTTCGGTCCCTGAACAGGCCCGCAGACGTATCAGGGTTTTCCTGAATGGGGCGGACCGGGGCCGCATGGTCCCCAGCGCGTGTGGTGGACGCCTTCATCCCCGTGCACCCCCCTCTTTGGGTGTGCGTGTCCCGACACAGAAAAGCCTGCCAGCCTCCGGAGCGGAGGGTGGACAGGCTTTCGTGTCGCGCCCGGGCAGACTGCATGGGCGCTGCTGCGCGCCGGCAGCTGCGGGGGCAGGCGGTGGTGACTGGTGCCCTGGGACTTTCGGCGCGCGGGCTGGTTACTTCCTGCCGGGGTAGTACTTGACCTCGAAGCCGGCGGCCCAGGCATTGGACGACTTGCCGGCGCCGTCGCGGCTGCTGGCGCGGAAGCGCCCGCTGGGCATGAACATGCCGGTGTAGGCCTGGATCTTCCATTCCTTCGTCGGTTTCCAGCCCCAGACCAGGTCGATGCCGTTGCCCAGGGTGCGGCGGTCCTGCAGGTCGGCGCGCGGGCGCAGGTCGGTGCGGGTCAGTTCGGTGGTCTTGTCCTGGCGGTAGTGGTGGAAGACCAGGTCCAGCGAGCTTTTCTTCATCGGGGTGATGCCGACGCCGGCGGTGAGCACGTGGATGTTCGACAGTTGCGGGTCCAGCACCGTGCCGTAGGTCTTGAAGTCGATTTCGGCGCCCATGTAGGACTTGTTGCTCTGCCAGCCGGTCTGGTGATGGCTGGTGTCCACGCCTTCGCCGTCATCGCCGCTGCCCCAGGCGTAGCCGAGGGTGGCACGCGGGCTCCAGCCGCTGCGGTCGTCGAGGAATAGGGTGGCGCCCAGGTCGATGGCCTCACCGCGCACGCGACGGCCCTTTTCCTTGCCGCTCACGTAGCTGGCCATGGCCCAGTGCTGCAGGTGCGGGTCGCCCTCGTTGAGGGAACCGCCGGCCACGTGGGTCAGGCGCAGGTCGTCGTTGTCTTCCTCCTGGTGCAGACCCTTGAGGATGATCTTGTGGTCTTCGGTCATCCACCAGGTACCCAGAGCACCGACGACATCGGCACCTTTTTCGTGTTTGGTGTGGCGGTTGAACAGGTCACTGCGCCAGTTGCTGTAGCGGGCCACGAAGGTGTCCAGCTGGTAAGGGCCGTAATCGAGGGTGGCGTTGAGGCCGTCGAACTGGGTGTCGAAGAACCAGGTGCGTTCGTCATCGATGCTCCAGCGGCCCAGGCGCGCGCGGGCGCCGTATTCCTGCAGCTGGGCTTCTGCGAAGAGCTGCGTGACCTCCAGCCGGGTCTGACGGTCGGTGGGTGAGCCGGTCTCGCGCTCGATGCTTTCGTACAGTTCGAAGTCACCGACGAAGCCCCAGCGGCTGTCGTGCTGGTAGCGGGACACGAGCCGGAATTCCGGAACCGTGTCCGATTTGGTGCGTTCGCCGCTGCCGCGCAGATCGCGGTTCTTCAGCCGGTCATATTCCAGGGAGATCCGGGGCAGGAAGTCCCAGCCGGGTTTCTGCCACTTGATGGGGGCTCCGGCCTGGGCGTTGCCCAGCAGGGCAGTGCCCAGCAGCAGGGCGGCCAGCGGGCGCAGGGCCGGCCGGCAGAATGTGGCTGGCCGAACGGAAGTGGCTGGCCAGCAGGAGCTGGCTGGCTGGCTGGAAGGGGCTGGCGCGCCCGGTCTGTGCGGGGAATGGGGGTTCTGGTTCATGCTGCGTCTCCTGTCGTGGGTGGTCTGGGGCGCCATGGACCCATGCATCCGCGTGCTGCCGGTCTTGCCCTGTCTGGCAGGACGGCCGGCCCCGTCCGTGCATGGCATGCTGCTGGCACGGGGGGCGGGGTCAGTGCGGGGAGGCATGCGTCCATGACGCGCCCTGGCGGGTTGCGGGATTGGAACATGGAAAGATCAGATGCCCAGCTGGTGCTCGCAGTATTCCAGCAGGGGCAGGGTGGTGGTGTGCCGGTCGTCGAACTGCGTGGACAGCTGGACGTGACGGGCCAGTGACAGCAGGGTCCAGCCCTCGATGGCCGTCATGTCCACGTGCGGGGTATCCTGCCGGAAGCCGTCAGTGAGGGCCTGCTGGTGCGCCTGCAGGGCGTGCAGGCTGCCATGATGGCGCAGTGCGTCTTCCATCAGGTGGGCCACGAAGTTGCCCACGTCCAGGGCAGGATCGCCCAAGCAGAACAGGTCGAGGTCCAGCCAGGTGAGCCGCTCGCCGTCCACCAGGATCTGGTCGGCGTAGCAGTCGCGGTGAATGCCGGTAGGCGCCGTGGTCGGCAGGCGTCTGGCCAGCCTGCGGGTGGCCGGGATCAGCGCACGGATGCGTTCGGCCCAGGCAGGGCGGGCTTCGGCCGCCTTTTCCAGGCGGCCGTGCAGCATGTCCAGTTCGTCCTCCAGCGTCCAGCGGCGGCTGGGATCGATGGGGGGGGCGCCGGTTGCGGGCTGGCCGTTGCGGGCAGCGTCCAGCAGCTGGCCGCCTGCCCGGTGCAGCGCGGCCAGGGCCTGGCCGATCCGGAAGGACAGGCCCGGGTCGCTGCCGGGGCGGATGAGGTGGCTGGCCATGGTGCCGGGTACCCTGCGCTGCAGCCACAGGCGCTGTTCGGGCAGGATGGCGAGCGCCTCGGGCAAGGCTACCCAGGGCAGGTCGAAGCCATGTTCGTACAGGGCCTTCTGCACGGCAAAGCCATGCCGGTCGGCGCCCTTGAAGCGCAGTTTGCCCAGCAGTTCGATGCGGGTGGTGGCCGTTGCAGCCGGGGCTGCGCCGGGCGTGGCACAGCCGGCCGTTGCAGGCGTGGCGGGCGTGTCCGGGGCAGGGATGCCTGCGGTGGATGTGCCTGCAGTGGATGTGCGGGTGGTTTCGGCAGGGACACGATGGATCAGGGTGTAGTCCAGCAGGGCGCGGCGGCCGGCCTTGTGGCGCAGCACGCGTACCGGTTCCAGCTGCCAGTCGCCGGCCGGCAGATGCAGGGCGTCCAGCAGCAGCGGCTGCATGAGGGTGCGGTCGGTCTGGGGCCAGCTGGAAGGCGTGTTCCCGGTGCCGGGGGCGCCGGCGGTAACGGGCGTGTGTCCGGCCTCCGCTGCTGCAGGATGGGCTGGTGCCGGCCTCATCGATGAGGTCTCCCGGCCTGTCGTCTCCGCGGCGACAGCGCCGGTTGTCGTGGACGGCAGGGATGTGGAAGGGGGTTCTGTCGTGCCGGCCGGCGCCGTCGCGGCGTGCAGGGGTGCGGGCTGCAGCTGGGCGGCCAGGTATTCGGCCAGGGCCACGATCTGTTCCATCTGTTCGGGCCATGACGGGCGGCGGCGCCGGAAGCCCTCGGGGGCCAGACGCAGCAACCCTGCCACGGTATGCCAGCCGGCACGCCGGCGGGTGTGGGGAGCCCGTGCCGACAGGGTGGCCGGCAGGGGGCTGCTGGCGTCGATGCCGCGGGCCAGGGCGTCGTGGACGGTATCGAGCAGGTCGGCCAGGGTATCGGGGGTGGGGGCGGTGCGGCTGCGGCCCAGATACTGGGTGGCCAGACGGGCCAGCAGCGAGCCGGCATCGGCCATCGGGTCGCCCAGGGCGGCATTGTCCCAGTCGATGAACTGCAGCTGGCCGAGCGGATCGCGCACCATCTGCTCCAGTGACAGGTCGCCATGGGTAATGCAGGGCTGCCAGCCGGTGCTGGCCTGCTGCAGGGCCTGGGCCGTCCGGTCGGCCAGGCTGTGGGCGCGTCCGCCCAGCGCCGGAAGCAGCCGGGCAATGCTGCCGGCTGCCCGGGTCAGGGCATCGATGTCATCGGCCACGGTACGGTGCATGGGGTGCGCGATGCGGGCCTCATGCAGCTCACCCAGGCGCAGGCCAATGTCGGCAAAGAGGCCCAGGTCCAGCTGGGGCATGTCGGCCGATGGCACTTCTCCGTGTGCAGACAGCTCCTGCACGGCGCGCGCGGTGTCGTTGCCCAGCATGTCCAGGCTCTGGCCGCGCTGCCAGGGCATGACCAGAAAATGCCGGGTAGCCCCCACGGCCAGGGGGGCCGTTCCCTGAAAGGCACGGGCCAGCCGGGCACCGGCCTCGGTGGCGGGGAATTCCCGTTCGGTGCAGGCGCGCAGCACGCCCACCGGGCGCGACCCCTGCCGCAGCTGCAGCACCATGCGCCGCTCGGGCTTGTAGCGCAGCACGTGGGCTTGGATTTCGCGTTCGTACAGGTGCTGTTCGATGCCCAGGTCATCGGGCAGCGGCTGGGTACCGTCGAGGGTGCCGGGGGTGTTCAGCAGGGTGCCCAGGGCGGTGATGCGGCGGTCGTGCACGGCGCTGGCCAGCAGCAGCCGCGTGCGGGGCAGGACGTGTGCCGAGAAGCGGCCGTCGAGGGCGGCGCGTTTCTGCAGGCGTGCGGCGTGCTGGTCCCAGTCGGGATTGGAGGCGGTGAGTGCCCGGGCGAAGGCATGCTGGGTGCGCCCCAGTGTGTCGATGACGCGCAGGCCGGCCATGCAGCTGGTGCCTGGCTTGTAGCGCAGGTAATCGATGCGGATGCGCGCCACGTCGGCGGCCGGCATCTGGCGGCCGACTTCGTCGAGCAGCGCTTCTTCGTCCAGCAGCAGCCCCAGTCCGGGCAGGTCGGTGTCCCGGGCGATCAGGGCATGGTCGGCGTCGTTCAGGGGGCTGCTCTGTCTGGCAGGGGGCTGGTTCATCCGGTGTCCTTGGGGCGGAATCAGGCGCGTTGCGCCGCGGATGACATGGTAGCGGTTTCCGGTCCGGTGCCACGGCTGCTGGCGCGGGCAGCCTCTCCGGCACTGGCACTGGCACTCGCACTCGCACTGGTATCGGTACCTGCACCGGCGGCGCCTCCCGTGGACGTGCCAGTGGAAGTGCCCGTGGTGTTTGCGGTGGCGCCGTCGCCCTCACCGACAGCCTTGCGGTGCAGCTGCCAGAGGGCGGCGTAGGGGCCTTTGCGGGCCAGCAGTTCGTCGTGGGTGCCCGATTCGGCAATGCCGCCCTGGTCCACATAGACGATGCGGTCGGCCCCGGCCGCCAGATCGAGGTCGTGGGTGATCATCAGCGCGGTGCGGTTGTCGATCAGGCGTTCGATGGCGTGGCGCACCACGGCCTCGCTGGCCCGGTCCAGCCCGGTGGTGGGTTCGTCCAGCACCATGACCGGACAATGCCGCAGGGCCAGCCGGGCAATGGCCAGCCGCTGGCGCTGGCCGCCCGACAGGGTGGCGCCGCGTTCGCCGATGACGGTGTCGTAGCCCTCGGGCAGGGCCATGATGAAATCGTGCGCGTTGGCCATTTTTGCGGCGGCGATGATTTCCTCGTCGCTCACCTCGCGGCCGGCGGCGCAGGTCAGGTTGTCGCGCACGCTGGCGGCAAACAGCAGCGCGTCCTGCGGCAGCAGGCCGATCTGGCGACGGACCGAGGCGGTCTTCCAGTGGCGGATGTCGGTACCGTCGATTTCCACGCTGCCTTTCTGCGGATCGTACAGGCGCAGCAGCAGCACGGTGAGCGTGGATTTGCCGATGCCGGACGGCCCCACCACCGCCACGTGTTCACGCGGGGCCAGCACCAGATCGAGTCCATGGAAAATGGAACGTGATTCGGCATCGTACGAAAAATGCAGGTCACGAAAATGCACGGCACCCTCGAAGGCCGGGGCGGTTTTGGCGCCCTTGCGGTCGATGATGTCGGGTTTTTCTTCCAGAATGTCGCTGATGCGTTCGGCCGAGGCCAGTGCCTTCGAAAGCCGGCCGGCATATTTGGCATATTCGCGCACCGGACGCATGGAGTTCTTCAGGTACGAAATGAATACCAGCAGGTCACCGGCGGTGAGTGCGCCGGCCAGTACCTGCAGGGCGCCCTGCCACAGCACCAGGGCAGTGGCCACGGCCACCAGCAGGTCGATCGAGCGCTCCAGCCCGGCGGCCAGCCGCTTGGTGTTCATGTCGGCATGCGCAGCCTGGCCGTCGTTGCCATGAAAGAGCCGCGAGAAGCTGTCTTCCAGCACCAGCGACTGCACGGTGCGGATGGCCGACATCGATTCCGACGCCGTGGCGGCCAGCGAGCCTTCGCGGGTGCGCTGGCGGCGGCTGGCCTCGTGAATCAGTTTGCTGCTGCGTTTGGCCGAGAACCACATCACCGGCAGCGGAATCAGCGACAGCAGTGCCAGCCGCCAGTTCAGCATGAACATCACGGCAAACATGCCCACCAGGATGAACACGTTGGCCAGCATCGGCAGCAGGGCCGACACGGTCACTTCACGCAGCTGGCCCACGTCGTTGACCAGGCGCAGGGCCAGATCACCACTGCGCTGGCGCTGGTGAAAGGCCAGTGACAGCCGCAGCAGCCGGTTGTAGAGCACATTGCGCACGCGGCTCAGCACCACGTTGCCGATGCGCGCAAAGCCCACCGTCGACAGAAAGCCGGCCAGTGCCCGCAGCGCGGCAAACACCACCACCGACACTCCGGCCAGCACGATGACGCCCATGATGCCCAGGTCCGCCACCATGCCGGTCACCCAGCCGGCAGCGGCCGGTGCCTCGTGCGAGCCGGTCTTGCCGCCCAGCACGTGGTCGATCACGAAGGCCAGCGGCCAGGGTTCGGCCACGCGCATCAGCGTGCTGAGCAGCAGGGCGGTGAGGGAGCCGGCCAGCAGCGGCCCCTGGCCCTTCATGAAGGGCCGGAAGCGCTTCAGCACGCGGCGGATGGGGTGGCGGGAGGCGGCTTTGTTGTCCTGGGGCACGGCGATGACGGGGTGAATGGATGGAAGGGCCGGCCACGGAGCCGGCAGCGAGGGCAGGGACATCCCGCCGGCAGGGCGGGGCGTCCGGCGCTATTGTGCGGGATGGGGCGGATACCGGGCATGGCGACGATGCTGCCGGGGTGGTACCGGGCGCCCCGAGCAGCGCCGGTGCAGTGCGGTGCCACCAGCAGGGGCAGCGCAGGACGCGCCGGTGCATGATGTGCGGCTGCACGCCGGCGCCCGGCCCGGCCGGATCAGGCCGCCCGCTCCGACGCGGCCGTGGCCCCGGCAATGTCCAGCAGCCGGGCGGTGACGGCGTCCCAGCTGTGCTCGGCCAGAACGCGGGTGCGGCCCCGCTGGCCCATGGCCCGGCGTTCGGACGGGTTTTCGAGCAGGCGGGCCATGGCGGCGGCAAAGGCGTCCGGATCGCCGGGGGGCACCAGCAGGCTATCGACACCATCGAGCACCACGGTATCGAGATGGCCCACACGGGTGGTTACCACCGGCAGTTCGGCGGCCAGATACTCGTAGATCTTGAGCGGCGAGAAATAGAAATTCTGCTGCTGCGGGTAGGGGGCGGTGGCAATGTCCATGCGGGCCAGCAGGGCAGGTACCTCGCGGGCCTGCACGGCGCCGGTGAACTCGCAGTGACCCAGCAGCCCCTGGGCGGTGAGGGCCGATTCCATGTTGACGCGCTCCGGACCATCACCCACCACCAGCAGCCGTGTGCGGGGGTGCTGGCGGTGCAGGCGGGCAAAGGCGTCCACCAGCATCGGCAGGCCATGCCAGGGCTTGAGCGTGCCCAGAAAGCCGATGACGGTTTCATCCTCGCCGGCGGCGGCCTGAGCGTGGCGGGCCTGACGGCGGGCCGCGCTGTCGTCGTACGGGGCCGGATCCACGCCATTGGCCACCACGTGCACGCGTCCGCGCGTGCCGGGCCAGGTGTGCAGATAATCGGCCACGCCCGGCGAGACGGCCACCAGGGCACTGGCCCGCGAGAAGGCCGACGCGGCCATGGCCTGTGCCTCGGTTTCGAGCACCAGCCCGCGGTGGGTGCGCTGTTCCTCGATCAGCGGGGCATTGACCTCCAGCACGCCGGGAATGTGCTGGACGCGCGCCCAGCGCATGCCCACGTCACTCCAGAGCGAATAGCGCTCGTAGACGAGGTCGAAGGGGCCATGCTCATAGAGCAGGGCCGCAATGCGGGGATGGGACTGCAGGGCGGCGTGGGCACGCTTTTCCGGATCGCCCTGCGGCAGCTCGGGCAACTGCACGCAGGCTGCGCCCTCCAGCCCCGGGGGTATCGGGCCGTCGAAACGGGTGGCAAACAGGGTGACACGGTGGCCGGCCTTCAGGGCCGCGCGCACGACCGACTGCACGTGAATCGAGGCACCCTTGGTGCCGAAGACGGGAATGCCGGCGTCGGTGCAGAGATAGGCGATATGTTTCATGAACGCTCCGGGCTGGACAGGGGGTGATCGGCAACGGTCTGCACGCTCTGCGCAAACAGGGCGCGCAGCTGGCCGGTGTTGTGGTGAACGTCGTATTCGCGCTCGACGAGGGCGCGGGCTGCGTCGGCCATCTGCCGGGCCCTGGCCGGGTTGGCCAGCAGCGTGGCGATGGCGTCGGCCAGGGCGGCGGCATCCTTCGGCGGGACGCACAGGCCAGTGATCTGGTCTCGCACCAGTTCGGGAATGCCCACTACCCGGGTGGACACGCAGGGGGTGCCGAGGGCCATGGCTTCCACCAGGATGGTGGGCAGGCCGTCACGGTCGCCCCCCTCGCTGATGATGCAGGGGGCCACCAGCATGGCCGATTCGCGCAGCAGCGCGGTGATCTGTGGCAGCGTGCGCACGCCGGCCAGCTGGACCCGGTCGTGCAGCCGGTGGGTGTCGATCAGCTGCTGCAGGATGGGGCGCATCGGGCCATCGCCCACGAGGGTGCACCGGCAGTCCACCCCCTGGTCGCGCAGCAGGGCCATGGCCTGGACCAGCCACGGAAAGCCCTTCTTCTCGACCAGGCGGCCCACGGCCAGCACGTGATGTGGGCGGTTGACCGGAGGCTGATAGTCGAAGGCCGACAGATCCAGCCCGTTGTAGATGCGGTGCGAGCGGGCCGGATCGGCGTGGAAGTGGGTGCGCAGGTACTGCAGGTTGTAGTCCGACACCGTGACGGTGAAGGCGGCGTCACGGATTTTCAGGTCGAGCTGCACCGGCTCTTCGTACTGGTGGTAGATGTCCTTGGCGTGCGCGGTGAAGCTGTAGTGGATATCGGCAAAGGCGGCCGCCAGCCGGGCCACGGTGGCGGCCTGCGTGCCGAAGTGGGCGTGCAGGTGTTTGAGGCCCGCCGCCCGGACTTTCATGGCGAGAATCAGCGCCTGGCCCACGGTGACCCAGTCGTGGTCATCGGCCAGGTGGGCCAGGCGGCGAAACGCCGGCAGGGCCTTGCGGGCCTGCACGATCAGCTGCCAGTACAGTTCGGTGTCGTGGAACTGGTGACGGATGCGGCGCACCGGCGCCCGCACGCGGGAGATGGCTTCCTGGAAGTGGGTCTCGCTGACGGGGCCGAGCGCGAAGATCTCGACCTGCACCCCGGCCTTTTCGAGGGCGAGGATTTCATTGACCACGAAGGTCTCGGAAAAACGGGGGTAACGCTTCAGCACATAGCCAACGGCAAGCGGTGCGTTCGGGGCGGACATGGAGGGTTCCTGGGAAAAGGTGTCGATGGCGGAGGTATTTGCTGGCCATCGGAAGGGGCGTGAGCAGACGAGGGGTTCAGGGGCCGGGTGGTGCACCGTCCGGAGGGGCCGGATTGTCCGGTGATGCCTGCAGCAGGCCGGCCGCAAGGGTGGCAACCCGCTGCAGGCCGGAAAAGTCGAGCACCTCGCGCGCGCGCGGCCGGGGGGATGGCGAGGCGGCGCCGGCCAGCCAGGCGCCCACCCGTTCGGGGCTGAGTTCGTCGGGGTGCAGGCAGTGCACGAGGCCAAGATCCGCTAGCCGGCGGGCACGCAGCCACTGTTCCTCGCGCGGCACCACGCGGGGAACCAGCAGGGTGTTCTTTTCGAGCGCCAGCACTTCCATCGTGCTGTTGTAGCCGGCCATGGCTACCACGGCGCTGGCTGCGCGAATCAGCGCCAGTGGTTCGGACGAGAACGACAGCAGCTGCAGCTCGGGCCGGTGGGCCACCAGGGCCTGCAGCCGGGCACGGGCTGCAGGCGGCATCATCGAACCGGTGAGAATGATGCCCCGCCAGCCCGCGGGCAGCGGCGCACGGGCAAAGGCCTCGGCCACGGCCAGGCCGTCCTGGCCGCCGCCCATCATGCAGAGCGCATAGGGGGGCTCGTGGGTGGCGAGGACGCTGCCGGCCATCCCGGGCGATGTGGTACCTTCCGTACGGCCTTCCTGGCGCAGGCTGGCATCGAGGTAGCCCACCGGCGTGACCTGCACGCCGTGCAGGTGGTTCAGCCCGTAGGCGGCAACGGTATCGTAGAGGCGCGTGTCGCCGTAGATCCAGATGGCGTCGAACCACTGTTCCAGGGCGCTGGCATTCTGCTGCTTCTCCCACTGCCGGGCCACCACGTCGGGGGTGTCGATGATGTCGCGCAGCCCCAGCACGATGCGGGTGCCACGGGCGCGCAGCACGGGCAGCACGGTGTCCAGCTCGGCCAGGGCGCCGCGCGGCACGTTGTCGACGATGAACAGCCCGGGCGCAAAGGCGGTGAGGGCGGCCAGAATGGTCCGGGCGCGCAGGTCGATCAGTTCCTGCAGCGACAGGCCCAGCGCACGCGGGCGGTAGCTGCCGTCGGGCTGCTTCTGGTAGGCCGGCAGCGTGATGCTGTCGATGCCCTTCGGCAGCGGAAATGCGCCCGATTCGCGAATGCCGGAGACCAGCAGCACGTCGGCCGACAGCGGTGGCCGGATCAGTGTCTGGGCCAGCAGCGTGTTGCGGCGGATGTGGCCCAGTCCCATGGTGTCATGGGAGTACAGGGCAATGCGCGGGACTGTGCGGGTAACGGAGGATCGGGGCATCTTGCGTGCAGGTGGTTGTGCGGGGAAGGATTCCCGCCCGGGGAGCTGTGCGCCAGCGGCGGCGTGCCGGGCGAGGCGGCCTGTGCTCCACGGGTTTCCCTGCATTGTCTCCCATCCGGCATGAACCAGCCTTGACAGACCGGTTCATGATTCGTTCAGACAGGGTTGTTTAGGATGCTGTTCATGGTCCCCGTGGGTGTTCGCATGTTCAAGTGGATTTTCCCTTCCGTTGCCGTCGCCCTTCTGGGCGTGTCCGTGGCTGCCATGGCCGCACCGCAGCACGACGACGTGCGCAAGGCCGTGACGGCAGGGCGCTTTCGTCCGCTGGCGGACATTCTGGAAATGGTCCAGAAAAAGTACAGCGGCAATGTGCTGGACGTGGAACTGGACCGCGATGAGGCGGGCCGTCATATTTATGAGGTCAAACTGCTGGACGCCAATGGCCGCCGGCGCGAAATTCACATCGATGCCGTCTCCGGCCAGGAAGTGCGTCGCAGCAGCAGTGGCAACGTGAGCAGCCTGCCCGAGATGCTGCGCCGCGTGCTGGCGCGCTATCCGGGGCTGGTGGTGGATGTGGATCTCGAGCGCGGCCGCCAGGGGCGCGAGGTGTACCAGGTGCGCGTCCGTCAGGACGATGGTCTGGTGCGCGGCGTGTTCGTCGACGCCGCTTCGGGCGAGCTGCTCTCCGACATGGGCAGCATGGATCCCGGCAACGACATGAAATCGCTGCCCGAACTGCTCGATGTCGTGCTGCAGCGCTACCCGGGCACGGTGCTGGAGGCCGAACTGAAATACGACCGGGACACGCGGCCCGTCTATGAGGTCGATCTGCGCCTGCTCAACGACACGCTGATCGAGGTGACCCTCGATCCGGTGACGGGACGGGTGCTCGACGAAGAGGAAATCGAGGTGCGCTGATGCGGGTACTGATCGTTGAAGATGACCGTGAGCTGGCCGAAAGCCTGGCCCGTGTGCTGGACGAGTCCGGCATGGTGGCGGAAATTGCCACCAATGGTCGCGAGGCCGATTTTCTCGGCTGCACCGAAAAATATGATGCAGCCGTGCTCGATCTCGGCCTGCCCGAGCTGGACGGCGTGTCGGTGCTGCAGCACTGGCGCGAGCAGGGGCGCCGTTTTCCGGTGCTGATTCTCACCGGGCGCGGTCGCTGGAGCGACAAGCTTTCGGGCTTTGGTGCCGGTGCCGACGACTACCTCACCAAGCCCTTCATGCACGAGGAAGTGGTGCTGCGGCTGCGGGCGCTGATGCGTCGCGCCTATGGCCATGCCGAGCCCGTGCTGCAGGTGGGGCCGCTGTCGTACGACACGCATCAGGGCCGTTTTTCCATGGAAGGCAAACGCCTCGGCTTTACCGCCCAGGAAGAGCGCATCCTGGCCTACCTGATGCACCAGCCCGGCGTGGTGCTGAGCCGGGCCGACATTTCCGAGCATGTGTATGCGCGTGACTCCGACCCCGATTCCAATGCCATCGACGTGCTGATCAGCCGCATTCGCCGCAAGCTCGGCGCGCCGATGATCCGCACCGTGCGGGGCCGCGGATTTGCCCTGGTTCTGCCCGACGAGGGTGCCGATGAGGACGCCCTGTCGCAGGATGAGCCGACATGACCCTGCCGCCCATGGGCCTGGCCCAGCGCCTGATGCTGCTGGGGATGCTGGCCGTCGTGCTGTCCACCACGGTGGGCGGGCTGCTGCTGCGCGAGCAGCTGCATGCCGTCATCCTGCGGAGCATGGCCGGATCGCTGGGCGAGCGGGCCGACCGCATTGCGGCCGGCATGCGTCTCGACCGCGACGGCACGCCCTCGCTCGATCACCGGCTGGTCAACGACGAATTCCGTTTCGTCTTTTCCGGGTGGTACTGGCAGCTGGAAGAGGGCGGGACGGTGCACCGCTCCCGTTCGCTCTGGGACAGCCGGCTGGAAACCCCCACCGACCGGCACGTTGCCGGTTCCGACGTGCTGCTGCTCACCTACGGGCCGCGTGACGAGCTGCTCTATGGCCTGGTGCGGCCCCTGAGCATCCAGGGCCACGATTACCGGCTGTTCGTCTACGGACCGGCCGGTCCCTCGCGCAAGGACATGGTGTTCATCGACCGGTTTCTGGTGGTGATGCTGGGCGGCCTGGCGGCGGCGCTGCTGGCGGGCATGTATTTTCAGGTGCGCCTGGGCCTGCGCCCGCTGCGCCGGCTGCACGACCGGCTGCAGGGCATCCACGCCGGTGAGCACGACCGGGTGGGAACGGGGTATGGCCCCGATCTCGACCCGCTGGCAGCCGAAGTGGATGAAGTGCTCGAACGCAACGCGCGCATCGTGATGCGTGCGCGGGGCAATGCGGCCGATCTCAGCCATGCGCTGAAAAAGCCGCTGGCACTGCTCAATGCCCAGTCGCGCGATGGCTCGCTCGTGGCGGCCAGTGTGCAGAAGCAGGTCGAGACGATGAACCGGATGATCGAGCGTCATCTGGCCCGGGCAGGCAGTGGCGCAGGGGACGTGCGGCGCATCGATGTGGGCGAGTGCCTGAAAGGACTGCTCGGGCTGATGAAAATGCTGCACGCCTCGCGCAGCCTCGACTGGCGGCTGGACTTGCCGGGCGCGGTGCACTGGCGCGGTGAAAGCACCGACCTGGAAGAAATGCTGGGCAACCTGCTGGACAACGCCGGCAAATGGGCCCGCAGCCAGGTATGGGTGACGCTGCAGGTGTTCCGTCAGGCCACGAATGAACAGGAAGGCATGGCCTCACGTACCGGATTCGTGGCGATCTGCATCGACGACGATGGCGAGGGCCTCGACGACGATGAAATCGCCCGGGCCCGCCGGCGGGGCGAGCGCTTCGACGAAAGCACCGAGGGCAGCGGTCTGGGCCTGGCCATTGCCTCCGACATTGCCGAAACCTACGGGGGACGGCTGGATCTGGGCAGAAGCCCGCTGGGTGGACTGCAGGTGATGCTGCGTCTGCCCCGGTGAAAACGCGGTACCGGCGGATAAACGGGTTGCGCCCGGCTGAACGGGTCATGGACGAACGGGGGCATGACATGCGTAACCGGGCTGCATGCGGCCGGATCCGTTTTCCGGCGCGCACCGGACATGCATTGCTGGCCGGGCTGGTTTTTCCGGTCATTGACTCCTTCTTCAGAAACAGGAAAACAAAATGAACATCGTCATCGTTGGGTCTGGCTACGTGGGTCTGGTCACAGGTGCCTGCCTGGCAGAAAAGGGTCAGCACGTGACCTGTGTGGACATCAGCGAAAGCCGCATCGAAGGACTGAAGCGCGGCGTGGTGCCCATTTACGAACCGGGCCTGGACGAGATCATCGACCGCAATGCAAAGGTCGGCCGTCTCGAATTCACCACCTCGCTGCCCGACGCCATGAAAAAGGCGCAGGTCTACTGCATTGCCGTGGGCACGCCTCCGGATGAGGACGGTTCGGCCGACCTGTCGCACGTGCTGGCCGTGGCCCGCGAAATCGGCCAGCACATGACCGAACGGTCGGTGATCATCAACAAGTCGACGGTGCCGGTGGGCACGGCCGACAGGGTGCGCGCCGCCGTGGATGCCGAGCTGGCCAGACGCGGCGTGCAGATCGAATTCGACGTGGTGTCCAACCCCGAATTCCTGAAGGAAGGTGTGGCCATCAAGGACTTCATGGAACCGGACCGCATCGTGCTGGGGGTGGAATCTGGCCATGCCCGCCAGGTGATGGATGAACTGTATGCCCCCTTTGCGCAGGAAGGGGCGCGCATCATCCACATGCGGGTACGCGACGCCGAAATGACCAAATACGCTGCCAACGCCATGCTGGCCACCCGCATCTCGTTCATGAACGAGATTGCCGGCCTGTGCGAGCGCCTGGGGGTGGACGTGGAAAGCGTGCGCGAGGGCATCAGTGCCGACCCGCGCATCGGCACCCGCTTCATCCGTCCGGGTGCAGGCTATGGTGGTTCATGCCTGCCCAAGGACGTGCGCGCACTGGCGCGCATGGCGCATTCGGCCGGCTTCGACCCGGTGCTGCTGTCGGCCGTGGAGCATCGCAACGACCAGCAGAAGAGCCGCCTGTACGAAATGGTGAGCAGCGAACTGGGTGACGACCTGCGTGGCAAGACGGTGGCCGTATGGGGGCTGGCGTTCAAGCCGGGGACCGACGACATGCGCGAGGCGCCCAGCATCACACTGGTGGAATCGCTGCTGAAGGCCGGTGCCCTCGTGCGGGCCTATGACCCCGAGGCCACCGAAACGGCACGCCGCGCCATGCCGCAGGATCCGCAGGCCGAAGGCACGCTGCGCTTCATGACCGAACAGTATGAGGCTGTGGAGGGTGCCGATGCGCTGGTGCTGGTGACCGAGTGGCCGCAGTTCCGCGCGCCGGATTTTGCGCGCCTGCGCACGCAGATGCGCTACCCGGTGGTGATCGACGGCCGCAACCAGTACCAGCCGGACGAAGTGCGCGAGATGGGGTTCCGCTACCAGAGCGTGGGCCGGCCGTGAGCGGTAGCCCCGCCGTGGCCGGCATGGCCGTGGTTGGCATAGCCGGGGCAGATATGGCCGGGACAGATATGGCTGCGTGAGGCGCCATCGTCTCTGGCCGGAAAGCCGGTGACCGGCCTTTGGCTGGGCAGTGGCGTCAGGAAACCTTGCCCCGTGCCGCCGGCGGGTTGTGCCGGCGGTAGTCCAGAATGCCTCGCGCGATGGCGCGGGCCAGACGGTCCTGATAGGCAGGGTCGCGCAGGCGTCTTTCCTCGTCGGGGTTGCTGATGAAGGCGGTTTCCACCAGCACCGACGGCACGTCCGGCGAGCGCAGCACCGCAAAATTGGCCTGTTCCACCTGCCCGCGGTGCAGCTTGCCGATCTGGCCCAGCTCGTTGAGCATGCGGCCGGCCAGTACCTTGCTGTCGCGGATCTGTGCAGTGGTGTAGAGATCCATCAGCAGGCTGGCGGTTTCCGGCATGCTGGTGGTGCGGATGTTCACCCCGCCGATCAGGTCGGCCTTGTTCTCGTTGCGGGCCAGCCATTTGGCGCCCACACTGGTGGCACCGTGGCTCGACAGCACGAACACGGATGAACCACTGGCATCGGGCTTGACGAAGGCGTCGGCGTGGATGGACACGAACAGGTCGGCGCGCACGCCCCGTGCCTTGTTCACGCGCTTGACCAGCGGCACATAGTAGTCGTCGTCGCGCGTCATGATCACGCGCAGGTTCTCTTCCTTCGCCAGCAGCTTGCGCACCCGGTGCGCCACGGCCAGCACCACGTCTTTCTCGTGCGTGCCCTTCGGGCCGGTGGCACCGGGATCCTCGCCGCCATGACCGGGGTCCAGCGCCACGGTGAAGATGCGGGCCACCTCTTCCTGCGCCGGCTGGCGGCCGCCAGTGGCGGGCGCCGATGACGGGGAGCCGCCTTTCTGCCCGTTGCGGCGCTGGCCGCCGCGGGCATCGGCGTGCTGGCGTGCCTCGGGCGCAGACCTGCCCGGGGCTCCGCCCTTGCCCTGGGCGCTGCCTTCCTTCTGCGCCTCGGCGGCCGAGGCGATCAGCTGGTCGAGCGTGTCGTCGGCATGCTTCGGATAGAAGTCCAGCACCAGCCGGTGCTGGTAGTTGCCCGTGGGCTTGAGCGTGAACACCTGCGGCGCCACCGGCTGCTTCAGGTCGAAGACGATGCGCAGGGTTTCGGGGTTGAACTGGCCGATGCGCACCTGCCGCACGAACGGATCCTGCGTGCTGATGCGCGACAGCAGCTCGCGCACCTTCGATTCGACCTGCAGCCCCTCCAGATCGAGAATGACCCGGTTGGGGTTGTCGATCAGCCGGGCACGGAAGGGGATGGCCTGGGTCAGCTCGAAGGTGACCCGGGTGTACTCGCGCGACGGCCACATGCGCACGGCCGCAATGCCGTGACGGGTGTCGGTTCTGCCGGATACGCCGGATGGCGTGGTGCTGTTGAGTGCCGTGCGCTGCAGGGATGGCTGGGCAGCATGGCTTGTGTCGCCTGCATGGCGCGTGCTGCCTGTATGGTTCGTGCCACTGGATGAGGACGACCCGTTGCTGGCCGTGGCAGTGTACCGGGTGGTTGTGTCCGAACCGGTCCTGCCACTGGTGCCGGTGGACGAGGATGAACTCTGATGGGCCGAGACAGATTTTTTGCTGGATGACGCAGACTTGCTGCCGGATGAGGCAGATTTCCCGCTGGATGAGGCAGGTTGGTTGCCGGATGACGTGGCTTTGCCGTGGGATGCAGCCGTTTTGCTGCCGCCCGATGCGGCAGTGCGGCCCGACGAAACGCTTCTGCCTCCCGTCGATGCGGCAGCCGTGCGCACGCCGGTGCTGCCCTGGGCACTGCCCGGGCGCTTCGAGGGGTGGCTGACCCGGATGGGCGCCGAGGCCTCGACGGCGCGCAGGGGCAGCAGCAGCGGTGTCGCCAGGCCCAGCGTCAGCAGGCGTCGGCGGCTGCGAGGTGTTTGGCGAGCGTCGTCAGACATGTTGCTCCGGCTGCGCTGTGCGCATGGGCCTCCAGTTGGCGCGCCTCGACATCGTCGGTGAGCGCGAGTCTCAGATCCAGATCGGCACCGGGCAGGGCACCTTCGGCCTGCTCCGGCCACTCCACCAGCATCAGCCCCGCACCGGCAAAGATGTCGTCGAAGCCGGCGTCGAACCACTGGTCTGGCGAAGAGAACCTATATAAATCAAAGTGGTAGATGTTGAACTTCGGTAGATTATAAGATTCGAGCAGGGGGTAGGTGGGGCTCTTGATACGCCCTTTTACGCCCAGCGCACGCAGCAGGGCCCGGGCTAGCGTGGTCTTGCCGGCGCCCAGATCCCCCCGCAGGGTGATCAAAAAGGCTTGTTTGCCAAGGTCTTGCGTGGACAGGGCGGCAGCCAGGGCCTCGGCCCAGTGTCCGGTTTGCCGTTCGTCGGCCAGATGAAAGTGTTGCAAGGTTGTTTCCGCAGCTGTTGGTTTTTCGCCCTTATTCTGGCAAAAACGACAGGGATGATGTTCATGCGTGTTACGGGGCTGTCCCGTCTGCCCCGAAGGCGTGATGTGCGGATGAACACGCCACGACGTGCGCAGGGAGTCAGGCCGCCCGTCCGGTTCGGGCCGGACAGGCACCCTGATGCGTGCTATGGGTGCTTCGTCACCGCGCTGGCCCTGTCCATGTGCCGACAAGGCGCCACGCAGGCAAGGCTGGCCCCGACCATGTGCAGGAAGGGGGCTGGCTATTTTCGGGCAGATCGAGGGAAGCTGTGAAGCAGGGGAAGCCGTGAAGACTGACGAAACCGATGGACAGCAGGCCGATGTGGCGGATTCCGTGGCCGGCAGGGCAGTGGCCGCGACCCCGGGTACGACGGCCGCCACCGCCGCGCTGCTGGACGAGGCGCAGATGCAGATACGCCAGTTCTGCGATGCCCTGTGGCTGGAGGACGGCCTGTCGAAGAACACGCTGGAAGCCTACCGGCGCGACCTGCTGCAGCTGGCGCGCTGGCTGGCCGTGCCGGCCCGGGGCGTGGCGCTGGTGGCGGCTTCGGAGGCCGACCTGCTGGCCTGGCTGGCGGCCCAGCACGGGCAGGGCAAGCCCAGTTCGGCCAACCGGCGGCTGACGGTGTACAGGCGCTTCTATCGCTACCTGCTGCGGGGTGGCGTGCGCCAGGACGATCCCACCCTGCGCATCCAGGCCATGAAGCAGCCGGGACGCTTTCCGGACACACTGTCGGAAGCCCAGGTGGAGGCGCTGCTGGCGGCCCCCGATGTCGAAACGGTGCTGGGGCTGCGCGACCGCACGATGCTGGAAGTGCTGTACGCCACGGGCCTGCGGGTGTCCGAGCTGGTGGCCCTGCGGATGGCCGAGGTGTCGATGGTCGACAGCCTGGTGCGCATCGTGGGCAAGGGCGACAAGGAACGGCTGGTGCCGCTGGGCGAGGAGGCGCGTGCCTGGCTGGTGCGCTACCTGCAGGAATCGCGGCCGCGGCTGCTGGGCGCGCATCAGGCCGATGCCGTGTTCGTCACGCAGCGGGGAGCGGGCATGACACGCCAGATGTTCTGGGTGCTGATCAAGCGCCATGCGCTGAAGGCGGGCATTGCCGCGCACCTGTCGCCCCACACGCTGCGCCACGCCTTTGCCACGCACCTGCTCAACCATGGTGCCGACCTGCGGGTGGTGCAGGTGCTGCTGGGGCATGCCGATATTTCCACCACGCAGATCTATACGCACGTGGCCCGCGCCCGGCTCAAGACGCTGCATGCGCAGCATCATCCGCGGGGGTGAGTGCGCGCATAACATGCGCTGGAGCATTCCGGTAATATTGAAACATCATTTTTCTGGATGATCGATCATGGCGTCGTTGCCCGTACAAATCCTGGTCCTGCTGGTGGCCTATCTGATTGGTTCGGTGTCGTTCGGGGTGGTGGTCAGCCGCCTGATGGGGCTGGCCGACCCGCATTCCTACGGCTCGGGCAACCCGGGGGCCACCAACGTGTTGCGTACCGGGAACAAAAAGGCGGCGCTGTTCACGCTGCTGGGCGACGTGGGCAAGGGTGTGGTGGCGGTGCTGCTGGCCAAATGGCTGGCCCCGTCACTGGGGCTGTCGCCGCTGCTGGTCATGCTGGTTGGGCTGGCCGCCTTCATCGGCCACCTGTATCCGGTGTTCCATGGCTTCAAGGGCGGCAAGGGCGTGGCCACTGCCGGCGGGGTGCTGCTGGCCATGAACCCGCTGCATGGGCTGGCCGTGCTGGCCACCTGGCTGGCCGTGGCCTTCGTCACCCGCTATTCGTCACTGGCGGCCATCGTGGCGGCGCTGATGGCGCCCATCTACTGGCAGCTGTTCTACGGCATCGACGCCCGCGCCCTGGTGGTGCTGCTGATTGCCGCGCTGCTGATCTGGCGCCACCGCGAGAACATCAACCGGCTGCTGACGGGCAAGGAATCGAAGATTGGCGGCGGCAGGAAGGCCGCGCCGAAGGTCAAATACCCGCCGCCGCGGGTGGGGGGGCACTGAGCGTCACGCCGCCGGCAGTTCCTCCAGCGGCCAGCGGGGCCGGACATCGAAGTGCAGTGCTTCGCCGGCAGGCAGGGGGCTGGCGGCGGCCAGCCGGCGGGCACCGGCGTAGGCGATCATCGCGCCGTTGTCGGTGCACAGTGCCAGTGGCGGGAAGTGGATCTGCAGCGGCCCCCGGCGTTTAGGCCATCGCTTCACGGCGTCGGTCAGCTTGGCACGCAGGCGGTGGTTGGCACTGACCCCGCCCGAAATCACCAGCCGGTTCAGTCCGGTCTGCTCCAGTGCCTTCAGCGACTTGCCCACCAGCACATCGGTGATGGCCTCTTCCACCTCGCGGGCCAGCCAGGGGCGGTGTTCGGTGGGCAGCCCCTTCTTCACCTGCGTGAGCACGGCCGTCTTCAGGCCGCTGAAGCTGAAATCCAGATCGGGGCTTTTCAGTTTGGGGCGCGGCAGGCTGAAGACTGGTGCATCGGGCTGGTCCGGATTGGCCTGTGCAGCCAGTGCCGACAGGGCCGGCCCGCCGGGATAGTCCAGCTCCAGCAGCTTGGCGCTCTTGTCGAAGGCCTCGCCGGCGGCGTCGTCCACCGTCTCGCCCAGCAGCGTGTACTGGCCCAGACCATCGACCTGCAGCAGCTGGGTGTGTCCACCCGAGACCAGCAGTGCCACGAACGGGAAGGCCGGCGGATCATCCGACAGCAGCGGCGAGAGCAGGTGACCTTCGAGGTGGTGCACGCCGATGACGGGCCTGTTCAGCGAGAAGGCCAGTGCGGTGGCAACCGCCGCGCCGGTGAGCAGCGCGCCCGCCAGTCCGGGCCCCTGAGTGTAGGCAATGGCGTCGATGCTGTCGAGCGGCCGGCCGGCCTCGGCCATCACCTGTTCCAGCAGCGGCACGATGCGCTCGATATGGTCCCGCGAGGCCAGCTCGGGCACCACGCCGCCATAGCGGTTGTGCATGGCCACCTGGGAGTGCAGGGCCTGTGCCAGCAGGCCGTGGTCGGTGTCGTAGAGGGCGATTCCGGTTTCGTCGCAGGAGGTTTCGATGCCCAGTACCAGCATGGGGGACGCCTTTTCTGTTCAAATCAGCTGGTGCGATGATACGCGGGTTCGGCAGGGGGTAAGGCGGGTGGAAACGTGTGACGTGGTGGTGATCGGCGCCGGTGCGGCCGGGCTGTACTGTGCCGGGCTGCTGGGACAGCAGGGCAGGCAGGTGGTGGTGCTGGATCATGCCCGGCGCATCGGCGAGAAGATCCGCATTTCCGGCGGCGGGCGCTGCAACTTCACCAACCTCAATGGTGCGGACCCGGCCCGCTACCTGTGCACCGACCCGCGCTTCGTGCGCTACGCGCTGAAGGAACATCCACCCGAGCGTTTCATCGCGCGGGTGCGTCACGCGGGTATCGGCTTTCACGAAAAACACCTGGGGCAGCTGTTCTGCAACGACAGCAGCCAGCAGATCATCGACATGCTGCTGGCCGATTGCCGCCGCGGCGGCGTACAGATCCGCCATCCGGTGACGGTGACCGGCATGCAGCGGCTGGTGGTGCGTGAATCACAGGAGCCGGAGGAATCACGCCTGGCAGATCGTCCGTCCGCGACAGGGGCGCCTCCAGTGCCCGGCATCCGGGCCTTGCAGGACACGGACGCCGGACAGGCCCCCCGTTTCGAGATTCGTACTACGGCAGGTGTACTGCGTGCCCGCAGCCTCGTGATCGCCACGGGCGGGCTGTCGATTCCAGCCATCGGCGCCTCGGACTTTGCCTGGCAGCTGGCCACCGAGTGGGGCCTGCAGACCATCGCTCCCCGGCCGGGCCTCGTGCCGCTGACGATGACCTCTTCCGCCTGGCAGCCCTTTGCCGCGCTTTCTGGTGTGGCCCTGCCGGTGGATGTGTCGGTGACGGTCAGTCCACCGGGGCGTGCAAAGACCAGAAAACCGCAGTCTGTACGCTTCGGCGAAGACCTGCTGTTTACCCATCGTGGCCTGTCGGGGCCGGCATCGCTGCAGATTTCCAGCTACTGGCGCGCCGGCCAGCCGCTGTGGCTGAACCTGCTCCCCGGGATAGAACGGGCTGGCGAATGGCTGGTGGATCTGAAGCACGGGCGGCTGGCGGCTTCTCCCCTGTCCGAGGGAAAGCGGGGAGACGGGCAGCCCCATCGCCAGCAGCTGGGGACGATCCTGTCGACACTGCTGCCGGGCCGGCTGGCCCGTGCGTGGCTGGCCGGTGCCGCCACCCTGTCGGGAACGCAGTGGCCACCGCAACTGGCAGCCGCCCTGCAGGGATTGCGTGAGGACATGCGCCTGACCGACCTGCCCGATGCCCGGCTGCGCGAACTGGGGCAGGCGCTCAATGCCTGGCCGCTGGTGCCGGCCGGGACCGAGGGCTACCGCAAGGCCGAGGTGACGGTGGGCGGGCTGGCCACGGCAGAACTGGACCCCACCACGATGATGGTCCGGCGCATTCCAGGCTGTTACTGGATCGGCGAGGCCGTGGACGTGACCGGCTGGCTGGGTGGTTACAACTTCCAGTGGGCCTGGGCTTCGGCCTGGGTGGCTGCGCGGGCACTGGGCAACCATTGAGGCGCCCTTGATGATCAGACCCGGGGAAACTTCTGCCTGCTGTGCAGGACAGCAAGTCCAGACAGGCCCGGGGTGCTTCGCATGCCACAGAGCGATTCGTGGCCCGACGCGCCAGTGGCAGCCGACGGACGAACCCCGCCGGGCGACGGGATGCCGTCACTGCTTGGCAAGTGAACGGTGTCATGGCTATAATGCCGGACTGATCACAATAGCCCCCCACAACGTTTCAAGGAAGGTTTTTTCATGCCACTGGTCCGAGTCAAGGAAAACGAGCCGTTTGATGTTGCCCTGCGGCGCTTCAAGCGAACCATCGAGAAGACCGGCCTGCTCACCGAGCTGCGTGCGCGTGAGTTCTATGAAAAACCGACTGCAGAACGCAAGCGCAAGAAATCTGCTGCCGTGAAGCGCCACCACAAGCGCCTGCGCAGCCAGATGCTGCCCAAGAAAAAATACTGATCCCCCCGGGTCATCCCCCCGGTTCAGTCTTTTTTGACACAGGCTGCTGTGTGCCGGTGCATGTCCGTGAGGGCTGCGCTGGCGTATGGCAGCCGTGCCGTTCTCTGTCGTTTTCATATTCCTCACTGCACGGGTTCCTGAACAGCCCGTGGATAGCCCCATGAATGCAGCTGCTGATCTCAAAACGCGTATCGATGCCGACATGAAGGCGGCCATGCGGGCGCGCGAGAAGGTGCGTCTGGGTGCATTGCGGCTGCTGCTGGCCGCCATCAAGCAGAAGGAAGTCGATGAGCGCATCACGCTCGACGACACCCAGGTGCTTGCCATCATCGAGAAACTCTCCAAGCAGCGGCGAGACTCGATCGAGCAGTTCGAAAAGGCCGGCCGTACCGAACTGGCCGAACAGGAGCGCGCCGAACTGGCCGTGCTCGACACCTACCGTCCCGCCCAGGCCGACGAGGCGCAGATCAGCGCCGTCATCGAGGCCGCCATGGCAGAAACCGGCGCCACCGGCATGGCCGACATGGGCAAGGTGATGGCCATCGTCAAGGCCAGGCTGGCAGGCCAGGCCGATCTCGCTGCCGTGTCCGCCCGGGTCCGTGCCCGGCTGGCCGCCTGAGCGCGCCCGTCTGGCGCACACTCTTCGCCCCATGAAGGTTTGATCCCGCAATCGTTCATTCAGGAGCTGCTGACCCGCGTCGACATCGTCGATGTGGTGGGTCGGTCTGTCAAACTGAAGAAGGCGGGTGCCAATTACCAGGGGCTGTGTCCTTTTCACAACGAAAAGACGCCTTCCTTTTCCGTCTCGCCCACCAAGCAGTTTTACCACTGTTTCGGCTGCGGCGCCCATGGCTCGTCCATCAACTTCCTGATGGAGCACTTCGGCATGGGCTTCGTCGAGGCCGTGCACGAACTGGCCCGCGACGCCGGGCTGACCGTGCCCGAAGACAACTCCCGCGAGGGGCGTGATGCCGCCCAGAAGGCCAGTCAGCAGCTGGCGCTGTCGCAATGGATGGACCGGGCCGCCGCCTACTACCGCCTGCGGCTGAAGGAAACCCCGGCGGCCATCCAGTACCTGAAGGACCGGGGCGTGAGCGGCGAGACGGCCAAGCGCTTCGGGCTGGGCTATGCCCCGGCCGGCTGGCGCAACCTCGAGGGGGTGCTGCCCGACTATGCCGCGGAAGACGCCGAGCGGGCCGGGCTGGTGATTGCCGGTGACGAAGGCAGGCGCTACGACCGCTTCCGCGAGCGGGTGATGTTTCCCATCCGCAACCCGCGCGGGCAGATCATCGGCTTTGGTGGTCGCGTGATGGGGGCTGGTGAACCCAAGTACCTGAACTCCCCCGAAGGCCCGCTGTTTTCCAAGGGCCACGAACTCTACGGCCTGTACGAGGCGCGCGAGGGCATTCGCGAAACCGGCCGGGTGCTGGTGGTGGAAGGGTACATGGACGTGGTGATGCTGCACCAGTACGGCTGCACCTATGCCGTGGCCACGCTGGGTACGGCCACGACGGCCGTGCACATCACCAAGCTGCTGCGCCAGGCCGACCGCATCGTCTTTGCCTTCGACGGTGACAGCGCCGGTCGCCGTGCGGCATGGCGTGCGCTGGAGAACGCACTGCCGGTGCTGTCCGACACCAAGCAGCTGGATTTTCTGTTCCTGCCGCCCGAGCACGACCCCGACAGCTTCGTGCGCGAGGAAGGGCTGGAGGCTTTCGAGGCGCTGGTGCGCGATGCGCTGCCGCTGTCGTCCTTCCTGCTCAAGGAGCTGGCCAGCCGGGGCGACATCACCACCCCGGAGGGGCGTGCACGCATGCAGGCCGAGCTGAAGCCGCTGGTGCTGCAGATGCCCGACATTGCGCTGCGCACCCAGATTCTCGTGGACATGGCGGGCCGGCTCGGGCTGCACACCGAAGAACTGGCCTCCTATGTGGGCCTGCAGCTGGCACGTCCTGCCGCACCGTCGGGCCGCAGTGGCCAGGTGCGGAATTTCGGCGGCGCAGGGGGCCATGCGCGCGCCGGCAACGATTACGGTGCGCGCCAGGCTGGTCGGAGCGGTGCTTCGCGCAGCGATGGACGCTGGGGCGGTGCCGCCCAGGGGGCTGGATTTCAGGGCGCTGGTTCCCATGGTGCCCATGGTGACGCCTCTGGCGCTGACCCGTACGGGCGCGGAACCCATGCAGGCGGAAACCGTTCTGGCAGTGGCCATGGCGGATGGACGCGCGAGGGGGGCGCAGGCCGCCCGGATGGAGGGCGTGCCGGTGCAGGGGATGGACGCTGGGGAGGCGCTGTCCAGGGGGCTGCTGGTCATGATGCTGGCCGCCGTGGGGGCTACGGTGATGGCAGCCGGGGGGCAGATGCCGCCGGCCGGGACCGGAACTTCGGCAGCAGGGCAGGTCGCGATGGCGGTTTCGCCGGTCGTTCCGGGTTTTCCGCTTCGGGGCCGGGGGGCGCCGGGGGCGGCCGTCTGCGCCCGACACCCACCACGCTGGTGCAGCGTGTCTGCCTGCTGCTGGCCTACTACCCGGCGCTGGCGCAGGAGCCGCTGGAAGACGAAAACCTGCTGCCGCAGCGCCTGCTGGACTGGCGGGCGCGGCTGGCCGGGCTGCCGGTGGGGGCGCACTTTGCCTCGGTGCTGGCCGGTGTGCGGGAAGAATCGCCCGCACAGGCCGCCTTCATCGAGCAGCTCGACGAGAAGGACGCGGGCGTGATGGCCAGCATGGGCTACGACGAAGCCCAGAAGGATTACTTCAATGCCCTGGACCGGCTGCGGCTGGACCAGGCCCGGCACGAACTGGTGCGGGCCGTCAGCCAGGGCCTTGATGAACCGGGGGTACGAACCCGATATGAGGAACTGACGGCTGTGATCAAGCGCTTATCCGAGCGGGGAGCGGGCTGATATGATTAGAGTTTCTTCATATTGGGGCAGGTCCGTGCCCGTTCGCAGGCATGGCGTGCAGGCCACGGGGCACACGCCGGCCTGCGGGGTGCTTCGCCGGTGCCTGCGCACGGCCCGCGGACCGGGCCGGCCGGGGCCCGGCATCGTGGGCGCAGGCCGGTATGCGGCTCCGCGGGCAGTACAGGCGGCCGAAGGCGTCTTCTTCGGTAACGGACAATGAACCTCACCCCGGCGGTGAGTCATCGAGGTTAGGGAGCAGGCGGGCAGCACGGTTTCCGGAAGATCCGGAACCGGCGGGCTGCCCGGAGGCTCGAACAGGCAAGGCGGAAATCAACGTGGCAAAAGACTCTGACAAAACTGCAACCCAGGAAGAAGTGACCGGCGCAGCCGCACCGGCCGCCGAGGGCGCCGAAGCCAAACCGGCGAAGAAGGCCAGGGCCGAAAAACCGGCCAAGAAGGCCGCCAGCAAGACCGTCAAGGCCGCGAAGGCTGATGGCGCCGAGGCTTCCGACGGTGAGGAAAAGGCCGCAAAGCCGAAGGCCAGCCGTGCGAAGAAGGCCGATGGCACCAAAAAGCCGGCCAAAAAATCAGCCAGCAAGAAAAAGGCTGCGGCGAAGCCGGCGGCCGGCGGTGAACTGGATGATGATGACGGCTTCGAGGACGGTGGCGACTACGACGTGATCTCCACCGACGACGGCGACAGCGACGGTGACGATCTGGATGGCGTGGATGAAGGCGTGGACGAGGTGCCTGCCGCGCCGGCCAAGGGCCGCTCGCGCGACAAGCGCTCGAAGGAAAAGGCGCTCATCAAGGAAGCGCTGGCCAGCGTCAAGCAGGGCGTGACCGAAGAGGAAATGGAAGCGCGCCGCAGCCGTCTGCGCCAGCTGATCAAGCTGGGCAAGGAGCGGGGCTTCCTCACCTACGCCGAGATCAACGACCACCTGCCCGAGGGGCTGACCGAGGTCGAGGCCATCGACCAGATGATCGGCACCTTCAGTGACATGGGCATCTCGGTGTACGAGCAGGCACCCGACACCGACTCGCTGCTGCTCAACGACCGCACCGTCACCTCGTCGGACGACGACACCGAGGAGGAGGCCGAGGCCGCCCTGTCGTCGGTCGATTCCGAATTCGGCCGCACCACCGACCCGGTGCGCATGTACATGCGCGAGATGGGTTCGGTCGAGCTGCTCACCCGCGAAGGCGAAATCGTCATTGCCAAGAAGATCGAGGAAGGTCTGAAGGACATGATGCACGCCATCTCGGCCTGCCCGACCACCATTGCCGAAGTGCTGGAACAGGCCGAGAAGGTGCGCGAGGGCCAGCTGCGCGTGGACGAGATCGTCGATGGCCTGCTCGACCCCGAGGCCGACGAGGAAATGTCCTTCGGCCCGTCCCGTTCGGACAGCGACGATGACGACGAGGCCACGGTGGCCGCCATGAACAACGCCAAGCTCGAAGAGCTGAAGGAAGAGGCGCTGTCGCGCTTCGACCGCATCGGCGAGTTCTTCGAGGCCATGCGCCAGGCGCTGGAAAACGAGGGCTACAAGTCCGGGCCATACCTGGCCGCGCAGGAATCGGTGCAGAAGCAGCTGATGTCCATCCGCTTCACCGCCAAGGTGGTGGAAAAGCTGTGCGACATGCTGCGCGCGCAGGTGGACGAGGTGCGTACCGTCGAGCGCACCATTCTGGACATCTGCGTCAACCGCGTGGGCATGGACCGCGGCCACTTCATCCAGAGCTTCCCGGGCAACGAAACCAACCTGGCCTGGGTGGACAACGAGCTGGCCACCAGCCCGCGCTACGCCGACGTGCTGACCCGCAGCATCCCCGACATCCAGGATCTGCAGCAGAAGCTCATCGACCTGCAGGCCCGCGTGGTGCTGCCGCTGCCCGACCTGAAGGAGATCAACAAGCGGATGGCCATGGGCGAGATGAAGGCGCGCAAGGCCAAGCGGGAAATGACCGAGGCCAACCTGCGTCTGGTCATTTCCATTGCCAAGAAGTACACCAACCGCGGGCTGCAGTTCCTCGATCTCATCCAGGAAGGCAACGTGGGCCTGATGAAGGCCGTGGACAAGTTCGAGTTCCGCCGTGGCTTCAAGTTCTCCACCTACGCCACCTGGTGGATCCGTCAGGCCATCACCCGGTCCATCGCCGATCAGGCGCGCACCATCCGCATCCCGGTGCACATGATCGAAACGATCAACAAGATGAACCGCATCAGCCGGCAGATCCTGCAGGAAACCGGTGTCGAGCCCGATCCCGCCACCCTGGCCGAGAAGATGGACATGCCGGAAGAGAAGATCCGCAAGATCCTGAAGATCGCCAAGGAACCGATCTCGATGGAAACCCCGATCGGCGACGACGACGACTCGCACCTGGGCGACTTCATCGAGGACACCACCACGCTGGCGCCGTCCGACGCCGCGCTGCACGACTCGATGCGCGAGGTGGTCAAGGAAGTGCTGGATTCGCTCACCCCGCGCGAGGCCAAGGTGCTGCGCATGCGCTTCGGTGTGGAGATGAGTACCGACCACACGCTGGAAGAGGTGGGCAAGCAGTTCGACGTCACCCGCGAGCGCATCCGCCAGATCGAGGCCAAGGCGCTGCGCAAGCTGCGTCACCCCAGCCGGGCCGACAAGCTCAAGAGCTTCCTGGAAGGGCAGTGATGCCCGGGTGACATGGTCTTTGCGTGTCACGGGTTCATCGCCCCCGCGATACCCGGATACCAGACATGAGGCTTTCCTGAGTGGGTCGTGATGCATGGACGTGCCGTCCGTGCATCCACCGGCACGCAACGTGGAAGCGGGCAGGAGCTTGCTCCCAGCCTCCCCAACCCCCCGCACATGAACCCCACACGGTTCGTTTGCGGGGGTTTTTTGTGTTCCGCCAGTGGAGAATCCCCCTCTTGGGTGCTCATGACCGGTGCCCATGACCGCGCTGGCAGTACCCTGAAACCATCGGGGATGCTGTGGCCCTGCAGCCCTGTCCTGTAGCCACCCAAAGGGGGACGCGGGGACCAATGAGTCCAGGACACACGCCAGGCAACGCAGACGCACTCACCAGCCGGGTGTGACCATCAGTAGACACCCAGCCCCCGCTCGTCCAGAGAACGTTGCCGAGGCAGGGGCAGTGCCCCAGACTTGCCGCTGCATGACGTGCCATCGGGGCTGATCCCCGCTGTCACGGGCACCACGCCCGTGCAGCCCGGCGGAAGGCGCCCGCAGCGAACCAGGGGCAGTGCCCCCGGACCGGCACGTCGGCCTTTCGTTCAACTGAACTGGTCTGGAGAGCATGAAACCCTCGCAAGCCTCGGCAGGCTTCACGCTGCAGGAAATGCTGGTGGTGATGGCCATCACCGGCATCGTGGCCGCCGCCGCCATTCCCAGCTTTCGGGACTTTGCCATTCAGCGTTCGATCAACGCCCAGATCACCGACCTGACCTCGGCCATGCGCCTGGCCCGCTCCGAAGCGATCAAGCGGGGGCGGGAGGTGTCGATGTGTCCGACTGCCGATCCGAACCGTGCCAAGCCGGGCTGCAACCGTTGGGGCTATGACTGGTCGACCGGTTACATCATCTTCGTCGGCAGCGTCAAAGGGAACGACCAGTACATCCGCATCCAGCAGGGCTATTCCAATGGCGGCACGATCAAGGCCGATGCCTGGGATGCCGTTCGTTTCCGCCCCAATGGCGTGCTGAAGGAGGGCGGGGCGCGCGTGTTCGAGTTCTACCCCAAACACGCGCAGAACGATCCTTCCCTCATGAAACTGAAGAAAAAGGTGTGCCTGAGTGACACGGGGGTGCTGGCGCAATGCTGAGAACGGAACTGCGGGCACACCCGGAAGCGGGTGTATGGAACCATGAAAAATCAGGCGCACGCATGTCCCCGGAACCTGATGTACGGGTCGGTGCGGTATCTGGTGCAGCGGTATGTCCGAAATCAGGCGTACGTATGCGCCCGAAACAGTCCGGCTCCGGCCTGATCGAGGTGCTGGTGGCGGTGGTGGTGCTGTCGGTGGGGCTGCTGTCCATGCTGTGGGCGCAGACCAAATCGATGGGCTATCAGCGTACGGCCGAGTTCCGCAACATGGCGGCCCAGATTGCGACCGAATATGCCGACCGCATGCGGGCCAATGTGGCAGGGGCCGACCATTACCTGTCCAGTTACAGGTATGACCCGACGCAGGGCTTTTCGCGCCCCAATTCCGGTGAGAAATGCCATACCGCCACCGAGGTGTGCAGCGCCGCCGAAATGGCCGAGTCTGACCAGTACGACCTGCGCGTGATGGCGCGCAACAGCATGCCCGGTGGTGATGTGCTGGTGACCCGTGGCCAGAACAGCGGGTATGACATCTGGGTCGTGTGGATCCAGCCGAATGTGCCGGGTCTGGACGATCCTGCCCTGTCGTCGGCGGTTTTCTGCCCGGATGACCTGAAACGGGACAAACACAAGCCGCAATGTCTTCAGCTGGGGGTATCGCTGTGATGCAGAAACGAACCTGGATGGGGCAGGGCGAGCAGCCGATGGCCTGGCATCCGCCCCGGCGCCGCGCGCAGCAGGGGTTCTCGATGATCGAGATGCTGGTGGCCGTGGCCATCGGCCTGATGGTGACGGCCACCGTGCTGTACACCGTGAGTGGCTCGGGCATGTCGGGGCGCAAGCAGAACGTGCAGGCCTCCATTCATGATCAGGGGATGCTGGCACTGGTGCAGCTGGCCGACCACCTGCGCATGGCCGGCTTCTGGATGCCGTCCTCGGAGGTGATGCCCGAAGACGTGTCCATGGACCACGAGACTTCGCTGTTCGGCTGCCGCGGCGACTTTACCGATCCGTCCGCCCCCTGGAGCGCGCTGGCCTGCAGCAATGTGAACAAGGATGCCAGCGACACGCTGGCGCTGCGCTTCGAAGTGGCCCGGGGTGGGCGCAACTGGGACTGCCTGGGCAGCGTGGTCATCAGCGAGGAGATGGACCAGGCCGAGGATGCCAGGGCTGCCGCCAAAAAAACGCAACGGGTCAGGCACGGAGAAAAGGTCTCCAACGAGATCAATGAACGCATCTACGTGAAGACGCAGGGTACGGCTTCGGGCAATCCGGGCCTGTTCTGCCGTTCGAACATTCCGCCCACGCCCCAGCCGAACAAGCCGCCCAAAACGGAACAGCTGCTGGCCGACAACGTGGACCAGCTGCGCATTTTCTACGGGGTATCGCCCATCAATGGTGAGGCCCAGTCGACCAACGTGGCCTTCGATGCTCCGGCGCTGGCGGGCCGTACCGAGAAGTATGTGTCGGCCACCGACCTGGTGAAGGCCTGCCAGCCGGGCCAGATGGCGGCCAATTCGTGGTGTGCGGTGGACTCGGTGCGTCTGTGCCTGGTCATGCGCAGTGACAACAACGTCAACGAAGAGGCCCGCACGCCCTATGTGGATTGCGATGGCAAGGTGCAGTACTCGAATGACCGCCGGCTGCGGCAGGCGTTCACGATGACCGTGGCCCTGCGCAACAAGGTGGCAACGCAATGAGGTCCAGCGTGAAGACACAGGGACGGAAGGACATGGCTGCACGGAAAACCGCCACGCCGGTTCACGCCGGCGTGACAGCGGCAGGGCAGGGGCCGCTGGGGGCGCCCAGGCGCAGCCAGCAGGGCCTGGTGATGATGATGACGCTGATCCTGCTGGTGGTGATGGCCCTGGGTACGGCAGTGGCCGTGCGCCTGTCGCTGACCACCGACATGGTGGGCGCCAACCTGCGTGCGCGTACGCTGGCCTTCCAGGCGGCCGAGGCGGCACTGCGCTTCTGCGAACGGCAGGTCATCAACAATTTTGCCGGCACGCCAATGATCACGGCGCTCTCCTGGGACGAGTGGACCGACGAGAACCAGTGGAATGGCCCCGCGGGCCGCAGGCTGACGCCGCAGGAAATCAACGTGCCGGCGCAGATCAAGACCATGCCGCAGTGCCTGTTCCGCTACCTGACGATCGACGACTGGCGCCAGATCGCCCCGCCCAAACCGGGTACGGTGACGGCCGAGTCGCGTGGTTTCGATTCCGACCGCTTCCGGTTCGTGCGCATCACGGTGCGTGGTTACAGCCCGGATTATGTGCCGGCAAACAGTGGTGATCCCCAGACGGCCAAGGGTTCGGAAGTCCGTCTGCAATCGATGGTGAGAGTGATCCAATGAACGTGTTTCAGACACAGGGGCGCAGCCTGCGCCAGCAGGATGGGGAAGTGACGCGGGCCGTGGCCTGTGGCCGGGCGCCATGCTCCGGCGCGGACATGCCTCACACCGGCATCTTTGGTCCGTTCGAGGTGGAGGCCGTGAACAGCGCAGAGGCGCCGGTGCGTGCCGAGCCCATGCCGGCCGGCCTGATCCACCACACGGTGGCGCGGGCAGGGCGCGGTGTGCGGCATGCCGGTTTCACGCTGATCGAACTGCTGATTGCCATTGCCATCGTGGGCATTCTGTCGGCCGTTGCCATTCCGTCGTACTTCACCTACATCCAGCGCGCCAACCGGGCCGATGCCAAGGCCGTGCTGATGGACGCCACGCAGTTCATGCAGCGTTTCTATTCGCTGCACAACGGCTACAACCGCCAGCGTGATGGCCAGACGCCGGTGGAACTGCCCGATTCGCTGAAAAAATCGCCTCGCAACGGAGCGGCGCTCTATCACATCAGCCTGAGTCATGTGGATGCCACCAGCTATACGCTGCAGGCCAGGCCGGTGGACAGGAACGACCCCTGCGGCACGCTGACACTCAACAGCACGGGGCAGCGCGGCATCACGGAGCGTCCGGCCAAGAGCGGCATGACGGCCGAGAGCTGCTGGCGCTAGGACACAGGCTGCCGGCCCGCCGGGCCGTGCAGCCAGATGCAGCGCCGGCAGTGGCTGCCGGGGCAGGGGCGGTGGAACCGGGGCTCCACGGGAGCATCGGCCTGCCGCCCGGTGTGTATCCGGAAGGTTTTCTCATCAGGCCAGTCAGGCCGGTCCGTTTCGGGCAGGCCGGGCAGGGCCGGGAAAAACCGCCCGGAAGGGAGTTTCAGAGATGAATCAGCAGGAATTGTCGCGCGGCCACTGGGCCGATGGTGCCTGGCGCAAGGCGCATGCCGGACTGGCCGGGGAGCCTCCCGGCACGTTTGCCACGGACGTGGACGGTGAGGACGCAGGGCTGTGGATGCACGGCCTTTCGTCGTTTGATGATGCGCCGGAACTGGACGTGCTGTGGGGGCTGGCCGGGCAGCTGGAGGCCAGTGCCGAAGAACGGGCCGCATGGCACGACCTGAGTGGCGCGGACGAGCCGGACTGGCACTTCCATCTGGGTTTCGACGCACTGGACAGCTTTGCCGGCTTCGAGGGTTTCGACGATTCCGTGGATGGGCCTGATGGAGACGTCGTCTTCGGCCGGGACGAAACCGGGGCGCGTGCATGGGGGAATTCCGGCCATCCATCACCATCGGTTCGGGGGCCGGGAGCAGATGTCCTTCGGCCTGCCGTGGAGAGCGACGACGCCAGAATCATCACCGTACACGGGCACTGAACACACGGAACACGAAAGGACAGGGGGCTTCGGACCAGGGCGCACTGCCGGCCGAAGTGTCCATGAACGAACAGTCACAGATCCGTGAATGACCCGATACGGGTTCACGGACAACCAGACGAATACCGGGCATTGGGATATGAAGCACATTCAACAGAATGACGCAGGACAGCGGGTCGGGGGGCGGCCGGTGGTGCGCCGCGTTGCGCGGGCCGTGCAGGTGGCACTGGCACTGATGTCGTGTGCCGCAGCACCGGCCGTGCTGGCACAGGCCGCATCCGGTGGCGCCGCGAGTGGTTCGAAGCTGGCGCAGGAGTCACTGATCATCAAGCAGCTGCCGGTAGTGGAACCCAACCTGATGTTCACGCTGGATGACTCGGGGTCGATGGCGTTCAACTATCTGCCGGATACGGATCTGGAGAGCATCATCTTCGGATTCCACCCGGGGGAACCGAGCTTTTTTCCTGACCGCGAGCTGACCGACGATGACTATAACAACAAATATGTCCGGGTCTATTCGGTGTACTACGCGCAGGGTCTGCTGGCCACCAACGACAATAACGTGCTGGCCGCGCGTCGCCGTTCGCCGCAGGTGAACACGCTGTATTACAACCCGGATGTGCAGTACAAACCCTGGGTGAACAAGGATGGTACGTCGATGGAGAACGCCAATCCGAAGGCGGTCATCTATCACATCGGCCATCCGCACAAGTCCATCCGTGACTGGCATACGCTGGACATCACCGGTACGCACAGCACGCTTGGTCAGGTCGACGGCGGCAAGGGCGTGCTCAAGAACATGAAGATCCCGGTATGTGTCGAGCCCACACTGGGAACCAACAGTAAAGGCAGGTACTGGAGCATTACGAGTAACTGGTATGCACAGGGCTGGTGCAAGCGTGATGACAGCATCACCGAAATTGCACCGGCCACCTATTACCTGAAGAAAGACCCAGCCTTCCAGCCGCCTGCCGACTGGAAGCAGGACAGCGCCTCCAACTACCAGCGTGTGTCGATCAAGGACCACCAGAGCTTCGATCGGGCATTGGCCCGCGAAGACTGTGCGCTCAATGCCGCAAAAACGGGGCGCGTCTGCACACAGGCGCAGGAATACCAGAATTTTGCCAACTGGTTCCAGTATCACCGAACCCGCATGCATGTGGCCATTGCGGCCGTGGGCAATGCCTTCGTGAAAGCGCTGGGTGGTGATGTGCGTGTGGGCTATGGGGCCATCAACAACTCGGAAGGTAACGAGTTTTCGGGGCTGGTCGGCAAGGATATCGATGGCAAGAACATGCCCATCATCGAACGGGGCGTGCGCCGCTTCGAGGGCAAGGACCGGGAAGATTTTCTGGCCTGGCTGCTGTCGCGCGAGGGCAAGGGCCCCACGCCGCTGATGCGTGCGATGAGTACGGTCAACAAATATTTCGAGCGGGATGACAATAATGGTCCCTGGGGCAACAACCCCGGGCATGCCCAAAGAGGGGAGTCCAACAGCGCCCATCTTGCCTGCCGCCGCTCGTACCACATCCTGATGACGGATGGACAGTACACGTTCTGGTATCCGGGTGTAACCGATGATGAGAAGAACAGACTGCAGACGGAAAAATATACGCTTGAATCCGATAACGTAGCGGGGGATGTCATTCGGGATGACCGCCCGCCCACGGACGGAAAGCCCCGTCCCTCCTATCAGTACCAGCCGGAAGCGCCGTTCCGCGGTACCGCCTCGGGCTCCCTGGCCGACTACGCCATGGATGCCTGGAAGAAGGACCTGCGCAAGGATCTTCTCAATATGGTGGAGCCCTACACCAGCACCAAGGATGGTTCGAACCCGTCGTTCTGGCAGAACGTTACCACCTACACGCTGGGCTTTGGTCTGAAGGGCACGCTGGATCCGAACAAGGATCTGGAGGCCATCAAGGCCGGTACGAAGCAGTGGCCCGGAACAGTGAAGGCCGGTGATCCGACCGCCATCGACGACCTCTGGCATGCGGCCATCAACGGCCATGGCCGTTACGTGGATGTGCAGAACAGTGAAGGCTTCCTGAGCGAGATGGAGTCCATTCTTGCCGATATTGCCAACCGGACCGGTACGCAGTCGGGTGTGGATGTGGCGTCGCGCGCCCTGCAGGCCGACAACCAGAAGTTCGTGCCGTCATTCCAGACCAAGCTCCAGACGGGGGAACTTTCTTCCTTTGCCGTGAACGCCAGCGGGGAGCAGGGCGCCCTGCAATGGAGTGTGTCACAGCACATCCCGCTGCCGAATGCGCGCGCCATGTTCGTGGGCGATGGAACCCGTGAGGGGGCGAGCTCCTTCTCATCGGCAGGCCTGGGACAGAATGCACTGACGGCACTGGCCGGCGGGGCAGGTGTCGACCTCAAGAAGGACGCAGCCAAGGGCAATGCGCTGATCGGCTTCCTGCGGGGCGAGCGGGATGCGTCCTCGAACACGTTCCGGACGGTAGCCAAGGGCCTGGGCCCCATCGTCAATTCCTCGCCCACCTACGTGGGGGCCGCCATCGACCGTGGCTATCGCTACCTGCCCACCAACCTGAAGGACAACGCCGGGGCGGGCAGCAGTTACCGCACCTATGTGGACCAGAAGCGCCGGCGGGCCTGTGCCGGCACCGAAAGCCGGGTGTGCGGGCAGACCATGGTGTTCGTGGGGGCCAACGAGGGCTTCCTGCATGGCTTCAATGCCAACCCGGACACGGCGAAGGACGGTGGCAAGGAGATCTTTGCCTATGCGCCCTTTGGCTCGCTGAAATGGCTGGGGGCGTCCACCCAGAAGGGCTATCACCCGCGGCTGCTGATGGATGGTCCGCTGATCGAGCGGGACGCCTTCTGGGACGGCCATTGGCACAACGTGGTGATCGGCACGACCGGCGCCGGCGTGAAATCGGTGTTTGCGCTGGATGTGACCGACACCCGCAGCACGGCCCTGAACGAGAAGGCGGTGCTGTGGGAGCTGAGCGAGGAAACGCTGGCCGCCAACACCAGTGCCGACACTTCGGGCAGCACCGATGCGCTGGGTCACGTTCTGGCCGAACCCGAAGTGGGTGTGCTGGCCGACGGCACCTGGGTGGCCGTGCTGGGTAACGGGTATGAAAGCAAGTCCAACCGCGCCCAGCTGCTGGTGGTGCGCCTGAAGGACGGTGTGGTGCTGCACCGGCTGGACACGGGTGTGGGCAGTGACAAGAATCCCAATGGGCTGGGTGGCGTGGCGCTGGCGCGTGATGGCAACCAGGTGATCACTGGCGCCTATGCGGGGGACCGGCTGGGCAACCTGTGGAAGTTCGACATGGCCAGTGCCAACCGCAGTGACTGGCGGGTGGGCTATGGTGGCAAGCCGATGTTCACGACGCACGGTGCACGCCCGATCACGGCAGCACCCAACACCGTCACGCATCCGCTGGGCGGCATGATGGTGCTGTTCGGCACCGGCAAGCTGTTCGAGAAGGGCGACAACATTCTGCCCACGGATGGCAGCACGCTGCCGGTGGATGCCATCTATGGTGTGTGGGACCGCACCCGCGTCATTCAGGAACGGGTTGCCGGCACTACCGAACGGCTGGTCTGGGTGGACGAGAACGAGCGGGCCGCCAACGGCAGCTGGTCGGTGTACAAGGCCGGCAGGCCGGTGACCGCAGCCCAGGTCCGGAAGCGCAAGGTGAATGTGCTGGTCGTGCAGGGGCGCCGTCTGGCCGTGATTCCCACCACGGACAAGGCCAACAGTGCGCTGGACTGGCAGACCGAGCGGGGCTGGCGCATCGACCTGCAGGGGATGATTCCCATCGAGGGGCAGCGCAGCATTCTGGCCCCGCAGCTGCTGTCGGGGATGGCGCTGTTCGAGACGATGAGCCCGCTGGTGAACGAGTCGATTGCTGCCTGCCAGGCCACCATCAACACGCCGGGCTTCTCGCTGCTGGTGGATCCGCTGTCGGGCCGCATGAGCACGAAGTCGGTCATCGACACCAATAAAAACCGGGTGATCGATGGCGACGACGAAAAGGTGGGCGGCTGGGCCGTGGAGAACTGGACGGGCCGCTCGGTGATCCTCTCGGAAAAACCGCAGGCGCCGTGCACCACGAAGGACTGCAAGCCGGTACAGCCCAAGCTGGTCTGCCCGAAGAATTCCCTGGGCAGCAGCCTGCAGAACGTGGGTGAGGCGGAGAATGTCTGTGTGGGCATTCCGGCACCGACCCGCTGGTGGTGGCGCGAGCTGTCCATCCCCGACAACAGCTACAGTGCGGGGGCGGCCGTGACCAGCCCGCTGGAGGGCGGGGGGAACTGACCGGACAGGAAGCCGTTTGGCAACGCACCGCCTGCCGTTCGTCGAATCAGGGCGTGCAGCGGTCCGGTGTCGCTTGTGCGCCACGGCGGCCGGCGTGATAGTGCGGGCAGCAGCGAGGAGGCATGGGCCCGGGCGTGGGTTCGGGCATGTCTCCCTTCGGGAAGACGTTCATGGCAGCCAATGTGATGAAGAACAGCAATCCGGTCGTACAGCAGGGTAGCAATGGGCAGGTGTGCCCGGGCATTCGTCCTGCCGCTGGCCGTGCCGTGCAGCTGGCCCTGGTGGTGATGGCCTGCATGGGCAGCCTGCCGGCCCAGGCGAAGATGGCCCAGAACTCGCTGGTGGTGACCACACCGCCCATCATCGAACCGAACGTGATCTTCACGCTGGATGATTCGGGGTCGATGCTGTACAACTTCCTGCCGGACAATGACGGGCAGCGCAGGCTGCAGGCCTTCCATCCCAGCGAACCGAAGGTGATGGAGAAGGAAGGCTTCGCCTACGGCTACACACTGGATGGTGCCCTGGCCGACCGGACCGACAGTCTGCTGACGGCGCGCCGGCGCTCGCCGGATGTGAACACGCTCTACTACAACCCGGAGGTGCTGTATCTGCCGTGGATGAAGTCGAACGGTACGCGTGAGCCCAATGCAGACCCAAAGGCGGCGTATTACTTTTTCAATCACAATTCGCTGCGGGTGAACCTGGTGGGGCAGGTGGCCATCACGGGCGAGCATGCAAATCACGTCTGCAAGGAATTGCGCAGGGATAACAGCGGCTGCGAATACTATCCACGCAACGACATGCCGGGTACGGTTTATCCGGCTACGTATTTCCGCCTGAAGAGTGCGAACGATCCGAACGGTTCGAAAAAGAAACTGGACCCCACCAGTCCGGCAAACTTCGAGCGTTTCATCATTGCCGAGCGAACCAATGGTGTCGATGTTCGTTCGGATCTGCGAACCGATTGCGCGGAGGTGTCGAAGGGGCTTCGCCACTGCACGCAGGAGCAGGAATACCAGAACTTTGCCAACTGGTACCAGTACCACCGGATGCGCTACCTGCTGGCAGCCGGCGCGGTGAGTGAGGCCTTCTACCGCCAGGTGGGCGGGGATGTGCGCCTGGGCTTTGGCCGGATCAACAAGGGCGAGTCCAATGTCGATGGCCAGCGCACGAGTGTGATCGAGAAGGGCGTACGCCGCTTCGAGGGGATCGACAAGGAGGCCTTCTTCAAGTGGATCCAGAAGGATGTGCGGCCGCACTATGGCACACCGCTGCTCAACGCCACCATGTCGGTGGGCAAGTATTTCGAGCGTACCGATGCGCAGGGGCCATGGGCCGATACGTCGCAGAAGCACGGAACGCGATATCTGAGCTGCCGCCGCTCCTATCACATCCTGATGACGGACGGTGCCTACAACGACGGCAACAAGGACGAGCTGTTCCGGCAAAGACCTGGCGCGGCGAATGCCGACTGGGTGGATGGCCCGCTGATTCCCGCCTCCGGCAGGAACAAGGCCTACCAGTACAAACCGCACGAGGAATCCGATCCGATTCGCAAGCGGTTTGCCAGTGAAACGTCGCAGACACTGGGCGACCTGGCCATGTATTTCTGGAACCGCGACCTGCAGCCCGGCATTCCCAACAATGTGCCCACGGGCACGGGTGATCCGTCGTACTGGCAGAACGTGACCATGTACACGATGAGCTTCGGTGTGGGAGGCACGTTGCCGGCAGGTTCCCCGGAACAGCAGCGGGCAACACTGGAAAAGATCCGCAACGGCCAGCTGAACTGGCCGGCAAGGATTGGGGGGGAGTCTCCCGAGACACTGGACGACCTCTGGCACGCCGCCGTCAACGGCCACGGCCGCTACGTGAACGTCAACAACAGCACGGAGTTTCTGGCCTCGATGCGCCAGATTCTGGCGGAAATCGTCGATCGTACGGGTACCACGGCCGGTGTGGCGGTGAGCAGCCGGGCGCTGCAGACCAGCAACCAGAAGTTCGTGCCGTCGTTCACCACCCGCAGCCGGACCGGCAATCTGGAGGCCTATGCGATCAGTGCCGTGGGCAAGGAGGGGGTACGTCAATGGGGCGCGGCCGAGAAGATGCCGCACTGGAGCTGGCGCAATGTCATCGTGGGGGAATCCGCCGGGCTGACGGCCCAGAAGCTGGAATGGACGCAGCAAAAACCCAACTACCTGACGCAGGATATGAAGGATATGCTGCTGGCGCAGGCAGGGGTGACCTCGGGTACCGAGGCCGAGAAGGCCGCCGAAGGCTGGAAGCTGGTGGCCTATCTGCTGGGTGACAGCAACTACGAGACGGTCAAGTACAACGCGCGTCGTGGTGCGCTGGGGCAGATCATCAATTCGAACCCGGTGTTCATCGGGGCGGCCACCAACCATGGCTACGGGGCGCTGCCCACCAACCTGACGGCTCCGTCCGGTGAAAAGACCGTGCCGCTGGGCACGCTGTACCGTCAGTACATCAGGGACACGAAGGGCCGCAAGGACCGCAAGCGGCTGGTGATGGTGGGCAGCAACGAGGGCATGGTGCATGCCTTCGATGCCCAGACCGGGGCCGAGCGCTTTGCCTATGTGCCCCATGAGGTGGCAAAGGAAATGGCCCGTCTGGCCAACCGGAACGTTTCTGACGAGCGGCTGCTGATGGATGGGCCGCTGGTGGAGACGGATGCGTATTTCGAGGGCAGCTGGAAGAACGTGGTGCTGGGTACCACCGGGGCCGGGCCGGCGGCGGTGTTCGCCCTGAACATGTCGGACACGACCGATGCAGGCCTGGGTACGAAAACGCTGATGTGGGAGCATGACAGGGACAGCCTGAAAGAGCTGGGTCATGTGCTGTCGGCGCCCGAGGTGGGGGTGCTGCGTGACGGCACCTGGGTGGCGGTGTTCGGCAATGGCTACGAGAGCAAGAGCGGGACGGCACGGCTCTTCGTGGTGGATCTGAAGACCGGGCGGCTGCTGCGCGATATGGACACAGGGGTGGGTTCGAAGGAATCTCCCAACGGTCTGGGCGGCGTGAAGCTGCTGCGCGACGGCAACGGGGTGATCACGGCGGCCTATGCGGGTGATTTGCTGGGCAACCTGTGGAAGTTCGACCTGGCATCGCACCGTTCCCCGGAGTGGAAGGTGTCGTTCCGTGGCAAGCCGATGTTCAAATCGGAGAATGGCCGGCCGTTCACGGCGGCACCGGCCACGGTCACGCATCCGCGGGGCGGGGTGATGGTGCTGGCCGCCACGGGCAAGCTGTTCGAGGAGGGCGATGAAAAGCTGCGCGAGCTGCAGTCGGCCTATGGCCTGTGGGACGCCTCGGTGCTGGTGCAGAAGCCGGGCGGTTCGACCAATGCGGGCCCGGGCGCCCTGTCGGGCAGGCAGCTGCAGGAGTGGGTCTGGCAGGAGGGCCAGCCCTTCGATGCCACGAAACTGCTCAAGCGTGAGCAGTCGCTGTCGCAGGGCGGAAGCTTCTCGCAGCAGACCGACCCGACGAAGGTGCTGGACTGGACGCAGCATCGGGGCTGGCAGGTGCCGCTGACGATGATGAAGGACAAGGGCCTGCGCAACATCGTGCAGCCGCAGTTGGTGTCGGGGCAGGTGATGTTCGAGACCATGACGCCGGTGCTGGACGTGGACTATGCGAAGGATCCGTGTGCCGATCTGGTCGATGTGCCGGGCTTTACGCTGTTCCTCGATCCGCTCTCGGGCGGGATGTCGAAGAAGGCGGTGATCGACACCAATCGCGACGGGAAGATCAACGACAAGGACCTGGCGGTGTCGGGCTGGAAGGTGGAGAACTGGACGGGCCGTTCGGTGGTGCTGACCGAGGAGCCGGCCAAGCCCTGCACGACCAACCCGTGCCGGGCGCAGGGTCAGTCCGTGCCCCTGTGCCCGGCACAGACGCTGACCAACATTGCACTGACGGCCAAGGAGGCCACGGTGGTGTGTGTGAATCTGCCCACACCCAACCGCTGGTGGTGGCGCGAGCTGGCCATTCCGGACAACTCGTACAGCGCCGGCAAGGCGGTGGACCCGGATACGCTCAACGGCAGTTCCGGCCAGTGAGGGTTACTTACGGCCGCTGATTGGCAAAGGTGTCGCACTTCTGCACCGAGCCGCTTTCGTAGCCGATGCGGAACCAGGCCAGGCGCTGCTGCGAGCTGCCGTGGGTGAAGCTCTCCTGATTGACGGAGCCGCCGGCCTTGCGCTGGATGGCGTCGTCGCCCACGGCGCTGGCGGCATTCATGGCTTCGGCGATGTCGTTGGCGTCGAACCAGTTGAGGGCCTTCTGTGAATGGTTGGCCCAGATGCCGGCGTAGCAGTCGGCCTGCAGCTCAAGGCGCACGGAGAGGGCGTTGTAGCTGCGTGCGTCCAGCCGCCGGCGGGCCTCTTCCATTTTCTGGAGGGTGCCGGTGAGGTTCTGGATGTGGTGGCCCACCTCGTGGGCGATGACGTAGGCCTGGGCGGTGTCGCCGTCGGCGCCCAACTGGTTCTTCAGGATGCTGTTGAAGGCCAGGTCGATGTAGATCTTGCGGTCACCGGGGCAGTAGAAGGGGCCGGCGCCGGTGACGCCGGTGCCGCAGGCGGTGGCGGTGCGCCCCGTGAACAGCACGAGACCCGGCGGGGTATAGCGCGCGCCACTGGCCTGGAAGATCCGTGACCAGACGTCTTCTGTGCTGCCCAGCACCACGGAGACGAAGCGTTTGGCGGGGTCGCTGCTGCCCTGGGTCTGGCCCTGCTGGCGGCTCTGCTGCTGTGGCGCGTACGACTGCTGCTGTGTGGGGGTGCCCATGTCGGTGCCGCTGAGCAGGCCCAGCAGCGTGAGGGGGTTGATGCCCAGCAGCCAGCCCCCGACGAGGATGACGGCAATGGTGCCCAGGCCCAGCCGGCCGCCCCCCAGAAAGGGCAGGCCACCGCCGCCGCCCAGGCCGCCACCGTTGCCGCGGCGGTCTTCGATGTTGGTGCTCTCGCGTTCGTTTTCCCAGCGCATGAGAAGGTCCGTGAATGGGGTACTGTGTTGGATGGCGGCGACAGGCCGCGGGCAGGCGTCGTTCGTGGGGGACGCACAGGTCAGGGTGCGTCATGGATGGATGCGCCCATGACACGCTTCAGGGTACGATCTGCCCGTGATGATAACTGCGCCGTGCTGTAGCAATTGGTTGCGTAAGTTGCCAAAAATCACGAATTGGTCTGTAATGATGGGCAACATGGGTAGGGAAGTTCTTTCGGCATGACGATTCGCTGTGACCGGATCTGTCTGCGGGACGGGGGCAGGGATGTACTGCGCGCGCTGTCGCTCGACATCCCCTTTGGCGGTCCGCTGACCATCGTGGGGCCGGCCGGGGCGGGCAAGTCTGCGCTGTTCCGGGTGCTGGCCGGGCAGCTCCGTCCCTACGCGGGGCGGCTGCACGTGCATGGCCGCGAGGTGGCGCTGGATGGCGGGCGCAACAGCCAGGTGGCGCTGGTGGACTGTCGCAGCACCAATTACCCGGACTTCTCCGTGTGGGACAACATTGCGGTGCCGCTGCGGCTGGCCCGCAGCAAGCTGCTGGAAGAGCAGGTGATCACGCTGGCGCATGCGGTAGGGTTGGGCGACTGTCTGTCGCTGCGGCCGGACGAGCTGTCGCTGGTGGGCCAGCGGCGGCTGGCGCTGGCGCGGGCCCTGGCGGCACGGCCGGCGCTGCTGCTGCTGGACGATCCCCTGGCGCGGCTGCCCGATGCCGAGGCCGGCCATCTGCTGGAAGACCTGCCGGCCATCTGCCGCACGGCCTGGCAGCAGGGCATGGCGGTGGCGGTGGCCACGCGCAGTTCGCAGGTGGCGCTGGCGCTGGGGGGGGATACGGCGGTGGTGGCGCAGGGGCGGCTGCAGCAGCAGGAGGCCCGGGCCATCGATGTGCTGCTGCGTCCGGTGTCGCTGAATGTGGCGCGGGTTTTCGGCGATCCGCCCATCAACCTGCTGCGGGCCACGCTGGTCAATCATGTGGTGCACATCGAACAGGGGCCCAGCCTGATGCTGATGGCGCCGCTGAACGTGGAAGACCCGGCACTGCTGGCCGGCATCCGGCCCGAAGACCTGCGGCTGCAGGGCAGTGTGGGGGATCTGGCGTTCCCGGCGCGGGTGGAACGGGTGGAATGCAGTGTGCATGGCAGTCGCATCGAGTGCCGCGCGCGGGCGGGCAGCCTGACGGTGATGGCGCCGTCGCTGCTGCGGCCGGCGCTGGGCGAGTCGGTGGTGCTGTATGCGGATCCGGGGGCGGTGTATCTGTTCGATGGGGCCGGGGCGCTGGTGCAGCAGATCGAGCGCGCCACCGAGCGGGTCCGACGGGTGCCCGAGGTGGTGCCGGTAACGGACGACATGCCGGACACGGTGGAAGGCCCCACCATTTTTGCGTTGCGCTGAGGGCGGACTGACGATGGCGTTCTTGCGGGTTTCGTCGCTGGATGTGTCGGGCAGCCGCTGGCCGCGCTGGCTGGGCGGGCGTCGTGGGGACGGGCTGACGGACATCGAGCTGATGCTGGACGAGGGCAGTCTCTGCACGGTGTTCGGCGATGCCGGGTCGGGCAAGTCACTGCTGGTGCAGACGCTGGCCGGGCTGCACCGGCCGGCGCGCGGGCAGGTGGTGCTGGATGGGGTGGATGTGACGCGCCTGCCCCCCGGGCGGCGGCGCACGGCGCTGGTGCCGGCCATGCCGGTGGTGTATCCGGCACTGACGGTGGAAGAGAATCTGGCCTGGCCGCTGCGTCGCCAGCGGCTGGGGGACGAGCAGCTCTCGCGGCAGGTGCAGGAGATGGCCTCGCTGCTGGGCGTGCTGGATGTGCTGCACGTGGCGGCAGGCCAGCTGCCGCCGGCCACGGCGCAGCGGGTGGCCATTGGCCGGGCGCTGATGCGCGACGATCTGGCGCTTTTGCTGCTGGACGATGCGCTGCGCATTCTGGACGCGGAGGGCCGGCGCCGCATGGTGGGCTGCCTGCGGCAGGTGCAGCGCAGCCGCCGGATGTGCATCCTGATCACCACCCGCGGCCAGCCGGACGTGATGGGGCTGGGTGACGAATGGGCCATGCTGGACCACGGGCGCATCCTGCAGCAGGGGCGGCCGGCCGAGTTTCTGCAGTATCCGCGGACGATGGCGGTGGCCAGCCGGCTGGGGGGCAGCTGCCTGAACGTGCTGCCGGCCCGTTCCGAACAGGGCGTGGCGCGCTTTGCCGGCATCGGCCTGCAGCCGCCCTCGCCACCGCAGCTCGATCTCTGGCTGGCCGAACTGCAGGCCCAGTTTCCGCAGGCCAGCATCGAGATGGCGATTCGCGCCGAGAACGTGGTGCTGGGGCGCCCCGGGCAGGAGGGCTGCATCGAGGTGGTGCTGACCGCCATCGAGGACGACGGCACCTGGATGCACATGCACGGTGTGCTGCCGGGCACCGAGGTGACGGTGTGTGCCAAGGTTCTGGTGGATTCTCCGGTCGCCTACGATCTGGCGGCCCTGGCGGGTGGGGCGGTGCAGGGGCGGCGCCAGGCGCTGCAGTTCATCAACCGCCATACCCTTTTCTTCGTGGACGGACGGCTGGTGCAATGAGAGGACGGGCGACATGAGTGCATTGCATCGCGAGCGCTGGTTTCCGGTCTGGCTGGTGCTGCCCGGCTCGGCCACGCTGATGCTGCTGTGGCTGCTGCCGCTGGTGGTGCTGGTCCAGCTGCTGGGGGGCCAGGCGGCGGGGTCGCTGGGGCGTGCCTGGCAGATGATGGTCATGCTGGTGCAGAACCCGGGCGTGCAGCAGGAGCTGCTGTTCAACGCGCTGCGCCTGACGGGCACCATTGCGCTGGAGGCCCTGCTGGGCCTGTTGCTGGCCCGGCTGCTGCCGTTGCGTGGCTGGGCGGCCGGGGCATGGCACACGCTGCTGGGCGTGATGCTGTTCTCGCCGCTGGTGATCTCGGTGATGGGCTGGGGCGGGCTGTTCCAGCCGGGGCTGGGGCTGGATTTTCCGCCGTCCTGTCAGGTCGATCTGCTGTGCGAGAACGCGGCGCGGCTCACCGACGCCGTCCAGGTGCTGGTGCGCGGCCTGTGGCAGTGGGTACCGCTGTTTGCGCTGCTGTGCGTGGCGCGGCTGCGCCGCATTCCCCGGGTCTGCTACCAGACGGTGGCCTTCGATGGCGGCGGACGGTGGACGGCCTTCCGCCTGATGGAGTGGCCGTGGCTGCGGGGGGCACTGGGGCTGGGGGTGCTGTTTCGCCTGATGGCCGGACCGGTGCTGGACGTGAACTTCTTCCGCTTTCTGGCCCGGGCCGATGGCGGGCCGCTGGCGCTGCTGGCCGGTTCGCCGGAGTGGCTGGCCGGGGTGGCGGGCAGCGTGCCCGGGGTGGCGCCGCTGTCGTGGCTGCTGCCGGGGCTGCTCAATGCGGGCGGGCAGACGGGCAATGTGCCGGTCTATGAGCTGACGGCCAGCTTGACCCTGCTGCAGGCACTGCTGATGCTGCCGGCCCTGCTGATGATTCCCTGGCTGCTGCTGCACAGGCCCAGCAACCGCCAGCTGCCCGGCTGTCTGGTGGAGGTTCCGGCCGAAGAACCACTGGGCCGCCGGCGCGGCCTGCTGGGCGGGCTGCTGCGCTGGCTGGTGCTGGCGGCCTGTGCCGTGGCGGGGGTGGCGCCGCTGGTGTGGCTGGCCGTCATGGCCCTGCAGGTGATGACGCCCGAAGGAACCGGCTACGGGCTGGCGCACTTCATGGCGGTGCTGGACGATTCGGTCTGGCGTTCCAGCCTGCTGCGTACCGGTGTGCGGGCACTGCTGACGGCGGCCGTGGCCGTGCTGCTGGCCGTGCCGATGGCCTATGCGTGGTCGCGCCGCCTGCTGGCGGGCGACCGGCTGATGACGGTGCTGCTGCTGTTCAGCCTGTTCATGCCCACCGTGGTGCTGGCGCTGCCGCTGATCCACGTCAACGAGCTGCTGGGCTGGCTGGGTATGCCCTATGCGGTGGGGGTGGCGCACCTGGCCTTTGCCGTGCCGCTGTCGGTGTGGCTGCTGGCGGCGGGCATGGTGCGGGTGCCGGTGGCGCTGGACGAGATGGCCATGCAGGACGGCTTCGGCTTCCTGCGCTTTCTGTGGCAGGTGCTGCTGCCGGCGGTGCGCCCGCATCTGCGCGGGGCACTGCTGGTCTGCTTCATGCTGGGCTGGATGGAATTCCTGTATGCGCGCGTGCTGGGGTCGGTGGTCTGGCCGCCGTCGGTGGTGCTGCTGTCGGAATCGGTGATGGCGCTGCCGCTGGCCGAAGGGGCGGTGCACCGAGCGGAATGGCAGGTGCTGGCCGCGGCAGCCTGGCTGGTGATGCTGCCGGTGATGCTGGCCGTCTGCGCCCTGCGCGAACAGCTGCCCGACATGCTGTCGCTGTTCCGGCTGGTGGGCCCGCGGCCGCGCGGGCGCGCGAAGCAGGGGGCCTGAAAGCGCCGCGCCAGTGAAGGGGCGTTGCCGGGTGAAAGGCCCGCAGCGCCGGAAATGATCCAGCCCTGCGGGCCTTCGGGTGCTGGGTGGGCGGCGCCACCCGGCATGGTCTGGCGGCGTGACGGTCAGGGCTGGACATGCTGCTGCTTGACCGTCAGGCCTGTACCGTTCTGGCGCAGTGCCTGCGCCCCGGTATTTCAGCGTCCCTTGCTGCGGGCCGAGGCGAAGGCCATGGCCAGCGCGCTCTGCGGCTGTTCGGCTGGCCGGCCACCCGGGCGGCCGCCATCGCGGCGCGGGGCACCCCGGTCGCTGCCACGGCCGGCGCCGCCGCTGCGGGGGCGCTCGCCCTCGGAGCGACTGCCGCCGCCGGCACCCCGGCCGGCACCGGGCTCGTCCGACATGCGCATGGTCAGGGCCACGCGCTGGCGGCGCACGTCCACCTCCAGCACCTTGACCTTCACCACGTCACCGGTCTTGACCACTTCGTGCGGATCCTTCACGAAGCGGTCCGACAGGGCCGAGATGTGCACGAGGCCGTCCTGGTGCACGCCGATGTCGACGAAGGCGCCGAAGTTGGCCACGTTGGTCACCACGCCTTCCAGCGTCATGCCGGGACGCAGGTCCTCCAGCCTGTCCACGCCTTCGAGGAAGCTGGCCGTTTTGAACTCGGGGCGCGGATCGCGGCCGGGCTTTTCCAGCTCCTTCAGGATGTCCTGGATGGTGGGCAGGCCGAAGGTCTCGCTGGTGTAGCGGGCCGGATCCAGCTTCTGGATGACGCTGCGCTGGCCCACCACGTCCTTGATGCCGAGCTTGAGGTCATCCAGCATCTTCTGCACCACCGGATAGGCCTCCGGGTGCACGGCCGAGGCATCCAGCGGGTTGTCGCCGCCCTGGACACGCAGAAAGCCCGCGGACTGCTGGAAGGCCTTCGCGCCCAGACGCGTCACGTCCAGCAGTGCCTTGCGGTTGGGGAAGGGGCCGTTCTGGTCGCGGTGACGGACGATGTTCTCGGCCAGCGACGGTCCCAGTCCGGCAATGCGGGTGAGCAGCGGCACACTGGCCGTGTTCAGGTCCACGCCCACGCCGTTGACGCAGTCTTCCACCACGCCGTCCAGCGCCTTTGCCAGCCGGGTCTGGCTGACATCGTGCTGGTACTGGCCCACGCCGATGGCCTTGGGCTCGATCTTGACCAGTTCGGCCAGTGGATCCTGCAGGCGGCGGGCAATCGACACCGCACCGCGCAGGCTCACGTCCAGATCCGGGAACTCCTGGGCGGCCAGTTCCGAGGCCGAATATACCGATGCGCCCGCTTCCGACACGACGGCACGGGTCAGGTGCAGCTGCGGCTGGGCACGCATCAGGTCGCCCACCAGCTTGTCGGTCTCGCGCGAGGCCGTACCGTTGCCGATGGCCACCAGCGCCACCTTGTGCGTGGCGCACAGACGCGCCAGCGTGGCCAGCGAGCCGGTCCAGTCGTTGCGCGGCTGGTGCGGGTAGATGGTGGCCGTTTCCAGCAGCTTGCCGGTGTCATCCACCACGGCCACCTTCACGCCGGTGCGCACGCCGGGGTCCAGCCCCATCGTCACCCGGCGGCCGGCCGGGGCGGCCAGCAGCAGATCCTTCACGTTCAGGCCGAACACGCGGATGGCCTCTTCCTCGGCCTTCTCGCGCAGGATGTTGATCAGCTCGCCCTCGATCTGCCAGCCCAGCTTGATCTGCCAGGTCCAGCGCACCGTCTGCAGCAGCCATGGATCGGCCGGGCGCCCCTGGTCGGCAATGCCCGCGCGGCCGGCAATGGTGCGCTCGCACCAGCCCGGGCCTTCCACGCCCTCGATCTCGTCGGGCAGCTTCAGCGACAGCTGCAGCACTTCCTCGCGGCGGCCGCGCAGCAGCGCCAGCGCGCGGTGCGAGGGGATCTCGGCCAGCGGCTCCTGATAATCGAAGTAATCGGCAAACTTGGCGCCGGCTTCGGTTTTTTCGGGGGCCACCTTCGAGATCAGCACCCCTTTCTCCTGCAGGTGTTCGCGCAGCCGGCCCACCAGGTCGGCATCTTCGGCAAAGCGCTCCATCAGGATCTGGCGGGCGCCGTCCAGGGCGGCCTTCGCATCGGCCACGCCGGGGTTGTCGCCATCGGGGGTGGTGAAGGCCGGCTTCAGGTAGGCGGCTGCCTCGGTTTCGGGCACCAGTGCGGGGTTGGCCAGCAGCGCATCGGCCAGCGGCTCCAGTCCGGCCTCGCGGGCGATCTGGGCCTTGGTGCGGCGCTTGGGCTTGTAGGGGGCGTAGAGATCTTCCAGCCGCTGCTTGCTGTCGGCCTCGTCGATGCGCTTGGCCAGGTCCGGCGTGAGCTTGCCCTGTTCGTCGATCGAATCCAGGATGGCCTGGCGGCGGGCATCCAGCTCGCGCAGGTAGGTGAGGCGTTCGTCCAGGTGACGCAGCTGGGTGTCATCCAGATTGCCGGTGACTTCCTTGCGGTAGCGGGCAATGAAGGGGACGGTGGCGCCTTCGTCCAGCAGGGCGATGGTCGCCAGCACCTGTTGCGGCCTGACCGACAGCTCGGTGGCCAGACGTTGTTCCAGCGGTAATGGCATGGGCAGTGTGATGTGACAGACAGTGACAGGGGGAGGGCGCGCGCCGCGCGCGGGTCCGGACGGCCGCCGGCGGCATCGGCATGTTTCCGGTGGCGGCCTTTCCGAAGGGACGGCAGCATAGCAGGGATGGCCGGCGTTGGCAGAATGCCAACAGGCACGATACTGGTTTGGTGCCCTGTCAGTTCATGGATTCGGAACCATCGAGGGGACGAATGGGATGAAAGGGACGAATGCGCCCATGACACGCCAGAAAGGGTGTGGGCCCGATGCACGCACCCCCATTGACACGCCAGAGAGGCGGTGAGTCCGATGCATGCGCCCTGCACAAAGGGAGGGGGCAGGCCCTGCCGGTGGATATGCCATAATCCCAGCCTGCAGCGCGTCGTGGACCTTCATCCGTCTCCGCGCTCTGGACGGGCAGGGCGACAGCACCTGCCGTCACGGGGGCCGTTAGCTCAGTTGGTCAGAGCAGGGGACTCATAATCCCTTGGTCGCTGGTTCGAGCCCAGCACGGCCTACCATTTTCCTTGTGTTTCAATGGTTTGTCTGGCTCTGGCAGGGTTTGCCGGAATTCCTGCAGATTGGACAATCCAGCCCGAATGGCCAATCCGGCCCGAACCGGGGGCCAGGTCATCCTGGGCGATCCGGTGCGTTGCCATTCGCCGCCATACGCCACCATAACCCTGCTGTTGGCTCCGTTGTCGCCGGAACCTGCCGCGTAGACGCCGCTCCGCCCGTCCTGTCCGCTTTGCCTTGTGCCGCCGCCCGTTCCGTCCGCGCTGCCTTGTGCCGCTTCGTCCGTTCTGCCCGCTCTGCCCTGTGTCGCGCTGCCCGGTGTCGTTCGCTTCGTGGCGGCAGTAAATCCTTTCATCATCGAAACCACAGGGTGCACGCCGTTTTTGCTGCCGGCAGGGCCTTGAGGCCATGGCGGATTCTGCGGCCCTGCCGCTTCGTCCTGCATACCCAAAGGGGGATGCGGGGGCGAATGAGCACATAACCTGTTTCAGGAAGCCTCTGCAAAAGCTGGACAGGCTTTCGTACTTGCGTTGACTCCGGTCGCGTGCTGGCCGAGGGCCGCGCAAAAGCAGGGAAACGCGTCCGCAGTGTGCAGGCATGGGCCAGTTTGGCCCACTTCATTTGGAAGAAGCAACGTCTGCAGTGTGTGGGCATGAGGTGAAAAGCCTTTGTGGAACACACCGATTCATAACACAGAGCGCGGTATTTTCATTTCTTCATCAGGGTATGCACTTGGCTTTTATGCCAAAAGGTTCGCAAATCGGCAAAAATAGCGTATTCTCTGTTGCACCGCACGGTCTGGAGAATCGCGCATCCTGCCGGTTCTCCTGCTCTGGACGGGAGCCATCCGGCTGTTTCCGGGCGCAGGCGGACGCCTGGGCGGATCCGGCTTCTGTCGGGGCAACACTACATTTTCAGGGATATTTACACGATGGCCTCTTTGATCGATCTCAACCGGCAAATCGCCAAACTCCAGAAACAGGCTGACGCCATCAAGAACCGGGAAAGAAAAAGCGTCATTGCCCAGATCCGGCAGGCCATTGCCGATTATGAGCTGACGGCCGAAGACCTCTTCTCTCCCAACGGCACGCCGCGTCGCGGCCGCAAGCCGGCAGCCGACAGCCAGGGCAGCGAGGACGCCGCGCCGCGTCGCCGTGGCCGTCCGGTCGGCTCGGTGTCGCGCAAGCCCGTGCCCATCCGCTACCGCGACGACGAAGGCAACACCTGGACCGGCCGTGGCAAGCAGCCCAACTGGCTGCGCGCCTATCTGGAAGCCGGCCACAGCATCGACGAGTTCCGCGTCGACGAAGAAGGCTGATCACGCGTTGTGATGCGCATGAACGATCGCATTTTTCCATCTGGCTCCGCGGCCCGGGGTCTCCCGGCTGCGGACGCACCTTCGGCCGTTGGGGGTTCCGCGACTGCCGGGGCTTTCCACACTGCCGTGGCTCCCCTGGCCGTTGGGACGGCCCGGGCAATCGGGGCTCACCGGGCTGCCGGCCGTCGCCTGCTGGGGGCGGCCGTGCTCGGGCTGGCCGTTCTGGCGACGGGATGTGCCTCCACCACGCCGGCACAGATCACCACCTTCAACCGGCAGGATGCCAGCGCAGCCGGCTGGGCTGGCCAGCGCTTCGTCATCCAGCCGCTGGCAGGGCAGGGCGACAGCCTCGAATACGCCGACTACGCCCGGCGCGTTCAGTCTGCCCTCGAAAAACACGGGCTGGTACCGGTGCAGGACATCGGCTCGGCCCAGCTGGTGGTGAATTTCGAATACCGCAGCGGCGGTGCGGTCACGTCGTCGCGCAGCTCGTCCAGCAGCTTCTCGGTGGGCGTGGGCGGCGGTTACCACACGGGCTGGGGGCTTGGCCTGGGCATCCCCATCGGTGGGTCTTCCGAAGACACCACCCGCTACCGCCACCAGCTGCAGGTGCAGATGGCGCAGGTCATGCGGGGCGCACAGGGGGGCATACCCGGTCAGCGTGTCTATGAATCCACGCTGGTCACGCAGGGTTCCTCGGCTGCCGTGGCGCCGCTGATGCCCGCCATGATCGATGCGCTGTTCGCTGATTTTCCGGGACAGAACGGCAAGACGGTCAACGTCAGCCTGAAACCCTGATGTGCGACAGCCCCCGCGAGGGGCTGAGCCCGCCACCAGCGAAGCCGGGTGCGTGGCAGGTTGACGCCGGCGCAGGCCGCCAGTCAGGCGCGGTGGACCGGCAGCGGGGATGGTCTTGGGCAGGGCAGGGCAGGACGGTAGCCTTGGCGCCGTTCTCAACTGCTGCCAGGTGCGAGCCTGCCCGAACCGATCATGTCCGAGGTTACGCAAAAGCCCGTCCTGACCGACGAACCGTCCGCCATCGTCGGTTCGCAGTTCACCTTCGAACAGATCTGTGCCTTCGGACTGGCCATGGGCTGGGGCGACCGCCCGCTGTCCTTCGTGGTGAAGAACTGGATGGATTCCCGCCCGCCGTTTGCGCTCGAAGACTACATCACGCTGCCGCGCTGAGGGGCGGCCCGGCCGGCCGTTTCGCTGGTATCGGCCGGCCAGGCAATTTCCTGTCCAGCCGGGCTGGCCGTACCCGTCATCAAGCCATTGCTTCTGTCTGCCTGGTCGGGCCCAGACATGCAGATCCGGGAGCGCAGGGCCTTTTGCAACGTGCTTTGGCACGAAGCGTCCTGACGGATGTCAGGGTAAACACTGATACGTGTTCAGCCCACTCTGCCGTGTCATCCAGCCGACCCGGGGGAAATAACCGCGCTATAGTACGGGTGTTTCGATTTTCAATACACCCGAGGAGATTTCCCATGACGACCGGATCCGTGCGCATGGAGCGCGACACCTTCGGCGAGATCGCCGTTCCCGCCGACCGCCTGTGGGGCGCGCAGACACAGCGTTCGCTGCAGAACTTCAAGATTTCCACCGAAAAGCAGTCGCCCGAATTGATCCGGGCGCTGGCCACCGTCAAGCGTGCGGCCGCCACGGTCAACGCCGGACTGGGGCAACTGGCAGCCGACAAGGCCAAGGCCATCGAGACGGCCGCCGACGAGGTGCTGGCCGGCAAGCATGATGGTGAATTCCCGCTGGCCGTCTGGCAGACCGGTTCGGGGACTCAGACCAACATGAACCTCAACGAGGTTCTGGCCAACCGCGGCAGCGAGCTGATGGGCGGCGAGCGCGGCGAATCGCGCAAGATTCACCCCAATGACGACGTGAACCGGGGCCAGTCCTCCAACGACGTGTTCCCCACGGCCATGAACGTGGCTGCGGCCGTGGCCATCCACAAGAACCTCATCCCGTCGCTGAAACAGCTGCGCGACACCCTTAAGGCCAAGTCCGAGGCCTTCAAGGACATCGTCAAGATCGGCCGTACCCACCTGCAGGACGCCACGCCGCTCACGCTAGGGCAGGAGTTCTCGGGCTACGTGGCCCAGCTGGACCACGGCCTGAAGCACCTGGAAGACGTGCTGCCGCACCTGCAGGAGCTGGCCCAGGGCGGTACGGCCGTGGGTACGGGCCTCAACGCTCACCCCGAGTTCGCCGTGAAGGTGGCGGCCGAGATTGCCCGCCTGACGGGCGTGCCTTTCAAGACCGCGCCCAGCAAGTTCGAGGCGCTGGCTGCCGCCGATGCACAGGTGGCGACCCACGGCGTGCTCAAGACCATCGCCGCCTCACTCTTCAAGCTGGCCAACGACGTGCGCTGGCTGGCCAGCGGCCCGCGTTCGGGTCTGGGCGAGATCTCCATCCCCGAGAATGAGCCGGGCAGCTCGATCATGCCGGGCAAGGTCAACCCCACGCAGTGTGAAGCGTTGACCATGGCTTGTGCGCAGGTCTTCGGCAACGACGTGGCCGTCAACATTGGCGGTGCCAGCGGCAACTTCGAGCTGAACGTCTACCGGCCGATGATCGTGCACAACCTGCTGCAATCGGTCAGGCTGCTGGCTGACGGTGCCCGTAGCTTCAACGACAACTGCGCCGTCGGCATCGAGCCCAACCGTGCGCGCATCAACCAGCTGATGGAGCAGTCGCTGATGCTGGTGACGGCGTTGAACCCGCACATCGGCTATGACAAGGCGGCCCAGATTGCCAAGAAGGCGCACAAGGAAGGCACCACGCTGAAGGCGTCTGCCCTGGCGCTGGGCTTTGTCACCGAGGCACAGTTCGACGAATGGGTCCGGCCCGAGAAGATGGTGGGCTGATTCTTTACCATTCCCTGGAGGAAATCCATGAAGAGCAACCTGCAACGCAAGGTCATGCGCCTGAGTGCCGCCCTGCTGGTGCTGGGCACCCTGGGGGCCTGCTGCGGCCCGTGGGGTCCCGGACCTGGCCCTGGTGGCGGTGGACACGGCGGCCCGGGCGGTCCGGGCCACCTGCAGCAGCCCTGATCGGCTGAAGCGCCCGTTGGTCCCTCCATCCCATCGGCCCTGATGCCGATGGGCGACCGGAACGTTTCCCGTTGGGGGCGTTCCGGTTTTTTTGTTGAAGGGCGGTGTACCGGGGCTGCCGGGCGTCGAAACAAAACGAAAAGAAACGCCACCGCAACGAGATGATCGGTTTGGCGGGTTGCCCGAACATGTCTCCCATGTTCAGCGTGCCCGGGCACTTCCGCCCGCACGTGTTGAATGCCGGTTCTTCCGGGCATGACGGGATCCGGACAGACATGAGTGCCGACGAGATGGCGCCATGGTCCGGCAGATCCTGAAGAGGTGACATCATGGGAATCAAACGAGTTCTGGTTGGTCTGACGGCCGTGGTGCTGGTGACTTCCGCCGTGGCGGCATGTGGTTGCCGGGGGACAGACCCCTGGGGTGGCCCTGGTCCTTGGGGTGGGCCTGGTCCTTGCGGATCGCACTGGCGTGGAGAGGACTCTGCCCAGCGGCGTGCCTACATGGTGGAGCGGGTCAGTCAGGCGCTGTCCTTGAATGTGGGGCAGCGGGCCAAGCTGGAAGTTCTGGCTGACCAGCTGGATGAGCAGCGTCAGGCGCTCTGGGGTGAGAGACAGGGCATGGCCGCAGACCTGCAGCAGGTGATTGCCGGCGAGCGCTTCGACCGGGTCAAGGCCCAGAGCATGGTCGACCAGAAACTGCAGACCGTGCAGCAGCATAGCCCGAAAGTGGTGGATGCCATGGCGAGCTTCTATGACAGCCTGGATGCCGGGCAGCAGCGGGTCGTGCGCGAGAAGCTGAGGGATCGTTTCGGCGACCGGAAATAAACAACCATTGACAGGGGTGCGCGGCATCGATCAATCCGTGTCAACGCATGACGGTGCTGCGCTGCCTTCCCGAGGTTTTTCGTCCCCAAGGGAGATTTCCATCATGCGTCGTTTCATCTACTCTTCTCTGAAGGTATTGCACCTGATGGGTCTTGTCCTGTTTCTGGGATCCATCTTCGGGCACATCGTGGCCGGGAGCCTTGGCGGCGGTCCCGTGAGTGGCGACCGGTTTCTGGCAGCCCGTGAGCATATCGCGGCTGCCACGCAGTTTCTTACGGTGCCGGGTCTTGTGCTGGTCCTGGCCAGTGGCGTCGGCCTGTGGCTGATGGGCTGGTCGGTGAAGAACAGCCGTTGGCTTGGCGTGCATATGGGGCTTGCCGTGATGGTCACGTTGATTGCCTTTGTCGTGGTGCTGCCTGCCGGCGCCGAGATGATGGCGCTCGCCTCGACAGACATGGTGGCCAACGTGGAGAAAATCGTGGCGGCAAATCGCTTTGAGGACATTGGTGGGGCAGTTAACGTCCTGCTGATCCTGATCATCACCGGCCTGGGGGTCGCCAAACCCAAGTGGGCGCGAAAGCGCAGCTGACCCTGTGTCGGAGCCGCTTCCGCGCCTTTTGTGGTCTTGCCGGGGCGGGGCCGATGATGCGGGGCCGTCCAGACGTTCTCTGTCATCCAGGAATAAATCCATGAATCGCGTGCTGCTGATCGACGATGACGAACAGCTGGGGCCTCCGCTGGCCATGTACTTCAAGCGTTTCGATCTGGTACTTGAGCAGGCGTTCACGCCCTCAAAGGGGCTGGCGCGGCTTCAGGAGGGCAATTTCGATGCGGCGATTCTCGACATCATGCTGCCGGGGATGGACGGTTTCGAGGTCTGCCGCCAGATCCGGAAGGGCAGCCAGGTGCCGATCATCATGTTGACGGCGCGTGGAGAGCTGACCGACCGCGTGGTAGGCCTGGAAATGGGGGCCGACGACTACCTGCCCAAGCCCTTCGAGCCCCGCGAGCTGGTGGCACGGGTGCAGACGGTGCTGCGGCGGTTCCGCGCAGCCTCTTCGGGGGGCGGCGCGGATTCTGCTGGCGTGCACCCTGAGGATGCCTCGGTGCTGCGTTTCGAGGGGCTGGTGATCGATCCCGTCCGGCGCAGTGTGCTGCGTCACGACGAGGAAGTGGCGCTGACTGGCACCGAATATGAACTGCTGCTGATGCTGGCCCGCGAGCCGGGCCGCGTCTTCAGCCGTGACGACATCCTGGGCCGGCTGCGAGGCCATGAGGTGGATCTCTACAGTCGGGCCGTGGATATCGTTGTCAGCCGTCTGCGTCGAAAGCTGGAGCCATTGGTGGCCATCAAGACGTTGCGCAATGTCGGCTATGCACTGGCACTGCGGCGGCAGGAGGCATGATGCAGGCCGCCAGGAGTTGGCTTGCCCGGGGGCGCGCCTTCACGAGAAGCTTCCTTGCCGGCGTGCGCGGTCTTCCGGCACGCCTGGCGTTCTCGATCAAGCTGCGCATGGTGCTGGTGTTTCTGGTGTTGGCAGCGGCGCTGATGGTCGTGTTCATCGGCGCCATGCGGCAGGTGGTGGCCACGCGCTGGCAGCTGGCAGCCCAGCCGCTGCTGGTCGATTATGTCGACCGTCTGGCCGAGGAGATCACGGTTGATGGCCATCCCAGTGTTGAACGCGCCCGTGCACTGGTGCAGCGCCTGCCGGTGACGGTGCGCATCGAGGGACCGGTCATCCGATGGGCATCGCACCCCCAGGAGCCTCGACATGACTGGGGGCATGAGGGTGACGGTGTGCGGGAGGGTTGGCCATCGTGGGATGGACCCATGTCCGGAACAGAACGTCATGATGAGCGCGGGACGGGGCATCATAGTGCCCGTGTCGGGGATGGGAGGGGATGGGCCGACGAGCCCCCCGGCTGGCAGCAGATCAGGCAGATCACCGAGCGCTCGACGCCCGATGGGCATCAGCTCGTGTTCGGCATCGACCGCCATGCCATGTTGGCACGGCATGATGGCTCGGACCCGCTGGCCCGGGGGTTGACCGCGCTGCTGCTGCTGACGTTGCTGGCCTGGTGGTACGTGCGCCGCACGCTCAGGCCGCTGGATGCCATCAGCGCCGGTGCCCGCCGCTTCGGCCAGGGCAACTTCGACGACCCCATTCCGGCTTCCTGGACCCGGCGGCACGGGGAGCTGGGCGAGCTGGCCACGACGCTCAACACCATGGGCGAGGACATCCGGCAGATGCTGGATGCCAAGCGCAGCCTGCTGCTGGCTATCAGCCACGAGATGCGCAGCCCGCTGACCCGCGCGCGTCTGCACACCGAGCTGCTGTCCGAGGACGACCCCGACGTGCAGCCGCAACGCGAGGCCCTGCTGCGTGACCTGCGGGAGATGTCTGCCCTGGTGGAGGATCTGCTGGAAAGCGAGCGCCTGTCCGACCGCCATGTCGCTCTGCAGCGGGAAAGTCTGGACTTGGCCGTCGTGGCCCGCGGTGTTATCGCCGAGCTGCAGAAGCGCCACCCTGGCGTACAGGTCGCGCTTCATGTACTGCCGGAGCTGCCGCCACAGTGGCTGGATGCCACCCGTCTTCGCCTGCTGCTGCGCAACCTGCTGGAAAATGCCGTGCGACATGGTGGAGGAGGGCATGATTCCGACAAGAAGGGTGCGTTTGGAAGCACCATGCCTGATGAAGGCGGAATCGCTACGACCAATACGGCAGCCGGCCCCGGCCATACGGTGGCACCGGACATGGATGCCATTGCCATGGTGCGGATCGACAGGATTCCCACGGGCGGCTGTGTCATCGAAGTTCGGGACTGGGGGCCGGGTGTGCCCGAGGAACAGCTCTCGAAGCTGGCCGAACCCTTCCATCGTCCCGATGCAGCGCGTTCACGCCACGCCGGTGGTGTGGGGCTGGGGCTCTATCTGTGCCGCCTGGTGGCCCAGGCCCACGGTGGCCGGCTTACCTTGGAAAATGCGCATCCCGGGTTGCGGGTGCGCGCCTGGCTGCCTCCCGATCCCGATGCACGAGAGTCACAATGAAGGGACGTGTATTGGGCGCTGCCGCGCATGTCTCCGGCACGGGTTGGCAAGGCCCCCGACATAGGAGGCTGGTGCAACGCCCGCGCAACGGCCTGGAGGGCTTCGGGACGGCCTGTCATGCGGGTTTCAGGCGGCATTCGGCTACAATCGGGACATGACTTTGTCAACTGCCCCCGCGCCCGAAGGCGCCCCGGAACCGGTCACCATCACCTTCAGTGATTTCGACCTGCATCCCGACGTGCTCAAGGCCGTCACCGCTGCCGGCTACACCAAGCCTACCCCCATCCAGGCTCAGGCCATTCCGGTGGTCATGGCGGGCCATGACGTGATGGCCGCTGCCCAGACCGGTACTGGAAAGACGGCCGGCTTTGCACTGCCTATCATCAATGCGCTCATGCCGCTGGCCAGCCACAGTGCCTCGCCGGCGCGCCACCCGGTCCGGGCGCTCATCATCGCCCCCACGCGAGAGCTGGCCGACCAGATTCACGACAACGTCAAAACCTACATCCAGTTCACGCCACTGCGCTCGACCGCCGTGTTCGGCGGCGTGGACATGAATCCGCAGACGCAGGCGCTGCGGGGCGGGGTGGAAATTCTCATCGCCACGCCCGGCCGGCTGCTCGACCACGTGCAGCAGAAGTCCGTCAACCTGTCGCAGGTGCAGCTGCTGGTGCTGGACGAGGCCGACCGGATGCTGGACATGGGCTTTCTGCCCGACATCCAGCGCATCATCAACCTGCTCAGCCCGCGCCGCCAGAACCTGATGTTCTCGGCCACCTTCTCGGACGAGATCCGCAAGCTGGCCAAGCGTTTCCTGAACGAGCCGAAGCTCATCGAGGTGGCACGCCCCAATACGCTGGCCGAGAACGTCGAGCAGACCGTCTACCACGTGGCCTCCGAGGACATGAAGCGCGACGCCGTGGCGGCACTGATCCGCGACCGGGGCATCGAGCAGGTCATCGTCTTCTCCAACACCAAGATCGGCGCCGGGCGGCTGGCACGGCACCTGCAGAAGGAAGGGTTCCTGGCCGAGGCCATCCATGGCGACAAATCCCAGCAGGAACGCCTGAAAACACTCGACGGCTTCAAGAGCGGCGAAATCCGGGTGCTGGTGGCCACCGACGTGGCGGCCCGCGGCCTCGACATTGCCGAGCTGCCGGCCGTGATCAACTACGACCTGCCGCATTCGCCCGAAGACTACGTGCATCGCATCGGCCGCACTGGTCGTGCCGGCGCCTCGGGCATGGCGCTGTCGCTGATGTCCGACCGCGACGGCAAGGCCCTTGCCGACATCGAGAAGCTCACCAAGCGCAAGCTGAAGGTGGAAACCCTGGAAGTGCCGGAGGCAGCCCGTGGCCGGGGCGAGCGGCGCTCGCGCACCGGAGGTGATGACCGGGGTGAGGGCGGGTACCGTGGCGAAGGTGGCTATCGCAGCGAAGGCAGCTATCGTGGCGAAGGTGGCCGCGAAGGTCGTCGCGATGGGGCGCGCAGCGACGGTGAGGGCCGCCATGGCCGCAGCCGGGGTGACAGGGATGACAGGAACCACGACCGCCGTGAGCGTCGGGACCGGCGTACGTGGGACGATGCTGATCGTCGTGATGGCAACGACGGGCAGGACGGCCGCCTGCGTGGCCATGCAGCCTCGGCGCGTGACCGTTTGGCGCGTTATCAGGCCGTGAAACCGGTGGCGGACGATCCGCTCTTCAATTCGCCCTATGTGCCGGAGGCCGCACCGGGTATAGCGGATGCCGGTGGTGCAGGCGCAGATGCCGGTGGTGCAGGTGGCGCAGCGGCGCAGGTTGCCATGTCAGCCGCTGGCGCGGCATCGGCCGCTGGGGCCGTGGCTTCGGGGGCTGCCGCGGGGCGCACCGCCGCTGGTGCGAACAGCGCCATCCGCCGGCCAGCGCGTAAACTGGCCGTTCTGCTGGGGGGTACGCCGGGCAAGTAGGTTCGGGCGGGCAGGCGGAAGCTTCGGCATGGCGCTGCCGGCGTTGCCCTGCCTGGCGGCGATCAGTTCAGGAAGGCAGGCAGAATGTCGCGTTCATGATGCGCTCCAGGCAGCCAGAGGGGGTTATTGCCTGTTGATGGTGGAGCCGCAGAACCGCGCCCGCCACTGCGCCGTCGCTTCGTGCAGCCAGCGCTGCACATCCCGCGTGCCCGGCTGCCTCAGACCCAGCGCCCGCGCCGCTTCATTCAGAATATCCACCGCATCCACGCGCCCCGACGTATCCACCCCGGGGGCGCCATTCTGCTTGGACAGCTTCTGTCCGTTGCCGCCCATCACCAGCGGCAGATGCAGATAGCGCGGAACAGGCGCGCCCAGCGCCCGCAGCAGCAGGATCTGCCGGCCCGTCGAAGAGAGCAGGTCGGCCCCGCGCACCACATCCGTCACGCCACTTTCGGCGTCATCCACCACCACCCCCAGCTGATAGGCCCAGACGCCATCGGCGCGCTTCAGGATGAAGTCGCCGCATTGCAGGCTCGGGTTCTGCCGTTGCGGGCCCAGCCAGCGGTCGTGGAAGGTGATATTCGACAAATCCGCAGCTTTGCCAACATTTGAAATCCTTTCTTGCGCAGCCGGGAAATTCCCGTCGGTTGGCTGAACGAAGTCGGCAGATGCGAGCGGGTTGGTTGCTTCTGGAAGCGTTTGAGGCGGGGGTGTGCCGGTAGTATCGATCCGGAAGCGCCAGGCCCGTGCCTGACGGCCCGCCGGCAGACCGTGACGGCAGGTGCCGGGGTAGGGCGTTTCGTCGGCTGGTGTGTTCAGGGCTTGCGAAGGGCGCTGTGATGCCTGGTGTGCAGGTTCCGTTTGACGTGTGGGGCCTGCCTGCCGTGCACCAGTGGTCTGCAGTGCCTGTGTGGTTTGCAGTGCTTCTGTGGTCTGTAGTGCCTGTGCGGTTTGCAGTGTGTGTGCGGTTTGCAGCATGTGTGCCGCCTGAATGATTTCCCGCCGCGTGCAGCCGCAGCCGTAGATGCGTCCCTGCGCCCGCAGCCAGTCGAACACCGCCTGATAGCGGTCCACCCGTGCCGACTGGTAGAGCGGTGGCGCATCCCAGTGCAGTCCCAGAAACCGCAGCTGCTGGCGGATGGTGAGATCCGAGCCGGGCTCCACCCGGGGCGGGTCTATGTCCTCGATGCGCAGCAGCCACAGCCCGTCGTGTGCCCGCGCATCCAGATAGCTGGCCAGTGCGGCAACCACCGAACCGGCGTGCAGCGGACCACTGGGCGAGGGGGCGAACCGGCCGATGTAGGCCGGCGGGGCTGCCGGTACGGCACGGTGCGGTCGCGCCATGGAATGGGCTTCCCGGAAGGGGCCTTCCGGGAGGTCTGGCCGGCCGGAAAACAGCACGGGAGAGGAAACACGGAGCGGTGAACGCATGGTGCCGATTCTAGAGCGTGTCATGGATGCATTCGTCCCTGCGGCTTCCCTGCCGGGCGCACAGAACGTGGCGGCCGTGTGCAAAAGTTCCGGCAATGGGCGAACTGGATCCGGCATCAGGGCATGGATGTGCATTGGTGCACGGCGCGAACTGTCGGTTGTCTCTACGATGCAACACATCGTGAGTGCGGCAGTTCTCCTTCGAACGCATGTGGCCTGCCAGACGACAGATTGACGAGGAGCTGTTCATGCTGGAGCCCACCCAAGCCTTTGCCGCCCCCGCCGGGGATGACCTGGAAACCGTACTGGTGCCTGCCGCTGCCGCACGCAGAAAGGTGCGGACCCGGGTGGCCATTGCCTGCGTCACGTTGACGGCAGCGCTGGCCGTCTGTGGTGTCTCTTCGGCGCGGACGGGGCACGGTGCAAGCCTGCTGGATGGTGTGGTGGGGGTGCGTGTGGCAGCCAGCGATATCTGCCGCCTGTACCCGGCGCGGTCGGGCCAGGTGCTGGCGCAGTTCAGCCCGGAGGGCAGGCAGACGTTCGATCCGCGCTGCCACAATCTGCTGCGGCGCCAGTCCTGAGCGTCCTGAGTGATCATCCAGAGTGTCTGGAAGCATCTCCCGGGCGAACCGGATAAACCGCGTCGATTGTTTCGGTCGGCGCATTCGGCCGGCGCATCGATATGCCTGATGCTCCCGGGGTTGAACGAGTCCATGACATGCACGCCGCCATACCAGCGAATGCGCATTAGTTCGCTGCGCGACGAACGGCAGTTCCCTACGATGAACGGCGCACGGCATGGGGGCGTTTCGGCTCGCCGGCCGGCTGACTGGCCCGCAGGTCCGGTTGCCGGAGGGTGAGTCTCCCCCGTGACATGTCGTGCTGTCACGCATTCTGGGGAGACGTTCATGTCCAATGCCAAACCCACGCCGCCAGTTTTCGAGTCCGATGCTGCGCAGGCCAGTCTCATCTGCCCGCCGGATGTTCCCGGTGGTTTTCTGACCCGCGGTGCCCTGATTGCCGGCATCGTGCTGATCAGTGCGCTGTTCATCCTGCCACGTGCCTTTCCGGCGGCCGATCACTGGATCGGCGTGCAGATTGCGCTGGGTACCGGTTTCCTGCTGGTGCTGCTGTATGGGGTGTGGTGCGTGCATTCCGGCGGCCGGCTGCATCGTCGTCACGGGGTGGCAAACCCACTGGCAGCGGATGCCGGTGGCGATGGTGGTTACGGTGCAGGCGTTGGCGCTGCGGCGAGTGCAGATGAAAGTGCTGGTTTGAGTGAGGGTGTGAGTGCTGGTGCCGGTGCGGGTATCGGCGTGGCCGCACGGTCGCTGGCACCTGTCCTGCGGTGTACACGGCCGCGCCGTCGGGTGGCTGGCCGCTATGCGCTGGGTGCCACGCTGGCCGTGGTGGCACTGGCCATGCTGATACCGGTCTTCATGGGGGCGCCGCTGGGGCGGGTTCTGGCCTTCGTGCCCCTGGTGCTGCAGGCCGCCGTGTTCTCGGCTGCGCTGAACTGGCCCGCCCTGCTGGTATTTGCCGGAATCTGGCTGCTGGTACGGGGGCTCTGGTCCAATGACGGGTTCGATGTCGCCAGTGAAGGCCTGCCTGCCATCGATGGCAGCCTGTCTGCGGGCGATGGAAGCCGGGCTGTTGCCGATGGAAATCAGGCTGTTGTTGACGGAAACCAGGCGGTTGCCGAGGCGCCGGCCATTCCCTATCGTGACCGTCTGGTGCTGTGGGTGAGCGTGGCCGTCCTGGCGGGGCTGGGGATTCTGCCCGTGCTGACGGCAGGTTCCGGCGTGAACTGGCTGCTCAATGTGGGGCTGTTTATTCTGCAGTACTGGTGGGCGATGGTGTTCCTGGGCTGGTTCGGTGTGGCCATGTCGCGTCGGCTTCGGGCTGCCCATGCCGTGGTTCCGCAGCGTGGCTGGCGGCGCCGTGCGTTGGCGGCGGGGACCGTCGTGCTGGTTTGCCTGCTGGTGGCTGCCACGGTGCAGATGCTGATGTACGCCTCGGCCTGCACCACGCCATCCATCAAAGGTTACGACACGGCCGCGGAGTGGTGCCGCACGGGCTGGTGGTGGTTCCGGTTCTGGCTGTGAATGTTCAGCCCAGCTGCGCAATTCGCCAGATGGAAGTGGCCTGGTCGGCCATCCAGCTCTGCCTGATGGCGATGACCCTCACGGCGTCATCAGCGCAAACACGAATATCCCGATCATCAGGAAGGTGATGGCGATCTTGATCAGCATGCCGATCACCATGCCCAGCCAGGTGGCGATGCCGACGTTGCGGGCACGGATCAGGTCGCGGTCGTACATGTACTGGCCAATGGCGGCGCCCACCAGCGGCATGAACAGCAGCCCCCACAGGCCGGAGAACACGCCGGCAATGGTGCCGATGAACGAGCCGACGATGGCCTCGCGGCTGGCGCCGACCTTTTTCGCACCCAGCATGCCCGCCACGTAGTCGAGGCCGATGGCCAGTAGCGTGAAGGCCAGGCAGATGCCCACGGTGAGGCCGCTGACGGTGGTGAAGTCATCGATCCAGGCGGCCAGGAAGATGCCCAGAAAGACGAACACGACGCCGGGCAGGGCGGGCAGCACGGTGCCGGCCACACCGACGACGATCAGGATGACGGCAAGCGTCCAGAGGGAGATGATGAGCGTGGTGGCCATGGGGCAGGCAAGGGTGGGTGAAAGGGCGTTTCAGGGGAGGAAGGGCTGCCGGGGCAGATCGGGGCCGGGGAGCCCCATTTTCCACGCAGGGGGCGGCACTGCAAGCGGGGCAGCCGGCCGCGGCCCCTCAGCTGGCAGCTGGCGTGGTCGTCGCGGCTGCCGTGCGCTGCCGTACCGTCCGCGATCCGAAGTCCTGCTCCCAGCTGCCCGGCTGCAGGTCGGTGGTGACGGACACGCGCCGGTCGAACACGAACAGTTCGCCATCCCAGTGTTTGCCGCCGGTGTGCTCGAAGTAGTCCAGCACGCCGCCGTCGAGCTGCACGACGTTCTCGTAGCCGTGGGCGTCCATCCAGAGGGCGGCCTTTTCGCAGCGGATGCCGCCGGTGCAGTAGGTGACGATGCGCTTGCCGGCCAGCTGCGGGCGATGGGCTTCCAGCGCGGCGGGCAGTTCGGTGAACTTGCTGATGTGCGGGTTGATGGCGTTGTGGAAGTGGCCGACCTGCACCTCGAAGTCGTTGCGGGTGTCGATGATGACCACGTCACGGCCATCGTCGTCGCGGCCGTCGTCCAGCCAGCGGGCGAGCGTCTCGGGCGAGACGGTGGCGGCGCGTCCATCGGCTGGGCGGATGCCGGGCTGGCGGAAGGTGATGGTCTCATTCTTGATCTTGACCAGGAAGCGGTTGAAGCCGTGTTCGGCGGAGCGGCTTTCCTTGATGTGCATGGCTTCCAGCCCGGGGACGGCGCGCAGCACGGCCGCAAAGGCGCGGGCGTTGGCTTCCAGCCCGCTGAGCATGACGTTCACGCCCTCGGTGGTGAGCAGAATGGTGCCGCGCATGTCGAGGCGGCGGCCTTCGGCTAGCAGGTGGGCGCGCAGCGCGGGCAGGTCATCAAGGTCGGCGAACTGGTAGCAGGCCAGGTTCAGGTAGGTGTCTTTCATGATGGGGACGATTCTACTGGGAGTGGCGTGGCAGGGGCAGGTCTTCCGCGGACTTGCGAAGCGGAGGGGGCATGGATGACTGGCGTGGTGGCCGGGAGATGAAGCAGGGGGCCTGTGGAGAGAAACAGTGGGCGGCAGCGGCTGCCAGGTGATGGAAAAGGCTGGCGCGTTCCTGCGTACCGGTCGGCCGGCTTGACGCCCCGGGGACTCCGCTGTGACGGAATGCACGGATCCTTCCCCGGGCACGTACAATCAGTGGATGAGCCAAGCCGAATCCTCCTCGCCTGTCATTGCCGATGTGGCCGTTCCCGATCATGTTGCCGCCGGGGCTGCGGCACAGGCGGCGGCTGTTGTTGCTGCGGTGCAGCAGGCTGCTGCAGCATCTGCAGAAGGGAATGTTGCGGTTGCTGCACCAGCTGCCGGGGTGCCGTCGGCTGAAGGTTCTGCTGCGGCAGGGAGTGCCGGGGCGGCAGCCGTCGATGCACAGGTCGCCGCTGCGGCTTCGGCCGAACAGCCGGCCAGCGGCCCCATCGACCCCGGCTTCGTCCACCTGCGCCTGCGCTCCGAGTATTCGGTGCTCGATTCCATCGTGCGGCTGGACGAGGTGGTGCAGGCCGCGCTCGACGACGGGCAGCCGGCGCTGGCGCTGTCCGATGCCTCCAATCTGTTCGGCTGGGTCAAGTTCTACAAGCAGGCGTCCACGAAGGGTCTGCAACCGATCTGCGCGGCCGATGTCTGGATCACCAACACCGAAAACCGTGACCGTCCGTACCGGCTGCTGCTGATCGCCTCGAACAACGCCGGCTACCGGCGGCTGTGCGAGCTGCTGTCGCAGGGCTGGCTGGAAAACGAATACAAGGGGCGGGCCGAGCTGAAACCCGAGTGGCTCACCGCCGACACCACCGGCGGGCTGATCGCGCTGTCGGGGGCTGGTCCCGGCGAGGTGGGGCAGTTCCTGCTGGCCGGCAACCATGCGCGGGCGGTGGCGGCGGCGCAGCATTGGGCCGCAGCCTTTCCGGATGCCTTCTATCTGGAGGTGCAGCGCGACGGTACGCCCGAGGCCGAAAGCTGCACGCGGGCCATGGCGCGGCTGGCGGTGGAGCTGGACCTGCCGCTGGTGGCCACGCACCCCATCCAGTTCCTGCGCGAGGAAGACTTCCGGGCGCACGAGGCGCGGGTGTGCATTGCCGAGGGCGAGGTGCTGGCTGATCCCAGGCGGGTGCGGCGCTTCCAGCCCACGCAGTATTTCCACACGCGCGCGCAGATGATGGCGCTGTTCGCCGATCTGCCCGAGGCGCTGGCCAATTCGGTGGAGATCGCGCGGCGCTGTGCGGTGACCATCCGGCTGGGCAATCCGCAGCTGCCCATCTACCCCACCGATGGGGTGCCGATCGACGATTTTCTGCGCCAGAAGGCCGAGGAAGGGCTGGAGCAGCGGCTGGCAAAACTCTATCCGGATGCCGCCGTGCGCGAGCAGAAGCGCCCCGATTACGATGCCCGCCTCAAGCGCGAGATCGACACCATCATCTCGATGGGCTTTCCGGGTTACTTCCTGATCGTGGCGGACTTCATCGTCTGGGCCAAGAACAACGGCGTGCCGGTGGGGCCGGGCCGGGGGTCGGGGGCCGGCTCGCTGGTGGCCTTTTCGCTGGGCATCACGGACCTCGATCCCTTGCCCTATGCACTGCTGTTCGAGCGCTTCCTGAACCCCGAGCGGGTGTCGATGCCCGACTTCGATATCGATTTCTGCCAGGACAACCGCGGCAAGGTGATCGATTACGTGCGCCGCAAGTACGGGTTCGACGCGGTGTCGCAGATCGCCACCTTCGGCACGATGGCCAGCAAGGCGGTGATCCGCGACGTGGGCCGCGTGCTGGACATGCCCTACAACTTCTGCGACCAGCTCTCGAAGCTCATCCCCATCGAGCAGGCCAAGCCGCTGTCGCTGGACAAGGCGCTGCAGGCCGAGCCGGTGCTGGCCGAGCGGCTGGCCAACGAGGAAGAGGTGGCCGAGCTGTTCGCACTGGCCCGTCCGCTGGAGGACATGACCCGCAACATCGGCATGCACGCGGGGGGTGTGCTGATCGCGCCGGGCAAGCTGACCGATTTCTGTCCGCTCTATCAGGCACCGGGCACCGATTCGGTGGTCAGCCAGTACGACAAGGATGATGTGGAAGGTGTGGGTCTGGTGAAGTTCGACTTCCTGGGCCTGCGCAACCTCACCATCATCGACCTGGCGGTGCGCTACGTGAACGAGCGCCGCGCCCGCGAGGGGCAGGAACCGCTGGACCTCGACCAGCTGGGCTTCGAGGACCAGGATGCCTACCAGATCCTGCGCGATGGCAACACGGTGGCCATCTTCCAGGTGGAAAGCGACGGGATGAAGAAGCTGCTCAGAAAGCTGCAGCCCGACCGTTTCGAGGACATCATCGCCGTGCTGGCGCTCTACCGGCCGGGGCCGCTGGGCTCGGGCATGGTGGACGACTTCATTTTGCGCAAGCGCGGCGAGCAGGCCATCGACTACTTCCACCCCGACCTGAAGGACTGTCTGGAGCCGACCTACGGCGTCATCGTCTATCAGGAACAGGTGATGCAGATCTCGCAGATCATCGCCGGCTACACGCTGGGCGGTGCCGACCTGCTGCGCCGCGCGATGGGCAAGAAAAAGGCCTCCGAGATGGCCAAGCAGCGCCAGATCTTCATGGAGGGCGCGAAGGCCAAGGGGCAGGATCCGGACCTGGCCAGCCAGCTGTTCGACCTGATGGAGAAGTTTGCCGAGTACGGCTTCAACAAGTCGCACACGGCGGCCTATGCGGTGGTCACCTACCAGACGGCCTGGCTGAAGGCGCACTATCCGGCCGAGTTCATGGCTGCCACGCTGTCGTCCGACATGGACGATACCGACAAGGTGCAGATCTTCGTCTGTGACGCGCAGTTCAACAAGGTGGAGGTGCAGCCGCCCGACATCAACGCGTCGGCCTACCGCTTCGAGCCGGCGGCGCCGCGCGTCATCCGCTACGGGCTGGGCGGGGTGAAGGGGGTGGGGCAGAATGCCATCGAGAACGTGGTGGCGGCCCGCCAGGCCGGTGGTCCCTTCATCGATCTCTTCGATTTCTGCGAACGTATCGACCGCAAGCTGATCAACCGCCGCACCATCGAGGCGCTGGTGCGCGCCGGTGCCTTCGACAGTCTGGAACCGGACCGCGCCCGGCTGCTGGCCAACGTGCCGCAGGCCATGGAAGCGGCCGAGCAGAAGGCGCGCGAACAGGCGGCTGGCCAGGGCGGTCTGTTCGGCGATGATTTCTTCGGCGGCTCCGACGGCGCGCCGGCCCGTGAATGGCTGCCCTCCGAACCGTGGGATCCCCGCCAGCGGCTGCTGGAAGAGAAGGGGGCGCTGGGGTACTTCCTCACCGGCCATCTGTTCGATGCCTGCCGCGACGAGGTGCGCCGCTTCGTCAAGACCCGCATCGGCGACCTGGAAAAGATCGTCGGCAAACATTTCGGCTCGACACCGGTGACGGTGGCCGGTATCGTGTCGGGGCTGTCCACCGCCATGACCCGCCGGGGCAAGATGGTGCGTGTGATGCTCGACGACGGCAGCGGTGCCGAGGAAATCGCGGTATTCACCGAGGCCTGGGAGCAGTACCGTCACCTGCTGAAGGAAGACGAGCTGATCATCGTGCACGGCAAGCTGTCGAAGGACGACTACAGCGGCGGCCACCGGCTGTCGGTGGAGCGCATCGTCGACCTGGGCACGGCGCGCGGCGAGGCCGCCCGGGCGCTGCGGCTCACCATCGCCGGCAGGCCGGATGTGGACCGGTTGCGCGAGCTGCTCACGCCGTACCGGGTGGATGGCAGTCAGGGCGAAGGTTGTCCGGTGGAAATTCATTATTGCAGCGACAGCGCAGCCGCGGTGCTGCGACTGGGGCACCAGTGGGCCGTCCGTCCCGATGACATGCTGCTGGCCGGCATGAAGGGCTGGCTGGGCGAGTCACGGGTGGAGATGCGCTATCGATGAGCGGAGAGAATTTGGGCAAGGACAACGATACGGCCGATCGCAGGGAAGACGCTGCCGTGATGAATGAGGCAGGCGTCGGGGCTGATGCTGCCGAAGCACAGACCGATACCACCGCTTCCGCCGAGGCAGAGGCCGGCGCCGCCGCCAGCCAGGCGGCCGCGCACGCCCCAGTCAACGAGTTCATTCGCGAGCCCGCCAGCGACCGGGCGCTGCTCGGTCGCCTGTTCACCTATGTGAAGCCGCACTGGCGCATTTTTGCGCTGGGCGTGGTCGCCATGGTGCTGACAGCCTCCACCGAACCGGCGCTGCCGGCCATCATGCAGTTCCTGCTGGACGATGGCTTCGGGGAAAAGGGCAATCCGCACCTGATGTGGACGGCGCCGCTGCTGATCATCGGCCTGTTCCTGGCCAGGGGCGTGTTCACCTTCACGATGAACTACGCCATGAACGAGGTCTCCAACGCCGTGCTGTTCGACCTGCGCCGGGTGATGTTCGACCGGCTGGTGCAGATGCCGGTCAGCTACTTTTCGTCCAACCCGGCCGGCACCATCATTGCGCGGCTGGTCAACGACGTGCAGAACGTCACCCAGTCGCTGGCCAGTGTGCTGATCATCATGGTGCGCGATTCATGCGTGATCATGGGGCTGCTGGGCTGGCTGCTGTACCTGAACTGGCAGCTGACCATGATCGCCTTCGTGCTCATCCCGATGGTGGCGCTGGCCGTGGGGGCGTTCTCGCGTCGCATGCGCCGGCTCTCGGGCGAGCAGCTGCGCTACACCGGCGAGCTGACCAGCGTGGTGGGCGAGGCCATCCATGGCAATCCGGTCATCAAGGTCTATGCCGGCCAGGAGCACGAGCGCAACCGCTTTGCCTCGGCCAGTAGCCAGCTGCAGGCCTTTGCCCGCCGCATGACGGTGGCTTCGGCGCTGATCGTGCCCATCACGCAGGTGATGGCGGCCGTGGCCGTGTCGGTGGTCATTGCGCTGGCGCTCTATCAGTCGCAGCAGGACCGCACCACGGTGGGGGGCTTCGTGTCCTTCCTCACCGCCATGCTGATGATCTTCAATCCGCTCAAGCACCTGGCCGAGGTCAACGGGCAGCTGCAGCGGGCCTTTGCCGCGGCCGATGCGGTGTTCCACTTCATCGACGAGCCCATCGAGCATGACCACGGCACGCAGGTGATCGAACGGGCGAAGGGTGGACTGCGCTTCGAGGACGTGCGCTTTGGCTACGCGGGCAGCAATGCGCTGGCGCTCAAGGGTATCGACCTCGACATCGAGCCCGGCGAGACCGTGGCGCTGGTGGGTGGCTCGGGCGGCGGCAAGACCACGCTGGCCAATCTCATTCCGCGCTTCTATCCAGTCACGGAGGGACGGATCCTGCTCGATGGCGTGCCCATCGAATCGCTGAAGCTGGAGAGCCTGCGCCAGCAGATCGCCTGGGTGAGCCAGCAGGTGATGCTGTTCAACGACACCATCGCCAACAACGTGGCCTACGGCAGCCGCCGGGGCGCCTCCGAGGAGGAGGTGCGGGCCGCGCTGGAGGCCGCCTACCTCACCGACTTCGTCGCCTCGCTGCCGCAGGGCATCAACACGATGATCGGCGACAACGGCATTCGCCTGTCCGGTGGTCAGCGCCAGCGCCTGTCCATTGCCCGGGCGCTGCTCAAGAATGCGCCCATCCTGGTGCTCGACGAAGCCACCTCGGCACTGGACAACGAGTCCGAACGCTTCGTGCAGGCGGCGCTGGACGAGCTGCTGCATGGCCAGACCACCCTCATCATCGCGCACCGGCTGTCCACCATCGAGAAGGCCGACCGCATTCTGGTGCTGGATGACGGCCGCATCGTCGAATCGGGTACCCATGCCGAGCTGGTGGCACTGGGTGGCCTGTATGCCCGCCTGCATGCCGGCGGGACGCTGACCGCATGAGGCCCGCCATGGCGCCCACGGTTTCGCTGGTCATCTCCACCTACAACCGGCCGCAGGCGCTGGACCGGGTGCTGGCCAGCGTTGCCCGGCAGCGGGTGCTGCCCGATCAGGTACTGGTGGCCGACGACGGCTCCGGGCTGGAAACGGCCCGCGTGGTGGCGCGCTGGCAGCAGGGGGCGGGGCTGGCCGCGGGCATGCCGTCCGGAACGGGTTCTGTGTCCGCCGGGGGGGCAGCGTCCGGTGTGGGCGCTGTGGCTGGTACGGGTTCTGCGCCCGCCACGGGAGCGCGTGTCCCGGCGGCCGCCCCGGCAACGGCATCCCCGCTGGCCGGCCGGCTGCTGCACGTCTGGCAGCCGGACGAGGGCTTTCGTCTCAGTGCGGCGCGCAACCGTGCCATTCGCGAGGCCACGGGCGAACTGATCGTCTTTGTCGACGGCGACTGCCTGCTGCGCCCCGATTTCGTCGAGGCTCACCAGCAGGTGGCCGAGCGGGGCTTTGCCACGGCCGGCAACCGGGTGCTGCTGGGTCAGGCCGTCACGGCGGACATCGAGGCAGGCCGCCAGAATCCGCTGGACTGGTCGTGCCTGCGCTGGCTGATGGCCTGGCGGCGGGGGGATGTCAATCACGCGCTGGGGCTGCTGCGCCTGCCGGGACAGGGGTGGCGCCGGATGTCCGGACGGCCCTGGCGGCATTTCAAGGGCTGCAACATGGCGCTCTGGCGCGACGATCTGGTGCGCCTCAATGGTTTCGAGGAGGAGATCGCCGGCTGGGGCTTCGAAGATACCGACCTGATCCTGCGCTGGTTCAACCTGGGGGGGCGTCTCAAGAGCGGCCGCTTTGCCACCACGGTGCTGCACCTGTGGCACCGCGAGGCGGCGCGTGATGCCGCCGAACAGAACGAACGTCGTGCCCGCCTGGCTGGCAGCCGGGGGGCCACCGCTGCCGTGCGCGGACTGGCCCAGCTGTCGGATCACGACCACTACGCCCCGCCCGGAGGAATCTGATTCATGCTGCTTGTGAACATCAGCCACGGCCTGCTGGCGATGTATCTGCTCACGCTGCTGGCCGTCCCGAAAGTACAGACGCCGCTGGTGGCCATTCTGTGCCTGCTCTGCCTGTTTGCCGGGCAGTGGCGGCAGCCGCCGGCCGTTGGCCAGCGGCTGCGTGCCGGCTGGGCCATGGCCGTGCCGCTGGCCGGTTATGGTGCGCTGTTTGCCATCCAGATTCTGGCGGGCTGGCTGCGCTGGCGCGACTGGGACCAGGTGCTGATCTGTTCGCTCGGCATGGGGGTGCTGCTGTCCACGCTGCCCGGGCGTGGTACAGCCCCTCACCGCTGGCTGCTGCCGGCGGCGGCACTGGGCGCCATCGGTGCGCTGGCGCTGGCTGGCTGGCAGTACTTTTACCTTGGCGTTCCGCGGCCGCCCGGCCACCTCGGTGCCGGGCCGGTGGGCAATGGTGCGCTCAAGTATGGTGATCTGTCGGCCGTGCTGGCGCTGTTCTCGCTGCAGATGATGCTGTGTGGCCCGGTGCGCTGGCGCCGGGTGCTGGGCGGACTGGGCTTTGCCGCCGGGCTGGGGGCCGTGGCGCTGACCCAGGCACGTGGGGCACTGCTGGGCGTGCTGCTGGCGCTGGCGGTACTGGGGCTGCTGTGGATATTGCGGCGGCGGGGCAGGGCGGCCGCGTCGGTCCGGCGTCCGGCGCGGCAGGGCCGCTCCACCCGTCTGAAGCTGGCCCTGGTGGCCGTGCTGGGCGTGGCGGTGCTGGCCGGCCCGGCCCGGTACATGGGGGCGCGCTTTGCCGACATCGGGCCGCAGTTCGAGCGCTTCGAGGCGGGTGACACCTACAGTGAAGTGGGGCAGCGCCTCACGCTCTGGGGCATTGCCCTGCGGGCTGCCCGGCATGCCCCGCTCACCGGCGTGGGCTTCGATGGCTTTGGCGCCGAAACGCAACGCCAGCGCGACAGCGGTGAACTGAACCCGAAGGTCATCGTCCTGTACGAAAGCCCGCACAATGAGTATCTGGCGGGCCTGTCGTCGGCCGGCATTCCGGGGCTGCTCGTCATCGTGCTGTTCTTCTGGGCGCCGCTGGTGGTGGGGTGCCGGCGGTTCCTGCGCGGCCAGCGCCCGGAGGAATCGCTGATGCTGGTGCTGGTATCGGCCAGCTATGCCGCCTTCACGATGACCGACTCGCTGCTCGACCGGCAGATCTCGCTGCTGGCCTGGATTCTGCTGGCCAGCTGGCTGATGTCGGCCAGCCGCGATCCGCGGCCGCAGGCAGCCGGTGCGGACCGTGCCCCGGCAGGCGGGACATCTGGTCATGACCGAGCTTTGGCAGACGGAGCATCTGGCCATGACCGAGCTTTGGCAAACGGAGCTGCTGGCCACGACCGTGCCCCTGCGGGCAGGATGGCCATGCAGGGCAGGGCAGGTGCGAGGGACATGACGGGTCATGCGAGCGGCATGATGGGGGCGAGTGGCGTGACGGATCATGTGAAGGACTCGTCCGGTGCCGGCACGGCGGCTGCACGCATGGCTGATGGCATGGACGATGCGCCCCGGGAGGCTGCACACCCGGCGATAGGGGCGTCCGGCGGGAGAACCGACGGCCTGTCCGTCCCGGGCGGCCTGTCGGTGGCCATCATCACCCGGGACGAGGCGCATCGTATTGCCCGCTGTCTGGAGAGCGTGGCCTTTGCCGACCAGATCGTCGTGCTCGATTCGGGCAGCACCGACGACACCGTGGCCATCGCCCGGCGGCTGGGTGCCGAGGTGGAGGTCACCCCTGACTGGCCCGGCTTCGGCGTGCAGAAGAACCGCGCGCTGGACCGCTGCCGTCACCGCTGGGTGCTGTCCCTCGATGCCGACGAGCAGGTCTCCGACGGCCTGGCCGCCGAAATCCTGCAGGCGCTGCGCGAGGCAGCACCGGAATGGGGGGCGCGGGGGGCGAGCGAGTCGACCGTGGCCGGTGTCGCGAACACGACGGGCACGCCGGGTGCATCGGGTGCCCGGGGTGCAACGGGTACAACGGGTACAACGGGTACAACGGGCGTATCGGGCGGCACATCCGTGGCAGGTGAGGAGGGGGCCGCAGGTGCAGCCGGAGCGCCAGACGTGCCGGAGATCGCCGGCTGGTGGCTGCGTCGCAGCAGCCGTTACTGTGGCCAGGTCATTCGTCACGGTCTCTGGGGCAACGACCGTGTTCTGCGCCTGTTTGCCCGCGAACGGGGGCGCTTCACCAACGACCGGGTGCACGAGCACCTGGTCTGCGAAGGCCCCACCCGGGTTCTGGGGGGCTCGCTGGTGCACGACAGCGTCGATTCCCCCGAAGACGCCCGCAGCAAGGCCCGGCACTACGCCTTTCTGGGGGCCGAGTCCCTGCGCAACCGCGGGCGGGGCGGGACGCTGCGGGGTGTCCGTCATGCAGCTTGGTCCTTCCTGCGTGGTTACCTGTTGCGCGCCGGATTTCTTGACGGTCGTTACGGTTTAACGCTTGCCTGCCTGAATGCCAGCGGTACCTTCTGGAAATATCACTGGGCCTCCCTGCCGGATGAGCGCTGGCAGAACCTGCAGAAAAGCTTCTCGTGAGGGCCTGTTCAGGTTCTCAAAAACTGGTGTTTTATTAATGATGTAGCCCGGTTCGATGCAGATCGGGTGTTGTTCACAGAAAAAGTCCGAACGAGACGGGCAGGGTGCAAACCCGCCGGCCGCACCTCCGGCCGTGACGGGAAATGCCTCCGCCACCTGTGTCCTGGTTTCTTCTCAACGAAACGTTCGATAAAATCGCGAGACATATCAGTTACAGGTCATGACATACATGGCCGTCCACGCCCTGCCAGGAGGGCTGACTCGTGTCTCTTGTGAACGCCACCCACGGCCTGCTGGCGGTGTACCTGCTCACACTGCTTGCCATCCCCCGGGCGCAGACGCCTCTGGCCGCTGCGGTCTGTCTGCTGTGTCTGCTGGCTGGTTACCGGTACCGGCTGGCCCCGCTGGGCCAGCGCCTGTGCCAGCACTGGGCCATGGCGGTGCCACTGCTGGCCTATGCGTCGCTGTATGTCCTGCACATCCTGTCGGGCCGTGCCGGTGCACGCGACTGGGACCAGGTGCTCATCTGCCTGCTGAGTGCCGGGGTATTGCTGTCGTCGCTGCCGGCGCGTGGGCCGGACCCGTACCGCTGGCTGTTGCCCGCTGCGGCTCTGGGCGGGGTGGGCGCCCTGCTGGTGGCCTGCTGGCAGTATCTGTGGCTGGACATTCCGCGGCCCTATGGCCATCTGGGTGCCGGGCCGCTCGGTACCGGCGCCATCAAGTTCTCCGACCTGTCGGCCCTGCTGGCCGTTTTTGCCCTGCAGCTGATGCTGCGCGCACCGCTGCCCCGGCAGCGTCTTCTGGGCGGGGTGGGGGTTGCTGCCGGTCTGGGGGCCACGATCCTCTCGCAGGGGCGGGGCGCCCTGCTGGGGGTGGCATTTGCGGTGACGGTCTATGCGCTCCTCGTCTGGCTGAAACGCCGGACCATGCCTGCCGGCGAGCCCCAGAAACTTGTTGGTGAAACCCGGAAACCTGCCGGCGGGCGCGGCCCGGGTCATGTCCGGCTGCTCAAATGGCTGGTAGTGGTGCTCTGCGGCGCCGCCGTGCTGGCGGGTGGGACCCGCTTCGTGGGATCGCGTTTTGCCGAGATCGGCCCGCAGATGGCCCGTTTCCATGCGGGCGACTATGACAGCGAGGTCAGCCAGCGTCTGGCCCTGTGGTCCATCGCCCTGCGGGCTGGGCGCCATGCGCCACTCACCGGCGTGGGCTTTGCCGGCTTCGAGGCCGAAACCCAGCGCCAGCGTGACAGCGGTGAACTGCCCCGGCAGGCCATCGTCTATTACGCTGGTCCTCACAATGAATATCTGGCAGGGCTGGCCTCGGCCGGGATTCCGGGGCTGCTCGTCATCGTGCTGTTCTTCTGGGCGCCGCTCGTCGTGGGCTGCCGTCGCTTTCTGCGCAACCAGCGTCCGGACGAATCGCTGATGCTGGTGCTGCTCTCGGCCAGTTACGCCGTCTTCACGCTGACCGATTCGCTGCTCGACCGCCAGATCACGCTGCTGGCCTACATGCTGCTGGCCAGCTGGCTGCTGTCGGCCAGCGGGTCTGGTGCACCGGCCGCATCCGGGCCGGAACAGGTGTCATGGGCAGAAGGTGTGCCCCTTCCGGGCAGTGCGCCGTTGTCGGGAGGGCCTTCGTTGCCGGGAGGGGCGTCGCTGCCGGTGGGGGGCGCATTGCGCGGTGCCCGCGCGGCACGGGCCGGCATGGTGGGGTCATGAACGTCGTGTACGCTACATGAATGCCGGGGACACCACATGAATGCTGGGGACACTACATGAACGCCGGGTATGCCGAACGAACGCAAGTGATCCACTGTCAACGCCGATTGAAAACTGACCCAGGGTGCCGAAGTAAAACTGACCCACCTGGGCACGCGATAGAATGGGTTACCAGCCCTCAGTCAGGCGGCCTTTCCCTCCTTGCTGGCCACCTGTCCGGCACGCACCTTGTCGCGTAGCCGGTAGCTTTGGCCGGAGATCTGCACGATGTGAGCATGATGCAGCATGCGGTCGAGCATTGCGGCCGTCAGGGTCTGATCACCTGCGAAGGTTTCTGGCCATTGCGTAAATGGCAGGTTGCTGGTCAACACGATGGAGGCATGTTCATAACGCTTGGCTACAACGTTGAAGAACAGGTTGGCCTCATCCCTGCCAAACGGCAGGTAACCTATCTCATCGATGACCAGCAGCCTGGGCCCGAGCACTGCCCGGTTGAAGTACTGCTTGAGGCGCCCCTGCTGGCGTGCCGTTGCCAGCTGCAGCATCAAGTCTGCGGCAGTGATGAAGCGTGTCTTGATACCTGCCATGGTCGCCCTGTAGGCCAGCGCGCAGGCCAGGTGCGTCTTGCCTACCCCACTGGGGCCAAGCAGGATGACGTTCTCCGCACGTTCAATGAAGGTCAGTGCTGCAAGATCCTGCAGCTGACTGCGCGGAGCCCCTGTAGCGAAGTTGAAATCGAACTGCTCGAAGGTCTTCACCGAAGGCAGCGTTGCCATCTTCAGCAGCGTTTGCCTCTGGCGTTCCGTGCGTGCGTCGCGTTCTGTACTGAGCACCCTTTTGAGGAACTCGGCATAGCCAGCCTCTTCGGCTGCGGCTCGCTGGGCAATACCAGGCCAGTCTGCAGCCAGACGCTGCAGTTTGAGTCCATGGCACAGCTCGGCAATCTGATCATGCAGAAGGTTCATGCTGCCACCTCCAGCAGGGCCTGATACACCGACAGCGGGTGCTGCAGGCTCTCGAACGGTACGGGCGCCGACGTGCGCGGCGCTGCAACGATGATCTCCTGCCTGGAGGGTAGCTGCAGCAGATGATCGCGCTCGATGACCAGGCGCCGCTCGGGACGCTCTCCAGTCGTGCCATGGATACGGGCATTGGCCACCGTGTCAAGCCAGGGACCGACGTATCCGTTGGCCGCTGCCACATCCAGAACCAGCCCGGCTGTGCGCAAGCTTGCCGCCAGGGGAACGATGAAGCTGCGCTTGAGGTATCCGTTGAAGCGCTCGACTTTACCCTTGGTGCGGGCCCGGTATGGACGGCATACCCTGGGAACAAACCCATAGCGGTCTGCCAGCCCCAGTAGCTGCGGGTTCCAGCGGTGCTGGCCGGGACCGAAGACATCACGCTCGATGATGATGGTTCTGGCGTTGTCGAACAGGACGGTTCGGGGGACTCCACCAAAGTAGGCGAACGCATTCTCCAGACCTGCGCACCACGCCGGCGAATCCTCCCGTGCCGAGAAGCGCACGAAGCTGGCCCGGCTGAAGCCCAGTGTAGCCACAAAGGCCAGCAGCGGGTCGCGACCACGGCGGATGATGGTGAAGTCAGCCTGCATCTGCTGCCCGGGTTCGGTCTCGAAACGCACCACGGGATCATCTGCAGGGCGCGGGCGCTGTTGGGCCACAAAGGCCTTGAGCTGGCTGTAGCCACCGTCATAGCCTCGCTCCTGAATCTCGCGCAGCAGGACGGTGGCTGGAATCCAGTCCGGGCGCGCAGCTGCGATGCGTTCGAGCAGGTACTCCTGGAACGGTTCCAGCTTGGTAGGACGGGCTGCTCTGGGCGGATAGCCCACCGCTTCGGGCTCACGCAGATAGCGTCGGACAGTGTTGCGAGAACACGACATGCGTCGTGCAATCTCTCGGATGGGAAGACCCTGACGGGCCATGACTCTGATCTCCACTGCTTGTTCCTGGGTCAACATGTTCGGCGGTCACAAAGCCGCCATCTTCACCCAGGTGGGTCAGTTTTACTTCGGCAGGTGGGTCAGTTTCTCATCGGCGGTGACACCACAAACCCTTTTTCAGGCCCGGATCGTACAGGGACGTTGCGTGATCGCAGGCAAAACGCCGGACAGGCGACGCATGAAAGCGGCATGAACGTCTTGAACGCCGCGTGAAGGCATGGTGAACCCCGCGTGAATCATGCGCCGGAATCCATCCGGACGGGGCGGCGGGCGCCCCGGATGACGGAGCAATCGCCTATCATCGGGGCTCGCTGCTTGTGTTCCTCCACAACACCTCCATGAATCTGCTTCTGCTTACCTTTGGCGACAGGGCCGAAAACCACCATCAGGCGGCTTTCAGCGTTCTCAGTTTTCTGAAGGATCCACGCATCGGGCGCGTGCTGGTCATGACTGACCGGCCCGGTTTCTATCGCTGGCTGCAGGCAGGTGTGGCGGCATCGCAGGATGGGGAGAAGAGGGCGGCGGACGAGGGCCGTGAGCGGAGCACGGCCAGTACACGCGGCACGACCCGTACACAAGGCGTGGCCAGTACACAAGCCATGATCAGTACACAGGGCGTGGTCAGAACACTGGACTCGGCCAGTGCACGGGAAGAGGCCCGTGCGCAGGTAGATGCCCGGCCAGCAGGTGCCCGCCCGGTCATCGAGATTCTTCCCATCTCTGCCGACACCCTGCAGGACTGGCAGGGACCGCAGCAGTTCTTCTGGCGCATCAAGATCAAGGCCGTCGAACACGCCCTGCAGCGCCATCCGGACCAGCATCTGGTCTATGTCGATTCCGATACTTTCCTCGCCACGGACCTGTCCGCCCTGAAAGCCGGACTGGATGCCGGGCAGGCCTTCATGCACTGTCGGGAGAATGCGCTGGCCGACCGCAACAGCCGCACGCTCACCCGCATGCGCCGTATGCTGACGGGGCAGACACTGGCCGGTGTGTCATTCGATGGCCAGACCGAGATGTGGAATGCCGGCGTCATTGCCTTGCCGGCCTCGCGGGGACGGACGCTGGTGGATCATGCCCTGCAGCTCTGCGACGCCATGTGTGCCACCGGGTGCCCGCGCCGCCTGGTCGAGCAGCTGGCCTTTTCGGCTGCACTGAAAGGTGCCCCGTCACTGCAGCCCTGCGACCGCTGGATCGTGCATTACTGGGGCAACAAGCCGGGCTGGAATGTCTTCATCGGCCATTTTCTGGCCGAAAGCCGCCTGCGCAACGAAACCGTGGCACAGGCCGTGGCCCGTGCCGCAAATACCGACTGGCAGCACCTGCCCACCGAGGACCGGCACCGCAGCACCGCCGAGCGTCTCAAGCGGCTGGTCGACCGCCTCTGGCCGCGCTACCGCGTCCGGTATTTCACGCCGGACTGACACCATCACATGTCTGAAACGATCCTCTGTTCGCCCTGAGTCACCCCGCGTCCGGTATTCCGGGCCGTGCTGACGCCACCGCACGTCCGGGGACGATATCCTTCCCGTCCCATGCCATGTCGCCCCCGGTATTTCACGCCAGAATGATGTCGTAATCTTCCTGCACGTAGGCCGGCTCCACGTGCAGCGTGATCGGCTTGCCGATGTTCTCTCCCAGAATGGCCAGGTGCGGGCTTTCCTCGTCCAGCAGCAGGTCGATCACCTGCTGCGAGGCCAGAATGCGAAATTCCTTCGGATCGAACTGCCGCGCCTCGCGCGCAATCTCGCGCATGATTTCATAGCACACCGTGCGCGCCGTCTTGATCGTGCCCTTGCCATGACAGGCATTGCACGGTTCGCACAGCATCCGCTCCAGCGAATCGCGCGTGCGCTTGCGCGTCATTTCCACCAGCCCCAGTGAGGTGAAACCATTGACGGTGGTCTTGGTGCGATCCTGCTGCAGGGCACTGCGCAGCGAATGCAGTACCGCCTCCCGGTGTTCCGCACTGCTCATGTCGATGAAATCGACGATGATGATCCCGCCCAGATTGCGCAGCTGCAGCTGGCGCGCCAGCGTCTGCGTGGCTTCCAGGTTGGTGCGGAAAACCGTGTCGTCGAAATTGCGGCCGCTGATGTAGCCGCCGGTATTCACGTCGATGGTGGTCAGTGCTTCCGTCTGGTCGAAAATCAGATAGCCGCCGGACTTCAGCGGCACACGCCGCGCCAGTGCCCGCTCGATTTCCTCGTCCACCTGATACAGGTCGAACAGCGAGCGCGCGCCCTCGTGCAGCCGCAGCCTTTCTTCCAGATTGGGCATGTAGGTGCGGCAGAAGGTGCGCATCGTGGCCAGCGTTTCCACATCGTCCACGATGATCGATTGCGTGCCCGCCCACGCCATGTCGCGCAGCACCCGCTGCGACAGCGGCAGCTCGTGATAGAGCTGCTCCGGCTTGCGGCTGCCCGCCGGCTTGCCGGCAGCATTGGCCTGCGCCGCTTCCAGAATCTGCGCCCAGCGCCGGCGCAGGTACTGGATGTCGGCCAGCAGCGCCTCGTCGCTGGCCCCCTCGGCCACGGTGCGGATGATGAATCCGCCGCCCTGCAGCGCCGCCTTTGCGTCAGCCGGTGCTGTTTTCGTTTCTCCGGAGCCGGCTTTCCGGGTGACCTGTGGCGTTCCGGGTGCCCTGGGTACTTTTTGTCTGTCTGGCTCACCTGCACCATCGGCGGTGGCAGTACCGGCGCTACCTTCAACACCGTCCCCCGCGCTGCCGATAGCAGCACCATCGCCACTGCCAGCATCAGAATCGGTACCAGCACCAGCACCAGCACCAGCACCAGCACCAGCACCAACATCAGCAGCAGTATCAGCAGCAGTATCAGCCTTCGCCACAGGCGCCAGCACCGCATCGGGCGGCAGCGCCGTCAGCGCCCGCACCCGCTCAAGCAGCCGCGTGCGCTCGGCCTCGTCGGTGATGCGCTGGGCAATGCCCAGATGCTGGTCGTGCGGCAGAAACACCAGCATCCGCCCGGCAATGCTGATCTGTGTGGTCAGTCGGGCGCCCTTGCTGCCGATGGGATCCTTGATCACCTGCACCAGCAGCGGCTGCCCCGGATAGAGCAGTTTTTCGATGGGGCGGGTGGAACCTCCTTCCTGTACCCGGCTTTGCCACAGGTCGGTCACGTGCAGAAAGGCCGAGCGTTCCAGCCCGATGTCGATGAACGCCGACTGCATGCCCGGCAGCACCCGGTTGACGATGCCGGCGTAGATGTTGCCCACCTGGCCACGGCTGGCCTGACGGTCGATATTGAATTCCTTCAGCACCCCCTGCTGGATCAGGGCAACCCGGGTCTCGGGCGAGGTGGTGCTGACCAGTATTTCTTCTTTTACGGGGTCGGACATGGGACGCTCCGGCTGTTGTCACCTCATGGTATACACCATGCGGCGGCCGTCGCCAAATGGACTCCCGGCGTCAGGCCCTGGATCCATCCACCCGTACCGGCGGCACGCCCACCTTGCCCAGCAGCTGTGCCGTCTCGAAGAGCGGCAGCCCCATGATGCCGCTGTACGATCCCTCGATGCGCCTGACGAAACACGCCGCCAGCCCCTGGATGCCGTACGCACCGGCCTTGCCGAAGGGCTCGCCCGAGGCGATGTAGCCGGCAATGTCGTCATCGGTCAGTCGCCGGAAGCGCACGCGCGACACCTGCGTGCACTGGCGCAGTTTGCCGCTGGGGCCGATCACCACCACGCTGCTCAGCACCCGGTGCGAGCGCCCCGACAGCAGGCCCAGTATGCGGGCAGCGTCGTCGGCATCTTCCGGCTTGCCCAGAATTTTCCCGCCCACGGCCACCGTCGTGTCGGCCGCCAGCAGCGGCGCAAGCGGCCAGGCATCGGTCATACCGGCCTGTCCCGCGGTGCCCCGCAGCGCCATCAGTCGCGCCCAGGCTGCCTCGCCCTTGGCCCTCGCCACCCGTTCCACATACTGCGTGGGTGATTCCTTCGGACGTACGGCTTCGAGTGCCTCGGCCCGGGCCTCGTCCTCGTCCAGCAGCAGCCGGACATCGGTGATGCCGATCTGTTCCAGCAGCGCCAGCCGGCGCGGACTGCGTGAGGCAAGATAGATCATGTGTGAGACTCCATGGATTGTCGTCGCCCCGTCTCGACGCCCGGCGGGAGAATGAATGCGTCCATGACACGTGCCGGGGGACGGAAGGTGAACCGGTTGATGAGGTGCGCCCGGGGCTTTTGCAGAGGCTCCCGGGCGGCCCGCCGGTCACTCCCGGTGATAGGGATGCCCCGCATTGATCGACCACGCCCGATACAGCTGCTCGGCCAGCAGCACCCGCACCAGTGCGTGTGGCAGCGTCAGGCTGGAGAGGCGGATGCGCTCGTGCGCGGAAGCCTTCAGCGAAGCGTCCAGTCCGTCCGGCCCGCCGATCAGGATGGCCACCGGTTCGGCGGCCTGCTGCCAGCGCTGCAGGCGCTGGGCCAGTGCCGTGGTGCGCAGGTCGTCGCCGCGTTCGTCCAGCACCACCACGCGCGCCCGGGGCGGGATTTTCGCGCGCAGACGCTCGGCCTCGCGGGCCATCAGTGTGGCCGTGGCAGCGTCGGTGCGGCGGGTGGGATCGCCGGTGCGGTTCTCGGTCTTCACCGCCACCAGTTCCACCTGCCAGCCGGCCGGAAAGCGCTTCAGGTAGTCACCCACCGCCTCGTCCACCCAGCGCGGGCTGCGCTGGCCCACGGCCAGAATGCGGATCAGCATGTCAAATCCTGGCAGGGCAAACCGTGGCCAGGCACGCGCGTCGCGACGGGGCAGGCCCGCTCGTGACGGGACCGGCAGGGGTCGGAACAGCTGCCGCGATCGGACACGCGTTCACCGTCCGCCATGTCAGACGGCAGACTGCCCGGCCCCCGATCCCTCGGCGGCCCCGGCAGCCTTGCTCCGTGCACGCCGGGCGGCCGGTCTGGGCAGTGGCAGTTCCACCGGATGGGAGCCCCACAGTTCCTCGAGGTTGTAATAGGCACGGATGGTGGGCTGCATGATGTGCACGATCAGGTCGCCCAGATCGACCAGCACCCATTCACCGGTTTCTTCGCCTTCCACCGACACCACCGGATAGCCCTCGTCACGGGCACGCTCCTGCACGTGGGCGGCCAGCGCGCGGGTCTGGCGGTTGGAGGTGGCGGTGGCCACCACCACGCGGTCGAACAGGTCCGACAGCGCCGGTGACTTCGCATCGCGCTGCGGGCCGGTGTCGAACACGCGGATGTCCTGCGCCTTCACGTCTTCCAGCGCGTCCACCACCAGGTACTGCAGTTCGGAAATGCTCATGAAAATGCCTTCGAAATGCCTGAAAAAAGGGTTCATTCACCCCGAAAAGGGCGGTCCGTCACCAAAAGGAACTTATGGCCCCGAAAAGGGCGGCCCATCACCAAAAGGAACCCATGGTCCCGAAAAGGGCAGCCCGTTTCCGCAAGGGGTACGTTACCTCCGGGCGGCAGGATCGTTCCGGTGCAAAAAGGTGCTGGCCACCCCGATCACGACATGCGCTCAGCGCGACGGCCCCCAGCCCATCGGCCGGTCCGAGTCATCATCATGGCCCGAACCCGAACCCGAACCCGAACCCGAACCCGAACCCGAACCCGAACCCGAACCCGTGCCTGTGCCCGTGCCGTACAGCCCGTGCCGGCGGATGTACGCTTCCACCCCCATCGGCAGCAGCCCGTTGACCGGTTGGCCGGCGGCCAGCTGTCTGCGCAGCTGGGTGGATGACAGCGGCACCGGCGGCATCCGGAAGAACATGATGCTGCCGCAGGGGGCATCGGGCAGGGCACCGGTACCGTGGGCCATCAGCAGCTTCTCGATGTCCGGCGGCAGGTCCGCAAGTGGCACCTGCTCGCGCTGTGTCACCGCCAGGTGGGCATAGTCCAGCAGATGGCGCCATTCGCGCCAGGTCTCGAGATTGCGGAACTGGTCGCTGCCCAGGACCAGGATCAGCGCCGCATCCTGTCCGTATTGCCGGCGCAGCGTGCGCAGTGTGTCGATGGTGTAGCTGGGGCCCTGGCGGTTCAGCTCCTGCTCGTCGATCAGCCAGTGACCGGCCTCGGTGTTGGCGGGCAGGGCGGCAATGGCCAGCCGCAGCATGGCCAGCCGGTGGCGCGCCTCGGTCTGGTGGCCGCCTTTCTGCCAGGCATGGCCAGTGGGGATCAGCACCATCTGGTTGAGTTTCAGGGCCGCCATGGCGGCCTGCCCCAGGGCCAGATGGGCCACGTGAACCGGGTCGAAACTGCCACCCAGCAATCCAATGCGACGTCGCCGGCCGAAATTCATGTGGGTACCGTTCCCAGCCAGTCACGCGCCGGCAGAAAGTCGGTGTAGAGCCTGGCCTCCGGCGTGCCGGCCTCGGGTGCATACTGGTAGCGCCAGCCGGCCGTGGGGGGCATCGAAGCCAGAATGGACTCGGTACGTCCGCCGGAATGCAGCCCGAACAGCGTGCCCCGGTCGATCACCAGGTTGAATTCCACATACCGGCCGCGTCGCAGCGCCTGGAAGGTGCGCTCGCGCTCGCCATACGGGGTGTTCATCCGCCGTCTGACGATGGGCAGGTACGCATCCAGAAAATGGTCGCCCACACTGCGCGTCAGCGCAAAGGCGGTGGCAAATTCCGGCGTGTTCAGGTCGTCGAAGAAAATCCCGCCAATGCCGCGTGCCTCGTTGCGATGCTTCAGGAAGAAGTATTCATCGCACCAGGCCTTCATGGCCGGATAATGTTCGGCGTCGAATGGTTGCAGCGCATCGAAACAGGTCTGGTGAAAATGCCGGGCATCTTCTTCCTCGCCGTAATAGGGCGTGAGGTCCATGCCGCCGCCGAACCACCACACGTCCTGTTCGTCGGGCGTGGGGGCCATGGCACGGAAGAAGCGCACGTTCATGTGCACCGTGGGCACGTAGGGGTTGCGCGGGTGCAGCACCAGCGACACCCCGGTGGCGCGGGCCTTGCGGCCGGCCAGTTCCTTGCGGTGGGCGGTGGCCGTGGGCGGCATCTGGGCCACTTCCACGTCGGAGAACATCACGCCGCCGCGCTCCAGCACGTGGCTGTCGTCGATCACGCAGCTGATGCCGCGCCCCTGGGTGGGCGAATCCGGTTCGCGCTGCCAGGCATCACGCAGGAAGGTGCCGCCGTCCACGTCTTCCAGCCCGGCCACGATGCGGGCCTGCAGCCCGGCAAACCAGGCGGCAATGGCGTCGTGCTGGGCGGGGGAGGTGGCATGCGCCGGTGTGCCGGACGCGGTGGGTGTCGTGCTGCTGTTCATGGCGTGTCCTGTCAGATCCGGCCGCCGGGAAGTCCCCGGTGGCCGATGTCGCTGCGATACTGCATGCCGTTGAAATGAATGGCCCGCACCCCTTCGTAGGCGCGGGCATGCGCCATCTTGAGCGAATCGCCCAGCCCGGTCACGCCCAGCACCCGGCCGCCGCTGGTGACGATGTCATCGCCCTGGCGCTTCGTGCCGGCGTGATAGACGAACAGGTCATCCCCGGCATTGCCGTCGGCCGGATAGCCGGTGATCACATCGCCCAGATCCGGCTTGCCCGGATAGCCGGCCGATGCCAGCACCACGCACAGGGCGCTGCGCCGGTCCCATTCGGCCTCCACCTGGTCCAGCCGGCCCTCGATGCCGGCCTGGATGAGCGTGCCCAGCGGCGTTCTGAGACGGCTCAGGATGGCCTGTGTTTCGGGGTCGCCCAGCCGGCAGTTGAATTCCAGCGTGTTCAGGCTGCCGTCACGGCCGATCATCAGGCCCGCATACAGAAAGCCCGTGAACGGCGTGCCCTCGGCCGCCATGCCGCGGATGGTCGGCAGGATGATCTCGCGCAGCGCGCGGGCATGGATGTCGGGGGTGATGACCGGAGCCGGCGAATAGGCGCCCATGCCGCCCGTGTTCGGGCCCTGGTCGCCATTGAGCAGCCGCTTGTGGTCCTGGCTGGTGGCCAGCGCCAGCACGTTCTGGCCGTCGGCCATCACGATGAAGCTGGCTTCCTCGCCCGTCAGGAAGGCTTCCACCACCACCCGGGCCGAATCGGCATCGCCGGACGTCTTGCCGGCCAGCCTGCCGGATACGCCCTTGCGGCCCGTGGATGCCTTTTTGCTGCCGCCGGTGAAGGCGTCGGACAGGAACTGGTCGACGGCGGCATGGGCCTCCTCGACCGTCTGCGCCACCACCACGCCCTTGCCGGCCGCCAGCCCGTCGGCCTTCACCACGATGGGCGCGCCCTGCTGGCTGATGTAGGCTTTGGCGGCCGCCGGATCGGTGAAGGTCTCGTAGGCGGCGGTGGGTATCCCGTGCCGCTTCATGAAGGCCTTGGCAAAATCCTTCGAGGCTTCCAGCCGGGCCGCCGCCCGGGTGGGGCCGAACACCGGCAGCCCGCGCCTGCGGAAGTGGTCCACCAGCCCCTCGGCCAGTGGGGCCTCGGGGCCCACCACGGTGAAGGCCAGCTGCTCGCGCTCGGCAAACAGCGCCAGCGCACCGATATTGCCCACCGGCAGGTTGCGCATGCCGGGCTCGAGCGCCGTACCGGCATTGCCGGGCGCCACGAACACCGTTTCGAACGCATGCGAGCGTGCCAGGGCCAGCGCGATGGCGTGTTCACGTCCACCGCCACCCACCACCAGGCACCGTTTCTGGGCTGTCATCAGTATTGCTCCGGATTGAGTTGAGGGCTGCACGCTGGAGGGCTGCAGCGCCGCTGGACGCACGGGGCCGTGTGGAATCAGTCTTCGTTGAAGACTGCGTTGGTATAGACCTGCTGCACGTCGTCCACGTTGTCGAGTGCATCGAGGATCTTCTGCATCTTCGTGGCGTCGTCGCCGGTCAGCTCCAGCTCGTTCTGCGCCTTCATGGTGATCTCGGCCACCTCGGCCTTCAGGCCAGCCGCTTCCAGCGCCGTCTTGACGGCCATGAAATCACCCGGCTCGGTGATTACCTCGATGGAACCGTCGTCGTTGGTGACGATGTCCTGGGCACCGGCTTCCAGCCCCACTTCCATCAGCCTGTCTTCGTCGGTGCCCGGGGCGAACACCAGCTGGCCGCAGTGCGTGAACTGGAAGGCCACCGAACCGTCGGTGCCCAGGTTGCCGCCATGCTTGGTGAGTGCGTGGCGCACATCGGCCACTGTACGGGTGCGGTTGTCGGTCAGGCAGTCGATGATCACTGCGGCGCCGGCAATGCCGTAACCCTCGTAACGAATTTCTTCGTAGTTCACGCCTTCCAGGCCGCCGGTACCACGCTGGATGGCCCGCTGCACCGTGTCCTTCGGCATGTTGCCGTCAGCCGCCTTTTCCATGGCCAGCCGCAGCCGCGGGTTCATCGTCGGGTCGCCGCCGCCCATCTTGGCGGCCACGGTGATCTCCTTGATCAGCCGGGTGAAGAGCGCACCGCGCTTGGCATCCTGACGGCCCTTGCGGTGTTGAATGTTGGCCCACTTGGAATGGCCTGCCATACCTGAATCCTCTGGGGGAGGGCAGCTGCCAGCATCCGGGCGGGACTCCACCCCGGGCGGCCTGCCGGGTTCACAAAGATCTACAACCGTAAGCGCGGGCCAGGCCAGCGGCCGCCCGCTTGCATGCACTCTGGTCTAAGATTGCCAGAGTAAACGGCCATTTTACCATTCGGCGGGTCATGCATCCCGTTCGGCGCCCGTGGCTGGCCGTGCCGCCAGTGGCCGTACCATGCGCTTTTCATTTTCCGGAGTTTTCCTGATGTCCGACGCGCTTCCTCCCCTGCTGATCGGCAAGAACGACACCATCGAAGCCGGCCTGCTGCCGGCCCTGGGCAACCGCCACGGCCTCATCACCGGCGCCACCGGCACCGGCAAGACCGTCACCCTGCAGCGCCTGGCCGAACAGTTCTCCACCATCGGCGTGCCGGTCTTCATGGCCGACGTGAAGGGTGATCTCACCGGCATCAGCCAGCCCGGCCAGATGAGTCCCAAACTGCAGGCCCGGCTGGAAGAACACAAGCTGCCCACGCCGCAGTTCACCGGCTTTCCCGTCATGCTGTGGGATGTCTTCGGCAAACAGGGGCATCCCGTGCGTGCCACCGTCTCCGACATGGGGCCACTGCTGCTGGCCCGCATGATGGGCCTGAACGAAACCCAGGAAGGCGTGCTCAACCTCACCTTCAAGGTGGCCGACGACAATGGCCTGCTGCTGCTCGACAGCAAGGACCTGCGCGCCATGCTGCAGTTCATCGGTGAAAATGCCAAACAGTTCACCAACCAGTACGGCAACGTCTCCAGCGCCTCCGTCGGTGCCATCCAGCGCAACCTGCTCACGCTGGAACAGCAGGGCGCCGAGCGCTTCTTCGGCGAGCCCATGCTGAAGCTCTCCGACATGATGTGCACCGCACCGGACGGCCGTGGTTACATCAACGTGCTGATGGCCGACCAGCTGATGAATGCCCCGCGCCTCTATGGCACCTTCCTGCTCTGGCTGCTGGCCGAACTCTTCGAACAGCTGCCCGAAGTGGGCGACCTGCCCAAACCCAAAATGGTGTTCTTCTTCGACGAGGCCCACCTGCTGTTCGACGGCGCCCCGAAGGCACTGCTCGACAAGATCGAACAGGTCGTGCGCCTGATCCGTTCCAAGGGCGTGGGCGTCTATTTCATCACCCAGAATCCGCTGGACGTGCCCGACAGCGTACTGGGCCAGCTGGGCAACCGCGTCCAGCATGCCCTGCGCGCCTTCACCCCGCGCGACCAGAAGGCCGTGCGCACCGCCGCCGAAACCATGCGCGCCAACCCGGCCCTCAACACCGAGCAGGCTATCGGCGAGCTGGGCGTGGGCGAGGCCCTGGTCTCCTTCCTCGACGCCAAGGGTACCCCGGCCATGGTCCAGCGTGTCTGGATCGCCACCCCGGCCTCCCGCATCGGCCCGGCCACGGCCGAAGAGCGCGCCGCCCTGCTGAAGGATTCCCCGGTGGCCGGCGTCTACGAAGAGGCCATCGACCGGGAGTCCGCCTTCGAGGTGCTGCGTGACCGGGCGGCCGGTGGGGCAGGGGCCGGTGCCTCCAGCACAAGGACTGGCACGTCCGGCGGCAGCTGGTACGGCGAAGGCCAGAACGGGGGCGCTTCCGGAACGGGCGCAGCAGCCGGGGCCAGTGGTGCAGCAGGGCGTGACGCAGGCGGTTCCATGGGTGGTGCCGCTGGTTCTGCGGCCAGTGCCGGTGGTTCTGCGGGTGCTGGCGACATGGACGGCTGGGGCAATCATGGTGGTACGACAGGCCGTGCCGGTGCGGCCCAGGCCGGCGGTCAGGGGCAGGGTGCTTCGGGAGGCGGTGCGGACTACGGTCACGCCGGTGCCCAGACCGGCGCCGGATCCGCCGCCAGCCGACGTCCCGGCGCCAGCAGCGCCGGCCGCGCCGCGCCCGCTCCGGCCCAGCAACCGGAGGAATCCGGCGGCTTCTTCTCCGACGTGCTCGGCAGCCTGCTGGGCGGCGCCACCGGCAGTCGTGCCCGCAGCAGCCGCAACGACTCCGTGCTCGAATCGGCCGCCAAGAGCATGGCCCGCTCCGTCGGCTCGCAGGTCGGCCGCCAGCTGGTACGCGGCATCCTCGGTTCGCTCACCGGCAAGAAGCGCTGATGCAGACCGGCGCCGGACAGAGGGCCAGTGCTCCGGATGAACAGCTGGTCCCGTCGAAACCCGCACGTTTCGACTGGATCGCCCTGCTGTACGGCGTACTGGGGGCCATGCTGTTTGCCGGCAAGGCCATCGTCGTCAAGCTGGGCTACCGCTACCCCATCGACACCGAAACCTTCCTCGGCCTGCGCATGCTCTGGGCCGGGCCGCTGTTTGCGCTGATCGCCTGGTGCACCGACGGCCCGGCCGCACGCCGGCGGGCCGCAGCAGAAGGCCAGCCCTCACCGTGGCGCGCCGGCGATGCCCGCAAGGTGCTCTTTCTGGGTTTTTCCGGCTACTACCTGGCCAGCTATCTGGACTTCTGGGGGCTCAAATACGTGTCGGTGGGGCTGGAGCGGGTCATCCTGTACCTCGGCCCCACCTTCGTGCTGCTCATCTCGGTGTTCTGGCTGGGCCGGCGCGTGGCCGCCCTGCAGTGGGCCGCCCTGGCGGTCAGCTACCTCGGTGTGTTTCTCGTCTTCCTGCATGACATCGACATGGATGTCGGTGCCCGCAAGGATCTGCTGCTGGGCGCCATTCTCGTGCTCTGCAGTGGCCTCAGCTATTCGCTCTACCTCATCACCAGCGGTGAGGTCGTACGCCGCCTCGGTGCCATCCGCCTCACCGCCTGGGCCAGCCTGGTGGCCAGCGTGTTTTGCATCGGCCAGGCCCTGCTCAGCGGCGGCCTCACCATGTTCCACCAGCCCTGGCAGGTACAGGCCCTGTCGGCCATCAACGCCGTCTTCTGCACCGTCATGCCCATCACCCTCACCATGATGGCCGTCGGCCGCCTCGGTGCCGGCACTACTGCCCAGATCGGCATGATCGGCCCCGTCTGGACCATCGCACTGGGCGCCTGGTTCCTCGGCGAACCGGTGGGAACGCTGCAGCTCGTCGGTACCGCCATCGTCATCGCGGGGATTCTGATGCTCAGCCGGACCCGTACGCCATGAATCACTTGACCCCAGAACAGGAACAGGCGGCATCATCTCCAGCCTGTGGCGTTGTTGACCCTGCCGACCGCCGCTTCTCCTCCGTCAGCCGTGTCTACGGCAGTGAGGGAAGGGAGCGCCTGTGGCAGTCGCACGCCGTGGTCATCGGCATCGGCGGTGTCGGTTCCTGGGCCGCAGAGGCGCTGGCCCGCAGCGGCGTTGGCACCCTCACGCTGATCGATCTCGACCACGTGGCCGAATCCAACATCAACCGCCAGGTTCACGCACTGACCAGCACGCTGGGTGCTGCCAAGGTCGAGGCCATGGCTGCCCGCATCCGCGACATCTCGCCGGACATCACCCTGCACCTGGTGGACGATTTCGTCGAACCCGGCACCGAAGACGCGCTGATTCCGGCCGGTGCCGACATCGTCATCGACGCCATCGACGCCGTAGCTGCCAAGGCTTCGCTGATAGCCTGGTGCGTAGCCAGCAAAAAGCCCGTCGTCGTCTGCGGCGCCGCGGGTGGCCGTACCGACCCCCTGCAGCTGCGTGCCGATGACCTGGCCCGCACCACCGGCGACGCACTGCTCTCGGCCGTGCGTGCCCGCCTGCGGCAGCGGCACGGCTTCGTACGGGCCGACGGGACGGTGAAGGCAGCCGTGCCCGATCTGCAGGGCGCTGCCGCCGGGGAAGCGCGAGCTGCCGCTGCACCCGGTGTGCCCGGCAAAGCTGATGCAGCTGGTGCAGCCGGTGTGGCTGACGCAGCTGGCGTGGCTGATGCAGCTGGTGCGGCCGGTGCGGCTGGTACGGCACCAGCGGGCTTGGCAGGTTCTGCACGAGCGGCATCCGTGGCAGTGCCTGCTCCCCGTGTCCCGTCGGCATCTCACAGGAAGAAGCGCGTCTCTGACGGGCCGCCCCGCTTTGGTGTCACCGCCATCTACTCGCCCGAACAGGTAGCGGGCACCCGCCCGCAGGGCGAAGGCGGTGGCATGCCGCTGGCCTGTGCGGGCTACGGCTCGCTGGTCACCGTGACGGCCAGCATGGGGCTGGCGGCGGCGGGCAGGGCGATTGGCGTGCTGCTGCGCTGAAGTACGCTCTGAGCAGCTGGGCATCATGGAACTCTATCTGACACTGAACACCGAGGAACGGCAACTGCTCGGGCAGCAATACCCACAGGAGAAACAACGCATGAACCAACTGACAGCGCGCTGGTACGAAGAGGGCCGCATCGATGGCCAGCTGAAAACACTGATCCGGTTGCTGACCCGCCGCTTCGGCACACTCGACAAAGCCACCGAAGCCCGGCTGCAGGGTGCCACGCAGGGCGAACTGGATCGCTGGACCGACAGCATCCTGACGGCACGGACGCTGGAAGAGGTGTTCCGGCTGCAGTGACCAAGAAAAAGTCTCCCCGCCTCCAGAAAGACCTGATCCGTACTACTGCTTCATATCCCCCCATCTTCCGGGGTCTCCTCATCGCCCTCACCGGCGCAGTCATTGCCAACCTGCTGCACACGCCACTGCCCTGGCTGATGGGGCCGCTCTTTGCCACGGCCGTCACCCGTGTGGTGGGCATCGATACCCGCTGCCCGCCTGCGCTCAACAAGTTCGGCCGCTGGGTTATTGGCCTGTCGCTGGGGGTCTACTTCACGCCGGAAGTGGTCGACAATCTGGCGGGGCACTGGGCGCTCATTCTGTTCGGCATGTTCCATGCCCAGATTCTGGCTGTCGCCGGCTGGTGGATATATCGCCGTTACGGCGGGGTTGACAGCGGTACCGCCTGGTTTGCCTCGGCTGTGGGCACGGCCAGCGAAATCGTCAACATGGCGCAGCGCGCCGGTGCCCGGGTCGATCACGTGGCCACGGCTCACAGCATGCGGGTACTGATCGTGGTCGTCATCGTTCCCTTCGGCGTGCAATGGCTCTGGGGTGGCGATGCCGAGGCCGCCCGGGCGGCCGCCGCGGCCAGCCGTGTGGTGCACTGGCCCACGCTGCTGCTGCTCATGGCCGGCAGCCTGCTGTCCGTTCAGGTCTTCAGGCGGGTGCGCCTGCCCAATGTCTGGATGCTGGGCGCCTTCCTGTTCGTGGCAGGCTGCAATCTTGTCGTGGCTCACTTCAGCCTGCCGGACGTGCTGTCCCATACCGACCTGCCGTCCTGGCTCGTCCGGGCGGGCCAGTTCGGTGTTGGCTGGTCCTTCGGCGACAAGTACCGCCCCGATTTTCTGCGTTCGGCGCCGCGCCTGCTGGCGGCCGTGGCATTGTCCACCGTCTGCTTCATCGCGCTGTCGGTGGCCATCGGCAGCGGTCTCGCGCACGCCAGCGGCGAGCCGGCACCAGCCCTGATCCTGGGCTTCATGCCCGGCGGCATTGCCGAAATGACCCTGCTGGCCCGCTCCCTCGAACTGGGCGTGGCCATGGTCACCGCGCTGCAGATCTCCCGCATGATCGCCGTGCTGTTCACCACGCCGCTGGTGCACCGGCGCTGGATCGGTGGGGGGCGATAGTGCGTGTCATGGATTCACAGGTTTCCGCGTTGGCCCCGAATCCGCGTGATGACGAGGTGCTGCGTTCTGGCGTCGCCGGGGGTGAAACAACCTGCCAGGCAGTCAACAGCGAGAGGACGTTGGCAGATCACGCGGATTTGTCTATCCTTGGCACAGGTTTTCCCGGAGTTTGCTTATGCCACCCTCACACGTTGAACTGACCGAGCAGGAGGATCTGCTCGTGAACAGCCTTGTGCAATCAGGTCGTTTTCAGAGCGCCAGGGATGTCGTTGGCGCCAGCTTGCGTCTCCTGGAGGATGCACAACGCAGGGAAGAGGAGCGAATTCAGGTGCTCAAGGCTGCTGCAGACAAAGGCTGGGCTGATATTGCGGCTGGCCGGTATTACGACATAGAAGACAAAGATCTGGACTCATTCATGGAACAGATCGAAGCTGAGGTCGATGAGGCCATACGGTCACAGGGATAAGGAAATGCGTTACCGCTTGTCTGCCGAAGCGCGTATCGACATTTCGGGTGCGCTCCAATGGTCTCAGGCATTTTTTGGAATTTCGGCCCGGACCCGTTACAGAAAACTGATCACGATTGCAGTTCAGGATGTGTCAGCTCAGCCATTCCGCGTGGGAAGCAAGGCTGAACCCCGGTTGGGCGATGGGGTTCGTACTTGGCATTTGCGTTTGAGTCGTGATCACGTAGATCTTGTTTCGGGTCGTGTAAAGAACCTGAGACATTTTCTGATCTATCGTGTCGAGGGTGATCTGGTCGTGATCGGCCGGTTACTTCATGATGCGACAGAGTTCGGTTCACATCAGGTTGCCGGGCATATCTGGCAGTAATGTCCGCCCTCCAGCGCAACGAAGCATACGGGCATCCAGAATGCATGAAAAGGATGTTCGGGAGATCAGACATCCCTCACATTGTGCCCCTCCCGAATCCACCCCCGCGTCGCCACGACAACCAGCCCCCACAGCACCCACAGCCACGGTGAGCCCCCATTGTCGTGGGCCAGCACCCCAATCGGCAGAACCAGCCCCACCGCGCCGACCCACGGCACCCAGTTGCCGCCCCTGCTCAGCCGTACCAGCGCTGCCAGCGAAAGCACGCTGGCCGCACCGATCACCCAGCGGCTGTCGCCGCGTGCCGGATCCAGCGCCGCAATGGCGCCCCACAAGAAAACGGCAATGCCCAGCAGAATCTGGGCCGCCAGCCGGGCAAGGACTTTCGTGAAGTTCATGGAAACCTGAAAAAACGGGGGCATCAGACGATTTGGGAATACTTCACCATTCCAAACGACTCACGCCGTTGGCAGATCAAGGCATCAGGCAGTGGTTCGAATCATGACTCGAGGTGATATTTCGTCACCTGCTCCACCTCTTCCTTCGCCCCGATGAACAGCGGCACCCGCTGGTGCAGGGAAGTGGGCTGGATGTCCAGAATGCGCTGGCGCCCGTCGGTGGCGGCACCGCCGGCCTGTTCCATCAGCATGGCCATCGGGTTGGCCTCGTACAGCAGCCGCAGCCGGCCGGGACGGTCGGGCGTACGCAGGTCGGCCGGGTACATGAACACGCCACCGCGGTTCATGATGCGGTGAATCTCGGCCACCAGGGCCGCAATCCAGCGCATGTTGTAGTCCTTGCCGCGCGGTCCGGTTTTACCGTCCAGCAGTTCGTCGATGTATTTGCGCACCGGCGGATACCAGTGCCGGCGGTTCGACATGTTGATGGCAAACTCCTGCGTCGCTTCCGGCACGCGATAGCCGCGCTCGGTCAGGTACCAGGCACCGATCTCGCGGTCCAGCGTGAATGCGGCCACCCCGTCGCCCACCGTCATCACCAGCATGGTGGAGGGGCCGTAGATGGCATAGCCGGCGGCCACCTGCTCGCTGCCCGGTCGCAGGAAGTCCTTTTCGGAGGGCTCCTTCACACCTTCCGGTGCACGCAGCACCGAAAATATCGTGCCCACCACCGAATTGATGTCGATGTTCGACGAACCATCCAGCGGGTCGAACAGCAGCAGGAATTCGCCTTTCGGATAACGGTCGGGAATGGTGAAGGGCTGGTCCATTTCCTCCGATGCAATGGCCGCCAGCTGGCCACCCCACAGGTTGGCTTCCAGCAGCGTGTCGTTGGCGATCACGTCCAGTTTCATCTGCTTTTCACCCTGGACGTTCTGGGTGCCCACATCGCCCAGGCTGTTGGTGAGCGCGCCCTTGCCCACGGCCTGGCTGATGCGTTTGCAGGCGCGCGCCACCACTTCCAGCAGCAGGCGCAGCTCGCCGGGGATCAGACCCTTGCTGCGCTGCACCTCCACGAGGTACTGCGTGAGGCTGATGTGCTTTTTCATGATTCCAGCTCCTTGGCAATCACTTCCCGGACATCCGGGGACTGTGCATCCTGTGCGGCCTGGGCAAGGACGGCCTGCATCCGGTCGGCCAGTGCCGGGACGAAACGGCGGTGACGGTTGAGCGTACGCGCCATGCGTGCCGCCACCTGTGGGTTGCTACGGTCCAGACGCAGTACCTGCTCCAGCCACAGGGCGTAGCCTTCACCATCGGGCCGGTGGAATTCGGCCAGATTGCTGTTGAAGAAGGCGTAGAGCAGGGCGCGCACCTTGTTCGGATTCTGGGCGTCCCAGCCGGGATGCGCCATCAGCCGCTTCACCCGGGCCAGCGTGGGTTCGTGGGTGCCGTGCATGGTGGCCTGTGCGGTGAACCATTTGTCCAGCACGTGGGTTTCGTGGCGGTAGACCTCCTCGAAGCGGGCCAGCGCCCATTCGGCATCATCGGCCCCGGCGCGCAGCAGCGCCTGCAGGGCACCCAGACGGTCGGTCAGGTTGTTCGCACCATCGAACTGGGCACGGGCCAGTCCGGCCGCGCCGTCGGCGCCTGCCAGCGTGAGCAGCTGCAGCGCCGTGTTGCCCAGCGCCCGCTGCCCGACCTTCGGCACGTCCAGCGAATACGGCGCCTGCCAGTGCCTGCGCTCTGCCACCTGCCGCAGCCACGGTACCAGTGGCTGCACGATGCGGAGCACGGCCTCATTGCGCCGCGTGCGCAGCCGCTGCGGATCCAGCGGCGTGAGCTGCTCGGCCAGGCGCAGCTCGTCGGGCAGCAGCAGCATCTGCTGGCGCAGGCCGTCGTCCAGCCGGGCATCCGGCAGCGAGGCCATCAGTGCATCGGCCAGCGCCTGCAGGGAGTCCCGGGCGGCGCCGGCAGACGGTGTGGAGCCACCCGTTGGCAGGGCGCTGCCTGCTGAGGTGGAGACACCCGTTACCGCGGAATCGGCAGAGGACGTGACGCCGCCGGATGGGATACCTGTATCTGCTGCCGGCGTACCCTCGCGCACTGCAGCCAGCAGCGCCCGCTCGGCCAGCTGCTGGCCGGCTTCCCAGCGGTTGAACAGGTTGTCGTCGTGCTGCAGCAGGAAGGCCAGATCGGCATCCGTTGCCGGGAAATCCACCACCACCGGCGCCGAAAAATCGCGCAGCAGCGACAGGATCGGGCCACGCGCATCGGCGCTTTCCACCCCCTCGAACACGAAGTCCTGCGAGGGGGCCTTCAGTTCCAGCAGCCGCTGGGCAATGACCGAACCGGCCGCGGCACCCTGCGGCTGGCCACCGGCCGTACCCTGCGCCCCAGCAGCCCCAGCAGCCCCAGCAACGCCAGCAACACCAGCAGCCGAACCAGCTGAACCAGCAGCGCCAGCCGAACCAGCCGAACCAGCCCCGCGTGCCAGCAGCGCCACGTTCACCGGAATGTGCAGCGCCTTTTCAGCCGGCGGCGTCACCGGATTGCCGTCGGTGTCCGGCAGCTGCTGCGTCAGCGACAGCACCAGCCGTTTCGTGGCGGCGTCGTAATGGCTGCGCACCACCAGCCGCGGCGTGCCCGGCGTGCCATACCAGCGCATGAACTGGCCCAGGTCGCGCCCGTTGGCATCGGCCATGGCGCTCACGAAGGCTTCGCAGGTCACGGCCTGTCCGTCATGCCGCTCGAAATACAGGTCCATGCCGCGCCGGAAGCCGTCCACGCCCAGCAGCGTCTGCAGCATCCGGATCACCTCCGAGCCTTTTTCGTACACGGTGGCGGTGTAGAAATTGTCGATAGCCTGGTAGCTGTCCGGGCGGATCGGGTGGCGCATCGGGCCAGCATCTTCGGCAAACTGCACTTGCCGCAGCAGCCGCACGTTGTCCATGCGCTGCAGGGCACGCACGCTGCCGGCGGCCTGCGGGGCCACGCCGGCGGCCATCTGGTCGGCCGTGAATTCCTGGTCGCGGAACACCGTCAGCCCTTCCTTCAGCGTCAGCTGGAACCAGTCGCGGCAGGTGACGCGGTTGCCCGTCCAGTTGTGGAAATACTCGTGACCGATGATCGATTCGATCCACTCGAAATCGGTATCGGTGGCCACGAACGGATCGGCAAACACGTACTTGGCGTTGAAGATGTTCAACCCCTTGTTTTCCATGGCGCCCATGTTGAAATCCGGGGCCGCCACGATCATGAACCGGTCCAGATCCAGCTCCAGCCCGAAGCGCCGCTCGTCCCAGGCAATAGCTTTTTCCAGGCTCTGCAGCGCAAAGCCGGTGCGGTGAATCTCCTCTGGTCTGGTCCACACCTGCAGCAGCACCTCGCGCCCCGAGGCCAGCCGGTAGCGGGTTTCGTTCACCGCCAGCTTCCCGGCCACCAGCGCAAACAGGTAGCAGGGCTTGCGGAACGGATCCTCCCAAACGACCTCGTGCCATTCGGTACCGGCCGCAGCATCCCTGCCGGCACCGGCACCGGCACCGGCACCGGCACCAGCACCACCGACGGCCGCATCAGCAACAGAGCCACCAGAACCACCACCAGCGCTGGCCGTACCCGCCAGCGTGGCCGGCCCGCAGGGCAGCACCGACAGCGCGGCGCGAGCCTCCCGTGCGGCCGGCGCATCATCGGCCAGCAGGTTGCCGTTGGACAGCAGCACCGGATAATCCGCCCGCCGTGCCTGCAGGATGACGCGGAAGGTGCTCATCACGTCCGGCCGGTCCATGAACCAGGTCATGCGGCGAAAGCCCTGTGCCTCGCACTGGGTCAGCAGCGTCCCCTGCGTGGCGTACAACCCGGACAGCTCCAGATTGGCGGCCGGATGGATACGCACCTGGGTGTGCAGCACGAAATGCTCGGGCAGGTCACGCAGCACCAGCTGGCCGTTCTCGATCAGCGATTCGGGCGAGGGCAGGCGGATGTCGTTTACCGCCACCGCCAGGGTCTCCAGCGCCTCGCCATCCAGCCGCAGTGGGGCGTCGGCCGGGGTCTCCGGGCGACGACGGTACTGGCAGGCGGCCGTGACCACCGTATTGTCGGCGTCCAGGCAGAAATGCAGCACCACGCCGTCGACCTGCCAGTCGGGGGCCCGGTAGTCCTCGCGACGCACCACGGTGGACTGGGCCAGGGGGGCACCAGCCGGCGAAGCAGGCTGGGCAGCCACCGAAGACCGGACCTCGACGGAGGGCTGTGCAGCGACTGATGACTGGGCTTCGGCTGATGAATGTGCAGCGGCTGATGAGTGTGCAGCGGCTGGCGACCGGGTTGCGGACTGGGCGGCACCCGGGGTCCGGGAAGGGACGGGTGGCGGGTTGGCTGTGGTGCTGGTCATGGGGCAGGTGCAGGAAAATGTTCTGAACCTGCAAAGAATAACCGTTTCGCCGGGGCTGGACCAAAGCGGCGGCAGGGTGTAGGCGAGCGGGAAAGAAACGGGCGAGCGGCAAAGAAACGGCAGGGCAGGGGATGCCCCATCCCTCACGCCTGTCCCATCCCTTCGGGGTCATGACACGCCCAAAGGAGGCGCACGGGGGCGAAAGCGTTCATGACACGCCCAAGGGGAGCGTGGGGGCAAATGAGGTCATGACACATCTTGGGGCATCACGGGCCGTTGCGGCCCGACGGACGGCAGGAAACGTTGGTTTTTTGCACTGTTGGCGAAACGCCACCTTGCGAAGCAACCCCGAAATGTGAGATCATTTCTAGGTTGAAGCAATAACTATATGATTAATCGAAGAATTTAGCTGTCTGGCGCCAACCCGGGCAGTGGGGTTCTTCAACGGTCTTTTCGGCGGGTCCGCTTTCCTCCGCGCACCGGGCGGCGGGCAGAAGTACATGGACGCCCGGTGTCAGGCGGACCCAGCCGAACCTTTTTTGCCGCCCCCGCACAGGCTTCCGGGGCAGGCACACACTGGCCAGAGCCAGTGTTCATGCGCCTTTTCAGCCCACCTGCGGTGGCCGGGCTCATCCGGCAGCAGGCGCCGCACCGTCAGGCTGCACCCGCTTCCCTCCATTATGCCAGCCCCAGCCGTGCCGGCCGTGCCTGTACTGCATGCGCGCGTGCGCCAGTCCTGCAGGCAGCGTCTGCACATCCCGTGCGCCCCTCACCCCGCTCGCGTGCCCTGTCGCGTGACTGGGTGGCACCACGACGTAGTGCCCTGTCGCGTGACTGGGTGGCACCACGACAGTAGTGCCCCGTCGCGTGATTGGGTAGCACCACGACAGCAGTGCCCCGTCGCGTGGTTGAGTGGCACCACGACAGCAGTGCTCTGTCGCCTGATCGGCTGGCGCCGCGACCCTATCGAGGGATGCAACGCTCACTCACGCCCATACAGCGTGATCTCCCACCAGTACAGCTTGCCGTGGTTGCCTGTTCGGCGGTCGGCCATGCCCAGCGTCCAGCTGCGGCTGGTGGCGGTGGCAGCCGGTTCATCCATGTGCCGGCGCAGCCCGAAGCGAAAATCCTTCAGTCCCACGCAGCGTGTGCCCTGCCGGGAACCGTCGCTGCCCAGCCGGTAGCAGTCGTGCGGGGTGGCCAGCGTGCTCACCTGGCCCAGCGGACTGGTCAGGGTGATGTGCAGGTCACCCGGGCCGGGGTGCTGGCGCCGGTAGTTGTCCGACACGGCCGTCATCCGCACGTCCACGTGCTCGATGTGCTGGATGGGGCAGTCGGCCGGAATGTCGATGGCCGACAGCAGCCCGTCCTGCACGGGCACGTTCTCGTCGATGCCGCCGTTGCCTTTGCCCCTGGTGTCCTCCATGCTTCCGGAGCTGTCCGTGTTGTCCGGGGCTGCGCCGGTCGTGGCCGGAATCCGTTCCGGAATGGCGCCGCGCACCTTCTTCCGGTACGGCCCGCACTGGCGCACCGATTCGCTGCCGCCCACACTGGACCACTGCCGGGCCAGCTTCACCGCAGCCTGCGCATCCACCCCGCCAAAACCGTAGTGGTGGTGATAGCGCAGCGACGATCCGGGCAGGCTGCGCCATCCCGGCGAGCCGGCATCCACCTGCCGGGCCGAGTGCGCCAGAACCAGCGGCACATCCCGCCAGGTCAGGTCGGGGTTGGCCTGCAGCATCAGCGCCACCACCCCCGACACCATTGGCACGGCGGCCGAGGTGCCATTGAAATTGTCGCGGTAGCCCTGTCCGGGCAGCAGGGTGGTAATGCCTGCCTGCCAGTCCCCGTAGCCCGTGCGTGAATCGCCCGAGGGCGCACATACCGTCAGGTTGGGGCCGGCCTCGCTGTACAGCGTGCGCCTGCCGCCCGCATTCACGGCGCATACCGTCACCATGCCGTAGTGGCTGACGTTGCTGTCGTACACCGAATAGTCGCCGGTCTGCGCGCCATTGCCGCCCGCAAATACATACACGGCCCCCTTGCCGCCGCGTCCCTCGCGCAGTCCGCGGCCCAGTGCCGAGGCCAGCGCCCCGTCTCCGGCCGACACATGCTCGAAGTGGCCCGTATCCAGCGCCCCCCAGCTGTTGCTGTAGATCTGGTTGTCTGCCAGTCCGCGTGTCAGCGCATCCAGCAGGCTCACGTCCGTCTGGTGGGCCAGCGCGTTGTAGGCCACCAGTCCGGCCCGGGGCGCCACGCCCACGCCGCCAAGACCATTGTCGTCCCGCGCGGCCACGATGCCGGCCACCGCAGTGCCATGATCATCACTGGGAGTGACGGGCAGTGGCAGGGCGTTGCCCTGTCCTTCGGGCAGATAGTTGTGGCTTGCGCCCGGCACCACGTTGGGCAGCAGATCGTCGTGCAGCACGTCCACCCCGTTGTCCACCACCGCCAGACGGATGCCCTCGCCGCGGAACTGCCGGTGCAGCCCGCCCAGGTTCAGATCCTCACCGGCCACCGCATTCAGCGTGCTGCCGGTATTGCGCAGGTGCCATTGCTGGGCGCGCAGCGGGTCACTGGTGGTGAACGGGGCGGGAGCAGGGGGAGAGGAATCGGTCCGTGCCGTCGCGACCGTGCCGGGGCTCGTGGACATGCCCGTGGCCGTGGCGCGGGTCACGGGCGGGATATCGGCGGCTGTACTGCTGGCCATTGCGCTCCCTGCTGCCGTGCGGCCGGCCATCGTGTTGCTCGCTGTCGTGCTGCCAGCAGTCATGCTGCCGGGGGGCTGGCCATTGGGGGCCGGCGTTGGGTCAACCGTTACCAGGTTACCGGGCGTGCCGGAGGGGCTGTCTTCGGTGACGGGGGGCGCTGTCTGCAGGGAACTGTCCCCGATGACGGGCATCCCTGCTGGCAATTGCTCCCCTTCGGCGATGGGGGAAACGGTCTGCAAGGTGTCACCGCCGCCCCCGCAGGCGCCCAGTGCCAGCAGCAGCCAGGGGGACAGATGCAGCACGATCTGACGGGCGTTGTTTTTCATGCAAAGGGTCCGGAAAATTGTGCAGCCGTCAATGGTCCGACAGGTCAATGGCCTCAGATCAATGGCCGGACAGCAGAATCGACCAGCGTTTGAGCTGACCGCCCGCACTGGCGCTGTGATCGGCCAGCGACAGGGTCCAGTCCCGGCTGTTGCCGGTAAAGAAGGGCTCGCCCATGTGGCGTGTGATGCCGATGCTGAATTTCGTCAGTCCTTCGCAGGTACCCAGCACGCTTTCGCCCAGGGCGTTGTATTCGTAGCAGGGGTGGGGCAGTACCAGCGTGCTCGTGCGTCCGCTCGGGCTGGTCAGCGCAATGTGCAGCTTGCCGGAATCCGGATGCTCTGCCTTGCCGCCGGCGTCGGTGATTTCCAGCGTCACTTCCACGTGTTCCACGGTGCCCGCCGGGCAGGAGCCATCGTCGGGCAGCGTGATGCTGTCGGTCATGCCATCGGCCACGGGCGCGTTGTAGTCGAGCTTCTCCGCAAAATCATCCAGCGCGTCATAATCGGTCAGCGGCGTGGATTTCGGAATGCTGCGGCCCACCTCGTGTGTGACCGTGCCGCAGCGCTTCACCGCGTCACTGCCGCCCACCGATGGCCAGGTGCGTGCCAGTGCCACGGCCGCCGTCGCATCGGCCACGCCAAAGCCATAGGCGTGGTGATAATGCCAGGGGCCATACTGCGTCCAGCCGGCCGACTGCGCATCCACCTTGCGTGCACTCTGCGCCAGCACCAGCGGCACGTCCCGCCAGGTCAGCTTCGGGTTGGCCTGCAGCATCAGCGCCACCACGCCCGACACCATGGGCGCTGCCGCCGAGGTATCGCTGAAACGTGCCGTGTAGGTGTCGTTCAGATGGGTGGTTTCCACCAGCGGCAGCGTTTTGCGTTCCTCTTCATCTCCGGCACTGCCTGCGGGGGCACAGACCAGCAGGTTTGGCCCCATCTCACTGTAGTGGGCGTGCAGCCCGGCGGCATGCGTGCTGCACGCCGCCATCACGCCATACAGGGTCACGTTGCCATCGTAGGCGCTGTAGTCACCCAGGCTGTGGCCATTGCCTGCCGAGAACACATAAATGGAACCCAGCCCGTTGCGGCCTTTTTTCAGTCCTGCATTGATCACGCCGGACAGCGCCACGCGGCTGGGCAGGGCGTCCTGGTACTGGCCGGTGTCGTCACCGCCCCAGCTGTTGCTGTAGATGTCGGTGTCCTCCACATGGCGCTGCAGCGCGTCCAGAATGTCCAGATCCGTTCCGCCCGACATGGCATTGAAACTGCGCAGCTGCGCCCGGGGCGCTACACCGCGAATGCCCACGCCATTGTCGTCGCGTGCGGCAATGATGCCGGCCACGGCCGTGCCATGGTCCTGGTCCTTCGTGCACGGCACGGCCCACGGGCTGCCCACGGGCCAGTCCGGCAGCTCGGCCAGATAGTTGTAGCTGCCGCCGGGCACCATGTTCTGGCGCAGGTCTTCGTGCGTCATCTCGATGCCATCGTCCACCACGGCAATGCGCACGTCTTCGCCCCGGTACCGGCTGTGCAGCGTGCCCAGATGCAGGTCTTCGCCGGCCACTGTGCCGGCCTGGCTGCCGTCATTGTGCAGGTACCACTGCAGATGTGTCAGCGGATCCGCGCCGGTCAGCGCGGCCGGGGCCGGTTTGTCTTCGTAGCGCAGGGGGCACCCGGCCGAACTCAGCAGCTTGACGGCCGGAGGCTTGCCGGTGTCCACACCGTCCGGATCATTGCTGTCCGCATCACGTGAGCCGTTCGTTCCGGGGGTAACACCGTTCGGGCTGTTCGTGCTCGTGCCACTGGGTGTGCCTGGGGCGTTCCCTGTAGATGTTCCGCCAGCAGACGAGCCGCTGGCCGATGAGCCGTCTGCGCCGGGTGAACCGGTACCGCTTGCCCCGCTGCTGCCATTCGAACCTGTGCCCGACGGGCTGGCCACGCTGCCTGTGCCGCTCTGCGGTGCACGTCCGGAAGCGTCCGATGAGCCGGTGGAACCGCTGCCATTGTTCGTTGACGGGTCATATCCGGGGCCGGTCTGACTGCCCGTGCCACCGCGCGCCAGTGTTCCGCCCGGTTGCGTGACGGGTGGGGCACCGGAGGTGCCATCCCCCATGCGCGCAATCGGGCCATCGCCGCAGCTCGCCAGCAGACAGAGCAGAAAGGGCGCGTACCAGGGCAACAGGGTCTGTTTTGGCAGCTTCATGGCAGAAAACACGGAAAGGGCGGGGCCGCACAGGGATAACGGCACGGCCCCGCAGGGAAAAGGTCCAGAAAACCATCCGCGCGGATAGCGGATGGCCAGACCTTCATCTCCTCCCGGCATCCCGCTCAGCCCCGTGACGGTGCCTTCAGCTTAAGGAAGGCCATGCCCATGTGTTCCTGCCGTTCTTCCGGCCGGACTGAAATGGCCCCCTGTGCGGCAGGTGATGTGCCCGTGGCGTTGCTGCGGGCCAACGGACGGGGCGTTGGTCAGGCGCACGCTCAACGCCCCCAGAACGTGATTTCCCAGTCCTTCAGCTGGCCGGTGCTGCCCTGCACCCGGTCCGAAGTCACCAGCTTCCACGTCCGGTTGCTGCCACTGGCCACCGGTTCTTCCAGATGCCGGCGTACGCCGAAGTGGAAATTGCTCAGGCCCTCGCAGGCCGAGAGGGTCAGCTGCTCCTCGTCATCGATTCCGGTCGGCGTGCTTCCCGTGCAGGGGTGGGGCAGCATCAGCGTGCTCACCGTGCCCAGCGGACTGACCAGTGCCATCTGCAGATCCCCCGAATTGGGATGCTGGCCGCTGCCGTTGGCGCCGGTGGTGGTCACCCGCACATCCACATGCTCGATGTGCTGGATACCGCAGCTGGCGGGTATCTGAATGGCCGATTCCAGGCCGTTCTGCGGGGCGGCGTTGTAATCCAGTGTGTCGGCCAGATCCAGCAGCGTGTTGAAGAACTGGTCTTCCGTGCTGCCGTCCTGCTTCACCTTCGGGGTCCCATCGACAGCCTGCTGCGCCACGATATGCTCTTCCGGAATGGCCTTGTTCACCGTTGCCTTCACCGGGCCACATTTCGTCAGCAGTTCGCTGCCCCCCACACTCTGCCAGTTTTTGGCCAGCGCCACCGCTGCTTCGGCATTGGCCACGCCAAAACCGTAACTGTGGCTGTAGTGCAGGGTGTCGTAGGTGCCGTTGCCATACCCCAATGGGCTGCGACGCTCGCGCCAGCCGCCTTTCTCCGCATCCACCTTGCGGGCGGTGCGGGCCAGAATCAGCGGCACGTCCCGCCAGGTCAGTTCCGGTCGCGCCTGCAGCATCAGCGCGATCACACCCGACACCATCGGTGCCGTGGCCGAGGTGCCGGCAAAGTCGTCGATGTAGGTATTGTTGAGGCCGGTGGTCACCGTGGCGGGCAAATTGGGCAGGGCATCATTGCGGTCGCCCGAGGGGGCACACACCGTCAGGTCGGCCCCGCGTTCACTGTATTGCGCCCGAATGCCGGCTGCGTTGGTTGCACAGGCCGTGACTACACCCAGCGAACTCACCAGACCGTCCAGCGAGCCATAATCGCCCTCTTGTGCACCATTGCCGCCAGAAAACACGTAGATCACACCACGTTGCTCGCGTCCCTGCTTCAGGCCCTTGTCCAGGGTGGCATTGAAGAGTTCCCAGCTGCCGGAGGGCAAACCCGGCTGGCCGTTGTCATCCGGACCCCAGCTGTTGTTGTAGATGTGGTTTTTGTCGATGTCGCGGGTCAGGGCACCCAGCTGGTCGTCCAGCAGGTTGCTGGCCAGAATGTTGTAGCCCACCAGATTGGCCCGGGGCGCCACGCCGGCGCTGCCCACGCCATTGCCATCACGCGCGGCCACGATGCCCGCCACTGCGGTGCCGTGGCTGTCGCTCTCCGAACAGGGCATGGGATAGTCTTCGGGGCCGTCGGTCGTCTGGCTGCCCACATTCAGCAGGAACGGGGGCAACCCCGTCGCGCCCGCCTTTTTCCGGTAATTGTGGCTGCCGGGTACGACATTCGGAGCCAGGTCTTCGTGTGTCACTTCCAGCCCGTCATCCAGCACGGCCACGCGAATGCCCTGACCCCGGTAGCCCATATTCCATACTGGCTTGATGCGCAGGTCCTCGCCGGCCACCATACCCGCCCGTCTGTACAGGTTGCCATGGTTTTCCAGATGCCATGCTTCGGTCAGGCGCGGGTCGGTGCCGGCCTTGATGGTCCGGTTGGGGTTGGGCAGCGTGTATTTCAGGCTGCAGCTGGTGCTGCTGATCAGGTCCCCCGGCTTCAGCGTACTGGTGGTGGAGGACTGCGCAGCGGCAGAACCCTGGCCGGGTCTGGCAGAGGCCGCGCCCGTGGTGGTCGTGTCCGTCTGGGTAGAGGCTGCCGCGCCGGGGGGGCGACCGGTGCCGCTCGTGCCCGGGGCTGTTCCGGGAGTGGGGGTGTTCGTCGTTGCGGTTATGGTTCCGGCTGTTGGCGTGGTTCCGGTTATTGGCGTAGTTCCGGCCATTGGTGTGGCCGAGCCCGTCGTTCCCGCTGCCGGTTTTCCTGCGGCCGGGTGTTCCGGTGCCGTGTTTGTTGTGGGAAGATCGTTCGTGTGCGTATTATCTGTGATGTGTACCACCGGCGTGGAGGGCAGGGATACAGGCGAGTCGTTACCCGCGAGAAACGAGGCAGGCGTGCCATCGGCGGGCCTTTCGATCACCAGATCCCCCACCTGCAGCACCGTGATCTTCGTGCTCCCGTCGTCACCGCCTCCACCGCCACAGGCGCTCAGCGCCAGTGTGGAGAGGCCCAGGGCCAGGGTGTGGGCAAGATGTGTCTTTTTCATGATGGACGGGCAGCGTGGGGAGTGTCCGCTCGGAAAACTGCGGGGCAGAGCGGGAGGGAGACAGAAAGGCGCAAAAAGGAATTCACGAAAAGGCACGGGCTGGTGTGGTGTGCACAGCAGACCGTGCCGTCAGGTGTTCAGCGGCCGTAGAAGGTGATGCTCCAGTCCTTCAGCCGGCCGGTATGGCCCGTTACGCGGTCGACCACCGAGAGCGTCCAGGTGCGGTTGCTGCCATTGGCTACCGGTTCTTCCAGGTGACGGCGCACGCCGTACTGGAAACCGTCGCCCGGTTCATTGCAGAGGGATGTGACGATGCCCTGCGTACCATCCTTTTTCAGATAGGGTGACTGGCAGGCGTGCGGAACGGTCAGCGTACTCACCGTGCCCAGCGGGCTTTGGAGTGTCATCTGCAGGTCACCCATGCTGGGGTGCTGGCCCGATCCTGCATCATCCGTGAAATTCACCTTCACATCGATGTGTTCGATGTGGCGAATGGCGCAGGTGCTGTCCACCTCTGCCGTCGAGCTGATGCCATCGGTCACGGCCTGGTTGTAGTCCAGGGCCTCGGTGACGGCCAGCAGCTGCAGTCGTGCCGTTCCGTCCAGGCCCTGGCCCTTGTCACGGTTGGTACCGAAGGTGGTGCCGGCTTCCGGAATGGGCTGGTTGACGCTCACCGAACGCACCACACATTTTTTCTGGGTGCTGCTGCCGCCCACGCTCTGCCAGTCACGGGCCAGCTTCACGGCATCTTCGGCATTCGCCACGCCGAAGCCGTAGCTGTGGCTGTAGTGCAGCGTGTTCCAGGCATTGCTGGCGGCGCGGATGGGACTGCTGTAATCCTTCCACTGGCCGTTTTCTTCATCCACCTTGCGGGCGGTACGGGCCAGAATCAGCGGCACGTCGCGCCAGGTCAGTTTCGAATTGGCCTGCAGCATCAACGCCACCACGCCCGACACCATCGGTGCGGCCGCCGAGGTGCCGTTGAAGGTATCGGTGTAGAGATTCAGGTCGGTACCTTTCGTGCCTTCCTCTTCGTTGTCGGTTCCGACGGTGGTCGTGGCCACGCCGGGCAGGGTGGTGCCTTCACTGGCTTCGGCCGAGGGGGCGCACACCGTCAGGTTGGGGCCGCGTTCGCTGTAGAAGGCCCGTTCGCCGGCAGCATTGGTTGCACATACGGTAACCACCCCCCGTTCACCCACATAACCGTCCAGGAGGGAATAATCTCCCTTGTCTGCACCGTTGCCGCCGGCAAACACGTAGATGCTGCCCAGACCGCCCCGTCCGGTGCTCAGCCCCCGTTCCAGCGCATCCCGGTGTGCAGAGGCATTTTCATAGCCAAAGAAGTGCCCCCAGTCCTGATTGCCCCAGCTGTTGCTGTAGATATGGTTCTTGTCCAGATCCCGCACAAGGGCGTCCAGCTTGTCGGCTTCCTGTTCGGTCACCAGGGCGTTCAGGCCCACCAGGCTGGCATGCGGGGCCACGCCTACCATGCCCACACCGTTGCCGTTGCGGGCGGCAATGACGCCGGCCACCGAGGTGCCGTGTGCTTCTTCGCTCGTGCAGGGCACTGGATAATCGGCATGGCCGTCGGATGTGCCATTGGCCGTCTTGCGGTAGTTGTGGCTGCCGGGCACCACGTTGGCCCGCAGGTCCTCGTGCATCAGCAGCAGCGCGTCATCGATCACCGCCACGCGCACGCCGTGCCCATCGACGCCCTGATTCCACACGCCCGTCACTCGCAGATCTTCTCCGCTCTTCATGCCAGCGTAGCCCGTCAGGCTCCCGGTGTTCTTCAGGTGCCACTGCAGGAATTCCTGCGGGTCGGCACCGGCGCTTTCGGCCCTGCGCTGGGAGCTGTCCACTTCGTACTGCAGCGGGCATTCCTTCGGGCTCACCTTCAGCGGGCCGGCCGGTGTTGCCGTGTTGTTGCCTGCTCCGTTGCCGCCCGCAGCAGAGGTGGTTCCGCCACTGCTGGCATTGCTGATATTCGTGCCAGTGCCGCTTCCCGCGTTGCCGGTGTTGGTGGTATTGCCGGTGCCGGCCGCATTGCCATGGTTACCCGGCCGTGTGATCTGCGAGTCAGCCTGTGTGGCACCTCTGGCCGGCTGAAGGGACGAGGCACCCGGCTGGCTGCCGTTATCCGGGAACAGGTTGGCCGGGCTGGTACCACCACCGGCTCCGCCGCCGCAGGCAGCCAGCAGCGTCAGCAGCAGGGGGGCAGACAGGTACGACCTGGGCAGGTGCTTCAGTTTCATGGCGAGGCTGGCATTCCGCAAAAGGTTCGGTGCAAAACGGGTTTGCACGCACAATGCGGCACTCTAGCAACGCCGTTGCTTCATGGCATCAGTTTGGGCCGAAGGGGTTGACGGGCGGTTGAGTTTTGCGGGCGGCAGGCGGGTGCCGGGTGCGTGAACCTTTTGGCAAAATCCGGTGTGCCCGTGAAATTTGCAGGGATGAAGCGTGACCGATGCATTTCTTCTGAGGAGACAGCGCGCGAGAAATGCCTTCCTGTGGGAGCAGGGGGGGATCGATGTTCCCTTCTGCCGTGATGAGCAGGGGCAGGCTGTGGTCGATGTTTCCTTCTGCAGCGATGAACAGGGCCAGGACGCGTGCCGCGCAATGAAAAAGCCCGGATGCATACCGGAAAAACCGGTACCCATCCGGGCCTGTGCTGCGGTTGTGTCGCAGAAGCGCCTGATCAGCCTGACATCCGTGCGCCGGAGTCATGTATGGCCGGTGGCGGGGCCTGTTTGGCTGGGTCTTTTTTCGCCGCAGCCATTTTTGTACCCACCTCCGCATGGTGCCCCTGGGGGGCTCTCCGGGGGAGGCGTGGCAGTTTCAGCGCCTTCTATTATTTCAGCGCCCGCCTGGTCCACCAGTTCGGGCTCACGTCCGCAAATACGCCTTTTGCGTTGGCCTGGTTGGCCATTTCGATGGTTTCCAGGCCCGCCGGGCTTTTGGCCACCCAGACGCGCGGGGTGATCATGCGGTCCGGCGTCAGGCCGGCGCTTTCCAGCTGGGCACGACCCTCGGCCTCGGAAACGTCGGCCTTCAGCGTCACGATCAGGCCGCCGGGCAGGCCATAGCTGCGGCCGGCCGAATCACGCAGTACCGGTGACACGGTGGCGCTGCTGCTGCTCTTGAGCGTGCCCTTGGTGGCCTTCAGGCTTTTCAGCTGTTTGGCCTCGGCCGTGCTGGCCTTGCGTACCTGGGTGCGGCTGCCGAACTGCACCACGTGGGCGGTATCGATCTGGAAGCTGCGCACCGTGCTGCCGGGGCCGATCAGCTGGACGATGCCGGCATCGGCCGCCTGCACGGACGACAGGCCCAGGAACAGGGCGGACAGGCCGATGGCCAGAGTCTGGATCAGGGTGTTCTTGCGCATGATGGGTGAGGTTTTCGGTGGGCAGAAAGGGTGTGATTGTGGGGGATTGTCACCGGCCGTAGAAGGTGATGGACCAGTTGCCCAGCCGGCCGGTATTGCCTGCACGACGGTCGGCAACGCCCAGCGTCCAGGTGCTGCTGCCGGAGGTGGCCACCACGGGTTCCTCCATGTGGCGGCTCAGGCCGAAGGTGAAGTTCTTCAGGCCACTGCAGGCGTTGACGGGGGTTCGGGTGGAGTTGGTGACGTAATAGCACTGGTGCGGTACGGTCAGCGTGCTGGTCTGGCCACTGGGGCTGGTCAGCGTCATCTGCAGGTCACCCGGGTTGGGGTGGTCCCCGGTGCCGGCCGCATTGGTGGCCGTGACGGTTACATCGATGTGCTCGATGTGGTTCAGTGTGCAGGTGGACGGGCTGACGCTGGAGGTGATGCCGTCGGTCACCGGCTGGTTCAGGCTGGCGGGGTTCTGGAAGGGGTTGGCCAGCTGGCTGTCGGTCACCGGGTTGACCTCGGGGATGCCCGTATTGGCGGTCACGTTGTAGGGGCCGCACTGCTTCATCGTCTGACTGCCGCCCACGCTCTGCCAGGTGCGCGCCTGGGCCACGGCAGCGGCCGCGTCGGCCACGCCGAAGCCGTATTCGTGGTTGAAGTGGTAGCCCTCGTAGCTGGTCCAGCCAGCGCTGCTGCTGTTTACCTGCCGGGCGGTTTTGGCCAGAATCAGCCGCACGTCACGCCAGCTCAGATTGGGGTTGGCCTGCAGCATCAGGGCCACCACGCCGGAGATCATCGGCGTGGCCGCCGAGGTGCCGCTGAATTCGTCACTGTAGGCGTTCTGCAGCCCGGTGGTGCTTACGCTGGGCAGGTTGCTGGCGGTTTTCTGGCCAGAGCCCGAGGACGGGGCACAGACCAGCAGGTTCGGGCCGGGTTCGCTGTAGACGGCGCGCTTGCCCGAAGCGTCGGTGGCGCAGACGGGCAGGGCGCCCAGCACGCTTGCGTTGCCATCCAGCACCGAGTAGTCGCCGTACTCGCCGCCGTTGCCGGCCGCAAAGGTGAAGATGCTGCCCAGTTTGTTGCGGCCGTTGTCGAGGCCGTTGCGAATGGTTTTGGCATGCGTGGCGCCATCGGTCGGTGCATTGAAGAGACCGTCGTCGCTGGCGCCCCAGCTGTTGTTGTAGATGTGGTTCTTGTCCTGGTCGCGCACCATGGCGTCCAGCGCGTCGGCACTGTTGCCGCTCTGCAGGGCGTTGTAGCCCACCAGGCTGGTCCGCGGGGCCACACCACGCACGCCGATGCCGTTGCTGTCGCGGGCACCGATCACGCCGGCCACATTCGTGCCGTGGCTCTGCCCGGCGTCGCAGGGCATGGGCCAGGGGCTGCCGCGCTTCCAGCTGCCGTCGCTGATGTAGTTGTAGCTGGCACCCTCCACCACGTTGGGTGCGAGGTCGTCGTGGGTCACTTCCAGACCGTCGTCCACCACCGCCACGCGGATGCCTTCACCCCGGGCGCCCAGCGAGTTCCAGACCTGGGTCACGTCCAGATCCTCGGCGGCCCGCATGCCGCTGTAGCCGGTGAGGCTGCCGGTGTTCTGCAGGTACCACTGGGAGGGAAAGAGCGGGTCATTGCCGCTGCCCTGGGATGCAGCCGCCTGGGCATAGTATTTGAGCGAGCAGCTGCTGCCATTGAGCAGGGTGCCCTGGCGGGGCGTATTGCTGCTGGAACCACCGTCATCACCGTTGCCACCACTGCCGCTGCAGGCGGCCAGCAGGGCGGTCAGCAGAAGGGGAACGGTTCTGCGGGTCAGCAACGGAAGGGAGGAAGCGTTCATGGAGGCTCCAGAAAACGGCGAACATGCCATTGTCGCGGATTGGGGCTGCGTCCGTGTGACGCCATGTGATCACTGTGTGGACGCGTGGCCAGAAATCACCGGTTTTGTACGCTCTTCACAACAACTGCCCGGCAATGGTTGATCTGCTGGCAGGGGCATGCCGGGCGATTCCCGCCCGCACTGGGCGACGGGCGTGCCGGTACGCGTTCTGCGCGTGTCCGGTGCGTCGTGTCAACGCGGGGAGGCCGGAGATGGATGACAGCACGAAGCGGTGGAGATCTCCCGGCGGCCGGAGGTTCCCCGGGAGGCTGACCTGGGGGTGCCCAGCATGGGCGCACACCTGCGGCGGCCAGTCCCGCCACAAGCATCAACGGCCGTACAGCGTCAGCTCCCAGTAGCGCAGCTGGGCCGGTCTGGCCGTGGGCTGTGTGTTGCGGTCCACCACCGACAGCGTCCACTGGTCGTTCTTCTGCATCCGGGCCGGCTGGTCCAGGAAGCGGGTGACGCCGAAGGTGAAGCTGCCCAGCCCGGTGCAGGGTGTGGGTTTGGGGTAGGCGCCGCCCTCGGGGGATTCGAAGCACAGGTGCGGCAGGGCCAGTGTGGCCACCTGGCCGCTGGGGGCCGTCAGTGTCATCTGCAGGCTGCCGGCGTCGAAGGCTTCTTCGTCCTTCGTGGCGTCAAGCACGCTCATCTTCACGTAAGTGTGTTCGATGTGGCGGATGTCGCAGTCCGCCGGCACGGGGATGGCGTGCTGGATGCCACCTTCGGGCGCCTGGTTCATGCCCAGGCCGGTGGCCGGAATGGCTGCCTGTGCAATGGGCTGGTTCAGCTCGACGCGATAGGGGCCACATTTCTTCTGCTGGTCGCTGCCGCCCACACTGTTCCAGCGGCGCGCCATGGTCACGGCCGCCTCGGCGTCCACCACGCCAAAGCCATACTCGTGGTTGTAGTTCAGGACGCGCCAGTGGGTCCAGCCCTTGTGGTCGGGGTCTACCTTGCGGGCACTGCGGGCCAGCACCAGGCGTACGTCACGCCAGGTCAGGCGGGGTTTGCCTGCAGCATCAGGGCCACCACGCCCGACACCATCGGGGCGGCAGCGGAGGTGCCGCTGAAATCGGTGCTGTAGGTGTTCTGCAGCCCGGTGCTGGGGGCGCCCAGCTGCGCCGGGGTCTGCTGGCCCTGCTGCGGGAAGTCGCCACTGGGGGCGCACACCAGCAGGTTCGAGCCCGGTTCGCTGTACGAGGCGCGCTTGCCCAGCGAGTTGGTGGCGCAGACGCCCACCGTGCCCATGGTGGAGACGCCCGATTCGTAGTTGGAGAAATCGCCGAACGTGCCTCCATTGCCCGCGGCAAACACATAGATGGCGCCCCGGCCGTTGCGCCCCTCGCGCAGCCCCTGGGCCAGCAGGGCCTGCCAGGCGCTGATGCTGGGGTTGGCGTGCTGGAAGTGACCCCAGTTGCTCTGGCCCCAGCTGTTGTTGTAGATGTGGTTGTGCTTCAGGTCGCGCGTCAGCGCATCCAGCACGTCGGCGGCTGCGCCGGTGGCCAGCGGGTTGTAGCCTACCAGCGAAGCACGCGGTGCCACGCCCGACAGGCCCGTGCCGTTGAAGTCGCGGGCCGCGATCAGCCCGCCCACGGCCGTTCCGTGGGTCTGGCCGGCACGGCAGGGCAGGGGCAGGTCATTGCCGCGGTTGTACGGACCATAGTTGTGGCTGGCGCCCGGCACCACGTTTTCCACCAGGTCTTCGTGAATCACGTCCAGCCCGTCGTCCACCACGGCCACGCGTACGCCTTCACCCCGGCCCCGGCGCCAGATGCCGTTCAGGTGCAGGTCCTCACCGGCCTTCGTGCCGGGCAGCGAGCCGTCGTTGTACAGGTGCCACTGGGTGGCCAGCAGCGGGTCCTTGCCCAGAATCAGCGGCGAAGGGGTGGGGGCCTTGTAGAGCAGCGCGCATTCGGCCGGGCTGATCGTGTCGCCCGGCTGCACCTTGCTGCCCAGTACCCGGGTGGTGGGGCTGCCCCAGGTTCTGTGCCAGCCGGTCGTGCCTGTGGCCGTGACGGTGGGCCTTGAGGGCGTTGTGCACGGCCGTCGGTGACGGGTTCGGTTCTTTGCCCGTGCCACCCTCACCGCAGGCGGCCAGCAGGGAAAGAATCAGGGCAGGGAGGGCGCAACGTCGCAGGGGCGGACGAAGAGAGGTCATGATGATGGCAGGGATGAAGGGAAAGACGGGCCTGACAGGGCAGCCAGCCTCGCCTGGGCACAGAGGCTCGTGAGCACGCGACCGGGGTCTGCGTGGTGATGAACGAGTCCATGGCACGTACGGGCGGCCGTGTCGGGGAGCGCATCATAAATGGTTCATCCCCGTTCCGTTCGGTTCCTGACCGGTGGACATGTCCCGGCGGTCTGCCTGTGTTGCGTCCGTGCAAAGCCGTCATGGCAGGCCGCAGCAGGGAGACCGGTCAGGGCGGTCCGTGCTGATGGGGCTGTCGTTGCATGCAAATAGGGGTTCTGCTGAAACCGGCACAGGACTGGTGGCCCCGCTCACGCTCCAGGCGCGGGGGGCAGACCCGCCCCAACGTCTTCGCCTGCACCCAGCCGGTCCCTGGTCAACACCCGGTCAACACCCGGTCAGCATCCGGCCAGCACCTGACCAGTGTGCGGGAGCCCAGGGACATCGGTTCTTTCATGGAGTTGAAGCCCTGCTGACCCGGTCTGGCCATGGTTCGCATCACGGGCCGACGGCTTTCCCCTGCGGGCAAAAGGGGCGCTTTTCTGCTGAAAAATGTGGCAGAACGATACATGCCACGGATATGGCCGGGGGCGGGGCAGATTGGCCTCCGGCTTTGGCGCGTTCGGTCCCTGAATCAAGGTAGAATCCGCGCATATTGCCGCTTCTGGGCGGCAGCCCGGCGTTTTTCTGCGCCAACGGGCAGGGGTGCCGTGGCCGTTGGTGGCCTGCATGGCGCCAGCCTGTTTGCCCGCCGGGTTTGGCAAATGACAAGGCACAGCCAACCAGTCAGAGGTATGAATGAACAAAAGTGATCTGATCGAGAAGATCTCCAGCGACGCCGACATCAGCAAGGCATCCGCCGAACGGGTGCTGACCTCGGTCATGAATACCATCATGGACGCCGTCGCCGGCGGTGATCGTGTGACGCTCGTGGGCTTCGGCACCTTCCACGCCAGCAAGCGCGCCGGCCGTACCGGCCTGAACCCGCGTACCGGCGAAAAGATCGAGATCGCTGCCGCCAACGTGCCCAAGTTCACCCCGGGCGCCGCCTTCAAGGAAGCTGCCAACAAGGCGAAGTAAACGCATCGGCCGCGCGCCCGCCCGGAAACGGCCGTTTCCGCCGGCAGGCGCACCACGTGGGCGCCTGCCGCAGGGTTGGGCGCCTGTTTTTTTAGGGACCCTCTGCAAAAGTCTGCGAGCGCTTTGGGCCCAGGATCGGGATGAGCCAGAAGGCGCCATTTGGCGGCAATAGCAGGGCTATTGGCGGCAAATGGCAACGCACTGGATCGCCCGAGCATGGAGACCAAAGTGCCGCAGGACTTTTGCAGAGGGTCCTTGGTGCTCAGAGCCCTGCCTGCAGCTGGGCCAGCTGCTCCTGCAGGCTGATGATCTGCCCCTGCCAGTAGCGCACCGAGCCGAACCACGGAAAGGCCGCCGGGAAGGCTGGGTCTTCCCAGCGCTCGGCCAGCCAGGCGCTGTGACGGATGATGCGCAGCGTCCGCAGTGGTTCCACCAGCGCCAGTTCACGCCGTTCGAACGGGCGGATCAGCTCGTAACCGGCCAGCAGTTCCTGCATGGCCTGCGAAACCGCGTTGCTGCCGTCGGCCTCGGCATCCTGCTGGCCGGCCGCATCGGCAATCATCCACAGATCCTGCATGGCCGGGCCGCTGCAGCAGTCGTCCAGATCCACGAAGTGCGGGCCATGGGCCTCCGTCCACAGCAGGTTGCCCAGATGACAGTCGCCATGCAGGCGGATCTGCGTGAAGTCGGCCACCACGGGCTGGTGCAGCGACGGATGCAGCCGCCGTTCGGCCAGCTCGCAGCAGCGCCGCGCCAGCGTTTCCCAGTTGTGGCGCACCTCGGGCGGCAGCCACGGGCAGCCGATCACCCGTTCGATGGAGGCCCAGCCGGCACGCTCCACGTCCAGCGCCAGCCGGTGCACGAAACCGCGCCGGGCGCCCACCTGGTGGATGCGGGCAATGAACTGCCCGATCCGTTCCCGCATGGCCGGCCCCTGGTGGATGTTGTCCAGCTCGGGCACCCGTCCGCCCTGGCGCCGGTAGACCGCCACATAGAAGCCATGGCTCTCGAAGAGCGTGTCGGCCAGGGGGCTGTCTGGTGTGGAGAGGTTGCCTGGTGCCGGAAGGCCGCTCTTCCGTGAGGAAGCGCTGGTTGCAGTGCCAGCGTTTTCGTGCCGGCCGGAGTCATGCCGGTCGGGGGCCATCAGCGCTTCGCGATGCAGCGGGGCTGCCAGCGGAATCTCTGCGGCGGCGATCTCGTGGGCAAAGGCATGCTCTTCCAGCAGTTGGTTGCGGTCCCAGCGGTCGGGGCGGTAGAACTTGGCCACCCGGCTGTCCCCGTCTTCCAGCCCCACCAGATACACCCGGTTCTCGAAACTGTTGAGGGCCTGCAGCCGGCCGTCGCAACGCAGACCGATCTCTTCCAGCGCGGCCAGTACCGTGTTGGGGGTCAGCCGGGCAAAGGGCTGAAGGGAGCTGTGCGGCGCATCATTCATGGTGCATCCCCGTTGGATCCTGATCCGCCAACGATACGCCATCTGGCGACCGGTGGCCAATTGGGGAAGGTGCTGCGTTGCGGCGTGCTGCCCGGGTGATTTCCGGGACCATGGCGCACGCTGCGCCTTGCAGTGCGTTCCGTGTGACGCGTGCGATGAGATGTGCGCTATGGAATGTGCGCTGTGAGATGCATTTCGTGCAACGTACGAGGTGTGCGGCGGAGGTTTTGAGTGCGGTGCGGAGGTTTGGGGCGTGAGGACGTCAGCGCGAGGGCCGCTCCCGGTCGCCGGAGTCCGTTGCAGCCAGCTGTGCATCCACCAGTCGCAGGGCCTCCTCGGCGGACAGGGGAGTAGGCTCGTCGTCATCGACATCATCGCTGGCGTTGGCTCCGTCCAGCGTGTCGCCAGTGTCGTCCACTTCATCACCCTCATCCGCCGCCAGCCGGCGCCGGCGGGTCAGCCGCCAGATGCCGGCGCCGGCGGCCAGCAGCATCACGGCCGGGCCTGCCCAGAGGATGCTGTTCTGCCACGACCAGGTGGGCCGGTACAGCACGAACTCGCCATAACGGTCCACCAGATAGTCCTTGATCTGCCGGTCATCCAGGCCCCGGTCGATCAGCCGCACCACCTCCAGCCGCAGGTCCTTCGCCAGGTCGGCGTGCGAATCCAGTAGCGTCTGGTTCTGGCACACCAGACAGCGCAGCTCGTGCGCCAGCGCCCGGAAGCGCGCCGTGTGCATCACGGCCTCGGCGTGGGGGTCTTCCGTGTCACTGCCCGTGGGGGCGCCGCTGCCATTGCTGGCGGCAGGTGCTTCATTGCCATTTTGCATACCACTGCCTGCGGGCATGCCGCTAGCACCGGGCGTTTTACCTCCGTCCTCCTGGAGGGCGGTGGCTGGTGTGGTCGAATTGATGGGGGCCGATGTCTGTGCGTGAAGCGGTGCGGCCATCAGGGCAGTGACGATGGCAGCCGTTGCCAGCGCGATACGGCCTATGGCCATACTCATTTCAGCACCAGCACCAGCACCAGCACCAGCACCAGCACCTGTACCTGTACCTGTACCTGCAGCCGGGCCAGATGCAGCCGGGTTTTTCGTGCGCGTGTGCACCGGGCCTTGCGGGATGGATGTTGCCGGCAGTGCCGCCGCCTGTCGGTGTACCGTCATCATTTGGCTTCCGCCTCCAGCTTTTCGATGGCCGGCAGCAGCTCGTTCTGCAGGGTCTCGATGGAGATGGCTCCCACGATCTTGCGCCGGATGCGACCCTCGCCGTCGATCAGGAAGGTTTCGGGCACGCCGTACACCCCAAAATCGATGGCCGTGCGTCCCTGCGCATCCACCATGATCTCGTCGAACGGATTGCCGTTGCGGGCCAGCCAGCGGCGCGCGTCTTCCGGCCGGTCCTTGTAGTTCATGCCCACCATCCGGATGCGATGGCGCTGCGCCAGTGCCATCATCTGCGGGTGCTCCTGCAGACAGGGCATGCACCACGAGGCCCAGACATTGAGCAGATAGGGCTTGCCCCGCAGGCTGGCCGAGCTGATGCTGTTTGTGCCGTTTGTGCCGTTTGCGCTGGTGTCTGGCGTCTGGGGGGCCTTGCTGGCTGCAGGCTGTGTGTCACCAGCAGCGGGTGTTTGGGCCGTCTGCGTCCCTGCTGCCTGTGTTCCCGCCGCCTGTGATCCGGCCGGTGCATTTCCGGATGCTTTGCCTGCTTCTGTGGCTTTCACCGGAGCTGCCACGCCCGCCAGTCGTGGCAGCTCGAAGGCCGGGGCTTCCTTGCCGATCAGCGGCGATGGAATCTCGTTGGGGTTGCGGCCCAGCCCCAGCAGCAGAAACACCGCCAGCACCACGAAAAAACCGGCAGGCAGCAGGTAACGCCACGAAAACAGCCCAGCCTTGCGGGCAGGCTTTTTCCGGCGTTTTCGGGGTGAGGCGGAAGCGTTCATGGCTGGAGTAGTGGTGCGGATCTACGGAAAAGGAGCGGGAGGGAAGGGCAGCAACAAGGACAGGGGATGGAAGCAACAAGGGCAGGGGATGGCAGCAAGGGGCAGGGAAGGGCAAGTCGTGCCGGCACCAGGTGTAACGGTCCTTCCGGAAAGATCGCTGACGCGTCACACGGCAAATGTTCAGCGCTCACCCGCGCCACGCCGCTTCTCGTGCACTCTGCGCCGGTAGCGTTTGTCGCACATGGCCATGAAGCCGCCCAGTGCCATCAGCACGCAGCCGCCCCAGATCCAGTCCACGAAGGGCTTGATCCACACCAGCATCGTCCAGCGGCCGTCGGGTAGCTTCTCGCCCAGGGCCACGTACACGTCGCCGGTCAGGCGGGTCTCGATGGCGGCCTCGGTCTGACCCATGCCCATGCGGCCGGTGTAGGCGCGTTTTTCGGGGTGCAGCAGGGTGAAGAACGCACCGTCGTGCCGCACTTCCACCTTGCCCTGGATGGCCAGGTAGTTGGGACCGGGTACTTCGCGGATGTCCTGCAGCCGGAATTCATAATCACCCAGCTGCATGCTCTGGCCGGGTGCCAGGGCCTCGTCGGCCTCGCGTTCCAGCGTGGTCACGCCGGCCACGCCGATGATGAACACCCCCACGCCGATGTGCGCCACCAGCATGCCCCAGAATGCCGCCGGCAGGGCATGGGCACGTTCGGCCAGCGTTCGCCGGGTCTGTACCTGCTGCATCGGCTGAACCTGATTCCCCTGCAACGCCCGCTCAGGTGAGGGCTGCGTATCAGCCCCTTGCTGCGGTTGCCGGGCTGGCGCCTGATTGCCCTGCATCTGCCCGGCCCTGCCGGCCGGCCACAGCCGCTCGGCCAGCAGAGCCAGTGCCGAGGCAATGGCCCAGAAGCCGATGAACGCGCCCACGGCAAACACCACCGCCCCTCCGAAACCGGCACCACCTTCGGCTGGCGGCGCCAGCCGGGTGGCCGAGAACCGCCCCGACATCACGGCCACCAGCACTGTGCTGATCACCGATACACCCAGTGCCCAGCGCAGGCGCCGGAACAGGTCGGGCACCGGCGCATTGCGCCAGCGGGCTACCGGACCGATGCCCATCAGGAAAATGGCCGGTGCCATCAGCGGCACGAACACCGCCTCGAAGTAGGGTGCCCCCACCGAAATCTTGCCCAGCTGCAGCGTGTCGAGCAGCATCGGGTACATGGTGCCGAGGAAGATGGCTGCGCAGGCCACCACCAGCAGCAGGTTGTTGGCCAGCAGCAGGCTCTCGCGCGAGCTGACGGAAAACACCGCTGGCGCATTGCCGGCCGCCAGTTTTGGGGCGCGCCACGCATACAGCACCAGCGAGCCGCCGATCACCACCACCAGGAACGCCAGGATGAACACGCCGCGCGCCGGATCGGTGGCAAAGGCATGCACCGAGGTGAGCACGCCCGAGCGCACGATGAAGGTGCCCACCAGGCTCAGGCTGAATGCCGCAATGGCCAGCAGCAGCGTCCAGTTGCGGAAGGTGCCGCGCAGTTCGGTGACGATGAGCGAGTGCATCAGCGCCGTACCCACCAGCCAGGGCATGAACGAGGCGTTCTCGACCGGATCCCAGAACCACCAGCCGCCCCAGCCCAGCTCGTAATAGGCCCACCAGCTGCCCAGCGTGATGCCCAGCGTGAGAAAGCACCAGGCCGCGATGGTCCAGGGCCGGGCCCAGCGTGTCCAGGCCGCATCTACCCGGCCGCCCAGCATGGCGGCAATGGCAAAGGCAAAGGCCACCGAAAAGCCCACATAGCCCAGATACAGCATGGGCGGGTGCAGCACCATGCCCGGATCCTGCAGCAGCGGGTTCAGGTCACGTCCGTCGGCCGGGGCCGGCAGCTCGCGCTCGAACGGATTGGACGTGGTGAGCAGAAAGAGCAGAAAGCCCATCGACACGAAGCCCAGCACGCCCAGCACCCGGCTGCGCACCTGCATGCCCAGCGTGCGGCCAAAGCCGGCCACGGCTCCCGTCCAAACCGACAGCATCAGCGCCCACAGCAGCATCGAGCCCTCGTGCGAGCCCCAGGTGGCGGCGATGCGGTAGGGCAGGGGCAGCAGCCGGTTGCTGTTGGCGGCCACGTTGCGCAGCGAAAAATCGTGATGCACGAACGACCAGGCCAGACAGCCGAAGGCCAGCAGCATCATCAGCATCTGCAGCACGGTGGCCCGGTGGCCCACCTGCATCAGCCGGCCATCGGTACGGTGGGCACCCCAGATGCCCGAAAAAAACTGCACCACGGCCAGCGCCAGCGCCAGCCACAGCGCGTAGTGTCCAATCTCTGCAATCACTGGGATTTGAAGGTATCGATGGTATCGGGGTGGACCTTCTTCATGGCTTCGGCGGCCTCGGGCGGCATGTAGTTCTCGTCGTGCTTGGCCAGCACTTCCGAGGCGGTGAAGAGACCATCGGCCCCCAGCCGGCCCTGCGTCACCACGCCCTTGCCCTCGCGGAACAGGTCGGGCAGCGTGCCCACGTAGGTCACGGTGATCTGGTGGTCACCGTCGGTGACCACGAACTGCACCCGCGTGCCCTCGCGTTTGAGGCTGCCCGGTTCGACCAGCCCGCCAATGCGGAAGGTGCGTCCCTCGGGGGCCTCGTGGTTGGCCACCTGCGTGGGGGTATAGAAGAAGACGATATTGCTGTTGAGCGCGTAGAGCAGCAGTCCGGCCACCACCGCCAGCGCCACCAGACCGGAGGCAATCCAGGCGAAGCGTTTCTGGCGGGGGGTCATGAACCGCTGTCTTCCAGTTGATGACGTGCCTGGCGGCGACGGCCGGCCAGCAGGACCAGCTCGGCCAGCAGGGCCACCAGGGAAAGACCGTAGGCGATGAGGACGTAATGCCAGTGCGTCATGGCGGATAACGGAGATATCGCAAGAGGAGAGCTGACGATACCCCCGGTGCATCCGCACTCGTTGATCGAGGTCAACGGTCGGGGCTTTCCATCCGGCAGACGGTCAGAAGGTGTGTCGGACGGGTGCAAAGCGCGGTGTGGACTGATTCCCGTTCAGAATTTTTTGACCAAAATCAACAGGATGGCGTGTCTGCTGCCTGTCCGTCATCACATGCTGCATCGATGGTGTCCTGTCTGCGCAGTGCGCCCTGTCAGCCCACGGCCGGGGTCAGCGCGGGGACGAATGAGTTCATGACACACGCCAGTGCGGGCATGCAGGCTGGCAGGTTCGCGCCCGGATTCACTTCGACAGCTGCTGCACCCACTGCGTATGTGCCTCCCGCATCAGGATGATGCTTCTGGCCCGGTGCAGCACCACCGCCACGCTGTAGCACCAGGCTGCCAGCATCATCACGAGCATGGCCAGCAGCATCACCGTGGCCATTTTCGAGCCGCTCACCGGATTCACGCTCGAGCCCTGGTGCAGCGTGTTCCAGAGGTTGACCGAAAAATAGATGATCGGCACATTGATGCTGCCCACCAGCACCAGAATGGAGCCGGCCCGGTCGGCGCGGTTCTGGTCCTCGATGGCGTGCGTCAGCGCCATGTAACCGAAGTACAGGAACAGCAGGATCAGTGTCGAGGTCATCCGCGCATCCCAGGCCCAGTAGGTGCCCCAGGTGGGCTTGCCCCAGAGGGATCCGGTCCACAGTGCAATGGCGGCCCACAGTGCGCCGGTGGGGGCCAGCGCGGAGATCATCATCGCCGACATGCGGGTACGGAAGCCCAGGTTCAGAATGGCGTAGAAGGCCATCACCAGATAGATGAACATGGCCATCCACGCGGCCGGCACGTGGATGAAGATGATCCGGTACACCTCGCCCTGCTGGAAATCCGTGGGAGCCTCCACGAAGCCCAGCCACAGGCCGAGCAGACAGAGCACGGCGGCACTCACGGCAAACCACGGAATGAGCTTGCCGGCCAGACCATAGAAGCGCTGCGGGGCAGCGTAGGCAAACAGGTTCATGGGTGTGCGTCCTGCAATCGTTCCTGCAAATTCTGTGTCGTGTCTGCGCTGCATCCCATGCCGGTGAGGTGCACGGGGTTTGCGCGGCCTCTGGGACAGTAGGGGGATGTGACGTGAACATCATGTTTCATGGGCAGGCCCTCATTCCAGCGAGGTGCGCAGCGCAAGCGCCACCAGATACGGCCCGCCCCAGACGGCCGCCACCATGGCCGCACCCAGCAGCGCCAGGTGGGACGAAGGCGACAGGCCGGCTGCCAGCATGTCCACGGCGCCCGCCCCGAAAATCAGCACCGGCACGTAGAGCGGCAGCACCAGCAGCGCCACCAGGGCGCCGCCCGCACGTACGCCCAGCGTCAGCGCCGCACCCACCGCGCCCAGCATCAGCAGGGTGGGGGTGCCCAGCAGCAGCGTCAGCACCAGCAGCCCGGCACGGGGCAGGTCCACCGACAGCGCCAGCGCCAGCAGCGGCGTGATGATCACCAGCGGCAGGGCCGACACCAGCCACACCGCCAGCAGCTTGCCTGCCACCAGCGCCGTGGGCGAGCGGCCGCTGGCCAGCATGTGTTCGAGGCTGCCGTCCTGATGGTCGTTGGCAAACAGCATCGGCAGTGCCGTCAGTTGCGCCAGCAGCGCCATCACCCAGATCAGCCCCGGCCCCAGCCGTGCCAGCCATTCGGTTTCCGGCCCCACGGCAAACGGCACCATCAGGCAGGCCAGCACGAAAAAGCCCAGCAGATTCAGCGTGTCGGCGCGCCGGCGCAGCGCAATCGTCAGGTCGCGCTGTAGCGCCCAGCGGAAGGTGCCTTTCATCGTGGTGCATCCCTCATGCAGGCACTCCGTTTATGGCGTATGTCCGTGCCATGGGGTGTGTCCCCGCGACGGTGCGGATACCTGCCCGGCCGGGGATGCCGGCCCGGAGGCGGATGCTGGCCTGGAGGCAGGGGCCGCGCCCGGTGCGGTTTTTGCCCCCAGCCAGAGTTCGTTGGGCGCCCGTGCCGCCAGCACCGGCAGGTGCGTGGCAATCAGCGCGCTGCCACCGGCGTCCAGATGTTTGTTCAGCAGGGCATCCAGCAGCGCACTGCCTTCGGCGTCCAGCGCGGCCGAGGGCTCGTCCAGCAGCCACAGTGGCCGGTGCGGCGCCAGCAGCAGCCGCGCCAGGGCCAGCCGCTGCCGCTGACCCTGCGAGAGCCGGCGGGTTTCCACATGCGTGTGCTTCGCCAGTCCTGCCCGCTCCAGCACGCCGCGCAGCCGGGCGCGGTCCGGACGGGCGCCATCCAGCTCGGCCAGCAGGCGCAGGTTGTCGATGGCCGACAGTTCGCCCTTCAGCCCGTGTGCATGGCCCAGCCACAGGGCGTGCGGGCAGAGTTTTCGGGTGCCGGGCCTGAAGGTTTCGTTTTCCCACGTCAGCTCGCCGGCCTGTACCGGCGTCAGCCCCAGCAGCGCCCGCAGCAGCGTGGACTTGCCGCTGCCGTTGGCGCCGCGCAGCATCAGCGCCGTACCGGATGGCACGGAAAAGTCCAGTGCATCGACCAGCACCTGACGGCCCCGCTCGATACGCAGACCGCTGGCCAGCAGCCTGCCGGTCACCGCCGTGGAAGCGCAGGCGCCTGCTGCAGGTGCGCGGGCCGTCGTCGTGCTCATGGCTTGCCGGCCGCCCCATTGGTCGGGGGCACGGAAGTGTCACGGCCGGCAGTCTCGCCCGCTGGTGGCGCAGAGGTACCGTTGCCGGCGCCCGGATTAGCCCGCGGGCCAGCGCCCGTGCTGTCTGCCTGCTGCCGTGCCGCGTCGATGTACTGCTGCACCTGCTGGTACTGCGGTGTACCGGGCTTGAGCTGCGCCAGCAGCGGTTCCCAGTAGCCCAGGGCTGCCCTGGCGTTGCCGTGGTTCATCTCATGGGCACCGGCCAGCGCCAGTGCCTTGCCATTGCCGGGGTTGAGCTTCAGCGCCTGCTGGATCAGTTCCCACGGCCGGCCTTCGAGCTTCATGCCGGCCCGCTGGCCCAGCGTGTCGGCCAGGTCGGTACGGATCTGTGCTGCCAGCGCCGGATCGGGGCTGTCCAGCTTCAGGGCCTTTTCCAGCGCGGCCGTGGCCCCGTCCAGATCGCCTAGCGCTCGGCGTGAGCGGCCCAGCATCAGCCAGCCTTCCACCAGATCGGGCTCGGCCTCCAGTTTTGCCTCCAGCTGCGCCAGCATTTTGTTCACATCCGGCATCTGCGCCTGCTGGTCGAAGCCCGGCACCACGGCCTCGGGCATGCCGGTAGTACGGTAGAAGGCCAGTGGCATGGCCACCAGCAGCGTGGCAAACACCACCGCCAGCAGCTGGCGGCGGCGGGTCATGCCGGGGCGTTGCTGCGCTGTCATGCCGACCGGCGTGTCGCCGGGGATACCCTGTTCCTCAAGGGTGGCATGCCCGGGGCCGTGCCCCTCCGGCGCCAGATCGGCCAGTGCGGCGGTTGCAAACTCGCGTACCAGCGCCTCGCGCTCGGGTGAATCCTTGGGCAGTGCAGCCAGCTCCTCGTCCAGCCGCTGGCGGCGCTCACGGATGATGTCGCGGTTCAGGCTGGCCCCGTCGTCGCCGATGTGGCCGGCCGCTGCGGCATCGGATGGCGTACCGCGGCGCAGCAGCGGCCACACCACATACAGGCTGACCAGAACGGCTGCAGCAACCAGCAGCCAGAGAAAGAGGGCAGGGGATGACATGCCGGCATTGTCGGGCCAACCGCCGTGGCGGTCAAAGTTCCGATGGCGGTTGGCGTTGTTTCAGGTCAAGGCACAGAAAGGCCCGCCGGACGGATCACGTCGGGCGGGCCCTGTCGGGGAAGGGCGCGGAAGGCCCAGGACTCACTTTCGGATGCAACACCCCTTCCCCAGATGAAGTGTTGCCATGGATCGGACCTGCACCTGCCTGAGCCCCGAAGCGCGGGCCGGTATCGTGCAGCAGCCGGGGCGACCATTGCGGCTGCTCAGGCAGAGCGGTCACCGCTCCCGGAACGCCTCCCGCATCTTCAGGATCGGCTTCAGGATGTAGTCCATCACCGTCTTCTCGCCCGTGCGGATTTCCACCGAGGCCGTCATCCCGGGGATGATCGGCAGCTCCTTGCCGCCCGCGCTCAGTGTCGATGACGTGGTGCGCACCAGCACGCGGTAGTAGCGGTTGCTGCCGGCCGTGCGCTGTTCGTCGTCACGCAGCGTGTCCGGGCTGATCAGCTCCACCTCGCCATGCAGGCCACCGTAGATGGCGTAGTCGTAGGCCGAGATCTTCACCGTCGCCGGCAGGCCGGGGCGCAGGAAGGCCACCTCGTGCGGGCGGATCTTCGCCTCCACCAGCAGCTGGTCTTCCAGCGGAATGATCTCCATGATGTCCTGACCCGGCTGGATCACCCCGCCGCGCGTGTTCATCCGGATGTTCTTCACGATGCCCTTCACCGGCGCCGTCAGCACGGTACGGGTCACCTGGTCCTGCCGGGCGGTCAGTGCCTGTTGCACCTGGGCCAGCTCGGACTCCACGCGCGACAGGTCGTTGGCCGCATCGGCACGGTACTTGTTCACCCGCTCCTGCATGGCGGCCTGCAGGTCGTTGTACTGCCGTTGCAGGCGCAGCAGTTCCGTTTCGGCCACCAGCCCCTTGGCCACCATCGGTCTGGTAATGCCAATCTCGCGAGCCACCAGTGCCTGGCTGGCCTTCGAGGTTTCCATGGCCTGCTGCAGCGACTGCCGGCGGGCGTTGTAGGTGTCCGTCTCGTTGTCCACCACTTCCGTGTCCGACAGCACGTCGTCGGGGAATTTCAGCGGGGTGCCCCGTGCCTCCGCACGCAGGCGGGCAGCCGAGGCCTTCAGGCTGATCACCTTGCTCAGCCCTTCACGGTAGGAGGACTGTGCCTTGGTTTCGTCGATGCGCAGCAGCGGCTGACCCTTTTCCACGGTGGCACCTTCGCGCACCATCATCTCGGACAGAATGCCGCCTTCCAGCGACTGGATCACCTGTTCGCGGCTGGATGCGATGATGCGTGCATCGCCCTTGGTGATTTCTTCCAGCTTGCTGTAATTGGCCCACACGGCGGCCGCCACCAGCAGCGACAGCATCAGCGCCAGCAGCAGAAAGCTGCTTTTCTGGCGATCATTCACCATCGCCTGCTGCATGTCACGCATGAAATCGAAATCGCTGCCGCTGCCGGCATAGACCGGATGCGCAAAGGTATCGCGCGGTTCCACGGCACGCTGGCCGGCCACCACCACGTCCTTGCCCGGGGCAGGGCGCCTGCCGCTGCGGCCGGCCGCGACCCCGGTGGGCGCTGCAGCCGCCACGGCACGGGATTCCGGCCGTGTCGTGCCGGGCTGTGTTTTACCCTGTGTGTTCACGGGTTTTCCTGTGGGTTGTTCATGATTAGGGGTGGAACGTTCAGACACGGCGCACCCCCTGGATCTTGCCTTCCTTCAGGGCCTGCAGCACTGCCTCTTTCGGGCCGTCGGCCACGCGCACACCACCATCCATGATCATCACCCGGTTCACGAAATCCAGCAGCTGCAGCTTGTGCGTCACGAACACCATCGTCTGGCGGGTGGACAGACGCGACAGCGCCTGCATCACCATCGTCTCGGTGGCGGTATCCATGGCGCTGGTCGGTTCGTCCAGCAGCATCACGGCGGGGTTGGCAATCACGGCGCGGGCCAGGGCCACGGCCTGACGCTGGCCACCCGAGAGCCCGTTGCCGCCTTCGCCAATGGGCATGTCGTAGCCGCGCGGATGGCGGCTGGCCATCTGGTGCACACCAAAGGCATCGGCAATGCGCATCATCGAATCGTCATCGATGTGCGGGTTGCCGGCCTTCAGGTTCTCGCGCAGCGTCCCGAAAAACAGTCGCGTATCCTGCCCCACATACAGCACGTGGCGGCGCACGTCGGCCGGTTCGATCTGCTGGATCTCGATGCCATCGAGCTTCACCGAGCCCTCGCGCGGCAGATACAGCCCGGCCAGCACCTTCAGCAGCGTCGATTTGCCGCTGCCGATGCGGCCCAGCACCGCCACCCGCTCACCCGGATTCAGCGTCATGCTCACCTCGCGCACCGAATCGGGCGACATCGGGTCGTAGCGGAAGGCCAGATTCTCGGCCGACAGCGCACCCGTCGTAGTGGGCTTGCGCAGATAGTTCCGTTCCGGATCGCGGTCGGTGGGCGTGTTCATCACACGGTTCAGCGAGGTCAGCGCCGTTTTTGCCTGCTGGTAGCGCACGGCCAGTGCCGTGATGCTCGCAGCCGGTGCAATGGTGCGGCCGGCCAGAATCACCGCGCCGATCAGCGCCCCTTGCGTGAGCGTGCCGTCACCGATCAGATACACGCCCCACACCACCATCGCCACCGTGCACATCGACTGCAGCAGGGCGGTAAAGTTGTTCACCATGGCCGTAATGTTGCGGCTTTTCATCGAGGTGCGGGCGGTGAGGGCCGAGGCGCGCTCGTAGCGGGTCTGCACCTGGCTTTCCATGCGCAGCGCCTTGATGGCCTCGGCACTTTCCAGCGTTTCCACCAGAATGCCCTGCTTGATGCTGCCCTCGCGCAGATGTTCCTTCACATAGCGCGACAGCGGAATCTGTGCCAGCGCCCCCACGATCACCAGAATGGGAATGCAGGCCAGCGGCACCCAGAAGAGCGGCCCCGCAATGGCGTGGATCACCCACACGAACATCAGCACGAAGGGCAGGTCGGTGATGGTGGCCAGTGTGGCAGAGGTGGCAAAATCGCGCACCGATTCGAATTCACGGATGGTGTTGGCAAAGGCCCCGGCCGACTGCGGACGGTTTTCCAGCCGTGACATCATCGCCTGACGGAAAAGTGTCGAGCCCAGCAGCAGGTCGGCCTTCTTGCCGGCGTTGTCCAGCAGCCAGCTTCGCAGGTTGCGCGACAGGTATTCGAACAGCATCGCCACCATCACACCGCTGGCCAGCGCCCACAGCGTGGTGTAGGCCTGGTTCGAAATCACCCGGTCATACACGTTCATCGTGAAGAACGTGCCCGCCAGCGCCAGCACGTTGATCAGCAGCGCCGCAATGGCCGCCTGCATGTAATAACCCCGAAAACGCCAGATCGTGCTCCAGAACCAGTGGCCCTTCGGTTTGTCGATCTCGATCGGGCTGCGCTTGTCCTCGGCAATGGCCGGACGGATCAGCAGGCAGGTGCCGATGTACTGGCGCTGCAGGTCCTCGTGCTTCACTTCCAGCTCGATGGCGCCCTGCTCGCAGGGCAGGATCACCGCCTTGCCGTCGCGGCGCCATTCCAGCAGCAGGCAGGCGCGCAGGTCGTGCAGCAGCAACACCACCGGCAGCTGCAGCGGATTGATGCTGTCGAGTGCGCGATGCTGGATGCGCACCTTGCAGCCGTGCGCTTCGGCAATGCGCATCATGCCGGCGGGTTGCAGTGGCCGCTCGTGCGGAATGCCGGTGGCCAGCGCCTCCTCGCTCTTGTGGATGTCGAAGCGCGCCAGCATCTGCGACAGCGCCGTCAGCAGCGGATCGGGCTGCGGCTGCATCGAGGGCAGTGCAATCTCGGGTTGTGTACTCATGTCGTGGTTGGTTTCTTGCCCGTGTCGGTTTCGGGTCACCGGTCGGGCGTTCGCCATCAGGCGTCGCAGGACCGGTCAGGCAGGCCCGTGTCGTGCCGGGCCTTCAGGGCGTGTCATGGACGGAATGGGTCCATGACACACGCTCAGTTCAGATCGGGCAGCGCCGGAATGCCATTGCGCTGCTGCCGTTCGGCCATCTCCTGCTCGCTCGTCACCGGCGGCAGCGGGGCAATGCCCAGCCGGGGCAGCAGCTGGCCGGTGGCACCCAGCAGCCGGTAACGGGCCTGGGTCAGCTCCGCCTGCTCGGTGGCAGCCCCCAGCCGTGCGGCATAGATTTCGTTTTCGGCGTTGAGCAGGTCGATGATGCTGCGCTTGCCGATCTGGAACTGCTCCCAGTAGGCCTCGCGCACCTTGCGTGTGCTCTCCACCAGTTCCTCGCGGGTGCTCACGCGCCCCACGCGTGACTGGATCTGCGTCCAGTGGCGTGCCACCTCGGTCTGCAGCGTGCGGCGGGTGTTCGACACCGCCTCTTCGGCCGTCAGCACCTGCGCATTGGCAGCCGCTGCCGTGGCCGCGCCCACACCGCCATCGAACGGGCTCCAGTCCGTCACCAGTCCCAGGTCATAGCCGCCGAACCACTCGCGCTTGCCATCGAAATTGCGCGGACTGGTCACGCGCGCCCGCAGGTTCACCGTGGGCTTGACCCAGGCATCGGCCACCGCAGCCGCCTTGCGGGCCGCATTGACCTCGGCACGTCGTGCCAGAATGGCCGGATGGCTGTTGAGCAGGTCCATGGCTTCCTGCAGCGAACGCACCGGTTCGCCCGGTGGCGTGGCGGCCGTCACCCCCTTCACGGGCTGGCCCACCAGCTGCGTCAGCGCCTCGCGGGCCTCGGCCAGCTGTCCCTCGCGGTCGGCCAGCGTGAGCTGTGCCTGCGACAGGCGGGAATTGGTCTGCAGCAGATCGTAGCCGCGGCCCTTGTCGATGCGCACGATTTCGCGCACCCGGGCCTGCAGCGCCTCGATGCCGGCCACATAATCGCGGGCCAGCACCGCCAGATCCTGCTGCTTCACCACTTCTATATAGGCATCGGCCACGCGCAGCGCAATGTCGTCGCGCGAGGCTTCGGTACTGTAGTTGGCGCTGGAGAGCCGTGCCTTCTGGCGGTCGGTCTCGTTGTCGGTACGGCCACCGTCGTACAGCGGCTTGATGGCCTGTGCCCCCAGATCACCACTGCGCTTGTCACGGCCCACGCCCCGCTGGTAAGCCACCGAAGGTTCGGCAATCACGCCGAAGCGGAAATTCATGCCATTGGCCGCGCCCGTCACCTCGTGACGGATGGCTTCGGCATTGCGGCGCGCACCCAGCACGGCCGGATGCAGCTTCAGCGCAATGTCCACCGCCTCCGGCAGCGTCTCGGCCCGGGCGGTGTCCTGCCAGCCGCCAGCCAGTCCGCCCGCCGCCAGCTGCAGGGCCAGCAGGGCGGGCAGCAGGCGCCGGCGGCGCGGCGTGTCGTGGCTGCCGGGCGACGGCAGCCCGTTCGAAGCGGCCGCAGCGCCGGCACGGCCGTGCCCGTGCACGGACGGCGCGTCAGTCGGATGCAGGGAGAGAACGCGGGACGTCCGGGGTGAATGTCTGTTCGTCATGGTCGAGGTTGGCTGGCTGGTTCTTGTGAAGGGGTTTTCGCGGGGGGCGAAAGCGTCCATGACACACAGGGGTCCATGGCACGCGCTGAGCCTCATTCAACGTCCGCGCACGACGGCCGCCGACAGGGGGCATTGTCCTCCCCCGCATCATCCCGGCGGCATGAATGGGCTACGGGGTCGTTTTAACGGCATGGGCGGGCCTATGGTGGTTGCAAAACAACAACTGCCGTGTGTGCGTGCAACGGCAGTGGCGTGCGCGGGAGCAGGGGGCGGCCGCCCGCCTCCCCAATCTGTGCATGGCGCCCTGTCCACGCGCAGATCCGGGGCGGATGCGGGGACGAACCCGCCCACGACACGCGCTAGCCGCGCCCCACCAGCGGCATTTTGGTGGCCATCAGCGTCATGAACTGCACATTGGCCGACAGCGGCAGCCGGGCCATGTCCAGTACCGCCTGCGCCACCAGATGCACATCGATGGTCGGTTCCGTGGCCACGCGCCCGTCGGCCTGCAGAATGCCCTCGGCCATCGGCCGGGTCATGTCGGTGGCCGCGTTGCCGATGTCGATCTGGCTGCACGCGATGTCGAAATCGCGTCCGTCCAGCGAGGCCGCCTTCGTCAGGCCGGTCATGGCGTGCTTGGTGGCCGTGTAGGGCATCGACATTGGCCGCGGTGCGTAGGCCGACACCGAACCATTGTTGATGATGCGCCCGCCACGCGGGTTCTGCGCCTTCATCACCCGGAAGGCGTTCTGGATGCAGTAGAACGGTCCGCTCAGGTTGGTGTCCACCACGGCACGCCACTGCGTGGGCGACAGTGATTCCAGCGGCACCGCCGGTGCACTGATGCCCGCATTGTTGAACAGCACGTCCACGCGCCCAAAATGCGCCACCGTGCGGTCGAACAGGCGCGTCACCGCATCCGGGTCGGTCACATCGGTGGGAATGATCAGCGCGCGGCCCGGCTGTGCGGACTGGTCGGCCGTTTCCTGCAGGGTGATCTGCCGGCGCCCGGCCAGCACCACCCCGTAGCCGGCGGCCAGAAAGGCCAGCGCCACGGCACGGCCAATGCCACTGCCGGCCCCCGTGATCACGGCAATGGGCAGGGCAGGGGCGGGATTGGGAGGAGGATAAAGCATGGTGGCAGCGTCCGTCGTTCTGAATATCGGGTCACCGCGCATTATAGGAGGGCGTTATTTCATGACTTTGCAGTATGTGGGCAGCAGCTTGCCCGGATTCATCCGGTCGTCCGGGTCCAGTGCCGCCTTGATGGCCCGCATCATCTGCAGTTCCAGCGGCTGCTTGTAGCGCGCCAGCTCGGCCAGTCGCAGCACGCCAATCCCATGCTCGGCCGAAATGGCGCCCTCGTGGGCTGCCACCACATCGTGCACGATGTGATTCACCCGCGCCTCGTCCGCCGCAAACGCTTCGTCATACTGCCGTGCAAACTGCGCACGTGGCGATACATTGAAATGCAGGTTGCCATCGCCCAGATGCCCGAACACCGTCAGCCGCACCGCTGGATACGCTGCCCGCAGCTGCGCCTCTGCTGCCACCATGAATTCGGCAATCCGCCCGATGGGCACCGAAATGTCGTGCTTGATGTTGCGCCCCTCGCGGCTCTGTGCGGCCGAGATGTTCTCGCGCAGCGCCCACAGCGCCGCAAACTGCGCCAGCGAGCCCGACAGCACGGCATCGCGCACCGTACCGGCCTCCATGGCCGCCGCCAGCACCGTCTCCAGCCCCTCGCGCGCCGCCGCCTCGCTGTGCAGGCTGCTGGCCTCCAGCAGCACGAACCAGGGACGTGTCACCGGCTGGCGGCCTGCACGGGCCCTGTCGTGTCCGGTGTCTGCGTCATGCCTCGCGCCTGCGTCCTGTCTGGCGTCTGTATCCTGCCCAGCGCCTGGGTCCTGCCCGGCTGGTGTGGCGCCCGCGGCAGCGCCGAAAGGTACTGGCAGCTCCGGAAAATGCCTGTGTACCAGCCCCAGGGCGTCGGCCGACATCAGCTCGAAGGCCGTCAGTTCGGCCGCCAGCCGGCTCTGGGCCTGCACCAGCAGCGCCAGCGCCTGTTCGGGTGCATCCACCTGTGCCAGTGCCACCACCCGGCCCGCCGGCTGCGGAAACAGCTTCAGCACCGCTGCCGTGATGATCCCCAGCGTCCCCTCGGCCCCGATGAACAGGTCGCGCAGGTCGTAGCCGGTATTGTTCTTGCGCAGGCGGTTCAGTCCGTGCCAGACCTCGCCGCTGGCCGTCACCACCTCCAGCCCCAGACACAGCTCGCGCATGTTGCCGTAGCGCAGCACCTGCACCCCGCCTGCATTGGTGGCCAGGTTGCCGCCCACCGTGCAGCTGCCTTCCGAGGCCAGTGACAGCGGAAACAGTCGCCCGTGCGCCGCCGCGGCCGCCTGTGCCGCTGCCAGCGTGCAGCCGGCCTCCACCACCATCGTGCTGCCCGCCAGGTCCACACTGCGCACCCGCTGCAGGTGTTTCAGCGACAGCACGATGACGGGCCGGTCCCGGTCCGGCTGCGGGCCTGCCCCGGTGTCCGTGGCTGATGGTTCCGCCGATGCGGTCGGTGCCGTCGGGTTCGGTGAGGCCGGCGCGGACACGCCGTTGTGCCCTGCAATCGCGCCCCCGACGATACCCGCAGGTACCGAAGCCCCGGTCAGCCCCGTATTGCCCCCCTGCGGCACGATGGCCACCCCGTGCGCCGCACACCAGCGCACCACTGCGGCCACATCGTCCGTGCTGTCGGGCAGGGCCACCGCCAGCGCCGGGCCTCCCCAGCGCTGCCGGTAGTCGCGCACGAAGGAGGTCATCTCGTCCGGTCTCTCCAGCAGCCGGCCCCGGAAAGCGCCGCGCAGGGAGGGCAGCAGGGATGCAGCGTCGAAAAACACATCACCTCCGGTGTAACAAAAATCCGGCGCGAAGCCCGGCAACCCGTGTAGGCTGCAGCACGCAGCACACAGCACACAGCACGCAGCACGCAGCACGGCATCCTGCTGCCATGCAGGGTTTCCGTGTGCCGCTGCCAGGTACGGGTGGCCGTGTGTGGCTGCCATGTCCGGTGCCATGCGTGGCAGTGCCGGCGGGCCATGGCGCAGCAGGGCAGCTCATTTGCCTCCTCTGTGTACGCCACCGTGCCGGTTTTGTAACGCATACGGACGCGCTTGTAAGGCTTTGGCACAGCTGCGCCCATCCATGGGGCCATGCAGGCGTGGCCGACGGATCATCGCCGTATCATTTGCATGATAATCCACCTCCGCTGCCGGTCCGTTCCGGAGCGTGCCCCTGGCGGCACACCCGGCCCGGTGCCCCGGCAGCCCTTTCCGATCTGGTTCGCACAACGTTGAATCCACACGCCGCCACACCCACCTCACCGGGCTTCATGGTGTCCACCCTGCTGCGGCACCGCACCCTCATCCTGCAGATGGCCCGGCGGGAAATCGTTGCCCGCTACCGCGGTTCCGTCATGGGGGTGTTCTGGTCGCTGCTCAACCCGCTGCTCATGCTGGTCGTCTACACCTTCGTCTTCTCGGTGGTGTTCAAGGCGCGCTGGCAGACGGGGGCCCAGCAGAGCCACACCGACTTCGCCATCATCCTGTTCGTGGGTGTCATCGTGCACACCCTGTTCTCGGAGGTGGCCGGTCGCGCACCGTCACTCATCATTTCCAACCCCAGCTACGTCAAGCGCGTGGTGTTCCCGCTCGAAATCCTGCCCGCCGTCAGCCTGCTGTCGGCGCTCTTCCAGGCCGGTGTGAGCATAGCCGTGCTGCTGGTGGCCCTGCTGCTCATGGAAGGGCACATCCCGCTCACCGCCCCGCTCATCGTGGTGGTCTGGATTCCGCTGGTGCTGTTCTCGCTGGGCACCAGCTGGTGGCTGGCTGCGCTGGGTGTGTATGTGCGTGACGTGTCACAGGCCATCGGCGTGGTGCTCACCGTCATGCTGTTCATCTCGCCGGCCTTCTTTTCGCTGGAAGCCATCCCCGAAACCCTGCGTCCGTGGGTCAAGCTCAACCCGCTCACCATCCCCATGACGCAGTCACGCGACGTGCTCATCTGGGGCAACCTGCCCAGCTGGACGGAGTGGGGCCTGTTCACCGCCGGCATGGCGCTGTTCGCATGGCTGGGTTTCGTGTGGTTCCAGAGCATCCGCAGGGGGTTTGCCGATGTCCTCTGAACGCACCCCCAACCCTGCCGTGGCCGGCAGCGCACCGGCGGCTGGTGTCAGTATCTCCGCCGCGACCGGTTCCGCCGTGGCAGGCGCCTCCGCCACTGCCAGCATGGTCCCGGCCGGTGGCACCCAGGCCAGCGGAGTCCCGGCCAGCGCTTCCGGTCCGGCCTTTCCCGACCAGCCCCCGGCCGTCCCGCGGGATCCGGGGCTGGACGACGACGTGGCCATCCGCGTTTCGGGCCTCTCCAAGTGCTTCCAGCTCTACGACAGCCCGGGCCATCTGCTCAAGCAGCTGCTGGTGGGGCGCATGGCCCGGCTGGTGGGCCGCACGCCGCCACAGTATTTCCGCGAGTTCTGGGCGCTGAAGGGGCTGGACTTCACCGTGCGCCGTGGCGAAACCGTGGGCATCGTCGGCCGCAATGGTGCCGGCAAGAGCACCCTGCTGCAGATCCTCTGCGGCACGCTCACCCCCACCGACGGCCATGTGGAAATCCGCGGTCGTGTGGCCGCGCTGCTGGAGCTGGGGGCGGGCTTCAACCCGGAGTTTTCCGGGCGCGAGAACGTCTACCTCAATGGCGCCATCCTGGGCGTGAGCCGTGAGGAAATCGCCCGCCGCTTTGCCGACATCGAGGCCTTTGCCGACATCGGCGAGTTCATCGACCGGCCGGTGAAGTCGTATTCGTCCGGCATGTACGTGCGGCTGGCCTTTGCCGTGTCGGCCTGTATCGACCCCGACGTGCTGATCGTCGACGAAGCGCTGGCCGTGGGCGACGCCAAGTTCCAGGCGAAGTGCTTTCGCCGTTTCGAAGAGCTGGTCTCGCGCGGCACCACCATCCTGCTCGTCACCCATTCCACCGAACAGATCACCCGCCACTGCGACCGCGCCATCCTGCTCGAAGGCGGCGTGGTGCACCAGGAAGGCCCACCCAGGGACGTGGCCAATACCTATCTGGACCTGCTCTTCGGCGTGCAGCGCCGTGACAAACCGGGCAAGGGCGGCAAGGGCAGCACGACGGCCGGCAAGGGGGCCACAGCGGCCGGCAAGAGTTCCGGCACGGCCAGCAACGGTTCCGGAACGGCCAGCAAGGGCGCCATCGCAGCGGGTACGGCCGTGGAGGGAAAATCCGTTGACGCCGACGGCCAGGATGGTGCTGCAGGCCAGGACGATGCCGTGGCCGATGAGGCCAGCAACGGTGATAATGCTGCATTACGACGCCCGGACATCGAGGGTGACGACGACATTTCCGGCCGGATAGCCCGGGCCGCGGCCCGGCAGCCCATCCGGGCGTCGGAGCTGGAAAGCGCGGCACCGGACGCACCGGGGGCGCAAGAGCAGGGCGGCGATGGCGCCCAGACGGGTGCCGGCATCCTGTCATCGCACGGCGAAATGCAGGATGACGACGCCCATAATTCAAAAAACACCCGCCAGGACAGCCCCCTGTCGCTGATTCCGCTCGCTTCTCCCTCGCGCTTCGAAGACCGCCCCGGCTACAACACCGACGAGTACCGCTGGGGCAGCCGCGAGGTGGAAATCACCGACGTGATGGTCACCACCAACGGGCACGACCACACCGTGCGCCTCAACACCGGCGAGCAGGTTCTGGTGGTCGTGTGGGTACGTTTCCGGGTGGACGTGAACGCGCCCATCTACGGCCTCACCATCAAGACGCCGGACGGCATCACCGTCTACGGCAGCAACTCGCGCGACTTCCCCGACGGCCCGGTCATGCAGCCGGCCAGGGCAGGGCAGACCGTGCGGGTGGTGTTCTCGCTGGACCTGCGCATCGGCGCCGGTGATTTTCTGCTGTCGCTGGGCGTGGCCCACGAGATCGGCGGGGGCGAGGTCGAACCGCTCGACCGCCGCTACGACAGCATGCTGCTGCACGTGAGCCGCCAGTCCCGCTGCTACGGGCTGGCCGATTTCGACATGCGGGTGGACATTCAGGCAGACTCATGAGCTACCAGAAAGACACGCGGTACAACCTGTACTTCCGCCCCGAGGCGGAAGCCTTTGGTTACTCCGAGGGCGCCGAGGCCGAGCAGCGCCTGCTCGACATCGTCGAAAGCCTGCACGACCGCAGCACCTTCTCGCCCGAGTATCTCGACAACATCGTCGACTGGTCCACCCGCTACCACTTCAGCCGCGCTCGGCACTGTCTGCTGCGCCCGCTGGACATCGGCCCCGGCGACCGCGTGCTGGAGCTGGGCTGCGGCACCGGTGCCATCACCCGCTATCTGGGCGAAACGGGGGCCGAGGTGACGGCCGTGGAAGGCAGCCTGGCCCGTGCCCGCGTGGCGGCGGCCCGCTGCGCCGATCTGCCCAACGTCACCGTCATTGCCGACGACCTGCAGGGTGCCGAGGTGGAAGGCCCCTACGACTGGGTCACCTTCATCGGCGTGCTCGAATACGCCGCGGCCTATTCGGAGGCCGAAGACCCCTACCAGTCCTACCTGCAGGCCGCCATGCGCCACCTCGAGCCTGGCGGCAAACTGGTGGTGGCCATCGAGAACCAGCTGGGGCTCAAGTATTTCAATGCCTGTGGTGAAGACCACCTCGGCAAGCCCTTCATGGGTATCCAGGATCTCTACCAGCGTACCGGCGGCCCGCGCACCTTCGGCCGCCAGGCCCTGTCCCGCGTGCTGGCCCGGGCCGGCCTGCCGCAGCAGCAGTGGCTGTACCCGTACCCCGACTACAAGGTGCCCAGCATCGTGCTGAGCGATGCTGCGCTTGCGCACCCCGACTTTCAGGCGCACGACCTGCTGCTGCGCAGCGACAGCGAAGACTACAGCGACAACCGCCAGCGCATCTTCGACGAGGCCCTGGTCAACCGCGTGCTGGCGCAGAACGGCCTGCTGGGCGACTTCAGCAACTCCTTCCTCGTCGTGGCCCAGCGGCCGGAACAGCAGGCATGGCAGCCTGCAGCCATGGCCTGGACCTTTGCGGCCGTGCACCGGCACCGCGGCATGGCCACCGAAACCCGCTTCGTCCCGCAGTCGGGCGGCAGCATCCGCGTCACCAAACGGCGCATTCTGCCGCACGAACCCAGCACGCTGCCGCTGGCCGATGGCCACACCATCAGCCTGAACACGCAGGACTCCGACTACTTCCCCGGCCAGCAGATGGCCTGGGCGGCGCTGGCCGCCCATGTGCGCGATGGCAACGTGCCCGCACTGGTCGAGGCCCTGCGCCCGTGGTGCGAAACCCTGCTGTTTGCCGCCCAGGTCGGTGCCTCACCACTGCTGCCGGTGGAGGACGAAGCCGCCGCCCTGGCCGCCGCCGGCATGCCCTGTGCGGCCCCGGGGCAGGGCGCCACGGCAGGGGCCGGTGAGACAGCCGGAGAACCCGGCGTCGACCAGGCAGCCACCCCGCCCGGCACATCCGGTACACAGGCTGCCGGTACACCGGCCGCTGGCGGCGCGCCGGGCAGCCAGCTCGGCTCCCGCGGCCGACCGCTGCGCCTGCTGTCGCTGCCCGGTGGCATGATGGACCTGGTGCCGTTCAACATCCTGACCAGCGAGAGCACGGGCCGTCACCAGGTCATCGACCAGGAATGGGAAGTCTCGTGTCCGGTCCCGGCAGGCTGGGTGCTCACCCGGGGCGTGATGCACGCCCTGCAGACCGGGCTGGTGCCGCACGATGAACTGGGCTCCATTGCCCGCGTGGTCATCGCCCTGGCCGATGCCTGTGGCTACCATGCCACACCCGACGACGTGGAACGCTGGCTGGCGCTGGAAGAACAGTTTCTGCGCGCCGTATCGGTCAAGGCCGTCAGCCACGGCCTATATACTGGCACCCGCCGCCCGGTGCCCATGGTGTTTCCGACCCTGGCCAGCCAGGCCCACGCCCTGCACGAACAGCAGCAGCACACCCACCGGGCCGAAGAAAAGGCCGAGGGCCTGCGCCAGCAGCTGGCGGCCCGCGAACAGGAAAACGTGGCCAGCCTGAAGCAGATCGACGAGGGCCGCCAGCGCGAAAAGGCGCTGGAAGCCCAGATCCAGACCCTGCTGGGCTCGCGCAGCTGGCGCTGGTCCGGCTGGCTGCGCACGCTCCGCCGCCGCAGCCGCATCTGAGCGACCACCGGCCTGTTCTCCGGTCACGGCCCGGCTTTGCCGGGCCGAACCGTTTTTTCCGCTTTTCATCTCTCTTACCGCAGCATGCCCTGTCCAAAGGACACCATGGAATCGCTTCTTTCCCAAGTGCTCGCCTTTCGCCCGGCCCGCCTGGCGCCGCCCTTTGAACAGCAGGGTCACATCCCCTTCGTGGTGTGGCTGGTACGGCAGCTCAAACCCGGCCAGTTCGTGCAGCTGGGCACCCAGTCGGGCAACCTGTACTTTGCCGTCTGCCAGACCGTGGCCGAGCACCAGCTGTCCACCCGCTGCTGTGCCGTGGGAACCTGGCAGGCCGAAGACCTGGCCCTGAAGCAGCTGAAAACTGCTTCCCGCGCTGCAGACGGCAGCACGACGGAGAGCGCCGCAACCGGCACCACGGGCAGCGCAGCAACCGGCACGACGGACAGTGCCACACATGGCGCGATGGACAGCGCCGCAACCGGTACGACGGCCAGCGTCGCCGAAAGCGGTTCGATGGCGGGCAGGGCGACAGGCGGCAAAGCCACGCAGCCGCCCGCCATTCCCGGTGCCACCGAATACAACCGCCAGCACTACGTCCGGTTTTCTGCACTGCTGCGCATGGGCAGCGCCCAGGCCCTGCCACGCTTCGAGCCCGGCAGCATCGACCTGCTGCTGATCGATGGCCGCTACTCGCCCGACACCGTGCGCAACGAGTTCGAAAGCTGGCGTGACCGCCTCTCCGACCGCGCCGTCGTGCTGCTGCTGGGCACGGCCGAAGCCGGCACGGGCGCCGCCGAACTCTGGCCGCAGCTGCAGGCCAGTCACCCGCACGTGCGCTTTGATTACGACCAGGGCATGGGCGTGGTGGCCCTGGGCAGCCAGGTGCCCGATGACATCCTGCAGGCCCTGGCCCGGGTCGGCACCCCCGAGGGGCAGAATCAGCTGCAGAACATGGCCGACATCCAGACGGTCATCCCGCGTACCGCCTGCCTGCAGCTGCAGGTGAATGGCCTGCAGGCCGAACTGGAGGAGAGCCGCGGCCAGCTGGCCCGCCTGCAGGAAGAACGTCGGCAGGAACAGGCCGAACATGCACAGCTGCAGCAGCAGTTTGCCGGCCTGCAGAAAATCGAGGCCGACAGGCTGCAGCAGCGCCTGGACGAGGCCCGCGTGGCACTGGAAGAGGCCCGCGCCGCCCGTGCTGCTGCCGAAAGCCACGCCGTCGAGCTGCACCACCTGGCCACCGCCATGCAGCAGTCGCTGTGCTGGCGCCTCACGGCCCCCATCCGCTGGGTGGGCACCCCCATCAACCGCACCCGCCAGAAGGCCGCGCTGCTGCGCCGCTCCATTGCCCTGCGTGGCGGCGTGGCCAAAACGGCCAGCCAGGCCGTGACCATCCTGAAAAACGAAGGCATGCAGGGCCTGCAGGCCCGCATCGGCAACGCCGAACGCCTGCTGAACGTGCCGGCCGCTGCCGCCCAGGCTGCCCTGCTGCAGCCGGGGGAGGACCCCTACCACGGCTGGCTGCGCCTGTATGACCCCACCGATGCCGACACCATGGCGGCGCTGAAGGCAAAAATCGACGCCATGGACCTGACCACCACCTTCTCGGTGGTGATGCCCGTCTACAACCCGCCCCTGAACTACCTGAAGCAGGCCATCGAATCCGTCCAGGCACAGGTGTACCCGCACTGGGAAATCTGCATTGCCGACGACGCTTCGCCCAACCCCGAGGTGCGCACGCTGCTCACCGAACTGGCCGAAAAGGACAGCCGCATCAAACTGATCTTCCGCGAGAAGAACGGCCATATCTCGGCGGCCACCAACTCGGCCATGGAAATTGCCACCGGCGACTACATCGCGCTGATGGACAACGACGACCTGCTGCCGCCGCATGCGCTGGCGTACATGGCGCTGGCCGTGCACGAGCACCCCAACGCCGGCCTCATCTATTCCGACGAAGACAAGGTCACCGAAGACAACGTCCGCCAGGCGCCATACTTCAAGTGCCAGTTCAACTACGAACTCTTCCTGTCGCAGAACATGATCAGCCACTTCGGCGTGTACCGCCGCAGCGTGCTGGAAGAGATCGGCGGTTTCCGTGTGGGCTACGAAGGCGCCCAGGACTGGGACCTCGCCCTGCGCGTCATTGAGAAGGTGGGGGTGGAGAACATCGTGCACGTGCCGCGCGTGCTCTACCACTGGCGCATCTTCCCCGGCAGCACCGCCCTGGCGTTGGAAGAAAAGGACTACGCCCTGCAGGCCCAGCTCAAGTCCATCTCCTCGCACCTCGAGCGCATGGGCAAGCCCGACTCCGAAGTGTTTCCCGCACCGCGTGTTCCGGGTCTGCTGCGCATCCGCCACAGGCTGCCCAGCCCCGCGCCCCTGGTGAGCATCATCATCCCCACGCGGGACCGGGTGGAACTGGTGTCGATGTGCATCGACTCCATCCTGGAAAAGACCAGCTACCAGCCCTACCAGATCGTCGTGGTGGACAACGGCAGCACCGAAGAGCGCGCCGTGGCCTACCTGAAGGGCCTGGAAGCACACGACAACGTCAGAATCGTGCGGGCCGACATGCCGTTCAACTATTCGGCGCTCAACAACCTGGGCGTGGCGCAGGCCGACGGCGAGTATCTGGTGCTGATGAACAACGACATCGAAATCACCCAGAACGACTGGATCGAGGAAATGCTGGGCTTTGCCAGCCAGCCGGACATCGGCTGCGTGGGGACGCAGCTGTGGTACCCCAACAACACGCTGCAGCATGGTGGCGTGGTGCTGGGCATCGGCGGCGTGGCCTCGCACGCCCACAAGGGCATTCCGCGCGGCAACTTCGGCTACTTTGGCCGGGCCTCGGCGCACCAGATGTTCAGCGCAGTGACAGCTGCCTGCCTGATGGTTCGCAAACGTGTGTACGAGGCCGTGGGCGGCTTCGACGAGACGCTGAAGGTGGCCTACAACGATGTGGACTTCTGCCTGAAAGTTCGTGCCAAAGGATTACGGAACCTTTACAATCCGTTCGCTTCCTTTGTACACCACGAATCTGCCAGCCGCGGCAGCGACCTGGATGGCGAGAACCAGCAGCGCCTGCTGGCCGAGGCGGCCATCATGAAGGGACGCTGGGGGGCGCTGATTGCCGATGACCCGGCTTACAGTCCGAACCTGACGCTGGCTGGGGATGACTTCTCGATGGCTTGGCCGTCGCGGGTTTCCGGGGTGATCAGCCAGACGACGTAGATGTAGTCTGTAATACTCTCTTTTTATCTGTTTCTATGTTGTAGAATCTTTACATTGACCATTTTGCACTGACTGAATGTCAGAAGAAATGGATTTCGGTTCTACCATGGGTGTGCACACTGTTGTGCATTTGCCGCAGATTTTAAGAGAGCTTGTCGTAATGACTGATCGACTTTCTGGTTTTCGAGCTAAAGTCGTCGCCGCCGCAGATGCGTTCTGCGGCATGAAGTGGTTATGGCTGCTCGCAGCGCTGCTCGCGCTGGTGTGGTCGTTGATCATCCCCCCCTTCAAATCGGTGGACGAGCAGGATCACGTGCGCAGAGCCTATCTGCTTCTGCGTGGACAGATTATGCTTGAGACGAATTCCTGCACGGATGGTCAACCACGTTGCCGGAATGGGCGGACTATGTCGGGGGGATATATAGATCAGGGGCTTGAAAATTACCTTGCATTTCGTGAGAGGCAGAATGCAGAAGGAGCAAAAATAACCCTGTCGGCAGAGCAGGAGGCGCGCAAGATCATGTGGGCGGGTCATGATGTTTTTGCGACGACGCCAGGTACTGCCTATTATTTCCCACTGGTGTATGTACCACAAACAATTGGCCTTGGGATTGGCAAGGCACTTAACATACCCGTTCATTTCAGCTATTATTTGGCGCGTATCGTCACTTTGATATCCACTGCTCTGGTATTGGCGCTTGCGTTTCGGATATATTCGCCGTCTTTTACTAATCTGGCGATCCTGTTGTTGCCGATGAGTATGTTTCAGGTCGTGTCAAATAGTCTTGATCCATTTTCATCGGCACTTTCGGTTCTGGCTATCGCCTGCTTTCAGCGAGTCATGAAGTCCGGGCAGGACACACCGCGCTCTGTGATGATACTGATGGCCTCCTCCCTGTTCGTCGTGGCAACGACACGGGCGCATCTGATCAGTATGCTCTTGCTACCGTTTGTGGGCGCTTGGGCATCTCGCAAGAAGTGGGTATGGGTTGTTGCATCGGTGACCGTATTTGCTGTACTGGTATGGATGGCTGTTGCTCTGCCCTCCGCTGTTGATTTTCGCATACAGCGGGCTATGACTACGGGGCAGGTGGCCAGCGCCTATCTGCATGACCCGGCCGAGCTTATAGCGGTGCTGAACCGAACCCTTTCCGACTATGTTACAAGAGTCGGTTATTGGATGTCGTTCATTGGTGCATTCATGGGTGTTCCAGTACCCTTTGTTGTCTATGATGTCCTGTCGGTACTTCTGGGCGGAATCGTGCTGCTGTCGCTGGCTGGTCCGATGGAAATCAGGCAAGCGCTTCTGGCAAGGGGGGCGCTCCTGCTGTGTGGCATGAGCAGTATCTTTCTAGTCTTTCTTGCCTTGCTGGTTTCGTGGAATGACTATCCGGCACAGATCATCAACGGTGTGCAGGGTCGCTACTTCCTCATCCCAGTCATGATGGTTTTGCTTGCAGTTTCCCGCTGGAGTTTTCCTGCCGGATGGCGCCGTGCCCTTCTTGTTCTGTTGCTGTGGATTCTGTTCGCCTTTGGTTTTGCCACAATAACACATCGACTTCTGGCTTCGTACTACATGCCATGGACTGCCCAGAACAAGTTGGTGCTCGGTAAAACGCGTGCAAGCCAACCGCTTCATCCAGACAGTGCCATTCCTGTTCGCTTCGAAAAGACTGCTGAAGCGCTTGCTCCGTCGGTAAACCGGATCGGGGTATTGCTGGCTACCTATCAGCGCAAACTGACGGGGCAAGCGAACATTGCCTTCCTGTCCAAAGATGGCGCAATCGTTACCCGGGATTTCAGTCTCGATGATGTGCGAGATAACGAATACATGTATTTCGATCTGCCTGCCTCCAACTGGGTCGCCGCTGAAATTGTTTTGCATGCAGGCGAGAGTGGCCTCAGTGTATGGGAGTACGAACCGGCCGCCAATCCTTCATCATGGCAGAGCTGTGTCTCTCTCATGACCGAGAAGCGTAGTCGTATGGTGACGAGCGGATGTGTTGGCAGTCAGTAGCAGGGATTTCTCTCCAAAAATCGGAGAGAAAACAAGAGAATCGTAAACCATATAGTTCACAATAGTTGTATGATCGATGGTAACCAGCAACCCGAGGGCGAAACGGGACAAAGAATGTGGCCGGATACGGAAAGACATTCAAGGAAAGAGCAGTGGCCAGACTGACGCCACCGGAGAACGCTGTTGTGGATGTGGTGACGCGAGATCTCCACATTTCGGTAACTACACCGGGGCGCTGGCGATGCCCGAGAGGGGACGGTTAAAGTCAACCTAGTTGTGATGTGATATATCAATCCCCCGCACGTATCCCCAATCGCAAGCCGTGTTTTTGCTGCCGTTTGGGCCTGCATTGATATGAATCTCGGTGAAAGTCAAGGCAGTTGTCCGATGGATCATGCAGCCACCTGTCCGTTATCGCGCGGATTGATGGCTGCCTGAGCCACGCTGTCACGCTCCGGGTTGAGCGTGACCCTCGTGATGGGTTGCCAGTTGCGGGTATTGCCCGACCAGCGTGATGGTGTCTGGCTGCGCGCCATCTCGTACAGACGGTGCCGGGCCTGCAGAATGTCCACGTCCTGTCCGCAATGTCGCTGGCTCGGCGTCACGTAGCCAATCCGGCTGTGCCGGTGTGTAATGAGTCCGTCCTGAACAACCCGCTTCGCCCCTGATTCCCAGTGCCTGAGCCCGGGAACCACCCTGCAGAAATTGCAGGATTTGCGATCATAGGGGCTCGTTTTCTTGCAATTTCTCCGGGGTTCTCATGGGTCCAAAGCCATCACAACCACAGACTGGCGAGCTGTTCGGGTATCCGCTGCGCGATCACCTGAACCTGAAGCATCCGCTGATCCTGCTGGGTGACCGGATCCAGTGGGAGCGCATCGATGCACTGGTGGCGGACCAGTTCAAGTCCCGTACAGGGCGGCCCGCCACGTCCCCACGTCTGATTGCGGGGCTGCTGTATCTGCAGCACGCCTTCGATCTGTCCGACGAGGAAGTGGTGGCAACCTGGGTAGAGAACCCGTACTGGCAGGTCTTTACCGGGGAGATCTATCTGCAGACCAGGCCGCCGATTGATCCGTCCAGCCTGACGCGCTGGCGCAAAAGGCTGGGCGAGGCTGGCGTGGAAGAGATGCTGTCTTTGACGCTGGTTCTGGCGCAGGAACTTGGCATGCTCAAGGAATCCAGCTTCAAGACGGTGATCGTGGACACGACGGTCATGCCGAAGGCGATTGCGCATCCAACGGATTCCCGGCTTCTGGAGCGTACCAGACAGCATCTGGTCAAGGCCGCCAGGGCGCGTGGCCTGAAGCTGCGGCAGAGCTACAGTCGTGTAGCCCCTCAGCTGGCGAGGCAGGTGGGCCGCCATGCGCATGCGAGACAGTTCAAGCGGATGCGAAATGTGCTCGGCAAGCTGCGCAAACGGGTCGGGCGTATCTGGCGGGATATCGACCGGCAACGAGAGCAGGTGACCGGTCCATTGCGTCAATGGCTTGATGACCTGATGGCACGGGCCGAACGGATTCTGACGCAGCAGCCGAAAGACAGGAACAAGCTGTACGCACTGCATGCGCAGGAGGTGGAGTGCATCAGCAAGGGCAAGGCCCGAAATCCCTACGAGTTCGGTGTCAAGGTCTCGATCACCACGACGCACAGGGAAGGTTTCGTTGTGGGCGCAAGATCGATGCCGGGCCGGCCGTACGACGGCCACACCCTGTACGAAGCACTGGAGCAAGCGTCGATTGTGGGAGATTGCCGTATCGACACTGCCGTTGTGGACAAGGGCTATCGCGGTGCTGACGTGCCGGGCGTGAGAATCCTGCGATCAGGACAGAGGCGAGGCGTGACGCGCGGGATCAGGGCGATGATCAGACGCCGCAGTGCCATCGAACCGACGATAGGCCACATGAAGACCGATGGCAAACTTGACCGAAACTGGCTCAAGGGGGCATTGGGAGATGCACTTCACGCAGTGCTGTGCGGTGCCGGACACAACATCCGGCTGCTGCTGCGTCGGCTGCAGCGCCGGCTGCGGCGTTTTTGTGCCTTTATTTTGCTGTCGATTCTGGCCTGTGTATGGCTGATGCTGCCGGATCGGTCAGAAATAACGTTGTAGACGGCAGAGCGGCACCAACCCGGTCCTGTCCAGTCTCTCGGTCGTTCCGTTCAGCAACAGGCTGACGTGCGGATTCTGGGTTGTTCAGGACTGACTCAGATGACCTATCAGCGGCTCGATTGCCTGTCGGCGCCGGACCCATTTGCGCTGGCGTTTCGTCATCGACTTGCTGCGTCCACGGTGCAGGATCTTCACGTCCGGGTTGTCCTGATCCACGCCCCGGTAGCCCAGGTCCACGATCACTTCACGGGGCCGCCGGCCCACATCCTGCAGCAGGATGCCGGTCTGCTCCAGCTGTGCGTTGAGCACGTGCCCGTCATACGGGTTGCCTGCGAAGGTGCGCGCTCCCACCACCAGCCCCTGACGGTGCGTGCAGACGATGCTGGTCTTGACGCCAAACTCGTAGCGCTGCTGCGCCTTGCCCTTGCTGATGCACTGTAAACGATCCATTATGAACATTCTGTTCACCTGACTTGCGTTCAGTCATAGTTGCCTCCTTTGCAACCCGATCAGGATGGAGGCATTCATGACAAACAAGGTGGACTGGGCCGCGCACCTGCAGGCCATCGAGACCGAGGGCATCAGCATCAAGGACTACGCCGCTCGCGAGGGGCTGTCCGCGGCATCGCTGTACTACCACCGTCGGCGGGTCTCGGAGGAAGGCAGGCGCCCGGAAGGAGCTTCACCCCTGGTTGCCGTCCAGCTGGCCGAGCGGCACGCCATCCAGCCCTGCACCGTGTGGCTTGCGCCGGGTGTGCGCATGGAGCTTGCCACGCTGCCTTCGCCGCAGTGGCTGGGGCAGCTGGTGGCCAGCATGAGCGCACAGGTGCACTGATGCATCCGGGCTGCCATATCGACAACGTCTACCTGTGCCGTGAGCCGGTGGACTTCAGAAAGTCCATCGGTGGGCTCTCGGCGCTGGTGGAGCAGCAGCTGCAGATGAGCCCGTTTGACGATGCGCTCTTTGTGTTCGTGAACCGCCAGCGCGACAAGATCAAGGCATTGTACTGGCACCGCAACGGCTTCTGCCTGTGGTACAAGCGACTGGAGAAGGAGCGCTTTGCATGGCCGGCACTGCAGGCGTCGCAGCAGACCTGCACGCTGAGCATGCGGGAGCTGGAGTGGTTGCTCGAAGGGTTCGACCTGTGGCGCAACCGGCCGCACCAGACGCTGCATTATCAGAACACGGTCTGACGGCCGGCTTTCCTGTTTTTAATCCGGTCACAAAACCCGTCATTGGCGGAGACATTTTCTGCATTTGATACGGGTTTATCAGCTGCCACCGGGCTATAATGGCGGGCATGCCACCTGCCCGCCGCCGTTCACCTGCTGCCGCCCCATCACCGGATATTTCTCCGGCCGACTACGGACCACATGGCTCACCCGAAGCCATGCGGCGGTTTGCGCAATACATGCAGCAAGGCATGGCAATGCAGCTCGATGCTGGCACCCGCGACCTGCTGCGCCAGGAATTGCGGCAGGATTTGCGCGATGAGATCGTGAAAGAGCTGCAGGTAGAACTCCGCGAACAAACGCGTGCAGAGCTGCGCGAAGAAATCAAGCAGGAAATCATCGAGGCTGAGATCAAGGCCCGTGTCGATGCCGGGCTCAAATCTCGTATCGAGGCCGAGTTCAAGGCCTGCGTCGAAGCCGAAGTCCTCAAGCGCCTGCGCGTCTATATCAAGGAAATGGAAATGGCGCGCCGGCGCCAGTTCGGCCGCAGTACTGAAACCTCGTCAGCCCAGTACCGGCTCTTCGATGAAGCTGATGCACTGGCAGAGAGCAGCAGTGATGCTGACGACCAGGCGGAGCTGCCCGAAGAGAACACCCGCACCACACCCCGCAAGCCGGCAAAACCCCGTGGCAAGCGCCAGCCGCTGCCGGCGGATCTGCCGCGTGTGGAGATCGTGTATGCAATGCCCGAGGACGAGCGCACCTGCCCCTGCGGTTGCACCATGGCGGAAATCGGTGAGAGTGTTCGTGAGGAGATCGACATCATCCCGATGCAGATCCGGGTGCTGCGTCATGTCTGCAAGCGCTATGCCTGCAGCCGGGGCGATTCGGCACCGCGCACCGCACCGACACCACTGCAGGTGCTGCCCAAAACCAATGCCAGCAATAACCTGCTGGCCATGCTGCTGACCACCAAGTACGTCGATTCCATGCCGCTGGCACGTTTCTCGAACGTGCTGGCCCGCTGTGGCGTCAATGCGCCCCGGCAGACGCTGGCCCGCTGGGTGATCGGTGCGGCACAGGCGCTGCAGCCCATCCACAACCTGCTGCGCGACCACCTGCTGGACAGTCCGGTGATCCACATGGATGAAACCACCGTGCAGGTGCTCAAACAGCCCAACAAGAAAACGGGATCACCCGGCTACATGTGGGTGCAAAAAGGCGGTCCGCCGGACAAGTCGGTGGTGATCTATGACTACGACCCGAGTCGTTCCGGCAAGGTACCGTTGCGCCTGCTCGCGGGCTGGCAAGGTTATCTGATGACCGATGGCTACGAGGGCTACAACGCCGTGGGCAGGACCGAGGGTGTCGAGCACCTGGTGTGCTGGGCACACGCACGGCGTGGTTTCGTCAAGGTCGTGCAGGCCAGCAAGGGCAAGCGGGGACGGGCCAATGAAGCCATGGACATGATCGGCCGGCTCTATGGGATCGAGCGCGAGTTCGCCGATGCCACGGACGAGGCACGCCTCGAGGCGCGGCAGAGCCGCAGCAAGGCGGTGCTGGCCGAACTGCGCGACTGGCTGGACAAAATGCTGCCGCTTGTACCGCCCAAAACCCCATTGGGTCAGGCACTGGGCTACCTGTACCGGTACTGGTCGCGCCTGGTGCGATACGTCGAGCGGGGAGATCTGCCGATAGACAACAATCGGGTGGAGAATGCGATTCGCCCGTTCGTTGTGGGCCGCAAGAACTGGCTGTTCAGTGACACACCGGCGGGTGCGCATGCCAGTGCAGTGGTGTACTCGCTGATCGAGACGGCAAAGGCCAACGGGCGGGAGCCGTATGCGTGGCTGCGTCATGTGCTGCAGCGGCTGCCGTATGCGAAGACGGCAGATGACTACGAGGCGCTGCTGCCGTGGAACCTGTCGGCGCTGGAGCTGGTGGAGGAAGCGATCCGGGCCTGATCAATGGTTTTGTGGATCGTTTACTAATGACCCAATAGAAATCTGCTCAGATTCTGCCCCGAGGGGAGAGGGATGTGATGGAGAAAGGTGCAGGGTGAGGAGTCTTCTCTCCTTTGCCGTATCGGACATTCAGGCACAGCATGGCCAGAAATCCCAGCAGAATCGAGAACCAGAGCGTAGCCAGTCGTGCTCCCACTGCTGCCAGTCCTGCCGTGGCGGGCTCGATACCTTGTGACATCAGCAGTGCTACGATGGTGGCTTCGGTAGATCCCATGCCGCCCGGAATCATCGAAGCCGCTCCAGCCAGCATGGCGATGGGGTAAATGGACTGGCTCACATGCCAGGGCAGAACGATGTCCAGCTGGTGCAGCAGCCAGACAAAGGCGCCTGCCGTGAACAGCCAGGCCATCAGCCCCGTACCCAGCGAAATGGCGGTATCCAGTGGTGTGGCCAGTCGTCGACTTTGGCACAACCCGTCGCGCAGCGTGCGAAGCAGCAGCACCAGTCGCCAGGCATGCAGCCGTCGAAGCGGCACGATGACCTGGTTGAACAACCGCGGGTTCCAGGTGCAGCCCAGCACCACAACCGCAAGTACCAGCACAAAGGCAGACACGCTCGCCATCAATACCGGGCTTTGCGTGGCATGAAAGGTCGCCAGCATCAACACGGCCAGCAAATCGAACAGCCGCTCGTATACAAACACGCCCAGTGTGGTCTGTGCCGGGACCCTTGCGGGCAGCAGGTACCGGATGCGTACCAATTCGCCCACCTTGCCCGGCGTGGCCGTGAAGGCAAAGCCACTCATGTAGGCCAGAAAACTGTAGCCCAGGGGAGGGTAGTGTCCCATGCGGTGCAGCAACCACTGCCAACGCGCAAAACGCACGACGAAGCTGCCCAGCGCAAGGCACGCCATCACTACCAGTGCTGGTCCGAGCTGCGTCAGCCGGGCAAATACCTGTTTCTGTGCATCCAGCCAGATCAGGGTGCCCAGATACAGTAGGGTGATCAGCGCAAAGCCAATCAGTGGTCCCCTGGTCTTCATGGGAATGAGGTTACGTGAAGGATGGATGCAGGCAGCCTTGGCCAGCACCCGGTTACTTGAACGACAGGTGCTTGTGCCCCAGGTAGCTGGAGAACACCGGAACTACCACCCCCACACCATGGGCGATCTCGTGCACGAAGTGCTCAACACCCAGCAGGGGCAGCAGCCAGTCGGCCAGCAGCAGACTGATGGCCCAGGTCTGCAGTACCGCCACCCCGTTGACCAGCACGAAGTACAGGGCCGACTGGTGCAGCGCACGCTGGCTGTTCCGGAACACGAACAGCCTGGCCAGCACGAAGGCAGTGACCATCCCCGTGATGTAGGCCAGCACGATGGCGGCCGAAAAACCCATCCACTGGTTGTACAGGATGCGGCTGCCGAAGTTGACGGCCGCGGCAATGCCTCCGGTCAGCAGAAAGACCAGAAACTGGCGGGACCGGAAGGCGCCGATCATTGCACGGCGTCCCTGGCCATCTGCCGGCCAAAGCCAATGCTTTCGGAAATGCCGCGGTCCTCGGGGTAGTAGTACGAAGTGTCGACTACCCACAGTCCTTCGACGGGCAGCTTCACCGGTGGCAGTTTCGACAGATACCCCGGATCGCAGATGGGTTGTGCATGGCGGTAGCGGCTGACGCGGATGTCGATGAAGTCATCGTCCTGCAGCGCAGGGTTGATCTTTTTCAGGTAGCGGCGCACCTTGTCCAGAAACACATTGTCGTCATCCTGGTACTTCGGGTGTTCGCCCGGCATGTAGAAGGGCACGTACACCACATGATGGCCCAGCGGCCGCAAATTGGTGTACTCCACAATGCCCGGGATGTCCATGTCCGGGTCGTTGGTGTTGAGCCAGAAATTGTCGGTCAGCGGCCTTCTCAGCTTGGCAATCACGCACACCACGGCAATGTTCTTCAGCGCCCGGTACCTTGCCAGAATGTCGGCGGGCAGATCGGGCATGATCTGCGGCACATAGGGCAGCGGGATAGTGCTGATCACACGGTCGAAGGCTTCGGTGCCGGAAGGTGTCTGCACCCCTGTGACCTTGCCATGGTCCATGGTGACCCGTGTGACCGGTGTGGATAGCCGGAACTTGCCGCCGCGCGCCTCGATGGCCTGCTTCATGCCGTTGAGCAGCGTGGCGGACCCGCCATCCAGATAGCCAAGCTTTTCACGGAACAGATCGTAGCGCGAGCGGCCAATGCGCCGGATGCGGCTCCATATCCACGCAGCCGACAGGTTGGGCGTGTAGTCGTAGAACTTCAGCTCGAAGAGCTTTTTCCACAGCACTTCCCAGGCCTCGTCGCCCACCCAGCGCCTGATCCAGCCGGTAGCCTCCACGTTGTCCAGTGGCTTCCAGTCATTGCGACGGGTGGACAGAAAGGCGTGCAGGCCGTAGCGGATCTTTGCCGGCAGGCTCAGCCCACGGAACTTCAGCAGCGCCACCGGATTGCCCCAGGGTTGCAACCGGTTCTGGAACCAGTAGCCCATCTTCGTTTCGGTCCAGTGCATTTTGCTGCTCAGGCCCAGCTCGTCCAGTACCTGCAGGAAGGCATGGTCCGAAATGCAATGGAAGTGGTAGTAGCGTTCGATGTCCAGGCCACCGAAGTCGAAGGTGGCCGTCATGCCCCCCACGCGGTCGTCTGCCTCGAATACCACGGGGTGATGCCCATCCTGCGTCAGCTGGTAGGCCACGGCCAGCCCCATTGGGCCGGCGCCCAGTACGGCAATGCGTTGGGGTGTGGCCATGTTCAGAACTCCAGCACCACGCTGCCGTAGCGTGGGTCGTTGAAGGTTTCATCGATGGCTTCCCTGAACGGCGTTGCCCGCACGCCGAAAATGCCCGGCCAGTCGATCACCTCGAACTCGTCCTTGGCAGAGAGCGCAGCGAGTTGCTGGGTGGTGAAGGGCGGGTTCCTGTCGAACAGCGCCCAGGTCCATAGCAGAGCGTAGAACAGCCCGTAAGGGATGCGCACGATGGGGGTTTTTGCCTTCGTGGCCTTCCTGATTTCGCAGATGATGTCGATGTAGTCGACCTTCTCGTGCCCCGAAATGTTGAAGATGCCGCGGATGTCCGGATGCTCGATGCAGCTGATGATGATGTCGCAGAAGTCGCCCACGTACAGCGGCTGACGCATGTATCTGCCGTCGCCCGGAATGGGGAACACGGGCACCTTCTTCATGAAGCGCGACAGCCAGCCCAGATGCTTGCGGTCGAACCAGCCGAACATCAGTGTGGGCCGCAGGATGGGGCAGGGAATGCCGCTGTCCACCACCAGCTTTTCCTGGTCCTTCTTGGTGTTGGTGTAGAAATCATCCGCCACCGATTCCACCACTGACGAGCTGATGTGCACCAGCTCCGCCACCCGGTACTGACGGATGGTGTCCAGAATCACCTGGCTGGCCGTGACGTTGTTGCGCACGAACTCGCTGTAATCGTTGCCGCCGATCTGTGCCTGCAGCATCACCACCGTATCGGCGTTTTCGAAGTGCTTCTGCCAGTTTCCGGGCTCGGCCACATCCACCAGCTCGACTGTGATGTCTGACTGGATGCGGCGCAGCACGCCCACGTTGTTGGCATGCTTGTCCAGCACGACGATGTTGCGATAGCCCCGGTCCTTCAGACGGGCGACCAGGTTCTGGCCGACCAGTCCGGCGCCGCCGGGGAGGATGATCTTTTTGTTCAGCAGGTCTGTCATTGTGTCAGTTCAGGCAGTAGATGCGGAGTTCCTTGATGGCGGTGGCGTCAGGTGGCTGTTGATGGGGGTCGATATGCAGGAATATATTCCCTGGAAAGGCCGGAAACGCGAACTGGGCCTTGATGTCTCCATTGGGGTACCATCGCCCAAATTTGTATTGTTCACCAAAGCGCTCGTTGTCGCTCCAGTAAAGGGTTACCTCGCCTTGTTGTTCTCGGTGCATGTCCATTTCGACGCCGATGTGACGTGCGTTTCTGCAGGAGAAGCCAGTTGCGATGCTTGATCCGGAGAGGTTGGGAGTGTTGAATCTGTCAGTCAGGTTTTGGTCCGGCATTTTCATCCGGTATGTTGGCTGCTCCGGTGTCTGTGGTGGAAGATGAATGTTCCATGACGGATATGCCTGCCAGACAGGATGAATCGGAATGACGGTTTTTGTGACTTCCGAAAGTTTGACAAACGATTTGAAATGAAGATCGCTCTTCTTGCTGGCGAGGGGCTGTCGGACGCAGAATAGAACCGCCGCCAGAGCCATAACTGCAGTGAGAACACGATGTGCGCCGATCGAAGCGACGCTGATTGAGGCCAGAACCATGGCGTAGGGAACCCAGGTGTAGCGCTGCCCCAATCCCCGTGAGGCAGCGCCAAGTGGGTCAGGAAACAACACATACATGCCTGCTGCACCCATTCCAAGCCCAATGAAAAGAAGCCCCAGCGCTGTCAAACGCTTGATGCGGTTACCCTTGGAAGTAAATATCAGGTATACGTAGCATCCGAGTAAAACAAGGATAAGCAGGTAGCCGAGACCGTTGTTGGCACCCAGAGAAACAAAACGCCATAGTCCTTTGGCCCAGATGGCAGGATCGAAATGGAAATCGTGTATGGAAACCCTGGGTTGTCGAATGGTGTGAATGGCCTGTACGAGGGCTGCAATCGCCATGCAGGCATAGATGGGCCAATTACCTCGCCACGTTCGCCTGGCGGGAATGAGCCAAAACACGACTACGGCGACGACAACTATCGAAAATGGTCCCGTCAGCCCTGCAATGAACGATACCACGGCGAGTACAATGAGTTCGGTACGACTGGAACAGTCCGAACGTGTCATTGCCATGAAGCCAAGCGCCGCACCCAGGTGCCACTGGGCGTTGGTGATAGTGAAGAGTACTTCTCCGTTATGGGGTTGTGCCGCTATGAGAAAGACGGTGATGGCAGCATGCAGTGGCGAGCCACCCATATGGCGGATCAGCCTGGCTGCACAGAAACACATGAAGTAGTACGCAAGAAGCCAGCCGATGAGCAGAACTGCGGGGCGGTCCGTCAGAGGTAGCGGGTCGGCCAGCAGGCTGAACATTCGGGGGTAGAGATGAAGGTAACTCGCGTAAGGTTCCAGCAGGGAGTGCCATCCAAGCGCATGCGCCTGGGATATGAACACGTTTCCGTCTTCCGCCCACAGATGACGTGCCGCAAAGTGACCGAGATGATCTGCCCTGAGCCATAGCCCCAGTGTTGCCAGCAGTAATGCGGGCCAGTAGAAGGACCCTGCGGATTGATGAGAGGACGATGTCTGCATGAATGGTGACTGCGCTCAGATATCCATCCGGTTGAACACGAACGCTGGCAGGTTGCGAATCACCAGCATGATCAACGCCCACTTTCCCGGGGTGTACAGTACGGCCTTGCCCGCATCCACGGCCTTCACGATATCGGCCGCTACCTGTTCCGATGAGGCCAGCCGTGCACCACCCTGTTTCAGGTGTGCCGTCATCGGCGTATCGGTGGGCCCGGGCTTGACCAGCAGCACCTTCACGTCGGTCGCGGCCAGCCGGTGCTGCAGGCCCTGTGCATAGCGTTCCACCAGTCCCTTGGCAGCACCGTACACGTAGTTGGACTTGCGGCCTCGGTCACCGGCCACCGAGCCGATCAGGGCAATGTGGCCTCGGCCCCTCGGCTGCATCACGCCGGCAAAGGCTTCCGCAAACAGTACCGGCGACAGGGCGTTGACCTGCAGGGACAGTGCATTGGCGGCCAGGTCCTGTTGCATGGCCGGCTGGTTGGGCAGCATGCCGTGCGCCACCAGTGCAATGTCGATACCCCCATTCGCGTCCAGCTGCTGCACCAGTGCCGCAATGGCGGCCGGGTCCAGAAAGTCTGCCGTCAGACAGCGGATGCTGGATGCCGGGCTGCGCACTTTCAGGTCGGCCGCGATGGGTTCGAGCTTTTCCAGATTGCGACCCACCAGCACCAGCTCGCGCGGGGTGCGGGCGGCCCACAGTCGGGCACACTGTTCGGCTATGGCCGAGCTTGCGCCCACGATGACGATGCGGTTGGGGGTGTTCAATTCAGGCTCCCATCAGGCGGCGGGACATGGCCGAGCTGATGCCCGGGTCGCGGAAGGGCAGGAATTCGGGCAGGCGCGGATAGCCGGACTCGAACATTGCGCGGGACATGCGGGCATCCTTGGCCGGGTAGAGGCGCCCACCGGCTTCGGTCACGATGGCGTCCAGCCGCTGGAATAGCCGCAGGGTGCGTTCGCCCCGGTTGGGGAAGTCCAGCGCCAGTGTCACGCCCGGCGCCGGAAAGCTCAGCATGCCCGGTGCGGCACGGTTGCCAAAGGTCTTCAGCACGGCCAGAAACGAACCTTCACCCGACTGCGAGATGGCCTGCAGCATGGCCTGCACGGCGTCGCGTCCCTGTGCCACCGGTACGACGCTCTGGTACTGGTAGAAGCCGCGGGGTCCATACATCCGGTTCCATTCCAGCAGGTTGTCCAGTGGGTAGAAGAAAGGCTCGTAATGCACAATGGCTGGCTCGGTCCTGCCCTTGTGCAGGTTGAAGTACGCCCAGTTGAAGGGCCGCAGCGACAGGCCATTCACCAGCGACACTGGTGGCTGTACCGGCATGGTCAGGGCACGTGGCCGTGGCAGGGGGCGGTCGCCGGCGTCCACGTGGTTGCCGCGCATGAACAGGCCCCGTCCCTTGCTGGACAGGCAGTCGATCCACGACACCGAGTATTCCCACGTGCTGGCCGAGGCGTCGGACAGCTGGAAGAACTCGTCCAGACTGGTGTAGGGCAGGGTCTGCGAAGTCAGCCATGGGCCGGGTACCGGCCTAAGCTGCAGTTCGGCCTGCACGATCACGCCGGTCAGCCCCATGCCCCCCACAGTGGCGGCAAACCAGTCGGCCTGCGTGTCCGGACCGCAGGTAATGGTTTCGCCGGTGGTGCGTACCAGCTGCAGCTGGCGGACATGGTCGCCAAACGAACCGGCTGAATGATGGCTCTTGCCGTGCACGTCGTTGGCAATGGCGCCGCCCACGGTGACCAGCTGTGTGCCGGGGCATACAGGCAGCATCCAGCCGCGTGGAACCGTCAGCCGCTGGATGTCGCGCAGCAGCACGCCAGCCTCGCAGCTCAGCCGGCCTGTCTCTTCATCAAAATGGATGAAGCGGTTCAGCCCGCGGGTCAGCCACAGCGGGCCTCCAGGGTTCAGGCAGACATCGCCATAGCTGCGGCCGTTACCGAAGGCAAGCCCCGGCTGGTGCGCTGCACCGGCGGGTGTGGCAGTGCCGTTGCCGTGCCGGTGGGATGGCGCGCCAATCTGCGCGGCCACCCGGGCGGCGTCGAGTGACAGCGGCAGATGCGGCTCGCGCGACAGGCGCCCCCAGGCCGAGAAACGGCTTACCATGGCATGTGCCCCAGAACGCCCGTGCCCATGGCCAGTACCAGCGCGAAAATGGCGCCCGTGGCCAGACTGGTCCGGTCCTTGATGGCAAATACCACCGGGTCATCGTGCATCTCGCCACGGTGGGCGCGCATCCATACCCAGCTCACCCAGAACAGCACCACCGGCACGGCGCCCCACACCAGCTTCGGATGTTCGTACATGGCCATGATGGCATCACTGTTCACGTACAGGGCCAGCACCAGTACGGCGGCATAACCGGCCACAATGCCCATCATCTGGATGATGGGGGCATCGTCACTGTGGTAGCCGCGGCCGTGCAGCGAACCGGTGCCTTTCCTGTGCAGACGCAGCTCGGCATAGCGCTTCACGAAGGCCAGCGACAGGAACAGGAAAATCGAGAAGGCCAGCAGCCAGAATGACAGGCTCTGTCCAATGGCAGCTGCCCCAGCCACGATGCGCAGCGTGTACAGCATGGCCAGTGTAAGGCAATCTATCAGCAGCAGCCGCTTGAGCCGCCACGAATACACGCAGGTCAGCGAAAAATACAGCAGCAGCCATGACAGGAAGGGCGTACCCACCTGCCAGGCCAGCGTCAGGCTTACGCCCAGCAGCACCGGGGCCAGCAATACCCCCTTCCAGGCCGGCACCAGCCCGGAGGCAAAGGGACGCTTGCGCTTGCGTGGGTGCAACCGGTCGCTTTCCAGGTCCAGCAGGTCGTTGGCAATGTAGACGGACGATGCACACAGGCTGAACGACGCAAAGGCCACCGCCAGCAGCCCCCAGGCATGCAGGTTGGTGAGATCATGCGCTGCCAGCAGCGGCACGAACAGCAGGATGTTCTTCATCCACTGGTGCATGCGCAGCACGCGCCGCCAGGCGTTGAAGCCCTGGGGGCGGGCCGGAAACACCCGGGCCACCTCCGTCACGGCGGCGGCCTGGTCGGCCAGCTTCGGGCTGCCATCGACCACGATGGCCTGCCGTGCGTGGCGCCAGACGTAGAGGTCGGTGCTGGAATTGCCGGCGTAGTCGAAACCACGGTCGCCGTAGCGTTCCACCAGTGCGGCCGCCTTGCGGGTACCGGCCAGATTGTCATGGCCGTCGCTGGCAATCACGTCATCGAAAATGCCCAGATGGTCGGCAACCTGCCGGGCAATACGCTGGTCGGAGGCCGTACACAGCACCAGCGTGCGTCCTTCGGCACGCTGTGTCTTCAGCCACTCGATGAGAGGCTGGTTGTAGGGCAGGGTTCTGGGGTCGAGCCGGGTGCGTTCGGCCAGCCGTTCCTTCAGTGTGGCCTTGCCCCGGCGCAACCAGCCCGGAATCTGCAAGGTCTGCAGTGGGTGTTCCCGCAGCAGCTGCAGGGCCGACTCGTGCAGCATGTCGGTGTGGATGAGTGTTCCGTCCAGATCGACGACAAGCGCAGGTTGCACGGTGAAAGGGACTCCCTCGAAAGAGCTGGGCATGGCGGCCACGGATGGAACCCCTGCCAGGTCCGGGGCGACGGTGGAGGCACTCCATGCCCCATGGCGGGGGTGCGCGAACCGGTCAGGCTGCGCAGGAGATTTGGGACCAGGACATGACGGTCGGTCAAAATCAGCGGATGAATGGTATCAACGAGCGGCTATTTGTGTCTATTGTTGCATTGTCGGTACACATTGTAACGAGAATGGCTGTCTGTACTTATTTTGCCGGAGCCCTGATGACAGTTCGTTTCCTTGCAATTTCTTTCGTGGTCTACAGAATTGCGTGAGAGTGGCCGTGAGGTGCAGGTGTATCCAGATGGCCTAATTCGTTCGACCTAATCCGCTTGGCCACCGGCGTGACAGGTTCCTCGCTACCCATCGCCGTCCCTGCTGCAATGTCCGGGTTGTTTCCCTTCAACCCACGAGGCATTCATCATGACAACCGACAACGATGAGCCAAAGGCTTGCCCGCCACCCTCACCGGATGAGGGGTCAGGCGAGGGCGTACCCGGCGCCGGGTTCAGTGTCGTGCCGGCCGGCAGCGGCTCCCGCACGAGGCGCATCAGCCACGACCAGTATTTCAAGTCGCTGATCACCCAGTACCCCCGGCAGGCGCTGGCCCTGTTCGACCCGGCGCGCTTTGCATCGCTGGATGACAGCGTCGTCATCACTCCGCTGCGGCAGGAGCTACCGCCGGATCGCCTAGGTGAGCGCTTCTTCGAGCTGGACATCCCGCTGGAGGTTCGCTGGCCGGACGGCTCGCGCGAGACGATGGTGATACTGATCGAGCAGCAGACCATTCCCAGCCGGTTCCGCATCAAGAAGCTGCTGATGTATTACGTGAAGCTGTCGGAGGTTTTGCATACCGACATCATCACGCCAATCGTCATCTTCCTGCGCGATGGGCGGGACATTCCCGTCCGGCTGGACATGGGGCCGCTGGACAGACGGCACGCGTTCTTCGACTACATCCCCGTGATCCTGCCACGCTGGAAGGCCATCGATCACCTGGGCACCGACAACGTGGTCGAGCAGGTGTTGCTGACGACGATGTCGCGCAAGAACCAGGACAAGGTGTTCATTCTGGGGCAGGCCATCAAGGCGCTGCTCCGGCTGGAGAAGAACATCGACAACCAGCTGAACTTCGAACGGTTCATCCGGACCTACGCGCCGCTTGACGCCGAGGAAGAGTGCCGGTACAACGAAACCTATGCAGATGAGGTCGCACACATGATGAGCGTACGGGAAGAAGTGATCAGTAGCGTGCGGGAAGAGCTGGAACGGAAGGGCGAGGCCCGTGGCCGGCTGATTGGCCGTGAAGAAGGCCGGGAAGAAGGCAGGGAAGAAGGCAGGGAAGAAGGCAGGGAAGAAGGCAGGGGGGACGGCCAGCGCCATACCCTGGCCAGGCTGCTGGCCAGGCGCTTCGGGCCTCTGGATGCCGAAACCACGAAGCGCCTTGCCGCAGGTACGCCGGAACAGATGGATCACTGGACGGATGCCCTGTTGACGGCAGGCTCGCTGGAGGAAGTGTTCCGGTTGCAGTGATCGGCCGACCGGTACAGCGCCGTCGCAAATGCAAGGCTTCGTGCCATGGCCGGCAGGGCAGGTTCTGCCTTGCCTGGCAGTATCTCCAGCGCGGCGGCGCATCGGGGAACATGCCGGACGAGACTGTCCCGTACGCTGATGTAGTCTGCATTGCCGTCACCGTACGGCATCAGCCCCGGTTCGGCCAGGTGGATGTGTTCCGTGATGTCGGCTGTATACGGCACCATGTCCTGCGGGTCTTCACCGTTGATCTGCATGGCCCCCGTGTCCAGCAGCATGCGCAGGGCGGGATGATCCACGGCCCGCACGACTGTGGCGCAGTCCAGGGTGGTGGTCATGAAGTTGGCACCGTACAGGGGGGCCACGGCCTCCAGGCACAGCATTACACCGTGTCGGGCGGCTACATCACCAGCCTGACGGAAGAAGGCCACGGCCTGGTCGTGGGCCTGCGCATCGCTCAGCCCGGTACGGTCACGGCTGCGGGGTGAGCCAAATACCAGCCGGCTGGCGCCCAGTCCGGCCCCGATACGGCACACGTGGTTCAGGTGTTCCAGCAGGGCCTGCTGGCTTTGGATGTCGCCAAAGACGTTCAGCCCTTGGGTGCCGTACAGCAGTGACTGCATGCCTACGATGTCGATGCCGTGGTCCTGCCACCAGCGACGGACGCTACGGATGGCGGCCTCGGTTGCGCCGGTCACGTCCGGAAAATACTTGGTGGGGGCAATGTCGATGGCGTCGATGCCATATTGACGCAGCAGTGCTGCTACGGCAGCGTCGTCCTGTGTATCCCAGGCCAGATTCGAGATGGACAGTCGCATGGTGTTTCAGGCACCTACCGTTACCACGATTCCCACCATGATCAGCACGACACCGGTGAAGTAGCGTGGCGTGAAGCACTCACCCAGCAGGACATGCGTGGCGGCAGGCACGATGACGAAGGCCAGCGCCATGATGGGGTACACACGCCCCAGTTCGGCCGTCTGCAGCACCCATATCCAGAAGATCGTCATCACGCCCATCAGCGAGAGGGCCGCGGCCATCAGCCCTGCGGTGCGTGGTGCAAACCACGAGCCGGTGTCGTTGAGGGCGTTGGCGGCCAGCTTGAAGAGGATCTGTGCGCCGCTCAGCCCCAGGACGCAGATCAGGGCCCAGACGTAGGTCATCATTGATAAATACCCGTTGTGACCATTTTCAGGAACGCACCGCCAGCACGATGCCGGACATGATCAGCGCCACCCCGATGAAATACTGCAGGTGGAACTGCTCGCCAAACATCCAGTGGCTGGCCAGCGGCACCAGTACGAAGGCCAGTGCCGTCAGCGGGTAGACCTTGCCCAGCTCGGCCTTGCGCAGAATCCATATCCAGGCCAGCGTCACGAAGCCATACACGCCCAGCGCAATGACCATCAGCAGCGCGGTTTCGGGCGCAAGCACCGAGCCGGTACGGGAGAGCGACGAGGCCGCCAGCTTGAACAGTACCTGCCCGGCTGCAATGCCAATGACACAGAGCAATGCCTGGAAATGGATCATGACATGAAGGTCAGCCGACCGGCCTGCTGTCGTGATGTGGGACGGGGTGCACGATATTCAGCGTGTCCACGATGCGCTGTTCCTCTTCGGTCAGCGGGGTGCTCTGCCAGCCGGGAACGGAGACGGGGGCGGTGACCGGGCTGGCGGCCTGCTGCTCGGCCGTCATGATGCGCTGCAGTGTGCGTGAGGTGCGCAGGAAGGGCCGCTTGGGTACCGACAGAATATCATGGCCAATGAAGGCCAGGATGAACTGGATGCCCACCAGCAGCGGCAGGGCCGCCAGCATGACGGTACCGGCCGATGCCGTGACGCCCGCGGCACTGCCATGAATCCACTCACGCGTACCGAAGGCGATGCCGAACAGCGTGAGCAGGACGCCCAGAGGCAGCTGCAGTGAGGCCAGCGACAGATCCCGCAGGTAGTAGTTGTAGAAAATGCGCTTGCAGGTGTTCTTGATGTGCTTTTTGAAGAATTCGCCCGCCACCTTCGAGATCCTGAGATTGCTGACCTCATCGCCGTAGGTGGCGTTCATGGGGATGTCCACCACCACGGCCTGCAGCGTGTTGAGCCGGAACAGCATGTCCGACTCGAAGAAGTACCGCTCGCTGATGCGCGCAAAGGGCAGGCTGCGGGCTACGTCCCGGTGCAGGGCCGTATAGCCGTTGGTGGGGTCGAACAGGTTCCAGTAGCCGGAGGAGATCTTGTTGAAGAACGACAGCACGGCGTTGCCGAACAGGCGGATGGTGGGCATGGCCTGGATCTGCTCCAGGTCGAAGAAGCGGTTGCCCTTGGTGTAGTCGGCTTCGCCGGCCAGAATGGGCGCCACGAAGTCGGGCACCATGCCCGGGTCCATCTGCCCGTCGCCGTCGATCTTGACCATGATGTCCATGCCATCGTCCAGCGCGGCCATGTAACCGGTAATGACTGCCGCCCCCACACCTCCATTGACCTGGTGGCGGATGACCTTCACCCGCGGGTCGATGCAGTGGGCTTCAACCAGATCGCCCGAGCCTTCCGGGCAGCAGTCGTCCACCACATACACCGCTGCTACCTCGGGGCCGATGCGGGCCAGCACGTCCAGAATGTGAGCCGTGACCTTGTAGGACGGGATGATGACGGCAATCTTCGCCTGGTAGGGGCTCATGCGCGGACTTTACAGTATTGAAAACCGGAGGGTTATTCTACCTGTTTGTCGATATTAGTTACTTGATAAGGGTAGATTGTTTGTGATGTAAATATGTCAATATAAGCGACCTCGCTACCTTGTCCTGCACGCTCCAAGGGGGCGCGGGGAGGAAAGTGTCCATGACACGCCCGGGAGGAGGAAGGACGCCACTCTGCTGGTGCAGGGCCGGGTATGACTCGCTGTTTGCGGTCGAAAGGGGAGGGGATCAGGCCGGAGCCGTCTTGCTGTGGCGGCTTCTGCGCCACAGTCTCCACCCATACCGCCAGAAACACGCCCGCGTCCAGTACCGCAGCATCCCGCCGATGTGCCAGAGAGTGAAGCGCAGTGACCGGTGGCTCTGCTTGCGGGCGTCGTGCACCACGCGGGCGTCGGCTGCCTGCGCCAGTGTCCAGCCGGCCAGGCACAGACGGCTGCAGATGTCCACGTCCTCGATGTACAGGAAGTACCCCTCGTCGAAGCCCTTGATGGCCCGGTAGGCCCGGGCATCGAACAGCAGGAACATGCCGGCAATCCAGTCCGGATCGCTGCCGTGGTTGGCCGGCTGCAGCTTCTGGCGAATCAGCTCGCGTGGCGTATACAGCCTGCGGGCGGTGTTTTCCAGCCGGCCCTCGGGGCTGTAGATCTGTGGCGCCATCAGGCCACGCTCCGGTACCGCAAAGCCCCTGAGCAGGGCGGGGAAGGGGTCACGGTCGAAGCGCAGGTCCGGGTTGAGCACGGCGAAGTACCGGGTACGGCAGTGCGAAAAGGCCGTGTTGTGGTTGGCGCCGAAGCCCTTCGGGGTTTCGTTGCGGATCATCGTCAGCCGGATGTGGCCGGTGGCAAGCGGCGGCAGCTCCTGCTCGGGCACGTTGGCGGTGTAGATGATCTCGGCCACGTCGGGCGGCATCAGGCGCAGGATGTCCTGCAGCATGCGCAGCGCAATGTCGCGCTGGCCGTGACTGACAACGGAAAGGGTGATGTTCATGTGGCCGGAAAGGGCGCCGGGCCGGCACTGGCCCAGGGAAACAGGAGACTCCCTGATGGGCTGCGTCCGCCAGGAGCAGGCAGCCCACGGCACCGTGGGTATCAGTTGGGGCGCTATTGTCGCGAATATTGGTAAGGGGTGTGTTGCGCCGAAGTTTCAATACCCCGGCTTCGCGTGACGCCGGCCGCCGAATGGCAGGTGGCATAAGGCGGCCAGCCTTGCCGGCGTGACGCTTTGCTGGCACGCGGCCGGGGCCAGCGCGGGGGTGAATGAGCCCATGACATGCGCTGAAGAGGGGTGAATGGGCCAGTGGTGCACACCGGTGGCTGGTTCAGCCCCGGTAGGCGCCGCCCCGCCCCAGCAGCCCGTCCCACAGCCCCCGGTTCATCATGCGGATGCGCGGCCAGCGCGGCGTGGCCACCAGGGCATAGAAGCCGTACTTGATGACGGTCTGGTAGGCGTCCACCACCTTCCAGCGCCAGCCGATGTGTGGCATGCGCTGCAGCAGCAGCGCGTTGCGGAACAGGTAGTAGTGGCGCAGCGGGGAATGGTCCGGCAGGTGCTTGCCCATGAAGGCGATGGGTGTCTCGCCCAGCTGGTGCTGCATGCGGGCATCGCACACGCCCAGCATGCGATAGCCGGCGTGGGCTGCCCGCAGGCACCATTCGATGTCCACATAGTCGATGAACAGCGCCTCGTCCATGTCGCCCACGGCGTCCAGCACGGCCAGCGGGATCAGGCTGCCCGAGGCAATCAGGTGCTCCACCTCGATCAGCTGGCCGGGGCGCTCGCAGGGGCAGCGCACCCGTTTGAAGCCTGCCAGCTGCACGAAGGGCGAGGGGCTGGTGGTCTGGCGCTCGTCCGCATAGCGCGGGCCGGCCGCGGCCACCGGCACGCTGCCGGGCGGCTGCTGCTCGATGGCGGCGCGCAGGGCCGCCACCATGCCCGGTTCGGGGATGCTGTCGTGGTCCAGCAGCAGCACGTGGCGGCTGCTCCGCGCACGCGCCAGCCCTATGCCCACGTTCTGCGCGGCGCCGATGCCGCGGTTCTCATGGAGGGGAGTCAGGCGGATGCGGGGTGGCGGGATGTCCCCGGGGGCAGACCGGACGGGGGACGGCGCCCTTTCGGCCGGGAGCGTTCCGGTTGGGCCGCTGGCTGGCGGCCTTTCTGCGTGGCAGGCGAAATCCGCCAGTGCCGACAGAACCTCCGGTCTGGACCCGTTGTCGATGATCTCCACGAAGCCCACCTGCGCCAGGGTGGCCTGGCACAGCAGCGTCAGGCGGGGCAGGTCGGGGTTGTAGGTCACCACCACGGCCGTGATGTCGCCTGCCGGTCCGCAGGGGGGGGCAGCAGCGGCGGGGTTTTTGGCTGCGGGTGGGCGGCCGGCCGTGGGGCGCGGGTCGGGCTCGTTCAACGAAGCATCCTCGTGGACTGGACAGGGATGGGCACGTGGGGCGTGTCAGGCCCGGCCGTAATTGTCCTGGAACCGCACGATGTCATCCTCGCCCAGGTACTCGCCGCTCTGCACTTCGATCATCACCAGCGGCAGCAGGCCGGGATTTTCCAGCCGGTGGCGGTGGGTGGCCGGGATGTAGGTGGATTCGTTGGTGGCCACGAAGATCTCCTCGTCGCCGTTCACCACCTTTGCCATGCCCTTGACCACGATCCAGTGCTCGTTGCGGTGGTGATGCATCTGCAGGCTGAGGCTCGCCCCCGGTTTGACCTCGATGCGCTTGATCTTGTAGCGCTCGCCCTCGCCCAGAATGGTGTAGGTGCCCCAGGGTCGCGCCACGGTGCGGTGCAGCTGGGCAGCCTCGTGACCGCGTGCCTTCAGTGCCTTCACCACTTCCTTCACCTTCTGGGCCTGGTCGGCGGCGGCCACCAGCAGCGCGTCGGGGGTGTCGATGATCAGCAGGTTGTCCAGCCCCACGGTGGCCACCAGCCGGTCGTCGCTGTTGTGGACATAGGTGTCGTGACTGTCGACGAACACGGTGTCGCCGGTGGTGCGGTTGCCATCGGTATCGGGTTCGGACAGGCTGCGCACGGCATCCCACGAGCCGATGTCGTTCCAGCCAAAGGCGCCGGGCACCACGGCCACCTGGCCGGATTTCTCCATCACGGCATAGTCGATGGAGATGTCGGGGGCCTCGCGAAAGCTCTCGCCCTGGATTTCCACCAGCGTGGCATGGCTGGTGTGGTCGATGCGGGCGTCGGCCAGGCAGGCCCGGGCGGCGTGCAGCACCTCGGGGGCGTGTTGCTGCAGGGCGTCCAGCATGGTCTGGGCGGCAAAGCAGAACATGCCGGAGTTCCACAGGTAGTTGCCGGCAGCCAGCAGCTGCTCGGCCCTTTCACGCGCGGGCTTCTCGATGAAGCGCACCACGTGGTTGCCCTGCGGCACGGTCGTGTTCACGGGCTGGCCGGCCTCGATGTAGCCATAGCCGGTTTCGGGCGCCGTGGGCTGGATGCCGAAGGTGACCAGATGGCCCTGGGCGGCCAGGGCGGCCGCCTGCTGTACCGTGCGGGCAAAGAGGGCCTCGTCGTGGATGAGATGGTCGGCCGGCATGACCAGCATCTGTGCCTCCGCGCCGTGGCGCTCGGCCACCTGCAGCGCGGCCAGGGCAATGGCCGGCGCCGTGTTGCGGCCAAAGGGCTCCAGCAGGAAAGTGGGCGTTTCGGCCTCCTGCGGCAGTGCCAGCTGGAACTCGTCCCTCGACAGGAAGAAGTATTCGCGGTTGGTGACGGTGAGGATCTCGCCCGGTTCGGCCACGCGGCGGGCGCGCCGGTACGTCTTGAACAGCAGGCTCTCGCCGTCGGGCAGCTTCATGAACGGTTTGGGGTGTCCCTCGCGCGAGACGGGCCAGAGCCGGGTGCCGGCACCGCCGGACAGAATGACAGGGATCAGCATGGTGAGTGACTTCCGTGGCATGGCTGCAATGAGCATGATGGTAGCGCCACTTGGCATGCTGCGTTGCAGCATGGCGGAGTCACCGGCTGGGGCGGGGCTGCCTGTGTTCAGGCATTCGATGGATGTGTGCGCCCTGATGCAAGCATGTTCGGCGCGGATGTCCGGTGCCGGAATGGGCGCAGGTCCGGCGTTGTGGCAGGGCAGCACGGCACGCCCTGCGCCTTGGGCGCAGCATCGTTTCACATGAATGCTTATGCAGGATCGTTCATCGCGGCATGCCAGAATCGGCTGCACAGGATAACCAGGGAGCCTCAACGTGCCGAAGGACTTTTGCGGAAGTTCCCAAAGGGGTTTCACGGGAATGAATGAGTACATGACACGCGCCAAAGGCGGCAGGAGAAAACATGGCCAATAAAGCAGATGACCGGAAAAATCGCCAGGCGGTGCAGGGCGTGCAGCGCATGACGCCCTCGGAGGCTTTTGTGGAAACCCTGGTGGCCCAGGGCGTGACGGACATATTCGGCATCATGGGCTCAGCCTTCATGGATGCGATGGATATTTTCACGCCGGCGGGCATCCGTTTCATTTCCACGGTGCACGAACAGGGGGCCGGCCACATGGCCGATGGTTATTCCCGCGCCAGCGGACGGCAGGGGGTGGTGATCGGCCAGAATGGTCCGGGCATCAGCAACTGTGTCACGGCCATTGCAGCGGCTTACTGGGCGCACAGCCCGGTGGTGATCGTCACACCCGAGGCCGGTACGCGCACCATGGGGCTGGGCGGCTTTCAGGAATGCAACCAGCTGCCCATGTTCCAGGAATTCACCAGATATCAGGCCCACGTCAACCACCCGGCGCGCATGGCCGAGTACACGGCGCGCGCCTTCGACCGTGCGCTGTCGGAGCTGGGGCCCACGCAGCTCAATATCCCGCGCGATTATTTCTACGGTGACATCCAGACCGAAATCCCGCAGCCCATCCGGGTGGAGCGCGGTGCCGGCGGCCGCGAAAGTCTCGACCGTGCCGCCGATCTGCTGGCGAACGCGAAGTTTCCGGTGATCGTCTCCGGGGGCGGGGTGGTGATGGCCGATGGGGTGGATGCCTGCCGGGCGCTGGCCGAACGGCTGGGCGCTGCCGTGGTCAACAGCTACCAGCACAACGACAGCTTCCCGGCCAGTCACCCGCTGTGGTGCGGACCGCTGGGCTATCAGGGTTCGAAGGCGGGTATGAAGCTGATTGCACAGGCCGATGTGGTGCTGGCGCTGGGCACCCGGCTGGGGCCGTTCGGCACGCTGCCGCAGCACGGCATGGACTACTGGCCGAAGGATGCACAGATCATCCAGGTGGATGCCGATCACCGGATGCTGGGGCTGGTGAAGAAGATCTCGGTGGGCATCTGCGGCGACGCGAAGGAGGCGGCGCTTGCGCTGCTCGACCGTCTGCAGGGCCGCACCCTGGCCGGTGATGCCACGAAGGCCGAACGCGCAGAGAAAATCCGCGCCGAAAAGGCGGCCTGGGAGCAGGAGCTGGATGCCTGGACGCACGAGACCGACCCCTACAGCCTCGACATGATTCGCGAGCAGCAGGGCGAGACTCCCTTCAGTGGCGGCCAGTACCTGCATCCGCGTCAGGCGCTGCGCGAGCTGGAGCGGGCATTGCCGCCGGACGTGATGGTGTCCACCGACATCGGCAACATCAACTCGGTGGCGCACAGTTACCTGCGCTTCGAAAGGCCCCGCAGCTTCTTTGCGCCGATGAGCTTCGGCAACTGTGGCTACGCCTTCCCCACCATCATCGGTGCCAAGGTGGCGGCCCCGCACCGGCCGGCCGTGGCCTATGTGGGCGATGGTGCCTGGGGGATGAGCTTTGGCGAGATTCTCACCTGCGTGCGCCACGACATTCCGGTCACACCGGTGGTGTTCCACAACCGGCAGTGGGGGGCCGAGAAGAAGAACCAGGTGGACTTCTACAGTCGCCGCTTCGTGGCGGGCGATCTGGAGAGCCCGAGCTTTGCCGGCATCGCGCAGGCCATGGGCGCCGAGGGCATCGTGGCCGACCGGCCGGAAGATGTGGGGCCTGCGCTGAAGAAGGCCATCGACCTGCAGATGAACCACGGCCGGACCTGCATCGTCGAGGTCATGTGCACCCGTGAGCTGGGCGACCCGTTCCGCCGCGATGCGCTCTCCAAACCTGTGCGGTATCTGGAGAAATACCGGGATTACGTCTGACAGGCAACCGGTACCGGCTGACGCTGCCCGTGTCACGTGCTCATGCGTGCCGAAGCGCCGTCGCCTCGTCCCGCGTGCCCGCAGGGAGGCGAGGGTACGACTGAATGCATGGCGCGCCGGCGGCAACGTGCTGGAGGAACGGGCTGGGGGATAACCCTTTCACCGGGGGATATCCCGGGGTGTTGCGGGGCAGCACCATGGGCGCTGGCGGGCAGGGGCTGCAGTAATATGGGCGCTCTTTCGTCTTCACTGCAGAGGTAACGCCATGACCGCACTCGCCTACACCCCGGACCTCTCCCTGCCGGCCCTGCTGCAGGGCATCCAGCAGCGCGCCAGTGCGCTCAACCGGCACATCGTGCTGAGCGAACCCGATGACCCGCGGGTGCTGCGTGCCGGCGTCGAGGCCCTGAAGCGGGGTGTGGCGCACATCACGCTGGTGGGCAGCCGGGCGGCCGTCGAGGCCTGTGCCCGGCAGGAAGGGCTGTCGCTGGAGGGGCTCACGCTGCGCGATCCTGCCACCGATCCCGAAACCGCCGCGCTGGCCCAGCGCCTCGTCGAGCGCCGCCAGCACAAGGGCATGACCCCCGAAAAGGCCCAGACCGAAATCCAGAAACCGCTGGTCTTTGCCAACATGCTGGTCACCGAGGGCAAGGTGGATGGCTCGGTCTCGGGCGCCGTGCACACCACGGCCGACGTGGTGCGCACCGCCATCCAGCTCATCGGCCCGGCGCCGGGCAGCAAGCTGGTCTCGAGCTTCTTCCTGGCGGCGCTGGACAAGCCGCATCACCCGATCCAGGGTGGCCTCATTTACACCGACTGTGGCCTGGTCATCAACCCCTCGTCCGAAGAGCTGGTGGACATTGCCCGTGCCGGTGCCCAGAGCGCCCGCCAGCTGCTGGGCGAGGAACCGCGCGTGGCCCTGCTCTCGTTCTCCACGGCCGGCAGCGGCGGCCATCACCCGGACGTGCTGAAGGTGAAAAAGGCCGTCACCCTGCTGCGTGAGGCCGACACCGGCCTGAAGGTGGACGGCGAGGTGCAGTTCGACGCGGCCATGGTGCCGTCCATTGCCAAACGCAAGCTGCCCGATACCCAGCTGGAAGGCCGCGCCAACGTGCTGGTGTTTCCCAATCTGGATGCCGGCAACATCGGCTACAAGATCACCGAGCGCATCGGCGGCGCTTTCATGGTCGGCCCGCTGCTGCAGGGCCTGGCCAAGCCGGCCAACGACCTGTCGCGCGGCTGTGACACGCCCGACATCGTCAACGCCATTGCCGTCACGGCGCTGCAGGGTGGGTGATGATGAACAGATTCCGGCTGATCTGATCACCAGAGCGCGGCTGACACGAAAAATGCTGGGGGTGATGGTGCACAGACTCCGGCTGATCTGACCGACCGGCCTAATTGGTTTGACCTAACCCGTCTGGCCATCGGCGTGACAGGTTCCTCGCCGCCCATCGCCATCCCTGCTGCAATGCCCGGGTTGTTTTCCTTCAACCCACGAGGCATTCCTCATGACAACCGACAACGATGGGCCGCGGGCATGCCCGCCACCCTCACCGGGTGACGGTGCTGGCAAGGACACGCCCGGTGCCGGGCGCAGCATCGTGCCAGCCGGCGGCTCCCGCACAAGGCGCATCAGCCACGACCAGTACTTCAAGTCACTGATCACCCAGTACCCCCGGCAGGCGCTGGCCCTGTTCGACCCGGCGCGCTTTGCATCGCTGGATGAGAGCGTCATCATCACCCCGCTGCGGCAGGAGCTGCCGCCGGACCGACTGGGCGAGCGCTTCTTCGAGCTGGACATTCCGCTGGAGGTCCGCTGGCCAGACGGTTCGCGCGAGACGATGGTGATTCTGATCGAGCATCAGACCGTCCCCAGCCGGTTTCGCATCAAGAAGCTGCTGAAGTATTACGTGACCCTGTCGGAGGTTCTGCATACCGACATCATCACGCCGATCGTCATCTTCCTGCGTGACGGGCGGGGCATTCCCGCCCGGCTCGACATGGGGCCGCCGGAGAGGCGCTACGCGTTCTTCGACTACATCCCCGTGATCCTGCCGCGCTGGAAGGCCATCGAGCACCTGGGCACGGACAATGTGGTCGAGCAGGTGCTGCTGACGACGATGTCGCGCAAGGGCCAGGACAAGGTGCTCATTCTGGGGCAGGCCATCCAGGCGCTGCTCCGGCTGGAGAAGAACATCGACAACCAGTTGAACTTTGAGCGGTTCATCCGGACCTACGCGCCGCTTGACGCCGAGGAAGAGCGCCGGTACAACAAAACCTATGCAAAGGAGGTCGCACACATGATGAGCGTACGGGAAGAAGTGATCAGTAGCGTGCGGGAAGAGCTGGAGCGGAAGGGCGAGGCTCGTGGCCGGCTGATCGGCCGTGAAGAAGGCAGAGGGGACGGCCAGCGCCATACCCTGGCCAGGCTGCTGGCCAGACGCTTCGGGCCTCTGGATGCCGAAACCGGGAAGCGCTTGGCCGCGGGTACGCCGGAGCAGCTGGACCGGTGGACTGATGCGTTTCTGACGGCAGGTTCGCTGGAGGAGGTATTCCGGTTGCAGTGAATGGCTGGCCGGTTGCGCGACACGTGCCATGGACGAATGAGTTCATGGCACGTGTCGCGCAAGAAGTGCTGGAACAGGTATTGGTTGTTCCGGGTTGAACCAGATCGGCTCATTCGTTTCTCAAGGACTCGACATGTCTGCCAGTTTGAACCCCCGGCCGGCATCAGACGGTGCCACTGGGGGTGGGGGGATCGCGGGGCGGTATCTGCCCGGCATCATGCTGTCGCTGGTCATTGCCGTGGCAGCCAGCTTCGTGTCGGAGCACTATGGCGGGCCAAAGTTCCTGTACGCGCTGCTGATCGGCGTGGCCTTTCACTTCCTGTCGGAAAATGATCGCTGCCGGCCCGGCATCGAGTTCAGCGCCAAAAAGCTGGTGCGTGCCGGTGTGGCGCTGCTGGGGGTGCGCATCGTGGTGTCCGACGTGTCGGCGCTGGGGCTCTGGGGCATTCTGGGGCTGGCCGGTGCCGTGGTGTTCACGCTGTGCTTCGGTGTGCTGATGGCCCGGGTGCTGCGCGTATCGCCCATGTTCGGGCTGCTGTCGGGTGGTGGCACGGGCATCTGCGGCATTTCGGCCACCATGGCCATTTCGTCCACGCTGCCGCAAAGCCCCGAAAGCGAGCGCTGCACCTTGATGAGCGCCATCGGCATTGCCAGCCTGTCCACGGCGGTGATGGTGCTGTACCCGCTGTGGGTACGCTGGTTCGGCATGACGGTGCCCGAGGCGGGGCTTTTTCTGGGTGGTTCCATCCACGACGTGGCCCAGGTGGTGGGGGCCGGCAGCATTCTTTCTCCGGACATTGCAAAGGCTGCCACCCTGGCCAAAATGTTCCGCGTGGCCATGCTGGTGCCGGTGGTGCTGACGCTGTCACTGGTCTTTCGCCGGACGGTGGCTGCCGAGGCCGGCATGGCGCGGCCCCTGGCCGGAGCCGTGCCATTGCAGCAACCGCAAATACCGGAACCTGTGACAACGGGCGCAACAGGGGCAACGGGCGCAACGGTGGCATCGGTGGCATCGGTGGCATCGGCCGCGCCGGCAATGGTACCCGCTGCTGCACCGCAGGGCGCATCCGGCACGTCGGCTGCGTCCGCCAGACGCCCGCCCTTGTTGCCGTTCTTTCTGGTGATGTTCGTGCTGCTGGTGACGGTGAACAGTCTGGGGCTGATCCCTCCGGCTGTGCAGCACGTGGCCAGTGACCTGTCCGGCTGGGCGCTGGTGGTGTCCATCTCGGCGCTGGGCATCAAGACCTCTTTCGAAAAGATTGCCGCCCTGGGCTGGCGTCCGATTGCGCTGATGGTGGCCGAAGCGCTTTTTGTGGCCGCATGGATGATGATGGTGGTGATGCTTATGCGTTGATGCTATTGATAAAGCTGCGTGAACCGGGCTTTCAGGTCTGAAACTCACGCAGCGTTTTTATTTATGCGCAATGGGCGCAAACGGTGCTCTGCTCCGCATTTATAGTGACGTCTTCAATCGCGACACCCGCAGGAGATGTACCGTGGAACAGGCAATTGGCAGATTTGGGGCAGAGGCCCATCCGCTCACAGGCGCAGCCGCAGCGCGCCCCCGCAGGCGCAGCACACAGGGGGGCGCAGCCGGTCATGCGGGCATTGCCGCACGCGACATGGGCGACCAGACGCCTGCAGCCCGGCCAGGGACGGCAGGCGGCCATGGCAGCATTCACGGGGCCGGCGGACATGGGGCCGTTCGTGGCGCAGAAGGACACGAAGCCGTTCACGGTGCCCACGGACATGGATCCGTTCATGGTCGCGGCGTAACGTCCGGCGGTGGCCCCGAAGGGGAGCATGGCGCGCGGCAACCCTACAACCCGACCTACGATCCATTGGTACATCCCACACCGGGGCATGGGCAGCAGTATTCGCCCACCTACTGGATCGACACGGCCGGTACCCCGCCGCAGGACGACGGCCCCATCGACAGCGACCGTGATGTGGATGTGGCCATCATCGGTTCCGGCTTCACGGGGCTGAGCACCGCCATTGCGCTGGCACAGGAGCATGGCATTCGTGCGGTGGTGCTGGAGGCCAACCGCGTGGCCTGGGGCTGCACCACCCGAAATGGGGGGCAGGCCCAGTGCGCCTCGGGCAGGCTGAAGCGTTCGGAATGGATTGCCCGCTGGGGGCTGGACACCGCGCTGGCCCTGCATGCAGAATGCGTGGACGCCATGGATTATTTCCGTGCGCAGATAGCGGACATCGACTGCGATGCGCAGCCCGGCGGCCACCTCTACATTGCACACCGCCCGCAGCGCATGCCGGTGCTGGAAAAGGAGGCGAAGCTGCTGCGCGAGACCTTCCATTACGATGCGCAGATTCTGGATGCCGACACCCTGCGCGGCCAGTACATCGACGATCACGAAGCCGCCGGTGCCATGCACGAACCGGAAGGCATTGGCGTTCACCCCGCCAAACTGGCCTTCGGTTATGTCAGAAAAGCCCGGGCACTGGGGGTGAAGGTCCATCCCGCCAGCCCGGTACTGGGCTGGGAACGGCAGGGTGAAGGTGCCAACGAACGTCATCTGCTGCGCACACCGGGCGGTGTGGTGCGTGCCCGCGTAGTGGGGGTGGCCACCGGTGGCTACACGTCGCAGACGCTGAACCCGCAGCTGAAAGACCGGATCATGCCCATTCTGGCCAATTCCATCGTGACGCGGCCGCTGGCACCCGCCGAAATCGAGGCCAATGGCCTGCGTACGTTCCAGATCATCACCGACACACGGGTGCTGCGACACTACTACCGTGTGCTGCCGGACGGCCGGCTGCAGATCGGTACGCGCAGCGCCATTACCGGCAGTGACGCCACGGCGCCCCGGCACCTGGACCTGGTCCGTGCCGGCCTGGCCCGGAAGTTTCCCGGTCTGCGGGATGTGGACATCGATTACTACTGGTGGGGCTGGGTGGACGTGAGTCACGACATGATGCCGCGCATCGCGCAGCCCGATCCGCATTCGGCCCTTTACTACGCGCTGGGCTATGGCGGCAACGGGGTGTCGTACTCGGCCCAGGCAGGTCGGCGGCTGGCGCAGCACATTGCTGGAAAAACGGCCGATGTACCGAAACTGCCCATTTTCGAGGGGGCACTGCCGTATCCGGATTTTGCCGGCCTGTTCAACGCCCGGTGGCTGGCCCCGTTCCGGCGGCTGGGCCAGTGGGGGCTGTATCACTGGTATCACCTGAAGGACGAGCGGCTGTAATCCGGGCTGCACATGGCTGGCCGGGCGCGACGACAGACGTTGTGCCCGGGACCGTACATGAAAGGCAGGACAGGGAGCGCAAACATGGAAAAGCGAAAAGCCGAAGGGCAGACAATGAAAGGGCAGGCGATGCAGGACGCTGCACAGGACCGGACGGCTGTCGCGCAGACGATGGGCGCCCCCGGCGCATTCCCGAAAAGGCGGCGCAGGAACAGGCGGATCGGCCTGCTGGCGCTGCTGGGCGCCGGCATCGTGGGCATGGGGGCGGCGGCCATGGCACGTGCACCTGCAGTCGCCGGCGCACCGGAAAACGTGCGGATTTCACGCCCGGCACAGGAGGCACGGGAGACCCACACCGCATCTGCAACATCCACGGCGTCGAGTGCATCCAGGACCACCGTGGCAGCCGAGGCGAATGGTGGTGCGGCAGCGGCAGGCGCACACGTCGTGACCTTCAAGCTGGCCATGGGCGATGCGCAGGGGGGCACACAGTGGGAGCTGGCCAAAGCCTTCCGCACGGCCTTCGAGCGCAGGACCGGGGGACGCGCACGGGTGACGGTGTTTCCGAATGGCCAGCTGGGCAGCGAAGAAGATACGGTCAACAATGCCGCACTGGGCACGCTGTCGCTGTCGGTGCTGGCCATCAACAATCTGGCGCCATTCTCGCCGTCGCTGGGCGTGCTGACGCTGCCGTATGTGATTCGCAGCGCCGACGAGGCCCGCACGCTGGTGGAAGGTGACATCGGCCACCAGCTCGTGGAAAACACCGTGCGCGATGCGCAGGTGCGGATCGTCGGCTGGGCGTTTTCGGGGTTCCGGGTGCTGACCAGCTCGCGCCGGCCGGTGGTGTCACTGGAAGATCTGCAGGGGCAGGTGATTCGCGTGCCCAAGAACCGTGTGATGATCGAGACCTGGCGGGCCTGGGGCATCAACCCCTCGCCGCTGGCCTGGTCCGAAACCTTCACGGCCCTGCAGCAGCGCGTGGTGGACGGGCAGGACAACCCCTACACCACGGTGGCTGCCATGCGCTTCGACGAGGTGCAGAAGTACATCACGCCCATCCATTACCTGTTCTCGCTGGAGCCGCTGATCGTCAGCGAGGCCGTGTTCCGCAAACAGTCTCCGGAGGTGCAGCAGGCGCTGCTGGATGCCGGCCGCGAGGCCACGGCACACAGCTTCCGCTACCTGCAGGAGACCGAGCACAAGGTGCGTGACCAGCTGCAGGCCCGCGGCATGCAGATCGTGCAGCCGGCCGATGGTGAGCGGAAATGGATCGAACTGGCACAGAACCAGGTCTGGCCAAAGTTCTACGACGCCGTGGGCGGGCGCGAACGGGTGGAAGCCACCCAGCGGGCGCTGGGACGGTGAACCCGGGCCTGTTGGCCCGTGTGCGTGAGGTGGTGATGGACGGGTTTGCCAGTTCATCTTCGCATGACACGTACCACCTGCCTGTGTGAGGTGGCGATGCCAGAGGAACCGCGGAAAAGATGAAAAACCATGATGACGACCCCGGTCAACACAACGACCCTGGTCAACGCAGCGGTCCCGGTCAGCATAACGGCCCCGGTCAGCACAACGGTTCCGGTCAACAGGTCCGCCGGCATGGTGCCCTGTGGGTGCTTGACCAGGCAGAGGAATTCATCTGCGCCGTGCTGCTGGTGGGCTTCGTGTCGCTGCTGTTTGCGCAGATTGCCAGCCGGCTGCTGTTTGGCTACACCATCCCGTGGGGGGACGAGCTGGCCACGCATCTGTTCGTGTGGTTTGCGTATTTTGGTGCCGTGGTGGCGGCCAAACTGTCGGCACACAACCGGGTGAGCTTTCAGTTCGGGTTTTTCCCGCCGGTGGTGAAGAAGGTGTGCGAGTCACTGGCCGATCTGCTCTGGGTGGCCTTCAACCTGTACTTTGCCTGGCTGTCGGTGGACTTCGTGTTTTTCCGGATGAACCGCTTCTGGCAGTCGCAAACGCTGGGCCTGCCCATGTCGTATTTCTATGCCGTGCTGCCGCTGGCCTTCGTGCTGATGTCGGTACGCATCGTCATCAACAACTGGCGCACGCTGGTGCGTGGCGAGGTGCTGCTGGATCCGGAACAGGCGCAGGTGGTGCAGGCATCGAAGGTGACGCATGCATCGAAGGCGACACACGCATCGAAGGCAGTACACACATCGAAGAAAACGCACGCATCGAAGGTGACGCACGCGGAGCATGATCCTTTGCCGCAACGGATGACGCATTCACGGGAGGGGCAACAATCTGCCCAGCCAGGGCCGTCCAGGACTGCAGGGAGGGATGACCATGGAAAATGATCTCGTGCTGGTCATTTTCGGCAGCTTCCTGGGCCTGCTGCTGCTGGGGGCGCCCATCGTGGTGGCACTGGCCGCGTCGGCGCTGGCCGGCTACTGGACGCTGGGTATCGATCCGATCTCGATGGTGCAGACCGCCTATACCTCGGTGGGGTCATTCCCCCTGATGGCCCTGCCGGCCTTCGTGCTGGCGGGGGCGCTGATGGAGGCAGCCGGCATTTCGCGGCGTCTGGTGGATATTGCCGAGGCGCTGGCTGGACCGGTCACCGGCGGGCTGGGCATGGCTACCGTGCTGGCCTGCGTGTTCTTTGGTTCCATTTCCGGATCGGGGCCGGCCACCACGGCCGCGGTGGGCATGCTGATGGTGCCGGCCATGACGGCGCGCGGTTACGACCGTGCCTATGCGGGCGCCGTCACGGCTGCGTCGGGTGGCATCGGCATCATCATTCCACCGTCCATTCCCATGGTGATCTTCGGCATTTCGGCCATGGGCCTGCAGGTGCCGGTGGAGGCCGTGCAGAAGCATGGCGAGTTTGCCGGCCTGTCCATTCCCAAGCTGTTCATGGCGGGGGCCATACCGGGACTGGTGATGGCGCTGGCGCTGATCGTCATGAATGCCGTCATTTCGCGGCAACGCGGTTACCGGGGGCTGACCGATACCTGGCGTCTGCACACACTGCTCACGGCGGTGCGGCAGGGGGTGTGGTCACTGGTGGCACCGGTGATCATCCTGGGTGGCATTTATTGTGGGCTGTTCACGCCCACGGAGTCTGCCGTGGTGGCCATTGCCTACACGGTGCTGGTGGGGGTGCTGCTGCACCGGGAAATGACCTGGGCAAAAGCCCGCGATGCACTGCGTGCCACCACATGGATCACCGGGCGGGTGCTGCTGATCCTGTTTGCGGCCACCGTGTTCGGCCGGCTGCTGGTGGAAGAGGAGATTCCCGCCCGGCTGGCCGGCATGCTGCTGGGCCTGACCGACAGCCTGAACGTGGTGTGGCTGATCCTGATCGGCCTGCTGCTGTTTGTGGGCATGTTCATGGAAACGCTGGCGGCCATCATGATTCTGGTGCCGGTGCTGATGCCCATCATGTACATGCTGGGGGCCGATCCCACCCATGTGGGCGTAGTGGTGATCTGCGCGTTGTCCATCGGCTTTCAGACCCCGCCACTGGGCGAGAACCTGTTCGTGGCCTCGGGCATCAGCGGCATGACGGTGGAGCGCATCGTGGCGAAGGTGCTGCCCTTCACGCTGGTGAGTGTGATGGCACTGCTGCTGATTGCCTATGTGCCGGAGCTTTCACTGTGGCTGCCGCGGGTGATGGGGTATAAGTGAATATTGGGGGACCGCCGCGTGTCGGGATGGCGTTGGGTGTTGGGGAGGAGGGGCTATGGACAGTGTCGCGTGTTATATTGTTGTAACGCGGCAACATTGCGCCGGATAGATGTATCTTCAGATTGCAGTTGCGTAACGCAAACATAGAATTTTGGCGGTAGTGCGTGTGACTCTCAATACGCACTGTGCTGCTGCGGCCCGCTGACCCATCGTCTGCCGGCCTCTGCGTGCGGCGCCGGCTGTCGCGTTCTGGCTTGTGCGCTCTGCCGGCTGCTGCGCCGTCGCATTGCTGGCTTGTGCGTTCTGCCGGCTGCTGTGCCGTCGCGCTGCTAGCCTGTGCATTCCGCCGGTTGCTGCGCCATCGCTCTGCTGGCCTGTGCATCCTGCCGGCCGTTGCCCGGCCGCGTTGCCCGTCTGTCACGTCCGGCCGGCTGCGAGCACTGGTGTCTGGCTGCAGGCAGCCCCTCCTCCTCCCTTCCTGTACAAAGGCTTATCCATGGCATCCCTGCCTGTCCGTTTTATCCGGTCACGTTCCCTTGTCCGTTCCGGCATGCTGCTCCCGCTGCTGGCTGCCGCTTCGTTTGCCCACGCCCAGGAGGTTGCCGATGCCGGTGAGGCCGGCGACACCGCCCTCGGCGAAGTGATCGTGGTGGGCAAGGTCAAGACCGACAAGACCGAGAAGAGCAATTCCTACACCACGTCGATGATGAGCACGACGACGGGGCTGGAGCTGTCGTCCCGCGAGACGCCCCAGTCGGTGAGCGTGGTGATGCAGAAGCAGATGAAGGATCAGGGGATCAGCCGGCTTTCCGACGCCATGCGCCAGACCACCGGCATCAACGTGGTGCAGGATTCGACCCGCACCCGCTTCCAGTCGCGTGGCTTCTACATCGACCAGATCGAGGAAGACGGCATTGCCTCGCAGGTGCCGGGTTCGGCATCCAACCCGTACCGCAGCGCCAGTACGCTGACGGACATGGTGGTGTACGACCACATCGAGGTGCTGCGGGGTGCAGCCGGCCTGACGCAGGGTAACGGCGAGCCGGGCGGCACCATCAACGCCGTGCGCAAGAAGCCCACGGCCAGACTGCAGGCCAACGCCATGGCATCGGCGGCGCGCTGGGACCGTTACCGTGTGGAAGGCGATGTCTCGGGGCCGCTGAACGACAGCCGCTCGGTGCGAGGCCGCCTGGTGATGGCCGGAGAGAAGGACCGCTCCTTCAAGGACATCGTCCACGGTGATCTGGGCGTCATCTACGGTGTGGTGGACGCCGACGTGGGAGACTCTGCCCTGGTGACGGCTGGTGTGGTGTACCAGCGCGAAAACGACATGCCGGACCCGTTCGGTGTGCCGATGGGTGAGGGGAGGACGGAACTGAACCTGCCGCGGGCCACCTATCTGGGTGCGGCGTGGAACGACACGAAAACCACCAAGCTCAACCCGTTCGTGGAGTTCGACTACTACCTGAACGACGACTGGAAGTTCAACGCCAAGCTGAACTATATCGACACCAAATCGGACCAGATGTTCGGCGCGCTGGCCAATCTGGGCAGCCGTTTCACGGGGGTGGGTGCCAACGGCCTGCTGCCGGTGAACAACCTGCAGCAGTACAACAACGATGGCAAGGATCTGGGCTTCATGGCCCGGGCCACGGGCAAATACGAACTCCTGGGACGCAAGCATGACCTGTTCGTGACACTGAGCGCTTCCACGCAGAAGGAAGACTCGCGCTGGCGCCGTGTGACCAACAGTACCCAGTACAACATTTGGGGCTTCGACCATGGCGTCATTGTCAACCCCGACTGGAACGACTACAGCCAGCTCAACCTCAATGCCACCTACCACAACGAGGTGAAGCAGCATGGCCTGTCACTGGGATCGCGCTTCAACTTCACGGATGCGTGGCACCTGCTGGCCGGCATGCGCTACGCCGGCGTGAAAACCAGCGGAAATTCGTACTTCACCTGGTTCAACGGTGCGGCGGACAACGACTACACCGCCAGCCGTGTGGTGAACAAGAAGAAGGTTTCGCCTTATCTGGGGCTGACCTGGGACTTCAGCGGCACCTCCAGTGCCTATGTGAGCTGGACAGAAATCTTCAAGCCGCAGAGCAGCGTGGACGCCAGCAACAACGTGCTGAAGCCGGTGGTGGGCCACAATGCCGAAATCGGAACCAAATCGTCCTTTCTGGATGAACGCCTGAACCTGTCGTTTGCCCTGTTCCAGATTACGCAGACGAACCGTGCCATGACGGTGGCCGGCCAGCGCTATTCGGTGCCGGAAGGCAAGGTCCGCAGCCGGGGCTTCGAGGTGGAACTGTCGGGTGAAGTGACCCCCGACTGGAACGTGTTTGCCGGTTATACCTTCAACCGCAGCAAATTCATGCGTACCGAAAGCACCACGTACAGCTATGGCACCAATTTCAGCAAGCACACGCCGAAGCACATGCTGCGTGCCTACACCAGCTACAAGCTGCCGGGTGAGCTGAACCAGTGGTCGGTGGGTGGCGGCTTCGAGACGCAGAGCGACATCGACAGCCTGGGCAGTGTGCCGCAGGGTGGCTACACCATCTGGAATGCCAACGTGCATTACGACATCGACCGGAATTTCCGCGTGAGCGTGGTGGGGCGCAACCTGACCGACAAACGCTACTACCTGCCGCAGAAAACTCGCTACCCGGGTGGCAACAACTTCTTCGGCGAGCCGCGCAACCTGATGCTGCAGGTGCACTGGAAGCTGAATTGAACCGCGCTGAACTGGAGGGGCGGGCACTGCCATGATGTCCGGTGCCGCCCATCCCTGATCGACATCAGACGCAGCGCGATCAGGCGTTCAAGGTGTACCGCTGTCTGGGTGTGATGCCGCCCAGTGTCATGTATGGGTGTGGCGGCAGGCACATTTTCACCGGACCGTGGCTCCGTGCGTATCATTGGGGTGACCCGTGACACGAACGGAGCCTTTTTCATGGCCTATGATGAAATCCTTGCCCAGCGCATCCGCGAGCGGCTGGAGAGCATTCCCAGCTACCGCGAGGTGAAGATGTTCGGCGGCCTGTCCTTCATGCTGGATGGGCACATCGTGGCCTTTGCCAGCCGCAGCGGCGACATGATGGTGCGCTGCCCGCCCGAAGACGAGGAGCGCCTGCTGGCCGAGGCCGGAGACACGGCACAGCCGGCCCGCATCGGAAACCGGAAGCAACAGCAGAAGACCACCGGCTGGATCACGGTACGGGCCAATGCGCTGACCGAGCCCGTATTCGACCGGTGGCTGGACATTGCGCTGGACTACAACCAGCGCGCTGGATGATCAGCCCTTGCTGCCGTCCGTGCGAACCAGCATGACCGGAACCGGCGCGATGCGGGCCACCTGCTCGGCATCGCTGCCCAGAAGCAGCCGGTCGATGCCACGGCGGCCGTGCGTGCCCAGGATGATCAGGTCGCAATGCTCGTCCTTAGCCTGCTGGACGATGAGCTCCGAGACACGGTGGTTGCCGCTCTCCACCACGTGCGCAGCTACCGACAGACCGCCGTCACGCAAGGGCTTGGCCGCCTTTTCCAGCAGGGCACGGGCCGTGGCCAGGAAGTGCGGCCGCACCTGCTCGACATAGACCTTCGGGCGCTCGTAGCCGTTGCTGTAGTGCATCTCCTCGACGATGGAGAGCAGGATGATGGAGGCGCCGCTGAGTCTGGCCAGCGCTTCGGCGTGTCTCAGCGCCAGCTGAGCGGTGGCGCTGCCATCCAGGGGGACCAGAAGTTTCTTGTACATGGTTTGCTCCTGCCTTGTTGCCCTTGGGGGTCGTCTTGGTTCTATTGTAAGAGGGGGAGGGGTAAAGGTTGTGGTTATCAATATGCGACGTATATACGAACCACAATGGTCTTGTAGACGGACTCTGAGGCAGGCCATATACTTTGCAAGATAGTCCGAATAGGCTTCGCTGACCCGGATCAGTTAACCAGGATGTTGAACGAACAGCTTGCAGGTCTAACCCAGCCACAACGTGATCGGCTTGCGTTCGTGGAGTTGCGCGTGCGCTTCTTGGGGGAGATACGCCGTCAGGACTTGGTTGCGCGGTTTGGCATCCAATCCGCTGCCGCCTCCAGGGATCTATCGCTGTACAAGGAGTTGGCGCAGGGCAACATCGACTACGACTCCAGGGCCAAGTCGTACGTCCTGGGGGCGAGCTTCACTCCCATCTTCGACTTCCCCCAAGAGCGGGTGCTGTCGTGGCTGACACAGGGTTTTGGTGATGGTGAGCCGATGCTGCTCAAGGCCTGGGTGCTTAGCGAAAGCCCTTCCAGACTTACGCATCCAGATCTGGATGTATTGGCAAGTGTGACCCGGGCTATTCACCAGGCGTGTCCGCTTGGTATTGAGTATCACTCCATCTCCAATGGGCGCACCGAGCGGGAGATTGTCCCGTTCGCGTTGATCGACAACGGTTTACGCTGGCATGTCCGTGCCTTCGATCGGAAGTCCAGCGAGTTCCGGGATTTCGTCATGACCCGGATCAAGCGTCCTGTTGTGCTTAAGGGACACCCAGTGGCGCCCCACGAGGTGAGCGATCAAGATATCCAATGGACCCGCATTGTCGAACTGGAGCTGGTGCCGCATCCGGATCAACCTCGGCCGGAGATCACCGAGATGGATTACGGCATGCAGGGCGGCGTGCTGCGAATAAAGCTGAGGGCGGCCACTGCAGGTTATATCTTGCGCCAGTGGGGCGTGGACTGTTCTCCGGACCACAGCCTGCGCAGCCTTGAACACCGACTTTGGTTGAAAGACCACTTGGCAATTTACGGTGTTCATAGCGCTGTTTTGGCGCCGGGGTACCGATCTTCTGATCAACAACGGCTTGAAGTCGATGCAGAATTAACTCCAAGACTGACTCTAACGTGAACGTAGAAGATAAACACAAGATTAAGTTGGAGCGACTCGGGTTTAGTTATGAGCGCGGCGGCGTCCATACCGCCCGAACGATGATGCTCGCCGAGCTGCGCGCCCTGATGTCCTTTGTGGACGCGGCAGACGCGGCCAAGCCCGACTACCTGGAAGCCATTCAGACTGCCAATTGCCTGGGCAAGCGCTCGGGCAAGACGCGGACGCTGACCTTCCGGCACCTGGCCGACCTCTATGCGCTCGATCCCAACTTATTGGTGTTTCGTGCCCTGCGGTTCTTCTGGCAACGCGATGTGGATGGACAGCCGCTATTGGCAGCGCTGTGCGCCTACTCGCGTGACCCCCTGCTTCGGGCCACGGCTCCCTTTGTCTTGGGCTTCCAGGAAGGGGCCACCGTCACCCGCGAGGCGATGGAGGAGTTCATTGATGCGCAAGAGCCGGGGCGCTTCAGCAAGGCCACGCTCAAGTCCACTGCACAGAACATCAATTCGTCCTGGACCCAGTCAGGTCATCTTGCTGGCCGAGTCCGCAAGGTGCGGGCCCGTGCTGTGGCGACGACAGGTGCGGTGTCATTGGCGCTGCTTCTGGGCTACGTCAGCGGTCTGCGCGGCGAGTCGCTACTCAAGAGCGACTTCACCCGGATGCTCGACTGCTCGTTCGAAAAGACGATCGAGTTGGCCGAGGACGCCTCTCGCCGGGGCTGGATCTCGCTCAAGCGCGTCGGCCAGGTGGTCGAGGTGCTTTTCCCGAACCTGATCACTTCGCAGGAAATGGAGTGGCTCCGTGAGCAGAATTAAGCGTTTGACCCAGTCCTACAGCAAGTACGTGGCTGTCCCATGGCGCGATGACGCCGCTGCCGCCCAGCGCGTCATTTTCTGCGTTTACCACGAGACGGAAGAGCTGCGCCTGCGGGCCAAAGTCGACGAGTTCGAGATCGCAACCCGCGCGGCGGGCCATGACTGGGCGTTGTTCGACTTGACCAATTCGTTCCCGAACTGGCTGGCCTCCCAACGGTACGCCAAGAGCTACTTCCAAAAGCCCAATCTGCTGTCCACGCTGCTGCCCAAGTACCTGAGCTACATCGAAGCCGAGTTCGAGACCTTCCTGCAAGACAAGAACGTCGGCGAAGAGTTTGTCGTGGCGCTCCAAGGCGTGGGCTCTCTGTTCGGCTTCCTGAAGGTCAAGGAGGTCGTGGACAAGCTCGCTCCCAAAGTGAAGGGCCGTCTGCTTGTGTTCTTCCCTGGCAGCTACGAAGACAACAACTACCGCTTGCTGGATGGGTACGACGGGTGGAACTACCTCGCTGTACCGATCACCGCAGACAAAGAATTCTGACTTAGGGGATGCACATGCTCAATCGCGACATCTACCAAAAGGACCCGTCGACCCGCAAGCTGGTCAACGAGGGCGTGGCCAGCGTCAACGACGAAAAAACCAACCAGGCACTGTCCGTCCTGCGGTACGAGCTGGAAACATTCGTCTGCGATGGCCAGTACGAAAAGGGCCTGGAGCACATCCTCGACGTCTACCTGAAGAACATCGAGCAGGCCGAGCAGCCTGCCGTTTGGGTCAGCGGCTTCTATGGCTCGGGCAAATCGCACCTGGTCAAGATGCTGCGGGCCCTCTGGGTCGACAGTGCGTTTGACGACGGCGCCACCGCGCGGGGTATCGCGAACCTGCCACAAGGCGTGAGCGACCAGCTCAAGGAACTCAGCACCCAGGCGAAGCGCCACGGCGGGCTTCATGCGGCGTCTGGCACGCTGGGCTCCAGCTCGCGCGACAAGTCTGTGCGAATGGCCTTGCTGGGCATCCTCTTCAAGTCGGTCGGCCTGCCGGAGCAGTACCCGGTTGCACGCTTTGTCATGTGGCTCCAGCACGAAGGCATCTATGACTCGGTGCGGGGTCATGTTGAGAAGAGCGGCTTCGACTGGAACGAAGAACTCGACAACTTCTACGTGGCCGAGGGTCTGCACGAAGCCCTGGTCAAAGCCAAGCCTAACCTGTTTACGTCGCCAGCGTCTTGCGTCGAGACCCTGAACAACCTGTACCCCTATGTGCAGGACGTCTCCAGTGGCGACATGCTCAAAGCTATTCGCCAGGCGTTGACCCGCGACGGCAAGTTTCCACTCACCTTGGTGGTACTCGACGAGGTACAGCAGTACATCGGCGAGGACAGCCAGCGCTCTATCGACGTGCAGGAAGTGGTCGAGGCCTGCTGCAAGAACATCGGCGCCAAGATGCTCTTCATCGGCACCGGCCAAACCGCGGTCACCGGCACCTCCAACCTCAAGAAACTCGAAGGCCGTTTCACTGTGCGCGTTGAGCTGTCCGACGCCGACGTCGATGCCGTGATCCGTCAGGTCATTCTGGCCAAAAAGCCCGAGGCAAAGGCGCCGGTTGAGCAGGTGATGCAGACCAACTTGGGCGAGATCTCGCGCCACCTGGCCGGCACCACCATCGGCCACCGCGCCGACGACATTCAATTCTTCCCGCAGGACTACCCAATCCTGCCGGTGCGCCGCCGCTTCTGGGAAAACACGCTGCGCGTGCTGGACCAAACCGGTACCGACAGCCAGCTTCGCAACCAGCTCTCGATGATCCACAAGGTCATCCAGACCAATGTGGATGCGCCGGTCGGCAGCGTTGTGCCAGCGGACTACCTTTACTTCGACGCAGCCGACAAGCTGCTGCAGTCGCGCATCCTGCCGCGCAAGGTGCATGAGAAGACCATGGTCTGGGCCAAGGGAACCGATGACCAGCGTCTGATGGCACGGTTCTGCGGCCTGGTCTTCCTCATCAACAAGCTGGCCAGCAGTAACAACGAGATCGGTATCCGCGCCACGGTCGACACGCTGGCTGATCTGCTGGTGGAAGATCTCACACAAGGTTCGAGCGCCTTGCGCAGCAAGCTCCCCGGGTTGCTCGACAAGTGTGAGCTGCTGATGAAGGTGGGTGACGAGTACCGCATCCAGACCGAGGAAAGCGCCGCCTGGAACGACGAGTTCCTCAGCCAGCGCAACAGCCTGGCCAATGAGGCTCACCGCGTGGATGCGGAGCGCGACGATCGCATCCGACGCCGTTTCGGCGAGATGGTGCGCAAACTGTCGTTGACCCAGGGCACCTCGAAGGTCACGCGCGACATCTTCCCTGTATTCGATGCGCAGTTGCCTCCTGACGCCAACGAAAAAGTCTGCGTCTGGGTGCGCGATGGCTGGAGCATCGACGAGAACTCGGTGCGTGCCGATGCTCGCCAGGCGGGCAACCAGTCACCCACCGTGTTCGTGTTCATCCCCAAGCGCTCGGCCGATGACCTGCGCCACTACCTGATCGACTTCAAGGCCGCCAGCGCTACGCTGGACAAACGCGGCGTGCCCAACACCGCCGAGGGCACCGAAGCCCGCTCGGCCATGGAGACCACCAGGCAGACCGCTGAAGGCAAGATCCGCGAACTGCTGCAAGAGGCCTTCTCGGGCGCCCGCGTCTTTCAGGGCGGCGGCAACGAGATCCTGGGCACCGACTTGCAGGAGATGACGTTGGAAGCCGCTACCAACGCTTTGCAGCGGCTCTACCCGCAGTTCCACGTCGCCGATCACGCCGGTTGGCCCAAGGTCTATGAGAAGGCGCAGAAAGGTGCGCCGGACGCCCTCAAGAGCGTGGGCGACGACGGTGAGCCTGCCAAGAACCCGGTTTGCAAGGCCATCCTGGCTTTCATTGCTGGCGGCAAGAAAGGCATCGACATCCGCAAGAACTTCGAAGGCGCCACCTACGGCTGGCCGGGTGACGCGGTGGACGGTGGCATGCAGGTGCTGCTGGTGGCCGGGTTGATCCGCGCTCAGGACGAAAAGGGTCAGACCATCGACCCAAAAGACCTGGAGCGCAAGGTCATCGGCAAGACCATGTTCAAGGTCGAGTCGGCCACCGTTTCGGCAGCCCAGCGCATCCAGATTCGCAAGGTGTTGCAGAAGGTCGGCCTCAGCGCTAAGCAAGGCGAAGAGCTGGCCTACGTGCCGCAGTTTCTGGTCAGCGCGCAAGAACTGGCCAACCGTGCGGGCGGCGATGCCCCTCGCCCAGCACGGCCAGAAACGAAGGGGCTAGAAGAAATCCGCCTCACCGCAGGCAACGAGCAGCTGCTGGCCCTCTACAACCAGCGCGACGAACTCAGCGCCGCTATCGACACATGGACGGATCTGGCAGAGCGCATCGACAAGCGCCTGCCGGCTTGGAACACTCTCAAGCGCCTGCTGGCTCAGGCCAATGGGCTGTCGGGGGCTGAGTTCTTGGTGGCACAGGTCACGCACCTGGAGCAGCAGCGCCAGTTGTTGGAGGAACCTGATCCCGTCACGCCGCTGGTGGCCAGCCTCACTCAGTTGCTGCGTGACGAACTGAACCGCCTGCACACCGATTACCAGACCCGCCACAAGAATGGCATGGCGCGCCTGGACGCCGACACCAACTGGCAGCAGCTGGAGCCTGAGCAGCGCAACAGCCTGCTGGCCGCCCAGAAGCTCACCCTCACCGACGCACCCAAGGTGCAAGTGGCCAACACCGACGAGGTGCTGGCCACAGTGGATCGGCTGTCGCTCTCGTCGTTCGCCGACCGCGTGGCCGCCATTGACTCGCGCTTCGACGCCGTGCTGGTGGCTGCCGCCGAGCTGATGGAACCCAAGGCGCAATTCGTCAAGCTGCCCAGCCGCACCATCAAGTCTGAGGCCGAGATCGACGCCTGGCTGAACGATGCCCGACAAACCATAGCGCAGGCCCTGAAAAACGGCCCGGTCGTTCTTCACTGAGGCCTGAATACGCATGATGCAAGCACTGGATAAAGACCTGCGCAGCGCGCTGGAGAAAACGGTTAAAGCAGCTCGCACGGTTGCTGAAGCTGCTGCGCACGCGGCGGTAGACCAACTGGGCGTTGGCCACGACAAGCCGGAAGCATTTCTGAGCGATGCCGAGAAGGCGCTGCGCAACCGCCTGCGCACTCATGGTAAGCAGCTGGGTGACGCCCGTGACTCGAAGAGCACCAACCCGACTTACGGCAAGCAAGAGGTGCAGCACCTAGTGCAAGAAGTGGCCTACCAGCACTGGCACCGCATGCTGTTCGCCCGCTTCCTGGCCGACAACAACCTGCTGATGTACGACGGCGTGGCCGTCACCATCGAAGAGTGCGATGAACTGGCGCCCGACGAGGGCGCCAAGAGCGGCTGGGAGCTGGCCGGCAAGCTGGCCGCCCGCATGCTGCCGCAGGTGTTCAAACCCGGCTCGCCGGTGTTTGAGCTGACCTTTGCACCCGAACATCAGAGCGAGCTGGAACGCCTGCTGAAGGACCTGCACGATGCCGTGTTCAAAGCCAGCGACAGCCTGGGCTGGGTGTATCAGTTCTGGCAAGCCGACAACAAGGAGCGTATCAACAAGTCCGAGGTGAAAATTGGCGCAGACGAGTTGCCCGCCGTCACCCAGCTCTTCACCGAGCCATACATGGTGGCTTTCTTGCTGCACAACTCGCTCGGCGCATGGTGGGCCACGCGGCATCCGGGCAAACCGTGCCCGGTCAATCTCGACTACTTCCGCACCCTGGAAGACGGTACGCCCGCTGCTGGCAAGTTCGAGGGCTGGCCCAACTCCCTGGCCGACTTCAAGCTGCTCGACCCGTGCTGCGGTTCGGGGCACTTCCTGGTGGCCGCCTTCCTGATGCTGGTGCCGATGCGCATGACAGCGGAGGGCCTGAGTGCCAAAGAGGCGATTAACCGAGTCTTGGCCGAGAACATCCATGGGCTAGAGCTGGACCAGCGCTGCGTGGAAATCGCCGTGTTCGCTGTGGCGCTGGAAGCCTGGCGCTACCCGGACGCATCGGACAAGCCGCTCGGTGTACGGGAGATCCCCGCGCCCAACATCGCCTGCTGTGGGCTAAAAGTGGCGGCCAAGGCGCAGGACTGGGAGGCGCTGGTGCCCGACGAAGCCTCCAACGCCGAGTACGTGCGGCAGGAGTTGCGTCACTTGCATGCCAGCTTTGCCCAAGCGCCCTTGTTGGGTAGCCTGCTTGATCCTTCGCGTAGCCTTAAGAATGACTTGGCGACCTCCAGTTATGAAACGCTGACTGCTTTACTGCGTAAAGCATTGGCAACTGAACGCCACGCAAGCATGCTCAACGAAGACGATGATCGCTGGGAATTGGCATTGAGCGCACAGGGACTGTTGGAGGCTGCAAGGCTACTTGATGTGCGCTACCACTTGGTAATCACAAATGTTCCATACAAAAACTTGAATGAATTGTGTAAAGAATTGCGCGATTTCTGCACAAGATCATATCCAGACGTAAAGGGTGACTTAGCCAATGTATTCCTCGAACGCTGTATAGAGTTAACCAAGCCGTCTTGTTCTGTCCAAGTGGTGATGCCTCAAAATTGGCTTTTCCTTACGAGCTACAAGAGGCAACGCGCAAACTTACTCCAAAAACATACCTGGAACCTTCTTGCGCGATTAGGTCCTGGAGCATTCGAAACAATTTCCGGTGAGGTAGTCAAGGCAATACTTCTGACGCTTGCCAGATCAACGCCACCAGCAGACTCTAATTTTTCGAGTCTTGATACGTCTCTGGAGTCAAATGCGTCGTTGAAAGCCGTCGAATTGAAGAATCAAGCATTGAGGCTTCACTCACAACGTAAGCAAATGAGCCACCCTGACCACAGGGTTGTTCTCGACAAATTGGCAGAGCACAAATTATTACTGAATTACGCCGAATCGTTTGTTGGACTTCAAAACGGAGACACGCCAAGGTATCTATTTTCCTTCTGGGAAATGAATGATGGATGCAGGATTAGTTCGTCTTGGGCATTTTTCCAAATGCCATGTGAAGATGTGTGCTTGTATCAAGGGCGCCATGGACTACTGCGATGGGAAAATGGCGAAGGCAGTTTGCATGAGTCACATCAAGCAAGGATACAGGGCTCTGATGCATGGAACAAAGAGGGGGTTTTGGTACGGCTGACTAAACCGTGCCCAAGCGCAATTTATTCAGGGGATCTGTATGACCAAAGTAGTGCCGCAATTATTCCAAAGGATACGTCTCATTTACCGGCGATCTTTCTTTTCTGCCAGTCTACGGATTTTTTTGAAGAATTAGAAAAAATCGACCAGAAGAGAAATGTCACCAATGCAACCTTTGTAAAAGTGCCGTTTGATTTAGATTTCTGGTCTAGAGAAGCAGCAGAGAAATATCCAATGGGGTTGCCGAAACCTTATTCAGACGACCCAACTCAGTGGATTTTTCATGGCCACCCACAGCCCGCTACTGATTCTCTACAAGTCGCTGTTGCTCGCCTAGTCGGCTACACCTGGCCAGCCGAATCTGATGACGATATGGAGTTCTCTGATGAGGCGCGTCGATGGGTCGCGCGCAGTAAGGTTCTGGCCCCGCATGCCGACAAAGACGGCATCGTCTGCATTCCGCCAGTAGGCCGCGAAGCATCAGCCAGCGACCGTCTGCTGAATCTGCTGGCGGACGCCTACGGTGCAGATTGGAGCAACGACGTCCTTGCACAACTACTAACGGCCGCCGATCACGCCGGCAAATCGCTGGAAACCTGGCTGCGCGACAAGTTCTTCACCCAGCACTGTGCGTTGTTCGGCAATCGCCCGTTTGTGTGGCACATCTGGGACGGCTTGTCCGATGGCTTTGCCGCCTTGGTCAACTATCACAAGCTCGACTACAAGGCGCTGGAAGCCCTGATTTACACCTATCTGGGGGATTGGATCAGCCGCCAAAAGCGCGATGCCGACAACGGCGTAGATGGCGCGCAGGAAAAGCTCGCCGCTGCTGAGACCTTGAAGAAGCGCCTTGAGCTGATTTTGGTGGGCGAGGCCCCCTACGACATCTTTGTGCGCTGGAAGCCCATCGAGCAGCAGCCCACTGGCTGGAACCCCGATCTCAACGATGGTGTGCGCCTCAACATCCGCCCCTTCCTCTCTGTTCCTGATGTCGGAAAAAAAGGTGCCGGTGTTCTGAGAGACAAGCCAAAGAGTCTGCATTGGGAGAAGGATCGCGGTAGCGATGTGCCCTCGGCGCCTTGGTATGAGCTGGGCCTGCAGTACGGCGGCAAGGTGGGCGACCGGATCAATGACCACCACTTGAGCTTGGCCGATAAGCGCAAGGCGCGGGAGAAGGCCAAATGATCAAGTCGGTCAACAACTACCCGGTCTCGCAGCTCTTCGACATCGAGGCAGGTGTCGTCTATGCAATCCCGTGTTACCAGCGTGAGTACACCTGGAGCAAGGCACAGTGGGAATCCCTATTCGATGACGTCGAAGAGAACGACCCTGGGTACTTTCTGGGTTCGATCATCTGCATCAACCAGACCACTGACACCCTGGCGGTGCAGCGGCTGGAGGTGGTGGACGGGCAACAGCGGCTGACGACGCTGTCGCTACTCTTCGCGGCGCTGTACCAGTCGCTGAAGCTGCACGAGAAAGACCTGGATGACGATCAGCGCGTGGAGCTGATCAACCTCAAGCGCAAGCTGGTGCTGAAAAAGGGCGACGACCAATTGCGCGTCATTCCGCAGATTCAGAACAACAACCAGAATGACTACCGTGCCGTCCTGTCCGACGTGGGCGTGATCAGCCCATTCGATACGCCAGCCTACGCGGGCAACCGCAAGATCTTCCGTGCGTTCCGCTACTTCCAGGCGCGCATCGAAGAGATGGTGGACGGCGAGAACGATCGCCTGGCGTCGATCATGGCCTTTCTCGACAAGGTGAGCCAGGCCTGCCTGGTGAAGATCGAGGTGGCCAGTCACGCGGATGCCTACACGTTGTTCGAGTCGCTCAACAACCGGGGCATGCCGCTCACTGCGATCGATCTAATAAAGAACAAGCTGCTGGCCCGGCTAGAAACCACCGAGCCTGGCAAGGTGGACCACTACTTCGACGTGTGGAACAAGCTACTGGGCTATCTAGGCGACGACTCCAGCGTCCAGGAGCGCTTCTTCCGGCACTATTACAACGCATTCAAGGAACCACTGAACGTGCCGTTCCGCAAGGACGAGGACAAGAAGAAGGACCCGCTGGGCCCGGTGGCCACAAGGTCCAACCTGATCCAGATCTACGAAAAGCTGATCAACCAGGACGCCAAGCACCACCTGCAGGCCATCCGTTCCGCTGGTCAGCTGTATGCGCTGATGCTGGCCCGGAATACGGACGAGGCCTGGACTCCGCTGGACAAGCCGCTGAGGGACCTGGACCGCATTCAGGGTGCCCCGTCTTACCTATTGATGCTGTACCTGCTGGTGCGTCGTGAGGCGCTGGGCATCGACGTGGCGCAGCTGGAAGACATCGCGCGGCTGCTGGTCTGCTTCTTCGTTCGACGCAACCTCACCGATACGCCGCCCACCCGTGACCTGACGCGCCTGTTCATGGCCACCATCGACAAGGTGGCAGAGCTTTCGGGTGACGCCGTGGTGACGACGATTCGCGACGAGCTGCTGGCGGTGTCGGCCAGCGACGAGACTTTCCGCAGCAAGCTGGAAGGCGCCATCTACGAGGAGAACGCCGGGGTCACCCGGTTTGTGCTGTGCGCCTTGGCCGAGCAGAGCATGACCAAGGAGACCTGGGTTGATCTGTGGAAGTACGAGGGCAAGCTCTTCGTGTGGACCATCGAGCACATCTTCCTGCAGGGCGACAACATTCCCGCGTCTTGGGTGACGATGATCTCAGACGGAGACGAGAAGAAAGCCAAAGCCATTCAGGAAACGCATGTCCACAAGCTGGGCAACCTGACGGTCTCCGGCTTCAACAGCGCGCTGGGTAACAAGAGCTTCAAGGACAAGCGCGACCGCACCGACAGCAAGGGCCGTGAGGTCGGCTACAAGAACAGACTCAAGCTGAACGCCGAATTGGCGACGGCCGAGGCATGGAGCGTCGAGCAGATCGAAGCGCGGACCACGACGCAGGTGGATCAGGTGATGGGGCTCTTCGCCATGACGGAGGGCCAGCTATGCGCGTGATCGAACATCTTGTCAAGACCCTGCGCGACTCGGCGATCTTCAACCCCGAGGTTCAAGTCGCGCCCTCGTGCATCCTGTGGCCCGACAAGGACCGCCAGTGGGAGGCGGTGATCCCGCGTCTGCAAAGCGAGTTGGCGGAACTCTTGGTGCTGGGCGAGTATGCGCCCGAGAGCCGTACGGGACCGGCCATCTGGCTGCGCTGCGTGATTGCGGGCAAGGCGCCCGATGTCACTTTGCCAGCCGACCGCGTGCCGGTGTTCTACCTGCCCGGCGTAAGCCGCCAGGACCTGCGGGCCATCGAAGACTGCCCGGAGCTCTTGAAGCCCTTGGCCGAGCTGCAGTACCGGGGCGTGATCTGGTCGCAGGCGAACGCCAAGGACTGGACCATCATGGCCTTCCTGAAGTCCGACCAAGGCGGCATGGGTTTGGATGTGGCCCAGGACAACGACGCCAAGAACGCCATGCAACTGGCGCTGTACCGGCTGCTGGATGAAGAGCTTGAACTGCTGAAGGGCAAGCGGTTGGACAAGGACTACTTCAACACCCTGCTGACCGGCGGCGACCCGGTGCGCGACCTGCTGCGGTGGCTGGATCTGGGCGACGCGTTCCAGGCCACGCGCGGCGCCAACGAGTGGAAGGCCTTTGTGGAGGTTTGCAAGTCACAGCTGGCGTTCAACCCCCAGGCTGATGGCGTACTGGCCGGTGCCAGCAAATTGGCGACGCGCGAGGGGCCCTGGCATTCAGTGTGGGAGCGGTACAGCGAAGCACCGAAGCGCTACCCCAACATCCCGAGCCGAATCCGCCAGTGCAAGCCGCCCGACCTGGGCATCTTCGACACGCCTGCCGAAAAGCTTAGCGGCTGGCCGCAATGGAATGACGAGCAGGAGAAGGCGCTGCAGCATGATTTGCTGGCCTTGAGCCATATGCCTGCGCACGAAGCCAGGAAACGGGTGCTGGAACTTGAGAAGGCCCATGCGCTGCGCCGTGAGCTGGTGTGGGCTGAGTTAGGTGAGTCGCCGCTGGCGCTGGCCGCCAAGCACCTGACAGTGGTTGCGGAAGTAAGCAAGACGGCGTTGGCGGCCGGCTCGGTTGCGGACTTACAGGCCATGTACGCCACGCAGGGCTGGCGCGCCGACGATGCGGTGCTGTCAGCGCTGGCGTGCGTCGACAAGGCAGCCGACGTTGACGCGGTGACGGCCGCTGTTCGGGCGATCTATTTACCCTGGCTGGAGGAGTCTGCGCGCTACCTGCAAAAGTTGGTTGATGGATCGAGCTACCCCGGAGGAACGATCGCCAGCGCCAAGGCCTTCGCCGCCTCCAAGGGCGAGTGCGTGCTGTTTGTGGATGGCCTGCGTTTTGATGCGGCTCGCCGTCTCTCAGCGGTCCTGGAGACACGCGGTTGCCAAGTGGCGGAAGCCATGAGCTGGACGGCGCTGCCCAGCGTGACCGCGACCGGCAAGGCAGCTGCTTCGCCAGTGCGGACCAAGATCAGCGGTGCCGACGACTGCGATGACTTCGAACCTTGCGTCGCCGCAACGGGCCAGTCCCTCAAGGGTGGTTACCATCTGAAAAAACTACTGAATGACAACCACTGGAAAGTGCTGGACCGTACCGAGAACGGCAATGGCCAGGGTAACGCGTGGTGCGAATTTGGCGACATCGATAGCGAGGGTCATGCGCGCGGTTGGAAGCTTGCCAAGCACATCGACCCGCTTCTTGCCGAGATTGCAGAACGCATTGGCGCCTTGTTGGCTGCCGGTTGGAACAGCGTCAGGGTGGTGACCGACCATGGCTGGCTACTCATGCCGGGTAAGTTACCCACGATTCAGATGTCCAAGGACCTCACCGACAACAAGTGGGGCCGCTGTGCTGCCATCAAGCCAGGAGCCTCAACCAGTGAGCGCTTGTACCCCTGGTTCTGGAACCCGAACCAGCAGTTTGCTTTGGCTGACGGTGTGAGCTGCTATGGCAAATCGGTGGACTACAACCACGGTGGGTTGAGCCTGCAAGAGTGCCTGGTTCTGGATCTGGTGGTGACCAGAACCGGGGGCATGCCGGGCAAACAGGTGGCCGAGTTCATCGACATTACTTGGAAGGGCTTGCGCTGCACGGTGGCAGTGGATGGCCAGTATGCGAATTTGTCCCTGGATATTCGTACCCAGGCTGGCGATCCGGCATCCAGTGTGGTTGTGAGCGTGAAACCGCTCAAGGACAACGGCACCGCATCTGTGGTTGTTGAAAACGAAGAACTGCAAGGCCACGCGGCGTTTCTGGTTTTGCTCAGCCCATCGGGCGAGCTGGTGGCCGAAGCAAGCACCGTGATCGGCGGAGAATGATGAATGATTGAACTTGATCAGATAGATAAAAAGGCCGCCTCGGTGCTAGACGGGTATCTGGTCCGGAAAGACCTGGTCCGCACCTTCAGTCGGCAGTTTCCGGTACCTACCTATGTGGTCGAGTTCATGCTTGGGCGCTATTGCGCCAGTACTGATCAGGAGGAGATCGACGAAGGGCTGGAGATCGTTCAACGCCAGCTCAAGTCCCGCACGGTGCGTGCCGGCGAGGAAGAACTTTTCAAGGCCAAGGCGCTTGAAACAGGTGAGGTGAAAATCATCGACCTCGTGACGGCGCGCGTGGACAACAAGGGCGAGTACGTGGCCAGCCTGCCGAGCTTGCGCCTGACGGATGTGCGCATTAGCAGCGAACTCGTCAACCAACACGAACGCATGCTGACGGGTGGCTTCTATGCCGAGCTGGGCGTGACGTTCGATGTGGCGATCGCGCAGGAAGCCAAAGGGCGGCCGTTTGGGATTACCTCGCTTCGGGAGATTCAGCTATCGAAGCGCGACGTTCTGGAGACGCTGTCCAAGGCACGCGCCGAATTTACGACTGAGGAGTGGAAGTCGTTTCTGCTGCGGTCTATTGGAATTGAACCAACGGGGCTGAGCGAACGACAGAAGAACGCGCTGCTTCTGCGGATGGTGCCTTTTGTAGAGCGCAACTACAACCTGGTGGAGCTTGGGCCACGTGGTACGGGCAAGAGCCATCTGTTCCAGCAGGTTTCGCCCTACGCCCACCTGATTTCGGGCGGCAAGGCCACAGTGGCCAAGATGTTCGTGGAGAACACGGCCCGTGGTCGTCGTGGCCTAGTGTGCCAGTACGACGTCGTGTGCTTCGATGAAGTGTCGGGCATTTCCTTCGATCAGAAGGACGGCGTGAACATCATGAAGGGTTACATGGAGTCCGGCGAGTTCAGCCGGGGCAAGGAGAGCATTCGAGCGGACGGCAGCATCGTCCTGGTCGGCAACTTCGACGTCGACGTGGAACATCAGCAGCGCGTGGGGCACTTGTTTGGCCCCATGCCGCCAGAGATGCGCGACGATACCGCTTTCATGGACCGCATCCACGCGTTTCTGCCGGGTTGGGACGTACCCAAAATCAATAAGGACTTGGTCACCAATCATTTCGGCCTAGTCAGCGACTTCCTGTCCGAATGCTGGAGCCAGCTTCGGAACCAGAGTCGGGTGAGCGAGTTGCAGAACCGAGTCTTCTTTGGCGGAGCCCTGTCTGGCCGAGACACGAATGCGGTCAACAAGACGGTCAGCGGCCTGCTAAAGCTGTTGTACCCGAGCTCTGACACCCCGGTTCCGGACGAAGACATGGAATGGGCCGTTCGCATCGCCATGGAGGTTCGGCGCCGAGTCAAAGAGCAGCAGAAGCGTGTGGGCGCTGCCGAGTTTCGGAACACGCACTTCAGCTACATCATGGGCGCCGACGGCGTGGAGAAGTTTGTGTCGACGCCTGAGCTGCAAAGCGACAACAGCATTGGCGGCGACCCGCTGGAGCCAGGTCAGGTGTGGACCATCAGCCCGGGTGGCGGCGAAGAAAACTCGGGCCTCTACCGCATCGAGGTCAATGAAGGCCCAGGCTCCGGTGTGAAGGTACTCAACAAGCCAATTCCACCCGCATTCCGCGAGAGCATCGGCTTCGCCGAGCAGAACCTATACGCCAGGTCCATGCAATTGGTGGGTGACAAAGACCCTCGGCAGCATGAATTCACCGTACAGCTTCGGGCGTTTGACGCGGCGAAGTCAGGTGCCAAGCTTGGTGTGGCCTCTTTGGTCGCCCTATGCACGTCACTGTTGAAGCGAAGCGTGCGTGGTGGCTTGATCATCGTCGGCGAGATCAACCTCGGGGGCTCGATCGAACCGGTCCACAACGCGGTCACGATTGCCGAGATCGCCGTTGAGAAAGGTGCGACGTCGCTGCTGATGCCGGTGGCGTGTCGGCGCCAGTTGGTTGACTTGTCCGACGACATGGCGACCAAGATCGACATCCAGTTTTACTCCGACGCCCGCGATGCGTTGTTGAAGGCAATGGTCGAATGAGTGAGTCGACACAGGGAAGCGATAGCTTATTGGTGCTTTTGGGGCCCTCGGCCTGCCTTGTCCTGATACGATCCGATCACGATAGATATAAAGGTTCCGATACACGCGAGCTGGGATACGCGACTCACCAAGTTGCGCGATGGGCGCGCTGGGTGTACACCAAGGCAGAAGGGTCACGTCGGTGTACGAAGCTGCGTTCCGCGGAATTTTCCAACAAAATGTAAGAATATGGACGATCAGTCAAGAAAAAAGCCCGACCGGGATAAGCGATCGGGCTTGGGATGCTGGTGGAGCCGGCGGGAATCGAACCCGCGTCCGAAAGTCTTCTGCAACCAGTTCTACGTGTGTAGTGACGCCTTTAGGATCTCGTTGCCGTTACGCCGACGCACGGGCTCAACCAGCAACCAGCCACCTGGGTTTTAGGCTCTGACGAGGTGGCCCCGCCAGAGACGATTCGGTAAAAATGACACTGCTGCCCCTTGCGGGGCCCGGGCTACCGACAACCCGGTGCAGCGGCTAGGCCTCAAGCGGCCAGTGCGAAACGCTCGTCGTTGGCGTTTATTTGGTTTTCCGGTGGATTAACGAGGTGACGGACCCTCGACACGCCCTGAGCCGCTTCACTACCCCCGTCGAAACCAGGTCGGCCCCAAGAACGTCCATTGTACCTGCCCTGTCAAGAGGGGGGCAGCGGAAGGGCTGTGGGTTGCACGGGGGGCAGGTTTCGGGCGACGGATGGGCAGGTGAGGGTGGTAGTGCACGCAGGCGAGGGGCTGGCAAAGAAGGATCTGCGCCAGCCCACGGCTGTGGAAAGAGGGGTGATATGCCCCCCGGATCATGGATGACTGGGCGCTGCGATCTTCCGGGTCTGGCCGGCCAAAGCCCCGGTCGGCCAAAGCCCCGGTTGTCTGGGACACGAACATGGTAATGGGGAGCGGAGGATGTGTCAGGCGCAGGCTACGGTGATGGCGGTGATGGCGGTGATGGCGGTGATGGCGCCAGAGATGCCCGATTTTGCTGACTCACTGGTCATATTATGGATTTTCTGATGGCATGTCAGTTGGTGCAGATAACCGACAGATCCGTGTGCGTGTCGGCCAGGTCTTTACAGGAACCACAAATGCGCCCTGCTGCTCGCATATCCGGTTATTCACATATTAATTTCACAGATTCGTTTGTTCATATATGAATGTTCGCGGAGGCTCCTCTGTGGTCCTCCCTGTTGTTTTGTGCGGTTGCAGCATGGCCGCCACGGGCGCCGTGGCAGCGAAAAATAGCGTGGTTTTCCTGACAACGACGCTCGGGATTTGATGCAAATCAATGTTTCACTATAGGGGTATGTGAAATTGATGGATGTCAAATATTTCGGATTTTCATTCCGATAGATTGGCTGCAGATGGTTTCGGCCGGGGTGGCCCCGGTCACGGTGTTCACTACAACCCGCTTCATTCCTTAGAGAGGTTTCACCCATGTTTGCTTCTGCGATGCGCAAGGCACTTCTCTGCTCCGCCATCAGTGCTTGCTTCATTGGCACCTCCGCCATGGCTGAAGGGCAGATCGTTTCCGAGACTGGTGGCCTGCCTGGTTACGATGTTGTCAAGGCGCCGGCCAGCATTGCCAAGCTGCCGCGTGTGAAACAAAAGCTGGTTTCGCCCCCGTTCGTGCCCGAGCACACCCTGACGCCGCCGAAGTCCCCGCGGATCGTCGAAGTCGAGATGTTCATCGAAGAGAAGGAAATCGAGGTCGAGCCCGGTGTGTTCATGTGGGCCTTCACCTTCAACGGCCACGTCCCCGGCCCGATGATCATCGTGCACGAGGGTGACTACGTCGAGCTGACGCTGAAGAACCTGGCCAAGAACGAGCTGGTGCACAACATCGACTTCCATGCCTCCACGGGCGCGCTGGGTGCTGGCGAGCTGACCCACGTCCAGCCTGGTCAGGAGGTGAAGGTGCGCTGGAAGGCCACCAAGCCGGGCACCTTCGTGTATCACTGCGCCCCGGGCGGCCCGATGATTCCCTGGCACGTGGTGCACGGCATGAACGGTGCCATCACGGTGCTGCCGAAAGAGGGCCTGCACGACAAGAACGGCAAGAAACTGCACTACGACCGTGCCTACTACATCGGCGAGCAGGACTTCTATCTGCCCCGGGATGAGAAAGGCGAGTTCAAGCGCTACAGCAGCCCGGCCGAGTCGATGGCCGACGACCGCGAGGTCATGGACAAGCTGATCCCGTCGCACATCGTGTTCGGCGAGCGCAAGGGTGCCTACACGGGCGAGAACGCGCTGACGGCCAAGGTTGGCGAGACGGTGATGATCTACCACTCGCAGGCCAACCGCTTCTCGTATCCCCACCTGATCGGTGGTCACGGCGACTACGTCTGGGAGCGCGGCAATCTGGCCGACACCCCGGCGCAGAACCTGGAAACCTGGGCCATCGCCGCCGGTTCGACGGGCGCTGCCATGTACACCTTCAAGCAGCCCGGCGTGTATGTGTACCTGAACCACAACCTGATCGAGGCGGTGGACCTGGGTGCGCTGGCCCAGATCAAGGTGGACGGCAAGTGGCACAACGACCTGATGGAACAGGTCGAGCCGCCGCATGACTCCCCCGAGCCCAAGGCTGCAGACAAGAAGTAAACGTCTGTGAGCACAGGGGAGCCGGAGGGGCCGCAAGCATTTCGGCCCCCCGGGCATGGAGGCCCACGGGTCGGCCGGCAGGCCGGTCGACCGGCGGCCGCCAGCGTCCGCATGGCCATGATTGGCCCGGATGTTCGATAGGGTATGAGCCATCAATGGGCCGAAGGCAGTATGCTGTCATCGGCCCTTCTGTTTTTTCAGGGCGTGGATTTCTGGAGGAGCTTTGTCATGTTGAAACGATGGATGGTGGCTGCCGGGCTGGGCATGATGCTGACGGCGGGTACGGGTATGGCGTTCGGGCAGGGGCCGCTTCAAGTGGCTGCCGCAGAGGCTGGTGCAACCCAGGCGAAGGATGCCGAGCCACAGGGCACGATGATTGCGCCGAAGCAGCCCGTGATGGGCCGGCGTATCACGTTCGATCTGGAAGACGAGAAGGGCAAGGTCACGCAAGACAGCTTCAGGGACAAATACCTGCTGCTGGCAGTCGGGTATTCGTCCTGTCCGGACATCTGTCCGACCACGCTGTTCGAGTACGGCGAGGTGATGAAGGCGCTGAAGAATCCGGACGCGATCGTGCCGGTGTTCGTGACGATCGACCCGGTGAACGACGACGCCAAGCGTCTGAACAGCTATGTCCACTTCTTCGACGAGCGGATCGTGGGGTTGGCGGGCAGCGCGCAGAACATCCGCGCCCTGGCCGACCAGCTGGGTGCTACCTATGGCTACCGGCTGGATGGCAAGAAGCTCGACAAGCCCGAGAAGGGCGTGCCGTATTCGGTCTACCACAGTGCACTGATCTACCTGATCTCGCCGGACCGCCGGCTGGTGGATGTGTACGACTACCAGCTTGGGCCGGAGGCCCTGACGCAGGCGCTGGACGAGGTGCTGGGCGAGCCGGCGAAGGCCGGAGGTGACGCTGCTGGCGGCATGAAGCATGACGGCAACATGAAGGATGAAGGTGGCATGAAACACGACGGCAGCATGAAACACGGCGGTGGCATGCAGGACGGGATGAAGCATGAGGGTGACATGAAACACGGGGATGCCTCTGGTGACGGCAAGCCGGCTCCGGCCGCCGCGTCTGGCGAAGCAGCCTGACAAGGGCAGACGACTGGTCGTCGTGCCCGGCTATTTAACGTTGTGTCGCGTTTTCCGGTATGCTGGCGGAGTTGCGAGAGGCTTTGTGTTCGCAACCCGAGGTTGTGGTGGGAGCGGCTGGCCGATGTGTATGCAGGGCTGTTCCCGTTTGTTTCCCCTGGAGGAGTTTTCCCATGAAAAAAACCATGATGTTTTCCGTTGCTGCCCTGCTGGCTGCTCCGGCGGTGCTGTTTTCGGGTTCTGCGGCCGCTGCCGAGGCTGCTTCGCACACCACGCTGAAAAATTGCGTGATTCAGGAAGTGGTACCGGGCAAGGACATGACGGGGGCCTATGTGACCTTCGTGCACACGGGCGCGCCGGTCAACCTGAAGGGTGCCGAGGTGCCGGACATCAGTCAGCGCGTCGAGCTGCACAACATGGTGATGAACAACGGCGTGATGGAAATGGGTCCGCTGAAGGATCTGACCCTGAACGATGGCGAGCGCGTCTTCAAGAAGGGTGGTGACCATGTGATGCTGTTCGACGTGAAGCAGAAGCCGGCCATTGGCAGCAAGCACACGCTGACGGTGTTCTTCGACGACGGTAGCCAGGCCAGCTGTGATGCGGTGGTGAAGTCGGTGAAGGATGTGATGAAGGATGCCGGCATGTCCGGGCATGGACATCATGGCAAGCATGGCCATCACAAGGGTGGCCACCACAAGGACGGCCACAAGGGCGAAGGGAAGCACTGATCGCCCGGTTTCGTGATGCCGGTACGTCCGGCCGTGCCCTGTTCCGGTGATGTTCCGGTTCTGGCGGCCGGCTTGCCGGACTGATACGGGGCCGTTCTTTCTCCGGGTAGAATCCGGACCAGCATGTTCTGGCCATTGCCCCGGCATGCCCTGATGTGCGGGTGTGCTGGGGCCATCGTTTTTCTGAGGGGGTCACATGAAACGAAGGCAGTTCATTCAGGCGGGTGCCGGTGCTTCACTGGCCATGATGATGGCAGAGGTGATGGGGGAGTCCCGGGAGAAGGGGGCCGAGCTGCCGCCCTGGGCGTCGGCACGCATGTCGAAGTCGTCGGAGGGGCTTTATTCGCCGACACGCCATGTGTTTGCGGCGGACCGCTTCAGCAATTTCATCAGTGTGACTGACATCGTGAGCGGGGCTCACGTGACAACGCTGGATTTCGGCATTCGTCCGCATGTGATGGAGATGTCGCGCGATTCTTCGATGATGGCGGTGGGCTCGCCCGAGTCGAAGTGGATGTACTTCATGGATCTGCGCACGCTCAAACGCCAGCGTGTGGATCTGCCCTCGCCGCTGTTCCAGATGTTCTTCGTGCCGCAGAGCACACTGGTGGCCGTGGCCCTGCGCGACCAGGTGGGGATGATCGACTACAGCGATTTTTCGGTGCGCATCTTCCCGCGCCGTTTCGATTCCGACCAGCGGCAGGCGCTGCTCAACACCTATTATTCGCTGCTGTTCAGCTCGTTTTCGAAGTCGTTCTGGGTGCTGGACGAGGACAGACCCTTCATCTATCACAAGGATGGTGACAGCAAGTCGGACGATGACTGGCGCACCATCGACCTGTCGAAGCACATCGGCAGTGGTTCCGGGCTGGGCATCGGCGTGGCCAGTACGGAAGACGATCTGCTGGCCATCACCACCGACGATGGTTCGGAGGGGCTGGTCTATTTTCCGCAGCAGGACCGGATACTGAGTACGGGGCCGATGCGTACGGTGGGCACGACGAACGAGCCGATGATCATGCCCTACATCGATGCGTACACGCAGCACGTGATCTTTGCGGATGTGCAGGGCAATGTGGCGCTGTTCGACCTGAAGAAGGGCGACGAGAAGCCGCAGCGCTTCACGGTGGACTTTTCGCCGCGCTTCATCCGCACGGGCTGGCTGGAAAGCACATGGATTCTGGCGGGCGACAAGGGCATCATGTTCCAGTCGTTCGACGATCCGTCCGACCGGCGGATCGACCGCTTCCGGCCGGAGATCATGAGCGTCTGGGTGACGGGCGACAGCAAGACGGCGCTGTATTCGCTGGACGAATGGGCGCCGCAGATCTTCCGTTACGACATCCGCACGCGCAGGAAGCTCAAGCCCATCCGGGTGCGCGGCGTGACCATGCCGGCCATGCTGCGGATGGGCAGCAACAACAGTATCTGCTACTGAGTGTGTTCAGGGCCTGCCATCGCAGGCCCGGGCGGGGACTGGCTGGTTCCTGCTGGCGGCCGGCCGGTGTGACAGCTCTGTATGGGCTGGTCATGGCTGGCTGTTCGGGGGCGGTGCCCAGGTAGGGGTTCAGGCCAGGCCCTGCAGCAGGGCATGGAAGTCGGCCACCGAGCTGACGAGGTGGTCGGCCCCCCAGTTGGCGGCTTCGGCGGGGTTGCAGTAGCCGTAGGCGGCGGCAATGGTGGTCATGCCCACGGCCCGGCCAGCCAGGATGTCCCGCTGGTCGTCGCCGATGTAGATGCACTGCTTGCCCGTCAGGCCGGTTTCCTTCAGGGCGCGCTGCATGAGGTCGGGGGCCGGTTTGGGCCGGGGGGCCGAGTCGCCTCCGAAGGCGAGTACGGCGCGATGGCTGAGGTCCAGCCGGTCCATCAGGCTGTGGACCAGATATTCGAGCTTGTTCGAGATGACACCCCAGCGGATCTGCCGGGCCTCCAGCCAGGCCAGCAGGTCGGTCATGCCGGGAAAGAGCCGGGTGTGGGAGGCAATGCTTTTCTCGTAGCGGGTGAGGAACTCGGTGCGCAGGGCAGGGTAGTCGGGGTCGTCGGTGGTGGCGCCCAGGCCGATGTGCAGCAGGCCCCGCGAGCCGGCAGAGGCAAAGGGGCGGTACTCTTCGAGCGGCAGCGGCTTGAGGCCGCGGGCCTCGCGCATGGCATTGACGGGAGCGGCCAGGTCGTCGGCGGTGTCGGCAAGCGTCCCGTCGAGGTCGAAGAAGACGGCGGCGGGCAGGGTTTTGAGCTGTGGCATGAGGTACTGCAGGGAGGAGGAAACGGAAGACACAGGGGCTGCCGGCTGGCGGCAACCGTGAAGCGTGGTCGCTGCCGGACAGTGCAGGGCCAGGGCCTGTCACATGCGATGCGGGGGCGCCGGGCAGGGCGGACCCTTGTGGGGGGATTGCCGGGAGGCTGGGGCGCAATCAGGCCGGTTTGCGGAACGAGGCCATGTAGTTGACGGCCACGTCGCTGGGCGTGAGGCTGTACTGCTGGGTGATGGGGTTGTACACCAGCCCCATGAATGCCTGCAGTTCCAGGCCGGCCTGTCGGGCCATGCGGGCCATTTCGGCGGGGCGGATGAACTTGTTGAAGTCGTGGGTGCCCCGGGGCAGCATCTTGAGGATGTATTCGGCGCCGGCAATGGCAAACAGCCACGATTTGGGGTTGCGGTTGAGGGTGGACAGCAGCACGGTGCCGCCCGGTCTGGCCAGCTGGCTGCAGGCGCGGATGACGGAGGCCGGGTCGGGGACGTGTTCGAGCATTTCCATGCACACCACGACATCGAAGTGGTCAGGCTGACGGGCCGCCAGGTCTTCGACGGCAATTTTTTCGTACTGGGCCGGAACGCCGCTTTCGAGGGCGTGCAGCCGCGCCACCTGCAGGGACTTGTCGGCCAGGTCCACGCCCAGGGTGCTGGCCGGGCCGCTGCTGGCCAGGGCCTCGGTGAGGATGCCGCCGCCGCAGCCCACGTCCACGACGTTCAGGCCCGTGAGGCTGCCGCCGGCCTGTTCGATGATCCAGCCCAGCCGCAGCGGGTTGATGTCGTGCAGGGGCTTGAATTCGCTGTTGGGGTCCCACCAGCGCGAGGCGAGAACCTGGAACTTGTCCAGTTCGGCCTGGTCGACGTTGGTGCGGCTGGCCGGGGCGGGGGACAGGGCTGTCATGGCAGTGGTGTCGTGATGGAGTGTGGGCGGCGTCAGGGTGCGCGCCTGGCCCGTGGTTGCGGGGCAGGGGCGCAGGCCATGGCGGCCGGCCTGAACGGAGGGGCGCAGCCGGGTGACTGCAGCAGTTGTGGGTATTTTACGCCGGGTGCTGGCGTGGGCTGTGTGTGCCGCGTACAGATCATCCTCCCGGGGGCTGGGGGCTTGCATCGGTGTGCGGGAGGGCTGCCGACCGGGGAGGCATGGTACGGCCGCGCGACGGCTGGAGGCGGTGTGGTCGGGGCAGTGCAGCCAGGCGTGTGGTGCAACCGGCACTGGTTGCAGCCGGTGTGTGATGCAGCTGGTGTGTGATGCAGCTGGTGTGTGGTATGGCCGGTGTGTGGTATGGCCGGAGGAATGGGGCAGGCAACAAAAAAGCCACCACGGTGTTACCCATGATGGCTTCTTTCCCACCAGGAGCCCGCCGGAGCGGGCTCTGCGGATGTGGCTTACTGCATGACCTGCCGGCTGCCGACCACTTCGATTTCCACGCGACGGTTTTTCGCGCGGCCATCCTTGGTCTTGTTGCTGGCGATCGGCTGGGCTTCGCCCTTGCCTTCGGTGTAGACCCGGTTGGCTTCGACGCCCTTGCTGACCAGATAGGCCTTGACCGCTTCTGCACGGCGAACCGACAGACGCTGGTTGTAGGCATCATTACCGACGCTGTCGGTGTGGCCAACGGCAACGATCACTTCCAGGGCAACGCCGTCGAGCTGGCCGACGATGTCATCCAGTTTCTGTTTGCCCTCATCCTTCAGGACAGCCTTGTCGAAGCCGAAGAAGGTATCGGCTGCGAAGGAGACTTTTTCACTGGTGGGTTGAGGTGCTGCCGGGGGAGGCGGCGGGGGAGGCGGCGGCGGCGGGGGAGGCGGCGGAGGCGCCTTCGGCACCAGGTCCGGATCACATTCGACGATGGCCTGCGAAGCCTTGAAGCCCCTGTCGTGGTAGCACGTGTTGAACTTGTTGGTTACCACACCACCGTCACGCGAGGTGACGTAGCCAGTATCGTTCTGATCGGCTGTGATGTCAGGGCCCTTCCCCCCGCTGCCTGTAGCGCAGGCGGCGAGCAGCGCTGTCGCAGCCAATGCGCCAAGCTTGACCGATTTTTTCATGTTTCTCCTCTCGGTGAGACGACTCTCAGCTGAAAAACCAGCACCTTGACAAGGACGGTCTCTGGCATGGCCGGATTGTGACCCTGTGCAAAATGCAGTGAGCTTGCGTAAACCCGTCTGCCGGCATGAAACCCGCAGCTGGTGCAATGAGGAATACGCTTGACTCATTGTGCCATAGCAGCCTGTGGCACCGTATGGGCTTTGGCGTGTTCCGCGACGCTGGTGGCCGGAATTGTCGCTTGAGCGCAACATATCGGGCACCGAGTGTTGGCTTTGTGGCGCGCCGGGGGTGTTGAAGGGCTGGTGGCTCTGCCGGGCAGGTGAACGGAAGCGCCTGACGGGGAGGGGAGCGGGGAACGCGAGAGGGGGTACGGGAGGAATGGCGGGAGAGAGATGACGAGAGAAAGATGAAGGGATGGGACAACCGGGCGAGGGATGACGGGCGGATTCCGTGGCCGCCAGGGAGCGGGCGCAATGGGTGATGCCGGGCGAAACCGCTGGATGGGGCCTGGGCAGGGAGTGGTGTGGGTTTCTTGCCGATGGTGGCGCGGGCTTCAGGGTGCCCGGCGGAGTGCGGGACCGGATGGTCTAAAATCAGGGATTCTCTATTGATGGCCGGGGCGTGTCGCCCGGGTTTTTTGTGGGCGCGGGGTCGTGCGCCCCTGGCGGGTGGTGCGCTCTGGTGCAGGCGTTGCAGGTCTGCGGCGGTGCACGTGCCGGCAGGGGGGATGGAACCGGCCGACGTTCTGGGATTCCATGGATCAGGATCAGGATCAATTCGCCAAAGAGACGGTACCGATCAGTCTCGAGCAGGAGATGAAGCGCTCCTTCCTCGATTACGCGATGAGCGTGATCGTGGGGCGGGCACTGCCGGATGTGCGTGACGGCTTGAAGCCCGTGCACCGCCGGGTGCTCTACGCCATGCACGAGCTGAACAACGTCTGGAACCGTCCCTATCTGAAGTCGGCCCGCGTGGTGGGCGATGTGATGGGTAAGTATCACCCGCACGGCGACTCCGCGATCTACGACACGGTGGTGCGAATGGCGCAGGATTTCTCGCTGCGCTATACGCTGGTCGATGGCCAGGGCAACTTCGGTTCGGTGGACGGCGACCCGCCGGCGGCCATGCGTTACACCGAGATCCGCCTGCGCAAGATTGCCGGCGAGATGGTGGCCGACATCGACAAGGACACGGTGGACTACGGGCCGAACTACGATGGCTCCACCACCGAGCCGCTGGTGCTGCCGGCCCGGATTCCCAATCTGCTGATCAACGGCAGTACCGGCATTGCGGTGGCGATGGCCACCAACATTCCGCCGCACAATCTGCACGAAGTGGTGGCGGCCTGCCTGCTGCTGCTCGAGAACCCGGACGCGTCGATCGATGAGCTGATCGAGAAGATCCCGGCGCCGGACTTTCCCACCGGAGCGCTGATCTATGGCGTGGCCGGGGTGCGCGAGGGCTATCGTACCGGCCGTGGCCGGGTGGTGATGCGCGCCCGCACGCACTTCGAGGACATGGACAAGGCGGGCAACCGCCAGGCGATCATCGTCGACGAGATCCCCTATCAGGTCAACAAGGCGGTGCTGCAGCAGAAGATCGCCGAGCTGGTCAACGAGAAGAAGATCGAGGGCATTTCCGACATCCGCGACGAGTCCGACAAGCAGGGCATGCGGGTGGTGATCGAACTCAAGCGCGGCGAGAACGCCGAGGTGGTGCTGAACAACCTGTTCAAGCTGACGCAGCTGCAGGACAGTTTCGGCATCAACATGGTGGCGCTGGTCGATGGCCAGCCGCGGCTGCTGAACCTGAAGCAGGTGCTGGAGGCCTTCCTGGCGCACCGGCGCGAGGTGGTGACGCGGCGTACCGTGTACGAGCTGAACCGGGCGCGCGAGCGGGGTCACATTCTGGAAGGTCTGGCGGTGGCCGTGGTGAACGTGGACGAGATGATCGAGCTGATCAAGACCTCGCCCACGCCGCCGGTGGCCAAGGAACGGCTGCTGGCCCGTACCTGGGCGGCCGGTATTGCGGCCGAGATGGTCGAGCGCGCGGCCGGCGATGCCTCGGCGCTGCGGCCGGCCGGCATCATGCCGCCCAATGCGGGGCTGCAGCCCGACGGGTCGTACCAGCTGTCGGAGGTGCAGGCGGGCGAGATTCTGCAGATGCGCCTGCAGCGGCTGACCGGGTTGGAGCAGGAAAAGATCGTCAGCGAGTACCGCGAGGTGGTGGACCGCATTCTGGACCTGCTGGACATTCTGGCCAAGCCGGCGCGCATCACGGCCATCATCCGCGACGAGCTGGTGGCGGTGGAAACCGAGTTCGGCGGCCCTGACAAGGATCCGCGCCGCTCGCAGATCGAGCTGAATGCCAGCGAGATCGACGTGGAAGACCTGATCACGCCGCAGGACATGGTGGTGACGCTGTCCAATTCCGGCTACATCAAGTCGCAGCCGCTGTCCGAGTACCGGGCGCAGCGCCGCGGTGGCCGGGGCAAGCAGGCGGCCAGCACGAAGGACGACGACTGGGTCGACCAGCTGTTCATTGCCAACACGCACGACACCATTCTGTGCTTCTCCGACCGGGGCCGGGTGTACTGGCTGAAGGTGTGGGAGGTGCCGCAGGGGTCGCGGGCTTCACGTGGCCGGCCGATCGTCAACATGTTCCCGCTGGCCGACAACGAGAAGATCACGGTGGTGCTGCCGGTCAGGACCTTCGACGACGACCACTTCGTGTTCATGGCCACCAGCCTGGGGACGGTGAAGAAGACGGCGCTGTCCGACTTCTCCAACCCGCGCAAGGCAGGCATCATCGCGGTGGATCTGGACGAGGGCGACTACCTGATCGGTGCGGCCGTGACGCACGGCAGTCACGATGTGATGCTGTTCTCCGACGCTGGCAAGGCGGTGCGCTTCCTGGAGACGGACGTGCGGGCGATGGGCCGCACGGCCCGTGGCGTGCGTGGCATGGCGCTGGAAGACGGCCAGAAGGTGATTGCGATGCTGGTGGCCGATGTGGCCGACGGCGAGCACCGCTCGGTGCTGACGGCCACCGAGAATGGCTATGGCAAGCGCACGCCGCTGATCGAGCACACGCGTCATGGCCGTGGCACGAAGGGCATGATTGCCATCCAGGCGTCCGAGCGCAACGGCAAGATGGTGGCCGCCATTCTGGTGGAGAAGGGTGACGAGATCATGCTGATCACCACCGGCGGGGTGCTGGTGCGCACGCGGGTGGATGAAATCCGCGAGATGGGCCGTGCCACCCAGGGCGTGACGCTGATCGGCGTGGAAGACGACGATACGCTGTCGCGCGTGCAGCGCGTGGTGGGCTCCGATTCTCCCGAAATGCTCGCGGCAGTGGGCGAGGCCGTGGCAGGCGATGAGCCGGCCGCGGCGGATGACGCCACGGGTGCAGATGCCGACGGGGGCGCTTCGCCCGATGACGGTGGGGAGGCTGCCGACGACTGACCGGCCGGCAAAAACACATGGCCCGCTCCCTGTGGACACGGGGGCGGGCCATGCGGGTGCCTGCGGCAGCAGGCGTGATTCAGGGGGTCAGAGGACCGGCGGCTCGTTGCGGCGCTTGACCAGCACGCAGATCATCAGCAGCACGCCCACGAGGCCATAGGCGACCGAGGGCATGGCACCTTCGTCGGCTGCCACGGCAGCGGGCGAGGAGGCAGCGTCCGTGGGGCTGGTTACCTGTGCGAGGCGGATGTTGCCGTCGTCGAGGGCCGGGCGATGCCCGGTCAGGCCGGGCTGGGTGGCTGCGGTGAGTTCGTGGGTCCGGATGGCTTCAGTAGGGGCCCCATCGTGGGCCAGAACGGCCTGACTGAAAGCCAGCAAACCGGCGAAGACGGCAGTGACAGGCAGTGTGTTTTTCATGACGGTCCGGGAAGGGTTCCAATCATTTTCTTCCCGTCCGCCGAAAAAGGGTATGAATAACTGCACGTGATGTCGCGCTTGTTACAGTTCAGTTAAGGATCGCGGCAGAAAGGGTGCAGTGGTGAGCGGAATGTGGCGTATTTGCATCAGGCGCGCGTCGCATGATGGCGGGTGTGGCATACCTTTGATGCTGCGCAGCGGGCAGAATGCACGGTCGGGTACGGGCCGGGCGACCGGTACGGCGTGCCGGTGATTTTTTGGGCAAGCATGCAGGAGAGAGGCAGACATGGCCGATGAACAGATCGAGGCGGTACGGCAGAGAATCGATGCGCTGGATGCGCAGCTGCTGCAACTGGTGAACGAACGGGCAAGGCTTGCCCAGGAAATCGGCCATCTGAAGCAGGGGGCCAATGATGCGCCGGTGTACCGGCCCGAACGGGAGGCGATGATCATCCAGCGGCTGCAGCAGGCCAATCCGGGGCCGCTGCCCGGAGGGGCCGTGCGCGCCATCTGGCGCGAGCTGATGTCGGCCTGCCGCGGGCTGGAGCGGCCGTTGCGGGTGGCCTTTCTGGGCCCCTGGGGCACGTTCAGCGAGGCCGCCATGCGCCAGCGCTTTGGCGATGCCGTCGAGGGGGTGCCCTGTGCGTCGATCGACGATGTGTTCCGGGTGAGCGAGTCCGGTACGGTGGACTTCGGCGTGGTGCCCATCGAGAATTCCACCGAGGGGTCGGTGACGCGCAGCCAGGACCTGTTCCTGAACACGCCGCTGCGCATTGCCAGCGAGATCACGGTGCCGGTGCGGCACGTGCTGATGTCGCGTTCGGGGCTGACGGCCGATGTGAAGAAGGTGGTGGCGCATCCGCAGGCGCTGGCGCAGTGCACCAACTGGCTGCAGCGCAACCTGCCGGATGTGGAGCTGATGCCGGTGTCCAGCAATGGCGAGGGCGCCCGGCTGGCGGCGGCCGACGGGTCGCTGGCGGCCATCGGCAGCGAGACGGCGCTGGCCCTCTACGATCTGGTGGCGGTGGCACACGCCATCCAGGACGACCCGATGAACCGGACGCGCTTCCTGGTGATCGGCATGCAGCAGGTCGCGCGCAGCGGCATGGACCAGACTTCGCTGATTCTGGGGGTGCCCGACCGTGCCGGGGCGCTGTACGAACTGATCGAACCGCTGTCGCGTCACGGGGTGACGATGAAGCGCTTCGAGTCGCGCCCGGCGAGGCAGGGCGGCTGGGAATACTATTTCTACATCGATCTGACCGGGCATCAGGATGATCCGGCGGTGGCGAAGGCGCTGATGGAGCTGAAGGACCGGTCGGCGTTCTTCCGGCTGCTGGGGTCGTATCCGTCGGAGCGGGCCACGGTGGGTTGAGTGAACCGGACGCGGTGTTGAGAAACGGCGCGTTCCGGCCGGGTTGGATACTGCTGCAGGAGGGAAGACAGAATGACGACACATGGACAGGGCGTTTCGCCCGCAGACGGGGCGTCGGCTGGCGTGAAGGGGCTGGCGCCGTACAAACCGGGGCGGCCCATCGGGGAGGTGGCGCGCGAGCTGGGGCTGGATCCGGCCGGGATCGTCAAGCTGGCTTCCAACGAGAACCCGCTGGGCATGTCGCCGAAGTCGGTGGCGGCCGTGCAGCAGGTGCTGGCGGTGGGCGATGCCCGCTATCCGGATGCCAACGGGCATGACCTGAAGCAGGCGCTGGCGGCGCATTACGGCATCGATGCCGGCTGGATCACGCTGGGCAACGGGTCGAACGATGTGCTGGAGCTGGCGGCCCGCGCGCTGGTGGGGCCGGGGCAGCGCATCGTGTATTCGCGCTACGCCTTCGTGGTGTATCCGCTGGTGGCAAAGGCCATCGGCGCGGTGGGCGTGGAAGTGCCCGATGACGGGCTGGGGCATGATCTGGACGCCATGCTGGCAGCCATCACGCCCGATACGCGGCTGGTGTTCCTGGCCAACCCGAACAACCCGACCGGTACCTTCATCGAAGGGGAACGGCTGCTGCGTTTTCTGGAGCAGGTGCCGCCGCAGGTGGCGGTGGTGCTGGACGAGGCCTATACCGAATATCTGCGGCCGGAGCAGCGCTACGATGCGCTGGCCTGGGTGAAGCGCCTGCCGAACCTGATCGTGTCACGTACCTTCTCGAAGGCCTTTGGTCTGGCCGGGCTGCGGGTGGGCTTTGCGGTGGCGCAGCCGGCCATCACCGACCTGCTGGGTCGGGTGCGCCAGCCCTTCAATGTGAACACGCTGGCGCTGGTGGCCGCACAGGCCGTGCTGGCCGATGCCGATTACCAGCAGCGCAGCTATGCGCTGAACCAGCAGGGGCTGAAGCAGCTGTCGGCGGCCTTCGATGCGCTGGGGCTGACGTACGTGCCTTCGTCGGGCAACTTCGTGCTGGTGAAGGTGGGCGATGCGGCGGCCGTCAACGACGCGCTGCTGCGGGCCGGGGTGATCGTGCGGCCGGTGGCCAACTATGGGCTGCCCGAGTGGCTGCGCATCAGTGTGGGGCTGCCGGAAGAGAACCAGAAGCTGATCGATGCGCTGACGAAGATTCTGAAGGGCTGAGTACGGTGCCGCCTGCGGAGCAGGCAACGGGCTTTGCAACGCGCACCGGGGCGGGGGCGCAAGCCGCTGCCGGGGGAAATCACGGCTGGGTGGGAGGTCATGGCCGGCGACAGCGGTCACGGCTGGTGGTGGACTGTGCAGGCAGGGGAAGTACATGTTTGAAAGAGTGGCCATTCTGGGCACGGGGCTGATGGGTGGTTCGCTGGCGGCGGCGCTGGGAGCGCGGCTGCCGGCCGTGCACCGGGTGGGCTATGGGCTGGAGCCGGACCTGTCGCAGGCACGGGCGCGCGGGCTGTTCGACGAGACGGCCCATACGGTGGCCGACGCGGTGCGGGGGGCGGACCTGGTGGTGCTGGCAGCGCCGATTTCGGTCAATTGCGCGCTGATGGATGAGGTTGTCGATAACCTGTCGCCCGATGCGCTGCTGACAGACCTGTCCAGTGTGAAGAGACCGGTGGTGGCGGCGCTGGAGGCGGCCGTGACGCGGCGGGAGGGGGCGGACGTGCTGACGCGTTTCGTGGCCAGTCATCCCATCGCGGGCAGCGAGAAGAGCGGGCCGGATGCGGCCGATGCCGCACTGTTCGTCGGGCGCGAGGCCGTGCTGAGCCGGCTGCCGGCCACGGCGCCGGATACCGTGGCGCGGCTGGAGGCCCTGTGGCGGTGCGTGGGAGCCCGGGTGACCCACATGACGGTGGGCCAGCACGACCGCGTGTTTGCGCTGGTGTCGCATGTGCCCCACGCGGTGGCGTTTGTCATGGCCGGGGTGGTGGCGAATGACCTGGGCGCGTCGGCTGTTGGGGAAGAGCCGGTGCGGGCGGGCGAGCATGCCGGTCCGGGACTGCTGGACATGACGCGGATCGCAGCCTCGTCGCCTGCGCTGTGGGCCGACATCCTGATCCAGAACCGGGTGCCGACGCTGGCCGGGCTGGTCGCCCTGGCGTCGCGTCTGCAGGCGCTGGCGGTGACGCTGCAGGCCGAAGACCGCGCCGCGCTCACGGCCCTGCTGGCCCGGGGGGCAGACTGGCGAAGGGGGCAGTAGGTTCTTTCTGCCCCGCTTCAGGCCGCTGGCCGGGCCTGTGCACTGTTGCAGGCTTCGACGGCAGGGGCTCTTCTGCCAGGTCATGGAAAGAAGCATTTACAGGCCCTGCTGTAGCCCCGGCCGGCAGGTTCGACGGGGGCTTCGGCAGGTTTGCCCGACCTGGCTTGCCCCGCTGACCTGTTTCAGCGCTTCAGGTGGTCGAAGCGGGCGATCAGGCTGGAGGTGTCCCAGCGGTTGCCGCCCAGGGCCTGCACATCGGCGTAGAACTGGTCCACCAGGGCGGTGACGGGCAGCGACACGCCGGTGCGGCGGGCCTCGGCCAGGCACAGGCCCAGATCCTTGCGCATCCAGTCCACGGCAAAGCCGAAGTCGAACTGGCGGTCGGTCATGGTCTTGCCACGGTTGTCCATCTGCCAGGACTGGGCGGCCCCCTTGCCGATCACGTCCAGCACCTGCTTCATGTCCAGCCCGGCCACCTCGCCGAAATGGATGGCTTCCGACAGCGCCTGCACGAGGCCGGCGATGCAGATCTGGTTGACCATCTTGGCCAGCTGGCCGGCACCGGCCTCGCCCACGCGGGTGATGGCCTGGGCATAGGCCATGGCCACCGGACGCATGCGTTCCACGCTGGTTTCGGCGCCGCCGCACATGATGGTGAGGCAACCCTTCTCGGCGCCGGCCTGGCCGCCGGAAACGGGGGCATCGACGAAGTTCATGCCCTTTTCGCGGGCGATGCGGTCCAGTTCGCGGCTGACATCGGCCGAGGCGGTGGTGTGGTCCACGTACAGGGCGCCGGGCTTCATGCCGGCAAAGGCGCCGTCGTCCCCCAGAACCACGCTGCGCAGGTCGTCGTCGTTGCCGACGCAGGAGAAGACGATGTCGGCCTGTGCCGCGGCTTCGCGCGGGGTGAGGGCGAGGCGGTGTGCCGGCCGTTCGGCCAGCCACTGTTCGGCCTTTGCGGTGGTGCGGTTGTAGACCGTCACGGCATGGCCGGCTTCGGCCAGGTGGCGGGCCATGGGGTAGCCCATGACGCCGAGGCCCAGAAAGGCCACGTTCATGGGGGCTGGGGTGCTGCTCATGGGGGATGTCTCCGTGGGGTGGGCGGTGGTCAGGTGCACCGGTTGCAGGGGGCCTGCCGTGCGGATGCGGTGGATGATGATGCCACAGACAGGCGGGATGCGGCTGACGCGCGGCCAGGAACATGGCCACTGTGTTGCCCCGGGACGCAGGGCATTGGCGGAACGGGGCCGGCGTTCGGTAAAATTGCGGATTCTTCCCAGGATGCCCAAGATGAAGTCTGCCGAAATACGCCAGAAGTACCTGAAGTTCTTTGAGTCGAAGGGGCACACCATCGTCCCGTCCAGTCCGGTGGTGCCGCACGACGACCCGACGCTGCTGTTTGCCAACGCGGGCATGAACCAGTTCAAGGACGTGTTCCTGGGCTTCGACAAGCGTCCGTATACGCGGGCGACCACGGCGCAGAAGTGCATCCGGGCCGGTGGCAAGCACAACGACCTGGAAAACGTCGGCTATACCGCACGCCATCACACCTTCTTCGAGATGATGGGCAACTTCTCGTTCGGCGACTATTTCAAGAAGGATGCCATCTCCTTTGCCTGGGAGCTGCTCACGCAGGTCTTCGGGCTGCCGCCGGAAAAGCTGCTGGTGACGGTGTATGCCGAGGATGATGAGGCCTACGACATCTGGCACCGGCAGGTGGGTGTGCCGGCCGAGAAGATCGTGCGCATCGGCGACAACAAGGGGGCCCGCTACGCATCGGACAACTTCTGGATGATGGGCGACACCGGCCCCTGCGGCCCCTGCACCGAGATCTTCTACGACCACGGCCCGGAAATCGCCGGCGGCCCCCCGGGCAGCCCGGATGAAGATGGTGACCGCTTCATCGAGATCTGGAACATCGTGTTCATGCAGTACAACCGCGATGAGGCCGGCAACATGAATCCGCTGCCGCGTCCCAGCGTGGATACCGGCATGGGCCTGGAGCGAGTGGCGGCCGTGCTGCAGCACGTGCATTCCAATTACGAGATCGACCTGTTCGTGAACCTGCTGGCGGCGGCCGCGCAGGCGGTGGCCGATGCGGGCGGTACGCCCGAGGCTGGCAGCCCGTCGCTGAAGGTGATTGCCGACCACATCCGTGCCTGCAGCTTCACCATCGTCGATGGGGTGGTGCCGGGCAACGAGGGGCGCGGCTATGTGCTGCGCCGGATCGTTCGCCGCGCGGTGCGTCACGGCTACAAGCTGGGGGCGCGCCAGCCGTTCCTGTACAGTCTGGTGGCGGCGCTGGTGAAGGAAATGGGTGAGGCCTATCCGGAGCTGAAGCGCGACCAGGCCCGCATCGAGGAGGTGCTCAAGGGAGAGGAGTCCCGCTTCTTCGAGACCATTGCCAACGGCATGACCCTGCTGGACCAGGCGCTGGCCGACCTGAACGGCAAGACGGTGCTGGACGGTGAAACCGCCTTCCGCCTGCACGACACCTTCGGCTTCCCGCTGGACCTGACGGCCGATGTCTGCCGCGAGCGGAGCGTGACGGTGGACGAGGCCGGCTTCGATGCCGCCATGGCGCGCCAGCGTGAGCAGGCCCGGGCGGCCGGCCGCTTCAAGGGGGCGTCGCTGCTGGAATACGACGGTGCCGCCACCCGTTTCGTGGGTTACGACGCGCTGACGGCGCCAGCAAAGGTGCTGGCGCTGTACCGTGACGGCAAGCCGGTGGAGACCCTGCAGGCCGGCGACGAGGGCGTGGTGGTGCTGGATGTCAGCCCGTTCTATGCAGAGTCCGGGGGGCAGGTGGGTGACCATGGCTTGATCGCTGTCCCGAATGGCGCACAGCGCTTTGCCGTGACCGATACGCAAAAGATCCAGGCCACCGTCTGGGGCCACCACGGCCGTCTGGAAGCCGGCAGCCTGAAGGTGGGCGATGCCGTGACCGCCGAGGTGAATGCGGCCCGCCGTGCGAAGACCACCCGCAACCACTCGGCCACCCACCTGCTGCACAAGGCGCTGCGCCAGGTGCTGGGTGATCACGTGGCCCAGAAGGGCTCGCTGGTCGATCCGGATCACACCCGCTTCGACTTCAGCCACAACAAGCCGATGACGGCCGACGAGATCCAGGCGGTGGAAGCCATCGTCAACGCCGAAATACGTGCCAATGCCGAGACGGTCATCCGCCAGCTGCCGTATGACGAAGCCATTGCCCTGGGGGCCATGGCGCTGTTCGGCGAGAAGTATGGCGACGTGGTGCGGATGGTGGACGTGGCCGATACGCGTGAACTGTGTGGCGGTACCCATGTGGCCCGCAGCGGGGAGATCGGCGTGTTCAAGATCGCCTCCGAAGGTGGCGTGGCTGCCGGCATCCGTCGTGTGGACGGGCTGACGGGCGAGGGCGCGCTGGCGTGGATCCAGCAGCAGCTCGCCGCACTGGCCGAGGCCGCCGCGGCAGCCCGTGCCCCGGTGAACGAACTGCCGGCGCGCATCGTGCAGCTGCAGACGCAGGTGAAGGATCTGAACCGTGATCTGGACCGTCTGAAGGCGAAGGCCGCCAGCAGCCAGGGGCAGAACCTGGCCGGGCAGGCGCAGAAGCTGGCCAGCGGCGTACATGTGCTGGTGGCCCGTCTGGATGGCATGGATGCCAGGGCGCTGCGTGCCACGGTGGACCAGCTGAAGGACCAGCTGAAGTCGCTGGTGGTGGTCCTGGCCGCGGCCAGCGATGGCAAGGTTCAGCTGGTGGCTGGTGTGACGGCCGACCGGGTGGGCACCATCAGGGCCGGTGAGCTGGTGGCCGGCGTGGCCGCGCAGGTGGGCGGCAAGGGCGGCGGCAAGCCGGACTTTGCCATGGCTGGCGGGACCGACGTGGCGGCGCTGGACGGTGCGCTGGCGGCGGTGCGCAGCCAGCTGGTGCAGAAGCTGGAGGGCTGATGAACGAGCCCCTGCCTTCCTCCAGCCCTCCCGACCATGCCGATGCGCACGTCGATGCGCGCGGCATGGCCTGTCCGCTGCCGATCCTGAAGGCGAAGAAGGCGCTGGCCACGCTGCAGAGCGGCCAGGTGCTGGAGGTGGAGGCTACCGACCCCGGCTCAAAGCAGGATTTCAGCGCCTTCGCCCGCCAGACCGGCAACACGCTGCTGGCGCAGGTGGACCGGGGGGAGGTGACGCACTTCTGGTTGCGGCGGCGGTGAGTGAGTCCAAAGGGATTAAACTCTACCCTTTCGACGCACACATTCCCGCGCTTTCATGACCGACGCTGCCACGCCTGGTTCCGCCCTGGACCAACTGCCCAAGAGTTTCGAGCCTGCCGCCATCGAGGCGCGCTGGTACCCGCTGTGGGAATCCCGCGGCTACTTCGTCAACCAGCCCGCGCCGGGTGTCGCACCGTCTGCAGGGCAGGGCGCATCGACAGCGGGCCAGGCCGGTGAGGCTGCGGCGAACGCCACTGTCGGGCAGGGGGACGCTGCATCGCAGGCCACCGCAACCGCTGAACGCCCCGCACCCTCCGGCAGGGCCTACTGCATCCAGCTGCCGCCGCCCAATGTGACCGGCACGCTGCACATGGGCCATGCCTTCCAGCAGACGCTGATGGACACGCTGATTCGCCATCACCGGATGCTGGGCGACGACACCAACTGGGTGGTGGGCAGTGACCATGCCGGCATTGCCACGCAGATCGTGGTGGAGCGGCAGCTGGCGGCCGAGGGCAGGTCGCGCCATGACATGTCGCGCGATGCCTTCATCGACCGGGTCTGGGCCTGGAAGAACGAATCGGGCGGGGCCATCAGCCGGCAGATGCGTCGCCTGGGCGATTCGGCCAACTGGGACTACGCCGACAGCCTGGGCACGCAGTCCGGCTATTTCACGATGGACCCGAAGCTGTCGCAGGCGGTGGCCGAGGTGTTCGTGCGGCTGTACGAGGCAGGACTCATCTACCGTGGCAAGCGGCTGGTGAACTGGGATCCGGTGCTGCGCACGGCCGTGTCCGACCTCGAGGTGGACATGACCGAGCGTGATGGCCATCTGTGGCACATCCGCTATCCGTTTGCCGATGGCCCGCAGAAGGCGGCCGATGGCACCGAACTGACGGGGCTGGTGGTGGCCACTACCCGTCCGGAAACGATGCTGGGTGACGTGGCCGTGGCCGTGCATCCGGAGGATGAGCGCTATCGCCACCTGCACGGCAAACTGCTGGAGCTGCCGCTGACCGGCCGGAAGATCCCGGTGATTGCCGACAGCTATGTGGATCCGGAGTTCGGCAGCGGCTGTGTGAAGATCACCGGCGCGCATGACTTCAACGACTACGAGGTGGCCCAGCGTCACCAGCTGCCGCTGATCGTGGTGCTGGACCTGGAAGCCAACATGGCGGGTGAGGCCGTGCCCGAGGCTTATCGGGGTCTGAACCGCTACCGGGCGCGCGAGCAGATGGTGGCCGATCTGGATGCCGCCGGCCTGCTGGTCGATACCGTGAAGCACCGCAACATGGTGCCGGTCTGTGGCCGTTCCGGCGAGGTGGTCGAACCGATGCTGACCGACCAGTGGTTCGTGGACCAGACCCGCGAGACGCAGCCCGATGGCCGTCCGGGTGGCATGGCAGCCATCACCCGGCCGGCGCTGGAGGCCGTGACTTCCGGCCGTATCCGCTTCTTCCCCGAGCACTGGGCGTCCACCTACGACCACTGGCTTTCGAACATCCACGACTGGTGCATTTCGCGCCAGCTGTGGTGGGGACACCGGATTCCGGCCTGGTATGGCGAGGATGGCCAGACCTTCGTGGCCCGCAGCGAGGAGGAGGCCCGCCAGCAGGCGCAGGCCGCCGGCTATACCGGGGCGCTGACCCGCGACCCCGACGTGCTGGATACCTGGTTCTCGTCGGCGCTGGTGCCGTTCACGGCGCTGGGCTGGCCGTCGCAGGATCCGGTCACGCTGGCCGATCTCGAACGCTATCTGCCGTCCGACGTGCTGGTGACGGGCAACGACATCATCTTCTTCTGGGTGGCCCGGATGGTGATGATGACCCAGTATTTCACCGGCAAGGTGCCGTTCCGGGATATTTACATCAATGCCATCGTCCGTGACTCGGAAGGGCAGAAGATGTCGAAGTCCAAGGGCAACACGCTGGATCCGCTGGACCTGATCGACGGCATCAGCCAGGAGGCGCTGCTGGCCAAGTCGGTGCGGGGCCTGATGCGGGCCGATCACAAGGCGCGCATCGAGAAGTACGTCAAAAAGCATTTTCCCGACGGCATTCCGGCCTTCGGCACGGATGCGCTGCGCTTCACCTTCGCCTCGCTGGCCAATTTCTCGCGCACGCTGAATTTCGACATCAGCCGCTGTGAGGGCTACCGCAACTTCTGCAACAAGCTGTGGAATGCCACCCGCTTCGTGCTGATGAACGTGGAAGGCCACGACAACGGTTTTGCCAAACCCTGCAACAAGGACTGCGGCCCCGGCCAGTACATGGACTTCAGCCCGGTGGACCGCTGGATCGTGTCCGGGCTGCAGCGCACCACGGCCGAGGTGACGAAGGCGCTGGCCGAGTACCGCTTCGATCTGGCGGCCAACGCCGTCTACAGCTTCGTCTGGAACAGCTACTGCGACTGGTATCTGGAACTGGCCAAGGTGGAACTGAACCACCCGGATCCGGCGCAGCGCCGGGGGGCACGGCGCACGCTGCTGCGGGTGCTGGAGGCCACGCTGCGCCTGGCGCATCCGCTGATTCCGTTCATCACCGAAGAGCTGTGGCAGAAGGTGGCGCCGCTGACGAACCGTTACGGCCCCGGTGGGGTGCAGACGCTGGAAGGGGAGGCGCTGGCGCAGGCACTGGCCGAACGCCGCCATTCGGTGATGCTGCAGCCGTATCCGGTGTGCAATGACGCGAAAATCGATGAAAACGCCGAGGCGTGGATGGCCGAACTGCGGGCGCTGATCGATGCCTGCCGGGCGCTGCGTGGCGAGATGGGGCTGGGGCCGCAGCAGCGGGTGCCGCTGCTGGTGGCCAGCACCGATGAACGCATCGATGCCATGCTGCCGTACCTGCCCGGTCTGGCCAAACTGTCCAGCGCCGAACGGGTGGCCTCGCTGCCGGAAGACACGCTGGCCCCTGTGCAGGTGGTGGGCAATCACCGCCTGATGCTGAAGGTGGAAATCGACGTGGCTGCCGAACGCGCCCGTCTGGACAAGGAGATTGCCCGCCTGCAGGGCGAGATCGGCAAGGCCAACGGCAAGCTGTCCAGCGAGAGCTTCGTGCAGCGCGCCCCGGCCGCCGTGGTCGAGCAGGAGCGTCAGCGGCTGGCGCAGTTCAGCGCCATGCTGGAAAAGGTGCAGGGGCAGCGGGCGAAGCTCGGCTGAGGCTCAACCATCGAGGAACCATCGAAGGCCCCGGAAGTGTCCACCCGGGGCTGATGATGGGCCGGATGTCTGTCTGTCCAGGCAGGTGGCAGGCTCCACGCCATGACAGGTGGCAGGCTGCCACTCCATGAAAATGCCGGGGGGCAGGGAGGCTTGCCCTGTCAGACAGGTGGGCAGCGCCTCCGTATGACAATGCCCCGGCGCCGGGTTGTCCGGTGATCCGGGGCATTCTGGTGGTGTCTGGCCGTCTTTCCGGCGCCGGTGTCAATCCTTGTGATTCTGCCGGGCCATTTCCGCATGCAGGCGGGTGATTTCCTCGTTCACGGCGCGGGCCACGATGTCGCGGATCAGGCGGTTGAGCGTGTCGTGCACGTCGCGGGTCATCGTCTCGACGGCGCGCGAGATGACCGGGGCCAGCGCGTGGTTCATCTGGCCATCGAGCAGGATGTCGCCGCGGCGCAGCAGCCGTTCCAGCACGTTTTCGCGCACCTGGCCGGCCAGTTCGCTCCAGTCCACATCGGCGAAGCTGCGTGGCAGCTGGTCGGGGTGGTAGCGCTGCACATTTACCACGTCCGTCAGCATCGGAATGGCTTCCTCGTCCTCGGGCGTGGCCGGGCGCGGCTGGCGCACCGCCGGGGGAATGGTGGTGGTGCGGGGCGCAAACGGGGCCGGATCGGTACTGCCGGCCTTTGCCACTTCGGGGAACGGGACCGGGGCACTGCCGGTGGCTTCGTGGGCGGCCTGCGATGAAATGCCCACGTCCAGCAGGCGCATCGAATGCACCAGCTTGTTGATCAGCGCCCGGTCTTCGTCGGTCAGCGGCGGCAGGGTGGCGATGGCGGCATCTTCGTCCAGCGGGCCGGCCTCGTCGTCTTCCAGATAGTCGTCGTCGGAATCATCCGGGAACTGCGAACGGCCGTACCAGTCCCTGCCGGTGGCACGGTCCGGCTGGTCTGCCGAACCTGACGGGCGCGAAGGATGACGCTGGCTGCCGGCAGGCGTACCGGTCACCGGGCCCGCCGTGCCTGCTGCGGCCGGGGTGTCTGCTGTTGCGGGCATGATGGCGCGTTTTGCAGTCGAGGTATCGCTTACCCCCGGAATGCTGGCGGCGGGGGCGGGGTGCAGGGCCTGCGTCGAGCCGCCGGCCGGTGCGTCTGCCGCTCCGGCGGAAGGCCCGAACGGCTGGCTGCTCCGGAATGACGGCGAAGAAAGGGGATTATCGGGTGCCATCTCGTTCTTCCACATCGTGGGTGAGCGGGGTGTAGCCCTGTTCCCGGTAGGAACGGAAGCGGGCGCGGGCTGCCTGGCGGCTGGCGGCATCGCTGCCGACCAGCTCGATCACCCGGGCATAGCCGGAAAATGCAGGCGGCATGCGTTCGCCCAGATTGACCAGCACCTGACGGTGACTGGCCGGGACTTCGGCCTCGGAGGCGGTGAGCAGAATGGGGGTGCGCGCCGCCAGCGGATGCCGGACCGAGACATGCGGAACGAACGCCAGCGGCTGGAAATCCCAGAGCTGACGGTCGAAACGGGCCAGTCGCCGGGTGTCTTCGCAATAGACCACCACCCGGTGACCGGCATGCCATGCCTTGCGCACCAGACGGCAGGCATACTGGCCCACGTCCGGCACGTTGAAATGAAAGTCCACCTGGGTCATGGGCACGCTGCCTGCATCAGGACGCCATCATGCCCGCAGACCGGGCAGCCATGTGACAGGCCGGCTGCCGGAAGGTCAGCGGGAGGCGCGTAGTGGATGCCGGGGCTGCATGCCAGCCGGGTGGCATGACCCGCGTGCCATGCGGCCGGAGGCTGGTGGGCCGGGGCCCGCGCGAAACCCGCCCGGCCACGGATGCCATGCCCGCCGCCGGCACCACGCGGGCGGTGTGTGCCATGTCCTGGACCGGCACCTGTGCCATCAGCCCGCCTTGTCCATCAGGTAGTGGGTGAGCAGGGCCACCGGGCGGCCGGTCGAGCCCTTGTTCGTGCCCGAGCGCCAGGCCACGCCGGCCACGTCCAGGTGCGCCCATGCGTATTTTTTGGCAAAGCGCGACAGGAAGCAGGCGGCCGTGATGGCACCGGCCGGACGGCCGCCGATGTTGCCCATGTCGGCAAAGGACGAGCGCAGCTGTTCCTGATAGGCCTCGTCCAGTGGCAGCGGCCAGCAGGTGTCGCCGGAATCGTCGCCAGCCGTCCTGAGCTGGGCCGCAAGGGCGTCGTCGTTGGCGAACAGGCCGGCCCGCTGGTGACCCAGTGCGATCACGCAGGCCCCGGTGAGGGTGGCCACGTCGATGACGGCGGCCGGCTTGAAGCGTTCGGCATAGGTGAGGGCGTCGCACAGCACCAGACGGCCTTCGGCATCGGTGTTGAGGATCTCGACCGTCTGGCCCGACAGCGTGGTGACGATGTCGCCCGGGCGGCAGGCCGAGCCCGACGGCATGTTCTCGGCGGCGGCGATAATCACCGTGAGGTTGATCTTCAGCTTCATCTGGGCCACGGCCTGCATCGTGCCGAATACCGAGCCGGCGCCCGACATGTCGAACTTCATTTCGTCCATGTCGGCGGCGGGTTTGATGGAGATGCCGCCCGTGTCGAAGGTGATGCCCTTGCCGACCAGCACGACGGGGGCCTGGCGTGCACCGGCGCCGCGGTAGTGCATGACGATCAGCCTCGGCGGCTGCACCGACCCCTGTGCCACGGCCAGCAGGGCGTTCATGCCCAGCGAGGCCATCTGTTTCTGGTCGAGGATCTCGACCTTCAGCTTGTGCCTGCGGCCCAGTTTCTGCGCCTGCGTGGCCAGCCAGGCCGGGTTGCAGACGTTGGGTGGCTGGTTGCCCAGGTCGCGCGCGGTATCGATGCCGTCGGCCAGGTCGCTCATGCGGGCCACCAGCGGCGTGAGCGAGCGCACCTCGCCCACGTTGTCCATGCCCAGTACCACATCCTTCAGCGCCGGCGCCGGTTCGGGTTTGCTGCGGTAGGCGTCGAAGCGGTAGGCGGCCTCGCGGGCCATCAGCACCACCTGGCCCACGCGCCAGGGCAGCTCGCGCAGCTCGACACTGGCCTCGTGCAGGGCGCAGAACACGTCGGTGGCCGGCGTGGCCAGCACGGCGCGGAAGGCGCTGCGCACGGCATCGGCAAAACGGGGGGCGGACAGCGTGTCGTCCTCGCCCATCGACACCAGCAGGATGCGCGACAGCCCCTTGATGCCGGGTACGAGCAGCGTGGAGCCCGGTTTCCTGCCCAGGTCACCGCCCTTCAGGGCGGCCGACAGCGTCATGTCGAGGCGGGCGTCGAACGCGGCCCCCGTGGCCGTGAGCCTGCCGGCCTGCACGGGCAGCACCAGGCACTGGGTACGGATCTTGTCGGCGGCGGTGGCCTTGAGGGAGAACTGCATCGTCATGAAGAAAACTCGCGGGCAAAAAACGGAAAGCGGAACCGCCACGCAGACGCCCAGGATGGCCGGACGGTTTCCGGAAGGGGGCTGGTGCGGCGACCACGCGCGCAAACGTCCATGGGCACGGGGCGCCGGCGGGCAGGGAAGTGGCCGTGACGACCATGCGCGCAAACGGCCATTATAGGCCGGCCCACGGGGCGTTTCTGTCAGGCGGGGCGGCTGTTTGCCACCCTGGAACAGGATGCAACAGTCCGTGCCGTTTGCCAAACCGTATCCGGCACGATACTGCCGCGCACTTTTGCCGTTGCCCGGATGCCGGGAAGCCCTCGTGCGCAGGTAAACTAGTGTGATGATCTTTCGCCAGTCGTTGCGCCGCGACCTGAACAGCGTTGCCGGCGTCATGTTTGCCACGCTGTTCACCATCCTGGTCACCACGTCGCTGATCCGGTTTCTCAACCGCGCCACCAGCGACCGCATTGCCAGTTCCGACATCCTGCCGCTGATCGCCTTCAACGCCATCGGCTTCATTCCGGTGCTGCTGGTGCTGACGGTGTTCCTGTCGGTGCTGATGGTGCTGGCGCGCGCCTGGCGCGATTCCGAGATGGTCATCTGGTTTGCCAGCGGCCAGAGCCTCACGGCGTGGATCCGCCCGGTCATGACCTTCGTGCTGCCCTATGCACTGGTGGTGGCCGGTGTGACCTTCATCCTCTCGCCCTGGGCCAACCAGCAGATCGTCGAGCTGCGCGAGCGCTTCAACCAGCGCGAGGACGTGTCGATGGTCGCGCCCGGGCAGTTTCGCGAATCAACCTCCAGCAACCGCGTGTTCTTCGTCGAATCGATGAGCGCCGACCGCAGCACGGTCTCCAACGTGTTCGTGGTCCAGCACAATGCCGACCGCATGGTGGTGGTGGCCTCGCGTGGTGGCAACGTGCGGATCGAACCCAATGGCGACCGCTTTCTGGTGCTGGAAGACGGCCGCCGCTACGACGGTACGTGGGGCACCGCCGAATACGCGCTGATGGAGTTCCTGCACTATGGCGTGCGGCTCGATCCCAAGCCCGTCAACACCCAGATCGAGAGCGCCCGGGGCATGCCCACGCTCGACCTGCTGCAGCAGCATACGCCGGCGGCCCGGGGCGAGCTGGCCTACCGCATCGGCCTGCCGCTGTCGGTGTTCATCACGGCGCTGCTGGCCATTCCGCTGTCGTTCGTCAATCCGCGCCTGGGCCGCTCGGTCAACATGGTGGTGGGTGTGCTCATCTACTTCACCTATTCGAACCTCAACAGCGTGATGCGCTCCTGGATCACCCAGGGCAAGGTGGGCTTCGGCGTGGGGGTGTGGATCACCCATGTGCTGGTGCTGGCGCTGGCCTGGTACCTGTTCCATCGCCGGCTCAGCCTGCCACGCTTCAGCTTCAGCAAGCTGGTGGCCCGCATCCGGGGCGGCAAGGCCCGTGAGGCGGCTGCGCGGGGAGGGCAGGCATGAAGCTGATCGCCCGCTACCTGACGCGCGAGATCGCCAGCGGCATCGTGGCCGTGCTGCTGGGCTTTCTGGGTCTCTTTGCCTTCTTCGACCTGATCAACGAACTGGATGACATCGGCCAGGGCGGCTACCGGCTGCCACAGGCGGTGCTGTACGTGCTGCTGGGCCTGCCCAGTCACATCTACGAACTGATGCCCGTGGCTGCGCTGATCGGCTGCATCTACGCGCTGGCCCAGTTTGCCCAGAACTCCGAATTCACCGCCATGCGGGCGGCCGGCATGAGTCGCGGGCTGGCCCTGCGCGGTGTGCTGGTGCTGGGGGTGTTTCTGGCCATTCTCACCGCCGTGGCCGGTGAATGGGTGGCACCGATGGCCGAACAGCGTGCCCAGCAGCTGCGCATGGACGTGCTGGGCAAGGGTTCGGGCGTGGGCGTGTTCCGTTCCGGCCTGTGGCTGAAAGACAGCGTCCGCGGTCCCGACGGCCAACGCCTGCAGACCCGCTTCGTCAACATCGGCCAGCTGGAGGCCGATGGCGGTCTGAGTCGCGTGGAGATTCACGAATTCGACCCCGAGTTCCGTCTGACGGCCGTCATCCATGCCGAGCGGGGGCGCTACCAGCGTGCCGCCCGGGGTGAGCCCAGCCGCTGGCGTCTGGAGGGCGTGGAGACCACCTACTTCGACGTGAAGAAGACGGCCACCGGCTACGATGCCCTGCATGCTGCCGTCGAGAAGACGCCCGAGTTCACCTGGATTTCCGAGCTGAACCCGGCCCTGCTGTCGGTGCTGGCCATTGCGCCCGACCGCATGTCGGCGCTGGCGCTCTGGCGCTATACCTCGCACCTCAAGGAGAACGCACAGAACGCCAACCGCTACGAGCTGGCGCTCTGGAAAAAGGTCATCTACCCGCTGGCCATCATCGTCATGCTGATGCTGGCGCTGCCCTTCGGCTACCTGCAGGCGCGGGCCGGTGGCATCGGCCTGAAGCTCTTCTTCGGCATCTCGCTGGGGGTGGTGTTCTACATTCTGAACGGTCTGTTCTCGAACCTGGGGCTGATCAATACCTGGCCGCCCTGGCTGGCCGTCAGCATTCCGTCCATCGTCTTTCTGGTGCTGGCGCTGATCATGCTGAACCGGATGGGGAGGACGTAAAAGGGGCTGGCCGGTTGTGCCCGAATTTTCGGAAGACGCCCCGTGGGGGAAGGAGCGAATTGCGGGAAGACGCTTCGTGGGAGAGACGACCCGGGCTGCAGGATGCTTCTTTCGCTCCACACTGGCGCGCTGTGATGCCCGTGCTTCGCATGCTCCGGTCTCCCGCGACTGCGTGAAGTCGCGAAAGAAGCATCCTTCCGCCCGGGCCTTGCGACGGGGGCGGGAAGCGTCTGCTGGAGCGGGGAGCCTGGCAGGGGGTATGAGGGTTTTCCCGGGGTTCTCAGGGTTTCCACTAGTGCTTTGGGCCAGAAATTGTTTCGTGGCGGGAGTAATATGCTGTTCACCAAAGGGGACGTTGATTGGCCCAGTGCCAATGCCCCTGTTGAGGAGGAGGAGAGGCAGCCGCCCGGCTGCCACCATTAGGGCGCACCTGTTCTGTCGGGTGCGCCTTTTTTCTGATCGGCTGTTGCTATCAATGTCATTTGAAGAATGAATTGGCAAAAGCTATGAAGATGGGCCTATACTGCAGCCATCGTGAACGACGGGTTGCAGGCCGAAGGCAGGGCGGCCCGCCGGATCACAGAACGTCGTACAACGTCAGAGCTGGATACAGCGGCTGGACACGCCGTCTGCAGGCCGGTGGTACATTGGCCGGCAGCCAGTTCCCCCTTCCTTTCCTCACAGGAGTACACACATGGGTATCAACATCGGCATGACCGACCAGCAGCGCGAAACCGTGGCCAAGGGCCTGTCCCGACTGCTGGCCGATTCCTACAGCCTCTACCTCAAGACGCACAACTATCACTGGAACGTCACCGGCCCGCAGTTCAACTCGCTGCACACCATGTTCGAGACGCAGTACACCGAACTGGCCACCGCGGTGGACGAGATTGCCGAGCGCATCCGCGCGCTGGGCCATCTGGCTCCGGGCTCCTACAGTGAGTACGCCAAACTGTCGAGCATCCCCGATGGCGACAACACCAAGTCGTCCGACGAGATGATCCAGGACCTGGTCGAAGGCCAGGAAGCCGTGGTCCGCACCTGCCGCGAGATGTTCCCGGCGGTGGACGACTCCGGCGACGAGCCGACGGCCGACCTGCTGACCACCCGCATGCAGCTGCACGAGAAGAACGCCTGGATGCTGCGTTCGCTGCTGGAGAAGTGACCAGCTGACCGGGAGCCGGCGCCGTGAAGGGCCGGTCATCCCCGGATCAAGCCTTGCGACGGGCCGGGGCCATGGGGCTTCGGCCCTTTTGCCATGTGCGCCCAGCATGGGCGCACACCTGCGGGTGCAAGTCCCGCCACAAGCTGGCCACAGTGAGTGAAGTGAAGCGCAACTGCACAAGGGCGACCGAGTGTGGGAAGGAAGCGTGGAGCGTAATCTGCGGGCCGATGTACAAGAACCGGATACAAGGCGTTGCCGAGCAGGGCGAACGGGCATGTAACCGCGAAGCTCTTGTGGCCAAGGCGAGGTGACGTAAATCCGGCGGTCGTGCAGAGAAGGTGTGCGTTCTTACCTGGGGAGATCTCGCCTTATGCTCGAAAGGGCGACGGTGTCGAGCCGGAGCGAGAAGTCAGCAGAGGTCGTAGTAGCAGGACCAGCCCCATGATGGGACACAGGTCAGGCGAAGGACCGAACGAGAGGATGTGTTGACAGGATCATGTCGATGTCAAAGGCCATGCATCAGAAGCCTGCACGAGTGGGGCGACATGCAGTGAGTAGGGGTGAAGCCCCGAGGGGCGCATGTCGTGATGAAGCCTGCGGCCCGCGACATGACACCGAAGACACAGGAGCAGGGCTGCTCGATGCAGTTCTGGAAAGAGCCAACATGCAGCGGGCGTGGAGGCGGGTGAAGGCCAATCGGGGAACGGCCGGTGTGGATGGTCTGGACATCGACCAGACAGCCCGGCAGCTCAAGACCGAATGGCCGCGAATCCGCGAAGCACTGTTGCAGGGGACGTACCGGCCCAGCCCGGTACGACGGGTCATGATTCCGAAGCCGGGAGGTGGACAGCGAGAGCTGGGCATCCCGACGGTAACGGACAGACTGATCCAGCAGGCACTGCTGCAGGTACTGCAGCCGATGATTGATCCGGGCTTCAGTGAACACAGCTACGGCTTTCGGCCGGGACGGCGTGCGCACGACGCGGTGTTGGCCGCGCAGTCGTACATCCAGTCCGGCAGGAAGATCGTGGTGGATGTCGATCTGGAGAAGTTCTTTGACCGGGTCAATCACGACATCCTGATGGATCGCGTCAGAAAGCGCATTGGAGATGATGGCGTATGCCGTCTGGTCCGGGCGTATCTGAACGCGGGAATCATGGATGGCGGCGTGGTCGTAGAGCGGCACGAGGGGACACCGCAAGGTGGACCGCTGTCGCCGCTGCTGGCCAACCTGCTGCTCGATGAGGTGGACAAGGCGCTGGAGGCGCGCGGGCATTGCTTCGTTCGGTATGCCGACGACTGTAACGTATATGTGCACAGTCGTCGGGCAGGCGAACGGGTGATGCAGCTGTTGCGCCGGCTGTACGGCAGGCTGCATTTGCGGATCAACGAATCCAAGAGTGCGGTGGCCAGCGTCTTCACTGGCCGCAAGTTTCTGGGCTTCAGCTTCTGGATGGCTCCGAAAGGGGTCGTCAAACGGAGGGTGGCCCGGAAAGCTGTGATGGCCTTCAGGCAGCGTGTGCGCTGGCTGACCCGCCGCAGTGGCGGACGCAGCATACAGCAGGTGGTCGATGGGCTTCGCCCATTGCTGCTGGGATGGAGAGCCTATTTCAGACTGGCGCAAACGACAGGCGTCTGGCGAGAGCTGGATGAATGGATACGTCACCGGCTGCGGGCCATCCAGCTCAGGCAGTGGAAGCGGGGCAAGACCATGTTCAGGGAGTTGTGCGCCATGGGCGCAAGCACGGAAGTGGCCCGGAAAGTGGCGGCAAACAGCCGGCGCTGGTGGCATAACAGTGCGATGCTGCTCAACAGCGTGCTGACCCTGTCATGGTTCGACAGTCTTGGCCTGCCCCGTCTGGCATTATCCTGAATGTTTTCTCGAACCGCCCGGTGCGGACCCGCATGCCGGGTGGTGTGGCAGGGGTGCAGCCCAGAGGGCTGCCCCCTATGCCGATGGGGCAGGGCAAAGGGGGCGGAGGCAGGCGTCAAGTATCAGGCAACAGGCTTGGGCTGGGGGCGCGTCCTGTTGCACCAGCCCCTCATGTTCGGGGGCCTCGCGGCCGGGCCGGTTGGCGGACGCTGCCGGACTGGTGTTATCATCCTGCCACCGTGGGGACGTAGCTCAGCTGGGAGAGCGCGGCGTTCGCAATGCCGAGGTCGGGAGTTCGATCCTCCTCGTCTCCACCACCCCCATTCCACGCCCGACCCGTCAAAAGGTTGGGCGTTTTTGTTGGCAGGTTGGTGGCCTGATGACGCAGATGGAGTGGGGAGGGCGTTTCATCTGGGGCAACTATTCGGAATTTCCGAATGGTTGGCTTCTTCGTGGGCTGGTGGCTGCTTCGGCATGCGGGGATGGCGTGGTGCATACTGACTGTTCGGCCCAGGGTGCTGGAGATTGATCCGTGATTACCGCATTTGAGTTTCAGAACTGGAAAAGCTACAGCGACTCGAAGCTCCATGTCGATCCGCTCACGGTACTGATAGGCACCAATGCCAGTGGCAAGTCGAATGCTCTCGATGCGCTGCTGTTTCTGAACCGGATTGCCCATGGAGCACAGCTGACGGCTGCGCTGCAGGGGGATGCGGCCCTTGGAGCCGTGCGGGGTGGGGTGGAGTGGGCTGCCCGGCAGCCGGGAGATACGTTCAGCCTGCTGGTGACGGTGCGGTCGGATGACCTGACAGACTACGAGTACCGCATTGAAGTCCGTGTTCGGGCCAACCGTTGTGAACTGCTTGGCGAACAGCTTGTACGTGTCAAGTACCGCCCGGCCAAACGAGGGGAGCAGGGGGGGAGAGGTGTGCAGAGCGGCTCTCTTCGCCTGTTCTGGACGGATGAATGCGAGGCGGATGCCCCCAATGTCACGGCGCGTTTGTACAACGAAAAGCGGGGATCGCCACGATCAATGAGTCGTGCCAATGCCATCCTGTCGCAACTTGTGGGACAGAAGCACCGGCAGGAGATTCAGGACGGGGTGTCTGCGGTGACCGGTGCGTTACAGGGCATTTTCATCCTTGATCCCATTCCCGCGCACATGCGAGGGTATTCCCCCCTTTCGGATCAGCTGGATCCGGATACCAACAATATTGCAGGCGTACTGGCGGCGTTACCCGAGCAGCGCAGGCAGGCTATCGAAGGAACTCTGACCCGTTACCTGGGGCAATTGCCTGAGCGGGATATCCGGCGTGTCTATGCCGAAGCTGTGGGCAAGTTCGGCACCGATGCGATGCTTTACTGTGATGAGGCTTGGCCAGAATCCGGGCAGGCAACAGCGGTGGATGCCCGTGGCATGTCGGATGGATCGCTGCGCTTTCTAGCCATTCTGGTTGCACTGTTGACACGTCCCGAAGGCAGTCTGCTGGTGGTGGAAGAGGTGGGCAATGGCCTGCACCCGTCGCGTGCCCAATTGCTGCTGGGCATGCTTCGTGAAGAGGCTACCCGTCGGCGCGTTGATGTCATCGTCACGACCCATAATCCGGCACTGCTCGATGCCATGGGAACGGAAATGGTTCCGTTCATTACGGTGGCGCATCGTGATGCGGTCAGCGGCAGCAGCCATCTTACCCTGCTCGAAGATTTGGGGGATCTGCCGAAACTTCTGGTGCAGGGCACAGTGGGACGGCTATCCAGCTGCGGGTTGATCGAGGCGAGCCTTCAGTCTGGGCCACATCGGCTTCGGACAGGAAGGCCATGATCATTCTCCCTCGGAAATCAGCTGGACCAGCGGCTCGTTGACGAAATAGGTGTTCTTGCCGCGGGTCTGGGCGGTCAGAATGCCAATCTCCTGCAGCTGCTTCAGGTACTTGGAGGCGGTCTGGCGGGACACGCCAATGTCATTCACTACCGCCTCGATGCGGGTGTACGGGTGCCTGAACAGGTTGTTGAGCAGGTCCTGTGAATACACGCTGGGCAGTTCGTCACGCATGTGCTGCTTGGTGCTGGCCATCAGGTCGCGCATGCCATGGACCAGCCGCACGGTGCTTTCTGCCGTGACGGCAATAGCCTGCAGCATGAAGACGATCCATGGCGACCACGCCCCCTCATCGCGTACTGCCTGCAGCAGGCGGTAGTACTCGGGCTTGTTCCGGTTGATGTAGCGCGACAGGTACAGCACAGGCAGGTCCAGCAGCCCCTCCTTCACCAGATACAGCACACACAGGATCCGTCCGATACGGCCGTTGCCGTCGCTGAACGGGTGAATGCTCTCGAACTGGTGATGGATGATGGCCATGCGCACCAGCGGGTCCAGCGCCAGCCTGCGCTCGTCCGGTGCGTTGATGAACTGCTCGAGGTCGCCCATGTGCCGGGTGATCTGGGCGTTGTCCTGTGGGGGGACGAATACCACCTTGCCCGTCCTGTCGTTCTTCAGCACGGTGCCGGGGGCGTGGCGGAAGGATTCGGCGCTGTTTTTCATGTACTGGAACAGGTCGATCAGCGTGCTGCTGGTGAGCAGGTCCTGCTGGTCCTGCATGCGCCCGAAGCCGCGTTTGAGTGCCTCGCGGTAGCGCAAGACTTCCCTGGCGGCTGGCGAGATGCTCTCGGCCGGAATCAGCTCGGCCTGAAACAGCTCGTCCTGCGTGGTGAAGTAGCTTTCGACCTCGGCACTGGCCTTGGCTTCCTGCAGGGTGAGTGTGTCGACCAGAATGCCCTGGTTGGGGATACTGCGGGCGCTGCCCTTGAGTTCGGCCAGGTGCCGGTGGGCCGGGGCCAGCGCCCGGAGGACCTCGACCGTCTCGAGATCGACGCCGGCGGGGGGCAGGGCAGGGATGGCGTAGGTCGGACTCAGCATGAGGGCTTCCTCGTGTCAAAAAAACGGGAAATTTTTAACATGACCCCGGCCTCATGTTAAGTTTTCGGCCGTTTCTTAACATGACAGCCTGCAGCGCAAGCGCTCTGACCAGCATTGGCGCCGCGGCCGCTGGCCACTATCTGCAGCATGATGTCGGTGTTTTCGATGGCAAGAGTCAAATGCAACAAGAGGCCTGGCGTAGTCATCAAGGCTTTGTTGGGAAGCATCCAGCGCCAGGCGCGGACGCCCGTTCATCAGTCGGGCAATATCGTTCAGGCGGATCTGACTGATGGTTGAAAGATCCATGCCCTTGGGTGAGAACTGGCGCAGCAGACCATTGGTGTTTTCGTTGCTGCTCCGCTGCCATGGGGCGTAGGGGCCGCAGAACCAGATGTTGATGTTCAGGCGCTCGCTGAGTTGCCGGAAACACGCCATTTCGTTGACCCGGTCGTAGGCCAGGCTCTTGCGCATGAAGGCCGGCATCTTCTTCATCTGCCGTGTGAAGCCTTCCAGCGTGGCCTCTGCCATGCCATCATCCATCTTGCACAGGATCATTTGAAAGTCGAGTCTACACACTCATTCGTGGCTTGCGCTGTTGCCCGAAAGCGTCAAACACTAGTCAGAAATTGTTTAGTTGTTGTATTTTCGCAGCGTTTATTGAGTGCGGTTTTATGTTGTGCAACTATGCACTATTAGTTATTGTTCTGGTTTCGATGTGATATGGGTTTCAGATTCAGAAAATCGGTGAAGTTGATGCCCGGTGTTCGGGTAAATTTTGGAAAAAAGGGGGCTAGTTACACAATTGGCCCTAGAGGGGCTAATATAAATTTAAGTGAGAAAGGGATTTATTGTAACGCGAGTATTAAAGGCACGGGATTGTCGTACCGAGCGAGGTTGGATGGAGGGGCTCGTGAAGTGGTGGAAAAAGAGTCTTTCTTTAAAGTTTTTTTCGGGGCTATATGGGCATTGTTTATTGCGGCTTTGAAGTTGATCTTTATTTTATTTATATTTATGGCTGTTTTGGCCGCTATTATTAGTATGTCAAAATAAGTTTGTTTTTATGTTCTGTTCCCTCCCGCGCCATCGCCACAAACCCCCGCAGGTAGTCCACCTCCGCATCCCCCTCCCGATAGCCCAGGTGGATCTGCTTGGCAATGCCGTCCGGCCCCAGCCGCAGCGGCACGATGTCCATCTTCTGTGCGTACTCTTCCACCAGCCAGCGGGGCAGGGCGGTGACGCCGCGGCCGCTGGCCACCATCTGCAGCATGATGTCGGTGTTTTCGATGATCTTGTGACGGCGCGGATGGACGCCGGCCGGAATCAGGAACTGGTTGTAGATATCCAGCCGCTCGGTCTCCACCGGATAGGTGAGCAGAATCTCGTCGGCCAGCTGGTCGGGTAGTACATGGGGCATGGCCTGCTGTGAGTCTGGCGACGCCTTCTGTGAACCCGGTGACGCCTGCTGTGGGTCCGGCATGGCCTGTCGTGAGTCTGGCAATGCCTGCGCCAGCCGGTGCCGTCCGCTCACCACCAGCACCTGCTCGTAGTCGAACACCGGCTCGTACACCAGCCCGGGCCGGAAGAAGGGGTCGGGGGTGACCAGCAGGTCGATGTCGTAGCCAAACAGTGCGCCCACGCCGCCGAACTGGAACTTCTGCTTGACGTCCACTTCCACGGTGGGCCATGCGGCCAGATAGGGGGAGACGATCTTCAGCAGCCACTGATAGCAGGGGTGGCACTCCATGCCGATGCGCAGGGTGCCGCGCTCGCCGCGGGCAAACTGGCGCAGCCGCTCCTCGGCCTGATCCAGCTGGGGCAGCACGCGGTTGGCCACGGCCAGCAGGTATTCACCGGCCTGGGTGGGGCGCAGGCTGCGACCTTCACGGATCCAGAGGGCTGTGCCCAGCTGTTCCTCCAGCTTGCGCACGGCGTGGCTGAGCGCCGACTGGGTGAGGTGCAGGGCGCCGGCTGCGGCCGTGAGCGAACCCTGCCGGTCCACTTCCTGAACGATGGCGAGGTGGATGCGTTCAAGCATGAATGCCATTCATGGATCACTGAAAAAATACCATTTTACGTCATGAGTCCGGCTGCCTACCATGGCGGCTATCGTGCAACGAACGGGGGCGCCCGGACGGTAGCGCACCTTGTCAGCACACCGTCAAAACCAGCGTGGGGACGAATGAGCCCATGACACCGCCAGAACGCCCGTCAGGAAGGGCGTCCCGGAACACAGCTTCCCGACCCCGGCTTGCCGTTGCAGCGTCCCCACCATTTACAGACAGGATTCATCATGGTGACTACCCACAATCTCGGTTTTCCGCGCATTGGCGCCAAACGTGAACTGAAGTTCGCCCTGGAGTCGTACTGGAAGGGCCAGAGCAGCCGTGAGGCGCTGCGGGCCACGGGCAGGGAACTGCGTGCCCGTCACTGGCAGGAGCAGGACGGGCTGGACCTGGTGCCGGTGGGCGATTTCTCGTTCTACGACCAGGTGCTGGACATGAGCTTCCTGCTGGGCAATCTGCCCGAGCGGGTGCAGGGCTTTCGGGGCGATATGCTGGACAACTATTTCCGGGTGGCCCGGGGCCGTTCGGTGCAGCGCAGCTTTGGCTATGCCGAGAAGGCGGCCCAGACCGCTGGTGCCACGGATGTGCAGCCGGCGGTGGCTGCCTCGCTGTCCGAGGCCGCTTCGAAGGAGGCTGGCGGTGCCGGCAACGCTGCGGATTCGGCCTTCGCCCCGCCGGTCGCTTCCGGTGCTGACGCCGACTGCTGCCCCCCCGTGGCGGCCGGCGAGATGACCAAGTGGTTCGACACCAATTACCACTACATCGTGCCCGAGTTTTCGGCCGGCATGACGTTCCGGCTGGATGCATCACGCCTGCTGGAACAGCTGGCGGAAGCGAAGGCGCAGGGGGTGAAGGCCAAGCCGGTGATCATCGGCCCCGTTACCTATCTGGCCATCGGCAAGGCACGGGATGGGTCCGACCGGCTGGCGCTGCTGGACCGTTTGCTGCCGGTGTATGCCGAGCTGCTGGACGTGCTGGCTGCCGAAGGGGTGGAATGGGTGCAGGTCGACGAGCCCATTCTGGTGACCGAGCTGGACAAGGCCTGGCAGCATGCCTTCAATACGGCCTATCACCAGCTCAAGTCCCACCGGGTGAAGCTGCTGGTGGCCACCTATTTCGGGCAGCTGCAGGACAACGCCTATCTGCTGGCCAACCTGCCGGTGGCCGGGGTGCATGTGGATGCCGTACGGGGGCGTGACGATGTGCTGCCGCTGGTCAATCTGCTGCCGTCGCACAAGGTGCTGTCGGTGGGGGTGATCGATGGCCGCAACATCTGGAAGACCGATCTGGACGCCACGCTCGACTGGCTGGCGCCGCTGGCGAAAAAGCTGGGCGACCGCCTGTGGCTGGCGCCTTCGTGTTCGCTGCTGCATGTGCCGGTGGATCTGGCCAGCGAGGCGGATGAAGGGGCGTCGCTGGATGCGGAAATTCGCAGCTGGCTGGCCTTTGCCGTGCAGAAGCTGGACGAGCTGCGGGTACTGGCCCGAGCACTGAACGAAGGCCGTGATGCCGTGAAGGCGGAACTGGACGCGAACCGGGCGGCACTGGCCTCGCGCCGCCGGTCGCCGCGGGTGACCGATCCGGCCGTGCAGGCGGTGGTGAAGGCCGTGGATGCCGCAATCGCCCAGACGTCACCGTCCCTGCGCCCCGACCAGCGCCTCAGCGCCCATGCCGTGCGGGCACAGAAACAGGCGGCCATTCTGAATCTGCCGCCGTATCCCACCACCACCATCGGCTCCTTCCCGCAGACGGCGGAAATCCGCCTGGCACGTCGCGAACACAAGGCCGGCCGGCTGGACGATGCCGGCTACGAGGCCGCGATGAAGGAGGAAATCGCCCGCTGCGTGCACGAGCAGGAGGCGCTGGATCTGGACGTGCTGGTGCATGGCGAGCCGGAGCGCAACGACATGGTCGAATATTTCGGCGAGCAGCTGCAGGGTTATGCGTTTTCCCGCTTCGGCTGGGTGCAGTCGTACGGGTCGCGCTGTGTGAAGCCGCCCATCCTGTTCGGTGACATCAGCCGTCCGCAGCCGATGACGGTGGGCTGGACCACCTATGCGCAGTCGCTGACGCAGCGTCCGATGAAGGGCATGCTGACCGGGCCGGTGACGATGCTGAACTGGTCCTTCGTGCGCGACGACCAGCCGCGTTCCGTTTCGTGCAGGCAGCTGGCGCTGGCCATTCGTGACGAGGTGCTGGATCTGGAACGGGCCGGGGTAAAGGTGATCCAGATCGACGAGGCGGCGCTGCGCGAGGGGCTGCCGCTGCGCCGGGCCCAGTGGCAGGCATATCTGGACTGGGCAGTGGAGAGCTTCCGCATCACGGCCAATGGTGTGCAGGACGAAACGCAGATCCATACGCACATGTGCTATTCGGAATTCAACGACATCATGGCGGCCATTGCGGCGATGGATGCAGACGTGATCACCATCGAGACCTCGCGCTCCAACATGGAGCTGCTCGATGCGTTCGAGGATTTCAGGTATCCGAACGACATCGGCCCGGGGGTGTACGACATTCACTCGCCGAACATTCCGGATGCGGCGCAGGTGGTGTCGCTGATGCAGAAGGCCGCGGAGCGCATTCCGGCTGCCCATCTGTGGGTCAATCCGGACTGCGGCCTGAAGACGCGGCAGTGGGCCGAGGTGATTCCGGCGCTGCAGCACATGGTGGCGGCCGCGAAGACGCTGCGCCAGGCGGCTGCCTGAGCGCTGGCTGCAATGCCCCCGTGCAGGCGGCACAAGCCTCTTTTTCATGGGGACATGCCGCCCCGGTGATGGGCATTTTTCATGGGGAGGCGTCCTCCTGTCGGGCGAGGCCGGCTTTGGTGGCTGTCTATAATGACCGGCATTCGCGCTTCCTTCATGGATGGCGTCTGCCGGCACAGTCGTTTCCGGCGCAGTCATCCGGTTCCTGACGAGGTATCCCCGCCCATGACCACTCCTGCTTCTGCCGGTGCTTCTTCATCCTCTGCTTCCCGGACCACGGCGGCTGACTGGTCGCCCTCTTCCTGGCGTACGCGGCCGGGGCGCCAGATGCCCTCCTATCCGGACGAACAGGCGTTGGCCGACGTGGAGCGTCAGCTGCAGGCCTTTCCGCCGCTGATCTTTGCGGGCGAGGTGCAGCGGCTGCGGGCGCAGCTGGCCGAGGTGGCGGCGGGCCGGGCCTTCCTGCTGCAGGGGGGCGACTGCGCCGAAAGCTTCGACACGCTGGATGGCATGGCGGCCCGCGAGACCTTCCGCGTGATGCTGCAGATGGCGGTGGTGCTGACCTACGCTGCCGCCCGCAAGGTGGTGAAGGTGGGGCGAATGGCCGGGCAGTATGCCAAGCCGCGTTCGGCCGACACCGAAGTCCGGCATGGCGTGACGCTGCCCAGCTATCGCGGTGATATCGTCAATGGCCTCGATTTCACGGCAGAGGCCCGGATACCCGATCCGGCGCGGATGCTGCGCGCCTATTCGGCCAGCGCCTCGACGCTGAACCTGATCCGTGCGCTGGCGGGGGGCGGTTTTGCCGACCTGCATCAGCTGCACGCCTGGACGGCCGATTTCGTGCAGGCCAGCCCGCAGGGGCAGCGCTACCAGGAGCTGGCCGACCGCATCGGCGAGGCCCTGGCCTTCATGCAGGCCTGCGGTTTTTCGGAAGGGGAGGCTTCGCCGCTGCATGCGGTGGATTTCTACACCTCACACGAGGCGCTGCTGCTGGCCTACGAAGAGGCCCTGACCCGGCAGGAAATCCTCACCCGCCCCGAAGCGCAGACCCGCCGCCAGGCAGCCGCGTTGCAGGCTGCAGCCGGAGGTGGTGGTGCTGGGGTGGCTGTGGGAGGGGCTGCAGGGGGTACCCTGGAGGCAGGCGGAGTCGCGCCGGGGGCAGGCGGTGCCGTGGACCGGCAGGCGGCGGCCTGGTACGGTGCCTCGGCGCACATGCTCTGGCTGGGTGAGCGCACTCGCCAGCTCGACGGCGCGCACATCGAATACCTGCGCGGCATTGCCAACCCGATTGGCGTGAAGGTGGGGCCGACGGCCACACCGGAAGACGTGCTGGGCCTGATGGACGCGCTGGATCCGAAGCAGGAACCCGGCCGGCTGGTGCTGATCACCCGCATGGGGGCCGGCAACCTGCCGAAGCATCTGCCGGCGCTGGTGCGGGCGGTGAAGGCCAGTGGCCGTCCGGTGATCTGGAGCTGCGACCCCATGCACGGCAACACCGTCACGTCGTCCAATGGTCTGAAGACCCGCGACTTCGGCAACGTGGTGCAGGAGGTGCGCGAGTTCTTCGGCGTGCACGAGGCCGAGGGCACCATTGCCGGCGGCCTGCACGTGGAGCTGACCGGGCAGGACGTGACCGAATGCCGTGGCGGTGGCCAGAACCTGACCGACGAGAACCTGCAGGCCAACTACACCTCGGCCTGCGACCCGCGCCTCAACGGGTCGCAGAGCCTGGAGCTGGCCTTCCTGGTGGCCGATCTGCTGAAGGCGCAGCGCGGCTGATCCGGCGCTCCAGGGGTTGGGCCCTCTGTCAGGGGCCGTGGCCCACCCGGGAAATGGGGGCGCGGATGTTTTTCTGGGGGTATGCTCACGCCTTTCCGGTCGCAACCGAAACGGGTGGCGACCGCAGCGCCGGAGAACCCTGATGAACGATCTGCTGGATGCCATCCTCTTTGCCATGGGTGTCACGCTGCCCAGCGTGCTGCTGCTGGGCTTCGGGGTGGTGCTGCGGCGCCTGGGGCAGGTCGATTCGGCCTTCGTGGCCACGGCGTCGCGGCTGGTCTTCAACTACGCGTTGCCGTGTCTGCTGTTCACCCAGCTGATGGGCAGCACCATCCGCTACGGGGAAGAGGCGCGGATGCTGGCGGCGGGCCTGACCACGGCCCTTGGGCTCTTCCTGGCTTCCGAGCTGTATGCCTGGCGCTTCGTGCCCGACGTGCGCGACCGGGGCGTGTTCGTGCAGGGGGTGTTTCGCTCGAACATGGCCATCATGGGGCTGGCCTTCGTGCAGAACGCCTATGGCGATGCCGGTCTGCCGTCGGGGGCCGTGTATGTGGGCGTGGTCACGCTGCTCTACAACGTGCTGTCGGTCATCACGCTCAGCCGGGCGCAGGCGCGCAGCGGACGCCACCGGCTGCTCGACATTGGCCGCAACATCCTGACAAATCCACTGATCGTGTCGATTCTGCTGGCGATGCTGCTGCAGCGGCTGCACCTTGGGCTGCCCGGGCCGGTCATGCAGGCAGCACATTACATGGGCAACATTGCCCTGCCCATTGCGCTGGTCTGCGCGGGGGCGTCGTTCGATGTCCGCTCGGTGCTGGACCTGTCGGGCATTTCGCTGCAGGCGAGCATCGGCCGGCTGGTGGTGGCGCCGCTGGCGGCCGTGGCGGTGGGGCTGGCCTTTGGCCTGCGCGGCATTCCGATGGGCGTGCTGTTCCTGATGTGTGCCATGCCGGTGGCTTCGGCCAGCTACGTGATGGCACGCAGCATGGGCGGCAACCATGTGGCGGCTGCCAATATCGTGGGTATTACCACCTTCGGCGCCATGTTCTCGGCGGCACTGGGCATTACCGTACTGCGTTCGACGGGGCTGATGTAGCCGGGCTGCTGTCTGACGGTTCGGTAGCCAGAAGGTTCGGCCCGGCCTGACCGGGCAACGAACGGCCTCTTCATGACACGCTGTCAGGCCAGGAAGAGGTTCATCGTGATGGGCGCCAGCAGCGTGAGGAAGAAGCCGCTGACCAGGGCAAGTGGCAGGGCGGCGGGCGGGCAGGTCTGCTTGACGATGGGTAGCGTGGTGTCCATGGTGGTGGCACCGCCCGTGCCAATGGCAATTTCCGGCCAGCGCTGGCCGATGACATACATCAGCAGGATGGCCACCAGTTCCCGGAAGAGATCCACACTGAGGGCCAGCGTGCCCCAGCTCTGACCGAGTGCATCGCCGATCAGTACGCTGGACAGCGAGAACCAGCCAAAGGCCGTGGAGACGGCCATGACCGGACGCAGCGGTTCGCCGGTCAGCGAGGCGGCCAGCATGCCGCCCAGCAGTGACCCCACCACCACCAGTGCCGGCACGGCCAGCATCGAGATCGACAGCCATTGCCGGCTGAGGCGAATCTGCGCCAGATCGATGCCCACCATGCCGATCAGCAGCAGCAGGAAGGTGCCGCTGGAGGGCAGCGGCAGATGGAAGTCCAGCCAGGATTCCAGCAGAAACAGCAGTGCACCGCCTGCCACCATGCCCAGCGCGATCAGCGCCTCGCGCAGCGGTGGCCATGCCTGACGCAGGCGCTGGCCGAAGCTCAGCCGGGCGGTGTTGCCGGCTGGGTTTACCACCGACAGCCGCGCCCGACGCTGTCGCAGCAGCTGCATGGACAGGAAGATCAGCACGGACGGAATGAGCGTGACGCAGAGCGTGATGATCACGGCGTTGCGGAGGATCTGGCCGACCGCCCGGGCCGAGAGCAGGATTTCTCCGAATTCGTGGCCGATGAGAAACAGCATCAGCCAGATGAGGGGGGCGATCAGGCCGATCAGCCGGCGGTTGACCGGGGCAGGCGCCAGCCGGCCGAAGGCCACGCCCGCCAGCAGTGCCAGCAGGATGGGCCACAGGGCATTCAGAATGTTCATGCGCCCAATGGTAAACGCTGCAGCGGGTCACAGGGCACCAGTCCAGGTCGGGGGCGCAACAGGGCTGGCGGGCCGGCGCGTGCCTATTTCAGGTAGGAGCGCAACACGGTGAGGACCACCTCGATGTCCTCCTGCCGCTGCTGGGGTGTGGCGTTTTCGGCGCCCAGGTGTTCGCGGACATGGCCTTCCAGCACCTGCGCCATGAGGCCGTTGACGGCCCCGCGGATGGCGGCGATCTGCTGCAGCACGGCCGAGCATTCGCTGCCCTGTTCGAGGGCTTTTTCCAGCGCGGCGGCCTGGCCGGCAATGCGCCGCACGCGGGTGAGCAGGGCTTTCTGGTCGTGGACGGTATGAGACATGAAACGATGCTTCCAACAGGGTTATCTATACTGGGGTATAGTATACAGAACATGTCTTCCCGATGGGCGGGAAGGCAGGGTCATCCCTGACCAGGCAGCGAAAGGTCGGGGGAACGTTGGGGAAGCATGATGGGTATGCAGCACGATCCACGGCCGGAGCAGGTTCCGGCATCCGCAGCAGGGCAGGAGCGGGAGGACGGAGCGGCGCCGGGCCGGCGGAATGTACCGTCACTGGCTCCGGCGGCGGCACCGGCCGGCAACTGCCGGGAGATCCATGCGTTCTCGCAGGGCAATCCACAGGCCGAGCGCCGCACGCGCTGGGTGCTGGTCCTGACCCTGGTCGTGATGTGCGTGGAGATCGGTGTGGGTTGGGCGGTCAATTCGATGGCCCTGCTGGCCGATGGCTGGCACATGAGTTCGCACGCGGTGGCGCTGGGGCTGACGGTCTTTGCCTACCGGATGGCGGCACGCTATGCCCGTGACCAGCGCTTCTCGTTCGGCACCTGGAAGATCGAGGTACTGGGCGGCTATACCAGCGCGCTGCTGCTCGTCGGCGTGGCGCTGACCATGCTGGTCGAATCGGTCGAGCGGCTGGTGCACCCGCTGCCCATCGGCTACGACCAGGCCATCGGCACGGCGCTGCTGGGGCTGGCGGTGAATCTGGCCAGCGCCTGGCTGCTGAAGGACGACCATCATCATCACGGCCACGGCCACGGCCACGGCCACGGCCATGGTCATGGTCATGGTCACAGCCACGGCCACGGCCACGGCCACGGCCACGGCCATGGTCATGGTCATGGTCACAGCCACGGTCATGGTCACAGCCACGGTCATGGGCATGCTCATGGCCACGCATCCGGTCATGCCTCTGTCCGCGGAACCGGCCATGCCTCCGTGCAGGGTGCCGGGCAGGAGCATGTTCACGACCACGACCACGACCACGACCACGACCACGACCATGGGCATGGGCATGGGCATGGGCACGAACAAAGTGTGGCCGCTCATGCTACCCATGCCGCCCATGCCGGTCATGCTGGTCATGCCGGTCATGGCGACCTGAATCTTCGCGCCGCGTACATTCACGTGCTGGCCGATGCGGCCACGTCGGTACTGGCCATCGTGGCACTGTTCGGCGGCAAATGGTGGGGGGCCGACTGGCTCGATCCGCTGATGGGAGTGGCTGGCGCCGTGCTGGTGGGTGTCTGGGCGAAGGGGCTGCTGCGTGACTGTGCCCGCGTGCTGCTGGATGCCGAGATGGACGGTCCGCTGGTGGGGCAGGTGCGCCATACGCTGCAGGAGGAAGCGCCGGGCATGACGCTGCAGGATCTGCACCTGTGGCGGGTGGCGCATGACCGGTATGCGTGCATCGTGGCGCTGACGGTGCCGGAGACGCTGGCCGCATCCGGGCCCCATCCTCTTCTGTCACCCGAACAGCTGCGCCGGCGGCTGCAGGCGCGTCACCCGGACCTGATACATGTGACAGTCGAAATCTGCCGGATATCGGGGGGCGGGCAGCGCTGTTGCGCCTGATTCATCTCCTGATGGAGTGTTACCAAAAGTCCGGAGGCTGCAAGGTGTCTGTCAGGATGATGTGGCGCCAGAAACATCAGGTTCACAAAACAGGGGCCAAAGCATGCATCCGCGGGGGGCAGAATGGCCGAAACCGGCTTCCCGTGCCGCTTTGCGGGAGGGTCACATGGGGTATTTGGCTGCAGCCCCCGCCGTGGATGGTGTAGGATGAGAACGAAGGAAGGGCAGAGGAGAAGCAGGGAATGCCCGACGGCGGCAGGCATCACACTGCCGTATGGTTCGCACCCAAACCAGAGAGTACCCAGAACATGAAACCTGATCTTGACCCCAAATATCAGGCGCTGCTGGCCGAGGCCGAGCGTCAGGATCTGGCGGATGTGGAGAGCATGCGCGTCTCGGCACAGGCACTGTCGCTGGCCGGTCTGATCGACCGTCGCCGTGCACAGGTATTGCAGCCACAGGGGCTGTCCGAAGGACGCTTCATCCTGCTGTTCCTGCTGGAAGGGCACCGCAATGGTCTGCCGCCGCACACGCTGGCCGATCAGGCAGGGGTGGCCCGGGCCACCATCACCGGGCTGGTGGATGGCATGGTGCGTGACGGGCTGGTCGAACGTAATGCCAATCCCGAAGACCGCCGCTCCAATCTGGTGGTACTGACCCGCAAGGGGCGCGCCGTTAGCAAGAAGGTGTTTCCGGGGCAGGCCGAGGTACTGGCCAATGCCTTCTCGGCGCTGTCGGCCACCGACCGCCGCCAGCTCTCCCGCCTGCTGGGCAAGGTCACCACGGCGCTGGCTGCCGAGGTCGAGGCGGCCTGATCCGTTCGTCACCCAGGGGTGGCGCGGGGGTGAATGAACCCATGACACGCGCCAGCCGCTGGCTCAGGCCTTCGGGTCTGGCCCGTCCGTTTCGGCCTCTGCCGTGCTGCACTGCTGGCAGAGGCCCTTGATTTCTAGACCGGTGGCGTGAAAGCCGTTCCGGTCGCGCAGGTGATCGAGCGCCGCGTGCAGTGTGCCGCTGGTGGGCTCGGCATATTCGGAAGCCTTGCCACACTGCTGGCAGATCAGCATGACGGGCAGCCCGTGGTCGTGATGGTGCTGGCCGTGCTCGCACAGGATGAAGCTGCTCGTCACATCCACCTTGTGGACCAGGCCGGTATCGACCAGGAAGTCGAGGGCGCGATAGACGCTCATGGGGGCCAGCCCCGGCTTGACGGCCTGCAGGCTGGACAGCAGTTCGTAGGCCTTGATGCCACCGGGGTGCTTGCGCACGTGCAGCAGCACATCCACCCGCAGCGGGGTGAGCTTGCCCCCGCGCGCCAGACAATGCTGCTGGGCCGCGGTCACGAAGACCTGCTCCTCGGCGCTGAGCGTGCCGGAGATGGGGGCGGGGGGCGCAATGGCGCTGGTAGGCGTTTTTCTGGCTGACATGGATGCGGGAGGAAACTGACTGCCTCGTCAGTGTACCTTGGAACGGGCGTCTGCGCGGGGAAGGGCATGTCTGTGAACATGGGGGTGAATCATGGGGTGTCGATCCCGTCATCGGCCACCCTGACGACGCGTCCATGACTGACGACATGTCACTGAACGGTGAACGCGGACGAACCCGGATCAACCGCCCCGGAAAACCCCGCCAGCATCCATGAACGATGAACACGCGGGTGAACCGCGGCGATGTGTCCGTGTTTTCCCCGGCTTGCCGGGGGCGGGGGGAGGCGGCAGCATCGTCGGCAGGTTCCGGTGGGAGGTTTCTGCCCCCGGATGTCAGGGACACGAACACGGTAACGGGGCCATGGTCGCCCCAGCGGGTACCCTGTGAGGCCCGGCGTTCGCGAGGGGCCGCGCACCCGGAGCCGGGGAGACACCCCCGGGAGACACCCATGCCCAACGCCTTCAATTTTTCGGTCTCGCCCTTCGACTGTCTGGACCCGGCCGAACAGCGGCTGGTGCGCGACCAGGTCGACATTGCCTGCTTCCGGCCCGGCGAGGTGCTGCTGGAGACCGGCGCGCGGCCTGCACACCTGTTCGTGGTGATCAAGGGCTATGTGCAGCAGTTCGAGGGTGAGGAGATGCTGGCCACCTACGGGCCCAACGACAGCTTCGACGGCCGGGCACTGGTGGCGGGGTATTCGGGCTGCCGCTATGTGGCGGTGGATGAGGTACTGGTCTACGAGCTGTCGCACGAGGCCGTCAACCGGCTGATCGCCTCCAACGATACCTTCAGTGCACTGCTGTTCTCCGCGCTGGGGAAGAAGCTGCGGGCCGCTGCCGGGCGCCATGCGGGGCAGGAACTGCAGTCGCTGCACATGGCGCGGGTGGCCGATGCCTGGGTGCGTCCGGCCCGGATGGTGCCGGCGACGATGCCGGTGCTGGAGGTGGTTCGGTCGTTCCGGCAGGAGCGTACGCGCAATGTGCTGGTGCAGGCATCCGGCGATACCGCCCGTCTGGGCATCTTCACCACCAGCGACCTGCAGCGGGCCGTTCTGGATGGCCGGCCGCTCGATGCGCTGCCGGTGGGCGAGCTGGCCAGCTGGTCGCTGATTGCGGTTCACCCGTCCCAGCAGGTAGGTGAGGCGCTGACACTGATGCTGCGGCATGGCGTGCACCGGGTGGTGGTGCAGCAGGCGGACGGGCAGGTGGCGGGGGTGCTGGAGGCGCTGGATGTCTTCAGCTTCCTGTCCAACCACTCCCTGCTGATCGACATGCAGCTGCGGGACGCGGCAAGCCTCGATGATCTGGCGCAGGCAGCCGGCCAGATCACGGCCATGATCGGGCGGCAGTTCCGTGCGGGGGTGCGGGTAGGGCTGCTGGCACAGCTGGTGCAGCAGCTCAACGGACGGCTGTTCGAGCGTGCCTGGCAGCTGCTGGCACCGGAGGCGCTGGTACGGAACAGCTGCCTGCTGGTGATGGGCAGCGAAGGGCGGGGAGAGCAGCTGCTGCGCACCGACCAGGACAATGCGCTACTGCTGCGGGACGGTTATGAACCCCCGCAGGATCTGGCCGATATCTGCGAACGGTTTTCGGCAGCACTGGCGCGCTTTGGCTATCCGCCCTGCTCGGGCGGGGTGATGCTGAACCAGCCCTCGTGGCGGGGAACGGAGACGGCCTGGCAGCAGCGGATCCGCCACTGGCTGGTGCAGCCGGGGGCAGAACAGCTGATGGACCTGGCGATCTTCATGGATGCGCATGCCGTGGCCGGAGATGCGTCCCTGCTGGAGGCGCTGCGCATGCAGATCTGGCGCTGGCTGGCCGATGACGACGCCATGATGTCGCGCTTTGCGGCGGCCGTGGACGCGTTCGGCGACACCACCCGGTGGTGGCAGCGCATGCTGGGCGGCGGTGAGGCGCATCTGAACGTGAAGAAGGCGGGGCTCTTTCCGCTGGTGCATGGGGTCCGGAGTCTGGCCCTGGCGTCGCGCATCGAGGCGACCGGCACCGAGGCCCGCATCCAGGCGCTGCAGGAACAGGGCGTGCTCAGTGTGGAGACGGCGCAGGAGCTGGTCGAGGCCCTGCATTTCTTCATGGCCCTGCGGCTGCAGGCCGGCATGGATGAGCAGGCGCGGGGGCTGCCGGTCAGTGGCAAGGCCGATCTGGCCCGGCTGACACCGCTGCAGCGCGATCTGCTCAAGGATGCCCTGGCCGAGGTGCGGCGCTTCCGGACGCAGCTGCGGCTGCGCTTCCGTCTGGGGGCCGTGCAATGAGCATGATGGGACCGTGTAATAAGCATGATGGGGCCGCGCAATGGGCACGATGAGGACCGCGCAATGAATATGATGGGGCCGCGCAATGGGCATGATGGGTGCCGTGCAATGAGCATGATGGGGACTGCGCAATGAACATGATCACACCGCCTTTGCCCCGATGGATGCTGCAGCGCTGGTGGCGCTGGAAACGGACATGGCAGAAAAGGCGTCTGCGGGATCCCCGCTGGGGATTTCTGTTCGAACCGCCGCCGCACGATGAATGGGTGGCGCTGGATTGCGAAACGACGGGGCTGAATGTGCGTCGCGATGAAATCATCGCCATCGGTGCGACGCGCATCGTAGGCCGGCGCATCGTGACGAGCCAGCGGCTGGAACTGCTGGTGCGCCCGGAAGGGGAGGTGCCGGCGGCCAGTGTGGCGGTGCACCGGCTGCGCAACAGTGACGTGGCCGATGGACTGCCCCTGCGTGAAGCCATGGAACGGCTGCTGGCGTTCATCGGCAGCCGGCCGCTGGTGGGCTATTTTCTGGCTTTCGATGTGGCGATGATCAACCGCGCCCTGCGCCGCTGCCATGGCCTGACGCTGCCGCAGCCCGCCATCGAGGTGTCATCGCTGTATTACGACTGGAAATTCCAGCAGCTGCCACCGTACCAGCAGCATGAAAATGCCGACATCGACCTGCGCTTTGCCACCATCCTGCAGGCCCTGGACCTGCCGGTGCGGGATGCACACGACGCCCTCAACGATGCCGTGATGGCGGCACTGGCCTTCATCCGCCTGCGTGAACTGCGGGGCGAGGCCATGCCGTGATGCCGGTGGCATGACGCTGTTTTTGCCTGGATATGGAAGCCGCGTTCCGTCTGCAACTGCCCTCAGCCTTGACAGGGAACGCGTTTACACCCGGAAAGACCCGCCGGCCCGGGGGCGCGGCGGGTCTTTTCCGGGGATTGCTCCGCTGGTTCACTGCACCGCTGCGTGCCCCGGGCTCAGTGTGCCGAGGCCCGTGCGGCGCCGTAGCCGGTTTCGGAGCGGACCTGCTGGGCCTCGAAGGCGTCACGCTCCTGCTGCGCCGCGGCGCTGCGGTCGAACAGCGAGAACAGCCAGACGCCCGCAAAGCCGATGATCACCGAAAAGGGTGCCGGTGACGCATAGGGGAATGGCGCGCTGCCCACCGGGTTGCCGAAGGTGGCCTCCCACACCGACGGCGACAGCAGCGTGAGCACCACCGACGACACCAGCCCCAGAAAACCGCCGATGACGGCACCGCGCGTGGTGGTGCCCCGCCAGAGGATGGACAGCAGCAGCACCGGGAAATTGGCCGAGGCCGCCACCGCAAAGGCCAGTGACACCATGAAGGCCACGTTCTGCTTTTCGAACAGGATGCCCAGCAGCACGGCAATGACGCCCAGCACCAGCGTGGTGATGCGCGAGACGCGCAGTTCGGTGGCGCTGTCGGCGCGCCCCTGCTTGATGACGGTGGCATACAGGTCATGCGAGACGGCCGAGGCGCCCGAGAGCGTCAGGCCGGCCACCACGGCCAGGATGGTGGCAAAGGCCACGGCCGAGATGAACCCGTAGAACAGGTTGCCACCCACCGATTTCGCCACCAGCACCGCCGCCATGTTGGTGGTGCCGGCCCCGCCGTGGATGGTGCCGGTGGTGGTGTTGGCGAATTCCGGATTGGTGAGCACCAGTGTGATGGCGCCAAAGCCGATGACGAAGATCAGCAGGTAGAAATAGCCGATCCAGGTGGTGGCCCAGAACACCGATTTACGGGCCTCCTTCGCGTCCGGCACGGTGAAGAAGCGCATCAGGATGTGCGGCAGGCCAGCGGTACCGAACATCAGTGCCATGCCGAAGCCGATGGCGGAAATGGGATCCTTGATGAAGCCCCCGGGGCCCATCAGTGCCCGTCCGGCCTCCTCGGCCTCTTCGGGGCTGGCGCCCCCCTGTTCGGCCACGTGCGCCTTGACGCGCACGGCGTCGGCAAACAGCGCCTCGAAGCTGAAACCGTAGTGTTTCATCACCATGAAGCCCATGAAGCTCACGCCGCACAGCAGCAGCACGGCCTTGATGATCTGCACCCAGGTGGTGGCCGTCATGCCGCCGAAAAGCACGTAGACCATCATCAGCACACCGACGATGACCACGGCCATCCAGTAATCCAGCCCGAACAGCAGCTTGATGAGCTGGCCGGCCCCGACCATCTGCGCGATCAGGTAAAAGGCAATGGTGACCAGCGTGCCGGAGGCAGCAAACAGCCGGATGGGCTTTTGCTGGAAGCGGTAGCCGGCCACGTCGGCAAAGGTGAACTTGCCGAGGTTGCGCAGGCGCTCGGCCAGCAGGAAGGTGAGAATGGGCCAGCCGACCATGAAACCCAGGGCGTAGATGAGGCCATCGTAACCGCCCGTCATGACGGCGGCGGAAATGCCGAGAAAGGAGGCTGCCGACATGAAGTCGCCGGCAATGGCCAGCCCGTTCTGGAACCCGGTGATGCCGCCGCCGGCCGTGTAGAAATCGGCCGCGGAACGGGTGCGGCCGGCCGCCCATTTCGTGATCCACAGCGTGGCGGCTACGAAGGTGATGAACAGGGCGATGGCCGTGATGTTGGTGGGCTGCCTAGCCGCATCGCCCATGTCGGGGCCGGCCGCCAGCACGTTACCCGCAGACAGCATGAGGAACGCGCCCGGCAGCAGGCTTGCCCATGCGCCCGACCTGCCCGATGGTGTACCGGATTTGCGTGGCCATATACCGGATCCGCCGGGTAGCGTACCGGAAATGCCCGCCCATGTACTGGATCCGCCGGGTGGTGTACCGGATAGGCCCGCCCATGTACCGGAACCGTCTGGTGGCGTACCGGGGCTGCCTGTCCGTATGGTGGACCTGCCGGGTGGTGCGCCGCTGTGCGCGCCGTGACAGTGCCGTGCCGGGTGCTGGCGGGCAGGGCAGGCGGCTTTGCGGTGGGAGATATGGGAGAGCGCGGCAGGCAGGGAAGCAGCTTCCTGCGGGTGGACGTGATGGATGAGAGGGGTGCTCATTGGCCGGCCTCCTGGAGAATCCTGCGGGTGAGGGCGTCGTACCGGCTGTTGGCGCGCCAGATGTAGAGGCCGGTGACGGCGATGGTGAAGAGGATGACGAAGAGCGCGACCGGCATGCCGATGCTGGTGACGGCCCCTTCGTGCAGGGGGCGTCCGAGGAATGGACGGTCGAAGGCGATGAGGCCGATGTAGCCGTAGAAGACGATCAGCATCAGGATGGTGAGAGTCCATCCGAGGCGGCTGCGCTGCGCCTTGAGGCGCTGGTAGTCCGGATGGTTCCGGATTCTTTCGACGACGGGGTCGGTCATGGGGGACTCCTCCAGGTGATGGTTGTGCGCCAGCGTTTGCACGATGCAGAACGTGATGGCGCAGAGGTCAACTCTGGAGGAGGGCGTGGGGTGGCGCAAGGCGGGGAATTACGAAGGGGGGAAGTCCTGATGGGGGTTGTACGGAGAGGGTTTGTCCCGGTGCCGTTGGGGGTTTTCTGGCGGTTTCCTGGGGGCTGGGGGCGTCTTGCGTGGGGGGATTGCGTCTTGCGGAGGACGGCCTCAAGGGGGGGCGTTTTGTGGAAGCTGGCTTCAGGAGGGATTGATTGCGTTTTGCGGAAGACGAATCCGGGTGGGGCGGCGCGGGGAGCGGGAGGCTCCTGCGGCTCATGCGCTCAGCCCGTTTTTGACGCCCACGACCTGCGTCGTGGCCGGCAAAAACAGGCGCCTGTGAACTTTTTTGCCCTGTGGGCAAAAAAGGTTCTACGGCTACCGCGAAATCGCCGCAGGAGCCTCCCGCTCCCCACACCGCTTCATGAATGCGTGCGTTGCTGCTTCGACTGGAATAAGGCAAGCCCCACTTTTTACCGGAATACCACGGTGCGGTGGCCGTCCAGCATGATGCGGTGTTCGGCGTGCCATTTGACGGCGCGGGCCAGGACGACGTTTTCCACGTCGCCGCCGAGGGCGGTGAGGGTTTCGACGTTCATGGCGTGATCGACGCGTTCGATGTCCTGTTCGATGATGGGGCCTTCGTCCAGTTCGGCGGTGACGTAGTGGGCGGTGGCGCCGATGATCTTCACGCCACGGTCATGGGCCTGGTAGTAGGGGCGGGCGCCCTTGAAGCTGGGCAGGAAGGAATGGTGGATGTTGATGGCACGGCCTTCGAGCTGGCGGCAGAGGCTGTCGGACAGGATCTGCATGTAGCGGGCAAGAACGATGAGTTCGGCGCCGGACTGTTCGATGATGTCGAGCTGGCGTTTTTCGGCGGTGTCGCGGGTGGCGGCGCTGACGGGGACGTGATGGAAGGGAATGCCTTCGTTCTCGACCTGGGCGCGGAAGTCCTCGTGGTTGGAGATGACGGCGCGGATGTCGATGGGCAGGGTGCCGGTGCGGGTGCGGAACAGCAGGTCGTTGAGACAGTGGCCCAGTTTCGACACCAGTATGACGGTGGGCATGCGGCGATGGCTTTCGGCAAGACGCCAGTTCAGGCCGAAGGTGGGGGCCAGTTCGCGGACGGCAGTACAGAGTGTCTGGTGCGGGGCGGGGCTGGCGAAGCGCACGCGCATGAAGAAGTGGCCGGTGTCGGTGGCGTTGTACTGGGCCGCCTCGGTGATGTTGCCCTGGTGCTGCAGCAGCAGGCCGGTGATGGCGTGGACGATGCCCGGACGGTCGGGGCAGGAAAGGGTGAGGATGTACTCGGGGGTGGGATGGGAAGACAGGGCATTCATGGGTGGAGCGGGACAGCGGGTGTCCGGGGAGAGAACAGGGACAGCCTGTGGCATGGGATTCTGCCGAGGGCAGGGAAGTCTGCCAAAGGCAAGGGATTCTTTCTGCGGAGGCAATATGCCGGTTCATCTTAGCACCCCGGTTCCCGGTGGGTGTGTGCGGGGGCGCGTGCCTTTTACGCATGCGTCTTCGCGATGCTCCCCCCACTTTTTTGGGTGTGCCTGAGCCGGTCGGAGTGCAGCAGGGGCATGGGAACGTCTGCCCGGGCGAGGGCGCTGTCGGCAGTGTGCATGGCTGCGGTGCGCCTGGCTGGGGTGTGCCGGTTGTGGTGGTGTGTGGCCGTGGTGATGTCGTGGGGTACCGGTGGCCGGGGGCGGCAGCCGGGTGGTACAGGGATGAAACATCCGGGTTACGGGGATCGGCTACCATGTGCGGCGTGACAGGGGCCGATCATGTGTTGGTGCCCCCTTTTCCATGTTGATGGTTTTTGTCAGGAGTTAACAGAATGTTTGCTGATTTTGCAGGTCGCATGAAAACCACCCGTGCGGCGGTGCTGCTGGCCGTGGCCGGTGGCTGTGGTCTGGCCGCTTCATCGGCCATGGCGGCAGACAGGTACGCCAACACGGTGCAGGCGCTGGGCCAGTCGGAGTTCCGCGAGCTGTCGAAGGAACTGGGGGGCGGTGTGGCCTTCAAGGGTGTGGTGCCGGCCGAGGGGCTGGGGCTGATGGGCTTCGACATCAGCGCGTCGGCCACGGGCTTCAAGCTGTCGAACCGCGGTCTGTGGAGCCGTGCCTCCAATGGCGCCAAGATCGACAATTACGTGGCGATGGGCGGTGTACGTGTGCACAAGGGCCTGCCGTACAACGTGGATGTGGATGCGTTCTACAACAAGGCGTCGCACGATATTGCCAACTGGGGCGGTGGTGTGCGCTGGGCGTTCATCGAGGGCAGCACGCTGTTGCCGGCGGTGGCGGTGCGGGGCTCGTTCTCGAAGCTCTCTGGCGTGGATCAGGTGAAGATGACCACGAAGGGGCTGGATCTGTCCGTTTCGAAGGGTATCCTGATGTTCACGCCGTATGCTGGGGTGGGCAAGGTGTGGGTGGACAGTACGCCGCAGGGTATTCCGGGGCTGACGAAGGAGTCCTTCTCGCTCAATCGCCGCTTTGTGGGTATCAACATCAATCTGGGCCTGAATCTGGCGGCCGAGGTCGATCGCACGGGTAATACCACGAGCTACAGTGTGAAGGCCGGTATCCGGTTCTGATGTGTATGGCCCTGCTGCAGGGCCGAAAAGGAAAAACCCTGGGGGAAGTGTGCTGCTTCCTGCCGGGGTTTTCTGTTTCGTCGGATATACGGAGGGCGGCTTTGCCTAGGGGCTCGATGTATGGAAAACGGCCGCTGGGTGAAGCCTTGATACCCAGATGACGCTGCTTTGAGCGAAGTTCCCTGTACGGAAGACGGCTTCGGGTGGGGCGGCCATGGATACATGGAGGACGACTTTGGGCGGAGCAGCCATGAATACATGGAAGACGGCTTCGAGGGGGGCGGCGTGGGGAGGGGGAGCCTCCTGCGGCTCATACACTCACGCCAACTTTGTTGCCCACGACCTGCGTCGTGGTCAACAAACTTGTCGGGCTGACACTTTCCGACAACCGGGGCTGCGCCCCGCCCGTCAGAAAGTGTTTGCCGCCTACCGTGAAATCGCCGCAGGAGGCTCCCCCTCCCCACGCCGCTTCACAGGTTCGCGGCGTTGCGGCTTCGACGCGAGAGAGCAGGGCCTGATTTCGTGTGACTGCCGGATGCTGCTATTCAGGGAAAAGCGACGTGGAGCGGGACGGCGCTGCGGCGATTTCGCGGTACGCGTGAACGACTTTCTGACGGTCGGGCGAAGCCCGATTGTCGGAAAGTGTTTTAGCGCTGAAGCTTTGTTGACCACGACGCAGGTCGTGGGCAACAAAGCTTCAGTGAGCGTATGAGCCGCAGGGGCGTACCGGTCCGCGGCGCGCGCTGCAACGAAGCCGTGCCTCATGCACAGACAGAACATGCCGCAACGAAGTCGTGCTTCATGCGCAGAGAACATGCTACAGCGGAGACGTGCCTCACGCGCCGTACATCACCGGGGCTGGATCACCCCCGGAAATACCCCAGCAGTGCCCGGGTGGCAGGATCCAGCGCACTGGCGTCACCACCGGCCAGTGCCGTTTCCACCGACTTGGCCATCACCTTCCCATATTCGACACCGAACTGGTCGAAAGCGTTGATGCCCAGAATCACGCTGGCCACGAAAGTGGCATGCTCGTAGGCGGCCAGCAGGGCGCCCAGACTGCGGGCATCGATGGACGGCAGCAGGATCAGTGTGCTGGGGCGGTTGCCCGGGAAAGCCTTGTGCCAGTCCTCGCCCTGCGCTTCATTCGGCAGCGGCTTGCCCAGCGCCAGTGCGGCACTCTGCGCCAGGCAGTTGGCCACCAGAATCTGGTGACGTGGATCGTCGGCACCGCTGAGGGTGGCGGGATCGGGCTTGCGGGCGAGAATGAAATCGACCGGTACCGTATCCGGCCCCTGGTGCAGCTGCTGGAAGAACGAGTGCTGGGCATTGGTGCCCGACACGCCCCAGATCACCGGCGCGCTGGGCAGGCTCAGATGGCTGCCGTTGACGCGGGCCGACTTGCCGTTGCTTTCCATGATCAGCTGCTGCAGGTAGTTGGGCAGCAGGCGCAGCCGTTCGCTGTAGGGAATGATGGCCTGGGTGGCGCAGTCCAGGATGTCGCGGTTCCAGATGCTGATCATGCCCAGCCAGGCAGGTAGGTTGCTCTTGAAGGGGGCGCTCTGGAAGTGCTCGTCCATGGCATGGGCACCGTCGAGCAGCTGTTCGAACGCGTCGGGGCCACAGGCGATGGCAATGGATACACCGGCGGCCGACCACAGCGAATAGCGGCCACCGACCCAGTCCCAGAAACGCAGGATCTGGGAGGAGGGCACGCCGTACTGTTCGGCGGCCTCGGGGTTGGCGGTGACGCCGATGAACTGTTTCAGCGCGGCCTCACGCGGGACACCGCCCTGGGTCAGCCAGTTGAGCGCCGCCTCGGCGTTGGCCAGGGTCTCGCGGGTGGTGAAGGTCTTGGAGACGACCAGGAAGGCAGTGGTGGCGGGGTCGAGACCGGCCACGTTGCGGGCCAGGTCGGCCGGGTCCACGTTGGCCACGAAGCGGACATCGGGGGCGTCGGGGGTGGCCAGGGCGTCGCAGACCAGGCGCGGGCCGAGGTCGGAACCGCCGATGCCGATGCAGACCAGCGTTTCCAGCGGCTGGCCGGTGTGGCCTCGCAGCTCGTCATTGCGGAAGCGGGTGGCCAGGGCACGGATGCGTTCGCGCTCGGCCCGGGCCAGCTGGCCGGCGGTGGCGTCGGCATCGTTGCCACGCAGGGCGGTGTGCAGCACCTGGCGGCCTTCGGTGGGGTTGGCGATGCCGCCGCCCAGCATGAACTGTCGCGCCTCGGGCAGGCGGGCACTGTTGGCCACGCCGATCAGGGCGTCGATGACGGCGCCGTCGATGCGCTGTTTGCTGAAGTCGGCGACCAGGCCGGCGGCCTCGAGGCGCAGCTGGGCAGGCCGGTCGGGGTTGTCGAGCAGGCTGCGCAGCGAGGTGCCTTCGATCCGGCGTCCCTCGCGCTGCAGGATGCGCCAGGCCGCCCGCCGTGCGCCGGTGGTGGGGGCGTGGTGTGAGGGGTTGGCGGGCGTCTTTTGCGTGTTGTCCATGTCGAAAAACCTCCAGCGGGCTGCTTATCGCAGGGATAGTGCCACAATTGTTCAAAATTTCGTCAAATAAACCCGCGGCGTTCGGGCTGTTAATGTCGGCCTGTTGCTTTTTGTAGGGGGCGGCACGAACAGGGGGCTGGCGCTTTCCGTCAGTGCCGTCTGGCGGTGGCCATGGCGGCGACGGCCAGGGTGAGCCAGCCGAGGATGAAGCAGATGCCACCCGCGGGGGTCATGAAGGGAAACGGGCGCTCGCCGGTGAGGGAGAGGGCGTAGAGGCTGCCGCTGAAGAGCAGGATGCCGGCGATGAAGAAGCTGCCTGCCAGCGTGAGGGCGCGGCGTGACAGGACATGGCCGAGGGCGCCGACGGCCAGCAGGGCGAGGGCGTGGTACATCTGGTAGCGGACGGCGGTCTCGTACATGACGAGCAGGGGTTCGGCCAGTTCGGCCCGCAGGGCGTGGGAGCCATAGGCGCCTGCGCCGACGGCGATGGCACCGAACAGGGCGCCGGCGCCCAGCCAGGGCAGACCGTGGGTCTGGCGGGGCGGTTTGGGACGGGTGGCGGCAATGCTTTCCATGGGGGTCATTCCTGTGAGGTGGCCGGGGCCGGGCGGCGGGCCGGTTTTCGGGGGGCAGCTGTCCTGTCCGTGTCCGGGGCTGACGTTTCGTGGGCGGTGGCCGTTTTGCGGGATTTGGCCGTTTTTCGGGAGCCTGCCGTCCTGCGGGACGGAGAGGCTTCTCCGGCCGGCTGACCGGTCTGCCTGGACTGGCTGACCTGGTCGAGCTGGCTGGGGCGGCTGGACTGACTGCTGCGGTGGGCGGCCAGGAATTCGGCCAGCAGGCGGCCGGTATGGGTCTTGCGGCTGCGGGCGAGCTGGGCGGGGGGGCCTTCGGCAACGACCTGGCCGCCGGCGGTGCCGCCTTCGGGGCCGATGTCGATGATCCAGTCGGCTTCGGCCCAGATGTTCTGGTTGTGCTCGATGACCAGCAGGGTGTTGCCGGCATCGACGAGGCGGTGCATGACGTGCAGCAGTTTTTCCACGTCGGCCATGTGCAGGCCGACGGTGGGTTCGTCCAGCACGTAGAAGGTGCCGCCGTCCTCGACATCCCCGGTGTGGCCGGCCCTGCGGGCGCGGGCCCGGGCGGTGGCCTGGGCCTTGGCCTCGCGCAGCGGGTCGGCGTGTTCGGTCAGGGCGCGGACCTTGGCCAGCTCGGTGACGAGCTTGATGCGCTGGGCCTCGCCGCCGGACAGGGTGGGGCTCTGCTGGCCGAGGGTGAGGTAGCCGAGGCCGACATCCTGCAGCAGCTGCAGGGGGTGGGCGATGCTGCGCCACGGAGCGAAGAATTCGAGGGCTTCGTCGACGGTCATCTGCAGGACGTCGGCGATGGATCTGCCGTTGAGTCTGACCTGGTTCGTTTCGGGGTCGAAGCGGCCGCCATGGCAGACATCGCAGAGGATGCGGACATCCGGCAGGAAGTTCATCTCGATGGTGCGCACGCCCTGGCCTTCGCAGGCGGGGCAGCGGCCGCCGGCGGTGTTGAAGGAGAAGCGCGAGGCGGTGTAGCCGCGCAGGCGGGCTTCGCTGGTGTCGGCGAACAGGCGGCGGATGGCGTCCCAGAAGCCGATGTAGGTGGCCGGGGTGGAGCGCGGCGTCTTGCCGATGGGGGTCTGGTCCACTTCCAGCACGCGCTGGATGCCCTGCCAGCCGTCGAGCGAGGCGCAGTGGGGCAGTCTGCCCCTGTCTCCGCCCAGACGGCGCTGCAGGGCGTCGAGCAGGACGTCGCGGGCGAAGGTGGATTTGCCGGAGCCGGAGACGCCGGTGACGACGGTGAGGCGCTTGAGTGGTACCCGGGCGCTGGCATCCTGCAGGTTGTGCAGGTGGGCGCCATGCAGTGCGAGGGATGGGGTGTGGCTGTCGACGGGGCGGCGGGCGTGGTCGGGCAGGGCCGGGGGATGGGCCAGATAGCGGCCGGTGAGGCTGTCGGGGTTGGCCTCGATCTGCGGCAGGGTACCGCTGGCGATGATCCGGCCCCCCAGCCGTCCTGCGCCGGGGCCGATGTCGATGACGTGATCGGCGCGGGCGATGGTCTCCTCGTCATGCTCGACGACCAGCAGGGTGTTGCCCTTGTGGCGCAGCCGGTCCAGCGTCTCCAGCAGCAGGCGGTTGTCGCGCGGATGCAGGCCGATGGTGGGTTCGTCCAGCACGTAGCAGACGCCCTGCAGGTTGGAGCCCAGCTGTCCGGCCAGGCGGATGCGCTGGGCCTCGCCGCCGGAGAGCGTGGGGGCGGCGCGGTCCAGCGTTAGGTAGCCCAGGCCCACGTCGATGAGGAAGCTGAGGCGGTTGCGGATCTCGTCGAGGATGCCGCTGGCGATTTCCTGCTGGCGGCGGTCGAAGCGCTTGCCGGCGGTCTCGACCCACTGGCGGGCCTCCAGGACCGACTGGGCGGTGACGTCGGCAATGGACTGGTCGCCGATGCGCACGTGCAGGGCCATCGGGTTCAGGCGCTGGCCATGGCAGACGGGACAGGGTTCGTCGCTGTAGGTGACGCCGGCATCGGTTTCGCCTTCCAGACCGGGGGTGAGCTCGTCGGCCCTGATGCGGCCGATGATGCGCAGCCCGGTGCCCAGGCAGCCGGGGCACCAGCCCTGTTTGGCGTTGAAGGAGAAGGTGCGCGGGTCCAGTTCCGGGTAGCTGGTGCCGCAGTGGCTGCAGGCCCGTTTGGTGCTGAACAGGACGGTTTTCAGGGGGGTGTCGATGTCCTGCTGCAGCCGGTCCACGTCTTCGAGCAGCATGACCACGCCCTTGCCGTGCTGCAGGGTGGTGAGCAGGTGGGTACGCAGTTCGGTTTCCGCCTCGGGGGTGATGGTGAGGTCGGCCACCGGCAGTTCGATGTTGTGCTCGATGTAGCGGTCGATGCGCGGGAAACCCTGGGTGGGCAGGAATCTGCCATCGACGCGCAGCATGGGGTAGCCCTTGCCGCGGGCCCATTTGGCCAGATCGGTGTAGACGCCCTTGCGGCCGACCACCAGCGGGGCCAGCAGGCCGATGCGGCGGTTACGGTAGTCACGCTGGATGCGGGCGGCGATGCTGTCGAAGGACTGGGCCTCGATGGGGGTTTCGTCGTTGGGGCAGTACTGGGTGCCGAGCTTCTGGTAGAGCAGGCGCAGGAAGTGATGGATTTCGGTGAGGGTGGCCACGGTGCTCTTGCGGCCGCCACGGCTGGTGCGCTGCTCGATGGCCACGGTGGGCGGAATGCCGTAGACGCCATCGACATCGGGCCGGGAGGCGGGCTGGACGAACTGGCGGGCGTAGGCGTTGAGCGATTCCAGATAGCGGCGCTGACCCTCGCCGAAGACGACATCGAAGGCCAGCGTGGATTTGCCACTGCCCGAGACGCCGGTGATGACGGTGAGCCGGTCACGCGGGATGTCGACGTCGATGTTCTTCAGGTTGTGCTCGCGGGCGCCGTGCACGAGGATGGCGTGGTGGGCGCGTTCGCGCAGCGCGCCGGGCTGCCAGGCACTGGCGTCGTGTTCGGCGGCCATGAGCAGGTTTTCCCCCGTGGATGCCGGGACGGCGTATGGATTGCCACGGCCGGACGGGGCGTCGTCAGGCTGGCTGGTGCCGTCCCCGGTTGCTGCGCCCGTCACTGCACTGGTCGACGCCTCGTTCGCGGGAACGGTAGCCCTGTCCGGGGCGCCTCGAGCTGCTGGCGTCGCGTCCGTGTCCCTCTGCCGTGGTGCCTGCGCGGCCAGCTTCTGCAGCTCGTCCCGGTGTGTGCGCAGCGCCCGGCCGGTGAAGGAATCGGGGGTGGCCGCCACCTGTTCGGGCGTGCCGGTGGCCACGACGGTGCCGCCGTGGTCGCCCCCGCCCGGGCCGAGGTCGATCAGCCAGTCGGCGGCCTCGATGAGGTCGAGGTTGTGCTCGATGACCAGCACCGAGTTGCCGGCGTGCTGCAGCGAGCGCAGGGCGCGCAGCAGGCGGGCGATGTCGTCGAAGTGCAGACCGGTGGTGGGTTCGTCGAAAAGGTAGAGGGTGCCGCCGGCATGGGGGCGCCGGCCGCTGCGGGCACCACGCTTGCGGGCCTGTTCGGCGGCTTCGGCCAGAAAGCCGGCCAGCTTCAGGCGCTGGGCCTCGCCACCGGACAGGGTGGGGACGGGCTGGCCCAGTTTGAGATAGTCGAGGCCCACGTCGGCCAGCGGCTGCAGGCGGCGCTGGATGTCGGGATGGGCACTGAAGAAGTCGACGGCCTGGCGCACGGTCATGTCGAGCACATCGACGATGTTCGCCTCGACCGGGCGGGCCATGGCGGTGCCGTCGCTGCGGCCGCGGATGCGCACGTCTTGGATTTCGGGGCGGAAACGCCTGCCGTCGCAGTCGGGGCAGCGCAGGTAGACGTCGGAGAGGAACTGCATCTCGACGTGTTCGAAGCCGTTGCCTCCGCAGGTGGGGCAGCGGCCGTCGCCGCTGTTGAAGCTGAAGACGCCGGCGGTGTAGCCGCGTTCATGGGCCAGGTCGGTGGCGGCGAACTGCTTGCGGATCAGGTCGAAGGCGCCTACATAGCTGACCGGGTTGCTGCGGGTGGTCTTGCCGATGGGCGACTGGTCGACGAAAACGACGCTGTCGATCTGCTTCTCGCCGGTCAGCCGCCGGTATTCGCCCGGGGCCTCGGTGGGCAGGCCCTGGGCCTTGAGCAGCGCCGGCAGCAGCACGTCCTGCATCAGCGTGGACTTGCCGCTGCCGGACACACCGGTCAACGCCACCAGGCGACCGAGCGGGATGTCGACATCGATGTCCTTGAGATTGTGGGCACGCACGCCTTCGAGGCGCAGGCGCGGGGTGGCGGCGTCCACGGATTCGTGCTGGCCGGACGAGACCTGCCGGCGGCCGGCCAGGTAGTCGGCGGTGAGCGTTTCTGCGGCGGGCAGGGCGCTGGCCGGCCCGTCGAACACGATGTGGCCGCCGCGTTCGCCCGGACCGGGGCCGATGTCGATGATGCGCTCGGCGGCGAACATCACCTGCGGGTCGTGTTCGACCACCACCAGCGAATTGCCGGCATCCCGCAGCCGCTGCATGATGGCGATGATGCGGTCCATGTCGCGCGGGTGCAGGCCGATGGACGGTTCGTCGAGAATGAACAGCGTGTTGACCAGCGAGGTGCCCAGGGCGGTGGTGAGGTTGATGCGCTGCACCTCGCCGCCCGAGAGCGTGCGGGACTGGCGGTCCAGCGTGAGGTAATCCAGCCCCACGTCGTGCAGGAAGCGCAGGCGGGTGCGGATTTCGGTCATCAGCAGGTCGGTGGCCTCGTCCAGCGGCGCGGGCAGGTGCAGGCCGGCCATCAGCCGGTGGAGCCGGTCGATGGGCAGCAGCATGATGTCGTGCACGGTCAGGCCGGGCAGGGCCTCGAGCTGGGCATCGGTCCACTGGGTGCCCATCGGGCGGAAGCGCCGGTAGGGGCCGGTGGTGGTGTTCCGGCCGGAGGTGGCCGAACGGGTCACGGACTTGCCGTTCTGGCCGGCGTGTTTACCGGCGTCCGGGGCTGCTTCCGCTTCGGTATCGGCCTGCCCGTGTGCCGGGCCTGCGTCTGCGGGTGCAAAGGCCAGCGCGGCGTCCTCTTCATTGCCCACCCGCCACAGCAGCGCTTCGGGCTTGAGGCGGGCGCCCTCGCAGGCCGGGCAGGGCGTGTAGGAGCGGTACTTGGAGAGCAGCACCCGGATGTGCATCTTGTACGCCTTGCTTTCCAGCCAGGTGAAGAAGTTGCGGATGCCGTACCACTGGCGCTTCCAGTCGCCCGTCCAGTGCGGGTCACCGTCGATGACCCAGCGCCGGTCGGCCTCCGGCAGCTCGTCCCAGGGGCGGTAGAGGTCGATGCCGGCGGCATCGCCGTATTTCATCAGTTCGGCCTGGGCCTCCTTGAAGCTGGGGGTCTGCCAGGGCTTGACGGCCCCCTCGGCCAGCGACCTGCTGCCGTCGGGAATGACCAGGCCCAGGTCCAGCCCGATGACGCGGCCGAAGCCCTTGCAGGTCTCGCAGGCACCCAGCGGCGAGTTGAAGGAAAAGAGGCTGGGGCTGGGCGGCTGGTAGCGGATGTCGCAGGTGGCGCAGGCAAAGCTGTTGCTGAATGCCCAGCGTGCCTGTTCGTTGCCTTCGTCGTCCAGCGCGATGACGGTCAGGCGGCCATGACCGCGTTCGAGCGCCGCTTCGAGGCTGCCGGCCAGCCGGTCTTCGGTGACATTGCCGAGGCGGAAGCGGTCGGCCACGACGGTCAGCCGCAGGGCGGGCGAGGAAGGCGCCCTGGCGGATTTCTTCCGGGCGGCGGGTCTGGTGGAGGCTTCTGCACCGGCGTCCGTGCCTGCGCCAGCCGGCGTATCGTGGATGGTTTTCGTGGCGGCTGCCGCTGTCCGGGAAGCGGCCGCTGTCTGGGTGGCGGATGTGGTACTGGTCTTCCTGCCGGCCGGTTTTTTGCCACGCCGGCTTTTGCCCTCCGCGGCGGGCTCCGGCGGCAGCACCTCCCGCGCGTGGATGCGGGTGTAGCCCTGGGCCTGCAGCTGGTCCAGCGCCTCCTGTTCGCTGAAGCCGGCCGGTACGTGCACGGGGAAGGTGACGAGCAGGCGCGGATCGTTCAGGCCGGCCGTGCGGTTGTGCAGGGCGGCGGTGATGCTGGCCACGTCATCCTTGCGTACCGGCTGGGCGCACTGCCGGCAGTACAGCGTGGCGGCGTGGGCCATCAGCAGCTTCAGGTGGTCGTTCAGCTCGGTCATCGTGCCCACGGTGGAGCGCGAGGTGCGGACCGGGTTGGTCTGGTCGATGGCGATGGCCGGCGGGACGCCGTCGATGCTGTCCACCTGCGGCCGGTCCATGCGGTCGAGGAACTGGCGGGCGTAGGCGGAGAAGGTTTCCACATAGCGCCGCTGGCCCTCGGCATAGAGGGTGTCGAACACGAGCGATGACTTGCCGCTGCCCGACACCCCGGTGACCACCACCAGCTGCCCGGTGGGGATATCCAGGTCCAGGTTCTTCAGGTTGTTCTGCCGGGCACCGCGGATGCGGATGGGCACGTGCGGGGCGGCAGGCTGGTGTGTTGCGGTGGGCGAAGTGGCGTCGGAGGTCACGGCAGGGATGGGCAGAAGGGCGGATGGGGCCAGCGCGGGGGCGAATGCGTCCATGACGGGCGCTGGTGCCCGGCCAGCCGCAAAATGGCAGAATGGGCCTCTTCCAGATGGCGCCGGGCAGCGAAGGATCAATGGTAGTGGATGGCGCGTGTCATGCATCTGGGGGCCGGTCTTGCAGTGGGCAGGTTCGTTCCGGCAATGGACGGGTCCATTCCGGCAATGGCAGTTTTCCCATGCGGGTAACGGAGAAGTCCATGTCGGCAACGGGAAGACCCACGACACGCTCTAGAATCGGGGCATCGCCACCGGCGGTGCCTTCGGGTGCTTTTCCAGTCCGCGCCCAGCACGCCCGCAGGCTGCCCAGGGGGCGATGCGGCGCCAGAACGCTGCTTTCAAACATCATGCTCACAAAGGAGATGACCATGGCTGTTCCCGTTTCCACACCGAACGCACCGGCCGCACTGGGGCCGTACTCGCAGGCCGTCCGTGCTGGCAACACGGTGTATCTGTCCGGCCAGATTCCGCTCGACCCGGCCACGGGCGAGCTGGTCAGCGGTGGCTTCGAAGCCCAGGTGCACCAGTCCTTCCGCAACTTGAAGGCCGTGGTCGAGGCCGCGGGCGGCCATCTGGGCCAGGTGGTGCGTCTGGGGCTGTTCCTCACCGATCTGGCCCAGTTTGCCACGGTCAACACCATCATGGCCGAATACTTCCAGGCGCCGTATCCGGCCCGCTCGACCATTCAGGTGGCGGCGCTGCCCAAGGGGGCGCCATTCGAAGTCGAGGCAACGCTGGTACTCGAATGAGGCATTTGCCAGGCAGGCTGGTGCACCGAAGCCTCGCGTGCCGCGGCCTGCCGTGGCCGGAAGGTGATGCGCTTTCCGTTGCCGGTGGCGCTGACGGATGGCGAGGGGGGCAACGCCACGTCAGAGGCCACGGCAGGGCATGCCAGCAGGCTGAAAGGGCTGCGCAGCCGTGGTGAACGAAACCCGCAAGGGCATGAATCAGCGGCACCCTGCGGGCGGTGATGCCGCGCCTGCCGTGTCCATGCCGAAGAAGACCGCGCGGGGAGGCGGGGCGGGCGAACCTGCCGGGCCAACCCCGAAACCTGCCGAATCCACCCCGAAGAAGGGCCGTGTCCAGGGAGGGCGGCGTTCGGCCGCTGGTCTGCTGGCCAAACTGGGGCTGCACGGGCCGGACGATCTGGTCCTGCACCTGCCGCTGCGCTACGAGGACGAGACCCGGCTGGTGCCGATGGCGTCGCTGGTGCATGGTGCCTCGGCCCAGATCCAGGGAACCGTCACCCGTGCGGAGGTGACGCGGGGCCGGCGCATGCTGCAGGTCTGGGTCAGCGATGGCACGGACGAGCTGCAGCTGCGCTTTCTGCACTTCTACCCCTCGCAGCTGGTCCAGCTGCAGCCCGGGCGGCTGATCCGTGCCTTCGGCGAGCTGCGGGTGAGCCTGTTTGCGCGCGAGATGGTGCATCCGCGCTACCGGGTGGTGAGCGAGGACACGCCGCTGCCCGACCGGCTGACGCCCATCTACCCGACCGTGGCCGGACTGGGGCAGGGCACGCTGCGCCGGGAGATCGACCGTGCGCTGGCCGAATGCCGCTGGCAGGACACGCTGCCCACGACACTGCTGCTGCGGTTGCTGGGGGAGGATGTACATGCCATGCCAGCCGTGCCGGCAACACCGCCGGCACCGTCTCCAGCGGGAGCACCTTTGGCCATGTCGCGAGCGTCTGCCAGGCGGGGTGCGTCCGGGGCGCCGGCTACGGCCCATGCAGGCACAGCCGTGCCTGGTCGTGGTGCATCGGAAGGGGGGCCGTACGGTGTCTCACCCATGGTGCGGAGACTGCTGGCCAGTCTGCCGTCATTGCCGGATGCGCTGCGCGAGATTCACCATCCCCCACCGGGCACCGATTTGCAGGCGCTGCTCGAGCGTGAGACGCCGGCCTGCCAGCGGGTGATTCTGGAAGAGCTGGTGGCGCAGCAGCTGTCGCTGAAGCGGGCACGGGCGCTGCGGGCCGGCCAGCGGGGCGAACCCCTGCGCGATCGCGGCGGCGAGCAGAAGCTGCTGGCCACGCTGCCCTTTGCGCTGACTGGTGCCCAGGAGCGGGTGCGCAACGAGATCGCCGCCGATCTGGCCCGTCCCCAGCCGATGAACCGGCTGCTTCAGGGCGATGTGGGCAGTGGCAAGACGGTGATCGCCGCGCTGGCGGCCATGGTGGCCGTGGGCTCGGGCCGGCAGGCCACGCTGATGGCCCCCACCGAGATTCTGGCGCGCCAGCACTACGAGCGTCTGCAGCCCTGGCTGGAACCGCTGGGCGTGCGGGTGGGCTGGCTGGCCGGTTCGCTGTCGGCCGGGGCCAAGCGGCAGATCAGGCAGGCCGTGGCCGCCGGCGAGGTGGATGTGCTGATTGGCACCCATGCGCTGATCGAGGATTCGGTGGTGTTTCCGCGGCTGGCGCTGGCCATCGTCGACGAACAGCATCGCTTCGGCGTGGCCCAGCGGCTGGCGCTGCGGGGAGAGCGTCCGGAAACTGCGTTACCCGTCACCGGTGATGCCGGTGGCCAGGGTATTGCTGTCAGCGGTCCGGGCACTCATGCCCGTAACCAGGGTACTACTGCCGGTGATCAGCGTATTGCTGCCGGTGGCCAGGGAATCGCTGCAGGTACGACGGTCGGAACCCCCGACGCAGGAAGTGCGCAGGGTGCCGGGCAGACCATCCTGCCCCATCAGCTGATGATGACTGCCACCCCCATTCCGCGCACGCTGGCCATGACCTTCTATGCCGATCTCGATGTGTCGGTGATCGACGAGCTGCCGCCGGGCCGCCAGCCCGTGACGACCAAACTGATTGCCGATGGCCGGCGCGAGCAGGTGGTCGAGAACGTCGGCCGCTGGGTGGCCGACGGCAAACAGGCGTACTGGGTGTGCCCGCTGGTGGAGGAATCGGAGGCGCTGGACCTGCAGAACGCCATCGACACCCAGGCCCAGCTGGCCGAAGCGCTGCCGCAGGTGCGTACCGGGCTGGTGCATGGCCGCATGTCCGCCTCCGACAAGGATGCCGTGATGACGGCCTTCAAGGCCGGTGACATCGACCTGCTGGTGGCCACCACAGTGATCGAGGTGGGGGTGGACGTGCCCAACGCCAGCCTGATGGTGATCGAGCACGCCGAACGCTTTGGCCTGTCGCAGCTGCACCAGCTGCGCGGCCGGGTAGGCCGGGGTACCGCCCAGAGCCTGTGTGTGCTGCTCTACCGCCATCCGCCCGGACAGATCGCCCGCGAGCGGCTGGCCACCATGCGCGCCACCCAGGATGGTTTCGAGATCGCCCGGCGCGACCTGGAACTGCGCGGTCCGGGCGAGCTGCTGGGAGCACGCCAGTCCGGCGCCATGCTGCTGCGCTTTGCCGATCTGGGGCGCGATGCGCCGCTGGTGGACGTGGCCCATGCCCTGGCCGACCGGCTGCTGGCCGATGCACCGGAGGTGGTGGACGCCCACCTGGACCGCTGGCTGCGGCGACGGGAGCGGTATCTGGATGCTTGAGGGAGCCTCTGCAAAAGTCCTGCGGCACTTTGGCTCCCATGATCGGGCGATCCAGTGCGTTGCCATTTGCCGCCAATAGCCCTGCTATTGCCGCCAAATGGCGCCTTCTTGCTCATCCCGATCCTGGGCCCAAAGCGCGCGCAGACTTTTGCAGAGGCTCCCTGAGTGCTGGTGACTATTCCGATGGTGGCATGGGATAGAATTCCTCTATGACATTGACCGAACTGAAATACATCGTGGCGGTGGCCCGTGAGCGCCACTTCGGCCGGGCCGCCGAAGCGTGTTTCGTGAGCCAGCCGACCCTGTCCGTGGCCATCAAGAAGCTGGAAGACGAGCTGGAAGTGCAGCTCTTCGAGCGGGGCAACGTGGAGGTGAGCATCACCCCGGTGGGCGAGCGCATCGTCGAACAGGCCCAGCGTGTGCTGGAAGAATCCGCCACCATCCGCGAGATCGCCAAGGAAGGCAAAGATCCGCGCAACGGCCCGCTGCGGCTGGGGGTCATCCACACCATCGGTCCGTACCTGCTGCCCCGGCTGGTGCCCGCCATGCTGAAGGCCGTGCCGCAGATGCCGCTGCTGCTGCAGGAAGGGCTGACCGCCAAGCTGCTCGAGGCCCTGAAGCTGGGTGAGATCGACGTGGCCGTGGTGGCCGAGCCGCTGCCCATTCCGGGCATCATGTCGTGGCCCGTGTACGACGAACCCTTCGCGGTGGTGGTCCCCAACCATCACCCGTGGGCGCAGCGCGACGCGGTGGCCTCCACCGAACTGCAGGAACAGACCATGCTGCTGCTGGGTGCCGGTCACTGCTTCCGCGACCAGGTGCTGAAGGTCTGCCCGGAACTGTCGCGCTACGCCGCCACCAGCGCCGGCATCCAGAAAACCTTCGAGGGTTCGTCGCTGGAAACCATTCGCCACATGGTGGCCTCGGGCATCGGCATCACTGTCGTGCCGTGGACGGCCATACCGGCTGGCATCGAGCCGGGCGTCAAGGACAGGAACAGTGATGGCTGGCTGACCTACGTGCCGTTTGCCGGCGAGCCACCGGTGCGGCAGGTGATGCTGGTCTGGCGCAAGAGCTTTGGCCGGGTGGAAGCGGTGGAAGAGCTGTACCACTGTCTGGCGAAGCTGCCGCAGCCGGGCGTGAAGCCGCTGGAGGTGCCGGAGCCGCTGTCGCTGATGACGGTGCCGGTGTGAACGTTGCGTTCATGTTTCTGGCCATATCCATCATGTCTGCTGGAGCACCTCCACCATATTTCTGTGATGTTCCGGAGCACACGGGCCGGGTCGTTCCTTGCCACGGCATGTAGCGTTCCCTGGGGCTTGCACGAGCATTTGTGCACACGAAGTATCCGGTTTCGGTATTCCCGGCGCATTTGGCGCCGGATTTTCCATGGAAGCATGCACATTGAAAGATCTGAAATCCGTACAGGACAAAACCCTTTCCGCATCTTCGGTCCTGAACCAGATCGGCAACACCCCGCTGGTGGAGCTGGTGCACCTGCCCGGCCCCGACCTGCGGGCAGCGGGCGTGCGCGTGTTTGCCAAGCTGGAAGGCAACAATCCGGCCGGTTCGGTGAAGGATCGTCCGGCGCTGGCCATGATCGAGGCAGCCGAGGCGCGTGGCGACATCCGTCCCGGTGACACGCTGATCGAGGCCACCTCCGGCAATACCGGCATCGCGCTGGCCATGGTGGCGGCGGTGAAGGGCTATCGCATGGTGCTGATCATGCCCGAGAACCAGACCATGGAACGCCGTCAGGCCATGGCAGCCTATGGCGCCGAACTGGTGCTGGTCAGCCGGGAGCAGGGCATGGAAGGCGCCCGCGATCTGGCGCTGGCCATGCAGGCCGATGGCAAGGGGCGGGTGCTGGACCAGTTTGCCAACGACGACAACTGGCTGGCCCATTACCGGGGCACCGGCCCCGAAATCTGGCAGCAGACGGGCGGTGCGGTGACACATTTCGTCTCGGCCATGGGTACGACCGGCACCATCACCGGCGTGTCGCGCCATCTGAAGGAGATGGACGAGGGCGTGCAGATCATCGGTGCGCAGCCGGAGGAGGGCTCGTCCATCGCCGGCATCCGTGCCTGGCCGGCCGGTTATGAACCGGCCATCCGCGCGAAGGCGCGCATCGACCGTGTGGTCGAAGTGAGCCAGCAGGCCGCCGAAGACACCATGCGCCGGCTGGCGCGGGAGGAGGGGATTTTCTGCGGCGTATCGTCGGGCGGTGCGGCGGCGATTGCGCTGCGGGTGGCGGCAGAGGCGGTGCGGGAGCGCAGGCTGGAGGCTGGTACCGCGGCGCGTGTGTCAGTGGAGAATGTGCTGCAGGACCAGACAGCCGGGGAAGCGGGCGTGTGGGGAGGGACGGCCCGCAGTGTCCGTGAGGGTGCCGTGAATGTGGTGTTCATCGTCTGCGACCGGGGGGACCGGTATCTGTCGACCGGGGTGTTTGGGGGATAGTGACCATACGTCCTGGCCCGGAATCCAGACGACCTAAGCCAGATGGCCTGGCCGGATGGACAGGCGTGGCAGATTGCCTGCCCGTCTCTTGCCTGCGCTGATGAAATGCCCGGGTCGGAACTACCTGCCCGGACCCGGGCCTTTATCATGAGCAACAGCCCTGCGCCGCCCCCGCGCCGGCGGCGCATCAACCACGACCAGAACTTCAAGGATCTGGTTCTCGACTTTCCGCAGGCTGCCCTGGCGTTCTTCCTGCCACAGGAAAGGATCACGCTGGACGATGACCTGATCATCACCCCCATCCGTCAGGAAACCACGCGACGGCGCCTGCGGCATCGCACGCTGCTGCTGGATGTGCCGCTGAAGGTCGTCTGGCGTGATGGCAGCCGTCCGCCGCTGGTGGTGCTGTTCGAGTTCGAAAGCAGGACATCGCGCTTCGACCCGCACCGGCTGCACGAGTACGTGGCCCGCGAAGCCCGCATGGAGAAGACTTTGCGGGCACTGGCGGTTGTGATCTTTCTGCACCGTGGCAAAATCAGCAGCAGCATGACCCTCGCCGGCGACCATCTGCCCGGCCTGACCTTCAGCTGGGTGACCTGGCAGCTGGGCGCCATGGACGCGAGGGACCAGGCCGACAGCCCCAACATCATCGCGCGGCTGACCTCGGTCTGCATGAAGCGGCCTGCCGATGCGCTGTCACGGGTGCATGTGTATGGCCGGGCGGTGCGCGGCCTGCTGACGCTGACATTCGATCCGGGCCTGCACCGCAAGCATCTGGACTTTCTCGAAGACTATCTCAGCCTCGACGCCGATGAATGGCGTCTGTTCGAACAGCTTTACGACATGGAGAGCAAACACATGGGTGCATTCAGGGAACGCTGGCTGGAGGAGGGACGCCGGCAGGGGATCGCGCAAGGGATCGAGCAGGGGGTGGCACAAGGGTTTGCCCAGGGTGAACAACGGCTGCTGGCCAGACTGCTGGCCCGCAAGTTTGGCCCACTGGATGATGCCACCGAAAACCGTCTGCGCAATGCCAGTACGGATGAGATCAACCGCTGGACAGACCAGATTCTGATTGCACGGACGCTGGACGAGGTGTTTCGCCTGCAGTGAGACCTGTGTCACGGCAGGGGCCATGCAGCGTCCTGCACAGGTGCCTCCTGTCAGGCCGCAGTTCCGGCTGGTCGGCGGGACGCTGACCGGGCAGGGCAGGCGTGATGAAGTAGGGGAAGCGCCGGGCTGCATCGACGGACGACAGTGTCCGACTCGTGACTTCCCGGTAATCGTCAGCTGGAGAAAGGTGACCCTGATGGCCGCCATGACCGCTGCCCTGGCTGCCTGCGGCGGCGGGGGTGGAGGCGGTGGTACGCCTGCCCCGCAAAGCAGCAATGGCAACACGGGCGCCATCAGCAATGGCGGCGGCGGTACGGTTCTGGCACGGATCAACGCCTGCTCGAATGGTGGCGGCGGAACGGGTGTGGTCGCGTGCGTGGTGGGTGCCTACAAGGGCACCGATCCGGTCACGAAGCAGGAATGCACGGTGGACATCGCGTCCGATTATCGGGTGACGTTCCGGAATCCGAACCATCTCTATCAGTTCCAGGAGCCGGAAACGCCGTTCTTCTACAGCAAGGTCGATGGCGGAGTAGGTATTCCCATTCTCCTGATGAGTTTCAAGAGTACCAGCAACGGAATCGCCTTCCAGATAAAAACGGGTTTCGATCATGGGGGGGCGAACATCACCGCGCAATACGTGGATCTGACGGTCGAGGCCGCTGAAACCGATACGACGGCCCGCTACGAAGGCACCTGCCGCGTGCCGGCCTGACGTTCGGGAACGCCCCGGAAGGGGAATGAATGTCCGCAGTATGGATGCATCCCTGATCGCGCTGGACTCGGCTTTCAGGTGCAACGCCCCATCTCTGGCCCAGCGTCAGGTGGGGCGCTCTGGTTTGGTGAGGCCCATCCGCCAGGGGGCGTCGAAGCCGCGCTTCTGGCACCATAGCTGATCATGGACACGCCGCTGCGGGTAGCCAGCGAGTGGCGTCTGTACGAACAGCTTTATCCAACGGAGAACAGGAAGATGGGTGCATTCACGCAACGCTGGCTGGAGAAGGGGCGGCAGGAGGGGATTCTGCTGGGGACGGAACGCGGTATCGAGATTGGCGAGGCGCGTGGTTTCCTGACCGGCCAGCGTCAGACAGTGACCCGACAGCTCGCCCGTCGTTTCGGCCCGCTGGATGCCGAAGTGGAGGCTCGCCTGTCCGCCGCTACCAAGGACGAACTGGACTACTGGGCCGATGCGCTGCTGACGGCCAGATCCCTGGACGAGGTGTTCCGGCTGCAGTAGTGCCCTGGCTGCTGCACCATGCACCATGGCCTGCAGCAGCTGGCCACCGTGGTTTTCCGTGCGGGTGCTCAGTCGTGCGTCTGTCCGCACCAGCACTGCCAGCTCTGGTGCGAAGGGCTGTTCGCTTCGGGAACCAGCGAGGCGCCGAACAGGGTGCGGGGCGCCGTTTCTGTGGAAGCTGTGTTTTGATGGCCCGGATCCTTTTCGCCTGGTTCGGTAGCACGTTGCGCCGCAGCATTCGCCCCGACACGGTCCGGCACGGGGCTGCCTGATCTGGGGTTGTCTGCTTCAGGGAGTTTAGCCCCAGTGTTGCCCGATGCAGGCGGCCCATCTGCGCCGGCTCCGTCATCCGGGGTCACGGGCGCGGCCCCGTGCCCATGTGGCAGCACCAGATAGCAGGTCCGCCGGTCTACCGCCAGCCCGACGAAGGCGCCGTGGGGCAGTGTCAGCGTGGTGGCTTCATGCCCGAAGGGCAGGCCGGTGATGATGGGGGTAGACGTTTGTGTGCGCAACCACTGCCAGACCCGCTTCATCGTATAGCGGTCGCCCTCGGCCTGCTTCCAGGTGAAATGTCCCAGCACGATGGCACGCTGCCGGTCCAGTACGCCCGTGTGCAGCAGCTGCGTCATCATCCGCTCCACCCGGTAGGGATGTTCGTTCACCTCTTCGATGAACAGGATGCCGCCATCCACCCGCGGAAAATACGTACTGCCCAGCAGCGAACACACGAGGCTCAGGTTGCCCCCCCACAGCACGCCCTCCGCCTCGAAACCCGAGGGCGCGCCGTCGCAGCGAAAGCCCACCAGTTCCAGCCGGTCCGACAGCGCATCGGCCAGTGTTTCCAGCGTGGTTGCATCCACATCGGCCGGGTTCTGTGCGTCGAAGTGTGACACCAGTGCCGGTCCGGCCCAGGTCGTTGCCCCGGTTTTGGCCAGCATGGCCAGATGGAAGGCCGTGAAATCCGAAAACCCCAGCCACTTCTTGCCACTGGCCGCCAGCGCCTCGAAGTCGAACCGCTCCAGATAGCGCGTCAGCCCATAGCCCCCGCGGCTGGCCATCACCACCGGCGCCGCCGAAGCCGCTGCCCGGTTGAACGCTTCCAGCCGGGTTTCATCATCCCCGGCAAACCGCTGCTGGTACGTGGCCAGTGCCTTCGGGTCCAGCGTCAGACGGAACCCGTGCCGCTGCAGGAACTTCCGCGCCCGCTGCACCCGGCTGCGGTCGGCAATCGACCCGGATGGGGAGATCACATAGATGTCCCGCGCATGGGGCGGAAGGTCGAGCTGCAGGGGAGATGCGGCGGAAGATGAGGCAGGGGAAGGCATGGTGAGAGAGGCCCGATTGCATCGAAGTCGTCTTCCATGAAGACAGGGCCTGACGGACATGGGAAATCACAGGTCCGGCAAGTGTACCGGCTTTGTGCCGTCTGGCATAAACCCGTCAGACACGAAAAACGCGGCCCGCAGAATCATCCACAGGCCGCGTCACAGGAGATGCGGGCTCCGCAACGGCCGGCGCCCCCGAAGAGGCGCCCTTGCCCGATCTGCCGTTGCAGCAGCTATCCCCGACCGGGTATCAGTGATGCCCCAGGAAGTTCGCAAACCCCGTCAGGATGAAAGCATTCACGAAGTCGATGAAGAAGGCGCCCACCATCGGCACGATCAGGAACGCCTTGTGCGACGGCCCGAAACGCTCCGTCACCGACTGCATGTTGGCCACCGCCGTCGGCGTGGCGCCCAGCCCGAAGCCGCAGTGACCGGCTGCCAGTACGGCCGCGTCATAATCGCCGCCCATGAAGCGGTAGGTGGCATAGTAGGCATACACCGCCATCACCACCGTCTGCACCGCCAGGATGATCAGCATCGGCAGCGCCAGATCCAGCAGCTGCCAGAGCTTGAGGTTGAGCAGCGCAATGCCGAGGAACAGGCTCAGCGACGCATTGCCGAACACGTCGATGGCCCGGTCGAACATGTTGACCTTGAAGGCGCCCGTCAGGATGTTGCGCAGCAGCACCCCGAACAGCAGTGCCCACACGAACTGCGGCAGCGTGAACTTCGGCGGGAACAGTGCCTTCACGTCCGGGTGCACCATGAAGGCCGAGAAGGCCAGACAGGCGGCAAACAGCGCCATCGTTTCCACGGCCGAATTGGCCGTGATCAGCCGGCGCTGGTCGGCGTGCTCGAACACGTCGTCGGCATATTCATTGCCGGTGTCGGCGCTGCCCGAACCCCCGGTGATGGGTTTCATGCCCATGTTGTTGATCAGCTTGCGGGCCACGGGGCCACCGATCAGGCCGCCAAGCACCAGACCGAAAGTGGCTGCAGCCATACCCAGGTCCGTCGCACCGGCAATGTGGTGCTGTTCTTCCAGCACCTTGCCCCAGGCACCGGCCGTACCATGGCCACCCGTCAGCGTGATGGAGCCCGTCACCAGGCCGATCAGCGGATCCAGCCCCAGCGCCGAGGCGAGGCCCACGCCCACCGCGTTCTGGATCAGGATGAACACGCTCACCACCGCCAGAAACACCACCAGGCCGATACCCCCGGCCTTGAGCCGCGAGAAGTCGGCACTCAGGCCGATGGACGAGAAGAAGATCAGCATGAAGGCATCCTGCAGGCCCTTGTCGAAGGCAAACGACATGCCCGTGCTGGCATGCAGGATGTAGATGATCATGGCGGCCAGCAGCCCCCCGGCCACCGGCTCGGGAATGTTGAAGTTCTGCAGGAACCTGATCCTGTCCACCATCAGGCGGCCCACCAGCAGTACCAGGGTGGCAATGATCAGCGTGAAATACGGGTCGATGGTTATCGGGTCCATGAACGGCCTTTCAGGGGAGAGACGGGGCGTTCGCGGGCCACACACCGAACAGGGAATACCGGCATCGGCGCCCGCAACACAGGGCGCCATTCTATCAACCGCCCATCCCCGTCGCCGTGTCTCCGGGCCGTGTGCCGAAGGCTTCGGGGCCTTGCTTAAGGGAAAACCCTGAGCAAACGGACTCAGGGGGTACGGCCGGCGCGCAGCGCCCCGGCCAGTTCCGTCACGGCCATGGCGTAGAAGAACGAGCGGTTGTAGCGCGTGATGGCATAGAAATTGCCCGTGCCGATCCGGTACAGGGCCGGATTTTCACCCTGGGGCAGGTCCACCAGCATCAGCGGCTCGTCGGCGGGCAGATTCAGCGGACTGGTGAAGCCGGCGGCGCGCAGGTCCGCAATATCCAGATCCGGCTTCGGCCCCCGGGCGAGCAGCGGCTCCGGCTGGGCATTCTCAGCCACTTCGGTGGGATAGAGGATGGGCAGATCCCGCTTCCAGCCATGAATGGCCAGAAAACGTGCAACGCTGCCGATCACATCCACCGGGCTGCCGATCAGGTCGATGCGCCCATTGCCATCGAAATCGGTGGCGAAACTGCGGATACTGCCCGGCATGAATTGCGGCATGCCGATGGCCCCGGCGTAGGAGCCCAGCGGCGCCCGCGGATCCAGCCCGTTCTCGCGGCAGTACAGCAGGAATTCCTCCAGCTCGCGGCGGAAATACGGTGCCCGCGCCGGATAGTCGAAGGCCAGCGTGGCCAGCGCCTGCAGCACCGAAAACTTGCCCGTATTGCGCCCGTACAGCGTCTCCACCCCGATGATCGCCACGATCACCTCCGGCGGCACCCCGTGCTCGGCCGTGGCCCGCTGCAGCGTGTCCACATGCTGCTGCCAGAACGCCAGCCCGCCGTCGATGCGCACCGGCTGCAGGAAACGCGCCCGGTAAACCTGCCAGTCAGGCTTTGGCCTGGGAGGCGGGGCAGGGGACTGAGCTGGAACGGTAGCCTGGGCCGCTGCAGCGGGCAGATCGGGAGAGGGCAGGGCCAGTCCGTTCGGGGCCTTCGCACCCTCCGCGTTTCCGGCCGACCCGGTTCCATTGGCCCCTCCTGTCGTGCCCGTCACGCCTGCTGCGCCGCTCTCATTCCCACGGGCCGGCACGGGGGCTGGTGGCGCAGGCGGGGGAGGAGGGGGCGGCGGTGGCGCAATCAGCGCCAGCGTCCGTGCATTGGGCGTCACCTCCGCAAACAGCGTCTGCAGCGCGGCCGCATCGAAACCATGCTGCGCCACCATCTCGCCGATGAATATCTGCACCTCGGGCCGGTTTCCATAGTTATCGGGGGCCGGCACCATGTTGCGGGATGGCATGTCGTTACGGCCATGGGCCGCAGCGGCCGCTGAGACTCCCACACCCTTTGCTTTTGCCGCTGTGCCCGTTGCACGCAAGGCGCGCGTCACTATCGTGTCCGCTCCCGTCCCGGCGCCCGCCCGGTTCCTGCCTGACGGTTGATTCCCCGGGTAAGAAACGGGAGCAGCCCTTCCTGCTCCGTGCCCGGCCATTGTCCTTTTCGGGGCGCCCTGTGCAGCAGGCACATGTTTCCTGGCCGCTGTTGTCTCGCGCGGTTCTGTATCCCTGCCATGGCTTGCACCAACCGCTTTGCCATGGGACATACCTGCGGCCTTCCCGTTGGACGTACCCATGGCCTTGTCATGGCGTGCACGGGAAGTCTGGCCATGGAGAGCATTCGCCGCTTTCCCATGACGCGAACCGGATGATGCCTTTTTTGGCTTCGCCCCCTTCTTCGCCACGCTCGGCCTGACTGGTGTTCCCGGTTCGGCTCCCGTCTTTCCCGATGCCTTCAGTGCAGTTGCTGGCCTTCCGCCCCCTTCGTGTGCCGCATGGGCCAGTGACGGAACGGAAACCATGCCCAGCAGGGCCAGACTCAGACAGAGGGGAGCAAGACGCACGGCAGTTTCACAAAAAAGAAAAACGCGGGCGGCGCAACCGCCCCCGCACAAGACAAGCGACGCGGAGCGGGATACCCATGCGGCGATTTCGCGGTACGCGTGAACGACTTTCTGACGGGCGGGGCGCAGCCCTGGTTGTCGGAAAGTGTTTTAGCGCTGAAGGTTTGTTGACCACGACGCAGGTCGTGGGCAACAAATCTTCAGTGAGCGTATGAGCCGCAGGGGTATCCCGCTCCGCGTCGCGTGCCGCAACGAAGCCGTCTTCCATGTATCGCAACACCCGTTGAAGTCGTCCTTCGTGTATCGCGACACTCACCGAAGCCTTCTTCCATGCATCGCAGCATTCACCGAAGCCGTCTTCCGCACATCGCGACCCCCATCGAAGCCGACTTCCGCGTACCGCAACCCACAAACACCCCCTACGGCCGAAACACCCGCACCATCTTCCGCAACCCGGCCAGCATCTCCGCCGGATGGCCGCCCAGATCGTAGCGCATCCGGTTGTACGTGGCGACAATATCGTGCGCCAGCGCCGCATTGTCGGCATCCAGCAGACGGTCCACACGGTACAGATACTGGTTCGCTGTCTCATCTGGCAGACGGTCTGCCCCAATGGCCGCCAGCTTGTCACAGAAAACCCCGAACGCCTGCTCCACCGGATCCACCGGCTGCCGCGCCCGCAGCGTGAACAGCGCCGTCACCGCCAGGGTCAGCGCCAGCGCACCCGCCATCACCCCCGCCAGCATCTGCCAGCCATCCGACCCCAGCCCAAGCCGGTCTAGCAGCCGCCGCTGGCTGTTGCGATCATACGAAAGCAGCCACAGATTCCAGTGATGCGTGATGCCGTCCAGACTCAGTGACCAGCTGCGCGACAGATCTGCCGCTGCCTTTTCCAGCCCGTTCTGCCCCTGCGCCTTCACCGACTCCAGCGTCCCCTGCTGGATGCGCTCCGGCGCCACCGCCGCCGTCGGGTCCACCCGCAGCCAGCCCTCCTGCGGATGCCAGATCTCGGCCCAGGCATGCGCATTGGCCTGACGAACGATCCAGTAATCATCCTGGGTGTGATGTTCAGCGCCCTGATAGCCTGTCACCACCCGGGCCGGCACCCCCATGGCCCGCATCAGGAACACGAACGCACCACTGTAATGTTCGCAGAAGCCCGCCCGCGTACCGAACAGGAACTCATCGATGCTGTTGCGGCCCAGCTTCTGCGGCTGCAGCGTGTAGTGGAAATTTTCCTGCCGGATCCACGTCAGTACATGCCGGGCCAGCGTGTTGGGGTCGTCGCCCAGCTGCATCCGCCACTGCCGCGCCAGGGCCAGCGTGCGCGGGTTGAAGCCCGATGGCAGCTGCAGCCAGTCCTGCAGGCTGGCCGGACTCTGGTTCAGCCCCGTATAGGCGCCCGGATGCGACTGTGCCGCAAAGCGCGTGCGCTCGGCCAGCGGTGACTGGCGCATCCATTCCAGCGTGGGCAGCACGGCCGTGATGTCGCCCGCCACCTCGGGGGCTGCCGTCGTGGTGTCCAGCCCCAGCAGCCAGCGGTGCGAGCTGGGTTCGCGGGTGATGGTGTAGTGCAGCGCCTGCGCACCCGGCTGGAGGCGGATTTCCGGGGCGGGCTGATGCTGCAGCGCCGCCGGGGGCAGGGGACTCCAGGTGCGGCCGTCGAAGTAACCGAAACTTGGACCACGCCAGTACATGTCCGAAGTTTCGGGTGCGCCCTGGGCAAACTCCACCCGCATCACCACCTCATTGGACTGCGCCAGGCTGGAAAAATCGCCGGGCGACATCGATTCCGACAGACCGGTGGTGGAACTGCCTTCCTTGTGCTGCTGGCCCCACAGCGGTCCGCCCGGCCGCGGGAACAGCACGAACAGGATGGCGGCCAGTGGCAGTGCCTGCAGCAGCAGCACGACGGACTGCCGCAGCCGCGTGCGCACGCCCACCTCGGCCTGGCTGTACTGCATGGTCAGCAGCACGGCCAGCAGTGCCGGCAGCACCAGCAGCGTCCAGAGCCCCATCAGGATGCCCTGCGAATGCAGGTACGCGGCCAGCAGCAGGAAGAAACACAGGAAGACGGTGATGAAGAAATCCCGCCGGGTGCGCATCTCCAGCAGCTTCATGCCGAGAAACAGCAGCACCAGCGCCACGCCTGCTTCCTGCCCCACCAGCGTGCGGAACTGTGCATACACCGCGCCCACCACGGCCAGACTGGCCAGCATCCGCACCACCCGGCCCGGCAGCGGCCGTCCGGACAGCAGCAGTCCCAGCCGCCAGCAGAACAGCAGCGCAAAGCCGGCCGTGCACCAGAAGGGCAGGTAGAAGGCATGGGGCGCCACCGACAGCAGCGCCACCGCCAGCAGAAACAGCGTGTCGCGCCGGTCGCGTTCCCAGGTGCCGCCCAGCGTGCCACCCAGCGCCCGCAGCGAGGGGCGCAGCCGGCGCTGCAGGGGGGAGTCGGTGTGTGCCGTCATGGTCTGGGGTTTCTGCACTGAAGGGGCCGCGACGCGTGTCGTTGCAGGCTGCCGGTCATGCCGGCCTTGTCGGACCGGCTGGAGAAGGCGGTGCGGTGCGTCATGGTGTGTGCCCCGACTGGGGGGCTGCCGTGTTCGGGGGCTGCGGCGCGACATGGGGAGCCGCTGCGGCCACGGGGGTCTGTGCCCCGGGCGGCAGCGTACGTCCCAGACTGCTGGCCGAGCCCTTTTCGCCAAAGCGGGCCAGTGCCTCCAGGCAGGCGGCACGCTGTCTGGGGCCGCGGTCGGTGTCGAAGCGGCGGCTGGGCAGCTGCAGCACATAGGGCTGCTCGGCCTGTTCGGCCTGCTCGATCCAGCGGGTCAGGCGCGACAGGCGGGTTTCCACATCCAGCCCGGGCGGCAGCTGCGCCCAGTCGAACACCAGTTCACCGCCTTCCCCGCCGTCGGAAAATTCGCGGGTCTGGGGCATTCCCTGCGGATGGCGGGCGATGGCCCGCCAGGCCAGCCTTCGCAGCGGGTCGCCGGGGCGGTAGGGGCGCAGATGGCTGAAATCATCGCCGCCATGCTGGTGCTGCTCGGCGTGGCCGGTGGGATCATGCGCCTGGGGCAGCGGGGCCGGCGGGTTTTCCGGGGTGGGCCAGGCCAGTACGCCGGCGGCCGGATGCCACCAGGTCCATACCCGCCACAGGCCCAGCGGAAAGTCGGACCACAGACGCAGGCGCGGGGCCGGCTGCCAGCCGCGTCGTTCGGTTTTGAGGGCCACCGACACGATCTGCTCGGCATCGGCGGCGATGTCTACCGTCTGCACCTCGGTGTTGCGGCCGGTATCCAGATGGATGGCGTAGCGTGCCAGCCCGCCTGGGTTGAGGAAGGTGAGATTCAGCTCGGCCGTGTCGCCGGCATGGACCGGATCACCCCGGCCCGGTCGCAGCACCAGCCCCGCCAGATTGCGCCAGGCGTGAAACAGCGACACCAGCGAGGCGCCCACCAGCACGAATACCAGCACATAGCCGAGACTCAGCCCGTAGTTGATGGTCAGCAGCAGCATCGCGCCCAAGGCCGCGCCGAAGACCATGCCCATCCGCGACGGCAGCACATAGACGCGGCGGCGGGTGAGCGGGAAGTCGCCTTCCCAGGGGATGGCACTGCGGCGGAAGAGGCGCATGGTTCATTGGGGGAGACGTCAGGGCACCGCCACCGCTTTCTGCAGCTCGGCCACCAGTTCGGCGCGGGCGCGATGGTTGGTGGCAGCGCCCCGGGCGGGCTTCAGACGGTGACCGGCCACCGGCAGCAGCACGGCCTGCACGTCGTCGGGCAACACGTGGTTGCGGCCATCGAGCAGCGCCCAGGCCTTGGCAGCGCGCAGCAGTGCCAGCCCGCCGCGCGGGCTCAGCCCCTCGGCAAACAGCGAGGAACGGCGCGAATGGGTGAGCAGGTTCTGCACGTAATCGATCAGCGGCCCCTGGGCCTTCACTTCGGTGACGGCCTGCTGGATCTGCAGCAGTTCCTTCGGCGACAGGATGGGCCTGAGATCCTGCAGCCAGGAGCGCCGGTCACGGCCTTCCAGAATGGCACGCTCGGACTTGGGGTCGGGGTAACCCAGTTCCACGCACATCAGGAAGCGGTCGAGCTGCGATTCGGGCAGCGGGAAAGTACCGATCTGGTCCTGCGGGTTCTGGGTGGCGATGACGAAGAAGGGGTCGGGCAGCCGGTGTGCCGTGCCCTCCACCGACACCTGCCGCTCCTCCATGGCTTCGAGCAGGGCGCTCTGCGACTTGGGCGAGGCGCGGTTGATCTCGTCGGCCAGCAGCATCTGCGTGAACACCGGGCCGGGCATGAAGGTGAAGCGCTGCTCCTGCTGGCGGTAGATGGTCGAGCCGGTGATGTCGGCCGGCAGCAGGTCGTTGGTGAACTGGATGCGCTTGTACTCCAGCCCCAGCGTGCGGGCCAGCGTGTGCGCCAGAGTGGTCTTGCCCACGCCGGGCAGGTCTTCCAGCAGCAGGTGACCGCGGGCAAACAGGCAGGCCAGCGTCAGACGAACCTGCAGCGGCTTGCCGACGACGACCGCGCCGATCTGCATGGCGACTTCCTGGATCTTTTGCAGCATGAGGGCGATCTGGAGGGTGAGAGGGTGGCTGGAAGGAGAGACCGGACCGGGGGCCGGCCCGGAAATCCGGCCCGGAAATGCCGGCACGGACATGACGACACGGACATGACGACACGGACCTGGCGGGCGGATGACAGAGGCCAGAAACAGCCCCTGCCCGGCGTCCGCCCGGGACAGGATCCGTCGGACCCGCAGGGTATCAGCAGGCTCTGTGCTCCGGACACGGCCGGGCTGACAGCCGGTTGACGCCAGCCTGCCGGAGCGCAGCGTACGGGCCAGTGAGCCCGGCATGGGGGCATCGGCCCTGTCAGCGCGCGGGTTCGTGGCCAGCGCGGAAACGCATGAGTGCTTGTGCGGCATGCCCTGCTGGTGGGCTGTTCCGGAAACAGAAACGGGCACGCAACAGAAAACGGCACGGTTCGGGTGACAGACAGCAGGACGGTCCGGCGACAGGCAGCAACGCTGTTCCCGGTACGGGCATGCGGCGTCGCGCAGGGGCGGTCTATATAATGACGCCGTGAAAAATTCGGGGCGGCCGGGCGCAATGCCGCATCGTGCGCCCTGCCGGCACATGGCAACGCACCGGATCGCCCGGGTACGGGAATCAGGGTGCCGCAGACGCTCTGCAGGGGGCTCCCGGGGGCACTGCGCCCGCACGCTACGTCGCTGCATTTCTGGTATCGGCCCGGGTACCGGCCGCCTCCTTTAACGGACCTGTCTCATGAAAATTCTGGTAGCAGTCAAGCGAGTCGTTGATTACAACGTCAAGGTCAGGGTCAAGAGCGACAACACCGACGTGGACATTGCCAACGTCAAGATGTCGATCAACCCCTTCGATGAAATCGCCGTGGAAGAAGCGGTGCGCCTGAAGGAGAAGGGGGCGGCCACCGAAGTGGTGGCGGTATCGTGCGGGCCTGCAGCCAGCCAGGATGCGCTGCGGACCGCGCTGGCCATTGGTGCCGACCGTGCCGTGCTGGTCGAGACCGACGCCGTGCTGCAGCCGCTGGCCGTGGCCAAACTGCTGGCTGCCGTGCAGGCGAAGGAGCAGGCCGGGCTGCTCATGCTGGGCAAGCAGGCCATCGACGATGACGCCAACCAGACCGGCCAGATGCTGGCCGCACTGCTGAAGCTGCCGCAGGCCACCTTCGCCTCGAAGATCGAAGTGGCCGACGGTCAGGCCACCGTCACCCGCGAGGTCGATGGCGGCATGGAAACCGTGTGTCTGCCGCTGCCGGCGGTGGTGACGGCCGACCTGCGCCTGAACGAGCCACGCTACGTCACGCTGCCCAACATCATGAAGGCCCGCAAGAAGCCGCTGGAAAAACTGTCGCCGGCCGAACTGGGTGTCGATCCGGCGCCGCGCCTGAAGGTGCTGAAGGTGACCGAGCCGCCCGAGCGCCAGGGAGGCGTGAAGGTGGGCAGCGTGGATGAGCTGGTCGAGAAACTGAAGAATGAAGCCAAGGTCATCTGACCGCCAGGCGCAACGGAACAAGGAGTGACCCATGGCAGTACTGGTAATTGCCGAACATGACGACAGGGATCTGAAACGTGCCACGCGGCAGGCAGTGAGCGCCGCCGGCAGGCTGGGCGGCGACGTGCACCTGCTGGTGCTGGGTAGCGGCGTGGATGTCGTGGCCCAGGCCGCGGCAAAGGTGGCGGGCGTGAGCCAGGTGAAGGTGGTGGACGATCCGTCGCTGGCCCATCAGCTGGCCGAAGCGGTGGCTGCCCAGGTGGTGGCCCAGGCCGCCGGCTACAGCCACGTGGTGGCGGCAGCCACGGCGCATGGTCGCGACTTCATGCCGCGCGTGGCGGCGCTGCTCGATGTGGCGCAGATTTCGGACGTGACCGGCATCGATGCCCCCGATACCTTCCGCCGCCCCATCTACGCCGGCAATGCCATTGCCACCGTGCAGAGCGCCGACCCGGTGAAGGTACTGACGGTGCGTGGCACCTCGTTCGACGAGGCGCCGGCCGACGGGGGTTCGGCCGCCGTCGTGAAGGAGGCCGCCGTGCCGGTCGATGGCCCGCAGGCCACCTTCGTGGGCCGCGAGAGTGCCGGCAACGAGCGGCCGGAACTGACGGCTGCCACGGTGATCGTGGCCGGAGGCCGCGGACTGGGCAGTGCCGAAAAGTTCCATGAGGTGCTGGAACCGCTCGCCGACAAACTGAATGCAGCCCTGGGCGCCTCGCGCGCCGCCGTGGACGCCGGCTATGCTCCCAACGACTGGCAGGTGGGGCAGACCGGCAAGATCGTCGCGCCGCAGCTCTACATCGCGGCCGGCATCTCCGGTGCCATCCAGCACCTGGCGGGCATGAAGGACAGCCGCATCATCGTGGCCATCAACAAGGATGCAGAAGCCCCGATCTTCGGCGTGGCCGACTACGGCCTGGTGGCCGACCTGTTCGAGGCGGTGCCGGCGCTGACGGCAAAGCTCTGAGTGCCTGTGGGGCGGGGCCGCTCCATCCACGTCCCCCGGCATCTGCCGGAAGAACACCTGAGTGCCCGCGGAGCGGGGCTGCACCTCCCGGCCCCGTTCCGTTTTGTGAACTGCATCACCCTGTTTTTGTTGGGATTTTCGACGATGCAAAGCCGTCCGACGTTTTCGCAGATAACCGGGGTTTTGCGCTTGCGGTTTTGAAAACCGCCGATCAAACTTGCCGGCCACTGGTGCCTTCCCGGGCGCCGTTCGTCAGGAGAGGTTGGCATGAAATCGCAATTCACGGCAGGCCGCATCCCGGCCGCTGCAGCAGGTGTTCAAGCCCGCGGCGCACAGGCCGCGGCATCCCGTTCTTCCCGTGTCGTGCTGTCGTGTGCCGCGCTGGCGCTCGGCGGCCTGCTGGTGGCCGGCAACGCCCGGGCCGAGTCGGTCACCCGCGTCTACCAGTCGCGCATGCCGGACGGCTCGGTGGTCTTCGGTGACAAGCCGGCCCAGGGGGCCGTGCAGCACGAAGGGCGTGACTACCGTCTGCCCGACGCCCCGCCGGCCGCCACGCTGGAGGCCGAGCGCCGCAACTGGTCCGAACAGAATCGCGCTTTCGAGCAGCGCTACACCGACCGGCTGGCCATCGAGGCCGCCAAACGCCAGCAGGCCCAGCAGGATGCCCTGTTGAAGGCCCTGGTCGGTGGTCTGTCGGTGGCCCTGTCGCCGTCCGATACGCTGCTCTATGGCGGGGTGCCCGTCTGGGGGCCGGGCGCACGCCCGGTACCGCCCATGGTGGGGCAGGGCAGTGCCTATCGCAGTTCGCCGGGCGCGGTGAATGGCCGTGGTGCACCGTTCCTGTCCAGTGGCTTCCAGGCACACGGGCCGAACTGAACCGGCGCTGCTTCAGGCCTGCTCCGCGTCGCCGTCCGGCGCGGGCTCCGGCTCCTTCACCCGGGTGACCAGCAGCTGGTCGATGCGGTGGTGGTCGATGTCTACCACCTCGAACTTGTAGCCCCCGTAGGTGACGGTGTCGGTCAGCTTGGGCATCCGGCGCAGGCTGTACATCATGAAGCCTGCCAGGGTTTCGTAGCTGCTGTCTTCGGGCAGCTCCTCGATGTCCAGCGCACGCAGCACGGTTTCCACGGGCGTCAGGCCATCGATCAGCCAGCTGTTGTCGTCGCGCTTGACGATCTGCCGCTGGTTGTCGTTGACCAGATCGCCCATCACCGTGCTCATCACGTCGTTCAGGGTGATCAGCCCCACCACCAGGGCGTATTCGTTCAGCACGATGGCGATGTCGTCGCGGCTGGCGCGGAAGTGGTTGAGCAGCTCGGACAGCGTGAGCGAATCCGGGATGGTCAGCACCGGCTTGATCCACGGAGCGCCCCTGAGTGTCAGTGGCTCGTCGTTCAGGATGCGGGCCAGCAGGTCCTTCGATTCCACATAGCCGACGATGCGGTCGATTTCCTCGTCGCAGACCAGGAAGCGCGAATGCGCCAGCTGGGCGATCTGGTCGCGGATCTCCTGGTCGGTCTCCTGCAGCGTCAGGTAGGCGATGCTCTCGCGGGTGGTCATGGCCGACGACACCAGGCGCGACTCCAGCTCGAACACGTTCTCGATCAGGTGGTATTCGGTATCGGGCAGCACACCGGCCTCGGCGCCGGCGTCCACCACGGCCGAGATGTCGTCGAAGGTGAGTTCGTCGGTGCGCTGGGCGGGCAGCCCGAACAGCGAAATCAGTTTGTCCGACAGCGTGTTGAAGATCCACACCAGCGGCTTGAACATCACGATGCAGCCATGCAGCGGACGTACCAGCCGGCGGGCCAGTTTTTCGGGGGCCAGCATGGCCAGCCGCTTCGGCAGCAGGTCGGCAAACAGCACGAACAGGCTGGTCACGGCCAGGAACGACAGGGTGGTGGACAGGGGCTCCAGCCAGGGGCCGTCGTAGACGGGTTTGATCAGGTCGCTGAAGCTGGGGCTCAGCGCCGATTCACCCACGGCACCGGCCAGGATGGCCACGGTGTTGATGCCGATCTGCACGGCGGTGACGAACTGGCCGGGGCGTGACTGCAGGGCAAGGATTTCCTTTGCCCGCTCGTCTCCCTCATCGGCCAGCACCTGCAGCTTGATGCGGCGCGAGGCGGCCAGCGAGATTTCGGCGGCCGAAAAGAAGGCACTGCCCAGAACGAGCAGCAGCAGGATGAACAGCTGTTGGGTGGGACTGAAACTGAAATGCAAAGCTAGGCTCCGGATACGGACGGCCCGGGCGTGCCGGGAGGTATCCGATCAGCCGGGTGCTCCGGTGGGGCCGGCAAAAACAGCTTGGCAGGCACGCATCTAGGGGCGTGCGTTTCAGACGTGATCAGACCTTTCCGGTGAGGAATGGGTACCTCGGGGTCATCCGAACCCAAAGCTTAACCATTTTGTGTGATTTCGGCCACTGCCGGCCGACTGCCGTCATGGACGGCGCCCCGGGTTCATCATTCCTGCGACAGTGAAAGGGGCATGCGGACGGAAAACGGGGCCGCCTCGTCAGTACACGGCCGGGGCCTGCCGGGAACGAATGGGTTCAAACGTGTTTCAGGCCGCGTGGGTGGGCGCGACGCGTATCAAAAACATGACAAGAGCGCGCTGGACCTATACAATCAAGAGTTTCCTCATCATCGGGTTCTGGATGTCCGGCTGCCTTGGGCCTTCGGACGTACGGGGCCCGGCAGTCAGAGGTTCTGGTCAGTCCCGGTGTCCGGGTGCCAGGCCCTTTGTACATCGGCTGGTATTCGGAGATATCTCAATGGTCGTCGTTCGTCTTTCCCGTGGTGGTTCCAAGAAGCGCCCCTTCTACAACATTGTCGTGACCGACAAGCGCAACCGTCGCGACGGCAGCTTCATCGAGCGTCTGGGCTTCTACAACCCCGTGGCTTCCGAGAAGGACCAGCAGGGCCTGCGTCTGGACCTGGCCCGTGTGCAGCACTGGGTCTCCCAGGGCGCACAGCTCTCGCCCAGCGTGGCCCGTCTGGCCAAGCAGGTTGGTGCCCAGCAGGCCGCTGCCTGATTTCGCGGGGTCTCCCGTGATACCGGGGCTGGCGCATGGCTGATCCGCAATGGATCGGCGTTGGCCGCATCCGCGGCAGCCATGGCGTGCACGGTGCGGTGAAAATCGAGCCCTGGGCGCCTGCATCCGGGTCGGTGCTGCGTCATGCCCGACGCTGGCGTCTGGTCGAGTCTGCTGACGCGGAAGCGCCAGTTGCCGTTGCGGGCGGGGCTGTGCCCGCACGGCAAGCCTTGGAGGGCAGACGTGAGGAAGGTCCGGTTGCTGATGCAGGCGGCGCTGTTCACGCACCGGTGTCAGGTTCCCGCGCAGCGGCTCCTTCCTCGCGCACGGCCCCGTCGCTGCCGGGGCGCTCCCGTCCCCTCGTCCTGCCCCAGATCGTCCGGCGTGGCCGCTGCCGCGTGCAGGGCGACATGCTGGTGGCCGAGCTGGTGCTGCTCGATGGCCAGCCTGCGCTCACGCGCGAACAGGCCATGGCCCTGAAGGGGGTCGAGCTGCAGGTCGACCGTGCCGACTTTCCGCCGGCCGACGAGGACGAGTTCTATCATGCCGATCTCATCGGCTGCGAGGTGATCGGGCAGGGTGGCGCACGACTGGGTACCGTGGTGGCCGTGGACGATCACGGCGCCCAGCAGGTGCTGCGACTCGATGACGGCCTGCTGATCCCGTTCGTCGAGGCCATCGTGACCACGGTGGATCTGGCGGCACGGCGCATCGAGGTCGACTGGGCAGCCGACTGGCGCTGATGCATTCCCGTGGACTTCGAGATCATCACCATCTTCCCCGACCTGATCGAAGCCATTGCGCCCTATGGCGTGGTGGGGCGTGCGCGTCAGCAGCCCCCGGTGGGGCAGCAGCTTCCAGTGGCGCAGCAGTCCGGGGAGGCGTTGCCGCAGGGAGATCTGTCTCAAGGGGAACGGCAGCCCCTGCATCCTGCCTCTCCGGCAGAGGATCCTCCGGTTCGCAGTTCTCGTGTCCGGCATGCGCCCGATGCCTACTTCCTGCGCTGCTGGAATCCGCGTGACTACACCTTCGACAACTATCGCCGCATCGATGATCGTCCCTATGGGGGCGGGCCGGGCATGGTGATGCTGGCCGAGCCACTGCTGCGCTGCCTGGCCGATCTGCGCGGGACGCGGGCGCGGGAGGGGCGGCCACCGCTGCCGGTCATCTATCTGTCACCGCAGGGGCAGCATTTTTCGCAGTCGCGGGCACAGCGGCTGGCGGCCTCGCCCGGCGCCATTCTGCTCTGCGGCCGCTACGAGGCCATCGACCAGCGTTTTCTGGATGCCGAGGTCGATGAAGAGATATCCATGGGCGATTTCGTGGTGTCGGGCGGCGAATTGCCGGCCATGCTGCTGCTGGATGCGGTGGTACGGCTGCTGCCCGGTGTGCTGAACCACGGCGAGTCGGCCGAGCAGGATTCCTTTGCCGACGGGGCGCCGGCCCAGCGGCTGCTCGACTGCCCGCACTACACCCGGCCCGAGGTGCTGCCGCCGGGCCTGGTGGGCGACGTCGATCCGGCCGTGCCGGCCGTGCTGCTGTCGGGCAATCATCGCGACATCGACCAGTGGCGCCATGCGCGTGCGCTGGAGGCCACCTGCGCCAAACGGCCCGACCTGCTGGTGGATCTGGGCAGTTGATGGGGGTTCCGTTACCCGGTCCATCCGTCACCCGGCCCATCCGTTGTCGGCCGGCACGATCTGCGGCTCCCGTTCTGCATCGAACAGGCCGGGCTCCCGGTCAGGGGCGGTTTCGCCGCGCTCATGGGCCAGCAGCCAGTCCTTGCGCTGCATGCCGCCGGCATAGCCGGTCAGCGAGCCGTCCTTGCCAATGACCCTGTGACAGGGAATGACCACGGCTATCCGGTTCGAGCCGATGGCCGCCCCCACCGCGCGCACGGCATCGGGACGCCCGAGACGTTCGGCCATGGCCTGATAGTGGGTGGTGTGGCCAAACGGAATCGTGCCCAGTTCAGCCCAGACCCGTCGCTGGAAATCGGTGCCCGGGGTGTGCAGGGCGATGTCGAAAGCATGACGGGTGCCCTGGAAGTATTCGGCAATTTCGCGGGCAGCCTGGCGCGTGTGTTCGTTTTCGCGCAGTACGGTGCGTGCCCGCAGGCGCTTCTCCAGGTCGCGGCTTTCGCGCTCGATCCGTTCGGCACGGGCAAATTCGAGCAGGCAGACGCCCTGGTCCGTGGCGCTGACGTACATGGGGCCAAGCGGCGTGGAAAAGCGCTGGCTGCAGATGAGGGTCATGGCGTGTCTCCTGGTTTTGTTGCCGGCTGCCCGCAGGTGCTGGCATCTGTCACTGATCCGTCACGGGAAACGTTCCGGGGCCAGCTCATTCATCCTGATCCCGGGGCCAACGCGCTCGCAGACTTTTGCAGCGTCCTCCTCTGGTGCAGCGACTCATCGACATGCTATCATCAGCAGCTTGACCTGACTGCATCCTCTGGCTGGGCACAAACCCTTTCCAACAACAGCCCCGTGCATGATGCCATGGAGTTATCGTCATGAATCTGATCGCCCAGCTCGAACAGGAAGAAATTTCCCGCCTCGGCAAACAAATCCCCGCCTTTGCTCCCGGTGACACCGTGGCCGTGGCCGTGAACGTGGTGGAAGGCTCGCGCAAGCGCGTGCAGGTGTACGAAGGCGTGGTCATCGCCAAGCGCAACCGGGGTCTGAACAGCGCCTTCACCGTGCGCAAGATCTCCTCGGGCGAGGGCGTCGAGCGTACGTTCCAGCTGTACTCGCCGCTGATCGCCAGCATCGAGGTCAAACGTCGTGGTGACGTGCGTCGTGCCAAACTGTACTACCTGCGCAACCTCTCCGGCAAGAAGGCCCGCATCAAGGAAAAACTGCCGGCCCGTACGCAGGCTGCCAAGACCGCCACTTCGGAAGCCGCCGGAAACTGATCGGCCCGGCAGGGCCGACGGCAACGCAGGGGTATCCCCGTGCAAGCCTCGTCAAACCCTGTTTTCGATCCGGCCCGGGCGCCGCTCGCCGCGATGCCCGCCGGGTCTCCCAGGCAACCGCTGTCCGACCATCGCCTGCAGGGCGAATGGATCCGGCAGCGGTTTTTGCATCCGCCGTCCCGGTGGTCGCTGGAGGCCGAAAGCAATGCCGAACGCCCGACCGGCGAAGGGCTGCTGGACAGAGATTCCCCGGCCCTGATTCCCGCTGCCGTTCTGGTTCCGCTGCTGCCCACTCCTGACGGGCTGCAGGTGCTGCTCACGGTACGCAGCAACCGGCTGCGCAAGCACCGCGGACAGATTGCCTTTCCCGGTGGCCGCCTCGATGCCGGTGATGCGTCGGTGGAGGCGGCGGCACTGCGCGAGGCCCGTGAGGAAACTGGTCTTATGCCCGCGCAGGTTTCGGTGCTGGGCACGTTGCCCACCATGGCCACGGGCACGGGTTTCTGGGTCACGCCGGTGGTGGGGCTGCTCGATGCAGCCGTGCGGCTGGACGGGCTGACACTGTCACCCGATGAGGTGCAGGAAGCCTTTCTGGTGCCGCTGGCCTTTCTGATGAATCCGGCGCGGCACCAGCGTCGCATCGGCCGCTGGCAGCAGCAGGGTCAGACCGTCCAGCGCTCCTTCCTTGCCATGCCCTGGCGGGCACCGGACGGCCGTTCCTACTTCATCTGGGGCGCAACGGCGACGATCCTGCGCAATTTCTACCACTTCCTCGCCGCGGACTGAGGTTCGTCCCGGTGTTCAGGGCTCCGAATGGCACCTCATCCATCCAGAGCCCTGGCCGTGCATCACGGCGTCATGACCTCACACGGTCCCTCGGTTTTGCGGCGTCAGGCTTCACGGCTGCCCGCCTGCAGAAGCCTTCTGGATGGCCTTGCGTACTAGCGCCTTGCGTTGCTGCGTCCGCAGGGACTTCGCCGACTGTATCTGCTGCTGGCTGATATCCGTCATCCAGTAGCGAACCTGACCGGGTTGTCCGCTGGATGTCAGGTCGTCAGTGACGCGGATGCCCCGAAAGGTCAGCGGCAGGTCCAGGCGCCATTCGGCGGGCACTTCCCAGCGGCTGCAGGTGGTCCGTCTGGTCTTCAGCACCTCCTGCTGCAGGCACAGCCAGAACTGCCGTTCATACGGCGCCTGCTGGGCGACGCTCTGGACCGACAGGGCCACTTTTTCGCCCTGCACATTGGTCCAAGTCTGCACGGCCGGCTCCGGCGGCACCATGCGGTCGGCGTACAGGCTGGTGTTGTGGTCGGTGGAGAGACTCACCGTGCCATCGCCGGGCGTCTGTGTACCGTCCGGGATGATCGGACCATAGCCCGCTTCTGCTTTTGCATGCACGCTGCTTCCCAGGGTGAGCAGTTCCCGGCCGGGCACCGGATCGCCGTCCACGCCGAACAGGAAACGTCCCGGCGTGAAGAAGCTGTCCTGCCCGTCATGATAGCCGTCGAAGTACCGGCCCATGTGCGCTTCGAGCGTCAGCGCTGCCGTCAGGCTGTTGAACGCGAAGCCCGGGTATTGCTGCGTGTATTCCTGATGCAGGAAGCTCGTGAACTGGGTGTGATAGTGGGGCGGAGAGGGAGGATTGTCGCGGTCGGATGGCTCCTGGAAGCTGGACCAGCCCTCGATGCCGGGCGGCACCCCTTCCTGCTGGATGGCATGACCATCCGGGCCGGGGCCGCTCCACAGGCTGGCGGACCATCCACGATAGGCCTCGCCCAGTCCCCAGGGAACGATTTCCACGATCTGGGTCAGGGCGGCAGCCACGGCGTCGCCACGCACCCCGTTCGGCCCAACCGCCGGGTTGGCATAGCCCGGGTAGGCGGCGGATGACTGCCAGTACAGCTGTCTGTCCGCGCGGTCCGGTGCCTCTTTGGTGGGGGTGTCGCTGGCCTTGCGGCCATCGGCCACGTACAGGCCACGATACTCGAGGTTGCCGCCCGTATCCACATTCTCCGGCACCTGCCAGATGGTGCAGGTCAGCCGCTGCAGCTCGGGCAGCTGCGTGTTCAGGCACAGTCTCGCCTCCCGTGCGCTGGCACCGGCGAGCAGCAGCAGCTGCAGCCTGCTGCCATCGGGCTGCTGCCATTCCTGAATCGCGTCATTGAAGGAGAAGCGGCCATCGAAGCCGATGGTGCGGGGCGTGCCCGGGGCGCTGAACTGCTGGGTGCGGGGGGTCTTGCCGTCGGCGACCTGGACCGATGCCGTGCGCGTCAGGGCAATCGAGACCTTGTCGCGGAAACCCTCGTACTGGCGTCCTTCGTATCTGGGCAGGAAGTAGCCCTCTCCCGTGATTTCCATGGGGAGCGTGACATTCAGGGCCGCAAAATCGGTGCTGGTGCTGGTGCTGGTGCTGGTGCTGGTGCTGGTGCTGGTGCTGGTGCTGGTGCCGGCCGTGTCCGTGCCGCTTCCGGCCGTGCTGGTCGTGCTGGTCGTGCTGGCCGCGCCGGAGGGAATGGCCTGGGTGTCGAGATTGTAGGCGTAGTGCCGGTCGTCCTGTCCGGATTTCGTGAGTGACTGGCCGCCGAGCACGTTGGGGCGCTTGCCCAGCGCGTCCAGATCCGGGCTGCCTTTCGGGCCAGGGCCCTGCCAGGGATAGGCAGGCCAGACCCGGGCGGTTGGCGTCTTGCCGTTCCATTGGGTGCCTTCCAGCAGCATGGCCTGCAGCACCCTGCCACTGATGCCTTTCGCGTCGATGGCCACGGGGCCGGCGGCGGATGCCGTCGCGTTCCCGTCTGCCTTGCCGGCGGCAGCCGTACTGCTGTCTGCTGCGCTGCCGCTGGCCGTTCCGGTGCCATTGACCGGCTGGCTGCTGCCTGCCGCTGTGCTGCCGTTGGCCTGCTGGCCATCGCGCTGTCCGGCATGGGATGCCGGTGCCCCGGAGGTGGCCTTGACGGTCGGTTGCTGGTCTGTCGTCGGGGTGCCGTCACCGCAGCCGGCCATCAGGCAGGCCAGCGCGGCTGCCGTGGCAAGGCCCAGCGGGTGCGGCCGGAACAGGGCATCGTGGCCCCGCGGGTTGCGGTGTGTCCGTGCGCCCGCAAAGCTGCCGGCGGGTGATGCCTGATCGTGACGCGGTGCGCGAGAGGAGGGGGAATGTCCGGTGTTGCCCATGTCCTTTCTCCGTAACGTGGTGGACCCTGTGAAGACCATAGACCCACCCCGTCACGGACAGGGCAAAGATTGAACATTGTTACATTACCCAAGGCTTTTTGGGAGTTTTTGCGAACGCCAATACAACGCGACGTTATGGAATCGTTTCTGGCGGCTTGCAACGCCGCAGTGAATCGTTGCAGGAGGTCGGGGCGCTGTTGTGTGTGTCCAGTGCCTGTCATGGAGGCGGCAACCCAGTTTGTACCCGGACCCATTGATGGGAGGTTCCCAGCGTGTGCCCGGGCGCATGAGTGCGTGTCATGGGCTCTCTCGTTGCCCGCGCTACCCCCGACTGTCTGCTGACCGGGGCCTTGTGCAGGCGAGGCTGTCTCTTGTCAGGCAGGCGGTGCCGGTGATGCACGACTGGGGCCAGTCTGGAGGGGCTGCCTTTTGATTCAGTCGTACTGCGCCAGCTGCTGGAACAGCCTGTAGCGGTGCGCGTCGATCCTGCCCTGCTCGGCCGCTGCCCGGATGGCGCAGCCCGGTTCGTCGTGGTGCATACAGTCGTTGAAGCGGCAGTGGCCCAGGTAGGGACGGAATTCCGGCATGGCGTGCAGCAGCTGCCAGTGACTCAGGTGGGCCAGCTCGAACTGCTGGAAGCCCGGGGTGTCGATCAGCCAGCTCTGGCCGTCGTCGAGCAGGAAGGCCCGGCTGAAGGTGGTGGTATGGCGCCCGCTGGCCAGTGCCTCGGAAATTTCGCTGGTCTGCTGGCCGGCGGAGGGGACCAGCGCATTGAGCAGGGTGGATTTGCCCATGCCGCTCTGGCCCAGCAGGACGGTGCGCTTGCCGGTCAGACGCTTGCGCACCGGTATCAGCGAGTCGGGATCCTTCAGGGCCGAGATGGGCAGCATCGGGTAGCCCAGCTTTTCATAGACGCGGGCACGCGCCTGCACCTCGCTGAAGGTGCGGGTCAGATCCTGCTTGGTGACCAGCACGAGCACGGGAATGCCCTCGGCCGTGAGGCCGAGCAGCAGGCGCATCAGCAGGGCTTCGTCGAACGCCGGGTAGCCGCTGATCAGCACGGCGGCCTGATCGACGTTGGCGGCGATGATCTTCTGGCGGAAGGCATCGCTGCGCATCACGCGGTTGCGGCGGGGGCCGACGCGCTCGATGGCGCATTCGCCGTTGGCCGCATGACGGTACACCACGTGGTCGCCGACCACGCAGTCCACCCGGCGGCCGACCGTCATGGCGGTGATGTATTCGCCGCCATGGTCTGGTGCCAGCAGGAAGTGGCGGCCCCAGGCAGCCATCACGTCGGCTTCCAGCCGGTCGGCGCGGGTCTGGCCACGGTGCGCGAGCTGGGTGCCGGCTTCCGTCTTGCGGCTGAAGGCGCGGGTGCCTCCCGCACGCGGAGCACGCCCCTGACCCCTGCTGGCCAGTGCCGTGGCTTCGTCCTCGTAACGTGCGCCGGGGTAGTCGTCACCAGGCGGGACGGCTTCGGGAGGCGGGAAGGCGGGACGTGCAACGAGCGCTGGCCTGCTGCGGGAATCGCCCGCCTTGCGGGGTCTGGCCCGGGGTGCAGCCGGCCTGGCGGACGAGGAAGCCGCAGGCGCGGCACCGGTGGGCAGGGCGTCGGCAGATGAAGTTCCCGCAGGTGAGCGTGTGGCAGGTGTATCCCCGGCAGATGAAGCCCTGGCAGATGAAACCCTGGCAGGAGGGGGTGTGGCTGGTGCAGGTTTTGTGGGTACGGGTTTTGCGGATGCGGGTTTGCCTGGTACGGGTACGGTGGGTGTGGGGCCGGCAGATGTGGGTCTGGCAGAAGATGTGGGCCTGGCAGGAGATGTGGGCCTGGCAGGAGATGTGGGCCTGGCAGGAGATGCGGGCCTGGCAGGAGATGCGGGCCTGGCAGGAGATGCGGGCCTGGCAGGAGGTGCGGGTTTGGCAGGAGGTGCGGGTTTGGCAGGCGCGGGTACGGGCTTGTCTGGCGTGGGTCTGGCAGGAGTGGACCGGGCAGGAGCAGACCCGGCAGGTGCGGGCCTGGTCTGCGCACTGCCGGGGAGGGGGCTTTCCTGCGCAGCCTTTCCAGACGATGTGGCGCCTGCTGGCGATACCCTGTCCGCCTTCGGATCCGGTGAATTCGGCCGGCCCGTGGGTGATGGCGTACCCGCCGGCGGAACCCGTTCCGGGGGCGGGGCAACCTCGTGATGCGATGGTGAGGCTTCGTCGGGCACGCCGTGGATGGCGGTGTCGTAGACCTCGATCGAGGGTGGTTCGCCGGGCAGGGTATCGTCTTGCTGGATCATGGCAGCAGGAACTGTGACGTGATGAAATCTGCGTGGAATGCGGGGATATCAGGCCGCCCCGGGCTGTGTCTGCGCCAGCCGCGCCTCGATGTGGGCAATGCGCAGGGTGGCAGGCGGGTGCGAGTCGTAGAAGGCCGAATGCAGCGGATCGGGGGTGAGGGTGGCGGCGTTGTCCTCGTAGATCTTGGTCAGTGCCGACACGAGGGCAGTGCCGCTGGCATGGTCGACGGCAAAGGCGTCGGCTTCGAATTCGTCGCGCCGTGACAGCCAGGCCATCAGCGGACGCAGCGGCAGCGTGAACACCGGCAGGGCCAGGAAAAAGAGCAGCAGGGCCACGCCGGCCGGGGCCTGTGTCTGCAGCGGGCTGATGGCGATGCCCAGCCCCTGATAGAACCAGAACTGTCCCGACAGCCAGCCCAGCAGGGCAAAGCAGGCCAGGCTGAGCACGGCCTGCAGCACCATGCGCCGGATGATGTGTCTTTTCTTGAAGTGGCCCAGTTCGTGCGCCAGCACGGCCTCGACCTCGTCGGTATCCAGACGGGCCAGCAGGGTGTCGAAGAAGACGATGCGCCGGCTCTGGCCGAAGCCGGTGAAATAGGCGTTGCCATGGGCCGAGCGGCGGCTGCCATCCATGACGAACAGGCCGCCGGCGCTGAAGTGGCAGCGGGCCAGCAGGGCCAGGATGCGCTCCTTCACCGGGCCGTCGGGCAGGGGTTCGAAGCGGTTGAACAGTGGGGCGATGAAGGCCGGGAAAATGAGCAGCATCAGCGTGCTGAAGCCGATCCAGAAGGCCCAGGCCCACAGCCACCAGGCGCTGCCGGTGGACTGCATGACCCAGATCATGCCGGCCAGCAGCGGCAGGCCCAGCACGGCCCCCAGCAGCAGCCCCTTGAGGTGGTCGGCCACGAACAGGCCGAGGGTCATGCGGTTGAAACCAAAGCGCGCTTCCAGCCGGAAGTGCCGCCACCAGTCGAGCGGCAGCTCGGCCACCGAGATGAGCAGCAGCGTGCTGGCCATGGTGGCCAGCTGCTGCAGCAGCGGATGGGTGGGCAGCCAGCGCATCCAGAATTCGTCGATGTGCTGCAGGCCGCCCAGCAGGGTGAGGACCAGCAGCAGGACGGCGTTGATGCCCAGCTCGAGCATGGCCAGCCGGACGCGGGCCACGGTATAGGTGGCGGCGCGCTGGTGGGCAGGCTGGCTGATGCGGCTGGCGAAGGGGGCGGGTACCTGCTGGCTGTGCCGCGCGACATGGCGGATCTGCCGGCCGGCCAGCCAGAGCCGCACTAGCAGCGAGGCCATCAGAAAGGCGACGAACAGGAAGCTGAAGTGCAGGGGTTGCATGCGACAATTAAAGCATGGAAACCCAGGACAAGGCGGGGGGAGTCGGCACCCCGGACAATACAGGCAAGCCGGCGCGTGACAATTCGCACACGGAGGCGAATGGGCCGGTGCGGCCCGACGAAACCCGGCTGGTCTGGGTGGACATGGAGATGACCGGACTGCATCCGGACATCGACCGCATCATCGAAGTGGCGATGATCGTGACCGACAGCGAGCTGAACGTGCTGGCCGAGGGGCCGGTACTGGCCATTCACCAGCCCGATTCCGTGCTGGAGGCCATGGACAAATGGAACCAGTCCACCCACGGCAAGTCGGGGCTGATCGACCGGGTGAAGGCCTCGACCATCACCGAGGCTGCGGCCCAGCGCATGCTGCTCGATTTCATGCGGGTGTGGGTGCCGGCCGGCAAGACGCCGATGTGCGGCAATTCCATTGGTCAGGACCGTCGCTTCATGGCCCGCTACATGCCGGAGCTGGAGGAATACTTCCTGTACCGCAACCTGGATGTGAGCACGCTCAAGGAGCTGGCCAAACGCTGGGCGCCGGGCGTCTACAAAAGCTTCAAAAAGCGCGGTGCGCACACGGCACTGGCCGACATCCAGGAGTCGATCGACGAGCTGCGTCACTATCGCCAGTATCTCTTCAATCCGGACGCGCACTGAGGCGCGCCACGGCGCCAGCGGGTAGAACCTGTTGTTTATGGTGGGCTGTAGCCGGGGGCCGTTGACGCGCAGGGCGTGGCCGGGTTTCGTCGGCTGCTGCATGGTTCCCCAACACGTACGGCAGGAGCGGGGGGCTTCAGATGGAAGGCATCGTGTTGCCCGATCTTCCCGGCCCGCGCGTGCAGGCGCAGGCCCTATGGCCGGGTTCAGCGCGCCTGCGCAGCCTCCGGCACCGGCCGGCGGTACAGCGCCAGCAGGTGCGGTGTCTTGCCGAACGGGCGGCGGCGCTGCCACACGGGCTGCCACGGCTCGTTGATCAGGGCGGCGCGGCGGTTGCCGTTCAGGCCGCTGTCATCGTTGCGCACCAGCAGCGCGGGCAGGTCGATGGGGCCGGGGGTGTCGTCGGCCACCAGCAGCCAGGGGCAGGAGCCCGGTGTCGTGGTCGCCTGCTCGGTGGCCCGCAGCTCGGGCAGCCGCACGAAGCGGGCACCGGCATAGTAGCTGAACAGGGCCAGTTCGCCCTGGTCGAGGCCGGCGTGCATCACGCAGCCCGGTTCGCTGGCAAACAGCTCACGGGTGGGGGTCACCAGTTCCTGGTAGCTCTTGCGCCAGTTGCCGGCAGGCATCCACAGGGTCATCAGCAGCAGCCAGGTCAGCACCATGCCGCCCGACGACAGTGCCATCGGCCGCCAGAAGGGGCGGGGCCGGCGCGAGACCCGCCAGACCACCAGCAGCACCCAGGCGCCGGTGGCCAGCAGGCCGATGGCCAGTTCGGAGACCGAGATGTGGGCGATGAAGCCGGGCAGCGCGGCCTCGGCCTTCATGGCCATGCGGGGCGGCCAGCCGGACAGGAAGGCCACCCAGTAGGCCCAGACGGCCAGGCTGGCCACGGAGAAGATCATCACTGCAAACCAGTCGACGATGCTGACCATGCTGCGGCGGATCATCGGCAACGTGATGCCGGTGAGAATGGCCATCGGCAGCACCATCGGCGTCAGCGTGTTCTGGTGGTCGGCCGTCTGCGGGTTCAGCAGCGAGGCCAGCAGCATCAGCAGCAGGGGCACCAGGGCCACGGCAATGGGGGCCTCGCGGCAGCCCGTCCGCCAGCGCCACACGCCCCACAGCACGAAGGGCCACAGCGGCCACAGGTACCAGGGCAGCGTGCCGCCGAGTCGTGACAGGGTGGCCATCGAGGGGGCGCCCACCATGCTGGCGTTCCATTCGAGCCAGCCCTGGAAGAAGGTGGCCACCTGCTGGCTGGCGGCGGCAGTGACCGGGACGGTGGCGGTGCCCTCGGCCAGCGGCATGGCCTGCACCATGGCATCCGGCTGGCTGAAGTAGGCCAGCAGCGCGGGCCAGGCCAGGCTGCCCACCAGGGCCACCGGCAGCACGGTGGCCAGAATCCAGCCTGCCACCAGCCGGTACGGCCGCACGATGAACACCAGCAGCAGGACGGACAGCAGCAGCGCGACCGCCAGGGGGACGCCGTAGGTGAGCAGGCTGGCGGCAATGGCCGTTCCCACGATCAGGCCACCGCGGCGCGGATGGTTCATGCACAGGCTGAGGCCGTACAGGAAGCCGGCCACGCAGGGCAGCTGGGCGGCGTTGGCGGTGGTTTCGTGAATGGGTGCGATCAGCCCGAAGCAGGCCAGCACGGCCAGCAGGGCGGCGTCCGCCACGGCATGGCCGAAGTCCTGCGGGCTGGCGCCGGCCCCGAAGGGGTCCAGCGGCTGGATCTCGGGACGCATGGCCAGGTTGCGGGCGGCATACCAGAGCATCACCATCGAGAGCGCCAGTCCCAGTGCGGCCGTCAGGCGCATGGCCAGATCGGCCGTGATCAGCCAGCCGTTGGCCGCGTGGCCCAGGAAACCGGAGAGCAGGGCGTTGAACAGGCGTGCCGCCATCATGCCCAGGGCGCCCAGCCAGAAGGGCAGCGGGCCACCTTCGGGCACCAGCTCGCCCTGCACGTTGGGCACCAGCCAGTCGATGGTGCTGCCGGTGAGCATGGTGTGGGAGATGCCGAAGCCGATGGCATCGTCGGTGCGCCACGGATCGCGGCCGATCAGGCCGGCCAGCACATAGACCGCACAGAACAGCAGCGGAATCCAGCGCGGCAGACGGGCGGCGTCGGCCGAGGTGACCAGATAGGGTCGGACGCGGGATCCGGAGCTGGAGCTTGACATGGGCTGATCCTGAGAAAAGGCCGGTGAGCAGGGGGTGTCCGGTGTGAGTGGTTCTCCCACTGGGCACGCCTGGCTGTGTCGACAGCACCCAGAATCCATGAAGGATTCCGTGGTCCTGCCGTCATGCCCTGCACGTCCGGCGGGGGCTTTGCGGGGATGAACGCGTTCATGCCACGCGATGGTCCATCTGCCTCATTGTCCGGCAGCTGCGAACGGCTGGTACAAGAAACCTTCCGGATTGCGAAGCATCTGCAATGCCAGGCCGAAATTGTGGCATGACAGGGGCGAGGCTCTCCGTGCGTGTCATGGACTCATTCGTTCCCGCACTGGCCCCAGCCGTGCATTGCTGCAGGACACCAACGGAACCGTGAGCGCATTTGCCTGGAGTCCGTCACGGAGGCAGCGGACGCAGCGGAGGCAGGCAGCCCTGTGGCCGGTCGTACCGGGACAGAGGGGCTCGCGGGACAGAATGGGTGCATGTACCACGCAGGACGGGAATGGATGCATGGTCCAGCAAGATGCATGCACCCCCATGCGTCCTGCGTGCCACCCGCTACCAAAAAGAAAGCCCCGGCAATGCCAGGGCTTGACATGGCCACGGCGGGGCCGTGGCCGCGAGGCGCAGGGACGCTCAGGCCTTGGCCACGGGAGCGCCGGTGCGGGCAAACTTCTGGCGGAACTTCTCGACGCGGCCGGTCTCGATGATGCGCTGCTGGGCGCCTGTGTAGAACGGGTGCGACTCGGAAGTGACGTCCAGCTTCATCAGCGGATATTCCTTGCCGTCATCCATCTTGATGGTTTCGCGGGTTTGCACCGTGGAACGCGTGATGAACTTGAAACCGTTGGCCATGTCCTGGAACACGACTTCACGGTACTCGGGGTGAATGCCTTCTTTCATAGGGGATCTGTGGGTTCAGCGCCGAAAAGCGGGGTGTTGGAAACGCACGCAACGGTACGGCAGGTAAACGTCCATTATAACCGTTTGATCTGCCGGTGCAACGGCTCGAGGCCGCCGGTCATGCCCGGGTGACCGTTCGTCGGGCATGCATGGGGGGCGAAAACCTCCGTCATGTCCGGGCGACCGTCTGTCGTCTGTGAATGGCAGGTGAAGCCCTGGTGGGGATGGCAGACGGGTGGCAAACGGGGTGACGCAGGAATGGCTGCAGGGGCGTTCGGGTGGTGCCCATGAAAAAACCCCGGACAGGCCGGGGTTCGTGGACGCCCTGCGCGCAGGGGCCGGCGGGGCACGGATCCATCTGGGCGTGGATCCGTGCGCTGTGCCGGTCGGTCAGGCGCTGGCCGGTTTGCCGGCCTCGTCGGCCCCACCGGCCTGTGCCGTCCGGGGCTGCTTCGGCTTCTTCTCCAGATGCTTCGCCTTCGAGGCGGAGATCAGCGCGCAGATGACCGCGGCCAGGTAGGGCACCGCCTGCAGGATCAGCACCACCATCCACATGAACGATTCCAGGTGGTTGGGCAGGCGGGTGAGCGAGATGCCCCAGGTGGCCACCAGCAGGCCGATCAGCAGCAGCGCCTCCTCGCGCACGCCACCCCAGGCCATGCCGGCCGGCTTCTTGCGTTTGGCCGGTTTGGCGGCGGGCGCCGGCGCTGCAGCCGTCGTGGCTGCCTCTGCAGCGGCGGGTGCCGGGGGGGCGGATGTGTCTGCGGCATCTGCGGTACCGGACGTCTGGCCGGTGGTCGCGCCTGCACCGGTGGCGCCGGAGGTTCCGGCTGCCGCACCGGCGCTACCCGACGCGGTCGATGCCGCGCCGCCGGCAGCACTTTCGCCGCCCGACTGGTCGGAGGCCTGCGTACCGGCACCACCGCCTTTCTCGGTCACCTCGAAGACGGCCGTCTTGTTCCACAGCCCTTCGTACACACCCTGGGCGATACCGTGCGACAGCGCCATGCCGGCCAGGGCTGCGCCCCAGACATCCTTCTGCTCGCAGCGCACGCGGCGCATGTACAGCAGCGGCCCCATCAGTGCCTTGAAGAAGAAGAAGGCGATCAGCGGGATCATGAACAGCAGGATCGGCAGGCTGAACAGGTGCGGCGCTGCGATGATGCCGATGCTCCACGCAATGGCGGCCAGCGCGAACAGCAGGTGCAGGGCATCACCTACCCACGAGAACCAGCCCGCGATGAAGTGATAGCGCTGTGCCGTGGTCAGGTTGCTGCGGCCGAAGAGCGTCTTCGTGTGCGCCTTCATGATCTGGATGGCGCCCTGGGCCCAGCGCTTGCGCTGCTTCTTGAACGCGAAGAAGGTGTCGGGCGTCAGGCCCCGGCCCATTACCACGTCCACGTAGCGCAGCGTGTAGCCCTGGTTCATCAGGCGCAGGGCCAGCTCGGCGTCCTCGCAGATCGTCCATTCGGACCAGCCATCCTTTTTCAGCGGCTCGGCGCGCACCAGCGTCATCGTGCCGTGCTGGATGATGGCGTTGCGTTCGTTGCGGTGGTGCATGCCGATGCGGAAGAACCCGTCGTACTCGAAGTTCATCATCCTCCGGAAGGTGTGACGGCTCCAGCCACGGTGGGCCTGCGGCGACTGCACGACGGCGGTCTGCGGGTCGTCGAAGTAGCTGACCACGTCCTTCAGCCAGCGGCGCACCACCACATAGTCGGCATCGACCACACCGATGATCTCGGCATCGGGTGCCGTCTGCGTCAGGCCATAGTTGAGTGCGCCGGCCTTGAAGCCGGGCCACTTGGGCAGGTGGAAGAACTTGAAGTTCTCGGGCAGGGTGGCCATGAATTCCTCCACCGGCTTCCAGAGCTTCTCGTCCTTCGTGTTGTTGTCGATGACCAGCACCTCGAAGTTGGTGTAGTCGAGCGCCGCCAGGCTCTTGATGGTGGCGATCACCATGTCGGGCTGCTCGTTGCAGCAGGCCAGGTGCAGCGACACCTTCGGCTCGCGCGCCCCCGGGGCCAGCGGCCGCGGCCGGTAGACGTGCCGCAGGTTGCCCGGCCAGAACATCTCGACGAACTCGAAGAAGTTGGTCAGCAGGATGATGGACATGGCCAGCAGCGACGGCACCAGAATGACCAGGAAGGTCCAGTCGATCGGGCGCATGTAGTAGTCGAAGGGCAGGGCCACCAGCCAGGCGAACAGCGAGATCACCGACTGGAACACGATGCCGAAGGCCAGCCGGCTGGGCAGCTGCAGGTTCGAGAAGGTGAACATGAACCAGAACAGCGCCACCACGCCGGCCACCGAGGCCAGTGCCGCCTTGGTTTCCCAGTTCGGGTCACGCTCGATGGGGGCAGTCAGGCTGTACTTGGGCTGCCGGTAGGCATCCAGATAGCCCCAGTAGGGGCCGGCCCGGCCTTCCAGCTCGATCTTCCAGGGCTGGTCGATGCCTTCCATCAGGAAGTAGTCGAGGTTCTCGGCGGCGGCGCGCACCAGGAAACCACGGATGAATTCGGCCTGGCTGGACGGCGAGGCACGCGAGGAGTCGCGGCGGTCGCCCTGGCTGGGCCAGCCCACCTCACCGATGACGATCTTCTTGTCGGGGAAGCGGCGCTGCACCTCGTGCAGACGGCCGAAGGTGTAGTCGAGTGCCTGCTTCACCGGCAGCCCCTCCCAGTAGGGCAGCAGGTGGACGGTGATGAAGTCGGCATTGGCGGCCAGCTCGGGGTAGCGCAGCCAGACGTGCCACGGTTCGGCGGTGGACACCGGCTTGCGCACGCGGCGCTTGACCTCGCGCATGTGGCGGATGGAGTCGGCCGGCGTGCGTTCGCCGGTCAGCACCCGTTCGTTACCCACGATGACCCGCTCGATGGCGCTGGTTTCCTGCACGGCCTTCTCGAGCGCGTCGATTTCCTTCTGGTTGCGCTCCTCGTCCTTGCCCACCCAGACACCGGCCGTCAGGTGCAGGCCGGCCTTCTCGACCAGCGCCGGGATCTGCGGCCGGTCGGCACTGGTATAGGTACGGATGCGGGTGGTGAACTGCGAGAGGATCTCGAAATCCTTGAGGATCGAGGCATCATCGGCATCCTTGCCTTCCAGCGGATTGTCCCAGCGCTGGGCCGAGTTGTAGGCCAGGCCGCTGATCTTGCCGTAGAAGGGCGGGGCATCCACCACCGGATTGATCTTGTCCCAGACCACGAAATTCAGCACGGCGATGAGCAGTGCCAGAAACAGTGCGCTCAGTACCCGGCCCACCGTCACCGGGTGACGGGTACGGAAGTGAACGGCCAGTGAACTGTCGTGATCGGGAGAGGAAGGAGAATGTGAGTCCGGTCCGGACATAGCGAGATTTCCAGTCAGGATTGACGAGATGTCGGTACAGCGTGTGCGTTGGCACGGTGCAGGATCGCGAGGGGCCCGAAGACGCCATGCCCGCCGGCGCACGCAGCGGGCACAGGGTACGCCGGCGTCCGGCCGGCAGGCCCCGACGGCCCCACCGGCAGGCCAGACAGCAATTGTGCCTGATGTTGCAGGCCCGGCGCGGCCACGAAAGCCGCCCTGCCGGCCCGCATGCCGCCTGCGCGGCAGGCATGAAGGTGAGATGCGGCAGCATGACCCGGTTGCGTTGTCCGACCTGCCGTCAGGCCGGGGAGGAGGCGGCTGTACTGCAAGGCCTGCACCACCGTGGCACGCGGCAATCTGCGACACGAATTCTATGGCGGCGGACGTCTGGCAGAATTACGGTCCTGTGACGTCTATTTTCAGGCTGAAACAGATTCGGCGCTGTGCCGTGAGGCTGTGTGGGGATGGACGCGTCCATGGTTCGTTCTTGCCGGGTCTGGCCGGCCGCGCCCGGCCCCTCGGGCCGGCATGGCCTGCAGTGACGCCGGTCGCGTGTGGGGCGTCTGGCCGGTATGGTGTCCAGTGCCGCCGGTCGAGCGTGGTGCATCCGGCGTGCTGCCCGGCGTGGCCGGTGTGGTGCCGTGCAGCAGCCGCCCGGCCCGGTGCCGACCGGGTTTGCGCGCGCCCACCGGACGCAATCGGCTATGCTTGCACCATGGCCGGCCCCGGTGTCCGGCCGCGGCTCCTGTGCCCGGGATGCGGTGCCGGCCGTTTCCTGCGCCATGCAGCGGCTCTTCCCTTTGAAGGCCGTCTTCGCCGGCGGCCGTTTTCCGCGTCATTCGCTGGCTCTTCCCTTTTTCCCTTTCCCGACCGGCCCGTCCGGTCCCTTCCTCCTGTTCATTCATGTCCGAGTTCCTGTCCCGCAACCGTTCCTGGCTGATGACGCTGCTCTGCCTCGTGGCCGCTCTCTGGGTGCTGGCCTGGTGGCGTGCCGAAGGCACCCCGCAGCCGCTGGCCGAAGGTGCTGACGGCAAGCTGCAGTGCCTGTCCTACACCGCATTCCGCAAGCCGGATGAAACCCCGATGAATCCCGATGCCAGCGTGGACGAGGCCCGCGTGCGGGAGGACCTTTCCATCCTGTCGGCACGGACCGGCTGCGTGCGCACCTATTCGGTCATCCAGGGGCTGGAGCACGTGCCGAAGGTGGCGAAGGCGCTGGGCATGCAGGTGCTGATGGGCATCTGGATCGGCCGCGAGCGCGACAAGAACGACCTCGAGATCGAACGGGCCATCGCACTGGCGCGCCAGTATCCCGACACCATCCGCGGCATCGTGGTGGGTAACGAGGTGCTGCTGCGTCGTGAGCAGTCGGCCCAGCAGATGGCCACCTATCTGGACCGGGTGCGAGCGGCTGTCGACATCCCTGTCACCTATGCCGATGTCTGGGAGTTCTGGGCCGAGAACAAATCCCTGGCCGATCACGTCTCCTTCGTGACCGTCCACATCCTGCCCTATTGGGAAGACCATCCGGTTGGCATTCATGATGCCATCCAGCACATCACCGGCACGGCCGAGCAGATGCGACAGATGTTCCATGGCAAGGACGTGCTGATCGGTGAGACCGGCTGGCCCAGTGCCGGTCGCCAGCGCATGGCCGCCGTGGCCAGCCGGGTCAACGAGGCCCGCTTCATGCGCGAGTTCAGCCAGGCCGCCGCCGATCACCATCTGAACTACAACTTCATCGAAGGCTTCGACCAGCCCTGGAAACGGGGGCAGGAAGGGGCCATGGGTGGCAACTGGGGCGTGTTCGACAGTGACGGCCAGCCCAAGTTCCCGGCCACCGGCCCCGTGGCCGAGGATCCGCACTGGTACCGCGGCTGGCTGGGCGCGGCAGCCGGTGCCCTGGTGGCCCTGTGGCTGCTGCGGGTCTGGCGGGTGCGTGGGCGTGCCACGCAGGTGCAGCTGGTGGCGCTGGGCGTGGCCTCCGGCGGGCTGCTGGTGGCGCAGGCCCGCTACGGCACGATCTGGAACCGTGACGTGCTGGAATGGGGCACCTCGGTCATCTTTGGCCTGGCCTCGGTGGCACTGGTGGTGGTGATGGCCCGGCTGATCGCACTCGGACGCTCCGACCGGCCGGCCGGGGGCGGACTGGAATCGCTGGACGGGGTGCAGGTGCCGTCCTTCATCACCCTGTGGCGCCGTCGCCGGGCGCATTTCGACGCGCTCGACTGGCTGGGCGTCTGCCGCAGCTTCTTCCTGTTCGGGGGGGCGCTGATGGCGCTGCTGCTGGTGTTCGATTCCCGCTACCGGGGCTTCCCCACCGTGCTGTACATGCTGCCGCTGCTGGGCCTGCTGATGGCCCGTCTGGCCGGCCTGCGTCTGGTGGGGGATGCCGAAGAGCGCGTGCTGGCCCGCATTTGCGCGCTGGGTGCCGTGCTCTTCGTGCTGATGGAGGGCTTTGCGAATACCCAGTCGTGGGTGTTCGGCCTCACGCTGCTGGCGCTGGTGGCCGCCGCCGGCGGCCTGCGGCTGTGCCGGCGGGGGATCTGCAGGCGGTAAAACAGCCGTCGGCAGGTTTTTGCTGAATCCGGCCCGGCTCCGGGCCGGCAAGAGGGGCGCGATTCTTTCCAGGAAAGGATTTGCGCCCCTTTTCTGTGGTGCGTTCAGTGGGAACGGTGCGTCCGGCTGTAGTCCAGTGTGCCTGAACGGTGCGTCCGGCTGTAGTCCAGTGTGCCTGGTGTCATCACGCACCAGCCCCCGGGTGCAGCCCCTGCACGCCCGGTGAGGGTTCGCCCTTCACATCACCGAAATACATCACGAAGGTCTGGCGCCAGCGCTCGACCTCGGCGCGGTTGCGCATGAACGCGGGGAAGTGCCACCAGTACGAATTGTCGTACTCCCAGATCGGGCGCAGGCCGCCCGCCGGCTGCACGTCGGTACGCACCGACCAGCCGTTGAAGCTGTTTTCCTGCATCTGGCGCGAGACCAGCCAGCTCAGATAGAGTTTGGCGGCAGCCGTGTGGCGCGCCCCTTTCAGGATGGCGGCCCGCTGGCCCCAGGCCATGAACGGATGGTTGTCGGCCACCACCCAGCGTGCGGCCCCATCGGCTCCGGTCAGCGAGCCGGCGCCCCCGATGCCGATCGGCCGCGTACCGCTGTTCACCGCGTCGCCCGGCGTGTTGGTGCCCCGGGCAAACAGGATGTCCTGTTCGCTCATGCGGCGCACCCAGTCCCAGCCGTAGATCTTGGCGTACAGCTTGTACAGGTACAGGACGGCATCGTCATCCTGCGGGTAGGAGGAGGCGATCCTGCCTTTCCATTTCGGGTTGGCCAGCTCTTCCGGCGTGCTGGGCATGTCACCGGCCGAGGCGTTGACCATGAAGCTGAAGGCCAGCACCCCAATCGAGATCCAGGCGCCATGCTCGTCCCGGAAGAACGGATGAATGGCCGGGAAGGCGGGCGGCATGAAGGGCAGCAGCCGGCCTTCGTGCTTCCAGCGCTCGAAGTCCTGCAGCGTCTGCAGCTGCACCACATCCGGCACCAGTGTGTCCGTGGCCAGCTGGTTGTCCACGCGTACGTCGTGGATCTTGCTGTAGTCGACGATGATGTCGATATCGATGTTCGGGAAGCGCGCCTTGAAGCCGTTCTTTGCGTAATCCTGCTGGTCCGGCGTGTCGCCACCAGCGTAGACGATCAGCCTGCCGCCCTCGGCCTGGGCTGCCTCGTACATCTCGTTGAGGATCTGCTCTTCCTCGTCCCCCGACGGCGCATTGCCCAGCGGCAGGCCGGACAGGCCATGACCCCGTGCCCCGGGTGGGCGTGGCCGGGGTGGCCACCATGGTTTGCGGTGCCGTGATGTGCGCCACCATTCGTGGCCAGGGCCGACTGGGCGCCCAGCACGGCGGGCAGGGCGGCAGCGCTGGCCAGCAGCCGGCGACGCAGCGTGGACGGGGTATCTGTCTTCAGGGGCATGAGCTGCTCCGATAGTGTCAAGGAAATGAAACTGTATCGGAACAGTCGGTTTTTCTGACAGAAAGTGTGTGATTGTTTTTCGGAAATTCAGTGTTCCGGAAAATGGTCCAATGTCCGGAAAAAGTGCCCCCATGGCACCGCCCTGGAGCGTCAAACCGCCAGTTCGCTGCCCTCGCCCCGTTCGCGGGCGTTGATGCGGGCCAGCAGCATGGCGCTGACCAGCGCCGCTACGGCGGCCGGCTGGTAGGCGTAGAGGATCAGCCCGGCCATGGCCAGCGTGAGGGCCCAGCGGGCCACCAGCCGGCTCTGCTTCCAGCAGCCCAGCAGGGCCACCAGCAGCGCCACCACGCCCAGATCCTGCCGGAAGAACGACACCACCAGCGGTGTGCGCAGCGCGCACCAGCCCTCGAAGCGGTGCACGTCGCAGTGCAGCGCCAGCTCGGTGTTCTCCACCATCAGGTAACGCAGCAGCAGCGCCACCACCAGTGCGATGGCGGGCCAGAGGATGTCTTTCCTGCGAGTGTTCATGTCGTCGTCGCTTCCGGATCTCACTTCTTCATCATCTCGAAGAACTCCGCGTTGTTCTTCGTGGCCTTCATCTTGTCGAGCAGGAACTCCATGGCCTGCAGCTCGTCCATGTCGTGCAGCAGGCGACGCAGGATCCAGACCTTCTGCAGGATCTCGGGCTTGATCAGCAGCTCCTCGCGGCGGGTGCCGGAACGGTTGATGTCCATCGCCGGGAAGATGCGTTTTTCCATCATCCGCCGGTTCAGGTGGATCTCCATGTTGCCGGTGCCCTTGAATTCTTCGTAGATCACCTCGTCCATCCGGCTGCCGGTATCGATCAGCGCCGTGGCCAGGATGGTCAGCGAGCCACCTTCCTCGATGTTGCGGGCCGCACCGAAGAAGCGCTTGGGCCGCTGCAGCGCGTTGGCATCCACACCGCCGGTCAGCACCTTGCCCGACGAGGGCACCACCGTGTTGTAGGCGCGGGCCAGACGGGTGATGGAATCGAGCAGGATGACCACGTCCTTCTTGTGCTCGACCAGGCGCTTGGCCTTCTCGATCACCATCTCGGCCACCTGCACGTGGCGGGTGGCCGGCTCGTCGAAGGTGGACGATACCACCTCGCCGCGGATCGAGCGCTGCATCTCCGTCACCTCCTCGGGGCGTTCGTCGATCAGCAGCACGATCACCACGGCTTCCGGGTGATTGGTGGTGATGGCGTGGGCGATGTGCTGCATCATCACCGTCTTGCCGCTCTTGGGCGGCGCCACGATCAGGCCCCGCTGGCCCTTGCCGATGGGGGCAATGATGTCGATGATCCGCCCGGTGATGTTCTCTTCGGTGTGCAGGTCCGGCCGCTCCAGCGTCAGGACCTCGTCCGGATGCAGCGGTGTGAGGTTCTCGAAGAGGATCTTGTGCTTGGAGTGCTCGGGCGGCGCCCCGTTGATCCGGTCTACCTTCACCAGCGCAAAGTAGCGCTCGCCATCCTTCGGTGTGCGTACCTCGCCCTCGATCGAATCACCGGTGTGCAGGTTGAAGCGCCGGATCTGCGAGGGCGAGATGTAGATGTCGTCCGGACTGGCCAGATACGACGTTTCGGGCGTGCGCAGGAAGCCGAAGCCGTCGGGCAGCACTTCCAGCACGCCGTCGCCGAAAATCTGGTCGCCGTTGCGGGCCTTGCGCTTCAGGATGGCGAACATCAGCTCCTGCTTGCGCAGACGGTTGGCGGCTTCGATGTCGAGGCTTTGCGCAATGTCGATCAGTTTCGAGATGTGCAGGGCCTTCAGCTCGGACAGGTACATAGGACAGACGATGAGGGTTGATCGGAGCGGCACCACGGGCCAGCGCCGGTGGTGCAGAAACGCGGAAGGAAGGGAGATTGGATAACCGGAGTGCGGTGATGGCCAGTCTGCGGATCATCGGCCCGCCGGGCGATACAGGCCGGGCGGCGCGACGGATGAAACCTGTGGGGAAGCTCCGGCCGGGGCTGCCTGACGTGGTGACTGCCGGCGTTCCGGGCGTGCGGAAGTCCGTGCAGGTCACCGGCCCCTTTCCGCAGACGGGAAGGATGCAGGCATTGGGCAGCGTGGCGGGAGAGGAACCCGGATGGCTGAACAGCCGGACGGGAGGGCCAGGGGCCGAAGGTGCCTGCGGGAGGAGGGTGGTCCGGCAGGACCATGTCCGTACAGGCAGACGTGGCGTGGAGCCCGTTGCGCATCGCGCCGTTGCGGCTGCCCGGCGACAGGGCCGGCAGCGACGGGGCGAGCGCCCGATCAGGGTCGGGTTCGCACTGTACTACGAAAGAGCCGCCAGCGCAAAAAATGCCGGGACAGGGAACGGGCCATAAAGGAAACGGGCCATGTATCGGAGGAGGCCGCACCGGGGCAGGAGCCTGGGCGCCGTACGGCCGGCACGCGCCGGCATGGAGGGCGCATGGCCACCCGGATGAGACCACCCGCGCCATGGCCGGCGTGGCGATGAACGGATCCATGACACACCCCGGGCGGTGGGTTCGGTACCCGTCGCGTAACCGTGTACCGTCAGCGTGCGGAACGACGGGGGCTGCTTCGTGGTGTCTTCGGCAGCCGTTTGCAGCGCCTGTGCGGACTGACCTGTGCCGGGACTGTCGATGCCAATGGCGTATGACCGTTTGCGGCGCCTGCGCGCGGGCTGACCTCGTTCCGTCCCCGCCGGGGAAAGCTGCCCCGGACCGCTTTCCGGGATGGTCAGAGGTTGCTGTCGAGGAAGGCCGTGAGCTGGCCCTTGGACACGGCACCCACCTTGGTGCCCACCAGCGTGCCGTTCTTGAACAGCATCAGCGTCGGAATACCGCGGATGCCGTACCTGGCTGCAATGGCCTGCTGCTCGTCGACGTTGACCTTGGCCACCGCCATGCGGTCGGCATAGTCGTGCGACACCTCGTCCAGAATGGGGGCGATGAGCTTGCACGGACCGCACCATTCGGCCCAGAAATCTACCAGCACGGGGACGTCCGACTGCAGAACGTCGGCGTCGAAGCTGTCGGTGGAAACGTTTTTGATACCCATAGGTCTCGTGGAACTCCTGTTTGGGTGCTAAAAATAACACGGCTGGCCCGGAAAGGGCATCCCCCGGTTTGCTCCCGGGCGCCTCTGCACCCGCTCCGGTTTGCCCTTGCGCCTGCTTCATATACAATCGGCCCCGGACGGGCCTCCTCGCATTGTGGCCCGGGAACCTGGTCAGGTCCGGAAGGAAGCAGCCATAACCGGATCCCGCAAGTGCCGAGGGCTCGGCTCGTCCCCTTCAGGTCTTTCTGCCTGAAGCCTTTCTCGGATGGTCCGGCATGTCCTGCCGCCGGCGGCCTCGCCACAGGCTGGCTGGTGCAATGTGCCTTCCGGCTGCCCGCACGCGCCCGGCACCCGGTCTGGCAGGGCCGGTTGAAGTCCACGGCCGCCGTCCCCAGCTTCATCCTTCCATCAGCCTTTCAGCCCGCTGCGCCGCCTGCCGGCCACGGCACGCTCCCCGGTGCAGTCAAACACTCCCTCTGGCAGCCATCAGGTACTGGCGCGCAAATGGCGTCCGCGTGACTTCGACGCCCTGGTCGGACAGGACACCGTCGTGCGTGCCCTGCGCCATGCGCTCGACAACCAGCGCCTGCACCATGCCTACCTGCTCACCGGTACCCGGGGCGTGGGCAAGACCACCATCGCCCGCATCCTGGCCAAGGCGCTGAACTGCGAGAAGGGTGTCAGCTCCCACCCTTGCGGCGAATGCTCCGCCTGCCGCGGTGTGGACGAAGGGCGCTTCCCCGACTACCTCGAAATGGACGCCGCCTCCAACCGCAAGGTGGAGGAAATGGCCGTCGTGCTCGAAAACGCCGCCTACCTGCCCACGGTGGGCCGCTACAAGGTCTTCGTCATCGACGAGGTCCACATGCTCTCCACCCACGCCTTCAACGCCATGCTGAAGACGCTGGAAGAGCCGCCGCCGCACGTCGTCTTCGTGCTGGCCACCACCGACCCGCAGAAGGTGCCCGTCACCGTGCTGTCGCGCTGCATGCAGTTCGGCCTGCGCAATGTCGGCCCGGCCACCGTGGCCGGCCATCTGGCCCACGTGCTGGATGCCGAAGACATCCCCTACGAAGAAGGCAGCCTGAAGCTGATCGGCAAGGCCGCCGGCGGCAGCATGCGTGATGGCCTGTCGCTGCTCGATCAGGCCATCGCCCTGGGCGGCGGCCAGGTGCAGCAGCAGACCGTGCAGGAAATGCTCGGCACCGTCGACGAGGCACTGGCCCCCGAACTGCTCACCCTGCTGGCCGGTGGCGATGCCGCCGCCGTCGTGGCCGAGGCCGACGCACTGGCTGCCCGCAACGTGGCGCATGCGCAGATTCTCATGGCCATGGCCGGCGAACTGCAGCGCATTGCGCTCGCCCAGGTGGGGCAGGGCGATGCCCATCCGCTGGCCGACCAGATCGATCCGGGCGACGTGCAGGTCTGGTACCAGATTGCCATCCACGGCGTGCGCGACCTGTCGCTGGCGCCCGATGCGCAGACCGGCTTCATGATGACCCTGCTGCGCATGCTGGCGTTCCGCGCCGAATCGCTGGCGCTCACGCCGCAGAGCGTGGCGGAGCTGGGGGCAGCCACTGCCTCGCCCGCAGCGGGCATGCCTTCCGCAATGGGCGCAGCCGCCCGCGGCGCACCCGCGGGCGGGGATGCCCGGGCCGTGGCGGCGGCCATGGCGGCACAGGCCACCGGATCGGGGGAGCGGTCCGGCGCAGCCCGTACCGGCGGGGCCGGCGCTGGTGCCGCATCGTTCACTGCACAGGCTGCCGGCATGTCCACGGCAGGTGCTTCAGGCCCAGCTTCGGGTACCGCAGTTCCGGGCGCCCAGGGGGCCGGCATGCCCGGCGCCGACGTGGCGAATGACCCGCGTGCCCGTGCCCGCCAGATGGCGGCCGCCATGGTGGCCCGTGGTGGCGATCGCCAGCACGCCGGCGCCGCACGCCAGACCGGAGCCAGTCAGGGGGCCGCCGGCCAGCGCCCGACCCCGGCAGGACGCGAGGCACAGACCCCGGCGCATCGTCCGGACCAGCCCGCGCCCGACGAACCCGGCCGACCTGCTGCACAATCTGCCGGCATATCATCGCAGTCGCCAGCTTCCCGGCAGGCACCGGATTCCCGGCAGGCTTCGGCCTCTCAACAGGTTTCTGCTCCTGCGCAGGCATCACCTCACCAGCGGCCGCCCTCACAGCCGTCGTCCCGGCAGCCATCACCCCAGCAGCGCTCGCCGGCTTCCCCGGAGGTACCTGCCCAGCAGCCGGGGCACGGACACGCGCGCGAGGCGCGCTACTTCGACAGCTCGGCCAGCCGGCAGGCCAGTCCTGCCGGGGGCGATGACGCGCCCGCCGTTTCCCCTGACGCTCCGGCAGACTCCCCCCTCGATTTCGATGGTGACTGGCCCGCACTGGCCGCCCGCCTGCCCGTGCAGGGCGCCGTGCGCCAGCTGTTTGCCCAGAGCGAACTGAAATCCCTGCAGGGCACCCGGTTCCAGGTGCAGGTGCAGGTCCGTCACCTGGCCGAGCCGGCGCTGGTCGAACGCGCCCGCGGGCTGCTCTGCACCCACTTCGGCACCGACGTGCAGCTGCAGGTTTCGGTGGGCCAGGTGGGCAAACAGACGGCCGCCGCACGTGCGTCGGAACAACAGGCGCGTCGTCAGGCTGCCAGCGAACAGGCCATTGCCGCCGATCCGTTCGTCAGAACATTGCTTGAAGAGTTCGGAGCCACCATACTGCCGGATTCGATCAAACCCCTCGATGGAGAAACCACACCATGATGAAAAACCAGTTGGCTGGCCTCATGAAACAGGCCCAGCAGATGCAGGACAACATGAAGAAGGTCCAGGACTCGCTGGCCGACATCGAGGTGGAAGGCCAGTCCGGTGCCGGCCTCGTCAAGGTGCTGATGACCTGTCGCAACGATGTCCGCCGCATCACCATCGATCCCAGCCTGGTCGGTGATGACAAGGACATGCTGGAAGACCTGGTGGCCGCCGCCGTCAACGACGCCCTACGCCGTGCCGAGAAAACCGCCCAGGAAAAGATGTCGGCCGTCACCTCCGGCCTGCCGCTGCCCCCGGGATTCAAACTGCCGTTCTGAGTACGCGTCTCACGGCTCCGGTATTTGTGAAAGCCCCCGCGTGAAAGACCCCGCCGCCCTCGATGAACTGGTCAAGGCCTTGCAGGGCCTGCCCGGCGTTGGCCCGCGCTCGGCCCGGCGGCTGGCCTTTCACCTGCTGCAGCGTGACCGCGACGCCGCGCGGCGCCTGGCCGATGGCCTGAACGAGGCGCTGGACCGCGTCCAGCACTGCAGCCGCTGCAATACCCTCACCGAACACGACCTCTGCGAGATCTGCAGCGACGAAGACCGGGACCCCACCCAGCTCTGCGTGGTGGAAAACCCGGCCGACCTGCTGGTCATCGAACACACCCGTGCCTTTCAGGGCCTCTATTACGTCCTGATGGGGCGCCTGTCGCCACTCGACGGCATCGGCCCCGCCGACCTGCAGTTCGAGCGCCTGCTGACCCGCGCCACCGACGGCGTGGTGAAGGAAGTGGTGCTGGCCACCAATTTCACCCAGGAAGGGGAGGCCACCGCCCACTACCTCTCCGAGGTACTCACGGCCCGTGGCCTGTCGGTCAGCCGCCCGGCCCGGGGTGTACCGCTGGGCGGCGAGCTGGAATACGTCGATGCCGCCACCGTGGCGCAGGCGCTGCGGGACCGGAAGCGGGTCTGATTGCCCCCCTGCTCAGTCATCCACCTGCCGCCAGTGCTGCAGCCGGTGATACGCGCTGCGCAGCGGCGAGGCCGTGTTGAGCTGGATCAGCCGCCCGAACGTGTACGCCTGCTGGCTGGTGAGGGTGGTGTACCAGACCGTTTCGTACAGCTCAGCCTCGGTGCGCCGGTCGAGAAAGGCGAGAATCTCCCCGTAAATACTGTCGAGCTTTTGCAGCAGCCCGGCCCATGGCACACCGGCATACGCGGCATAGAAACCGCGGGCGATCTCCCCGAACTTTGCATTGGGAATGGCACAGGGCTTGCCCGTCTCTTCCCAGTGCCGGTTCCAGCGCAGTACCTCCTCGCCCCAGCCCACCAGATAGGCCACCAGGTCGTGCGGGGACATGCGGGTGTTTTTTATCTGGCCTTCCAGCACGGGCTGGCTGGTGTCCTTTGGGGCGATGCTGCCGAGTACGGGGCGAAGTTCGCCGAATTCATGGGTGATGTCGGCGATCAGGGCGTTTCTGTTCGCGGGGATGGGCATGAGTGGGCCTTTCAGGTATATCTGTCCGGAGTGATGGTAGTACCTCATTGCGCAGCGGCGTACCATGCGCGTTCCCTGTCCTATTCTTTCTTCCGGAGACACCATGCCCCAACGCATCGTCGTCCTCACCGGCGCCGGCGTCAGCGCCGACAGCGGCCTCAAGACCTTCCGTGACAGCGATGGCCTGTGGGAAGGCCATCGCGTGGAGGAAGTGGCCACGCCCGAGGCCTTCGACCGCAACCCCCAGCTGGTCATCGACTTCTACAACGAGCGCCGCCGGCAGGCACGGGCGGCCCAGCCCAATACCGCCCACCTCGCCCTGGCCCGGCTGCAGGATCGCTACGACGTGCAGATCATCACCCAGAACGTCGATGACCTGCACGAGCGGGCCGGCAGCCGCACCGTGCTGCACCTGCATGGCGAGCTGAACAAGCTGCGCAGCACGGTCGATGAGGACTATGTCATCGACTGGACCACCGACCAGAAACTCACTGATCTGGACCGCAACGGCAACCGCCTGCGCCCGTTCATCGTCTGGTTCGGCGAGAGCGTGCCGCTGATCGAACAGGCGGCCGAATGGGTGGCGCAGGCCGACCGGGTCATCGTGGTGGGCACCTCGCTGAAGGTCTATCCGGCGGCGGGGCTGCTGCGGTTTGCGCCCGCCCATGCCGAACGCTATCTGGTCGATCCCCGGCCACCGGCCGCGCCCGGTGTGCATATCATTGCTGCCACGGCCGCCGAAGGTGTGCCTCCGCTGGTGGACGAGCTGCTGGCGCAGGCCGGGCAGGCGTGACGGGCAAGGTATGACCGGCAGGTCTGCCGGGCGGCATGATCTGCCAGCGAGCAGGGTGGCCTGACCGGAACGGAGGGTATGGGGCTTCCGGAAGATGCGGGCATCAGCGGGGTTCGGGTCCGTGAGTATTTCGGGGGCCGTGAGTATTCATGGGAAGCCGGAGACCCTTGCCGTGCCTGTGGCACAATATATTCATAAACCGTCGGTTCCATATTCCCATGAACAATATCAACAAGAGATCGGCATTCGTGGCCACGGGCCTGATGCTGTTTGCGCTGTTCTTCGGCTCGGGCAATCTCATCTACCCCCCCACCATGGGGCAGCAGGCTGGCTCCAGCATCGTGCCGGCCATGCTCGGCTTTCTGGTCACCGGTGTCGGGCTGCCGCTGATGGGGGTGCTGGCCATTGCGTACTCCCGTTCGCGTGACATCCAGCAGCTGGCCAGCCGGGTCAGCGTCTGGTATGGGGTGGCGTTCTCGGTGGCGCTGTATCTGTCCATCGGGCCACTCTTCGTGGCGCCGCGCAATGCCACCGTGGCCTTCGACATCGGCATCAAGCCCTTTCTGGGCGAAGGTGATCATCCGGGCTGGCTGGCCGGTTTTGCCGTCATCTTCTACATCCTGAGCTTCTGGCTGTCGGTGTCGCCGGGCAAGCTGGTGGACCGGGTGGGCAAGGTGCTCACGCCGGCGCTGCTGCTGTCCATTGCCATTCTGGTGGTGTATGCAGCCTTCAACCCGATGGCACCGCTGCAGGCCCCGTCGCCCGAGTATGCGGCCCATCCGGTGGTGAAGGGGCTGATCGAGGGCTACGGCACGATGGATGCGCTGGCCTCGCTGGTGTTTGCCATCATCGTGATCAATGCCGTGCGCAGCATGGGCTTCGAACGCAACGCCGACATCATGTCGCTGACCGCCCGGGCCGGGCTGGTGGCGGTGACGTTCCTGGCCATCGTCTATGCCTTCGTGGCCTACATGGGTGCGAGCAGCGTGGGGGTCATGGGCTTTCAGGAAAATGGCGCCGCCGTGCTGGCCAAGAGCGCCACACACTACTTTGGCTATCCCGGCAATTTCCTGCTGGCCGTCATCGTGGTGCTGGCCTGCCTGTCCACGTCGGTGGGGCTAATCACCTCCTGCGGCGAATATTTCGTGCGGCTGATTCCCGGGGTGCCGTTCCGGGTGTGGATCATCCTGTTCACGCTCATCTCGTTCGTGCTCTCCAACGCCGGGCTTTCCACCATCATCAAGTTCTCGGTGCCGCTGCTGATGCTGCTGTATCCGCTGACGGTGGTGCTCATCCTGCTGGCCTTCCTGAACAACCTGTTCGGTGGCCGCCAGGTGGTCTATGCCTGCACGCTGCTGGGGACGGCACCCATCGCCATCATCGACGGCTGGCGCACGCTGCACACCATGCTCGAAGGCGCGCCGGATGCCTGGATCCTGCAGGCCGATGCCTGGCTCAAGGGCGCACTGCCGTTCTATGCCGAGGGGCTGGGCTGGGTGCTGCCGGCGGCCGCCGGTTTCGTGGTGGGGCTGGTGCTGAGCCGGGTCGGGGGAGGCATGCGACCCGCAGGCTGATGTTCGCGGCGGCACCGGGCCGGCCCCTGACGTGTGTCAGCCCGGTACGGATCTGCCTGCCGCGCCGCAGCAACCGCATTGGCCGTATGGCATAATTGAGCGGTTTACCTGTCGGGTGGGATATGCCGAATCCATTTGCTCCAAAGCTGCCCCGTGCGGCCCTCGTTCTGGCGGACGGGACCGTGTTTTCTGGATATTCCTTTGGAGCCCCCGGGCTCTCGGCCGGGGAGGTGGTTTTCAATACCGCCATGACCGGCTATCAGGAAATCCTCTCTGATCCCTCCTACGCCCGCCAGATCGTCACGCTTACCAGCGCCCAGATCGGCAACACCGGCGTCAACCCCGAAGACATGGAGTCCCGCGCCGTGCCGGTGGCGGGGCTCGTCATCCGCGCACTGCCGCAGCAGGTCTCCAGCTGGCGCGCCACCCAGTCGCTGCCCGATTTCCTGAAGGAACACGGCAAGCTGGGCCTGGTTGGCATCGACACCCGCCGGCTCACCCGCCTGCTGCGCGAGCGCGGCTCGCAGAATGGCTGCCTGGTGGCCGCCGCCGAGGTGGGGCAGGAACCCGACATCGAGGCCGCGCTGGCCGCGGCCAAAGCCTTCCCCGGGCTGGCCGGCATGGACCTGGCCAAGGAATATACCGTCGACGGTCACTATCCGTGGGAAGAGGGCAGCTGGTCACTGGAAAAGGGCCATCGTGCCCAGCCACACCTGAAGGGCGAGGCCGCCGCCGCTGCGGCCCGGGCTGCTTCCGGCAGCGCCAGTGCAGCCGGTACGGCCGCGTCTGCAAACACGGCCACGGCCGGCACCGGCAAGGTCACGGCTGCTGCTGCACCGTCCCCCACCGGCGCGCAGACGGGCCTGCCCGATCCATCCGCCCCGCACAGCCGGCGCTTCCGCGTCGTGGCCTACGACTTCGGCACCAAGCTCAACATCCTGCGCCTGCTGGCCGATCAGGGCTGTGATGTCACCGTCGTCCCGGCGCAGACGCCGGCGGCCGACGTGCTGGCCATGCAGCCCGATGGGGTCTTCTTCTCCAACGGCCCCGGCGACCCGGAGCCCTGTACCTACGCCATCGATGCGCTGCGCACCTTCATCGACCGCAAGGTGCCGTTTTTCGGCATCTGCCTGGGCCACCAGCTGCTGGGCCTGGCTGCGGGCGCCCGCACTGTCAAGATGAAGTTCGGCCACCACGGCGCCAACCATCCGGTGAAGGATCTCGACACCGGCCGTGTCTGCATCACCAGCCAGAACCACGGCTTCGCGGTGGATGCCGCCTCGCTGCCGGCCAACGTGCGCACCACCCACGTCTCGCTGTTCGATGGCTCGCTGCAGGGCATCGCGCTCACCGATGCGCCGGCCTTCAGCTTCCAGGGCCACCCCGAGGCCTCGCCCGGTCCGCACGACGTGGCCTACCTGTTTGAACGTTTTGCCCAGCTGATGGCCGGGCACCGCAGCCATTGAGCGAGTGACCGCATCATGCCCAAACGTACCGATCTCAAAAGCATCCTGATCATCGGCGCCGGCCCGATCGTCATCGGCCAGGCCTGCGAATTCGACTACTCCGGCGCGCAGGCGTGCAAGGCGCTGCGCCAGGAAGGCTACAAGGTCATTCTGGTCAACAGCAACCCGGCCACCATCATGACCGACCCGGAGATGGCCGATGTCACCTACATCGAACCCATCACCTGGCAGGTGCTCGAGCGCATCATCGAGAAGGAACGCCCCGACGCCATCCTGCCCACCATGGGGGGCCAGACGGCGCTCAACTGCGCGCTGGACCTGCACAACCAGGGCGTGCTCGACAAATACGGTGTCGAGCTGATCGGCGCCCGCCCGGCGGCCATCGAGAAGGCCGAAGATCGCCAGAAGTTCAAGCAGGCCATGGAAAGCATCGGTCTGGGTTCGGCCCGCTCGGCCATCGCCCACAGCATGGACGAGGCCTGGGCGGCCCAGCGCGAGATCGGCTTCCCGGTCATCATCCGCCCCAGCTTCACGCTGGGCGGCACCGGTGGTGGCATTGCCTACAACGCCGAAGAGTTCGAGACCATCTGCAAGGCCGGTCTGGAACTCTCGCCCACCAACGAGCTGCTCATCGAAGAGAGCCTCATTGGCTGGAAAGAGTTCGAGATGGAGGTGGTGCGAGACCACCAGGACAACTGCATCATCGTCTGCTCCATCGAGAACCTCGACCCCATGGGTGTGCACACCGGCGATTCCATCACCGTGGCACCTGCGCAGACGCTGACTGACAAGGAATACCAGCTGATGCGCAACGCCTCCATCGCGGTGCTGCGCGAAATCGGCGTCGATACCGGCGGTTCCAACGTGCAGTTCGCCATCCACCCGCAGACCGGGCGGATGATCGTCATTGAAATGAACCCGCGCGTGTCGCGTTCCTCGGCGCTGGCCTCCAAGGCCACGGGCTTCCCCATCGCCAAGGTGGCGGCCAAGCTGGCCGTTGGCTATACGCTGGACGAGCTGAAGAACGAGATCACCGGCGGTGCCACGCCAGCCTCGTTCGAACCGACCATCGACTACGTGGTCGTCAAGATTCCGCGCTTTGCCTTCGAAAAATTCCCGCAGGCCGACAACCGCCTCAGCACCCAGATGAAATCGGTGGGCGAGGTGATGGCCATCGGCCGTACCTTCCAGCAGGCGCTGCAGAAGGCCATGCGGGGGCTGGAAATCGGTGTCGATGGCCTGAACCAGATGACCACCGACCGCCAGGTGATCGAAAAGGAACTGGGCGAGCCCGGCTCCGAGCGCATCTGGTATGTGGGCGATGCCTTTGCCCAGGGCTTCACCCTCGAGGAAGTGCACCAGCTCACGAAGATCGACCCGTGGTTCCTCGCCGAGGTCAAGGAAATCGTCGACATCGAGCTGCAGCTCGACACCATGACGCTGGGTGACCTGGACGCAGAAACCCTGCGCACGCTGAAGCAGAAGGGCTTCTCCGACCGGCGCCTCGGCTACCTGCTCGAAAGCACCGAGCACGAGATCCGCCGGCTGCGCCACCGTCTGGGCGTGCGGCCGGTCTACAAACGGGTCGATACCTGTGCGGCCGAGTTTGCCACGCAGACCGCCTACCTGTACTCCACCTACGAGGACGAGTGCGAGGCCGCTCCGACCGACCGGAAAAAGGTGATCGTGCTGGGGGGCGGGCCGAACCGGATCGGGCAGGGCATCGAGTTCGACTACTGCTGCGTGCATGCCTCCTTTGCGCTGCGCGATGACGGTTTCGAGACCATCATGGTCAACTGCAACCCCGAAACCGTCTCCACCGACTACGACACCTCCGACCGCCTGTACTTCGAGCCAGTCACGCTCGAAGACGTGCTGGAGATCGTCGAGCTGGAAAAACCGGTCGGTGTCATCGTACAGTACGGCGGCCAGACGCCGCTGAAGCTCGCCCGCGCGCTGGAAGCCGCCGGGGTGCCCATCATCGGCACCTCGCCCGATTCCATCGACATCGCCGAAGACCGCGAGCGCTTCCAGAAGCTGCTCAACCGGCTGGGCCTGCTGCAGCCGCCCAACCGCACGGCGCGTACCGATGCCGAGGCCATCACCATGGCCAACGAGATCGGCTATCCGCTGGTGGTGCGTCCCAGCTACGTGCTCGGCGGCCGCGCCATGGAAATCGTCCATGAACAGCGCGATCTCGAACGCTACATGCGCGAGGCCGTCAAGGTCAGCAACGATTCCCCGGTGCTGCTCGACCGCTTCCTCAACGATGCCATCGAGGTCGATGTGGACTGCCTCTGCGACGGCGAGCGCGTCGTCATCGGTGGCGTGATGGAGCACATCGAACAGGCCGGCGTGCACTCCGGCGACTCGGCCTGCTCGCTGCCGCCGTGGTCGCTGTCGTCCGCCCTGGTCGAGGAGATCAAGCGCCAGACCGTGCTGATGGCCAAGGCACTGAAGGTCAACGGCCTGATGAACGTGCAGTTCGCCATCCAGAAGGTCGAGGACGAAATTCCCGTGGCCTCGGCCACGCCGGCCGGGCAGGGGACTGCGGCAGGGGCCGCTCCGGCCGACACCATCGTCGATGGCAACCACGTCTACGTGCTGGAAGTGAATCCGCGCGCCTCGCGCACCGTGCCCTTCGTCTCCAAGGCCACCGGCGTGCAGCTGGCCAAGGTGGCGGCGCGCTGCATGGCCGGCCGCACGCTGGCCGAACAGGGCGTCACCGCCGAGGTCGTGCCCGACTACTTCTCCATCAAGGAAGCCGTCTTCCCGTTCAGCAAGTTCCAGGGTGTGGACACCATCCTCGGGCCGGAAATGAAGTCCACCGGCGAAGTGATGGGCGTCGACTACTCGTTCGGGGCCGCCTTCATCAAGTCGCAGGTCGGCGGCGGCGTGCGCATGCCCACCGGCGGCACGGCCTTCATCTCGGTCAAGCTCATCGACCGGCCCAAGGCCATCCGTGCGGCCCGCATCCTGCATGACATGGGCTTCAGGCTGGTGGCCACCCGCGGTACCGCCGGTGCCCTTGCCGAGGCGGGTCTGCCCGTCACCCCGGTCAACAAGGTGCAGGAAGGCCGCCCGAACGTGGTCGATATCCTCAAGAACGGCGAGATCTCGCTGCTGATCAACTCGGTGGAAGAGCGCCGCAGCGCCATCTCCGACTCACGCGCCATCCGTACCACGGCCCTGGCGCAGCGCGTGACCTTCTACACCACCATCGCCAGCGCGCTGGCAGCGGTGGAAGGCATGCAGCTCGAGTCGAAGGGCGCCCCGGAGGTCTACGCCCTGCAGGAACTGCATGCCAACCTGAAGAAGAAGCAGGCTACCCGGGGTGCGTCCTGAGCCGTGTTGCCCAGGAGGTCCTTTGGCGCCCCTACCCGGGTGGGGTGGATCGGTGCGTTGTCATTTGCCGTCAATAGTCATGCTGTTGCCGACAAATGACTCCTTTTGATTCACTCCGATCCCGGGCGCAGAACGTTCACGGGCCTTTGTTGCGCTCCCCTTGCATCGTTTGGTCCGGATTGTGCGGCCCATGCCGGCACGGTGTGGCCCGTTTCGGCACGGTGCAGCCCGCTTCAGCATGACCACGCAATCCGTCCTTTCTGTCGCATGATCGCGCAACCCGTCTTTTTTGTATCGTGAAAGGATATAGGCGCCGCCTGCCAAATCGTGTAAACTGAAGGCATTGATTGATCGTCAGACCCCGAGGCCGTTCTGCCCCGGGGTCTTTGTCTTTTTCTGGGAGATTCCCCCGTCATGGCCACCTCCGTTCCGTTGACCAAGCACGGTGCACAGCTGCTCAAGGACGAACTGCAACGCCTCAAGTCGGTCGAGCGGCCGAACGTCATCAACGCCATTGCCGAAGCGCGCGCCCAGGGCGACCTCTCGGAAAACGCCGAGTACGAATCCGCCAAGGAGTGCCAGAGCTTCATCGAAGGCCGCATTGCCGAACTGGAAGGCAAGCTCTCGGCCGCCCAGATCATCGATCCGGCCACGCTGGACGCCGATGGTCGCGTGGTGTTCGGCGCCACCGTCCAGCTCGAGGACATCGAGTCCGGCGACAAGGTCACCTACCAGATCGTCGGTGACGACGAGGCCGACATCAAACTGTCCAAGATCTCCATCTCCAGCCCGCTGGCCCGCGCCCTCATCGGCAAGTACGCCGGCGACGTGGCTTCCTTCCAGGCCCCCGGCGGCGAACGCGAGTACGAAGTGCTGGAAGTGCTGTACAAGTAGCAAAGGCCCCGTGGGCAAAGATCCCGCTGCGAGCAAAGCCTCCGCTGCAGCCCCGTTGTCCGGCTCATGCCGGGGGCAGGCTGCCTGACCGTAACCGGCGCATAGCTGACCGTGCTCCTGCCCTATCGGGGTCATAGAAAAAATCAGCTTGCGGCCGGTGTCGGCCGCGCTATCATCAGATACCGGTGTCTTCTTCCGGCTTCGGCCGGAAGAGCACCAGCACATTGCCAACCAGCTGCACCGCCGCACTGGACGTGCTGTCGGTGATCTCATCCCTGGCGGCCTGCCGGGCCTCGCGGTCCATGCCCGCCAGCCGTACCTTGATCAGCTCATGGGCGCGCAGCGCCCGGTCGATCTCCTGCAGCACGGCAGGGGTGAGACCGGCTGCGCCCAGCAGCACGACGGGGTTCAGGGGGTGTGCCTGGGCGGCCAGCGCCTTGCGCTCGGCCTTGTCCAGCATCAGGGTCGGCATGGTCTTGTGCATCGAAGAGTTGCAATCCTCCATTCTAGAGCGTGTCACGGATCCGGTCGCGCCGTATCGGCGCATCATGTTCCTGACAGGCCCCTGAAGTCCGATAACCGCGGATCCCCTGGTCCGGTCCGTCTTCCCGAGTCGTCGTGTACAGCAGTCGCAGCAAGAAAGTGAACAAGGCCTGGCTTCACGATCACATCAATGATCCCTACGTGAAGCTGGCGCAGCGCCATCACTACCGTGCCCGGGCGGCCTTCAAGCTCATCGGCATCGACGAGCAGGACCACCTCATCAGGCCGGGCATGACCGTGGTGGATCTGGGCTCGGCCCCCGGCAGCTGGTCACAGGTGGTTCGCCGGCGTCTGGCCGCGCCGAATCTGGCTCCCGACGTGCGCGTGGCCGACGACCTGCGCAGCGAGGCCCCCCAGATTCCCGTGCAGGGTCGCGTCATCGCACTGGACATGCTGCCCATGGACCCCATCCCGGGCGTCGAGTATTTTCAGGGTGACTTTCGCGAGCAGGCCGTGCTCGATCAGCTCGAATCCCTGCTGCAGGGCCAGAAGGTGGATCTTGTTTTGTCCGACATGGCCCCCAACTTGAGCGGAGTGGGTGTCGCCGACGCCGCCCGCATGCAGGACCTGGCCGAACTGTCGGTGGATTTTGCCAGTCGCTGGCTCAAGCCCGAGGGCGCGCTGCTCATCAAGGTCTTCCATGGCAGCGGCTACAGCCAGCTGGTGCGCCTCTTCAAGGATCACTTCGCCGTCGTGCAGCCCCGCAAGCCCAAAGCCTCGCGTGACCGCTCGGCCGAAACCTACCTGCTGGGACGGCGCCTGAAGGCGCCGGCGGCCGGGTGAGAAGGGGGGCATGGGGCCGTGCGTGCTCGGGTATCCGTGGTGCCGGGTGGCGCGTTCCGGGCGCGGGTGTTCGGGCAGCGGTGTTCAGACGCATGTGTTCGGGCACAAGTGTTCAGACACCAGGTGTTCAGACTCAGGTGCTCGGACACAGATACTCGGATACAGGCATCTGGATGCGGGTGGTTACACCTTCCTTCGGTGCGGGCATTCCGTCCCACAGCGCCCCGGGGCAGCTGCGAACAGGGCATCCGGGCAGGGCAGCCAGGCCACACGGGCAGCCTCCTGAGCCGTTCATCAGTCATCATCAGGCAGAAAAGTACGGGCAACACCATGCAACAGCGTAGAATCAACTGGCCACGGGCATCTTGCCCGCGTGCCTCATGAGGAAGAGCAGGTGAACAACGCATTTTCCAAAGCAGCCGTCTGGGTGATCATCGCCCTGGTTCTGTTCACCGTGTTTCGGCAGTTCGAAACACGGCAGAGCCGGGTGGGCGACATTCCCTATTCGCAATTCATGAAAGAGGCCGAGAACGGCCAGGTCGACAGCGTGCAGATCGACGGCCGTGCCGTGCGCGTCCGCACCCGCGACGGCCGTACCCTGTCCACCTATGTCCCGTCCACCGGTGACATCTGGATGGTCAGCGACCTGATGAAGTACGGTGTGCAGGTCAATGCCAAGCCCGAAGAAGAGCAGTCGGTGCTGATGCAGATCTTCATCTCCTGGTTCCCCATGCTGCTGCTCATCGGCGTGTGGATCTTCTTCATGCGCCAGATGCAGGGCGGGGGGCGTGGTGGCGCCTTCTCCTTCGGCAAGAGCCGGGCCCGCATGCTGGACGAGAACAACAACCCCGTCACCTTTGCCGACGTGGCCGGTGCCGATGAAGCCAAGGAAGAAGTGCAGGAGATGGTCGAATTCCTGCGCGATCCCTCCCGCTTCCAGAAGCTGGGCGGCCGCATTCCCCGTGGCGTGCTGATGGTCGGCCCCCCGGGTACCGGTAAAACCCTGCTGGCCCGTGCCATCGCCGGCGAGGCCAAGGTGCCGTTCTTCTCCATCTCCGGTTCGGACTTCGTCGAGATGTTCGTCGGCGTGGGTGCCGCGCGTGTGCGCGACATGTTCGAAAATGCCAAGAAGCACGCTCCCTGCATCGTCTTCATCGACGAGATCGATGCCGTTGGCCGCCAGCGTGGTGCCGGCCTGGGTGGTGGCAATGACGAGCGCGAACAGACGCTGAACCAGCTGCTGGTCGAGATGGACGGCTTCGAAACCGGCCAGGGCATCATCCTGATCGCCGCCACCAACCGCCCCGACGTGCTGGACCCGGCGCTGCTGCGTCCCGGCCGCTTCGACCGCCAGGTGGTGGTGTCGCTGCCCGACATCCGTGGCCGCGAGCAGATCCTCACCGTGCACATGCGCAAGGTGCCGGTGGGGCCGGATGTGAAGGCCGACGTGCTGGCTCGTGGCACGCCGGGCATGTCCGGCGCCGACCTGGCCAACCTGGTCAACGAGGCCGCCCTGTTTGCCGCCCGGCGCAATGCCCGCCTGGTCGAGATGATCGACTTCGAGCGTGCCAAGGACAAGATCCTGATGGGTACCGAGCGCCGTTCCATGGTCATGACCGAGGACGAGCGCAAGAGCACCGCCTATCACGAGTCCGGCCACGCCATCCTGGGCCGCCTGCTGCCCAAGGCCGATCCGGTGCACAAGGTCACCATCATTCCGCGCGGCCGTGCGCTGGGTGTGACCATGTCGCTGCCCGAGCGTGACCGCTACAGCTACGACCGTGTCTACATGCTGAGCCAGATCGCCATGCTCTTCGGCGGCCGCATTGCCGAGGAGGTGTTCATGAACGAGATGACCACCGGCGCTTCCAACGACTTCGAGCGGGCCACGCATCTGGCCCGCGACATGGTCACACGCTACGGCATGAGCGAGCGTCTGGGGCCGATGGTCTACGCCGAGAACGAGAGTGAGGTGTTCCTCGGCCGTTCGGTAACGAAGACCAACAATGTCTCGGAAGAGACGATGCGTCAGGTGGATCAGGAGATCCGCAGGATCATCGACGAGCAGTATTCGCTGGCCCGTCGCCTGATCGAGGAGCATGCCGACAAGATGCACGCGATGGCGAAGGCGCTGCTGGAGTGGGAAACCATCGGTGTCGAGCAGATCGACGACATCATGGCCGGCCGGCCGCCGCAGCCGCCGAAGGACTGGTCGCCGAAGGGGGGCAACAATTCGTCGCCCACGCCGCCGGCCCAGCCGCCCGCGGTGGAGTCCGAGCCCAACCCGGCGGCTTCGGCCTGATGGTGGGGGCTCCTGCCCCCTGAAAGCCACCGCTGTGGACAGTACGGAAAACGGCTCTTCGGGGCCGTTTCTGCATTCTGACGCCCCGGTTCGTGGAAGATGGCCCCGTTGGGAGAGAACTGGCAAAGCTCCGGACTGGCAGGTTGCTTCCTTTCGCTCTGGGGCAGGCAGTTTACGCAAGACGCCTTCAGGAGGCGTCCCAGGGTATGAAGGACGGCTCCGGGGGGCGCTTTGATGCATGAAGGACGACTTTGAGCGGGGCGGCGTGGGGAGGGGGGCCCTCCTGCGGCTCATACACTCACGCCAACTTTGTTGCCCACGACCTGCGTCGTGGTCAACAAACTTGTCGGGCTGACACTTTCCGACAACCGGGGCTGCGCCCCGCCCGTCAGAAAGTGTTTGCCGCCTGCCGTGAAATCGCCGCAGGAGGGCCCCCTCCCCACGCCGCTTCACGGGTTCGGGCATTGCGGCTTCGACGCGAGGGGGCGGGATGACCTGATTGTCGTTATCCTCTGGTTGCCGCCAGACCCCCACTCCTTGCAACGCTTCACAGGCGTGGGCACGGTGGCTTTGACAGTGGTCAGGCAGAGAGAGGTTTTGTGGACCAGATCTCAGCCCGTCTCCTGCCGGCCTGCTGGGGGAAACACTGCCCTGGTTCCTGTGAGCAGCGATAGCCTGGCGCCTGTCGGGCCCGGTATCAACAGGCCTCCCGGATCATCGGTGAGACTGGGTCAGTATTCATGTCGGGTCGCCCGTCTGATCAAAGTTTCGGTTGTCCGGGACACGAGCACAGTGTTTTCTTCTTCTGCCTTCTGGTGACAGGTAGACCTGCTTATCTTGAGAAAAGCGACGTGGAGCGGGACGGCACTGCGGCGATTTCGCGGTCGGCGTGAAAACTTTGCAACGGGCGGGCGTAGCCCGGTTGTTGCAAAGTTTTATAGCCATCCAGTTTTGTTGACCACGACGCAGGTCGTGGGCAACAAAACTGGATTGAGCGTATGAGCCGCAGGGGCGTACCGGTCCGCGGCGCGTGCCACATCGGAGTCGTCTTTCATGCCGCGCGAAAGCACACCGGAGCCGCCCTCCATGCCGTGAGAACACACCGAAACCATCCTGTTTCCGTTGCTCAGGCGCGCAGCCAGGGCGGATTGAACGCTGTGGCTGTCTTGCCCGCACCGGGAATTTCCTTGTTCGCAGGAAATGCATCAACGACGTCCTCCAGCAGGAACCGTTAACATAAAGATCTTTGCCGATTCGCGCCCCCTCCATGCCCGCAGCACCATCCCCCAGCCCCGAAACCCCCGCCAGCGCCCCTGCGTACTGGCAGTGCGGGCGTTTCCGGCTGGCGCTGGACCGGCCGCAGATCATGGGCATCCTGAACATCACGGACGACTCCTTCTCCGACGGCGGGCGCTTTCGCGATCCGCAGGTAGCCATTGCCGCCGCGCGGCGGATGGTGGAAGAGGGCGCCGGCATCATCGACATCGGGGCCGAATCCACCCGCCCCGGCGCGCGAACCGTCTCGCCCGACGAGGAATGGGCGCGCCTCGCCCCCGTTATCGACGCCTTGGCCGGGCTGGATGTACCGTTGTCCATCGACACGCGTCATCCTGCCACCATGGTGAAGGCCCTCGCGGCAGGCGCCAGCATCATCAACGACATCTCCGGTTTTCGCGCGCCCGAAGCACGTGCCGCCGTGGCAGCCAGCGATGCCGGTGTCGTCACCATGCACATGCTGGGCGACTCGCCCGCCACCATGCAGGCCGATCCCCGGTACGGTGATGTGGTGGCCGAGGTCGGGCAGTTCCTGCTGGAGAGCCGGGCCGCGCTGATGGCTGCCGGCGTGGCGCCGGAGCGCATCTGCCTGGATCCGGGCTTTGGCTTTGGCAAGACGCTGGCACACAACCTGGCCCTCTACCGTGGCATTCCCGGCTGGGCGCAGGTAGCGCCGGTGCTGGTGGGGGTGTCACGCAAGTCCATGCTGGGGGCCATCACCGGCCAGCCGGTGGACCGCCGTCTGCCGGCCAGTCTGGCGGCGGCGCTGGCCGGCGTGCAGGCCGGTGCAACGATCGTACGGGTGCATGACGTACCCGAAACCGCCCAGGCGCTGGCCGTCTGGGTCGCGACAGGACTGCCGGCCATGCGGGCCGGGAGCGTTCACAATGCAGCAGGCCAGACGGGCCACACTGCCGAGGAGTAAAGAGAAGATCATGGGACGTCGTTATTTCGGAACCGATGGTGTACGGGGCAAAGTGGGCGAGCCGCCCATTACGCCGGAGTTCGTGATGCACCTGGGCTATGCCGCGGGCCGGATCTTCTCCGAAGGCACGCGCGGCAAACCGGCCGTCCTGCTGGGCAAGGACACCCGGATCTCCGGCTACCTGCTCGAAGCGGCGCTCACCGCGGGCTTCACCGCAGCGGGCGTGGATGTGCACGTGACTGGTCCCATTCCCACCCCGGCCATTGCCTACCTCACGCGCGGCCTGCGCCTGAACGCCGGTGTGGTGCTGTCGGCCTCGCACAACCCGTATGAAGACAATGGCATCAAGTTCTTCTCGGCCGATGGCAACAAGCTGCCCGACGAGATGGAAGAGCGCATCGAGATGCTGCTCGACGAGCCCATCGTCAGCGTCGAATCCCACCGGCTGGGCAAGGTGCACCGGGTCGACAGCGCCGCAGGCCGCTACATCGAGTTCTGCAAAAGCACCTTCCCGTACAGCCTGGACCTGAAGGGCCTGAAGCTGGTGGTCGACTGCGCCAACGGCGCTGCCTATCACACGGCCCCGCACGTCTTCCACGAGCTGGGGGCCGAGGTGATCGCCATCGGTACCGAACCCAACGGCACCAACATCAACGCCGGCGTCGGCGCCGTGCATCCCAAGACCATGGCCGCCGCCGTGCTGCGCGAGGGGGCCGACCTGGGCATTTCGCTCGATGGCGACGCCGACCGCCTGATCATGTGCGACGCCTCCGGCCGCATCTTCGATGGTGACGAGCTGCTCTACATCATGGTCATGGACCGGCTGGCCCGTCAGGGCAAGGTCGATGGCGTGGTGGGGACGCTGATGACCAACTACGCCTTCGAGCGCGCCATGGCCGACAAGGGCATTCCGTTCGAACGTGCCAAGGTGGGTGACCGCCATGTGCTGGAAATGCTGCAGCAGCGCGGCTGGCTGCTCGGGGGCGAGAACTCCGGTCACCTGCTGGCGCTGGATGCCCACAGCACCGGCGACGGCACCATCAGCGCCCTGCAGGTGCTGGCTGCCGTGCAGCGTACCGGCCACACGCTCTCCGAACTGAAGGGCGAGCTGCACCTGATGCCGCAGAAGATGATCAACGTACGCGTCAAGAAGGGTTTCGACTGGGAAGGGCACGAGGGCCTGCAGGCCAGCATTGCCGAGGCCAAGGCCCGTCTGGGCAACGAGGGTCGCGTGTTGATCCGCCCGTCCGGTACCGAGCCCGTGCTGCGCGTGATGGTCGAGTCCAGCTCCGCCTCGCTGGCCGCCGAACTGGCACAGATGATGGCCAATTCGCTCAATCACTGAAACCACACAGCCGTCGCCGTGATCGCCTGCAGGGCAGGGGATCGCGGCCCGAAATGGAAGAACGCCGGCCAGGCAGCCTCACGGGGCCGCGCCAGCGTTGCCGTCGATGCAGGCCCCGCGCGCTCCCGTATCCCCCGGAGACAGCTCCCGGTGCGAATGGCATAGCCCCCTTGGCAAACGTATTTTGCCTCGGTTATACTCACGCATTCGGGGTGTAGCGTAGCCTGGTAGCGCGCCTGGTTTGGGACCAGGATGTCGGGAGTTCGAATCTCTCCACCCCGACCAGCAAAAAAGCCGAAAATCATGGTATTATCCTGATCTGCCCGGCTCGCTGGGGTCCATCGGCCGGAATAGAACTGCCCGTAGCTCAGCTGGATAGAGCATCAGCCTTCTAAGCTGAGGGTCACAGGTTCGAATCCTGTCGGGCAGGCCAGTAGTTTTTTGCAGTTCAGTGGTGGCTGTAGCTCAGTTGGTAGAGTCCCGGATTGTGATTCCGGTTGTCGTGGGTTCGAGCCCCATCAGCCACCCCATTTTCTTGTCCCGGTTGTATCCTCCCTCGCCTCAGGCCTCCCGTTCCGGGTTGCGCCGTCCTGTAGCAGGTTCTCTGCTGCATTTTCCTTCCCCCATTTCCCTCCGTTGCAGTTTCATAACCGGCCTTCAGGCCTGGTGCGGCGCTGCCTGCGTTGGCGTCTTCAGGAACCGCCTGCACGACAAATCATGCGTGTCTGTCCCTGATGTGCCATGCCTGGCCGTTGCCTGAATCGCAAAACCTGCTTGACGGCAGGGCCGTATCTTCGTCCGACTGCCGGAATAAAAAGAAAAGTTTTGTCTGTTTGTTGGTCTATTGGAAACTTTGAGAAAACAAAATCCTTTTGTTGACACATGAGTATACGCAGGCAATATGCGTTTACCCGCCGGAGGAGAACAGACATTGTGCAGAACATGTGCCCAGCTGAAGGCTGATTCTTCCGTTCTAGAATGAATGCAGATGACCGAATGGGCTGCCGGTTCTGCCCGTCCGGTCCAGGGCGAGGATGGGCTTGGCATGTCCTGTCCGGGTTCTGCGTGTCCGGCTGTCGTGAGTTTCTGCGTGCGCCATGGCTGTGCGTTCGCAATGGCTGACCATGTGTAAAGGTGACCACGGCGGTCCCTTGCAGATTGCGGCGCCTCACGCAGAGCGCGTAGGCCAACGTGAGTGCAGTGGCCCATGCAGATCCGTCCCGTGGTCTCAGGTGCCGGGCGCGTGAGCGCGACACCGGGAGTCAGCCACCGCCAGCAACGTTCGGCACCCAGCCGGGCGCGCAGGTTCCGCAAGGGCATTGCATCGTGGTCCCGGATGATGTTCCCGTCGTGTGCCGCATTTGCTGAACACAATGCACGGCGATTCTCATTCGGATTCCGCAGTGCCCGGATGTCGTGGTGATTGAAACCGGTGCTGACGCCCGCAGGAGGTGCATTACCCGGTTTTACCGGTTATCCGGTTCTGTCCGGAGTCAGCCACAAGGGGCCCCGGAGATGAACGGGCCCATGACACGCCCTGAAGCCTGAACACATTCATTTGAAAGGTCATGCCGACCAGGAGCATTTGACGATGAGCGTCCCGTTCCATTTCGAGCAGGTACAGACCGCTGGTGGTGTGAGAGCCCCCGGGCTCTTCTACAGTGAGACATTGCCCAAGAACCCCTCCCTGCGGGCGCGCAACCGGCAGCAGGTCATCCGCGTGCATGATGCACTCTGCAACCGGCATGACGCCAGCGTGCTCGACACCGACTTTGCCCCGGGCTTCATCGACCATTCCCCCTTCATGTCGGGGGGCCTGCAGGGCGTTCGTGAAATGCTGGAACTGCTCCCCGACCTGCACCATGAGGTCGTGCGGGTGCTCGCCGACGGCGATCTGGTGGCCATCCATGGCCGCTACACCGGTCTGGGCAGCACGCCGCTCGTGGGCTTCGACATCTATCGCCTCAGCGGCGGCCGCATCGTCGAACACTGGGCCGCCCTGGCGGCCGAAGCCGCCCCCAATGCCAGCGGTCGCACCCAGCTCGATGGCCCGACCGCGCCGGGCCGTGGCGACGCCGAAGCCAATCGTGCCTTCGTGGTCCGTCATGTGGTGGGGACCCTGTTCAACGCCAACTACAGCGGCTTTCGCTTCAGCACCGACGGCACCCGCCTGCTGCAGCACAGCCCCGAAATGGCCGACGGCGTCGACGCCGCCATCGACTGGCACGACGCCCTGCGTACACGTGGACAGGCGCCCGACTATCAGCACATCCACCGTACCGTTGCCGAAGGCCAGTTCGTCCTGACCCACAGCGAAGCCCGTCTGGGCGGCGTCCGTCATGCCTGCGTCGAACTCTGGCGCATCGAAAACGGCCTGCTCGCCGAAATGTGGGATCTCATCGTCCCCATGCCCGAAGACGAATACGCGGTTCACCAGAACGGGGTGTTCTAGACCTGGACTCGGTGCACCTTCCCGGCATACGGCCGGGGCCTGTGCGGGGATGAATGAGTTCAGAACGCGCTCTGAAGGCACAAGCCATTCACGACATTCCCCGTCGAAGCCGCGATGCACGCTTCTGGGAAGCGGTGTGGGGAGCGGGAGCCTCCTGCGGCGATTTCGCGGAAGCCGTAAAAAAACTGGGTCTTCGCGGATCAGTGTGGGTGAGATGGGGAGCGAAATTGGCGTTTGACGCCTGAAATCAAGGACTTTACAGCACAGATGATGATGTCGTATCGTGCATCGATACTGGATCGAGGTGCTGTGCATGAAAACAGGTCGCAGTCTGAGGGAACTTTTGTCCGTTCCCGGCTTCGTGGCATCGGCGAGGTTGAAGGGAATCTTCGGGGACCCCAAGGCGAGAGTCGTGCAGCTGAGACGCCGAAAAAAACGGCCATTTGCTCAAATTGCGGGCAGCGCTGCCGGGGGCGTTACGACCAGCGGAGGTGCCGTGTGCGGGATCTTCGGGTGGCAGGCTGGATGGTGTACCTGGAGTTCGAACGTTGGCGGGTACGGTGTTCGGGGTGCGGCGGCGTGCATGTAGAACGGCTTGACTGACTGGCGCAGAATCCACGCTATACCGAGCGCTTTGCGCTGCATGTCGGCAGGTTGTGCACGAGCATGAGCAACAAGGCCGTGGCAGAGCTGGAGCGGCTTCACGACAGCACGGTGAAGGATCTGTCGAAGCTGTACATGCAGGAACAGGTTCGTCGTGCCGGTCGGCTCAGGCCCAGAGCGATAGGCATCGATGAGATAGCGGTCAGAAAGGGGCATGACTATCGCGTGGTGGTCAGTGATCTGGACCAGGGCAGACCGATATGGATGGGCGGCAACGGACGCACGCAAGCCGATGTGGAGCAGTTCTTCGCCCAGCTGGGGAGCAAGGCAAGCGATGGCATCGAGCTTGTGGTGATCGACATGTGGCGCCCGTTTCGCAACGCGGTGCGCGACAAGGCTCCCAACGCAGCGATCGTGTTCGACAAGTTCCACATCATGCGGCATCTCTCGAAGGCGCTCGATCAGGTCAGACGCGACGAGTACAGGCGTCTGCAAGGCAAGGACAGGTCGTGGATCAAGGGGCAGCGCTATACGCTGCTGTCGGCGCGGGAGAACCTGACATTGGAGGGGCGGCAGGCACTCAAGAAGCTGCTGGCAGCCAATCGGCGGCTGAACACGGCCTACCTGCTGAAGGAGTCGTTTGGGCAGCTGTGGAGCTACAGAACCGAGCACGGTGCCAGGGCATTCTTCGAGCGCTGGAAACAAAGCCTGCGATGGCAGCGTCTTGAACCGTACCGAAAGTTTGCCGAAATGATCGAGCGGCACTGGGATGGCATTGCCGCCTACTGCCGCCCCGAGAACAAGGTCAGCCTGGGGATGGTGGAGGGGCTGAACAACAAGATCCGGGTCATTCAGCGCAGTGCTTACGGATACCGGGATGAGGACTATCTGAGGCTCAAGGTCATTGCTAGTTTCCTGCCCCCGCTACCCGAAAACGCCCGATTGCACCCACACTGATCCGCGAAGACCCTAAAAACTTTTCGACGGGCGGGCGCCAGCCCGGTTGTCGAAAAGTTTTATAGGCCTGACGGTTTGTTGACCACGACGCAGGTCGTGGGCGACAAAACGGCAGTGAGCGCATGAGCCGCAGGAGGTTCCCGCTCCCCGCGCCGCCCCGCCTGGAGACGTCCTCCATGGAGCACGAGCCTGCCATCAAATCCGTCCTTCATGAAGTACGAACCTGCATCAGAGCCGTCCTCCATGAAGTACGAACCTGCCATCAAAGCCGTCCTCCATTAACCACGGAACCGGTATCGAGGGGGTTTCCCAAAAAACGGCCCCCGCAGGCGCCGTTCCTTCCAGCCAGTAAGGATACAGAATCAGGCCGCCTTCTCCCCCCGTTTCCACCCCGGATCCGGCAACACCACCATCTGCTCCGTCAGCCCCGCATTCTTCACCACCACCATCGGCTTGCCGCTTTCAGGGCACACATGCTGCGCCGCGCTCACCCGGAACACCTTCGCCAGCATCTCCGCCGTCAGCACCTCCTGCGGTGAGCCTTCACCCATCAGCGCGCCATCCTTCATGATGATCAGATGGTCGCAGTACCGCGCCGCCTGGTTCAGGTCGTGCAGTACCGCCACCACCGTGGCGCCGCGGTCGCGCTGCGCGGCCATCATCTCCATCAGCGCCACCTGGTGATTCAGGTCCAGATAGGTCGTCGGTTCGTCCAGCAGCAGATAGGGCGTTTCCTGTGCCAGCGTCATCGCCAGAAAGGCGCGCTGCTGCTGGCCGCCCGAGAGCTGGTCCACCCGCTTGTCCGCGATGATGTCCGTGTGCGTGGCCGCCATCACCTGCTCGACGATCTGCTCGTCCTCCTTGCCCAGGCTGCCCCACAGGTTCAGGTACGGGCTGCGCCCATAGCCTACCAGCGTGCGCACCGTGATGCCCTCCGGCACCAGCTGGTGCTGCGGCAACAGTGACAGCCTGCGGGAAAAGGCCCGGGGGCTCATCTGGTAGATGGGCTTGCCGTCGATGGTTGCCTCGCCGGCCATCGGTGGCAGCAGGCGCGACAGCGTCTTCAGCAGGGTGGACTTGCACGAGCCGTTGGGGCCGATCAGCGCCGTGATCTTGCCTTCCGGAATGGTGGTGGTCAGGTCGTGGATGGCTTCCTTGCCGCCATAGCCCGCCTTCAGGTTTTTCACGCTCAATGCCATGGTCACAGGCTCCGACGCAGCAGGTAGAAGAAATACGGGGCGCCGATCAGCGCCGTGAAGATGCCGGCCGGCAGTTCCAGCGGTGGCCGGATGGTGCGTACCGCAATGTCGCTGATCTGCAGGATCAGGGCGCCGGTCAGAATGGAGGCCGGCAGCAGCGCCCGGTGCCGTCCGCCCACCAGCTTGCGCGCCAGATGGGGCGCCACCAGGCCCAGAAATGCGATGGGTCCGGAAATGGCCACCGCCACGGCGGCGAGCATCACGGCCAGCCCCAGCAGCAGGATACGGTTGCGGCCCACGTTCACGCCCAGTGTGGAGGCCTTGGCCTCGCCCAGCGTCAGCAGGTCGAACGATTTGGAAAACAGCAGGGCCACCGGCAGCAGCAGCACCAGCAGCGGGGCGCCCACCTCCACAAAGGACCAGGTCCGGCCCCACAGGCTGCCCGTCAGCCACACCATCGCGGTGTTCACTTCCAGCGGATGGGTCAGCATCAGGTAGTCGGTGATGGCCGCGTAGAAGGCCGACAGTGCCACCCCGATCAGCGCCGTCTGCAGCGGTCCGGCATGACGGCCGGCCACCAGCAGCAGCAGAAAGGCCACGGCCGCCCCCACGCACGCCGCCAGCGGCAGCATCCACACCGAGGTGCCCGGCAGGGCCATCAGCGTCAGCACCGCAGCCAGGCTGGCGCCGTGGTTGATGCTCAGGATGTCGGGCGAGGCCAGCGGGTTGTGGATGATGCCCTGGATGATCGTGCCCGACAGCGCCAGCGCCGCGCCCACCAGCACCGCCAGGATCGCCCGCGGCAGACGGTACTGCCAGATGTCGAAGTCATGCTGCACCAGCCCCTGCCAGACGGCGGCCGGGGTCTTGAAGGTGGAGCCGAACATCAGCGCCCCCAGGAAGCACAGCGCCATCAGCACGGCCAGTACCGTCAGATATCGTCCCGGATGGTTCATGCGTCACTCCGCTGTTTGGCAATCAACACAAAGCAGGGCGCACCCAGAATGGCCAGCACGGCCCCGGCCGGCAGCTCGGCCGGATGGGCCAGCGCCCGCGCCAGCAGGTCGGCCGCCACGAAGAGCAGGGCGCCCAGCAGCGCTGCCATCGGTACCGTGCGGCGCAGGTCATAGCCAATCCAGTAACGGGCCAGATGCGGAATCAGCAGGCCGATGAAGGCAATGGGGCCGGTGGTGGCCACGCTGGCCCCCACCCAGATCAGCACCACCACGTTCAGCCAGAAGCGCAGCGAACGCACCGACAGCCCCAGCGACTGGGCAGCTTCGTCGGACAGGTTGAGGATGTTGAGCTTGGGCACCAGCCACACCAGCGGGACGATGGGCAGCGCCACCAGCGGCCAGTAGTCCTTCACCTGCTTCCAGCTCATGTTGCCCACGCCGCCGGCCAGCCAGTTCATCACGCCATAGGCCTGGTTCTCGTCCAGAATCAGCGAGGCCTTGCCCAGCGCCGCGCAGAAGGCGCTCACGGCGATCCCCGAGAGGATCAGCCGGCTCTTCTGCAGCCGGCCATCGCGGTAGCTGATCCACATCACCAGTGCCCACGAGGCAGCACCACCCAGGGCGGCGGCGGTGGACTGGGTCAAGGCGCCCGAGCCGGTCATGAACACCCCCACCAGAATCACGCCCAGCCCGGCGCCGGCGTTGATCGACAGCAGCGAGGGCGAGGCCAGCGGGTTGCGGGTCATGGTCTGCAGCAGCAGGCCGCTGACGGCCAGTACGCTGCCACAGAGCATGGCCACGATGATGCGGGGCAGGCGGGTCTCCACCACCAGCATCTGCGGAATGCTCAGGCTGGTGCTGTTGGGCGACTTCAGCGCCACCAGGACATCGCCCGGCGTGATGTGCAGCGCCCCGGGCGAGAACATGAAGGCCGAGGCAAAGCCCAGTGCTGCCAGCAGCAGCACCGGTACCAGCCACCTCAGCCAGGCTGGGAGGAGGGACATGGTGATCCTTGGAAGAAGGGAAGCAGGTGCAGGCCCGCGGACCGGATCGGCAGCACGGCGCGCTCTGCCGGCTGCCTGCCCGGGGGCGGCCCCGACCCGGGTGGCCGGGGCACCCCCGTCATGGGAGAAACGTGATCAGTGCCTTTTCACGGATCAGTGTTTTTCCACCGCCGCCTTGACCTGATCTGCCATCAGGCTGGCTGCCGTGATGCCACGCGAACGGGCCCACAGCTGCGGGTCCACCGACACGAGCTGGTTCTGGCGGGCCACCGTCAGGGCCTTCCAGAGCGACTCCTGTTCCCATTTGCGCACCACGCTTTCCTGCCGGTAGTGGGCGATGAACATCCAGTCGGGGTTCATGGCCAGCACGTGTTCCAGGTCGATGTCGTAGATGTCCTTGCCACCGGTGTTGTCCGGCACCTTGAAGCCCAGCTCCGTCAGCAGGCCACCGGCGAAGGTGCTGCCGGTGTGCACATCCAGCGTGTTCTCGCGCGAGGCGCCGAACATGGCGGTCTGGCCCGGCTTGATCTCACCTGCGATGCCCTTGATCTTTTGCTGCAGTTCGGTGATTTTTGCCTTCATTTCGGTGGATTTGCCCACCACATCGCCGATGATCTGGTCCTGGTCCAGGATGTCGGTGAAGCCGCCGTAGCGCGAATCCAGCAGCAGCACCGGGGCAATCTTGCGCAGCTGGTCATAGGCGGCCTTGTGGCGCGAGGTGTCGGCGATGATCAGGTCCGGTTTCAGTCCGGCAATCGTTTCCATGTTCGGCTGCGAGCGCGTGCCCACCGATTTCCACGGCTGGATCAGCTTGCGCACCGGCTCGATCACGCGCGAGACCTGGTTGTCATCGGCCACGCCCACCGGCGAGATGCCCACGTTGGCCAGGGCATCCACGAACGAGAACTCCAACGCCACGATGCGGGTGGGGGCCTTGTCGAGCGTCAGTTCGCCGTGGTCGTCCTTCACGGTCACGGCGTGGGCGGCAGAGGCCAGGCCCAGGGAGGAGAGGGTCAGGGCCGTCATGCCGGCCAGCAGGGTGCGTCGGGTCAGGGACATGGGAGACTCCGGGAAACGGTGGGGGGAGCAGAGGGGCCTCCCAGAACGCGGGCAGGCAGGCATCGTCCGCACGTATGTGTGGCGCGGCCAGATCCGGCGAGGACAGACTGGCTGTTACGGCATCATTCGCGCGTGTGTGCAGCGCGACGAATTGTTACTCAAACTCCAGATGACGTGCAACAGAAACATCAATGCGACGCAGGTCAAATCCATCCGTGACAGGGAGTATCCTTTCAGTAAGTCCCCTTCTGGAGAAAATCATGGCATTCATCCACTTCCTGGCCCTGCTGGCCGTGTTTCAGTACCTGCTCTTCGTTGCCCGTACCGGTCAGGCGCGCGACCGTTATCACATCAAGGCGCCCGCCGTCACCGGTGACGAGAACTTCGAGCGGGTCTATCGCGTGCAGATGAATACGCTGGAGCAGCTGGTCGTCTTCCTGCCCGCGCTGCTCATCGCTGGGCACTACTTCGCGGGCACCTGGGTGTCCCTGCTGGGCATCGTCTATCTGGTGGGCCGCTTCGTCTACGCCCGGGCGTACGTGAAGGATCCCAAAACCCGCGCGGCGGGCTTCATGATGACCATCGGCGCCAACATCCTGCTGCTGCTCACGGCATTCTGCGCCATCATCTTCTGACCGGAACCGGAACCGGAACCGGAACCGGCACTGGCACTGGCACTAGCACTGGCATCGGTACAGGCATCGGTACCTGGCCAGGTAAAGTCAGGTCAGGCACTGGCCGGTGAGGCACAGCGCCCGGGCCGGCCGGAAGCGGCTACCGGCCGCCCCGAAAAACGGCTCCATCCCTCAGCCGCCACAGGTACAGCCGCGGCCGCCACATCCACCCGCGCGGTCGACAGCCCCGCCGCCGTCATCCGCGCCGCTTCCGTCTGCGCCGCGCCCGGCGCCAGCAGCGTGCCCGGCGACTGACGGCGGCAGGCGCTCGCCCGGCCCGGCTTCCGGCAGCAGGTCCAGCTTCAGCATCAGCCGCTGGTCGGCGTCTTCCGACGGGTTCTCCGTGGTCAGCAGTTTGTCACCGTAGAAAATCGAATTGGCGCCGGCCATGAAGCACAGGGCCTGCGTGCTCTCCGGCATGTCCTGCCGGCCGGCCGACAGGCGCACATAGCTGCGCGGCATGGTGATGCGCGCCACCGCAATCGTGCGCACGAATTCCGTCCAGTCCAGCTCGTGGGCATCGGCCAGTGGCGTGCCCTCCAGTCGCACCAGCTGGTTGATGGGTACCGATTCCGGCTGTGGCTCCAGATTGGCCAGGCTGGCAATCAGCCCGGCCCGCTGCTTGCGGGTCTCGTCCATGCCGATGATGCCGCCGCAGCACACCTTCAGCCCGGCCTGTCGCACCTTGCCCAGGGTATTGAGCCGGTCATCGAACCGGCGGGTGTGAATCAGCTCGCCGTAATAGCCCGGGTCCGTGTCCAGGTTGTGGTTGTAGTAGTCGAGACCGGCTTCCTTCAGATCCTCGGCCATGCCTTCTTCCAGCAGGCCGAAGGTGCCACAGGTCTCCAGTCCCAGTGCCTTCACCGCCCGGATGATCGCCTGCAGCTTTTCGATGTCGCGCGGCTTCGGGCCACGCCATGCTCCGCCCATGCAGAAGCGGCTGGCACCCCGTGCCTTGGCAATGCGTGCCTTCTCCAGCACGCTCTCCACGTCCATCAGCTTCTGGGCTGGCACCGCATTGGGATGATGGATGGACTGCGGGCAGTATGCGCAGTCCTCGGGGCAGCCCCCGGTCTTCACCGACAGCAGGGTCGAGAGCTGGATGCGCTGCGCATCGAAGTGCTGCCGGTGCACGGTGGCCGCACGATAGACCAGGTCCATGAACGGCGTCTCGAACAGGGCTTCCACCGCGCAGACTGTCCAGTAGGCGGCAGTGGTGTGCGGGGTGGGGCGGCGCAGCTGGACTGCGGTCATCGTATCGGTCATGCATGTGTCTCCTGGTTGTGGCCCGTCGCATCCGGTGGGTACAGTGTATCCGGTGCGTCCAGTCAGTTCCGGTCACTCCCGGTCAGTCCGGCAGTTCCGGTGGTTCCGATCATTCCGATCATTCCGGTCATTCCGGTCATTCCGATCGTCCCGGTGGTTCCAGCCCCGCCAGGGGCTCGGAAGCCGGCAGGGCAGGGCCGGCGCGTCTCCCATACCCGTATGTCTCGAATGGTGTCCTGTTGCGATGTTGACATGCAGGCAATATGGCGCCGTGAAGCGCCGTCTGCTGCGTCTTCGCGTAACAGATGCGTAAATACTATCGCAGACGTTCCGCATGACAGGAAAACCCTGCATGAATTGCCCGATAATTCCGGACGGTTCCAACTGTGATCGCTTTCCCCCATACCTTCCCGCGCCTGCGGGAATCGCTCTGTTCCAGCTCGTGACACGTCCGGCGTCGCCTTTCCGCGTCGTTCGGCTGTTCGCTTGCGGGCCGGGAAAGCGCATGTCTCTCCATGCCCCAATCCATCTCGCCTGCATTCCGGACCAGGTCGTCGCGTCCGGGTGGTGGCCAGTCCGTGCCGCCGCGTTCCTCCCTGCTCACTCCGTCGGACGGGGCGTACCGCCGCCGTTTCGTCAACCGTCTGGCCGTCCTGGTTCTGGCGGCTGCCGCTGCGGGTCTGGTCGATGATGGCGTGGCATGGCGCCGTCTGGTGGCCGACCACCATACCGATGTCGCCCGGCGCGAGGAGGTCGTCATCGACCCGCAAACCCGCCTGCTGCTCAACACCCGCACCTCGCTCGACGTGGGTGGCCAGCCCGACGCCCGTGAAATCCGCCTGCTCGACGGTGAAATCCTGCTCCGCCAGGGTCTTGGTGCCCATCCGCTGGTCGTGCACACGCCGCACGGGCGCATCCTCAGTTCCGATGCCCGCCTGGCCATCAGCCGTCTCGGCGACAGCACCGTCCTCAGTGTCCTGCATGGCTCGGCGCAGGTCCAGGCTGCAGGTGGCAGCGGCGCAGCCCGGCAGGTGCCGGCCGGTCAGCGGCTGGTCATCGGCCCGCAGGGCGCCGGTGAGCTGCAGCCCGTGCAGGAGGCCGATGTGGCCTGGATCAACGGCGAGATCGTCGTTCATGCCTTGAAACCGGTCGCCCAGGGAGGAGCCCCTGAGCGTGTCATGAACTGAGCGCATGGCGTGTGCAGGACGAAGCGGCAGGGATGCATCCCCGATGGCTTCAGGGCACTGCCAGCATGCTCGTGCATCCCAAAGGGGATTTTGCAGGGACGAACAGGTCCATGACACGCGCCAAAGGTGGCCTCGCGGAGACAGACACGCCCGGAACATGTACCCGGCCTGCTACGATCCGGGGGTGTTATCCGTCTCCCACAATGCCGGCATGTCCTTTCTTTTGACCCGAACGCATCGTCTGACCGCCCTTGCCCTGGCCTCGCTCAGCCTGCTGGTGGCCTGTGCCACCACACCTGCACAGGCTGCCCGGCGCGAGCTGCGCTTCACGGGGCCGCAGATCACCCGCCAGCTGGCTCCCTCGTTTCCGCTCAAACGCTGCGTGTTTGGCAACCTGGGCTGCGTGCGGTTGCAGAACCCCGTCGTGCGCATGCAGCCCAATGACCAGCGGCTCTTTCTCGACCTGAAGGTGCAGTTCCAGCCGCTGCCGGGGCAGGGCACCACCAGCGGTACCGCCCAGGTGGCTGGCATCCCGGCCTACGATCCCCGGCAGGGGGCCTTCTACCTGCGCTCGCCCGAGCTGCTCGATCTCTCCGTGGCCGGTCTGGGCATCGCCGAGGCCCGGCAGATCGCCAGCCTCGTCTCCGGCATGCTGGGTGATGAATTCTTCAGCGATCAGCCCCTCTGGACGCTCGACGAATCCGATCCCCGCCAGTCCATGGCCCGCCTGACCCTGCGCAGCCTGGCTGTGCGCAACGGTACGCTCATCGTCACCCTGGGGGATGACGACGAGCCCGTCGATCCGGACTCGGTGACGCCGCATACCCCACACAATCTTGCTCCCGACGGCAGCCGCCGCAGCGACAGGAGCGACAGCAACAACCGGGGTGGCAGCCATGGCAGCGGCCGTGGCAATGGAAACAGTAGCGGCAATGACAACGATGGCGGCGATGACAGCCGTGGCAGTGACGGAAGCAACGGCAGTAACGGCAGCAACGACGCCCGCCGCCCTGCACCTCCCCCCCTGCGGGACGGCAACGAAGCCACGCCAGCGCCCGGCAACGGTCCGGAAGAGGGCGACGGTGGCTCGCCCGTCTGGCTGTGATCCTACAGCGAAAACCGGTACGCAGCCCCCATCAGCAGCGATGGCATCACATGCCGCTTCACGATCGGACTGCGTGCTGCCGTGCCGGTCAGCCGCACGGCGCTGAGGCGCGCCACCCAGATCCAGTGCGGCGAGGGCTCGCCCGTCAGCCCCACCGAGGCGCCCACCTCGCGCAGGCCCGAGCCGGGGTCATACAGCGGCAGGCCACTGGCCGCATGCTCGCGCTCACCAATACCATAGCTGTTGCGCATCGAGTTGCCATTGGCCCAGGTCACGCCGGCATCCACGCTCAGCAGCAGCTTCCTGCCCAGCGGCTTGCTCCAGCCAATGCCCACCGGAATCTCGAAGCCGCCCTGGCGGCCCAGGACATCACCCAGCAGCCGCGCCTGCAGCTGGATGGTGCGCGTCAGGTCATAGCGCATCCGCAGCCGGCCGATCAGCGTACCGCGCAGTGGCTTCAGTCCCTTGGCCAGATCCTCCTCGTCCACATCCCGGCCGCGGTTGATCGACAGCCCCAGCCCGAAACTGAAGCGGTCCACATGCCACAGGGGTCCGGCCAGCCCCGTTTCCGACACCCGGCGGTTGTGACTGGCACTGGCCCGTGCCACGCTCGAGCGGCTGATCGAATAGCCCCGCCAGCTGATCCGGGCCGCCGGTGCAAAGGCGTGCCCCATCTTCCGCGAGCCGCTGTATTCCGGTGAATAGTTGCTCACCAGCCCGATGGCAAAGTGCCAGCGCGGATCATCCTCGCCCGGGCGGCGCAGCACGTCCTCGGCCCGCGTGACGGCCCGCGTGGCCTGCTGCGAAGGCGTCTGCTGTCCCTGCGACAGTGCCGGACCGGCGGTAGCGCATAACAGACCGATCAGCAGCAGCTGTCCAGACAGGGGCACGGGTTTGCGGCTATGTTTGTCGGTACGCGTCATGGGTGCATCCAGCAGGTGGCAGGGGCGGGGAAACGGGCACAGTCTGAAACGGATGAGCCGCCGTTTCCGTCCCGGGCAGACAGACGGATCACAGCGGCTGCCCGGCTCTGGGCTGCACCCTGGCGCGGGCCAGTGGCGTCCTGCTGCGCTGGCCAGAATTTCTGCAAAGTACCTGGGTATGACATGTTGAAAACCGCATTGGGCGAACTGCGTGTACTGCTGGTCGAGGATGATCCGGCCTGGCAGCACATGATCTCGGTAGGGATGGGCGAGAGGGGCATCGACGTCCAGGTCACGGATCAGCTCGGCAAGGCCATTCCCATGCTGGAACGCCTGATGCCCGATGCCGTCATGGTCGACGACTCCCTGTCGGATACCGACAGCGTGGCCTCGGTTCGGCAGCTGCGCGAAGCCATCGGCAGCCGGCAGATCCCCATCATCGTCATGTCCAATCACGACAACGACGTGGGCATCGGCAAGGCCCTGGCGGCCGGCGCCACCGACTACTGCCAGAAATCACAGCAATGGACCCAGCTGGCCGAACGACTGCTGCATGGTATCAATCTTGCCAAGGCACAGGCGGCCGGCAATGATACATCCGGGACACAAAAGGGCGAGAACAGTGGCCGCGATGCCGCTGTCGACCCCCTCGATGCCATCCGCAGCCAGCGCGAGCAGGCCAACCGCGACCCCCTGACCGGCCTGTTCAGCCGTGCCGCCTTCATGCAGAAGGGGCAGATGCTGCTGCGCCGCCGCCGGCCGCAGGGACACGTGGCCGCCATCATGATGCTCGACATCGACCGCTTCCGCCGCATCAACGAGGCCTTCGGCCAGCGGGCCGGCGATCGGGTGCTGCAGCACGTGGCCGAATGCCTGCGTCACGCCTTTCGCAACCTGCGCCAGGCCGATCCCGCCAATGCCGGCGACGACACCGACATGCCCGACCTGCTGATCGGGCGTCTCACCGGCGATGAATATGCGCTGGTCTTCTCCAGCCTGCCCAACGAGGAAACCGCCCGCAAGGCCGCCGAGATCATTCAGGCGCACCTGCGCCGCGCCTTCCAGATCGACGGGCTGGACCTGATGCTGCGCACCTCCATCGGTGCCGCCTGGTTCCCCCGGCACGGCCGCAACTTCGACATGCTGCTGGCCAAGGCCGACGTGGCCATGGGCGTGGCCCGCCAGCAGGGCGGCAACCGCCTGCTCGTCTACGATGACGCCTACGGCGAACAGCTGCGCGGCGACTTCGAACTGCAGTCGGCCCTGGCCACCGTGCTGGACCGCAACGAACTGATCCTGCACTACCAGCCCATCATCGACACCCGCTACAACCGGGTGGTGGGTGTGGAGGCATTGATGCGCTGGATGCGGGGCTCGCAGATGCTCTCGCCCGGCAAGTTCATTCCGCTCGCCGAAGACAGCGGCCTCGACTTCCGCATGGGTGAATGGGCCATTTCCGAGGCCCTGCAGCAGCTGCGCCGCTGGCAGCGGGGTGGGGTGGCCATCCCGGGTGTGTCGGTGAACCTCAGCGTGCGCCACCTGCGCCAGCCCAGCCTGCTGCGCTCCATCCTGCAGGCACTCGAAGCCACCGAAATGCAGCCGTCCGCACTTACGCTCGAACTCACCGAGATCGACGTGATGCGCGACATCGAGAACGTCCTGCCCACCCTCTGGGCGCTCAAGAAGGCCGGCATCCGCATTGCGTTGGATGACTTCGGCACCGGCTTCTCGTCGGTCTCCTACCTGACCCGCATGCCGGTCGATACCCTCAAGATCGACCGCGTCTTCGTCAGCAACATGGAAAACGACATCGCCCAGCTCAAGGTCGTGCGCAGCATCATCGCGCTGGCCGGGGCGCTGGACCTGCAGATCATCGGCGAGGGCGTCGAGCGCACCGAGGAGATGCACATGCTGCAGAAGCTCGGCTGCCAGGACCTGCAGGGCTACCTGTTCAGCAAACCCATGACAGCCGCCCAGCTGGAGCGCTGGATGACCGAGAACCACATCATGCCGGGGCGCGGCTGGCCGGGGGAGGGGACGACAGCCGGCTCCTAGACGCATTCGCCCTCGCGCTGGCTCCAGCTGTGTGCCGGAACGAGTCCACGCACGCTCTGCCCACGACCCGCAGCCCGATGGTGCCATCGTTTCGCGTCCTGCCATACAAAGCGTTACGATAACGCTTTACGGACAACAAATTGCTCCCATGGACGCAGCAGAAAAGGCCGCCCGCAAGGCCCATCAGGACGAACTCAAACAGGCCGCCGCCGAAAAGGCACTCGACTGGCTCACCCCCGGCAAGGTGGTGGGCGTGGGCAGTGGCTCCACCGTCGCCTTCTTCATCGAGGCCCTGGGGCGTCGCCGCAAGGATTTCCCCCAGGCCGTGTCCAGCTCGCTGCGCAGCACCGAACTGCTCCGTGAAGCCGGTATCGAGGTGCTCGACCTCAACCAGATCGACGAGATCGACTGCTACGTCGACGGGGCCGACGAGGTCGATCCCGGCTTTGCCCTCATCAAGGGCGGCGGTGGCGCACTCACCCGCGAGAAGATCGTCGCCCAGGCATCACGCCACTTCGTCTGCATCGTCGACGAATCCAAGTACGTCCCGGTGCTGGGCCAGTTCCCGCTGCCTGTTGAGGTCGTGCCCATGGCCATGCATCTGGTCGGTCGCCAGCTCGAGAAACTGGGTGGTACCGTCCGCGAACGTGCCGGCTACATCACCGACAACGGCAACCCCATTCTCGACGTCTCGGGCCTGCAGATCAGCGACCCCGTCGCGCTGGAAGAGACCATCAACCAGTGGCCGGGCGTCGTCACCAACGGCATCTTCGCCCGCCGCCGTCCCGAAACCGTGCTGATCGCCGGCATGCACGGCGTGCAGGCGTTGGGCAAGGACAAGGCCTGAGCCGGGGCAGGGCTGATCCTGCCTCCACATGGCGGCCCGTCGGTACATGACCGGGGCCGCGCAGGGAGGAACGCGGCCATGCAGCGCCGGGAAACTGCCCCCGGGTCAGCTGCCCGGGCCGGATCTGCCTCGGGGCCTTGCGGGCACGGCCCATCCCGAAAAGTGAAAAGCCGGCCCAGGGCCGGCTTTTCACCGCAAGCCATCAGGAAAAGGTGTCCCTTCCCGACGGCCGGCCATCAGGCCGACGGCGGCACGTAGCCTTCCGGCCGGTCGGCGCCCTCGCCGAAGAAGTAGTTTTCCATCTGCTGGGCCAGATAGCGGCGGGCACGGATGTCTGCCAGATTGAGCCGGTTCTCGTTCACCAGCATCGTCTGGTGGGAAATCCAGCCAGCCCAGGCTTCCTTCGATACGTTTTCGTAGATACGCTTGCCCAGATCGCCGGGATACGGCGGACGATCCAGCCCCTCGGCTTCCTTGTGCAGCTTGATGCAGTGGACCATACGGGCCATGGTGCTCTTCCTCAAAACAAGATGACCGCCGATGGTACCGCGTCCCCCGCCCGGCTGTGAATGGCCTGCCGCCTTTCACAGCCGCTTCAGCAGCACCTGCGACTTGCGCTGCCAGTTGTACAGCTGCCGCCGCGACCCCGGCAGGTCATCCACCGAGCCCATCACGAAACCCCGCTTCAGGAACCAGTGCGCCGTGCGCGTCGTCAGCACGAACAGCCGGGTGATGCCCGCTGCCCGTGCCCGCTGCTCGATCCGCTGCAGCAGCCGTTCCCCGTCCCCCGAACCCTGCACCGACGGGTTCACCGCCAGACAGGCCATCTCCGCCATCCGCTCCTGCGCAAACGCATACATCGCCGCACAGCCAAAGATCACCTGATCGTGCTCGATCACCGTGAAATTGCCGATCTCTGCCTCGATCAGCGCCCGGTCGCGCTTGACCAGTGTCCCGTCCGCCTCCAGCGGCTGGATCAGCGCCAGAATCCCGCTCACATCCTCGATCGTCGCCTCGCGTACCGCCTCCAGCGTCTCCCGCACCACCATCGTCCCCACACCATCGTGCAGGAAGAACTCCAGCAGTACCGAGCCATCCACCGCAAACGGCACCACGTGCGAGCGCGCCACGCCCCCTTCGCACGCCTTCAGCGCTGCCGTCAGATAGATCCGCAGCGGCAGTTCCAGATCCGGCTGCGCCAGCACCGCCCGCGCCTGCGCCTCCGAAATCTCCGTCTGGATCCGCCCGTCCTCGCCCCGCACCCCCGGCACCTCGGCCAGGAACACCAGCTTGTCCGCATTCAGCGCCATGGCCGTGATCGCCGCCACGTCCTCCATGGCCAGATTGAACGCCTCGCCCGTCGCCGAATAGCCGATATTGGACAGCAGCACGATCTGCTGGTTGTCCAGCGCATGCCGGATCGAGGCCGCATCCACCTTGCGCACCAGTCCGCTGTACGCAAAATCCACTCCATCCACGATGCCCACCGGCCGTGCCAGCGTGAAATTGCCCGACACCACCCGGATCCCCGCATTGGCCATTGGCGTATTGGCCAGCCCCTGCGAAAACGCAGCCTCCATGTCGTAGCGGATTTCGCCGGCTGCCTCCTTGGCGCATTCCAGCGCCACCGCATCCGTGATGCGCAGCCCGTCGTGATAGTGCGACGCCTGCCCGCGCAGCCGCAGCTGCGCATTGATCTGTGGCCGGCAGCCGTTGACGATCACCACCCGGATCCCGATGGAGTGCAGCAGGCTCAGATCGTGAATCAGTGCATTCAGCGCGTTTTCCACCAGCAGCATTTCCCCCGGAATGCCCACCACGAAGGTCTGCCCCCGAAACTTGTGGATCGACGGCGCCACCTGCCGCAGCCAGTCCACGAACTGCTGGTGAACCGTCTGCGCTGCCGGTTGCGCCTGCACCGGAGACGAAGCGGCCTGGCCTCCCGCAACGGGTGCGCTCAGCGCGGGCAGGGGGGAAGGGGAATGCGTCATGGCAAAACCTGCGTCATGTCTGGAACGTGTCGGGAGCCTGTTTGCAGCCGCGCAGGGTTGAGCAGATTCATGACACGTCCGGTGGTTCCGGGGATGATCGCTTCCGTGTCAGCGAAACCGAAGGGCCATTGATTCCATGATACGTTCTAGGCAGAAGGGCTGTCGCCCCCGGATGCGCTGGCCGACAGCATTCGCTCCGCTGCCTTGGCCAGAAACCCCGATCGCGTTTCGTGGTGAGCCGAGGCATAGGCGTCCACCCGTGCCAGAAGATACTCGGGCCAGCTTACATTGAAACGGGTCTGCCGGACAGAATATCGACCCACATCGAGGTCGACCAGTCCCCAGATTGCATCGGCATAGCCTTCCTGCAGCTTGAGATCGTCGATACGGCTGGCCTGAATGCCGTTGAATGCCCCGTCTTCGAGCAGCCCCTCGATGTGAAAGCCGATGGCCTCGCGCACGTTCTCCATGGCCTCCTCGACGGTTTCTCCTGCCGAAAAGCAGCCAGGCAGATCCGGCACGCTCACGCCATACACGGACGCCGGATCCTTGTGAATGGCTACCGGAAGATGGATGACACTGCTTCTGGATCGTTTGTCGTTCATTTCAGCCCTGCCTGCCTGAGTATGCTGTTGACCGTTCCCTGTGGAAGATCCTTGTTGGGATGGGGGATCGTCACGCGTCCTGGTTTCTGCGGATGCCGGTACTGCCGATGGCTTCCCCGCGTGGCAACCAGATACCAGCCATCATCCTCGATCATCCTGATCAACTGCCTGCTGTCAACCATGGGGACTCAGTATCTAAAATGTGTATTATTACACACGACAATACGGCCAGCAACGATGCTTTCCAGCAGTGCCCTGAAGTCATTGAGGATTCTGCCCCCCTGCTGCCTTCTCCTGCTCGCCCAGAGAGACAGGGACAAACAGGTCCATACACACTTCCGGCCGCACCGTACCCGGCAAGTTCCCGTCGAAGTCGCGACATGACGAGTCTGGGAAGCGGCACGGGGAGGGGAGGCTCCTGCGGCGATTTCGCGGTAGCCGTGGAACCTTTTTTGCCCCGTGGGCAAAAAAGTTCATAGGCGCCTGTTTTTGCCGGCCACGACGCAGGTCGTGGACGTCAAAAACAGGCTGAGCGCATGAGCCGCAGGAGCCTCCCGCTCCCCGTGCCGCCTCACCCGGAGCCGTCCTCCGCGAAGCCCGGTCCGAAGCCGCCTTTCGCGGCACAAGGCCCTCCCCGAGGCTGTCCCCCGTGATCCAGAACCTCGCCACGGGACGCCTTCCCCACCCCGAAGTTCCGCCGACAGGGATCCCCCGCTTCCCTATAATCGCCCCCGTGAACACGACATCTCCCCAGCCCCCGAAACCGGCTTCCCAGGCGGCCTCCCAGCCCGTGCCGGCCCGCCCCGTTCCCTCCGCCATCCAGACCGTCATCGACGCGCTCCCCGTCACCGAACACCGTGACCGCATCATCGATGCCATCCGCAATCATCGCGTCGTCATCGTCTCCGGCGAAACCGGCTCCGGCAAGACCACCCAGCTGCCCAAGTTCTGCCTCGAAGCCGGTCGTGCGGCCCGCAACGGCAGGACACGCCGCGGCGGCCTCATCGGCCATACCCAGCCACGCCGCATCGCCGCCAGCAGCGTGGCCACCCGCATCGCCGAAGAAATGGGTACCCCGCTGGGCACCGACGTCGGCTACAAGATACGCTTCAACGAAAAGGTCTCCCCCGGCACCCGCATCAAGCTGATGACCGACGGCATCCTGCTGGCCGAAAGCCAGCGCGACCGCCTGCTGTCCGCCTACGACACCCTCATCATCGACGAGGCCCACGAACGCAGCCTCAACATCGATTTTCTGCTGGGCTACCTCAAGCAGCTCATCGACGGCCCCCGGCGGGATGACCTCAAACTCATCATCACCTCCGCCACCATCGATGCCGCCCGCTTCGCCGAACACTTCGGCGAGCCCGGCAAACCGGCCCCCGTCATCGAAGTCTCCGGCCGTCTCTATCCGGTGGAAGTGCGCTACCGCGCACCCGAAGAAACGGCCGGCGAGGATGAGGACGACGAAACCGATCTTCCGTCGGCCATCGAAGCGGCCGTCCACGAACTCTGGAACGAGAAGCCCGGCGACGTGCTGGTCTTCCTGCCCGGCGAACGTGAAATCCGCGAAACCGCCGAACACCTGCAGCGTGCCGTCGCCCGTGGCGGATCATCGGGCGGCCGTGCTGCGAAGGGGCAGGGCGGTCGCAGCCGGGCCGACCTGCTGCTGGCCAGTGCCGAAATCGTTCCGCTCTATGCCCGCCTGCCGGCCGCCGATCAGCAGCGCGTCTTCAATCCGGGCAACGCACCACGCATCGTGCTGGCCACCAACGTGGCCGAAACCTCGCTGACCGTGCCGCGCATCCGTTACGTCATCGATTCGGGGCTGGCGCGCATGCTGCGCTACCGCATTCGCGGCAAGGTCGACCAGCTGCTCATCGAACCCGTTTCCCGCGCCGCTGCCAACCAGCGGGCCGGCCGCTGCGGCCGGGTGGCCGAGGGCGTCTGCATCCGCCTCTTCAGCGAATCCGATTTCCAGAACCGCCCGGCCTTCACCGACCCGGAAATCCTGCGTTCGTCGCTCGCTTCCGTCATCCTGCGCATGAATGCGCTGGGCCTGTCGGAAGTCTCGGCCTTTCCGTTTCTCGACAAACCCTCACCCAAGGCCATTGCCGACGGCTATGCTCTGCTCAACGAGCTGGGCGCCATGGACGACCGCCAGCGCCTCACCCCCATCGGCAAACAGCTGGCGCGCCTGCCGGTCGATCCGCGCCTGGCCCGCATGCTGCTGGCCGGTCACCGTACCGGCTGCCTGAACGAAACACTGATCATCACCGCGGCCCTGTCGGTGCAGGATCCGCGTGAACGCCCACCCACCGCCCAGCAGGCCGCGGATCAGGCACATGCCCGCTTCAACGTGCCCCAGTCCGATTTTCTGTCGTGGCTGAAACTCTGGCGTTACTGGCAGGAACAGCAGGCCACCCGCAGGCAGCGGGGCGAATCGCACCGCGCACTGGCCAACCGCATGGGCCGGGAATTCCTGTCCATTCGCAAACTGCGCGAATGGGCCGATGTGATCAGCCAACTCACCGAACTGGTCCGTGGTCTGAACTGGCACATCAACGAAGACGAAGCGGCGCCGGATGTCATTCACCGCGCGCTGCTCACCGGCCTGCTCGGCAACGTCGCCCACCGCCTGCCCGAAGGTCCGGGCTGGCAGGGTACGCACCAGCAGAAATTCGTGTTGCATCCGTCGTCCATTCTCAACCGCCGGGGGGCCGTGGCCAAACCCGAGCGTGGCAAACCCGGTACCCAGACCCCGCCGCAGAACCAGAAGGGTGCCCGCTGGCTGATGGCGGCCGAAATGGTCGATACGGGTCGCCTGATGGCCCGCACCAATGCCGCTATCAAGCCGGAGTGGATCGAATCGGCCGCGCAGGACCTCATCCAGCGCTCCTGGAGCAATCCTCACTGGGAAAAGAACAGTGGCCGCGCCATGGCACACGAACGCGGTGTTCTCTACGGGCTGGTGCTCTACACTGCCCGCCGCGTGCCCTACGAAAAAATCGATCCGGCCGAATCCCGCCGCCTGATGATCCGCGATGGTCTGGTGGCCGGCGAATGGCCGTTCGATACCGATTTCATCCGTCACAACCGCAAGGTCATTGCCGAGGTCGAACGGCTGGAACACAAGATCCGCCGCCCCGACCTGCTGGTCGATGAAGCATCGCTGGCCGCCTGGTTCGATGCGCAGATCCCGGAGCACATCACCAACGCCCGCGACCTGCAGCAATGGTACCGGGAGGCAACGCAGGGCAAGGGACCTGTACGGGCAAAGGGAGGCTTTGATGCAGGGAGCGCTGGAAAGGCTCAAGATGCATTGCAAGACAGCGCCGGGTCCTCGGGGCGTGAAGTCATTGCAGGCACAGCGGGATTGCTTATGCTTTCCCGTGAAGCCCTGCTGAAGAAGGACACCGACGGCATCGACGAGGCGCGTTTTCCGCGTCTGCTGCGCATGCGTGGCGTGGATTTCACGCTCGGCTACCACTTCGAGCCCGGTGCCGCCGACGATGGTGTGACGCTGACCGTGCCGCTGCACGCACTCAACCAGGTCGATCCCGACCGCTGCGAATGGCTGGTGCCCGGCATGCTGGTGCAGAAGGTGTCGCTGCTGTTCAAGTCGCTGCCGCAGCGCTGGCGCCGCCACCTGCTGCCGCTCGATGCCACTGCTGCGGAATTCGTCAATGGCCTGTCTGGAACGAACGGCCCGGCCGGTGCCGGTGCAGAAACCGGTGCAGGCAGCAAGCCGCTCATCGACGCGTTGCTCGATTTTCTGCGTGCGAAGGGCGGCTGGCGGCTGGCCGCCACCGATTTTCGGCCAGAAAACATTCCCGCCCATCTGCAGATGAATTTCCGGCTGGTCAACGAACACGGCCGCATTCTGGCCGTCTCGCGCCATCTGTCCGAACTGCAGGCCGCCTACGGTTCCCGCGCGCAGTCTGCCTTCCAGAACGAGTTTGCCCGCATTGCGGCGCAGATGCGCACCCGCAAGGAGGGGGAAGGGCAGGACAATGTGCCTGCCGCTAGGCGTGCTTCCGGTACATCCGGCGCATCAGGTGCATCAGGTGCACCGAGCGCCGCCAGGCGGGGCCGTGCTTCCGCCAGCGCCGGCATCACCGGTTCATCGGGACCGGGTGCCTCTCCGGATCACCACGACAGGGCACAGTCCGGCCGGGACGCGCAGGCCGGCGGCAGGCATGACAGCCGTGAGGCAAGCCCCGCGAAGCATGCGGTTCCAGCCGCCCGAGGTGCATCGGCCCCGCCATCCAGCCCCACGGACACCGTCATGCGCGCCGGCCAGCGGCACACCCGCTGGGATTTCGGCACGCTGCCCGAACTGCTGGAACTGCAGACGGCCGCCGGCGAGCGCCTGGTCGGTTTTCCTGCCCTGGTGGACAAGGGGGATGCCGTCGAGATCAGCGTCTACGACGATTCTGCCGTGGCGGCACGCCACCATCGGCAGGGAGTGGTGCGACTGTTCGCCCTGGCCATGGGCGAAGCCGTCAAATCACTGGCCCGCGACGTGAAAAAGAACGCCAGCCTCGAACTGGGCTTCAACGCACTGCCCGGTCACTCGGCCAGATCGGCCCCGCTGGCCGAACAGCTGGCCAGTGCTGCCATCATCCGCAGCTTCCTGCAGCAGGGCCTGCCGCAGAGCGAGGCCCAGTTCCACCAGGCCCTCGGCGAGGGCAAACCCCGCATGCTGCTCACCGCCCAGGAACTGGCGCGCCTGCTGCAGACCATCGTCACCGAACATGGTCAGATCCGCCGCAAGCTCACCGGCTCCCGCGCCGACCGTACCGCGCTCGACGACATCGAGACGCAGCTGGCGGCCCTGTTCCCGCCGGGCTTTCTGCATCAGGTGGACTACGATCACCTGCAGCATTACCCCCGCTACCTGAAGGCCGTCAACATGCGTCTGGACAAGCTGCGCGAAGACCCCGCCCGCGACCGTACCCAGATGTCCTCCATGGCCCCGCTGCTGCAGCGCTGGCGCCAGTGGCAGCGCGACATCGGCATGCAGCCCGACCGCGAGGCCGAGAGTTTTCGCTGGCTGCTCGAGGAGCTGCGCGTCTCGCTCTTCGCCCAGAGCCTGCGCACCCCCATGCCCGTTTCGGTCAAGCGCCTGACGAAGGTGCTCGACCAGCGTGATGGTCGTTGAGTACAGTGCACACCAGCAGAATTTTTGTAACGTTGTAGGGGATGCACGCCATCTGTTGCAGCGTCCCCAACATGGACGACAGCAGGCTGGCCGTCTGTCCCCGAAAAACGGCCGTTCATCGCCGTTGCCGGACGGCAGTCCGTTTCACCGGCCTGACCGGCAGGGCAGGGGGTGGTCAGTACGGATGCAAACGGCTTAAATGCCCGTGTACGGGATTGTCCGTGCACGGGGTCCAGCGTATCGGGAGCCTTTTCGGGAACGTCCGGGCCGGGTCTTCATCCGGATCCCCACCCGAAAATGGAGCCGCCACCATTCATGGACGATGCAAGCAGCCAGGGAAGTGAAGGGAGTCTGAACTTGGAGACTGAAAGTGAACGCCGGAGAAACGTCAGTCTTGCCAAGGCGACCCTGCTGCACCTGACGCAGGCCAGACTGGCGCCCACGCCGGAAAACTACGCGGCCGCATGGGCCGAGGCCGAAAAGCAGTTCGATCCCCCCACCGTGCCGATGATTCGCCCGGGGAGGCGTTTTCCGGACGGCATCGTCGAATCCTACGAAGACACCGAACTGGCCAGCGTACGCCGCCTGGCCGAGCGTCGCCAGCGCCTGATCGTCTCGCTCACCGCACTGCTCGAAACCCTCTGTGATGTCGCCCCGGTGCTGGCCGGCGAAGAGGCCTGGATCACCGAACAGTTCTCGGCCATCCGCCGGGCCGTCGGCATGCAATCCGAAGCGGTGGACCGGGGCGAACTGGAACAGGTTCGCCAGACCGTCCGCAACAACCTGAAGGAACATGGCAACCTGCTGTCCCTGCGCCGCAGCGCACTGGCCGAACTGAAACAGCTGCTGATGCAGTGGGTGGGCAACCTGTCCGAGCTGATGGACACCAGCGTGTCCTATGCCGATTCGCTCGATGGCTTCGTCGAGCGCATCGAGGGCGTGTCCGACATCGACAGCCTGGCCCAGGTGCTGGGTGACATCGTGGGCCGTACTGCCGACATGCGCGAGCATATCGAGCACACCCGCGAGCAGCTGGAGCAGACGGCACGCCGGGCCGACGAACTGGAACGCAACGTCACCGACCTCACGCACGAGCTGAGCGAGGTGGATACCGACACGCTCGTGGACGGCTCAACCTCGCTGCTCAACCGCCGGGGTCTGGACAGGGCATACCGCGAGCTGCAGGCCGAGTGCATCCGGCAGGGCAGGCCGCTGGCCGTGGCTCTGCTGGATGTCGATCACTTCAAGTCGATCAACGATGCCCAGGGGGCGCTGGCCGGCGACGATGCCCTGCATTATTTTGCGGCAGCCATCCGTGGCCAGCTGCGCCCCAGCGACCGTTGCAGCCGCTACGGTGGGGATGAATTCGTCCTGCTGCTGCCCGGCGTCGATGCCGGTACGGCGCTGGACATCCTGCGTCGCCTGCAGCGTGTGGTGGTCGAACGCACGCTCGTCTACAACAGCGGCGAGATGAACCTCAGCTTCTCGGCGGGCGTGACCGTGGCCGAACCGGGTGCTTCGCTGGAGGCCACCCTGCATCGCGCCGATGATGCCCTCTACGAATCCAAGCTGGCTGGCCGCAACCGCGTCTGCGCCTGGAACGGCCAGCGCCACCAGCTGGCAGACCCCGTTCACGAAAAGATCGTCTGATGACCGTTGCCTGCGCCTGTAGCGGGGGGCCGTGATGCAGGCAGGGGTCAGAACCCCCGCATCGGAAAGATCGTCTGACGGTCTTTACGCCAGCAGGTCAGTCAGCCTTTGCCATCTGCCTGTACAGCGCATCCGGTGCCAGATCGATCTCCCCGGGCCAGGTCACGGCACCGTAAACCACGCGTGCCCGCGAAAAGAGCGCAGGGTCGCGCAGCGATGCAAACACCCCTGCATCTTCTGAATGGATCAGTGCGGACAGATCGGTCACCCCCCGGGTTCCGTCCACGAATACCACGTCCAGCCTGTACCCGGGAAGCACCCGGACCGCATGCACACGCCATGGCATCCGGGGTACGACGGGAGGTGTCACGTCAGCGGCACGATCTTCTTGAGCGGTTGATTGCGCGTGCATAGATCCCAGTCCTCCATCAGTTCCGCGCGATGCTCCTGTGCCCATTCGAGGACCAGTGCCAGGGCGCGGCGGGGCAGCTGTCCTTCCAGGACTTCCAGTGTACGGATATCGATCAGTGCTTCGAACTCGCCATAGAGGGCATGGAAGTGAGGTGGGGCGTGATCATTCCAGAACATCTGGATGAGAATGCCATAAAACATGCTGATGGTGGGCATGGTGGATACTCGGTATCGGCAGGGGTGCCATGATAGCGGTGTTGTTTGCCAGCCACAAATCATCAAGGATGTACCGGAAGCCGGTGCACAGAAATGGGGTCAGAATCCCAGCACCGAAAAGATCGCCTGATGCACCTGCGCCAGCGGCGCATACAGCATCGGCAGCCCCATCGTCAGCAGCAGCAGCCCCGATCCGATCGTGATGGGAAAGCCGATGGCAAACACGTTGAGCTGCGGGGCCACGCGCGAAATGAGCCCCAGGCTCAGGTTCACGAACAGCAGCAGCGTCATGTAGGGCAGGGCCATCAGCAGCCCCAGCTCGAAGACCTGGCTGATCACCGCGCCGATATCCAGCCTGGCCATGAACTGCTGTACGCCAGCGCTGACCGGCAGCCGTTCGATACTGGTCATCGTGGCCGCCACCAGCAGCAGTGGCCCGTTGATTACCGCAAACGTGGTCATCGACAGTGCATTGAACAGCCGGCCCACCGCATTGGCGTTGCTGCTGGTGCTCGGGTCGAAAAAGGCCGCAAACGAAAAGCCCATCTGCAGGCCGATGATTTCTCCCGCCATTTCCACGGAGGCCAGCAGCATCCGGCAGACCAGCCCGATCGACAGGCCGATCATCACCTCGGCAGCCAGCAGCGCCGGAAAATCCGGGTCCGTGAACGACGGTGCCGGCTGCTGCGCCAGCGGAGTGGCCAGCAACGCCAGGCAGCCGGCCGCCAGCACCCGGTAGCGTACGGGAATGCTGCGCGAAGACAGCAGCGGCGCCGAGGTGAACAGCCCCAGCAGGCGGAACAGCGGCATCAGCAGTGCCGACAGCCATCCCAGAATCTGTGCTTCGCTGAAAGTGATCATGCTGCGATCAGAATCCCGGCTGCCCGTTGATCACTGCCGGAATCGACAGAATCATCCGCGAGATGAAATCCGTCAGGTTCGACATCATCCACGGCCCGGCAATCACCAGCACCGCAGCCGACAGCAGCAGCTTCGGCACGAAAGACAGCGTCGCCTCGTTGATCTGCGTGAGCGCCTGCAGCACGCTGATCAGCAGGCCCGCCACCAGAATCACCAGCAGCACGGGTGAGGCCGTGGTCATCAGCGTTTCCAGCGCCTGCCGGCCAATGGTCAATACGGTTTCCGGAGTCATGGTTCAGTCATCGATGTTCAACAATCCCGGCGTGCGTGGCCCTTGCGGATGGCGGCCGGTCCTGCCAGCACACGTCCGGAGCCAGCGCGGGGCTAGCCCGCAAAACTCGCCACCAGCGACCCCATCAGCAGGTTCCAGCCATCGGCCAGCACGAACAGCACCAGCTTGAAGGGCAGGGCCACCAGCACGGGTGACACCATCATCATCCCCAGCGACATCAGTACGCTGGCGCAGATCAGATCGATCAGGATGAACGGAATGAAGATCATGAAGCCGATCTGGAACGCCGTCTTCAGCTCGCTGATTACGAAAGCCGGTACGATCACCCGAAAGGGCATGTCCTGCGCCGAAGGGGCCTGACCCTCCCTGGCGGCCGCCGGCGATGCCTCGTGCTTCTGGGCATGTTCGCCGGTGGGCGCCACCCGGGCCATGCGGGCAAACAGTTCCAGGTCACTGGCCCGGGTCTGTTTCAGCATGAAGGCCCGCAGCGGCTCGCTGCCTTTCTGCAGCGCGGCCTCGAAGCCGATGCGCTGTTCGGCAAAAGGCTGATAGGCTTCCGTATGGATGCGCTCCAGCGTCGGTGACATGACGAACGCCGTCAGAAACAGTGCCATGCCCACCAGCACCTGGTTGGGGGGTGAGGCCTGCAGGCCCATGGCCTGCCGCAGCAGCGACAGCACGATGATGATCCGCGTGAAGCTCGTCATCAGCAGCAGCACGGCCGGAATGAACGACAGCGCCGAGAAGAACAGCAGCGTCTGCACCGGCACCGACCAGGTCGTGCCGCCATCGGCCCCCGGCGTGCTGGACAGGCTCAGCGTGGTCTGCGCCAGTGCATCCAGTGGCAGCAGTGACAGCGGCAAGGCCATCAGCGGCAGCAGGGCAGCCAGAGAATGCAGCCTTCCACGGGAAAGCGCGTCACGTGTGAGGCCGCGTGTGTCGCGATGCACGGCGGCGTATGTTTTCCCGGAGACGACGGGATGCATGGTGTCCATTCTGTTCATGAGATTTCTGTCGCGCCTGGCAGCAGGTCTGTCGTGCGTGACAGGTCTGCCTCGTCTGTCATGCCTGCTGCGTCCGGGATGTCCGGTAGCCAGGCGCGGGGACGAATGAGTTCATGACACGCGCCAGGCTGGTATCGTGCCGCGCGCCGATATGGCCTTCCATATGGCCTGGCCGTGTCACGATACCTTTCCTTTTTGCAGCCCCGCCAGCAGCGCACCGAACCCTGACGTGGAAGCGCCGGCGGCAGCCGGAAAAGCCGGCACCTCCGGCAGGCCATCCAGTTCCGTCAGCAGCTGGATCTGCTGGCTGGTGATGCCCACCACCAGCACGCGTTCGCCTACCTTCACCACGGCGATCTGCTCGCGTGGCCCCACGGTGAGGCTGGCCGGCATCGACAGCAGGCCGTTCGTGCGGTTGCCGGGCCATTGCGACAGGCGTTTGACCAGCCACAGCACCAGCGGAATCGACAGCACCACCAGCAGCAGCACGCCGAACGACAGCAGGGCAGAACTCATCGGGTCATCCTTCGCACAGGCAGGCCGCGCCAGCCGGCAGCGCCGGAAACGGCACCGATCCCGGCATCACCGGTTCCGGTGTTCCAGTCCGCTCCGGTAACCCGCGCGGACGGGACGGCAGTCATCGGCACGTTTTGCTCAGCCACGGTTGAGCCGGCGCATGCGTTCGGCCGGCGTCACGATGTCGGTCAGCCGGATGCCGAAGCGGTCGTTCACCACCACCACCTCGCCCTGCGCAATCAGGTAGCCGTTGATCAGCACATCCATCGGGGCACCGGCCTGGGCCTCCAGCTCCACCACCGAGCCGGGAGAGAGCTGCAGCACGTTACTGATGGTGGTACGGGCACGGCCGATTTCCACCGACAGCTGCACCGGAATGTCCAGAATCCGTTCGAGATCGGGCGAGCCGGCAGCCGCTGCCTGCAACGAGGCCATCACGCCGGGAATGCCGCTGGCCACGGCCGGATCGACCGGCCCGTTGCCCGTTTCGTTCCCGGCAGCCTGTTCGGTTTCCGGGGTCAGGGTATTCTGTTCAGACATGGATCAATCCTGAGGAAGGTCGGTATAGGCGTTCACGGTGTCGATGCGCACCGCATAACGGCCGTTGTGTTCGCCATAGCGGCCACTGAAAATGGGTACCTGCCCGATCTTCAGCGTGGCCTGCGGGCCGGGTTCGATCTCGATCACATCACCGGTCTGCAGTCGCATCAGTTCGCCCAGCGTCAGCGTGGCCGTGGTCAGCTCGGCCACCAGCTGCACACCGGCCGGGCGGATTTCCTGCGACATATGGCCCTGCCAGCTGCGCTTCTCTCCCGCACCCTGGGTGTTCAGCGACGAGGCCAGCGTGTTGCGCACCGGTTCCAGCACGCTGTACGGAATGCACACCTGCATCGTGCCGGACTTGCCGCCAAAATCCAGCGTGAACGTGGTACTCACCACCATCTCGGCCGGAATGGCAATGTTGGCAAACTGTGGCTGGGTTTCTGCCCGGGCAAATTCCATTTCGAACGGCATCAGCGGCGCCCAGGCGCGTCCGTATTCGGTACGGGCCAGGTCGATCAGTTTCCTGATCAGCCGCTGCTCGGTCTGCGAGAACTCGCGGCCTTCGCTTTTCTTCACCGGCCGGCCGCTGCCGCCGAACATCAGGTCCACGATGGTGCTGACCAGCTGCCCCTGGAACACCAGCAGGGCAGAACCGGCCAGCGGTTTCGTCTGCATGATGTTGATGCTGCTGGGGTTCTCCACCGTGGCCAGAAAATCGCTGTAGCGGCCCACCACCGGCTCGCTGGCCGTGATCTCGGGGTTGCGCTGCATGAAGGCAAACATCGCCAGCCCCATGCTGCGCGCAAAGCGTTCGTGAATCAGCTCCAGTGCCGGCAGCCGTCCGCGGATGATCCGCTCCTGGCGGGCGAGGTCATAGGGCTGGGGTACGCCACGGTCGACGGGCCGGCCCATGGCGCCAGCAGGGCTGCCTGCACCCTCGGTCGCGGCTTCGGTGGCCTCACCGGAGGCGGCACCATCCGCGGTTTCTGCGGCAGCCTCGCTGTCGCCGGACGCATCGGCCCCGTCGGCAGCCGTGGCTGCTGCGTCCGCAGCATCACCCTGCGGCGTGTCCAGCAGCGCATCGATTTCGTCTTGCGACAGGTACTGCTCGCTCATGGTTACTGCACCAGCAACTGGTTGAAGAGCACGGCCACCACCGGGCCCGGCACCACGATCAGGGGGGAGCCAGCCGGGGCCGCCGCTTTTTTGTCATCACCGTGGCCGCCCGTCGCCTTGTCCCACGCAATGGCCTCGGCCGTGCGCGCCTTGATCGACTCGGCCAGCGCTTCCTTGCCCTTCTCGGTCAGCAGCTGGTCGGCCTTCTGGGCCGAGGCCAGCTTCAGCACGCTGTTGCGCACCACCGGCATCACCTTCTTCAGCTCGCTCTCGGCATGCTGGTTCTGCATCTGCAGCACCACTTCCAGCTGGGCCATGCGGTCGCCCCCTTCATCGGCCAGATTCACCGTGAACGGGTCGAGCTTGACGAACACCGGTTCTGCCGAGGCCTTGTACAGGGCCAGCTTTTCGGCATCGGGGTCCTTCGGCGGCTTCAGGAAGAACCAGCCCGCACCGCCGCCGCCTGCCAGTACCACGGCCAGAATGCCGATCAGCAGACCCTTGCCACCTTTCTTTTTGCCGTCGTCGGCCTTGTCTTCCGTCTTGCCTGACATGAAATGAATCCCTGGTTGAAATGGCATGCCGCCTGCGTGTCTTCACGCGTCTGCCATGCCGTGGAGACCGGTGTGCATGGACGCGTGCACCGGTGTTTCCGCCCTGGCAGACTGGCATTGCCACGATGTCGTGGCCGTCATTGTCGTTGCCGGCCGGGGTGGACGAAAGACCGAGAAAGGCACGAAATCCCGGCCAAATCATCCTGCCCGACCAGCGGCAGTCCAAAGAAAAGGGCGCCCGCAGACGCCCCGTGCAGCGAGTGTGCCGGAACCGGTCACGCAAACAGGTCCAGCCGGCTGTCGGTTGCGGTATTGCCCCCACGGCGGCTGCCGCTGGTGCTGCCCGAAACCGCCGCCGGGCCGCTGCCGGTCGTGGCCATGTCACGGCCGGTGCTGTGTGCATCCGGTGCGCCCCGGCCGTTTCCGCCCTGGCCATTGCCCTGACCAAAGGCGGCCCCGAACTGTTGCGCGCCGGCTGCACCGTCCTGGCCGGGCTGGCGCTGCTGCGACATCAGCCCCTGGTCCATGCGGTAATCGGCCAGCCGCAGGCCATGATCGGCCAGCATCTGGCGCAGCGTGTGCACCGATGACTCGATGGCCGCACGGGTGGCGGCATGCGCCGCGGAAATGTCCAGCGCCGCTTCCTCGGCATTCAGCGCGATCCGGATACGGATGGGCCCCAGCTCGGCCGGCGTCAGCCGGATCTCGGCCCGGTCCTGTCCCTGCACCACCACGCCGGCCACCTGACGGGCAAACTGTTCCTTGAACTCCTCGCTGTGAACCGGACTGTCGATCCGGCTCGACAGCAGCGGGCTGCCATCGACGCGGGAAGGGGAGTGGGCTGGCGCCGCCGGTGTGGCCAGTCCCAGGCTGAATGGCGTGCCTTCTGCGCGCGCAGGTCCGGCGGCCAGCGGGGTGTCCGGGGTGCTCCCGGCCAGCTCGGTTGTCTCGGCACCGGCCGCAGCACGGTCTTCCTGTCCGGACGATGCCCCGGTATCTGTGCTGCTGGTGGCTGCCGCGGACCGTGTCGTGGCCGGCATCCCCGTGCCTGCACCGGCCATGTCCACCTTGCCCCGGCCAGCCTGTGTGCCTGTGCCGGCAGATGCGGTCGCGGCTGCCCCGCGGCGGCTCGAAGGAGGGACTCCTGCCGCCGTACCGGCCAGCTCACCTGCCATCGTGTCTGCGACATCCGCATCGGCCGGCACGGCCGTGGTGGTGGCGGTATCGTCCTGTGCCAGGCCCTGTCCGGTGGCGCGTGCTTCGGCGTCTGCGCCGTTCATACGAGCCATGTCCTGCGCCAGCTGCTGCAGCGTGGCTTCATCGACGGAGGCATCGGCCGTGGCATCGCTACCGTTGCCTGAGTCCATGGCGGTGGATGCCGGGGTGACGGTCACGCCCGCCGGTAGTGCCTGCCCGGCTGCGCCAGCGCCTGCCGGAGTGGACGCAGATGCACTGCCTGCGCCCATGTCGCCGGCCGGCTGTCCGGCACGTGCTGCAGTGGAACCCTGTGCTGCCGCGCGTTCCGCTGCCTGCGGCATGTCTGCCGCTTGCGCCGCAGCGCCGTCGGCCGCCTCTCCGCCCGCGGCTTTGCCAGCCGTGGCAGTGGCCGTCCCGGAAGCCATCCGGGTGCTGTCGGTGCCCGCCGTGCTGCCGGCGCTGCCTGCCTTCCCGGTCTGGGCTGCTTCGTCCGGACGGCCCATGTTTTCAGCCTGCTGCACGGTGCCCTGACGGGTTTCCTGCGCTTCGTCTGATCCGGAAGTCGCCGTGCGGGCACTGCCGCTGCGGGCTGATGGGGTGTTCTGCGCCGGTGCGGATGCGGCGGCCGGCTGCTGGCCCGATGCCCCGGTCTGGCGCGACACGTCGGTCTGCCGGGATGGCTGCGCATCCGCTGAACGGGTGCGGACCGGCTCGCTGCGCGCCGGTGCCTGCGCGCGGGTGTCGCCGCTGCGCGCGGTACGGTGCGGCTCCGGCTGACGTGGTGGTGTCAGGGCCGGGGCAGCCTGCATGTCCTCGGCGCGGGGGCGGCTGCGGTCCCGCTCACGTTCCAGACGGCCCTGTTCGGCCCGGCGTTCGGCCAGCTTCTGCGTCATGTCCCGGAACAGGTCGGCCTTTGGCTGGATGTCGGCAAACAGCGTCTGGAACGACAGGTTGGCGGACTGTCCCTTTGCCATTCCCCGTGCGGCGGCCACACTGCTGGCGCGCAGCTGCTCCAGCACCGGCTTTCCGGTGGCAGCCGGGGGCCGGTTCGTCATCGAAGTTTCGGTTTTCATGCGACGTAGCTTTCCTCGTCCAGCATCAGGGCACGGGCCATTTCGCCGTCCATGCCGGACTGGTTCAGATAACGGATGGCCGCCTGCTCGTCGGTTTCCTGACGTTCGCGGCGGGCTTCGGCAGCGGCCTGCTGCAGGGCGCGCTGCTTCATGATCGATTCCACGGCCTTCAGGCGTTTCTGCGCATCCAGCAGGATCATGCGCTTCTGTTCGATGCGTTTTTCCGCCTGCCCGACGAAGCGCAGCTGCTGTTTCACGGCGCCTTCGATGCGGGCGGCCAGATGCGTATCGAGCTGCAGTGATGTGGCCGTGCGGGCAGCCGTGCCCGGCTCGCGGCGGCGTTCCTGCAGGGTGCTGCGATAGCCTTCGAGGGTGGCCAGCGTATTGCGCAGCGAGGTCAGCTCCTTCTGCGCGTGGGCCAGCGCAGCGGCTGCCTCGTCACGCAGACGCTGATAGTTCTCGATGGCCAGTTCCAGGGCGGGTTTCATGTCGTTCAGTCTTCAGTCGATGTGTTCGGGGAGGAGGCCAGCAGCGTGCGCATCGCATCCACCGATGCCTGCAGGCTGGCCGGATCGTGCACCTCCTGGCACAGGAACGCCTCGATGTCCGGCATCAGGGCGATGGCCCGGTCGATCTTTGCGTCGCTGCCTTCCGTGTAGGCGCCGATGGTGATCAGTTCGCGGCTGCGCCGGTACGCTGACCACAGGGATTTCAGTTGCCGTGCCAGCTGCTGCTGTTCGGCGGAGGTCACCGCCGACATCACCCGGGAAATCGATTTTTCGATATCGATGGCCGGATAATGTCCTGCGTCGGCCAGCTCGCGCGTCAGCACGATGTGGCCATCGAGAAAGGAGCGGCTGGAATCGGCCACCGGATCGTTCTGGTCATCGCCTTCGGCCAGGACGGTATAGAAGGCGGTGATCGAACCCTGACCCCGTGCACCCATGCCGGTGCGCTCCAGCAGGGCCGGCAGTTTTGCAAACACCGAGGGTGGATAGCCCTTGGTGGCCGGCGATTCGCCGATGGACAGGGCAATTTCCCGCGCCGCCATCGCGTACCGGGTCAGCGAGTCCATCAGCAGCAATACGTTCAGGTTCTGGTCGCGGAAATACTCGGCAATGGCCGTGGCGTAATGCGCCCCCTGCATTCGTGTGATCGGCGGCATGTCTGAGGGCGCCGCCACGATCACCGAGCGGCTGCGGTCCGACTCGCCCAGAATGTCTTCCAGAAATTCCTTGATCTCGCGGCCACGTTCGCCGATCAGCCCCACCACGATCACGTCGGCATCGGTGTAGCGGGCCATCATGCCCAGCAGCACGCTCTTGCCCAGACCGGCACCGGCAAACAGACCGATGCGCTGGCCGCGGCCAATGGTGAGCAGCCCGTTGATGGCGCGCACGCCCGTATCCAGCGCCTCACGGATCGGCTCGCGGTCCATCGCATTGATGGCGCGCCCGTGAATGGGCCGGCTTTCCACATCGGTCAGGGCGCCGAAGCGGTCCATCGGCCTGCCGTCGGCATCCACCACCCGGCCCAGCAGCCCGCGGCCGATCGGCAGATGCCGCATCCGGTCGGACTGGCGCCGCCACGGATGGCTGCGCCGGGCCAGCGTCGGTGTCTTCACCGCCGGCTCCAGCGGGCACACCCGGGTTTCCGGCGACAGGCCGCCGGTTTCGCCTGATGGCATCAGATAGGTATGACCATGCCCAAACCCCACCACCTCGGCCTCCACCGCGTGGCCATCGGGCTGCTTCAGCAGACACAGGGCGCCCACGGGCAGGGCGATGCCGGCTGCTTCCACCAGCATGCCCGATACCTTCACCAGACGGCCCTCGGCGGCCACCGGATCGATGTGGGTGGCCAGTTGCTGGCAGTTGCCCAGAAAGGCAGAAAGCTGGTCGTCCAGGCGCATGGTCAAAAAAGGCTCGGTCGGTATCGGTCAGGGGACTCAGCCTGGGGCTGAAGGAATCAGCCGGTGGCTGATGGTTCGGTTGGTCTATCCCGTGCAGGGGAGGTGGGGGCCTGCGCCCCGATCCTGCGTTTCCTGGAAGCAGTCCGTGGCGTGTCCGTGCTGCCGCCGGTTCCCGGTATGGTTTCCGCGTCGGCCGCAACAGGTGCGTGAGCGGCCCTGTCCAGCGCGTCCGTGCTGCCGCCGGTTTCCGGTATGGCTTCCTGGCCGGCTGCAGCAGGTTCGCGACTGGCCATGTCCGGCGCGGCTGCTGTCGGCACATCACCCGCACGTCCCTGCGTTTCGCGCCCGGGCCGTGCGTCGCGGCTGTGTCCCAGCGCGGCAAAGGCGCGGGCCACCCGGGTTTCCAGCTGGCCGTCCACCCGGGTACTGCCTGCAGCCAGTGTGCAGCCGCCACGGCTCACCCGCCCAGCGGCAAGCACCCTGACGGTGATTTCCGGATGATTGGCGGCAAACCATTGTTGTGCCACGTCCACATCGGCCGGATTGACCGTCACCTCCACGTGCCGGGCCCGCTCGCTGATGTGCTTCACCGACTCCGCCAGCACGGGGGCCAGCGCCTCTCTCGACAGACGGATCTGCTCGCAGGCGATGCGCTCGGCCAGGGTGAGCGCCAGTGTCAGCACCTCGTCGGCCAGCCCTTCGTGCAGGGCCTTCAGGCCCGCATCGAAATCGGCCAGCAGGGCACCGGCCCGCGCGCGTACCGTCATGCCGTGCTGTCTTTCTTCCTCACGGTGTCTTGCGTCGGCCTCGGCCACGCCTGCCTCGTGGCCTGCCTGCCACGATGCTTCCAGCTGACGCGCCAGTTCCTGTTCTGCACGGGCGGCCGCTTCGGCCTCCAGCTCCGCCTTCGTTTTCTGCGGTGCCTGCGGGCCGTCGAACGACATCACGGCCAGTGGCTGCCAGGCATCCTGCCGGCTGATGCGGGCAGGGCGGGGCGCCGTGGCGGCAGACGCCAGCGACAGGGCATCAGACCAGGGCATCGGCGCCTCCCGTGCTCACCACGATGGTGCCTTCGTCGGCCAGGCGCTTCACCGTCTTCAGGATTTCCTTCTGCTGCGCCTCCACTTCCGACAGGCGCACCGGTCCCTTCGACTCCAGGTCTTCCTTCAGCGCCTCGGCTGCACGCGAACTCATGTTTTTGAAGATCTTGTCGCGCAGCGCCGGTTCGGCCCCTTTCAGTGCAATGATCAGCTGGTCGTTCTGCACCTCGCGCAGCACCGTCTGCACGGCGCGGTCATCCAGGCTCAGCAGGTCGTCGAAGGTGAACATCAGGTCCTCGATTTCCTGGGCCAGATCGGCGTTTTCGGCACGCAGCGTTTCCAGCAGCGTCGCCTCCTCGCCACCACCCAGGAAGTTCAGAATCTCGGCGGCTGCCTTGCTGCCGCCCAGCCGCGGGCGCTTGATGCGGTCGCTGCCGCCCGTCAGCACGCGGGAGAGGGCTTCGTTCAGTTCCTTCAGTGCGCTGGGCTGGATGCTGTCCAGTGTGGCAATGCGCAGCATCACGTCCGCCCGCAGGTCGGCCGGGAGCTGCTGCAGAATGGCGGACGCATGGTCGCGCTCCAGATGCACCAGGATGGATGCAATGATCTGCGGATGCTCGTGGCGGATCAGTTCCGCCACCGAGGCCGCATCCATCCAGCGCAGGCTCTCGATGCCCGACACGTCACTGCCCTGCACGATGCGGTCGATCAGCATGCCGGCCTTGTCGTCGCCCAGCGCCCGGCGCAGCACGCCGCGCACATAGGCGTTGGGGTCATGCACCAGCGTGCTCTGCTTCGAAGCCTGCGCATGGAATTTCTCCAGCACCTGCTCGATGTGATCCTTCGTCGTGTACTGGGTGCGGGCCATCACCTCGCCCAGTCCCTGCACTTCCTTCGGCGTCAGGTGCCGGAAAACTTCGGCTGCGGTTTCCTCGCCCAGGGCGAGGAGCAGCACGGCGGCATCACGGGTGCCGGCTTCATCAAAACCACTCATGCTGGATTGTCCGGATTGGTGCCATTGACCCAGTTGCGAACCACGGTGGCAACGGCCATCGGGTCGGTACGGGCCAGTTGCAGGGCGTTGTGCTGTGCAATCGTCATGCCGAGCCCCTGTTCGGGGTTGCCCGACAGGAGTGCCGTATTGCCGGCGATGGCGGGCTTCTCTTCGGGAGCCGGCAGGTTCAGTGCCTCGTCCACGGTTTCATCGACCTTGCTGCCTGCCGGTGCGGCCGGTGCTTCCGGCTTCTTCATCGCCTGCAGGGCAGGGCGGATGAATTTCATCAGGATGATCAGCGCCAGCAGCACGAAGCCGAACTGCTTGCCGAGATCCTTCGCCAGCGACAGCGTGTCCGGATCCTTCCACAGCGGCACGTCGGGTTCGGCCACATCCGGCCGCTTCGTGAAGGCCGCATTGACCACCTGCACCGAATCGCCGCGTTCGGCATTGAAGCCCACCGCCTGCTTCACCAGGGCCTCGATGCTCTGCAGCTCCATGGCCGACAGCGGCGTGGACACCGGCATGCCGTCGTCACCGACACTCTGCTTCTGGTTGACCAGCACGGCCACCGACAGCCGACGGATGGTGCCCGTCTGGTTGCGGGTGACCTTCACCGTCCGGTCCACCTCATAATTGGTCACCGATTCCTGCCGGCTGGACGTGGCACCGGGGCCAGCGTTTGCCGACGCGGCCCCAGCGGCCCGCGTGGCCTGTGCCGTGCCATTGATCGGCGCCGACACCGTGGCCGGCGGCTGGTTCGACAGGGCGCCCGGAATGCCGCCGGCCGCATCCGTTGCGCCGGAGCCATCGCGGCTGGCCATCGTCTGCTGGCTGCGCATCGCGGCGCTGCCCGGATTCTGGTTGGGCGCGTAGGTCTCGGCCGTGGCCTCGCTCTGCGTGAAATCGATGTCCGCCGCCACCTTGGCGCGGATATTGCCATCGCCCACGATCGGTTCCAGCAGCTCATCGATGCGCTGCGACAGTGAGCTTTCGATGCGGTTGCGGTAATTGATCTGGGCCGTGTTCATCTCGCTGCCGTCGCCCTCGAGGTCCGACAGCAGCTTGCCGTACTGATCCACCACCGACACCTGCTTCGGGCTCATGTCCGGTACCGACGAGGCCACCAGATGCAGAATCCCCTGCACCTGGCCGCGGTCCAGCGAGCGGCCGGGGTAGAGCGTGAGCATCACCGAAGCCGAAGGCTTTTGCTGCTCGCGCAGAAAACCGTTCTGCACCGGCATGGCCAGATGCACGCGCGCATGCTTCACCGCCGCCAGCGCCTGAATCGAACGTGCCAGTTCGCCTTCCAGACCGCGCTGGAAGTTCAGCCGCTCCTGAAACTGTGTGGTCCCGAAGCGCTGCTTCTCCAGCAGCTCATAGCCCGTCGTGTCGCTGCCCGGCAGCCCCTGGGCCGCCAGACGCAGGCGCGCATCGTTGACCATGCTGGCCGGCACCATGATGGCACCACCGCCCTCGGTGTACCGGTAGGGCACATTCATCTGCACCAGCTGGGCGATGACGGCACCGCCTTCGCGATCGGGCAGATTGTTGTAGAGCACCTTCCAGTCCGGCTGCTGCGACCAGAGCCACGCCGAGACGGCAACGGCCCCCAGGGCAATGACACCCACGCCGGCCTTGATCTTGGTCGCGGTCGGCATCTGGGCAAACGGACTGGTGGAAGCGGGCAGGGTATTCGTAGCCATGACAGGTGTGGAAGTACTCATGGCGCACAGTATCGGTGAAGGCCGCCCGGGGAAATTCGCCAAATACCGGGCTGGATACCTGCTATTTCAGGGACGGTTTGCGCTACCCGTCACTACGATGTCGGCAACCGGCAAATGGTTTGCCGTCAGGAAGGAGAATGGACATGAACGTGGAATTTCCCGGTTCTGCACTGAAAGCCGCCGCCGATGCTGCTGCCGCTGCCGCCCGTCCGGGTGGCGTGGGGAGCATCGGTGCCGCCTTCATGCCGGCCGGCACCGAGAAAACCGCCAGCGCCTCGTTCGGCAGCCTGCTGATGGATGCGCTGCGCAGCGTCAACGATGCCCAGACTGTTGCAGACAGGCAGCAGCGGGCCTTCGAAGTGGGTGAGGCCGGCGCAACACTGGAGAGCACCATGCTGGCCATGCAGAAAGCCCAGATCGGCTTCCAGTCGGCCGTCACCGTCCGCAACCGCCTGGTGCAGGCGTATTCGGACATCATGGGGATGCAGGTGTAAACGAAAGGCCCCGGCAGGGACGCATCCCGGCCGGGGCCTGAAATAGGATCGGCAGATCTTGTCTGGCCTGTGTCAGTCGTTGCGCACCGCCCGAACCCGGCGCTCCACATCCATCACGTACACCTGCACCCGGCGGGCAATGGCCTCGGGCAGCGCCTCGAAGCGGCAGCTCACCAGCTGCTCCCCGTTGCCGTCGGGGGCGCCGATGCGGATGATCTTCAGGTCGCAGGGCAGGGCGGGGGCGCGCACCCGCTCGATGCGCGAATGCGGCAGGGTCTGACCCACCTGCAGGGCGCCCTGGCTGGCCTGCCAGTAAAAGCACAGCCCGCCGGCTGACAGGTCGTGCAGGCGGCCGCGGGCCTCCTTCTGCTGGGGCATGCGCACCACCACCGTTGCGCCATCACCCTCCGGCGGCGTCACGCGGAAGGCGTCGCGGCGCTGGATGCGCCAGCCATGGTCCGGAATGGCGGCAATCAGCTGGCTGTTGTGGCCATCATCGCGCAGGCTCAGGGCGCTTACGGTCAGCTGGATCTTCACCGCGCCCGTCATGCCCACCAGCGTCAGCGGACCGGCCTCCATCAGTGCCTCGATATCCGCCTCGCTGCCGGCCATCGTCAGACGAAAATCCTGCGCTTCTAGCCCTTCGATACGCGTGACCAGATGCAGCGCATCATCATCGGCACTGTAAAGCACCACGTGCTCACGGGCATTCTGCAGTTCGCGCAGCATCGCGCGTACCGCCATCGTTCCGGTCACGCGGAACTGGTCCAGCCCGTCCGCCAGGGACATGGGCAGAAAACCCGGCACGCGGCCGTGGTGGGTACCAGTGGAAGGAGAGGGCATGTTCATGATCGGTTCTGGCGCTGGTGCGAAACAGGGTGCCGGTCAGGCACGCTGCAGGGGGAGGTCGGCCTGCGCGGAACGGTCCATCGGCCGGGTGGCCAGCATCGGCTGCACGCGCTGCCAGGCGGGTGAGGCAGCACGCTGGCGGATCAGCTCGTCCACACGCAGGATTTCACGAATCATTTTCACCCGCTGCCCCTCCAGCAGGGCACAGGCATCCGGATACACGGTTCGCAGCTCCTGCCAGGCGACTTCCAGGTCCCGGGCCAGTTTCGGCAGCGCCGTGCGCAGCTGCTTCACCGTGTCCCAGTCGCCGCACCGTGCCGCAGCCAGCATGTGTTCGGCCAGCAGCAGTGCCTCGTCATACTGGGGTGGCAGCAGCAGCCCGTCTGCGCCGTCATCCGCATCCGTCACGCCACGACCCGCTGCCACGGCCGCCTGGGCTGCACGGGCGATCAGTGCCTGCACATCACGATGGGCTGCATCGCTCGCTGCAGAAGGGTGTGGCGTCCTGTCTGCAGGGTCTGCCGGAGCAGAAAATCCCGTTCGAACGCCGCGCATCACATCATCGGTATAGACATCTGGACTCATGGGGCATCCGCTCCGTTCAGCTGCCGTAGACCTTCGTGTTCACCACCTGCGGGCGAATCTGCTGCCAGGCTTCGCGCAGGTCCTTCAGCAGGCGGATCACTTCCTCGTATTGATCTGCATTGCTGTGCAGGTTGGCCTGCAGCAGGGTGCGCGTCATGTAGTCGTACAGCATGGCCAGGTTGGCCGAGATTTCGCCCACCTCCGGATCCAGCGAAGCCTTCAGCCCCTCCTCGATGATGCGGATGGCACGGGAGGTGGATTCCCCCCGGGCTGCATGATTGCCGTTTCTCAGTGCCATCGTGGCCTTCATCACGGCCGTCACGGCACCGTCGAACAGCATCTCGACCAGCCGGTGCGGATCGGTCATGTGAACCGAGCTTTCGAGGTCCACGGTGTGATAGGCGGCAGCCGAAGCCTGGTGCATGCGTGCAAACATGGGGGAAATACCTGAAAAAGTCGAATCGGTGGGGCGGGATGCGAGACAGTCATGCTGCCATTCGTCGGCGACAGGCGGTCGTCACATCCGGCTGTATCTCCCCCTCTTTATCGACGGATCGGGGGGTGACTTTAGGTGTGTGACCAAAGTGACGGGCTTTGGTGCCGCTATTCCCCGCGGGGAAAACCACGCTTTTCTGCACGTCGGCCAGAAAGAACACCCCGCAACGGGCGGGCCTGCCCTGTGCCAGCCTCCCCGGGGAGGTGGTGCAGATGCGGGCCGGCAACGTTGTGGGGCGCCGGAGGAGGCAGGCGGGCCTGCCGTCTGCGGATGCCGGGCGGCGGATCAGCGCAGCAGCGAGGCGATCGACGAGAACGAGCTGGTGATCTTGCTGATGTTGGTATCCAGCCGCGAGTACTGCTGGGTCAGGCGCTCCTCGGTACGGGCCAGCTGCTGGTTCAGCTGTTCGATGCGGGTGTTGCTGGCATCCAGGCTGCGCTGCAGGGCCTTTGTGGTACCACTCAGGCTGCTGCTGTCATCCAGCACTTCCTTCAGGCGCTCGCTCAGCTGGCGGGCCACCCCACCCAGCCCGCTGCTGCTGCCCGAGAGCAGGGCGGCCGTGGCCGGGCTCATGCCGGCCGTGGCCGCCGCAGCCGGACTGGAGGTCGGCGCCTGGGCGCCCGGACTCGAGGTCGTGGTGTTGCTGCCGGGCAGCGGGGCCGTGGCCCGTGCGCCCACACCCGGCAACTGGCCGGCAAACAGCGTGCGCAGCCTGTCCGGGTTGTTCAGCAGGTCGTTGAGTTTTGCGTCCTTGATGCTGAGCGCCCCGTTGCGGTCCAGCTCGAAACCGGCCGATGACAGCCCATCCTGCCCCGGCTGGGCGCGCACCAGGCTGCGGATCTGCGACTGGATGCGGAGGATCGTGGCATTGCCCTGCAGCGTACCGGCCGTTTTCGTGGACGGGTCGTATTTCGTCTGGTCGGCAATCAGGCTGTTGACCTTGTTGTACGCCTTCACGAAAGCGTCCACATCCTCCTTCAGGCTGTCCTTGTTGGACTCGACGGACACGGTAACCGGATCCTTGTCCACCTTCTTCAGGTTCAGCGTCACGCCCTCGATCATGTCGGTGACCTTGTTCGAGGCGGACGTGGCATCCAGACCGTTGATCTGGAGTTTTGCATCACGGGCCACCTGCGTGCGCAGGCTGCCATTGGCACCCGTGGCTGCGGTGGCAGAAATGTCGAATGCGTCCAGACCGTTGCCCGTGGCGGTGATCTGGAAGGCATTTTTCGCGCCCGTGGCCGAACCCGTGAGCTGCAGGCGTACACCATTGCCGTCCGTGATCAGGCTGGCGCTGATGCCTGCATTGCTGCGGTTGATCGCGTCGCGAATGTCCTTGACCGTGGCATTTTCCGGGATGGTGATGTCCAGCGCCTTGCGCTCGCCATCGGCCGTGAAGCCGTTGCCGTTTTCATCTACACTGCCCAGCTGCACCGACAGCTTGCCGCCACCCACCACGGTATCGGCCGAGGCGAAGCTGCGCGTGGCCACCGCCTGACTCTGGGCCAGCTGCTTGACCAGAACCGAATGGTTGCCCATCGCGCCGCCCTTCGTGGCGCCGCCCGTGACCTGGATCTGGTCCTCGTTGCTGCTGGTGGCCGTGGTGGCCTGCCAGGTTTCCTGCCTGACCAGCTTGTCGGCTGCCGTCTGCAGCGCCGACAGGGCGGATTTGACCGTGCCCCAGGCCGACAGCTTGGTATTGATGCCCGCCTGCTGCTTCTGCAGCTTCGTGACGGGTTCGCGCTCCACCGACATCAGCTGTGACACGATGCTGTTGACGTCCAGCGAACCACCCATTGCCGTGATCTTTGCCATATCAACCTCGATGATTCCGGAAGTCCGCCGCGGCTTCGGGACCGTGCGCATCCGCAGGACGGATGTTGTACGGTGCCGGGCCGGCAGTCAGACCTCCTGACGGTTTTCGATGGTCATCATATCGGCGCGTCCCCTGACCTCATAAGGGCCACGCCGACCAGTGGGGCAGTTGCCATGCCTGCCGGCAGGGGGATGGGCCGATAAGCCGGGGAAAGGCCCATCAAAAGCGGGTGGGTGGAATCTGCTTCTGTGCTCCTGTGCAGATCCGGTAGATGCGCTCAAACAAAAAGGCCGCAACCCGAAGGGAGCGGCCGGTGGTTTTGCTGTGCACAGAGCGTGTCGTGAACTCATTCGTCCCCGCTCCGGGCCCCCGGAGGGGCAGGGTACCGGTGTGTTACCGGCGCCCGTGCCGATCAGCGCAGCAGGGAGAGCACGTTGTTGGGCAGGGAGTTGGCCTGCGAGAGCATGGCGGTGCCGGCCTGCTGCAGGACCTGCGAGCGGGTCAGGCTGGCCGTTTCGGAGGCGAAATCGGCGTCCATGATGCGGCTGCGGGCAGCGGTCTGGTTCTCGGCGCTGACCTGCAGGTTCTCGATGACGGCCTGGAAGCGGTTCTGGATGGCTCCGAACTCGGCACGCTTGGAGTTGATCTCGCCCAGCATGATGTCCAGTTTGCCCAGCGCATCGGTGGCAAAGGTGAAGGAGGAGATGCCGGGAGCAGAGGCTGCGGCACCGCCTACACCCATGGAGCCCAGAGCACCGGTCAGTTTCTGCTCTCCCGTCATGGTTGCGGTGGTGATGGTGATCTGGTCGGTCGTGGCGTTGTTGGCGCCGACCTGGAAGGTCAGGGCAGATCCCGCAGCGAACAGTTTGGTGCCGTTGAAGGAGGTGCCAGCAAGGTTGCGTTTGATCTCTTCAGCCAGGGCCTGGTATTCCTGGTTCAGGGCCTTGCGGTCTTCATCATTGTTGGTGGCATTGGCAGACTGGACAGCCAGTTCACGCATGCGCTGGCCCATGTCGTTGATCTTGGACAGGGCACCCTCGGCGGTTTGCGACAGGGAGATGGCGTCGTTGGCGTTGCGGATGGCGACGTTCATGCCGCGGACCTGGGTGTTCATGCGCTCGGCAATGGCCAGACCGGCGGCGTCGTCCTTGGCGCTGTTGACGCGCAGGCCGGTGGACAGGCGCTGGACCGAGGTGGCCAGGGCGGATTGCGTGGCGCTCAGGTTGCGCTGGGCGTTGAGCGACATGATGTTGGTGTTGATGATCTGTGCCATGTTCTTGCTCCGGTAGGGAAGAGATGCGTTTGTGAGCCTGGGTTGATCCGGTTGCCCGGGTTGTGAGTCCTGTTCCCGCGTATTCGGTCTGGACAGCGGGAGACGCTCCCGATGACCAGAATATCGGCGGGTTGGGTGTGGGCTTGATGCAACAGGCAGCCGTTGGGTGGCGGGCAGGCCACCGGCCATCGGTCATGGCGCAGAAAAGGGGGAATTTGCTGCTGCTGATGCGGGTGTTGGCGTGCCAGCTCAGGGAGCCAGGGAGATGGGCTTATGGCGTGCTGGGGCAGGGGGAAGGTTCGGGCGGGACTTGCGCCAGGCAGGTGTGCCCCCGTGCCGGGTGCACACAGCAAACGGCGCATCTCAGGATGCGCCGTTTTGGGGTGATGTTGCAGCGAATGGTTCTCAGTGGCAGGCGGTTGTCGTCTTGTCTTGTTCCCGCCTTGCCCTGATCAGACATGGGGCGTGCTCACTGCAGCCGGAACACCTCGTCCAGCGTCTGGGCTGACAGGATCCGGCGTGACCAGTGCTTCAGCTCGTCCAGACTGGCCGAGGCCAGGCGCTGGGTAACGGCTTCGTCCAGCGGGCCGAAGCGTTCGGCCAGCTGCTCGGCCAGCGTTTCCTGGCGGCCGCTGAGTTTGCCTGCCTGTTCACCCAGCAGGATGCCCTCCTGCCGCCCTTTCTGCCAACCTTTCTCGATCCAGCTTTCTGCCAGTTGGTTCATGTGTCGTTTCTCCTGTGGGTACAGCCGAGCGTACAGTTGCTGCTCTGTGGTGTCGAGTTTCAGATAGGTGTGGATGATGCCCAGGTACTTCACCAGCTGGTCGGGGTCCGGCTCCAGTTCCAGCAGCCCCTGCCAGGCCTGACCGTACACCCGAACCCGGTCTTCCGGGGTACTGGGGTAGTCCATCAGGGCCGTCAGGATGCGCACGGCAATGTTGGGGCTGTGGGTGTAGTCCGCTGCCCGCAGGGCGGGCAGATGGCAGCGCAGGAAGCCGAACTGCAGGGTGGTTACATGGTCTCCGCCGAGGGTGAGACTCTCTTCCATTGTGCCACGCTTGACGGAGATGACAATCTGTACGATGCGCCGGGTCTGTTCCCGCCGCATCATCCGTACCGTGTAGCCCAGCAGCCGCTCCGGGTTGAAGCGGGAGGGTACGGTCTCTTCTTCCAGCAGGATGATCAGATCCTCCCGGGAGCCGTCCCGCCAGCGTACCCGGATCGGCATGTCGAGGATCAGCTTGCCCTCGGTCATGTCCGTTTCGGGTGGTTCCTGGCCGAGGAAGGTGATCTCGATGTCGTCGTCCAGCCCGATGTGCTCGTCGGCTGCAAAGAAGGCCAGCGCCGCCTGCGGATAGTCCTGCACGAGATTCTTGAAGATCCAGTCGTGGTTGATGGGGGGAGGTGGTGCTCCCGGGCCCGGGGACGTGCCCGGATCCATGGGGATGTTGGAGTCTTTACTGGCGTTCATGATGGAAGCCTGCAGGGTGTTCAAGAAAAACAGCCTGGGCATTTCATCAGGATGGCAAGGGGCAGGCAGCGCAGGGATGCCCTTTCGTACCATCTGACCTAGGCCAGATGGCCAACAGGGGATGGCCCGTTGAGCCGCGTCTGGCAGGTGCGCCTCATGCCCTGGCCGGGGACAGGCTGTCTGTTCTGCGAACCCGACATGGCAGGAGGTCGTGACTGGTATCCGTGACGGTGAGGCGGGAAGGTACGTGCTGTGTTCTGGCCGTGAGTTAACCCCTGCTTTTCCGGGCATCACAGTCCAGCGCCTGGGGCCAGAATGCGCATCAGGCGCCGCCAGAAGGGACTGAGGCCATCCTCCCATGCAGCGGTGCAGCTGCCGGTTGCGTGTTCCCCATGGGTACTGTCACCCATCCACAACGCCTGTTGCACGGCCGCCAACGCCCCGATGCATCGGCGACCTGCGCCATTCGTGCCCACCGATCCGCCGGTCATCATGCCCTGTCGCGGGCTTGCATCATCTGCCCGGCACCAGCGGACAGCCGCGTCCGACGGGTGCCCTTGGTCACTTTCCGTGCCTGCCGCCTGCCTGTCCCAGGTATCCGCCTGCCGTTCGGCCACCGGTCGGCCTGCCGTGGGCGCCAGCCGGCTGTGCGTTCATAGTCTGCCCTGTGCCGCACGCAACGCTGCGTGCCGGCTCCATCTGGAAAGCCGAACTTCAGGAAAGGGCAGGTATGAACGAAGAACGAATTCTTGCAGAGATCAGAGAGGCGAATCTGTCGTATCTGATTCTGGCGCAATCGCTGATCCGCACGGACCGCGTGCAGGCGCTGTATCGCCTGGGGCTGTCGGAAGAGGTCGCCGATCTGCTCGACCAGCTCTCGCCGGCCCAGATGATGCGCATGGCGCAGGGCAACATGCTGCTGTGCCGCTTCCGCTTCGACGATGCCCTGCTGTGGCAGCTGCTGGTCGACCATGGTGAAGCCACCGGGACGGAAGAGGGCAGCGAGCGCAGTGCTTCCCGCCTGCATGCCGCCATTCTGCGTTCGGGCCGTTTTGAGGAGACGCTCGATGAGCGCGCGTAGTCTGCTTGAAGACAACCGGCAGATCGTCAAGGCGATCCGCATGATCGAACTGGGCGCCCGTCTGCAGATGCTGCAGTCGGAAACCGATCTGCCCTATGAGCGTCTGCTGAAACTGTACAAGGAGGTGGCCGGCAAGTCGCCCTCCAAGGGCCAGCTGCCATTCTCGACCGACTGGTTCATGACCTGGCAGCCGAACATTCATGCCTCGCTGTTCTACAACATTCACACATACCTGATGAAGTCGGCGCCCATCGATGATTCGGACGCCATCATCAAGGCGTATGAGCTGTACACCGCCGAGGTGAAGAGTTACGGTGTCGAACCGATGCTGAGTCTGACGCGTGCCTGGCGTCTGGTGCGCTTCATCGATACCGGGCTGGTGACCGCCATGCAGTGCCGTCGCTGCAAGGGGCAGTTCATCAACCATCCCTATGAGCTGGAAGACCGCTTCGTATGCGGATTGTGCGAACCGCCGGCCCGTGCGGGCAAGGCACGCAAGGCGGGCGCGATCCACTGAGCGGAAGGAGAGGCTGACTCCTCCCGCCTCACATGCATACGAGGCTTTTGAGGCATTCACGGTTTCCCGGCTGGGAGGTTCGTGAGTGCCTTTTTTTCAGGAGGTGGGGGACGAACTTTCAGGGCTTCTCCTTGAGGGAGAGTCCATGGCAGCGTGATTCCATGAACGCTCTACTGGATCAACCCAACCTTCCGGGCCATGGTGTCGTTCAGTACGATGACGGGATACCCCGTGATGCCCCATGTCCTGACAAGAGGGCGCATGACCCGTGAGAGTTCGTCTTTCAGGGGAGGCAACCACTCAGCCTTGTGCCCATGGATGACCAGTACAAAACGTACGGTATGCCGGAGAAACTCCGGAGACCTGAAATCGGCTGGAAGTTCTTTCTGGGCATGTGGGTGACGCTGCAGATGGGCCGCCATGCCGAGCAGGAAGGCATTGGTGAGCTTGGCCCTGATTTCTTCAATGAAACCGTCAAATCCGGGCTGGGTCTCTGGCCTTGTGATTCCCCACAACTTTCTCAATGAAATCAACATGACAAGAGAGAATCGCCCATAATTCAGAGGAAGAGAACGAGGCAAAGCCGAACCGGAGGACGCTGCAATGGGCAAGGCAGATCGGACAGAGGTTGAAGTGCAGGATCTGGGTACCCAGTGGGTTGACGAAGAGATCAGTGGCGCGCAGATGCCGGATGCGCGTCTGAAGGCACGCCTGGGCGAGATCATGCGTCATCTCGGCAAGGACGTGACCAACTCGATTCCGTCCTCGTTCGAGGATTGGGCTGCGACGAAAGCAGCGTACCGGATGCTGTCCAATGATCGGGTGGACGTCCAGGCGATCATTTCGGGGCACCTGCAGGCCACACGGCGTCGCGTGCAACAAAGCGAGGGGCAGATTCTGGTGCTGCACGATACAACCTCGTTCACGTTTGATCGGCTGTATCCAGAGGATGTGGGTTTTTTGGGCAGGCTGGCGGGAGCCGAGGAGGAGACGCGGATCTGCGGGATGCTGATGCACGCGAGTCTGGCCATCACGCAGGATGCGCTGCCCCTGGGGCTGTGTGCGCTGCAGTTCTGGAACCGGCAGGAATTCAGCAAGGATCAGGCAGCAGGCAGGGCCGCGCGCAAGCGTGTCGAGGACAGGGAAAGTCATCGCTGGGTCGAGGGGCTGCAGCAGGCCACGGCGTTGCTGCAGGCGGAGTCCGGGCGATGCGTGCACATCGCGGACCGCGAAAGCGACATCTACGCGCTGTTTTACGCGGCCAGGGAGCTGGGCACACATTTCCTGGTGCGCACCAGCACGGATCGCCCGACAGGTAACGGCCAGCAGACAGTGGAAGAGGAGATGGCCGACGCGCCGGTCAAGGGCCTGCACCGGGTGTTCTTTCGTGATCGTTGGGGCCATGCGCACGAGGCGACCATGACGCTGCGTCATCGGCGTCTGCGGATACGGCCGCCGCAGAAGCACAAGGAGTTGCCCGAGCTGACGCTGACGGTACTGCACGCCACGGAGCGAGGCGCGCCGCTCAATCGCAAGCCCCTGAGCTGGAAGCTGATCACGGATCTGCCGGTTCAGTCGCGCGAGCAGGCCATCGAGAAGCTGGACTGGTATGCGATGCGCTGGAACATCGAGACGTTCTTCAAGGTGATGAAATCGGGCTGCAAGGCCGAGGACGCGCAGCTTCGCACCGCAGAACGGTTGAGCAACCTGATGGCGGTGTACTGCATTCTGTCATGGCGGCTGATGTGGATGACGATGCTCAATCGCCTTGAACCCGAGGCCGACCCGAGGGTGGTGTTCACGGAGCAGGAGATCCGGGCTCTGAAGGCGCTGGTGACGGTACGCTGGAAGAACAAGGTGCCTGAGCCAGAGACGCTGCATGACTGCGTGATCCTGGTGGCGCGCCTTGGCGGCTATCTGGCCAGAAAGAATGACAGGCCACCGGGGAACGAGGTTATCTGGAAGGGGATGCGCCGGCTTGATGACATCGTTCTGGGAATGTCCATGTGATCAAAGATGTGGGGAATCACAAGGTCTCTGGCCGGGGGCTGCTTGACTTTGCTTCCACGACCCACAGGGAGGTTCCGGCTTGCTGTCTGCGCAGGAGCAGGAACTCCGCGATCTGGATGCCATTCTGGATCTGTCTGTAGCAGTGACTTCGTTCGATATGAAAGCACTGCCCAGCCGGGAATGGACCAAATGCCATGCCGGACTCGTGGATGGTGAGCGAACTCATTGCAGTGCCAGCTCCACTTCCTGTTGATAGAGCCGAACGGACTCGTCAATGATCTGGTTGTCCGGCATGCCTTCCATGAGGTCATTCTGGTTCCAGATGGTGTCTCCGGCGTGCTCCTCACCGGACAGCACCGGAATGGACCAGCTGCGTTCCTGTGCAATGAGCAGCAGCTTCTTGACCACGAAATAGGAGTGGCTGGCCAGGAAGAACTGAAGGCCAGCTTCTGCCAGCGCGGCAATGATGTCGAGCAGCCGGGAAATGGCCGAGGGGTGCAGCGCCGACTCTGGCTCATCGATCAGGACGATGGAGTGGTTGTCCAGGTACCTGTTTCCCAGGAGTGTGTCCAGAATGGCAATTTTCTTGATGCCTTCTGCCGTGACGCCAATGGGAAACCGGTTGCGGCCCTTCACGAAAATCCAGCGTCCCGATCCTTCGTCGTATTCAATCGAGCCGCCCAGTATCTTTTCCAGATCCTTTCTTGATTTTGAGAATGCCCGATAGTCATTGCCACGGGTGGGGGTAATGCGCAGTGCCCTGGCAAGGTCGAAGTAGGTGTCATCGAAACCAAAGGCGCGGTCCTGCTCCCGCGACTTCAGGATGATCTGGTGCAACGACAGAACTTCCTTGGCAGGCAGGAATACGGAATTGCTGCTGCGTGGCGCAACGTGATTTTCCAGCGAAGAAATCTGGCGCGTGGTTTCCCTGCCGAAGCCATAGACGAAGTCATGGCCATCGATGCTGACGTGGCTTTTCAGGGGGGCGGCTGAGCCCCGGGTGACCAGATCCCCGATCCTTTCCGCCTGGAATGTCCAGTACAGCCTGTCGGCAAGAATCTCCGGCGCCGTGCGCTGCTCGTTGCCCCGCCGGTACTCCTCCAGCGTCCGAAGGCTTGCATAAATGGCCTTCAGCAGAAAGGTCTTGCCGCTCCCATTGCTGCCGATGACCAGATTGATTCTGCCAAGCCCATCCCACTGGATGGATGACAGGGGGCCAAAGTTGGATAACCGCAGACTGGTGATCATGACGTCGTTCCGGGGATGTGGGCCGAAGGCTGGGTAACCCGACCAGCCGCCCATTCTACCGATACTGTCCATCAGGTGCCATGGCTCACAGATCAGGGGCTGGCTCAGGGATAAATCCTTTCGCCGGTATGGCCGGAGTCGTGGTGTACGAGCTTGAGAAGCGGTACGGGGAAGGGCATCCCTCACGCTCCCCATGCCTCAAGGCGCCACAAACCGTCCGTCTGGCCGCTCCCCCTGCCACCCGCGGCTGCCTGCCTCAAGAATGCCCGCCATCGTCCGAAAAGAGGGAGAGCGCCCGGCCCCGGCCCGGCGTGAACCAGTCAAGGGAAACACAGCATGTTTGTCATCATCGGATACATCGTAGTGGTGGGCTCCGTCATTGGCGGCTACGCCATGGCAGGCGGACACATCGGCGCCCTGTTCCAGCCCCTGGAACTGCTGATGATCGGTGGCGCCGCCTTCGGCGCGTTCATCGTGGCCAACCCCGGCAAGGACCTGAAGGCTGCCATGGGGGCCATCCCCGCCGCCTTCAAGGGCTCCAAATACACCAAGGAGCGCTACCTGTCGGTCATGGCCATGCTCTACGACATCCTCACCAAGGCCCGGAAAGAGGGCCTGATGGCCATCGAGAACGATGTCGAACAGCCCGAGAGCAGCCCGCTGTTCACCCGTTACCCCGAACTGCTGGCCGACCACCATCTCATCGAGTTCGTCACCGATTATCTGCGGATGATGATTTCCGGCAACCTCAATGCCCTGGAAATCGAGAACCTGATGGACAACGAAATGGAAACCCACCACCATGAGGCCATGGTGCCCTCGCACTCCATCCAGAAAATGGCCGACGGCCTGCCGGCCTTCGGGATCGTGGCGGCCGTGATGGGCGTGGTGCACACCATGGGCTCGGTGGGCCAGCCTCCGGCCATTCTGGGCGAGATGATTGCGCACGCGCTGGTGGGGACCTTCCTGGGCATTCTGCTGTCGTATGGCTTCATCGGTCCGCTGGCCGACATTCTGGCGCAGAAAACCAACGAGGCCGGCAAGGAACTGCAGTGCGTGAAGGTGGTGCTGCTGGCCAGCATGCAGGGTTATGCACCGGCCATCTGCGTGGAGTTCGGCCGCAAGGTGCTGTATTCCACCGAGCGCCCCAACTTTGCCGAGCTGGAAGGTCACGTCAAGCAGAAGAGGGCATGAGCCATGTCGGGCCCCGCCGGAAAGAAAGTACAGCCGATCGTCATCAAGCGGATCAAGAAGGGCGGCCATGGACACCATGGCGGCGCCTGGAAAATTGCCTACGCCGACTTCGTGACGGCCATGATGGCCTTCTTCCTGCTGATGTGGCTGCTCAGCTCGGCCAGTGAAAATACCCTGAAGGGCATTTCCGAATACTTCCAGCAGCCGCTGAAGCTGTCGCTGATCGGCGGCGCCGGCGTGGGGGACGCCACGGCGCCGGTGCCCGGCGGCGGTACCGACCTGACCCGCAAGGATGGCCAGGTCAACAAGGGCATCACGAAAGGCAAGGACAAAAAGAAGGATGTGAAGCTGCAGAAGCTCAAGGAGCGGCTGGAGGCATCCATCATGAAGGTGCCGGCCCTGGAGGCCCTGCGGGACCAGATCCGGCTGGAAATGACGGTGGACGGCCTGTCCATCCAGATCGTCGATGCGAACAGGAAGCCGCTCTTTGCTTCGGGCAAGAGCACGGTGCTGTCGCCGCAGATGCGTGAGCTGATGCGCACCATCGGCAAGCTGCTCAACGACGTGGAAAACCCCATCAGCCTGAGCGGCCATACCGATGCCACGCCGTATTCGGGTGGAGCCACCGGGGGCTACTCCAACTGGGAACTGTCCACCGAGCGGGCCAACTCCTCACGCCGGGAGCTGGTACTGGGGGGCCTTGCGCCGGACAAGGTGCTGCGCGTGCAGGGGCTGGGGCCGGTGGTGCCGCTGGTGAAGGAAAATCCCAACGACCCGATGAACCGCCGCATCGCCATCGTGGTGCTCAATGAAGAAGCCCAGGCCCGCATCCTGTCGGGTACCGAGGTCACCACGTCCGATGTGGAAAGCGCCACGCAGAGCATCCAGAATGCGGCGACGGTAGGGGCTGCGAAGCCGGCCCTGCCGGCCGAACCCGCCCCGGCCGCATCGAAGCCCTGACTTGCGGATGTCCGGGACCACCGGTCGGGGGCGGTGGTCCGTTCGCGGCATCCTGACCGGAAACTCCTGATTTTCCCCGGTTTTATCGAGACACCGGAATATCGGCCTGCTGTCGATAATGCAGCTTCGTTTCATGCAAGCCTGCCTGCCCGATGGCCGAGACCAGCAAGGAAGACCGCCAGTTACCCGCCTCCGAGAAGCGCCTGCAACAGGCGCGCCAGGAGGGTAACGTCCCGCGTTCGCGGGATGCCGCCCATCTGCTGGTGATGGCTGCGGGCATCGGCACGCTGGTGATGATGGGGCCGTCGCTGGCCGCAGGCACGCGTCGGCTGATGGCCAGCACCTTTGCCTTCGACGGGCAGGTACGGGCGCATTTTCTGGATGCCCTGCAGCCGGTGCTGGCCCACTTCGGCGCGCTGGGCTGGCGGGTGCTGGTCATTCTTCTCTCCGTCTGTGCGGCCGCCATTGCGGCCAGCACCATTCCGGGCGGTTTCAACCTCGCCTTCAAGGCGCTGGGCGTCAAACCCTCCCGGCTCAATCCGATGGGGGGCCTCAAGCGCATCTTCTCGCTGCGCAACCTGGTCGAGTTCCTGAAGCTGGCGCTGCTGGCCAGTTTGCTGGGGGCCATCGGCAGCTGGTATGTGAGCGACCGTTTTCCTGCCTTTGCGGCGCTTTCCCACGCGGACCGTCTGGCCGGTGCCACCGGCGAGGCCATGTCGCTGGTGACGGGCGGGCTGGGCCTGCTGTTGATGCTGCTCTTCGGGCTGGCGCTGTTCGACGTGCCGTTCCAGTGGTTCCGCCACCGGGCCGACCTGCGCATGACCCGCGACGAGCTGAAGCGCGAGCACCGCGAGTCGGAAGGGGACCCCCAGCTCAAGGGACAGATCCGTTCGCGACAGCGTGAGGCCGCTCGTCGGCGGATGCTGTCGGCGGTCCCATCGGCCGACATCGTGGTGGTCAACCCGACGCATTATGCGGTGGCAATCCGTTATGACGAGGCAGCCGGGGGGGCGCCGCGCGTGGTGGCCAAGGGGCTGGATGAACTGGCCATGCGCATCCAGGCCCTGGCCCGGGAGTCCGGGGTGCCGGTACTGTCGGCACCGCCCCTGGCCCGTGCCCTGTACGCCCACGTGGAACTCGATCAGGAGATCCCGCAGGCCCTGTATGTGGCCGTGGCCCAGGTGCTCGTCTATGTGTACCAGCTCCGGCGCTGGGTACCGGGCCGCTCGGCGCCGCCGGCCGAGCCCGTGGACCTGCCGGTACCGGCGGAGATGGATCCGAAGTATTCAGGAAAGGGTGAAGACGCATGAGTGCGCCATTGATCGAGAGCAGCCAGGGCATGGGAGGGGGCAGGGCCCGCTTCCGTCTGCCCACCCAGCTGCGCATTGCCGGCCAGGAGGTGCCGCTGCCACCGGTGTCGTCGCTGGCCGTGCCGATGCTGGCGGTGGTGGTGCTGGCCATGATGCTGCTGCCGCTGCCGGCACCGGTGCTCGATTTTCTGTTCACCTTCAATATTGCCTCCTCGCTGCTGGTGCTGCTGGTGGCGGTGTACACGGTGAAGGCGCTGGATTTTGCGGTGTTCCCGACCGTGCTGCTGGTCACCACGCTGATGCGTCTGTCGCTGAGCGTGGCTTCCACGCGTGCCGTGCTGATGTACGGCCATACCGGCACCGATGCGGCCGGCAAGGTGATCGAGGCCTTTGCCAACTTCCTGATCGGCGGCAATTACGCGGTGGGGATCATCGTGTTTGCCATCCTGACCGTCATCAACTTCATGGTGGTGACCAAGGGGGCCGGCCGTATTGCTGAGGTGTCTGCCCGCTTTGCGCTGGATGCCATGCCCGGCAAGCAGATGGCCATCGATGCCGATCTCAACGCCGGCCAGATCGACCAGGCCGAGGCCCGTCGCCGCCGGCAGGAAGTGAGCCGCGAAGCCGATTTCTACGGTTCGATGGACGGTGCGTCCAAGTTCGTGCGGGGCGATGCCATTGCCAGCATCCTGATTCTGGTCATCAACCTGGTGGGCGGCCTGATCATCGGCGTGGTGCAGCACAACCTGCCCGTGGCCACGGCTGCCAACAATTATGTGCTGCTGGCCATCGGGGATGCGCTGGTGGCGCAGGTGCCGTCGCTGGTCATTTCCGTGGCGGCCGGCCTGCTGGTTTCCCGTGTGGGTGATGGCAGTGACGACATCGGCAAACAGATTGCCAGCCAGCTGTTCTCGCTGCCGCGGGCGCTGGGCCTGGTGGCGCTGATCGTGGGCGTGCTGGGGCTGATTCCGGGCATGCCGCACATTGCCTTCCTGTCACTGGCGGCCATGCTGGGCTATGTGTCGTTCAGGCTGTCGGTGGCTGCGCGCACCAGACCGGAGACGGCCGAAGAGGTCAAACCTGCTGCGGCGGGCGAGGGTGATGCCACCTGGGAAGACGTGCAGCCGGTGGACATTCTCAGCCTGGAGGTGGGCTACAAGCTGATCCAGCTGGTGGACAAGGACAGTGGTGGTGATCTGCTGATGCGCATCAAGGGCGTACGGCGCAAGTTTGCCCAGGAAATCGGTTTCCTGCCGCCGCCGGTGCATGTGCGGGACCAGCTGGACCTGCGTCCGAACAGCTACCGCATTGGCCTCAAGGGGGTGACGGTGGGCAGCGGCGAGGCCTGGCCGGGCATGTGGCTGGCCATCGACCCGGGGCATGCGGATGTGCGCCTCAATGGCATGGCCACGCGCGATCCGGCCTTTGGCCTGAATGCGTACTGGATTCAGCCCTCCGAAAAGGACATGGCACAGGCTTCGGGCTACACCGTGGTGGATGCCTCCACCGTGGTGGCCACGCACCTGCATCACCTGATGCAGATGTACGCGTGGCGCCTGCTGGGCCGGGGCGAGGTGCAGCAGCTGCTCGACCATCTGTCGCAGTATGCGCCGAAGCTGGTGGAAGAGGTGGTGCCCAAGCTGGTGCCGGTACCGGCATTCCAGCGTGTGCTGCAGAACCTGCTGGAAGAATCGGTGCACATTCGCGACCTGAAATCCATCGTCGAGTCGCTGGCCGAACATGGCGCGAAAATCCAGGATCCGGCCGAACTGACCCGCGAGGTGCGCGTCTCGCTGGCGCCGGCCATCGTGCAGGGCATTTTTGGGCCGGTGCCCGACCTGTCGGTGGTGGCGCTCGATCCGGCGCTGGAATCACTGCTGATGCAGTCGTTCGGTCCCGGTTCCAACGGCGCGCTCGACCCGTCGGTGGCCGATTTTCTGGCAACCGAGGCCGCCCGCATCTGCCAGCAGCAGGAAGCCATGGGACAACCCGCCTGCCTGCTGGTGCCGGACCGCATCCGTCCGCAGGTGGCCGCCATGGTCCGCAAGGCCGCCCCCCGCCTGCGCGTGCTGGCGCATGCAGAAATTCCTGATACCCACACCATCCGTATCGGTCATCTGATCGGGAGCAATCGATGAAAACCATGACCTTCAGTGGCCGCACCATGCGTGAGGCCATCGCCCTGGCCAAAGCCCGCTTCGGTGCCGAAGTGGACATTCTGGACAGTGGCGCCGTGGGCGATGAGGTCCAGGTGACCGTGGTGGTGCCGATGGCCCGCTCGGCGCGCCGCCGGCAGGCGCTTGCCCAGGTGTCGGCCAGCATCAATGCACTGGCGGCCAGGACCGCGGCGCAGGCACCGGCAGCGGCTGGTTCACCTGCCGCTGTTTCGGCCTCTGCCGCCCCTGCTGCTTCGGCTTCCGCTGCTTCCGCTGCTTCTGCGCAGACGGGGACGGCAACGGCAAAGATGGGGAGAGCTTCCGAACCGCGGACAGCCGGGAGGCCGGCTGCAGAATCATGGCCGGATACCGCAGCTTCGGTGGCGGCAGCCCGGAACGATGCGGGCATGGCAGGCATGGGCTCCACCCTCCAGGCCGATGCAGCGAAGAATTCTCCTGCTGAAGCCGACAGGGACACGAAGGCTGCTGTCACCGCGGCAGCAGAGGGCATGGATGCTGCGACACCGCCGGGACGTACCCCGCGGGGTGTGAAGGGGCGTCGCAGGCGTCAGGCCGAAGCCGATGCGGAGACGTCCGCACAAACACCGGAGGAAGCCGCGGCAGTCCTTGCGCCGCTGGTGCCGGCTGCACCCGTGGCAGACTATCTGGCGGCCGCCGCCAACAGCGTCACGCTGGCTGCGGCCAATGACGAAATCGTGGCCGAACCGGTGGGATCGCCGGCACCCGTTGCGGAAAGCGTCCGGGCAGCAGACAGCCAGAACGGCAGTCTGGCCGCTGCGACCAACGATACCTCGGTGCAGCCGCAGGCGGTCGCGCTGCCTGTTGCGACCAGCACCCCCGGACAGGCGTCGCCCCTGCCCGACATTGCGGCCGGCATGCCGCTCAGCACGCTGGATTTCCAGCGCGTGCGCGAGCAGCAGCGGGCGGAAAATGCTTCGTCTGTGACGGCGCCGGCGGCGAGCATCCCCCCGGCTGTGGGCGTACCGGATTTTGCGGCGCTGCTGGAGCAGCAGCGCCAGGGCATTCCCATCGACCTGTCGGCACTGCAGATGCCGGGGCAGGGCGCAGGCGCCACGGTGATGAAGCAGCCTTCCGGTGCCCCGGTGGCTGGTGCACAGGCGCCTGGCGCACAATCCTCCGGCTTGCAGCCTGCCGGTTTTCTGCAGCCTGGCATGGCGCAGCCTGCCGGCACGCAATCGGCTGGTGCGCAACCGGTTGGTACGCAGCCGGCTGGTGCACGACCTGCTGGTACACAATCCGCTGGTGCTGGTGCTGGTGCGACAGCACCGGCCATTCTGCGCGGGTATGCCGATCACGCGGCCGAAGCGGCCGCCCATGCGGCGCGCCAGCCGCGTTCGCGCCTGTGGCAGATGGTCGATTCGGCGCGCCGCATGCTCGGCATGGGCCGTCTGCGTCGCCGCGCGCTGTGGCATGATGTGGACGCTGCGCTGATGTCGCAGGCCGCTGCAGCCCAGGTATCGGGGGCGGCAGCCGTATTGCCGGGCTCGGTGCAGGGCGCATCGGGTGCGCAGGCCGGTCTGGTTCAGCCGGGTACGGCCATGACCGGATTTGGTGAGGCTTCGCCGCTGTCGCTGGCGTCCACGCTGGCAGGCGGGCTGGGCGACTGGCCGTCGATCACGCTGCCGTCCGAACTGTCGGGCACTGGTGAGCTGCCCGCAGGGCAGGCAGGCTGGACGGCTCATGATGGGCCGGGCTGGTTCGAGGCCACCCGTCGTCGCCCGGGGCAGATGCGGTTGCTGCGCAACCTGCTGGGCTGCCAGTTCTCGCCCGCGCTGGCGCGTACCCTGGTGGAACTGCTGCCGGCCGACTATGCCGAGGCACAGGCCGACGAATGGCTGCGCCAGATGCTGATGCGCGCGCTGGCCAGCGTCAACCGCGGGGCGGGGCAGGTGGTGGAGGGTGAGCGAACGCTGTTCGACGAGGGGGGCGTATTTGCCCTGATCGGACCGACCGGCGTGGGCAAGACCACCAGCATTGCAAAAATTGCCGCACATCATGTGCTGCGCCATGGGCCGCGTTCGCTGGCACTGATCACGGCGGATGTGTACCGGATCGGTGCGCAGGAACAGCTGCGCGCCTTTGGCCGGATGCTCGGGGTGCCCGTGCAGGTGGCGCAGGACCGCGACGTGCTGCAACAGCTGCTCAAGGAACATGAGCAGAGCCGGCTGGTACTGATCGACACTGCGGGTATTGGCCAGCGGGATGACCGGGTGTCGCAGCTGACCTCGGCACTGGAAGTGTCGCAGGTGCGCCGTGTGCTGGTGATGAACGCGGCGGCGCAGCCGGGCAGCATCGAGGAGGTGCTGGGCGCCTTCGGTGCGCGTGATACGGCCGGTGTGCTGCTGTCGAAGGTGGATGAAGCCGTGGGGCTGGGTGCCTGTCTGGATGCGCTGGTGCGTCACCGGCTGCCGCTGCTGGGCTATGCCGATGGCCAGCGGGTGCCGGAAGACTATCACGCGGTGGATTTCAGCCGGCTGGTCGGACTGGCGCTGGACCGGAAAACCGTGTCGCGCTTCACCGCCCTGAAAATGACGGACAGCGAAATGCGCAACCTGTTCGAGGACGCCCATGTTTGATGTGGCCGTGGATCAGGCGGCCGGATTGCGGCGGCTGTTCCGGACGGAACATGCACCGCTGATTCCGGCCGGGTGCCTGGTGCCCCAGACCCAGGCACGCCGCGTCGTGGCGGACATGGCGGCAGGCATGGCGCCGGGGGACAGCCAGGTGCAGGTACTGGACCGTCCGGCCCTGCATCGCTGGCTGGCCGAACATCCGTCGGAAGCGCAGGGAGCGCTGCGGCTTCCGGGCGGTGCGGCAGCCGGGGGCGGTCTGCCGGGTTCCACCACGCTGCTGTTCTGGCTGGACGATCCGGTGGAAATGGCGCGCTGGGTGCAGGCGCAGGGCGGGGACCGGCTGCTGCTCATCCTGAGCCACCGGCGCGATGCCATGATGGCCCAGTATGCAGAGATCAAGCACATGGCGGCCACCACCGGCATCCGGCGCTTTGGTGTGCTGTTTGCGGATGTGGAACAGGCGGCGCGGGGGCGCGAGACCTTTCTGAACCTGGCGGGCTGCACGCGCCGTTTTCTGAGTGTGCAGCTCGACATCGTGGTGGGCAGCTGCCGGGACGAGGCCGGGTTGCGGACCTGGTCGGGTCTGTCGCTGGCCGAGCTGGCCCAGTTTCAATGGACTTCCTGGTCGGGCGCGGGCATGCCGGCGCTGGACGGGCGTGATTCTGCAGGTGGGGTGGCGCATTGAATACGGAGAAACAGTCGATGTATACCCCGCGGGGAACGCTCGATCGCGATTCCGTCATCGAACGCTATGGCAAGATGGTGCGGCGGGTGGCGGTACAGATGGCGTCGCGTCTGCCGTCCAGCATCGAGCTGGATGATCTGGTGCAGGCGGGGCTGATTGGCCTGGTGGATGCGGTGTCACGCTTCGACGCCGGCATGGGGGTGCAGTTCGATACCTTTGCGATGCAGCGGGTACGGGGCGCCATGCTGGACGAGCTGCGCAATGCGGACTGGATGCCGCGTTCGGTGCGCAGGAACCAGCGCAGCATCGAGCAGGCGATTCACAGCATCGAGCAGCGTCATGGCCGCCCGGCCTCGGAGCGCGAGATTGCAGACGAGCTGCAGATGTCGCTGGAAGAATATCAGCGTCTGCTTTCGTCGGCGAAGGGATCGCAGCTGGTATATTTTGAGGATGCGGCGGGCGAGGATGACGAGGAAAACCGCTACGAGCAGATGCTGCCGGACGAGGGGCCGACGCCGGAGCGCCGTCTGGAGGATGTGCGTTTCCGGGAAGCGCTGGTGCAGGCAATCGATGGGTTGCCGGAGCGGGAGCGGCTGCTGATGAGTCTCTACTATGTGGAAGAGCTGACGCTGAAGGAGATCGGGGAGGTGCTGGGGGTAACGGAGTCGCGGGTGTCGCAGCTGCATACGCAGGCGGTAGCGCGGTTGCGGACGAAGCTTACGGGGTGGATGTGAGGCTTTGATGCATCGAAGACGTACTTTGGGTGGGCCTCGTTGGATGGAAGGCGGCTTTGTGTGACGGTCTTTGTGCATGAAGGACGGCTTCGAGTGGGGCGGCGCGGGGAGGGGGAGCCTCCTGCGGCTCATACACTCACGCCAACTTTGTTGCCCACGACCTGCGTCGTGGTCAACAAACTTGTCGGGCTGACACTTTCCGACAACCGGGGCTGCGCCCCGCCCGTCAGAAAGTGTTTGCCGCCTACCGTGAAATCGCCGCAGGAGGCTCCCCCTCCCCACGCCGTTTCACAGGTTCGGGGCATTGCGGCTTCGACGGAGGGGGCGGGATGGCCTGATGGTCGTTATCGGACTCAGGGCTCTGCCAGGAGATCCCATTCCCCATATCACTTCACGGGCTCGGGCATTGCGACTTCGGTACGAGGGAATGGAGCGCCTGATCATCAGTTCATAGGCACTGAATATGACACAGGGGCCGGGATGCAATTGCGATCGATGTGGCGCTGTGCTGTCTGGTGGGCACCCGGTGCATGAGTTTTCGTGCATCCTTCAGGGGTACCATTTTCGTGTGACTGCCGGATGCCTCCATTCAGGGACAAGCGACGTGGAGCGGGATGCGAGTGCTGCGACTTCGCGGTAGGCGTGAACGACTTTCTGACAGGCGGGCGAAGCCCGGTTGTCGGAAAGTGTTTTAGCCCTGGAGGTTTGTTGACCACGACGCAGGTCGTGGGCAACAAAACTTCAGTGAGCGTTGAGCAGCAATCGCATACCGGTCCGCGGCGCGTGCAGCAACGAAGACGTTTGGCAACCCAGGCGCACTGCAGCGAAGACGTGCTGATACGAAGACGTGTTCCAGCGATGGGCGCACCCCGGCAAGAAGGATGTGCAAAGGCGCCTTCCGCAAGCAGTACGACGGCAGCAGGAGGGCGCTCAGTGCCGGGTGTAGACCAGGGGCGTGGTCTTAAAGAGGGTTTCGATGGCCCGGCGGTTGGTATCGGACAGGCGCATCATCAGCGCACGGTTGTCCACCAGCAGACGCGCAATGTCGGCTACCTTGTGGGCATCGACCGACTGCCGGGTCAGTGGGGTGGGGCGGCGGCCAACCGGCTGCAGGCGCAGCAGACGCTTCTGCAGTTCCTCATGGATTGCATCGAGACGGTCGACGGCATCGGGTGCCTGGCTGGCCAGGGCGGCCTGCTGCCGTTTGAGCAGATCGAGAATGCCGTCGAGATCGTTTCGTTGCATCATGCCTGGAAGCTGCGGGTGGTGCGGGCGGGGTTGCCGTAGGTATTCTGGGTCTGGGCGGCCTTGCCCTCGGGGAATTCCGGCTTTTCACCGGGTTGGCCCGATTCTGACGCAGCGGCTTCCTTCTCGAAAGGATCTTCCGGATAGCCGGTGAGTGTGCCCAGCAGTTCGGAAGCCTCCTGCAGAAGCCTGTCGGCAATTTTGCGACTCTCGATGTGGTAGCGCTTTTCTTCGATGGCCTGCTTGATGGCCTGGACACGCTCCGCGCGGGCGGGGTCGGTTTCCTGCGTCTGCTCGGGGAGCAGATTCAGGCCGGGGTCCGACAGATGTACCCTGTCGGTTCCGTCAACGGGAGAAATGTCGGGTTCGGCTCCGCCAGGAGCGGATACTGCGCCGGCCGCGGCCGTGTTGACCGGCCGGTTCAGCAGGGACACGGTACTGATGTAAGGTGCCTTTCCGGTGATCATGATTGAGGGACTCCTTGCCAATGGGTGCGTGCCACGTGGGGGCATGGCACGCTCTCTACTGGCGTTATCGGGCCCTTGCCGGAAAACTTGAGGACCAATCGACCGATTATCGGGAAATTATCACGTTTTTCCCTTCGACCAGACCGGTCAGCACCTTCCCGGCAGGTGTGCGCACCCGGATGGATTGCCCTTCGCCGGCGCTGGCCAGGGCCACGGCGTCGGTGGCGATTCTAAACCCGTCGCCCTGCGCAATGGCCATGACCGTCTCGCCGCTGCGGATGCGTGGCGCGGTACGCAGATGTTCGGCGCGCAGCGGCTGACCGGCGGTCAGTGTACGTTGCAGTTCCTGTCCGGCAAGCACCGTGCTGGTGGCAACCGGTGGTGAGGGGTACTGGGTCCAGTCCACCTGCTGGATGGTGAAATCACCCGGTTGCGGCATGCTGCCCGCGGCCAGTTGCTGGCGGGCGACGAGGGCGGGACCCTGGACACGCAGCTGGACGGCGTGCCATGCGGTCCATTGTGCGCCGGCCGTGCAGCGCTCACCCACGTTGATGCGTCCCCACAGGCGGGCGCCGGCGGCCAGAAAGTATTCGGTCTGCTGGCAGGGGGGCAGGTGGCTGGTGCGTGGTGCACGGACGACACTGAGCTGTGTCGTGACGGATTTGCCACGCGGGTAGCCAGGCTGCTGCCGCAGCCATCTGTCGAGGCGTTGCTCCGTTGTTGCTGGGGATGAGGGAGGAGGGACCGATGTGCTCACCGGGATTGCGGCGGCAGCAGGGCGGGGTTTCGTTGCGCTGCTTGGCTGGCTGTGTGCCTGTACGTCGTCGGTGCCGAGTGTGGCCATCAGCAGCAGGCCCAGGACGGCGACGCGATGCAGTTTGGCGCGGCGCTGGTGCAACAGGTAGTCGACGGGGGCATCCAGCCCGGCATGTCCGAGCCGGGTGTGTATCTGGTGCCAGCCGCTGGCCACCTGATGTTCCAAGCGGGCTGTGTGCTCGGGCAGACAGTCGAGTGAGCGCGACAGGCGTGCGGGCAGCTGCATGAGACTTGCCGACAGTTGCAGGGGCAGGCGGATGATCTGGGCCGGCAGCTGGTTCATGAAGGTGCTGGAAGTGCTGTCTGGGATACGGAAAAAGCGCATGATGGTGCCTGCGGGTGGGGTGCCGATGGTTGTCCATGCGCCATGGCAGGAGCCCTCGACGGATCTGTTGAGGAACCCCTGCAAAAGTTTGCGAGTGCGTCTGCATCGGGACGAACCAGAAGGCATGTACGGAGACGGATGGGGTCCTGTCATGCAACAGCATAGGGAAGGGGATCAGGGGCTGGTGATGGAGAAAGGGGGGATTTTCCCGGCTGTTTCGCCGATGGCGGGGTGAGCTGCTGCGGATAATGTCCTTCCTGACAATGGGTCAGGACAGCTCCATGGGCCGGGCGGCGCTCTGTGCCGGATTCTGCCTGCCGGGAGGTGCAAGCGTTGTGCTGGCGACTTTGCCGGCAGCAGGGTGTGTGGAGCATGATGCTTTGCTGCATCCGGTTGCGGCAAGGATGCGGGATGCAGGTCCCGGTGGTCTGCGGTTGCAACGTTATTTTGCGGGGGTGATACGCATGTTCGAACAGATGACGGATGCACTGGATTTTCATGGCAGGGCGCTGCAGCTGCGCGCCAGTCGCCAGGAAACGATTTCGTCCAACATCGCCAATGCCGATACGCCGAACTTCAAGGCACGGGATTTCGATTTCAGTGCGACGCTGCGCGAGGCCAATGGCATGGCGCCGGCCGATTCGGGCATGCGCGAGGCGTTGCCGGCTGCGGAAGGTGGGTTGCCGACGGTGGCCCTGGCACGGACGCACCGGGGGCATCGGGCCATGGGCATGGGCGCGATGCACAACGGGCAGCCCGAGCTGAAGTATGTGAATCCGGAGCAGCCCAGCATGGACGGCAATACCGTGGACCTGAATCGGGAGCGGGCGCAGTTTTCGCAGAACGCGGTGGGCTATGAGGCCAGCCTGCGTTTTCTGAATGGTCGCATCCGCACGATGATGACGGCCATTCGGGGGGAGTGACCGGCAGTGAGTGGTTGGCGATGACTGGTTGGTAGCGAGTGGTTGTTAGTAAGTGACCGGCAGTGAGTGGCTGGCGGTGAGTGGCTGGCAATGAACGGTCGGTGGTGATTGGCTGGCAGTGAGTGGCCGGCAAAGAATGGTTGGCGGTGAATGACCGACGGCGAGTTTCCGGGGCCGGTTGATCCGGAATGAATGAGGGGACGGCTACCGGACTGGAGACGGTCCGGCGGGCATTCCCTGACAGGTTTGATGCAACAGACAGGAGCAGGACAGGCATGGCTTCCCTGATGAACATTCTGCCGCTGGCGGGCAGTGCGCTGTCGGCGCAGAGCCAGCGGCTCAATACGGTGGCTTCCAATCTGGCCAACGCCGATACGGTGGCGGGGCCGGATGGCGAGGCCTACAAGGCGCGTCAGGTGGTGTTTCAGCCGGCGCTGGTACAGGCACGGGCGGCTGCCGGTGGACGGCAGTGGTCTACCCGCGGGGCATCGGCCTCGATGGGGGTGCGGGTGGTGGACGTGGTGGAAGACCAGACGCCCGGCAAGCAGACTTACGATCCGAAAAACCCGGCGGCCAATGCCGAGGGCTATGTGATGCACAGCAACGTGAACGTCATCGAGGAGATGGTGAACATGATCTCGGCATCGCGTTCGTACCAGAACAACGTGGAAATGATGAACACGGCGCAGCAGCTGGCGCTCAAGACGCTGTCGCTGGGACAGTGATGGTCATGTGAGCCGGGGCTGATGTGCGGTCTGTGCCGGAAGGTTTTCGGAGGCGCTGTTTTCCCTGGGTGGTGATGTGACCTGGGTGCTGATGTGCCCCGAGTGCTGTTGTGCCATGGGTGGTGACGTGCCGCTGCCGATGCCGTTCTGCTGACGGCGGGATGACAACGGCCATGAAGGATCAGGAATACAGAGGTTGACGAGCATGATGCTGAAGAGTCTGACGGGTGTGATGAGCTGGCCCACCGCGGCGAAGGGTGAGGACACGTCGAAGAACTACAAAACCGTCGATGATGACAATACCGGTGGGGTGACGGCTTCGGCGGGGCTGATGGACGGGGTGAAGAACGCCACGGCCAACATCAACGACGAGAGCACGGCCGACGGGACGGAGGATCGCTTCCTGAAGCTGCTGGTGGCGCAGATGCGCAACCAGGATCCGATGAACCCGATGGAAAACGCCGAGGTGACTTCGCAGCTGGCGCAGATCAGTACGGTGCGCGGGATCGAGTCGATGAACAGGTCGATGGCGGCTTTCACGGCCAGTGCGGCACAGAACACGGCGCTGGCGTCGGTGAGCATGATCGGCAAGAAGGTGCTGGCACCGGGCGAGAAATTCGAGTTCGATGGTTCGCAGAAGGGAGATACCCGTCTGGGCTTCGAGCTGAATGCCAAGGCCAGCACGGCACGGGTGGACATTTCCAACGAGCGTGGCGAGATCGTCTACAGCCACACGCTGGAAAATCTGGAAGCCGGGGCACACAGTCTGGCCTGGGATGGCAAGGATGCGAACGGTCGTCCGGTGGCTGCCGGCATGATGCGCATGAGTGTGACGGCGCTGGATGACCGGGTAGCGGTGGAATCGAAGACGCTGGTGCCGGTGACGGTGACCGGGGTGGCCCAGACCAGTACCGGGGCGATGCTCGAACTGGACCATGCCAAACCGGTATCGCCGGCAGAAGCCCGTCTTATCATTTGATCGGGTTGCAGGGAGGCAGGGTATCGTGACGGTATCCGGTTTCCGGGGCGGTCGTCTGTCATGTCTGGCAGGATGCAGTGCCCACCTGGACGGGCTGCCTTCTTTCGTGACCGGCTGATGCCGGTTCACCAGGTGGCCTGCAGTTTCTGGTTCGCGTAACCCATCGCGGGCGCGACATTTCAACGGATCGCCATTTTTCAAGGAGTCTGATTCATGGCATTTCAGCAGGGGCTTTCCGGCCTGAATGCAGCGGCGCGCCATCTGGACACCATTGGCCACAACGTGGCCAATGCGAGTACGGTGGGCTTCAAGGCCTCGCGTGCCGAGTTTGCCGATGTGTATGCCACCACCGTCTACGGGGTGTCGAACGTGTCGCCCGGCATCGGGGTGGAAGTGGGGGCCATTGCGCAGCAGTTTGCGCAGGGCGCCATCACCACCACCAACAATTCGCTGGACCTGGGCATCAACGGGGGGGGGTTCTTCCGCATGTCCGACAACGGCAGCATCACCTATACCCGTGAAGGGCAGTTCAAGCTGGACAAGAGCGGCTATATCGTCAATGCCTCCGGCAAGCGCCTGACCGGCTATCCGGTGGACAAGAACGGGATCGTGACCAACGGCACGGCCCAGGACCTGAAGCTGGAGTCCACCGACATTTCGCCGAAGGCCACGACCAATGCGGCCATCCGCGTGAACGTGGATGCGCGGGCCACGGTGCCGGCCACCGATTTCAATCTGACCGACGCCAAGACCTATGACGGTGGCACCTCGGTGAGCGTGTTCGACTCGCTGGGACGCGAGCATGTGATGGCGCTGTACTTCCGCAAGACGGCCGACAATACCTGGTCGGTGCACGGTACGGTCGATGGCAATCTGATGAATAAAGGCGCTTCGCTGGGCGAGCTGAAGTTCAATCCCAACGGAACGCTGAACACCGAGGCCAACGGTGGCACGACGTCGCCCTTCGAGGTGACGGTGCCAGTCGGCGCCGATGCGGATGTGCAAGGCAACCAGAAGATTACGCTGAACTTCAGTGACACCACCCAGTTCGGCACGAACTTCACGGTGGCGCACCAGGAGCAGAACGGCAATGGCTCGGGCAAGCTGGCGGGCTTTTCGGTGGGGCGGGATGGCAGCCTGATGGCGCGCTACACCAACGGTTTGACGGTCAGCAAGGGTCGTGTGGCCCTGGCCAACTTCACCAACCCGCAGGGACTGCAGCCGCTGGGCGGCAACCAGTGGGGCGAGACGGCCGATTCGGGCGCGCCACTGGTGGGCTCGCCGCAGACCGGTACGCTGGGTACGATCCAGTCGGGAGCACTGGAGTCGTCCAACGTGGATCTGACGCAGGAGCTGGTGAACATGATCACCGCGCAGCGTGTGTATCAGGCCAATGCGCAGACGGTGCGGACGCACGACCAGCTGCTGCAGACCATCGTCAACCTGCGTTGATGAAGGAGTGATGGCATGGACCGGATGATCTACCTGTCGATGACGGGCGCCAAGGCGCTGATGGAGCGGCAGGATGCGCTGTCGCACAACCTGGCCAACGCATCCACCGACGGTTTTCGCGCGGACCTGATGACGGCGCGCGCCGTGCCCATCCGCGAGGAGGGAACGGCCACGACACGGGTGTTCGCGGTGGAGACTTCCACGGGGTTCGACGGGAAGTCCGGTCCGATCCGCCAGACCGGCAATCCGATGGATGTGGCCATTCGCGACCGTGGCTGGTTTGCCGTGCAGGCAGCCGATGGCAGTGAAGCCTATACACGTGATGGCGGCATGGTGGTGGACGAGCAGGGCAACCTGCGCACCCGCCGCGGCCAGACGGTGCTGGGTGATGGCGGCCCGATTTCGATTCCGGACGGGGCCGATGTGCACGTGGCCGATGATGGCACCGTGATGGTGCAGATCGGCAAACAGAAGCCCACCCAGGCCGGGAAACTGAAACTGGTCGATCCGGAACTGGCCGATCTGAAGAAGGGCGATGACGGCCTGATGCGGATGAAGGAAGGGGGCGAGGCGCCCGTTTCCGACAGCGTGCGGGTGGCGCAGGGTGCCGTGGAAGGCAGCAATGTTAATGTGGTGGAGTCGATGGTGGGCATGATCGAGGTGCAGCGCCAGTTCGAGATGCAGATGAAGCTGCTGCAGACCGCCGAAGCCAACGAGCAGCGGGCCAGCCAGGTGCTGAGCATCCGCGGCTGATGAAAGCGCAGGAGAAGGAAGATGATTCGTTCGTTGTGGATTGCCAAGACGGGTCTGGATGCACAGCAGACCCAGATGGATGTGATTTCGCACAATCTGGCCAACGTGAGCACCAATGGCTACAAGCGTTCGCAGGCGGTGTTCGAGGACCTGATCTACCAGAACATGCGGCAGGTGGGGGCGAATTCGTCGTCCGATACGCAGCTGCCGACGGGGCTGCAGCTGGGGACGGGCGTGCGGCCGGTGGCCACGTCGCGTCTGTTCACGCAGGGCAACCTGCAGCAGACCAGCAACAGTTTCGACATGGCGATCAGCGGCCATGGCTTTTTCCAGCTGCAGATGCCCGATGGCACGACCGGCTATACCCGGGATGGTTCCTTCCATCCGGATGCGCAGGGCCAGCTGGTGAATGCCAATGGCATTCCGCTGTCGCCGCCCATTTCGGTGCCGCAGGGCACGCGGGACATCACGATTGCCAATGACGGTACGGTGACGGTGAGCATTGCCGGCCAGGACGGGGTGACGCAGATCGGGCAGATCCAGCTGGCCACGTTCCAGAATGCGGCCGGTCTGGATCCGCAGGGGCAGAATGTGTTCAAGGAAACGGATGCGTCGGGTGCGCCCACGGCCTCCACGCCGGGCATGAATGGTGCCGGCATGATCCAGCAGGGCTATCTGGAAACGTCGAATGTGAACGTGGTGGAGGAGCTGGTGTCGATGATCCAGACCCAGCGTGCCTACGAGATCAATTCGAAGGCCATCCAGACGTCCGACCAGATGCTGGCGCGGATTTCGCAGCTGTAATGAATGCCGGCCGGGGCCGGGCAACCGGGATTCCCCGGCTGTGACCCCGGTACGGCCGGCCGATACGCTCTGGCTGGATATGAAGACTGATCACGGAACAATCATGCGGGCTGCCTGGTTTCTTTCATTGGGGCGTCGTGGTGCGGGGACTGACGGGCGACCCGTACATTCTGGACGGACCCGGAGCATGTCGCTGGCGCTGATGCTGCTGTGGCTGGGGGGCTGTTCGACGGTGTTGCCGCCCGATCCGCGCATCGATACGCCGATGGTGGACCACAACCGGCTGGCCTCGATGCGCGCCCGGCCCGAGCCGCAGGCCAATGGTTCCATTTTCCAGGCGGGGGCGCAGCGCAACATTTTCGAGGATCGCCGTGCGCGTCAGCCGGGCGACATGCTGACCATCGTGCTGGAGGAGCGGCTGGTGGCGAAGCAGAGTTCGAACAGCACCATTGGCCGCAAGGGCGGGGGCTCGGCCAAGTTCGGTGCGCTGCCGTTCCTGAAGGATGACAAGCTGGGCAAGCTGGGGCTGGAGGCGTCCACGTCGAATTCGTTCGAGGGCAAGGGGACGGCCGGCAACGAGAACCAGTTTGCGGGCACGATCACGGTGACGGTGGTGGAGGTGCTGCCAAACGGGAACCTGGTGGTGAGCGGGGAGAAGCAGGTGGGGATCAATCAGGGGGTGGAGACGCTGAAGTTCGCGGGGGTGGTGGACCCGCTGACGATCATGCCGGGCAATACGGTGAGTTCGACGCAGGTGGCAGATGCGCGGATGCAGGTGCGGGATGCGGGGGATATCGACCGGGTGCAGACGACGGGGTGGCTGACGCGGTTCTTCCTGTCGGTGATGCCGATCTGATGGGAATGCGGCTCCTGCGGGGGCCGTTTTCTTTTGGGTGCCCTGGTACATGGAAGACGGCTCCAGGCGTTGTCCCGGTGCGTGGCGGACGATTCTGGGGAGCATTTCCGTGCACGAAAGACGGGTTCTGGTGACGGTCTTTGTGCACGAAAGATGGCTTCAAGGGGGAGGCGCGGGGGCTCGATAGATGGAAGACGACTTCGATTGGGGCGGCGCGGGGAGGGGGAGCCTCCTGCGGCTCATACACTCACGCCAACTTTGTTGCCCACGACCTGCGTCGTGGTCAACAAACTTGTCGGGCTGACACTTTCCGACAACCGGGGCTGCGCCCCGCCCGTCAGAAAGTGTTTGCCGCCTACCGTGAAATCGCCGCAGGAGGCTCCCCCTCCCCACGCCGCTTCACAGGTTCGGGGCATTGCGGCTTCGACGGAGGGGGCGGGATGGGCTGATCGTCGTTATCGGGTTTTGGTTGCCGCCAGGCACCCACTCCCAGCACCGCTTCACAGGTGCGGGCACGGTGGCTTTGACAGTGGTCAGGCAGAGAGAGGTTTTGTGGGCCAGATCTCAGTCCGTTTCCTGACGGCCTGCTGGGCGAAACGCTGACCTGCTCCCTGTCAGCAGCGATAACCTGTTGCCGCCGAGCCCCGATGTCAACACGCCTCCTGGATCATGGGGGAGACTGGGTCAGTGACCATGTTGGGGCGTCGTCCGATCAAAATCCTGGTTGTCCGAGACAGGAACACAGTGTTTTCTCCTTCTGCCTTCTGCCTTCTGCATTCAGGTGACAGGTAGACCTGTCCATCTTGAGACAAGCGACGTGGAGCGGGACGGCACTGCGGCGATTTCGCGGTCGGCGTGAAAACTTTGCAACGGGCGGGCGCAGCCCGGTTGTTGCAAAGTTTTATAGCCATCCAGTTTTGTTGACCACGACGCAGGTCGTGGGCAACAAAACTGGATTGAGCGTATGAGCCGCAGGGGCGTACCGGTCCGCGGCGCGTGCTGCAGCGGAGACGTATTGGCGCATGGGGTGGGTGCAACACCGGAGACGTATTGGCGCATGGGGTGGGTGCAACACCGGAGACGTATTGGCGCATGGGGTGGGTGCAACACCGGAGACGTATTGGCGCATGGAGTGGGTGCAACACCGGAGGCATGCTGGAACATGGGGTACATGCAGTACCGGAGACGTAATACCGTATGGAACGCATGAAGCACCCGGGGCGTAATGCAGCATGGACCACGTGCTGTGCCGCAGATGTATCGCACTGAAGGCGTGCCGCACCAGGAGACGGATGCAGCAAGGATTGGTGCCGTTTTCCGGGCTTCATCGGCAGATGGGGGAGAGGCCGTTTCTGGTGTGATAGCGGGCGTGAAGAACCCGTGAGGACGACCGACCGATGAACAGACTGGATTTTCGCCCTGCAGCGCCGTGTGCCATGCGTCGCGGTGGCCGTGCCCGTGGTGGCCGCGCAACCGTGGTGTTGCTGCTGATGGCGCTGTGTGGTGTGGCCGGGCTGCTGGGGGCGGTGCCGGCACAGGCCGAGCGGCTGAAGGAAGTGGCCAGCATCCAGGGGGTGCGGACCAACCAGCTCATCGGCTACGGCCTGATGGTGGGCCTGGACGGCACCGGGGACCAGACCACCCAGGCGCCGTTCACGGCACAGAGCATGAAATCGATGCTGCAGCAGCTGGGTGTGCAGCTGCCGCCCGGGGTGACGCCACAGCTGAAGAACTCCGCCGCCGTGGTGGTGACCGCGCAGCTGCCGGCGTTTGCGCAGCCGGGGCAGCTGATCGACGTGACCGTGTCGTCGGTGGGCAACGCGAAGAGCCTGCGGGGCGGGACGCTGCTGCTGACGCCGCTGCGCGGCGTGGATGGCGAGATCTATGCGGTGGCACAGGGCAATGTGGTGGTGGGCGGCGCGGGGGCGTCGGCTGGCGGCAGCAAGGTGCAGATCAACCATCTGAGCGCCGGACGCATCCCCAATGGTGCCTCGGTGGAGCGGGTGGTGCCGAACCAGACGCTGCAGGGCGAGTCGATCCGGGTGGAGCTGAACCGGACGGATTTTTCGGATGTGCAGCGGGTGACGGAGGCGATCAATCGTCGCATCCGGATGACGGCCGGGGGGGATGGCCGGCTGGCGGTGCCGATGGATGCGCGCGTGGTGGAGGTGCCGCTGCCGCGGGATCCGGCACGCCGGGTGGGTTTTCTGGCGGAGCTGGAATCGATGGATGTGGCGCTGTCGGATGCACCGGCGAAGGTGATCGTGAATGCGCGCACGGGTTCGGTGGTGATGAACCAGTCGGTGGTGCTGGCGCCCAGCGCGGTGGCGCACGGAAACCTGTCGGTGACGGTGTCGTCCACGCCGGTGGTGAGCCAGCCGGGGGCGTTCTCGGGCGGGCAGACGGTGGCGGGCCAGGTGTCGGACATCACGGTACGCCAGGAGGGCGGGGCGGTGATGATGCTGCCGAAGGCGGCGCAGCTGAAGGACCTGGTGCGGGCGCTGAACACGCTGGGCGCGACGCCGCAGGACCTGATTGCCATTCTGCAGGCGCTGCAGGCGGCGGGCAGCCTGAAGGCAGAGATCGAGATCATTTGATGGTGACATGCCCGACGGGAGGTTGTGATGTCTCTTTCTTCTTCGGGGCCCGGTGGATCATCGGCAGCGCGGGCGGATGCGGCGGTGTCGGGGCTGGCGTATGACGCACGCAGTCTGGACGGTCTGCGACATGCCAGTGCGCAGGACCGGGAGGCGATCCGGCAGGTGGCGCAGCAGTTCGAGGCGCTCTTCATGCGCCAGCTGCTCAAGGGCATGCGCGATGCGGTGCCGAAGAGTGGCATGTTCGATGGGCCGGGCAGCGATACGTTCACGAGCATGCTGGATACGCAGCTGTCGACGGCGGCAGCGGCGCAGGGCAATGGACTGGCGGCGCTGATCGAGCGGCAGCTGCTGGGCGACCGGGGGGATGGTCCCCGGTCTGCCGCCTCGGTGTCGGCGTGGTCGCTGGCATCGGGCAAACCTTTCGTGGCGGGCAATGAAGATTCGGTGGGCGTACCTGCGGACGGGCAGCAGCGGCTTGCGCAGATGCGTGGTGTTTCGGGGGCAGGCGCGGTGGCTTCGCTCGGAACGGACAGCATGCCCTATCAGGTGGAAGGCCGCGCGCTGGCGCAGGTTCCGCGCATGTCGTCGGGAGGGGTGCGCGGGTTGCCCGGCCAGGAGACCGATGGGCTGGTGACGGTTGGGAAAGGCCCGGCTGGCCATGGCATGACAAAGTCAGAGGATGGGCCGGGCAGGGCTGGGGGGCTGCAGGCGGCTGACGGACAGGCGGTGGCCGGTGAGGGGCTGACGCGTCTGGGACCGGTGCAGGCGGCATTCGTGCAGAGGATGTGGCCGCATGCGAAGGCGGCAGAGAAATCGACCGGTCTTCCGGCTGCATGGGTCGTTGGTCAGGCTGCATTGGAGTCGGGCTGGGGACAGCGCGATATACGGGATGCGCAGGGTCTTCCCAGCCACAACCTGTTCGGTGTGAAAGCGGGCAGGGGGTGGAAGGGCAGGACGGTGGCGGCGGTGACGACGGAGTATGTCAACGGCGTGGCCCGCAAGTCGGTGGAGATGTTCCGGCGTTATGACAGTTACGCCGAGGCCTTTGCCGACTGGGCGTCGCTGATGGCAGCCAACCCCCGCTACCGTGCCGTCGTGGAGGCCCGCAGCGCCAGGGAGTTTGCCGAGGGACTGGAGAAGGGCGGTTACGCCACCGATCCGGCCTACGGCCAGAAACTGAAGGCAACGATCGGCAGTCTGGTGGGTGCAATGACCGGGCGGCGGCCGGACGCGCCGCAGTGACCGGAATATCGGCCGCAGCCGGTGCATCGGTGTCTGCTGGAACGGCGGTGACAGCCTGGGTACGGGCAGCACCAGGACGCGGCAGCAATCAGGACATGGCAGCCAGCAGGACGCGGTAGCAACCAGAACAGCGGCGGTAACCAGAAGGGAAGCAAGGGAAGAACATGGCAGGACTCATCCATATCGGGCAAAGTGCGCTGTCGGCTGCGTATGCGCAGCTGCAGACGGGCGGCCACAACATCGCCAACGTGCACACGCCGGGTTATGTGCGCCAGGAGGTGCTGCAGGCGACGGCCGGTGGCCAGTATTTCGGGCACGGCTATATCGGCAACGGGGTGGAGGTGACGGATGTGCGCCGTGCCTATGACCGCTTCATGGCCGATGAGGTGACGCGCAGCACGTCGCTGGCCGGGGCGGATTCGGTGCGGGCGCAGCAGATGCGCCAGGTGGAGAACCTGCTGGCCGATACGGATACGGGCATCGGCGTGTCGATGGACGAGTTTCGTGCGGCACTGGGGGATGTGGTGAACAATCCGTCCGACCCCAGTGCGCGGGCGGTGGTGGCGTCGCGGGCCGAGCGGGTGGCGCAGCGGTTCTCCTGGACGGCGCAGAAAATGGAATCGATCATGACCGAGACCGGCCGGCGGATCGAGGAGGCTGCCGGGTTCGTGAACGTGCGGCTGGAGCAGGTGGCGTCGCTGAACCGGCAGATCTCGTCGGCCACGGCCAATGGCCACCAGCCCAACGACCTGCTGGACCAGCGTGATGCGGTGATCAATGAACTGGCCTCGAAAATCCAGCTCACGCGTGATGACCAGGCCGACGGCAGCGTGAACCTGTATACGGCCATGGGTCATTCGCTGGTGCTGTCGGAGCGGGCGGCGAAGCTGGTGTCGGTGCCGGGGGATGCGGATTCTGCGCGCACGCGCCTGATGCTGGATGTGCATGGCAAGCAGGTGGAAGTGACGGAAAGTACGCTGGGCTCGGGCGAGATTGCCGGGCTGATGCGTTTCCGTGACCAGGACCTGATGGCGGTGCAGGCCAAGCTGGGACAGCTGGCGGCTTCCTTCGGGGGCGCCTACAACCTGCAGCACATGCGGGGCCTGGACATGAACGGCAATCCGGGCAGGCTGGTGTTCAGCGTGGGCCAGCCGGTGGTGCAGGCGTCCGACGGCAATACCGGCAATGCCGATCTGGATGTGCGCATCCGGGTCCCGTCGATGCTCAAGGCGGCGGATTACCGGCTTTCCTATGATGGTTCGGTGTACACACTGGAAAACACCCTGGACCGGACGAAGCAGGAATTCACGCAGCTGCCGATCAATGCGGATGGCCTGGAGTTCAACCTGAAATCCGGCCAGATGGCTGCCGGGGATACGCTGAACATCCAGGCTGCCACGGCCTATGCGGGCCGGATGCGTTCGGTGCTCAATGGCGGGGCGTCGCTGGCGGCTGCCGAGGCGATGTCGGCTGCGCGCGGGCCGCTGAATCAGGGGACGGTGGGCATCGAGGGCTATCAGCAGGCCGATACCAATGCCGACCGGACGAAGGACATCATGCTGACGTTCACGGCAGCAAACCGTTACACGCTGACGGTGGACGGCAGGGAGGTGGCAACGGACCAGCCCTACACGTCCGGGGAACCGGTGAACGTGGCCGGCTGGCAGATGATGCTGACCGGGATTCCCACCGCGGGTGACACGGTGACGCTGGCACCGCGCAAGGCCATCCAGCAGGACAACGGCAATGCGCGCTGGCTGGTGACGCTGGGTGACCAGGAGACGGTGGACGGTGCCACGTTCAGTCAGTCGTTTACCTCGCTGCTGTCGGATGTGGGCAGCCGCACGTTGCAGGCCAAGACGTCCGAGAGGGCGTCGGAGAAGATGCTGGACGGTGCAAAGACGGTGCTGGCCAACCGTAGTGGGGTCAATCTGGATGAGGAAGCTGCCCGGCTGCTGCAATACCGGCAGGCTTATCAGGCGGCGGCCAAGGTGATCCAGACGGCCGATGAAATGTTCAATTCGATTCTGGCTCTGGCAAGGTGATCGATCATGAGAGTGGCAACCAGTCAGTACCGCATGCATGCGGTGCAGAACATCGTGGACCAGCAGGCAACGATTGCCGGGCTGCAGGAACAGGCCTCGACGGGCCGCAAGGTCAACCGCGCCAGCGATGATCCGCTGGCGGCGGCAGAGGTGGAGCGTCTGCGTTCGGAGCAGGCGCGCAACCAGATCGAGAAGCGGATGATGTCGTATGCCAAGAGCCAGATGGCGCAGGCCGAGGGGCTGCTGGGTGGCGGTATCGAGACGCTGCAGCGGGCTCGCGACCTGATGATCAATGCCCGCAACGGCGCGATGGGCGAGCAGGATCGCGCCACGATTGCGTTACAGCTGGAGCAGTACCGGGTGGAACTGCTGGACATTGCCAACCAGCGCACGCAGGACGGCAACTACGTGTTTGCGGGCGAGGGCAGCCTGACGGCGCCCTTCCTGCCGCAGGGGAATCCGACATTCCAGGGGCAGGCAGGGACCCGGCAGAACGGCATCACGATTCCGTTCAATCTGAGCGTGAACGGGGCACTGACGCTGCAGGGCTTTGGCAAGGATGGCAAGGGCTCCATTTTCGGGGAGCTGGACAAGGTGATCACGGCGCTGCGCGGCGACGATGCGGCCGCGGCGGACAAGGCCCTGCGGGATGGGGAAGGGGCGGTGGACTGGACGCTGGAACAGATGTCGGAAGACCGCAGTGTGCTGGGCGAGCAGATGCACATGATCGAGTCCCGCGAGCGTCTGCTGGAATCGGGTGAGCTGGGCGCCGCTCAGCGCCGTTCGGACCTGATCGATACGGATTATGCGGAGACGCTCTCGGGCATCCAGTCGCGCGACACGGCACTGCGTGCGGCCATGCAGACGTATTCGCAGATCTCCCAGCTGTCGATGTTCAACTACCTCTGATCGCCCGGGGTATTGAGAGGCCGGCCCATCGCCCGTAGGCTTGTGTGTCGGGTGGTGGGCCGGTTTTCCTTTGAAATCAGCCGGTTTTCATGGAATGGGCTGGTGCTCGCGGTGCAGGCCGGTTTTCGTGGGCGGGCTGGTGCTTGCGGTGCAGGCCGGTTTTCATGGGCAGGCTGGCTCTCGTGGGGCGGCGGTTTTCATGGGATGCACGCCGGTTTTCCCGATGTCCCGGGCGGCCACACATACATGTTTCCTTCCAGGGTGTTTCGCTGATGTCTCTGTCCAGTCTGCTGATCGGTTATCGTCCGGTGATCGACCGTGACCGGCGCATCATGGCGCTGCAGGTGCGTTTTGGTCCCTGCGACGAGGCGCCGATGCCGCTGTCCTCGCTGTACCGGCTGGTGGCCGATGACCGGCCGCTGCAGTCGCACACGCTGCTGCTGTCCGCGCCGAAGGCCGAATTCGATGCAGCACTGACCGAGCTGGAACCGGTTCCGGGGCTGTGGGTGGAGGTGCCGGCTGCCGTGGCCGAGGATCCGGAGCATCAGCAGATGCTCTTCCTGCTGCACGAGCGCGGCATGGGGATGGTGCTGCAGGGCACGCCGGAGCAGCCACTGCCGGAGGAGCTGCTGGGGATGTTCCGGCTGGCCATGGTGGATGTGGATGCCGAGCGCCGTGGCCGGGAAGAGGAAGAAGACACGGGGCTGATCCGGCCACGCAGCCGCCGCAGCATTGCGGTGGTGCAGTCGGGGGTCGAGAGTCTGGCGGCGATGGAGCAGGCCTTTGCCGGGGGCGCCTATGCGGTGTGCGGCTGGCAGATCCCGGATCTGGTGGAGTCGGGCAACGCGGTGGGCAGCGCCGATTATCTGGGCGTGCTGCGGCTGCTGTCGATGGTGGAGAAGGATGCGTCGCTGCGCGAGATCGAGGCGGTGATCCGCCAGGAGCCGGAGATTGCCTACCGGCTGCTCAAGCATATCGATTCGGTGGGCTTCGGGCTGTCGGTGCCGGTGCAGAATTTCCAGCATGCGGTGATGTTCATGGGCTATCAGGGCCTGCGCCGCTGGCTGTCGCTGATGCTGGTGAGCGTGAGTGCCGACGAGAGCCGCCGGCCGCTGATGCTGGCTTCATTCCGCCGCGGGCTGATTCTGGAGCGTCTGGCGGGGCCGGTGGCCGACGCCGAGGCGCGGGAGGAGATGTTCCTGCTGGGCGTGTTCTCGCTGCTGGACCGGGCCCTCGGTCAGCCCTTTGCCCGCCTGCTGGAGCGGGTGTGGGTGCCGGATGCCGTGCGTGAGGCACTGGTGGAGGGCACGGGGCCGCATGCACCGCTGCTGCGTCTGGTGGAATCGGTGGAGCAGGGGCCGCTGTGCGATACGCACGACCGGCTGGAAGCCTGCCATGTGAGTCTGGACACGTTCAACCAGGCGATTCTGGCCACGCTGCGGGTGGTGGAGGTCTGAGGCGGGGCCGGTGCCGGTGTGGGGGCAGGGACGCAGGGTGACGCCTTGTCGGCATGTAACCGGACCGGTGCGGGGACGAATGGGGCCATGACACACGTCAGGACCGGTTTACCGGCTGGCGGGTGATGGTTTCGGCCGGTATCGGGATGCGGTCGGGGTGGGTGTAATGGGGATGCGAAACGTTACGTGCCCAAGGGGATGAAAACGGCCTGCAGCGGGCCGATGATGCGCATTCGTGCCCGTGATGAATGATGGGCAGGGGGGCCGTTTCCGGGGTGGCTGCATGTAGAATGGCGGGCTGATTTTTGGAGAGATCATGCCCAAGTTACGTTCTGCCACCAGTACCCAGGGCCGCAACATGGCCGGTGCCCGCGCGCTCTGGCGCGCCACTGGCATGAAGGAAACCGATTTCGGCAAGCCGATCATTGCCGTGGTCAACTCGTTCACGCAGTTCGTGCCGGGGCATGTGCATCTGCGCGACATGGGCCGGCTGGTGGCCGAACAGATCGAGAAGGCCGGGGCGGTGGCCAAGGAGTTCAACACCATTGCCGTGGACGACGGCATTGCGATGGGCCATGGCGGGATGCTGTATTCGCTGCCCTCGCGCGACCTGATCGCCGATTCGGTGGAGTACATGGTCAATGCGCACTGTGCGGACGCGATGGTGTGCATCTCCAACTGCGACAAGATCACCCCGGGCATGCTGATGGCCGCACTGCGGCTGAACATTCCGGCGGTGTTCGTGTCGGGCGGGCCGATGGAGGCCGGCAAGACGAAGCTGGCCGACAGGGTGATCAAGCTCGACCTGGTGGACGCCATCTACAAGAGTGCCGACCCCACGGTGAGCGATTCCGACAGCGACATGATCGAGAAGTCGGCCTGTCCGACCTGTGGCTCGTGTTCGGGGATGTTCACGGCCAACTCGATGAACTGCCTGACCGAGGCGCTGGGGCTGAGCCTGCCGGGCAATGGTTCGTGTCTGGCCACGCACGCCGACCGCCGGCAGCTGTTCCTGCGGGCTGGCGACCAGATCGTCGAGCTGTGCCGCCGCTATTACCAGCAGGACGATGCCTCGGTGCTGCCGCGTGCGCTGGCCACGCGCGATGCCTTCGAGAACGCGATGAGCCTGGACATTGCCATGGGGGGCTCGACCAACACGGTGCTGCACCTGCTGGCGGCAGCGCAGGAAGCCGAGGTGGATTTCACCATGGCCGACATCGACCGGCTCTCGCGCGCAGTGCCCTGCCTGTCGAAGGTGGCGCCGAACACCGAGAAGTACCACATGGAGGATGTGCATCGTGCCGGCGGCGTGATGGCCATTCTGGGCGAACTGGACCGGGCCGGGCTGCTGCACAACCAGACGCGCACCATTCTGGGTACGTCGATGCAGGAGCAGCTGGCGAAGTACGACATCATGCAGACGCAGGATGGCGACATCGAGCAGTTCTTCCGCGCCGGGCCGGCCGGCATCCGCACGACGCAGGCGTTCTCGCAGGATACGCGCTGGAAGACGCTGGACCGCGACCGCGAGCATGGCTGCATCCGGGCAAAGACGCATGCCTACAGTCAGGATGGCGGTCTGGCGGTGCTGAAGGGTAATCTGGCCGAGAACGGCTGCATCGTGAAGACGGCCGGGGTGGACGAGAGCATTCTGAAGTTCACCGGCCGGGCGCGGGTGTACGAGAGCCAGGAAGATGCAGTGAGCGGCATTCTGGCTGGCGAGGTGGTGTCGGGCGAGGTGGTGATCATCCGCTACGAGGGGCCGAAGGGCGGGCCGGGCATGCAGGAGATGCTGTATCCGACCAGCTACCTGAAGTCGATGGGGCTGGGCAAGGAATGCGCGCTGCTGACCGATGGCCGCTTCTCGGGCGGTACGTCGGGGCTGTCGATCGGCCACTGTTCGCCGGAAGCGGCCGCTGGCGGGATGATCGGGCTGGTCGAGAACGGCGACACCATCGCCATCGACATTCCGAACCGCACGATCCATCTGGATGTGCCGGCCGATGAACTGGCCCGCCGGCGTGCGGCGATGGAGGTACACGGCTGGAAGCCGCGCAACCGTCAGCGCGAAGTGTCGTTTGCGCTGAAGGTGTTCGGGCACTTTGCCACGTCGGCCGACAAGGGGGCCGTGCGGGACAGGACGATGCTGTGAGGGCCTTCGCGCGGGGCGAATGAGTCCCTGCATGCCCTGATCCACGTGGGCTGGTCTGCGGGCCGGCCCTCTGTATCCCCCGGGGGCTGGAAGGGTGGCCGGATGGTCGCCGGCCGGTCGCCGGCCGGTCGCCGGCTGGCCTCTGCAGCAGGGGAGGATGGTCACGATGCCGTTGGGTCGTGGCCATTTTTATTGCGTCGCAACATAAGCGATTCCCGTTCTTGTTTGAGAACGGGAGAGCGCTTGTGACGTCTGGATGCCGAAAATACAAGCGAACGCAAGTCTTGTTACGGTGTGTGTTGCTTCTGTGCCGAAAATGCGGGTCGGCATCTGTCGGGTGGCAGCGCGCGCCGGTCGGTCACGAGGCGGCCGATCCGCCGAGAGGCAGGCTGGACGGCGATCTTCGGGCGATGGGTGGTGGTTGCGGGGCGTGGCGTCCGGGCAACTTTAGGCGCTGCTTCAGGCTGTACGGGTAAGGCATTGAAAATCAAATGATTTAGCCGGTAGAATTTTGGTTATTGGTTTCTGGTTGTGGCGGGAAGGATGATGGTGCGAGCAGGTGGTTTTTCCTGGATGTCGAAGGTGCTGGTCAGCGCGCTGCTGCTGGCGGGGTGCGTGCACGCCGAGCTGGCGCTGGCCCAGAAGCCTTCCCAGGGGGCAGGCGGCAAGGTGGCTTCTGCCCGCACCGGCAAGGCTTCGGTGAAGGCGGCCGGCAAGCAGTCGGGCAAGTCGTCCCGGGCTGTGGCAGCCCGGTCGGCCGGCAAGGCTTCGTCCACGGCCGGGCGCAGCCATAAAACGGCGGTTTCCGCGGTGGCAGGCAGCAAAAAGGCCGCCAAAACATCACGCGATGCCGTCAAAACAACCAAAAATAGTAACAAAACCGCTCAAAATGCAGTGCGCACCGGTCTGTCCGGCCGGGTGGCCGTGGCTTCGTCCCGTGCCAGGGCGCGCGGCTCGTCATCCCGTTCGGGGGTGAAGGTTGCTGCAGTGCAGCAGTCGCGTGGCAGCCGTGAGGCCCAGGCAGGAGCCGGGGTGGCCAGATGGCGTGCGTCGTCGCAGGGAAGCGTGACGGTGGCCGATCGGCGTGCGTCGTCGCGGGGGCGTGTGACGGTGGCCGACCGGCGTGTCCCGTCGCAGGGGGGCGTGACCGTGGCTGACCGGCGTTCGGCGTCGGGCAGCGAGGCACGGCCGCAGCTGCTGGCCAGCCGGGGCGTGGCGGCGGTGAGTGCCCGGCCGGTGTCGCTGGCCGATCAGGACCGTTTCGTGCCGCCCTCGCCGGATCTGCCGGCCATGGCCAGTGGTTCGCTGGGCGAGGCGGCCGGGCTGAACCGGATTCCCGATCCGCTGGCGCTGCGCTCCAGCGTGGCGCTGGTGGTGGATCCGCGCAACGGCAAGATCCTGTATGACAAGAATTCGTCGGCGGTGCTGCCCATTGCCTCGCTAACCAAGCTGATGACGGCGATGGTGGTGCTGGATGCCGGCCAGCCGCTGGACGAGAAGATCCGCATCGAGGTGGAAGACCGCGATACCGAGCGCTACAGCACCTCGCATCTGCCGGTGGGAACCGAACTGACGCGGGCCGAGCTGATGCAGCTGGCGCTGATGTCGTCGGAGAACCGGGCCGCCCACGCGCTGGCCCGCAGCTATCCGGGTGGGGTGGAGGCCTTCCTGGCGGCCGCCAACGAGAAGGCGCACAGCATCGGCATGCTGGATTCGGTGTTTCTGGACCCGACCGGGCTGAATGCGTCGAACGTGTCGACGGCCCGCGATCTGGCGCTGCTGGTGGCCAGGGCCGCCCGCTATCCGGAAATCCGCCGCTTCTCGGTGGCCAGCCAGCTGCAGGTGAAGACGGCCTACGGTACGCGGGTGTTCCACACGACCAATCCGCTGGTGGGCAACCAGCAGTGGGGGCTGACGGTGCAGAAGACCGGCTTCATCAACGAGGCGGGCAACTGCGTGGTGATGCAGGCACGGGTCAATGGCCGGCAGATGATCATCGTGCTGCTGGACTCGCAGGGGCGCTATTCACGGGTCAGTGACGCCAACCGCCTGCGCCGCTTCATCGAGGGTTGAGCCGCGGGGAGCGATCATCCGGCGCGGCATGTCCGGGGATGCACGGTCGGGGCACAGGGTGTTTGCCTCCGTTCCGTGGCTGCCACCGGTTTCGGGCATCCGGGGCCAGTCAGGGCCGGGTGATCCAGCCGGCGCGAAAAAGGGGTACGGGATGCCCCTTTTTCATGGGTGCGCTGCGGCCGACCGGGGCTGTTTCCAGCCCCCTGCCTGTCGTACGCACGGCCCGCGCGTCAGCGTGTGATGCCGGCCGGGTCGCGGGCGTCGTAGCCGAGCGACGCGGAGATCTGCGCGGCGGTGCGGCTGAGCTGTTCGACCCAGCCGTTCTGCAGGAAATCGACCGGGGCCGAGATGGACAGGCCGGCCACCAGTTCGCCGCTGTCGTCGCGGATGCCGGCGGCAATGCAGCGTACGCCGAGTTCGAGTTCCTCGTTGTCGTGGGCGTAGCCGTTGCTGCGTACCAGGGCCAGTTCACGCTCGAGGTGGACGGGGTCGGTGATGCTGTTGTGGGTGTGACCGGCCAGACCGGTGCGGGTGATGTAGTTCTGCAGGGCGCGGTGGGTTTCTCCGGCCAGGAACAGTTTGCCGACCGACGTGAGGTGCAGCGGGGCCCGGCCGCCGACGGCGCGCACGACCTGCATGCCGCTGCGTTCGGACAGCGCGCGCTCGATGTAGACGATTTCGTCACCCTGCCGGATGGACAGGTTGATGGGCTGGCCGGTGAGGCGGTGCAGCTCGCGCATGGGGCCCATGGCGGCATCACGGACGTTGAGACGGGTCTTGACCAGGTTGCCCAGTTCGAGCAGCCGCAGGCCCAGCTGGTAGCTGCCGGTGTCGACGCGGTCGACGAAACGGGCGGTGACCAGATCGTTGAGGATGCGGTGCGCGGTGGAGGGGTGCAGACCGGTCCGGCCGGAGAGTTCCTTCAGGCTGATGGCATCGGGCTGCTGGGCCAGGACATCGAGCAGCGACACCATGCGTTCGAGCACCTGGATGGTGGTTTTGGTGTGCCTGGGCGGGCGCGTGGTCCCCGCCGTGCCGGAGGAAGCGGGGGCTGCGGAATCAGAGAGAGTGTGGTCAGGCATCAGGACGCAGAGAGGCTCGGAGGAACCGGACCCTGTCATCAGGGCCCGGTTCCCCAGGGTAGATCTCGCAGGAAAGAAGGTGTCAATGACACGCTACATACCCGCGACTGTATGATTCTAGCGCATCGTTCCATCATGGCCGTGAATGGCCCGCGCTGCGGCATTGACGAGCGAGGGGCCCTGGTAGATCAGGCCGCTGTAGAGCTGCACGAGATCGGCGCCGGCCTGGATCTTGGCGACGGCATCGGCGCCTGACATGATGCCGCCCACGCCGATGATGGGGTAACGGGCGGGCAGGCCGGCACGCAGGGCACGGATGACGCGGTTGGAGGCTTCGAAGACCGGGCGTCCGGACAGGCCGCCGGATTCGGTGGCGTTGGCCAGGCCCTGTACGGCATCGCGGGACAGGGTGGTGTTGGTGGCGATGACGCCATCGATGTGGTGGCGGGTGAGGGCGTCGATGATGACGGTGATCTGGTCGTCATCGAGATCGGGGGCGATCTTGAGCAGCAGGGGCGGGTTGCGGCCCAGCTCCTCCGCCAGGCGGCGGCGCTCGGTGTCGAGGGCGCCGAGCAGGCCATCCAGTTCGTCGCTGCCCTGCAGCTTGCGCAGGTTGGCGGTGTTGGGCGACGAGATGTTGATGGCCACATAGTCGGCCAGCGGCCAGACCCGGGCCAGTCCCTTCAGGTAGTCGCCGGTGGCGGATTCGAGCGGGGTGGCGGCGTTCTTGCCGATGTTGAGCCCCAGCACCGGCGGGGTATTTTCGACGAGGGCGCCCCGTTCGAGGGCCTGGCGTTTCTGCCAGGTGCTGGAGCGCTGCACGTTGGCGACGAAGTCGGCCAGACCGTCGTTGTTGAAGCCGAAGCGGTTGATGATGGCCTGTGCCTCGGGCAGGCGGAACAGCCGGGGCTTCGGGTTGCCGGGCTGGGCCAGCGGGGTGACGGTGCCCAGTTCGAGAAAGCCGAAGCCCAATGCGGCCAGGCCGTCGATGTGGCTGGCGTTCTTGTCGAGCCCCGCGGCCACACCGACCCGGTTGGGGAAGGTGAGGCCGAGCAGCTGTACCGGGTCTTCGACGCGGTCCGGGCGCAGGCAGGCGGGCGCGGCAGCCAGGACATCCATGATCTGCATGCCGATGTGGTGGGCGCGTTCGGGGTCCTGCGAAAAGAGCAGGGGGCGCAGCAGCTGGTAGCCGAGGGCGCTCAGTTTTTCAGCGGTATCCATTGTCCGTCTATCCGTTGTTCGAGCGGGCGGAAGTTGCTCTTGTAGCGCATCGAAGGCGCCTGTTCGATCCAGTGGCCCAGGTAGAGGTAGTCGAGGCCAAGAACCTGGCACATCCGGATCTGCCAGAGAATGCCATAGGTGCCGAGGCCGCCGCCCGGCGCCTCCGGCTCGAAGAAGGTATACACCGCGGAGAGCCCGTCGTCGAGTACGTCGATGATCGAGACCATCATCAGCTGCCCGTCGGGGGTGCGGAATTCGACCAGGCGGGTATCGACCGACGACTGCAGCAGGAACTCGCGGTACTGGTTTTCGCCATCTTCGCTCATGCCACCGCCACGGTGGCGGGCCTGCAGGTAGCGAATGTAGAGGGCGTAGTGTTCGTCGCAGAAGGCGAGGGGCAGCTCCCGGCCGGTCAGCTGGCTGTGGCGGCGGGCGGTACGGCGCTGGCTGCGGTTGGGGCGAAAGCGCGCCACGGGCACGCGCACGGGGATGCAGGCGCTGCAGTTGTCGCAGCGGGGCCGGTAGGTGTGCCGGCCGCTGCGGCGAAAGCCGTTGCGCACCATGTGGCCATAGTTGCCGGCGGTGATGGCGATGGCCGGATCGGCCACCTGGGAGCGCGCCATGCGGTCGGGCAGGTAGCTGCAGGGGTACGCGGCCGTGACGTAGAGCCGGATGCTGTATTCCTGGACGGGGGGCTGGCCGCTGCGCATCGGGTTCATGCCCGGTGGCCGGGGGAGGCGGAAACCGGCGTGGCATCGTCTGTCTGGCCGGCGGACGGTCCAGGGCCGGTCTCCTGTCCGTTGCCGGTCTCCCGAAAGGTCTCCGGCCGGGGGTGAGGCGGGTGTTGCGTGGCGGTAGCCGTGACGCTGCCGGATGAGGGATCGGGCCAGTGGAGATCGCGCGCGACGGCGTGCCAGTCGGGCCCGGGCTGCCGCAGCAGGGGCTGGATGCGTGCGAGGAATTCGGCACGGGAAATGTCGCGTCCGCCTAGACTGCCCAGATGCCGGGTGGACTGCTGGCAGTCGACCATCGGGAAGCCGTGCTGCACGAGGAGGTGCATCAGGGTGGCGAAGGCGCACTTGGAGGCGTTGGGGCGCCGGGTGAACATCGATTCGCCAAAGAACATGCGGCCCAGCGAGACACCGTAGAGGCCGGCGATGAGCTGCGGACGGGGGGCGTCATCGTCGAAGGCCGCCGGGGCCGTCCCGGTGGGGGCGGCTTCCCAGACTTCGAGCGAGTGGGCCAGGCCCAGGGCATGCAGGCCCGTGTAGGCTGCGATGATGGCGGGGGTGATCCAGGTGCCTTCCTGGCCGGGACGGGGCTCGGCGCAGGCCTGCATGACGCGGGTGAAGGCGGTGTCGAGGGTGATGTGCCAGGCGGGTGCGCCGGGGGCACGTCCGTGCAGCTGCCGGAGCAGACGGCGCAGGGTGCGGGCGGGCGAGAATTCGCCGGTGAAGACGACCATCCGCGGGTCGGGGGACCACCACAGGACCGGCTGGCCGCTGGTGTACCACGGGAAGAGGCCGTGGCTGTAGGCCTCGACGAGGCGGTGTGGCCCGAGGTCGGCCCCCAGGGCGATGAGGCCCGGGTGACCGGGGACATCCTGGTCGGCGGGGGGCAGCGGGGTGTCGGGGTCTACCCAGTGGCGGATCATGGGGCGGGCAGGTGTGTGGCAGGTCCGGGGACGAATGCGTCCAAAACACGCTCCGGTGTTTTCGGAAACGTACGCCAAAGAAATGTACGCCAAAGTCGCACTTTTGTCGGGCCGTTACTTTTGTTGCGGATGCTGGTTATGCACGGAATCCCCTGTACGGGTGGACACGGCGTTCTGGGTCATGGTGCCCTTCTGGCGACCGTGCGGCGTCCCCTGTGCGGGTGGATACGGCCAGGGTGCTGCCGGCGTTGCCCTGCCAGCCAGGGTGGCCAGCCCTGCCTGCGCAGTGCGTCCTGTCAGCACCCGGTCGGGGCCGGCGCGAGGATGGATGAAACCGTGATACGCGTCAGTCATCGGCCTCGGTGAGGGTGTAGCCCAGGCCGTGGACGGTGATGATGCGGACCTCGCTGTCGCGCAGGCGGCGGCGCAGGCGCGAGACGAGCACGTCGACGGTGCGGTCGCCATAGACCCAGTCCCGTCCGCAGATGGCCTCGCTGATGCGGGTGCGGCTGCAGGGCTGGCCGAAATGGTCCAGCAGGCAGACCAGCAGGCGGGTTTCGGCGGGCGACAGGGTTTCGGTGCGGTCCTTGATGTGCAGCCGGCGCGAGGCGGCATCCAGGCGCAGGCTGCGCGGGATGGCTGGTGGGGCGACGGCTGGCTGTGCCGGCGGGGATGTTGCCGGCACGGGAGAGGCTGCAGGCAGGGGCACTGCCTGCAGGGAAGGGGCCGCAAGGGACGAGGCAGGCAGGGGGGACGAGGGCTGGGCCGATGGGGGCAGGGATGTTGCCGGCAGGGAGGAGGCAGGGAAGGACGCTGCCGGCGGCTGGCTAGTGCCGTGACGGTCGGGTGTGTCGTTGCTGCCGGGGGTGTCGAGGGCCTCGATGGCCCGGGCCAGGGCGTCGGTGCGGGCGGGTTTCCCGATCAGGGCGGCGAACAGGGCGGCGTCATCGGGGCGCTGGCGGATGCGCTCGATGTTGGCACTGAGCAGCAGGACCGGTTTGTGGTCGAAACGGGGATCCTGGCGCAGCTGGCGGATAAAGGCCACGCCGCTGCCGTCGGGCAGGTCCAGGTCGATGATGAAGAAGTCGTAGGCATCGGGGTCGGCCGCGCAGAGGGCGCTGGCCTGTTCGAGGCTGACGACGTGGTCGGTGGATGACACCAGCCGTTCCAGCATGGCCACGGTGCCCAGCGCGCCGATGGGGTCGTCGTCGATCAGCAGGCAGCTGCGGTCGAGGCGCCGGGTGGCGTCGGACTGCTCCGTGGGCGCATCGTGCGGGGCAGGCTGCACGAGGGGCAGCGTCAGGACCAGGCGGGTGCCGTCTTCCTGCTCGCCGGGCCGCAGGGTGCCCTGCAGGGCGGTGGTCATGCGCTGGGCAATGGCCAGGCCCAGACCGATGCCATGGCCGCTGTCCAGGCAGGGACGCAGGGTGGCGGGGGGATGTGCGAGCTGCCGGCGCACGGCGGTGGGCAGGCCCGGACCGTGATCGCTGACGGTGAAGACGAGCTGGCCATCGTGCACGCGCACGTCGAGCAGCACACCCCGGCCGTCGTCGTGGCGCAGGGCGTTCTGGATGAGGTTGCCGAGAATCTGCTGCACCATCGACCAGTCGAGGGTCACCTCGTCGGGCAGGGCGGACTCGACCTGCAGCCGCAGCGGCACGCCGCGCTGCCGGGCCAGGATGTCCTTGGTGCGAACCAGCCCGGCGAGGGCCTTGCGCAGGCCGGTGGGCTCGGGGCGGGGCTGGGGGGCCTGGTGCTCGAAGCGCGAGAAGCCCAGCACGTTCTCGAGGGTGGCGTCGAGGGCGCCGGCCGACAGGCTGAGCAGGTCCAGCAGCCGTTCCACGTCACGTACGCTGGCATCGCGCAGCAGTTCGGCCGCGCCCAGCACGCTGTGCAGCGGGCCGCGGATCTCGTGGCTCATGGTGGCCAGGAACAGCGACATGGTGCGTTCGGCGGCGCGTGCCCGTTCGACGGCCCGGGTGTGTTCGGTCACGTCGTGCATCAGCACGATCCGGCAGCGGTCCAGCTTCTGCACGCTGTCCTCGACGAGACGCAGCCGGATGTCGAAGCAGCGGCGCCCCTCGTGGGTGTCGAGCCAGATGGCCGTGAGTTCGGTGCTGCCAGTGTCGAGAATCTCGGCCAGCAGGGCCTGAAGCTGCGGGCGGTGGTGCTGCAGGGCCAGCCGGTAGCGCAGGGCGCCGGGTTCGGACAGCCCCAGGAAGGTCTGCAGGGCGGCGCTGTTGGCATCGAGCAGCTCACCCTGTTAGGTGGTGATGAAGACGGGGCCGCGCAGCCCTTCGAGCACGCCGAAATACTGGTCCCGTTCGCGGGTCAGGCGGCGGATGCTGTCGGCCAGGGCGGCCTCGTGCGGCTGGGGTGAGGCCCAGGGGGCCAGCATGGCCTGATCGGCCTCGTCGAAGAAGTCGTGCAGCCGGGCCAGCAGGGCGTCGGGATGGGGCAGTGTCCCGGTGGGCTGGCCATCCGGCTGCCACAGCAGCTGGCGGAAGTGGGCGTCATAGGCGCGGCGACAGAGCCGGAACAGGCCGTGATGCAGCTCCAGGGGCACGCCGGCGTCATGGTGGCGGCTGGCAATGTGGCGCAGGCGTTCGAAGCGCGGGTCGTGCCGGTAATCGTTGCGGCCATCCAGCTGGCGTGGCCGGGGATCGGTCAGGTACTGCAGCAGGCAGTCGCTGAGCCGTTCGGCCGCTTCGTTCCAGGCGGCGCGCATGGAACTGGTCTGGTCGGTGAAGCCATGGGCCAGGGCCAGTTCCAGAATGCGCTGGACGAGCGCATCGTTTTCGGTGTCCAGGATGTCCTTCAGGGGATGGACGGGCCAGTGCATCGTGTCGGGCGGTGGAGGAGACAGGCCGGAAATTCGACCAGAACCGACCGGCCGCGACAAGGAACCCTCTGTAAAAGTCTGCGAGCACTTCAAGTCTGTCAGCACTTCGGGCCTCACGCGGGATGAGCCGGAAGGCCCCCTGTTTACACAGCCTTCACAACCCTGCAGCCTTTGTGGGCATGTCAATACCTATAGTGATGGCGTGGGCAGCGTTCGTGCCCGTTCATCGAAGGAGGCAGGTGCGATGGCACGCGTCAGGGGTGCAACGGTATGGAAGGTGGGCAGCAGTCTGCTGGTGCTGGGTGGCCTGGGTTTTCTGGTGCTGACCTCGCCCTGGACCTGGTCGATGCTGCATGGTTCGCAGGAACTGCCCCCGCTGGAAGGGGCGGATGTGGCCAACGGCCGGCGGGTGTTCGTGGCATCGGACTGTGCCACCTGTCATGCCACGCCGGGCCAGCCGAAGGATACGGTGCTGGGCGGTGGCCGGGCGCTGGACACGGCGTTCGGGATCTTTCACATGCCCAACATCTCGCCGGACAAACAGGCCGGCATTGGCAACTGGACGCTGGCACAGTTCGACCGGGCGCTGCGCCAGGGGGTGGGGCCCGGTGGTTTCTGGCCGGATGGGCAGGTGCTCTATCCGTCCTTTCCATATACCTCCTACCAGAAGCTCAAGGGCAGCGATGTGCGCGACCTGTATGCGTACATGATGACGCTGCCACCGGTGGCGCAGGCAGCGCCCGATCATGAACTGAAGTTTCCGTTCAGCCTGCGTCGGGGTGTGGGGCTGTGGCGGCTGGCCTTTCTGGATGGCAGGCCCTGGCAGCCCGGGCCGGTGCCCGCCGGGGTGAAGGCCGACGACTACCACCGGGGCGAGTATCTGGTGGAGGCGGCCGGCCACTGTGCGGAATGCCATTCGACGCGGACCTTCATGGGCAATGTGAAGGCCGGCCTGCGCTATGCCGGCGGCCCCACGCCGGAGGGCAATGGCTGGTTTCCGAACGTCACGCCGGACGAGACGGGCATTGGTTACTGGTCGGTGCCGTCGATTGCCAGCTATCTGCAGACGGGCGTGAACCCGATCGGGCGGGTGGCCGATGGCGACATGGCCGAGGTGATCAGAAACACGGCGCAGCTGCCGGCGGCCGATGTGGAGGCGATGGCACTGTATCTGAAACATGTGCCGGCGGTGACACAGCCGGCGCCCGGCATGCCGATGCCCAACCATGGCAGCGAGCTGGTGATGCTGCCCTCGGTGGTGCAGCATGCGTCGCGGCTGCCGGTTTCGGGCCCGGACAGCATCCGGGCCGGTGAGGCTGCCACCGTGGTCAGAACCACCAATGCCTGGCTGCAGGCCGGGGGCGTGCAGAAGGGCGCCGAGGCCCAGGCCAAGCTGCTGGGCGGTGCGGCCGTGCAGGTGAAGGCGCGCGACGGCGACCGGGTGCAGCTGGTGCTGCAGGGCTGGCAGATTGCCGACACGCCCAGCGTGGTCTATCAGGCGCGTGGCCAGCGGGTGATGGTGGGGGTGCTGACGCCCGAGGCGGTGGCGGCGGTGAAACACGGCGAGGCCGAGACCGACGCCGATACCGGCCAGCGCTGGCTGCCGGCCGAGCTGACGGTGTGGGCAGAGGCGACCGGACTGAACACCGACCGGCCTGCCGTGTGGGCCTACAGCCAGGATGTGTTCCAGAAGGCGTGTTCGGCCTGTCACGTGCTGCCGCAGAAGGGGCACTTCACGGCTAACCAGTGGATCGGCACGCTGAAATCGATGCGGCGCTTCACGACGATGGACGATGACCAGTACCGGCTGATCCTGGCCTACCTGCAGAACCATTCGAAGGACCTGAAGGATCCGCACACCCAGGGTGGTGCAGCGGCGGCAGGAGGGCATCCATGAACACGATGACGGTGACGCTGGCCGATGTGGCGGAATGGCTGTCGGCCCAGTTTTTGGCACCGCCCGATGCGGCGATGGTGGAGGCGGCCCGCTCGGTGCGCGGCCAGCTGCTGCTGGCGCAGATGGGCGCGCTGCTCGACCGCCCGGACGAGATGGGCCGGCTGCGCAGCCTGCTGTCGGCCGATGCGGTGCCGGTCGTGGTGCAGGGATTGCAGCGTAGCCACGTGGCGCTGTTCGAGGGGATTTTCCGCAATCGCAGCGTGGCGCCCTATGCCAGCGTCTGGGATGGCACCGGCCGGCTGTTCGGTCCGGCCGTGGAGCGGATGCAGCGGCTGCTGCACGATCTGGACATCCGGCTGGATGAGGGGTTTCACGAGCCGCCCGATCACCTGGGGGTGCAGCTGCTGGCGCTGGCCGAGGCGCTGCGGCAGCCGCAGGCCGCACGGGTGGCGCGGGTGCTGGACGAGCTGGCCTGGACCGAACGCTTTGCCGCCGCGCTGGGCCGGCTGGATGGTGATGGTTACTTCGGTGTGGCGGCCAGGCTGCTGCCCCCGCTGCTGGAACGGGCTGGACAGGCTGTGCAACAGGCGGCCCTGGCGCAGCAGGATGCGCAACGGGCGATCGTGTGTACGCCCGGGCAGGTGCAGCAGGATGCGTCAGCGCTTCCTGCCTGTGACATGCAGGCGCAGGTGGCATGAGGACGGACGGCAGCGGGCACACGGTGGCCCGGCGGCCAGGACAGACGACAGGACAGGAGAACAGGTCATGAACGCTCAACACGATACGGTGCGGCAGATGCCTCGACACGATGCGTCACCGCAGATGTCTGCCACGCAGCCGGATACCTCGCTGTCGCGCCACGGCTTCGTGCGTGGCCAGGTGGCGGCGGCGCTGGGTATTGCCGGTGCGCCGGTGCTGGTGCGGGGTGCTGCACCTGCGGCAGGGGACGGTGGCCCGGGGGAAAAGACGGCACAGGGGGGCGGGGCGGCTTCCCGGGCGTCTGGCAGTACCGTGGCTGCCGGGGCGGACAAGGCGGGAGACGTGCCTGGCGGTATCCTGTCGGGCTGTCACTGGGGGGCCTTCTACGGCATCGTCAAGGATGGCCGTGCGGTGGAATTCCGGCCGTGGCCGAAGGATCCGGCGCCGTCGCCGCAGCTGCCCGGGGTGCTGGACTCGCTGTATTCACCCTCGCGCATCCGCTATCCGATGGTGCGGCGCGCCTGGCTGGAGAAGGGCCCGGGGGCCGATCCGGCGGGCCGGGGGACCGGGGATTTCGTGCGGGTGAGCTGGGAGAAGGCCATCCAGCTGGTGGCCGACGAGCTGACCCGCGTGCGCGAGAAGTATGGCCAGACGGCGGTGTTTGCCGGTTCCTATGGCTGGAAGAGCCCGGGGCGGCTGCACAACTGCCAGACGCTGCTGCGGCGGATGCTGAACCTGACCGGCAGCTATACCAACAGTACCGGCGACTATTCGACGGGGGCGGCACAGGTGATCCTGCCCTATGTGTCGGGGTCGCTGGAGGTGTACGAGCAGTGCACCACCTGGAACAACCTGGCCGAACACTGCGAGCTGATGGTGTTCTGGGGCTGCAATCCGCTCAATACTTCGCAGATTTCCCGGCAGGTGGCCGACCATGGTGCCTGGCCGGGCGTGGAGGCCATGAAGAAGGCCGGCACGAAGGTGATCTGCATCGACCCGATCCGCACCGAAACCTGCCAGGCCCTGAACGGCGAATGGATTGCGCCACGTCCGCAGACCGATGTGGCGCTGATGCTGGGCATTGCCTGGGTGCTGGTGGACGAGAAGCTGTACGACCGGAAATTCCTCGAAAAGTACACGGTGGGCTTCGACCGCTTCCTGCCCTACCTGCTGGGCAAGAGCGATGGCCAGCCCAAGACGCCGGCCTGGGCCGAGGGCATCAGCGGGGTACCGGCCGACACCATCCGCTCGCTGGCCCGCCGCTTTGCGAAACACCGCACCATGCTGGCGCTGGGCTATTCCACGCAGCGCCAGCACCACGGCGAGCAGTCGCACTGGATGCTGATCACGCTGGCGGCGATGCTGGGCCAGATCGGCCTGCCGGGGGGCGGCTATGGCCTGAGCTATCACTATGCCTCGGGCGGGGCGCCCACGGCGAACACGCCGATCCTGAAGGCCATCGACGATGCGTCCGGGCAGGGGGGCGAGGGGGCGGCCTGGCTGGCCCAGAGCGGGGCGGTGTCCATTCCGGTGTCGCGACTGGTGGAAACGCTGCTGAACCCGGGCAAGGTGATGTCGTTCAATGGTCACGAGATCAAGCTGCCGCTGATCAAGCTGGCCTACTGGGTGGGCGGCAATCCGTTTGCACACCAGCAGGACCGCAACCAGATGGTGCAGGCGTGGCGCCGGCTCGATACCTTCATCGTGCATGATTTCCAGTGGACGGCCACGGCCCGCCATGCCGACATCGTGCTGCCGGCCACCACGTCCTACGAGCGCAACGACATCGAGCAGATGGGCGATTATGCGCAGAGCCACATCGTGGCGATGAAGAAGATCGTCGAGCCGCTGTTCGAGGCACGCAACGACTTCGACATCTTTGCGGACATTGCACGGCGACTGGGCAAGGGCGATCCGTTCACCCGCCGTCTGACCGAGATGGAGTGGATCCGCAACCTCTACGAGGCGGCCAAGATCGAATCACGCGCCAAGGGCATGGAGATGCCGGTGTTCGACGCGTTCTGGGCCAGCAACCGGCCCCTGTCCTTCCCGATTCCGCCGACGTCGAAGGAATTCGTGCGCCATGCCGATTTTCGGGCCGATCCGCTGCTGAACGCGCTGGGCACGGCCTCCGGCAAGTTCGAGCTGTATTCGCGCACCATCGAGAAGTACGGCTACGACGACTGCCCGCCGCATGCCACCTGGCTGGAGCCCATCGAGCGCGTGGGCGGGCCGGACACGAAGTATCCGCTGCACATCGTGTCGAACCACCCGCAGATGCGGCTGCATTCGCAGCTGTGCGGTACGGTCAACCGCAGGACCTACGAGGTGGCCGGCCGTGAACCCTGCTGGATGAATCCGAAGGATGCGGCGGCCCGTGGCCTGAAGGATGGCGAGGTGGTGCGGGTGTTCAACCAGCGCGGGCAGATCCTGGCCGGACTGAAGATTACCGACGAGATCATGCCCGGGGCCATCCGCATCAACGAGGGCGGCTGGTACGACCCGGTGAATCCGCGCCAGGACGGTACGCTGTGCGCCTGGGGCGACGTGAACGTGCTGACCACCGGGGTGGCCACGTCGAAGCTGGGGCAGGGCAATTGCGGCCAGACCGGGGTGGCGGAAGTGGAGCGCTTCCGGGGCTCGCTGCCGCCGGTGACGGTGTTCGAACAGCCGGAAGCACACCGGAAGGGGTGAAACGGCCGGGGCACCGGACAGGGGCTCCGGGGGAGTGACATCATCTCCCGGATCATGGATGACTGGGGACAGCAATCACCGGGTCTGGCTGGCCAAAGCCCCGGTTGTCCAGGACACGAACATGGTAACGGGGCCTGTCGTGTGCCTTTCAGCCCGGCCTTGCCGCAGAGGCGGCCGGCTGCCCGCCCTCATCGGCCAGATCGCCCGCATAGTGGGTGGCAGGCGCCGGTGAGGGACCAGTGGTGCGTGTGGCCGGGGGGGTGATCCGGCCGGTATGCATGATGAAGCGTCCGGCCCGGCGGTCGGCCAGGAACCAGCGCAGCGTGGCTTCGACGGTGCTGAAGGCGATCTGGTCCCAGGGAATGTCGGCCTCGGCAAAGAGGCGGGCATCCAGGCTTTCCTCGCCGGGGGCCAGCTCGGGGGTGGCCAGCTGCGCGCGGTAGAACACATGCACCTGTTCGGCGTGCGGCACGTCGATGACGGCAAACAGCTCGGCGTTGCCGTCGGTGCGTGCACCGGCCTCCTCGCCGGTTTCGCGCAGGGCGCCCTCGGCGATGGTCTCGCCGGTTTCCATGAAGCCGGCCGGCAGGGTCCATTTGCCATGGCGGGGCTCGATGGCACGCCGGCAGAGCAGGATGCGGTCTTCCCAGACACAGACCGCCCCGGTGACGATGCGCGGGTTGACGTAGTGAACGGTGTGGCAGCGCGTGCAGACCTGCCTCGGCCGGTTGTCACCGTCGGGGATCCGGGTCTCGGTGGGGCTGCCGCAGTTTGTGCAGTATTTCATGACTGGAAATTTTGCGCCCGGGGGCGCCGGCGGGCAAGTCGGCGCTGTGGGGGTGTGGGGCCTTTTTTTGGGTGGGGGGTTGCATTCACCGTGGCGTTTGTGCATAATTCTTTTCGCGGGGTGGAGCAGTCTGGCAGCTCGTCGGGCTCATAACCCGAAGGTCGGAGGTTCAAATCCTCCCCCCGCAACCATCGACATTCCACGCCCCTGAGCTATCAAGACACTCAGGGGCTTTTTTTCGTCCATGGCTTTTGGCCCTGTTGCCGCTGCCCTGCTGCTGGCATTGCCCCGCTGGTGGCCCCGGCCTGCCGTTCCTGCGGAGGGGCGGTCCGGGTCATGAAGGAGGCAGCCGGGAGCGCGGAAACGGGGGGCCGTGAGTCTTTCGGCACATCGGCACATCGGGGCGGCGTGTCATGACGTCCCGGGGCGGGATGTGGTGCAGCAACCGGGATGGATGGGGCATCGTGCAACCGGGGCGTGGGTGTCGTGAGGCTGCGACAGCGGCCTGCCTCCGGTCGGGGATGCCCCTGTGGTGTTCCGGGGCCATTTGATGCGCCTGGCGGGCTGATGGCACCATCGCCCCTTTGGAAACCTCCGTATCGGCGGAGGCGCTCCTGGTCCCGCCGGGAAGGCGTCACGCAGGCGCCATCGCCGTTTGCCGGGGCGAACGGCGTGAGGGAACGGTGCCGGCGCAGGGCCAGACGGCCGCACGGCATGGCTTCCGGTGCCGTCCCAGTGCCTTCCGGTGCAAGTGCAGACCCCCCATGGACATCCTGCAGACTCAACTGAACGAACTCCTGGGCCAGTACATCTGGCTGGAAGGGCTGCTTGGCCTGGCGGTGCTGGGGCTGGTGACCCTGCTGGTCAAGGTGCTGTCCGGCTATGTGACACGCAAGGTGATCGCCTTCATTCACCGGCGCTTCACCGACAACACGCGTCATGGCCTGCTGATGGACACCAATCTGCTGGCCCGCACGGCGCAGATGCTGCCGGTGCTGGTGTTCCAGTCTGGGATCGGGCTGGTGCCGGGGCTGCATCCCACGCTGGCCATGCTGGCCTACAAGGGGGCGACCATCGTGTCGATCTTCCGCGGGGTGCGGGTGGTCGATGCGCTGCTCTCGGCCTATCTGACGACGCGACAGCGCCAGGGCAAGCCGGGCCGCTCGCTGAAAAGCTCGGTGCAGCTGCTGAAGATCCTGATGTACGTGCTGGGGCTGGTGTGGATGATCGCCGCCCTGACCGACCAGCAGCCGCTGATCCTGCTCTCCGGTCTGGGTGCGGCCTCGGCGGTGATCCTGCTGCTCTTCAAGGACACGCTGCTCAGCTTCATTGCCGGCCTGCAGCTGACCTCGTCGGACACGCTGCGGGTGGGCGACTGGATCGAGATGCCGCAGGTGGGGGCCGATGGGGATGTGATCGACATTGCGCTGCACACGGTGAAGGTGCAGAACTTCGACAAGACGATCACGATGATCCCGACCTGGCGGCTGATGGCGGAGAGTTTCCGCAATTTCCGCGGGATGCACGATGCCGGCGGACGGCGCATCAAGCGCACGCTGCGGCTGGACATGACGACGGTGCGCTTCATGGAGGCCAGCGAGCTGAAGAAGCTGGCCGAGATCGAGCTGCTGGAAGATTATCTGAACCGCAAGATGGACGAGCTGACGGTGCGCAACGAGGAGCGGCGCGAGCGTCTGGGGCCGAAGCGGTGCGAACAGTTGGCAAATCAGCGACGCCTGACCAATATTGGTACGTTCCGGGCCTATGTGCTTGCATACTTGCGGGCTCATCCGGGTGTCCATCAGAACATGTCGCTGATGGTGCGCCTGATGGAGCCGACGCCGGAGGGGGTGCCGCTGGAGCTGTACTGCTTCACCAACACCACCACCTGGGCGGTGTACGAGGGCATCCAGTCCGACATCTTCGACCACCTCATCGCCATCATGCCGGTGTTTGGTCTGCGGCTCTATCAGCAACCCAGTGGCAGGGACATGCGTGCCGGCCTCGGTACAGTGCGATACGCTGGAGCGGGCAGGCGGGAACAGGGGAGTGATGGTGTCCAGTCGATGGAACAGGCAGGCGGACGGGAACAGCCGGTGTGAGACAGGGCGGACGGGGCGGCCGAAACGGCTGCCCGTTCTGGTGGGGCTGGGGCTCCTCGTTCTGGCGGGCGTGCCCCTGCTGGCGCCGGTGAGCGTGCAGGCCGCCGGTTTCTGGCACGATCCGGATCTGGCCGAACCGGGGACGGACCCGTTTGGAGATCCATTTTCCGGTGAAGCAGCGCCCGGCGATGAGGGCGATGACGTACCCCCGGGCGGCCTGCGTGGTGGATGGACCGGTGAAGGCCCGGGGACGTACGGTGGTGGCCTTGGCACCGCGCGGCAGCGGCCTGCGGCACATCACGGTGGTGCATCGCATGTTGGGGACGACCGGCGCCCGGGCGGAACGGGACATCACGATGATGCCGGGGCACCACCGTCGCGCACGCGGCCCTGGCGCGGGGCGCCGCCGCTCTTCTGGCAGCCCGGACCGCGGGCAGACGGGGCACGGGTGCCGGCGCCTGAAGGACGCAGCTGGGGATGCCGGCCTGCGGCCGCCATGCAGACCCGCCTGAAGATCGACAATGACCTGGCCACGGGCAAGGACAAGGATTATGGCTACAGCAGCGGCGTGATGCTGGAGGTGGCCGCGCGCACCTCGGCCCACGATGGCTGGGGGCAGGATGGCGAGCCGGGGCTGCTGTGTCCGCTGTGGCGCTGGCTGGGGGGCGGGCGCGTGCCGTCCGAGTACGTGAGTTTCCGCCTGGACCAGGCCATCTACACGCCCGAGAACAGCCGGGCCACCTGGCTGATTCCATCCGACCGGCCCTATGCGGCCACGCTGATGGCCAGTCTGGCCGGGGTGCGGCTGCAGGAAGGTCAGTGGGTGCGCAACGAGCTGCGGCTGGGCTGGGTGGGACCGTCGGTGCGGGGCGAGAAACTGCAGAATGCCGTGCACCGGGTGATCGATGCGCCGCGCTTCCGGGGCTGGGCCCACCAGCTGCACGACGAACCGCTGCTGGAATGGGCCCAGTACCGGGTACGGCGCTGGCAGCCGGCCAGCGGGCGCACCGATGTGCTGGGGCACTGGGGCATGCGGCTGGGCAACCTGCAGAGCAGTGCCTTTGGCGGGCTGGAATGGCGCTTCGGCAATCACCTGCAGGATGATGGCGGCTCGGCACCGCTGCGTCCGGGCTCGAACGAACCGGGCGAGGTGAGCTGGCATCGCAGCGACACGACGCAGTGGAACCTGTTCGTGCAGGGCGGCGTGCGTGCCGTGGCCTGGGATCTGACGCTGGATGGCAACGCCTGGCACGACAGCCACCACGTGAAGCGCAAGCCGGTGGTAGCCGATGCGGGGGCGGGCTTCACCGTGCGGCAGGGACGCTGGGGCGTGCAGTTCATGTGGGTGGTGCGCTCGCGCGAGTTTCGTGGCCAGCGGCATGTGCCGTCGTTCGGATCGCTGCAGATCGGCTACAGTTTTTGAGCCAGGTCGGTGCATGGATACTGCCTGTTCATGCGGCCGGATGCACAGTTGGGGTAGAATGCTGCAATTCAATCGGCCATGAACCGCCATCGGGCTGTCGATGGGTCTGACATGGCGGCAGGGTGTCATGCGGGGGTATATCGGTTCTTCCCGGCGCTGCTGCCGCGCTCCGGCGGTTCCTGTACGGGCCAGATGGTCCGTTTTCCCTTCGGGAAGTCTGGTTTGGTGCACCCCCGTGGGTGCTTCCCCGGTGGCCCCTGTACTGATTCCGTTTCCGCACCCCGGTGGTCTGCAGCCGGTCGCCTGGCTGCTTCCGTGTGCCGTGTGTGGCTGGTGCGTGCTGTGTGCCGCGCGGGGTTCTGACCAGGGTTGGGGGCTGCTTCTCCTGTGCGGTCGGTTCTGCCTGTGCGCCGTTCGGCGCGGGCGGGTTTGTGTTCCGTCGTGTCGTCCTGCCGTGGCCGTTCGTGGTCACGGGGCCGTGTGCCATCTGCGTGCCGGCGTTGCCCTGTCTGGCAAGGCGGTCAGCCTTGCCTGTGCACGGCATCCTGTCGGCACACGGCCGGGGCCAGCGCGGGGACGAATGAGTTCATACCACGATCTATCAGGTAGATGAATACCGCTGAGGTCAAACGAGTCATCGAGGGGGCACTGCTGTGCGCCACCAAGCCGCTGTCGGTGTCCGACCTGCGCCAGCTGTTTGCCGGGGATGCCGAGATCGGCGCTGACACGGTGCGCGATCTGCTGGACGGGCTGCGCACGGACTGGCAGGGGCGTTCGCTGAATCTGGTGGCGCTGGCCACGGGCTGGCGTTTCCAGAGTGCGCCCGACATTGCGCGCTTCGTGACGCGGCTCAATCCCGAGAAGCCGCCGCGCTATTCGCGGGCCGTGCTGGAGACGCTGGCGATCATCGCCTACCGGCAGCCGGTGACCCGGGGCGACATCGAAGAGATTCGTGGGGTGACGGTGTCATCCCACATCATCAAAACACTGGAAGACCGGGGCTGGATCGACCAGATCGGGGTGAAGGAAGTGCCCGGGCGGCCTGCGCTGTTCGGCACCACCCGCCAGTTTCTGGACGATCTGAACCTGAAGGCGCTGAGCGAACTGCCGGCGCTGGACGACGAGGCGCTGCCCGCCGACGTGCTGCAGGCCCTGGCGCTGCAGACCGGTGCCGATGTGCCGGCCATGGCGGCCGGTGTGGGGGTGGCGGATGGGGCTGGTACGCCGGCCGTGGAAGGCGCCCTGGATGGTGCGGGTGCACCGGAGGGAGAGGCCGCTTCGAACGGAGCGGATGCGCCGGCCATGGAAGGCACTTCGGATGACGCCGGTGCTCCGGATGATGCTGGTGTGCCGGAAGTGGAAAGTGCTCCGGATGGTGCCGGCGCGCCAGCTGTGGAGGCTGCTTCGGATGGAGCCAGCGCCCCGGAGGCGGAAGCCGCTTCCGGTGGAGATGCTGCACCGGCTGGTGAAGCCGTGCCGGAAAAGGGCGCTGACGGTGAGGATGCGGTTGCGGCAGGTGCACCGGCCGATGCCCACGACATACAACCTGCGGCAACGTCCGCAGACAACACGCTGTGATGTGACCATCGCATGAATAACGACCAGAACGAACAGGATTTGACGCCGGCCGCCGCTGCTGCGGGACAAGAAGGCGTCGCCAGCCCCGCGGGTTCGGGGACCGATGAGACACCACCGGCCAGGCGCCGCCGCACGCCAACCCGCCGCAGCCGTGCGGTGGCTGCCGATGCGACCACAGAGGCGGCAGCCGGGACTCCTGCCACGGAAGAGGCACCGGCCGCGCCGCGTCGCCGGGTATCCCGTTCCCGCGGGCAGGCCCCCGTGGCGACGGTGGATACCGATGCCGCGGAGGTGACCTCCGGTCAGGCGGCGGAAGGGGAGGCACCGGCCGGCATTGCCGCAGGCACGGCTGCGCCGGATACGGCTGCCGGCAGCGGGGAAGCCGTGGCCGAAACGCCGGCCAAACCGGCCCGTCGCACGACGCGGACCCGTCGCCGGGCGGCCGATGCGGCGCCTGCTGCAGCCAGTGAACCGGCTGAGGCCGCCGGGACGCAGGCGGCGGACGGTGGCACGGCCCCGGCCGCGGTTCAGGAGGGGGTCGGCACGGAGGCTGATGCCGGCGTGCAGGTCGATGCCGGTACGCCGGCCGATGCCGTTGCAGAGGCTGCAGGGGCTGCCGGCCCGGAGGGCGCCGCCACGCCGGAAGCGGCCGACGGTGCTGCGCCGGCCCGCAAACCGCGCAGGACGGCCGCTGCCGGTACCCGTACGCGGCGTACTGCGGCGCGCAAGGCGGCGTCCGGGCCGGAGGCTGGCGCCGAAGCGGCCCCGGCAGCTGCCGTGGACCGGGATCCGGCCGTGACCCCGCTGGCAGAAACCGACGTGCTGGCGCAGGTTGCGGGCGGCGCTGCTGCGACGGATGCGATGGATGTGACGCAGGCAGCGGACGGAGCGGATGCAGCGCAGGCAGCGGACGCGACGGATGCAGCGAAAGCGACGGCGACAACGGACGCGGCACATGCGACACATCCGGCCCATGAGGCGGGCAAGGATGATGCGCCCCGGCATGGCATCGTTGCGGGTGTGGCCGATGATGCACCCGGTCGCGAAACCGGACGGATGGGCGGGGCTGCGGCCGGCGGCTGGCCGGGCGAACAGATCGCACTGGATCTGGACGGTGGTGATGCGTCCGCCGGCGCCGGCGACCGGGACGACTACGACGACGAAGACGAGGACGATCCCTTCAATCGCATCGATCCCCTGGAGGCACGGGATGACGACTGGGACGACGAGGATGAGGATGACGACGACGGTCCGGCCGACGCGGACCCCGTGCCGTTCTTCGCCCGGCAGGCGCCCATCGGCCTGAAGGGCGGACATCGTGCGCCGCCGCCGGGGGCCGAGAAACTGCACAAGATTCTGGCGGATGCGGGCATCGGCTCGCGCCGCGACATGGAAGATCTGATCATTGCCGGCCGGGTGTCGGTCAATGGCCTGCCGGCCCATGTCGGCCAGCGGGTGGGGCCGGAGGACGTGATCCGCGTCAACGGCAAGCCGCTGGCACGCAAGCGGGCCGCTGCGGCCTCGCAGCAGCCGCAGGTGCTGCTCTATCACAAGCCCACAGGCGAGCTGGTCACGCGTGACGATCCGGGGTCGCGGCCGAAGGTGTTCGACCGTCTGCCGCGGCTGCGCGGCGCGCGCTGGATTGCCGTGGGCCGGCTGGACCTCAACAGTGAGGGGCTGCTGATCTTCACCACGTCCGGGGATCTGGCCAACCGGCTGATGCACCCGCGTTATGGCTGGGAACGCGAATATGCGGTCCGGGTGCTGGGCCGGGTGGACGATGCCATCCGTGCGCAGCTGCTGTCCGGCGTGATGCTGGAAGACGGGCCGGCCACGCTGCAGTCCATCGAGGACATCGGTGGTGACGACGATGGGGCCAACCACTGGTACCGGGTGGTGATCCTGGAAGGTCGCAACCGCGAGGTGCGCCGGCTGTTCGATGCGGTCGGGCTGACCGTGTCGCGGCTGGTGCGGATCCGCTTCGGCCCGATTGCGCTGCCGCCGCGACTCAGGCGCGGCAGGCTGCAGGCACTGGCCGATGCCGAGGTGCGGCAGCTGCAGCAGCAGATCCGCAAGCATACGGCCGAGGTGGTTCGCGAAGGGGCCGCCGCAGGCGGACCGGCGGGCACTGCCACTCGTCCGGCACGTGGCCAGGGCACTGCGACCGGCCGGGGCCGGGGGCGCCGGAACGAAGCCGACCGCCGCAGCGCGGGCCAGACGCCCGTGCAGGGCGAGGCCGGCCAGCGGCGTCCGGCGGGACAGGGCGCTGCGCCGGGGCGTGCCGGTGGCCGCTGGGACCGTACCCAGGGACAACAGGGTGCGCAGCCGGGTGCGCCGGGCCGTCCGGGCCGTGGCCGGCGCGGTCAGGCCCAGGGCAGCCAGGCCCAGGCTGCGGGGGCCGGGGCACCGGGGTTCGATGCCGGTCTGGGCATGATGCAGACCGGTGCAGGTGCCTATCGCCAGGAGGGCGGGCAGTCTGCGGGGGGGGCGCCGGTGGGCAGCCGTCATCCGGCACGGCGCCGCCTGCTGCGCGGGCGCAACCGTACCCAGGGGCAGGAAGCCGCCGTGCAGGATCCGGCCCGCGAGGCCGGGCCACGACAGGGGGCCGGCACCGCGCTGCGTGCGGGCGATGGGACCTCCACATCCGGTCAGCATGCCGGCCAGCCCGGACAGGAGCGGCGTACCCGGGGTGGGCGCCGCAATCGCCCGGCCGGGGACGGCCAGACCGCTGCCCAGGGGCAGGCGGTGCAGCAGGGCCGCGGCCGGCGCGGTGGTCGCCGGCAGGCAGACGCCATGGCGGGGGCCGATGAGGGCACCGGACGCCAGAACCGGGGCAAGCGCACGCCGGCCAAACGTCAGCGTACGCGGCAGCAGGGAGGCGCGCATGCCGAGGCGCCCAGCCTGGTGTCGGTGAAGACGCTGGAGGCCACGGCCGAGAAGAAGACGCTGACGGTGAGCGAGCGCCGGGGCTGGACCGAAACCCGCTATCTGCCGCAGGCGGTGTCCTACAGTGGTGATACCGACTGGTCGAAGATCGCTCGTGAGACGGTGCTGCCCGACCGCAGTCGCCCGCGCCGGGTGAAGGAACGCAATGGCAATGTGGCGCCGCGCGTGCGTGCCCGCCCGGCCCAGACGGCGCGGCGGGTGAACTACGACGATGACAACTGGCAGCCCACGTCCGACTCCGCCCACCTCGAGGGCATCACCCGTTCGATGAAGCGGGACGAGCGCCAGCAGCGCTGGGGCGGCACCCCGGGCTTTGCGGCCCGGCTGGGCCAGCCGTTCGACCCCAACGCCGGCAGCGGCTGGGGTGGACAGCGCCAGCCCGACCAGCGCCAGCCGCGTGGCAAGCGCGGTGGTGGTGCCGGTCTGGGCGGCGGTGCAGCCCGGCCGCGCCGCAAGAACTTCAAGGCGCGCTGAGGGCCGTTGCCGGCGTTACTCCGCCTGGCGGCGCACGGCCGTGGCCATCCCCGCCCGGTACCGCTCATGTATTGAGTTCTCACCGTTCGTCGGCTATAATCGGCCGTCTTTGGAGCTTTCTGCCGTGGTGTGGGGCTCCTGCCGGGCATTCAGGTGCCCGGGCATCCTGGCCGGGCAGGCAGCTGCCCGGTTACCTTGGGTATCGTGGCCGCTGGCCGGGTATCGGGGCAGGGTGTCTTCACGGGCCGCCAGTGGCCCGTGAGGTGCAGTACGAAGAGCTGGCGGCGCGGTGGCTTCGCGGCGTTCGGGCTGCACATGGTATGGAATGGGCTGGCCAGCCCATTTTTTTTTACCCGCGTGGCGGGGCCTCCCGCCTGGCGGAAAGGCCAGCCGGCAGCGGCCGGGTGGCGGGCGTTACCCGTCTGGCCGCTTTGCGCCGCTTCGGGCATTTTCGCTGGCTGGTCGACCAACCGGCTGGTGGGCGTCCTGCCGGCCGGCGCACGGGGTGCATCCGGCGAGGGCGTCGGGGTACGGGTCACGGCAGTCAGCAGTACAGGGCGTGCGCTGCACGCAGACAGGGCAACAAGGTGGTTGGAAACGTTCCGGCAACAGTGAGCAGTATCGAGACCATGGTCGATCCGGTGGTGACGGCCATGGGCTATGAAGTGGTGGATGTGGAGTTTGCCGCAGGCGGCCTGCTGCGCATCACCATCGAGCATGCAGACCACGTCTCTCCCATCACGCTGGACGACTGCGAGCGGGTGAGCGACCAGCTCTCGCACCAGTTCCTGGTGGAAGACGTCGATTACGACCGGCTGGAGATCTCCTCGCCGGGTCTGGACCGGCGGCTGCGCCGTCCGGAGGATTTCGCCCGTTTTGCCGGCGAGGAGGTCAAGCTCTGGCTGCGCCTGCCGCAGGATGGGCGCCGTACCTTCGAGGGCGTGCTGCTGCCGGCCACGGACGCGCTGGCCCGTGCCACCCAGCTGCTGGGGCCCGATGCGCCGCCGCCCGTCGTGGTGCAGGCCGCTGGTGCGGTACCCGCGGCCACCGACTGGATGCTGCTGTGGCGCGAGAAACTTGTGGTTGCCACCCGTCCGGGGCGCAACCGGGGGGTACCGGGGCGCAGGCCGCCGAAGGCGCGCCCGGAGCCGGCCGATCCGGTCGAGGCAGTATTGCAGGCAGCCGATGGACATTGGCTGCGGTTTGGATTTGAGCAGGTCGATCGGGCCCGGTTGGTTCCGAAGCCGGTTTTCTGAGGAGTCGTTATGCAGGGACGTGAATTGTTGCTGATGGTCGATGCACTGGCGCGCGAGAAGAATGTTCCGCGCGACGTCGTGTTTGCCGCACTGGAGAGTGCGCTCGCGTCGGCAATGAAAAAGCGTTACAAGGACGAGGTGGACATCCGCGTGGCCATCAGCCGCGACGATGGCACCTACCGGGGCTTTCGCCGCTGGCAGGTCGTGCCCGATGGCGAGCTGGACGACCACGATCTGCAGATCATCCTCACCGAGGCCCGCAAGCAGAATCCCGACATCCAGCTCGAGGACTTCATCGAGGAAGAACTGGAAGAGATCGAGTTCGGCCGCATCGGGGCGCAGGCCGCCAAGCAGGTCATCCTGCAGAAGATCCGTGACGCCGAGCGCGAACAGATCATCAACGACTTCCTGGCGCGGGGCGATTCGCTGCTGTCGGGCACCATCAAGCGGGTGGACCGCGAGGGCGCCATCATCGAGTCGGGCCGCATCGAGGCCCGGCTGCCGCGCGACCAGATGATCCCCAAGGAAAACCTGCGCAACGGCGACCGTGTCCGTGCCTGGGTCTCGCGCATCAACCGCGAGGGCCGCGGGCCGCAGCTGTTCCTGTCGCGCACGGCGCCCGAGTTCATCATGAAGCTGTTCGAACTCGAAGTGCCCGAGATCGAGCAGGGGCTGCTGCAGATCCGTGCTGCGGCGCGTGATCCGGGCGTGCGCGCCAAGATCGCCGTGCACACCTCCGACAGCCGGGTCGATCCCATCGGCACCTGCGTGGGCGTGCGGGGTTCGCGCGTGCAGGCGGTGACGCAGGAGCTGGCCGGCGAGCGGGTGGACATCGTGCTGTGGTCCGAAGACCCGGCGCAGTTCGTCATCGGCGCGCTGGCCCCGGCCAACGTCACCTCCATCCTGGTGGACGAGGAGCGTCACGTGATGGACGTGGTGGTCGACGAGGACAACCTCGCGCTGGCCATCGGCACCGGTGGCCGCAACGTGCGGCTGGCCTCCGAGCTGACCGGCTGGCAGATCAACCTGATGTCGGCCGAAGAGAGCGAGAAGAAACAGGAAGACGAACGGGCTGCGATCCGCGCCGTCTTCATGGAACGTCTGGATGTGGATGCCGAGGTGGCCGACATCCTGATCGACGAGGGCTTCACCGGCCTGGAAGAGATTGCCTACGTGCCGCTCGAGGAAATGCTCGAGATCGAGGCCTTCGACGGCGACACGGTCAACGAGCTGCGCGAGCGTGCACGCAACGCACTGCTGACCCAGGCAATCGCCACCGAAGAGAAACTGAACGAAACCGCCGACGACCTGCTGTCGCTGGAGGGCATGGACCGCGAGCTGGCCGTGAAGCTGGCCGAAGCCAATGTCCGGACCCGTGACGACCTGGCCGAGCTGGCGGTCGATGAACTGATCGAAATCACCGACCTCGACGAGGAACGGGCCCGTGCGCTGATCATGAAGGCGCGCGAGCACTGGTTCGTCGAAGAATGAGCGTGCGCCGCAGCGGTGCTGTCCCCACTCCCGCGTCGAAGGGGGGATGAATCACAGGTGACGCACATACAGAATCGGTAGTAGCGGAAGGACACATGGCCAGTACGAACGTTGAGACATTTGCGGCGGAATTGAAGGTACCAGCAGAGGTGCTGCTGGAGCAGTTGCGCGCAGCGGGTGTCGACAAGAAAAACCCTGCCGATCCGCTGTCGGAAGCGGACAAGGAGCGGTTGCTGTCGGCCCTGCGGGCATCGCATGGTGGCGGTGGCGACGGCCCACGGCGCCAGAAGATCACCGTGGTGCGCAAGCAGACCTCGGAGATCAAGCAGGCCGATGCCACCGGCAAGGCACGCACCATCCAGGTGGAGGTTCGTCGCAAGCGTACGTTCGTCAAGCGTGACGGCTCGGCGCCGGCTGCCGCCGGTACGCCGGCATCGGCTGCACCGGCCGCGCCCGTCATCGAACCGGTGGCACCGCCGCCGCCCCCGCCGCCCGTGGTGCAGTCGTCCAATTCGGTGATCGACGAGGAACAGCGCCGGCTGCGGGAAGCCGAAGCCCGTCGCCAGAAGGAACTGATGGAGCGTCAGGCCCGCGAGCTGCGCGAGAAGCAGGCGCGTCTGGAACGCGACCGCCAGCGCGAGAACGAGGCGGTGGCCGAGGCCACGCGTCGCGAGCAGGCCGCCCAGGCCGAGCAGGAGCGTCTGGCGAAGATGCAGGCCGATGCCCAGCGCGAGGCCGAGGCCGCCCGTGCCATGCAGCGCAAGATGCGCGAGGAGGCCGGTGCCTCCGCCGCCGCGGCCCAGGCTGCCCGCGACCAGGAGCGCAAGGCCGCCGAGGAGAAAGCCCAGGCCGAGGCCGCCCAGCGCGCTGCCCAGCAGGAAGCCGCCCGCAAGGCTGCCGAAGAGGCTGCCGAGGCGGCACGCAAGGCCAAGGAAGAGGCGGCAGCCTCGGCCGAGGCCCGCCGTCGCGCCGAGGCCGAGGTGGCTGCCATCAACCGGCTGCTCGACAAGGCCCGCCGTCCACCCCCGCCGCCTCCGCCGCCCGCACCGCCGGCGGCCCAGCCGGCTGCAGCCGCAGGCGACAGGAACCGTCGCGGCGGTACGCTGCACCGCCCGGCCGGTCAGGCTGCCAACGCGCCGGCGCCGGCCGAGAACGCCGGTGGCGGCGGTGGCCGCAACAAGCATGTGAAGTCCGAGAAGCTGTCGTCCTCGTGGCAGGATGACGCCTCCCGCAAGCGCCGTCCGGCCAAGGGCGGTCGCAACGACGGCAATGCCGGGTCGGGTACCGGTACCGGCTGGCGTACCCGTGGCCCGCGCCGTGGCAACGACCGTGGCCGGGGCGGCTTTGCGCCCTCGCACCAGCAGCCCGAGACACCCATCGTGCGCGAGGTGCATGTGCCGGAAACCATCACCGTGGCCGATCTGGCCCACAAGATGGCGGTGAAGGCCACCGAGGTGATCAAGCAGCTGATGAAGCTGGGCCAGATGGTGACCATCAACCAGGTGCTGGACCAGGAGACGGCCATGATCCTGGTCGAGGAAATGGGCCACACGGCCATTGCCGCCAAGCTGGACGATCCGGAGGCGCTGCTCGACGAAGTGGCGGCCGGCGATGTCGGTCCCGAGCTGACGCGTCCGCCGGTGGTGACCGTGATGGGCCACGTCGACCACGGCAAGACCTCGCTGCTCGACTACATCCGCCGTACCAAGGTGGCGTCGGGCGAGGCCGGTGGCATTACCCAGCACATCGGCGCCTACCACGTGGAAACCCCGCGCGGCGTGGTGACCTTCCTCGACACCCCGGGTCACGCGGCCTTCACGGCCATGCGGGCTCGCGGGGCGAAGGCCACCGACATCGTGATCCTGGTGGTGGCGGCCGACGACGGCGTGATGCCGCAGACCATCGAGGCCATCTCGCACGCCCGCGCCGCCGAGGTGCCGATCGTGGTGGCCATCACCAAGATCGACAAGCCCGAGGCCAACCCCGACCGTGTCCGCCAGGAGCTGGTGGCGCAGAGCGTGGTGCCGGAAGAGTACGGTGGCGATGTGCCCTTCGTGGGTGTGTCGGCCAAGTCCGGCGAGGGCATCGACGACCTGCTCGAGAACGTGCTGCTGCAGGCCGAAATCCTGGAGCTGAAGGCGCCGGTCAAGGCACCCGCCCGTGGTCTGGTGATCGAGGCACGCCTGGACAAGGGGCGTGGCCCGGTGGCCACCGTGCTGGTGCAGTCGGGTACGCTGTCACGGGGTGACACGGTGCTGGTGGGCTCCACCTGGGGCCGTGTGCGCGCCATGATGGACGAGTCCGGCAAGAACGCCACGGCCGCCACGCCGTCGATCCCGGTGGAAATCCAGGGTCTGAACGACGTGCCGCAGGCTGGTGAAGAGCTGCTGATGCTGGCCGACGAACGCAAGGCCCGCGAGATCGCGCTGTTCCGTCAGGGCAAGTTCCGCGACGTGAAGCTCGCCCGCCAGCAGGCCGCCAAGCTCGAGAACATGTTCGACCAGATCGGCGAGGGCGAGGTGCAGACCCTGCCGCTGATCATCAAGGCCGACGTGCAGGGCTCGCAGGAAGCGCTGGCGCACGCGCTGCTCAAGCTGGGCAATGCCGAGATCAAGGTGCAGATCGTGCACGCCCAGGTCGGTGGCATCACCGAGAGCGACATCAACCTGGCCATTGCCTCCAAGGCCGTGGTCATCGGCTTCAACGTGCGGGCCGACCAGCCGGCACGGCGCATGGCCGAGTCCAATGGCGTGGACATCCGTTACTACAACATCATCTATGATGCGGTGGATGACGTGAAGGCCGCCATGGAAGGCATGCTCTCGCCCGAGAAGCGCGAAACCATGCTGGGCATGGTCGAGATCCGCCAGGTCTTCCGCGTCACCAAGGTCGGTACCGTGGCGGGCTGCTACGTCACCGAAGGTCTGGTGCGTCGCGATGCCGAGGTGCGGCTGCTGCGCGATTCCACCGTCATCTGGACGGGCCGGATCGACTCGCTCAAGCGCTTCAAGGACGACGCCAAGGAAGTCAAGGCCGGCTTCGAGTGCGGTATCACGCTGCACAACTACAGCGACATCCAGGAAGGCGACCAGCTGGAAGTGTTCGAGGTCAAGGAAGTGGCCCGGACGCTGGCCTCGGCCGCCCAGAACCCGGCCTCGGCCTCCTGATCCCGTCCTGTCCAGCCCAGCCGCGTGGTCCGGTTCGGTGCCGTGGTCGCAGCTGCTTCGTGCCGGGTGGCCCGGGCTGTGCTGGCCCGGCCAGACTGCAGGGCCACCGAACCAGCAGAGCCCCACACCCGGGTGGTGTGCGGGCTCTCCAGTTTTTATCCGCTATGAAACGTAAACCAGGAGCAACGCCCGGCCGGGCGCTGCGTGTGACCGAACTCCTGCACCAGGAAATTGCCGAACTGATCCGCACCGAGGTGAAGGATCCGCGGCTGGGGCTGGTGACCGTGACCGGCGTGGACCTCACGCCCGACTACGCTCATGCCACCGTGCATTTCTCGGTGCTGCCCGACGATGACGAACGGGTGGCCGAAACCCTGCGTGGCCTGCGTGCCGCGTCGGGCTTCCTGCGTTCGCTGATCGGTCGGCGCGTGCGCATCCACACCACGCCCGAGCTGCACTTCGTGCATGACGCCTCCACCCGGCGGGGCATCGAGATGGGCAGGCTCATCGACGAGGCCAATGCGCGCCGCGCGGCCGACGATCCCGACAGGCCGGGTGCGGAGAGCGCCTCTGCACACGGCCAGACGGCCCGGGACGATGCAGCAGCCGTGGGCCCAGGGGCAGACGCGCCGGCCAGGTACAGTGATGCCCATGCCGGTGCAGGGGCCGCACCCTCTGCCGGGCGCAATGCCTGACCACACAGGGACGGATTGCGCTTGAAGGTACACGGACTGCTGCTGCTGGACAAACCGGTCGGGTTGTCTTCCAACGTGGCGCTGCAAAAGGTCAGGCGTCTGCTGGGGGCCGACAAGGCCGGCCATGGCGGTACGCTCGACCCGATGGCCAGCGGCGTGCTGCCGCTGATGTTCGGCGAGGCCTGCAAGCTGGCCGGGGCGGCGCTCACGCACGACAAGGCGTACGAGGCCGAGGTGCGCTTCGGCATCCGCACCACCACCGATGACGTGGAAGGCGAGGTGCTGGCGCAGTCGGAGCTGCGCCCCACCCGTGCGCAGCTGCTGGCGACACTGCCGCAGTTCACCGGGCTGATCTCGCAGGTGCCACCGGTGTATTCGGCACTGAAGGTGGGCGGCAAGGCCATGTACCGCCATGCGCGCGAGGGCAGGCCCATCGAGGCGGCGGCCCGGCAGGTGCGGGTGGATGCCATCGAGGTGCTGGATTTCGACGGTGAGCGGGCGCGGCTGGCCATCGCGTGTGGCAGTGGAACCTACATCCGCTCGATTGCCCGGGACCTGGGCGAGGTACTGGGCTGCGGCGCCCATCTGTCCGGCCTGCGGCGCACGCAGGTGGGGCAGTACCGGGTGCAGGACGCGGTGACGCTCGATACGCTGCTGGCCGGCGACGCAGCCGCTGCGGCGCAGCATCTGCAGGGGCTGCTGACGCTGGTGGCCGGATGGCCGCAGGTGGTGCTGGATGACGCCCAGGCCCGGCGCTTTGCGCAGGGGCAGGCGGTGCGGCTGACGGGGCAGCAGGCCGCGGCCCTGTCCGGCATGCGTGCCGGCATGAGCCAGATCGCCGTCCTGCACGCGGGCCGGCTGGCCGGGCTGGCACGTCAGGCCACACAGCCCGGCACCCGGGCCACACAGCCGGACGGCCTGCTGACCCGGCCGGGCAGCCAGGCAGCACAGCCGGGCAGCCCGGTGACGCTGGCGCCGGTCCGGGTGATACTCGAATGATCGACGGCCAATACCCAGATGATTTCTTGCGGGACCCGGCCTCTTCCGGGCCCCTTTCTTGACTTTTGATGCAGGACTGAGCGTGTCAGATACAACCACTTCAACCCAGCCGATCCGCAACATCGCGATCATCGCGCACGTGGACCACGGCAAGACCACGCTGGTGGACCAGCTGCTGCGCCAGTCCGGTACCTTCCGGGCCAACCAGCAGGTGAACGAGCGCGTGATGGACTCCAACGATCTGGAGCGCGAGCGCGGCATCACCATTCTGGCCAAGAACTGTGCCGTCGAGTACAAGGGCACACGGATCAACATCGTCGATACCCCGGGACACGCCGACTTCGGTGGCGAGGTGGAGCGGGCCCTGTCGATGGTGGACGGCGTGCTGCTGCTGGTGGACGCCATGGACGGCCCCATGCCGCAGACCCGCTTCGTCACTCGCAAGGCGCTGGCGCTGGGCCTGCGCCCCATCGTGGTGGTGAACAAGATCGACCGTCCCGGTGCCCGCCCGCACTGGGTGGTGGACCAGACCTTCGACCTGTTCGACCGGCTGGGCGCTACCGAGGAGCAGCTGGACTTCCCGGTGGTGTATGCCTCGGCGCTGGCCGGCTATGCCGTGAACGAAGTGGAAGAGGCCGAAGCGGCCGCCGCCGCCGAAAACCCGTCGATGGCGTCGCTCTTCGAGACGATCCTCGACCGCGTGCCGGCCCGTGCCGACGACCCGAACGGTCCGCTGCAGTTCCAGATCTCGGCGCTGGACTATTCCAGCTACGTGGGCCGGATCGGCATCGGCCGCATCAACCGCGGCACCGTCCGTGGCGGCGAGACCGTGTTGCTGATGCATGGCGACGAAAAAACCCCCGTTACCGCGAAGGTCAACCAGGTGCTGCGCTTCCGGGGGCTGGAACGCGAGGTGGTGCCCTTTGCCGAGGCCGGTGACATCGTGGCCATCAACGGCATCGAGAACATCGACATCGGCTCCACGCTCTGCAAGGTGGGCAACCCCGACCCGCTGCCGCTGCTGCGCATCGACGAGCCGACGCTGACCATGGAATTTCTGGTCAACACCTCGCCGCTGGCCGGCCGCGAGGGCAAGTACGTGACCAGCCGCCAGATCCGCGAACGCCTGGAGCGCGAACTGCAGGCCAACGTGGCGCTGCGGGTGGAGTTCACCGAAGATGCCGACACCTTCGTGGTGTCCGGTCGTGGCCAGCTGCACCTGACCATTCTGCTCGAGAACATGCGCCGCGAGGGCTACGAACTGGCCGTGTCGCGACCCAAGCCGCGCATCCGCATCGTCGAGGGCGAGCGCGAGGAACCCTACGAGCAGCTGACGGCCGATCTGGAAGAAGAGCACCAGGGCGCCGTGATGGAACTGCTGGGCCGCCGCCGGGGCGAGCTGCAGAACATGGAACCGGACGGCAAGGGTCGCGTGCGGCTGGAGTACCGTGTGCCGGCGCGGGGCCTGATCGGCTTCCAGAACGAGTTCCTGAACCTGACGCGCGGCACCGGCATCATGAGCCACGTGTTCGAGGACTACGGTCCGTGGGCCGGCGACATCGAGGGCCGCCGCCAGGGCGTGCTGATCTCGCAGGACGATGGCGCGGCCGTGGCCTATGCGCTGTGGAAGCTGCAGGATCGCGGCCGGATGTTCGTCAGGCCCAACGACGCGCTGTACGAGGGCATGATCATCGGCATCCACACCCGCGACAACGACCTGGTGGTCAACCCGATCCGCGAGAAAAAGCTCACCAACGTGCGTGCCTCCGGCAAGGATGAGGCCATCAACCTCACCCCGCCCATCGAGCTGACGCTGGAAAAGGCCGTCGAGTTCATCGCCGACGACGAGCTGGTGGAGATCACACCAAAGAGCATCCGCCTGCGCAAGCGCCACCTGAAGGAACACGAGCGCCGCCGTGCCAGCCGGGAGGGAGAGGGGGCCTGATACGCCTCGCGCGTGCCATCCCCTCCTGCCTTGTGCAGGCCACGGAACGTTGCACTGACAGAGGGGGCGGCAGGTCACGCGACATGCGTCCTGAATCACGCACAGACGGAGGGGGGCTGTGTGCGGGCAGGACCACACGCTTTAACACGGATTCGCCCCTGCATGTGTAACCCCGCATGACAGGGGCCGGAAATCCGGCCGTTTCTGCACTTCACGTTATGATGGAGACCAAGGGGCACTTGTGGTGCCGGCCTGTGCCGGCATCCGGTCGCTGCACCCGTGCCTCTCCGTATCAAGCCGTCCTTCGTCTGACGGCTTTTGTTTTTAAAGAACATTATCGAGGAGCATCGATGAGCAACACTTCGGACCAGAAACCCGCTACCAAGCGCACTCCCAACGCCGCCTTCAGCGCCGCCCTCACGCCCAGTCCCGAGCTGGCCGCCGTGATCGGTGCCGAGCCCAGTCCGCGTACCGAAGTGACGAAGAAGATCTGGGACTACATCAAGGCCCACAACCTGCAGAACCCCGAGAACAAGCGCATGATCCGTGCCGACGACAAACTGCGCGCGGTGTTCGGCCAGGACGAGGTGTCGATGTTCGAGATGACCCGGCTGGTCAACAAACACCTCACGAAGTGAAAGCCAGCGTGGAAAGCCCATCAGGGGCCTGTTCGTCCCCGCGCCAGCTCCGGTTTGACGGAATGGCGAATGTTTCCACCGCGCCATCAGGGGGGTGTTCGTCCCTGCGCCGGCTCCGGCTGGCAGCGTCGTCCAACCGGCACCTCTGACTGTTCCGCACCCGCGCAGGGGACGCCCGGCGATTCAACGATACGGCGCGTCGCACGAGCGACTGTTCCGCCACCCGCGCAGGGGCGCCGACATGCGGGCAGCGTTGCCCGTCATGACGAAACAGCTGGTTCACAGGTGAAGGGCCGGCTGTTTTTGTATAGACTTCTGCGGTTTTTGTACATTCTTTACCGGAGAGGTTGGGTACGTATGGATATGGGTCGAGCCGGGGTGAACCGGAAGATGCTGGCCGTGGCGCTGTCGGCAGCGCTGCTGGGCGGACTGGGAACGATGCAGGCCGCACAGGCGGCCGATGGCGGTGCCGCAGCCAGCGTAGCGGCCACCGATGCTGCCTCGGTCTGGCGCTTCCCCGGGGTGCGCATCGTCGATGCCGCTTCGGAAGCGGCCAGGACCCCCCAGGTCGCGCCGGCCTTCGGGGAGGTGGTCCACGGTGACCTGGCCCGTGTCGTGGCCGCTCCCGATGCCTCCGGCGCTCAGGATAAACCGGCCTACAAGCGGGCCGCCGACAGCATCAGCTTCATCGTGCCGGAAGACGGCCAGTCCGCCCGCCTGCTGAAAACCTTCGAGGCCATCGACAGGGTGGTGGGCAAGGCAGGGTCGGACGCCGAGATCAAGGCAGCGGCCGAGGCCGCCGGGGTGCCCGGGATGGTGCTGAACGAACGGCGCGTGTCGCTGTCGCACCGCATGGCGGCCACACCGTTTCGTCCGCCCACCGCCGTGCTGCCCCATGGCGTGCTGAAAAACGGTGGCTGGACCGAGGTCAGCCGCTTCTACCCGCTGGAAGACGGCCGTTTCGTGGAGTTCATCGAGCGTGACCTGCGGGCCACCAACGAGGTGGCCCTGCTGTCGGCCGACATGATCAACGCCGACTTCAACGGCCATCCGGGCATCGGCATCGTCTCCACCGACGACAAGGGCCGCACCGTGCAGCGGGCGTTCTGGGTGTGGGGGCCGAAGGCGTATGAAATCATCGTCGTCGATCCACGGCCCGAAGCGGCTGCCTGGATCACGGCCGAGTCCAGGGAGGCCGATGCCGGCGCCCCGGAAAACGCCCCGGTAGGCCATTCGGTGGTGGTGCTGGGGCGGTCGTTCAAGCCGTTCTGAGCGGGCAGGGGGCTGAGTGGGGCTGGAGCAGCCTGCCCATGGCCCTGGCTGCCCCCATGGGCTGCCGCCCGCAGCGGCAGGTGCCGCTGAACAGATGGAGGCTGCCGGCTCCTGCTGCTGATGAACACGTGGGGCTACTGGCACAGCCGAACAGGTGGGGCTGGCTGGCCCTGCTGCTGGCGCCGATGAACATGTGGGGTTGTTACCCAGCCGTGGGTGCCACTGGCACGTGAGTCTGCCCTCCCTCTTGCAGGCGTGTATCCTGCAGGGTGATGGACCATTTGCTGTCTTTCCCGGAGATGCCGACATGACCCCTCATCCCGCCACGACCGTTCTGGCGAAAGCCCTGTTTCTGCTGGCCATTGCCGCCGCGGCTGGCTGTGACCGCGATGGTGCACAGATGCCCATCGGGCAGAAAACCCACGAGCTGAAACTGACGGGCATGCAGGAACCCTGTCCTGCGGGGCTGAGCGAGAACGGGCGCCCGGTGTCACAGGCCGTGCTCGACCGGGTGCGCCAGGTGAAGGTGACCTGGCCCGAAGGTGTGGCGATCGACCGGGAACGGCGTGACGGCGTTTTCTACCATGACGCCATCGTGTTCGACGACCCGACCTCGGACGGTCCGTCGAAGACACTGACCGGCTGCAGCGCCAGCATCGACGAGCTGGCAGCCTGGGCCTGTGTGCGCAATCCGGTGAACGAGGGGCTGCCGTGTGCCCCCGAACGGCTGGACCGGCCCCCACATCCGGAAGCACCGGTGATGCCGTCGAAACCGGAAGACCTGAAGGATCCGGCAGGGCGGGCCTGCGAGCAGTTGCCCGCGTCGCTGTCGGGGCTCATGCTTGTCCGGTGCGTGTTCGGACCCGAGGCCATGGCGGTGGCACGGGAAAAGGCCAGGGAGCAAGGAAAAGCGCAGGACAGGGCAGGTGACGGGGCGGCCAGACAGACGAGTGCTGACGCATCCACGGTCGGAGACGAAAACGGCCTGCCCGCCCGGCGGCCGACGGTCCAGCCCCCCTTTGGTCGTGTTGCGCCGGATGATCGCATCCGTATCGTGGCACCGCAGACGGCTTCTTTACCAGCGGCGGGAGCCTCGCACGCAGCACAGGACGCCTTGCCAGACGCAACAGGCGCTTCGCCAGCAGCACAGGACGCTTCGCCGGCAGCCCGGAACGCCTCATCATCCGCATCGGAGGTTTCATCGCCGGCCCATGGCGCGGCCTCTTCTGAGAAGAAGGCCGCAGACGGTCATGCCGTGCCCGCGCGGGGCAAGGGCGCCCCGGATGCCGGTACCGATATCGATGGCTTGCAGTTCGTCCGCAACGACAAGGAAGTGGCGGCCATGGTCCGCACCTTCGAAATGATCAGCAGGGCGCGCGAGCGTGCCGATGCCGTGGGCGCCGAAGCAGCCAGCAGGGAATTCCAGATTCCCCAACTGGCCCTGAGCGTGAAGGATCTGCCGCTGACGGGCCCGGTGGCGCATCCGCCGTTCGGCACGGCTCTGGCCGTCACGCCGGCCGGCAGCTGGAAAAACGACCGCTGGACCGGGCTGGCCCGCTACTTCCGGATGGGCGACGGCACCTGGATCGAACTGGCCGAACGGGATCTGGCAGCCTCGCGCGGCATGCTCTACCTCACGCCGGCCATGGTCAATGTGGACATCAACGGCAAGCCGGCCAGTGCCACGGCCTTCGTGGATGGTTCGGGCCGCCGGCTGCGCCGGGTGATCTGGGTACGCGGCCCGCGATTGTACGAGCTGACCGTGCTGGACCCGCAGTCCGGCAGCGACCAGGCGGGAAGCACCCGGGGTGGTGGTACGCTGGCCGGTCGCAGCGTGCTCGACATGGCCCGGATGACCGGGCATCCCTGAACGGCCTGCCCGTCAGCAGCGTTCAGAATACACCGCGGTAGCCGGTATGCCGTGCTGGTGCACGGTCGGCTTCATGTGTCCCGCCTCAGCCCCCCGTTTTCTGGCCTCGGTTACCAGGCCCAGATTTCTGCCCCCGGCTCCCGGGCACCTGCTCTCACACTTGCTGCGCACTACTGGCCGTTCCCGGCTTGCCGGATATAGGCCGCCAGCGAGCTGACTTCCTGCTCGGTCAGCACATTCGTGTTGTGCACCCTGATCGCCGCTTCCAGCGTGGCTGCCGAGCCGTCGTGCAGGTACGGGAAGGTGTACCAGGCATCGCGCAGGCCCGGGGTGGTGATGCCGGTGAGTGGCTTGCCCTGCACGGTGCCGCTGGCGGGCTTGAGCGTGCCGATGTCGTCGAGCTTCGTGCCGCCGTTGCCCAGATCGGCATTGCCGTGGCAGGTGGTGCAGCCCTTTGCGGCAAACAGTGCCTCGCCGGCCTTGCCGGCCGCGGTCATGCTGCGGTCGCTGTTGCGATAGGGGCTGGGAGCGTACTGGCCCAGGCTGTTCACGTAGGCGGCCAGGGCGTCGAGGTCGGTCGACAGGCCCTGTTTCTTTCCGCCCAGCGGGTCGTTGCGGTTGTTCTGGTAGAGGCTGCCTGCCGGCATCAGGCCGGCGCCACCTTCGAGCTTGATGATCTGTGCCTCGAAGTCCTGCACCTCGTCGAAGTTGCCGCTCCAGTGCAGGCGCTCCTTCTTGCCGCCATGGCCCACCAGCGAGATGGTCTTGCGCAGCCCCTCGCCCAGCCCGGTCATGTCCCAGACGCGGCCGTCGCCGTAGCCTTCGCTGTGGCAGCTGGCGCAGCTCATGTAGTTGTCGCGGGCCAGGCGGGTGTCGCGGGCATCGTGAAAGAGCTGCTTGCCGCGCAGGACCTGGGCGGGCAGGCGGTCGGCACCGCTGATGGTTTTCACCAGCCGGCCGGTGACGGTCACGCTGCCCGGATCGCGCTCCGTCATCAGGGAACGGATGTCCAGGAAGGTCAGGGTGCGCTGCATGACGTTGGCCACCACGGCCTGTGTGCCGTCGGGCGAGACGGCCACGCCCTGCGGGGCCATGCCCACCGAATCCATCCGGCGTACCTGTACGGCCGTGCCGGCATCGATGATGGCCAGCTCGCGTGAGGTTTCCAGCGCCACCAGCACGTACTGGCCGTTGGGCGTGTAGGCGGCCGCACTGGCCACGCTGCTGTTGTCGAGGTCGTAGCGGCGGGTGGCGGCCTCGGCAGGCGTGGTGCCATCCAGATCGATGTTCGACAGGATGGCCCGCACGGTGCTCTCGTAGTCGAGTGCCTTGCCGTCGCGGGCGGTGCCGCGCTGGATGTTGTCCTGCTTCGATGGCACCCAGGCCTGCCTGCCGCTGGGCGAGATGACCGGTGCCCCCAGATAGTTGGGCAGGCCCCGGGCCGAGGTGGCGCCGTCGGCCTCGCGGCTCATGCCCAGGCGAATGGTGTGCTTCAGGGTGGCGGTGGCCGGGTCGAACTGCAGCACCTCGCCCCCCCGGAAGTCCGGGCTGTCGGGGTTGACGGTCAGCGTGTTCTCGCCCGGTACCGGCGGTGAGATGAAGCGGCTGGCCAGCAGGGTGGTGCTGTTGGCGCTGATGGCCAGATGGCGCACGTCAGGCCCCAGCGTCTGGCGTTTTTTGAGCGCACGGGTGGTGGCATCGAACTGCAGCAGTTCCTGTGAGCCCAGCGTGCTCACCCATATACCATTGCCATCGGCGGCAGCCACCACGCCATAGGGCTGCACGGCAGCACCCAGTTCGAGGGTGGTGACGACCGTGAGCGTGTCGGGTGCGATGATGCTGATCGTGCCGCTGTAGCGGTTGCTCACCCAGGCGTAGCCGGCGTTGTCGATGGCGACGGTGCGGGGTCCATCTCCCACCGGAATCTCTTTCAGCAGCGTCTGCGTGCTGCCGTCGAGTACGGCCACGGTGTTCTGGTCCGGGTTGACCACCCAGATGCGCGGGTTGGCCTGCCGGTCGTAGGTGACCAGCGTGGACGACTGCGCGCGTTGCTGGGCCACCGGCAGGGCGACGGAGGCCGCGGCCGGGCCCTGTACGGTGCCGCTGATGCGCAGCACGGCCGGGGTCGGACGTTGCGACAGGTTGTCGGCGTCGTTGCCGGGCAGGGGCGTGTTGGCCGGTGTGGCGGGCGCATTGGGCGCGGGCACCACGGGGGCCGGATTCTGGCCGGGCTGGGTGTTGCCGTTGCTGGCGTCGCCGCCCTGGGGTGTCGTGCCGTTGCCGGCACCGCTGTTGCCGGCACCTGGATTGGCGATGTTGCCCGGTTGGGGCGTGTTGCCGGGATGGGTAGGGCCGTCCGGATTGGCAATATTGTCGGGACTGGTGGTGTTACCCGGCTGGGTGGCCGTGCCGCTCTGGCTGCCGTTGCCACCGTTCTGGCCCGGTGCCGGGCTGGATGAACCACCTCCGCCCCCACAGGCGGCCAGGGCGCTGCAGACCAGCAGTGCCGTCAGGCTGCGGGGCAGGCGGGGAAACGGCTGGCGGCGAACCGGATGCCGAAGGGACGAGAGGGTGAGACCCGCCGGGGAAGGAGGCAGCGGGGAGGCCGGGCCTGCGGCCGGTGTGTGCCTGGCATGGGCAGTACGGTCAGAAACGGCAGGGGCGTTGAGGGTGCGGAAAAGCGGCAAGGCGGGCTCCCGGCGGCGACGAATTTGTCTCATCACGCCACTATGCGTCAGTTTTCCGATATTGCACAGGAGTTATGGCACAGAGTGCCGCTGCCGGGAGGGTCTGTGTGTCTGGCGCGTGCTGCGGGCTCATTCGCCTGCGCACCGACTCCGTTTGACAAGCCGCCGTGCCGTGGCTTCGACCAGCGCCTGCGAGATGCTGACGTTGGCCGGCGGCAGGTCGGGCAGGGCGTCGGGCTCGAACCAGCGGGCATCGCGCAGCTCGGCGGGGTCGACGGAGATATCGCCGGCCAGCCATTCGGCCGTGAAGGCCAGCATCAGCGCATGGGGAAAGGGCCAGCTCTGGCTGCCGAAGTAGCGCAGATCGTGGACCTGCAGGCCCACTTCCTCGGCGACCTCGCGGTGCAGGGCGGCCTCGACGGATTCGCCCGCTTCCAGAAAACCCGCCAGGGCGCTGTAGCGTCCCTCGGGAAAGCTGACATTGCTGGCCAGCAGCAGCTGGCGGCCGCGGGTGATCAGCACCATCATGGCGGGCGAGATGCGCGGGTACGAACGTAGCCCGCAGCGCGGGCACTGGACGGCCCGTTCGTGCGTCAGCCGTTGCGTCGGCACACCGCAGGCACCGCACCAGCGGTGGGTACGCTGCCATTCGAGCAGCTGGCTGGCCTGCATGGCAATGGCGGCCATCCCGTCGGGCAGGCGGCCGAACCAGCTGCGCAGGCCGGCGGCTTCCCAGCCGGGGGGCAGGGATGCCGCGGTACCGTGCGTGCCGCTGGCGGGTATGTCGGTGGTGGATGTACCGGCACTGGGGGCGCTGCCGATGGCGGGCGTACTGGTGGCAGGCGTTGCGTGGTTGGACGAGGTGGTGCCGGATGACGGAAAAGCCCCTGTGGAGGGCAGCGCGTCCAGTCCGATGGCCAGCCAGGGCCTGCCCTGCCATGTACCCAGTGGCTCGCAGGCATGCCACGCAGCCCCGTCGAGCAGGGCGCCGTAATCGTGGCGGGTGAGGGCGGGTGGCCCCTCGCTGCGCTGGATCAGTTTCTGGCCTGCGAACAGCAGGATGTGGGTGTCGGGCCGGGCCAGCAGGGCGGCAACCGCCGTGTTCCCGGCACTGATCTGGAAGCCGTGAGGCAGCTGCAGCATGTTCAGGACTTGCTGTCTGACTGCTGGAACAGGGCGTCGAGCTGCTGGCGGGCGGAAGCAGCGGCGGCATCGGCGCCGATGACGGGGGGCGGCGTGGTGATGCGCGTCTGCGTCATCGGGTATTCGTCGGCAATGCGGTCTTCCCAGAAGCTGGCCGGGTTGGGTGCGGCGAAGAAGCGCTTGGCCACCTCGGCCGGCAGACTGCGATAGCTGCGCAACAGGCCGTCCTGAAAGGCTATTTCCAGCGTTTGCCGGTTTTCGTCGTAGGCGGCAGAACGGAGGCTGTTGCTGTTCAGGGCACGGTGGGGCAGCGGATACTTCATGGGACGGGGCTTCCGGGCGGGGCTTCCTTTCGGGAAACCTTCATAATAGCGCCTCTGGCAGGTGTTGTCCCCCCTGAATCCATGGTGGGGCCTGGCCGAAGGGAAAACTTCCTTTGGGTGCGCATGACAAATTCATGAACCGTTCCAGACGGGAGCGGAGGTCGAAGATGAGTCTGGATGTGGCAGCAAGGTTCGCCGCGCTGCAGATGGTGCAGCCGCTGGATGCGCAGGCACGGGCGCTGGTGCAGGGGCGCCGCTCGCTGGAAGACGAGCTGGCCGTGCTGCAGCAGAAGGCGGCCGATACGGCATCGTTCAATCCGCTGGCGTGGGTGGACTGGGCGCGGGCCCGGGGTGAGGCCCGGCAGCTGATGGACGATCTGCGACGCGATCCGGCCCGCATGCAGCACAAGCCGCTGCTGGGGGCGTGGATCAGCGTGAAGGATCTGTTCCAGCTCGAGGGGGCGCCCATGGCGGCTGGCACCCGGGCGCCATTGCCGGTGCTGCCACCGCAGGACAGTGCCGTGGTGCGCCGTCTGCGCGAGGCCGGGGCGCTGGTGTTTGCCAAGACGAACATGCACGAGATTGCGCTGGGCGCCACCGGCGAGAATCCGTGGACGGGCGATGTCTGCAACCCCTGGGATCCGGCCCGGCAGGCCGGCGGCTCATCGAGTGGTTCGGGTGTGGCCGTGGCGCTGCGGCTGGGGCATGCGTCCATCGGCAGCGATACGGGCGGTTCGATCCGCATTCCGGCGGCGTTCTGTGGTGTGGTGGGGTTCAAGCCCACCGTCGGCAGCATTTCGCTGGAGGGGGCGCTGCCGCTGTCCTGGACCTGTGACCATGCCGGTCCGCTGACCCAGCATGTGCAGGATGCCGCGCTGCTGTACGCGGTGCTGTCCGGCCGCAGTGTGCGGCATGGGCGGGTGGCCCGAAGGCCGCGGCTGGCGGTGCCGTACCGGTGGCTCGCCGGGCGGCTGGACGAGGCGGTACATCACACCTTCCAGCGGGTGCTGGGCTGGCTGGGGGAGGTGGCGGATCTGGTGGCGCTGGAACCGCCCGACATGGATGTGCCGTGGCGCCATTATTCCTCCCTCGTGCGCGCCGAGGCGGCACGGGTGCATCATGCAGCACTGGCGGCCGGAGGGGATGGGTTTTCGGTGGGGGTTCTGGAACCGCTGCGGCTGGGCATGACCCTGCCGGCGCAGGAATACATTGCCGCGCTGCAGGCACGCCGGCAGTTCATGGCAGAACTGGATGCCGTGCTGGCCGGTGTGGATGGCATGGTGCTGCCCACCTCGGCCATCTTCCCGCCCCGGCGGGGCCAGACGGAGGCCGAAACCCGCGGCGGCACGATGATGGTGCGGGAGGCCGTGCTGGGCCAGACGCTGCCGTTCTCGTTTGCCGGGGTGCCGGCCATCAGCCTGCCGATGGGAACGATGCGCAGGGAGTGGGATCAGGCAGGAGAGCAGCCCCGTTCGGGAGAACTGCGTCTGGATGGCCTGCCGCAGCAGGGACAAGCGGGGGGACTGCCAGGGCAGCAGGAAGGGCAGCAGGGACGGCCGGGAGAGCCGGAGCAGCCGGGAGAGGCGAGCGTGTCGGGGCAGCCGGTGCAGGATCATCCCACCCCGGCCAGACGGGGTGACATGCCGTTTGGCCTGCAGCTGGTGGGCCGCCGTGACGGCGACGCCGGCCTGCTCGCCCTGGCGCAGTGGCTGGAAGGCGTGCGGACGCCGCACATCCTCTGAGGGTCAACCCTTCAGGACGGCCATCACCCGGTCGCGGATCTCTTCCACGGTGCCGACCCCGGCCAGTGCGTGATACCGTGGTGCGGCGGCATCGCCGGTCTTTGCCCAGGCCTGGTAGTAGTCGACCAGCGGGCGGGTTTGCTGCTGGTAGACATCCAGACGCTTGCGGACCACTTCCTCGCGGTCGTCGCCACGCTGGGTGAGGGGCTCGCCGGTCACGTCGTCCTTCCCCTCGACCTTCGGCGGGTTGAAGCGGATGTGATAGCTGCGGCCGCTGGGCTGGTGCACGCGGCGACCACTCATGCGCTCGATGATGGCGCTGTCGGGCACCTGCAGTTCGACCACATGGTCCAGCTGGATGCCGGAGTCACGCAGGGCCTGGGCCTGCGGAATGGTGCGCGGGAAGCCGTCGAACAGGTAGCCGTTGGCGCAGTCGGGCTGCTTCAGGCGTTCCTTGACCAGGCCGATGATGATGTCGTCCGACACCAGCTTGCCTTCGTCCATGACCTGTTTGGCCATTTTGCCCAGCTCGGTGCCGGCCTTGATGGCGGCACGCAGCATGTCGCCGGTGGAAATTTGCGGGATGCCGAAGGCCGCGGTGATGAAGCCGGCCTGTGTGCCCTTGCCGGCACCCGGGGGGCCCAGAAGAATCAGTCGCATGGAAGTCCTGTGGTGGTGAATGTTGGTCGTCCCAATTGTAACGCGCTGCCCGATCACACCACTACGTCCACAAACCGGCCGGAACAGGCATTTTTTGGCGTGCCGTAGCGTCGGGGCGGGCAGCCGGACGTGCCTGGTGCCTCATGGATTCATTTGTTCCTGCGCTGGACCGGGCGATGTGTCGACAAGGCATATCGTGCAGGCACGGCCGGCGCCCAGATGTCAGCACGCCGTCTCAGCGCCCGGCCAGCCGGGCCCGCACGGCTTCCAGATCGGCCGGTGTGTCGACCCCGGCGGGTGGCGCCTCGTCGGTGTGCAGCAGCTTGATGCGATAGCCGTGATGGAGCACCCGCAGCTGTTCCAGGGCCTCGATCTGCTCCAGGGCACAGGGGGCCAGATGGGCGTAGCGGGTGAGAAAGCTGCTGCGGTAGGCGTACATGCCGATGTGGCGCAATGGCCGCGCCATGGCGAACGCCTGCCGGGTGGCGTCGCTGTCGGGCTGGGCGCCCCAGGCGAGCGGGCCGCGTGCCCAGGGCAGCGGGCTGCGCGAGAACAGCAGGGCACGGTCGTCGGCGTCGGCCACGACCTTGACCACGTTGGGATTGAGCCAGTCGGCCGCGCTCTGCACCGGATGCACGGCGGTGGCCATGGGGCAGTCGGGGTCGGCTGCCAGGGTGGTGGCCAGCGCATCGATGAGGGTGGGCGGGATTTCCGGTTCGTCGCCCTGCACGTTGACGACGACGGTGTCCTGCGCCAGTTCCATCAGCGTGATGGCCTCGGCCAGCCGTTCGGTGCCGGAGGCGTGGTCGGCCCGCGTCATGATCACCTCGTGTCCGTGCAGCCGGGCTACGGCGGCCACTTCCTCGCTGTCGGTGGCAATGGCCACGCGGTCGGCCTTTGACCGGCGGGCCTGATTGGCCACACGGACCACCATCGGTACCCCGGCAATGTCGGCCAGCGGCTTGTTGGGCAGCCGGGTGGAGGCCAGACGGGCCGGAATCAGCACCACGAAGTGGGACGGTGTGGCGGTGTGCGTGGCGGGGGCATCGCCCGGGGTATGTGCTGCGCTCATGGTGCGCTGGAAGGCTGGGTTGCCGGGGGCGCACCGTCCAGCCGGGTGGCCTCTTCTTCGATCATCACCGGCACGCCATCACGGATGGGGAAGGCGAGGTGATCGGCCTTGCAGGTGAGGGTCTGGGCCTGGCGGTCATAGTCGAGCGAACCCTTGCACAGCGGGCAGACGAGAATGTCGAGGGGCATCATGGTGGTCGGTTCCCTGAAAGAGTCCGGAGCGGGGCACGCATGGATGGGCGGTTCCGGTGGTATCCGGCGTATCCGCTCCGATGGTATCCGGTGTGCCCGCTCCGGTGGTGTCCGGTGCGTCTCTGGGCGTTTGGCCGTGCGGCTGTGTGCCACGGCCGGCATGGCAAATGGTTTGCTCAGCTGGAACGGGATGTGCCGGCGGCAGCCGGTGCAGCGGCGCCCAGCCTCGGGAGCAGCCATTCTAGCAGTGCGGGCTCCGGCACGGCCTCGATATCGAGCACCCAGCAGCGCTGCTTCAGCACATCCGGAAAATCCTGGCATTTCACGGCGTCCTTGGCCGTCATGATGAGGGTGGCCTCGGGCAGGCTGGCCAGCCATTCGGGGGAGATGCGGGCGTGATCGGGCAGCGGATACTTCGTGATGTCCAGCCCCAGCTTGCGCAGGCTGCCAAAGAAACGCTCGGGGCGCGAGATGCCGGCCACGGCCGCCAGTGTCTGCCCCTGGTGACGGGCCACGAAGGTTTCCGGGGTTTCGGGGGTGCTGGACGGATTCTGCCCGAGCGGGTGGATGCTGCCGGTTTCGGTGCGCACACCAAAGGCACGAGGAGGCCGGGCCGGCGGCGTGCTGCGGGCGCGACCGGCCGCCGGGGTGGTCATCGAGGCCGCCGTGCTGCGTGTTGGCGGTTTGCGGTGGGCGCAGCCGCCGGTCGAAACCGGTGAGCCTGCCATCGGCCCCCAGGCGGGGATGCTGGTGGATGGTGCGGCGGGGGCGGATGCCGATGCAGGTGTGGATGCCTGTGCAGACACCTGCGTGGGCGCGGATGATGGTGTCGGGGCCATTGCCGGGCCGGAAGCCACGGTTGACGCTGGGTTCGAACCTGAAACCGACGCGCCTTCCGTGCCCACCTCATCCCGGTCATGCCCGTCATCTCTGGCCAGCAGACCCCGTGCCTTCAGATCGGCGCGGGCGGCCGGCATCAGTGCCTCGGGCAGCAGCAGGGCGTCCACGGTGTTCAGGCGCTCGATGGGTTCGCGCAGCGGGCCGGCCGGCAGGCAGTGGCCGTTGCCCAGGCCCATCGGGTGCATCATCACCAGTTCCAGCGTGCGGGGCAGGGCGGCGTGTTGCAGGCCATCGTCGGAAATCACCACGTCCAGCCCGGGGTGGGTACTGCACAACAGGTCCAGCGCTTCCCGGCGACGGCTGCCCACGGCAACCGGCAGCCCCGTCTGTGCCAGCAGCAGGGCTTCGTCGCCGGCTTCATCCGGGGGAGTGCGTGCATCGATCAGGCGGGGCACCCGGTTGCCGCGGGCGCGGTAGCCGCGGGCCAGCAGGCCCACCTTCAGCCCCTGCGCGGTCAGCAGCCGGGCCAGTGCGATGACCATGGGTGTCTTGCCCGAACCGCCCACCACCAGGTTGCCCACCACGATCACGGCCGGGCGGGCGCTGCCGGGCAGGCGTTCCACCTTCAGGGCCCGGCGCCGGGCCTCCCGGTCCACCAGCTTCGAGAGCTGGTTCAGGATGGGCCAGGCCAGACGGTAGATGCGCTTCTGCCAGCCTCGCGGGTAGCCGAACCAGACGGCTAGCAGCCAAGTCTCGACACGTTGGCGCAGGGCTTCGGATTTCACACAGGGGCTCCTTCAGGGCAGAGAGGGAACAGGTACAGGGGTACCCACCTGCACTCATGAAAAAAGGCGCCCCGAAGGACGCCCCTGAAGTATAGGAGGAACCGTCGTTGCCCGTCCTGCAGACGGTACCGTCGTCGCCCGTCGTGCAGGTGGCAGGGTGAGCGCTCAGTCTGGCTGGCGGGTCTTCGTGGCAAAGCTCACGCGGGCCAGGCCGGCGATGCGGGCGCTTTCCATCACGTTGACCACCGACTGGTGCGAGGCGGACGCATCGGCATGGATCACTACGATCGGGTTCTGCCGGTCGCCGGCGGCCCGGGTCAGGATGCCGGCCAGCGTGTCCGGATCGGCGTGACCGACGGTCTCGCTGTCCACCCGGTACTGGCCATCGGCCGTGACGGCCACCAGAATCTGCACCGGCGCTTCCGGCGATGCCTTGCCGGCGGCCGAGGGCAGGTCCACCGCCAGCTCACGGTAGCGGTTGTAGGTGGTGGTGACCATCAGGAAGATGAGGATCACCAGCAGCAGATCGATCAGCGGAATGAAGTTGATTTCCGGCTCGTCGCGCCGGAGCGAACGACGGAAGTTCAATGCCGGCCTCCAATACCCTTGATCACATCCACCAGGCGCAGCGACTGCTGCTCCATTTCCATCAGAAAATCATCCACGCGGCTGCGAAAGCCGCGGTACGCCACCAGGGCCGGAATGGCCACGCCAATACCGAAGGCGGTGTTGTAGAGTGCAATCGAGATGCCGTGGGCCAGCTGGGTGGGATCGTTGCCGGCGGCATTCTGCGAGCCGAAGATCTCGATCATGCCGATCACGGTACCAAAGAGGCCCAGCAGCGGGGCGACGGTGGCCAGTGTGCCCAGCGTGGGCAGGAAGCGCTCCAGGTCGTGGGCCACGGCGCGGCCGCTTTCTTCCATCGCGTCCTTGATCATCTCGCGCGATTCGAATTCGTGGCGCAGGCCGGCTGCCAGCACGCGGCCCAGCGGAGAGGAGCGCTCGACCCGGCCGACCATCTCGGCGTTGAGCTGCCGGTTGCGGTGCAGCGTCACCACTTCCTCGAGCATGCCCGGGGGGAGAATCTTGCGGCGTTGCAGGGTGATCGAACGTTCGATGATCAGGGCGACCGTGATGATCGAGGCAAGGATCAGAAACCAGATGGGCCAGCCAGCGGCCGAGATGATGGAGAACAAGGGAACACACTCCGGAAGATGGAACTTTCGCGGGACGCGAACGCTCCGGATTGTCGGTTTTTTTGACCGCAATCGGCAAGTGTGGCACGGTGAGCGTGGTCTGCGTGACAAACCCTGTCTGACACGACTGCCTTGTGTGACACGGCATGCGTAATTATGCGAGGTGTTGCCGGCTCCCTGCGGGCGTGGCGTTCGCGGGTCACAGGAAAAAAGCTATATCATTCAAGGGATTGTGTGACGGTCAGATGGTCTGGACTGGTACTTTTCGCAGGCTGGGCTGTCCGTGCCGTCGTTCCGCTTCGGGCAGGTTCCCGTGCCGATGAAACAACAGGAAAGCGTTTTTACAGCTGGTTCGAAGGCGTTTACGGCCGAACAGGCCCTGACGGTCGGCCAGCTCAACCGGATGGCTGGTCGTGTACTGCAGGACACGTTCGGGGTGGTGAAGGTGGTGGGCGAGCTGTCCAACTTCACGCGGGCCGCCAGCGGGCACTGGTATTTCACCCTCAAGGACGCGGGCGCGGCGGTGCGTGCGGTCATGTTCCGTTCGGCTGCTGCCCGGGTGGACTTCCGCCCGCGCGAGGGCGACCAGGTGGAGGTGCTGGCCCGTGTGTCGCTCTACGAGGCACGGGGTGACTTCCAGCTGGGGGTCGAGCGCATGCAGCTGGCCGGCGCTGGCGATGTCTGGCAGCGCTTTGCCCGGCTCAAGGCCCTGCTGCAGGCCGAGGGGCTGTTCGATGCGGGTCGCAAGCAGCTGCTGCCGCCCGACATCCACACCGTGGGCATCGTCAGTTCGCTGAAGGCCGCGGCCCTGCAGGATGTGCTGACCACGCTGCGCCGGCGGGCACCCCAGCTGCGCGTCATCATCTACCCGGCTGCCGTGCAGGGGCAGCAGGCACCGGCCGAGCTGATTGCCGCCATCGGGGCGGCCGAATCCCGGCAGGAGTGCGACGTGCTGCTGGTGGTGCGGGGCGGCGGATCGTTCGAAGATCTGGACGCTTTCAACCATGAAGGGCTGGTGCGCCGGCTGGCTGGTTGCAGTCTGCCGGTGGTGAGCGGGGTAGGGCATGAATCCGATTTCACGCTCACCGATTTCGTGGCCGACGTGCGGGCACCCACTCCGACCGCGGCGGCCGAGCTGGTCAGCCCCGATCGCCGGCAGGCCCTGCAGCAACTGGCGCATCGGGGGCACCGTCTGGCCGCGGGCATGCAGCACCAGCTCGAACGGCTGGCCCAGCGGCTTGATATGGCCGAGCGCCTGCTGCGTTCGCCCGGGCAGCAGCTGCAGGTCCGCCACCAGCGGCTGGCGCAGCTGGCCGGACGGCTGTCGCAGGCCATGACGTGCCGGCTGCCATCACCGCAGCAGCGCCTCGAACGGCAGACCGAGCGCCTGCAGCGCAGCATGACGACCTGTCTGGCAGACAGCCGGAACCGGCTGCAGCGGGGCGAGACCCTGCTGCGCGCACCGCAGACCGGACCTGCCGCCTTTCGCCTGCAGCGTGCCGAAGAACGGCTGGCGCAGGCCTCCGGCCTGAACTGGCAGCGTGCCGCGCAGCGGCTGGACCGGGCCGAGACGAGTCTGGGTCTGATCAGCCCGCTGGCCGTGCTGGGGCGGGGCTACGCCATCGTGCGCGACGAAAATGGGCGGTTGCTGGCCTCGGCTGCCGACGCAGCCACCGGCCAGCCGCTGGACGTGCAGCTCAGGGATGGCCGGCTGGCCGTGACGGTCGATGCCGTGCGGCCTGCGTGACACCGTTTATAACGGTGTGCCGGGTTGAACTGTGGGAACATGCGTCCATCTGCCGGTTATTGTGATTTTTGCCACAGGGCAATACCGCCTGTCGTGCCACACTGACCGGCTGTCTGCCGGTTGCGTCGGGCAACGGGCAGTCCGGGCGGTCTGTGCCGTACCGCCTTCCTTATCTTCCGGCAGCTGCGCTGCCCTTCATTTCAGAGGAACACCCGCATGGCTCTCATCCAGATGTTCATCGTTGGCCTGATCATCGGCCTGCTCGCCCGCGCCATCATGCCCGGTACCCAGAAGCTGGGCTGGATCATGACGGCCATTCTCGGTATCGTCGGCTCGGCCGTGGCCAACTTCGTGGGCGGTGCCATGCACTTCTATCAGCCGGGCGAAACCGCCGGCTGGATCGCCTCGGTCATCGGCGCCATCGTGGTGCTGGCGGTGTACGGCAAGATCAAGAGCTGAGGCGCTGCCCTGAGCGTGTCATGCAGGCTGCCTTCATGACACGCGACTATTCCGCTGTCCCTTCGATCACGTCGCCAATCCCCACCCCGTGCCTGTCGAACCAGCCCTGGTTCATCTCCAGCGCACGGAATACCGGCCCCGGCGGGCAATGGCTGTATTCATCCCGGGGCTGCATGTCGGCCAGGCTGATGATCCGCCCCCTGTCGTCCAGAAACGCCAGCGACAGCGGGATCAGCGTGTTCTTCATCCAGAAACAGTAAAGCGCGGGCTGCTCGAACACGAACAGCATGCCGTGATCGGCCGGCATGTCCGTGCGGTACATCAGCCCCTGCTCCCGCTGGGCATCGGTGCTGGCCACCTCGGCCTCGATGGCGTGCCCGCGCACCTTCAGGGTCCGGACGGGAAGGGCGTTTTCGTCCTGCTGGCGGTTTTTGTCTGGCTGCCCGGTGGTATTCGCCTGATTGCTGGAGCCTGCCTGATCACTGGCATGTGCGCAGACACCCAGCGGTGCAATGGCAATGGCAAGGGCGACGGGCAGAAGGCGAGCGTGCAGGGACATGGTGGCGAACAGACGCTAGGATCACGGGAGATGGCGTGCATTGTAGGTAACTTCATGCGTGCCGTGTGCCTGGGCCGCGTGTCCGGTGTCACGGGCGGGGTGTCGTGGATCCCAGCCAGACGGCTGTGATGTGGGGCAGGTTGTGTACTGTCCGGTAACGGCTGAAGGGCGTCCCCGGATACGGTGAGCTTCCCGTGTATGTGCGGCCCCGTGGGTGACGGACCCTATGCAGGTGCCGGCATGTGCGGACGCAAACTGCAGGTCGCACGGTGGTCTGGTCGACCCTTCCGGCGGGGCGTCCCATCGGTACTTACCCTGACACGGCCCATTTCGGCCGTCTGCGGGCGGATTGGCCCGCCCGGGCGCTGGCATAATCCCCACTTCCACGGGGGCCTTTCGCCCGGGGGATGCGGTACCTGCGTCCGGTGCCGGGCTGCTGCCCTGCCGGCCGGCGGGTGGTTCCTCCAGGCGGACGGTTCGTTCGGGGCAGGGGGCGTGCGGCTTCCTGCCGGCACCGGTGCAGACGAGTGTCTGCGGCTCCGGCGCCATCCGCCCCCAGCCGTTTCACCCGGCCGGGGTTTCCGGCCCGGCTGGTTGCGGCCCGACAGGGCCGTGCCGGTCGCTGGCATCCCGGTCCACCCACACAGGTTCTCGCCATGTACAAACACATCAAGGTCCCCGCCGAGGGGCAGAAGATCACCGTCAATCCGGATTTCTCGCTCAACGTGCCGGACAATCCGGTCGTGCCGTACATCGAGGGGGACGGTACCGGTTTCGACATCACCCCGGTCATGCTGAAGGTGGTGGATGCCGCCGTCCAGAAAGCCTATGGCGGCAAGCGCAAAATCCACTGGATGGAAATCTACGCCGGCGAAAAGGCCACGAAGGTCTATGGGCCGGACGTCTGGCTGCCCGACGAGACGCTCGACGCGCTGCGTGACTACGTGGTGTCCATCAAGGGTCCGCTGACCACTCCGGTCGGTGGTGGCATCCGTTCGCTGAACGTGGCCCTGCGCCAGCAGCTGGACCTGTATGTCTGTCTGCGGCCGGTGCAGTATTTCGATGGTGTGCCCTCGCCGGTGCGCGAGCCGCACAAGACCGACATGGTCATCTTCCGCGAGAACTCGGAAGACATCTACGCCGGTATCGAGTACGAAGCCCTGTCCGACAAGGCGAAAAAGCTCATCGACTTCCTGCAGGAGGAGCTGGGCGTCACCAAGATCCGCTTCCCCGAAACCTCCGGCATCGGCATCAAGCCGGTCTCGAAAGAGGGCACCGAGCGCCTGGTGCGCAAGGCCATCCAGTACGCCATCGACAACGACAGGCCGTCGGTCACGCTGGTGCACAAGGGCAACATCATGAAGTTCACCGAAGGTGCCTTCCGTGACTGGGGCTATGCACTGGCGAAGAACGAGTTCGGTGCCGAGCTGCTCGACGGTGGCCCCTGGATGAAGCTGAAGAACCCCAAAACGGGCAAGGACATCATCATCAAGGACGTGATCGCCGATGCCTTCCTGCAGCAGATCCTGCTGCGCCCGGCCGAGTACAGCGTCATTGCCACGCTGAACCTGAACGGCGACTACATCTCCGACGCGCTGGCTGCCCAGGTGGGCGGCATCGGCATCGCCCCGGGGGCCAACCTGTCGGATTCGGTGGCCATGTTCGAGGCCACTCACGGCACGGCGCCGAAGTACGCCGGCAAGGACTACGTGAACCCCGGTTCCGAAATCCTCTCCGCCGAGATGATGCTGCGCCACATGGGCTGGACCGAAGCGGCCGACCTGATCATCTCCTCGATGAAGAAGGCCATTGCCAGCAAGAAGGTCACCTATGACTTCGCCCGCCTGCTGCCGGATGCCGAACAGGTCTCGTGCTCGGGCTTCGGTCAGGTGATGATCGACAACATGTGAGGTACCGTCATGTCTGCAACGGGCCGGCGGCGTGACCTGCTTCCGGTCCGTGCAGCACGTCGATGGGTGGTCACCACGGGTGCGCCCATGGGCACGGATGCTCATGCAGCGGGCGTGACGGCGTGGATGATGCTGTCACGCCTTTTTTGAATGTGGGCGGCTCAGTCCGTGCGCTTTGCTGGCCGCAGCCGGTGGGTCGGGGGGTGAGCGTCCTGGGGCTATCTGGTCAGGCGGATGACCGATGGATCTGCCAGAGCGTGGTCACGGAGACGGCCTTCGGTCAGCTCAGCCCTGCGCCGGCTCCAGCCAGGCCATCGCCTCGATCTTGTGCCCATCCAGATCGCGCACGAAGCAGCCGTAATACTGCTCGCCATAGTGCGGCCGTTTGCCCGGTGCGCCCTCATCCTTCGCCCCGGCGGCCAGTGCCGCGCGGTAGAAGGCATCCACCTCATCCGTCGTCGCTGCGTAGAAGGCCACATGCACACCGTTGGCCGTTTCTGCCGGCTTGCCGTCACAGGGCGCCTGTATCCAGAACTCCGGATAGGCCCGCCCGAAGGCCACGGCCGGCACCTCGGCGCTCAGGTCCAGAAAGCGCTGGATACCGAGCGCGCCCAGCACCTGGTCATAGAAGGCAACGGCCTTCTCGAACTGGTTGGTGCCCAGGGAGACGTGGGAGAGGATGCTGGGGTTGGGGGCGCTGCCGGGCATGGCGCTTTCTCCTTTGGTCGTTGACAATACCGGTCCATTGTCCCACGAACGAAAACGCTCCCGGTGCATGGCTGAGCACTGCACGGGTGTTTCAGTGCGTCTCATGAATCTCCCCTCCCTAAAGACCTGGATCGGCACCGTCTACTGGCAGCAGGCCCTGCTGGGCGGGCCGGCCCTGCTGGCCGTGCTGGCGCTGAGCCTGAGCTGGGAGCCACACGTGGCGGTGGTCACCACGGCCTCGGCCTTCACCATTGCCTTCGGTGCGGCCCATGCGCTGCCCGGCCGGCGCTGGTGGCCGATGATCGTCACCTGTCTGGGCATGGCGTCGGCCACGGTGCTGGGGTCGGTAGCGGCCGAAGAGGCCTGGGCCCTGTTTGCGCTGGCCGGGATTCTTACCGCCTGCTGCGCGGCGCTCAGCGCCTGGAATGGCGACTGGTGGTGGGTGGACCTGCAGGTGGTCTGTGCCTTTCTGGTGGCCAGCTATTTTCCGGGCAGCTTCGACGTGGGGCTGGAACGGGCCGTGCTGGTGGTAACCGGAGGCGGTGCGCAGATCATCTTCACACTGCTGACCGCGCTCCTGTGGCCGGCCTTTGCGGCCGCGCTGCCTTCGCCACCGCTGCAGGTGTTCCAGCAACAGGCGCAGCTGCGCCGCTACGCACTGACGGCAGCCGCGGCGGTGGTGCTGTCGCTGGCGCTGGCCCGGGGCGTGTCGCTGCACAACGACTACTGGGCCTCCATTGCGGCGCTGATGGTGCTGCGCCCGGGCCTGCACGATACCCGCACACGCTACCTGCGCCGGCTGACCGGCACGCTGGTGGGCTGTGTGGCCACCATGTTCATCATCGGCTGGGCGCACGATGCCACTGGCTGGCTGGTGGTGTTCACGGCCCTGGCGGCGTCGGCCGCCTTTTCCACGCAGAAGGCGCACTATGGCCTGTTCACCTGCCTGATGTCGGCCACCATCATCTTCATGCAGGCCATTGGCCATGGCGATCCGCTGGCGGCCACCGAGCACCGCATCGAGGCCACGCTGCTGGGCGGCAGTGTGGCGCTGGTGCTGGGCATGCTGCTGTCGCTGACCGAACGCTTCCTCGAAAACGGCGCATTTGGCGCGTATCAGGGGGTTTTTCGTCCCCGCGGGGACGACTGAGTCCATGACACGCCCCTGAGTCCATGGCACGTGTCAGGCGCCTTTCGCGCTGATGGTCGATGGTAGGCAGTCCATGCTGTTCCGTTACGCCCAGTGCTTCTTCTTCGACGTGTGCCCGATGCCCGGGTTGAAGCTGTTGGTCGGGTCCAGCTGCCGGTAGAAGCGCTGCAGCGAGGGTTTGGCGTGGTAGAGGTGCCCTACGTTGTGCTCGGCCGGGTACTGGGCGCCGCGGTCGTCCAGCAGCTTTAGCATGTCGGCTTCCAGTGCCATCCAGTCATTGCCCTTCCTGACGATGTAGTCCTGATGGAACACATGGCACATGAAGTGGCCGTAGTACAGCTTGTGGCTGATGCGGCTGTCGATGCTTGCCGGCAGCTGCTCGAACCAGTCCGGATCGTTGCGGCGCAGTGCCACGTCCAGCGCCAGAATCTCTTCCACCGTGTCGTCGTGCACGGCCCGGTAGCGTACGGCCGCCGAGGCCACCGCAAAGCGGTGCAGCATGGCGGCCTGCGTCTCGGTGGCATTGCATTCGAACCAGCCACCACGCCCGGCAGGTGGCGGTGTCATGTTCCTGACAGGCGGAGAGACGCCCGCAGCATCGTGTGCTTCCGTGTGGTGTTTCGGTGGGTCACTGACGGGTGCCTCGTGTTCTGCAGCATGATGCGCACCCGTACCCGCAGCCGCACCTGTACCTGTACCTGTACCCGCAGTGCCCGGTGCCGTACCGAAATACGCCGTCAGATACTGCCGCGCCTCTTCCACGCCCTCGCCACCCATCTTCAGGATCAGGTGATGCTCGTACCGGTCGCGCCAGTCGCGCAGCCGCTGCGGCAGGTGCTGTGGCAGCAGCCGGGCAAAGACCTGCAGCGCCTTGTCGGCAAAGTGTGCGGGCAGGAAGGGCAGTTTTTTTGCCAGCCGGTCCACCCGTGCCTTGAAGGCAAACAGCGCCGGCAGCCGGTGTGTGCCCAGCTTTTTGATCACCCAGAAGGTGTCCTTGCCATAAACAGCAGCAATATCGAAGGCGTCGCGATGAATGTATTCGCCGGAAATGGGTAGTGACTGGAAATGTGCCAGCATGTGGCGGCGCAGGTCGTTCAGGACGTGCGTGTCGTTGGTGCCGATGTAGAACACCGCCGTCTGCTTTTCCAGCGGGAAGGTGTCGAGCCGCACGGCAAACACGCCCAGCCGGCCGGCGCTGCCCGAGGCTTCGTAGTGACGGGCCGGATCGGCATTGAAGCGGGCCGGGGTGTCGGCATCCACCTGCCGCACGTGATGACAGTAGGCGTGATCATGCCCCTTGCCGCAGCCCAGCAGCACATCGCGCGGGGTGTAGCGGCCTTCCTGCAGATTGGTCAGGATTTCTTCCGGCGTGTCGCCCAGCGCAATGCCCAGGTGATTGACCAGCTGCAGCTCGCCGCTGGCATTGAGCTGTGCGTACAGCGCCATCTCTGTGTAGGCTGGGCCCCGCTGCACCAGTGCGCCGCCCGAGTTGTTGCAGATGCCCCCGATCACCGAAGCACCGATGCAGGACGAGCCGATCACCGAATGTGGCTCGCGTCCGTGCTTCTTCAGCAGCACTTCCAGTGCGTTCAGCGTGGAGCCGGGCAGACAGACCACCTGTTCCGCCCGGTTGAGCAGCTGGATGCCGTCCATGCGCAGGGTGTTGATGATGACGATGTCGCGTTCGTAATCGTCTCCGCTGGGGGTGGAACCGCCGGTCAGCCCCGTGTTGGCGGCCTGGCTGATGATGATGGCATCGCCTGCCACACAGACCTGCAGTACCCGCCAGTATTCGAGCAGTGTGCCCGGCTGCACCACCGCCAGCGCCTTGCCACTGCCGAAACGGTAGCCGGTGCGGAAGGGTTCGGTGCGTGCAGGGTCGGTGAGTACGTGCTGGGTGCCGACCACCTGCTGCAGGCTGGTCACGAGAGTGGCGGAAAGACGGGACGACATGACGACGGGCAATGACGGATTGAACGGGCCAGACAGAAGAAGCCAGACAGAAAAGGCCAGAACGGGCCAAACAGGCTATTTTGCCGCTTTTTGGCGCTCCTTCGCCAATGCACGACGCCGCTCGACGACAACCAGCGCCAGATAGACGCCCCAGGCAGCCAGGGTCAGATGCCCCACCCAGCTCACCAGCCCCAGCGCCAGCCCCTGCAGCCGGATGGCCGGCACCAGGGCGAGCGCCAGCAGCCCCCAGCCCGCCAGACGCAGCTACCGGGTGGCGACCGCGGACAGGGAATGCCCCAGCAGGTCTTCCTGGTGCCGCTCCATGGCCAGCATCAGGGCCACGAATGCCGGCAGCGTCAGCGCCAGCAGCAGCAGGTGGGCGAGGGCGTGGGTGGACAGGGTCATGACTCTGGTGCTCCGGCCGGCGTGCAGGCGTGTGTGGTGGTGGCCTCCGGTCCGGTGCCGGCGACCGCCGTTCCCGTGCCAGCTTTTGCCGCGGAGGAGGGGGCGGGCCTGCTGTCTGTCTCTGCCTTTTTGCCGGCCCCTGCCGTGGTGACGGAGGCAGCTTCCCTGCGGGTCGTTGCCCGGGCAGCCGCCGGCGCTTTTCTGGCCGGTTTGGTCTTCGGCCGGAACCGGGCCGTTCGCCAGGCCAGGCTGCCCATCAGCGCAGCAAGTGTCAGCAGCCCCAGATCCATCGTCACGAAGGTCCAGTCCCCCTGCCGCAGGCTGGGCAGCAGTCCCCGCGTGGAGGTGAGCGCGTTCAGCACGGGGGTCAGTGCCAGCAGCCCGGCACAGCCTGCCAGCAGTTCGATCCAGGCCCGTCGGGCCGGTCGCAGGCAGGCATACAGCGCCGCCAGCGCCCAGACGCCAAAGAACACCGCGATCTCCGCCTCGGCACGCCCTCCGATGGCCGCCACCAGACGGTCCAGTCCGTGGACGGTGCCCTCTGCCAGGGGGGCACCTCCGCTGCTGCCCTGGCCTGCATCAGCCGGCAGCAGCCGGTTGCCCCACAGAAAGGCCGTCATCGCCAGTGGCAGCCCGGCGATGGTGGCGATGTTGAGCCGCTCCACCAGCCGGAAGCCAAAGTACGGGCGGTCCGGATCGGGCAGCTTCACCCGACGCTTGACCGTCCACAGCACCAGTCCGCTGCCCACCATGCCGGTACCGGCCAGCCCCAGCAGAAAGTACAGCCAGCGCAGCTGCAGGTGGGCAAAGCGCCCCTCGTGCAGGGCGATCAGCCCCCCCCCCCCCCGCGTTTCCGCGGCGGGCCGGGTGGTGTCGTGCTGCTCGAGCAGCCGGCCGCTGGTGCCGTCGAACACCAGATACTGCGGGCTCACCGACACCTGACCCTCGATACTGCGCAGGACGATCACCCGGGCCTGTGCCTCGCCCGGGTTGTTCACATACACCCGGCCGACGCCCTGCGACTCCCAGCGGTTGCGTGCCTGCGCCACCATGGCCGGCACGTCCCCCAGAGGGGCGGCATGTCCGGAACGTGGGGCCGGCAGGCGAAAGCCGGTGATCACCTGCTGCTGCCGCATCTGGTCCGCGCGCGTCGGGAAGGCCGTCAGTGCGCCCCAGGGCATGTAGAGCATCATCAGCGTCACCAGTCCGGACCAGGTGATCATCAGGTGAAAGGGCAGGCCCAGCACGGCCAGTCCGTTGTGCGCATCCAGCCAGGAGCGCTGCCCCTTGCCCCAGCGGAAGGTGAAGAATTCGGCAAAGATCTTCTTGTGCGTGATGATGCCACTGATGATCGCCACCAGCATGAACATGGTCGCCACACCCACGATCCAGCGCCCCGTGATGGGCGACATGTAGTACAGGTTGAAGTGGAAACGGTAGAAGAACTCGCCACCCAGCGTCTCGCGCCGCGACAGCGGCTCACCGGTGCGCGGATCCAGTCGCCGCTCCATGAAGCGCCCGGGGCCATCACCCAGCCAGAACAGGTTCACGCCCGGCGAGCGCGCCGAGGGCAGGCTGATGCCCCACTGGGGGGCCTGTGGCGCCCGTTCCGCCAGCCAGCCGACCATCCGCCCGGTCACCTGCACCGGATCGGCCGGCGCTTCCCGGGTGGGCACATCGGGGCGCATCCAGGCGGAAAGCTCGTCACGGAAGTAGCTGACACTGCCGGTCAGAAACACGGCATACAGCAGCCAGCCCAGCAGCAGGCCGGCCCAGATGTGCAGGTCCGACATGCACTGGCGCAGGCTGCGTCCACGGGGCGTTTTGCCGGCGGGAGCCTTGCTTGCGGGTGGCGCTTCCGCAGGCGGTCGCGCGGATGCAGGGATGGAATCCTTCATGACCAGCTCCGTCCGCTCAGGCACCGGCGGCCCGCCAGATGCCCAGGTCCACCAGCAGCAGGGGGGCGCCCACCACGAGCAGTCCGGCCCAGGCACGCAGCGCCGAAGACGCCGCAAAGACCCAGATCACCGCTGCCGCGTACACGATGAAACTCAGCATCATGCCCGTCAGCACCGCCTCGCCCCGCTCCATTGGCAGGGCCAGTGTGGCCACCGAGGTGAGGGCGGCCAGTGCATAGCCGCCCAGCACGGCGGCCACGATGCGGGAAACCAGCGGCAGATGGGCCGCGAGACGAAAGGGCATGGCAGGGGGAGTGTGGCAAATTTGAACGGATACGAATGATATCGATAAGCATGAATTCTGGCGATGGGGGTCATGCCTTCATGGGGGCAGATGTGCTTCGTCGGGGGTGAGTGTTCTGTGGAAGACGGGTCATGCTTTCAGGGAGGGCAGATGAGCGAGTGCACGACACGCTCTAGAATAGGCAGCAGTTCATCGACCTGCCGAGCATCACATGACCGAAGAGGGCCGCGCCCTGGCCATCGTCCTGGGCCTGCTGGTGGGGCTTGCCGCCATTGGCATTGCCCTGGGCTTCTACAACTGGCGTGCCCGCCGTGTGGCCCGCCTGCTGGCTGCTGCCCAGGCGGGCGTACATGGCGGCTTGCAGGCGCCGGCGGCGGGAGGCGCCGATGAAGGCAAGGGCGTCCGTGCGCGCCGTCGCCGTCCCATCAGCGACCGGCGCTGACGGCTGCCTGCCCATCATCCCGGACACTGTCACGCCGGACGGACGCTGCCCTGCTGGATGGCATGTCGCCCTGCCGGATGAATGCCGCCGCGCCGGATGGACGCTGCTCCCCCGGATAAGGCCGCTTCCCCGGATGACGCTGCAACGCCGGATGGAGGCAGCCACGCCGGCCCCCCAACCGCATCAGCCGGTCTTTTTTCTCACTTCTCACCGACCGTACGTGCCCCAGCGGCACATGAGATCCCACACCATGACCCAGGCCCTGAAAGACCGCATCAGGATCGCGTTCTTCGACATCGACGACACCATCTACAGCAAGGCCACCGGCCAGCTCTCGCCCGGCATCGAAAAGGCCTTTGCCGGCCTGCAGCGCCGTGGTGTGATCCCCGCCATCGCCTCCGGCCGGGCACGGTATGTCTTTCCCCAGCCGCTGGAGGAGGTCATCGGCCGGCTGGGGCTGGAATACTTCGTCACCATCAATGGCCAGCTCAACCTGCGCGGCAGCAGCGTGCTGTCCGACTATCCCTTCGCGCCGCAGGATCTGGCACGCATCACCAGCTACTTTCTGGAGCAGGGCATGCCGGTGGTCTATTCCGAGCGCCAGCGCATGTCCATCGTCAGCATGACGCACGATTTCGAGGCGGCCCTGTCGCCGATCACCCGCGACTACCCGCTCGACCAGCATCATGTCGAGGGGGATCCGGTCTACCAGATGATCATCGGCTACGACGAAAGCCAGCAGCCCGGCATCGACGCCTCCGGCATTCTCGACAACGGCCGTTTCAAGACGGTGCGCTGGCACGAGGACGCCGTCGACCTGCTGATGACGGCCGGCTCCAAGGTGCGCGGCATCAGGGACGTGATTGCCTCGCTGGGCCTGACCCTCGACAACGTGATGGTCTTTGGCGATTCACTCAACGATATCGAGATGCTGTCCGAGGCCGGCTATGCCGTGGCCATGGCCAATGGCCACCCGCACGTGAAGCAGTATGCCGATTACGTGGCCCCCGCCCAGGCCGAGGATGGTGTCCATCGTGCCCTGCTGGCGCTGGACATGATCGATCCGGACTGAGCGGGCCCTGTCTCCATGGCCCCGCCCGTCGCTGCGCGGACCCGACCATGTGCTGGCAGGGTCTCGCTGGCAGGGATCTGTGCAGCCGGCATGACACAAGTGCTGCACACAGGGTGTCGCGCAGCCGGCAGGACATGATCGTTCGGCCAGCCCCCCTGCCGGAAGGTCTCTGCCCGCTCAGACCTCTGCCATCGCGTCCTTGAGCGCGGCCGCCGACACTAGCCCCCGGTCGGCTGCCTCGCGGTACTTTGCGTACATGTCGGCCTGCATGCCCTTGTAGTGGCTGGCCTTGTCCATTTCCTTGCGGGCATCGAACAGCGCCCACAGTTGCCCGGCCGCCATGAAGCTGCCGCGACCGCTGACGTTGCCGGCCAGATCCGGGCGTTCGCCGATCTGCAGCGCCTTCAGCCAGCTTTCCTCGATCATCGGCAGCAGTGACTCGCCCTGTTCCGGATGCTTCTGCATCTGGTCCAGCAGCAGGCAGCCCACCACGAAGTAGAAATCCGACGAATCCCCGAAGTAGCGCATCTCGTCCGAGGCGAACAGCATGGCCTCTTCCAGCCGGCCGGTCTGGCGCAGGCATTCGATCATCCGTACGGCCATGTCGTGATGCCACACGGTGCGCACGGACGAAACCTGGCGCGCCTTCTGGTAATAGGGGATCGCCTCGGCTGGTTGCAGCTGGATATCGTACTGTTTGCCGATCTGGAAGTTGACATACGGGTCGTTGGGGCGCTCGGCCAGCTCCTGCAGCAGCAGCTCGAGGTTGCGGCCTTTCTTGGTGTCGAGCTGTTCCTGCATGTAGCCATCGTGCCGCACGGACACGGTCGAGTTCACCACGGGCAGGCTGTGTGCCGGCTGTTCATGGATGCGGCCCTTGTAGCGCACGCCCCTTGGCAGAATGCGCGGGATCCGGTGGCTGGAAATCAGCGTGCTCTGTCCACGGCCCAGATCACTGTCGACCCGGATGTTGTGAATGACCCGCCGCCCGTCCTGCTTCAGCCCCTGCAGGTATTCCCCGCCCGAGGTCAGCCATTCATCCGCGTCCAGCACCAGGTTCCAGTCGGCGTCCGACTTTGCCAGCGCTGCATTGCGGGCGGCGGCAAAATCGTTGGTCCAGCGGCGCTCGTACACCTCGGCACCATGGGCCCGGGCAATGGCCATCGTGTCGTCGGTCGACCCCGTGTCCAGCACGATCATCCGGTCCACCCAGGGGGCGACACTGTCGAGGCAGCGGGCAATGCTGCGGGCCTCGTTCTTGACGATCATGGTCAGGGCAATGGTTTTCATGCGCAATCCTTCAGTCGGGTACTGTCGGGCATTCTGGCGTGGGAGGGCGTTTCCCGGTGTGTGGAACAGGGGCGGTTCCAGCCCGCATTTCTGTCATGTCACGACACAGCCTCCGCTGATCCATGCCGGAACCACAGGGAAAACACGGGCATGACACCAGGGGCTGGCACATCCAGAAATGAGAAGTAAAATCAATCGTCCCTCATCCCGCCGGAGCCAGAACCTTGAACCACGCAACCGAGCGCAGCCTTGAAGGCGCCCTGGCCGAGCTGAAAGCCCTGAGGCTGGCCTATGGCGCGGCACAGCGTCGCTGCACCGCCAGCCTGCAGCGGCTGCATGCGCGCAACCAGGTCCTGGAGGAAGAAGTGCTGCAGCTGCGTGCCCAGCTGGCGGCCCGTGATGTCGCCATGGCCTGGACGCAGCAGGCGGCACTCTCGGCCCAGGGGGAAGCCCTGCAGCCGGGCCGTCCGCAGATGGTTGGGCGGATCGAGGCCCTGATGCAGCGCCTGCAGACGCTGCTGCGGTCGCTGCGCAACCCGGCAGGCAGCCATGTGGCGGTCTTTGGTGCGCCGCAGGGTACGCAGGGGTCTGGGGGCGATGCCGCCGGTGCAGCCAGCGGGCAGTCGCCCGGGGTATCGGTAGGAAGCCCTGCTGCCCGGTCGCCGGAAAGAGGGAGCGAGGGGCCTGCCGGCCATCCGGCCGAAGAGGAGGGCGATACGTCCGGTGCATCGTCTGGCCTGCAGGAAGCAGTGCAGCCAGCCGGCCGGCAGGCGGCACTGTCGGCCCGGGTACTGTCTCCGGCACAGGGAGCACCGTCCGCCCAGGCAGCCCCGTCAACCGCCCGCCCCGAAGGCGCGTTGTCCCCCACGGATGCTGCGCATGATGCAGACTCATCGCAGGCCGAAGATGACTTCATCGACCCCCCAGACCTTGAAGAACGGCTGGTCGAGGCCGATCTGGTGATATGTCAGACAGGCTGCCTCAGTCACCAGGCCTACTGGCGGGTGCAGGATCACTGCCGGCGCCACAACAAGCCGTGTGTCCTGGTGGCGGAACCCGATGCGTTGCGGATCATCCGCATCCACCAGCGGGGCGAGACGGCCCCGTCCGGCGAACCGGCGCAGGCGCCTGCCGCGGCAGGTGCCGACCGGGAGGCCGTGGCGCTGTCTGACGGACAGACGGTGTCGGGTGACTGACGCGCCACCGTGCACCCGCGCAACGCCCCGTAGAATCCAGACACCATTCCACAACACGCAGCAGATCACAATGGGTCATAATGCGGTAGTCGTGCATGTCGGGTGGCGTTCTGTGCCCACGCTGCCGTCATCACGAATCCATTTCTCTCAGGAAGGTCAATGAGCACGCAGGATCAGGAATTGCGCAGTGTCGGTCTGAAGGCCACGCTGCCGCGCATCAAGGTACTTGAAATCATCCGTGGCAGCGAAGAGCGCCACCTCTCGGCCGAAGACGTCTTCCGCCGTCTGCTGGAGCAGGGCCACGACGTGGGCCTGGCCACCGTCTACCGTGTGCTCTCGCAACTGGAGGCAGCCGGCCTGCTGAGCCGCAACGTCTTCGATGGCGGCAAGGCCGTGTTCGAAATGAACGAGGGCGACCATCACGACCACCTCATCTGTGTGAGCTGTGGCCGTGTGGACGAGTTCACCAGCCCGGTCATCGAGAAGGTGCAGTACGAGGTGGCCGAGGCCCATGGCTACGAGCTGTCCGAGCGCCGTCTGGCCCTCTACGGTGTCTGCTCCACCTGCCAGAAGAACGCATCGGCCCCCCGCGGTCGCGCCTGAACACCGATGGACGACAGTATCGATCTCAACGACATCGGCGCCCCCGCGGTCGAGGCCCTGCTGGGCCGTTTCTCCGCCTGGCCGCTCATGGAGCCGGCCCCGTCGGCGTGCGAGCTGGGCAGCCTGTTCGACCTGGCCGTGCGCGCGCCCGACCACGGTGGCCTGAAGCCTTGGCGTTTCGTCACCATCCAGGGCAATGCTCGCCACGCCTTTGCCGAGGTGCTGGTGGAGGCTGCGCGGGCGCGCGGACATGAAGACCCCGAGCGCTTTCGCAAGAAGGCCACCGCTGCACCACTCACCATCGTGCCGGCCGTGCGCCTCACCGAGTCCGAAAAGGTGCCCGCCATCGAACAGTGGTTGTCTGCCGGTGCCGCCGTCATGAATATCCTCAACGGCCTGTACCTGCTCGGATACGGCGGGTTCTGGGCCACCGGGCCCAACGCCTTCGACCCGAAGGTGCGTGATGCCCTGGGCTTTGCCCAGGACGAGCACCTGCTGGGCTTCGTCTATGCCGGTACCCCGGAGGCCCATGCCGAAGGGAAGCAGCGCCCCGAAAGCACCGCCTTCGTTCGTCCCTGGCTCGGTACCGCCGGCTGACCACAAACGGGCGCGGACATCGGCCCCTGCCGGGGGGCCGTGTTCGCGAATGTGGCCTGACGCTGCGGCCGTGGCTGCCGGGTTCCCGTCATGGGGCCTGAATATCGTTCGTTTCAAACGCGTTCGTTTCAATATCCCGGCCTTTTCTTTCGGAGACTGAACAGCATGCGTACCACTCCCTCGTTCCATTCGGCATCCATGGATACTGCCCGGCGCTGCGCCAGACAGCTGCTGGCCGCAGGCCTGCTGACCGGCCTGTCTTTCGCGCTGCCGGTCCAGGCGGGCACCGGGGGCGGGGAGAATCATGATGCCCACATGACGCATCGGCACGCCGCCGCCGGGCAGCGTGCGGCAACGCATCAGCTCGTTGCGGCAGGGCAGGGTGAGGCAACGCATCAGCATGCCGCAGCAGGACAGGGCGAAACGGCACATCAGCACACCGCAGCCGGGCACCATGGCAATGGCGCATCGCATCCACATGCCGCAGCTGCTGCACAGGGTGTCGTGGTAGACGGCGCCTACACCGTGGCGCCCCGTCCGGGCGTGCCCAACATCGCCATCTACATCAGCCGGCTCGACAACACCGGCAACCAGCCGGACCAGCTCGTTTCCGCGCGCACCGATATTGCCCGCAGTACCGAGCTGCACGAGATGAAAATGGAAGGCGAGCTGATGCGCATGCGCCAGGTTGGCGGCATCGACATCCCGGCCGGAGGCAGCGTCAACCTCAACAAGGGGGGCGGCTATCACCTGATGGTGATGGGCGTGAACAGGCCGCTGAAGGCGGGTGACCAGTTTCCCCTGACCCTCATGTTCCGTCACGCAGGTGAGCGGGTCATCCAGGTCAGCGTCCAGCAGACGGCCGCCCCCGCAGCGGGCATGGACCACAGCGCCCACGGCCACAGCCATCACCAGCACTGAACCCGGCCGTACCGGACCATGGCAACATCCCATATGGGGATGGCATGTTGCATCTGAAGTCGATGCTGACGCGTGTCATGGACCCGGCCCGGTACGGGCACAAAAAAAGCCGGTCACTTTCGCAACCGGCTGCATTCAGACGCGCTGTCTGAAAGCCTGGTGATCAGGCTTCCGGACGGATGTTGGAGGCCTGTTTGCCTTTGGGGCCCTGAACCACGTCGAACGAGACTTTCTGGCCTTCTTTCAGGGTTTTGAAACCCTGGGTCTGCACAGAGCTGAAGTGAGCGAACAGATCTTCGCCGCCTTCATCCGGGGTAATGAAGCCGAAACCTTTGGCGTCGTTGAACCACTTGACCGTACCCGTTGCCATACTATGAATTTTCCTGCTTGAAAGGCCATGCGTTGAGACTAGGTTGAGGTATTCGGGCGCGGGCCTTGATTTACCCCGAAGACATCGGTTGCTATTCTTTGGGATAGCGAGTGAGATAGTCAAGTTTTATTGTGCGAACGGTCATCACGAGGTGTGAAACGGTAATTGCGTTTCGGTCTCAAGGCGTGTCAGAACCTTGCAGTCTTCCTCTGCTGCCCCTCTCAACCATCTGTTTTGAATGAGAAAATTTACATTTCTGGGGTTGTTCCACCCCTCTTGACGCCCCCGGTTACTGACCGGTTGATCAATTACCAGAAAAGCGTGTGTGGTTTTCTTGCCGTAGTGTCGGTTTACCGACGCTGTCCTGTCGAGCAAGCCCATGCCGCGCCGCCCGGCGACGGGTCATGGAAGCGTAGAGCGGCATTTATAAATGTCTGGCAGCACGCCCAGGGCACGCAGCCGGTGCAGGGCAGGTGCACGGTGCGTGGGGTGCCGGGGCAGGTGCGGAGCTGGTGTTGGGGCTGGTGTTGGGCAGGTCCAGGGCAGGTGCGCGGTGTGTGGGATGTCGGGGTAGGCGCGGGGCTGGTGTCGGGTTGGTGTCGGGTTGGTGTCGGGTTGGTGTCGGGTTGGTGCAGGGCTGGTGCGCGCCAGTGCCGGAGCCAGTCCGGCCCTGGACGCGCATGAATCTGTCGGCAGTGTCCTGAAGCCATCGGGGATTCTGCGGCCCTGCCGCTTCCGTCCTGTATGCCCGGAGGGGCGCGGGGGCAAATGAATCCATGACACGCGCCAGATTCTGGTGTGCCCCCATCGGCCCTTGACCGTCGGCCGGTTCGGCCTCCCTGTTGCCGCCGGTTCAGCTGGGTCATTGCATGCCTTTCGTCGGCCCGTCGCTCTCCTTCCAGAGCGGGAGGCTCTCTCACATCTGGAACAGAAATGCGTCACAATAACGGGTTGAATGACACCCACTTGAATTACCTGCCGTTGGACACATACTTGGAACATCAGCCGGTTGCCGGCGGTACCGCCTGGCGGTGCCATTCGGCATCCAGGGATGTCATGGCCCGTTTCCCGCGCATGCTGGCGCCGGTCGTCGCGGGGCAGGGGGCTGGCACACCCGGGCGCCGGCTTCTGCCTGCAGGCCGTGGCCGGCCGGCATGACATCGTTTTTCTTACCGTGTCCAGACCTTCCTCCTCCCGTCTTTCCCGTACCGGCCGTGAATCCGCCCGTTGTGGTGGAACGCACGATGCCGGCTGCCGGATGTCGCCGGGTGGCTTGATTGGTCCGGATCACCCGCTAGAATCGGTCGGATGACACTATCCAATGATCCCTCGGTCGTCCTTGAACGGGTCGAGGCAGCCCTGAAGCCGCCCCCCATGTACAAGGTTCTCATGTTGAACGACGACTTCACGCCGATGGACTTCGTGGTCGAAGTCCTGCAGAAATTCTTCGCCATGGGCCTGGAGAAGGCCACCGAGGTCATGCTGCAGGTCCACCATGAGGGCCGGGGCGTCTGCGGGCTGTTCCCGCGGGATATCGCGTTGACCAAGGTGGAGCAGGTGAGTGTATTTGCCCGCCAGCATCAGCATCCGCTTCAGTGCGTGATGGAGGAAGCATGATCGCCCAGGAACTGGAAGTCAGCCTGCACATGGCCTTTGTCGAGGCCAGACAGCAGCGTCACGAGTTCATCACGGTGGAGCACCTGCTGCTTGCGCTGCTCGACAACCCGTCGGCAGCCGAGGTGCTGCGCGCCTGCGCCGCCAACATCGACGAGCTGCGCAAGAGCCTGACGGGCTTCATCAAGGAAAACACCCCGGTCGTCCCCGGCACCGAAGAAATCGACACCCAGCCCACGCTGGGCTTCCAGCGCGTCATCCAGCGCGCCATCATGCACGTGCAGTCCACCTCCAACGGCAAGAAGGAGGTCACGGGCGCCAACGTGCTGGTTGCCATCTTCGGCGAGAAGGACTCGCACGCCGTCTACTACCTGCACCAGCAGGGCATCACCCGGCTGGACGTGGTCAACTACATCTCGCACGGCATCTCCAAGGCCCAGCCCCAGAAGGGCGACGAGCCCCAGGAGGCCACGGTCGAAGCCGGGCAGGATCCCAACGCCAACCCGCAGGGGGCGCTGGAGCAGTACACCCACAATCTCAACGTGGCGGCGAAGGAAGGCAGGATCGACCCGCTCATCGGCCGCGAGAGCGAGCTTGAGCGCGTCATCCAGGTGCTGGTGCGCCGTCGCAAGAACAATCCGCTGCTGGTCGGCGAGGCTGGCGTGGGCAAGACGGCCATCGCCGAGGGCCTGGCCTGGCGCATCGTCCAGGGCGATGCCCCGGAGGTGCTGAAGGAAGCCACCGTCTACTCGCTGGACATGGGTTCGCTGCTGGCCGGTACCAAGTATCGCGGTGATTTCGAGCAGCGCCTCAAGACGGTGCTCAAGCAGCTGCGGGCCGACCGTCACGCCATCCTGTTCATCGACGAAATCCACACCCTCATCGGGGCAGGTTCGGCCTCTGGCGGCACGATGGATGCCTCCAACCTGCTCAAGCCGGCGCTCTCCTCCGGCGAGCTGAAGTGCATCGGCGCCACCACCTTCACCGAGTACCGGGGCATTTTCGAGAAGGACCACGCGCTGTCGCGCCGCTTCCAGAAAATCGATGTCAACGAACCGACCGTCGAGCAGACCGTACAGATCCTGCGTGGCCTGAAGAGCTACTTCGAGGAACACCACGGCATCCGCTACACCGGGGCGGCGCTCACGGCGGCGGCCGAACTGTCGGCCAAGTACATCACCGACCGCCACCTGCCCGACAAGGCCATCGATGTCATCGACGAGGCCGGAGCCGCGCAGCGCATCAGGCCCAGGGCAGAAGCCAAGACCGTCATCGGCAAGGTCGACATCGAGGCCATCATCTCGAAAATCGCCCGTATTCCGCCCACCTCGGTCAGCAGCGACGACCGCAGCAAGCTGCAGTACCTCGAGCGCGACCTCAAGAACGTCGTGTTCGGGCAGGACTCGTCCATCGAGGCACTGGCGGCCGCCATCAAGATGGCCCGCTCCGGTCTGGCCCGCCCCGAGAAGCCCATCGGTTCCTTCCTGTTCTCTGGCCCGACCGGCGTCGGCAAGACCGAAGTGGCCCGCCAGCTGGCGTTCACGCTGGGCATCGAGCTGGTGCGCTTCGACATGTCCGAGTACATGGAGCGCCATGCCGTCTCGCGCCTCATCGGGGCGCCCCCGGGATACGTCGGTTTCGACCAGGGCGGCCTGCTCACCGACGCCATCACCAAGAAGCCGCATGCCGTGCTGCTGCTCGACGAGATCGAGAAGGCCCATCCGGACATCTTCAACATCCTGCTGCAGGTGATGGACCACGGTACCCTCACCGACAACAACGGCCGCAAGGCAGACTTCCGCAACGTGGTGCTGATCATGACCACCAACGCGGGGGCGGCCGACCTGCAGCGCCGTTCCATCGGCTTTGCCGATTCGCGTCAGGCGGGTGACGAGATGGCCGAGATCAAGCGCCTGTTCTCGCCCGAGTTCCGCAACCGTCTGGATGCCATCATCAACTTCCGACCGCTGGACGAGAACATCATTCTGCGCGTGGTGGACAAGTTCCTGATGCAGCTCGAAGAGACCCTGCACGAAAAGCGTGTGGAGGTCGTCTTCACCGATGCCTTCCGCCAGTATCTGGCCCGCGAGGGTTTCGATCCGCTGATGGGTGCCCGCCCGATGCAGCGCCTCATCCAGGACACCGTCCGCAAGGCGCTGGCCGACGAGCTGCTCTTCGGCCGTCTGCAGCACGGTGGGCGCGTGACAGTGGATGTGGATGGCAACGACAAGGTCTCGCTCGAATACCACGAGTCCTTCGAGCCCCTACCGCCGGAACCGGAAGAGGGCGAGGAAGAGGTCGAGACGGTCGAGAGCTGAGCGCTCATCACTCCCGCTCGTTCGGTTTGATACGACCGGGGCAGGGCGGGCTGCTGGAGCTTGCCCGTCTGCTCTGGCGCATGGGTCGCCGGAAAGCGCGCCGTATGGAAGTGGTTCTTCCTGCGGCGCGCTTTTTCGTCTGTGGCTACTGTCCCGGTTTTGCCACGTCTCTGTCGTGGTGCGTCCCTTGTTGAGGTACGTCTTCGTTGTGGCACGCGCCGCGGAGCGGTATGCGATTGCTGCTCAACGCTCACTGAAGGTTTGTTGCCCACGACCTGCGTCGTGGTCAACAAACCTTCAGCGCTAAAACACTTTCCGACAACCGGGCTTCGCCCGCCTGTCAGAAAGTCGTTCACGCGTACCGCGAAGTCGCAGCACTCGCATCCCGCTCCACGTCGCTTGTCTCTGGATTGCGGTATCGTGCCAGCAGCCTGTTTCTGACGATGCAGCGTTCAGGAACGGTGTTGATCATCAGCGTGTCCAATTGATGGCGTCGGAATTGGCGCCTTCCAGGGACGTTACCTCGTCAAGACCTTGTGATTCCCCACAACTTTCTCAATGAAATCAACATGACAAGAGAGAATCGCCCATAATTCAGAGGAAGAGAACGAGGCAAAGCCGAACCGGAGGACGCTGCAATGGGCAAGGCAGATCGGACAGAGGTTGAAGTGCAGGATCTGGGTACCCAGTGGGTTGACGAAGAGATCAGTGGCGCGCAGATGCCGGATGCGCGTCTGAAGGCACGCCTGGGCGAGATCATGCGTCATCTCGGCAAGGATGTGACCAACTCGATTCCGTCCTCGTTCGAGGATTGGGCTGCGACGAAAGCAGCGTACCGGATGCTGTCCAATGATCGGGTGGACGTCCAGGCGATCATTTCGGGGCACCTGCAGGCCACACGGCGTCGCGTGCAACAAAGCGAGGGGCAGATTCTGGTGCTGCACGATACAACCTCGTTCACGTTTGATCGGCTGTATCCAGAGGATGTGGGTTTTTTGGGCAGGCTGGCGGGAGCCGAGGAGGAGACGCGGATCTGCGGGATGCTGATGCACGCGAGTCTGGCCATCACGCAGGATGCGCTGCCCCTGGGGCTGTGTGCGCTGCAGTTCTGGAACCGGCAGGAATTCAGCAAGGATCAGGCAGCAGGCAGGGCCGCGCGCAAGCGTGTCGAGGACAGGGAAAGTCATCGCTGGGTCGAGGGGCTGCAGCAGGCCACGGCGTTGCTGCAGGCGGAGTCCGGGCGATGCGTGCACATCGCGGACCGCGAAAGCGACATCTACGCGCTGTTTTACGCGGCCAGGGAGCTGGGCACACATTTCCTGGTGCGCACCAGCACGGATCGCCCGACAGGTAACGGCCAGCAGACAGTGGAAGAGGAGATGGCCGACGCGCTGGTCAAGGGCCTGCACCGGGTGTTCTTTCGTGATCGTTGGGGCCATGCGCACGAGGCGACCATGACGCTGCGTCATCGGCGTCTGCGGATACGGCCGCCGCAGGAGCACAAGGAGTTGCCCGAGCTGACGCTGACGGTACTGCACGCCACGGAGCGAGGCGCGCCGCTCAATCGCAAGCCCCTGAGCTGGAAGCTGATTACGGATCTGCCGGTTCAGTCGCGCGAGCAGGCCATCGAGAAGCTGGACTGGTATGCGATGCGCTGGAACATCGAGACGTTCTTCAAGGTGATGAAATCGGGCTGCAAGGCCGAGGACGCGCAGCTTCGCACCGCAGAACGGTTGAGCAACCTGATGGCGGTGTACTGCATTCTGTCATGGCGGCTGATGTGGATGACGATGCTCAATCGCCTTGAACCCGAGGCCGACCCGAGGGTGGTGTTCACGGAGCAGGAGATCCGGGCTCTGAAGGCGCTGGTGACGGTACGCTGGAAGAACAAGGTGCCTGAGCCAGAGACGCTGCATGACTGCGTGATCCTGGTGGCGCGCCTTGGCGGCTATCTGGCCAGAAAGAATGACAGGCCACCGGGGAACGAGGTTATCTGGAAGGGGATGCGCCGGCTTGACGACATCGTTCTGGGAATGTCCATGTGATCAAAGATGTGGGGAATCACAAGCGTCAAGACGGGGCAGTTTTACTTCGATAGCAGGGACGTTGCACGGTTTCCATGGGGCGCCTCAAGCAGTACTTCAGCCGGGCAGTGCTCGGGCCCAGGCTGCTGGTCATCGATGAGATAGGTTACCTGCCGTTTGGCAGGGATGAGGCCAACCTGTTCTTCAACGTTGTAGCCAAGCGTTATGAACATGCCTCCATCGTGTTGACCAGCAACCTGCCATTTACGCAATGGCCAGAAACCTTCGCAGGTGATCAGACCTTGACGGCCGCAATGCTCGACCGCATGCTGCATCATGCTCACATCGTGCAGATCTCCGGCCAAAGCTACCGGCTACGCGACAAGGTGCGTGCCGGACAGGTGGCCAGCAAGGAGGGAAAGGCCGCCTGACTGAGGGCTGGTAACCCATTCTATCGCGTGCCCAGGTGGGTCAGTTTTACTTCGGCATCCTGGGTCAGTTTTCAATCGGCGTTGACAGCCTGTCTTAGGCATCGTTTTTTGCAGACCACGACGAAGGTCGTGGGCTCCAAAAAACGATTGAGCGCAGGAGCCGCATGAACCTCCCGTACCCCGTGCCGCCCCGCCCGAAAGCCGTCTTCCGTGTGCCGTGAGCACACCGTCTCCCGTGCAGCTTCACCTGCAGGCTGTTTCCATCGAGCCACGGCCCGCCCCACACCCTGCATAAAACGCAACACCTCCGTCTCCACACCACCACAATCCCATCGCAGCGTTTTTGCCCAAAAAACCCCGCAAAAACAGCCACGTGCCGCCCCCATGTACAGCAGCGCTCCCACACCCCATTCGGCACGCATGCCACGTTCTGTCGTACAAAGCAAACGCTCCACTTGCCGCTGATCCGCATTTGCAGTCCGGGCATCAAACCTGTACCGGGCCAGCAGGCCGCAGCACCGATCATGAGGGCTGGATCGAAACGAGGCATGTTCGATGTCGAGATACACCATTACCCAAGCGGCTGCCGAGCGTCTCCTGCGGGACCTGGACATTGCGGTGGTCAAAACCATGAGCCGTGTGGTTGCCGATGCGCGCGAGCATTTGTGGCTGCTCGAAAACATCAACACGACCGATGTTTTGACCGACACGGATTTTCAGCGACGGCTGTGCCGGCACGTTGGCATGCGCGGCAAACTGCGCATGCGTCGTGACGAGCTGTTCCTGATTCTGGACGGCATCCGTCGCGTTCCCAATCGCAACTACCCGGACGTGCTGATGCAGATCAGCGAACTCACTGGGCAGGTCGAAAAATCGGTGGCTTCCGAAGTGCTGGCGCTGCTCGAACCCGACCAGCCCACCATCGACCGGGAAGTGCGCGAACTGATGCCGCGCTACGGCTTCCAGCCGCTGCCGGAGTCGCCGCTGTTCGATGAGTGCGTGGCCTACCACCGCTGCCTACGTCAGGTGCTGATGCAGGTGCTGGAAGTGCCGCTGGCCAGCCAGCTGCTCGGTCAGCTCGACCAGCAGATCGGTGCCGGTGCCGACGGCCTGTCGCCGCTGCGCAAACTCAACCTGCTGCTGTCGGGCTCCTATCGTGCCGTGGCGCTGCTGCCCAATCTGGAAGCAGTGCGCCGTGCCATTCCGCGCCATCAGCCCGTGCCGGTGCCCGAGGCCTCCACCACGGTCAAGAGCAACCCGTCCGTCATCAACACCCGGCCCGGCGTGCGCCTGCATCTGTGCCGCTGATCAGTCCCTGGGACCGGTTCAGATCCCGGTCCCCTGATCGTTCAGCCATGCGCCGGAACCGGCCGCTGCCCGTTCGGCGCTGGTCGCCTGTTTTGCAATCATTGTCTGTTCTGCGGCCTCTGCGTCCATGGCTTCCTCCGCGGCCTTCATCTGTTCCCGCTGTTGGGTCAGCCACGCCGTGGGCGTCTGGCCGACGATACGGGTGAAGGCCCGGGTCAGTGCGGCATTGTGGCTGTAGCCGGTCCGCTCTGCCACCAGCGCCACCGGAACACCCTGAAGCAGCAGGCTCTGGGCCAGCGAGATGCGCCAGGTAGCCAGATAATCCATGGGCGATACGCCCACCGTCTCCCTGAAGCGCAGCGCAAAGCGCGTGCGGGACATGTGCGCCCGTTCGGCCAGGGTGTCCAGCTGCCACGGCGCAGCCGGATCCTGATGCATGTGCGACAGCGCCAGTCCGATCTGCCGGTCGGCCAGCCCGCGCAGCAGGCCGGTATCCAGATGCCGCAGCCGCAGGCTGCAGCGTACCGCCTGAATGGTGAAATAGGCCGAGAGATGGTGCACGGCCATCTGGTAGCCGCAGTGCCGTTCGGCCGTTTCGGTGAAAATCCGGTTGGCTACCGCCAGCAGGTCGGGGTTGCTGTTGAGCTGCAGCAGTACCGGACGCTTCAGGGTGTGGGTAAGCGGATTGCGCACGCCGCTGCCAAAGTCGAAGCTGATGCAAAACACATCCAGTCCGCCGGTGTCGAGCGGGGTCATGGTGTGCTGCATGTGCCCCGACATGAAGATCAGCGTGGGTTCCTCGATGCGGATGGGGGGCGTGTCGGGAATCTGCAACAGGCATCGCCCTTCGCGGACCAGGTGCAGGTACCCCTTTTCGGATTCGGCATGCGTGCTGGTATTGCACAGCCGGCCCAGAAAGAACAGGTCGGTGCGAAAGCGAAAGTGCGTGAACAGCTGGCTGAGAGCATCCATGGCGCGGAAGGCTGAAGGGGTGACGACCAGGGAAAGATATCAGCACGGGCGCCGCGGTGCATCCCGGTGGGCCGATGACAGAAACAGATTGATGCAGGGCAGCCGCCCTGTCCGGGTCCTTTTGTCCCGTCAGCACACGATGCTGCATATGGCGGGGATCAGTGCATGGGTCGGTGCAGGGGAGCAATGCAGGGGAGCAATGTAGGGGAGCAATGTAGGGGAGCAATGTAGGGGAGCAATGTAGGGGAGTAATGTAGGGGGTAAGTGCAGGGAGTAAGTGCAGGGGGCAGCGCGGGAAAGCATGTGTCCATGACATGCTGACGGCCCGGTGGAGAAAATGTCCATGAAACGCCCCGGGCCGACGAATGGTCGCCTGAAAGGTGCCAGCGGTGGACCGTCCATCGCACGGCCATCATCCGGGTAAAAAGACGGGATGATGTGTCAACCGGCCTTGCGTGCATTCGGCGACGATGTCGTCACTGGCACCGGGCAGGTGGTATTGCAGCATGCTGCGCGGATGATTTGGCCAGAAACCTTCTCCTCTTCATTTGGAAACCATGTGCAATAACCACAAAGATCACACCGTCGACCAGGGCCGCCGCCAGTTTCTGGGGCATGATGCCAAAGCCGTTGCGGCGGTTGCCGCGCTGGGCGCCATGGCGCTGGGCGGTGCAGGCAATGCCGAAGCCGCTGGCAGAAATGCCGCGGGCAAGGGGGCGGCGCCAGCCAATCCGTATGCCGAGCCGTCCAGTTACGGCATGCCACGCAAGGGCATGAAGCTCGATCCAGAGCGCGTGGCGCTGGTGGTCATCGATCCCCAGATCGATTTCCTGAGCCCGAAAGGCATCGCCTGGGGCGCCGTGGGCGAAAGCGTCAAGCAAAACAATACGGTGTCAAATCTGCTGCGCCTCTTCAAGGCGGCCAAGGGCGCCGGCATCCCCGTGGTAGTGTCGCCACACTACTACTATCCCACCGATCACCAGTGGGAATTCGGTGGCCCGGGCGAGCACTTCATGCACGACAGTGGCATGTTTGCGCGACCCAGCGCCTATGACATGAAAGGCTTCGAGGGCTCGGGAGCCGACTTCATGCCCGAATACAAACCCTACATCTTCGATGGCAAGACCATCATTGCCTCGCCGCACAAGATTTTCGGCCCGGAAAGCAACGATGTGACGCTGCAGCTGCGCAAGCAGAAGGTGGACCAGATCCTGCTGGCGGGCATGGCCGCCAACCTGTGCGTCGAGTCGCACCTGCGCGAGTTCATCGAGCAGGGCTTCGAGGTGACGGTGGTGAAGGACGCCACCGCCGGCCCGAAACTGCCGGAGGGCGATGGCTATCTGGCCGCGCTCGTCAATTACCGCCTGGTGGCCAACGACCTGTGGACCACCGACGAGGTGGTTCGCCAGCTGGGCCAGAAGGTCTGACCCAGCGCCCGGATGCCCATGGCACCGCGTGGTTTTGCGCGTGCCATGGACTCATTCGTTCCCGCGACGCCCCCGGGCATGCCGGCAGGCAGCGGCGACATGGCAGCAACGTGGGACGGGGCATCAGGTCGGCACGCGGCCGATGACCAGATACTCCAGCAGGGCCTTCTGCACGTGCAGGCGGTTCTCGGCCTCGTCCCACACCACCGACTGCGGGCCGTCGATCACGCCGGCCGTCACTTCCTCACCCCGGTGCGCCGGCAGACAGTGCATGAACACCGCATCGGGGCTGGCCAGGGCCATCATCTGCTCATCGACGCAGAAGTTCGCAAAGGCGGCGGCCCGGGCCTCGTTCTCGGCCTCGTAGCCCATGCTGGTCCACACGTCGGTGGTGACCAGATCGGCACCGCGACAGGCCTCGCGCGGGTCTTCGAAATGGCGCAGGTGCTTCTGTTCGGCCTCGCTGATGCGAGACATGTCCAGCGCATAGCCGGGTGGCGTGGAAATGTGCACCTGGAAGTCCAGCAGCCGGGCGGCCTGCACCCACGTGTAGCTCATGTTGTTGGCATCGCCCACCCAGGCCACCGTCCGGCCGCGAATGGGGCCGCGGTGTTCGAGGAAGGTGAAGATGTCGGCCAGGATCTGGCAGGGGTGAAACTCGTTGGTCAGCCCGTTGATCACCGGCACCCGCGAGGCGGCCGCAAAGCGTTCGATGATCGACTGCTCGAAGGTGCGCATCATGATGATGTCGCACATGCGCGAGATCACCTTGGCAGCATCTTCTACCGGTTCGCCGCGGCCCAGCTGCGAGTCGCGCGTGTTCATGTAGATGGCAGCACCCCCCAGCTGCAGCATGCCGGCCTCGAAGGACAGGCGGGTGCGGGTGGAGGCTTTCTCGAAGATCATCACCAGCGAACGGTCCTGCAGCGGGTGCCAGGTTTCGTAGTTCTTGAAGCGTTTCTTGATGAAATCGGCCCGCTTGAGCAGGTATTCGATTTCCTCGCCGGTGAAGTCGTCGAATTTCAGGAAGTGCTTGATGGGTGGCTTGTTCATGATGGACCTGGCTGGTGGTGGCTGCAGCAGCGCGTGGGGACCTGCTGCAGCCCGATGGAAAAGTCTGATGGGAAAACGCTGAAGCGGTAACGCTGGATTCCCTGTTCATCGGGCCGGCGGCCGTGGATCATGGTCCGTGAAAAGGCCGGCGGGGGGGCAGGGACCGATCAACAGGGTGATGAGTGGTCAGCGAGGCAGGGACTGATCGACAGGAACGGCGAGTGGTGTCTGTGAAGGGGAGAGGCCGTCCCATGGCGTGTGCAGCCCCGTGCTCATGAGGCTGGCGCCTGCAGGAATGCCCGGATCAGCGGCACCAGCCGCTGGACCAGCTCGTCGGCCTCGGCTTCGGTGAAGATCAGCGCAGGCAGCAGCCGTACGACCGCGTCGGCCGTCACGTTGATGACCAGCCCGGCATCCAGCGCCTGCTTCACCAGCGCGCCGGCTGGGCGGTCCAGCACGATGCCCAGCATCAGGCCGCGGCCGCGCACCTCCACGAAACCGGGGGTGCCGGCCAGTGCCGCCGTCAGGCTGGCTTTGAGCTTCTCGCCCAGCGCGCCGGCATGGGCCACCAGACCGTCCCGCGCCATCACTTCCAGCGTGGTCAGGGCTGCCCGCATGGCCAGCGGATTGCCACCGAAGGTGGTGCCGTGGCTGCCCGGCGTGAACAGGCCGGCAGCCGGGCCGTCGGCCAGCACGGCGCCCACCGGCACGCCCGAGGCCAGCCCCTTGGCCAGGCTCATCACGTCCGGCCGGATGCCGGCCCACTGGTGGGCAAACCAGCGCCCGGTGCGGCCGATGCCGCACTGGATCTCGTCGAGCATCATCAGCCAGCCGTGCTGCGTGCACAGGCTGCGCACACCCTGCAGGAACTCCGGTGTGGCGGCCGTGATGCCGCCTTCGCCCTGAACGGGTTCGAGCAGCACGGCGCTGATGCGTGGAGCCACCGCATCGCGGGCGGCCAGCGCCTGCAGGGCAGCCAGGTCGTTGAACGGCAGGCGGATGAAGCCCTCCACCAGCGGTTCGAACCCCTTCTGCACCCTGGCGTTGCCGGTGGCCGACAGGGTGGCCAGCGAGCGGCCGTGGAAGGCGCGTTCGAACACCACGATCTGCGGCACATCGATGCCTTGGGCGTGACCGTGCAGGCGCGCCAGCTTGAGCATGGCCTCGTTGGCCTCGAGCCCGGAATTGCAGAAGAAGGCATTGGTCATGCCCGAATGGGCCAGCAGCAGTTCGGCCACCTGATCCTGCAGCGGGATCTCGAACAGGTTGGCGCAATGGATCATCTGCGCCACCTGGTCCTGCAGGGCAGGGACCAGATCCGGGTGGGCGTGACCGAGCGTATTGACGGCAATGCCGCTCAGGCAGTCCAGATACCGCCTGCCGGTGGTATCGAACAGAAAGGCGCCTTCGCCACGGGTGAAGGCAACGGGCTGCCGCACATAGGTCGGCATGAGGGGGCTTGGGCTGGTCATGCGTGTCTCGGATGTACTGGAAGTTCTGGTCAGTATCATACTTGTATGCCACAAAGACAAATGAACCCTTCTGTGCAGGCGGGGCCCCTGTGGAAACCCCTGATGCACAGGAGCAGGAGACATCTTCGCCGGCCATGGCGTCTGCCGCCGCCATGTCGGTCATGCCGCCAGCTGCTGCAATGCCGATGGACCAGACTCCTGCCGGCCCGGCCGGTCATTCCGGTCATCCCGAGACCGACCGGCAGCACCCGGCGCAGTGGCCTGCCGGCATGAACTGCCGGGAAGGGGGATCCTCGGGAACAGATAGATCATGATTTGACGGAAATCCTGTCATTCAACACATATTTACCATTGAGTGTATTTGCTTCCTGGTTTCTTGCCAAAAAAGCTACAGTTTTGTCTAGGACTGGCATCTAACGCACTGAATTCACGATGTTTTCAAAAAAATCGTTTGCGGTCGGCGCAGTTTCTGGCTACAGTGGCGCCTATGTGGAAAACGCCCTTCAATTCACGTGGCCAGCGAGCCCCCAGCACCGCGCCTGCCGTTGCTGCCGAAGCGTCCCGTCCGGTATTCCGGGTGGCTGCGTTCGGGCTCGGCCAGCGTTTCCTGCGGCTGATCGAACTGATCTTCCAGTGCGAGCAGCACAACCCGCACCGCTACGAACTGGCCGATACCCGCACCAGTGGCGAGTTCGACATCGCCCTGGTCAATCTCACCATCCCCGGCGGGGTGGACACGGCCCGCCGCTTGCGCAGTCTGCCGCGCGCCGTGCCGGTCATCGGGGTGGGGCGTCGCGCCAATCGCCTGCGCGGTGCCGACGACCTGCTGTTTTCCTCCTTCACGCATGACGTGCTGGGCGTGCTCAACCGCTCGGCCGACATCCTGGTGGCCCGTGCCCAGCAGCATGCTTTCAATCGCAGCACGCTGACGGCGCGTACCCTGCTGGCAGACAGCCGGCTGCCTGCCGATGTGCAGCTGCGCGCCCTGGTCATCGATCCCAGTCCCTCCAGCCGCAGCCACGTCACCGTGGGCATGCGCCAGCTGGGTCTGGATGTGGATGGCGTGGGCACCCTCGAGCAGGCCAGCGACGTGCTGGCCACCCGGGCGTACGATCTCATCCTGGTCGATCCGCAGCAGCCCGATGGCTGCGGGCTGGAAATGCTGCGGCGTTACCGCAAGGCCACGGGGTCCACGGTGCCGGTGGTGGTGCTGAGTGCCCGCTCCGGCATTTCCGACCTGCTGCGTTCGGCCATGGCCGGCTGTGCCGGCTATCTGGTCAAACCGCTGTCTTCGGCGGCCCTGCAGGCCACGGTGCGCCGTGTGCTCCTGCGGCATGTCTATCCCCGCCAGGGGGCGGCCATGGGCGCGGTGGCGCTGGGTGCTTCCCCAAAGGAGAGTGAGCACCGTCAACCCGCCCCGGGCTGGCGGGTGGTCGACAGCCTGCGCAGCCATGGCGTGGCCGGTTTCCAGTTCGTGCTGGGCAAGTGTGGTCTGGGCTATGCCTTCGGCAGAACGGGGCGCTCCGGTGGGTTGCACCGTCACAGTGCCCGGCGTGGCGGGCAGGGGGCCACGGTCGATTCCTTCCTGCTGGGGCCCACCGATGTGGCGGTGTGGCGGCCGGGCAGCACCCATTCTGCCGTGGAAGTGGGCATGGCACGAAGCAGCCTGCGGTCTTTCTGACCGGATACGCCCAGACGCCCGTCTGGAACGTCCATCACACGCACATCCATCGCACGTACATCCGTCACACGTACATCCGTCACACGTACGGCCATTCACGCACATCCATCACATGTGCGACCATCATGCCCACTGGATTGCCCGGACCTGGGGAGGCAAAGTGCTGCAGGTGCTTTGCAGAGGCCCGCTTTCAGGGGCACCCTGACCTGGAACCCGGTCGCAACCGGCAAAAAAAGCCCCGTCGAGACGGGGCGTTTTTTTGTCCGGGGTTGCCCGATCACTTCACGCGGCTGCGATATTCGCCGTTGCGCGTGTCGATTTCAATCTTGTCACCGGTTTCGACGAAGGCGGGCACCTGCACCTCGAAGCCGGTGGGCTTGATGCGGGCGGGCTTGAGCACCTTGCCGGAAGTGTCGCCACGCACGGCGGGCTCGGTGTACTCGACCTCACGGACCAGGCTGGTGGGCAGTTCCACCGAGATGGCGCGGCCGTTGTACATCACCACTTCACAGGGCATGCCCTCTTCGAGATAGTTCAGGGCGTCGCCCATGTTCTCGCCATCGACTTCGTACTGGTTGTACTCGGCGTCCATGAAGACGTAGGCGGGGTCGGAGAAGTACGAGTAGGTGACTTCGGTCCGTTCCAGCACCTGGATTTCGAATTTGTCGTCGGCGCGATAGACGCTTTCGGTGCCGGAGCCCGTCAGCAGGTTCTTCATCTTCAGCTTGACGACGGCGGCGTTGCGGCCAGACTTGTTGTATTCGGCCTTGATGACGACCATGGGATCGTTGCCGATCATGATCACGTTGCCGACGCGCAGTTCCTGGGCGGTTTTCATGGGTGTGTGTTGTGTCCGGGGGTTGAGGCTTGAGCTGAATCCGTGATTATAGCGGGTTGTGGGGGTGGGGCGGTCAGAAATCTGGGGGGCTGCGATGCACGGAAGGTGGTTCCGGTGCAGGGAGTTCCTGCTGGAAGACGACTCCGTTGCGGCACGCGCTGTGGTCCGGTACGCCCCCGCGGCTCATACGCTCACTGAAGCTCAGATGTGGTGATTTCGTGCAAAGGCAACCAGCCGGGCTGCCAGATCCGGTGCCTCACGGGCACCGATGTCCGATATCCGTTGTGCCAGAGTGGTTGCTTCATGCAGGTCGTGCAGCCAGGGGAGGATGGCGGTCAACAGGGCTTCAGGGGCGCCGTTCCAGGCGTGCATGGCCTGTTGCCAGCGTTCGAAGGCAGTCTGCCGTGTGGGGTTGTCCCCGATGCCCAGCCACCGGGTGCAGCGCTGCAGAAAGGCTTCCAGCTTGTCCAGATGGGTGGTTTCGGTTTGAGGATAGGCCTGCCACAGCCAGGGTTTGCCGGCCCAGAGCGCGCGCAGCCAGGAATCCTCACCGCGCACGAGGTTGAGATCGCAGCTCCAGAGCAGGCGGTCGAATTCGGGCTGGGGCAGGAAGGGCAGCGGGGTGATCTTCACATGTGCGGGGTGGGCAGCGGCCAGCGCATGCAGCGGCTGCAGCCAGGGCTGGGTGCTGGCGCCGGGGATCAGCAGATGCAGCCGCCGGCAGGGGCCATTCGTTCCGGAAGGGCCATCGGATGGAGGCATATCCGTCAGCCACGCCTTCAGCGGGGGCAGCAGGGGGGCCGAGGCATAGCAGAGCACGCTGACCAGCAGCTCGTCAGGTGCGTGCTGCACGCCATGCCGGGCCAGCCAGTGCAGACGGTTCCCGGGATCGGCCAGAAAGGCGTCGCGCTGCGCCAGCAGATCCCGCTCGCGCAGCAGGCCACCGGTGCGGGCGGTGAAGCCGGGGTTGAAGAAGTATTCGACCAGACCATCCGGCTGCAGGCTGGGCAGGCCGTGACCTGCCTCCACCCAGTCCTCGGCGCTCAGGTATTCCAGCTGCAACAGCAGCGGGGGCAGGGCAGACCCCTTACCGTCGTGCATTTCCGGGTTCGATGCATCCACCTGCGGTGCCGGGTGAGCTGATGCTGTGCGAGCTGGTGCTGGGTGAGCTGGTGCCCGGTGAGGCGGTGCCGGCTGAGTTGATGCCGGCTGAGCTGCCACCGGCACCGGACGTATGCTTCGCGTCTTCAGGGCGGCACGCGCTGCCGGTGGCAGCCGGACCTGAAAGCCGCAGACGATCACGTCGGCTCCTTCGATCAGGGCAGGACTGTCGTGCAGTGGGTGTATCGTGAGGCTGCCATCGGGACAAGGGGGGGCGTTGGCTGCTGCTGTCTCTGCAGCGGTCGCGGAAGCCGTGATGGCTGGGTCACCTTGTTCTGCTCCGGATGCAGGTGTGGATGCGGATGTGGGGGCACGGAGATGGGCGCAGGGAGAGGGGAGCTGGAACCATGCCGGTGCCAGCTGCTGCATGATCTCCGGCTGGTCGATGAAGAACCGGACCGTACAGCCGTATTCGTTTCGCAGTTGCCGGGCCAGCCGCCACATCACGCCGGCATCGCCGAAGTTGTCGATCACCTGACAGAGCAGGTGCCAGCAGCGGGGGGCGGCGTGGGAAGCCAGTCCGTCAGCAGGGGTGGAGGACATCGGGATGGGGGAAAGGGAGGACACTGCGCTGGAACCGGGGCTGATCATGGTTTCTGCGTGGGGCGGGTGTCGCTTGCCCCTGTCACGCCCATGGCTTGTGGCTGAGGCATGCCTTCTGGCTGGATCGGGGTTTCTGGCTGGGTGATGCCTTCATGCTGGCCCCGCGTTTCCGCTGCCAGCATCTGCTCCACCGTACCGATGTGCAGGTCAAAGCGCTTCAGTGCAAACTTGCGGGCTGCCAGCAGGGCGCGGTCCTTCGACAGCAGCCAGTCCACCCGGTGCGCCACCGCCAGATCGAGGAACTTGCGGTCATCCGGGTCGCGGCAGCTCAGGTTGCAGGGTGGGGCCACATCCACCTTCTCCGTCAGCGCCTCCCACTGCTGCAGGGCCGCCTGTTGCTGAACGTCGCTCAGTCCGAACTGCGGCCGTGCCAGCACCACCGCCAGCTCGCTGCGCATGGCATGCGTACCGATGGCCCGGTAGTGCCCGCTTTCCAGCCCGTCGCGCAGCGCCTGCACACGCGGGTCTCCAAAAACCACGAGGTCCAGCCAGATGTTGGTGTCGATGATGAGGCGGGGCATGGCAGATGGGGGAGGCAGGAAAGGAAGACGGAACGGATAGTGCCATATTCTGCTCGCCCCCAAGCCGTCTGGAGCGAGTGATACATATCGACATCTTGGTCTTGATAAAGCATGGCTATAATAGAAGCCATGAAGATCGTCCTTTCCCCCGCCAAGGCCCTCGACTACACCGCACCGGCCGTCGAGGTTCCCGCCACGCTGCCCGCGTTTCCCGAGCAGACCCGCCAGCTGGTCGACATCCTGCGCGGCTACGACGAAGTGGCCCTGTCCGGCCTGATGTCCATCAGCGCCGCCCTCTCGCGCGAGAACGTCGCCCGCTACCAGCGCTTTTCCGACACCTTCGACGACACCAACAGCCGTCCCGCCCTGTTTGCCTTCGATGGTGACGTGTACGACGGTATGGCTGCTCGTACCCTCACCCGGGCCGAAGCCGAACGCGCCAACGGCCTGGTGCGCATCCTCTCCGGCCTCTATGGCGTGCTGCGCCCCTTCGACCGCATGCAGCCCTACCGCCTCGAAATGGGCACCAAACTGCCCAACTCCGCCGGTAAGGATCTCTACGCCTTCTGGCGCGAGCGCATCACCGCCACCCTCAACGAGACCCTGGCCGGGGACAGCACCCCCGTCCTCATCAACCTCGCCTCCGACGAATACTTCAGCGCCGTCGACTCCAAAAAGCTCGACCATCCCATCATCAAGGTCGTCTTCGAAGAATGGCGTGACGACGCCAAATCCCCCGAGGGCGGCAAATGGAAGATCATCTCCTTCAACGCCAAGCGCGCCCGCGGCCTGATGACCCGCTACGCCATCGACATCGACGCGCAGCGCCCCGACCAGCTCCTCGCCTTCGACCGCGACGGCTACCGCCTCGACGAATCCGCCTCCACCGACAGCAAATACGTCTTCCGCCGCAAGGACTGGCCGCCTGCGTAACGCCCACATGAGGCCCGTTTCTGGCCCTTCCGTTGCTGATGTCTGGTCAGAACCTGATATGCCGTGCCCGTCAAGGGGACGGTGAAAAATCCCTTCCCGCAAACGTTGACGAAGTAAAGATTTGCGGAGGGATGTAATCACGGGACCATCACCGGGGACGCGGAGATGAATGAATCCTGCACGCTCTGGTCACAAGGCCAGTCTGAATTTCGGAGAGAAGCGCTGCGGACCGGGACGGCACTGCGGCGATTTCGCGGTACGCGTGAACGACTTTCTGACAGGCGGGGCGCAGCCCCGGTTGTCGGAAAGTGTTATAGCGCTGGAGGTTTGTTGACCACGACGCAGGTCGTGGGCAACAAAGCTTCAGTGAGCGTATGAGCCGCAGGGGCGTACCGGTCCGCAGCGCGCGCCGCAACGGAGTCGTCTTTCGCAAAAGGAAACACGCTGGCACCGGAGCCGTCTTCCAAAAGGAAGCTATCCCTGCACCAGAGCCATCTCTCAAAAGAAAACGGCCCCACAGCGGAGCCGTCTTCTCGCATCAGGAAGCATTGGCGATTAAACCATGCCTTATGGGCGTCGGTTCAGCTCACGACAGCGCCATGTACGCCCATGCCGCCAGCGCACCCCCCACCATCGGCCCGATCCCCGGCACCACCGCATACGCCCAGTCCGGATTCGCCTTCACCGGCACCAACGTCAGCACCAGCCGCGGCCCGATGTCCCGCGCCGGATTGATCGCATAGCCCGTCGTACTGCCCAGACTCAGACCCAGCACCCACACCAGCAGCGCCACCGGCACCGCACCAATCGAACCCAGCCCGATCGGCGTAGCCTCCGTCTGCCCCGGCAGTGTCATGCTCGCGCCCATGATGTAGAAAATCACGAACACCAGCACGAAGGTTGCCAGCACCTCGCAGAAAAAATTGGCCGGCAAATTGCGAATGGCCGGCCCCGTGCAGAAAGCAGCCTTTTTCGGGGCCTCATCTTCCGTGCTGTTGAACTGGTCACGGAAATAGACCCACACCAGAAACGCGCCGAGCATCCCGCCCAGCATCTCGCCGGCAAAATACGTCGGCACCAGCTCCCACGGCGTCTTGCCGATCATCGCCAGCCCCAGCGTCACCGCCGGATTCAGGTGCGCACCGCTCACCGGCCCGGCCACCGTCACCCCCGTGAACACCGCAAAGCCCCAGGCCGCCGTGATCACGATCCAGCCCGAACCACTGGCGTGTGTGTTCTTCAGTGCGCAACTGGCCACCACCCCATTGCCCAGCAAAAGCAGCAGCGCCGTGCCAATCAGCTCGGCAGTAAAAATGTTCATGTTTTTCTCCATCGGCGCAGCCCGGGTTCAGGTGCGCCGTGTCAAGGCCATGTCGTGATGCGCCATGTCCGCACATGACGCACCACGTCCGGTTTTTTATTCTTCGGTCTTTTACTCTTCGATCCAGTGACGGGCAGCGCGTACCGCCTTGTGCCAGTAGTGCAGCATCTCCTGCACCCGCTCGGCCGGCAGCTTCGGCCTGAACACCTGGCCCACCTGCCACTGCTCGTGCAGCGCCTCGATGCTCGGCCAGTAACCGGTGGCCAGGCCGGCCAGATAGGCCGCACCCAGCGCCGTGGTCTCGATGGTCCGGGGGCGCACGATGTCGAAGGCAAACAGGTCCGACTGCGTCTGCATCAGGTAGTCGCTCTTGCTGGCGCCACCGTCCACCCGCAGCTGGGCCGTTTCCTGGCCGGCATCGGCCTCCATGGCCTTCACGATGTCATAGACCTGGAACGCAATACCTTCCAGCGTGGCGCGGGCGATGTGGCCATCGGTGGTGCCGCGTGTGATACCCAGCAGTGCCCCGCGGGCGTACTGGTCCCAGTAGGGCGCACCCAGACCGGTGAGGGCCGGCACGAAGTACACACCGCCGTTGTCTTCCACCGTATGGGCCAGGTTGTTGATGTCGGCCGAGGTGCGGATCAGGCGTGCCCCGTCGCGCAGCCACTGGATGGCCGCCCCGCCCACGAACACCCCGCCTTCCAGCGCATAGGTGGTCTTGCCGCCGATGTTCCAGGCCACCGTGGTCAGCAGGTTGTTGGCCGATTTCACCGGTTTGTCGCCCGTGTTCATCAGCAGGAAGCACCCGGTACCGTAGGTGTTCTTCAGCATGCCGGGCTCCGTGCACAGCTGGCCGAACAGGGCGGCCTGCTGGTCACCGGCAATGCCGGCAATGGGAATGGACACCTCGGTGAAGCGGGTGGAGGTTTCGCCATACACCTCGCTGGAGCTTTTCACCTGCGGCAGCATGGCGCGCGGCACGCCGAAGAGCTCGAGCAGCTCGTCGTCCCAGTCCAGTGTGTGGATGTTGTAGAGCATCGTGCGGCTGGCGTTGCTGGGGTCGGTCACGTGCACCTGGCCGCGCGTGAAGTTCCAGATCAGCCAGGTGTCCACCGTGCCGAAGCACAGCTCGCCCCGTTCGGCCTTCTCGCGGGCGCCGGGCACGTTGTCCAGCATCCACTTGACCTTGGTGGCCGAGAAATAGGCATCCAGCACCAGACCGGTCTTCTCCTGGATGCGTGCGCCGTGCTCCTCGCGAATCTGGTCGCAATATTTGGCCGTGCGGCGGTCCTGCCAGACGATGGCGTTGTGGATCGGCTCACCGGTGGCGCGGTCCCACACCAGCGTCGTCTCGCGCTGGTTGGTCACGCCGATGGCCGTGATGTCGGCCGCATCCAGCCGCGATTTGGCCAGTGCTTCGGTCAGCACGGCCACCTGCGAGGCCCAGATCTCCTTGCCGTCGTGCTCCACCCAGCCCGGTTTGGGGAAGTACTGGTTGAACGGACGCTGGGCCACCGACACCATCTCGCCACGCTGGTCGAAGATGATGGCACGCGACGACGTGGTGCCCTGGTCCAGGGCCATGACATAACGGGGCTTGCTCATCGGACACTCCTCTTATCAGTTTGAGGATGGATTGTCATTCCGGCGCAAAATGTCAGTTGTCAAATGCCAGTCTTTTTATAGGGTTATTCCCGAATGGTGAAAAGTGTATCTGTCGCTGAGGTCAGGGCGCATTTTTCTGCCCTGCTGGCCGAAGTGGAGGCGGGCGGGCAGGTGGCCATCATGCGGCATGGCAAGGTGGTAGCACGTCTGGTACCCGGGCAGGCGCAAACCGCCCTGAACGCGCTCGAGCATCTGTGGGCGGGTGACCCCCGTACGGTGGATTTGCAGGAACCAGCCGATGCACCGCCCAGGCCGATGACATCGGCGTTGCCCTGGTGACAGACAGCACGTGCGAGTTTCGCCGCGTGGATGGCCTGTTGCCGGGGGACTGGCTGGTCTGAACGGGAGCGGCTCAGCGCACGATGACCGGCTCCGGATGCAGTTCAACGCCAAAGCGCTCATGCACACTGCGCTGGATGCGCCCCGCCAGATTCAGCAGATCCTGCCCGGTCGCCTGACCGTAATTCACCAGCACCAGGGCATGGGTGGGCGATACCCCGGCATCGCCGTCACGAAAGCCCTTCCAGCCGCAGGTGTCGATCAGCCAGCCGGCCGAGAGCTTGTAATGGGGCAGGGCGCCGGCGGTGGCAGGGGCTGAATGCCCGTTGGTTGCGCAGCGGTGATGTGTGGTAACGGGCGAGGCTGCACTGGAGGGGGGCAGGCGGGTGTCCGTCTCGTGCGCTGCCGGGATGACGGCATGTGCCGGAGGTTCGGGACGTACCGGATGTGCCGGCAGACCTGGGTGCTGGTGCCGCAGCCGCTCCAGCGTGTCGCCATCCACCACCGGGTTGTGGAAGAAGCTGCCGGCGTTGCCCAGCACGGCCGGGTCGGGCAGCTTGCGACGGCGAATGGCTTCCACCGTGTCCGCGACCTGTGCTGCGGTCAGCCCCATCATGCTTTCCGAACCCGAACCCGAACCCGAACCCGAACCCGAACCCGAACCCGAACCCGAACCCGAACCCGTCTTCGTCGGGCTGCCTGCGTTTGCAGCACCAGGGACGCCATCACCCGCCGGTGGCACGACGCCGAGTGCCCTGGCCAGCTCAGCATACCCCAGCCGGGGCTCGAAGGTGCGCGACAGCCGCAGCCGCACCGACAGAATCAGCCAGTCACGCCCCGCAGCCGTCTTGAAAAAGCTCTGCCGGTAGCCAAACGCACAGTCGGCCGCCGCAAAACGGCGGCGTTCGCCCGTGTGCAGATGCACGGCCGCCACCGAATCGATCAGTTCGCCCACCTCCACCCCGTAGGCACCGATGTTCTGCCACGGCGCTGCCCCGGCACGCCCAGGAATCAGCGCCAGATTCTCCAGCCCGTAACAGCCCTGCTCGAGCGTCCAGCGTACCGTGTCGTGCCAGACTTCGCCGGCGGCCACGTCCAGCCACACCGTATCGCCCTGTTCATCGACGATGTGCCGGCCCTGCGTGCGTACCAGCAGCAGCGGCTCGGTCAGGTCGCGGGCCAGCAGCAGGTTGCTGCCGCCGCTCAGAATGAAGGGACGGTGTGTGGCGCCGCTGGAGGTTGGGTGGGCAGGAATCTGGATGAAGGTGTCTGGCGCGGCGGGTGAAGTCGTGCGGGGAGCAGGGGGTGAAGTGGGGTTGCCCTTCTGGCCCGGCGCTGCCTGTTTCGGTGCTGCCTGTTTCGACGCTTCCTGTTCGAGTGCTTCCAGTACCTCGTCCACGCCTGCGTCGTCTGTCAGGGTATATGCCATCCGTGCCGTCGCGGCAATGCCGAAGGTGTTGAAGGGCTTGAGTGGCAGATTGTGCTGGATTGTGAAAGGCATGGCGGGCAGCGGCTTCCTCGGTGGGCTGTCGTGCTGTTATGGCAGGGGGGAACGTGCCCTGTGTGAGGGGAACGTCCAGCATGGCACACTGGGCCGAGACGGGCCGACGGCGGAGGGCAGGCTTGCAGACGGCTGTGCCGACGTCAGGGCAACGTTGACTGTTGCATGATGCCAAAGACAGCGCAACGCCGGCAGGGGCGGCAGCCCCTTGCCGTCAGACCTGGTCAGTCGTCTGCAATGATTTCGTCATCGTCAGCCGTGATCGGCTCGTCCGCCACCGCTGTTCGTGCCTGGCTGGGCAGGTACGACAGCCGCACGTAGATGGGGGCAAAGGCTTCGGCCTGGGTGATCTGAAGGAGGCTTTCGCGGGCCAGCTCCAGCATGGCCACGAAGGTCACGACCACGCCCGCGGTACCCTGTGACAGGTCGAACAGCTCGTGGAACTCGGCAAAGCGCAGGTTCTGCAGCTTGCGCAGGATTTCGGACATGTGCTCGCGCACCGACAGCGACTCGCGCTGCACCTGGTGATGCTGCACGAGCTTGGCGCGCCGCAGCACTTCGGCCCAGGCGGCGCGCAGATCGTCGGCCGATACATCGGGCAGGCGAATCTCGGCCGTGTGGTCCAGATGCACCTGGGCACGCACGAAGTCGCGGCCCAGTGTGGGCAGGGCATCGATCTGGGCCGCACCATACTTGATGCGCTCGTACTCCAGCAGCCGGCGCGCCAGCTCGGCCCGTGGATCTTCCACTTCCTCGTCGCTGTCGGCCTTCTTCACCGGCAGCAGCATGCGGCTCTTGATGTCGATCAGCATCGCCGCCATCAGCAGGTACTCGGCAGCCAGCTCCAGGTTGCGGGCGCGAATCTCGTCCACATAGGCCAGGTACTGCGCCGTCACCTTCGCCATCGGGATGTCGAGGATGTCGAAGTTCTGCTTGCGGATCAGGTACAGCAGCAGGTCCAGCGGCCCCTCGAAGGTATCCAGCAGCACCTCCAGCGCATCGGGCGGGATGTAGAGGTCGTTGGGGATGCGCCGCAGCGGCTCGCCGTGGATGAGGGCGAGCACGGGCAGGTCGGCATCCGGGTCCGGTTTGGGCTCGTCGGCCTGCTTGCCCTTTTTCTTCCTGCCGGAGGCTGCAGTGGTGCCGTCTGCCGCCCCTGCGTCATTGACAGGAGGCGCAACAGCCTCGTTTCTGCCATCAGCAGGAGGATGTGCCTCCGCCCCATCTCCCTCATCAGGGGCGGGGACAATCGCCTCGCCCTCGCCATCCGAGGGAGATGCGGGAGACTGGGCAGAAGGTGTGTCGTCGCTGATGGGGGTACTTGCGTCGCCCGCGGCAGGGGCGCCACCGGCGTGGTCGGCCACGGGGCTGTCGCTGTCCTGCATGCAGGGTTTGCCTTACTCGGCCACTTCGGCAGCGGCGGGCGCTGGCGTCACATCCGTCTGGTACGGGTAGGGTTTCTGGAACACGCGCGAGGCGTTCTCTTCGGCACGGCGGGCCAGGTCGATGGGCGCCTTGTCCCACCAGATGGCGCGGCCGCGCTGCTGCTCGGCTTCCAGCGACGGGCGTTTTTCCTTCAGCTGCTGCAGGAACTGGGTGACATCGGAGACGTACAGGGCCATGACGATGGGCCACGTGGGCGGAAAGAGGGTTGAGAATGAACGGCAGACAGATGGTCGGAGAATCGTTCGAGGCAAATGGCGTAAAAGCGCGCCGCAATGACAGGGTCATTGAGGCGTTCCGGGGCCGGTGCTGGAGGCATCCTGCATGCAAGACCCTGCCGCGGAAACGGATTCTTCGGCAATTGTAATGGAGCTGTTGGCGTTTGCGAGGCTTGCCGGCAGGTGTGTGGCAGATGCCTCCGTCCGGGTGGCGGAAGGATACGAAGCGGCAGCGATGGCGGGGGGCGCCCTGTGTGCGGGGCAGGCGTGCCGGCGTGGATCCGGGATGGGAGGGCACGGGAGTCGGAGTGTCCGGGAGACGAAGCACAGTTTTCGTGTACGCACATGAGAGCTGGTATCCGTGGCCCGGACAAACGGCGGAGCGGGCGAGGAAGCACACGTACACTGTCCGGTGGCGGACAGCCGCAACCGCAATATACGGACGATAGCGAGGAGCGATATGGACAGTATCAACTACACCGACGACAAAAACCTGGTCAACTACGACGAGGTGGCCGAACTCTACGAGAGTGTCGGATTCGGCAAGGCGTCCGATTACAAGGGGGATGCCCGCTACAGAGCCACCCTGAGCCAGCCCGGAACCTACGCCTTTTTCGCACTGGACAGCAACAACCATCTGCTGGGCATGCTGCGCGCCTTCAGTGATGACCGGATCTGCACCTGGGTAGCCGACATCTGCGTCCAGCCCCAGTGGCAGCGGCAGGGTATCGGCGCCCATCTGATGGGTATGCTGGAAAAGCGTTTTGGTCACACGGCCATCTATGTCTCGGCGCTGTCGGGTAGCGAAGACTTCTTTGAGAAACAGGGAGTCAAGCGGGCCAGTAAGCTCATTGCCTGCGCCCGGCGGGGCGGCGACGGCCTGTCGTAGGAGGCTTCCCTTGCAGAGGCGGGGAGAGCCAGAGCGCCCCTGCAGGAGCCATGCGTGCAGGGGACAGTGCAGTGCAAGAAGCACGGGAATCCATGGGTCACAGGAAATCCGTTATGCTTGCGGGCTTTCGTGAATCTCGGCATGACCCCGGTGCCCGGCATGTCTGCTGGGACAGCATGCCGCCTGACGGGGGCTGATGGGCCTGTCTGCCAGCTCCGGGGCCTCCAACACTGCAATTGCCTGCCGATGAACAACCACAGGAAAAACTCTGTTTCCCGCCCTCGTGGCTGGGCTGGTGCGGCCCTGCTGGCCCTGAGCCTGCTGGGCGGCTGCGACTATATTGCCGAGAAGAAGCTCAGCGCCGGCGAAAGCACCGAGGCCGACGTGCGCCGCTACATGGGCGAGCCCGAGATGATCTGGGAAGAGCAGGACGGCAGCCGCACGCTCGAATACCCCCGTGGCCCCCTGGGCAAGGAAACCTACTTCGTGGTCATCGGCGCCGACGGCCGCTACCGCAGCATCACGCAGGTACTCAACGAAGAGAACTTCCGCAAGGTCCAGCCGGGCATGACCCGCGACGAAGTGCGGCAAATTCTGGGCAGGCCCGGCGAGATCACCCGCTACAGGCGCCAGAACGAGGAAGTCTGGAGCTGGCGCTACCTGGGCGGCGACACCCGCACCATGTTCTTCCTCGCCCACTTCGACCAGGACACCGGAAAGCTCAAGCGCACCGATGCCATGCAGGACTGGAAGAAGATGGGGCACTGAAGCCCGGGTGTGTCCATGGTGATTACCCGGTGCATGTCTTGTTGGCGGTCTGAAGTGATGGATGCTCCCGCAGATCATGCACCATGGCATCACGCAGGATGGCGTTCAGACGGCTTTGGTAACCTTCTCCGTCACGTTTGAGCCAATGCAGCACATCCGCATCGATACGGATGGTGATTGGCTTTTTGATGGGACGGTAGAAGCGGCCCTGCACGGCGGGCACTGATTCGAATGCGGAGACGGATGGGGCAAACGCTGCGGGATCGGGATTCATGGAAGTCCTCGCTGAGGGCGTGCTTCCGGCCGTTTGACCAGCGCTTCATACACCTGCTCCAGCGACTCGAAGCAGTTCCCCTTGCCCAGCTCTTCCAGAAAACCGGCCCGGTTCATCAGTGAGGTGGGCTGCCTGTTGGCCCCGCAGACGATCAGCCGGTGGCCGTGTTCCAGAATGTGGTTGTGCAGCGTCTGCAGCGCATCCAGCCCGGTCGTGTCCATGGTGATCACCCGGTGCAGGTCCAGCACCACGATATTGGGCAGGGGCTGCGGTGTGGCCGTGATGGCTTCCAGCTTGCTGATCGAACCGAAGAAGATCGAGCCATACGCCTGCCAGACCCCCACGCTGCGACCATCGGGCAGCGTGGCCACGTCGGCCGGCGCTTCGATGCGGTCCACCCGCGTGACGCGTGCCACCCGGTAGACGAAGAAGAAGCTGGCCAGCAGCAGGCCGAACTGCACGGCCACCGTCAGGTCGAACACCACCGTCAGCAGGAAGGTGGTGACCAGCACGGTCCGGTAGTTGAGCGTGAAACGGCGCAGCCGTGCAAAGGCGCGCCAGTCGCCCATGTTGAAGCCCACGAACAGCAGGATGCCAGCCAGCACGCTCATCGGAATGTTCACGGCCAGCGGCGCCAGCAGCAGCATGAACACCAGCAGCGTGAGGGCATGCACCACGCCCGCAATGGGTGAATGGGCGCCGCTGCGGATGTTGGTCACCGTTCGGGCGATGGTGCCGGTCACCGCAATGCCGCCGAACAGTGGCGTGGTGAAGTTGGCAATGCCCTGCGCCATCAGTTCCTGGTTGGGGTCGTGCCGGTCGTGTGCCATGCCATCGGCCACCCGCGCGCACAGCAGGGATTCGATGGCCCCGAGGAAGGCAATGGCCAGCGTCGGTCCCACCAGATTCTGGGCCGACTGCCAGTCGAAGCTGGGCAGCACCGGCGAAGGCAGGCTCTGTGGAATACCGCCGAAGCGGCTGCCGATGGTTTCGAGCGGCAGCTGCAGCCACCAGGTCAGCACGGTACCGAACAGCAGGACCACCAGCGGCGCGGGAATGCGCCAGAGCAGACGTTTGAGGGCGCTGGCCTGCGGGGCAGCCTCGGTCGGAGTCAGGGGCTGATGATGGGCTGCCGCGCCGTGATTGCGCGGGCTGCCCGGGCGGGGGGCGCCTTCATGATGCAGAGACGCTGGCGTGGCGGCGGGTGCGGCGGTGGATGTGGCGGTGGATGTGGAAGGTAGGGGTTGTCCGTTCGGATCGATGATCGTCGTTGGCACGTCGAGATCCACCACACCCTGTGCCGGCTGTTCCAGCGCGGTCTGACGCGAGGTCATCACCTTCGGCGGCTTGGGCCACAGGAAGAGCGTTACCAGCGTAGCCAGGCCCAGCCCCACGGCGGGCAGGTTCAACCCGTCGCGGTAGTGCAGAAGCACATCCAGCTGCGAGAAGAAGTTGGCCGGCATCTTCTCGATGCGCAGCCCGAGGAAGTCCTTGAGCTGCGACAGCATGATCACCACGGCAATCCCGTTGGTGAAGCCAATCACGATGGAAATGGGCACGAACCGGATGATCTGCCCCAGCTGCAGCGCGCCCATCAGGAAGAGCACCACGCCCGCCATCATCGTGGCCAGCAGCAGGTTCGACATGCCGTAGGTCATGGCAATGCCGTAGAGCATGGCCACGAAGGCCCCGGCCGGCCCGCCGATCTGTACCTTCGACCCCCCCAGCAGCGACACCAGCGCACCGCCGATGATGGCGGTGATCAGCCCCTGCTCGGGCTTGACACCGCTGGCGATCCCGAAGGCCATGGCCAGCGGCAGCGCCACACAGGCCACCGTCAGCCCGGCGCCCACATCGGCCATCAGGTCCTGCCGGCGGTAGGTCTTGAGGCTGTCGAGGAGGGCGGGGCGGAAGTGGAGGGTGAAGCGCTTCATGGTCGAAAGTGCCGTCAACGGAGGTAGGCGAAAAGACAGACGGAGAAGGTGGGACATTCCCTGGGCGAAACGTATGGCGCAGACGACGGGATGACTGACGGGATCATGCGTCAGGCGTCCAAAGGAATGGCCAGCAAACCAGCCGTGTGCTGCCGTGGGGAAGATGATAGCCCATGAATTTTATTGATGTCGTGCATGAATGGTGGGTGAGCCTGGGTCGTGAGGCTCGCGTGGCCGTCTGTTTTGGGGGGAGGCTGCCATTGACGGGCTATGAGATTGACAGGGCGCAGGGTATTCATCCTGATAAAGAAAAACAATGGCTATGAATAAATATGGGAATGCTCGATTGTCAGATGTTTTAGATTTCTGGAATTGGTATCAAATATTTAAGGCGGAGCAATCATGACCAGGAAAACAGCATCAGACATATCCGGAGCCCACTCCAGTAATGGTATATCCGGCCCGCAGCCTCTCACATCGGTGCAGATGGGGGTCTGGATGGATCAGATGCGTTCTCCCGACTGTCCTTCCTACAATGTCGGCATGGCTGTAAATGTGGATGGTCCAGTTGATCAGAACCTGTTCGTCCGAGCGCTGGAGGAAGTGTCGCATCGCCATTCGGCACTTCGCCTCGTGTTTGGTTCTCGTGATGGGGTTCCCTGGCAACGAATTCTCGGAAGAATAGAGGTGCCGTTCCGGAGTCTGGACCTTCGCCAGAGCATATCTCCGGAGTCGGAGGCCAAACAATTGATTCAGGAGGCAATGGACCGGGTATTTCCCTTGGATGGCGGGCTGATGTGGGCGTGTATGCTCATTAGAACCGGTGTGCGGCGTTATGTATGGTCTGCCCGATTTCATCATCTTATTTGCGATGGTGTTTCTGGTGCAAACTTCTTTATGGATCTCAGTCAGACGTATACCAATCTGTGGAAAGGGGGGGCTGATGAAAGGGATGTTTTTCCATCATTTGACATGTATTGGGGTACAGATCGCGATTATCTGGTATCGCTGCGTGCAGACAGGGATCGCAATTTTTGGAAGGAGCGCTTTCGTACATTGCCTCCAGTGCTTTTCCCCTCTCAGCGAACGCTTGGTAAAGAGCCGGAAAGCCGTGGTAGCGGGTTACATGCGTGGATCCTGAGTAGGGAACGATATTCAATTATTGAAAATTATGCGAGGCGGCATGATGTTTCCGTGAATGGTTTTTTTCTTGCTTTGCTTGCATGTTATTTTTATAGAACGACGTGTGCCAGCGATATGGTTATTGGTGTACCTGTGCACAATCGGTCGGGAAAGAGGCATCGGCAGGTTATGGGAATGTTTGCATCAGTAGTTCCTGTGCGATTCGGGGTCGAGGGGCAATGGAGATTCTCAGATCTGATAAGGCGTGCTGGCAACGAACTTCGTCGTAATTATCGCCATCAACGTCTTCCTGTTTCAGAAATAAATCGTTGCGTGTCCCTAGATTACTCGGTGCGGCCCAGTCTATATGACGTTGTTCTGGCATTTGATCAATTTCAGGCTGAAGCTCCGCTGGGTGACGTCGTGACGCGGTGGACAAAGGTCCGACATGGACATGAACAGATGCCCCTTGTCATCAGCGTCAACGATTTTTATGATAATGAAGATGTCGTTGTGGATTTTGCCTATAACTCGGATTATTTGAAGGACGAGGATGTCCGAAACATGGTGAATCGCATCGACTTGATGCTGGATTGTGTCCTGACGCTTGATGAGGTTCTGATTGACTCCGTTCCCATCATGAATAGCGACGAATGGAATAAAGTCATCTTCCGTTTCAATGAGACGGAAATGGACTATTCGAAGGACGCGCTGATTCATGAGCTGTTCGAGCGACAAGGCGAGCATACACCAGAGACTGTGGCGGTTCAGTATGAAGGCAAGAGCATGACGTATGCTCAGCTCAACACGAGGGCCAATCAGCTGGCATACCGGTTGTTGTCGTTGAAGGACACCTCGGGAGAAATGCTGGTCAGTCCAGATACCCGCGTGGCAATCAGTGTGGAACGCAGCCCCGAGATGGTGGTGGGATTGTTGGGCATCCTGAAGGCGGGTGCTGCCTATGTATCGGTGGACCCGGCCTATCCGGCAGAGCGTATCGAATATATGCTTAGGGATTCGCAGGCGCGAGTACTGCTGACGCAACGCAGACTGCTGGAGTATCTATCAACGCCGGCACGGGCTGTTGGCACGGGAATCGAAGAGCTCGTCTTGCTCGATGAGGAATCGACCTATGTGGACCAGCCGGAACAGAATATCGGCCGAGAGGAGACAGGGCAGACCTCATCGAATCTGGCGTATGTGATCTATACCTCGGGCTCGACGGGCTTACCCAAGGGCGTGATGGTCGAGCATCGCCAGCTGGATAATCTGTTGTTGGCCATCCAGCGTGCGTATGGGCTGACGGAAAGGGACCGGGTGCTGCAGTTCGTCTCGATGTCTTTCGACGTGGCAGCCCAGGAGATCTTCAGTACATTGACCTCGGGTGCGACACTGGTGCTGCGTAACGAGGACTGCATCGGTGACAGTGTGTCGTTCTGGCGGGCGTGCCGGGCATGGGGAATCACGGTGGCGCACCTGCCGGCGGCTTTCTGGCACCGGCTGGCCTACGAAGTACCGGAAGAATTGCCCGAAGCGCTGCGGCTGATTGCGCTGGGTGGTGAGCGGCTGGATCCGGCAGCGTTGTCGCACTGGTTCGAGCGCCAGGGCGAGCGGGTGGTGCTGCTCAACGAGTATGGACCGACTGAGGCGACGGTGACGGCCACGACCCATGTGGTGCAGCCGCAGGAGATGGCGCGGGCGCCGATCGGCAGACCGCTGGCCAATGTGCGGATCTATGTGCTGGATGATCACGGTTGGCCAGCGCCGGTCGGTGTGCAGGGGGAAATCTGCATTGGTGGCGAAGGTGTGGCCCGGGGCTATCTGAACCGGCCGGAGCTGAGCGGAGAACGATTCGTGAAGGATCCGTTCAGTGAGAAGCCGGGAGCGCGGATGTACAGGACGGGGGATCTGGGTTACTGGCAGACTGACGGTGTGTTGCAGTTTGCTGGTCGCAACGATGACCAGGTCAAGATTCGTGGTTTCCGGGTGGAGCTGGGAGAGATCGAGGCACGACTGGGCGAGCTGGCACGGGTTCGTGAGGCCGTGGTGGTGGCACTGGAGGACCAGCCGGGAGACAGGCGTCTGGTGGCGTACTGGACGGCACGGGGTACCGAACCATCGGATCGATCGGCGCTGTTGGATGCTGTGGAGCATACCGAAGGTGTTCTGCCAAAAGAGGGCGATCCTCGAGATGCGGTCAGTCATGATGAGGAGGCACGGCAAAAGGCAGATGTCCGGCAGAAGGAATTGGAGCAGCTTCGGGATCATCTGAGAGCGGAGTTGCCAGAATACATGGTGCCGTCGGTATTCGTGAAGCTGGAGGAGATGCCGCTGACCCCCAATGGCAAGGTGGATAGGAAGGCGCTGCCGGCGCCGGATGCGGACGCGCTGACTGCACATGCATACGAAGCGCCGCAGGGTCCGGTGGAAGAGGTGCTGGCTGGAATCTGGCAGGAGCTGCTGGGTGTGGAGCGGGTTGGAAGGAACGACAGTTTCTTCGATCTGGGCGGACACTCGCTGCTGGCAGTCCAGCTGATTGGCCGTATGCGGCGAGATATGGGCCAGGAGGTTCAGCTGGGAGAGATATTTGATGCTCCGACATTGACCGGGGTTGCGGGTAGGCTGCAACGGGTCGATGAAGTTCAGACAACACCGATAGAGCGGGCAGATCGGGCGAAGGATCTGCCGCTGTCCTGGGCACAGCAACGGCTGTGGTTCCTGGAGCAGTTGGAGGATCTGGGGTCGGCGTATCACATCCCGGCCGTGTTGCGCCTGCAGGGTGAGCTGGATCGGAAAGCGTTGCAGCGCACACTGGATACGATAGTGGCCAGGCATGAGGCGCTGCGCACGGTGTTCGAGCGCAATGCGGACGGAGAACCGGTGCAGAGGATACTGCCGGTACGGCCGTTTGAGCTGCAGTACCGAGACCTGTCGCAACTTGCAGGCGCAGAGAAAGAACAGGTGAAGGACGCCCTGATAGACGAGACATTGCACAGACCATTCGATCTGACGCGGGATGCACTGGTCCGGGCCAGCCTGGCGAAGCTGGGCGACCAAGATCATGTGTTGAGCTTGTGCATGCACCACATCGTGTCGGACGGCTGGTCGATGGGTGTGCTGACACGGGAGCTGGCGGCGTTGTACGAAGCGTTCAGCCAAGGTCGGGACAATCCGTTACCTGATCTGCCGATCCAGTATGCCGATTACGCACAGTGGCAGCGGCAGTGGCTGATTGGTGAGCAGCTGCAAACCCAGACTGCATATTGGAAGGAAGAGCTTACAGGGGCGCAGACGCTGCTGGAGCTGCCGACGGACAGGCCGCGGCCGCCAGTGCAGAGTTATGCCGGCAGCGTGGTACCGCTCGAACTGGATAAGCATATAACAGAAGAGCTTAATACCCTGGCCAGGCGCCATGGAGCGACGCTGTTCATGGTGCTGCAGGCTGGGTTTGCGGTGCTTATGGGCAGGCTCAGTGGCCAGGACGATGTAGTGATTGGTACACCGGTGGCCAATCGACGGCGCAGTGAGCTGGAGGGACTGATAGGGTTCTTTGTGAACACGCTGGCACTGCGCACGAGGCTGGATGCACAGGCAACGGTGTCAGAGTTGTTGAGTCAGGTCAAGGAACGGATGCTGGCAGGCTTTGGACATCAGGACGTGCCGTTCGAGCAGGTGGTTGAAGTGGTGAGTCCCGAGCGGAGCATGGGACACAGCCCATTGTTTCAGGTGGCGCTGACATTACAGAATGCCTCCGGAGACGTTCTGAAGCTGCCGGGGTTGAAGCTGACTGAACAGGATTTCAGGCATGAGAGCACTCATTTTGATTTGATGCTGTCCGTGGAGGAGGTGCAAGGGCGATTGCGGGGTGTGCTGGAGTACAGAACGGATATATTTGACCGTGAGACCGTTGAGCGGTGGCTGGGGTGCTGGAAATTATTGTTGCAGTCCATGGCTGCCAATGATGAGCAACGGATCGGTGAACTATCCTGGGTGTCGGAAGTGGAGCGTGAACAGGTCATACGTGAATTCAATGCTACAGAGGCGTCATACCCGAAAGATGCACTGATCCATGAACTATTCGAGCATCAGGCGCAAAGGACGCCGGACGCGGTGGCAGTGCAATACGAGAACAAGACCCTGACGTACGCAGAACTCAATACAAGGGCCAATCAGCTGGCGCACCAACTTAGGTCATTGAAGGATGCCTCGGGAACTACGATCATGGGGCCGGATGTACTAGTGGCAATCAGTGTAGAGCGTAGTCTTGAGATGGTGGTGGGGCTGCTGGGGATTCTGAAGGCAGGTGCGGCGTATGTGCCGGTGGATCCGGCCTATCCCGCAGAGCGTATGCGTTATATCCTGGAGGACAGCAAACCAGTGGCACTTCTGACCCACAGCCTCATTCCCCCGTCATTGCGTGAACAGTTGAAAGACGTGATTGCTGGTCTGCCGCTGATCGAACTAGATGAATCGTCGGAGATTTGGCAACGGTCAACGAAGGTGAATCTGCCTTCAGCGTTGGTTGGGGTACAGCCATCTCATCTAGCATATGTGATTTACACCTCGGGTTCGACAGGTCTGCCGAAGGGGGTCATGGTCGAGCACCAGAATGTCGTAAGACTGTTTTCTGCCACGCAGGAGTGGTTCCATTTTGATGGTCATGATGTCTGGACCCTGTTTCACTCGTTTGCATTCGACTTCTCGGTCTGGGAGATTTGGGGGGCGCTGCTGCATGGTGGACGGCTCGTGGTGGTTCCCTATCTGATGAGCAGATCTCCGAATGCATTCTATGAGCTGCTCCGCAATGAGAATGTGACGGTGCTGAACCAGACTCCCAGTGCCTTCCGGCTGCTGATGACTGCCCAGGATATGGCTGCCGGGGCGGGACACCGGCTGCGTGTGGTGATATTTGGCGGCGAGGTTCTGGAGCCATCCATGCTGGCTCCCTGGTATGGGCGGGAGCAGAACCAGAACACGCAGTTGGTGAACATGTATGGCATTACTGAGACGACGGTACATGTGACGTACAGAGCACTGTGCATTGAGGATTTGAATAAACGAGGTAGCAGTCCGATTGGAGTGCATATTCCGGATATGAAAATCTATGTGCTGGATGTGGACAGGAAACCCGTGCCCATTGGTGTGAAGGGAGAGCTGTATGTGGGTGGACCCGGTGTGGCACGGGGTTATCTGAACCGTGTGGAGCTAACGGCAGAGCGCTTCATGGACGACCCGTTCAGTGATGATCCTAATGCCCGGATGTACAGAACGGGAGATCTCGGCAAATGGCGGGCTGATGGTCAGATCGAGTATCTGGGCAGGAACGACTTCCAGATCAAGATCCGAGGGCTGAGAATAGAGCTGGGAGAGATCGAGACACGACTGGCGGAGTTGCCGGAGGTGCGGGATGCCGTGGTGCTGGCCCGGGAAGACCAGCCGGGAGACAAACGGCTGGTGGCGTACTGGACGGCACGACCCGAAGAGGCAGGGGCAATGTCCGGCACGTCGGGCCATGAAGCAGAAGCCGGAGATGACGAAGACAGGCGCCAGCAGCCGGATGTGGAGCGGTTGCGGAATTACCTGAGGGCGGAGTTGCCGTCGTACATGGTGCCGAGTGCGTTCGTGAAGCTGGAGGCGATGCCGCTTACGCCCCATGGCAAGGTGGACAGGAAGGCGCTACCGGCACCGGGTGTGGATGCGATGATTGCACATGTGTATGAGGTGCCGCAGGGTCCGGTGGAAGAGGTGCTGGCTGGTATCTGGCAGGAGTTGCTGGGTGTGGAGCGGGTTGGAAGGAACGACAGTTTCTTTGATCTGGGTGGACACTCGCTGTTGATCGTGTCAATGGTGGAGAAACTGCGACAGGCAGGACTGAAGGCCGAGATCCGTCAGGTGTTCCAGGCGGGAAGCCTGGCAGACCTGGCAGCGGAGATCCGCGGACAGGAAGTCGATACCTGGCAGGCACCGGCCAACCTGATCCCGCAGGCCTGCACACACATCACGTCGGAGATGCTGCCACTGGTGGCACTGGATCAGGCGCAGATCGATCGGATAGCGGAGACGGTACCAGGAGGGATGGCCAACATTCAGGACATCTACCCGCTGGCGCCGTTGCAGGAGGGGGTGTTGTTCTATCACCGTTTCCACCGGGACAACGATCCGTATGTGCTGAGTGCCATCGTGTCGTTTGCGTCAATGGCGCAGTTCGAGCGCTTTGCATGGGCCATGAATAGGGTAGTGGCGCGGCATGATGTCCTGCGTACGGCGATCCTTTGGGAGGGTCTTCCGCAGGCGGTGCAGGTGGTGTACCGGCATGCGGAGCTGATGACGGAGCCTCTGGAAGTTGCTGCAGAAAGTGATGAATTGCAGAGCATTCGGGCGTACCTGGATGAGGCGCCGCTGTCGATGAACTTGGCTGAGCCGCCGCTGCTCAGCTTTCGGCCGGTGCGTATGATTAGCCGACAAACGGATGAAGATGGACAGTGCCATGCGGTATTGATGTTTCATCACGTGGTGCTGGATCATGTATCTATGGATGTGATGTTGGAGGAAGTCGCGCGAATCCTGGAAGGCGAGGAAGATGAACTGTTGCAGTCAATACCGTACCGGGGATTCGTGGCCCACAGCCTTGACCGTCAGCGTGACGCAGAAGCCGAAACATTCTTCTGGCAGATGCTGGGGGATGTTGATGAGCCGACAGCACCCTTTGGGATGATGGATGTTCATGGCGATGGGGCGGCGATCAGGGAGGAAGAGTTGCTCTTGGATTCAGGGCTTTCTCAGCGGATCAGGACGTGTGTACGCATGCTGGGCATGAGTGCGGCGATACTGTTTCATGTGGCCTATGCTCTGGTACTGGCACGATGCGCATCGCGTGATGATGTGGTCTTTGGTAGCGTGCTGTCGGGCCGGATGGGGAGTGTGGCCGGAGCGGATCGAATGCTGGGGATGTTCATCAACACGCTTCCGGTGCGGTTGAAGATGCAGGGCACGAGTGTTATCGAGGCGATGCGTGAGACGCAGAGTATGTTAGTGGGTTTGCTGAAGTATGAGCAGACTGCATTGGCGTTGGCACAGCGCTGCAGCGGCGTGGCCAGTGGTGCCGCACTGTTTAGTGCGGTGCTGAACTTCCGGCACAGCCAAGGAACGAATGATCTGACAAGCCGTTCTGGTATTGAGGTAGTCGAGCCGAAGGAACGGACGAATTATCCGTTTGTAGTGTCGGTTGATGACCTGGGGGCTGGTGGATTTGCATTGATAGCCCAGACGGACGCTCGTGTTGTTGAACCGGAACGTGTTCTTGGATACTTGAGTTGTGCGGTGCTTGGGGTTGTCCAGGCACTGGAGGCAGAGCCAAAAAGGGCACTTCTTCAGCTGGAGATACTTTCCCAGTCAGAAAAGGAGCAATTGGTCCATGGGTTCAATGCCACGGCAGCGGAATATCCGAAAGAGGCGCTGATCCACGATCTCTTTGAACAGCAGGCCGAGCGTACGCCGCAAGCGTTGGCGGCGCAGTATGAAGGCCAGAGTCTGACGTATGCCCAGCTTAACACAAAGGCCAACCAGCTGGCACACTGGTTGCTGGACCATGGCGTGGGACGGGGACAGAACGTAGCCATTGTTGCGCCACGTGGTATCGAGATGCTGCTGGCGCAGCTGGCGACCCTCAAGGCCGGCGGTACCTACGTACCGGTTGATCCAGAGTTTCCGCAGGAGCGGCGGCGGTTCATGCTCGAGGACTGTCAGGCGAAGGTCGTGCTGTTCGATGGTGCAACGGCGCAGGAGGCCGATGCAACGACGTCCGGCCAGGAGTCGCAGTGGCTGGAGTTGGGTCGGGCGATGAAGGTTGTGGCAGGGCTGTCGGCGGATAATCCTGCTGTGCCGAAAGCAGAGTGCTCGGAAGTGGCATATGTGATGTACACCTCGGGTTCGACCGGCAAGCCCAAGGGCGTGATGACCCCGCACCACGGTGTGAACAGGCTGGTGTTTTCCAACGGGTACGCCGACGTCACACCGGAAGATGTGTTCGTGCACTTCAGCAACCCGACGTTTGATGGTTCGACCTTCGAGGTCTGGGGCGCATTGCTCAATGGGGCACGGGTGGTGATCGTGCCGCAGGATACGGTGCTGGATCCGGTACGGTTCGGGCGACTGTTGCTGGATGAGGGCGTTACGGCGATGTACATCACCATCGGCCTGTTCCACCAGTACGCGGATGCGTTGGCCGAGCCGCTGAGCAGGCTGAAGTATTTGCTGACAGGTGGGGATGTGATCGAGCCGAACACGATCCGTCGCGTGTTGCAGTACGGCGCACCAAAGAACTTCATGGCGGCCTATGGTCCGACGGAGACGACGACGTTTGCTACGACCTGCCGGCTCAATGGCCTGATTGATGAGAGCTGCCAGAGGATTCCGCTGGGCAAACCGATAGGCAACACACAAATCTACATTCTGGACGGACACGGCCAGCTGGTGCCGGTTGGCGTGACAGGCGAGATCTACATCGGTGGTGATGGTGTAGCGCTGGGGTACTTGAACCGGCCTGATCTGACGGCCGAACGCTTCATACCGAATCCGTTCAGTGATGAGCCCAATGCACGGATGTACAGGTCGGGAGACCTGGGTTACTGGCGCGAGGACGGTCTGATCGAGTTCGTGGGTAGGAACGACTTCCAGGTCAAGATCCGTGGTTTCCGGATAGAGCTGGGAGAGATAGAGGCGCGGCTGGGAGAGTTGCCGCAAGTGAAGGAAGTGGTGGTGCTGGCGCGGGAGGACCATCCGGGCGACAAGCGGTTGGTGGCGTACTGGACGGCCCATGAGGCGCTGCCCGAAGAGGCGTTGCCGGATGTGGAGCGGCTGCGGGATCACCTGAAGGCGGAACTACCCGAATACATGGTGCCGAGTGCGTTCATGCGTCTGGAGACAATGCCGCTGAACACGAGCGGCAAGGTGGACAGGAAGGCGTTGCCGGCGCCGGACGTGGATTCGCTGATCACACACATGTACGAGGCGCCACAGGGACCGGTGGAAGAGGTGCTGGCCGGTATCTGGCAGGAGCTGTTGGGTGTGGAGCGCGTGGGGCGCCACGATAATTTTTTCGATTTGGGTGGGCACTCACTACTTGTAATGAGTCTATTGAGTAGAATGAAAGAACGAGGACTGTACTGTTCGGTGGCACAGGTTTTCCGTTTTCCGACCATTGCTCAACAAGAACATTTTCTGCTTGATGAAAGCCAAGTTCCTACTGGAGGTGATTGTCTGGTTCCCATGAGACCAGGCGGTTCAGAGGATGCAGTGCCTTTGTTTTTGATACATGAAGTCAGTGGAACTGTTATGGCATATGTTCCAATGGTTAGCCTGCTTGCGGGTGACTTCCCTGTATATGGGTTTCATGCGATGAATTTCGATCTTGAGGGTAAGGAATTTCTATCAGTGAAAAATATGGCTTCCTCATATATTGAAGCCATAAGAAAGGTTCGGCCAAGTGGGCCTTATAGGCTGTTTGGTTGGTCGGCTGGTGGGTTGATTGCATATGAGATCGGGCGCCAATTGATAGAAATAGGTGAAGATATAGATTTTATAATCATGATCGACACGTACGTTCATTGCTCTTTTGGTCTGAAAAGCTCTGATGTGGATTTTAAAGGATCGGCGGTCAGGTTTATCGATAGGATTATGAATATCGATAGAAGCGATTTCAAAAGAATGATGAATATGGGCAGCGTGGAAGAGGTTATTGATGAATACTATAAAATCAATGGTGGTGATGCTGTGTCGCGGGATGATTTGATTCGCAGGGTGAATGTGGAGCATAGGATAACAAAATCTGTATTTGATTACAGGCCGAAGGCTATTGATGGAGATGTGTACTTCTTTTTGGCTCCCGAAGTGACGCAGGATATGTTGGATGTTAGCGGGTTGAATAGAAAACAGGCGGAGTATGTGCGAGGCTGGGAGTTCATGAAGGAGCAAGGGCCAACTGTAATTTCTATTGGAGGAAATCATGATTCGATTATGCAGCCACCTCATTTGCAAAAAGTAGTTGATATGGTTGGTAATATTATTCGCAGGAAATCGTAACGCATGTCGTCGGGGTGGTGGTAATCCCCCCATTTTTGATTGGCATCAGAAGTAGAGCGATCAGGCGGTCATGGCGTACCGCTGCTTGGGGGTGATGCCGCTCAGTGCCATGTGTGGGCGTTCGTGATTGTAGGACCACATCCACTCCGTGGCAGTCTCCTGCACCTGGGTCAGACTGTCCCAGCGGTACTGGCCCAGCCACTCATGCCGAACCGTCCTGTTGAGCCGCGGTGAAAGTCAACGTTGTTGTCCGATGAATCATGCAGCCACCTGTCCGTTATCGCACGGATTGGTGGCCGCCTGAGCCACGCTGTCACGCTCCGGGTTGAGCGTGACCCTCGTGATGGGTTGCCAGTTGCGGGTATTGCCCGACCAGCGTGATGGTGTCTGGCTGCGTGCCTTCTGGTACAGGTGGTGCCGGGCCTGCAGGATGTTCACATCCCGCCCGTCGTGGCGCTGGCTCGGCGTCACGTAGCCAATACGGCTGTGCCGGTGCTCGTCGTTGTACCAGGTCACGAATCCATGCCCCCACTGCCGGGCTTCAGCCAGACTGGCCACACCGCCCGCAGGGAACTCCGGCCGGTACTTGGCCGTCTTGAACAGCGCTTCCACAAAGGCATTATCATCAGAGACACGCGGCCGTGAGTAGGAGGGCCGGATACCCAGCCAGTTCAGCATGGCCAGTACCGTGGTGGCCTTGAGTGTGCTGCCATTGTCGCCATGCAGCACAGGCCTTTCGGGTTTTGCATGGATGCCTTCCGAGAGCGCCACACGCCTGAGCAGCCGCACGGCATGGTCGGCGCTGTCGTCTGCGTGAATCTCCCAGCCCACGATCTTGCGGCTGTACAGGTCCATGATCAGGTACAGGTAAAACCACTGGCCCCGGACCTTGCTGGGCAGGTACGTCATGTCCCAGCACCAGACCTGGCCCGGTCCGGTGGCCACGTGCGTGGTGGGCGGACGCTGTCTGGCAGGAGGACGAGCCCGTCCCCTGCGACGGTTCTGCCCGGCTGCACGCAGCACGCGCTGAAAGCTCGATTCGCTGGCAATGTAGACGCCCTCATCGGCCAGCATCGGCACGATGCGTGCCGGTGGCAGGTCGGCAAAGCGGGGGGCGTTGGCAGTGGCCAGCATGAGCGCTTTCTCTTGCTCGGTCAGTGCGTGGGCCGGTCGGGGTCGGCTGGACGTGGGACGCCCATCAGGCAGGACCTGGCCGTCCTCTGTGCGCCAGCGCTGCAGGGTTCTGGCCGTGATGCCAGCGACCTTGCAGGCCGGCACGAGCCGGGCTCCGGCTGCATGGGCCTCGTCGATGTGCCGGACGATGATTCGGCGATCTTCCAGGGCTGTCATGTGTCCCCGCCCCCGTCCGGATGGAAGATCGCATCCAACTTTTTTTGCAGAACCAGCAGTGCGGTGGTCTCGGCCAGTGCCTTCTCCTTGCGCCTCAGATCCCGCTCCAGCTCCTTGACCCGGCGCCGGGTGGCCTGGGTGGCACGCTGCACCTTCTGGGAGGCTTCTTCCGGGTCTGCAACCCCCTGAGTGGCCGCATCGCGCCATTTCTGCAGGTCCTGCGGGTAGATGCCTTTCTCACGGCACCAGGCGCTGCGTGATGCGTCATCCATTGCAGCTGTGGCAATGATGGCGTCCATGCGCGCCGCTGGCGTCCAGACCCGCTCTGCTGCTGGCGCAGCCAGCGCGTCTGCCCGCCAGCGCTCCAGCGTTGCCACCGAGATGTGCAGCTCTTGCGACACCACATCCACCGGAGCGCTCTCCGGTGGCAGCAGTCTGGCCACTGCCCTGTCCTTGAATGCCTTTCCGTATCTGGCCACGTTCCTTGTCCTGTTTCGCCCTCGGGTTGGAGATTACTATCGATCGGACAACTATTGTGAACTATAGGGGCCGCTCGATGCTGTAATGACCCAGTAGAAACCTGCTCAGGTGTTATCGTAACGAGGAGAGCACAATGAGCACGTTGATGGACGAAGAGATCAAACGTTGGACAGCGCGGCGCAAGACCGCGCTGGTACTGGACATCATCCAGGGCAAGTGTCAACGCCGATTGAAAACTGACCCAGGGTGCCGAAGTAAAACTGACCCACCTGGGCACGCGATAGAATGGGTTACCAGCCCTCAGTCAGGCGGCCTTTCCCTCCTTGCTGGCCACCTGTCCGGCACGCACCTTGTCGCGTAGCCGGTAGCTTTGGCCGGAGATCTGCACGATGTGAGCATGATGCAGCATGCGGTCGAGCATTGCGGCCGTCAGGGTCTGATCACCTGCGAAGGTTTCTGGCCATTGCGTAAATGGCAGGTTGCTGGTCAACACGATGGAGGCATGTTCATAACGCTTGGCTACAACGTTGAAGAACAGGTTGGCCTCATCCCTGCCAAACGGCAGGTAACCTATCTCATCGATGACCAGCAGCCTGGGCCCGAGCACTGCCCGGTTGAAGTACTGCTTGAGGCGCCCCTGCTGGCGTGCCGTTGCCAGCTGCAGCATCAAGTCTGCGGCAGTGATGAAGCGTGTCTTGATACCTGCCATGGTCGCCCTGTAGGCCAGCGCGCAGGCCAGGTGCGTCTTGCCTACCCCACTGGGGCCAAGCAGGATGACGTTCTCCGCACGTTCAATGAAGGTCAGTGCTGCAAGATCCTGCAGCTGACTGCGCGGAGCCCCTGTAGCGAAGTTGAAATCGAACTGCTCGAAGGTCTTCACCGAAGGCAGCGTTGCCATCTTCAGCAGCGTTTGCCTCTGGCGTTCCGTGCGTGCGTCGCGTTCTGTACTGAGCACCCTTTTGAGGAACTCGGCATAGCCAGCCTCTTCGGCTGCGGCTCGCTGGGCAATACCAGGCCAGTCTGCAGCCAGACGCTGCAGTTTGAGTCCATGGCACAGCTCGGCAATCTGATCATGCAGAAGGTTCATGCTGCCACCTCCAGCAGGGCCTGATACACCGACAGCGGGTGCTGCAGGCTCTCGAACGGTACGGGCGCCGACGTGCGCGGCGCTGCAACGATGATCTCCTGCCTGGAGGGTAGCTGCAGCAGATGATCGCGCTCGATGACCAGGCGCCGCTCGGGACGCTCTCCAGTCGTGCCATGGATACGGGCATTGGCCACCGTGTCAAGCCAGGGACCGACGTATCCGTTGGCCGCTGCCACATCCAGAACCAGCCCGGCTGTGCGCAAGCTTGCCGCCAGGGGAACGATGAAGCTGCGCTTGAGGTATCCGTTGAAGCGCTCGACTTTACCCTTGGTGCGGGCCCGGTATGGACGGCATACCCTGGGAACAAACCCATAGCGGTCTGCCAGCCCCAGTAGCTGCGGGTTCCAGCGGTGCTGGCCGGGACCGAAGACATCACGCTCGATGATGATGGTTCTGGCGTTGTCGAACAGGACGGTTCGGGGGACTCCACCAAAGTAGGCGAACGCATTCTCCAGACCTGCGCACCACGCCGGCGAATCCTCCCGTGCCGAGAAGCGCACGAAGCTGGCCCGGCTGAAGCCCAGTGTAGCCACAAAGGCCAGCAGCGGGTCGCGACCACGGCGGATGATGGTGAAGTCAGCCTGCATCTGCTGCCCGGGTTCGGTCTCGAAACGCACCACGGGATCATCTGCAGGGCGCGGGCGCTGTTGGGCCACAAAGGCCTTGAGCTGGCTGTAGCCACCGTCATAGCCTCGCTCCTGAATCTCGCGCAGCAGGACGGTGGCTGGAATCCAGTCCGGGCGCGCAGCTGCGATGCGTTCGAGCAGGTACTCCTGGAACGGTTCCAGCTTGGTAGGACGGGCTGCTCTGGGCGGATAGCCCACCGCTTCGGGCTCACGCAGATAGCGTCGGACAGTGTTGCGAGAACACGACATGCGTCGTGCAATCTCTCGGATGGGAAGACCCTGACGGGCCATGACTCTGATCTCCACTGCTTGTTCCTGGGTCAACATGTTCGGCGGTCACAAAGCCGCCATCTTCACCCAGGTGGGTCAGTTTTACTTCGGCAGGTGGGTCAGTTTCTCATCGGCGGTGACACAAGACCACAGTGGCCGAGGCGTCGCGGGCCTACGACCTCACCCCTTCTGAGGTCGAGAGCTGGGTGGAGGATGGCAAGAAGGGCATGGAGAATGCCCTGAAGGCCAATCCGCTGGATATCCACAGCCAGTACGAGAGGCAGATCAAGGATCTGCAGGAGGCGTACGGCGAGGCGATGCTGGAGCTGCGTGCCCGAAAAAAGTTGCAATCCCTGTTGGACGAGGCAGAGAAATGATCGAGACGATCCGCCAGGGACTGGAAGAAGACGGTTTCAAGGTCTCGATCAGCAAGCTGTGCCGCTGGTTTGGCGTACCCCGGCGTACGTTCTACTACAGAACCGTCAAGGCACCGCCGAAGCTGCAGGAGCGGCTTGTGGAGCCGGTCAAGGCCATGATCGAGGAGAACCCTTCCTTTGGATACAGAACCGTAGCGGGGTTGCTGGGTATGAACAAGAATACGGTGCAGCGCATCTTCCAGATCAAGGGCTGGCAGGTCCGTAAACGGGCCGTCGGATTCCGGCCCCGGATTCAGGCACTGCCCTCCGTGGCGCAGGCCCCCAACGAGCGCTGGGCCACCGACCTGTGCCGGATCTGGGCCGGCAAGGACAAGTGGTGCACGCTGGCAGTCGTCATCGACTGCTACAGCCGGGAATTGCTGGGCTGGCAGCTCTCGCGCAGTGCCCGGGCCAAAACGCCCGAAGCAGCGCTGGAGCATGCCCTGATCGCACGGTTCGGCACCCTGGGACGGGTGCCACGGCCCTTCCTGCTGCGCTCGGACAATGGCCTGGTGTTCACCAGCCGCAGCTATACCCGTCTGGTCAGAAGCTACGGCCTGCAGCAGGAGTTCATCACCCCACACAGCCCTGAGCAGAACGGCATGGTCGAGCGGGTCATCCGCACGATCAAGGAGCAGTGTGCCCACCGGCACCGGTTCGAATCCCTGCAGCACGCCAGCCGTGTACTGGGTGACTGGATCCGGTTCTACAACCAGCAGCGCCCACATCAGGCGCTGAACATGAAGACACCCGCCGAAGCTTACGCTTTAGCGGCATGAACTGTGCAGGTTCCGCTGGGTCATTACAATGCAGGCATTCTGCAGTGCCCTGATAACCCGGGCTGGAGATCGTCACCTGCCATAGAAGGTAACAGACCATTCCCCCAGTCGCCCCGTATTGCCCGCGCGGCGGTCCGCCGCCGCCAGCGTCCAGGTGCTGCCGCCGGAGGTGGCTACCACGGGTTCTTCCATGTGACGGCGGATGCCGAAGGCAAAATTCGACAGGCCCTGGCAGGCACTGGTGGAAACCCGGGTGTTGTTGACCATGTGGTAGCACGTGTGTGGAATGGTCAGCGTACTGGTCTGGCCACTGGGGCTGGTCAGCGTCATCTGCAGATCACCCGGGCTGGGATGTGCGCCCGTGCCGGCGGCGTCTGTTGCCGTGACAGTCACGTCGATATGCTCGATGTGGGTGATGTTGCAGTCGGACGGGCTGACTGTCGAGGCAATGCCGTCGGCCACGGGCTGGTTCAGGCTGGCCGCATTCTGGAATGGATCGTCCGGCTGGCTGCCGCTTGCGGAATTGACTTCGGGAATGCCCGCATTGGCAGTCACCTTGTAGGGTCCGCACTGCTTCAGTGTGCTGCTGCCACCCACGCTCTGCCAGGTGCGGGCCTGCGCCACGGCGGCTGCCGCATCGGCCACGCCAAAGCCGTATTCGTGGTTGAAGTGGTAGCCGCCGTAGCTGGTCCAGCCCGCGTTGCCGGTATCCACCTGCCGGGCCGTTCTGGCCAGAATCAGTGGTACGTCACGCCAGGTCAGGTTTGGGTTGGCCTGCAGCATCAGGGCCACCACGCCCGAGATCATCGGTGTGGCCGCCGAGGTACCAGAGAAATCGTCGCTGTAGGTGTTCTGCAGTCCGGTGGTGCTCACAGCGGGCAGGTTGCTGGCGGTTTTCTGGCCACTGCCCGAGGAGGGGGCACAGACCAGCAGGTTCGGGCCGGGTTCGCTGTAGATGGCGCGCTTGCCCGAGGCATCAGTGGCGCAGACGGGCAGGGCGCCCAGCACACTCACGCTGCCGTCCAGCACCGAGTAGTCGCCATATTCGGCCCCGTTGCCACCGGCGAAGGTGAAGATGCTGCCCAGTCCGTTGCGGCCGTTGTCCAGCCCGCGGCGGATCGTGGCGGCATGCGTGATGCCTACGGACGGGGTATTGAAGTGACCGTCGTCGAAAGCGCCCCAGCTGTTGTTGTAGATATGGTTCCTGTCCTGGTCGCGCACCATGGCGTCCAGCACGTCGGCGCTGCTGCCGGTTTCCAGGGCGTTGTAGCCCACCAGGCTGGCACGTGAGGCTACGCCACGACCGCCGATGCCGTTGTCGTCGCGGGCGGCAATCACGCCGGCCACGTTGGTGCTGTGGGAGTCATTGGCGTCGCAGGGCATGGGCCAGGGGCTGCCGCGCTTCCAGCTGCCGTCGTCGACGTAGTTGTAGCTGCCGCCTTCCACCACGTTCGGGGCCAGATCGTCGTGGGTCACTTCCAGCCCGTGGTCCACCAGGGCGATGCGTATGCCCTCGCCATGGGCATTCGTGTTCCAGACCGGCAAGACGTTCAGATCCTCGGCGGCTTTCATCCCGGAGTAGCCGGTCAGGTTGCCACCGTTCTGCAGGTACCACTGGGTCGGGAAGCGCGGATCGGCGCCGCTGCCCTGGGCTGCAGCTGCCTTTGCATGGTATTTGAGTGTGCAGTTGCTGCCGTTGAGCAGCGTACCCGGCTGGGGCCTGTCGCTGGCGGCCTGGCCACCGCTGCCACTGTCGCCGCTGCCGCTGCAGGCCGCCAGCAGGGCGGCCATCAGCATGGGGATGATTCTGCGGGGGAACAGGGGCGGGGTGGCTTTCATGGTCATTACCCCACCTTCATCCCCGCCTTCGCCCCACTGTCCACATCCAGCAGGAACAGCCCCTCACTGTCATCCTGTCCCACGGCCGACAGGATCATGCCTTCCGACACGCCGAACTTCATCTTCCGGGGCTTGAGGTTGGCCACCACGATCACGTTGCGGCCGACCAATGCGGCCGGATCCCTGTAGAAGGCGGCAATGCCGGAAAACACCTGCCGCGGCTTCTCCTCGCCGATGTCCAGCATGAAGCGCAGCAGCTTTACTGAACCTTCCACGGCCTCGCAGGAGATTACCTTCGCCACGCGCAGGTCGGGGCGGGCGAATTCGTCGATGGTGATGTACTCGGGTTCGCCGGAGCCCGTGGCTGCGGCACCCGCCACGGCAGCGGCCTGTGTTCCACCTGTCTGGCCGCTCTTGCCTGTTCTGCCCTGGCCGTCAGCGCCCGGCCTGCCCGGTGCGCCGTGGCCGGCGGCTTTTCCGGCGGTGTCGGTTCGGCCGCCTTTGGCATCCTTGCCGGCTGTGCCCCCCTGGCTGCCCGAGGCATCCCCGCTGCCGGCGTTACCTTTGCCAGACGCTGTCTTGCCCGCCTCTTCCGCCGCCCAGCCAAACAGCGCATCCAGCTGCTTCATGTCCACCCGCTGCATCAGGTGCTGGTACGGCTGGATCTGATGCCCGGCCGGCAGGGGCTGGCCGATCGTGTCCCAGGCAAACGGCTGCGGCAGGTTCAGGAAGGTGGCTGCGCGGGCGGCCGTGTCGGGCAGTACCGGCGAGAGCAGGGTGATCAGTTCGGCGAAGGCGCGCAGGGCATCCGAACACACCTGGTGCAGGCGGGCCTCCTGGCCTGGCTGTCTGGCCAGTTCCCAGGGCTTCTCGGCGTCGATGAACTGGTTGACGCGGTCGGTGTAGGCCATGATGGTGCGCATGGCCCGGGCGTAGTCGCGCTGCTCGTACATGTCGGCCAGGGCGCCGGCACCGGGCCAGCTGGCGGCAAAGGCGGCCATCGTTTCGGGGCTGGCTGCGGCCAGCCTGCCGTCGAAGCGCTTGACGAGAAAGCCTGCCGAGCGGCTGGCAATGTTGACCAGCTTGCCGATCAGGTCACTGTTGACGCGGGCGACGAAGTCCTCGGCGTTGAAGTCCACGTCTTCCACCCGCGGGTTCAGCTTGGCAGCCAGGTAGTAGCGCAGCCATTCGGGGTTCATGCCCAGTTCCAGGTACTTCTTCGGCGACAGGCCCGTGCCGCGCGATTTGGACATTTTTTCGCCGGAGATGGTGAGGAATCCGTGCACGAAGATGTTGTCGGGCGTGTGCAGGCCGGCAAACTCCAGCATGGCCGGCCAGAACAGGGTGTGGAAGTAGATGATGTCCTTGCCGATGAAGTGCACCTGCCGGTACGGCCGCTGCGGATCCCTGCCAGCGTCGGCGGCGATGAAGGGGCCGAAGTCGATGCCGCGCTTCTCGCACAGGGCCTTGAGCGAGGCCAGATAGCCCACCGGGGCATCCAGCCAGACATAGAAGTATTTGCCCGGCGCATCGGGGATGGGAATGCCGAAGTAGGGTGCATCGCGCGAGATGTCCCAGTCGGCCAGCGGGTTGCCGGCGCTCTGGGTGGCGGCATTGGCCTGGGCCGTGCCGGCATTGTTGGCGACGCTGGCGGCATCACCGGGGGCATGGGGCGCGTCCGGGTCGATGCCCGATCCGGCTGCCACGGCACCGGCTTCGGTGGCAGCATTCCAGCTGTCGCTGCCCAGCCATTCCCTGGCCTTGTTGGCCACTTCGGGCTGCAGCTGGCCGCGGCCCAGCCAGTCGTGCAGGAACTTGCGGCAGCGCGGGTCGGACAGGCTGAAGAAGTAGTGTTCGGAGGTGCGCATCACGGGCGTGCTGCCGGTGAGCGTGGAGTACGGGTTGATGAGGTCGGTGGGGGCGTAGACCTTGCTGCACACTTCGCAGGCATCACCGTACTGGTCCTTTGCGTGGCAGTTGGGGCATTCACCCTTGATGTAGCGGTCCGGCAGGAACATTTCCTTCACCGGGTCGAAGAACTGCTCGATGGTGCGGGTGCTGATCAGTCCAGCGGCCTTGAGGCTGCGGTAGATGCCCTGTGACAGTTCGACGTTCTCGGGTGAATGGGTGGAATGCCAGTGGTCGAAGCTGATGTGGTAGCCGTTCAGGTAGAACGGACGCTCGGCGGCAATGCGCGCCACCAGTTCCTCGGGGGTGATGCCTTCGCCCTGGGCCTTCAGCATGATGGGGGCGCCGTGGGCATCGTCCGCGCCCACGAACAGCACCTCCTTGCCCTGCATGCGCTGGAAGCGCACCCAGATGTCGGCCTGGATGTATTCCATGATGTGGCCGATGTGGAAGGAACCGTTGGCGTAGGGCAGTGCCGTGGTGATGAACAGGCGCTCGGGCTGCTGGCTGGCGGAGGGCTGGGTCTGGGTCATGGAGGCAGAAGGCTGGTGGAAGGGCGGCGGGAGGGGCGTTTCGATGGTGAAGGTTGTTCGGCGTGCCGTGGACGCCCTGGGTCAGACCGGGGTGTTGCCCATGGCGCCGACAGGATCCGACAGGATGTCACGCTGGTGCAGCGTGCATGGATGACGGGACACAGCGCCTTTTGTCCCTGCCGCGGTCATGACGGAAGTTTATCAAGCCGGCGCACGAATTGAGATGCCGGCCATCGGGCCCATCTATGATCCATGTCCTGCCAGTCCCTGTGGGAACGGGAAGCGCCGGTGCCGGTATCAATGGTGCTGGTGCCGGTGTGGCCCATGGCACCGGTACCGATGCGCTTCCTGAAGTCCGGCGGGGTCCGGCGAGAGCGTTGGTGTGAGCCGGGGCGCCTGCGCCTCGTGTGCCACCACCGGTCGGCCGCTGTCGGCGTGTCGCGACGCCGGCTGTGGTGTCATGGCCAATGTCAATTTGGCCGGCGTGGGAGCGTGCGAGCATCATGAGAATCGTCCGGCGGGCGTTTTCTGCGCCCGGTTACCGCCGGCTGCACATGCTGGCGCATGCTGGTTCAGGATCCGGTGCTCCGCCCGTGAGGCAGAGGCCGGGTCGGTGGCCATGGCATGACGCCATTTCTTTTTATTGATTCAATCATCATGAGTGTTACCGTAGAAGCCGTCAATCAGGCACTGGTTACTGTCGTCGATCCCAATACCGGCAAGGATCTGCTGTCGAGCCGTTCGGCCCGCAATGTGCGGGTGGAAGATGGTTATGTGAGTCTGGATGTGGAACTGGGCTATCCGGCGCTGAGCCAGATCGGCCCGATCCGTGATGCGGTCGTGAAGGCCGTGCGCCAGCTTCCCGGGGTGGAGAATGTGTCGCCCCACGTGTACCAGAAGATCATCGCGCACCAGGTGCAGGGCGGGGTGAAGCTGCTGCCGCAGGTGCGCAACATCATCGCCGTGGCCTCGGGCAAGGGCGGCGTGGGCAAGAGCACGATGACGGCCAACCTGGCGCTGGCGCTGGCCGCCGAAGGCGCCAACGTGGGCGTGCTCGATGCCGACATCTATGGTCCGTCACAGCCGGTGATGTTCGGCATCACCGACAAGCCGCAGACGCCGGATGGCAAGTCGATGGAGCCGCTGGAAAACTACGGGGTGCAGGTCAGCTCCATCGGCTTTCTGATCGACATGGACACGCCGATGGTCTGGCGTGGCCCGCTGGTGGTGCAGGCGCTGGAGCAGCTGCTGCGGCAGACCAACTGGCGTGACCTCGACTATCTGGTCATCGACATGCCTCCGGGTACGGGCGACGTGCATCTGACGCTGTCCCAGCGCATTCCGGTGACGGGCGCGGTGATCGTCACCACGCCGCAGGACATCGCGCTGCTCGATGCCCGCAAGGGCTACAAGATGTTCGAGAAGGTGGGCATTCCGGTCATGGGCGTAGTCGAGAACATGGCCATGCATGTCTGCAGCAACTGCGGCCATGTGGAGCACATTTTCGGCGAGGGCGGCGGGAAGAAAATGGCCGAAGACTACGGGCTGGAGTATCTGGGCGGACTGCCGCTCGATATCCGCATCCGCGAGCAGGCCGACAGCGGCAGACCCACGGTGGTGGCCGACCCCGATGGCGATCTGGCGCAGCAATACCGGAAGATCGCCCGCCGCGTGGCGGTGAAGGTGGCCGAGAAGGCGAAGGACATGTCGTCGAAGTTCCCGTCGATCGTGGTGAAGAACGACTGAGTCCATGGCACGCCCCAGGGGCCGGTGCTCTCGCCCCCGGGGGCTGGCACTGCCTGCCGGAGGCTTTCCGGTGCGGCGTGCGGCCGTGTCGTGGCGTGTCTTCGGCCTCCCCGGCAGGGGCTGCGCCGTCATATATCATTGGGACATCTGCAACTTCGATGGCCCATGCCTAGCCTGCTGCCGGCCGCTGTTCCTGCTCCGCGGGGAAGGGCGCCTCGCTTTCGGCAGCGGTACCTTCCTCTGGACCTGTGGCGGGAAGGCACGGGGCTTTCATCACCGCCAACACCCATGAGCATCAAATCAGACCGCTGGATCCGTGAAATGGCCGAGAAGACGGGCATGATCGAGCCCTTCGAGCCCGGTCAGGTCCGCCAGGTCGATGGCCGCCGCGTGATCTCCTACGGTACGTCCAGCTACGGCTACGATATCCGCTGCGCGCCCGAGTTCAAGATCTTCACCAACATCAACAGCACCATCGTCGACCCCAAGCAGTTCGACGAGAAGAACTTCGTCGACTTCGTGGGCGATGTCTGCATCATCCCGCCCAACTCGTTTGCGCTGGCCCGCACGGTCGAGTACTTCCGCATTCCGCGCAATGTGCTCACCATCTGTCTGGGCAAGTCCACCTACGCGCGCTGCGGCATCATCGTCAACGTCACGCCCTTCGAGCCGGAGTGGGAGGGCTATGTGACGCTGGAGTTCTCCAACACCACGCCGCTGCCGGCCAAGATCTACGCCGGCGAGGGCTGCGCCCAGGTGCTGTTCTTCGAGTCCGACGAAGTCTGCCAGGTGTCGTACCGCGACCGGGGGGGCAAGTACCAGGGCCAGCGGGGCGTGACGCTGCCGCGGGCCTGATGCTGCAGTTTTTTCGGGTTTCGGATTGTGGGCGGACGTGGTTATAATCCGCCCTCGCTGGTGATGTTCATGTCCGGCTGCACGGAGGCGTCTGCATGACGCATTTTCGTGGGGCGTTTTTCCTGTGTGCCTGTGGGCGTTCAGGGGGCGGGCAGGGCGTTCCGGCTTTTCAGGCACGGCCCGTTCGGGTGTGCTGGCCAGGTGCATGCAGGGCGTTCTTGCCTGTTTCTTTGGGGGCAGGAAGGTGCCGGGTTCCTTCGGAACTTCATTGCGTGCCTGTCCGGCCGCCCCTGCCAGACGGGACCGCAGGTCAACCCCCATTTTTCAAAAGGGACAATCATGGCAATGCAAGCTGCCGACAAGGCAAAGGTCGTTTCCGAATACCGTCGCGCCGAGAACGATACCGGCTCTCCCGAAGTGCAGGTCGCGCTGCTGACCGCCCGCATCAACGATCTGGCCCAGCACTTCAAGGATCACGCCAAGGATCACCACTCCCGTCGCGGCCTGCTGCGCATGGTCAGCCGCCGGCGCAAGCTGCTCGACTACCTGAAGCGCACCAATCTGGACGCCTACCGCACGCTGATCGAGCGGCTGGGTCTGCGCAAATGATCGGCTGAAGCCATCCCGGATGCCCGCCTTCGTGCGGGCATTCTGTTTTGCGGGGACGGTCTGTTTCCCGAAAGGCGGGCGCTGCGGCAGGGGGTTTCCGGCTGCGGTGCCTGGACGTGGCAGGGCGGCGGCATCGGACCATGTGGCCTCGGGCCATCGGGTCAGGCGCCGGAACGCCAGCCATGGCAGGCAGACAGTCTCCTGTGTCGCCGGATGTCCGGCGACCGAACCAGGAATGAGTCGAAGGTGAACCGTGCCACCGGGTTTGCATGGGAAAGGCACCAACGGGGTGCGAGGAAAAACGATGTTCGAGATCGCCAAGAAAACATTTCAGTGGGGCAGCCACACGGTAACCCTGGAGACCGGAGAGATCGCCCGCCAGGCCACGGGCTCCGTGCTGGTCACCATCGATGACACGATGGTGCTGGCCACTGTGGTGGCCGCGAAGGAGCCCAAGCCGGGCCAGTCCTTCTTTCCGCTGACGGTCGACTATTTCGAGAAGTTCTACGCCGCGGGCCGTATCCCGGGTGGCTTCTTCAAGCGTGAGGGTCGTCCCACCGAGAAGGAGACGCTGACCGCCCGCCTGATCGACCGTCCGATCCGCCCCCTGTTCCCCGAGGGCTTCATGAACGAGGTCCAGGTGGTGCTGACGGTGCTGTCGAGCAACCCCGAGATCGATGCCGACATCCCGGCCATGATCGGTGCCTCGGCCGCGCTGGCCATCTCCGGCGTGCCGTTCAATGGCCCGGTGGGCGCGGCCCGCATCGGCTACATCGACGGCCAGTATGTGCTGAACCCGTCGGCCTCGCAGCTGAAGGAATCACAGCTGGACCTGGTGGTGGCCGGTACCGACCAGGCCGTGCTGATGGTCGAGTCCGAGGCCCAGGAGCTGCCCGAGGACGTGATGCTGGGTGCCGTGGTGTTCGGTCACGAGCAGATGCAGACCGTCATCCAGGCCATCGAGGAGCTGGTGGAAGCCGGCGGCAAGGCCGAGTGGGAATGGACGGCCCCCGAGAAGAACACCGCCCTCATCGACCGTGTGCACGGTCTGGCGGCCGATGCCATGCGTGACGCCTACAAACTGCGCGTCAAGCAGGAGCGTTCGCAGCGCATCAAGGCCATCGAAGCCGATGTGCAGGCCCAGCTGGCTGCCGACGAAAACCCGCCGGCCGCCACCGATGTGGGCGACATCCTGTTCGAGCTGCAGTCGGGCATCGTGCGCAATCAGATCCTGTCGGGCGAGCCCCGCATCGATGGTCGCGACACCCGCACCGTGCGCCCGATCTCCATCCGCACCGGCGTGCTGCCGCGTGCCCACGGCAGTGCGCTGTTCACCCGTGGCGAGACGCAGGCGCTGGTGGTGGCCACGCTGGGTACGGCCCGCGACGAGCAGATCATCGACGCAATCACCGGCGAGTACCGTGAGCGCTTCATGATGCAGTACAACATGCCGCCGTACGCCACGGGCGAGACCGGCCGCATCGGTACGCCGAAGCGCCGCGAAGTGGGGCACGGCCGGCTGGCCAAGCGCGCCATCCACCCGCTGGTGCCCTCGCAGGAAGATTTCGCCTACTCCATCCGTCTGGTGTCGGAAATCACCGAGTCCAACGGTTCGTCGTCGATGGCCTCGGTCTGCGGCGGCTGCCTGGCGCTGATGGACGCCGGTGTGCCGGTCGAGCGTCACGTGGCGGGCATCGCCATGGGCCTGATCAAGGAAGGCAACAAGTTCGCCGTGCTGACCGACATCCTGGGCGATGAAGATCACCTGGGCGACATGGACTTCAAGGTGGCCGGTACCGAACAGGGCGTGACCGCGCTGCAGATGGACATCAAGATCCAGGGCATCACCCGCGAGATCATGCAGGTGGCGCTGGCTCAGGCCCGCGAGGCCCGCATGCACATCCTCGGCAAGATGCAGGAGGCCATCCCGGCCGCCCGCACCGAGCTGTCGGACTTCGCGCCGCGCATGTACCAGATGAAGATCAACCCCGAGCGGATCCGCGACGTGATCGGCAAGGGCGGTGCCACCATCCGTGCCATTACGGAAGAGACCGGTACCACCATCGACATCCAGGACGACGGCTCGATCACCATCGCCGCCGTGGATGCCGAGGCCGCCCGCCGTGCCCAGCAGCGCATTGCCGACCTGACCGCCGAGGTCGAAATCGGCAAGGTCTACAACGGTACCGTGCTGAAGATCCTCGAATTCGGTGCCATCGTGCAGGTGCTGCCGGGCCGCGACGGTCTGCTGCACGTCTCGCAGATCGCCCAGGAGCGCGTCAACCGGGTCGAGGACTACGTCAAGGAAGGCCAGACCGTGCGCGTCAAGGTCATCGAGGCCGACGACAAGGGCCGCCTGCGCCTGTCCATGAAGGCCGTGGCCATCGAAGAGGCCAACCCGCCGGCCGAAGGCGCCTGAGCCGGGCATGATCTGATGGCGTCAGTCCTGCGCTGACGCCAGCCTTGCTTTGATGCCTGTCTTGCGCTGATGCCGGCCCTGCCTTCGCGGCAGGGCAGACTGGCCCCACGAAAAACGCCCCCTGTCCCCTGTGACAGTGGGGCGTTTTTCGTGGGCATGACGGGCTGATGAGGACGCCCTCCGGCTGTCTGTCATGCCCTGCCAGCGCGGGAGGGTTTCCGGACGAGGGGGCTCATGAGGCCCTGAAGGCCCTGGAAGAGGGTTCCCGGAGAGATGGCACGGAGGGACGGTGTGGTGGATACGGGGAGCGCGGTCCGCTTACTGGATCAGCGCCTGCCATCCGGCCGGCAGTACAAAGCGCTGGCCGTAGCGTTCGGCCAGCTCGGTTGCGCGTTTGCCGACTACAGCGGCATCCTGCGCGCGCAGCGTGGCCAGCGGATCGGGCTGGTCGTCGGCCCAGAGACCGCTGCTGCGGGCGGAAACGGCTGCGGCCGCCGCATTGCCCAGCGCACGCGCCTGCAGGCTGTTCAGCAGCTCGGCCCATGTGATGTACTGCAGCCGGTCACGCACATCGTCGGCCGGCATCTTCAGGCTCTTGCGCACGAAGGCCGACAGACCGGACCACAGATCGGGTTCTTCCTCCTCATCGTCATCGTAGTCGTAGAAGCCGGCCCCCTGGGCACGTCCCTTGCGCTGGAAGCCATGGGCCATCTTTTCCATGGCATAGGCGGCTTCTTCGGTCAGGGCCGGCCAGGCGGGTTCTGCGGCGGTATGGCCGTGTGCGTGGTCATGCGCGTGGTGGTGGGTGTGTGCATGTCCATGTTCGTGTGGATGATCCTCCGCGTGCTCATGATGCTCATGCTCATGCTCGTGGTCATGGTCCCTGGCGTGCCCGTGATGTTCATGCCCGTGACCGTGTGCATGCTCGTGTCCATGGTCATGAGCATGTGCGTGGCCGTGTTCGTGGTCATCATGGCCGTGCCCGTGCCCGTGCCCGTGCCCGTGCCCGTGCGCGTCTGCATGCGTGTGTGCGTGGCTGGCGCAGCCGCATCCTTCGGTGTGGGTATGCCCATGTGCTTCATGCCCGTGCGGCCCGTGGCTGTGCTCGTCGCCGGCATGCCCCTGGTCGTGCGCTTGTTCATGATGGTGCGCGTGGCCGTGTGCCTCATCGTGGTGATGTGCATGATCGTGCCCATGCCCATGGTTGTGGTCGTGCTCGTGGTCATGGCCATGCTCGTGTTCATGGCTGTGATCATGGTCATGCCCGCAGCCGCAGCCATTGCCCCCCAGGCTCTGGTGGTAGAGCGCATCGGTGGTGGCCAGTCCCTGTTCATCCAGCAGGGCCAGCGGACCGGCGCGGTAGCCAGCGTCCAGGGCCGCCTGCTCGATCTGTTCGGCCGGTACCCCTTCGCCCAGCAGGGCAAGCCCCTCGTTGAAGTACGCGTGGCGCACGCGGTCGATGACCAGACCAGGACGGGCCGGGGCCAGGGTGATGCTCAGGCCCAGCTGCACGAGCAGGTCGGCGGCGTGGCTGACCTGGGTTTCGCTGCGCGAGGGCAGCACCACCAGTTCGGCCGCGTGGGGGAGGTGGAAGCGCACCGGGACGTGGTCGGGGGCGACGTGTTCGAACCAGTGTGCGTCGGCGGTGGCGGGTACCGACTGCAGCTTCACCCGGAAGCTGCTGGTGGAGGTTGCCACTGTACCGGCGGGGGTGGCTGCGGCACTGGTGGGGATAGTCGTGATGCTGGCAGCAGCTGGCGCGTCACCGGTGGCGGCTGTCTGCACGGTACCGTCCTCTGCGGCTTCGGTCAGCAGCAGGCCGGCGCGCTGGGCCAGCGGCAGCAGATCGTTGCGGATGCCGGCGGAATCCAGCAGCTGGAGCGAGGGAGGGAAGGGCTGGTTGGGGATGCTCATGGCGGTTTTCCTTGGCTCGACTGAGGTGCAGTGTTGGTGTCTGGCAACAGGCGGGCAGCGCGTCCCCGGGGAAGGCTCTGCCGCCCGCAAAAATATGCATTGTATTTGTTGACCGGACACACCGCTGCCGGTTTTAATGGAACCGGTGCGGGGACGAACCAGTCCGTGACACGCACCCGATTCTCTCTATCTCTCCCCTGTCTCCCAGCCATTTCCAGTTCTCTCCCCGTGAGAGTCATTTTCCCCGTGCGCGTCCGGAGGGTTTCCCCCTGGGGCCAGCGCGGGGGCGAATGCGTTCATGACACGCGCCTGACGATGAACCCATTGCGACGGTTGCTGACACTGTTCATGTCGCCCTCGGCGGCATGGCGTGCCATCGACCAGGAAGATACGCCGCTCTGGCGCCTGTACCTGCTGCAGTTGCTGCCGCTGGTGCTGCTGGCCATGGGTACGGTGATGCTCGGCCAGCACCTGTACGAAGAGCCGTCACCCTTTCAGACGCCGGGGCTCTGGCCGCGCATGCTGGCCCTGCTGGGTTGGGTGGGGGTGGTGTTCTTCGTGCAGCTGACGGTGGCGGCGCTGGTGGCACAGGTGTGCGCGCCGTGGTTTGGCGGGCGTCCGGTGCGGCGCCGGGCCTTTGCGCTGATCATCCATGCGATCAGCGGCCTGCTGGTGGCGGCCGTGCTGCAGCCGCTGCTGATGCCGCTTTCGCCGCTGCTGATCGTGCTGGGTGGGGTGTGGTCGGTGCATCTGCTGCTGACCGGCATGCCGGTGATGCTGCAGATGCCGCCCCGGCGGGCGCGGGTGCTCAGCGGCATCATCGTCGTGCTCTACCTGCTCTGCAGCAGCCTGCTGATGCCGCTGGCCGACCGGACCTGGGCCAGGCTGCTGCTGCCGGCGGCCGTGCCGGACGTGCGGGTCCAGGCCGGCCATGCCGACCCCGCTGGAGCGTCGCCGTCCGCACATGGGCTGGACAGGATACAGCAGGCCGACCGCAATCTGGACGAGGCGGCCCGCGAGGCCGGCAACGCCCGGGCCAGCAATGATTCTCTCGCAGCCGCCCAGGCTGCCCGCGATGCCGCTGCGGCGCTGGCCGCCACGGTGGCCGGGGGGCAGGAGCGTGTGCCGCTCACCCCGGCCGAGCTGACCCGCTGGTTCCCCCGTGAGATGCTCGGCATGACGATGCAGTCGCTGGACGTGGAGCCGTGGGGTGGTGTGTCGTCACGCGCGGTCATGGTCCATGCCAGCTATGGTCGCCCGGGAGCCTTCACGCTGGAGCTGCGGGTGATCGACCCGGCCAGTGCAGGTGCGCTGCTGGCCGAATCGGCGGCGACCGGTGCCCAGGGCCGCAAGGAGGGCGAAACGGCCGCCACCTGGGAGCGCAGCTACCACGAAGGCGCCCGCAGCGTGTCGGAGCTGCGCTGGAAGGATGCCGACCGCGTGGAAGTCAGCTACGTGCTGGCCAATGGTGTTCGCCTGATCGCACTGGCCAGTGGTGGTGGCATCGAAGCGGCGGCCCTGCACGAGGCCATCCGCGCGCTGCCACTGGATGTGCTGGAAAGGAACCGCATGGTGCCGGTCGGGCGCCTGAACGCACCGGCCGGGGAGACAGTTCCGGCGGCCAGTGGCGCGCAGCAGTCTGCCGGGCGTTGATCCCGTCCGTTTTGTGGGGCCGTTTTCGGCGCGGTTGCGGCATGCCCCACGCACTTCCGGTACAATCGCCGCCTGCGCCTCCGTAGCTCAGTGGATAGAGCATCCCCCTCCTAAGGGGAGGGTCGCACGTTCGATTCGTGCCGGAGGCGCCATTTCCCTTGTTTATCAAACACTTGCAGGCCGGACTGGTACAGCCCAGGCGATGGCTACAGGATGATCAGCCCAGGTGCCTTCCCGGCCATGTCAGAGCAATCGCCCCATATCTTCCTGAAGGGCCTGTCCGTCGATTCCCTCATTGGGGTCTATCCCGAAGAACGGCGTGCACCGCAGCCGCTGCTGATCGACGTGGAGGTCGGTCTGCCGTCGCTGTCCCCTTTCCTTACCGACCAGTTCGAGCAGACCATCGATTACGCCGGCGTGGCCGAACTGGTCCGGCATGAGGCCGCGCAGCAGCGCTTCCAGCTGCTCGAGCGCATGGCGCATCATCTGTGCGAAACCATTGCGACGCGCTTCCATGCTCCCTGGGTGCGCATGGCCATCGTCAAGCCGGGCATCGTGCCCGGGGCTGATGCCGTGGGGGTGCGCTACTGCTTTCGCGCGCCGGTCAGTGCGTCCGGCGAATGATCTGCACCCCGTCGGGTGAGCTGTTGACCGGCCGGTGACGCCTGTGGGCAGCCCTGGCTCTGGCACTGCTGGTCCGGGTGGCCCGCTGTCCGGCAGCGGTCGTGCTGGTGGACCCTGCGGCCTTCTGTCCGGCAGGGTTCGTGCTGGTGGTCTTTGTGGCCTTCTGCCCGACAGGGTTCGTGCCGCTGGTCCTGGTGGCCTTCTGTCCGGCAGGGTTCGTGCCGTTGGCTCTTGCGGCCTTCCGCTTGGCAGGGTTTGTGCCGCTGGCCCGTGTGGCCTTCTGCCCGGCATGGCCCGTACTGGTTGCCGTAGCCCGGGATGTTCCACTTCCCGAGGTTGCTGCCCTGGTTCCCGCCCTGGATCTGTCGGCCCCGGACCTTGCCGCTCCCGGTGCGGCCCCGCCGGAAGCCGTGTCACCGGCCGCCTTTGCGGGTGAAATCTTCACGAACCGCATGTCGGGCCGCTCGCCCGGGGCGGCCAGCAGCGTGACGGGTTTGCGCATGGCCCAGGCACGCATGGCGTGGGCCAGCGGCAGGTAGTAATACTGTTCCTTCACGATGCCCAGCGCCGATTCGAGCAGCCGGGTGCGGGCCTCGGGGTCGCTCTCGGTACGGGCCTGGTTGATCAGTCTGTCCAGGGCTGGGTCGCTGATGCGGGCGGCATTGTAGGCGCCGTCCACCTTCTCGGAGCGGGTGTAGGCCAAGGACACCAGGTTCTGCAGGGCGTCCAGATCAGGACTGCCCCAGCCCAGCATCCACAGGCTGCTGTCGAGCGTTTCCAGCTTGGGCACCAGGCTGGCAAACGGCATGCTGTTCACCTTCACGCGGATGCCGATGCGACGCCACATGGGCACCAGCGCCTTGCAGAGTTCCTGGTCGTAGGCGTAGCGGTTGTTCGGACAGTCGAGGGTGACGGTGAAGCCCTGGGCAAAGCCTGCGCTGCGCATCAGCTGGCGGGCCTGGCGGATGCTGGCGGAGGGGCGCTCATCCAGTTCGGGGGTCCAGCCGGTCACACCGGGGGCCACGATGGTGCCGGCTGGCCGGTACATGCCCTGGCCGATCTGCATCAGGGCCTTCGTGTCGATGGCCAGTGACATGGCATGACGCACGCGCTGGTCCTTGAACGGGTTGCGCAGGCCGGTCTGGCCGTGGGTGAGCGAATCCGAAAACTGGTCCATCCCGATCAGCAGCGTGCGCTGGGCCACGTCGGTCTGGATGTTCAGCGCCGGCTGGCGCTTCAGCGCGGGCACGCGCTGGCTGGCCGGATCGGTGACGAGGTCCACCCGGTTGGCCAGCAGGGCCTGCACCCGGGCCTCGTCGTCGGCCACGGGCTGGTAGACGACGGTATCGGCGTTGCCCGGAAAGCCGCCGGTATCCCACCAGCCGGCATGGCGCTGCAGCTGCAGGGGCTGTCCGGGAGCCCAGCCATCCTCGATGCGGTAGGGGCCGGTGCCGTTGGCGTGGCGTGCGGTGTAGCCGACGGCATCGGGCTTGGTGCCCGAAACGGCATCGACCTTGTGTTCGCGCGCCCAGCGGCGGCTGAGAATGCGTGCGTCGGTGAGGATCCGGGGCAGCAGGGGCATCGGCCGGTCGAGGATGATGTCCACGGTGAGATCGTTGATGCGGCGCACGCTGCGGATGTTGCCCAGCATGGCGCCCACGGTGCTGCCGGCCGCCTTCAGGCGCTCCAGCGAATACTGGACATCATCGGCCGTCAGCGGGCTGCCGTCGTGAAAGCGTACGCCTTCGCGCAGATGGAAGCGCCAGGCCAGCGGCGTGACCTGTTCCCAGCGGGTGGCCAGCGCCGGTTCGATGCGCAGGTCGGGCGAATAGCGGGTCAGCCCCTCGTACACGTGCTGCAGCACGGCCTGGGCCTGTGACTGCTGCAGGGCATGCGGATCCAGCCCCGTGAGTTCGGACTGTGCGGACCAGCGCAGCGTTTCGGCACCTGCTGGCTGGGCCGTCGCGGCCAGCAGGCCGAGCGCCAGCGACAGCACCAGCCGGCGCAGCCGCGGCAGCCCGGATGGCGGTGTCAGCCGGGACGATGCTGCCGCTCGGGATGCTGCCGCCCCCTGGAAGGACGTCGTTACCCCCGAAGGCTGCGCCGTTCCCATGCCGGACGGATGGCCGTCATGCCCGTGCCGTTGCCGGTCATCGGGGTGACGGCAGGGGCGGGAGATGGATGGGTCCGCGAACGGGGCAGCACGGGTGATCATGGGAGCAACCAGCGCCCGGGCCTGCGCCGTCCGGCCGGACGGGTCAGGGGGCACTGCACCAATTTCCTACTGTGTCTTTATTGTTGCAATTTAACATGTTTGCCCGTAAGACGTGCCGACATACGCAGGAATCAGCGCGCGAAAGGGCCGGATTTCAGGCCGATATTGCCATAATTTGCAAAAAATCAAAGAGATGGTGCCGTGTTGCCTTTCCGGCAAAACCGTCTTGCATGGTTTGCCATACCAGCGATGGGGGTCATACCGGTGACAGGGGCCGTACCTGCGATGAGTTTCCATACCGGCGATGGAGGGCCATACCGGCGCTGCAGGCATGGCCCTGCGTGGAGCCTGTCATGAACGCATGCCTCCCCGCGCCGATCCCGGCCGTATGCGACAAGGCGTCGCACAGAGGAGGCTGGCCGCTCTGCCAGACAGCGCAACGCTGGCAGCGCGAGGGCTGGGGCTGGTGCGGCAATGCATGCGCCCATGACGCGTCCCCATGACACCCATTACGCGCTGCGCCGCCGATACTCCACGAAGGCGTATGCCACCCCTTGCGCACTGGTGGCGGATTCGCGGGCCGTTTCCTGCCACTGGGCCGGATCGGGCAGGTCCATCCAGGCATCGCCCTCGGGGGCCAGGTCGACTTCGGTGAGCAGGACGCGACCGGCCAGGGGCCTGGCCAGCGTGTAGATCTGGGCGCCTCCCATCACGAACACCTCAGCCTCGTCAGCATGGCGGGCGATGGCCTCGTCGAGGCTGCGGGCCTGGCCGACGCCTTCGGGCAGGTCCAGTGGCTGGCGGCTGATCACCACCATCTGCCGGCCGGGCAGCGGCCGGCCGATCGATTCCCAGGTCCTGCGACCCAGCAGGACCGTATGGCCCATGGTCTGCTGCCGGAAGTGCTTCAGGTCTTCGGGCAGGTGCCAGGGCAGGGCGTTGTTCTGGCCGATCACGCCATTGCGGGCGCGGGCGGCGATCAGGGTGATCAGGGGCAGCGGCATCGGTGAAGAAGGAAAACGGGCAGGATCGTTGCGTCAGACGGCAATGGGCGCCTTGATGCCCGGCCATGGATCGTAGCCCTCGATGACGAAATCCTCGAAGCGGTAATCGAAGATGCTGTCGGGCTGGCGCGTGATGCGCAGCGTGGGCAGTGTGCGGGGGGCGCGCGACAGCTGCAGCCGGGCCTGTTCCAGGTGATTGAGGTACAGGTGGCAGTCGCCCCCGGTCCAGATGAACTCGCCGGGCTGCAGGCCGGTCTGCTGCGCCACCATGTGGGTCAGCAGTGCGTAGGAGGCGATGTTGAAGGGCACCCCCAGAAAGATGTCGGCGCTGCGCTGGTAGAGCTGGCAGGAGAGCCGGCCGTCGGCCACGTAGAACTGGAAGAGGGCGTGGCAGGGCGGTAGCGCCATGTCGGGCAGGGCGCCGACGTTCCAGGCCGACACGATGAGCCGGCGCGAATCCGGTGTGCGGCGGATGTCGTCGATGATGCGGCTGATCTGGTCGATGGACTGGCCATCCGGTGTGGGCCAGCTGCGCCACTGGGCGCCGTAGATCGGCCCCAGGTTGCCCAGTTCGTCGGCCCATTCGTCCCAGATGGTCACGCCGTTGTCACGCAGGTAGCCGATGTTGGTGTCGCCCTGCAGGAACCACAGCAGTTCGTGGATGATGGAGCGGGTGTGCAGCTTCTTGGTGGTGAGCAGCGGAAAGCCCTGTTCGAGCGGAAAACGCATCTGCCAGCCGAAGACGGACAGCGTGCCGGTGCCGGTACGGTCTTCCTTGCGGGTACCGTGGTGCAGGACGTGGTCGAGCAGGTCGAGATAGGTCTTCATGGATCAGCGGTTCAGCTCCTGGGTGATGTTCTGCTGCAGCTGGTATTCGCTGTCGCTCATGCCGTTGCGGTAGCCGGTGTTCATGCGGCCGCTGTCGCTCTGGGGACGCCCGCTGGCCTGCTGCAGGGCGTTGAGGGCGGCAGCGCGTTCCTCGGGGCTCAGGCCGTTGGGGTCGGCGCTCGTGTCCTGCCAGTTGCCCTCGGTGCCGTCCTGTGGCTCGTCGTTCTGGAACTCGGGCTGCAGGCCGTTCTGCATGTCGTCGGCGTCGCCGCCGTAGGGCAGGTCGCCGGCGTCCTCGTCCTGCAGCTGCTCGCGCATCATGCTGGCGCCCTGGCCGCCCGTTTCCTGTTCGGGCTGGTTGTCGGGGTAGCCCATGCTGGCCGGCATGGCGCCATCTTCGGGCAGGGTGCCGTCGCTGGTCATGCCCATGTCATCGGCCTGGCCGTCTTCCACGGCCTCGATGCCCTCGGGCAGGCCCTGCGGCAGGCGCGAATTGCCCGCGTTGCTCGACAGGATGTCCAGGCTGTAGCGCTGCGGTGCCGGAAATTCGATCTTGCGACCCCGGTGCTCGATGATCACCTTGTCGTCTTCCACGGCCCTCAGCACCGAGCCATCACCGATCTTCTGGTTGACGGCATAGGCGGCCACCGGACGTTCGTTGACGCCCAGCACGGCCACGCCGCGCCGGCCGGCCTGCAGCACGCCCAGCACCCTCACATTAATGGGAGGCGGGGCGGCATCGGCTGTGGCCGTGTTGCGTGCACCGAACAGTTTCGCGGCGATGGGCAGCGGGGGACGGCCGTTTTCGCCGATGGCGTCGTTGGGGGCGATGGCGCCCCGGGGCGCCAGCAGCTGCATGGCCCAGTAGGTGATGATGCTGACCAGCAGCAGGAAAAGCAGCAGCGAAAGCAGCCGGATGGCAGCAGAAGAACTCCGCATGGTCGGGGTCTCGTGGGAAAGGACAGGACCGTGTCCGACCGGGCGTCGGCCCGGTGGCGGAAACAGTGGCTGGTATCATACAGGCCCATTGCAGCAGACACAGAATCTGCTTCAATCATCCCATATTAAAACCTCCCGGGTCTCTCTGCGAGAAAATCGCTGGTATGAATACACCTGTTACCGCATCGACGGCACGCGCAACCGATACACGGTCGCCCGCAGTCTCTCCGGCACCGCGCCCGCTCCGCACGCGCCGTGCCCTGGGTTTCACCCTCATCGAGCTGATGGTGGTGGTGATGATTCTCGGCGTGCTGGCCGCGCTGGTGGTGCCCCGCTTCATGTCGCGCCCCGACGAGGCGCGCGCCGTGGCCGCCAAGCAGGACATTGCCGCCATCATGCAGCAGCTCAAGCTGTACCGGCTCGACAACGGCCACTACCCCTCAACCGAGCAGGGCCTGGCGGCGCTGGTCACCAAACCCACGTCCGGTCCGGCCGCCAAAAACTGGAAATCCTATCTGGACAAGGTGCCCGTCGATCCTTGGGGCAAACCGTACCAGTATCTGAACCCCGGCATCCACAGCGAGATCGACGTGTTCTCCTATGGGGCCGATGGCGTGGCCGGTGGCGAGGCAGGTGATGCCGACATCGGCAGCTGGGATCTCTGACCGACGCCGGGCGGCCGGCTTTACCCTCATCGAGCTGATGGTGGCGCTGATCATCATCGGCATCGTGCTGTCGATGGTGGTCATCTCGGCCTCGCCCAGCCCGCTGCGTTCGCTGGAAGGCGATGCCGAGCGGCTCAGCCAGCTGTTCTCGCTGGCCCGCGAGGAGGCGCAGATCCGTGGCGCTCCCATCCGCTTCGAGACCACGCGTGACCGCTACCGCTTCGTCATCTTCAAGGACCGGCAGTGGCGTCCCATCGAAGACGACACCCACCTGCGCGTGCGCGAGTGGGAGGCTCCCACCCGGGTGCGGGTCGTCAAGTCCGATGGCTCCGACATTCTCGAATTCGGACGCGACCTGATCGAGCCGCCATTTCGGGTCATCCTCACCCGGCCGGCCGGCAGCATCGAAATAGCGGCCAATGGCCTGGGTATTTTCGAGGTTCAGCCGGCGCAGCAGCAGCCATGATGTCATCCTCCGGTCACTCTCTTTCCCTTTGATGCCACTCGCCTTTTTCCTCCCCTTTTATCACGGGTCCATGCCGGTACCGGCATGTGGGCCTGCTGCCGTGCGGTACCGTGTCGGGCCGTGCGGGGAGGGGTGGGTGTGAGTCTGCCGTTGCCGGGGGTGAGTGAACACGCCGGACGTGGCGCATCGGGCCGTCTTTCTGCCCGCTGTGACCGTGATGGCGCCTGCCGCCCGATGGCGTGCGTGGCCAACGGAACAGGGCATGTGGTGCGTGGCGAGCCAAACAGGACATGCGGCGGTACGGCCCCGGCAGCCCTGGTCACACGCGGCTTCACGCTCATCGAGGTGCTGGTGGCGCTCACCATCATTTCCATCGCGCTGATGGCCTCGCTGCGTGCGGTGGGTTCCATCACGGCCAGCTCGGCCGAGCTGCGGGCCCGCACGCTGGCCCAGTGGAGTGCCGAGAACCGCCTGACCGAAATTCGCGTGCGGCGGGAATTTCCGGCCGTGGGGCGCCGCAATTTTCCGTGTCCGCAGGGCGACCTGAACCTGATGTGCGTGGAAAACGTCTACACCACGGCCAACCCCAATTTCCGCCGCATCGAGATGCAGGTCTACGATGCCGACCGCAGCGAGCAGGGCGCCAATGGCAACATGGAAGGCGGCCGGCTGGCCCGGCTGCTGGGCTTTGCCGTGGTCGAGAACAACAATGTGGTGCGCTGAGTGATGAGTGTGCGCACCGTCATGTCCATGGATGCCACGTCCCGTCAGGGCGCGCCTGCGCATGCCGTGCACGGGGATGGTCCGGCACCCGGCACCGGCGCACGGAAGACCCTGCCACGTTCCCGCCCGGCGGTGCGCGTCGCGGGGGGCTTCACCCTCATCGAGCTGCTGGTGGCCGTGGCGCTGCTGGCCGTGCTGGCCATTCTCAGCTGGCGCGGGCTCGATACCGTGCTGCAGAGCCGCGAGCGGCTGGTCACCGAATCGAACGAGCTGCGCTCGCTCACGCTGGCGCTCGCCCAGCTCGAGGAAGACCTGCTGCAGACCTGGCCGGTCAACGGCATGGGTGGCGGACTGGTTCCCATCCGGGTGGTGGTCGACCAGGGCGGGGCCGGCGGTGGTACCACGCAGTCGATGATGCTGGTGCGCGAGATCGCCCGGCGCGGGCAGCCCACCCGGCTGCAGCGCGTGGTCTATCAGGTGCGTGACGGCAGGCTGGAACGGGGCTTTTCCGAATGGCAGAAGAGCACCGATGGGCGTGGCTCGGTGGGCGGTTCGGTGCAGTCGCTGGTCTGGCAGCCCATTCTGCCCGAGGTGCGCTCGATGCGCGTGCGGGCCTGGATCCGCAACAACTGGGTGGGAGGGGCCCAGCTGGAGGCGCTGACCTCGCGCGGCAACCGCGCCGACCGCCAGCCCAACGATCCCTACAACAACGCCCGTTATCAGGGGCTGCCGGGCATCACCGCCACCACACCCGCCGAGGTGCGGCAGAACATCGAGCAGATGCGCCGTGTCTACGACCTGCGGCGCGAGACCGAAGAGGCCATCACCGGCATCGAGGTGCTGGTCGAGCGCACCAATGGCCAGCGCTTTCTGCGCATCTATTCGATACGGGACTGATCACCATGCGCCATCCCGTTGCAAATTTTCCCGATCGGGCCATGACAGGGGGCCATGCCAGCGCCGATACTGCGGTCATGCATTCACGTCATGGTCGATTTTCTGTCCGGCACCGGGGCCTGCACTCAGGCGTGGGCACGGATCAAGGCTTGCCAATACTTTCGAAAGCCGGGAGCCTGCGGGGTCAGCACCCAGACATGGATATGAGCCTGGACATCGGCCGCCAGGAGAGCATGGGCAGCGCGCGTCGCAGCCTGAACGGACGGATGCATGCACAGCATGGTGCTGCCATCGTCACGGCGCTGCTGGTGGTGGCGCTGGCCTCGGTCATCGTCACCACGCTGTTCTATCGCGAGAGCGTGGCCATCCGCTCCATCGAGAACCGGGCCACGCTGTCGCAGACCCGCTGGATCGAGCGCGCCGTCATCGACTGGGCCAAGGTCATCCTGAAGAATTCGGTGAGCCAGGTCGACTGGTCCGGCTCCATCTGGGCCACGCCCGTGGCCGAGACCCAGCTGGACGAAACCGTCACCGGCGGGGCCAAGGTGGGCGATTCTTCCCGCCAGGCGTTGCTGGCCGGGCGGATTCGCGATGCGCAGTCGCGTTTCAACATCAACGCGCTGGTCAATGACGACACCAACCAGATAAACGGGGCGACGCAGACCGGTACCAATGGCAACAGCGGTAACATCAACGGTAACGGTGGCAACGGTACCGGCAGCAACGGCACCAGCGCCGAAAATGCCGATATCTCGGTACCGCACCTGCAGGCGCTCAAGCGGCTGATGGGCATCCTGTCGCTGCCCGAGAGCCTGGCGGACCGGATGCTGCAGTACGTGCGCAAGGTGGCACGCCAGCGTCGCAGCGGCCAGAAGGCCGGGTCGGATGACTGGGTCATGCCGCTGCAGCGGCTGGACGACCTGCGCGACCTGCCCGGCTTTTCGGACGAGATCATCCAGAAGCTGACACCGCACCTCACGGTACTGCCGGTGGATGCCCGGACGGTGAACATCAACTCGGCCTCGCCCGAGGTGCTGGAAGCCGTGGCGCCCACCTGGCCGGCCGGTTCCATCCGTTCCTTCGTGGCCAACCGCGATGTGGTGCCGGCCAAGAACATTTCCGACCCGTCGATGGGGCTTGTTGCAAATACCCAACTGGACAGTACGCTCGTCGCAGTGCAATCGAATTATTTCATCGCGGACGGCATCATTCATTACGATCGCGTTGAATCCCAAACCCTAACCTTGCTCAAGCGCCTCAATGAAGGGGGTGTACAGGTGATATGGCGTCACAGCAACTGAAACGGCACCAGGCCGTCATCTGGTTACCGCCGCGCAGCGCCGGTGAAGCTGTCCTCAGCAGCGGACGGCCCGTGTTCCAGGCGCACATCGGCAGTGACGACGAGCCCGTGCGCCGGCCCGTGTCGCTGGAGGCGCTCGAAGGCATCCGCCAGGTCTGGCTGGTGGCCGATGCCCGTGATGTCACGCTCATCACCGTGCCGGTGCCACCGCTTTCGGGCAAGCGCCTGAAGCAGGCACTGCCCAACATCATCGAAGAATACGTGCTGCAGGATCCGGCCCGCTGCCTGATCGTGCCCGGTCCCGTGCAGCCCGACGGCCAGCGCGTGCTGGGTGTCATCGACAGTCACTGGGTCGATGCGGTGCTGGCCGCCTTCAAGTCGCACGGCATCCGGGTCGATGCGCTGTGGCCGGGGCAGCTGGTGCTGCCGCTGCGCGAGGGGCGCTGGTCGGTGCTGGCCTCGGACGACTGCCTCACGGTGCGTACCGGCGAGTGGTCCGGCACCGGCTGGGCGGCCGGCGAATCCGAACAGGCCAACCGCGAAACCGCCAGTGCGCTGCTGGCCGGCAAGCTGATGGGCCTGCCACCGGCGCAGATCGATGTCTGGCTGGGCCAGCCCGAATGGCGCTCGCCCCTGAAACTGGCGGCCCGGCCCTCCGAGGTCACGCTCGATTTCGCCGATGCGCCGCTGGTGCGTGGCGCACCGATGGATCTGCTGTCGGTGCACAATGCCGGCCTGCGGACCATGCTGTCGCGCGTGGACTGGCGGCTCTGGAAGGGCGTGGGGGCGCTGGCGGCTGCGTCGGTGGCGGCTGCCGTCATCGGCCTGAACCTGCAGTGGATGCAGCTCGGTGCCGAGGCGCGCAGCCTCGAGGCGGCCGTGCGCGACCGCTTCCACCAGGCCTTCCCCAATGCCGCCATGGTCGATCCGGTGCTGCAGATGCGCCGCAGCATCGGTGAGCTGCGTCTCAAGAGCGGCCGCCCGGGGCCGGACGATTTCGTGCCGCTGCTGGCCCGTTTTGCGCAGGCCATCGGCGAGCATGGCCGGGGCACCATCGAGGCCATCGAGTACCGCGAGGGCACCATGAAGATCCGCTTCGTGGCCGAGGCCGCCAGCGATGAATCGCTGCGCGAGAGCCTGGTGCAGGACTCGGCGCGGCTGGGGCTGACGCTCACCTTCGACAACCCCCGGGATCCCACTGCCCGGCTCACCACCCAGGGGCGCTGACACATGCTGGAAAACCTGTTGCAGAAATGGGCCTCGCTGGCGCCCCGTGACCGGCGCATGCTGGTGATTGCCGGGGCCTTCCTCGGTGTGATCATCTTCTGGCAGCTGCTGCTGGAGCCCGCTTGGGTGGGCCGGCAACGGCTGGAAAAATCCCTGCCCAAGCTGCGCGCCGAAGTGGCGCAGATGGACAGCCTGGCCGTCGAGGCCCGCGAGCTGGCCAACGCCGCCGAGGCACCGGCCGAGTCGGTGGCCCAGGTGACCACGCGACTGGAACAGTCGCTGGCCGGCCGGGGCATGGACAAGGAGATGGCCAAGGTGCAGGCGCAGGGCGATATCATCGAAGTGCGCTTCCGCCAGGCCCCGTTCGAGAACTGGGTGTTCTGGCTCGATGGGGCCGTGCGCGAAACCCGAACCCGTATCGTCGACCTGTCCGTCACCCGCGAATCGCCGGGGGTGTTCAGTGGTCGCATCGCCCTGGAGATGGCACGCCGTGGCAAATGATTCCCGTCGATCCCGTAACGCGAAGCCGGCCTGGTTCGGCCCGTGGAGTACCGGGCGCATCGTGCTCTGGGTGGTGCTGGGCCTGGTGACGGCGCTGGTCACCACGCTGATTCTCGCCCCGGCCTCCATGGCCGACTGGGGCCTGCAGGTGGCCACGAAGGGCCGGGTGCGCCTGGCCGATGCCACCGGTTCCATCTGGAACGGGCAGGGCAAGGTGGTGCTGGTCGATGTGGCCGCGCAGGCCACGCGCGACCGCGAAAAGCCCAATGCCGTGCTGCCGCTGCCCGGCGTGCTGGTGCCCGGCAGCATCCGCTGGAACATCCGCGTGCTGCCGCTGCTGATCGGCCAGATCCAGGTGCATGCGCGTCACGACAGCATGAACCAGCCGCTGGAGATCTCCGGCAGCTTTGCCCGTCCGCGTTTTTCGGCCGGCAGCATCCGCCTGCCCAATGTCAATCTGGCCCGGCTGGGTTCGCCGTGGAGCACGGTGCAGCCCACCGCGTCGCTGGCCCTGAGCTGGGAGCCGTTCGAGATCGTCGACGGCCAGGCCCGGGGTGTGGCTGCCATCGAACTGCGCGATGTCGCCTCGGCGCTCACGCCGGTGCGTCCGCTGGGCGCCTACCGCCTCGACATCGACGGCCGGCAGCCCGAAACCACGCTGAAGATGTCATCCCTCGAAGGTCCGCTGCGTTTGAGCGGAGAAGGTGTTTTCAATCCGAGTCACGGACTGCGTTTCACTGCCTGGGCAGAAGTCGACGAGTCTGAACGCGAGAAACTGCAGTCCCTCGTACGCTTGCTGGGACGGCAGGATGGGGCTCGTACCATGATCAAGATAGGAGCATGAAATTGCGCCATTCCCAAAAAATCCTGGCCCAGGCCCTGCTGATCGCCCTGGCGGCGCCGGCCCTTGCCGCAGCGCAGACCCGGCAGGCCCCGGCCCAGCAGCCGCCCGCCCGCAACGTGTCCGGGCAGATCAACCTCAATTTCAAGGATGCCGAGGTCGATTCGGTCATCGGCGCCTTTGGTCATCTGCTGAACAAGTCCTTCGTGATCGACCCGCGGGTGCGCGGCAAGATCTCGCTCGAAACCCCGCGTCCGGTCAACCGCCAGCAGGCGTTCACGCTGCTCAAGACGGTGCTGCGCCAGCAGGGCTTTGCCATCGTCGATCTGGGTGACCTGTACAAAGTGGTGCCCGAGGCCGATGCCAAGCTGCAGTCCGGCCCGGTCGAGATCGGCCCGGCCTCCGGGCGGCACGGGGACGAGGTCATCACCCAGGTCTTCCAGCTCAGCCACGAGTCGGCCAACAACATGATTCCGGTGTTGCGGCCGCTGGTGTCGCCCAACAACACCATCACGGCGTTCCCGGGCAACAACGCGCTGATCATCACCGACTACGCGGCCAACCTGAAGCGCCTCTCGAAGGTGATCGCCACGCTGGACAGCCCGCGTCCGGCGGCCGACGTGCAGGTGGTGGTCATCAAGAACTCCATTGCCAGCGACATTGCCGTGGCGGTGTCCAAGCTGCTGGACGACAACAACCGCCAGGGCGGCGGGGGTCCCACCGGCGCGCAGGATCCTACCCAGCGCGTGGTGGTGATGGCCGACCCGCGCACCAACTCGGTGCTGCTGCGCAGCGCCAATGCCTCGAAGCTGTCGCTGGCCCGCTCGCTGGTGGACCAGCTCGACCGGCCGGCCAATGCCGACCAGGCCAACATGCGCGTGGTCTACCTGAAGAACGCCGAGGCCACCAAGCTGGTGGAAGTGCTGCAGGCCGTGCTTTCGGGTGAATCGAACGGCAACGGGGGCAGCAGCGGCTTCGGCAGCAGCAACCGCAGCAGCAGCCGCAGCGGCAGTGGTGGCTTCTTCGGTGACAACAGCAGCAGCTCGTCCGGCCTGTCCTCGGCCTTCGGTGACAGCGACAGCAGCAGTGGCGGTCTGGGCAGCCAGACCGGCCAGCTCAACCGTGACCGTGGCAACCAGGGGCCCACCTCGATCAAGGCCGGCGGTGCCGTCATCGCGGCCGACCCGGCCACCAACTCGCTGATCATCACGGCGCCCGAGCCGGTCTACCGCAACGTCCGGGGTGTGATCGACCAGCTCGACAGCCGCCGGGCGCAGGTCTACATCGAGTCGCTGATCGTCGAGGTCAAGGCCGACACGGCGGCCGAGATGGGTATCCAGTGGCAGTTCATGTCGGGCCGCAATGCCGGCAACAATGTCATTGGCGGGACCAACTTCGGTGCCAACGGTCAGAACATTCTGAGCGTCAGCCAGAATCCAGCTGCGCTGGCCGGTTCCAACGGCATCAACATCGGGGTGGTGCGCGGCAATGTCAGCCTGTTTGGCCAGCAGTTCGTCAACCTGGGCCTGCTGGCCCGGGCACTGGAAACCGAAGCGGGCGGCAACATCCGCGCCACGCCGAACCTGCTGACGCTCGACAACGAGGAGGCCCGCATCGTCATCGGCCAGAACGTGCCGTTTGTGACAGGCTCCTACACCAACACCAACAACAACCTCTCCAGCCCGTTCCAGACCGTCGAGCGCAAGGACGTAGGTACCATGCTGCGTGTGCGCCCGCAGGTGTCGGAGGGCGGCACGGTGAAGATGGAGATCGCGCAGGAGATTTCTGCGGTGGTCCGCGACAACCTGCCTTCCGGCATCATCACCAGCCGGCGCGCCATCGAGTCGAACGTGCTGGTCGACGATGGGCAGATCGTCGTGCTGGGCGGCCTGATCGAGGACAAGGTCGACGGAACGGTCAACAAGGTGCCGCTGCTGGGCGACATCCCGTTCCTGGGCCGGCTGTTCCGCTACGACAGTCGCACCCGCCAGAAGACCAACCTGCTGGTGTTCCTGCGGCCGGTGGTGCTGCGCAGCGCCGATGCCGCCTGGGATGTGACCGCCAGCCGCTACGACTACATCAACCAGCGCAGTCAGGATGCGCAGCTGCCCAAACCGGCCGGTGTGGCCGACGTGCGCCAGCCGCCGCTGGATCCGCTGCCGCCCCGTCCGGGCACGCCGGGCAAGCGGGTGCCGCCGGCCCGCGAGCCCAGCATGATGCCGGGCGCCGCCGACGAGGCCAAGAGCCTGGGTGTGGTGCCGGCCAACTCACTGCAGGCACCGCAGCCCGACATGTCCAGCATGCTGGCACCGCGCCGGCTGCGTCATGCCAACCGCCAGCGGGGTGGCAACGCCGGCAACGACGGCGCCTCCCGTGCCGGCCAGCAGGGCTGGCAGCGGCAGCAGCAGTCGGATCAGTCCTTCGGGGCCGGGCAGCAGCAGTCCGAACAGTCCTACGGGACTGGGCAGCTGCAGCAGCCGGGGCAGTACGGATCGGGCCAGCCCTCGCAGCCGGATGACCGGCAATACCCGCCGTCGCAGCAGGCCTTCGTCGACCTGCGCCAGACCGGCCAGGGGGCCGGCGGCCAGCGCCGGCGGGCAGGTCCCCAGTCCTGGGAAGGTGTGGGCGAGCACGGGCAGGGTGTTGGCCAGATGGGCAACAACACCATCCAGCATGTGCTAGATGCCCGCCAGCGCCAGGGGGGCGGTGGCAGCTACCGCTCGCTGGACGAGGCCGTGCGGGCGCAGCAGGGCGCCGTGCGTCCCCAGAATGATGTGACCTCGCCGGTACGGCTGGGCAATCAGGTCGAAGTGAACGTGGACTGATCCGCATGGCTTCCATTTCTCCGCAGCGTTACGTCCCCTACGGCTTTGCCCGTGCCCACCAGATCCTGGTCTCGGCGCTGAGCGACGATGCCATGGAAGTGTGGGTGGGCGAGAACACCCCACCCACGGCACTCGCCGAACTGTCGCGTTCGCTGAAATACCGGCTGGTGCCGGTGATCAAGCCGGCCGATGAGCTGTCGGGCGCCATTTCGCGCGCCTACTCGCAGCAGGAAGGCTCGGCCGCCGCCGTGGTGGACGAGGTGGGCGGTGACATCGACCTCTCGCGTCTGATGCAGGACCTGCCCAAGGTGGAGGACCTGCTCGAATCCGAAGACGATGCACCGATCATCCGGATGATCAACGCGCTGCTCACCCAGGCCGCGCGCGACAACGCCTCCGACATCCACATCGAGCCCTTCGAGACCTACTCGATGGTGCGCTTCCGCGTGGACGGCACGCTGCGCGACGTGGTGCGGCCGCGGCGCGAGCTGCATGCCGCGCTGGTGTCGCGGATCAAGATCATGGCCAGCCTCGACATTGCCGAGAAGCGCCTGCCGCAGGACGGCCGCATCACGCTGCGCATCGGCGGCCGGCCGATGGACGTGCGGGTCTCCACGCTGCCCACCGGCCATGGCGAGCGCGCCGTGCTGCGTCTGCTCGACAAGGAGGCCGGCCGGCTCGATCTGGCCCGTCTCGGCATGAGCAGCGACCTGCTGCGCCGCTTCGACAACCTGATCAACCAGCCGCACGGCATCGTGCTGGTGACCGGCCCCACCGGTTCCGGCAAGACCACCACGCTGTATGCGGCCCTCTCGCGGCTGGATTCGAAGACCACCAACATCCTGACGGTGGAAGACCCGATCGAATACGATCTGGACGGAGTGGGGCAGACGCAGGTCAACGCCCGCATCGACATGACCTTCGCCAAGGCCCTGCGCTCCATCCTGCGTCAGGACCCGGACGTGGTGATGATTGGCGAGATCCGTGACGTGGAAACCGCGCAGATCGCCGTGCAGGCCTCGCTCACCGGCCACCTGGTGCTGGCCACCCTGCACACCAACGACTCGATCTCGGCCGTCACCCGTCTGATCGACATGGGCATCGAGCCCTTCCTGCTGTCGTCCAGCCTCATTGGCATCATGGCGCAGCGGCTGGTGCGCAAACTGTGCCCCAGCTGCCGCGAGGAAGACCCGGTCACCGGCAAGTGGCGTGCCGTGGGCTGCCTGCATTGCGGCCGCTCCGGCTATCAGGGCCGTACCGGCATCTACGAGATCGTCTCCGTCGATGATGCGATGCGCGGCCTCATCCACCAGAGCGCCGGCGAGGGCGAGCTGCGTGCGGCCGCGCGGGCCAATGGTTTCCGCTCGATGCGCGAGGACGGCCAGCGCTGGATCGATACCGGCATCACCTCGCAGGACGAGGTGGTGCGGGCCACCCGCGATTGATGGCAAACGTCAGATGGCCCCCGATATGCGTCTGCAGTCTGTACGGTTTTGGCACAGGCCGGTGTGTGTAACGGCCCGGGCCGTACAGATGGGGCGTGCCACGCGAAACGACAGGTACTGACGGGACAAGAGGGACAGATACATGCCAGCCTACCGCTTTCAGGCGGCCGATGCCTCCGGGGTACTGCACCGGGGTATCGTCGATGCCGACTCCAGCCGCCAGGCGCGCGCCATCATCCGCGAGCGCGGCCAGACGCCCATCGAGGTGGTGGCGCTGTCGGCCGAGCACAATGCCGGCCACATCAACATCGGCGGCCGCCTGAAGGATGCCGACCTGGCGCTGTGCACCCGCCAGCTCTCCAGCCTGCTCACCGCCCGTCTGCCGCTGGAAAAGGCGCTCAACGCCGTGGTCGAGCAGGCCGAATCGGCCCGCGTGCGCGAGCGCTTTGCCGCCGTGCGCAGCGACGTGGTCAGCGGCCAGACACTGACCGCCGCCATGGCCAAGTTTCCGCGGGACTTTCCCGATACCTATCGCGCGCTGATCAGCGCCGGCGAGCAGTCGGGTGATCTGGCGCAGGTGATGTCCCGGCTGGCCGCCTACGTGGAGAACCGCACCCAGCTGGTCAGCAAGGTGAAAATGGCCTTCACCTACCCGATCATCGTGGCGGTGGTGGCCATTCTGGTGATCATCGCGCTGCTCACCTATGTGGTGCCGCAGGTGGTGCAGGTGTTCAACCAGACCCGGCAGGACCTGCCGCTGCTCACGCTGATCCTGATCCGCACCTCCGACTTCATCCGCAACTGGGGCTGGCTGGTGCTGCTGGGCCTGGGCGGTGCCTGGGCGGCCTTCCATTATTCGATGAAGGCGCCCACCGCGCGGCTGAACTTCCATAAAAAGCTGCTCGGCATGCCGATGTTCGGCCGGCTGATCCGCGGCATCAATGCGGCCCGCTTTGCCTCCACGCTGGCCATCCTCACGGCCAGCGGCGTACCACTGATTCGTGCGCTGGAAGCCGGTGCCGACACGCTCAACAACATGGCCATGAAGGCCGAGGTGCGCGAGGCACTGGGCCGGGTGCGCGAAGGGGCGCCGCTGGCGCGCGCGCTGGGAGCCGGCAAGACGCTGCCGCCGCTGCTGATCCACATGACCGCCAGCGGCGAGGCCACCGGCGAACTGCCGCAGATGCTGGAACGTGCGGCCGAAACGCTGTCGCAGGAAGTGGAGCGCAAGACGCTGACCATGACCACGCTGCTGGAACCGATCCTGATCCTGGTGACCGGCGCCATCGTGCTGATGATCGTGCTGGCGGTGCTGCTGCCCATCATCGAGATCAATCAGCTGGTCAAGTGAGGCTATGGCCCTTGTCCCGTATTCTGATAGGGGGGTTGAGATATGTACCCGTTACGGGTATAGTTTTGGGTCGATATGACACGCATCCTCAAACGGAAGGACTTTGCGCGGTGGCAGGTGGGCGAGAGGTTGCCTGATGTCGCCCTTTGCAAGGCAGTCAAGGAAATGGAGGACGGTCTGATCGACGCGGACCTGGGTGGCTTCCTTTACAAGAAGCGGGTGGCTCGACCCGGCGCTGGCAAGAGTGGTGGCTACCGTACGCTATTGTCGGCGAGAATCGGCGACCGTTATGTGTTCCTGCATGGCTTCTCCAAGAGCGAGAAGGCGAACATCACGCGGGATGAGAAGAGGGCGCTGCAATTTGCCGGCAAGGTGTTTCTGGAGCTGTCGGGTGCAGCATTGTCGAAGGCATTGCTGTCGGGCGTTTTACTGGAGGTGCACTGTGAGCAAGATCATTGAATCGCTGCGAGGCGATCTGGCCACGCTCCATGATGCTGGCGCGATCGGCAAGGTGACGATGCGTCAGTTCGACGCGATCTGTCCCCCGCCAGTGCGGGCGTTTGGTGCATCCGACATCAAACGCCTGCGCGAGAGCCTGAAATTCAGCCAGCCGGTATTTGCGCTTCACCTGCATACGTCGGTGTCGACCGTGCGCAAATGGGAGCAGGGTGAAACTCACCCTGTGGGTCCAGCACTCAAGTTACTGAATGTGATTGCCGACAAGGGATTGCAGGCTATTACCTGACGTTTGCCAGAACTGAACCTCCAGTTTTCTGCGGAATTGCCTGATGTTCTCATGACGGAGTCTGACCACGCTGTTCGGCCAGGATGTCCTCGATCGTACGCTGATGCCCAGGCCTGACCAGCTTCAGGTCATAACCGGCCGCTTCGAGCAGCCGCAGCAGGGCCGAGACACTCATGTCGCCCCGTGACAGGCTTTCCATCCGGGCCACGGTGGTGCGCGCCACGCCGGCGCGGCGCCCCAGTTCCTCCTGGCTGAGCTTCGCGTCGCGGCGCGCCTCTTTCAGCATGTCGGCGATGTCGTACAGCGTGGTCATTGTAGCCCCTGGGCATCAAAAACTGCGTATATGCCCAAATATGTAGCCCAGGGGCGTCATTCCGGGTGCAATGGACGTGCTGTGCTCAGCGCTTTCGTCGCGGCGCCATCAGTTCCGACTGCCCGATGAGGGTACGTGACCGGTCGGGTGGCTCCGGATCGGAAAATCCGGCCGCCGCAATGGCCGGGTCCAGACCACGCAGGGCGAGCGGCTTTTTTGGGTCACGCAGCGATGACATCCCCTCGTTCCAGGCGTGCACCATCTGTTTGGCCACGGTGTGCCAGCGTGGCTCGTTGCGGGCGGCCTCGATGACCTCCCGCCCGGTCTCTACTGCCGATTCGCACAGCTGCTCGACCATTTCGTGGTAGCGGCGGGGCGGAATGCCCAGCCGGGCATTGAAGAAGCGCTCCAGTGCCTTCCCGGCCGTCCAGCTCTGCCGTCCTTCCACCGGCAGCCCGGGCGGGTTGCTGGCAAAGCGCGGGTAGGCCTGGGTGGTGACCACATCGAATACCGGGGTGAAGGCCACGTCGTCGAGCCCGGTGTAGAACAGCGCAATGTTCTTGGCGTGACAGTCGGCATTGCGCACCACATAGTTGATGAGCAGCTGCCAGCCGAAGTGTTCCAGCTGGGCGCGCATCCGTTCACGTGGCAGATAGGCCCGCGTGGTGTTCAGTACCTTCTCGGTGGTGGTGGCGTACTTTTCGTGAGGCGGCAGACCGAGCAGGGCACAGGCGTCTTCCACCCCATGCGTGGGGATGCCCTGCCCATCCACGTCGAAGCGCTCGACCACCAGTACCCGGCCGTCATCGGACATTCGTGCCTGGACGACCGGCACGACCTGGAGGCGATCCAGCACACGCAGGCTGTAGAACTCGTTGAAGCCGAGGTAGGGCGTGCTGTCATCCGAACCCTTGATGATGTGACGGCTGGTGCGCAGGGTGGGCTTGCCCAGTGCCGGGCTGTGGGGGCTGTCGAGCAGGGCAGATGTGCCGGTCGCCTGCACATCACCATGTTCGCTGTGTTCGTCGGCCCCGGGGGCCATGAATTTCGGTACCACGCCCGAAATGGCCGCACGGGCATGGCGTTTCACCAGCGCGGCGAAGTGTGCCGTGGAATTGTCGGCCTTCAGCAGCGCGTCGATCTGCAGCGGGGCCAGTTCGGCACCCGGTGTGCCGCCCTCCGGCGTCACGGTGACACGCCCGATGCCATGGCTGCCCACCACGGCCAGCAGTGAAAGGTCGGTGCCGTCGAGCAGTGGGCCGAATTCTTCACGGATGATGCCCAGCAGATAGCCTTCGGGCAGGTTCTGGCGGAAGAAGGGATGCAGGTCGCGCGGCCAGCGCCAGGGTTCGGGACGCACCGGCATGAGCAAGCTGACGAAATCTCCCGTGTCTGCATCCGGAAGGTAACGCAGAACATATTCATCGTGTTCACGGTAGAGCTGGGAGACTGTCTTGCCCCGCACCTGAACGTCAAGCCTTATTGCGGAATTGCTCCGTACCGTCATGAGGAAAACTCGCCACGCTGTTCGGCCAGCACATCTTCCAGCGTACGCTGATGCCCCGGCCTGACCAGCTTCAGGTCGTAGCCGGCCGCTTCGAGCAGCCGCAGCAGGGCCGAGACACTCATGTCGCCCCGTGACAGGTTTTCCATCCGGGCCACGGTGGTGCGCGCCACGCCGGCGCGGCGCCCCAGCTCTTCCTGGCTGAGCTTCGCGTCGCGGCGCGCTTCCTTCAGCATGTCGGCGATGTCGTACAGCGTGGTCATTGTAGCCCCTGGGCGTCAAAAACTGCGTATATGCCCAAATATGTAGCCCAGGGGCGTCATTGTCAAGTGTTATCGCTGCGGGCCGGCCGGCCGCAACAGGCTGCCGGCCCCCGCCAATCCCGGTCAGTCAGCCGTACCGTATGCCTGCCGTTCCCACCTGCCAGATGTCTTCCCGGTGCCAGCCGATAAACACCGTGGGCATGCGTGCCGTTACCGCGATCCATATGCTTATGCCTGTCTGCCGGCTGTTGCCACGACATGGTGCCGGGGACACCTCCAGGAATGTCCCAGTATGTAACCAACCCCTTGATTTCAAAGGAGCCAAACCCCATGATGGGCAGGAGGCCGGCCGCCGTTTCCGTGCCGGCCATGAACTTTCGTGGAGGCCCCACCATGCTCTGGCTGCTCAAGATCCGCCGGCTCTTCAACGCCACTGGCCGCGAGGCCGTGATGCTCTGGTACGCGCTGCGCAACCCGGCCACGCCGCCTGGCATCAAGCTGGGCATCGTGGCGCTGGGGCTGTACCTGTTCTCGCCCATCGACATCATTCCGGACTTTGCCATCCTGCTGGGCCTGGTCGATGACCTGGCCATCCTCATGATCGGCATTCCGTTCCTGGTCAACCGGCTGCCGGCCCATGTGCAGGCCGATGCAGCCCGGCGTGCCGAGCGCTCGTGGCTCGGCCGCTGGTTCAGTCGCCGCGGGGCAGCGGCACGCTGAAGATCACTTGCTGCCAGACTTGCCGTGGTCGTGATGATCGTGGCCGTGTTCGTGGTCTTCGCCTTTGGCGTGGTCATGCGTTTCGGCCTTGCCGGCGGGGGAGATGGTAGTGATCTGCAGCACCACCGGCTGGTCACCGGTGCGGGCGAAATGCTGCTGGTTGGCGCGGTGGCTGAACACGCTGCCCGGGGGCAGGGTTTTCAGTTTGGTTTCGTCGAAGGTGCGGCCAAACCCGAACTGCAGCGTGCCGCTGATGACGGTCACGAAGAAATAGCCATCTTTCGGGCCGTGCGGCTCCAGCGTGCGGTTGGCTGGAATTTCCACGCGAACGGTGCGGGTGTTGTAGGCCGAATCTTCGTCCACCGTCACACGGCCGGAGGCGGTGCTCATCTGGTCGGGCGTGAGGACCAGATCGGTTTCCGATGCCGATGCGGGGGCCGACAGGGCAAACAGGCCGGCAGCCGCCAGGGCGGCAGCAAGGTGGGAGCGGATCATGCTGAAATCTCCAGGGTGAATGAAAACGGATTCATGATAGGCGGAATGATAAATGCTGCCGCTTGAGGGAAATCAACGCAGCCAGATCATCTGTGCATGCCGTTATTTGCCCTGTATGCCATGAGAGTTGGAGCGGAGCACGCAGCACATGCGGCCAACGCGGCAGCCAATGCACACCGCCGGTGCATACAGCCACGCCCGGCCATTGCAGCCGTACGACGGACGCAGCATACAGCCACAAGGCAGCGGTTTGCGCGGCTGTGCATGCGGCGGACTGCATGACGATCTGCTGGCTTCGGGGCAATCCGTATGGCTTCAGGGCAACCTGTACAGCCAGTCACGGGTGCCGAATTTGTGTTCCACCCGGGCCACGGCTTCCACCATTTCTTCGGGGGTGATGTATCCGGGGGTACCGCCGTGCAGCTGCACGAAGGTCTCCTTCATGCGTTCGATGATGGCCTCGCGTGGCAGCCCGGTCTGGCTGCGCAGCGGGTCCACACGTTTGGCGGCGCTGGTGGTGCCCTTGTCGCTGAGCTTTTCGCGGCCGATGCGCAGCACCTGCATCATCTTGCCGGCGTCCATGTCGTAGGCCATCGTCACGTGGTGCAGGATGGTCTTGCCGCCATCGGCCGGCACGTTGGAGAAGCGTTTCTGTGCGGCGCCGCCGATCTTCCCCCTGTCGCTGGAAATGTCGTTGAGTGGCTTGTAGAAGGCAGCGACGCCCAGTGACTGCAGCGCCTTCAGCACCCAGTCATCGAGGAAGGCGTAGGAGTCGGCAATGCTCATGTCGGCCACCAGCGAACCGGGGGCATAGAGGGAATAGGTGATAATGCTGCCGGCCTCGATGAACATGGCGCCGCCGCCGGTGATGCGCCGGGTCAGCGTCACGCCCAGCCGCTGGGCCGCTTCTTCGTCCACTTCGTTGCGTACCGACTGGAAGACGCCCAGCACCACGGCCGTGGTGTCCCACTCCCAGATGCGCAGCGTGGGCGGGCGCCGGCCGGCGGCCACTTCCTCGCTCAGCACCTCGTCCAGGGCGGCATGCAGTTCGGGTGAAAATGCGGGCTCGTGAACGATCTGCCATTCGAAATCCCGCCAGGTGGTGGCCAGCCCCAGCGCGCGGCGCACGGCAATGCCCACGGCCTCGGGGCTGAAGCCGAAGAGCTGGGCGTCGGCGGGCAGGGCGCTGCGAATGGCGGCAGCCAGGCTGTCTGTGCCGGCATCGGCCGGCTGGCCTTCCAGCGCGCGGCAGATATCGTCCAGGGCACTTTCGGGTTCGAGGAAGAAGTCGCCGGTCACCTGCACGCGGGCCAGGCGGTCGTTTTCCACGTCCAGATCGACCACCACCAGCTTGCCGCCGGGGACCTTGTATTCACCGTGTCTGACTGCCATCGGGGTTCTCCATCCGGATTCAGGGTCGACGCGTCCATCCCGTGGACACGCAGCCTCCGAATGATATCGGTTGCCGTATATCGACGATGGCGGCAGGGGTATGGGCAGGGCCTGGACTCAACTTTCAGGTGCAACACCCCATCCCCATATGAGGTGTTGCCATGGAACAGACCCGAACCTGCATCCGCCTGAGCCCCGAAGAGCGAGCCGCCATCATGCCGGACGTAACTGCACCACGCCCGTGAAGGCAACCGTTCCCGCAGAAATGCGAACGCCCGGCCGTGTGGGCCGGGCGCCTGCATGGGCCGGGGCACCGCCGGGCGCGGGGCCGCAGGAAGGGGGCTCAGCCCTCCACGCCACCCAGTGCGTGGGAATAGCCGGCATCCACGTAGGTGATTTCACCGGTGACGCCCGAGGCCAGGTCGGACAGCAGGAAGGCGGCGACGTTGCCCACTTCCTCGATGGTCACGTTGCGGTGCAGGGGCGCGGCGGCTTCCACGGCCGACAGGATGCTGGAAAAGCCCTTGATGCCGGCGGCGGCCAGCGTCTTGATCGGGCCGGCCGAGATGCCGTTGGCACGGATGCCCTTCGGGCCGAGGTCGCGGGCCAGATAGCGCACGCTGGCTTCCAGCGCGGCCTTGGCCACGCCCATGGTGTTGTAGTTGGGCACGGCACGCACGGCGCCCAGGTAGCTCAGCGTGACCAGCGCACCGTTGCGTCCCTGCATCAGCGGCTGCGCGGCGCGGGCCAGTGCCACCAGGCTGTAGGCCGAGATGTCGTGGGCCATGCGGAAGTTCTCGCGGGTGCAGCCCTCGAGGAAGTCGCCAGCGATGGCCTCGCGCGGGGCGTAGGCAATGGCGTGCACCAGGCCGTCGAAGCCATCCTTCCAGTGCTCGCCCACCTGTTGCATCAGCGCATCGATCTGGGCGTCTTCGGCCACATCGCAGGGGAAGACCAGCGACGAGCCGAATTCGGCCGCCAGCTCGGTGATCCGGTCCTTGAACCGGTCGCTCTGGTAGGTGAAGGCCAGCTCGGCCCCCTGGGCGCGACATTGTCTGGCAATGCCGTACGCGATGGAGCGGTTGGAGAGCAGGCCGAGGATCAGGATGCGCTTGCCGGCCAGAAAACCTTGGTTCATATGTCGCCTCGTGGCAAAAATAACATCGGCATTGTCGCATGAGCCGGGCGCCCGGGGCGTGTCGGAGGCGGATTCGTCCATGACACGCTCTACAATGGCGGCTGGCGTTTTCTGTGTGTTGACGGATGGTTGCGTGCATCGAGGGCCCCGGGGGGGGCGGGGAACAGGGAGTTGCGCCCCGGGGGGGCATGTCCCGCCGGGACTGGCTGCAGGGCATGCTCGGTCTCGGGGCGCTGGGGCTGCTCGGCTGGCCGGAGCGCCCGGCATGGGCGGCCCATGCGCTGTCCTGGGGCGGCGAGCCGCGCTATTCCGAATCCTTCCCCCATTTCGACTATGTGCGCCCCGATGCCCCGCGTGGCGGCATGGTGCGGCTGGCGGGTTTCGGCACCTTCGACTCGCTCAACCCCTTTGCGCTGCGGGGCATGCCGGCCGCCGGGCTGGGCACGCTGATGTTCGAGTCGCTGGGTGTGGCCAGCTGGGACGAACCCTTTTCCATCTATGGCCTGCTGGCCGAGGACATGATCCTGGCCGACAACCGCCTCTCGGTGATGTTCAAGCTGCGCGTCGAGGCCCGCTTCAACGACGGCTCGCCGGTGCTGGCCGAGGATGTACGCCATTCGTTCGAATCCGTCACTGGGCCGAAGGGCTTTCCGATGCTGCGCCAGTATTTCGGCGACGTGGCCCGGGTGGAGGTGATGGATGACCGGCTGGTGCGCTTTTTCTTCAAACGGCCCAACCCGGAGCTGCACCTGATCCTCGCCAAGGATCTGCCCATCTTCTCGCGCAGCTGGGGCAACGGCAAGACGCTCGATGCCATCGCCCACGAGTATCCGGTCACCAGTGGCCCCTATGTCATCGATGATCTCGACTTGGGCAAGCGCATCGGGTTCCGGCGCGTCGAGAATTACTGGGCCGACGGGCTGCCGGTGCGCCGGGGCATGTTCAACTTCGGCCGGGTGGTGTTCAAGTATTTTCGCGACGAGACGGCCCGGCTCGAAGGCTTCAAGGCCGGCGAGTTCGACTGGCTGTTCGAGAACTCGGCCCGCAACTGGGCGCGGGGCCATGTGGGCAGCCGTTACCTCAGCGGCGAGATCATCAAGCGCAGCTTTCCCCAGTCGAACGTGAGCGGCATGCAGGGCTATGCGCTGAACACGCGCCGGCAGCTCTTTCGGGATGTGCGGGTGCGCGAGGCGCTGGCGCTGGCCTTCGATTTCGACTGGCTCAACCGGCAGGTGTTCTACGGCCAGTACACGCGTACGCGCAGCTATTTTGCCAACAGCCCGATGGCAGCCACCGGTGCGCCGGATGCAGACGAAACCCGCTTTCTGCAGAGCCTGAAGACGCCGCTCGACCCGTCGCTGTTCGAGGCCGTGCCGGAAGTGCCCGACACGCCGGATGCCCAGACCCTGCGCAGCAGCCTGCGGCGCGCCCAGCAGCTGCTGGCCGCGGCGGGCTGGAAGGTGGGGGACGATGGCCGGCTGCGCAATGCGGAGCGGCAGCCGTTCCAGTTCGAGGTGCTGAATTTTTCGCCGACCTTCGAACGGGTGGCCACGCCCTGGGTGCACAGCCTGGCCCGGCTGGGCATCCGTGTGCGGCTGCGCACCGTGGATCCGGCGCTTTACCAGAAACGGATGGATGCCTTCGATTTCGACGTGACCACGGCCATCTACCCGATGAGTGCCACGCCCGGCAACGAGCTGTGGCAGATGGTGGGCTCGGCCGGGGCCAGCGAGGAGGGCTCGTCCAACTACGCGGGCATTGCCGATCCGGTGGTGGACGAGATCATCGGCCGCATTCTGGCGGTGAAATCGCGCGAGGAGCTGGAGGTGGCGGCCCGGGTGCTCGACCGGGTGCTGCGCCATGGCTGGTACATGGTGCCGCAGTTTCACAGCAGCAGCTATCGCGTGGCCTTCGATTACCGGCTGCGCTATCCCACCGTGCTGCCGCTCTTCTACGACCCGCAGTCCTGGATGCTGCAGACCTGGTGGTTCGACCCGGACGCAAGGCCGCAACCGCCGGAGGAATGATCATGTCGAGTTACATACTGCGCCGGCTGGCGCTGATGGTGCCCACGCTGCTGGGCATTCTGCTGGTGAGCTTCGTGGTCATCCAGTTCGTGCCGGGTGGCCCGGTGGAGCAGGTGGTGCAGAGCCTGCGCGGCGGTGGGCAGGGTGGCGAGGTGGCGGCGGCAGCCTCTGCTCCCGGCTATCGGGGGGCACAGGGGGTGGATGCACGGCAGCTGGCCGAAATCAAAGCGTTCTATGGTTTCGACAAACCGGCCACCACGCGCTTCGTCGAGATGGTGGGGCGCTATCTGCGTTTCGATCTGGGCGAGAGTTTTCATTACCAGCAGTCGGTGGGCTCGCTGATCCTGCAGAAGCTGCCGGTTTCCATCAGCCTCGGGGTGTGGAGTTTTCTGATCGTCTATCTGGTGTCCATTCCGCTGGGCATTGCCAAGGCGGTGCGCGATGGCAGCCGTTTCGATCTCTGGACCACCACGGCCATTCTGGTGGGCTATGCCATACCGGGCTTCGTGCTGGGTGTGGCGCTGCTGGTGCTGTTTGGCGGTGGCTCGTTCCTGTCGTGGTTTCCGCTGCGTGGCCTGACCTCCGATGACTGGGCGTCGCTGAGCCTCTTTGGCAAGGTGATGGATTATTTCTGGCATCTGGCGCTGCCGCTCCTCTGTCTGGTGGCGGGCAGCTTTGCCGTCACCACGCTGCTGACCAAGAACGTGATGCTCGAAGAGATTCGCCGCCAGTACGTGGCCACGGCGCGGGCCAAGGGCCTGCCCGAGCGGCGCATCCTGTACCGGCACGTGCTGCGCAATGCGCTGATTCCGCTGGTGACGGGGTTTCCGGCGGCCTTCGTGGGGGCTTTCCTTACCGGCTCGCTGCTGATCGAGACGCTGTTCTCGCTGGACGGGCTGGGGCTGCTGTCGTATGAATCGGTGGTGCAGCGGGATTATCCGGTGGTGCTGGGCATGCTCTATCTGTTTTCGCTGATCGGGCTGCTGACGAAGCTCATCACCGACATTGCCTACACGTGGGTGGACCCGCGCGTGAAATTCAGCGGATCGGGGCGGTGAACGGATGATGACGCAGAACCGGCGCATTTCACCGCCCTCGCAAGGCGCAGACGCCATGGCAACGCCTTCGCAAGGGGCAGACCCCATGGTTGAGCCCGTGACGGAAGGCGCCGTTTCCATGGCGCAAGGGAGCGTTTCCGGCGTGGTGGCCGATGGGGCTGTCGTGCCGGCAGGGGCCGGCGTGCGGGCGCATTCACCTGCCCGGCGTGCCTGGCAGCGCTTCAGGCGCCACCGGCGTGGCTACATCAGCCTGTGGATCTTTGCCATCCTGTTTGGCGTGTCGCTGTTTGCCGGCGTGCTCTCCAACGACCGGCCGCTGCTGGCAAGCTACGACGGCAACCTGTATGTGCCGCTCTGGAAGGATTATCCCGAAACCACCTTCGGGGGGGATTTCAACGCGCCCACCGAGTGGCACGACCCGTTCATCCGGCAGCAGTTCCAGAAGGGCGGCAACTGGCTGCTGTGGCCGCTGAACCGCTACAGTTTCAATACGCTCAACTACTATGCCGAGCTGCCCAATCCGGCACCGCCGTCGGCGCAGAACGTGCTGGGCACCGACGACCGGGGGCGCGACGTGCTGGCCCGGCTGCTGTATGGCTTCCGGCTGTCGGTGCTGTTCGGGCTGGCGCTCACCGCCATCGGCACGGGGCTGGGCATCGTGATGGGGGCGCTGCAGGGCTATTTTGCGGGGCGTGTGGACATCACGCTGCAGCGGTTCATCGAGGTGTGGTCGGCCATTCCGGAGCTGTACCTGCTGCTCATCCTGGCCTCGGTGTTCGAGCCGGGCATCGGCGTGCTGCTGGTGACCCTGTCGCTGTTCGGCTGGATGGGGCTGTCCGACTACGTGCGGGCCGAATTCCTGCGCAACCGGCAGCTGGAATTCGTGCAGGCCGCGCGTGCGCTGGGGCTGCCCCGGCGCACCATCATCCTGCGGCACATCCTGCCCAATTCGCTCACGCCGGTGCTGGCCTTTCTGCCGTTCCGGATGAGTGCCGCCATCGTGGCGCTGGCCAGTCTGGATTTTCTGGGGCTGGGCGTGTCCGAATCGAGCCCCAGTCTGGGCGAGCTGCTGGCGCAGGGCAAGACCAATCTGGATGCCTGGTGGATTGCGCTGCCCACCTTCGGCGTGCTGGTGGGCATGCTGATGCTGCTGATCTTCATCGGCGAGGCGCTGCGGGATGCGCTGGATCCGCGCAAACGGTGAGGGAGACGACATGACGAATGAAGGGCACACGCCCCGGGTACCGGGACAGGCACCGCAAACCGCCCAGGGCCGGACCCTGCTGGACGTGCGCAACCTGAGCATCGACCTGCCGGGGCCCGACGGTGCGCCGGCGCGCATCGTGCAGGACGTGAGCTTTTCCGTGGGGCCGGGCCAGCGTGTGGCGCTGGTGGGCGAATCGGGCTCGGGCAAGACGCTCACGGCCCATGCGCTGATGCGGCTGACCGAAGGTGCGCAGTACGGGGGCAGCGTGCTGTTCGAGGGGCGCGACATCCTCACGGCCGATGCGCGTGCGCTGCACCAGCTGCGGGGCGGGCAGATAGGCATGGTGTTTCAGGAACCCATGTCGGCGCTGAACCCGCTGCACACCATCGGCGACCAGATCGGCGAGGTGATGACGCAGCACGAGGGGCTGACACGCGCCCAGGCGCTGGAACGCACGCTGGAACTGCTGCGGCTGACGCGCATCCAGGATCCGCAGCGCTGTGCGGCCGCGTACCCGCACCAGCTCTCGGGCGGGCAGCGGCAGCGGGCGCTGATTGCCATGGCGCTGGCCTGCCGGCCGAAGCTGGTGATCGCCGATGAGCCCACCACGGCGCTGGACGTGACGGTGCAGACCAGCATCATGAAGCTGCTGGCCGACCTGCAGCAGCAGTTCGGCATGGCGGTGCTGCTGATCACGCACGACCTGCCGCTGGTGCGTGCCTTTGCCGAGCAGGTGGTGGTGATGCGCCACGGCCGGGTGGTGGAACAGGGGCCAGTGGCCGGGGTGTTCGACGCCCCACGGCACGAATACACCCGGGCGCTGCTGGCGGCCCATCCGAAGCGACTGGTGGAGCCCATGGCGGAGGCGCCGTCCGGCACGGAAGATTTTGGCGATCCCGGTTTCATGGTCAGTGCACGCCAGGTGGGCTGCACCTTCGTCAGCCAGAAGGGCTGGTTTGCCCGCGAACGGACCGAGGTGCTGAAGGATGTCGACCTGCAGGTGCCGGCCGGCACCACGCTGGGGGTGGTGGGCGAATCCGGCTCAGGCAAGACCACGCTGGCGCTGGTGCTGATGCGCCTGGCTGCCGGCGAGATGCACGGCGAGGTGAGCGTGGCCGGCACGCGCATCGACGCGCTGCCCGAGCGCACGCTGCGTCCGCTGCGGGCCGGCTTCCAGATGGTGTTCCAGGATCCGTTCAATGCGCTCTCGCCGCGGATGAGCATTGCCGAGATCGTCGGGGAGGGGCTTTGGCTGCACCGGCCCGATCTGACGGACGACGCGCACCGCACGGCGGTGATCGACGCGCTGCAGGAAGTGGGGCTGGATCCGGCCCTGGTGCTGCACTGCTATCCGCATGAACTCTCGGGCGGACAGCGCCAGCGGGTGGCCATTGCGCGGGCGCTGGTGCTCAAGCCCCGCCTGCTGGTGCTGGATGAGCCCACCTCGGCACTGGACCTGACCGTGCAGCTGCAGGTGCTGAAGCTGCTGGTGTCGCTGCAGCAGAAGCATGGCCTGAGCTATGTGCTGATCACCCACGACATGGGCGTGATCCGCGCACTGGCACACCAGCTGCTGGTGATGAAGGATGGCGTGGTGGTGGAGCAGGGGACGGTCGAGGATGTCTTCATGGCACCGGCTTCCGGCTACACGCGCGAGCTGCTGGCCGCGGCGGCATGGCGGGACGCCATCTAGATGGCCGGCCCTGTCTGTGGCCGGCACTGCCTGCACACGGTCGGGGCCTCCGTGGGGCGAATGATTCCATGACCCGCTCCAGAACGGGGTTGGGAATGCCGGGGGCAGACCGTGACGCCCTGGCACGACATGCTCCCTGCCGGGATCGTGGGATTGGCAGGCATTTCGGGCAACCGGTGAAATAATCGGCCGCCGAATGCATGGGAGCCAGGCCGCAGGGCTTTTGTCGCGGGTTCCCGGGGGAGTGCGTCGATCATGGGGCCCGGGATCCCTGTCATTTATCGCAAGGCGCTGCGTGATCTCTGGCAGCTGCGCAGCCAGGCGCTGGCCATCGTGGGCGTGGTGATGGCCGGCATTGCCATGCTGACCATGCTGCAGATCGCCTTTCACTCGCTGCTGGCCAGCCGCGATCACCTGTTCTCGGCCGCCCAGGGCAATCTGCCCGATGTCTGGGTGTCGCTCAAGCGGGCACCCGAGGCGGTGGCCCGGCAGGTCGCGGCACTGCCCGGGGTGGCCCAGGTGCAGACCCGCATCATGGCCAGTGGCAAGCTGGCCCTGGCGGGCGTGGATGAACCGCTGCAGACCCAGCTGGTGTCGCTGCCGGACGATGGCCGGCAGCCCGTGCAGAACCGGCTCTTCCTGCAGGCCGGACGCCGGCCGGCCCCCTGGTCACGTGATGAGGTGGTGATCAGCGAGGCCTTTGCCGCCGTGCATCACCTGCAGCCCGGCGCCCGGCTGCAGGTCACCGTCAATGGCCGCACCCAGGGCTTTCGGGTGGTGGGGGTGGGCGGCTCGCCGGAGTTTCTCTACCAGCTGGCACCGGGCAGCGTGTTTCCCGATCATGCCCATTTTGCCGTGCTGTGGGTGCCGCGCAGTACCCTGGCCGCTGCCATGAACATGAAAGGGGCGTTCAATGCCCTGTCGGCCACCCTGTCGCGGCAGGGGGCAGCACCGGGGCACGAGGCGAACGCGCTGGCCGCCATCGACCATGTGCTGGACCGCTGGGGCGGACTGGGGGCCATCGGCCGGGACGAGCAGATCTCCACCCGCCGGCTGCGGGACGAACTGGCCCAGATACAAATCAACGTGCGCCTGCTGCCCACCGTCTTTCTGGCGGTGGCCGCCTTTCTGCTGCACGTGGTGTTCACCCGGCTGGTGGGCCTGCAGCGCGGCCAGATCGCCATCCGAAGGCCTTCGGATACCGCACATCCACCGTGGTACTGCACTATGCCCTGATGGCGGCAACGATCTGTGTGGCCGGGGCACTGCTGGGCGTGCTGGCCGGCATGGCCGGTGCCAGCCAGGCGGTGCTGCGGGCGGTGCGCGAGCCGGTGGCCCAGGCCATGCGTCCGCAGCCTCCCGAGCGCTATCGTGTCGCCGGCATCGGGCAGGGACTGGTGGCGCGGTACCTGCCACAGCCGGCACGCATGGTGCTGCGGCATCTGGTGCGTCATCCGGGCCGGGCGCTGCTGACGGTGGCAGGACTGGCCATGCTGGTGAATTTCGGGGTGGTCTACAACGCGGCGCGCATCACATTGGCCGAACGGATGCGCGAACTGGCCAGCCTGCGCGTGCTTGGGTTCACGCGCAGCGAGGTGGCACACATCCTGATGGGCGAGATCGGGCTGCTGGTGCTGCTGTCCATTCCGCTGTCCTTTGCCTGTGGCTGGGGGCTGGGCTGGCTGATGGTGCAGGGCATGCAGAACGACCTGTACCGCGTGCCCCTGACCCTGCCGCCGGAAGGCTACGCGCTGGCCGCCCTGGTGACGCTGACCTCGACGCTCGTCTCGATGGCAGCGGTGCTGCGGCTGATGAACCGGATGGACATGCTGGAGGTGCTGCAGAACCGGGTGTGACGGGCATTCATCCTCAGCGGGTTCTGCCCGCTGCTCGCCATCTGCCCGTCTGCCCGACTGTCCGTCTGTCCGTGTTCCGGGTGGAGGAACCGGAAGATGGCGGGCATCCACACGCTGGTCCGTCTGCCCGTGTTCCGGATGGAAGAGGACGTACTCCGTTCGGGAAAAATGGCGCGCCGGCCGGAGAAAACCGTCGCGGCAGCAGGGCAGGGCCGACACGTGACGGTGTTACCATGGGCGATAATGGTCACGGATCGTTTCATGGCCCGTCGAGTGGGTCATGGACTCCATTCGAACGGGCATGACAGGGGCTTCCGCATGAACGCGACGGGGACGGACACGGGGATGAACGGGACAGGCAGGGCAGAGGCTTCTGCGGTGATGTTCCGTGCCGAGGGCATCACCCGCGTCTACCGGATGGGTGAGGTGGAGGTGCATGCGCTGCGCGGCATCGACCTCGAACTCCATCCGGGCGAGTTCGTGGTGATTCTGGGGCCGTCGGGCTGCGGCAAATCGACGCTGCTGAACATCCTCGGCGGGCTGGATGTGCCCACGGCGGGGCGCGTCTGGTACAACGGGCAGGATCTCACTCATGCCGATGACGGCACGCTCACCCAGTTCCGGCGCGACAACGTGGGTTTCGTCTTCCAGTTCTACAACCTCATTCCCAGCCTGACGGCGCGCGAGAACGTGGCCATCGTCACCGAGATCGCCCGGCACCCGATGCGCCCCGAGGATGCACTGGCGCTGGTGGGGCTGGATGGCCGGCTGAACCATTTTCCGGCGCAGATGTCGGGCGGCGAGCAGCAGCGGGTGGCCATTGCGCGCGCCATTGCCAAGCAGCCGGCCGTGCTGCTGTGCGACGAGCCCACCGGGGCGCTCGACTCCGCCACCGGTGTGCGGGTGCTGACGGCGCTGGATGAGGTCAATGCCTCGCTGGGCACCTGCACGGTGGTCATCACGCACAACGCCGACATCGCCCGCATGGCGCACCGGGTGCTGACGATGGGCGATGGCCGCATCGTCGACGTGAAGATCAACGAACACCGGTTGAAGGCCGATGAGTTGCGCTGGTGAAGCCTCTCCATCCGGTACGTCCCCCGGCACCGCTGCGTACCGCGCACGGGACGGTGGGCCGGCGGGCCATGGACCGGCAGGATGGGGACCCACCGGGGGCGGCCCCGATGGTGGTGGACCCGATGGGTGTGGACCTGCCGGGGGTGGCCCTGCAGGGGGTGGAGCCTCGGGGGGCGGAGGCGGAGGTGGTCGCCGGGTACGGCGCGCGCTGCTGCCGGCCATCTACCGCAAGGCGCTGCGCGACCTGTGGCTGCTGCGCGGGCAGGCCATCGCCATCATGGGGGTGGTGATGGCCGGCATTGCCATGCTGACCATGATGCAGATGGCTTTCAGCTCACTGCTGGAGAGTCGCGAGCAGCTCTTCGCGGTGGACAACGGCAACCTGCCGGACGTGTGGGTGACGCTCAAGCGGGCACCGGAAGGCGTGGCGAAGCAGGTGGCGGCGCTGCCCGAGGTGGCCGAGGTCGAAACACGGGTGCGGGCGGCCGGCAAGCTGAAACTGGCGGGGGTGGACGAGCCGATGCAGGCGGAGCTGGTGTCGCTGCCGGACAATGGCCAGCAGCCGCGGCAGAACCGCGTGTTCCTGCGGCGGGGCCGGATGCCGGCCCCCTGGACACGGAACGAGGTGGTGATCAGCGATGCCTTTGCGGATTTCCATCACCTGCAGCCCGGTGCCCGCCTGCGGGTGACGGTCAACGGGCGCAGCCAGTGGTTCACGGCCGTGGGCGTGGGGGGCACGCCCGAATATCTGTACCAGATCGCGCCCGGCGGCATCTTTCCGGACTACGAGCATTTTGCGGTGCTGTGGGTGCCGCGCGAAGCACTGGCTGCCGGCATGAACATGGATGGTGCCTTCAATTCGCTCACGGCCAGGCTCTCGCCCCAGACCGATGCGCAGGGGCGCGAGGCACGCGCCATTGCCGGCATCGACCGGGTGCTGGACCGCTGGGGCGGGCTGGGGGCCATCGGACGCGTGGACCAGCTCTCCACCCGCCGGCTGGATGACGAGCTGGGCCAGCTCCATGCCAGTGTCCGCATGTTGCCCACCGTCTTTCTGGGGGTGGCGGCCTTTCTGCTGAACGTGGTGTTCACCCGTCTGGTGGGCATGCAGCGCGGGCAGATTGCCATCCTGAAGGCCTTTGGCTACCGCACCACCACCGTGATGCTGCACTATGGGCTGATGACCACGGTGATCTGTGTGGCGGGGGCGCTGCTGGGCATCGTGGCCGGCAGCTGGATGGGCCAGTGGATGGCCCGGACCTATCTGGAAAACTTCCGCTTTCCGCAGCTGTATTTCTCGCTCGATGGCGGGCTGGTGATCACGGGGGGGCTGGTAGCCGTGCTGGCCGGCGTGGCCGGGGCCGGGCTGGCCGTGCTGCGTGCGGTGCGCGAGCCGGTGGCACAGGCCATGCGGCCACAGGCTCCGGAGCGTTTTCGCGGCGGGCTGGTCGGGCGCTGGCGCCTGCTGCAGCGGCTGCCGCAGACGGCGCGCATGGTGCTGCGCCAGCTGGAACGGCGGCCGGGCCGGGCGGTGCTGACCATCATCGGTCTGGCCATGGTGGGCGGGCTGATCGTGATGGTGCGCCTGCAGGGCGGGGCACTGACCTATCTGGTGGACAGCCGCTTCCGGATGGGCGAGCTGTATGATGTGGCGGCAACCTTCACCGAGGTGCAGCCGCGCCGGGCACTCTTCGAACTGGCGTCCATTCCGGGCGTGCAGTATGCCGAGGGGATGCGTGCCGTGCCGGTGGAAGTCTCGGCGATGAGCCGGCACCTGCGCACCACCATCGAGGGCCTGCCGGCAGAAGGTACCCTGCGACGTCTGGTGGACGCCAGTCTCCGGCAGCAGGTCGTCCCCCATGACGGGGTGGTGATGAACGACTATCTGGCCGCACGCCTGGGCGTGGGGGTGGGTGAGACGGTGTCGGTGCACGAGCTGCAGGGGCGCCGGCGTACGCTGCAGCTGCCGGTGATGGCGCTGGTGCGCGAACAGATCGGCGTGACGCTGTACATGGACGTACCGGCCATGAACCGGGCGCTGGGCGAGGGGGATGTGCTGGAGGGCGCGGTGCTGGATGTGGCGCCGGGGGCGCTGCAGGGCGTCAAGATGGCCCTGGACCGCCGGCCCGATGTGGCGGCCATCAGCGTCCGTGCGGATGCCACCAGCTCGTTCTACGACATGCTCAACCGCATCACCGGTCCGGTCACCATGATGGGCGTGCTGCTGGGCATCATGGTGAATTTCGGCGTGGTGTACAACTCGGCCCGCATCACGCTGGCCGAACGGGCCCGCGAGCTGGCCAGCCTGCGGGTGCTGGGTTTCACGCGGGGGGAGGTGGCGCGCATCCTGCTGGGCGAGATCGGCCTGCTGGTGCTGTTGTCCATCCCCCTGTCGTTTGTCTGTGGCCGGGGGCTGGGCTGGCTGATGGTGCAGGGCCTGCAGAGCGACCTGTATCGCATCCCCCTGCGGATCCCGCCCGAATCCTACGCGCTGGCCACGGTGGTGACGATGTGTACCACCCTGGTGTCGATGGCCGTGGTGCTGCGGCTGGTCAACCGGCTGGACATGATCGAGGCCCTGAAGGAGCGGGACTGAGCACGCATCATGGATACATTCAGCCTTACGAACGCATTTGGCATCACGAGCGTATCCGGTATCACGAGCGTATCCGGTATCACGAGCGTATCCGGCATCACGAATGCATCCGGCACCACGAAATCATTCGGCCTCACGATTCCCCTCCGGACTGCTGGATTCCACAGGTGCTGGAATTTCAGCAGCCCCGGACCCGGGGCAGCGACCGGGACATGGACATGGACATGGACATGCCGGAGATCGTGAGCGCTGTCCCTGGCATGCCGGGATTCTTCCCTGTCTGCGAGGCAGGCACCGGCTGGCGCCCATTTTCAATCTGACCTCTTTTGTGAACATTGCATCATGAAGCTGCCTGCCCGAAAAACCATCGTCACCAGTCTGATCGTCGCTGGCGTGCTGGGTACACTGGCTTGGCTGGCACTGCGCGAACCCACCCAGCTGGCCAGCGTGGCACAGGTCCGCTACGGCCCGATGGAAGAACAGTTCTCCGAGGAGGGCAAGACCAGGCTCAAGGCGCGGTATTCGGTCACCGCGCCGGTGGCCGGCACCCTGCAGCGCATCGGCCTGCAGCCGGGCGATGCCGTGAAGGCCGGCCAGACGGTGGCCTGGATCGACCCGGCCTCGCCCGGTCTGCTGGATGCGCGCAGCCGCACGCAGCTGCGGGCCGAGCTGGCCGCGGCCGAGCAGAAGTACCAGTCGGCACGCCATCATGTGAATGCCACGCGGGCTGCGCTGGATCAGGCCAGCAGCGCGCTGAAGCGTGCCCGAAAACTGCGTGACGGCAATGCCATTTCGCAGGAGGCGCTGGAAAATGCCCAGATGCAGGCCGCTTCCACCCGCGCCAACTGGTCCGCTGCCCGGGCCGATGCACAGACGGCCCAGCAGCAGGTGGCTGCAGCCCGGGCGGCGTTGCTGGAAGGGGATGCCGAGGCACCGGCAGGGGGAGAGGCTGGGTCTGCAGACAAGGCGGCGGTGAAGGCGGGCGCGAGCGGAAGAACCGAACCCGCATCGTCCCCCGTGCGAAAACCCATCGCGGTGCTGGCGCCCGTGGATGGCGTGGTGCTCAAGCGCCCGCTGGACAGCGCCGTGCCCGTCACGCTGGGCCAGCAGCTGCTGGAAATGGGTGACACCGCCCAGCTGGAAGTGGAGGCCGAGGTGCTGTCGTCCGATGCCGTGAAGGTGCGGCCGGGCATGACGGCACGCCTGCTGCGCTGGGGCGGGCCGGGCGAACTGCAGGCGCATGTGACCCGGGTGGAGCCGGGCGGCTTCACCAAGGTGTCGGCACTGGGCGTGGATGAGCAGCGCACACGCGTGATCCTGGACATCGACAGCCCGCGCCAACAGTGGATGGCGCTGGGGGACGCCTACCGGGTGGAACTGGAATTCGTGCTGCGCCACGAGGATCGCGTACTGCAGGTGCCGGCCAGCGCGCTGTTCATCGATACACGCAAGGTGGCGGAGGAAACGGCGTCTGATTCGGGCAGCCCTGCGACGGCTGCAGGGCAGGCCACCGGAAACGGTCAGCCCTCGGGAACGGACGGTGCTGCAGGTGCTGCGCCAAAGGCACAGATACGGGCAGGTGCGCAGGAAGGAGCACAGGCAGGAGTGCAGGAAGGTGCGCAGGGCTCCACGGCTGCAGCGGCACAGGCCGGCAGCCCGCGTTATGCGGTATATCGCGTGGAAAATGGCCGGGCCAGGCTTTCGCCCGTGAAAACCGGGATGCGTTCAGCCACCCATGTGCAGGTGCTGGACGGACTGAAGGAAGGCGATATGGTGATCGTGCAGCCGGATGACCGGGTGGCCGAGGGGGTGAGGATCGAGGGGCATTGATCCGGCCGGGGCTTCCCCCGATGTGTTCTGGTGTTTTTTCTCCTCGTGGATCATGGCGTGAACAGCGGGGTGCTCACGTGTGGCAGGCGAGGGCAGGGGTTTCGTGATCCGTGCCCCAGGTTTCGAGCCAGTCCAGAACTTCCTCCCCGGTCAGGTGCAGACCGGTTTCCTGATAGTCTCGCCAGGATGCGTCGGCTTCCTCCTTGAAGGCGAAATACGGATGCTGGCAAGTGTGATGCAGGGAGCGGATCGGATCGCGTGCTTCCATTGTTCAGTATCCCAAACCGAGTTTCTGGGCTTCGGCTGCCAGCTCTTCCAGAACGGCGTGACGGGCGTCGTCCGTGCGCTTCTTGTAATCAACCATATCCTGATACCGGACACGGCGGTGTGTGCCCGTTTTGTGGAACGGGATCTCGCCCTTTTCCAGTAGCTGGACCAGATAGGGGCGCGAGACGTTGAGCAGGTCGGCTGCTTCCTGGGTGGTCATCTCGGCGTGGATCGGGACGATGCTTACGGCATTGCCCTTGCCGATTTCGGTCAGTGCATCGACGAGCAGACGCAGGGCAGATACCGGTACACGGACCGGAAGTGATGTTCCTCTGTCTGTCCTGATTCTGATTTCCTGGGTTTCGGCATGGGTTTGCAGACAGGCGGACAACGTGCGGCCGCTTGTTTGTGCAATGGCGATCTCTTCCTCCGAAGGCAGCGTGTGAGGTGTCATGAGGGTAGCCATGGGCTTGTCTCGCTTGCTGGAATATGTTGGCGTGCAGACTAATCGAAATAAACGAAACAGGCAAGTGTCATCTGCTTTTGTCCGCCTGATGGTCGTCGGTTCCGGCCCGGTGCCGGGTAAGCCCATGCTGCGGCCCTGCCGTCTTGTCCTTCATGCCCAGAAGGGGGGAGGCTGCGGGGACGAATGAGTCCACGACATGTTCTGGTGATCATCATGCGTGCGCTTTCTGCTGCTTTCCTGTCAGCCTGCCGCTCCCCACCACACACCCCGCCGCGCCCAGCAGTACAACCGCCAGCCCCATCAGCAACAGCCGGACATCCGCCACCCGCCCGGCCAGCACCGGCCCGATGCTGGCACCGATGAACAGCACGAAGCCGTTCAGTGCCATGCCGGCCGCACGATCGGGGGCGGCGAGGGTACCGTACAGCACGATCATGGCCGGAATGGCCAGCGCCACGCCGGTGACGAAGATCAGGCTACCGCCGACGATGCCCGGCAGGTGCTGCGACAGAGCCGCTTCCAGCGCCACGCCGGCGGCGGCCAGCATGAAACCGGCGCAGGCCACGCCGGACATGCGGATGCGGGCCGCCAGTGGCCCGGCCAGCAGCGCCACGAACATCAGGGGCAGGCCAGCCAGACGCAGCAGGATGACCCGACCCCCATCCAGTCCCAGTGTCTGCAGATGCGGGCCGAGTGCCGTGTACATGGCCACGAAGGACAGCAGCAGGGTGATGTGTGCGCACGAGAGCAGCAGGATGGCGGGGCGTGCCAGCAGCCGGGCCATGGCAGCGAAGCGGTGGCCCAGATGACCGTACAGGGTAGCACGCCCGGGTTCGCGCGCGAGCAGGGCGATGAGCGGGGTCATGATGGCCAGCGCACCGCCTGTGACCAGGAACACCCACGACCAGTGCCCGTGCAGGGCGATCCAGCCGGCCAGGACCTGGCCGAAAATGCCGGCAACCAGAAAGGCGGTGGACATGGCGCCAATGGCCGTGGCGCGCAGATGGGGCGGCGTGGCCTCGATGAGATAGGCCAGTGCCACCGGTGCGAAGCTGGCGGCAGCCAGCCCCTGCGTGACGCGCAGTCCGCCCAGCCAGGGCAGTGAAGGCACGAAGGCGCAGGCCAGGGTGGCGATGGCCAGTGCCGCAAGCCCCGTCAGCATGACCGGACGCCGGCCGTACTGGTCCGACACCGGCCCCCAGAGCAGAAAGCCTGCTGCATAGGCCATGCTGAAGGCGCTGGCCAGTGCCAGCGTGGTGGTGGCAGGCGCACTGCCAAAGCTTTTGGCCACGTGGGGCAGCAGGGGGATGGCCAGGTAGAGCTGGGTGAGGACGAACAGCGCCGTCGTCACCAGCAGGGTGATGACGCCACCGCCGGCAGGATGAGGGGTGTTGTCAGGCATTGTCCGGTCGGCAGCGGAGGTGCTGCCATTGGCAGGCGTTGCCCATTGGGCGGAGGATGTGCTGGAAGCGGCAGGGGTGATGGGTGAGACGGGTCGGGAAGCACGGGACATGCAGTTCCTCCTGATTGAATAAATTCCAACTACAACGTTGGAGTTCATTCTAGTATGATTTCCGTCACACGCACAAACCATGTCGTCCCGCATGCCCCGGGTATGGCCAGGGCGAATGAGCCCATGACACGCGCCAGGGACGGATCAGGACGGATACGCAGACGATGGCCTGGGATACCGAGGGAACCAAACGCAGGATTCTGGAAGCAGCCGTGGACGAGTTCGCCAGGCTGGGTCCGGACGGGGCGACGATCGACCGGATTGCCCGGACGGCGGGCGTGAACAAGGAGCGGGTCTACAACTACTTCGGGGACAAGCGCGGGCTGTTCTCGGCCGTGCTGCGCAGCGAGCTGGCCAAGGTGGCGCAGGCGGTTCCGGTGGAGAGCTTTGCCGTGGAGGATGTGGGCGACTATGCCGGCCGGGTGTTCGACTACCACGAGGCGCATCCGGCCCTGAGCCGGCTGATGCGCTGGGAGGGGCTGTCCTTCGAAGGCGAAGTTCCGGATGAGGCACAGCGGCGCATGTACTACGGTTACAAGGTCCGGGCGGTGGAACGGGGACAGCAGCAGGGAACGGTCACGACGGCACTTGCAGCCGATCATCTGGCGTTTCTGGTGCTGGCACTGGCAGGATGGTGGTCGGCGGTGCCCCAGGTGGCCCGCATGCTGACGGGAGAGGATGATGCCCGCGAACGGAAGCGGCGCCGGGCTTCGGTGGTGGAGGCGGCACGGCGGCTGGCGCGGCCGGAAGACGAACGCATCCATGACATGCGCCAATGAACGGCCCGGGACGAATGGACCAGACTATGGTCGCTTTCCCACATCATTCATGTGATTCCTGAATGGAATCCGTTTTTCGGTGTCGACCGGCTCGACAGCCGGGGTGTGACCCTTTACGCTAGCGCGTACGCGCGTGCCGGGATTCCACGCGCGCAAGGGCACGCGAGACTCACCCCTGCGCCCTTGGGACCCTCTGCAAAAGTCCTGCGGTACTTTGATTCCCATGCCCGGGCGATCCAGTGCGTTGCCATTTGTCGGCAATAGCCCTGCTATTGCCGACAAATGGCGCCTTCTGGCTCATTCCGATCCTGGGCTCAAAGCGCTCGCAGACTTTTGCAGAGTGTCCCTTGCGCGGGGGGCAGAGTCTCCTGACGCGGGCCTGTCTTCCAACCAGCGAGGTAATTCGATGTCCAGTTCTTCTCTTCACGTGGGTGTCCTGACCGGCGGCGGTGACTGTCCGGGGCTCAATGCGGTGATCCGTGGTGTGACCAAATCGCTGCTTCGTACCGGTGCACGGGTCACCGGCATCGAGCGCGGCTTCATGGGCATGATCGAGCGACGCTCCCGTCTGCTGGATGCCCGGGCCGTGTCGGGCATCATCAACGAGGGCGGCACCATTCTGGGCACCCACAACTTCGCCAATCCGTTTGCCTGGAAGGGTGAGGATGTGTCGCCGCGCGTCATGGAGTATGTGAAGGAGCTGGGCCTGGACGCACTGGTGGCCATCGGTGGCGACGGCACGATGAGCATCGCCAACCGTTTCACCCCGCTGGGGCTGCCGGTGGTGGGCGTGCCCAAGACCATCGACAACGACCTGATGTACACCGACCGCACCTTCGGTTTCGACAGCGCCGTGTCGATCGTGGCCGAGGCGCTGGCCCGGCTGGAAACCACCGCGCGCAGCCATGGCCGCGTGATGGTGCTGGAAACGATGGGCCGCTACGCGGGCTGGATCGCGCTGGAAGGTGGTTTGGCTGGTGGTGCCGACATCATCCTGATTCCGGAGCGGCCGTACGACCTGCAGGAGGTCATCCGCGTCTGCAAGGAACGCGAGAAGAAGCAGGGCTACACCATCATCTGCATCGCCGAAGGGGCCCGTCCGGTCGATGGCGGCATGACCGTGCAGGCGCACCTCGAGAACAGCCCGGATCCGATCCGGCTGGGCGGTGTGGCCAACGTGCTGCGCGAGCAGCTCAAGGAGCACCTGGAGAGCGAGGTGCGCAGCACGCAGCTGGGGCACGTGCAGCGCGGTGGCACACCGACGCCGTACGACCGGGTGCTGGCCACGCGCTTTGGCTGGTATGCGGCCAAAATGGTGGCCAATGGCGAGTTTGGCCGCATGGTGGCCCTGAAGGGTGACGAGTGCACGAGCGTGCCCATCGAGGAGGTGGCCAACCGCACCCGCAACGTACCGGACGACAGCACGCTGCTGGATGTGGCCACGTCGCTGGGCATCTCGCTGGGCCAGCCGGCCTGAGCCTGGCAGGCCCCGGCCCAGACGCAAAAAAGGCCGCATGTGCGGCCTTTTTTGCGTCTGGGCCATGATTGCAACAGGGGAAAGATCAGCGGGCCGAGGCCACCTTGCCGGCCTGCCGCAGGCTGCTGGTGCGCGTTGCGCGGCTGGCACGCTTGCTGGTGGTGGCCTTGCGGGCCGTCCTGCCGGCGCTGCCGGAAGCCGCCACGCGGGTGGAGGCCCGCGATTTCACCCGGCTGGTCACGCTGGACGGGCGCTTGCGACCGGCCGCCACCTGCGTGCTGGTACGGGCCGTGGCTTTCCGGGTGCTGGTGCGGGATGCCGTATGGCTGGCTGCCGCACGCCTGGCCGTCGTGCCGGTTGCGACGGCCGTGCCTGCCCGCCGCGACCCGGAGGGCAGCACATGATGCGTGCTGCCGTGGCGGCTGGAGCGGGTGGTGATCTGTCGCGCCACCCGGCTGGCGGAGGTTTCGGCGCGGGCCGTATGGGCCGTCGTGCGGCCTGCATGGCCGTAGGTGACCAGGCGGATGCCGCTGCTCCGGGCGCTGGCCGTACCAGCGGTGGTGCGGCTGGCGGCAGCCGCTGTGCCTGCTGAACGCGCTGTCACCGTACTGCTGGAGGCCAGGGCATGGGCCACGACCGTGGGCTGGGTGCTCTGGCGGCTGATGACCTGCCGGGAACCGTCTTCGGCCACCAGCACGGTCTGGCGCTGGGTGCGGCGCACCACCAGCGTCTGGCCGGGCCTGAGCCGGGTGATGCGGCGGTTCATGCTGCGCAGCTCGGCCAGCGTGAGGCCATAGCGGCGTGCAATGGAGGCGCCCGTCTCGCCGCGGCGCACACGGTGCACCAGCGGGCCGGCATCGACCTGCTGGTACAGGCGCGGACCGTTGAACTGTTCGACCAGGCTGTCGTCACCGGCATGGCTCTGCGGCACCAGCAGCCGGGAACCGGCCAGCAGGTGGGTGCCCGGCGCGATGCCGTTGGCGCGCAGCAGTTCCGGGACGGACAGGCCGGCACGTCCCGCCACCCCGGCCAGGTTCTCGCCGCGCTGCATGGTGTACGGGTGCCAGGTGACGAAGGGCTTGCCCTGGGCCGCATGGGCCGCCATGGCGGCCTTGAACCGTTCGATGCGGTCGACCGGAATCTTGAGGGTGTTGGTGCGCGTGGCCGAGATGACCGGGCGGTTGTGTGCCGGGTTGAGTTCGAGGAACTCGGCCTCGGTCATGCCGGCAAACTGCGCCGCCAGCTTCAGGTCGATCGGGCGGGTCTTTTCGACCGTGACGAAGTAGGGCTGGTCGGGCAGCTCGGGCAGGGCCAAGCCCAGCCGGCTGGCGTTCTGCACGATGTGCTTGATGGCCAGCAGCTTGGGCACGTAGTTGCGGGTTTCGGCCGGCATGCGCAGGTGGGCATAGTCGGCCGGGCGGCCGGCCCGCTCGTTGGCCTTCACGGCGCGGCGCACGGCACCTTCACCCCAGTTGTACGAGGCCAGCGCCAGGAACCAGTCGTCGCCGTTCATTTCGTAGACGGTCTGCAGGTAGTCCAGCGCGGCACGGGTGGAGGCTTCCACGTCGCGGCGGTTGTCCACCCACCAGTTCTGGTTCAGGTTGTACTGGCGGCCGGTGGAGGGGATGAACTGCCAGAGGCCGGCTGCCTTGGCCGACGACATGGCGGTGGGGTTCATGGCACTTTCGACGAAGGGCAGCAGGGCCAGCTCGGTGGGCATGCCGCGGCGCTCGACCTCCTCGACGATATGGTGCAGATAGCGCGAGCCCCGGCCGAACATGCGCTGCAGGTATTCGGGGCGCGAGAGGTAATACTGTTCGTGTCGGGCCACCAGCGGGGAATCCAGCTCGGGCATGGCAAAGCCGGCACGGATGCGCCCCCACAGGTCGTTGCTGACCACCACCTCGGTGCCGGCGTCGTCACCCTGGGCCAGTTGCGCGGCGTCCAGTTCACGCACGGCGTCGCTTTCCGCCACGATGGCGGGCTGGCCGTTGCGGGAGGCGGTGCTGCTGCTGGCATGCTGGGGCGATACCGAGGAGCAGGCGGCCAGCCAGCCAGCCCCCAGAACCAGACCGGCCCGGGCCAGCAGCCGGGCCAGCCGGAGATGGCGCGAGGGCGGCAGGGCCGATGCGTGATCGGGGGAGGCGGAGGCAGCCATCCGGCTGCCGGGGTGTGGGATGCGCACGTGCGTTACCTGTGGGTTTGCGCCGGCGGGCATGAAAGCCCCGGTTTGGGGGCTTCGCTGCCGGCCCGGGGCGACGACGTGATGCCGGCCCCTGCCGGGCAAAATGAAAACGAACGGTCAGCGCGGGGACGCAGGCAGGCGTCCATGCCACGCTCCGGGGAGCCTCTGCAAAAGTCTGCGAGTGCTTTGGGCCCACGATAGCACAGGATCCTGTCGGGATCGGTAACCAAGATGGCATTTCTTCGGATGTTGCCGTCCACTGGTCGGGTGGTGCCGGCGCCGGGCAAGCGCCGGGGCATCCGGATCAGGGCGTGGCGGGCGGTTTGAAACCGTTTCGCCAGCGGCGCAGTGCGGCAAAGACGCCGAAGGCATCGGCCGTTTCCGGCTGCAGGTCTGCGGGCAGGTGACGGGACAGCGCGGGCAGGTGAGCGCGCAGGAAGGGATTGACCTGCAGCTCCCCGGAAAGCGTGGAAGGCAGCGTGGGCAGGCCGTCTTTACGCAACTGGCGGCAGTGGGCCAGGCGCTCGCGGATGGCGTCGTTGCCGGGCTCGGCACCCAGGGCGAAATGCAGGTTGGTGAGCGTGTATTCGTGGGCCGCACAGATGCGAGTGTCGGGCGGCAGGGTCCGGAGCTGCTGCAGCGACTGGAAGAGCTGCTCCACCGTTCCGTCGAATACACGGCCGCAACCTGCCGAAAACAATGTGTCGCCACAGAACAACGCCGGATGCGGGTGGCCGGGCAGGGGCGGGCAGAAATAGCTCAGGTGATCCTGGGTGTGACCCAGCGTGGCCATCACCTGCAGGTCCAGGTCCAGTGCGGGGAAATGCAGGGTGTCACCGTTGCCCATGGCCTCCTTCACGCCCAGCGGGACGCAGTGGGCGGGGCCGATGACGCGGGCATCCGGCCACTGCGCGAGCAGGCCGGCAATGCCGCCGACATGGTCGTGGTGATGGTGGGTGACGAGAATGGCGAGCAGACGGGCCGGCCCCGGACCGGCGTTTGTCTGGGGCGTGGCCGCCTCTGCCTGCGGCGGGAGGGCCTTTGCCCGGGGGGCAGTGGTGCCTGTGCGTGGCGCGGCGGCCTCATCCGGCCGGTTCGCTGCTGCCGTGGCCGGCATGAGTGCGTTCAGCACGGGCTGCGCCTCGCCGGGATCGACCACGATGAAGTCGCGTCCCCGGCCGATGCACCAGATGTAGTTGTCCTGCAGGGCGGGAATGGGCCGGATGGACAGGGTGTCTGCATCCTGGGCGTGCTCTGGCGCTGGTGGGGGCGTCCGGGGAAGGTGCGGGATGTCGGTCACATCGGTCATACTAGGGTTCCTCCATTACACACGCTGACCGGAGCGGGAACGAACGGGGCCGTGACACGCTCCGGGGGCCTGTCCATACGATACGGGCCGTCGGGGGCATGGGACGGGATCCTGCGGGTTCTCCTGACGCCCCTGCACACGTTTCCCGGCTCCCTTTCACACGACGACGGCAACGCATGGTACGACCGGACCGGGCAGCAGACGCTGCCCTGCAATCCCCCGATGGTAAAGGCAGTGACGCGGCCTGGGCGCGCTGGCTGGCATCGCCGCCCGGACGCTACATGCTGCAGTGGGAGGCTGCGCAGCTGGCACGGACCGTCGACGACATCTTTGGCTACTATGCCGTACAGCTGGGCATGCCGGCCCTGGACGCGCTGGCGGCCAGCCGCATGCCGCACCGGATTCGCGTGCAGCAGGGCACTGAACCGGTGGGGCCGGATGCGGCCTGGCAGCCCGACCTGCGGGTGGCCCATCACGGCGAGCTGCCCTTTGCCTCGCAGTCGGTGGACCTGGTGGTGCTGCCGCACCAGCTGGAGTCCGGCGGCTGTCCGCACCAGCTGCTGCGCGAGGTAGATCGCGTGCTGCGGCCGGAGGGGCATCTGGTGGTGACCGGCATCAATCCCTGGTCGCTCTGGGCGCTGCGGCATGCCCTGCCCGGCTGGCTGGGCGGAGGCTTCATGCCGCACGACGTGCCCTTCATCGGTCCGCTGCGGATACGTGACTGGATCCGGCTGCTCGATTTCGAGCCGGCCCCCACGGTCTACGGTGGCTACGCCCTGCCGATCGCGCGCCAGGAATGGCTGGCCCACAGCCAGCGACTGATGGAACGGGCCGGCGACCGCTGGTGGCCGGTCTGCGGCGCCTTCTTCCTGATGACGGCGGTCAAGCGGGTGCGGGGCATGCGTCTGGTGGGCCCCGTCTGGCGGAGCCTGTCGCCGCGCACGGCCACGATGCCCGCGGCCACCAGCCGTGAAGTGTCGTGCCGGGAGCACCCGTCCGGAACACGCTCTATCCGGAACACGCTCTAGAATGCCGGCCTTGCCTGCGTAGCGCCTTGCCGGCACGCGGCCGGGGCCAGCGCGGGAACACACGAGTTCATGACACCCTCCAGGGATTGAAAGACATATGACGACGAAATGGGTTGCCTACACCGATGGCGCGTGTGCGCCGACCAATCCGGGCCCTGCCGCCTGGGGGGTGGTGGTGTTTGCGCCGGATGGCAGCGAGCAGGCAGCCGATCATGGTTTCATCGGCCCCGGCACCAACCAGATTGCCGAGATCACGGCCGCCATCGAGGGCCTGCTGCGTACCCCCGAGGGCGTGGCCGTGGAGCTGGTGTCCGACAGCCAGTACGTGCTCAAGGGCATCAGCGAATGGCGGGCCGGCTGGGAACGGCGCGGATTCCGCAACTCGAAGAACGAACCGGTGGCCAACCTCGAACTCTGGAAGCGCCTGTTTGCCGTGGTCGATGCCCGGCAGGTGACGGTGCGCTGGGTGCGGGGTCACCAGGGCAATGTCAACAACGAACGCGCCGACCGCCTGGCCGTGGCGGCCCTGCAGAAGGCGCGCGGCGGTGTCTGAACCGACGGAGAGACGAACGGATGACTGAAGAAGCGCCCGAGCGCCAGGTGGTGCTCGATACCGAAACGACCGGCCTGGATGCCGGCAAGGGGCATCGCATCATCGAGATAGGCTGCGTGGAGATGGTCAACCGGCGCATCACCCGCAACAACCTGCACCTCTACATCAACCCCGAGCGGGAGGTGGACGAGGGGGCGGCCGCCGTGCACGGCATGACCTGGGACGACCTGCGTGACAAGCCCACCTTTGCGCAGATCGCCGGCCAGTTTCTGGATTTCTGCCGCGGCGCCGAGATCATCATCCACAACGCCCCGTTCGACACGGGCTTTCTGGATGCCGAACTGGCCCGGCTGGACCTGGGCACCTTTGCCTCGCACGTCTCGGGCATCACCGATTCGCTGCTGATGGCGCGCGAGCGCTACCCCGGCAAGCGCAACAACCTCGATGCGCTGTGCGAGCGCCTGATGATTCCCAACAAGCATCGGACCCTGCACGGCGCGCTGCTCGACTCGGAGCTGCTGGCCGAGGTGTATCTGGGCCTGACGCGGGGGCAGGGGACCTTCGACATCGGCGGTGGCAGCGAGGAAGAGGAAACCGGTACCGTGGCCGATGCCGGGGGGCGCTGGCCACCGAAGGGGCTGAAGGTCCGGCTGGCGGCCGATGCCGAGCGCCAGCTGCACGAGCAGGGGCTGCTGGCCCTGGAAAAGCAGTTCAAGTCCACCATGCGCTGGCGGGGCGAGCGCGGGGCCGAATGAGTTCCTGATGCCCGCCAGGCCATGTCGTCCGGCTGCACATCAGGCTGTACTCCGGCTGTACTTTTGGCTGCACATCAGGCTTCACTGCGGTTTGCCTCCTTTTGTACGTCCTGCCTGCGCCCGGCCCGTCCGGGCGTGATCTGCGGCCGTTCCGGTACCGCCGCGCGGGCTGGATTCCGGATACACTTTTCTCTCCACTTTCCGTTACACTGCCGGCATGTCCAGCAAAGCATCTTCTCTCTCGTCCCGCGTTCGTGCGCGCATTTCCCAGGCCCTGCCGGATGTGGAGAGCCTCGTCGTGGGGGCCGTCGGCCTAGCACAGAGCGGCTCGCGCACCGAAGCCCGGTTCTGGGAGGCCAGGCTTGCGCAGGCGCTCGGGCGCCTGCTGGATGGCGGGCATGCAGGCGCCGTTCTGGCCGCGCTCGACCGCATCAACCAGATGGACGGTACGGCCTACGGCGCGCTGCTCGAGGCGCTGGAGCACGCCGCCGAAGAAGTGCGCATTCCCGCCTCGGCACTGCGTGGCCAGGCGGCCGGCAGCGAACCGGCCGAGCCGCTGTACGGGCTGATGGTCAGCGCCCCCATCGTGGCCTGGACACGCTTCAGCATTCCCGCCCGTGTGCTGCCGGCGCCGGTGGCGGCCGAGCTGTCGCGCATCTGGCAGGAAGAGGTGCTGGCTCCCGGTGTGAAGTTCCAGATGCAGTCCTGGCTCTACAGCCTCGACCAGCTGCCGCACGACTTTTCCGACATGCGCAAGCTCACCCGGCGCATGGCCACGGCCACGGCCAATGGCAGCACGCTGCGTGCCGACTTCAGGTCCATGCCCGAAGCTCCCGAGATGCTGGCCGACGCCCGCTTCCTGCTGGGCAGCGTGGTGGCCAGCGGCGACCAGCCGATCTTTCGCTGGCAGCTCCCGGGTGAGGAACAGCGTTCCCGGCAGGACTGCCTGGATGCCTGGAATACCCGTATCCGCCCGCTGATCGAACCACTGCTGCCGGGCTGCGGCTTCGAATCCCTGCTGCCCGACGCCTATCACGCCAACCTGCGCGAGTCCGACCGGCTGGTGCGCGTCTGGGGCGTGAAGGCGGCTGTCAATTATCTCGTGCACAGCCTCGACATCGAGCCCACGCGCATTCGCGCCTCGGTGGCCTCGTGCGGCAACACGCAGGTGGACGAATACCGCATCGGCTTTTCGCTGGGCGACAGCGATGACGTGGTGCAGGGCGTCGTCTGGCCGCTGCTGGGCCCCGAGTCGGATGCAGACGATCCTTCACCGGTGCAGCAGATCCGCCGCACCCTGCAGGAGGTGGGCGTCAACGACATCCGCGTCTGGAATTCGCTGATGGAGCCCGAGTTCTGCGAAGACTGCGCCTCACCGTTCTATCCCAACCGCAGCGGTGAGCTGGTGCACGTGCAAATGCCCGAAGAGGCAGAATCGGTCAGCACGCAGTTCCACTGACACGGCGGCCGAACGGCCCCTTGGCCACGCGGCCGCCTGCCCACTATTGTTGGGGTGAATGGCCGTCTGAATTTTCGACGGATTTACGCCCGCCGGTGCGCATTCAGATTCGGCCGCCCAGCCGGCGCCACGGAGACTCTGCAAAATAGGCGGCTTTCAGCACGATTGGGTTGGCGCGCACGTTCAGCATCACCAAACGGCCTGCAACACGTTCGATATCTTTTTGATGGGCGTGAAATCTGTCGATCACGTCATCATCATAGAATGCCTCGGCATTGAGCGCCTTCAGGGCATTCAGTTCCAGATGGAAACGGTATTTGCGTCCGTCGGCGGCCACGGCCCCGAACTCAATACCATCCTCCGCCGTTTCCGGGTCGGTATAGGTCAGACCAACATGGCGGTTCCAGTGCATGTCGGTGGCTTTGTCATTGGTGTGCATGGTTTGCTCCAGAAATCCTGAATGGCGCAGGCCCGTCCGGCAGGCCGCTGTTCGCCGAAGCATCCAGACGCCGGAACGGCGGCGTCCCTGCCAGCCTCCGGGGGCTGCAGGCGCCGGTGTTCCGCAGCGGTGGAAGTGCTCCGTGCCGGGTCGTTCAAAGCGTGCAGATTAATGGGGGCGCGCGTTGTATGCCTGTTGAAGGCAGCCGCTGAAGCAGCCGCCAGCCTCCGTTCGGCTGGCCTGTTCCGTGGGGGTGATCCGGTTCTCCGAAACCGCACCACGAATGGTTGATCCCCGCCGACCGGCGTCGGCGCAGGTCGGCGGGGCATCGTGCTGCGCTGTTGCGTGGCATCGACGGTGTGGCGGCTGCACGACGGGCAACAGCACTCCTCCTTCCTTGTGGATATTCGACATGAGCATCGTCAAGCGGCTGGTGAAGAGCCAGCGCTGGATCAGTCAGCATGGCCCGATGGGACATGCCAGAACGGCCTACCTGAAGCACCAGTTCGTGCATGCCCGGGCAGCCCACCTGTTCAGGGGCGTGTTCGACAGTTTCGAGAAAGCCGTGGCCAGTGCACCGGACACGGCCCCCACCAGCTACGACAACACGGCGTCGGCCCAGCTCTACCTTGAGCGCCTGCAGCTCGACGACTACGACCATCCGGCGCTGTTCTGGATGGCCGATGCCGTCTATCGCGGCCTGACCCGCGTGGCCGACATCGGCGGTGCGGTGGGCATCAAGTACTTTGCGTTCCAGCCGTTCATCGACTACCCCGAGAACCTGCGCTGGCTGGTGATCGACATGCCTGCCGTGGCGGCGGAGGGGCGGCGCTTTGCCACGGTGCGCGGCGTTGACGGGCAGCTGCAGTTCTCCGACCAGCTGGCCGACGCCGATGGCTGCGAAGTGCTGTATGCCTCCGGGGCGCTGCAGTATCTGGACCGGTCGCTGCCCGACATCCTGGCCGGTTTCGAAACGAAACCGCGGCGCATCATCATCAACACCACGCCCATTCACGACCGGCACGCCTTTTTCACGCTCAACAGCATCGGCACGGCCTACTGTGGCTACCGGGTCGAGGCCCGCGAGCCGTTCATCGAGGCCGTGCAGGCACAGGGCTATGTGCTGCGCGACCAGTGGCGAAATCTGGGCAAGCGCATGCCCATCATCGGCAAGCCGGAATACAGCGTCGAGCATTACAGTGGCTTCTGCTTCGACCTGAAGGCGGATGCCGACAGAAATCTGCAGGCCGGTGCCGACGGAAACGGGCCTCCTGATGCCGGCAGGAATTCGAAGGCCAACGCTGGCCGGGACGGGCTTCCCGATGCCAACGGGAGTCCGAAGGCCCAAGCCGCCCGGAACGGGTCTCCCGGTGCCGATGGTGAATCTGCAGGCTGATGCCGGCGCAGGCACGTGTCTTCCGATGCCGGCAGTAACGTGTCTTCCTGATGACGGCAAGAACGTGTCTACTGATGGCGGTGTGACACAGGCATGGCATGGGGGTCGCTGGCGTGTGCAGGAAAGGGTGCCCCCAGGACGCGTTTCGTCCCCATGGACACCTGTGGCAGCAGGGTGAATGATGTTGCCGTGATGTAACGGGGCCTATAATGACAGCACTTATCAGCTCATGTTGGCCCTCATCATGGTTCCTCACCTTCCTTCCCGTTTTGCTCCTCGCAGCCTGTGCGCCCTGATGGCTGCGCTGCCGCTGGCGGCGCTGGCCCAGTCCTCTGCCTGGGAATCCCCCGAACAGATATTGCGTGACACCAAAGCTGACGATGCCGCCGTCAGCCGGGAACCGGTGTACGACATCAGCGACCGCGTCCGCGTCATGACGCCGCAGGCAGACAGCCCCGAGGAGGCCGTGCGCCCCGGAGACCGACCGGCTGCCCGTGAGGAAGAGGCCGTGGGGGCAACGGCGGCCGGTGCCGCGGCTGCCCGTGGCAAGGGGGCGACCATGCCGGCCAATGCGGGAAGCGGCCTTCGGCCTGCGACAGGTACCGGGGCTGCCGCACGGGAAACGGCCGGCGCTGCAGGGCAGGGTACCGGAGACCGTGTGTCCGTATCGGCCGCCGATGCCTCCCTGGCCGATGACGATGCCACCGCACTGGGCTCCGTGGTGGTGGTCGGCCGTGCCGAGCCGGTGCCGGTCGAGTACGAGAGCAGCTACCAGCCGGTGCAGGATGCCTCCACCCTGCGGTCGCTGACCCCGGTGCTCGAAACCCCGCAGGTGACCAATGCGGTGTCGGCCCAGGTGCTGCGTGACCAGCGCCCCCGCTACATGGACGATGCGCTGTTCAACGTGAGCGGCATCACCCAGGGCAACACGTTGGCCGGCACGCAGGACACCATCATGAAGCGGGGCTTCGGCGGCAACCGCGATGGTTCCATCATGCACAACGGCATGCCGCTGGTGCAGGGGCGGGGCATGAACGCGGCTGCCGAGAGCGTGGTGGTGCTGAAGGGGCCGTCGTCGATGTTCTACGGCATCATGGATCCGGGCGGCGTGGTCAACGTGGTCAGCAAGAAGCCGCAGCTCAAGGCACGCTCGTCACTGGGGCTGACGGCCTCCACCTATGCCCATGGCCGCACGGGTGGTGGCGTGACCTTCGACACCACCGGCCCGATTGCCGATACGGGCCTTGCCTGGCGCCTGGTGGCCGATTACGTCAACGAGGACTACTGGCGCAACTTCGGCAAGCGCAAGGATCTGCTGGTCGCGCCGTCGGTGGCCTGGTATGGCAAGGACACGCAGGCTGTGTTCTGGTATGAGTTTCGCGACTACGATGCGCCGTTCGACCGCGGTACCGTGCTGAATCCGGACACGAAGGCGCCGCTGGACGTGCCTGCCAACCGTCGTCTGGACGAGCCGATGAACCAGATGAAGGGCAAGAGCCATCTGGCGCAGTTCTCGCTGGACCATCACATCGTGCCGGGCTGGTCGGGCCACGTGAGCCTGAGCTACAACCGCGAAACCTACGATGCCGACCAGCTGCGCGTGATGGGCATCAACACCACGGCCCACACGCTGCGCCGCCGCGCCGATGGCACGAAGGGCGCGCTGAGCACCGACAGCTACGGTACCGCCTACGTCGACGGCAGCACCCAGCTGCTGGGCATGCAGCACGACGTGCAGGTGGGCATGGATGCGGAATACCGCAAGATCTACCGCGCGGACATGATCCGCGGCACGGCCAACGGCAATTTCAATTATCTGAATCCGGTCTATGGTCTGGTGGCGCCCGGCACCAATGTGGTGGCCAGCGACAGCGACCAGCGCGATCAGCTGCACAACCAGTCGCTGTTCTTCCAGGATGCCGTGCACCTGAACGACCAGTGGATCCTGACGGCGGGCATCCGCTATCTGCACTGGACGCAGATTGCTGGCCGGGGTCGTCCGTTCCAGCGCAATACCGATACCGATGACAGCAAGTGGCTGCCGCGTCTGGGGCTGGTGTACAAGCTCACGCCGCATTCGTCGCTCTATGCCAGTTACACGTCGTCGCTCAAGCCCATTTCGACCATTGCGCCACACTCCAGTGGTCTGATCGATTCCAGCGTGAAGCCCGAAACGGGCAAGTCGTGGGAGATCGGTGCCAAGTACGAGATGCCGGGCGGGCTGACGGGGTCGCTGGCGTTGTTCGACATCCGCAAGAAAAATGTGCTGGTGTCGCAGTTCAACAGTGTCACGGGGCTGACCGAGTGGCGGACGTCGGGGGCGGCCCGTTCGCGCGGGATGGAGCTGGATGTGGCGGGCGAGATCGACTCGCGCTGGAGCACCATCGGCAGTCTGGCGGTGCTGGATGCGAAGACCACGCGTGATCCGGAGTATGCGGGCAACCGGCTGTGGAACGTGGCGCGGGTGACGGCGTCGGCGGGTGCTGTGTACAACGTGGGTGAGCTGCTGGGCAGTGACCAGCTGCGGGTGGGGGCGCGTGCCCGCTACAGTGGCCGGCGTCCGGGAGATTCGGCCAATTCGTTCTGGCTGCCGTCGTTCACGGTGGCAGACCTGTTTGCCACGTACGATACGGCGATCATGGACCGGAAGGTGCGCTTCCAGTTCAATGTGAAGAACCTGACGGACCGGACCTACTATACGTCGAGCGTGAACGAGTATGGTCTGGCGCTGGGGGATGCACGGCAGGTGTCGGTGACGGCGAGCTTCGAGTTCTGATGGCGCGTTCTTCGTTGCTGCAAGTGACTTCGTTGTGGCACGCGCCGCGGACCGGTACGTCCCTGCGGCTCATACGCTCACTGAAGCTTTGTTGCCCACGACCTGCGTCGTGGTCAACAAACCTTCAGCGCTAAAACACTTTCCGACAACCGGGGCTGCGCCCCGCCTGTCAGAAAGTCGTTCACGCGTACCGCGAAATCGCCGCAGTGACGTCCCGCTCCGCGGCGCTCGATGCAGGGCGGGGCAGCAACCCGGTGACGCAGGGATGGACACAGTACCTCTCTGGGGGGACGAATGAGTTACGCACTGTTGGCGAACCGCGCATGAACTGGCTTCTTCTCGTCGAAGTCGCGACAGGCGAGTCTGGGAAGCGGTGCGGGGAGCGGACCCCTCCTGCGGCGATTTCGCGGTAGGCGGTAAACACTTTCTGACGGGCGGGGCGCAGCCCCGGTTGTCGGAAAGTGTCAGCCCGACAAGTTTGTTGACCACGACGCAGGTCGTGGGCAACAAAGTTGGCGTGAGCGTATGAGCCGCAGGAGGGGTCCGCTCCCCGTGCCGCCCCACCCGGGGCCGTCTTCCGTGAATCCGTGCCCCTGCCCGGAGTTGTCTTTCATGGATCCGCGCCCCAGTCCATAGCCGTCGTCCATGAACCGCCAACCGTGCAAAAGGAAACGCCCGGGCTATCACAGGGATGTCCGGGCGTTTCCTTTGCCTGGGGTAGCTGCAGGGAATGAAGCAGGCCGGGAAAGCCTGCCCATTCCCCGCCAGGGGATCAGTAGACGCCCTGTTGCAGCATGGCGTCGGCCACCTTCACGAAGCCGGCGATGTTGGCACCGGCCACGTAATTGATGCTGCCGTCGCTGCGCTTGCCGTAGCGCACGCAGTTTTCGTGGATGCTGTTCATGATGCCGTGCAGACGCTGGTCGACCTCTTCGGCCGTCCACGACAGGCGCATGGCGTTCTGGCTCATTTCCAGGCCGGAGACGGCTACGCCGCCGGCGTTGCTGGCCTTGCCCGGTGCGTAGAGGGTGCGGGCCTTCAGGAAGATGTCCACGGCGTCCAGTGTGGTCGGCATGTTGGCACCTTCGGCCACGGCCTGCACGCCGTTGGCGACGAGGGTTTTGGCGTCTTCGGCGTTCAGTTCGTTCTGGGTGGCGCAGGGCAGGGCGATGTCCACGGGCACATGCCACGGGGTGCGGCCTTTTTCGAAGCGCAGGCCACGCTCGGCGGCCAGTTCGGAGAGGCGGCCGCGTTTTTCATTCTTCAGGTGGAAGATGGCATCGAGCAGTTCGCGGTTGATGCCGGCTTCATGGATCAGCGTGCCTTCGGAGTCGGACATGGTCAGCACGCGGGCACCCAGTTCCAGCGATTTGAGCGCTGCATACTGGGCCACGTTGCCCGAGCCGGAAATGGCCACGCGCTGGTTTTTGAAGTCCTGATTGACGGCCTTGAGCATTTCCAGGGCGAAGTACACCACGCCGTAGCCAGTGGCCTCCGGACGGATCAGGCTGCCGCCAAACGACATGCCCTTGCCGGTGAGCACGCTGCCGGTCTCGTTGGCCAGCTTCTTGTACATGCCGTTCAGGAAGCCCACCTCGCGGCCGCCCACGCCGATGTCGCCGGCGGGCACGTCGGTGTCGGGGCCGATGTGACGGTAGAGTTCCATCATCAGGGCCTGGCAGAAGCGCATCACCTCACCATCGCTCTTGCCCTTGGGGTCGAAGTCGGAGCCGCCCTTGCCGCCGCCCATGGGCAGCGTGGTGAGGGCGTTCTTGAAGGTCTGCTCGAAGGCAAGGAATTTCAGGATGCCCAGATTGACGGACGGGTGGAAGCGCAGGCCGCCCTTGTAGGGGCCGATGGCGGAGCTGTGCTGCACGCGCCAGGCGCGGTTGACCTGGACCTGACCCTTGTCGTCCACCCAGGCCACGCGGAACTGGATGGCGCGCTCGGGTTCGACCAGGCGCTCGAGCAGGCCCTGGCTGGAATAGCGGGGGTTGGTCTGCAGGAAGGGCCAAAGGCTGTCCATCACCTCCTGTACGGCCTGCAGAAATTCGGTCTGGTGCGGATCGCGCCGCTTGACCATGTTCATGAAGTCGTCAACGGACTTGTATTGCATACGTGCTGCCTCCCTGGGATTGAACATAACCGGCTGTGCCGGTGCGGACCTGGATGGAATGGCCGGGTGCCTCGCCGTCTCGCGCTGAGGCGCACCTGTTTCAGGCCATTCGTGCGGGCCAGCACGAATGCGTTCATTCATATTAATACAAAAGTAACCATGTGCCAGGACAGGGCATCGGGGTTTTACCGGAGGGCGGGCAGGTAACAGCGCTGAAACCGGGGAGCGTCGGTGCCGGTGAGCGTGATGGTGGTGGCCGGCCGGGACAGGCAGGGTGGCCGCCGGGGCTGGTGCATGCTGCGGGTGAGGATGGTGCCGGTGCCTGTTCCAGAGGGCTTTCCGCATGCCGGCGGGATGTGGTGACGGTGCTTCGGAGGCAGGGGTGGGCAGGCAGGGGAATGCCGGGGTCTGTGGACGATTTCTTTCGGGTGGCAGGGGGGTGTCGGCATGAGATAATCACGGCGCCCGCAAAACCTTCCGGTGTACGGAGTGCGGCTTGTGGCGCGGGATTCGGCGCCATGGGCACCATGGCAAGGCATCCGTGTGCGGCACTTTTCCGGGACCATCGGCGGTACCGGTTTCAGGGTGGCCCGCATGCCCCGGTAAGGGCTTTTGGGGGGGGCGTCATGGTGGTCCGCCGCGGTGGCGTTCAGCCTGTTTGCGTCCGGCATGCCGGACGGTTGCGGCCCTGCCCAGACCCCGCAGGCGGGGGCGCCGTGGTGGCATGCGTGCTGCGTTGTGCAGCTTCTGCATGGCACGGGCCGGGTGCCGGAGGCATACCGGAAGTCCCGGTGCCGGGCTGTTTCCGGTGCGGTTCCATAGTTTGCCGCTATGTTTGTCATGGCTGTGAGCTATGGATTTCTGGCTGTGGGCCATGAATGTCTGCCCAATATTTCGGCATGTACGACGGCATGTGCAATGCCCGGACGGGGGCCGGACCTGTCCGGCCGGTTGCAGGCCGGCTGCTTTCGCTTGTTTCACTTCCAACGACAGGATTCAATATCACCATGTTCAGCGTCAAACCCCTGCTGGATATGCCCCGCTGGGAGGCGGGGCTCGTGGCCATCATCATCGTGGCGCTGATGGGCTACGTCATCATCGCGCTGGAATGGGTGCCGCACATGGCCATTCTGGTGGCCATGATCTGCCTGCTGGTGTATGGGCTCAGCCGGGGCGTTTCGTACAACGACATGCAGTCACGAATGGTGTCGGCCGTGGGGCAGGGCATGGGGGCGCTGTACCTGTTCTTCTTCATCGGGCTGCTGGTGGTGGCGCTGATGATCAGCGGGGCCATCCCGACGCTGATGTACTACGGCTTCGGCATGATCTCGCCGGGGTATTTCTATTTCTCGGCCTTTGCGCTGAGTTCGCTGATCGGCATTTCGCTGGGCAGCAGCCTGACCACCTGTGCCACGGTGGGCGTGGCCTTCATGGGCATGGCGCACGCCTTCCATGCGGACATGGCGATGACGGCCGGTGCGGTGGTGTCGGGGGCCTTCTTCGGGGACAAGATGTCGCCCATTTCCGATACGACCGGCATTGCGGCCTCCATCGTGGGGATCGACCTGTTCGAGCACATCCGCAACATGATGTACACGACGGTACCGGCCTGGCTGCTCAGTGCGGCGGTCTATCTGTGGGTGCTGCCGGATGTGGCGGCGCATGACCTGAACAGCGTGACGGTGATCCAGGACCAGCTGGAGAAGTCGGGTCTGATCCACGGGTATTCGGTGCTGCCCTTCGTGCTGCTGCTGGCGCTGGCACTGCGCAAGGTCAATGCCATCGTGTCGCTGATGGCCACGATCTTCCTGGCCACGGCCATCACCTACCTGCACCAGGCGCCGAGCCTGACGGAGCTGGGGACGTGGTTCTTTGCGGGGCCGTCCTTCCCGGAAAGCTGGGGGGATATTGCAAAGCTGCTGTCGCGGGGGGGCATCCAGAGCATGTTCTTCACGCAGACCATCGTGATTCTGGGGTTGAGCTTTGGTGGGCTGCTGTTTGCGCTGGGGGTGATTCCGGCGCTGCTGGACGGGGTGCGCAGTTTCCTGACGACGGCGGGGCGTGCCACCTTCAGTGTGGCGGCCACGGCGGTGGGGGTGAACACGCTGATCGGCGAGCAGTACCTGAGCATTCTGCTGACGGGCGAGACCTTCAAGCCGGTCTATGAGCAGTTGGGGCTGCATCCGCGCAATCTGTCGCGTTCGCTGGAGGATGCGGGGACGGTGATCAACCCGCTGGTGCCGTGGAGCGTGTGCGGGGTGTTCATCTTCAATGTGCTGGGGGTGCCGGTCTGGCACTATCTGCCGTTTGCGGTGTTCTGTTACATGAGTCTGGTGCTGACGCTGCTGTTCGGCTGGACGGGGGTGACGCTGACGAAGGCGGAGTGACTCTGCGACTGCTTGGGGGCGTGAAACAGGTAGCCCTCTGTCGGGCAAGTCTCCGTTCGTGGTTTGCCTGGTGTGAGGAAGGCTGGCTTTGGAGGGAGGACTGCTGGGAGGGGGTCTGCACGCGGAAGACGGCTTCGTTGTGGCACGCGCCGGGGAGCGGTATGCGATTGCTGCTCAACGCTCACTGAAGGTTTGTTGCCCACGACCTGCGTCGTGGTCAACAAACCTTCAGCGCTAAAACACTTTCCGACAACCGGGGCTTACGCCCCGCCTGTCAGAAAGTCGTTCACGCGTACCGCGAAGTCGCAGCACTCGCATCCCGCTCCCCGGCGCTTGTGGCAGGTTGGGAGGCCTGTGTTCTGACGGGGAGCCTGCTGCCCGTTGCCCGTTCTTCCTGCTGGAGGAGGCGTCGTCCAGATGATGAGCGCCGCGGAGCGGGACGCCACTGCGGCGATTTCGCGGTAGCCGTAGAACCTTTTTTGCCCGCAGGGCAAAAAAGTTCATAGGCGCCCGTTTTTGCCGGCCACGACGAAGGTCGTGGACGTCAAAAATGGGCTGAGCGTATGAGCCGCAGGGGTGTACCGGTCCGCGGTGCGTGTTTCAGCGGAGTCGTCTTCCTTCCGAAGGGGAAATTGCCCGGGGGATTACCGCAATCCGGTCCCCGCGCCCGTGTCATCGGCACGCTGGATGAGTTCGACCTTGTAGCCGTCGGGGTCGGTGACGAAGGCGATGACGGTGGTGCCGCCCTTGACGGGCCCCGGTTCACGGGTGACGTTGCCGCCGGCGGCCCGGATGCGTTCACAGGCGGCGTAGGCATCGGGGACGCCGATGGCGATGTGGCCATAGGCGGTGCCCTTCTCGTATTCGGTGGTGCCCCAGTTGTAGGTGAGTTCTAGCTCGGCCTGGTCCGGATTGCCGCCACCGTAGCCGAGGAAGGCGAGCGTATATTTGTATTCGGGGTTTTCGGACTTGCGCAGCAGGCTCATGCCGAGGACTTCGGTGTAGAACCGGATGGAGCGGTCGAGGTCGCCGACGCGCAGCATGGTGTGCAGCATTCGCATGGGGTTTCTCCTGTTGTGAGGGGGAAGAGGACCCATTCTAGAACGAGTGGCTGGGGAGAGAGGCCCCAGGGTGGTTGATCAAGGTAGTGAAGTGATCGGGGCGGTGATCGGGGTGTGCGACGGCCGTGGGTCTGGCCGGGAGCATGGTCCGGGAGGTGGGCAGGAAGTGGGCAGGAAGTGGGGGGCCGGGCGCGATACCGGCATGGTGCCGGGAACTCTACAATGACGGGCAGATGTGAATGGCCGGCGTTTGCCGCTGCCGGCTTCCCGCAAGGGGAAGCTGCCCGTGGTCTCCTGCACGGAGGCCGGGTGTTCGCCATTTTGTGGGCATGCCGCTGTCCAGGTGCCGGCGTGCCGTTTTCAGTTTTCAGGGAGAACCGTGATGAGTGCATCTACTTACACCCCACCTGCCGTGTGGGTCTGGGACAAGTCCAATGGAGGCAAGTACGCGTCGGTCAACCGGCCGACGGCGGGCGCGCAGTACGAGCAGACGCTGCCGGTGGGTGACCGGCCCTTTCAGCTGTATTCGCGCGGCACACCCAATGGCCAGAAGGTCACGATCATGTTCGAGGAGCTGCTCGAAGCGGGGGTGAAGGAGGCAGCCTACGATCTGTGGGCCATCGACATCGGCAAGGGCGACCAGTTCGGGTCGGGCTTCGTGGCAGTGAATCCCAATTCGAAGATTCCGGCACTGGTGGACCGCAGCGGTGACAGTCCGGTGAACGTGTTCGAGTCGGGGGCGATTCTGGTGTATCTGGCCGAGAAGTTCGGCCGGTTCCTGCCGGTTTCGGGGGCTGCCCGGGCGGAGTGCCTGTCGTGGCTGTTCTGGCAGGTGGGCAGCGGGCCGTATCTGGGCGGCGGCTTCGGGCATTTCTATGCCTATGCGCCCGAGAAGTTCGAGTATCCGATCAACCGTTTTGCCATGGAGACCAAGCGCCAGCTGGACCTGCTGGACAGGCATCTGGCCAGCCGCGAGTTCATCTGCGAAAGCGGTTATTCGGTGGCCGACATGGCCATCTGGCCGTGGTATGGGCGGCTGGTGCTGGGTGAGCTGTATGGGGCGGCGGAGTTTCTGGATGTGGCCTCATACAAGAACGTGCTGCGCTGGACGAAGCAGCTGGCCGAACGGCCGGGGGTGCAGCGAGGCAAGGATGCACAGCACCGGCCGCTGAAGTGAGTTTGCGCATGCCCCCACAGCAGAGGTGACGCCCCTGGAACCGGCTGCGCTGCTCCACTGTCGTGGGGCAGCGCAAGGGGGCAGGATTCCTACATTCCCAATGGTTTCAGGGCTCTGCCAATGCAGTCTCACTGCGCCCAAACAGGGAGTCACTTCGGGGGCAGCGCGGGGATGAATGGGTTCCTGACATACGCTACGGGGGCAGGCAGACGGGAGATGTTCATGGGCATGCTCCCGCCGGTTTTTCGCCTGTCGTGGTTTACTGCGGATAACGCAGATAGAGGTTCTCCCCGTTGTCGCTGGCGATGTCGAGATAGGGGCCGACGTAGCGCAGCGGCTGCGGATTGCGCCAGTAACTGCCGGGAACCTGCCAGACGTTGCAGGTGAGCCGGTGGACGAGAATGGTGTTGATATTGAAGCAGACCCGGAACTGGTCGTGCCGTTCTCCCTTGAGCAGCATCAGCTGGATGCGCTGGGGGCCTGACCCCGAGTTCCAGTCCTGTATGACCTGTTCGAAGGGAATGCGTTCTCCCTGTTTCAGAACGAGTTCGCTGCTGGCCTGGACGCTGGCGGAATGGCGGCGTCGGAACCAGGTGCTGCCGGAGGTGCGCACTTCAAGGATGTTGAAGGCGCTTTGCCCGACTGACAGTAATGGCGTACCGGGGCGGGACCATTTCAGGTTGTCCAGTTCGCCTGAAGGCAGGCGCCACGACACTTCGGTACGGCTTTGCTCCAGTCCCTGGCTGATGTCACGGGTGTCCTGGTCTGTGTGACTGATGTACTGCAGCGTGTTGCCCTCCAGCTGGTTCTGCTGCAGCCGCCTGTTTTCGTGGCCGGTGCCGGTCAGCGGCGTGCCGCCGGGCATGGCCTGCGACCACGGAACGGCCACCTGACGGCCCTGGTCATTGGTGGTGCTGGCGGTGAGTGCGCGCGCCAGTACATCGGCCCGTACGCCCTGGCTGGAAATGGGCTGCATCCATGCCCAGATGCGGCGCAGACTGGTGCCCTGGGTGCTGGCACTGGCCGCTGAGCCGGTGGCGGCGGTTGAGGCCGTGGTTTCCGCAACCGGGGTACCGGCAGCCGTGTTGTCCGGGGCCGCGGTGGCTGTATCGCTCTGGGGGGCGGTGGAAGCCCCGGTTTCGGCTGTGGACGGTACTTCCTGCGCCTGCAGGGACTGCCAGGCGGGAATGGAAACCAGCAGGGCCGCGATGCTGGCGGCGAGCAGACGGGGTTGGCTGCGTTTCATGGTGCATCCTCTGATCGTTGATGTGTGTCTGAGGGCGCGACCCTGCGGGTGGGAGGGAATGGAGACGCCCGCAGGTGACCACAGACGGCTTCATTGTGACGGTAGGCTTTACAACAGGTCACTGTTGTTAGTAAAGGTTGTAGCCGGAAACGATAGTTTGACGGAAAACTTTACAAAGTCTGCGGAAGTGATGGCGGCGGGCAACGCAGGCGCCCCCATTATGCGCAGGGGGTGTAGTGGGAATGGCTACAGCCAACGCGCCGGAATGGGGTGTTGATGGGGGGCGGGCACGTGCCGCTCAGTTCAGGACTGGGGAGCTGTCCCCAGCCATTGTTGCACCTGCTTCTCGGCCTCGGCCGCGGCGCGGCCGCGGATGGCGTTGGTGCTGCTGTTGTTGTCGGGGTTGCCGATGAGGGTGAGGCCGGGCAGTACGGTGCTGTCCGGGCAGAGCTGGCCGATCTGGACAAAGCTTTCGCCGGCGCCACCGCCCGCGTGGGTGGTGAAGGGCACGAGCGTCTTGCCGGCCAGATTGCTGTTCTTGAGCCAGGTCTTGACCGGTGGGGGAAGCTGCGCGTCCCAGACGGGGAAGCCGATGAAGATCAGCGGGTAGGGGCTGATGTCGGTGTCGAAGCGGCCGAGCTTGGGCAGGTAGCCCAGCTGGTTCTCCAGCTGCACCTGTTCCATCGCGTTCTTGTAGTCGCGCGGATAGAGCATCAGCGGCTTGAGGTCGGCCACGTCGGCGTTGGTGTATTTCTGGATCATCCACGCCACGGTCTCGGTGTTGCCGGTGGGCGAGAAGCAGACGATGAGCGCCTGCTGGCCGGCGGTGAGCCCCGTGGGCAGGGGGGCCGGGGTGGTGGCTGCGGACGCGGATGTGGTGGTGGGGGCTACGGCGGCGGCACCAGCAGCACCGGCTGTGCCGGCTGCAGCGGTTGCTGTGGCCGTTGCTGGGCTGGCAGTGGGGGCAAGACTGCCTGCCAGGGAGGAGGGGACGCTAGCGCCTGATGTGACGGCCGGGGTACCTGCGCGGGTGCCGGCCACCGAAGGTGCGGAACCGGTTCCTGTGCCCGGGCTGGCGCCCGCGGGCGCGTTTCCGGGGGCGGATGCCGTTCCCGGGGCTGTGCCTGCCGTGCTGGAGGCCGGAGCGGCAGCTGGGCCGGCAGCTGCACTGGTGGCCAGCGGCATGGCCGGAACCCGTGGCAGCGGCGGCAGCGCCTGCAGGAGCGTGACGGTGGCCGTGAGATCGATGGCGGCCACGGGGGCGGCTGCTCCCGGTGCGGCATCCATCAGGAAGGCACCGCGGGGCTCTCCCAGGCGTTCGGCAAAGGCGACCAGGCCCTGAACCGATTCGGCATTGTTCAGGTCCACTTTCGTGCTGCGCGACTTCAGGCCGGCGCGGCGGAGCACCTTGGCGAGGGCTTCGGCCGGGCGCGGGGCGGTCTCTGCCGGGGCCGTGGCCGGTGCGGCCGGGGTGCTGGCGGCAGACGTGGTGCCTTCAGCGCTTCCCGTGGCAGGATCCGTGGCGACGGCTGCGGGTGCCGGGCTGTCGAACAGCAGGTCTGCCAGCACCAGCTGGCGGTCGGTGCCCAGGTGCCGGGCCACGGTTTCGGTAGCCGGGTTGATGCCGATCAGGATGATGACTTCCTTGGTCATGATGCGCGCTCAGCCTTTCACGAAGGGCGTGGCCCAGGCCTGCAGTTCGCGCCCGGCCGCTTCGAGCTGCTCGTCTTCGAGCGGGTAGAGCACGCCGTCTTCCTCGACGCCGCCCAGCAGGGCCAGCGGTGGCAGGAGGGTGGCGCCGGGGCACAGGGTCTTCAGGGTGTCGAATGCTTCGCCGGGGCCGACGCCGCTGTGGGTGCAGAACGGGGCCAGTGTCTTGCCGGCGAGGGCGGCCGCGTTGTCGCGGATCCAGGCTTCCATGGTGGCGGGAATCTGGTTGGTCCAGATGGGAAAGCCCAGGAAGATGAGGTCATGGGCGGCCAGGTCGATCTGGTCTGGCTCCAGCGGTTCGGGGCTGTCGTCCTCGTCGAGGCCCAGGGCGTAGTCGGCGGGACGCTCGACGGCCATCAGGGTGGCGCCAGTCTGTTTCTGCAGCAGTCTGGCCACGCTCTGGGTGCTGCCGGTGAACGAAAAATAGGCGATCAGGGTACGGCTGGCGGGAAAGGGGGCTGTCATGGTGCGTGGTGCAGGCGGTCCGGGTTGCATCGGCAGACCGTTATGATAGCCGCGCGCCCCGGCCTGGCGTGCAGCCGGCCCTGTCCATGCCGTTCGGCTTCGTCGTGAAGTCTGGCGCCGTCCATGCGGTCTGGCCTTGTCGTGGAGCCTGGCACCATCCTTGCGGTCCGACCCCATCATGAAATCTGGCGCCATCCATGCAGCCTGCTTCATCGTGCAGTGAGGCCGCCTCCATGCCGTTCGGCCCCATCGTGGAGCCCGGTCCCGCCACGCAGCCCGGACGGCGGGGCGTCCGGGTGCGGTGGGGGGGGGCCGCAGGGCAGCGGTGGCTCTGAACACCGCGCCCTGCTCACCGGTCGAGTGAGAGTAGATAAGACCGATGGTCTCCAGCTCGTTGTTGTTGTCGGGCCGGGGGGACTCAGCCGGGTGACTGAACCGGCCCTGCGTAGTGCGCAGACCGGAGCGTATCAGCGGTACGGATTGTAAGTGGTTGCCATTGGCTGTCCATTTCGTTGTCTGGTGAATACGAACGTCCACGGCATGGCCCGTACATGAATGGTCTTGTACACAAAGCAGCCGGTGAGTACGCAAACCGTTGCATGAAGGTCGTTGTTTTCCCGATGGGGACAATGATTTGTGTGACGCCATATTTCGACGGGGCAATGTGTTTTTACAACCGCAAATCTATGTGCCGCGTGATGTGTAAAGAATTTCGTCGTAGTGCGGCGTCTTGCGTGGTGAGCCCCCTTCGGGTGTGCATGCGTGTGCTGGCTGTGCCCTGAAGTGGATGAACAAGTCCGCGACACGTTCTAGAATGAAACGTTTTCAAACCGTTTCCGGGCATTCCGGCCGGATGTCCCCCTGGGACACTCTGCAATCCTGGGTTCAAAGCGCTCGCAGGCTTTTGCAGAATGGTCCCTACCTGCGGGGGAGGCCGGCCGGGCTGTTCTTCCACATTCTGGGGTGGACCATGGTGGGGCACCCCTTCATTCAGGGTTCACACCGATGACGCAGACTGCTTCCCCGTCGCTGCCGCCGCTCGAAATCAATGCTGCCGGGGGGCCGTGGCCGCTCGGCATGCCGCCCGAACAGTTTCTGCGTGATTACTGGCAGAAGCGTCCGGTGCTGATCCGCAATGCCTTTCCGGACTTCGAATCGCCCATTCAGCCGGAGGATCTGGCCGGGCTGTCGTGTGAGGAGGGGGCGCTGGGGCGGCTGGCCAGTCACGATCCGGCCACGGACAGGTGGACGCTGCGCACGGGGCCATTCGATGAGGCGGAGTTTCCGGGCATGCCCGACCACGACTGGACGCTGCTGGTGCAGGACGTGGACAAGTGGGATGCCGATGTGCGCGGGCTGCTGGATCACTTCCGTTTCCTGCCGGCCTGGCGGATGGACGATGTGATGGTGAGTTTCGCGGCCCGGGGCGGCAATGTGGGGGCGCACATCGACAACTACGATGTCTTTCTGGTGCAGGGCGTGGGCCAGCGCCGCTGGATGATCGACAGCAAACCCAATCCGGATACGCGCTACCGTGACGATGTGCCGCTGCGGCTGCTGCAGCACTTCGATCCGGACTGCGACTGGGTGCTGAATCCGGGCGACATGCTGTATCTGCCGCCGGGCGTGCCGCATCATGGGGTGGCGGTGAATGCCTGTCTGACGATTTCGGTGGGTTTCCGGGCACCGTCGGCATCGGAGCTGCTGGAAGACTACATCGACGTGCTGACTTTCGATGCCGACGAATCGGTGCGTTACGACGATCCGGATGTGCAGGTGGCGGCCGATCCGTACGAGATCGACCGGTTTGCGCTGGATCGCGTCTGGGCCACGATGCAGCGGCTGAAGATGGACGATCCGGAGCGCTTTGCGGCGTGGTTTGGCCGGTTCATCTCCGGCTACCGGGTGGCGGCCGGCCAGTCACCGTCGCCGGAGCAGGGCAGCACCGAATCGGTGGCCGAGACGGTGGCCGACGGTGTGGTGTGGCAGCGGCACCCGTATTCGCGGATGGCCTGGCGGCGGTGTGCGGATGGCGGTGCCCAGCTGTTTGCCAACGCGCACGACTGGCCGGTGGATTCGGTGGAGGATGCGGCGCGCATCTGTGCGGCCGGGCATATCGATGCGCACGTGCTGGCGTCGCTGTCCCCGGCGGGCCGTGTGCTGGTGCAGCAGCTGGCCGAAGCGGGGCATTATGCGCCGGTGGATGCCGATGAGGTGTACGGCGAGGAGGATGACGGGCTGTACACCGAAGACGATGAAGACTGATTTCGGGTTGTTCCGGGGGCACCGCTCTGGCGGCTAGCCCGCTTGCATTCCTGACGGTGGGCAAAATACTTGTCCCGGTGTCTGCTGCCAGGTATTCAGCGAAACAGGCTGCGGTATTCGCCGTCAGGTGGCTCACCTACAGGTGTGCCTGCAGTGGCTTGCCCGGCCATATGGCAGGCACTCAGTTCAGACCTGCAGCCCCTTCGCCTGCCAGATAGCTGATCCCCAGCGCCACGACGCCCCAGAGCAGCAGCCGGAGTACGGCGCGGCCGGCCGGTGCGCCGCCGAGGCGGGCCGACAGCCAGCCCAGCCCGGCCAGTCCGGCCAGCGTGCTGGTGCACAGGGCCGGCAGCAGGGCATGGTCGGGCGTGGCGAAGACCACCAGCACCGGCACGATGGCGCCGCAGATGAAAGCCAGTGCCGAGGTCCAGGCGGCCTGCAGCGGGTTGGTGTCGATGGTCTCGCTCAGGCCGATCTCGTCGCGGGCGTGGGCTTCGAGGTCGTTGTGCCGGGTGAGCGCCTCGGCCACCTGCCGGGCCAGTGCGGGGGTGAGGCCACGGCTTTCGTAGATGCTGGCCAGCTCGCCCAGTTCGGCCTCGGGGTTGCGGTCCAGCTCCCGGCGCTCCTTGTCGAGGTCGGCACGCTCGGTGTCGGCCTGGCTGGAGACGGAGACGAATTCGCCCGCCGCCATGGAGAGGGCACCGGCCACCAGCGCCGAGAGACCCGCGATGACCAGGGCGCCACGGCCCGTGCTGGCGCCGGTCAGTCCCATCAGCAGGGCAGACGTGGAGATGAGGCCATCGTTGGCACCGAGCACGCCGGCGCGAAGCCAGTTGTTGCGGCTGCTGTAGTGGCGTTCGGGGTGGATGCTGCGGGACATGGCGAATGGTGACGGCTGAACATCGCCCAAGTCTAACGGTTTGCCGGCACCGGGGGTATCTGTTGTGCGTCCCCCGAAGGTCGTGTGTTTCGCAAATGACGGGGGTGCACCAAAGGAAAAGGGGCATGCTTCCATGGCTGGAAGCATGCCCCGGAAAATCGGGTGGGTGCTTTCCCTGCGGGCTTTCCCGTGGGTTCTGTCCAGGGGGATGGCTGTTCCTGCCTGACCCCCCTGAAGGTCAGCCCGCTACGGGCTGATGCCCGCTGCTGCTGCCAGCCTCGCGGCTGCTGCGCTCCTCGCGTTCCACTTCCGCTTCTTCTTCGGGGCTCATGCGCTGCACGCCAATGCCCAGGAAAGCCATGATGATGGCAATGATGGGGATGGAGTAGTTGAGGATGGCGTAGGGGCCGTATTCGAAGGCGGTGACGCCCAGCATGGACGAGGCGAACACGCCGCAGGTGTTCCAGGGTACCAGCACCGAGGTGATGGTGCCGCCGTCCTCGAGGGCGCGGGAGAGGTTGCGGGACTTGAGCCGCATCTTGCGGAAGGCCTCGACGTACATGCGGCCGGGCAGCAGGATGGAGATGTACTGCTCGGAGGTGGTGGCGTTGGTGAGAATGGCCGAGGCGATGGTGGCGGTGATCAGGCCGGCGGCGTTGCGGGCCATGTGCAGGATCTTTTCCACCAGGGCGCGCAGCATGCCGGTCTTTTCCATGACGCCACCGAAGGTCATGGCGACGATGGTGAGCGAGACGGTACCCATCATGGCGTCGATGCCGCCGCGGTTGAAGAGTTCATCCACCATGGCGTTGCCGCTGTTGAGCTTGAAGCCTTCCTGCAGCGTCTTGACGGCGGTGTCGATCTGGCCGTGCTGCACCCACACGTGGCAGGCCCAGCCCATCAGGATGCCGGCGGCCAGCGCGGGCAGGGCGGGCACCTTGCGGGCGATCAGCACGATCACGGCTACGGGGACCAGCAGCAGCCACGGCGAGATGACGAAGCTCTTCTGCAGCACGCCCAGCACCTCGTTGATCTTGCCGGCGTCGAGATGGGCGCCGGAGAACTGCATGCCCATCACGTAGTAGGCCACCAGGGCAATGACGAGGCCCGGGATGGTGGTGTAGAGCATATGCTTGATGTGGTCGAACAGGTCGGTGCCGGTGATGCCGGCGGCCAGGTTGGTGGTGTCGGAGAGCGGCGACATCTTGTCGCCGAAGTAGGCGCCGGAGATGACGGCGCCGGCCACCATCGGGGCGGGGATGTTGATGCTGTGGCCGATGCCCATGGCAGCCACGCCGATGGTGCCCATGGTGGCCCAGGAGCTGCCGATGGCCAGCGTGACCACGCAGCAGATGGCGCAGATGGTGAACAGGAAGAGCGAGGGCGAGAGCAGCTCCAGGCCGTAGTACACCATGGTGGCCACGATGCCGCCGCCGATCCAGCTGCCGATGGTGAGGCCGATCATGATGATGATCAGGATGGCGGGCAGGGCCATCTTGATGCCGGCGTAGCAGGCTTCCTCGATGTAGTTCCAGGTGTAGCCGAAACGCGTGGCGATGAAGGCGGCCGTGGCGGTGCCGATGAGCAGCGGCACGTGGGGGCTTGCCTTGAGCACGATGACGCAGATCCCCATGACGATGATCATGACCAGCATGGGAATGAGTGCAAAGGCAAAGGGGATGGGTGTCTCGTTGATTGTCTGGTTCTGGCTCATGGCCGTGCGTCCTTTGTCATGTGGCATGACGCTGCGGAAGGTGGACTGCCGATCCTTCCCGGGGTTGAAAGCGTCCGCCGGGGCGGGCGTGATGACCCGTCCGCGCCGGTGCGATGCCGGCCGCCTGTCGTTTCAGGCAGCCGGGCGGTTCCGGACAGGGGCAGCGCGGTGACGCGGACACAGGATGCGGGTGTCCGGTCTGCCGCCCGTGTCCGGGTCGTTCAGGTGGTGCAGAAGCATACCGCAGTGTTCATTCCGGGTGTTCGGTTTTCCGCCGTGCACGCCTTGCAACCCCACGATATCAGGAGCGTGCACGCACGGGGGAGGGGCGTAGGCCGGCCAGGTGCGCACACGCATCCCGCATCCGGGCGCGCCCGCGCACATGTGGATACCGAGGTCGGCCGGGTTCGGCACGCGTGGCCCGTACCCGGAAGCGCCTGCACACGGGGCCAGGCCGCGTGTGTCAGGCGGCGCGGCGCATGCGGGCCCGGCTGCGGCCACCCCGGGTGTAGCGGAACAGGTCCTTGGGATCGTCGCTGTCGGGCACCAGTTCGATGTCCACACCGACGCCGCGCAGCAGGGCCTGCTGGTAGACGTAGCGCAGCACCGAGTAGTCTTCCAGTGCAAAGCCGACCGAGTCGAAGATGGTGATCTGCTCGGGGCTCTGCCGGCCTTCCTCGATGCCGGCCAGCACCTTCCAGAGGTCCACCGTGGGGTGGTCGGCGGGCAGCTGCTGGATGTCGCCCTCGATGCGGGTCTGCGGCTCGTACTCGACGAAGATGCGGCCGGCCTTCATCACGTCGGCGTGCAGCTCGGTCTTGCCGGGGCAGTCGCCGCCCACGCCGTTGATGTGCATGCCCGGTTCGAGCATGTCGGGGGTGATGATGGTGGCGTAGGTCTTGTCGGCAGTGACGGTGGTGACGATGTCCGCCCCCCGCACGGCCTCGGCCGTGGAGTTGCAGCGGATGATTTTCAGCGACGTGTACTCCGCCATGTTGCGGATGAACTTTTCGGTGGCGGCCGGATCGACATCGTAGACGGCGATTTCATTTATGCCGAGGTGGGCGTGGAAAGCCAGTGCCTGGAACTCGCTCTGGGCGCCGTTGCCGATCAGGGCCATGCGCTTGGAGTCGGGACGGGCCAGTGCACGGGCGGCCATCAGCGAGGTGGCACAGGTGCGCAGTGCCGTGGCCACGGTCAGCTCGGACAGCAGCACGGGGTAGCCGGTGTCGACATCGGCCAGCACGCCGAAGGCCATGACGGTGGGCATGCCCTTCTGGTAGTTGTTGGGGTGGCCGTTGACGTACTTGAAGGCGTAGCGTTCGGCGTTGGAGACGGGCATCAGTTCGATGACGCCGATGTCCGAGTGGTTGGCCACGCGGGCGGATTTGTCGAAATCCGGCCACTGCCGGAAGTCGTCACGGATGGTGTCGGCCAGTTCGCCGATGAAGCGGGGTACGCCGATGTCGTACACCAGTTTCGACATCGTGGGCACATCGATGAAACGGGTCATGTTCGGGCTCCGGGTGAGGATGCTGCGCGGTGCTGGGCCGGCCGCAGCAGTGCATCGAAAGGGAGGGGTCTGCCACGGGCAGGGCGGCCTCCGGGAAGGCGTGATTGTTCCCGCGAGGGCTGCCAGTTTGAAGTGGCTTTGTTGTCAGTAATACCGCTTTTATGTACATTGTGGATGGTATATGCAGGCAGAATGAATGGCACGCCCCGGTGCTCAGGGATATCCCGAATGGAGACGATAACGGCATGAACGATCTGGACAGGCAGCTGATCGCCCTGCTGCGCGAGAACGCACGCATGCCGGTGGTGGCGCTGGCGAAGAAGCTGCAGGTGGCGCGGGCCACGGTGCAGAACCGCATTGCGCGGCTGGAGCAGGACGGGGTGATCGTCGGCTATACGCTGCGGCTGCGCCCCGAGGAGGATGCGCAGCAGATCCGCGCCATCATGAGTGTGGCGGTGGAGAGCAACCGCGAGGAGGCGGTGATGCGCATGCTGCGTGGCCATGTGGCCGTGGTCACGCTGCATTCGGTGAATGGCCACTGGGATCTCGTGGCCGAGCTGCGGCTGGAAAACCTGGAGGCCTTCGAACAGCTCATCGGCAGCGTCCGTGCCATGTCCGGCGTCAAGGCCACCGAGACGAGCATCGTGCTGGCCACCTACAAGATGTAGCCGATGCGGCCGCGACCGTCGCAGCCGTGTGGAAGCTGTCGTGCCGGCGCTGCCATGCGGAAACTGTCGTGCCGGAGCAGCAGCGGCTGCGTTCATGTGACGGCCGGCCCTGCCTGCGCTGCCGGCGTTGCCCTGCCTGGCAAGGCGGCCAGTCTTGCCTGTGCCGCGCCTGGTCTAGAAAGCGCTGCCCGGTGTCTGCAGGAAGGCGATTTCCTCCGCGGTGGCGGTACATCAGCCAGGAATGAACGTCGGATACAGAAATGAAAAAAGCAGCCGGGGCATGTGCCTGGGCTGCTTTTTGAATTGGTGGGCGATACTGGGTTCGAACCAGTGACCCCTGCCGTGTGAAGGCAGTGCTCTACCGCTGAGCTAACCGCCCGGAAGGAAGTTTGGCACCCTGCAGGCTGTACTGCGTGGCGTGCCGCATCCGGTAAGCCAGCAGTATAACGGGAAAATTCCGTTCGTCAAACCTGGGCCTGAAAAAAGTTTGGTGGCGGTTTTGTTCTACCATCGGGCCACCCAGCCGTTTTCATACCTGTGAACATCATGACTGCTCCTGCTACACCCGTTGGCCGGGTGCGTACCCGCTTTGCGCCCAGCCCCACCGGTTTCCTGCACATTGGCGGGGTGCGCACGGCCCTCTATGCCTGGGCCTTTGCCCGGCACTTCGGTGGCGACTATGTGCTGCGCATCGAGGACACCGATGTGGAACGCTCCACCCCCGAGGCGGTGGCCGCCATTCTGGAAGGGCTGGCCTGGCTGGGCCTGAAGGAGGACGAGGGGCCGTTCTACCAGATGCAGCGGATGGACCGCTATCGTGCGCTGATCGGCGAGATGCTAGCCGATGGCCGTGCCTACCATTGCTATGCCACGCCCGAAGAGCTGGAAGCGATGCGCGAGGCGCAGCGTGCCCGGGGCGAGAAGCCGCGCTACGATGGCCGCTGGCGCCCCGAGAACGCTACCGGCCGGACGCCGCCGGCCGGCGTGAAGCCGGTGGTGCGCTTTCGCAACCCGGACGACGGCGTGGTGAGCTGGGACGACATGGTCAAGGGCACCATCAGCATCGGCAATGCCGAGCTGGACGATCTGGTCATTGCCCGCTCGGACGGCACGCCCACCTACAACTTCTGTGTGGTGGTGGACGATCTGGACATGGGCATCACGCACGTCATCCGCGGCGATGACCACGTCAACAACACACCGCGGCAGATCAACATCCTGCGCGCGCTGGGGGCCGAGCCCCCGGTCTATGGCCACCTGCCGATGATCAACGGGCCGGACGGGCAGAAGCTGTCCAAGCGGCATGGGGCGGTGTCGGTTCTGCAGTACCAGGAAGAGGGCTTCCTGCCCGATGCCATCATCAACTATCTGGCCCGGCTGGGCTGGAGCCATGGGGACGATGAGCTTTTCTCGCGCGAGCAGCTCATCGAATGGTTCGATGGTTCGCACCTGTCGGTGTCGCCGGCACAGCTCGATTTCGACAAGTTCCGCTGGGTGAACCAGCAGTACCTGAAGGCGTTGCCCGATGCCGAACTGGCGGCGGAGGTCGGCAGGCGCCTGCAGGCACGCGGCGTGCCGGCGGTTTTGGGTGGCCAGCCCGTGCCGGATGACCGGCTGGCGGCGATGTGTGCGCTCTGGAAGGACCGTTCGCCCACCTGGGTGGTGCTGACCGACTGGGTGGCCCATTTCTTCGCGCCACCGGCCCCGGATGCGGCCGTGCTGGCCCAGAAACTGACCGATGCCGTGAGGCCGGCCGTGGCCGAATTCATGGCGGGGCTACCGGCCGTGGCGGGCGACCGCGAGGCCATCGGCGCGCTGATGAAGACGGTCCTGAAAAATCATGGGCTGAAGATGCCGCAGCTGGCGGTACCGTTGCGGCTGATGGTGTTCGGCGTCGAGCAGACACCGTCGGTGGACGCCATGCTGGCCCAGCTCCCGGCCGGCGAGATCGCGGCGCGGGTGGGGCGGTACGTGTCGTGAGAGGGTTCCCCGGGGGGGCTGGGGGCGAGGTTTTCGGGGGCTGCCAGCAAGGCTGACAGGCAAAGAGGCTGATGACAGGCAACGAGGCTGACAGGTAGAGAGGTTATGGCAGGAAACACACTGGGACGGCTGTTTGCCGTCACGACCTTCGGGGAATCGCACGGACCGGCCATCGGCTGCGTGATCGACGGCTGCCCGCCGGGCATGGCGCTGGACGTGGGCGACATCCAGCCCGATCTGGACCGGCGCCGGCCGGGCACGTCGCGGCACGTGACGCAGCGCCAGGAGGCCGATGCGGTGGAAATCCTTTCGGGCGTGTTCGAGGGCGTTACCACCGGTACGCCGATTGCGCTGCTGATCCGCAACCAGGACGCCCGCAGCAAGGACTACGGCAACCTGGCCGATACCTTCCGTCCGGGCCATGCCGATTACAGCTATTTCCAGAAATACGGCCTGCGCGACCATCGTGGCGGCGGACGTTCGTCGGCGCGGCTGACGGCTCCGCTGGTGGCGGCCGGCGCCGTGGCCCGCAAGTGGCTGGCCGAACGGCACGGCGTGCGCATCCGCGGCTATCTGTCGCAGCTCGGGGACATCGCCGTGCCGTTCGGACGCTGGGAGGACGTGCACCAGAACCCCTTCTTCGCGGCCGACATCGACCGGGTGCCCGAGCTGGAGGCATACATGGATGCGCTGCGCCGCGAGGGCGATTCCATCGGTGCCCGCATCGAGGTGGAGGCCTCGGGCGTGCCGGTGGGGCTGGGCGCGCCGCTCTACGACCGCCTGGATGCCGACATCGCCCACGCGATGATGGCCATCAACGCGGTGCGGGGCGTGGAGATCGGTGCCGGCTTCGGCGCGGTGACGCAGAAGGGCTCGGTGCATGGTGACGAACTGACGCCGGCAGGCTTCGTCGGCAATGAGGCCGGGGGGGTGCTGGGCGGCATTTCCACCGGGCAGGACATCCGTGTGTCGCTGGCCATCAAGCCCACGTCGAGCATCCGCATCGAGCGCCGCTCGATCGACCGGCAGGGCCATCCGCAGCACGTGCAGACGCTGGGCCGGCACGATCCCTGCGTGGGCATCCGGGCCACCCCCATTGCCGAGGCGATGCTGGCGCTGGTGCTGATCGAGCACTGCCTGCTGCATCGGGCCCAGTGTGTCGACGTGGATTCGGGCCTGGCGCCGATTGCGGCGCAGGCGCCGGCCGGGGCCGTATAGAACACCTCCATTTTTTTCATTTCAACCTGGGACATACATGCGCACAGCATCCATGCTGACCAAAGCCATCCGTTCGACCTCCGAAGCTGCGTCCGCCGGACGTGTCGCCCGCCGGCGCCTGCGGCGTCTGGCCCTGCAGACGCTGGGAGCCTCCCTGCTGGCCGGCGCCGTGGTGGCCTGTACCACCGTACAGACGACGGGCGAGGGGGCCATTGGCCTGAACCGCAAGCAGCGCATGTCGCCGCTGGTGTCGGAGGCGCAGCTGGAAGAGAGTGCAAAGGTGGCCTATGCCGAGGTGATGCAGGGCGCCCAGCAGAAACATGCACTCAACGTCGATCCGGCCATGACGGCCCGGGTGCGCAACGTGGCCGGACGGATCATTCCGCAGGTGGGGGCCTTCCGGCCGGATGCGCTGAAGTGGAACTGGCAGGTCAACGTCATCCAGTCGGACGAGCTGAATGCCTGGTGCATGCCCGGCGGCAAGATTGCCGTGTACAGCGGCATCATCAACCAGCTCAAGCTCACCGATGACGAACTGGCTGCCATTCTGGGCCACGAGATCGCCCACGCGCTGCGCGAGCATGCCCGCGAGCGCGCCTCCGAGCAGGCCACGGCCGGGCTGCTGATCAACGTGGGCGCGGCCGGCATGGGCCTGGGCAATGCCGGGGCCGACATGGGCCGGCTGGCCTACCAGACCACCTTCGGGCTGAAGAACAGCCGCACGCACGAAACCGAGGCCGACCGCATCGGCGTGGAGCTGGCGGCCCGGGCCGGCTACGATCCGCGGGCGGCCATCACGCTGTGGCAGAAGATGGCCTCGGCCAGCCAGGGGCGGAGCACGCCGGAGTTCCTGTCCACGCACCCGTCGGCCAGCACCCGGATCAGGGATCTGCAGGATTATTCCGGACGGGTGCTACCGCTGTACCAGCGGGCACATCCCTGAGCATGCCGGGCAGGGGCAGTCCGCCGGGATTCCGCAGGGGGACGGCGGGTGGCCACCAGGGTGATGCAGGGGGCAGGGGCGGGCAAAACCGTGCAGGAACCCGATGCGGGAAGCTGATGCAGAAGCGCGGTGCGGAAGTTCGGTGCGGAGGTCCGATGCGGAAGCCCGGCCACAGGGGAAGCGACGGGCCGGTGGCCCTGGTGGCCCGTCGGCCGCTGAATCGCATCCACCCGGTCTGGACAGAGTTGCCTGCAGCACCTCCGGCAGCCACTGGTCTGCAACATGATGCAACATATCCGGGCTCCGGAACCATGTTCGTCATGTCCACTCACCATTTGCTAAATTTATCGATCGGCATGGCATAATCGGAAAATGGAACCTATTGCCCGCACACTCTACGACAAGCTCTGGGATGCACACGTCGTCCGCAACGAGCCCGATGGCAGCAGCCTGCTCTACATCGACCGTCACCTGCTGCACGAGGTGACCAGCCCGCAGGCCTTCGAGGGGCTGGAGCAGGCGCACCGGCAGCCGTGGCGGCTCAATGCCAATCTGGCGGTGGTCGACCACAACGTGCCCACCACCGGCCGCGAGCACGGCATTGCCGACCCGGTGGCGCGCCTGCAGGTCGAGACGCTGGGCAAGAATGCCCGTCGCTACGGCGTGACCTATTTCGACATCGCCGACCGGCGCCAGGGCATCGTGCACGTCATCGGTCCCGAGCAGGGGGCCACGCTGCCGGGCATGACGGTGGTCTGTGGTGATTCCCATACCAGCACGCACGGTGCCTTTGCGGCGCTGGCCCATGGCATCGGCACCTCCGAGGTCGAGCACGTGCTGGCCACGCAGACGCTGGTGGCCCGCAAGTCGAAGAACATGCTGGTGCAGGTCGACGGCCGGCTGCCGGCGGGCGTCACGCCCAAGGACGTGGCGCTGGGCATCATCGGCCGCATCGGTACGGCGGGCGGTACCGGCTATGCCATCGAGTTCGGCGGGTCGGTGTTCCGCGAGATGTCGATGGAAGGGCGCATGACCGTCTGCAACATGGCCATCGAGGCCGGAGCACGCAGCGGCCTGGTGGCCTTCGACGGCATCACCATGGCCTACCTGCGCGACCGGCCCATGACGCCGAAGGGCAACGACTGGGAGGTGGCCGTGCGCTACTGGCGCACGCTGCACAGCGACCCGGGGGCCCATTTCGACCTGGTGGTGCGGATGGACGCGGCCGAGCTGCGCCCCTACGTCACCTGGGGGACCTCCCCCGAAATGGTGGTGGCGGTGGACGAGCGCGTGCCCGATCCCGACCGCGAGAAGGACAGCGTCAAGCGCGAGGGCATGGCCCGCGCGCTGCAGTACATGGGCCTGCAGCCCAACATGCCCATCTCGTCCATCCAGGTGGACAAGGTGTTCATCGGTTCGTGCACCAACTCGCGCATCGAGGACCTGCGGGCTGCCGCTGCCGTGGTGCGTGGCCGCCGCCGGGCCGACAATGTCCGTCTGGCCATGGTGGTGCCCGGCTCGGGGCTGGTGAAGGCCCAGGCCGAGGCCGAGGGGCTCGACCGCATCTTCCGGGAGGCGGGCTTCGAATGGCGTGATCCGGGCTGCTCGATGTGCCTGGCCATGAACGCCGACCGGCTCGACCCCGGTGAACGATGTGCCTCCACCTCCAACCGCAACTTCGAGGGGCGGCAGGGGGCTGGCGGCCGTACCCATCTGGTCAGCCCGGCCATGGCGGCTGCGGCGGGCGTGTTCGGACATTTCGTGGACGTGCGGAGGCTGGCATGAAGGTATTCAATGTGCATCGCGGCATCGTGGCCCCGCTCGACCGGGCCAACGTCGATACCGACGCCATCATCCCCAAGCAGTTCCTGAAGTCGATCAAGCGCTCGGGCTTCGGCCCCAACCTGTTCGACGAATGGCGCTATCTGGACGTGGGCGAGCCCGGCAAGGACAACAGCACGCGGCCTATCAACCCCGATTTCGTGCTCAACCAGCCGCGCTACAAGGGCGCGTCCATTCTGGTGGCGCGCGAGAACTTCGGCTGTGGTTCGTCGCGTGAGCACGCCCCCTGGGCGCTGGACGACTACGGTTTCCGCTGCATCATCGCCCCCAGTTTTGCCGACATTTTCTACAACAACTGTTTCAAGAACGGGCTGCTGCCGCTGAAGATGAGCGAGCGCGAGGTGTCGCGCATCTTCGACGACGTGAAGGCCTTCGTGGGCTATGAGCTGATCATCGATCTGCCCAACCAGGTGGTCACCACCACCCAGGGCGAGGTGATCGGCGCCTTCGAGATCGATGCCTTCCGCAAGAACAACCTGCTCAACGGGCTGGACGAGATCGGGCTGACGCTGCAGCACGCCGACGACATCCGGGCCTACGAGGCCCGGCGCTTCCAGGCCGAGCCCTGGCTGCAGGCCAGTCTGGGCCGGTGAGGGGCGGACAGCCGGCCGTGAGGCCCCCGTCATGTGGACGGGGCAGGGCGGCTGCGTGCGCGTCGCGTGACGGGGGCGACCGGACATGGAGTTCAGGGGACCACACCCGGCGACATCGTGCGCGCCGTGCGATGAAGGCAACCAGGACAGGAAGGCGGACGCTTCACGGCAACGGGATGCTGCAGGGCATCCGGCCGTGCGGCGTTTCGGCCTTCCTGTCCGTTTTTGAGGGATCCGCAGGACATGACGAAGAAGATTGCAGTGCTGGCCGGTGATGGCATCGGTCCCGAAATCACCGCGCAGGCCGTGCGGGTACTGGATGTGCTGGTGCGCGACGGGCTGGAGGTGCAGACCGAAAGCGCCCTGGTCGGCGGGGCAGCCTTCGATGCCAAGGGCGATCCGCTGCCCGACGAGACGCTGAAGGTCTGCGAATCGGCCCAGGCCATCCTGTTCGGGGCAGTGGGCGGCCCGGCATACGATGCGCTGCCGCGTTCCTCGCGGCCCGAGCAGGGGCTGCTGCGCCTGCGCAAGCACTTCGACCTGTTCGCCAACCTGCGTCCGGCACTGGTCTATCCGGAACTGGCCGAGGCCAGCCCGCTCAAACCCGACCTGGTGGCCGGGCTGGATCTGCTGATCCTGCGAGAATTGACGGGCGACATCTACTTCGGAAAACCGCGGGGCATTCATGTGAATGACGCGGGGGAACGTGAAGGTTTTGATACCATGCGTTACAGTGAGTCCGAAATCCGGCGGATTGCCCGCTGGGCCTTCGAGGCTGCCCGCAAGCGCAACCGCCGGGTCTGCTCGGTGGACAAGGCCAACGTGCTGGAAACCACCCAGCTGTGGCGCGATGTCGTGACGGAAGTCGCCCGCGACTATCCGGATGTGGAACTGTCGCACATGTACGTCGACAACGCTGCCATGCAGCTCATCCGGCGTCCGCTGCAGTTCGATGTCATCGTGACCGGCAACATGTTCGGCGACATCCTGTCCGATGCCGCCTCCATGCTGACCGGCTCCATCGGCATGCTGCCCTCGGCCTCGCTCAATGCCAGCGGTTTCGGCATGTACGAGCCCATCCATGGCTCGGCACCCGACATCGCCGGCACCAACCGGGCCAACCCGCTGGCCACGATCCTGTCGCTGGCCATGCTGCTGCGCTATTCGCTCGACCAGGAGGCCGCTGCGGTACGTGTGGAGCAGGCGGTGCGGAAGGTTCTGGCCGCCGGCGCCCGTACGGCCGACATTGCCCGGCCGGGCGAGAAGGTGCTGGGCTGCTCCGAAATGGGCGACGCCGTGGTGGCGGCCCTCTGAGGGGCGCGCGGCATCGCCGGCGGATGATCTGGCCGTTCGTGTCATCCGCCGCTTTCCGGCAGGCGGGCAGGGGCGCAGGGCAGGTGCCATCCGGCGCAGGCACCATCCGGTGCGGTGCCAACCGGTGCAGGTGCCATCCGGTACTGGCACCATCCGGCTGGTCAGGGCGGACGCTCCTGCGCGCAGTCATGGGCAGGATATTTATTTGTTGTAAAGGCCACGGCGCGCGCAGCATTCGCGCGCCGAAAATGTTGTAATGGGCGCCTGCTGTGGCCGCGCCCATCGACGGCAGGTCATTTGTCGGGGTGATGACACGGAATGTTTCCGGTGCATCGCCGCATGAGGGCTGCAGTGCCGGTCCTGCCGCTGGGCAGGCCGGATTCGACCAAGCAGGGAACAGGAAAGATCATGAGCAGGAAATATCGGGTAGGCCTGGTGGGCTGGCGTGGCATGGTGGGGTCGGTGCTGATGGACCGCATGCGTGCCGAGAAGGATTTCGACCTTTTCGAGCCGGTCTTCTTCAGCACATCCAACGCCGGTGGCAAGGCCCCGATGGGTACCGAACCGCTGGGTGACGCCCATGATGTGGACGCCCTGAAAAAGCTCGATGTGATCCTGACCTGCCAGGGTGGCGACTACACGACGGACATGCATCCGAAGCTGCGCGAGGCCGGCTGGAAGGGCTTCTGGATCGACGCCGCCTCGACCCTGCGCATGGACAAACGGGCCGTGATCGTGTTGGATCCGGTGAACCGGCATGTCATTGATGCGGCCATACAAACCGGTAATCGGGATTTCATTGGCGGTAACTGCACGGTTAGCCTGATGATGATGGCTCTCGGCGGTTTGCTGCAGGCAGACCAGGTCGAGTGGGTCTCTGCAATGACCTATCAGTCCGCCTCTGGCGGTGGTGCACAACACATGAGGGAGCTGGTCAGTCAGATGGGCGCAATCCACGCATCGGTGGCAACCGAACTGTCGGATCCGGGATCGAACATCCTGGACATCGACCGTCGGGTGGCCGAAACCATGCGCAGCGCGGATTTCCCTGTCAAACAGTTTGGCCATCCGCTGGCCGGCAGCCTGCTGCCCTGGATCGACAAGGATCTGGGCGATGGCATGTCGCGCGAGGAGTGGAAGGGCGACGCCGAGCTGAACAAGATGCTGGGCCGGACGGATGACAGTCACATCCCCGTCGAAAGCATCTGCGTTCGGGTGGGCGCCATGCGCTGCCACAGCCAGGCTCTGACCATCAAGCTGCGCGAGGATCTGCCGCTGCCGGCCATCGAAGAGATGCTGGCCGGTGCCAACGACTGGGTGAAGGTGGTGCCCAACGATCGTGAGGCAACGCTGGCAGAACTGACGCCGACGGCCGTGACCGGCAAGCTGGACGTGCCGATCGGCCGCCTGCGCAAGCTCAAGCTCGGCAAGGGCTACCTCAGTGCCTTCACGGTTGGCGACCAGCTGCTGTGGGGGGCTGCCGAACCGCTGCGCCGGATGCTGAGAATCGTGCTGGAGCGCCCGCTGGCTGCACAGTGATCCGTCCAATCAACCGAAGTTTTGGCCTGCTGCCGGCCGCCGGAGTCGCACGAAGCGAGAGGGTGGCCGGTCTTTCCAGAAAGTGTGTTTCGTTCCAAGTCCTGTAAGAGGTGGTACCTTGTCTGAACAGCCCCGCAGTAAAAAGCATTCCATGACGTCTGGTGGCTCCGGGCGCGGCCAGGTCGCGGCTGCGGTTGCCGTTGCGCTGGCGGTCCTGTCCGGTGGTGGCGTCTCGTCCGCCGAGGCTGCCGGTCTTGGTCGTCTGACGGTCCAGTCTGCCCTGGGGCAGCCGCTGCGCGCCGAGGTCGAGGTCACTGCCGTCTCGGCCGACGAGGCCGATACCCTCACCGCCAAGATCGCCTCCCCCGAGGCGTTCAGCCGTGTGGGCCTGCAGTACAAGGAAGCCCTGTCCGGCGTGCGCATGGCCGTCGAGAACCGGGGCGGCCGCTACTTCATCAAGGTCACGTCCAGCAAGCCGATCAACGATCCGTTCGTCGATCTGGTGGTCGAACTGAGCTGGGCCTCGGGTACCTTCAGCCGTGAGTACACGTTCCTGCTGGATCCCCCGGTCCAGCAGAAGGCCAGCCAGGCCAGCCGCTCGGGCAATGCGCCCGTGGCCGGCGCCGCCACGGCATCGGGCGCCACGGGCGCAGCCGCCGGCAACCATGGTGCCGTGCGCACCCTCGATCCGTCCACCGGCAGGCTGGTCAGCCACGACCGCAGCGCCCAGCAGGGCGCCCGCGCCGGCAGCGATGCCCGGAAGGAGGCTGCCGCCCAGGGGCCTGCCGGCCGGGACGCACAGTCCGAGGGCGGTGTGGTGACGGTGGGCCGGGGCGAGACGCTCGGCATGATCGCCCGGCGTGTCCGTCCGGCCAGCGCCACGCTGGACCAAACCATCGTGGCCATCTACCGCACGAACCCGAATTCGTTCATCCAGAACAACCCCAACCTGATTCGCGAAGGCCGCGAGCTGACCATCCCGTCGGAAGGCGAGATCGCTGCCATCGACAGCGCCGAGGCCGGCCGCCAGCTGCGCATGGCCGCCCGCGACTTCCGCACCTACAAGGAGCGCATGGCCGGTGCGGTGCCGGAGGTCAAGTCCAATACGGGCGGCACCACGGCCAGCGGTGCCGTCTCGGCCCAGGTCGATGACGCCCGCAATGGCGCCGAAGGCAGCAGCGACCGCCTGGAGCTGAGCCGCTCGGAAGGCACGAAGGATGGCAAGGGCGTGGGCGTACGTGACGCCGAGGCCCAGGTCGCCCGTGACGCGGCCCTGAAAGAGGCCAACAGCCGCATTGCCGAGCTGGAAAAGAACGTCGGCGCGCTCAAGAGCATGCTGGAGCTGAAGGACAAGTCGCTGGCCGACCTGCAGGCCCAGCTGGACAGGGCCCGTGCGGCCGGTGCCCAGGTGAGCGGCACGGTGGCCGCGGCCGCCACGGCGGCAGCCGACAAGGCCCGCGAAGCCGCTGGCCAGGTGACCGACAAGGCGGGCGAGGCCAAGACCGCTGCCGAGAAGGCCGTGGCCGAGAAAGCCGCCCAGACCCGCGCTGCTGCCGACAAGCTGGCAGCCGATGCCAAGGCCGCCTCCGACAAACTGGCGGCCGAGAAGAAAGCGGCCGAAGACAAGGCGGCCGCCGAGAAGAAGGCTGCCGAAGAGAAACAGGCCGCCGGCAAGGCTGCTGCCGAGAAAGCCGCCGCCGAGAAAGCTGCTGCTGACAAGGCTGCTGCCGACAAGGCCGCAGCCGAGAAAGCCACGGCTGACGCCAAGGCCATTGCCGATGGCAAGGACCAGCAGGCTGGCGGTGATGAGAAATCGGCTGCCGAGAAGGCTGCTGCCGATGCCAAGGCCGAGGTCGAACGGGTGACCGGCGCGGCCGACACCGAGAAGCATGGCGAGAACATGCCCAAGCCCGCTCCGGTCAACGAGGGCGAGCGCGAAGGCGAGGGCAGCTTCATCGACGGCCTGTCGCAGAACTCGATGCTGCTGCCGGGTCTGGGCGTGGCTGCCGTGGTGGCCGGTCTGGGCTTCTGGATGATGCGTCGCCGCCGCCGCGAGGATGACGGCTTCTCCGACAGCATCAGCGCCGACGAGTTCACCGCCAACTCGCTGTTCGGTACCACCGGTGGCCAGAGCGTCGACACCATGACCGGTGCCAGCACGCAGATCACCACGATCAGCGAAGCCACGCCGACCGAGGTCGATCCGATTGCCGAGGCCGAGGTGTACATCGCCTACGGCCGCGAGACCCAGGCCGAGGAAATCCTGCGCGAGGCGCTGAAACGCCAGCCCGAGCGCCAGGCCATTCGCCTGAAGCTGCTGGAAATCTTCTCCAGCCGCAAGGACACCGTGGCGTTCAGCCAGATGGCGCGCGAAATGCACGACATGACCGGTGGCCTGAACGAGGAATGGTCGCGTGTGACCAGCATGGGTGCTGCGCTGGATCCGGACAATCCGCTGTACGGTGACGGTTCGTCGGCCGCAGCTTCGCACACGACGGTTGGATCGGATGCGGGCATGGCCGGCATGGCAGCCGCGGCCGCCGCCGGTGTGGCAGGTGCCGCCGCCGTGGCCGAGCCGGCCGCCCAGGAAGCCGAGGCTGCGCAGCCGGCCGAACAGGACAACGGCCTGCAGTTCGAGGGCGCCGCAACGGCCCAGGCGCACGAGGAACCGGCGCATGCCGAGGCCCAGCCGGCCACCTTCCAGTCGACCCGTTCGGGCCCACTGTCGGCCATGCCGAGTGTGGAGCTGCCGTCGCTGGATCTGGATGCGCCGCTGGACATGGACGATGGCCCGAGCACGGTGACCGATCTGAACATCGACACGACGATCACCGAGTCGCTGGACATGGGCGACCATACGCAGAGTGCCTCCGATCTGGGTTCGATCGGTCTGGATCTGTCGCCGTCGACGATCTCGGGTCCGATCACGATGAGCGGTGCGGCCTCCAGCCAGTGGCAGGAAATGGCCTCGAAGCTGGATCTGGCCTCGGCCTATGTCGAGATCGGTGACAAGGAAGGGGCGCGCGAGCTGCTGGAAGAGGTGCTGCAGGGCGGTGACGCTTCGCAGCAGCAGCGTGCACGGGATCTGCTGGCCGATCTGTGATTGGCTGGTGAGAGGCCCTCACCCTGCGGGGTGAGGGTGGTGCCCGAATGACTGGCCCGGGGGTCCGTGAAGGATGCCCGGGCCGGTTTCGTTTTGGGGGGAGGAAGGCTTTCTGTTCACGGAAAACGGCTTCGGTTCACGGAAGACGGCTTCGAGGGGGCACCGTCCGGCGCGTGTACCTCCTGCGGTTCATACGTTCAATGAAGTTTTGTTGCCCACGACCTGCGTCGTGGTCAACAAACCTTCATGCCTGCAACACTTCCCGACAACCGGGCTGCGCCCGCCCGTCAGGAAGTGTTCACGGCTACCACGAAATCACCGCAGGAGGCACACGCGCCGGACGGTGCTTCGCAGGTTTGGACATTGCGGCTTCGATACGGAGGCCGCTGATGTGCGATGGTGCGACAGATCCTTTCGCCTGTCCGGGCTGATCTCATGAGGAAGATGGGCGGGGTTCGGTATCATCCGAAGCCATGAGTCAGGCTGATGATCCTTGCAATGTGACTGCCAATGTGTCTGCCGTTGCGCCCGTGTCCATGGCACCGCCCGGGGACGGAGTGAGGGCCGTTCCGTTCCGGGAGAATGCGCATGCGGAGCTGTCCTTGCAGGATGGAGACAGGGAGGCGCGTCACCGCTGGGTGTGCGGCGTGTCGTATGACGGTCGGGGGTTCTGTGGCTGGCAGAAGCAGCCGCTGCAGCCTGGGCTGGCACCATCCATCCAGACGACGGTGGAGCGTGCACTGTCGGCCATTGCGGGGCAGGCCATCGAGGTGCGATGTGCGGGGCGCACCGATACGGGGGTGCACGCGCTCGAACAGATCATCGAGTTTTCCTCGCCGGTGGCACGGCCACCGACGGCATGGGTGCGGGGGGCCAATGCGCACCTGCCCGATACGGTGGCGGTGCGCTGGGCCGTACCCATTCCGGCCGATGCCGATTTCGATGCGCGTTTCTCGGCGCGGGCGCGCACCTACTGGTATGTGCTGATCGACAGCCCGGTGGCGCCGCCGCTGTGGCAGGGGCGGGCCGGGTGGACGCATCGCCCGCTGGATGTGGCGCGCATGCAGGAGGCGGCCTGCGCCTTGCTGGGCACGCACGATTTCAGCAGCTTCCGGGCGGCCGAATGCCAGGCAGCCACCCCGGTCCGCACGCTGGAAGACTGGACCATCGAGCGTCATGGCGGCTTCATCCTGATGCGCCTGACGGCCAATGCCTTCCTGCACCACATGGTGCGCAACCTCGTGGGCTCGCTGGTCTACGTGGGTGATGGCCGCCGTTCGGTCTCCTGGCTGGCCGAGGTGCTGGCTGCCCGTTCCCGTTCGGCCGGCGCGCCCACCTTCGCAGCCGGCGGTCTGTACCTGGCCTCCGTACGCTACGAGGCCCCGTGGTCCTTCCCGGGCCGGGGTGACGAACCCCTGTCCCTGGCCGGGCTGGTCTGAGTGCGCCGCACCTGAGTGGGGGTAAAACGCGTTTTGCCGGTAGTTCACCTTTTCTCTGTTCGGAGCCGTAACGCGCGAACCTGTGAAGCGCCGTCCGGAGGGAGAGCCTCCTGCGGCGATTTCGTGGTAGCCGTGAACACTTCCTGACGGGCGGGCGCAGCCCGGTTGTCGGGAAGTGCGAGAGCGTGTCATGGGCTCGTTCGTCCCCGCGAAACCCCCTTTGGGCGTGCAGGACAAGGCGGCAGGGCCGCAGAATCCTTAATGGCTTCAAGGCGCTGCCAACGCAGTCATGCGCGCCCAAAGGGGGTTTCCCTCCGGGCTGGCTCCGAATCCGTGCGCTGCCGGCGTTGCCCTGCTTGGCAAGGCGGCCAGCCTTGCCTGCGCAGTGCGCCTTGTCAGCACACGGATTCGAAGCCAGCGCGGGGACGAACGAGTCCATGACACGCTCTACAGGCATGAAGGTTTGTTGACCACGACGAAGGTCGTGGGCAACAAACCTTCATTGAACGCTGAGCCGCAGGAGATTCCCGCTCCGGACGGCGCCCCTCTCGAAGTCGTCTTTCGCGAACCGAAACCCCGGCGGAGGAATGCTTCTTTCGCAACTTCACGCAGTCGCGGGTGAACCGTACCAACGAAGTGCAATGGCCGTTCGCGCCAGTGTGGAGCGAAAGAAGCATCTCGCAGTTCGGGGCCCTCAACAAAGCCGTCTTCCATGAATTGCGCCCCAGACCCGCTACCATAGCTCCATCTCTCCCGCGCATCGCCCCATACCAACCATGCCCCTCCGCACCCGCGTTAAATTCTGCGGCCTCGTCCGCAGGCAGGACATCGATACCGCCGTCGCCCTCGGTGTCGATGCCATCGGCTTCGTCTTCTACGGCCCCAGCAAACGGTATGTCGAGCCGGAAGAGGCTGCCCGTCTGCGCCGCCGGCTGCCCTCCTGGGTCCGCGCCGTGGGGCTCTTCGTCAACGCACCCATGGATGAGGTGATCGCCACCGTCGATCAGGTGGGGCTGGACGTCGTTCAGGCCCACGGGGACGAGACCCCGGACGATCTCCGCCCGCTGCGGGCGCGGCGCATTCCGTACTGGAAGGCACTGCGGGTGGGCGGCACACCCGAAGAACTGCGGGCATCTTCCCGCGTGCAGGACGTCGTGGGCGAACAGGTCGTCCCATACACCGGCGCGGGCTCATGGGCCGACTGGAATGCCCTGCTGGAGCGCGGTCGCGTGCCGGCCGACCCGGTGATGCTGGCCCATGCGCTGATGGTCGCTTCGGGGGCCGAGAGCTGCCTGCTGGACAGTGCCGGGCCGGGTTTCGGGGGCAGTGGGGCGGCCTTCGACTGGGCGGTGCTCGACAGCATGGAGCTGGTGCGCGCCCGTCACGAACCCGACAGTCCCTACACCTCGCTGGTGTCTCCCGACGAGCGCTTCATTCTGGCGGGCGGGCTGACACCGGACAACGTGGGTGAAGCCATCCGCAGGATACACCCCCTGGGGGTCGATGTCTCCAGCGGTATTCAGGGGGCAGATGCCAGGGAGAAGGACGCCGTTAGAATGGCACACTTCATGGAAGCCGTTCTGCGGGCCGATGCGGCCCGCCTGGATGGCTGAACCTGGCTATTTCTCCCGAACGTGGATCGATGACGATGGTTTCCTACGATTTCCCCGATGAAGCGGGGCACTTCGGCCCTTATGGCGGGCTGTTCGTGTCCGAAACGCTGATCAGCGCCCTGGCGGAGCTGCGCGAGGCCTATGAGCGCTTCCGCAACGACCCCGATTTCCAGGCCGAGTTCCGTGACGAGCTGGCCCATTTCGTGGGCCGGCCCAGCCCGGTCTATCACGCCAGGCGCTGGTCGCAGCTGCTGGGCGGGGCGCAGATCTACTTCAAGCGGGAAGATCTCAACCATACCGGTGCACACAAGATCAACAACGCCATCGGCCAGGCCCTGGTGGCCCGCCGCATGGGCAAGACCCGGCTGATCGCCGAAACCGGTGCCGGCCAGCACGGCGTGGCCACCGCCACGGTGGCGGCCCGTTACGGGCTGGACTGCACGGTGTACATGGGCTCCGTCGATGCCGCCCGCCAGCGTCAGAACATCTACCGGATGAACCTGCTGGGGGCGAAGGTGGTGGAGGTCGAGTCGGGCTCGAAGACGCTCAAGGACGCGCTCAACGAGGCCATGCGCGTGTGGGTGACGAATGTCGATGACACCTTCTACATCATCGGCACCGTGGCCGGCCCGCATCCGTACCCGATGATGGTGCGCGACTTCCAGGCCGTGATCGGCCAGGAGTGCCTGACGCAGATGCCCGAGTACGCCGGCCGCCAGCCGGACGTGGTGATCGCCGCCGTGGGCGGTGGCTCCAATGCCATCGGCATCTTCCATCCCTACATCCCGTACGAAAACGTGCAGCTGGTCGGGGTGGAAGCGGCCGGTCACGGGCTCGATTCGGGCCGGCACGCAGCCTCGCTGCAGCGTGGTGTGCCGGGGGTGCTGCACGGCAACCGCACCTATGTGCTGCAGGATGCCGACGGCCAGGTCATCGAGACACACTCGGTGTCGGCCGGGCTGGACTATCCGGGCGTGGGGCCCGAGCATGCCTGGCTCAAGGACACCGGCCGGGCGCGCTATGTGCCCATCGACGATGAACAGGCACTGAAGGCGTTTCACGACTGCTGCCACATCGAGGGCATCATCCCGGCGCTCGAATCCAGCCACGCGCTGGCCGAGGCCGTACGCCTGGCGCCCACCATGGGCAAGGACCAGATCATCCTCGTCAACCTGTCGGGCCGGGGTGACAAGGACATGCACACGGTGGCCCAGCAGAGCGGCCAGCAGTGGGGGTGAGCGCCATGACAGATACACGCAACAACGGACAGCACACGCCGGAAGCCGTTGCCGGGCAGAATGGTTCACCTCGCATCGCAGCCGTCCTGGCCGAACGGGCGAAGGCCGGCCGGGCTGCGCTGGTCCCCTATGTGACGGCCGGCTTTCCGCAGCCGGACCTGTCGCTGGACGTGCTGCGGGCGCTGGTGGCGGGTGGTGCCGACATCATCGAACTGGGCGTGCCGTTCTCCGACCCGGCGGCCGACGGCCCCACCATCCAGCGCGCCAATGACCAGGCGCTGGCCGCCGGCATGAGCCTGGCGAAGGTGCTGGCCCTGGTGACCGAGTTCCGTCGCGAGAATGCGCATACCCCCATCGTGCTGATGGGTTACTGCAACCCCATCGAGGCCATGGGCCTGCAGCGCTTTGCCGATGCTGCGGCCCAGGCCGGGGTGGATGGCGTGCTGGTGGTGGACTGCCCGCCCGAAGAGGCGCAGGACTACGCGGCGGCGCTGCGGCGTCACCGGATCGACCTGATCTATCTGCTGGCGCCCACGTCCACGCCGGCGCGTTACCGGCTGGTGGGCGAGATCGCCAGTGGCTATGTCTATTATGTGTCGCTCAAGGGCGTGACCGGCGCCGGCCATCTCGATACCGATGCGGTGGCGCGGGCGCTGCCGGCCATCCGCGAGGCGGTTCGCCTGCCGGTGGGCGTGGGCTTCGGCATCAAGGATGCCGCCACGGCCGCGCGTGTGGCGGCCTTTGCCGATGCGGTGGTGATCGGCAGCCGGCTGATCGAGGTGCTGGAAACCGGCGAGCCGGCCGGTGCGCCGCAGCGGGCGCAGGCGTGGCTGGCCGGGGTGCGCCAGGCCATCGATGCCGTGCCGCCGCGCAAGGCAGCGTCGGCCTGACGGGCTACCGGCGGGGTCCGTCCGGCGCGGGGCGGGGTTGGCATGCCGTTCGGGCCGCAGTGCCAGAACGTTGTCCCGGAGCCTCGCCGGCAGGTCATGCCGGAGTCGGCCCGAAGGGAATTCCCCTTTGGGCGTCCTGACTGTTCGAGGCCATCGAGGATCCTGCGGCCCCACCGCCTTGTCCTGCACGCCCAAAGGGGTTTTGCAGGGAAGAACACGCCCACCACATCCCCTGAAGCTGGCCCCGATTCTGTTTTATCATGCCGCCCATGCTGTTCCGGCACGGGGCGGCATCTTCCTATCCCTACTGCCAACCAACAGGAAGCAGAATCCATGAGCTGGCTTGACAAGATCCTGCCCCCGGGCCTGAAGCGCTCCAACAGTTCGTCGCGCGCCAAGCAGGTGCCGGAGGGACTGTGGGTCAAGTGCCCCGCGTGCGATGCGGTGCTGTACTCCACCGAGCTGGAAAAGAACCTCAACGTCTGCCCCAAGTGTGACCATCACATGCGGCTGCGGGCCCGGCTGCGGCTGGAGCGCCTGCTGGACGCCGATGGCCGCCAGGAGCTGGGTCAGGAGGTCCGGCCGGTGGACGCGCTGAAGTTCAAGGACTCGAAGAAGTACACCGACCGCCTGTCGCAGGCCAGCAGCAATTCCGGTGAGACCGATGCGCTGGTGGTGATGGAAGGCACCATCGAAGGCCGGCCGGTGGTGGCGGCATGCTTCGAGTTCGACTTCATGGGTGGCTCGATGGGTTCAGTGGTGGGCGAGCGCTTCGAACGGGGCGTGGAGCGCGCCATCGAGAAGCGTTGCCCGTTCATCTCCATTGCGGCCTCGGGCGGGGCGCGCATGCAGGAGGGCCTGCTGTCCCTGATGCAGATGGCCAAGACCACGGCGGCGCTGAGCCGGCTGGGCTCGGAGCGGCTGCCGTACTTCTCGGTGCTGACCGACCCGACCATGGGCGGTGTGTCGGCCAGCTTTGCTTTCCTGGGTGATGTGGTGATTGCCGAACCCAACGCGCTGGTGGGCTTTGCCGGCCCGCGCGTGATCGAGCAGACGGTGCGCGAAAAGCTGCCCGAGGGCTTCCAGCGGGCCGAGTTTCTGCTGCAGAAGGGCGCCATCGACATGATCGTGCATCGCAAGGACATGCGCGAGACACTCTCCGACCTGGCGGCGCTGCTGCAGAAGCGGCCGGCGCTGGTGCGTGAGACGCCGGCCGATGCGCTGACGCCGGATGCCGGGGCGGCAGCGGCCGAGGTGCCGGCCTGAGCCTGTTTCCTGCCCGAAAGTCCTCTGTTCGATCCTGACCATGCCTGCCTTCACGCTGCCCACCACCCTGGATGCCTGGCTTTCGCTGCTCGAAACCCGCCATGTGCGCCCCATCGATCTGGGGCTCGAACGGGTGGGGCAGGTCTGGCGGCGGCTCGGTGTCTCACTGCCCGGGGTCAAGTTCGTCGTGGGGGGCACGAACGGCAAGGGTTCGACCTGCGCCATGCTCGAAGCCATCCTGCTGGCGGCCGGCTACCGGGTGGGCTGCCACACCTCGCCGCACCTGATCCGCTTCAACGAGCGCATCCGCATCAATGGCGAGGAGCTGTCCGACGAGGCGCTGCTGCCGCTGTTCGAGCGGGTGGAGCTGGCGCGCGGTGATGTCTCGCTGTCGTACTTCGAGTTCACCACGCTGGTGATGCTGCTGGCGTTTTCCGGACAGCTACTGGATGCGCTGGTGATGGAGATCGGCCTGGGTGGACGGCTGGACGCGGTCAATCTGGTCGATGCCGACTGCGCCATCGTCACCAGTGTCGATATCGATCACGCCGACTGGCTGGGTGACAACCGCGAGGCCATCGGGCTGGAGAAGGCCCATATTTTTCGTGCCGGCAAGCCGGCCATCTGCAGCGATCCGCACCCCCCGAAAAGCCTGATCAGGCACGCCGAAACCATCGGTGCCGACCTGTGGCTGCTCGGGCGCGACTACAACTATGCGGGCGACCGGCAGCAGTGGTCGTGGAGCGGGCGCGGGGCACGGCGCAGCGGCCTGGCCTATCCGGCGCTGCGCGGGATGAACCAGCTGCTCAATGCCTCCGGGGCGCTGGCGGCCCTGCAGGCGGTGCGCCCGCAGCTGCCGGTGGGGGCGCAGGACATCCGTCGTGGTCTGGCGCTGGTGGACATTCCCGGGCGCTTCCAGGTCATGCCGGGCCAGCCGACCATCATTCTGGACGTGGGGCACAACCCGCATGCGGCCGGCCATCTGGTGGCCAACCTGGGCAACATGGCCTATCACCCCGAAACGTACGCCGTGTTCGGCATGATGGCCGACAAGGACATCGACGGCGTGATCGCCCACCTGCGCAACCATGTCGATCACTGGATCTGCTGCGATCTGCCGGGGCCGCGGGGCGCCAGTGCGCAGATGCTCGAAGACTGTCTGCATGCTGCGGGCATCACCGACCTGAAGGATCCGAAAAAGGGCATCAACCGGACTGTGGTGTGCAGTACCACGCCGGACGAAGGTTTGCGTCTGGCGCGCAGGCAGGCTGACCTGAATGATAGAATCCTCGTCTTTGGCTCGTTCGTTACCGTTGCGCAGGCCCTGCCGGCGGTCAGGGAGCAACTTCAGGAACCGCCGCAGGCGTTTCACGACGCCACCCAGGAAATCTCCCGCCCACACTGATGTCGCGTCCGAAATCCCGTACCGGCTCCGACGCCGCTGCCGATCCGCTGCTTCCCGAGAAGAAAAAGGCCCGCCAGCGGCTGGTGGGTGCCATTGCGCTGTGTCTGCTGGCCGCCATCGTCGTGCCGATGCTGCTGGAGTCCGAACCCCGCACCGGCCTGCGTTCACTGCCCATGACGGTGGAAAACGCCACCGAAACCACCCGGGCCGACCGTCCGTGGGTCACGCCACCGCAAACCGGCGACACCATGAGCATGCCGGATCAGGTGGTGATGGTCGACGAGGGGGCCGCCGCCCGAGGCTCTTCCCAGGCCATGCCGCAGGCACCCGGTGACCTGCCGGGCGCCCGCCTGCCCGGACTGGGCGCCGACGAGGCTGCCGGTGGCGAGGGGATGGACGCCGCCACCGGCCAGACGCCGGATGCTTCCCGCACCGCGGCCGCGGCCCGCCAGGCTGCGGAGGCCCGCCATGCGGCTGGCCGGGCAGCCGAGGCGCAGGCCGCCGCTGCCCGCAGGGGGCAGCCCGGCGCTGCCGCTGCACCAGCCGGCCAGCCGGGCGCTGCTGCAACACATTCTGGTGGCGCACAGCCGCTGCCCAAACCGCTGCCGATGGCCCAGGCCCGCCAGTCTGCGCCGGCCGACCGGCCTGATGTGCTGGCCCGCCTGATCGACCAGGTGGATGCCCCGGCCAAGGGGGGCAAGACGCCGCCCGCCCAGCAGCAGCGCCGCTTCCTCGTGCAGGTGGGGGCCTACAGCAATGTGAAGAGCGCCCGTGCCGCCGTCGACCGTGTCAGCCGGGCAGGCTTCACCGCCTATCAGGAAACCGTCAAGTCCGGCAATGCCGACTGGATCCGGGTACGTGTCGGCCCCTTCGGCTCCCGCGAGGATGCCGAGCGGGCCCAGCAGGCCCTGAAGCAGGCCGGCGTGACCGCCGCGCTGATCGCACTCTAGTCATTTCGTCATTCCATTTCCCGTCATTCCTCCCGGAGCAGAACATCCCATGTCCACCTGGTTTGCCGACGCGACCCTCTGGGACTGGACCATCGGCGTGGTGGCCCTCCTGTCCATCGCCCTGGGCCTGTGGCGTGGCTTCATCCGCACGGCATTCGGGCTGGCCGCCTGGGTGATCGCCTTCCTGTTCACCGGTCTGGTGGCCGGTGCGCTCCGGCCCTGGGTGGCCGGCATCAGCATGCCGCCGGTGGTGCTCGAGGTGCTGGTGTTCCTCGTGCTGTTCATTCTCTGCAAGTGGGCGGGCTTCATGGTCAGCCGGGCGATGCGTGCCATCGGCCTGGGCGGGCTGGACCGCTTCTTCGGGGCGGTCCTGGGGGCTGCCCGCGCCGCGGTGATCGTCATGGTGCTGGCCATGGCCGCCACCATTGCCATCAACCAGGGGGTGGCGCCCCCGGGGCTCTCCTGGCAGAAGGCGCACGCCAGGCCGCTGCTGGATGCGCTCTCGGCCGTAGGCTTCCAGTTCCTGGCGCAGAATGCGCAGGGGGCCCGCGGGGCCTGACGGCGCTCCCCGCAGATTCCGGCAGGGGTGGCGCCAGCACCCGCTGCCAGCAGTTTTCAGCCGGGCAGGGTGGATGGCGGCAGCCCTGCCGGCCGTGCGAATGGTCGAGCCGTTCCTTTCTGCATCGAGGTGGGGACCGATATGTGCGGAGTTCTGGGTCTGGCGGGGCAGTCGCCCGCCAATCAGCTGTTGTATGACGGACTGCTGCTGCTGCAGCACCGGGGGCAGGATGCTGCCGGCATTGCCACCTGCAGTGGCCGCAACTTTGCGGTGCACAAGGACAGTGGCCTGGTGCGCGATGTCTTTCGTACCCGCAACATGCGGGCGCTCCCGGGCAACACCGGCATCGGCCATGTGCGCTACCCCACGGCCGGATCGGCCGTCTGTTCGGAGGAGGCCCAGCCCTTCTATGTGAATGCGCCATTCGGCATCACCTTTGCCCACAACGGCAACCTCACCAACACCGAACAGCTCAAGCAGGAGCTGTTCCAGCGCGACCGTCGCCACATCAACACCGATTCCGACTCGGAAGTGCTGCTCAACGTGCTGGCACACGAGCTGGACAACGAGGCCCGCGGTGTGTCGCTCGACCCGGACACCATCTTCCGGGCCGTGGCCACCCTGCATCGTCGGGTGCGCGGCGCCTATGCCTGCGTGGCCGAGATCTCCGGCTACGGCCTGCTGGCCTTCCGTGATCCCATGGGCATCCGGCCGCTCTGCTATGGCGTGGCCGAGGCACCGAATGGCCAGACCGAATATCTGATCGCCTCCGAATCGGTGGCGCTGGAGGGCATGGGGTTTCGGCTGGTGCGTGATCTGGCGCCCGGTGAGGCCGTGTTCATCGACATGGACGGCAACTTCCACAGCCGCCTGTATGAACAGGCCGGCCCGCTCACGCCCTGCATCTTCGAGTACGTCTACTTTGCGCGTCCCGACTCGGTCATCGATGGCGCCTCGGTGTACGACGTGCGTCTGAAGCTGGGCGAGAACCTGGCCGAAACGGTGGCCCGGCAGATGCAGGCCGGCGACATCGATGTGGTCATTCCCATCCCCGAGACCTCGCGCCCCTCGGCCATGCAGCTGGCCAGCCGGCTGGGCCTGAACTACCGCGAGGGCTTCATCAAGAACCGCTACGTCGGCCGCACCTTCATCATGCCCGGCCAGTCGGTACGCCGCAAATCGGTGCGCCAGAAGCTCAACGCCATGAGCATCGAGTTTCGGGGCAAGAACGTGCTGCTGGTGGACGATTCCATCGTGCGTGGCACCACCTCGCGCGAGATCGTGCAGATGGCCCGCGAGGCCGGTGCCAACAAGGTGTTCTTCGCTTCGGCCGCGCCCCCGGTGCGTTTTCCCAACGTGTACGGCATCGACATGCCCACGCGCAGCGAGCTGATCGCCCACGAGCGCGACGACGAGCAGATCCGCGAGGCCATCGGTGCCGACGCGTTGGTCTACCAGTCGATCGACGCCATGAAACAGGCCGTGCTGGATGCCGGCACCCACGCCCGCCAGTTCGAGGCTTCCTGCTTCGACGGCCAGTACTGCACCGGGGATGTCACGCCCGAATGGCTGGCTGCGCTGGAGGCCAGCCGCAGCCGGGCGGGGTGAGGTGGGTTGGCCCATCAGGCTTGCAGCGGGGACGGGCCAGGTTGTCGGGGAATGTGTTCATGACACGCTCCATGGTGTGCTGATAGTCGTTTTTCGCATATCGGCGGCGGCGTGCTGTTTGCTTCCGGAGTAACCTGCACACGCTGAACCCTCTTTTCTTCGTTTTTTACGCTTTCATCATGTCTGCAGATTCTTCCGCTTCCGGCAAGCCCGCTGCCGCGGCTGCTTCCCATGCAACGTCCGCCACCGGCCATGCGGCACCGGTCGCTTCCGGTGGTACATCCTCCGCCGGCCGCGCGGCACCGGCTGTTTCAGGTGATACATCCGCCGGCCACACGGTCCCGGGTGTTTCAGGCACGACACCTTCCGCCAGCGATGCGACAGTGGCTGCATCGGGCCGGGCTCCCTGGCAGGTGCGTCTGGCCGGCGTGCAGCCCGAGACGCTGGCGGTCCGTGCCGGCTACGACGCCGGCCCCTATGGCGAGCACACCGAGCCCATCTATCTCAGCTCCAGCTTCATGCACGACGATGCGGCCCATGCGGCGGCCAAGTTTGCGGGCGAGGTCGATGGCTTCATCTATTCGCGCTTTCGCAATCCCACCGTGCGGGTCTTCCAGGACCGGCTGGCTGCGCTGGAAGGGGCTGAATCCTGCATGTCGGCTGCGTCCGGCATGGCGGCCATCCATGCGGTGATCATGAGCCTGACCGGGGCGGGGGACCACATCGTCTGTTCGCAGGCCGTATTTGGTACCACCGTCAGCGTGCTGGGGCTGTTCGAGCGCTACGACGTCAGCACCACCTATGTGAAGATCGACGACCTGGCTGCGTGGGAGGCCGCCATCCGGCCCGAAACCCGCTTCCTGTTCGTCGAAAGCCCGGCCAACCCCTCCACCGAGATCGCCGACATCCGCGCGCTGGCCAGGCTGGCCCACGACCGCGGCATCCTGCTGGTGGTGGACAACACTTTCTGCACCCCGGCCCTGCAGCAGCCGCTGAAGCTGGGGGCGGACATCGTCGTGCACTCGGCCACCAAGTACCTCGATGGCCAGGGACGCGTGATGGGGGGCGCCGTGCTGGGCTCCAACCCCTACATGAAGGAAAAACTGGAGCCCGTGCTGCGCCACACCGGCCCGGCACTGTCGGCCTTCAACGCCTGGATCCTGCTGGGTGGCCTGCAGACGCTGCCGGTGCGCATGCGTGCCCAGTCCGACAACGCCCTGGCCGTGGCCCGCTGGCTGGAAGCCCAGCCGGGCGTGAAGCGCGTCTTCTACCCCGGTCTGGAAAGCCATCCGCAGCATGCACTGGCCGTGTCGCAGCAGAGTGGCTTCGGCCCGGTGCTGGCCTTCGAGGTCCAGGGCGATACGCCCGAGGTGGCGCGCCAGCATGCCTGGGCCGTGGTCAACGGCTGTCGCGTCATTTCCGTCACGGCCAACCTCGGAGACGTGAAGACCACCATCACCCATCCGGGCAGTACGACGCACGCCCGAATGAGCCCCGAAGCCAAGGCGGCCGCCGGTATCGGCGAGGGGCAGCTGCGCATGGCCATCGGGCTCGAATCGCCTGACGATATCTGCGCCGATCTGGCCCGCGGGCTGGCCCACGTGGTGTCCTGAGCGCCTGGGAGCCTCTGCAACAGTCTGCGAGCGTTTTGGCTCCCTTGCCCCGCGCGCGGGGGCTGCATTGCGTGGGGCAATGTCATGTTCAGGATACGTAGGGTGTGGCCCACAACCCGGGTTCCGGCTGGCACAAAGGCTGTACCATGGCCAACGCCGGCCACCCGCTGACGGGCTGGTGGTGCCTGCTGCTGCCAGCCTGCTCCTGTCGTCCGCCTGGCAATGGCTGCCGCCGCCGGGCGACGCCGCCCGGGCGTCAGTTTCCGGGGCCTTGGCCTGCGGGTGATGGCCGGCGTCTTCTTTCAAGGAAAACCTCATGCCGATTCTTTCCCGTGCTCCCTCCCGCCTGCTGACCGCCTGCGCTGCGGCCGCGTTCCTCACCGCCTGCGCCGCCCAGGCCGGCAGTACCGATGCCTCCGCCCCGACCGGCCATGAGCATGCCGCAGCTTCTGCCCAGGGGGCCGTACAGTCGCCGGCCGCCACCGAGGCGAAGGCCGTCTGGGTCGACGTGCGTACGCCGGCCGAGTACCAGGCCGGTCACCTCGAAGGTGCCCACAACATTCCGGTCGAGGACATCGTCAGCCAGATCCACACCGTGGCCCCCGACAAGAACACCCCGGTGATGCTCTACTGCAAGAGCGGACGGCGTGCCGAGCGGGCCCGTCAGGCCCTGACGGCCGAAGGCTACACCCACGTCGAGAACCGCGGCGGCTACGAAGACCTCGTCAAACAGCTGGGCGCGCAGTAAGGCGACCCGTCAACAGTGCACTACAGCCACGCACCGCAGTCACGCACTGCGGTTGCGTCCCAGCTGCCCGGAAGTGCACCGCAGGGCCAAGCGCGCCAGCTGCGTCAATCACGCCAGCTGCGCCGATCACACCAGCTACGCCAATCACACTGGCTGCGCCAACCACGCCAGCCATGTCAGTTACGCCAGCCGCTCCACGGCTGCCACCCCCCTCCATTGTTGTTTTTCCGTGCCATGCGCCGTCGCTGTCCGGGCACGCCCAACGCCGGCCGGCTGGCCAGTACCGCCGCTGGAACGGGCTGCATCCGGTGCACCGGCGGCGTCTTTCATGCCGCCACCCACAATGCTGCTTCCAACACATCGGGATTCGAACAGGGAGCAGGACAATGGCGTTGCTGGCGGCAAAAACTCAGCGTGTGCTGGCCACAGGGGTATACAGCGGTCTGGCCGTGACCGCGCTGCTCGGCGCAATTGCGCTGGGCAATGGGGTGCGGCTGGCGCTGACGACGCCGCTCACCGCCGTCAGTTCCTCGCCGCAGCCGGCGGTCACGGCGCGCATCGACGCCGAACCGCTGCGCGAGGTACCCACCGGCCTGCTCGGCGAGGTGGCCGGCGTGGCCCAGGCCCGTGACTTCACGCTGGTGCTGGGTGCCGACGGTCGCCTGTGGGCGCGCGGCCTCAACACCCGCGGCCAGCTGGGCGTGGGCATTGCCCAGACCGTGGTGGCCGATTTCCTGCCGCTGCCCGGCCGTGAATATCAGGCCGTGGCCGCCGGTGGCTCGCACGCGCTGGCCCTCGACCGTCATGGCAACCTCTGGGTCTGGGGTGACGACCGCTACGGCCAGCTGGGCAATGGCCAGACCAGCCACGCCCCGCAGGATCGCCCCATCTGGATAGCACGCGATATCGTGGCCATTGCCGCCGGTGACCGCCACAGCCTGGCCGTGCGCCGCGATGGTACGCTGCTGGCCTGGGGCGAGAATCGCTGGGGCGAAGTGGGCAATGGCGCGCAGGAGGTGGTCACCACCCCGACGCCGATCGGCCAGGGCTTTGCCAGCGTGGCCGCTGGTGCCGGCTACTCGATGGCCATCGACCGCAAGGGTCGCCTGTGGGCCTGGGGCCGCGGCGAGGGTGGCCGGCTGGGCACGGGCGATGAAAAGGACCAGTCACGCCCGGTGCAGATCGGCGAGAACTTCAGCAAGGTCACGGCCGCCACCGCCCAGTCCTTTGCCATCCGTCGCGATGGCACGCTGTGGGCCTGGGGCAGCAACCTGCTGGGCCAGCTGGGTGACGGTACCCGTGAAGACCGCCTGTCGCCGGTGCAGATCGGCACGGGCTTCACCTCGGTGGCCGCGGGGGGGGCCCATACCGTGGCGCTCAAGCGTGACGGCAGTGTCTGGGCCTGGGGCAGCAACGGCTTCGGCCAGCTGGCCGACACGAAACTCGACGACCAGCTCAAGCCCACCCGCGTGGCCCAGGGCTACGACTTCATTGCCGCGGCCGGTGGCGCCTCGGTGCTGGCCCGCCGCAATGGTGTGCTGCGCATGGCAGGTGCCGGTCCGGCACCGTCGCTGCGTCCCTGACCCGCGCTAATCCCTTCCTGCAGAATGGGTTAATATCGGCAGATCCATTGCTGTTTCTGCCACACCATGATTTCTGCCATCGAAGCTCTCAGAATCCTGCAAGACGGCAACCGGCGTTTCGTGGCCGGCCTGGGAGGCGTGGCGCTGGCCACCAACCAGGCACGCCGGGCCCAGCTGATCATGGGGCAGCAACCCTTTGCCGTGCTGCTCGGCTGTGCCGATTCCCGCGTTCCCGGCGAGCTGGTGTTCGACCAGGGGCTGGGGGAACTGTTCGTCATCCGCGTGGCCGGCAACATCGTCGCCCCGTCCCAGATCGGCAGCGTCGAATTTGCCGTCGAACGCTTCAGCACCCGGCTGGTGGTGGTGCTTGGGCATTCCGGCTGCGGTGCCATCTCTGCCACGCTGGAAGAGCTGAAACTGCCGGCCCGTGGCCGCTCGCCCAACCTGCGTGCCGTGGTCGACCGCATCCGCCCGTCGGTCGAGCCCCTGCTCGAAACCGAACTGGCGCACGACCCGGAACGTCTCAAGAAAATGGCGGTGCGCGCCAACATCCGCAACGCTGCCAATCACCTGCGTCACGGCTCGCCCATTCTCGAACACTGGATCGAGCACGAGGGGCTGCTGGTGGTGGGTGCCGAGTATTCGCTCGAAACCGGCATGGTCGACTTCTTCGACGGCATGCCGGACATGGGCCAGGATCCGCTGCCCGATCTGCCACAGGCACAGCAAGTCTGAGCCACGCAAGCACGGACCGGGCACCCGATTCCGAAGCAATCGCCCGGTCTGCGCCGGAGTGGCGGACGCCTGCCCGGCTTCCGGCGCCATCTCCGCGCCAGCCCGCCGCCCGGTGCTGGTCTGGTGCTCAGCGCCAGCCCGACAGCGGGTGTGTCCCGTCGTGGTGGTCGCGGAAGTGGCTTTCGATGAAGGACGATGCCACCGCATCCAGTGTGGGCGGCTGCCACTGGGGCTTTTTGTCCTTGTCGATCAGCAGTGCCCGTACCCCCTCGGCAAAATCGTGCGCCGCGCAGCAGCTGATGGCCACGTTGTATTCGATGCGGAACACGTCGGCCAGCGAGCGGTGACGGCAGCGCTGCTGCAGCTCCCAGGCCAGCGCGGCCGAGGTGGGGCTGCCCCGGCGGAAATTCTCCACGGCCGTGGCCAGCCACGGATCATCATGGACCGGCAGCGCCAGCAGACGCTCGGCCGTGTCCTTCAGGCTGGCCATGCCCACGGTCTTGCGGATCAGGTCGAAGTGCTGGCGCAGGGCCGAAGGGGCCCGTTCGGCCTGGTTCCCGTTCTCGTGGGCGTCCAGCAGCCGGGTCATCTGTGCCTTGTTTGCCGCCGTGTCGGTACCCCAGCGATGACGCAGGATGTCGTCCAGCACGGCCTGCCGCGAGCTGTCGTCCAGACAGAAATCGGCCATGCCGGCAAAGAGCGCATCCGAGGCATTCATCGGCGCCGCGGTCAGGCCCACGAACAGCCCGGCCCGCCCCGGAAAGCGGTTCAGGAACCAGCTGCCGCCCACATCCGGAAACAGCCCGATACCGATCTCCGGCATGGCCATCCGCGTCTGCGGCGTCACCACCCGGTGCGAGGCACCCGCCAGCAGCCCCACGCCGCCTCCCATCACGATGCCATGCCCCCAGCAGAGCAGGGGCTTTGGACAGGTATGGATGCGATAGTCCAGCGCATACTCGGTAAAGAAGAAATGCTGCGCATAGGGGTTGGGCCGGTTGCCGTATTCGCGGATGGAATGGTAGAGATCGCGAATATCAGCACCGGCGCTGAAAGCGCGCTCACCTGCGCCATCCAGCACGATGGCCACCACGTCCGGATCCCGGATCCAGCTCTTGATCTGGCGGTTGAGCTGCTCGACCATGTCCAGCGACAGGGCATTCAGCGAGGCCGGGGCATTCAGCGTGGCGTGGCCGATGCGCCGGCCGTCTGCCGTGGCGGGTTCCCGAAAGATGATGACGTTGTCTGCCGACATGAACGTGTCTCCCGAACTAGAGAATCGAACCAGGGAATGTGAGTGTGCAGTCATGTTAAACAACTGCGGGCCCCTTTGTCCGCGCCGGGGAAAACCGGAGGGCGGCAGAATGCTAAACTTGTTCAAATTGCCCCCGTCGGCGCGCAATCAGCCGGCGTTGCCATGGCGCCAGCGCGTCCGATGGGTCTGTTTTTCGATCCGCGTGCCGGCAGACAGGTCCATGACGCGCTCCGGGAGAATGGCACCGATGAAAGGAGATGACACCGATGAAACTGCGCAGTGATTCCTTTGCAGCCGGTCAGCCCCTGCCCGGGAAGCTGGCCTTTGCCCGGCCGGATCCTGCCACCCGGGTGGCGCTGGCCGACAACCGCAATCCGCACCTGGCCTGGGACGAAGTGCCCGAGGGCACCCGGTCGTTTGCCATCCTGTGCGTCGACCATGACGCGCCGTCGAAGCCCGACGATGTCAATCACCCCGACCGCGAGGTACCGGCCGAGCTGCCACGGGCCGATTTCTATCACTGGATCCTGGTCGATCTGCCGGCTGGACGCCGGGCGCTGGAGGAGGGGGCCTATTCCAGCCAGGTCTCGCCGCGCGGCAAGCCCGGTCCCGAGCTGCCCGATGGCAGCCGCCAGGGGGTGAACGACTACACCCAGTGGTTTGCCACCGACCACGACATGAGTGGCGACTACTACGGCTACGATGGCGCCTGCCCGCCATGGAACGATGCGCTGGTGCACCGCTACGAGTTCATCGTGCATGCGCTGGATGTCGACCGCCTGCCGCTGGAGGGGCGTTTCGACGGCCGTCAGGTGCAGGATCTCATTGCCCGTCACAGCCTGGGCTCGGCCAGCATCACCGGCACCTATACGCTGAATGCCCGCCTGCTGCCGGCCACACCGGACGCCTGAGTGCCCGGCCTGTTGCTACAGCCGTGACGGCCGCTGCCGGATGAGCCCCACGCCGATACCCTCGATCTGGAACTCTTCCACCGCCGGATCGACCGTGATGGGCTGATAGGCCGGGTTTTCGGGCAGCAGGGCCAGAGTGCGGTGACGCTCGTCGCGCTGCAGGCGCTTGACCGTCACGTCGTTGCCCAGCCGGGCCACGACGATCTGCCCGTTGTGGGCGTCGGTGGTTGCCTTGACGGCCAGCAGGTCGCCGTCGAGCATGCCGGCGTCGCGCATGCTGTCGCCCTGCACCCGCAGCAGATAGTCGGGCCGGCGCTCGAACAGGCTGGCATCCAGGCTGTAGACGGCCTCCACGTGCTCCACGGCCAGCAGCGGCCGCCCGGCCGCCACCCGGCCGATGAGGGGCAGCGAAACACCGGGCACATCGGCCTGCGGCGCCGTTGCCATGCCGGCGCCCGTGCGCTGGGTGCCTGCGCGTGGGGCGGCCGGTGCCCGGGAACGCGACCGGGTGGAGGCGCCCACGGGCGGGCGGCCACGCAGTGCCGGCACGCCCGGTGGCGGGTCGTTCCAGTTGCCGCCGGCAGCGCCCACCGTATGGGCCGTGCGCCAGGCACCGGGATCGGCCGCCCGGCCATTCACGGGCAGCAGCACGTCTGTCACGGCTCCGGCGCTGGTCGCTGTGCCCGTACCCGGGAACGGGCCGTCGTGCCCGGCTGCCCGCAGCTCGGCCTCGGCGGGCGGCAGCAGGCGGATGCCGCGCGACATGCCGGCACAGGTTTCGATCATGCCCTTGCGGACCAGGGCCTTGAGATGGTCTTCGGCGGCGTTGACGGAGCGAAAGCCCAGGGCGTCGGCAATTTCGGCGCGGGTGGGCGGAAAACCGGTCTGTTCGAGGTGCAGCTGGATCTGCAGGAGCACTTCGCGCTGCCGGGGGGTGAGGGGGCGCATAGGCGAATCCATGAGTGCGGGTCATCTGTATTCTTGTCCAGTATCGACCGCTTGGCAAGTCGCAGTGCACCACGGGGGCATCCCGGGCGTGTCATGAGCTGCGTGTCATGTGCCTGGCAGGTGCCGGACAGCGCCATGACGCGTCCGGAAGGGGATTCAAGCTCCGGTACGCAAAAAAAGTTACAATCCCATATTGTGGCAATGCGGAATCGGTCGCGCGCGCTTTCTGTCTTATTTGCGTGCAAGTCTGGTGTACATTCAGGCAGTCCGACGGCGCAACCTCCTCATTGCGTTGCCGCCATTTCGTTGCATATCGTGCCGCCCGGGTTCCTGATCCGACGGCTGCGGTTCTCTCTCCGGTCCCGTGCTGTCCGGTGCGGATGTTCCCGTCCGGGGCGCCTGCGGCAGCGCGAGTCCCGGGCCGGGCAGATCCCGTTTCTCGCAGCGAAATGGTTCTCTCTCTTCCAGAGATTGCCATCGTCCCTTGCGCTGGCTCTCTACCGTTCGTAAGCACGGACGGCTGTTCTCGCTCGTTCTCGTCATGGCCCACCCCGCCTGCAGATGCCTGCCGCTGGCAGATCCTGCATGGCCAGGGGGGTTTGTGCTGCCCCTGCTGCTGGCCCAGGCGCGAGCGGCAGGCGGCCGCGTACCGTGTTTCGTCCATTTTCCTGGAAGTCTTACCTGTCAAATGTCCACCAAGATCTATGTCGGTAACCTGCCGTGGCGCACCACGGACCAGCAGCTGAACGACCTGTTTTCGGCCCATGGTGACGTGCTGAGTGTCCGCATCATTTCAGACCGCGACACCGGCCGCTCGCGCGGGTTCGCGTTCGTCACCATGACCACGGCGGATGGCGCACAGTCCGCCATCTCTGCCCTGAATGGTTCACTGCTGGAAGGGCGAACCCTGGTCGTCAACGAAGCCAACAACCAGGGCAGCCGGCCGGGTGCCGGCCGTGCCCCGGTCAGCGTCCGCACGGCCGATCCGGCCCCGCGCGACGACGACGGTCACTGACGGCGGTGCGCGGCCGCATCGGGCAGGGCAGCCCACCGCCGGGTGGCTGCCACTGCCGGTGTGCCGTGCGTGCGCCATCAGGCCCGCCCTGATGGCAGGGCGGGGAAACACGTCACGAGAACGCTGTGCGCCACAGAAAAAAGCGCCCTCCGGGGCGCTTTTTTCGATCCGGCTGCCGGGGCCGACGGTGGGTATGGCTGTGGTCGTGGATATGGCCGCAGGCGCCGTGTGCGGCTGCATGTCCCGGTCGTGCACTGTCTGTCATGCAGGGTAGCCAGGCTTGTCCGCGCACGGCGCCCTGTCAGCATATGGCGTAGACCTGCACGGTGACAAACGGGCCGCCAGCTTTCCTCACACGCTACATGCTGCTGTAGCCCGGCCCGCCGCCGCCCTCGGGCGGGGTCCAGATGATGTTCTGGGTGGGATCCTTGATGTCGCAGGTCTTGCAGTGCACACAGTTCTGTGCATTGATCTGCAGGCGCAGCCCCGAGCCATCCTCGTGCTCCACATACTCGTACACGGCGGCCGGGCAGTAGCGTGCCTCCGGGCCGGCATATTCGGGCAGGTTGATGGCCGTGGGCACGTTCGGGTCCTTCAGCCGCAGGTGCACCGGTTCCTGCTCCCCGTGGTTGACCCCCGAGAGATACACCGATGACAGGCGGTCGAAGGTCAGCTTGCCGTCCGGTCTCGGGTATTCGATGGGCTGGCATTCGCTGGCCGGTTTCAGGTAGAGATGGTCGGGTTTCTTCACGTGCAGGGTCACCGGCAGCCGGCCGCGGAACACCGTCTGGTCCAGTCCCACCAGCAGCGTGCCCATCACCAGTCCCTTGCCCATGGCGGCCTTGAAGTTGCGCGTTTTCCAGAGTTCCCCGTACAGCCACGAAGCCCGGAAGGCCTCCGGATAGGCCGACAGCTCGTCATGGGCGCGGCCTGCCTGCAGCGCATCGGCAAGGGCGCCGGCTGCCAGCATGCCGCTCTTGATGGCTGTGTGCGTCCCCTTGATGCGCGCTGCGTTCAGAAAGCCCGCATCGCAGCCCACCAGGCAGCCACCCGGAAACACCAGCTTCGGCAGGGCGTTGAGCCCACCTGCCGTGATGGCCCGGGCGCCGTATTCCAGCCGCCGGCCGCCCTCGAACATACCGCGCAGGGCAGGGTGCGTCTTCCAGCGCTGGAATTCCTCGAACGGTGACAGGTACGGGTTCTGGTAATTGAGCCCGACCACGAAGCCCGCCGCCACCCGGTTCTCGCCGAAGTGGTAGATGAAGCCACCGCCATAGGTGGCGTTGTCGAGCGGCCAGCCGGCCGTGTGCACGATCAGCCCGGGGCGAAAGTGCTCCGGCCGGACCTCCCACAGTTCCTTGATGCCAATGCCATAGCTCTGCGGATCGCTGTCGGCATCCAGCCGGAAACGTTCGATCAGGGCACGACCCAGATGCCCGCGCGAACCCTCGGCAAACACCGTGTAGCGGCCCAGCAGCTCCATGCCCGGCTGGAAGGCATCGGTGGGCTGCCCGTCACGGTCCAGACCCATGTCGCCCGTCACCACGCCACGGACCTGGCCTTCCGCGGTGTAGAGCACCCGGGCGGCCGGAAAGCCGGGGTAGATCTCCACCCCCAGCGCCTCGGCCTGCCCGCCCAGCCAGCGCGTCAGCTGCGCCAGGCTGACGATGTAGTTGCCATGGTTCTGCATGGCCGGCGGCGTGGCCCAGGCCGGCACCTTCAGCTGGTGAGCGGCCGACAGGAACAACACCTCGTCGGTGGTGGCCGCCGTCATGGCGGGCGGATCGTTCTCCTTCCAGCCGGGCAGCAGCTCGTCCAGCGCGCCGGGGTCGATGACCGCGCCCGACAGGATGTGCGCGCCGACCTCGGCGCCTTTCTCGATCACGCAGACGCTGATGTCCTGGCTGCGTTCGGCCGCCAGCTGCTTCAGGCGGATGGCCGTGGCCAGCCCTGCCGGGCCTGCGCCCACCACCACCACATCGAATTCCATGGCATCGCGTTCGATGCCGTCGACCGGCTCATCCTGCCCCATGCCCATTCCCAGATTTCCGGTCATCGCCCGCACATATCCTCGGAGTTCATCATGCGCGCACATTGTCGGTGAAGGCTTGCGGCGGCGCAAACCCGCCGGTCAATGTTTTCCCTGCCAGCCGTGCGGGCATTGCCGCAGCCGTTCCCCTGGCGCTTCCGTGGCATCCCTGACCACAAGGCATCTTCCCCGCATCATGGAGCATGCCACGGCCGCAGGCTTGTCATGGGCGCCATGAGCGCACATTCCCCGCACCCGGGAGCAGCATGTCCAGCACGATCACCTTCTGCCGCAACTGCGTACATTCTCCCTGTGCCGGACACATGATCCGATCCGGCCTGCACAGCATGTACATGCCCCGCGCCAGGGACCATGTCCTGCCGCCCGTCCCCCCTTGGCAGCCGCCCGATCATTGCTACAATTACCATTTCCGGAAGGGCATACATGACCAAATATGTATTTGTCACCGGCGGCGTGGTGTCATCCCTGGGCAAGGGAATTGCCGCCGCCTCGATGGCCGCGCTGCTCGAATCGCGCGGTGTCAACGTCACGTTGATGAAGCTTGATCCCTACATCAACGTCGATCCGGGCACCATGAGCCCGTTCCAGCACGGTGAGGTCTTCGTCACCGAAGACGGTGCCGAAACCGACCTCGATCTCGGCCACTACGAGCGCTTCGTCTCCGCACGCATGCGCCGTTCCAACAACTTCACCACCGGCCAGATCTACGACTCCGTCATCCGCAAGGAGCGCCGGGGCGAATATCTCGGCCGCACCGTGCAGGTCATCCCGCACATCACCAACGAAATCCAGGCCTTCGTCGAACGCGGCGCCGGTGTCGGCACCCCGGCCGAGGCCGAGGTGGCCATCGTCGAGATCGGCGGCACCGTGGGCGACATCGAATCGTTGCCCTTCCTCGAGGCCGCCCGGCAGATGAGCCTCAAGGCCGGCCGCGGCAGTGCCTGCTTCGTGCATCTCACGCTGGTGCCCTATCTGGGCACGGCCGGCGAGCTGAAAACCAAGCCCACCCAGCACTCGCTGCAGGAGCTGCGCAAGATCGGCATCCAGGCCGACATGGTGCTGTGCCGGGCCGAGCGCAGCATCCCCGACGACGAGCGTGCCAAGATCTCCCTCTTTTCCAACATCCCGGTCGATCACGTCATTTCCGTGCGGGATGCCGACTCCATCTACAAGATCCCGCGCATGCTGCACGAGCAGAAGGTCGACGACATCCTGGTCGACCTGCTGAAGCTCGACCGCCCGCCGGCCGATCTGGGCATCTGGGACACCCTCATCCAGCGGCTCGAACATCCGCGTCACCATGTGCGCATCGCCATGGTCGGCAAGTATGTCGATCTCACCGAGTCCTACAAGTCGCTGACCGAGGCGCTGGTGCACGCCGGCATGCACACCTCCACCCGCATCGCCATCGACTATCTCGACTCCGAGCAGATCGAGCGTGACGGCACCGCCATGCTGGCCAACTACGACGCCATCCTCGTGCCGGGCGGCTTCGGCAAGCGTGGTGTCGAGGGCAAGATCAGGGCCATCCAGTACGCCCGCGAGCACAAGGTGCCGTACCTGGGCATCTGCCTCGGCATGCAGCTGGCCGTGGTCGAATATGCCCGCCACGTGGCCGGGCTCGACCGCGCCAACAGCACCGAGTTCGAACTCGACACCCCCAACCCGGTCATCGCCCTCATCACCGAATGGACCGACCGCAGCGGCAACGTCGAGCGCCGTGACCACTCCTCGGGCCTGGGCGGCACCATGCGCCTGGGTGCCCAGCGCTGCCCGGTCAGGTCCGGCACGCTGCTGGCCAGCATCTACGGTGACTCGGTCTACGAGCGTCACCGTCACCGCTTCGAGGTCAACAACGACTACGTCCACCGCCTGGAAGCCGCCGGTCTCACCATTGCCGCCCGCACCCCGGTCGAGGGGCTGACCGAGACCATCGAGCTGCCCACCCAGGGGGAACACGCCCATCCGTGGTTCCTCGGCGTGCAGTTCCACCCCGAGTTCACCTCCAACCCGCGCCACGGCCATCCGCTGTTCATCGCCTACATCAAGGCCGCCCTCGCCCACGCCGGCGAACAGCGCAGGCAGGCGGCCGGCGCCGAGGGCGATGCAGCCCCTGGAGCCGTTGCTGCGGGTGTTTCCGGTTCCCCGGTGTCCGCCGCCGGCGTGGGCAGTGCCACGGCGGCCACGCCCGCTTCCGCCGCTGTGTCCGCTGCAGCCGCAACCGCTTCGGGCTGCGGCTGCGCGTCCACCGCCCCTGCACAGGAGCCCGCCACATGAAAATCGCCGGACGCACCGCCGGGCTCGACCAGCCGTTCTTCCTGCTGGCCGGCCCCTGCGCCATCGAATCCGAACAGCTCGCGCTCGACACTGCCGGCCAGCTGAAGGAAATCTGCGCCGCGCTGGACATCCCCTTCGTCTACAAGTCGTCCTTCGACAAGGCCAACCGCAGCTCGGGCAAATCCTTCCGCGGCCCGGGCATGGAAGGCGGCCTGCGCATCCTCGCCGAAGTGAAGCGCCAGATCGGCGTGCCGGTCGTCACCGACGTGCACGAGATCGACCAGATCAAACCCGTGGCCGAGGTGGTGGACGTACTGCAGACGCCGGCCTTCCTGTGCCGCCAGACCGACTTCATCAACGCGGTGGCTGCCAGTGGCCGGCCGGTCAACATCAAGAAGGGCCAGTTTCTCGCCCCGCACGACATGAAGCAGGTCGTGGCCAAGGCCCGTGCCGCCGCGAAGGAGGCCGGGGTCGACGAAGACTGCGTCATGGTCTGCGAGCGGGGCGCCAGCTTCGGCTACAACAACCTCGTCTCCGACATGCGTTCGCTGGCCATCATGCGCGAAACGGACTGTCCCGTCGTGTTCGACGCCACCCACTCGGTGCAGCTGCCGGGCGGGCAGGGCGACCGCTCCGGTGGCCAGCGCGAATTCATCCCCGTACTCGCACGGGCCGCCGTGGCCACCGGCGTGGCCGGCCTCTTCATGGAAACCCACCCCGATCCGGAACATGCACTGTCCGACGGCCCCAATGCGTGGCCGCTGGCTCGCATGCGCGACCTGCTGGCCACGCTGAAGGAACTGGACGCCGTGGTCAAGCGCCAGGGCTTTGCCGAACTGGACCTGGCCGGTTGAGGCAGGTCATGTATGGCCTGGCTGGCTGCAGGTGCCTGTCCGGACGAAGGGCTACGGCCGTCTGTTGCGCCGCGACCTTTCCGCAAGGTTTTATCCCCCGGGAAAGCCCCAATGCAGGCATAATCCCGAAAGTAAAGGAATGTCATAGATTTCCAGGGAGGTAACCCCATGGCAGCCTACGTGATCGCCGACATTGCCGGTGTCACCGACGCCGAGAAGATCGCCGCCTACCGCGAACTCTCCACCCGGGCCACCGCGGCCGGGGGCGGGCGTTTCGTCGCCCGGGGCGGGCAGGTCGATGTCTTCGAGGGCAACTGGAGACCCGAGCGCATCGTCATCATCCGTTTCGATGACATGGACGCGGCGCGCCGGTACTATGATTCGGAGCAGTACCGCCAGGCCCGCGCCACGCGGGCAGGCGCAACCGCACAGTTCAACATGATCTGTGTTGAAGGCTTAGATTGAGGAGAAAGGCCAATGAGTACAATCGTCGACATTATCGGGCGTGAGATCATCGACTCGCGCGGCAACCCCACCGTCGAGTGCGATGTCCTGCTCGAATCCGGTGTGATGGGTCGTGCCGCCGTGCCGTCCGGTGCTTCCACCGGCTCCCGCGAAGCCATCGAACTGCGTGACAACGACGCCAAGCGCTACGGCGGCAAGGGCGTGCTGAAGGCGGTCGAGAACATCAACACCGAAATCTCCGAGGCCGTGCTGGGCCTGGATGCCACCGAACAGGCCTACGTCGACCGTACCCTGATCGAGCTGGACGGTACCGACAACAAGGCCAACCTGGGCGCCAACGCCATGCTGGCCGTGTCCATGGCCGTGGCCCGTGCCGCTGCCGAAGAATCCGGCCTGCCGCTGTACCGTTACTTCGGCGGTTCCGGCCAGATGGCCCTGCCGGTCCCGATGATGAACGTCATCAACGGCGGCGCCCACGCCAACAACAACCTCGACCTGCAGGAATTCATGATCATCCCGCTGGGTGCCCCCACCTTCCGGGAAGCCCTGCGCTATGGTGCCGAAACCTTCCACGCCCTCAAAAAGCTGATCAACGACGCCGGCATGCCCACCTCCGTCGGTGACGAAGGCGGCTTCGCCCCGTCCGTCGACAGCCACGAGGCAGCCCTGAAACTGATCGTTCAGGCCATCGAGAAGGCCGGCTACCGTCCGGGCGAAGACATCGCCCTGGGTCTGGATTGCGCCTCCAGCGAGTTCTACAAGGACGGCAAGTACAACCTGGCCGGCGAGAAGAAAGTGCTCACCGCCGCCGAGTTCACCAAGCTGCTGTCCGACTGGGTGGCCAAATACCCGATCATCTCCATCGAAGACGGCATGGCCGAAAACGACTGGGATGGCTGGAAGCACCTCACCGAGCGCCTGGGCGACAAGGTCCAACTGGTGGGCGACGACCTGTTCGTCACCAACACCAAGATCCTGCGCGAGGGCATCGACAAGGGCATCGCCAACTCGATCCTCATCAAGGTCAACCAGATTGGCACCCTGACGGAAACCTTCTCCGCCATCGAACTGGCCAAGACCCACGCCTACACCGCCGTGGTCTCCCACCGCTCCGGTGAAACCGAAGACACCACCATCGCCGACATCGCCGTGGCCACCAACGCCATGCAGATCAAGACCGGCTCCATGTCCCGCAGCGACCGTATCTCCAAATACAACCAGCTGCTGCGCATCGAGGAAGATCTGGGCGAAACCGCTGTCTACCCGGGCCGCGACGCCTTCTACAGCATCCGCCGTCGCTGATGCCGTACCCTGTGGTGCGTCCTGCGTGGCGCACCACAGGGGCGTCCGTCACGAAAATGGTCCGTTCGCGGGCCATTTTTGTTTACCATCGTGGTTTTGTTTACCATCGGCAGCCAAGGAGCCGCAGGACTTTGCAGAGGCTCCCCAGCGGAAGATGCCGGCCCCGGCGTCTCCGTCTGCCCCTGGCCCCCTTGGGTGTGCAGGGGTGTCCCTGCGTCTGCCTGCACCCGCACATGGCATGGACGGCGCAGCCCCTTCCTCCTTTTCATTTTGCAATGCGTCTGCTCTTCGTTGCCCTGGCCAGTCTGCTCGTTCTCATCCAGTACCCGCTGTGGCTGGGGCAGGGCAGCTGGTCGCGCGTCTGGCAGCTGAGCGAATCGCTGGCCCTGCAGCGCGAGGTCAACACCGGCAAGCGCCTGCGCAACGAGGGCCTGGAAGCCGAAGTGGAAGACCTGCGCAGCGGCACCTCGGCCGTGGAAGAACGTGCCCGCTACGGGCTGGGCATGGTCAAGCCCGACGAGATCTTCGTGCAGATCAACCCGTCACCGGACTCGCCCGCCACCGGGCACTGATACAAATCAGCGTGTCACCTCGGGCACCGCACCGGCCTCCGCCTCGGGCTCCAGGAACAGCGCCGCCACCTGCTGCGCATCGAAGCGGTAGGGCAGCCGGCAGAACTCGCAGTTCACCTGAATGGCGCCCTGCTGTTCCTCCAGAATGGCTTCCACCTCCTCGCGGCCCAGCATCTTCAGCATGCCGGCCACCTTCTCGCGCGAGCAGGTGCACTCGAAGCGCGGCCTGCGCTCGTCATAGGCGCTGATCTCCGTCTCCCAGAACAGCCGGCGCAGCACCTCCTCCGGCGGCAGGTTCAGCATTTCCTCGCGCGTCAGCGTATCGGCCAGCGCCTGCACCTGTTCCCACAGCAGCCGGCCCTCGTCGTCATCGGTGGCCAGCTGGTCGCTCGTGCCCGGCATCACCTGCAGCAGCAGCCCGAACACACTCTGCTCGCTGGCCGCCAGCCACAGCCGCGAGGGCAGCTGCTCCGACAGGCTCATGTAGTTCTCCAGCACCTCGGCCACCGTATCCCCTTCGAAGGGGATGATGCCCTGGTACGGATTGTCCAGCCCGTCCACCGCACGGGCCGTATTCTTTGCGGGCAGCAGTGTTACCGCAAAACGGCCACTGCCGTCCGGATTCACCAGATCGCCAAACGACGCATCGTGCGGAATGGCCATGCCTTCCTGCAGCTTCACCGTGGCCCGGAAACGGCCGTCTGCCTGGCACTCCGCCACGAACAGCCGGGCCGGCCCCGTCCCCTGGATCTGCAGCAGCAGGCTCCCGTCGAACTTCAGTGACGAGGCCAGCAGCAGCCCCGCTGCCGTCAGCTCGCCCATCCGTTCGCGAACGGTCGGCGGCACATCCCGCTCACCATAGCGCTGGTGATGCGTCACCAGCGGCAGCCAGCTCCTGTCGAGCCGCACCACCTGGCCACGTATCCGTTCGTTGAACCCAAACCGAATCAAACTGTCCATGCTTTCAGATCCTGTGTATAGCGCGCAGCGTGCGCCTGATAGGTAGCAGCCGGGCGGGCCAGCCCCGCGATCTCGTCGGCCGTCAGCGGCCGTACGGCCCTGGCTGGTGCCCCCAGAATGAGCCAGCCATCCTCGAAGACCCGGCCCTCCGTCACCAGCGCGCCCGCACCCACCAGACAGTTGCGGCCGATCCGTGCCCGATTCAAGACCACCGCCTGCATGCCGATCAGCGACCCGTCACCCACCGTGCAGCCATGCAGCATGGCCTGGTGGCCCACCGTCACGTTCTGGCCGATGGTCAGCGGCACGCCCTGGTCTGCGTGCAGCACAGCATTGTCCTGCACATTGCTGCCATGGCCCACGGTGATCGTGTCATTGTCGCCGCGCAGCACGGCACCGAACCACACGGTGGCCTTTTCACCGAGGTGTACATCACCCACCAGCGTGGCGGTGGGGGCCACCCAGCTGCCGCGGGCGAGGGTGGGATGCAGGGGGCCCAGGGCGTAGAGGGGCATGGGAGGTCTCCGTGGTATGTGTTAGACGGTATTCTTGCCGGGGGCAGGGTTAGCGGGCCGAGTCGTCCCGGGCATATGCCCGGAAGCGTTCCAGCTCTTCGGCGCTGGCCTGGGGGGCCGGTTCTGTCGATGTTTCATATGAAAGCAGCGGGTCCAGTCCGTCCCGGTCCAGTCGTACCCGTGTGGCCCGGGCGGCAGCACGAAACTTCTCGATGAGTTCATCGGAAGTAATATCCACGAACTCGTCATTCTCGTAGGCGCGAAGGATGTCCCATTCTGCGGGGTCCAGCGCCATGGCGGCTTCAAGGTCGACTTCGGGTATTTTTTCAATCGGGCTCATCGTTGTTCCCTGGGGTTATGGGTTGCCTTTCTTTCCAGGAAAGCTTGTCTTCAGTGTGCACCAGATGTCAACACACAATTGCAAGCGCCTTGGATGTCTCCGAAGCGTCGACAGATCGCTTCTGACGGCCTGGCATGCCCTGTGTACCCCCCTTGCGACACCGGCTGCAGTTCCCGCTGGCCCCACCCCCAGGCAGGCCCCATAATCTCCCGTTCATCGGGAGACTTCCCCCGCCCATGCCCACCCAGCTCACCCAGGCGCCTACCCCCGGCGCCCGTGTCCTCATTCGCGACGAAGAAGGGCTCGTCCAGCGTGCCGAGTGGGAACGGCAGTAAGGTGTGGACGTATCCAGGTGACCTGATCCGGTCGACCTAACCCAGATGGCCTAATCCGGTTGACCACTGGTGCGACAGCTTCCTCGCCGCACATCGCTGTCCCTGCTGCAATGCCCGGGTTGTTTCCCCTCAACCCCACAGGCATGCATCATGACCGACAGCGATGACATCAAGGCCCGTGCGTCTTCGCCCGCCACCCGCGCAGCAAAGGCCGACAGGGAAGAATCCCCGGCCCGGAAAAAGCGCAGGCAACGCAGGAAGCGCCACAGTCACGACCAGTATTTCAAGAGCCTCATCATCCAGTACCCCCGCGAGGCCATCCGGCTGTTCGACCCGAAGCGTGGCGCCCTGCTGGACGAAAGCGCCGTCATCACGCCCATTCGGCAGGAGCTGCCGGCAGACCGGCTGGGCGAGCGCTTCCATGAACTTGACGTGCCCCTGGAGATTCGCTGGCCCGACGGACGGCGCAAGGCGATCATCATCATGATCGAGCAGCAGACCGTGCCCAGCCGCTTTCGTCTCAAGAAGATGGCCATCTACTATTTGCTGCTGTCGGAACTCTGCAAGACCGATGCGATTGTGCCGGTCACGGTATTCCTGCACCGTGGCCGCGACATTCCGGAGCAGCTCGATATGATGGTGGATGACGACCGGTTCATGTGGTTCCGCTATGTGTCGGTGGTCTTGCCAGACTGGCAGGCCATCGACCACATCGATACGGACAACGTGGTCGAGCAGGTGCTGCTGACCACCATGTCCGGCAAGGGGCTGGACAGGGTCGACATCGTCGGCAGGGCCATCCGCAACCTGATCCGGCTGGAGAAGGACATCGACAACGTATTGAATTTCGAGAAGTTCATCCGCGCCTATGCACAGCTTGACGCGGAAGAAGAGCGCCGGTACAAAGAGATCTATGCACAGGAGGACGCACACATGATGAGCGTACGGGAAGAGCTGGAGCGCAGGGGTGAACGCCGTGGCCGCCGGATCGGCCGTGAAGAGGGTCGCGAGGAAGGTCGTGCCGAGGGCCGCGAGGAGGGCCGCCAGAACGCCCGGCAGACCCTGATCAGCCTGCTGACCGCCAAGTTTGGTGCCTCGGCGGCAGGGGTGCTGGACCGGGTGGAAGCAGGCAGCCAGGAGCAGCTTGCTCGCTGGACGCTGGCAGTGCTTACCGCCAATACGCCGGAGGAAGTGTTCCGGTTGCAGTGAGCGGCCGTGTGTGCCGGAAGGTAGACGGTCTGTGGCACGGGTATCCGGGGCCGCCTTGCCTGCCGGCCGGTGTTCTGGGGGCGGGGCTGTCCGGCTCCCGTTATCATGGCGGTCGCAGTCGGGCCGCCATTTTTGTCAACCATGAACCTCAACGCCTCCATCATCGACCAGCGCCTCACGGGCATCCAGGACGAGATCCGTTCCCTAGCCTCAACCGAACTGGCCATCACGGACCCCGGCCGCCTGAAGTCGCTGGCCTTTGTCTACCTCTGTGTCAAGGTCATGCTCGACCTGGAGGTCGAGGAGGCCTTCGACTGCCTGACCGAGGGCAGCGGTGACTTTGGTGTGGATGCGTTTCACATCACGGAAGAGTCGGACGGTGAGTTTGCGGTCACGGTCTTTCAGGGCAAGTACCGCAAGAGCCTCGACGGCACCTCAGCCTTTGAGCAGTCCGGCATCGAAGCCCTCATCAATGCCATCCGCTATCTGTTCGATCCGTCGGCGGAACTGGGCGCCATCAACGACCGGCTGCGGGCTCGGGTGGAGCAGGCCCGTTCGCTGGTGCGGGATGGCTTCATTCCACGCGTCCGGGCCATTGCGTGCAACAACGGGCTGATCTGGAATGCCCAGACGCAGGCATACATCGACCGTACCGGTTTTGGCAATCAGGTGAGCTGGGAGCACGTCAACCACGACGTGCTGGTTGGTATTCTGGGTCGCATGCGTCCGGTGTCGGACACACTCCGTCTGACCGGCAGGGCCATTGTGGAAGACATGAACTTCAGCCGTGTCTGTGTAGGGCGCATGTCGGTGGGTGAGGTGGCCGCCCTGATGGACCGCCATGGTGAACGTCTGCTGGAGCGCAACATCCGCCGCTACCTGGGGTTGCATGGCAACCGTGTCAACGAGGCCATTCGGAACACGCTGAAGTCGTCGGAGTCATCGAACTTCTACTTCTTCAACAACGGCATGACACTGGTCTGTGACGATTTTGCCTACAACGGCCTGCAGAGCAGTGACTATCAGGTGAGGGTGGAAAACCTGCAGATCGTCAACGGCGGCCAGACCTGCATGACCATCTGCAGGACGGCCGAAGAGCTGAAACAGCAGGGCAGATCACTGCCGGACGACGCCACGGTGCTGGTGCGCATCTACAAGCTGCCATCGGACAATCAGGACATCGTGGCGCGTATCACGCACGCCACCAACAGCCAGAACCCGGTGGACCTGAAGGATCTGCGGGCCAACGACACCCGGCAGACGCAGCTGGAGCAGAGTATCAGCGCACTGGGTTACGCCTACCGCCGCAAACGGATGGAAACGGCACCACGCCCGCAGGACATCACCAGTGGGGCAGCAGCCGAGGCCGTGCTGGCCGTGTGGCGGCAGGCGCCACATCAGGCGCGTTTTCTCACGCGTGAGCACTTTGGCAAGCTTTACGGCACCATCTTCGCCGAGTCGCTCAATGGCGCTCAGGTGGTGCTGGCTGCGCTGCTGTACCGTATTTCCGAGAACCGCCGCCGCCGCCCACAGGAAGACGACCCAATGTTCGTGCGCTATGCGTCCTGCTTCATTGCCATGCAGATGGGGCGGCGCCTGCTGGCTGCCATGAGCGTGGGGCTGGAGCAGCTGGACCACCGTAACTTCGGGCAGGCGAGGGCGCTGATCGAATCCCGTGGCGAAGCGTGGTTCGTTCAGGCCCGTGAGGATGTCCAGCAGGCGCTGTCCAGCCTCTACGGCGGGCAGGAGGTTTCGGTGCAGCAGCTCTCGGCTACCTTCCGGCGCGGGGATCTGATCGAAGCGCTGCGGCGGCAGGAGGTGCGTTGACACTCTGAAGCTACCGTTTGGCGAGTGGGTGGCAGCTCGCCACTCGCTGGACTATATCGCCTTGCCGGACCGGTTTTTGCTCTTTGATGTGTATCATTGCACGCGGCAGGCTTTCTGGTCCTCAGTCCGTCGCAATGAACTGGCAGATGCTGCGGGTGTGGCGTTGGTCCCGTGTATTTTTCAAGGGCACGCCATGAATTGCTGCATTGCAGCATCTGGCGAGCCATACCCCCAGTCGATTTTGTAACGGTCAGTCGCTGGAGGGTATTGTCGTTCGTAGGGGTGGGCCGATGTGGAACGAGGTCCGTGCCAAACTGGTCCGTCCGGACTTCATTCAAGCCATGGACTCCCACTGGCGGGGCAGGGGCATCGAATGGAACCGGATCTTGCGTTAACCGTGTAGCAAGTCGATACTCGTTGGGTCGACCCGATATAGGTGCTTGCCAGTCTCTCCGTTGTACAGGGCGCTGCGGTCATCTTCCATGTACATGCCGCCTCCGCTGAACCGTAGGCCGTATTTCCAGTCTTCCTGCAACGTCCAGGTGGTGCAGGTCAACCGGTTTACATTGAAGTCGCTCATGATGTCCCAGCACAGGTCTACGTCACGCGTGTTGGGACCTGGGCGCCAGAAGAGTTTTGCAGTCCCCGCGCCGGCACGCCATGTCTGAATGGGCAGGTTGGCAGGAAAATAGGCTGTTCGGGAAAAGGTCTGTGCCTGCGTGGATACCAGGGTGAACTCCCGGTTGTACGTGTTCCATTTATCTGACTCGTCTTCCATCGGCCAGCCACGGCTCGTCTTGATTTTCATCTCTTCATCGAGGGTGAAGTCATTCTCTCCTGCGTGTCCCTTCACCGTCATGGTCATATTGATGAAGAGCTGGGTCGAATTGCAGCTGATACAAAAGACATTGGTCACTTGGGTGCTCACGTTTAGCTCGAAGTCACCCTTGGCAGGCTGGTAGCGCGAACTGGTCCCGTGATAGACGCCGCTTGGACTGATCTGTACATAGTTGTCCGGGGTGATCGCTGAGTATGCCATGATCCCTGGATATTTTTCATATTCAGGATAGGGAAGGATTTCACCACTGCGGGCGCTGACTGCAAACATCTGGTTCGGTCGCGGACGAAAGATAGGTGCGCGCTGCGGAACCCATATCGTATAGACAGGTGCCTTGGATTCCAGCATGGTCATGATCGCCTGGCCGCTCAGCTGGCCATCGCGTAGCAGTACTTGCTGTTCTGGCTGTGTGGTTGTGCCGTTCTTGTCTGGGTCCTCTGTTGCTGTTGTCTCTGAACCCTTGTTGTTTTGCTCTGCAGCGGTCGGGTTTGCGCCTGTTTCCGCGGTCTGGGTGGGTGAGGTGTCCTCCGGTTGAACTGGGGCGGGCTGCAAAGGGGGCGCCGCAGGTTTTTCTCTCGTATCCGGAGTTGCCTCGCTGTTGCCTGGTGCGTTTGCTGGGGGAGGTGGGGTAACGGCGCTTTGGGTCTGGGTGCTCACGACAGGGGCAGTTGGGCTGCTGGAAACGGCTTTCCCCGCCTCTGAATCACCACTCCCTCCTCCTCCACAGGCCGTCAGAAGCATTGTGATTGCCAGTCCCAATGGCTTGTGAGACAACATCATGGGTTTGGGAGGTTTTGTAGATTTTGTATTCATTTAGTGAATGAAATGGGTGTGTTGCGGGAGTGCCTTTCATCTGCGCCGGGCAGCGCTTCCGCTCCCCCTCCGCTGGCAAGTGGTCATCATGGCCCGGTTCGCAGTGGTAGAACGTGTTGAATAATAGCCATATCATCAATATAAGTGTATATATAAGCATTTTATGTTGTTTACATGTAACGTATATGTTGGGTATAGGGAATCCTAGGGAGGCGTGTGTCGGGTGGTCCTCCCGTAGCCCTTCCAGATTTGAACGGCCCATTTTGCCTAAGCCACACGGCCTAATCCGGATGGTCATCGGCGTGATGGTTTCCTCGCCGCGCATCGCTGTCCCTGCTGCAATGTCCGGGTCGTTTCCTCTCAACCCCACAGGCATGCATCATGACCGACAGCGACGACCCCAAGGCCCGTGCGTCTTCGCCTGCCACCGGCGCAGCAAAGGCCGAAAGGCGCAAAATCCCGGCCCGGAAAAAGCGCAGGCAGCGCCACAGTCACGACCAGTATTTCAAGAGTCTCATCATCCAGTACCCCCGCGAGGCCATCCGGCTGTTCGACCCGAAGCGTGGCGCCCTGCTGGACGAAAGCGCCGTCATCACGCCCATTCGGCAGGAGCTGCCGGCAGACCGGCTGGGCGAGCGCTTCCATGAACTTGACGTGCCCCTGGAGATTCGCTGGCCCGACGGACGGCGCAAGGCGATCATCATCATGATCGAGCAGCAGACCGTGCCCAGCCGCTTTCGTCTCAAGAAGATGGCCATCTACTATTTGCTGCTGTCGGAACTCTGCAAGACCGATGCGATTGTGCCGGTCACGGTATTCCTGCACCGTGGCCGCGACATTCCGGAGCAGCTCGATATGATGGTGGATGACGACCGGTTCATGTGGTTCCGCTATGTGTCGGTGGTCTTGCCAGACTGGCAGGCCATCGACCACATCGATACGGACAACGTGGTCGAGCAGGTGCTGCTGACCACCATGTCCGGCAAGGGGCTGGACAGGGTCGACATCGTCGGCAGGGCCATCCGCAACCTGATCCGGCTGGAGAAGGACATCGACAACGTATTGAATTTCGAGAAGTTCATCCGCGCCTATGCACAGCTTGACGCGGAAGAAGAGCGCCGGTACAAAGAGATCTATGCACAGGAGGACGCACACATGATGAGCGTACGGGAAGAGCTGGAGCGCAAGAGCGAACGTCGAGGTGAACGTCGAGGCGAACGCCGTGGCCGCCGGATCGGCCGCGAAGAGGGCCGTGAGGAAGGCCGTGCCGAGGGTCGCGAGGAGGGCCGCCAGAATGCGCGGCAGACCCTGATCAGCCTGCTGACCGCCAAGTTTGGCGCCTCGGCGGCTGGGGTGCTGGACCGGGTGGAAGCAGGCAGCCAGGAGCAGCTTGCGCGCTGGACGCTGGCGGTGCTCACCGCCAACACGCCGGAGGAGGTGTTCCGGCTGCAGTGAGCCATACGGGTCGATGTCGTACAGGATATGGGTCTCGTCGCTTGGGTATTGTCGTGTCAGGGACGACCATGATCTGTTCATCGTGGCCGGTTACAGGGGCGCATCGGCCTATGCGGCCGCGTTCAGCAGGGAGGAGGATGCTGGCGTGACCGAAGATTTCGAACAGGCCGAACGCTGCCTGCTGCTGGTGGCGGCCACCCGTGCCAAGCGGTATCTGGCGGTGCTGCAGCGATCATGACATTCGCACGGGAGCTGATTGCCCTGCATCCCCTGGTTGCCGTCCGTGAGGCCATGCAGGCAGCCAGCAAATATCTTCAGGTCGCCTTTCCCGAAAAGGCTGCGGCCTTTGAAATCCCCTCATGCCAGGCGCCGGCATTCGGCGGGGTGGCGCCTGATGGGGCAGCGCCTGAGCGGGCTGCGGCGGATACGCCGTCGCCCGGCGAGCCGGCAGCCGATGCACCCTTCGGTCCTTCAGGCGACGGGCAGGGCAGCTTCTTGTGCGGTCCCTGGCTGGCGCTGTCGGTTCACGACGAGGTGTCCTGCGTTCCCGAGCAGTGCTGGCACACACCGTTGGTCGAGGACATGGCACTGCTCGATCCGGGCAGTTACACCAGCGCGGCGGAGTGGCTGGCGGCCCAGGTGCCGCTCTGGCTGGGGGGCACCCCTGATACCTGGGAGGAGAGATGGGGGCTTGAGCCGGGTGCCCTCACGGGTGAACAGACCGGGCTGGACATGCCTGTGGCGCGTCCCGCCCTGCGTTGCCAGCTGGGGCAGGCACTTGCCGGGCATTCGGCCTTTCAGGCACTGTTGCAGGAAATGCGCTCGATAGGCAGCAGACATGTCCTGCTGCAGCATGTGCTGCATGTTCTGCACCAGCATCTGGATGGCCAGCTGCGCAGATGTGGTTTGCCCCGGGCGGAGCAGTCCCGCTTCATCGGGCTGTGGCTCGGCAGCCTGCTGGGACTGGCAGCCCATGCCTGCATGGCTCCCCGGGGCATGCCGCTGCGTGACGTCACCCCATCGGACCTGCAATGCCTGCTCCGGGTGGGGACGGTATTCCGGGTACGCAATCTGCAGCAGCTGGCTGCCGGGTTACCGGAGGATCGATCTTCCGGGGGCCGGGCCTTCCCTTGTGCCACGCCCGGCCAGGTGACGGTGGCTGGCCTGATGACGGCGATCCGGACCAGTCTGGGCGAATCATGCCGGACGGCCTTCGTCGTGACGCGCTCGGATGTGCTGCATGTCGGAATCGACAGTGCCTGGATGGAGACGCGTGGGCTGCATGGCGCGGGTGTTTTGCCGCAAGCCTGGGGTTTTCCGCCGAGGGTGTCGTCCCGCCGGCGGAGCGCTGTGCCCCAGATGGTCATTCACGCGCCAGTTCTGGAGGTATACGGCCGGATGAAGCCGTGGCCGCAGAGAAATCTGCGTGAATTCATTGGCCGCTTCCGGCACGACCCGCTGTCGCCGGCTTTCCGGTACGAGCGCCCCCGCCGGGCTGCCCAGGAGACGTTCTGGCAGGTTCGCATCGACGAGACACTTGCCGCGGTCGTGCTCAGGCCCGTCAGGGGCCGTATTTTTCATCTGCTCTGGGTGGGGGAGTATGAATCTGCCGACATGTGGGCATGGTCTCACCGTGTGTCGGTGCATCCGGATCTGGGTAGCATTCAGATCTGGGAACTGCGCGATGAAGATGGTTGGGTCATTGACTGGAATGTCCGCGCGACCGACGGCCTGATCTATGGTCATTATGCCACTGCCCCTTACGATGACGTGGAAGACGAAGATGGGGCTGACGCGGTATCGATGGTGCCCGTGCTGCGGGAGGTATCAGGGTTCTGTGCGCCCAGGCGGGCGAATGATCTCCTGAATGCGTTGCGGCCACCTCCGGTCCTTGGCCGGCTTTCCGACCGGCAGGTCCGGGCACTCGGTGTGCCCGGGATGCTCATCCGGGAGGTGCGGGCGATCTGTACCGGCAGTGACCTCGATGGCGTCGAGAGACTTCTGCCCCGCGAGGCGTTCGAGGCACTGTGCATGGTCGCTGCCGGCTGTTCACTGCGGGACACGTACATCGCGCTGTATGGACGCGATATCCTGGCTCCGGAGGCCGGTGCCGCCGCAGATGAGATGCGGGAGCAGGCTGCAGGTGCTGCGGCAGATGATGCAGCCGGACATGCAACCGGTGTCGCACCAGGGGATGCCACGGGTCCGGATGGTGACTCCTCTGCAGATGGTTTTCATGATATGCCGGCACCGACGGCGGTACCACCGGTCGATATCGACGATTTCGATGCCGCCGTCATGCGCGAAGGGCTTCGGCGGGATTTCGTGGTTGTCACGGCGGACACCGTGCTCGACAGGCTGCTGGGGGCATCGCAGGCACCCTGGCGCATCATGCTGCATCCTGCGCAGCGCCGGCTGGTCGCAGGCAACCGGAACGGCCCGGTCAGGGTCCTTGGTGGGCCGAGGGTGGGCAAGACAGTGGTTACGCTGCACCGTGCCCGCTGGCTGGCACGACATCATGGCGCGCTGCCCGGCAGGCCCGTCCTGTTCATCACGCTCAACGACGCCCAGGCTGCGGACACGCGCCGTGATCTGGCCCTGCTGTGCTCCCCTGCCGAATTCGGAAAAATTCTGGTCGTCAGCGTCCACAGTGAATTTCCAGGGCGGGATGAGGGCGAGCGGGCAATCCCGTCGCAGGGTGTCCATTACCCGGGAGGCTTTCGCGCCGTGGTGGTCGATGAGGCGCAGGACATCGACAGTATCAGGTGGCAACACATCCGTCGCATCCTGCTGCAGAACAGCAGGAACCTGTTCATCGCCGGTGATCTGCATCAGAGCGTTTACGAACCTTCGGCCGTGCTGGGCGGTGAAGACATCGACGCATGCGGACGCAGCCATGTGCTGAGGGTCGACTACCGCCAGGGGGAGGAGATTCGCGCCCTGGCTGTTTCCGGATTCAAGGGAAGACTGCTGGACGACAGCCTGCTGGGCTACCGGTCGGTTGCGCATGGGGGGCTTCCCCTGGTCATCGATTCGCCGTCACCGGAGGAGGATGTCTTCTGCATCCAGCAGATCCTGCGCCAGCACCGGGTCGCCATGACGGGCTCGCTGAGTTCGGTTGAATGGGAGCGTTCGTTTCAGCGACGTGTCTGTGTGATTGCACGCCAGCCCCTGACCGTGCACAAGGCGCTTGACCGGGCGGGCGTAGCGAATCTGTACCTACGGTCCAGTACATCCAACAGCGACGATCACCCGGGCATTCGCGTCTGTCGCATGAGCAGCCGTCTCAAGGGGCTGGAGTTCGACCTGGTGATTCTGGTCGATGACAGGCAGGACTTCAGTATCTCGTCGCCGGGCTCGTTGGCTGGCGTGAGCAGAACGCCCTGTCTGTCCAACCGCTGCATGCTGCTGGTGGCCTCCTCCCGCGCCAGACGTGGGCTGGTGGTGCTGCGGCGGGTTGAATGAAGGGGGCGTGTGCACTGTGTTGCCGGCGCATGGGGATGTCCCGGGCGCTGGATTGTTGTTCCGAGTTGACATAGGATATACACGGCAACATGTATATCCCCGGAGGCTTCATGCAGGTTGGTAATAAGTGGGTAAGCAGTCTGGCTGTTCAGCTGCCTGCGGCGGGCGTGGAGCTTCTGCAGCTGCGCGAAGGCGACAGTATCGACATCGTGGTGGATGGCTCCCGCGAGCTGGCCGTTCGCAAACAGGAGGACATCGAAGGGATGATGAGGCGTTTCGAGAAGTTCCGCGGAAGGCTGCCGGCAGATTTCCATTTCAGTCGTGAAGAGGCCCATGGACATCTGGGCCATTCCCGTTTCTGACGTTACCTTATGCGCTCTGAAGACATTCTCGAACTGGTAGCCAATGGCGAGAATTCCGCCGTCGAGTTCAAGCGCGATGACCTGCGTCCGGAGCAGCTTGCCCGGGAAATCGTGGCACTTGCCAATTTCCAGGGCGGCCGGGTGCTGTTGGGGGTTGAAGACGACGGTACCATCAGCGGCATCCAGCGCCCAGATCTGGAACACTGGGTGATGGACACGGTGTTCAGCATGCATGTGCATCCGCTCATCCTGCCCTTCTATGAAGAGGTGGCCATGCCGGATGGCAGGCGTGTGGCCATCGTATCCGTGACGCAGGGTACTTCCAAACCCTACGTCCTTCGCCATAACGGCCGGGAAGATATTTATATACGGGTAGGCAGTGCTTCCCGGCTGGCCACCCGCGAACAGCAGGCGCGGCTCTTCGAAAGCGGTGGCCTGCTGCATGCCGAGTTGCTGCCAGTGTCCGGGACACGACTCTCCAGCCTCGATCAGGCGCGCCTGTCGGATTATCTGGTCAACTATGCCGGTGACGATGCGCCGCCGGACAGCGAAGCCGGCTGGCTGGAGCGCCTCACGGGGCTTGGACTGATGGTGGCACAGGATGGCAGTGCACCTGTCTGCACCATTGCCGGTCTCGTTCTGTTCGGGCGCTGGCCGCGCCACAGTTTGCGTCAGGCAGGCATACGCTGGATGTCCTTTGCGGGTCCCGACATGGACTATCAGGCGCAGGACGACACCGAAATCGACGGTCCGCTGGTGCCGCTCTGGTCCAGTGAGCCGGGGCAGGGCAAGCGCCTGCTGGAGCACGGTCTGGTGGACAGGGTGCTCGACCGGATGAAACCCTTCATTTCCCGCGACAACAATTTCCTTACGGACGGCACGCGAAGGGAATCAGTGGCGTTCTATGCGAGGGACGCACTGCGCGAGGCCATCCTGAATGCCCTGATCCATCGCGACTGGACACGCGCACTGGAGGTGGAGATTGTCAACTATGTGGACCGTATCACCATTACCAGCCCCGGTGCACTGACCAATTCGATGACGCTGGAAAAGATGCTGGCTGGCCAGCGCTCTCCGCGCAATCCGATTATCACAGAGATCATGCGTGACTACCGCTTCGTGGACATGCGCGGGATGGGCGTGCGGCGCAAGATCGTACCGTTGACACGCCAGTGGAGCGGTCGTGACGCTGAATTCGAAGCCACCGAAGATTTCGTGCGGGTAACGCTGCCTTCTGCGCCACGTCCGGCGTAGCGTGTGTCATGGACGCGCATTCGTCCCGGCGTGGGGGAATGGGTCCATGCACGCTTCAATCGTCAGAACCGCATGAAATGTCGCTGAACATCGACCTCCATGCCCACTCCACCCGCTCCGACGGCACGCTGACGCCGACGGCGCTGGTGCAGCGCGCCCGGGCCAATGGGGTCGATGTGCTGGCGCTGACCGATCATGACATTCTGGACGGGCTGGCCGAGGCGGTGCGGGCTGCGGGAAGTTTGACCTCCAGGGATACTTCAGTGTCTTCTGCACGCGCAGGGAATGATGATCTTCGCACTGCATCAGATGATCTTCCCGCGGCGACAGGAGCCACAGGCGGGACGCCTGCGAGCGCAATGCCATCCAGGCGGCTGGTCCTCATTCCTGGCGTCGAAATCTCCATCACCTGGGCGGGGCACACCATTCATATCGTCGGCCTGCGCATCGATCCGGCCAACGCTGCACTGCAGGCGGGCCTGGCAGCCAACCGTGATGGCCGCAGCATGCGGGCGCGCGAGATCGCGGCCGGGCTGGAAAGGCATGGCGTGTCCGGTGCCTATGAAGGGGCGCTGCGTTTCGCGGCCAATCCTGGCCTCATCGCCCGCAGTCACTTCGGCCGCTATCTGGTGGCGCAGGGCATCTGCAGCAGCCAGCGCGAGGTGTTCGACCACTGGCTGGTGGAGGGCAAGCCTGGCTTCGTGCCGCAGCGCTGGGCTTCGCTGGCGGATGCCGTGGGCTGGATTCGGGGCGCAGGGGGCACGGCGGTGCTGGCGCATCCGGGCCGTTACCAGCGGCTGGACGAAACCCGTCTCTGGGCGCTGGCCGAAGACTTCGTGGCCGCCGGGGGCGAGGCCATCGAGGTGGTGGCCGGCGGGCATGGCCCGGAGGAGATTGCCCGCTTTGCGCGCTGGGCGAAGCGGCTGGGCATTCGGGCATCGCGCGGCTCCGACTTTCACGACCCGCTCGAGAGCCGCTTCGACGTGGGGCAGGCACCACCCTTGCCGATGGGGCTGGTACCCGTGTGGACAGACTGGCTGGAAGTGCGGGCACTGGCGCATGAGTGCGTGTGACGGGTGCATGCGTTCCTGTGCATGGCCCGAGACCCGTGTGGGGCCGGGCTGCCGGGTTTCCCAAACTGTTGCAGAATGTCCCTGTCTCAGGAGGCTCCCATGAAACGCATCGAAATCCACCCCGTCAATCCGCAGCCGCGCCTGATCGGCCAGGTGGCGGCCCAGTTCCAGACCGGCGCCCTGGTGGCGCTGCCCACCGACGCCAGCTATGTGCTGGCCTGTCATCTGGAAGACAGGCAGGCGGTCGAGCGGCTGCGGCAGGTGCGCGGCATCGACGACAGACACCTGCTGACGCTGATGTGTCGTGACCTGTCGGAACTCTCCCAGTACGCGCAGGTGGACAACCGCCAGTTCCGCTTTCTGAAGGAGTGGACGCCGGGTGCCTACACGTTCATCCTGCCGGCCACGCGTGAGGTACCCCGCCGGCTGATGCATCCGTCACGCAAGACGCTGGGCCTGCGGGTGCCGGACGCGCCCATCGTGCTGGCGCTGCTGGCCGAGCTGGGGGCACCGCTGCTGTGTGCGTCGCTGATCCTGCCGGGTGACGGGAACCCGCTGTCCGAGCCGGACGACATCGAGGACCGCATCGGCAAGCGCATCGATCTGCTGGTCGATGGCGGGGCCGGTTCGCTGGAGGCCACCAGTGTCATCGACGTGACCGGGGATGAGCCCGTCATCCAGCGGGTGGGGCTGGGGCCGGTGGAGGCGATGCTGCGCTGAGCACCGGTGCCGTGTTCACGGCCCGCGCGGTGCTGCCGGACGGATGAGCAGAGGCGCCTGCGCGCGGGGCCCCGGATCAAGCCGGTATTCGATGAAAAAGACCTCAACCAGAGGCGCCTGTGCGCGGAGCCCCGTTCGTGCGAGGCCGCGGGGCTGGCGCGGGAGGCCGGTTCCGTACATGTTCGGTGCCGGCAGCATAGAATCATGGTTCCGCGAACATCGCCCGCACCCGCCTTCATGGCGCATGAGCGGCCTTTGAATCCCGGCAGGTCCGCAGGCTGCGGTTGCCAGCCTTTCGTTTACCCCATGCGCCGCACGGCGGCCCATCCACCACCATGTCATCCACCAAGCCCTCCCTGCCTCGCGTCCTCACCGGCATTACCACCACCGGCAGTCCCCATCTGGGCAACTATGCCGGCGCCATCCGGCCGGCCATCGAGGCCAGCCGGGATCCGGGCGTGGACAGCTTTTTCTTCCTGGCCAATCTGCATGGGCTGATCAAGTGTCCGGAACCCGACCGCATCCAGCGCTCGACACTGGAAATCGCTGCCTGCTGGCTGGCGGCAGGGCTGGACCCGGAGCGGGTGACCTTCTACCGGCAGTCCGATATTCCCGAAATTCCCGAGCTGTGCTGGTACCTGACCTGCGTGACGGCCAAGGGGCTGCTCAACCGCGCGCACGCCTACAAGGCGGCCAACGACAGGAACCGCGAGGCCGGTCTGGACCTGGATGCCGACGTGACGGCGGGCCTGTATATGTATCCGGTGCTGATGGCGGCCGACATTCTGGCCTTCAGTGCCAACCGGGTGCCGGTGGGGGCCGACCAGATCCAGCATCTGGAAATCGCCCGTGACGTGGCGCAGCGCTTCAACCATCTGTATGGCGAGACGCTGGTGCTGCCGCAGGTGCAGGTGGACGAGAGCCTGGGCACGCTGCCGGGGCTGGATGGCCGCAAGATGAGCAAGAGCTACAACAACACCATCCCGCTCTTCATTCCGCGTGCGCAGCTGCAGAAACTCATTGCCGGCATCGTGACGGATTCGCGCCAGCCGGGCGAACCGAAGGACACTGAAGGTTCGGCGCTGTTCACGCTGTACGCCGCCTTTGCCACGCCGGAGCAGACGGCCGCCTTTGCGCGTGCCTACGAGGAGGGCATTGGCTGGGGCGATGCCAAGCAGCAGCTGTTCGAGCTGCTCGACGGTGTGCTCACGCCCATGCGCGAAAGATACGAGGCACTGGTGGCCGATCCGGCCGGCATCGAAAAAACACTGCTGCGTGGTGCGGAGAAGGCGAGGGTGGAGGCGCGCCGGCTGCTGGATGCGGTGCGTCACGCGGTGGGCATCCGTTCGCTGGTGGGGGCGGTGCCGGTGGTGGGTGGTGCAGGAACCGGGGATGCTGCAACGGCTTCACCGGCGACGGGCGGCACGCCGGCCTCGCAAACCATCGGCGGCGCGACGGCAGGAGATGCCTCTGCGTCCGGGAATGCCGAAGCCGTCCGGAAACCGGTGCGCAAACCCATTCTCAAGCAGTACCGCGAAAAGGACGGCCAGTTCTATTTCAAGCTGCAGCAGGGTGAGGGGGCGCCACTGCTGCAGAGCCTTGGATTCAGGGACCCGAAGGCATGCGGCGCAGTCATTGCCGCCCTGAAGACGGCACCCGAAAAATGGACTGAACAGCAGCCGTATCTGGAGCCTGTACCCGAAGCGCAGCAGCCGCAGGTGCTCGAGGCACTGAAAACGCTGGTTGCAGAATGATCCTTGAGACCTGTGTGGCGCACCCTTCGCGGCGCCATCGTACAGAAGAGCATGAATGCGGCTGAAAAATGCCGGAACGTGCATGGCCAGTTCCGGCATTGGATTTTCAGCTTAGGTCATTCATATCCGTTTCGGGACACGCGCTTCTGTCAAATGCCTCAATGCCGGATATTGCATGCCTGGCCGGTCATGTGGGACGTTACACCACCCCCGTCAGCTCCCGCTTCTTCAGATAATCCGCCACCTTCTGCGGCGGAATGGCGGCACTGATGAAGTGCCCCTGCATCATCCGGCAGCCCAGTTCGCGCAGGGCCTGCATTTCCTGGGCGGTTTCCACGCCTTCGGCGATCACCTGCAGCCTGAGTTTTTCGGCCAGGGTCATGATGGCCTGCATGATGGCGGAGTTGCCCCTGTCGTCCGGCAGGCCACGGATGAAGCCCTGGTCGATCTTCAGGCCACTGACCGGCAGGTTGCGCAGGTAGGAGAGCGAGGCATAGCCGGTGCCGAAGTTGTCGATCATCACCTGCACGCCCAGTTTGCGCAGCACGGTCATCTGGGCGATGGTGCGGCTCGATGCCTCGATCAGCGTGTTTTCGGTCAGCTCCAGGCGCAGCAGTTCGGGCCGGATGCGGAATTCTTCCAGCATGCCCTTGAGTTGCGCCAGAAAACCTTCTTCGTTGATCTGGTTGGGGGAGATGTTCACCGACACCACCAGGTTGCCGTAGCGCTGCACGTCCAGCTGCTGGCGATCCTGCAGGGCACGGCGAATGGTCCAGATGGCCAGTTGCTTCATCATGTTGCTCTGCTCGGCTGCGGGCAGGAACTGGTCGGGCATCAGCAGACCCTGCGTGGGGTGACGCCAGCGGATCAGCCCTTCCATGCCCACCACCTGCAGGTCGAAGCTGGAAATCACCGGCTGGTAGTGCAGTTCCACCTCACCGCGCTCGATGGCCGACGGAAATTCGCTGCTCAGCTGTACCTGGGCGACACGGGCCGATTTCAGGTTGGCGCTGTAGAAACGCACGTCGTTGCGGCCTTCGGATTTCACCGTGTACATGGCGGCGTCGGCGCACTTGATCAGCGTGGCGGCGTCGTTGCCGTGCTGCGATGAAAGTGCCACGCCGATGCTGGCCGACAGGAAATGGGCGCGCTCCTGCAGGATGAAGGGGCGTTCCACCGCCGCCAGCACCTTGCGGGCGATCATTTCCACTTTTTTCGGGTCGGTCTGGTTGTCCAGCAGCAGGATGAATTCGTCACCGCCCACCCGGCTGGCGATGTTGCCGGGGCCGATGGTGTCACGGAAGCGGCGCGACACTTCCACCAGCACCTGGTCACCGGCCTGGTGGCCGAGGGTGTCGTTGATGGCCTTGTAGCGGTCCAGGTCGATGTAGAGCACGGCCACCGGCGTTTTTTTGGCCAGGCGTGCATCGAGTTTTTCGGAGAGATATTTGCGGTTGGGCAGGCCGGTCAGGGCGTCGTGCTGCGAGGCACGGCGCAGCTGGGCTTCCAGCCGTTCGCGCTGGATGTACTGCGACAGCAGGCGCGACAGCACGTGGGCCAGCTCACGAACCAGGGTGTTGCCCTCGAAGGTCTGGGCGGAGAAGAACAGCAGGGCCGAGAGCGGTTTGGCGTCCGAGCCATCCTTGATGGGGGCGAGCAGGGCGGCCTTCAGGCCCAGCTTTTCCATCTGGTAGCGCGACGAGAATTCCGCCACGCTGGCCGTGAGGCTGCGCATCCACAGTTCGTTCCCCTGGGCGAGCACCACGGCCTCGGGCGAGTTGCCCAGCAGGACGGTCTCGTCGCCCAGCCCCTCGAACATGGGCTGCACCGGCGGCATGCCCCATTTTTCCCGGATGCACACCCGCGAGCCTTCGCTGGCGGGGCGGATGTGAATGCCGCCCACCCAGTTGAGGGTTTCGCAGACGAGCCGGATCACCCCCTTGAGCACCACCGATTCATCCTGGCCGCGGTTGTCCTGGATGAGCTTGACGATGTCGGATTCCAGCCGCAGCAGCAGGTTCTGGTGGGCCTCGCGGGTCACGTCACGGCCCACGCCGCGGTAGCCGACCAGCCGTTTCTCGGTGAGGGTCCGGCCATCCTGTTCGACCTTGACTTCATCGAATATCGGCTGGCCCGACAGCGACAGGGTGAAGAGCTTGTTGCTCTTGGTCAGTACGCCGAATTCGAAGTCGCGGATGCGCCTGCCCTGCATCAGGGTTTCCTGCAGCCAGCGCCAGCCGGCATTGGCATCCTGCAGCAGGGCCTGGCGTGCCTGCTGCAGGTGCTCGGGCCGGATCTGGGCGGGTTCTTCGGCGACACCCTTTTTGCTGCGGGCCGGGGCCGTGCCTTCGCGCTGGCGGCGGGCCTCGCGGGCATCGTTGGCCAGCTGCTGGGCCAGCTGCATCTCGCCGGCCCAGGGGATGTCGATGGTGGTCAGGTCCCAGAAGCCGTGGCCGCGCATGTCGCGTGCCCAGTCCTGCAGTTCGGCGGGGATCTGGCTGGAGATCTTGCGGATGCGGAAATCCGGGCCCAGCTCCCAGTCCCAGTCGGCGCTCAGCTCGGTCAGGGCGTGGTATTTGTTGCGTTCCGAGGCCAGCTGGTCCTCGCTGTGCTTGCGCTCGCTGATGTCCTGCGCCACGCCGGCCAGCCGCACCACGTCGCCGTGTTCGTCCACGTCGGGCGTGCCCACCCAGCGCACCCAGACGACATTGCTGCCGTCCTTCACGTAGCGGAATTCCAGGTCGATGCGCTCGTGCCTGGCCAGCGCATGACGGTGCTGTTCCTGAAAGCGTTTCTGGTCCTCGGGGTGCACGCAGATGAAGAAGGCCTGCTGCGAGACGGGGCCGTGGGCCTTTTCCAGTCCGAACACGTCGGAGGCGCCATCACTCATGTGAATGCGCCGGGCCTTCTGGTCCCACACCCACGAACCGATGTGCGCCAGCCCCTCGGCCAGACCGTACTGGGCCTGCAGTTCGGCCAGCTGGCGGTTGATGCGCTGCTGTTCGCGCAGGTCCTCGGAGGCGTTGAGCAGGGCGTAGGCAAACAGGGTCAGGGCAAACAGCGCAACCGGTGCCATGTAGAAGAGATAGCCCGACATCCACTCCGGATAGAGCCGCCCACCCAGCACGATGAGCACGGCTACCGCGCTGGGCAGCACGAACAGCAGCAGGCGCCGGCGCAGGGTGCGCAGGTTTGCATAGAATCGCGGCAGGGCAGAGGTGGCCACGTCAGAATACTCCGTGAGACGGGGGCAGGGCGGCGGGCGCCATGATCGGGGAGGTGCCGGCCCCGGCCGTGACCGGCGCGTGCGGAAATACAGTCATGAACGAAGAAGCGGAACGAATGGATGCAGGGCCGCAGCCCGGCAGCGGATGGTGCGCGCGGGCGATGGCCGGTGCCGGGCCGGATGCGGACGACCCTTCGCCATGGGTGGCGCGCTGGCTGCCGGAGGCAGCGGCCATGGCCGGGCGGGGCAGGCTGCTGGACTTTGCCTGTGGCCGGGGGCGGCATACCCGGCTGGCCAGCGAACGCGGATATGCGGTGCTGGCGGTGGACCGGGATCCGGCCTGTCTTGCGCTGAACCAGCTGCCCGGCGTCGAGGCACGCACGACCGATCTGGAAGCCGGTGCGTGGGAGTGGGGCGCGGAGCGCTTTGCGGTCATCGTCATTACCCGGTATCTGTTCCGTCCGAGGCTGGATCTGCTCCTGGCGCGGCTGGCCGATGGCGGCTGCCTGATCTACGAAACCTTCGCGCAGGGTCACGGGCGCTATGGTAGGCCGTCGCGTCCGGCGCACCTGCTGGCGGCCGACGAATTGTTTGCCGCGGCCCGACGGGCGGCCTTGCGTGTCTGTGCATTCGAACAGGGGATGCTGGAGGCGCCGCGCCCGGCCGTCATCCAGCGCATGGTGGCCTGGCGCAGCACCCGGCCGCAGCGGCTGCGCTGACGCGTGTCATGGACGAATGAGCCCATGACACGCCCTGATGGCAATCTTCACAATGCGCCCGACGCCGGCCGGTCGCTGCGCTAGAATGGGCGGCACGGTTTTCCTGGCGTTCCGGCCCGGGCTGCTGCCGTCCTGCACCGTCCGGGTGCCGTGACGCGGCGCCGCGGTGTGTGCCGGGGCGCTTCTTTCGCTTTCTGCTTTGTCTTCACCCCACCATCGGGAGATGCCATCATGATGATCAAAGGCAGTCTGGTCGCGGTCGTTTCGCCGATGAAGGCGGATGGCACGCTCGACTTCGACGCATACCGCAATCTGCTCGACTGGCACATCGAATCGGGCACCAGTGCCATCGTGGCCGTGGGCACCACGGGCGAGTCGCCCACCGTCAGCGTGGAGGAGCACGCGCAGCTCATCCGCGTGGCGGCCGAGCATTGCCGGGGCCGCGTGCCGGTCATTGCCGGTACCGGGGCCAACTCCACGCGCGAGGCCATCGAACTCACCCGTCACGCCTTCGAGGTGGGGGTGGATGCCTCGCTGCAGGTGGCGCCCTATTACAACAAGCCCTCGCAGGAGGGCATGTTCCGGCATTTCACCACCGTGGCCCAGGAGGGCGGGCTGCCCGTCATCCTGTACAACGTGCCGGGCCGCACGGTGGCCGATATCTCCAACGACACGGTGCTGCGCCTGGCGGCCAACCCGAACATCATCGGCATCAAGGACGCCACGGGCGACGTGGGCCGGGGCGCATCGCTGCTGGCCCGGCTGCCGGAAGGCTTTGCCGTCTACAGCGGCAACGACGATTCCGCCCTGGCCCTGATGGCCATGGGGGCACACGGTGTCATCTCGGTCACGGCCAACGTGGCCCCGCGCCAGATGGCCGACATGTGCGCTGCCGCGCTGGCGGGTGATTTCGGCAAGGCGCTGGCCATCAACCGTACGCTCATTTCGCTGCACGAACGCCTGTTCATGGAGCCCAACCCGGTGCCCACCAAGTGGGCGCTGGCCCGCATGGGGCGCATCGCGTCGCCGGTGGTGCGGTTGCCGCTGGCGCCGCTGACCACGGTGGGCCAGACGGCCGTGCTCGATGCCCTGCAATCCTCCGGAGTTCTCGCCTGATGTCCGATTTCCTGCATCGCCCGCTGCGGGCCGCCCTGCCGGCCCTGCTGGTGCCCTCGCTGCTGCTGTCCGGCTGCACCACCGTGCGCGACGCGCTCGACGCCGACAATGTCGAGTATCGCGAAGCCCGCAGTGGCCCTGCACTGGATGTGCCGCCCGACCTGGTGGCCCCGAAGGCCGACAGCCGTTACACGCTGCCCGCTCGCGATGACAGCCAGAGCCTGTCCGACTTCAACCGCCAGCGCGACCAGGCGCAGGGCGATGAGCGGGGCGCATCCGGCGCCGGCGTCTTGCCCCAGTCGCAGCACGCGCGCATTCACCGCGAGGGGACGACCCGCTGGGTGTCGGTTCAGGCCTCGCCCGAGGAGATCTGGCCGCTGCTGCTCGATTTCTGGGCGGTGCAGGGCTTCAACCTCGAAACGGCACAGCCGAAGCTGGGCCTGATGGAAACCGAATGGGCCGAGCGTTACCAGAAGGTCGAGAACAGCGGCATTCGTGGCATTCTGGCCCGCAAGGCCGGCACGGTGTATGCCACCGGCGACCGTGACAAGTACCGCACCCGCCTGGAGCGCAACGCGCAGGGCGGTACCGACATCTTCCTGACCTACTATGGCCGGGAAGAGCAGCTGCGTGGCGCCCGGAAGGAAGATTCCATCTGGGTACCCAACGACAGCAACCGCAACGAACTGGAAGCCGAATACCTGCAGCGCATCCTGACGCGTCTGGATGCCGCCTTCGCGCACGGTGAACTGGGCCGGCGCGGCGGTGCAGCCTCCACGGCTGTGTCGGGCGCTCCGGCAGGGGCGAATGCCGGGGGCTCTGCAGGGGCTGCCGGTACCGCGGGTGCGGCAGCCGGTGCGTCGGGAGTCGGTGCGTCCGGAGCCGGTGCCGCCGCGATGGCTGGTGCCGATGCAGCGGCGCAGGGGGCGGATGGCGCCGCGGCCGATGGCCAGTCCGGAGCACGTGCCCGCATCGTGGCCGGGGCCGAAGGCCAGCCGTCGAAACTGCAGCTGCAGGACGATTTCGATCGCAGCTGGCGCGCCGTGGGCGTGGTGCTCGACCGGCTCGACTTCTCCATCGAAGACCGCAACCGCGAGCAGGGCGTCTATGACATCGTCTATGTCGATCCGCAGCGCCGCGACAGGAACCAGGGCACCTGGTCGCGCATCTTCTCGGGTGAGCGCAAGGATCTGAGCGGGCAGCACTACCAGCTGCACATCCAGGGCGAAGGCAGCCAGTCCACGGTGGAAGTCCTGCTGGCCGATGGCAAGCAGCCCAGCTCGGAAGAAGACCGCCGCGTGGCCGATGAAATCATCCGCATCCTGAACGAGAACCTGCGCTGAGGCGGGGCCAGCCCGGAGGGAAACACCCTTTGGGCGCGCCTGGCCACAAAAAACCCCACCCGTGTCGAGCAGGTGGGGTTTTTTTGTGGCTGACAGGCCGCCGGCCGCCTGTGCTGGCCGGCGATGGCCTGTCAGATCACTTGCCGGAGGCTGCCTTGGCGTCCTCGACGGCCTTGGCTGCGGCGTCCTTGGCGGCGTCGACTTTCTCACTGGCGGCGTCCTTGGCGTTGGCCGCAGCGTCCTTGGCGGCATCCATCTTGTCACCGGCGGCAGCCTTGGCATCATCCATGGCGGCGCCAGCCTTGTCCTTGGCGGCGTCCATGCTGCTGGCGGCAGCGTCCTTGGCGTTACCCGCCGCTTCCTTGGCGGAGTCGACGGCCTGCGAAGCATTCTGCTTGGCGTCGTCCAGTGCTTTCTGCGCGGCTTCGGCGGCAGGGTCCTGCTTTTCGCAGGCAACCAGGGCCAGGGCGAGCAGCGGGGCGGCGAAGATCAGTTTACGCATGGTTCGTTTTTCTCCGAAAAAATCGATACAGAGGGCAGAGGGGTGGCATGGCATGCCCACCGTGTGCCGGGCCTGCGCAGGGCCGGTACGCGGTTCATGCAAGCTTGCCTGACTGGGCAGCAAGGTTCATGAAAACAGGGGCTGTGGGCAAGGTTATTGCTCCGTGTGCCCCCGGGCAGAGCCGCTGGATCACATCCGGCACAGACCCATCAGGCCCGGCGCCATGGGTGTGACCTGTTGTCGATGGTAGCACCCGCACCACAGGGGAATGTGCCGCCGATGTTGTTCGCGCCCGACCGAACGTAAGTGAAAGGCGGGTTTGATACGTTGCGTCACGCGTGGTGCGTATCGGGCCAGCTTCCGTACCTCTGGTGTGGTATTACGTATTGGGCCAGCTTCCGCGCCTCACGCGTGGTGTGTGTAGATGCGGAAGGCGGGGCCGCGTTCCGGGTCGGGGCGGATGGGGGTGGCGGCCTCGGGATTCCAGCGGATGGTGACCCACTGCCAGGTGAACGGCGAGCCGAAGCATTCCACCCGGGTGAAGTTTTCCAGCCCGTGGGACTTGAGCAGCAGCCGGTCGGTGCGGAAGATGTGGGTGTCGCCGTGCAGGAAGGCCACCGGACCGCCGAAGTCGGCCGCAGTGGCCACGATGGCCTGGCGGGTGGCCGTCCAGCCATCGTTGCGGGCGGCCTCGAAGCCCATGTTGGCGTGGGTGGCAATGACCAGCCCCTTCGCGCCGTAGCGCTTGGCCAGCACGGCGGTTTCGGTCAGCCAGATGGCGTTGGCCTGCTGGCGCAGCGCCCAGGCCTCGCGCATGGCCGGGGTGGAGAACATGGCATTGTTGCTGCCCACCACGTGAATGGTGCAGAACTGCAGCGAACCGATGCGCCAGCGCATGTTTTCGGGCAGGCGTGGCTGGTTCAGGTCGTTGGAATCCTTCACCGACAGCTGGGTGATCATCTGGCGCTGCTGTTCGACACGCATGCGCTTCGCGCCCAGGGATTCGGGGTGGTGATAGACGTGCGTGCGCAGCCAGTGCAGCCGGTCCAGTGGCGTGCCGGGGGCGAAGGGATCGTCGGGGTCGATCCAGCCGCAGTCGGTCCATTCGTTGTCGCCGGGGGTGTAGACCAGCGGATGCTGGCTGCGGTCGAGCATCTCCAGCCGGTCGGACAGCAGGATGTCGGAGCAGCGCTCGCCCCGGCTCTTGATGTCACCCACGTGCAGCACGAACTCAAGCTCGGTATCGTCCAGCCCGGCCATGACGCGCTTGAGGCCCTGCTGGTCCAGGCGGTTGTAGGGGGTGTCACCAATGAAGCCGAAGGTGAAGGGACGGTCGTTGTGGTCGGAGGGAATGGTGCCACTGCCCCAGCCGTCGTGCGCGACGCGCTGGCCGGCGGGATGTTCCGCGGAGGCGCCCCTGGACGCTTCAGGTACATGGGCGCCACCCGGCGCCTGATGGTGCTGGCGGTGCAGGCCGTCCAGCTCGGAGAGTGCGGCGTCGCTGAAGGTGGGGGCGGGGGCATCGGCCCGGGCACTGGCCACCAGGGAGGCGGCGGCCAGGGAGGGGACCGTGACGGCAGCCGTCATGCCGCGCAGGGCCCGGCGCCGCGAGGCGGACACCGGCTGGCTGGGGGGGACGGCTTGCATCGGTTTGCTGCTCATGATGGGGAGGCACCCAGAGCCTCGCGCCAGCGGTGCAGGTAGTCGGCGGCCTGTCGGGGCGTGATCGCATCGGGATCGAGCGCACGCAGCTCGTCGAGCACCTGCCATGCTGCGGCGTCCGGCTGGTGCGGTGATGAGGAAGAACCGTCTCCATTTTCCCACGCTGAACTGTCGGCTGCGACTACGTTTGTGCCGTCTTCATGGTCTTGCGTGACTTCCGTTGCAAAGAGGTCGAGCTGCGGGCCCTGGTCAGCCGCGTTCTGTTCCAGCCTCTGCAGGACGGACTGGGCGTTGCGCAGCAGGCCGGCCGGCAGTCCGGCCAGTTTGGCCACCTGCAGGCCGTGGCTCTTGCTGGCCGGGCCGGCGTGGATCTGGTGCAGGAAGACGATGCGCCCGTTGTACTCGGTGGCCGACAGGTGCAGGTTGACGCAGGCATCCTCGTGGCTGGCCAGCTGGGTGAGTTCGAAGTAGTGGGTGGCAAAGAGCGTCAGGCAGCGGCGCTGCACCAGCAGGTGCCGGGCAATGGCGTGTGCCAGGGACAGGCCGTCGAAGGTGGAGGTGCCACGGCCGATCTCGTCGACCAGCACCAGCGAGCGTTCGGTGGCGGCATTGACGATGACGGCCGCCTCGGTCATTTCCACCATGAAGGTGGAGCGCCCGCCGGCCAGGTCGTCGGAGGCGCCGATGCGGGTGAAGATGCGGTCGATGGGGCCGACCTCGCAGCTGCTGGCCGGCACGAAGCTGCCACACCAGGCCAGAATGGCAATGAGCGCGGCCTGGCGCATGTAGGTGGATTTGCCGCCCATGTTGGGGCCGGTGATGATCAGCAGCCGGCGCTGCGGGGTGAGTTCGCAGTCGTTGGCGATGAACTGCTCGACCATGTCTTCCACCACCGGATGGCGACCGTCCTGCACGCGCAGACCGGGCACGCCCAGCAGGCCCGGACGGCGCCAGCCGGCCTGGCCGGCCACCTCGGCAAAGGCCTGGCAGACATCCAGATGGGCCAGCCCGGCGGCCAGCCGCTGCAGGGCGGCCGTGTGCGGACGCAGTTCGGCCAGCAGCGCCTCGTACAGCACCCGCTCGCGGGCCAGTGCCCGTTCGCGCGCCGACAGTGCCTTGTCCTCGAAGGCCTTCAGTTCGGGGGTGATGTAGCGTTCGGCGGCCTTGAGTGTCTGGCGGCGGCGGTACTCGGTGGGCACGTGGTCGGCATGGCTGCGGCCCACCTCGATGTAGAAGCCGTGCACGCTGTTGTAGCCGACCTTCAGGGTGGGAATGCCGGTGCGTTCACGTTCGCGGGTTTCCATGTCCGCCAGAAAATCATCGCAGCCGGTGTCGATGGCGCGCAGCTCATCGAGCTGGGCGTCGAAACCGGGGCGGATCACGCCGCCGTCGCGGATCATCGAGGCGGGTTCGTCCAGCAGGGTGGCGCCCAGGCGTTCGGCAATGGCCGGATCGACCTGGGCCGCTTCGTCCAGCCACTGCAGTGCCTGCAGCAGGGCAGGTTCGGTATCGGCGTCCTGCCCCAGCGGGGCCTGCAGCTGGGCCACACAGGCGCCCAGCACCGGCAGACTGTCGCGCAGCGCCACCAGCTCGCGCGGCCGGGCACTGCCCAGCATGATGCGCGAGACGATGCGCTCGATGTCGGAGGCCTGATCGAGCAGTCGCTTGATGGGATGCTGCAGATCTTTCTCCAGCAGCAGGGCTACCAGGGCCTGGCGGCTGCGCACGGCGTCGCGATCCTGCAGCGGGGCCAGCAGCCAGTCACGCAGCAGGCGGCTGCCGGCGGAGGTGGCGCAGCGGTCCATGCGCGACAGCAGCGTGGGGCCCTGTTCTTCCTGCAGGGGACGGACCAGCTCCAGATTGCGCCGGGCCACCTGGTCGATGATGATGTGTGCCTCGCGCGGTATCCGCTGGATGGGCTGCAGGTGCCGGAACGGCTGGCCGATGTTCTGGCCCAGATAGAGCAGCAGCGCACCCATGGCGGCCTGGCCCGCTTCGTCGTCCTGCAGCTCGGTGGCGTGCAGGGTCTGGATGCCGAGGGCCTCGCACAGGGTACGGCCGCCGCGCTGGGCGTCGAACTGCCAGTCGGGGCGGGTGAGAATGGGCATGACCGGGGCGGTGCGCGCATGCAGGCGGATGCGTTCGAGCAGTACCACCCGGTTGCGGGCCGCCGATTCCGACACCAGCAGCTCGCCCGGGGCGATGCGCTCGATCTCGGCTTCCAGCTCGGACTCGGGCAGGGTGGTGAGGGTGCAGCGGCCACTGGCGGCCACGACGGTGGCCAGCGTGGCCATGGCCTGTGTTCCTGTGCCGCGTCCCGCTTCCGTGCTGCCCTGACCCGTTCCCCGGCGGCTGCGGGCGGCGGCTCCCCCGCTGCGGCTGCGTTCCGTGAACACGACGGCGGCCAGCGGCCGGTCTTCGCGTTCGGGCAGCAGGCCGGCATCGGTGAGGGTGCCGGGCGTGATGGTGCGCACCACCTTGCGTTCCACCGGGCCCTTGCTGGTGGCCGGATCGCCGATCTGTTCGCAGATGGCCACCGACTGGCCCAGCGCCACCAGCCGCGCCAGATACTGTTCCAGCGCCTGCACCGGCACGCCGGCCATCGGAATGGGCTCGCCGGCCGAGGTGCCGCGTTTGGTGAGGGTGATCGACAGCAGTTGGGCGGCCTTCTGCGCGTCCTCGTAGAACATCTCGTAGAAGTCGCCCATCCGGTAGAAGAGCAGCACATCCGGATGCTCGGCCTTCAGGCTCAGGTACTGCCGCATCATCGGTGTGTGGGCGGAGAGGTCGGGACTGGAGGATGTGGGCATGGGGCGGTGAAGCGGGATGGAAACGGGGGCCGGACCGTGATGGTAATGCTTTGGGCCGGGGGCGTCGGCATCACTTTGTGGACAGAGGTAACGGCAGGCGTCCATGATGGCGCGGTAAGATGCGGGACGGAATGACGATATCGGGAGCCTTGCCATGCCAGACCTGTTCGCTGCTCCGGACGGCCAGCCGCGCTGCGACTGGTGTGCCGCCAGTGCCCAGCTGCAGCACTATCACGACCATGAATGGGGGTTTCCGGTGGCCGATGATGTGCGCCTGTTCGAGAAAATCTCGCTGGAGGGCTTTCAGGCGGGCCTGAGCTGGCGCACCATCCTGGCCAAGCGCGAGGCGTTCCGGGCTGCCTTTTGCGGCTTCGATTTCCGGCGGGTGGCCCTTTTCGGGCCGGCCGATGTGGACAGGCTGCTGCAGGACAGCGGCATCGTGCGCCATCGCGGCAAGATCGAGGCCGTCATCCACAACGCCGGCTGCGCCTGCCGGCTGGTGGAAGAGGCAGGATCGCTGGCCCGTTTCATCTGGCAGTTCGTGCCGCCGCGTCAGGAAACGCCCCAGAGCCGCACCACCTCGCCCGAGTCGGTCCGGCTGTCCAAGGCGCTGAAGGCGCGTGGCTGGAAGTTCGTGGGGCCCACCACGATGTTCGCCTTCATGCAGTCGATGGGCCTGATCAACGACCATCTGGAGGGCTGCGTCACCCGCGCCCGGGTGGAGGCGGCGCTGCAGGGGTTCAAGAGGCCGTGATGGGGCCTCACCGGGTCTTCAGGTGAAAGACAGGGGAGGGTTCGGGCCTGTTGGATCAGGTGGTTGTGATGGGGCTTTTACAGACGGTTGATCTTCCGTTCGATGTGTGCACAGTGGGCCATGAGTGCTTCGAACGAAACGGCGTCGTTTAGGAACAGGCCGTCGGCGATCATGCGTTCGTAATCGGCCGCCAGCCTTGTCCGAGCATCGGCAGACGGTACGAGTTGCAGTCGTCCCTGGATGGCTGCCAGATAGTCGATCGGTGTTCCGTGTGCATCCTTTTCGCGGAAGAACATGCCTTTGTGCTGCGCCACGGCTCTGGCAAGTTCGCGATCCTGGATGGCTTTGTCGGCAAAGCCATGTTCATCGAGCCTGGCCACGTCGTGCCAGTGACGTGAAAACCGGTTGCCGCCGCGAAAGTTGCCCTGCCGGCAGAACACATGGATGGCGGTTGCCTTTTCCCAGAAGGTGCGCTCTGCACGCATGGCCCGTACGACAGCTTCCGGAAACGAGATTTCTTTAATGACCGGGCTTGTATCGCAGACGATATGCCGCTGTTCTGCTGGTTCTCCGGTGGAGCGTGCACCGAATTCGAGCATGACGGATGCCGTCACATAGCCAGTTCCCTGGGCCAGGGCGGGATAGTCGATGAAGATCCTGTCCTGCTCCGGACGGAGGTTGGCCGTGGGGGCTGCGCTGGCCAGCCGGGCCGCCAGAAAGGGGATGGCAATGGTTTGTACCCATTCGGTCAGGCGCGTGCGGATGGCTTTGCTCCACTTCTTTTCCTGACTGGGGGATGCGGGCAGGGGTGTGGCCCCATGATCCGTCAGGTCTGGTGCAATGGCCCGGATATCGTATGTGAGGTCGATGTCTTCCGAAAATCGTTCGATGACATGCCACGCCTTGGACAGGGAAGTGCCACCCTTGAAAACGAGATCGTCGCCGAAAGGCGCACGAAAGAGCTGCTGGAGCACCCATACGACCCAGATGTCCTTTTCGAGCAGGTGGGGAGGGCGACCACTGGCATGGGCAGCATGCTCGAGTGCGGCCAGCTGGTCTTCAGGCGAAAGGCCGAAGAAGGATTCAGACATGATGGATCAGGCGGCCGCAAGGTGGCTGCTGATTTTCTGGGCCAGCCAGACGGGCAGCTGTGCCCGGGCATGGGCAAGCGCATTCTGTGCGGCAGGCGGAAGCCGGCTGCGCAGTATCTCGAGACTTCGGGTGGCTTCCTGGGGGCCGTTCCAGGCCAGAGCCCGAACGGCCTCGCCCGCGGGCTGGCCCGGCAACAGCAGCTGCCAGGCGGGAGCATGACGCAGTTCGACGGTTTGCCGGCCCAGCTGCAGCTTCCGGTCAGGGCCGGAGGTGAGGTAGATGGCGCGGGTGGGAACCTGGGGGGTCAGGCCCAGTGCATTGGCTGCGGCGGCGCCGTGCGGCACGATGGTTTCGCCGCGTTGCCGGGCGAGACCTTCGATGACACGTGCTGCCCCCGGAGCGTGACTGCCAAAGCGTGTCTGAACCGGCAGCACGTAGATGCCCCGGGCCACACGCAACAGCTGACCACGTCGCTGCAGGCGTGAAAGGGTCTGATCGATGGCTGCGCGCTTGCCCAGATGCAGCAATGTGCGGGCCAGCAGCGGGGTACCTTCCGGCTGCCGGGCTGCATGTTCGAGAATCTGCTGGGAAAGTGAAGCCATGATCTTCTCCTGTATGTCAGAAATAGTATAGGTTTTCTGACAGGAGTCAAGTACAACGCTGGCCGGTCGCGCGCCGTGTTTTCTCGTTCATCGTCCCTGCAAGACGTCGGGTTTATTTGCTATTGAGAATGCAATATCATAAACGGCACACAGAACGGCCGGATGGCGCGTCGGGTGGCCAGGGGCTGCCCGTGGCGCTGGCCGTCCCACACAACAGGAGTGCTCCCATGCAAGTGCTGTCGTCCCTGAAGGAAGCCAAGAAACGTTCGCGTGACTGCCAGATCGTGCGCCGTCGTGGCCGCATCTATGTCATCTGCAAGTCCAATCCGCGCTTCAAGGCCCGTCAGGGCGGGGCGAAGAACCGCAACAAGCACGCCTGACACACGTTCACGGTACCGGAGGCCGGGGTGGAGGAGACACACTGCCCAGCAGCTTCCCGGTCACGAAGGCGCCCAGCGCCAGGAACAGCGCGCTGACGTACATCACCACGGTGTAGCTGCGGTCGAAGGCGACGTGGGCGGCCTGCACGAGAGCAGTCGCCAGGCTGGTGGCTCCCGCTGCCGGCTGCTGCAGGTCCGTCGGGGTTGTTGTCTGTGATGCAGCCTGGCCGGCCCGGGCGGCCCATTCCAGCGTGGTGGCGATGTCGGTGCCCGCGGCCGGATCAGTGCCGGGGGGAAGTTCGATGAAGACAACGTAGAGTCCGGACAGCAGGCTGCCCTGCACGGCGATGGCGAGCAGGGCGCCGAACTCGTACGACACCTCCTCCACCGAAGAGGCCATGCCGGCCCGTTCGGGGGGGGCGCTTTCGACGATGGTGGTGGAGGCCACCGAAATGGTGGCACCCAGTCCAAAGCCGGCCAGCAGCAGCCCGCCGACCAGCCAGGCCAGGCCGTTCCGGCTGGCGGGATGAATGGTGTCTGCGGTCACGGAGGCCATGGCGGGTACGGTCTCATGCAGGGAGGCTGCATGCCATGGCAGCGCCTGTGCGGCCACCAGCATGCCCACGGCTGCCAGTGCCAGGCCGCCGGCAATCAGTGTGCGCAGACCCAGCCGGTGCGTCCACAGACCACCGAGGATGGCGCTGGGCAGGGTGCCGGCGAAGAGCACCGAGGCCAGCAGGCCGCTTTCCAGCGGGCTGTAGCCGGCCACCCACTGAAAGCGCTGCGAGACGCCCAGCAGCACGCCACCGGTGGTGAAGGTGACCGATATGGCACCCAGCACGCCGGCGGCAAAGGCCCGGTTGCGAAACAGCGAAAAATCCAGCAGCGGATGTGTCAGGCGGTGCTGCCGGTGCACGAAGGCGGCCGCTGCCGCTCCGCCCACGCCCAGTGCTGCAGTCATTACCGGCAGATCCAGTGGTGGATGGGCCAGCGTCTTGATGATCAGCACCAGGGATGACAGGGCGAACAGGGCCAGTACCGAGGACGGCAGATCCCAGGGGGCGGCGTCGGGGGTGCGGTGTTCGGGGGCCACGAACCAGCTGCCGGCGAAGGTGAGGGCAATCACCGGCACATTGATCAGGAAGAGCGATCCCCAGTGGAAGTGGGCCAGCAGCCAGCCGCCCAGCAGCGGGCCCAGGATGGCCCCCACGAGCGACAGGGCGGCCCAGATGGAAATGGCCAGGGCACGTTCGCGCTCGTCGTCGAAGCCCACACGGATGAGAGCCAGGGTGGCCGGGAGCATGGCCGAGGCGCCCACCGCCTGCAGGATCCGTGCCGCGACCAGCATACCCACCGAACCGGAAAAGGCGGCCAGCAGGGAGGCCAGTCCGAAGATCAGCAGGCCTGCCAGAAAGGTGCGCCGGTGGCCGATGCGGTCGCCCAGGGTGCCGGCGCCGAGCAGCAGGCCCGTGGAAAAGAGCGGGTAGGCATTGACGATCCACAGCCCCTCGGTGGTGCTGGCGTGCAGGTCGTGCGTGAGCACCGGCAGGGCCGTGAGCAGAATGGTGATGTCCACGGTGACCAGCAGCAGGCCCAGACTGACCATGAGCAGCAGCAGCCAGCGCCGGAGGCCGGACGGGCCGTGGTGCGGGCCTGGTGCGACGGGTGTGGCCGCTGTGGCGCTCGTGCCTGGGGTGACGGTCGTGGTGGTCGTAGCGGGGATGGGCCGGGCCATGCCCGGGGCCTCCTGGCTGGCGCGTGCCTCCTGGCTGATGTGAGCCGCCTGGCTGGGTACTCCTTCGCCGGTGCGTGATGAATCCATGACGCGCGCTACTGGGCCGTCGGCCTCACCAGGCCGGAGGACGCGCCCGGCCGGTTGGTGGCCAGGAACTCGTGCTGGAACAGGCACATGCGGATCACGTCGCGGTACTGGCCGTTGATGAAGAACTCGTGCTTCAGTTCGCCTTCCACCTGAAAGCCGAGCTTCTGGTAGATGTGCATGGCCTTGTGGTTGTCGCGGTCGACGATCAGGTAGATCTTGTAGAGATTCAGCACGCTGAAGCCGTATTCCATGGCCAGCCGGGCGGCCTTCGAGGCAATGCCGCGGCCCTGGTGGTCGGGGGCGATGATGATCTGGAACTCGGCGCGGCGGTGCACGTGGTCGATTTCCACCAGTTCCACCAGCCCTACGCTCTTGCCATAGGATTCGACCACGAAGCGGCGCTCGCGCTGGTCGTGGATGTGTTCGTCATACAGGGCGGACAGCTCGGCAAAGGTTTCGAAGGGCTCTTCGAACCAGTAGCGCATCACGTTGGCGTTGTTGTCGAGCTGGTGCACGAAGGGCAGGTCCTCGCGTTCCAGCGGGCGCAGCCGCAGGCTGTTTTCTGCGGGGGCGGGGCGCAGGGCGGCATCGGGCGTGGCGTGAGGGAACGTGGTGGCGGGCGAGGATGAATGGCTGGACATGGAACGGAGGTACGGGTTCTACCGGCCAGGTGCCTGCGGGCGGCCGGACAGCCGGGCAGACCCTTCATGCGGGGGATGATGAAGATGAGTCAGCATAGCGGGGCCGGTCCGATCGGACAAGTCGGCCAGACCGGTTCGTTCAGCGCCTCTTCAGGGCCGGCAGCTGAACTGCAGCCCGGAGAAGCCGCAGAAGCGCTGGAAGCCGGGCTGGAAGAAGTCGGCGCCGGCCCAGTGCCGGTACAGCTGCGGGTCGATGCCGATGGCACGGCCCCGCTGCCAGTCCCGGGAATGCTTCGGATCGCCGCCCGGCCTGAGCACGGTCAGGTACGGAAAGCGGTGAATGGGCCGTATCCGGCCGGCGTCGGCATCGGCCTCGGTGGCGGCGGCATCCAGGGTCTCGGGGGCCTTGCCATCTTCCACCCAGTCCATCAGCGGGGTGGTCACGTCCAGACTGCCCAGCCCCTCGCCGCGATCACAGTGGTACATGCCGGGGATCAGGAAGAGGCGTATCAGGTCGTCCAGCCGGGGATCGGTGTTGCTGGGGCCGTCCTGTCCGTCCAGGGGTTCGGGGTGCAGGGTGTCGCGTACGGCCTGCCAGTAGCCGATGGCATTCATCGGCGTGATGTTCGGGTCGGACAGGCCGTGCCACATCAGCAGCTTGCCGCCGGCCTTGCGAAAGGCCGACAGGTCGGGGTTGCTGGCATCGAGCAGGGCGTGCATGGGCGCCAGCTTCTGCAGGTTCTCGCGGGTGAAGCGGAAGCTGGCCAGCTTCCAGTGGGGATCGAAACGGCCCGGATAGGCCAGCGCGGGAATGATGTCGCTGGACGATTTGAGGCTGACGGTGCGGGCCGAGGGCGGCAGCACCACCTGGTCGATGGCCGTGCCGGCGCTGGCGGCGGCCTCGCCGTCGCTGCCGGGGCTGCGGCCGGCCCCGGCGGCCGGGCTGCGCAGGGGAACCATGGCGTGTGCGGGGGGCGTGCGGCTCAGGGCCGGGCCTTCCTGCCGGGGATGGCTGGCATCGCGCGGCAGGTCGCGTGCAGGATGCAGCGGTGTCTCGGGGCCGGGGGCCGGATGCAGCGGGGTACTGATGTCATCGGCCGAGCGCTGGTGGGTCTGGCGCTGCAGCACGGCGTTGCGGGGCACGATCACGCGCAGCCAGGCCAGTTCCGAGCCCGGCAGGGCCGAGCCGGGAACCAGCCGGTGTTCGCCGTCGTGGGCACCCCGGTAGATCTCGGCCACGGCGTCGGCGGTGCGGGCCGAAATGCAGTTGCGCTCGCCCTGCTGGGTGAAGGCGTTGGCATGTCCGCCGGAGGCGGCCGGATTGGCCGGGGTGGTCGGGGTGTTCGGGCTGGTCGGGGCGGCAGGGTTGGTCGGGGTGTTCGAGCCGGTCACGGCAGTCGGGCCACTCGGGTTCGTCGGGCCGGTCGTGCCGGTGGCGCCCGGTGCCTGGGACGCCCCGGAAGCATGAGCGGCATCCGGAGGTTCCGGGCAGATCCACTGGTGGGGATCGACCGTGCAGGTGGGATCGCTGATCAGGCCGTCCCGGGTGCCATCGGCGGCATCGCACTGCTGCACGGCCCGCCGGTGCAGGATGGGCAGATCGTCCTCGGTGATGGTGGGGCGGTCGCTGTCGGGGCGCACGACGCGGGCATTCCAGCCGTGGTACATGCTGTTCTGCACGGTAAAGATCAGCGAGGGGGCGCCGGCGGCTATGCCATCGAAGTCTTCCGGGTAGCGCTGGGCGGCCATCAGCGCCTCGCGGCCACCATCGGAGCACCCCGAAAAGTAGGAAAACTTCGGTGCCTGTCCGTAATAGCGCCGGATCAGCTCTTTGGCGATCAGGCTGGTGACGTGCACGGCGCGGTAGCCAAAGTCCACGCGCAGCTGCATGTCGGCGGCGGCCCAGATGCCGCCCGCGCCACTGACATGGCCCATGTCGGTGGAGGCCATGGCCAGCGAGCCATCCTTTTCGAACGAACAGTCACGCTGCGGCGAGCCGATGGCCAGCCGTCCGCACAGGCCACCGCAGCCGGTTTGCAGGTAGCGCTGGGTCCAGCCCTGCTGGGGCAGGCGCACGATGAAGCGGATCTGCGGCGAGATGACACCCGCGATCAGGCACATGGGCTTGCCGCGCACGGTTTCGGTGCTGACGGCCGTGACCTGCGCCGGTGCCTCGGCCAGCGAGATGTCGCCGAAGCTGTTGAGGCTGCACGGCAGGCGTGGCGCCACGGGGGCCAGTTGCTGTGCCGCCTGGGCAGGTGCCGCAGCCAGCCCCTGCAGCAGGCCCACCAGCAGCAGGGGCAGCCCGACGTCGTGGATCGTGCGCGGCAGGGCTGCCAGCCAGCACCGCAGCCGCCGGAGGGAGGAGGTGCGAAGCGGTTCGGGGCGAGGTTGCCGGAGGGAGGGCGCGCGCAGTGGCTCGGGGCGAGGTTGCCGGAGGGAGAGGGCGCGCGGCAGGGCGGGCTGGGGTTGCCGGACGGGGGATGGGGGATGCGGAGGGGACGGGAAGCGGGCTTGGAATATCATCGGAATCCGGACCCGGCCGGCACAGGGCCCCGGTGGCACGGCCGGGCCTGCCCGCGCACGGTCCGGCGGCTGGGCAAAGGCGTGAGTTTAGGCGTTTGCACCACAGTTCGCTGGCAAGCCCCGCGCCCATGCGGGGGTGATGTTCCCATGCCCGGGCGATCCAGTGCGTTGCCATTTGGCGCCAATGATCCTGCCATTGCCGGGACATGGTGCCTTCTGGCTCATCCCGATCCTGGACTCAAGGCGCTCGCTGATTTTTGCAGCGGGTCCTTTACGGAGATTCCCACGCATGAGGAGCACATCATGAAGTTTTCGACCACGGCCATTCACGCCGGTTATCACAGCGACCCGACCACACGTGCTGCGGCGGTGCCGGTGTACCAGACCACGTCCTACACCTTCGACGACAGCCAGCACGGGGCCGACCTGTTCAACCTGGCCGTGGCCGGCAACATCTACACGCGCATGATGAATCCCACCCATGCGGTGCTCGAAGCCCGGGTGGCGGCGCTGGAGGGCGGCGTGGGCGCACTGGCGCTGGCCTCGGGCATGTCGGCCATTGCCTATGCGCTGCAGGTGCTGTGCTCGCCGGGCAGCAACATCGTCTCGACCAGCCAGCTCTATGGGGGCACCTACAACCTGTTTGCCCATTCGCTGCCCAACCAGGGGGTGACGTGCCGCTTCGTGGCCCATGATGATCTGGCCGGGCTGGAGGCAGCCATCGACGGGAACACCCGCGCTCTCTTTTGCGAGTCGATCGGCAATCCGGCCGGCAACGTGGTGGATCTGGCCGCCTGGGCAGCGGTGGCGGAGCGGCATGGCGTGCCGCTGATCGTCGACAACACGGTGGCCACGCCGTATCTGTGCCGGCCGTTCGAACACGGTGCGCACATCGTCGTGCATTCGCTGACCAAATATATTGGCGGCCATGGCACCACGCTGGGCGGTGCCATCGTCGACAGCGGCAGATTCGACTGGAAAAAACATGCCGAACGCTTCCCGCTGTTCAGCAACCCGGACCCGTCCTACCACGGCGTGGTGTATACCGAGGCATTCGGCGAGGCGGCCTACATCGCCCGCTGCCGGGTGGTGCCGCTGCGCAATACCGGCGCGGCGCTGTCGCCCTTCAATGCCTTTTTGCTGCTGCAGGGGCTGGAGACGCTGGCGCTGCGCATGGAGCGGCACTGCAGCAATGCGCTGGCGGTGGCCCGGTGGCTGCAGCAGCATCCGAAGGTGGTGCACGTCAATTACGCGGGGCTGGCTGACAGCCCCTTCCATGCCGCGGCGCAGCGCATCTGCGGCGGCCGGGCCTCGGGCATCCTGAGCTTCGAGCTGAAGGGCGGCATCGGGGCAGGCATGCGTTTCATCGATGCGCTGCAGCTCATCTATCGGCTGGTGAACATTGGCGATGCCAGGACGCTGGCCTGCCATCCGGCATCCACCACGCACCGCCAGCTCAACGATGAGGAACTGGCCCGGGCTGGCGTGCCGGCGGGGCTGGTGCGGCTGTCCATCGGCATCGAGGACGTGGATGACATCCTGGCCGATATCGAGCAGGCGCTGGCGCAGGTGTAACGGGTGTTGTGGGGCCGCAGGATTTTTGCAGAGGGTCCCAGGGGGAAGGAAAGGATGGAACGCTGGATTTTCTACGCCGTACTGTCCATGCTGTTTGCGGGCTTCACCTCGGTGATTGCCAAGATGGGCATGGAAAACGTGTCGGCCGAGCTGGGCCTGAGCGTGCGCACGGTCTTCGTCTGCGGCTTCGTGTTCATCTTCGCGCTGATGTTCGTGCAGCCGGCCGAGCTGCAGAAGCTCGATGGCCGGGCCGTGCTGTGGCTGGCCATCTCGGGGGCCACCACGGCGCTGTCGTGGATCTTCTATTACAAGGCCATCAAGGAAGGGCAGGTGGCCACCGTGGCGCTGATCGACAAGGGCAGCGTGGTGGTGGCCATGGTGCTGGCGTGGATTCTGCTGCGCGAGGCCATCACGCCGCGCATGGCCGTGGGCGCCAGCCTGATCGTGGCCGGGCTGCTGGTCATTGCGCGGCGGTAGATGTCAGCGGCCGGTGTCCGGTGAGGCCTCGAAGCGGGCCTGCAGCGGGTAGCCCCAGCTGAACAGGTAGGGGTTTTCGCCCGGGCGTGCCGCGGGTGAGGGCTGCAGGTAGCGGCCCAGGAACGGATCGTAATCGCCGGCAGGGCTGCTGTTCAGACCGGTGCCCTCGTCGGCCCACTGTGTCGGGAAGCGCAGCAGCGGGTCGGCGTCCTGCCATGCCTGGACCGTGTCCGGCAGGGCCTTGCGGGGCCAGTCGGTGTGCAGGGTCAAAGCCGGCAGGATCTCGCCGAACGGGCCGCTGGCCAGGGCCCAGGTGATCTCGCCCTGTTCGTTGGTGAGCGCATACGGGAAGCCCCGGCTGTCGAGGTGGAACCACTGTACGTGCCAGGCGTCACCGCCACCGGCTGCATCTTCCTGCGGGGCTGCCGGTGTGCCGTTCCTCCCGGTGGACCATGACCGGGCCGGGTCCGGGCTGCCGGCATGACCGGATGCCGGGAACGCATGTCCTGCGTGATCGGGCACGGTACTGGCTGGTGCCGGCGCTTCGATCAGCAGCACGGGAAGCTGGTCCTGATACCACCAGTGGCGCAGGCGCGGGTGTATCAGGCGCTCCTCGGTCTGCAGGCGGCCGCTGGCGTAGTCGTAGAAGCGCCAGTCACTGCCTTCCTGACGGGCAATCCGCTCGCCGTGGTGATTGTAGAAATAGCGTATCTGCCGGCCGTCCTGGTGGCGCATCTGGCTGATGACGCCGCCCGGGTGCCAGTCGATCGCCCAGCCGTTCCAGTCCAGCATGCGGCCGGATGCGTCGTGGCGGACACCGGCGATCCGGTTGGTGCCCGGCACGTAGGACGTTTTCTGTCCGAACGCCAGCGCCGATACCGCAGTGCCGTTGTAGGTGCGCAGGGCAGCGGGAGCGCTGGCATCACCCTGCTGCTCAGCGGCCTTGCGTGCTGCGCTCATGGCCTGTGGGCTGCGGGCGGCCAGGCGGTCCTCCCAGGCCGTGCGGGTCCGGTTGCCGTTTGCATCCCAGTCGTACCACCACGAGAACGTTTTTTCGGATGAGTCGATGCCGGGCAGCACGCCACCGTCAGGGGCGGTGCGGTGGCTGCTGCGCTCCTCCTGGGCAATGTGCAGGCGGTTGCGCTCGTCCATCTGGTACATCGCATAGGTGCCCAGCAGCGCCCGGTGCAGCTGTCTGTGCTGGCCGAACCGGCGGTACATGGCAAAGCGCAGGTAATCGCTGGCCGCCCGGCTGGGATTGCTGCCATCACGCAGCAGGGTCAGGCCATAGCGGCGGTCGAACGTGGCGTCGCGGCCGGTGCCATTGCCGAAATGCCAGGCCTGTACGTCCTGGCCGTCGCGGGTGCCGGTCACACGGCGGTAGAGCATGGGCGCGCCGGTGCCGGGATCCGTGTCGTGTTCTCCGTGGCGAGCCGCTGGCGTGGTGTGGCTGGAGGGCGTGCCGGGCAGCCAGGCCGATCGGGTGTTGACCTCGAAATTGCCGGCGCCGACACGAACGTCATCCGGCGTGCCGCCGAGATCGAGACGTGCACCCCCGGGCAGGGTCAGACCCACCGGCCGGCGGGAGGTGCCGGCGTAGTGGTAGCGTGTCCGGAAGTGGATGTCGCGGGGGGCGCCGCCGATGCGGATGTCCACCTCGCGCTGCTCCAGCCGGTACTGCTCGTCGTAGGTATAGCGCTCCATCACGTGCGGGGCGTCCACCCCCACCAGCCACGGACCGAAATACTGGTAGCGGGTCACTTCGGCCGGGCCGCCCTTTGCGGCCAGGCTCCGCCGGACCACGCGGTCGTAGGCATCATGCTCGTAGCGGGCGTGGGCGCCGTCGGCTTCCCGCACCTCCATCACGCGGTCCGATTCGTCATATGTGTACACGGTGATACCTGTATCGGGACTGTCGGCACGCACGATGCGGTTGAAATCGTCGATCTCCAGGCGGATGCCGCTGTCGTCACGCTGGGGCACCACCACACCCGCCATCGGGTAGCCGCCCGGCGCGACGGTATCCTGATACCAGGCGAGCGCGCTGTACAGCCAGCTGATGCGGTTGACCGGCACCTCGTGCCCCAGCCCGTCGTAGACGCGCAGGTCGAACGGGCGGTCTTCCCGCGCCACCTGCACGATGTCGGCAGACTGGGGCGACATTTCCACCCGCAGCAGGTCGTCGGTGCCGGGACGGGGGCCATCGATGTGCGTCAGCACGCCCTGGTCACTGTACTGCAGGAGACTGGTGCGCTGCACCCGCCGGCCATGGCTGTAGCCGGTTTCCGTGATCCGGACCGGGACGGTCCTGCCACCGGCCTGCCGGTATTCGAAGCGCACCTCGTAGCGTTTGCCGGGTTCCACGCTGGGGCGGCTGATGGTGGTGGGGTGACGGGTGCTGGTGTTGGGATATTCGTAGTGGCGTGCCAGCACCTCGGTTTTCGGGCCTGCGTTCTGCGGCTCCTTCAGGGCATGGGTGATCGGGTCGGCCAGATGGGCCAGTTTTTCCCAGTGCGGCCGCCAGGCGTCGAGCATGCGGCCACTGCCATCACGCACGAAGCGGTAGGCGCGTATGTCGTGGTCCAGTTCGATGGCGTACATGCGCGAGAACGGCCGCCGGCGGTACTGGTCATTGATGCGCGAGGCGGTGATGCGGATCACGCCCGGCGTGGGGTCGGGCATGCTGGCCCGCGGGGTGCTGGTGGCGGACTGGCTGCTCCGGGCCACGGCATGTGGCACCAGAAGCGGGGCCGAGAGCAGGCCCAGGGCGATGAGCACGGCCAGCGCCGGCGTGCGACGGTGCCGGACAGCAGCACCGGGCATGGCCTTTTGCAGGCCGGCGGCATCATGGTCGCCGTGAAAGGGGCGTACGTGGGCGGCATCTCCCCGCAGGGTGGGGATGGACGATGGCCCGTCGGCGCAGGCAGGGTCAGCTTTCATGGTCGGACAGGTCGTCTTCCGGGCATGCAGATGCCCCGGACACTACGTGCCCGGCCCCGGTGGCCGCGAGGCAGCGCGCGCAGCCGGAAGGTGTCGGGGGATGGATGGTGTGCGCCTGTGGCGGGTGGCCGACAGGGGACCTGTTTGAAGCCCCCTGTATGACACATGTCCTGTGTGTCAGATATCCCGTTGCCCGGGCGGTGTGCCGGCTACCGAGACCAGTGCGGCACTGCCCAGCCCGCCGGCGCCTGCGATGCAGGCCAGTCCGAGGCGTCTTCCCGGGGGCTCCAGGTGCGATCGGGGCTTTTGCCGGAGGTGATGCGATGCCGGTGTCCGTGGCGTTTCCATGCAGGCGGGGGCAGTACCTGCAGCCCGTGTGGGCGTGTCGGTCTGTGTGGTCGTGTCAGCCCGTGCGGTCCCGCCAGTCCGTGAGATCACGTCAGCCTGGTGGTGCAATCGCGCCAGCAGCTGAACCAGGGCGATGGCCCCCGACGCCCCGATGGGGTGGCCACGGGCCAGACCGCCGCCCCAGGCGTTGAGGCGGGATGGATCCATCCCCTGCTGCTGCAGGGCGTGCAGGAAGGCCAGTCCCTGTACGGCAAAGGCATCGTGCAGTTCGACGGCATCCAGCTGCCGGGCGGAGCGGTGTTCACGGGCCAGCAGTGCCGTGGCTGCTTCCCATGCGCCGGTGAGTGGCGTTTCGGGATCAGTACCCAGCGCGAGGCCGGCCTGCCACCAGGCGGATGGACGCAGGCCATGCCGGTGGCAGGCACTTTCGGAAGCCAGCAGGACCAGGGCGGCGCCATCGGCCTGTGGCGACACGGCCAGACGGGAGAGCGCGCAGTCAGGGCCTTCCGGCGCTTTCGCGCCTGCCGGTTCCGGCGGAACGGCCATCAGGACGGGCATGCGCTGCAGCTGCCGGTCGGACAGCGGGCGTGGGTAGGTGTCGGTGCCGATGGTGGGGGCTGCGGCGGTGTTGCGATCATCGTTGCCGTTGCCGTTGCCGTTGCCGTTGCCGTTGCCGGTGCCGGTGCTGGTGCTGGTGCTGGTGCTGGTGCCGGTGCCGGTGCCGGTGCCGGTGCTGGTGCTGGTGCCGGCGTGGATGCTGGCGTCGTTGCCGGCGCAGATGCCCGCCCGGCTCTTGTGTGCCGGTGCGGTCTGCAGCGCCAGAATCCCGTCACCGGGGTGTGTCAGGGCGCGCGCATGGCTCTGCCGGGCGTAGGCATCCTGTTGCTTCCGTGTCCAGCCATGACGGGCTGCGTAGGTGGCCGCGGCCTGCAGGGGGTCGGGATCGCATGCGGGCCAGGGCGTGAAGGGGGGACGTTCGTAGGGGCGGGCGGCCTCGCCCGTGCGGGTGGGGCGGTGCTGCCGGATCGGCGCCCGGCTCCAGGCCTCGCTGCCGCCGGCGATCACGATATCGGCCTGCCCGGCCAGAATCTGCGTGGCGGCCAGCAGGATGGCATCCAGCCCCGAACAGCACTGGGTTTCGACCGTCAGTGCCATGCAGCGCCGGGGCAGTCCGGATGCCAGCACCGTCATGCGGGCCGGGTTTCCCCCTGCGCCCAGGGCATTGCCCAGCAGCAGGGCATCCACCGCGGCAGGTGGCAGGCCGGTCTGCTGCAGCAGGTGCGTGACCAGTGGTGCCGCCAGCGTATGCGGCAGATGGTGGCGCAGGGCACCATGGCGCGGCACGACTGGGGTACGGACCCAGGCGAGCAGGGGGACGGGCGTGGTCATGGGGTCTGGCTGCTCATGGGGAGGGGCTGCTGGAGCAGCCACGCCCGCAGCTGCGCATGGTCGGTCTTGCCACTGGCCGTCATCGGCCATGTGCCCGGCCAGATCCACCAGTGACGCGGTACTTTCCAGGGCTCGAGTGTTTCTCGACACCAGGCGGCCAGTGCTGCTGGCTGCAGGACGGGTGAATGTGCATGCCGTGCAGACGATGCATGCTGCCCATGCTGCAGATGGGGTATATCGTGTGCAGGCGGTGTGTGTTGCTGTGCATGCGGCGGTTGGGGGGCATGTGATGCATGGTGCGCAGGTGATCCATGGTGGGCAGATGATCCATGGTGCGCAGGTGGCTGCCCTGTCTCACCCTGCACGATGGCATGCACCACCTGGCCGCGCTGGGGGTCTGGCAGACCCAGCACGACAGCCTGCCGGATGCCGGGATGCGCCTGCAGCCGGGCTTCCACTTCTTCGGGAAACAGGTTGCGGGCCTGGGTGACGATCATGCGGTTCTCGCGTCCGGCCAGATGCAGCATGCCCTCGCCATCCAGCCAGCCGACATCGCGCACGCTCAGCCAGTCGCCCACCCGAAGGGCGGCGGTGCCGTCCTGGCCGTTGACATAGCCGCTGAACAGCATGGGACTGCGTACCCAGATCAGGCCGGTGGGGGTGGGAAGGGCCGGAGCAGACGGTGACGGGGCGGATGGGGGCGGAGCGGACGGTGACGGGGTGGTCGGTGACGGGGTGGTCGGTGACGGGGTGGTCGGTGACGGGGTGGTCGGTGACGGAGTAGACAGTGACGGGGTGGACGGGATCGGCTGCGGCTGTTGTGGGCGTCCGACGGGCGGGTTCGGGGCAGACGGTGGTGTGCCGGGCAGGGGGGAGGCAGACCATGTTGGCGCGGGCAGGGTCGTGGCAGGCCCGATGTGGATCTGCACGTTGCTGAAGGGCCGCCCCACCGCATGGGCCGGTGTGCTGGCCGAAGCTTCCATCCAGCTGATGTAGCTGGTTTCGGAGGCACCGTAGAAGGTGATGATGCGCGCCTGCGGAAACAGCCGCTGCAGGGCCGGCGTGTGTTCGTGTGCCCAGCGTGCGCCACTGACCAGCAGCAGCTTCAGTGCGGGAATGGGCGGATGCCGGCGGCGGGTGGCTGCAGCCAGCAGCATCATCAGCTGGCTGGGCACGCCGACCAGCACCGGGCAGCTGCCATCGGCCAGGCTGGCCAGTGTGCGGGTGGCCGAGAAGCGGCGCTGCACCGAGGTGCCGCCACCCGTCCACAGCCCCAGCAGGGCACCGAACAGGAAGAGCGAATGGGACATGCGCCCCGGTGCCAGCACCCGGCCCTGTGCGGTGGGGCCGAAATCCTGCAGCGTGACGCGAAAGCTTTCCACCCAGGAGCGGTGATTGCGCCGAAAGCCCTTGGGCAGACCCGTGCTGCCGGAGGTGAATCCGATGTAGAACGGCGTGTCGGGGGAAGGTGGGCCGAACGCCGTGGGGACGGGGACACCGTCCCCACAGTCCAGTGTTTCCGGCATGTCCCGTTGGTCCTGCCTGCAGTCGGGGTGGGGCATATTGCCGGCCTGCAGCAAGGCTGCCATGCGGGCCTGCAGGGCCGGTGGCCAGTCCGGATCGGCCACGGCGGCGCAGCGTCCGCTGTGGATGACGCCCAGAAAGGCCGTCAGCAGGGCGAGGGGATCGGCCGCCTGCGTCAGCAGGACGGTATCGGTCGTGGTGGCAAGGGTACTGGGCTGCTGGCAGGCCATGGCCGCTTCGGGCGGGCGCCAGGCCTGCATGGCCGCATGGAGACCGGCAAAGTCCAGCCGCTGCTCATGCGGACTGTGCGCGTCTTGAATGATGGCCGGCTGCCGGGGGCGTTCCCGCGCCCAGCGGGCCAGGGGGGCGTGAACCAGTTCGGGTTCGGTCATTGGAGTGGGGGCGTGGTCCGGGTGCCGCTCGGGGGCAGCGCCCGGGGCCAGTCGCGGGTACCGGGCGGCGTGGTGCCACCTTCATGGGGCGGCGTGATGCGGTACGCTCAGCGTTCCGGGTATCCACGGCCCGGAAAGTCCCAGTCGGGCAGCGCGCGTGCGATGGTGTGCACGATGGCAGCGCACAGCAGGCACTTGATCACGTCTCCGGGCACGAAGGCCATGTCGGCCAGAAAGGCCTTGTCCAGCGGCATCTGCGCCAGCACCATCAGTCCGCCGATGCCCATGGCGTGCAGGAACAGGATGCCTCCTGCCATCGAGGCAATGAAGGCGTTGACGGCCAGCTGCAGCGCGGAGCCGGTGCGGGGCAGCATCTGCATGACCAGGCCGGTCACGAAGGCGGCTGGCGCGAAACCGTACAGGTAGCCGGCCGCGGGCGAGACGAACGGCGCCAGCCCGCCCCGTCCTCCCGACAGCAGGGGGAGCCCGGCCGCCACGGCCACGATGAACAGCAGCAGCGCCTGCAGGCCGCGGCGTGGCCCCAGCAGGCAGCCAGCCAGCATGATGCCCAGCGACTGTGCCGTGATGGGGACGCCAAAGGGCAGGTCGATCTTGGGAATGAGCCCGAGTACGGCCATCAGGGCCGCAAAGAGGGCTACCTGGGAAAGGTGCTGCGCGCTGCGCCGCGACAAGGTTTGGTTCATGACGGTGTCTCCAGGGATCGGGCTTTGCCGGACCGGCAGGGTCTGCAGGGGGCCTGCAGGGGCTGCAGGACAAGTCCCGACAATTCTACTGGGTGAGAGGGAAGACCGTACTGGGGAAAACCGCCGTCCCAAAGGAAAACCCCCGTTGGGCTCGCGTACGTGTGCCGGCCCGCGCCTGTCATGGACGAAAAAAATCCCGCCGCAGAATGCTCTGAAGCGGGATTTTCGGCCAGGCTGACAACTGGGTGAACCGGAAATCAGCCTGAAGAATTGGTGCCCAGAAGAGGACTCGAACCTCCACACCATTGCTGGCGCCAGGACCTGAACCTGGTGCGTCTACCAATTCCGCCATCTGGGCGACGGGAAAACGTGATTATAGGGAAAGTTTTCCGGTGCGCAAGTGGTTCTGCAAAAAAATTTTCGGGGCCGTGGTGAAGGGGGCTGGATTCGCTTTTCCCTGCTTCGCTTCTCCTTACCGCCCCAGCCGGGCAAAGAGGGCGTCGGCCACGCGGCGGGTGGTCTGCAGCATCTGGATGGTGAGCGGGGCGATCAGCCGCCAGCTGCCGGGCCGGCCGGTGCGCAGGCGCCAGGCCTCGTCGAGCTTTTTCCACTGCACGAAGAAGTGTTCGACGAAGCGCAGCATCAGTCCCAGCTGCAGCGCGATGCGTTCCGGCGACAGGCCCAGTACCCGCAGGGGCTGCAGCAGGCGTTCGAGCACGTCCAGCAGGGCAGCGGGCCGGGTGGTGACGGTCAGCGCCACACCCAGGCAGCTCGTGCAGGCCAGCCGCAGGGTGGCGGACACGGCAATGTCGGGCCGGCCCATCCACAGCTGGAAGAGGGCCACCAGCCCCGAGGCCACCAGGACGGACACCATCAGCCGCCGGGCCGGCCGGGTGGCCGCGCCCAGGCTGAGCCACAGCAGCAGTGCCAGCGCGCCGGCCACGGTGAAGGCTGCGGGCGACTGCAGCCAGAAAAGCACCATCCCCAGCACCACCAGCAGGGCCAGCTTCAGACCGGCCGGCACGCGGTGCAGCCAGCAGGGGATGTCGCTGTAGAGGCTACCCATGGTGTATCGCGCCAGAAGGGGGGAGCGGCATGGCGCGTGGATGGGGAGAGAATTCGTCCGATAGCCCGGCTACCAGCGTCCGGACGTGTGCCTCGTAGGCGGCACAGACGCTGGCACCGTCGCCGTCGGCCCGGATCCGTCCGTCGTCCAGCCACAGCACGCGCGGGTACGGGCGCACGTGGTCGAGCAGGTGGGTGGAGACGATCAGCTGGCGGTCGGTTCGGGCCAGGTCGTGAAACAGCCGGGCCTGGCCGGGCAGGTCCAGACTGGCGTAGGGCTCGTCGAGCAGCAGGGTGGCCGGGCCGGCCAGCAGCAGCGACAGCCAGCAGACGTGCTGGCGCTGCCCCTGGCTCAGCGTACTGATGGCCCGGTCGGCCCAGCCTTCCAGGCCCCGTTCAGCCAGAAAGCCGCGCGCCTGCTGCAGGGCTTCGCGCTTGTTCAGCCCCTGCGGCTGCAGGCCCAGCGCCAGCTCCTCGGCCACGGTGGGAAAGATGATCTGGTCGTCGGGGTTCTGGAACATCATGCCGACGGGTGGGGGTGCATGCCGGGCGCCGTCCGGTCGCCGGGTGGCGGCCGGTGGCGAGGTGTTCCTGCCAGCAGGAGGCAGGGGCGTGGGCACGGTGGATGCCGTGGGGGCCGAACGTGTCGAAGGTGCCCCAGGCGCATGGGCGGTGGCAGGTGCCGTCGGGCCGGCCGCATCCGGTGATGCGGGGGATGGTTCACCGGGCCGGTCCGGCACGATGTGAAAGCGCCCGCGCGCCGGCGTTTCCAGCCCGCACAGCAGCCGCAGCAGGCTGGTCTTGCCGGCACCGTTGTGGCCGATCAGGCCGATCCGTGGCTCGGACAGCACGAGGTTCAGCCCGGCGAACACCAGCGTGCGGCCACGGGTCAGATGGATGTCTTCGAGGTGCAGCGCGGGCATGGTGCGGGCCAGGGCGGAAGGGCAGGAACGGGCATTGTACATTGTAGGGTGGCTTTGCGCCGTCGTGCCGCGGGCAGCTTCAGTACCGGAACGCGTGCGCCTGTACCTCGAAGGGTTCCGGCGCCGTGACGGTGACCAGCTCGCTGCCCAGGTCCAGCGTGGTGGCGTACAGCGCCGGCCGCTGCTCACCGGGTTTCAGTTCGGCGGCGCGGGTGCGCGGATAGACCATGTGCACCTGGGGCAGCGTATTGGCCGGAATGCGGTGATCCGTGGCAGCCGTCAGTGCAGCGGGTACAGGGTGGGCGCCAGCTGGATGGTTTCGTGGGTCGGCAGGGAAGGTCTCCCGGTGGATGGCGGCGGCAGGGGTGTTCTCCGGATCGGCGCGAAAGGCGTGCCGGGTGGTGCCGGCCGGTATTTCCGGGGGGGCATCGGGCTCCGTGCCTGCGGGTCTGCCAATCGCGCTGGTCTGCGCACGGCTTCCCGACCCTGCGCCCGGAACGGCGCTTCCCTGTGTACCGGCTTCCACATGGGCCGGATGCAGGCGCTGCAGAAACCGGCCGAGCACATCCGTGTCCGGCAGCCGGGTCTCCAGCGTGTTCAGCGAGCCCATGCCGGAAATGCCCTCGCCCCAGGCCTTCAGTGCGGATTCCTTGCGGGTCCACATCAACAGGAAGGCCAGCTCGCGCAGTGCTTCGGGCATGGCCATCAGCAGCCCGTCCTCGTCCGGGGTGGTGACCCGGTGCAGCAGCGAGTCGAGCATTTTCACCTGCCGGCCCAGCACCTCCAGGTCGATGCCCAGTTCCATCGTGCCCACGGCCACCCAGGCCACGTGCTCGCTGTGGGTGAGGTTGAACTGCAGGTCGCTCTGGTGTGCCGGGTCCAGGCTGGGCTTGCCCCGGGCGCTGCGCACGAAGCGTACCTCGCCCGGCTGGATGCCCAGCGCGCGGGCCAGCAGCATGCGCAGGCCGGCGCGGGTGGCGCGGTAGCGGCGCTGCAGGTAATCGAACTTGAAGCGGTCGGCGCGGGCGTGCTCGGATGCGGCGATCCACTGGTCCGAACCGGCCGGGCGCGGTGCGTCGAGGTCGATGCGCCAGCAATGGACGATGGGCAGGGTCGGCGCGGGCGTGGTCATGGGGGTGCTCTCCTCTGGGGTCGGCGTGCGGACGGGTGAGTCCATGGCACGTGCCGGGAGAGTGTACATGGCGGTGCCGGGGGCGTTTGCTCCCCCGATTGTTATGAGGCTGCATGCTGTGCGATCGATTCCCGCAACCACTGGTGGCCTGCATCGCGGTGCAGCCGCTCGGGCCAGAGCATGTGCATGTCGAAGCCCGGGATGTCCAGCGGCGCGGGCCGTACGCGCAGGGTGGCCTGATGCTGCACGAGCCGCGATGGCACCATGGCCACCAGATCGGTACTGGCCAGCACGGACAGCAGCGTGCCGAAATGCGGGACTGACAGGACGACGTTGCGGGACAGCCCCTGCCGTTGCAGTATGCGGTCGGTCACCCCCAGAAAGCCGCCTCCGTCCGGCGAGACGATGGCATGTTCCAGCTGGCAGAACCGGGCCAGCGTGGGACGACGTTTCAGCTGGGGGTGATCGCGGCGCCCGGCCAGCACATAGTGTTCGGTGAACATGGCACGGCTGCGCAGGCCAGGGGGTGAGTCATCCGGCGTGTGAAAGACGAGGTCGATGTCCCCCTGTTCGGCCTGCCGTGCCAGGGCGGGGGGCTCCAGATTGACGAGCGCCAGCCGGATGCCGGGAGCCTGCCTTCTCAGGGTGTCGAGAATGGGCTGGATGATCGTGATGGCGGCATAGTCGGACGCGGCAATACGCCAGGTCTGCTGCGCATGGGCGGGGTCGAAGGGTGCAGCAGGCGCTACGGCCAGTGCCAGATCGGCCAGTGCCTGCTGCAGTGGCTCGCGCAGGGCATCGGCACGGGCCGTCGGGCGCATGCCGCGCGGGCCGGGCAGCAGCAGCGGATCGGAAAAGATCCGGCGCAGGCGTGCCAGCTGCACGCTGACCGTGGGCTGCGCCAGATGCAGCCGTTCTGCGGCGCGGGTGACGCTGTGCTCGGCCAGCAGGGTATCGAGCGTGACCAGCAGGTTCAGGTCGATGCGGCGCAGGGGATTGTCCATGGCAATATCTGTCATTCCGAAAATTCATTTTCACTATAGCGCAAGGGCGCCTATCGTGCAGGGATGGGGCCGGCCGCAGACGCATTTGCAGAAGCAGGCGCGGAACATGCGCGGTTGCCGGGTCCCGAAACTGGCAAGTCAGCCGGAAGAGGAAAAATCCGGTGCAACATGGCCCATGTGGGCATCACGAACGCATGCAGAACGGTGAAAAACGGAAATGATGAAAAACAACGGCACGATGAATAGTGGCATGACGGAAAACGGTATCGTGAACGGCGGCGTCGCGGGAAGTGGCATTCCAGGGGCGCTACCCATGGAAACGGCAATGCCGGAAAATGTGCCGGTGTGCGACAGGATGATGGGCAAGGCTACGCTGGCAGCCCGCCCGCGGACGATCCTTCTGGTGCATGCACACCCGGAGCCGACCTCGTTTACCCGCCATCTGGTCACGGTGGCAGAACGGACACTTGCCGGACAGGGGCACACCGTGCTGCAGTCCGACCTGTACGCCATGCAGTGGAAGGCCGTTTTCGATGCAGACGATTTTCCGCAGCGCCTCGATACACAGCGGCTGTCGTTCATCGATGAATCACGCCATGCCTTTGCCCAGGGCTGCCAGACGGCCGATGTCGAGGCCGAGCAGGCAAAACTGCAGGCAGCCGACGCGGTGATTCTCGTCTTTCCGCTCTGGTGGTTCGGCATGCCGGCCATCATGAAGGGCTGGATCGAGCGGGTCTGGGCCTATGGGCTGGCCTACGGGTACGGGGATGCCGGCAATGCACATCGCTATGGTGAAGGCGGTTTTGCCGGCAAGCGTGCCCTGCTGGCCGTGTCGGTGGGTGGCCCGGAAAAGGATTATTCACCGCGGGGCATCAATGGCCCGCTGGAGCAGCTGCTGTTTCCGGTAACACACGGCGCACTGTTCTATCCGGGCATGGCCGTGCTGCCCACCTTTGCCGTTTATGACACGGGCCGGATGGATGCATCTGTCGCCGACAGGGCGACGATGGCGTGGCGGCAGCGTCTGGAGAACCTGTTCACCGATGCGCCCATTCCCTATCGCCGGCAGAACGGGGGCGATTATCCGGACCGCCACGTGCTGGCCGATGATGTGGCGCCCGGGCAGACCGGCATCATGGCGCATGTAGCGGGTGTCATGGACTCATCCATCCCAGCGAGGTCTCCTTTGGGCGTGCAAGACGGGCCGGCGGGGCCACAGAAGCACGCGTCTGCGACCCGCCCTATTTCGCCGCAGCCTTGATCCGCAGGATTTCCTGCACGAAGTCCCGCATCTGCTGCGGGAAGCCGGCATCGTCCAGCGTGCCGATGAGCGCGAAGGTATCGGGCTTGCCGCCATCGTCGGCCTCGACCCGTGTGCCCCGATAGTGCTGGAAGAAGAGCGCCTTGCCGCCGCGGATCTTGCCGCGGTGCAGGACGTGGGTGCGTCCCGCGTCGTCACGGGCAAAGACGCCGGAGATGGCGCGGGACAGATCCTCGACCGGAAAATTGATTTCCGCGGCCAGCGACATTTTCTTCCCGGACTGTGGCGCGCCGGTGCCGAAGCCGTTGAAATGCCTGTTGCCCAGGGCCTGGTACACGTACCAGAGGTCCAGCGCGGGGCCGTAGTGCAGCGTGGCGGCAAAACCGCCGCCGGGGCCGGCCACGGTACCTTCGCTGGCCTGGTTCAGGGCCGCCTGCAGCTGCGCGCCCAGCTGCTGCTGGGCGGCGGCCAGGCTGGCTGCGTCGGTGATGACGGTGAGCATGGTGCATCTCCTGGTTCGTTCGGTGCAAAAGGGCCAGCCTGCCGGTTCGGTGTGCTGTCCTGCGCAGTCTATTTTTTCTTGCGCAGGCCGCCCAGCATGCGCGACATCAGCCCGCCACCCTTTTTGCCCGCCGAATCGTCCGGCTGGTCGGAAGCGTACGGTGCCTCGTCGTAGGCACGGGCCACCTGGGCCAGGGTCTCGAAGACGAAGCGGCGCGGATTGACGCGGCGGCCGGTGCGCACTTCCATACGGGCGATGGCCTGCATCACCAGCATCGAGTGGCCGCCCAGATCGAAGAAGTTGTCGTCCGGACGGATGTCATCGGTGCCGAGCAGGTCGCCCCAGACTTCGGAGAGGATGCCTTCCATCTCGGTGCCACCTGCGGCAGCCGGGGTGCCCGGTGCTTCTGCCGTATCCGGTGCGGCCGTGGCTGCTGGTGAACCGGCCGGGGAGGCGGTGCCGGTATCCCCGGTCTGGCCGGATGCCGAACCGTGGGCCGACTGGACCTGTCCGGCGTGGACGGTCTGCTGGGCCGCATGGCGTTCGGAAGCCGTGGCCGGATCTTCCTCGATGCCGACATCCTCGCCGATGCCCGGCACATGGCCGAGCGTCTGTGCATCGCCGGGAGCGGCGTGGGCGTGCCCGTCGGAGCGGACGGTATCGCTACCGGCGCCTTTTGCTGGCCTTGCGGCCGCTGTGGCGGTCCTGGCGCCTGCCTTGCTGCCCGTGTCGCCTGCGCCATCCGCGGGCGTCTCGTCCGCGCGGTCGGCATGGGACACGCCGATCAGCACGCTGGACGGGATGCAGGCCAGCAGCTTGGCCAGCGGGGTGTCACTGGGGGTATCGAGCCAGCGGGTCAGCAGCAGCTGGTAGGCCTCGGCGATCTGGCGCACGCGCAGGGCGTCGAAGATGTCGGTGTTGTACTGCAGCCCGCCCACCATGTGGTTGCCGTTGGCCAGGAACCAGAGGCCGATGTCCTCGGCCGTGCCGGGCTGCAGCACGTACAGGGGCTGGTCGTGCAGGTTACCCCACTGCAGCTGCCGTGCCGTGGCCTCCTGGAAGGAGAAGAAGGCCTGCCACAGCGGCGGGCGCGATTCGTCTCGGGTCGGGCCCAGCGCCTGCAGCAGGCGGTCGGCCGGTACGTCGCTGTTTCCGAAGGCTTCGATGACCAGGGCTCGCACCTGCTCCAGCAGCTCGCGCGGCGAGCGTGGGGCGGTGGCGGCGGAGGAGGTCGTGGCGGGCACCAGCGTGCGGGTCTGGCCGATGGGGGCGACGCGCGCCGCAGCGGCGGCGGCTGCATCTTCCACCGGCGGCTTCTCGAAACGCATGGTCAGCGGCAGCGCGTTGACGAAAAAGCCCATGATGGTTTCCAGCTCGGGCAGCTCGCGGCCCCGCACCGGCGTGCCGATGCGCACGGCGGGCTGGCCCGACAGGCCGTGCAGCAGCAGCGCCCAGACCGACAGCAGCGTCATGAACGGCGTGCTGTGCTGCAGGCGGGCATGTTCGCGCAGGCGTGCCACCAGACGTTCGGGCAGGTACAGCCATTCGGTGCTGCCCAGGCCGCTCATGCGGGCCGGACGTTCGCGGTCGGCGGGCAGGTCCAGCGGGGGCAGCTTCGGATCGAGGCGGGCGAGCCAGTGGTCCACCTGCTGCTGCAGGGCGTCGCTCTGCAGGAAGCGGTGGTGCCAGAGGGCGAAGTCACCATAGTCGACGGCCAGCGGCGGCAGCGGGCTGTCGGCGCCCGGGTTGGCCAGCTGGTGTTCGTAGAGCCGTGCCATTTCCTGATACAGCAGGTCGAAGGACCAGCCGTCCCAGATGATGTGGTGCGGCATGAAGAACCAGACGTGCCGGTCTTCGGCCAGACGGAACATGCGGGTACGGAACAGCGGGGTGCTGTGCAGCGGGATCGGTTCCTGCGCCAGCGAGTCGATGGCCTCGCGCAGCGCCTCTTCCTGGGCCTGGCCGGACAGGTTCCCCAGGTCCACGGCCGGGAAGAGTGGCACATCCAGGCTGTCGAGCACGGTCTGTTGCGGCATGCCCTGGTCATCGGTGCGGATGACGGTGCGCAGGATCGGCTGGCGCTGGCAGAGCTGGTCGAAGGCACGCTGGAAGGCGGCTTCGTTCATCTCGCCGGTGAGGCGGTGGGCCGACGGGGTGTTGTAGACCGGGGTGCCCGGGGTGATCGATTCGAGGAAGTACAGGCGCTGCTGCATCAGCGACAGCGGCGCATGCTGGCGGTCCTCGCGGCGGGTGAGGATGTCGGACCCCGTGTAGATGGCATCGGCGCCCGCATGGGGGGCGACGCCGTCGTGGGGACGCGCCGCGTCATGGAACGCCTGTCCGGCAGCAGGGAGATGTCCAGCGGAAGGCGCCGCATCTGCCGGGAAGGCCGCGGTGGCCGCCCCTGCGGCATGGCCGGTGCCTGCATGGGCGCCGGTGTCTGCGCCGAAGGCCGTCGCAGGGGCCGGCGAGCCGGCAGCCGGTGTGCGGGCGGCCAGGGCGGACTGCAGCCAGTCGGCCAGCTGATGGGCGGTGGGAGCCTCGAAGAGGGTGGCCAGCGGGATCTTCAGGCCGTACTCGCGCCCCAGGGCCTGCAGCAGCTGCGCACCCAGCAGCGAATGACCGCCGCTGGCAAAGAAGTCGTCGTTGGCATGCAGGTCCGGCAGGCGCAGGTACTCGGCCATCAGCTGCCGGACCCGGTGGAGGTCCGGAGGTGTTGCGGCCGGGGTGTCACGCCAGGCAGGGATGCCCTGGCCGGCATGGGTACCCTGGCCTGGAGCGGTGCCATGGCCTGCAGATGTGCCATGGCCGGCTGGGGCATCATGGCCGGGGGTGCCATCACCGGCTGGCGTGCCGGAAGCCGCTGCAGCCGCGCCTGCCGTGCCTGCCGTGCCTGCGGTGGCAGCCGGGTCTGCCGTGGCGACCGTGCCGGCTGCCGTGGCATCTGCGGCCGGGGTGGACCCGGGGGTGCCGGCAGCGGCTGCCGGCGGGGTGGCGTCACCACGCGCGAGCTGGTCCGGACGGGGCAGTACCTTGCGGTCGATCTTGCCGTTGGGCAGCAGGGTGAAGGCGGGCAGCCAGACGAAGTGCTGCGGCACCATGTAGTCCGGCAGCTGTTTGCGCAGGTGGGCACGCAGGGCACTGGCTTCGCTGCGGCTGGCCTCGCGTGGGGTGGCTTCGGGCTGGGCGGCGACCTGATAGGCCACCAGACGCTGGTCACCGGGCACGTCCTCGCGGACGATGGTCACTACCTGGGCGATGCCGTCGAACTGGCCCAGGACCGCTTCGATCTCGCCCAGCTCGATGCGGTAGCCGCGTACCTTCACCTGGTGGTCGAGCCGGCCCAGGTGCTCCAGCGTGCCGTCGTGGCGCCAGCGGCCGCGGTCGCCGGTGCGGTAGATGCGGCGGCCGGGGGCGGCCGTGTCGGGGATGAAGCGTTCTCCGGTCAGCTCCGGCCGGTTCAGGTAGCCCTGGGCCACGCCCTCGCCACCGATCAGGATCTCGCCGGCCGCGCCGAACGGTACGTCCATGCCATCGGCATCGACGATGCGGATGTGGGTGTTGTCGATGGGGCCACCGATGCGGATGTGCTGCGGCTGCGGGGGAACCTGCCAGCAGGTGGACCAGACGGTGGTCTCGGTGGGACCGTACATGTTCCACAGTGTCAGCGGCAGGGCGGTCAGCTCGCGGGCCAGGTCCAGCGGCAGGGGCTCGCCCCCGACCAGCGCGCGAAAGCCGGCGGACGGCTTCCAGTCGGCGGCCAGCAGCAGGCGCCAGGTGCCCGGTGTGGCCTGCATGACGCTGATCTTCCACTGGGACAGGCGTTCGGCCAGGCGGTAACCGTCACCGGTGTCGTCCCGGTCGGCCACGTAGACGGTGCCCCCGGCGATCAGCGGTGTGACCAGTTCCAGCAGGGCGATGTCGAACGACAGCGTGGTCACGGCCAGCAGCCGGTCGCTGGCACGGATGCCCGGCCGGCGGGCCATCGACAGCAGCAGGTTGGCGGCGGCCCGGTGGGGCACGGCCACCCCCTTCGGCTTGCCGGTCGAGCCGGAGGTGTAGATCACGTAGGCGGTGGCCTCGGGCTGCGAGCGGTCGAGGTGTGTTTCCACGGCGCCTTCGGCCGGCAGGTCGTAGATGATCTCTTCGGCCGAGATGGTCAGCGTCTTTTCGGCGGGCCACTGGAAGGCCTGGCAGACCTCCAGGGTGTCGGCATCGGCCAGCACGAGGGCCAGGGCGGCATCTTCGGCCATGTAGGCCAGCCGGTCCTGCGGGAAGTGCGGATCCAGCGGCACATAGGCGGCTCCGGCACGCCAGACGGCCCACTGGGCCACCACCATGGCCACGCCCCGGGTCAGGCACAGGCCCACCAGGCTGCCCGGGCCCACGCCCCGCTGCTGCAGGCGTTCGGCCAGCTGGTGGCTGGCGTCGAGCAGCGAACGGTAGCTGAGCTGGTGCCGGGCATCGGCCACGGCCAGCTTGCGCAGCTGGGTGGCGCCGATGCGGTCGATCAGCGATACCGGGGTGCGGTTCAGGCTCTGCGGGCGTCCGGTGTCGTTCCAGCCGGCCAGCAGCGTCTGCTGGGCATCGCTCAGGGCGGCCTGGGCGCCGACGGCACGCTGCGGGTCTTCGGCCATGGAGAGCAGCAGCGCGGCGTAGCTCTGCAGCCACTGGTGGATGCTGGCATCGTCGAACAGCGCGGTGCTGTACTGGCATTCGATGCGCAGCCCCTCGTCGACCGGGGTGAGGTTGAAGAAGAGTTCGAAGTTCTCGAAGCGGCGCGGCACGCTGGTGACATGCGTCTCGAAGCCGTCGAGGCTCACCATGGCCGGATCCAGTCGCTGGTCGAGGTTGAACATCACCGAAACCAGCGGCAGGCGCGACGGATCACGCTTCAGGGCCAGGTGGCGCAGCAGCGTGCCGAAGGTGAAGCGCTGGTGCTCGAAGGCATCGAGCAGCTCGCGCTGCACGCCGGCCAGCCAGTCGGCGCTGGTGGCTTTCGTGTCGATGCGGCTGCGCACCGGCAGCAGGTTCACGCAGTGGCCGACGATGTCGGGCAGTTCGGCCGCCAGCTGGCCGGCGGCGGGTACCCCCACCACCACGTCGGCGCTGCCGGTCAGGCGCGAGATGAGCAGTTCGAAACCACCGAGCAGGAACGAGAACAGGCTGATGCGCAGGCTGCGGGCGGCCTGCTGCAGGCGGGCGAAGTCGTTTGCGGGAACCAGATGGTCGATGCGGCCGGCGGCCACTTGGCGGCGGGCCGGGCGCGGGTGATCGGTGGGCAGGTCGGTGACGGGCACGTCCTGCTGGTACTGCTGCGTCCAGTACTGCACGTTGGCACCGGCATCGGCCGAGCTGGTGAACTGGTCCTCATTGTTGGCGTAGTCGGTGTAGGACGAGGGCGCCAGCGCCTCGCCCCGGAAGGCGCGGGCCAGATCGCGCAGCACGAGACCGAACGAATAGCCGTCACAGACCAGGTGGTGGGCCGCCAGCAGCAGCACGCCGTGGTCATCGGCCATGCGCAGCAGGTGGGCCCGAAAGAGCGGACCTTTCCCCAGATCGAAGGGTTCGCTCACCACCTGCTGGCGCCAGTCGGACAGCCGGCGGGCGCGGGTGGTGGCATCCTGGCCGCGCAGGTCGGTCACCTCGAAGACCAGGGGGGCGGCACTGACCGTCTGCATCAGCATTTCCGAGCCGTCGTCGCTGAACACGGCCCGCAGTGCCTGGTGGGCCGCGAAGACGGCACGACAGGCCTCCCGCAGGCGGGCGATGGCGGCATCATCCAGCGGCCCCTTCAGGCTCAGCTCGACGGCCTCGTTGTAGGCGAGGGAGGCTTCCTGGCTCATGTGGTCGGCCAGCCACACCTCGCGCTGCGCATCGGTGGGGATGATCACCCGTTCGATGACCGGGGCGTCGGTGGCAAAGGGGTCGAAATCCACCGCAACACCCACCAGGCCGGCGGGCAGGGAGGAGGATTGGCTGGATTCGTGGCTCATGATGTCTTTCTCGGATGGGGGCGGTATGGCGGTCCGGACGGCCTGCACGGGTCAGGCGGTGGCCGGAGACGCGACACGTGCGTGAGTGCGCTGGTGCCGGGGGCGTGCCGGAAGGGTCGTTCCGGCGGGGCCGCGCCTTCGGATCATCCGGCTGCTGCGCCGGGTGCGGTGCAGCGGCCGGACGGGGCACGCGGGCCGTGTGTCATGCGGTTGGCACGCAGGGGTCAGTGATCGTTCTTGAGCTGGATGTAGCTGCCCGGCCGCTCCGGGTCGGCGACGAACCAGGCGGCCTTGCCGCTGGCGTCGCGCCCCAGGCGGGCACCGGGTACCGGCGGATCGTTCGGATCCATCTTGCTGACCGTGTCCTTCTGCGGGGTCTTGCCGGGCAGGAAGCCGTCGGCCTGCAGTTCCAGCACGGCGTCGCAGAAGGCCTTGCGGATGGCCTCCACATCGGCTTCCGTGTGTGCCGTGGTCATGAAGCACGGGAAGTTGTCGAGGATGTGGATGCCCCGGTTGCGCATCTGGGCAAACAGCAGGTCCTGGTACGGGTGGTCTTCGGTGAAGACGATCCGCCAGACCGAGGCGAAGTGCTTGACCAGGATCGGCGCACCGTGCTCCTCGCAGAAGGCATTGAGCTGCCCGGCCAGCCGGGCCGTGGTGTCGTTGACCTGCTGCTGCAGCGACGGGCCAGCCTCCTTCAGGTGGGTGAGCACGGCGTGGCAGGCGGCCAGTGCCAGCGGGTGACGCACGAAGGTGCCGGCAAAGTAGGTCACGCCCACGGTCGGGATCGAATCGTCGCCATACTGCCAGGCGCCACCATCCAGGGCGTCCATGTATTGGCGCTTGCCGGCGATGATGCCGATCGGGAAGCCGCCGCCGATGACCTTGCCGTAGCTGGCCAGGTCGGCACGGATGTCGAAGTGGGCCTGGGCGCCGCCCGGGCCGGTACGGAAACCGGTGACCACTTCGTCGAAGATCAGCAGCGAACCCGATTCCTCGGTGATGCGGCGCAGGTCGTGCAGGAACTCACGCGGCTGCAGGTCCGGACGGCGGCTCTGCACCGGCTCGACCAGCACGGCGGCCAGATTGTCGGCGTTGTCGCGCACCCACTGCAGGGCGTCCGGATCGCCGTACTCCAGGATGACGACGTTGGCAGCGGTGTTCGGCATGATGCCGGGGGCGGCCGGCAGCGCCCGGCCGCGGGCTCCCAGCCGCACGATCACCTCGTCGAAGATGCCGTGGTACGAGCCGGCAAACACGGCGATGCGTTCGCGGCCGGTGACGGTCCGGGCGATGCGCACGCAGCCCATCACGGCTTCGGAACCGGTGTTGCACAGCGCCGCGCGGTCGAAGCCGGTCATCTCGCAGACCAGTTCGGTGACCGGGCCGGCCAGCGGGTGCTGCGGGCCGATCTCGTAGCCCAGCGCCATCTGGCGCTGGACGGCCTCGAGCACGAAGTCGGGCTGCCAGCCGAACAGGCTCATGCCGAAGCCGTTCAGGGCGTCGACGTATTCATTGCCATCGAGGTCCCACAGGTGCGAGCCCTTCGATTTCTCGATGACGATCTGGTAGATCATCTCCTTCAGGCGGGGGCGGAAACCGTTGACCACCCGCGGGTCGGCCGAGTGCGGGCGATGCTGGGCCGTGTGATCGCGCGAGGCGCGGGTGCGGTCCACATAGCGCTTGATGAAGGCATCCAGCCGGGCCTCCTGCCGGGGCGTCAGGGCCTCGGCCTGCTGGCGGTAGATGCGGGCGATGGCGCCGAAGGCCTTTTTCGGGTCGTCGGTGGGCTTCTCGTCGGTATCGCCGCCCGGGGTGCCGGCAGCCTTGCCGGTCGCTGCCGCCGCGGGCTGCGGGGCGCTGGCCGGCGCTGTGGATCCCGTGGCCACCTCGGTGGTGCCGACGACGGCCTGGGTTGGCAGGACGGGGGGCTGGCCGGTCAGCAGGCGCAGCTGGTTCTCCATCAGCTGCAGCTGCTGGCTGAGCACGAACGACACGCTGTCGACGGCACCGGGCGGCACGGCGGCCGCCAGCACGGGTACCTGGGCCGGTTGCGCCACCAGTGGCATCTGGGCGGTCTGGCCGGCGGGGGCCGCGGAGGCCGCCTGGCCGGCGGCAGGGGCCTGGGCCGCCGGGGCGGCCGGCAGGGCATCGGCGGGCAGCACGCTGTCCAGATGCTGGACCACGGCGCTGGGGGTGGGCAGGTCGGTCATCAGCTGCCGGAAGCTGACCGGCGCATTGAAGTGGCGCTTGATCTGCAGGGCCAGCTGGGTCAGCAGCAGCGAATCGAGCCCGAGATCGACGAAGGCGCTCTCACGGTCGGCTTCGCCGATGGTGATGCCACAGACTTCGTCGATGGTGTCGGCGAGTTCCTGGTGCAGTCTCGCCTGGCGGTCGTTGGTGCTCATGGTTTGGGAGGCAGTTCGTTTGATTGGTTTGAAGGGGAGGAGGATGCCGTCGGAGCCGACGGTGCATCCGGTGTCGTGACCGGGGGCGCGCCATGCGCCGTCCCGGGGTGGGTGGCGGTATTTGCGGCGGACGCCGGCCCGGAGGCTGGGTCGGCAGTGGTTGCCGGGGGCGTGCCCGCAGCGGTTGCCTGCGCCGTATCCGCGCTGTCTGCTGGTGCTGCGCCCGTGGTGCCTGCCGGTGCCGTGCCTGTGCTGGCTGCCGGGGTCGTGCCCAGGGCGGCGACACTGGCCTGGTATGCCTGCAGGGCCTGGCGCAGGGCGGCAATGGCGGCCTGCGCGGCGGCAATCAGGGCCTGGCGGTCGCCGGAGGCCGGTACCGGGGCCGCACCGGCCGCACTGGTCGCACTGGTCGCACTGGTCGCACTGGTCGCACTGGTCGCACTGGTCGCACTGGTCGCACTGGTCGCACTGGCGGCAGCGCCTGCCAGTGGAGGCAGACCTGCACCGGGCATGGATGCGCCGAACGGCGCCCGCTGGGTGCCTGCCGGGGGCGCCGGCAGCCAGTAGTCGCGGCCTTCGAACGGATAGGTGGGCAGCGGCAGGCGGCGGCCGTGCGACGGCACGGGGGCCAGTCGTGGCAGGCGGCCTTCGCACCACATCCGCGCATCGGCGCGGGCCAGCATGAGGCCCTCGTCCTCCGGCTGGCTGCCGAGACTGCTGATGAAGCTGCCGGCCTGGGCGCCTGCCTTGCCGCTGGCGCCCGCATGCCGGGGCGTGCCCGACGTCGTGGGGGTGCTGTCCGTGGCTGGTGCGATGCCCCGGCCATCGGCGGTGGCCGCAGGACCGGATGATGCCCCGGCTGCCTCCTGCGCTGCGCTTTCGGCGGCGATGCCGGCAGCCGTGCGCCGGACCAGATTGCCCAGGATGCGGCCGGGGCCGATCTCCAGGAAGCTGGCGCCCGGATGCCGGGCGAGCGCGGTGCGCGCCGCGTCGGCAAAGCGGACGGTATCGCGCAGCTGGTCGGCCCACCACTGCGGGTCGGTCGCTTCCGCGTCGGTCAGCGGCTGGCCGGTGCGCCCCGAGATGACCGGGATGCGCGGGGCCGACAGTGACACCCGGGCCACGGCCCGTGCAAAGGGCGAGACGGCCGGCTCCATCATGGCCGAGTGGAAGGCGTGCGAGGTCTTCAGCCGCTGGTGGCCGATGCCCTCGGCATCCAGCCGCGCGGCCAGCATGTCGATGGCCACGGCTGGACCGGCCACCACACAGGCTTCGGGGGCATTGATGGTGGCCACCGAGACATCGTCCGGCAGCCATGGGGCAATCGCTTCTGCCGACTGCTGTACCGCCAGCATGATGCCGGCCGGCAGCCCCTGGATGAGCTGCCCGCGCAGGGCGACCAGCCGCGCCGCATCGTGCAGGGACATGACGCCGGCGATGACGGCGGCGGCAAACTCGCCCAGGCTGTGTCCGAGTACCGCATCCGGCTGCAGGCCACGATGCTGCCAGAGCCGGGCCAGCGCGTATTCGAGAGCGAACAGGGCGGGCTGGGTGAGGGCGGTGCGGGCCAGATCGGCCTCGCTGCCCTCGAATACCAGCGTGCGCAGGTCGGCACGGGGCGCCGGGCTGGCATGGCCGGCCGGGGCTTCGTGGCGGGCGGGATTGCTGGCGGACGCGTGTTTCTGGGTGCCGGTATCGGCCGCTCCGGTCAGCAGACCGTCCGGAATCAGGTTGTCCAGCCAGGCCCGGCTGTCCTCGGCGGCCTGCGGCAGCGGGCCGATGGCTTCGGCCACCTCGTCGAAGGCGCGGGCAAAGACCGGTTCCTGTTCGTACAGCTGCCGTCCCATGCCGGCGTACTGGGCGCCCTGGCCGGAGAACAGCCAGACGAGCGGCCCCTGGCCGGTTGCCTTCGCCGCTGCATGGTCGGGACTGGCCGGTTTTTCCAGTGCGGCGATGGCTTCGGCAATGGTCCGGGCCAGCACCACTTGACGGTGGGCCAGCGGGCTGCGGCCATGGGCCAGCGTGAAGCTGATGTGCGGCAGCAGTGCGTCGGCAGAATGCATGGCAGCGTGGCTGGTGCCCTCCGCGGCACTGCTCCCTTTTGTTGCATGGCCTGTGCCCCCTGCGTCGCGGGTCCCTTCCGCTGCCTGGCCCGGAGCCGGTGCGCCCGTGGCGTCCGGCCCGGCGACCAGCTGCCGCAGGTAAGCGGCCAGCTGGCTGCGCTGGGTGGCCAGGGCGGTGGGCGTGGCCGCGCTCAGCGGCAGTGCATGCGGTACCGCGGGCGTCGGGGTGTCGCCGCCGGCAGCCGGGTCGGTGCCGGGCAGGGCCGCGTCGCCGGCAGCGTGCACCCGGGAGGCGTCACTGGCCGGGTGAGTCACTCCGCTGTCCGGGTGGGCGTCGTTGCCGGCCGGCAGCGCACCCGGGGCCAGATCGGCCGGGGCTTCCTCCAGGATGATGTGCGCGTTGGTACCGCCCACGCCGAAGGCGCTGACGGCGGCACGGCGCGGCGTGCCGGGCGTGACCGGCCACGGCGTGTGTTCGGCCGTGACGCGGAACGGGCTGCTCTCCAGCTGCAGGCCGGGGTTGGGGCTGCGATAGTGCAGGGTGCCCGGAATGAGCTGGTGCTGCAGGGCCATCAGGGTCTTGATGGTGGCCGAGGCGCCGGCGGCAATGACGGTGTGGCCGATGTTGCTCTTGAGCGAGCCCAGCGTGGCAAAACCGGTGTCGGATGTTTCCTCGCGCCAGGCGCGGGTCAGCGCCCGGACCTCCACCGGATCACCCATCGGTGTGGCGGTGCCGTGTGCCTCCACATACTGGATGCTGCGGGCCGGTACCCCGGCATCGGCCAGTGCGGCACGGATCACGGCATGCTGGCCGTCCAGGCTCACCGCCGTGAAGCTGGCCTTGTTGCCGCCATCGTTGTTGACGGCCACGCCCCGGATCACCCCGTAGACGGTATCGCCGTCGCGGCGGGCATCGGCCAGGCGCTTGAGCAGCACCACGGCCGCGCCATCGGAGAACACGGTGCCCTGGGCATCCGCATCGAAGCTGCGGGTACGGCCGTCGGGCGAGAGCATCGAACCGGCCTCGTAGCGGTAGCCGCTGTTGACCGGTGCCGTCACGGCCACACCGCCGGCCAGCGCCATCTCGCACTGGCCCGCCCGCAGGGCCAGTACGGCCTGGGCAATGGCCACCAGCGAGGTGGAGCAGGCGGTGTGCACCGAAATGGCCGGTCCCTGCAGGTTCAGCCGGTTGGCCGTACGGGTGGCGATGTAGTCCTTCTCGTTGTCGAGCATCACCTGGAACTCGCCGAGGCCGGCGATCTTTTCCGGGTAATGCTGCAGGTGGCGCTGGAAATAGGTGGCGTTGTACATGCCGGCGAACACGCCGATGCGGCGGTCGCCGTCACGCGGTGCATGGCCGCCGTGCTCCAGACACTGCCAGGCCAGTTCGAGGAAGATGCGCTGCTGCGGGTCCATCAGCTCGGCCTCGCGCGGACCGATGCCGAAGAAGGCGGCATCGAAGCGTCCGGCATCGTCCAGGATGCCGCGGGCCGATACGTAGTCCGGGTCGCTGGTCAGGCTGGCCGGCAGTGACGGATCCAGCTCTTCCGGACGGAAGTGGCGAATGCCGTCCACGCCGTCCAGCAGGTTCTGCCACAGGGCCTCGATGCTGCTGGCGCCGGGGAAGCGGCCCGCCATGCCGATGATGGCGATGGCGCGGTCTTCGGCATGATCCCGGGGTGTGGCGACTGCCGGTGACTCCGGTGCCGCAGAGGCCGTGCCTGCCGGCGCCGACGGGGAGGGCGCGGCCACCAGCTCCGGCCGGCTGGCCGCGATGCGGGCGGCGAAGGCACGGGCCGTGGGCTCGCCGAAGAAATCCTCGATGCCGATCACCGGCCCGAAGTGCTGCTGCAGCACTTCCAGCGCCTGGGCGGCCAGCAGCGAGGAGCCGCCCACCTCGAAGAAGTTGTCGTGTGCCTGCAGCCGGTCGATGGCCAGCACCGGCTTGAGCAGGCCCACCACCTGCTGCTCCAGGGCGCGCAGGGCCATGCTGTCGACAGAAGCTACGCTGACAGCCGATTTTGTGTCTTCTGCTACACCCGACTGTATCTTTTTGCTGGAAAGTGCAAATCCGGCCTCGGTGGAGGTTACGTCACCACCTGTAACGCCCGTGTCTTCTGTAAGGGTTTTGGCGCGATTTGTAGCCGCTGTCTCCGAAATACCCGCCAATTCGGGGGGGAGACCGGCGCCTTCCTGCCGGGGGGAGGGGGACTGAACGGCGGGCATCGCGGCCGTTTGGGCCGCTTCGGCCGTCCTGCTGGCCGGATCCGGCCGGGTGGTTGCGTCTTCCATGGCCTGCAGTGCCCGGCGATCCAGCTTGCCGTTCAGCGTGATCGGCAGCTCCGGCACATGCACGAAGCGGGCCGGCATCATGTAGACGGGCAGGCGGGCGCGGCAGTGATCGCGCAGCGCATCGTCATCGGGCAGCGTCTGGCCCGCTGCCGCCACCAGCCAGGCCACCAGACGGCGCTCGCCATTGGGGGGCGTCTCGTCCGTGATGGCGGCGCTGGCCACGGCCGGATGTCCGGACAGCACGGCCTCGATCTCGCCCGGTTCGATCCGGAAACCGCGGATCTTGAGCTGCCCGTCCAGCCGGCCCAGATACTCGAGCCGGCCATCGTCCAGCCAGCGCACGGCATCGCCGGTGCGGTAGAGCATGTCGTTCGCCTGACCGAACGGGTCGTGCACGAAGCGCTCGCGGGTCAGGTCCGGGCGGTTCAGGTAGCCCAGGGCAAGGCCGGGGCCGCCGATGTAGAGTTCGCCGGTCAGCCCCGGCGGTACCGGTTCGCCGGCGGGGGTGAGCACCCGCACGTAGGTCCAGTTGATCGGACGGCCCAGCGGTACCGAACTGTGCGTGGCCAGGTCGTGTTCCGACACCGGGCCGGTCACGGCGAAGGTAGTGGTCTCCGTGGGGCCATAGCCGTTGATCAGCTGCAGCCCGGGCAGCGCCTGCAGTGTCTTGCGCACGTGGCGTGGCGACAGGGCCTCGCCGCCCGTCATCAGCGTGCGCAGCCCCTGCAGATGCAGCGGGTTCTCGTCCACGACGCGGTTGAAGAGTGCCGCCGTCAGCCAGGCCGCATTGACGCCCTCGTCGCGGATGGTGGCGGCCAGCCCCGTGCCCGTAGGGATGGCCTGCGGGTGGATCACGCAAGTGCCGCCATTGAGCAGCGGCCCCCAGATTTCGAGGGTCGAGGCATCGAAGGCGAGCGGGGCCGCATGCAGCATCACCAGCCGCGCATTGAGCGGTGCGTAATACTGGCGGTACACCAGCCGGACGATGGCGCGGTGCGGAATGACCACGCCCTTGGGCGTTCCGGTCGAACCGGAGGTGTACATCACATAGGCCCCGTGCCGCGCCGAGTTGCCCATGCGCATCAGCGTCTGTTCCGAGAGCTGCTCGGACAGCTGGGGCACGGTGTCCTCGGTGATCAGCGTTTCGTTGCTGCGCTCCTCGCGTGGGTCGGTATCGATGTTCCAGATCGGAATGTCCCGCTGCACGGCCAGTTCCTGCTGCCAGGGCAGGGTGTGGGCATCGGTCAGCAGCAGGGCGGGCTGGCTGTCCTCGAGCATCAGCGTCAGCCGCTGCGCCGGACTGGCCGGGTCGATGGGCACATACATGGCGCCCAGCCGCAGGATGGCCAGCATCAGCGCAATGCTCTCGGGGCGACGCGACAGCAGCATCGCCACCCGGTCGCCGGCGCCCACGTTCATCGCCTGCAGACGGGTGGTGTGGCGCACCGAGATGTCGTGCAGCGTCTCGTACGTCCAGCTCACGCCGTTCTCGCCGGGCATGCGCACGGCCAGCGCCTTCGGATGGCGCTGGCACTGCAGCTCGAAGCGGTCGATGACGGTGGCCTGTGGCAGGCGTGACTCGCCATCGGTCGGGCCCGACCAGGTCTGCAGGATCAGCGGCTGGATGCTGTGTGCCAGATTGGAGAACTGGCCCAGTGGCTGGGCGTCGTGCAGCAGCAGCTCGATCAGCAGATGGCGCAGGAAGCGCCGCCAGCCGTGCAGTGCCACTGTGTCGTACCGCCCCGATGGTGAACCGATGGTTACGTCTTCACCGGCAAAGCGCAGCGAAATGTCAGCTTTTTTACCGGGTGTCGCTGGTGCCGCACCGGTCGGGGTGGCATGATCACGGGAGCCGGTCCCGAGGGGGCCGACCGGGTCGTACGCCTGCGCCGCCGGGGGCGTTTCTTCGCTGCCCTCGACGAATTCGGCCAGCCCCGTTTCACCGGTCCAGACCATCCGGTTGCCGTGCCGGTCGCGGGCCAGGCGTTCGCGGGCCAGCACCAGAACATCCGGTGTGCTCCGGGTTTCATCGGGAAGCGGGGTGTTGCCGATGCGGTGGTCGGCCAGTATCCAGGCTGCCAGCCAGGGAACCAGACGCTGCTCATGCTGCCACGGGGTACTGGCAAGCGCTTCGGCAAGATTGGCGGGAAGCTTGATCGAGATGGAAGCCACTGCGGTGAGAATCCGGTGAGGTCAGAAGAATGCCGGATGATTTACGGTCCTCCCCCGAGGGTAGGACATTCAGTCCAACAATCAACCTGTAATCGCATGATCGGTTTTGAACATAGGGCCAGTGGTGTGTTTCGTGTTCTTCAGGACACGATGACGTCCCCGGGTGGCCGCTGCTTGGGCAATGCTAGCGTGTCCGGGCATCGCCGACCATCCAACCATTTGATACACATTCATGGAAAACTTCTGCTAGGGATGTCCGCCGCGGTGCTGGCAGGGCTGCTGGCGTCGCCGCCGGCCGTTGCGGCATCCGGTGCGCCGGTGTCGTCTGCGCCGCAGGCATCGGCCACCCCATCTGCCCCTTCTCCGGCCACGAACAGGACCCAGGACATGTCTTCATTCAATGGCAGCCAACCCGTGCGGCCGCAGATCCGGCTGGCCGTGCTGGGCGACTCCGACAGCCACGCCTTCCACGACGCCGCAACGCTCAACTACGGTACTTCCGAGGCGCGGGGTGGGGAGCAGCAGGCCAGCACCTGGCAGTGGACCGAGATCCTCGGCCAGCTGCGTCCGATGGACATCGACCAGGGGCCCTTTGGCGAGGTGGGCAGCAGCGGGGTCGGTGCGTGGCTGCGCCGCCACCTGCTGGGCAGCCTCGTGCGGCAGCACAAGCAGGATTTCCGCTACAACTTCGCCATCAGTGGCGCCGGCTGCGAGGCGCTGACCGACAGTACCCGCGGTCAGGCACCGCTGCTGCTGGCCGAGATGGCGCGTGACCCCAAGGGCTGGGAAGCCGTGCCCGCCGTGGTGGTGATCCGCATCGGCATCAACAGCCTGGGCAAGAAGGCCGATCTCGACACCTTCGCCCGCACGGGGGCAGATGCCGCTGCGCTGGCCCGGGTCCAGGCCTGCGGTGATGCCGTGACAGAGGCCGTGACCAGTCTGAAGGCGCAGCATCCGAAGCTGAACATCATCCTGGTGGGGATCCTGAACAATGTCGACTGGCCGCCCCTGCACCGCAAGTTCCAGTCGGCGCAGGAGCAGACCAACATTGCGGCGGTGATGGACGCCTATGACGACCGCCTGCGCAACCTGGCGCGCCGGGTCGATGGCGTGCGCTTCTTCGACGACCGGGCCTTCTTCCGCAACCGTTTCGGCGCACGCGACGCCAGCGGCAAGCCGGCCTACAAGTCCGTGGGACTGGGCGGCAGCCGGGCGGTGGGGGTCACCCAGGGCGATGAGCCCTGGAACGCCGTGATCGGCGATGGTCATGCCGGAACCGTCTGGAACGGCCTCTGGGCAGGCCAGATGGTCAACGAGTTCAACCAGATCCCCGGCGTGCACATCGCGCCCATCACCCCACCCGAGGTGGCCCGGATGGCCGACCCGGACGACCGCTTCGGACTGGCTTCGAAAAAATAGCGAATCGGTCCTGAACAACCCACAATCCGCCCGTCAGCCCACCGCTGAACGGGCTCCTGTCGGGTGGCCTGAACTGCGCAGGTTCCGCTGGGTCATTACATCATGGCGTACCGCTGCCCCGGCCGGGCAAAATAGAACCACTCCCGGCCCGGCGGTGTGCCCGGGTTCGGGAACACCACGTAGCCGTCCTCCGGCGCACGGATGGCCTGACCGTCGGCCCGGAAGGCAATGGGCTCACCGGCGGCCACCCGGTCGAACGAGCGCCATTCACGCGCAAACCGGTCCTGCAGGTCGTGGCGGTCGAACACGTCGTACAGTTCGATCAGCTCCTTGCCGCAGCAGGTGTCGCCGCCAGTGCCGGCGCGGGCATCTTTTCCGTCTTCATCCGCCAGACCGCCCAGCCCGAGCAGCCGCAGCGTGTTGTCGATGGCGGCACGGGCCACGGCCGGTGCCTCCGGATCCAGATGCTGGCCGCATTCCACCGTCACCGCATAGCCACCATGGGCGCGCATGTATTCGGTGGTGCCAATGCCATAGGCAATGCTGCCGTTCTGGCGCCGGCGCACACCCTTGGCGTAGGCCGACAGCCAGCCGTACACCAGCCGCTGCGGGCCGATGGCCTGGGCCAGCCGTTCCTCGTATGCCGCGTGGGCGAAGGGCTCCAGCTCGTCCTGATTGTTGACGGGGCCGAAGAACACGAAGGGCACACCAGGGGCCGAGAAGGTGTGCAGATCCACCAGCACGTCGTGACTGGCCAGAATGGGGCCCAACCGGCTGGCGATGCGGTCCTCGGCGTTTTCCGGCGACAGGCTGGGGCGGAAGTCGCGGTTCAGGTTACGGTCGCCCTCGCGGCGGCCGGCGGCCCAGGCCACCGGATTGGCCACCGGCACGAAGCTCAGCGTTCCCCGCTGCAGCTGGCGCCGGCCGTCGGCGAATTCGGCCAGAATCTGCCGGATGGCCACTGGCCCGGCCGTTTCATTGCCGTGCACGCCGCCCAGCACCAGCACCCGTGGTCCCGGTCGCAGCGCGTGGAAGCTGTGCAGTTCGATGACGGGGGTGGAGGCGGGATGGGTTGCAGAATCGGTCATGGCAGGAAGGGGCAGGGTGAACGAAGCGGGGGAACGAAGCCTGGGTGAATGAAACGGGACGGACGGTGTCCGGCCGGGTGTGCTCCGCAGTATAGAGCGTGTCATGAACCTGTTCGTCCCCGGCCTGCTCGGGACTGGCGTACCGGACGGCTGTATCAGTCACGGCCGGGGTCAACGCATCGTGCCGGCCCCGCGTTTCTGGCTGGGGCGCTGTCCTGCTGCCCGAGGCCGGGCCGTCCACGGCGGGAGCCGGCGTGGGTACCGATGAAGTCCATGACACGCTCTATCATTGCAACAGGGGGCATGTCGCTCCCGACTTTGTCTGCTGGAAATCACGAGATGAAAACGCATCCGATGCAGTCTGCCGTGAATACCTCTCTGTCACCGTCGCTGTCGCCGTCACCGTTGCCCGCCACTGGCTGCCATCGGCACGCCGTCACGGGCGTGTCTGCAGCTTCCTGCGCATCCGGCGCCGGCACACGCGGGCCGGCATGCATGGCCGCCCGGCTGTCCGCGCTTGCCGCTGCGCTGCTGCTGGGTGGGTGTGCCAGCTATTTCGGGGCCGAAGTCACCGCCTATCACCAGGAAGACCAGCCACTGTCGGGCCTGAGCTTCCGCTTTGCGCCGGCACCCCAGCAGGCCGAAAGCCTCGAATTCCAGACCTATGCGGGGTATGTGCGTCGCGAGCTGCTGGCCCATGGCATGAAGGAAGCCGGCGGACCTCGCCGTGACGTGGATGTGGCGCTCGACTACATGGTCGATGGTGGCCGTCCGGTCAGCTACAGCCAGCCCAATTACGCCTACGTCTTTCAGGGCTACCGGCAGGTCCGTCACGACCGCACCGATGCCAACGGCCAGGTGGTCAGCTACTGGGAATCGGTACCCATCTACGGCTACGACCTGGTGGGCTATTCCACCTACCAGCGCACCGTCTACCGCAAGCAGTTCAAGCTGGCACTGACCCGTACCCAGCCCGTTCCGGGGCGGCCTGCGCGCCTGTACGAGGGAACGGTCGTGGCCGATTCCGAAGATGGCGCCCTCAACAATGCCGTGCCCTACCTGATTCAGGCCCTCTTTCAGGACTTCCCCGGGCCGAACGGCGTGACCCGGCAGGTGCGGGTGGAGACGGACAGGAAAGCCGAGGCAAAGGCAGCCGACACGAAACCGGTCGATGCAGGGACATCGGATGGAAAGCCGGTCGATGGCAGGCAGCCGGAGCCGGCCGGTTCCGGGGCGGCCGCCGGCAAATGACCGCCGCGGTGTAACGGCCCGTGGACTGCAGGCAGGGCCTGTGGCCCTGCCATGGGAATATCAGCGCTGCGGCCAGTGCACCGGCAGTCCAATGCCCAGCTGGCGTGTGCGCCGGTCCATCCGGCGTACCAGCTTCTCGATGTCGGCCTCTTCGGCGGCATCCAGCGTACGGGCAGGCTCCCGCAGGCGGGCGCTGCGGATCACGCCGCGCACCTTCAGCAGCTGCTTGTGCACGGCCGGGCCGATGATCAGTTGCTGCTGGTGGCGCATCAGCGGCAGATAGGCGTCGAACACATCCTCGGCGTCGTCGCGCTTGCCCGCTTCGAACAGTTCCTGCAGCTTGATCAGCGCTTCCGGCCAGGCAAAGGCCGTGAAGGCGCCATCCACACCGCGGTCCAGCGCCTGCGGGAAGTGCAGCCCCTCGTTGCCCTCGAAAATGGCCAGACGGCGCACACCCTTGGTTTCGGCATCGCGCAGCGCCACCGTCTTGTTCAGGCCGGAGGCACGGCCCTGGCACAGGCCCTCCAGATGCTCGAAATCCTGCAGCATGCGGATCAGCAGGTACGCGGCGATGTTGACGCCGTTGACGGCCGGCTGGTCATGCAGGATCCAGGGGATCTCGCCCAGCCGTTCGCTGAGCCGCTCGAAGTAGTTGTAGATGTCTTCGTCGGTGCGCAGCGTCACGTCCGGGCTGATGCGCACACCGGCGGCGCCGGCGTCCATCACCCGGCGGCCCATCAGGGCCATGTTGTCGATGCCGGGTGAAGAGATGTCGACGATGGCCGGGATGCGGCCATTCAGGTGGCGGATACCGGCGCGCACCACGGACAGGCGCTCGTCGTTGGTCAGTTTGTCGGCTTCGGACTGGGCGCCCAGCAGCAGTACGCCGCTGGCCCCGCAGGCGACCAGGAAGTCCATCTGCGCCCGGATGCCGTCGAGATCCAGGGTACCGTCGTCGGTGAACGGTGAAATGGCTTCGGCGAAGACGCCACGTGTTGAAGTCGTGATCAGGGGGCGATCATTCCAGTTCAGGTTCAAACCACTTTCCTTCGGAAGGTTCACGGGAGGATCCGGGCATCCGGCCGGGCAATGACCGGCAGGGGGCCTGGCAGTGGCGCCGGGCCCCGGCAACAGGCAGGGGCGGATGCCGGCGGCCCGGGTAGGGGACCATGCCGCAGGGGGCAGCGCCGAAAGGCGCCGCGCAACGGGCTGGGCCACGCCTGAAAGCACGGAAACGGCTGGCCCGTTCCGGCGCCGGCAACCGTGCGGGTCGCGTACCGGAAAACAGGGTCAGTCCGTCACCAGAAGGCGGTCGGGCCGGCATTGGGTAGAAGTCTACATGAGCCGCCGGCTCTGCATGGCCATTGGCAGCACTGATTCAAAAAACGTTACATACGATGCAGCGTATAAGGTACGCTGGCGGTGCTGCCGACGGCGCAGCGGCGAATCGCTGCGCCACACCTTCAGGGCAGGGGGCCGGGGTGCAGGGATGGCGGAGCAGGGCAAGGCAAGGCAAGGCAAGGATAGCGAGGGCAGGGCAGGTTTGACACGGACAAAACCCATGTTATTATCACTGTCTCGACGCGCCCGTAGCTCAGTTGGATAGAGTACTTGGCTACGAACCAAGGGGTCGTGGGTTCGAATCCTGCCGGGCGCGCCAGTCATTCAGGGGTCTGTCACCTTCGGGTCACAGGCCCTTTTCATTTGTGCGCCCAGCATGGGCGCACACCTGCGGGTGCAAGTCCCGCCACAAGCTGGCCACAGTGAGTGAAGTGAAGCGCAACTGCACAAGGGCGACCGAGTGTGGGAAGGAAGCGTGGAGCGTAATCTGCGGGCCGATGTACAAGAACCGGATACAAGGCGTTGCCGAGCAGGGCGAACGGGCATGTAACCGCGAAGCTCTTGTGGCCAAGGCGAGGTGACGTAAATCCGGCGGTCGTGCAGAGAAGGTGTGCGTTCTTACCTGGGGAGATCTCGCCTTATGCTCGAAAGGGCGACGGTGTCGAGCCGGAGCGAGAAGTCAGCAGAGGTCGTAGTAGCAGGACCAGCCCCATGATGGGACACAGGTCAGGCGAAGGACCGAACGAGAGGATGTGTTGACAGGATCATGTCGATGTCAAAGGCCATGCATCAGAAGCCTGCACGAGTGGGGCGACATGCAGTGAGTAGGGGTGAAGCCCCGAGGGGCGCATGTCGTGATGAAGCCTGCGGCCCGCGACATGACACCGAAGACACAGGAGCAGGGCTGCTCGATGCAGTTCTGGAAAGAGCCAACATGCAGCGGGCATGGAGGCGGGTGAAGGCCAATCGGGGAACGGCCGGTGTGGATGGTCTGGACATCGACCAGACATCCCGGCAGCTCAAGACCGAATGGCCGCGAATCCGCGAAGCACTGTTGCAGGGGACGTACCGGCCCAGCCCGGTACGACGGGTCATGATTCCGAAGCCGGGAGGTGGACAGCGAGAGCTGGGCATCCCGACGGTAACGGACAGACTGATCCAGCAGGCACTGCTGCAGGTACTGCAGCCGATGATTGATCCGGGCTTCAGTGAACACAGCTACGGCTTTCGGCCGGGACGGCGTGCGCACGACGCGGTGTTGGCCGCGCAGTCGTACATCCAGTCCGGCAGGAAGATCGTGGTGGATGTCGATCTGGAGAAGTTCTTTGACCGGGTCAATCACGACATCCTGATGGATCGCGTCAGAAAGCGCATTGGAGATGATGGCGTATGCCGTCTGGTCCGGGCGTATCTGAACGCGGGAATCATGGATGGCGGCGTGGTCGTAGAGCGGCACGAGGGGACACCGCAAGGTGGACCGCTGTCGCCGCTGCTGGCCAACCTGCTGCTCGATGAGGTGGACAAGGCGCTGGAGGCGCGCGGGCATTGCTTCGTTCGGTATGCCGACGACTGTAACGTATATGTGCACAGTCGTCGGGCAGGCGAACGGGTGATGCAGCTGTTGCGCCGGCTGTACGGCAGGCTGCATTTGCGGATCAACGAATCCAAGAGTGCGGTGGCCAGCGTCTTCACTGGCCGCAAGTTTCTGGGCTTCAGCTTCTGGATGGCTCCGAAAGGGGTCGTCAAACGGAGGGTGGCCCGGAAAGCTGTGATGGCCTTCAGGCAGCGTGTGCGCTGGCTGACCCGCCGCAGTGGCGGACGCAGCATACAGCAGGTGGTCGATGGGCTTCGCCCATTGCTGCTGGGATGGAGAGCCTATTTCAGACTGGCGCAAACGACAGGCGTCTGGCGAGAGCTGGATGAATGGATACGTCACCGGCTGCGGGCCATCCAGCTCAGGCAGTGGAAGCGGGGCAAGACCATGTTCAGGGAGTTGTGCGCCATGGGCGCAAGCACGGAAGTGGCCCGGAAAGTGGCGGCAAACAGCCGGCGCTGGTGGCATAACAGTGCGATGCTGCTCAACAGCGTGCTGACCCTGTCATGGTTCGACAGTCTTGGCCTGCCCCGTCTGGCATTATCCTGAATGTTTTCTCGAACCGCCCGGTGCGGACCCGCATGCCGGGTGGTGTGGCAGGGGTGCAGCCCAGAGGGCTGCCCCCTATGCCGATTCTGCGTTCAGCCGCGCTGCGTGCAGGCCGCTTGCGCGATTAGCCGGAAGCCCTGCCTGCGCCCGGCCCCGGCCCCGGCCCTGATGACTGATGACTGATGACTGATGACTTCCAAGGTTGACGCCGAAAAAATTCATGTTATTATCGCCTACTCGACGCGCCCGTAGCTCAGTTGGATAGAGTACTTGGCTACGAACCAAGGGGTCGTGGGTTCGAATCCTGCCGGGCGCGCCACCCTTGTATCAAAGAGGTCTGTTTCCTTCGGGGCACGGGCCTTTTTTATTGCCCGTCCAGAATTGCCTGCCTGAAGGGCAAAGGGCAAAGGGCAAAGGGCAAAGGGCAAAGGGCAAAGGGCAAAAAGACCGTCCAGAACGGAGAAAATCCAGAACGGGGGCGGTCCAGTCCAGAACGGGGGGCGGTTCAGAGCAGCGCGTGTCATGTTCATCCGCTCCCGCGAAGCCCTCTTCGGACCTGCAGGACAAGGCAGGCGGGGCGGCAGAATCCTGGTCCCCGATGGCTTCAGGCACCGCCGGTACGGTCATGTACGCCCCTCCCAAACGGGATTTCACTGCAGGCTGGCCCCGGCCGTGTGCTGCTGACTTTGCCCTGTCACTTTGCCCGGTCGGCCAGGGCTGTCCAGGGGCGGCCGAGCCTGTTCGTGCAGGGGGCCGCCGATGGCAATCTGGGTGCCCCGTCGGCAACCCGAACACCCCGCCGGCACGCGTCCGGGATCAGCGCAGTAACGGATGGGTGAACGAACCCATGCCAGGCCCTACTGTCCGCTGCTGCCCAGAAAGCGCCGCATCAGGTCGGCCATCGTCCGCACCTCGAACTTGTCCATGATGTTGGCGCGGTGGGCTTCCACCGTCTTGATGCTGATGTTCAGGTCGCCGGCAATCTGCTTGTTCAGCCGGCCGGCTGCGATCAGCTCCAGCACCTGCTGCTCGCGCGGCGTCAGGCGGTCCAGCAGCTCCTGGCGCAGGGCGCGTTTCTCGCTGTCGGTCTGTTTTTCCTCGGCCTGCTGGAAGGCGTTGTTGACGGTACTGATCAGCTGCTGGTCGTCGAAGGGCTTTTCCAGAAAGTCCACGGCGCCCAGCTTCATGCGGGCCACGGCCATGCCCACGTCGCCATGGCCGGTCATGAAGATCAGCGGCAGGTTGTGGTTCTGCCGCAGCAGCTCGTCGTGCAGCTCGATGCCGCTCATGCCGCCCATCCGCACGTCCAGAACCAGCACGGCAAAGTGTCCCGGTACGTATGCGTTCAGAAAGCTCTCGGCACTGTGAAAGGTGCGGACGCTGAAGCCGGCGCCTTCGAGCAGCCAGCGCAGCGAGTCGCGCACGGCCTCGTCGTCGTCGACGATGTAGACGAAGCGGTCGGCCTGGGAGGCAGGGTGGGCGGTGGGGGGCGTGTCGGGATGTGTGGTCATGAGTCGGTTACCTGCGTAGGGAACATGTCGCACCGTTTTTCCGGCAGCGGAAGGATCGGACAAGGGTGTCCTGAACCGCCCGGGGAGCCCCGCCCGTCACACCCGACGGCGCGCTGGCCGGCCATCGTGTCCGACGGCGGGGGATTCCCAGTTCGTATTATCGATGAAATATGACGCTTGACATTTCGGGAAAACACTGAGAGCGAGTGAAGGGCCCGTTCGTTCCTGCGCTGGCCCCGAATGAGTCCATGACACACGCCGGGGTCGTGACACGCTACGGGGGAGGCTGAAACAGGCGGCATTTCCCTGTCCCCGGGCCTGCGGGGCCATCCGGCACGATCCCGCCAGCAGCAGCATCCCGACCTGTCCGCAGGGGCATCATCCCGCACGTTTCCGTGACCGGTGCGCTGCGCGGGGGCCGGCAGGCATGGCATGACCTGCGCCCCCGGCCATTGCTCAGCCTGCCCTCCCCGTATCCCCTGCGTTCTCCGCCTCTTTCGTACCCTCTGCATCTGCTGCACCCTCCCGGTTCACCGGCAGCGTGAAGCGGAACACCGTCCCGCGGGGCTTGTTGTCCTCCACCCACAGCCGGCCTGCGTGGGATTCGATGATCGTCCGGCAGATGTTGAGCCCCATGCCCATGCCCTCGTTCTTGGTGGTGAAGAAGGGCTCGAACACGCGGTGCTTCATCTCGTCCGCGATGCCTGGCCCCTGGTCGGCCACCGAAAACACCACCGACTCGCCCGTGGTGTTCACCCGCAGCGTCAGGGCGGCATGGTTCTGGCCACGCATGGCGTCGATGGCGTTCTTCAGCAGGTTCAGCAGCACCTGTTCGATCAGGATGCGGTCGGCCGACAGGCGCGGCAGATCGGGCGCCACGTCGATGGTGATCGCCACGCCATAGCGCTTGGCGGCAATTTCGGCCAGGGCCAGCGCCTCGGTTAGGATCTCGTCCACCGAGATGTCGCGCTGCTCGGCCGTCTGCCGGCGCACGAAGTCGCGCACCCGCTGGATTACCGAGGCGGCCCGCTGGGCCTGACGGGCGATCTTGTCGAGGGTTTCGGCGATGCGCGCGTTGTCCACCGGTGCCGGGCTGCCGGGCTGCATGCGCCGTATCAGACCGGTGGCGTAGTTGCTGATGGCGGCCAGCGGCTGGTTCAGCTCGTGCGCAATCGACGAGGCCATCTCGCCCATGGTCACCAGCCGGGAGGTCTGCTGCAGCTGCTCCTCCTGCTGGCGCTGGCGCTCGCGGATCGGGCGCAGGGCCGTGATGTCGGTGGCCACCAGCAGTTGCGCCACCTGGCCGTCCACCCAGCGGATCTGCTGCGTGCGCACCTCGAACCAGCGGTCCACATCGGCAATGTAGACTTCCTCGCCCACCCAGGAGTCGGCCACCGGCCAGCCGCGGAGCAGGGCCAGATGCCCGTTGATGTCATCGCCGAACAGCCGGTGATAGTGATAGTTGCAGAACATCAGGGTGGGCTCCGGCCCGGTGGACGGGGCCTGGGCGGCACCGGCGAGCGGCACGGCCGGCGGAGGCGGGGAGACCACCGACACGGCGGCATCGAGCTGGTTTAGCACGGTGTTGAAGCGCTCGTGGGCCGCTTCCAGCTCGGCGCGAATGCGGTTGGGCTCCGTGATGTCGGTGGCCGAGGCCATCCAGCCGGCCTGCTGGCCCTGGTCGTCGATCAGCGGGGACAGGTACAGGCGTACGTCGATGATGCGGCCATCCTTGCGCCGGGCCCGTGTCTGGATGCCCGAGGGCGGCGCACCACCGGCGATCGTCATGTTCAGGTGCGCCATGTTCAGGTCGTACTCTTCCGGAATCCAGTACGGATACGGCGGCAGCTGCCCGACCAGCTCCTCGGCCGGATAGCCCAGGATCTGGCACAGCGCCCGGTTCACGTAGGTGATGCGTCCGTCGTTGTCGATCACCCGCAGCCCGGTGCTGATCGAATCCTCGATGGCGCGGCGGAAGGTGGCCTCGGTGGTCAGTGCCTGTTCGACCAGCTTGCGTCCGGTGATGTCGTGCGCCACGGCGTAGTACAGCGATTCGGGCGAGCGCGTGTCCACACTGATCGACCAGCTCAGCCAGCGCCAGGCGTTGCGAAAGCGCACCCGGCATTCCAGCGGCCCGATGCGTTCCTGTGGCGTGGTGAAGGCCTCGATCACATCCAGCCGGTCCTCCGGATACACATGGTCCCAGAAGCGGGTGTTGGCCAGATCCTTGCCGAAATACTCGACGAAGGCCGGATTGCCGCGCACCAGCGTGCCATCCGGGCGGATCGTGCAGAACACGTCCTGCGACAGCTCGAACAGCCGGTCACGCTCGCTCTCCACGCGCAACCGGTCGTGGGCGCTGCGCCACAGCAGGATCAGCGACAGCACCGAGATGGTGGCCAGGGTGAACAGCCCCAGCTGGGTCAGCCGTTCGGCCAGGCCGGGTGTGTCGCCGGCATAGGGAATGGCCCGCAGCATCAGCCCGTTGCCCGGCGGGTCCAGCGGCAGCATGTGGGCCGTGCTGGCATCGATGCGGTGAACCGACGAGGTGCTGGCCAGCAGCCGCCCGTTGCCGTCCACCAGGGCGAACCGGTAGCGCTGGCGAAGGTTTTCCGGCAGGACGGCCTGCAGCAGCGCCTCCAGCCCGATGCCGACCACGGCCACGCCCACCAGATGGCGTTCCTGGATGACGGGCAGATACAGCTCCGTCATCACCTCGCCGCCCGGCACCATCAGCGGGGGAGAATAGTGCGGCTTCCAGGTGTGGATGCTGGCCCGCCAAGCCAGCCGACGCGGGGCATCGTCGGGCGTGCTTTCGAAGCCCGGCAGCACCTCCACGGCGCCGTCCTGCCGCGGTTCGCCGGCCTCCAGCCGCTGGCCCACCAGCACGCCGGGCGCCGTGATGACGGTGCGCACCTGCCCGCTGGTGCTGATCAGCGCGAGGTAGCGGGTCTGGTCGTCGATGGCCAGAAAGCCGGCCGGTGTCTGCGACGGGCTGCTGCCCGAGGGATGGTCACTGCCGGCCGGACGGGGCACACGCGGCATGCCGCGGGTTGCCGCCTGCTGCGGGGCCGGTGGGCCGTCGCCCAGCCACAACGGTGCCACGCGGGCCAGATGCTCCTGCAGTTCGCGCAGCGACAGCTTCAGCGACTGCTGTGCCCAGTCGGTGTCGCGCAGCAGCGCGGCGCGCTGCTCCTGCTTCTCGATGTGACTCACATACCAGAGAAAGCCCGCCATCATCACGATGAAGATGACCAGCCCGCCGGCGTGGGCAATGCCCAGGAAGCGCCACGCCTGCCAGCCGGCGGAAATGCCGGCCTCGCGGGGCTGGGTGCGTGGCGGGCGGATGGCGGGCGGGCCGGGTTCCGGCGTGCCGGGGGCGGGAGTATCGGCAGGAGTCATGTCGGGGCGGATCGTCCCGTCCGGCATGCACGGGGCGGGCCGGGCGGCCAGAAACAGTGGCGGTGAGCAGACAGGCCGGCGGCCAGAAAGGATACCTGTGAGCGGACAGGCCGGGCGGCCAGAAATGGTACCTGTGCGCCGGAGGGCCGAACGGCCAGAAACGGTGCCTGTGCGCACGCGGACCGAACGGCCGGAAACGGTACCAAATGGCTGGTTCCCCCGCAATCCGGCATACCCCTGTGGCCAGCGGGGGCAGGGCGCCATGCGGGCATTACTGTGTCATTGTGTGGAATCGCAAGCAAGGACGGGTCGAAACCGCCTTTCTGGCATGCGACACGTGATATTGTGACTTGAAATATAGCTTGCTTTCCGGGTGGCTGTACTTAGAATGCGGGCCTTACCCATTCACGTTTCGTGGGAGAGCTCTGGCATGTCAGAAGCACAAAACAGCACACCCAACCGCGTCGAGTCTGCCGACGCCGATCCGGTCGAGACCCGCGAGTGGCTCGACGCCCTGGAGTCCGTCATCCAGCGCGAAGGCCCCGAGCGCGCACATTACCTGCTGGAGCAGCTGCTCGACGAGGCACGGCGCAAGGTGGGCGACATGCCCTTCTCGGCTACCACGGCCTATGTGAACACCATTCCACCGGCACTCGAAGTGCCGTCGCCAGGCAACCACGAGCTGGAGCAGCGCATCCGCAGCTTCATCCGCTGGAACGCCATGGCCATGGTCGTCAAGGCCAACAAGCATGACACCCCCGATGGCGGCAGCCTCGGCGGTCACATCGCCTCGTTCGCCTCGCTGGCCACCATGATCGGCACCGGCATGAACCACTTCTGGCATGCCCCGCACGAAGGCCACGGCGGCGACCTGATCTACTTCCAGGGTCACTCCTCGCCCGGCATCTACAGCCGCGCCTTCCTCGAAGGCCGCCTGTCCGAAGAGCAGCTCAACAACTTCCGCCAGGAAGTCGACGGCAAGGGCCTGTCGTCCTATCCGCACCCCAAGCTGATGCCGGACTTCTGGCAGTTTCCCACCGTGTCGATGGGTCTGGGGCCACTCATGGCCATCTACCAGGCACGCTTCCTGAAGTACCTGCACGCCCGGGGCCTGGCCGACACCTCCAATCGCAAGGTCTGGGTCTTCTGTGGCGACGGCGAGATGGACGAGCCCGAGTCGCTGGGTGCCATCGGTCTGGCTGCCCGCGAAAAGCTCGATAACCTCATCTTCGTCATCAACTGCAACCTGCAGCGTCTGGATGGCCCGGTGCGCGGCAACGGCAAGATCATCCAGGAACTGGAAGGTGACTTCCGCGGCAGTGGCTGGAACGTCATCAAGCTCATCTGGGGCTCGTACTGGGATCCGCTGCTCGCGCGCGACACCGACGGCACCCTGCGCCGCATCATGATGGAGACCGTCGACGGCGAATACCAGGCCTGCAAGGCCAACGACGGTGCCTACGTGCGCAAGCACTTCTTCGGCAAGCACCCCAAGCTGCTCGAAATGGTCTCGCGCATGACCGACGAGGACATTTGGCGCCTGAACCGTGGCGGCCACGATCCGCACAAGGTCTACGCTGCCTTCCACTCCGCCGTGCACAACAGCGGTGGCCGTCCGACCGTCATCCTGGCCAAGACCGTCAAGGGCTATGGCATGGGCCGTGCCGGCGAGGGCAAGAACCCCACCCACCAGCTCAAGAAGCTGGACATGGACAGCGTGCGCGGCATGCGTGACCGCTTCAAGATTCCCATCCCGGACGACCAGATCGAGAACATCCCGTTCTACCGCCCGGCCGAAGACACCCCCGAGATGCAGTACCTGCTCGAGCGCCGCAAGGCCCTGGGTGGCTTCCTGCCGCACCGCCGCCGCGAGGCCGACGAGCAGCTGGCCATCCCGCCGCTGTCCACCTTCCAGGCCGTGCTGGATCCGACCGTCGAAGGGCGCGAGATTTCCACCACGCAGGCCTTCGTGCGCTTCCTCACGCTGCTGCTGCGTGACAAGACCCTCGGCCCCCGTGTCGTGCCGATCGTGCCCGACGAGGCCCGTACCTTCGGCATGGAAGGCATGTTCCGCCAGCTGGGTATCTACGCCCACGAAGGCCAGAAGTACGTCCCGGTCGACAAGGACCAGGTCATGTACTACAAGGAAGACGCTAGTGGCCAGATCCTGCAGGAAGGGATCAACGAGGCCGGTGCCTTCTGCTCCTGGATCGCGGCGGCCACGTCGTATTCCACCAGCAACGTCATCATGCTGCCGTTCTTCGCGTACTACTCGATGTTCGGCTTCCAGCGTGTGGGCGACCTGGCCTGGGCCGCCGGCGACATGCAGGCCCGCGGCTTCCTGCTGGGTGGTACCGCCGGCCGGACCACGCTCAATGGTGAGGGTCTGCAGCACGAGGACGGCCACAGCCACATCATGTCGCTGACCATCCCGAACTGCGTCTCGTACGACCCGAGCTTTGCGCACGAGGTGGGCGTCATCCTGCACCACGGCCTGGTCCGCATGGTCGAGCGTCAGGAGAACGTCTACTACTACATCACCGTGATGAACGAGAACTACGCGCATCCCGGTCTGAAGACAGGTGACGAAGAGGGCATCATCCGCGGCATGTACCTGCTGCAGGAAGGCGTGCCCGGTGCCGACGGCAAGCCCGCCAAGGCCGATCCGAAGGCACCGCGCGTGCAGCTGATGGGCTCGGGCGTCATCCTGCGCGAGGTACTGGAGGCCGCCCGCCTGCTGAAGGAAGACTGGGGCATCGAGTCAGACACCTGGAGCACCACCAGCTTCACCGAGCTGCGTCGCGACGGCATGGCCGCCGAGCGCTGGAACCTGCTGCATCCCACCGCGAAGGCCCACGTGCCGTACGTGACCGAGATGCTCAACAGGCGTCCGGCCGGTCCGGTCATCGCCTCCACCGACTACATGAAGCTGTTTGCCGACCAGATCCGTCCGTACATCCCGGCCGGTCGCCGCTATGCGGTGCTGGGCACCGACGGTTTCGGCCGTTCCGACTTCCGCTACAAGCTGCGCGAGCATTTCGAGATCAACCGTCACTTCGTCGTGCTGGCTGCCCTGCATGCCCTGGCCGAAGACGGCACCATCCCCGCCACGAAGGTGGCCGAGGCGATCAGGAAGTACGGCATCAACCCGGACAAGATCGACCCGGTACTGGCCTGACCCACGAACACAGATCGAGAGGTATCCGCTGACATGAGCGTGATTGATATTGTTGTCCCCGATATCGGTGATTTCTCGGACGTCGAGGTCATCGAGATCCTGGTGAAAGAGGGCGACGAGGTTGCTGCCGAACAGAGTCTCGTCACGGTCGAGTCCGACAAGGCATCCATGGAGATTCCCAGCGCGGCCGCCGGCCGCATCACGTCGCTGACGGTCAAGCTGGGCGACAAGGTGTCGAAGGGTTCGGTGCTGGGCAAGATGGAAGCAGGGGGTGCTGCGGCACCCGCCAGTGCACCGGCTGCCCAGCCTGCCGCTGCGGCGCCTGCAAAGGCCGACGCGCCTGCTGCCCAGCCGGCCCAGGCTGCATCGCAGCCCGCTGCCTCCGCTGCCCCGGCTGCCGGTTCGCCGCGTACCCCCGCGGTCCCGGCCGAGCTGGCCGATGGCGCCGTGCGTGCGCTGCCGCACGCCTCGCCGTCGGTGCGCCTGCTGGCCCGCGAGCTGGGGGTGGACCTCGGTGCCGTCAGGGGCTCCGGTCCGAAGGAGCGCATCACGGCCGATGACGTGAAGGGCTTCGTCAAGAACCTGCTGGCCGGTGGTGCTGGCCAGGCACCGGCCGGTGCGGCCGCAGCCGGTGGCGCCAATGGGGCCGCGCTGGGCCTGCTGCCGTGGCCGAAGGTCGATTTCGAGAAATTCGGCCCGGTCGAGAAAAAACCGCTGTCGCGCATCAAGAAGATTTCCGGGGCCAACCTGCACCGGAACTGGGTGATGATTCCGCACGTCACCAACCACGAAGATGCCGACATCACCGATCTGGAAGCCTTCCGCGTCCAGCTCAACGCCGAAAATGCCAAGGCCAAATCGCCGGTCAAGCTGACCATGCTGGCCTTCCTGGTCAAGGCGTCGGTGGCGGCACTCAGGAAGTTCCCCGAGTTCAACGCTTCGCTCGACGGCGAGACGCTGGTCTTCAAGAACTACTATCACATCGGTTTTGCCGCCGACACACCCAACGGCCTGGTCGTTCCGGTCATCAAGGATGCCGACCAGAAAGGTGTGTTCGACATCGCCCGCGAAATGGGCGAGCTGGCCGCCAAGGCGCGCGAGGGCAAGCTGGGTCCGGCCGACATGCAGGGTGGCACCTTCTCCATTTCCAGCCTGGGCGGCATCGGGGGCACGTATTTCACCCCCATCATCAATGCCCCCGAGGTGGCCATCCTGGGCGTGTGCCGCTCGGCCAGACGTCCGGTCTGGAACGATGCGAAGGGCCAGTTCGAGCCGCGCCTGATCCTGCCGCTGTCGCTGTCGTGGGATCACCGCGTCATCGACGGGGCCGCCGCTGCCCGCTTCGCGGCCTATCTGGCCCAGGTGCTGGCCGACTTCCGGCGCGTGATGCTCTGAGCGAGGAATACCCATGGCAACATCCATTCTGAAGGTTCCCGACATCGGCGATTTCCACGATGTCGAAATCATCGAGGTGCTGGTCAAGCCCGGTGATACGGTCGCCGTCGAACAGAGCCTGATCACGGTCGAATCCGACAAGGCGTCGATGGAGATTCCCGCCACCGCTGCGGGCACCATCGTCGAGATGAAGGTCAAGCTGGGCGACAAGGTGTCGCAGGGCTCCGACATCGCCGTCATCGAGGCGGCGGGCGAGGGCGCTGCGGCAGCCCCGGCTGCGGCGGGAGCATCCTCTGGTGCCGCTGCCGGCACATCGGCGGCTGGTGCTGCTGGCGCGGGAAGTGCGGCGCCTGCATCGGCGGGTTCCGGGGCCGCCGCGGCGGGCGCTTCGCCGGCAGCGGCAGCAACCGCAGCTGGTGCGGCATCCGGCGCAACGGCTGCCGCGTCGGCGCCCGCCGCCCGCCCCGGTCCGCAGCCGGCCCCGGCCACCGACCGCAAGGCCGACATCGAGTGCGACATGCTGGTCATCGGCGGTGGTCCCGGCGGCTACTCCGCTGCCTTCCGGGCTGCCGACCTGGGCATGAAGGTGGTCATCGTCGAACGCTATGCCACGTTGGGCGGTGTCTGCCTGAACGTGGGCTGCATCCCGTCCAAGGCGCTGCTGCACACCGTGGCCGTCATGGAAGAGGCCAAGGCCTTTGCCGCCCACGGCATCCGGTTCGGCGCGCCCGAGGTCGATCTGGATGCGCTGCGTGCCTACAAGGACAAGGTCGTGGCCCGCATGACCGGCGGTCTGGGTGGCATGGCCAAGGGGCGCAAGGTCACCATCGTGCGTGGCTATGCGAAGTTCCTCGATCCGCACCACGTGGTGGTCGATCTCACCGAGGGTACCGGCCAGCAGACCACCGGCAACGAGCAGGTGGTGCGCTTCAGCCAGGCTATCATCGCTGCCGGCAGCGAGCCGGTGCAGCTGCCCTTCCTGCCGAAGGACGAGCGCATCGTCGATTCCACCGGTGCGCTGGCGCTGAAGTTCGTCCCCAAACGCATGCTGGTCATCGGTGGCGGCATCATCGGGCTGGAAATGGCCACGGTGTATGCGTCGCTGGGCGCCCAGGTGGACGTGGTGGAAATGCTCGACGGTGTCATGGCCGGTGCCGACCGTGATCTGGTCAAGGTCTGGCAGAAGCACAACGAGAAACGCCTCGGCAGGCTGATGGTCAAGACGAAGACCACGGCGGCCGAAGCCACACCCGAGGGCATCCGGGTCAGCTTCGAGGGCGAACATGCCCCGGCCGAACCGCAGGTCTACGATCTGGTGCTGTCGGCGGTGGGGCGTACGCCCAACGGCAAGAAGCTGGCAGCCGAGAATGCCGGTGTGGCGGTGGGCGACCGCGGTTTCATCGATGTCGACAGCCAGATGCGCACCAATGTGCCGCACATCTTTGCCATCGGCGACATCGTGGGGCAGCCCATGCTGGCGCACAAGGCGGTGCACGAGGCGCATGTGGCGGCCGAGGCGGCTGCCGGGCAGAAGCGGCATTTCGATGCGCGGGTGATTCCGGCGGTGGCCTATACGGACCCCGAGGTGGCCTGGGTGGGCATTTCCGAGGACGAGGCGAAGGCGAAGGGCGTGACGCTCGGCAAGGCGGTCTTCCCGTGGATGGCTTCGGGCCGCGCGGTGGCCAATGGTCGCGACGAGGGCTTTACCAAGCTGCTGTTCGATCCGGAAACGCACCGCATTCTGGGTGGTTCCATCGTGGGCACCAGTGCGGGTGACATGATCGGCGAGCTGGCGCTGGCCATCGAGATGGGGGCGGATGCGGCCGATATCGGGCACACCATCCATCCGCATCCGACGCTGGGTGAGTCGATTGGTATGGCGGCCGAGGTGTTCGAGGGGGTCTGCACGGACCTTCCTCCGCAGAAGAAGCGCTGATCTGGAAGACGTCTCCGGTGTGGCACGCGCCGCGGACCGGTATGCCTCTGCGGCTCATACGCTCACTGAAGCTTTGTTGCCCACGACCTGCGTCGTGGTCAACAAACCTCCAGCGCTAAAACACTTTCCGACAACCGGGGCTACGCCCCGCCTGTCTGGAGCATGTTTCCTGTTCTGGAAGATGCGTGATTTTTCTGGAGGACGTCTCCGGTGTGGCACGCGCCGCGGACCGGTATGCCCCTGCGGCTCATACGCTCACTGAAGCTTTGTTGCCCACGACCTGCGTCGTGGTCAACAAACCTCCAGGGCTAAAACACTTTCCGACAATCGGGGCTGCGCCCCGACCGTCAGAAAGTCGTTCACGCCTACCGCGAAATCGCCGCAGTGGCATCCCGCTCCGCGGCGCTTGTCGGCTTGCGGGGGGCTTTCTCAGCGTGCCAGCCACTCCGTGGCGGTATTTTCCTGCCAGCCGTTTCTGTGCAGCAGGGGCAGGTCGTCGGTGAACTGCGGCCAGCCTATGCACAGGTAGAGGCTGAAGCGCCAGCTTTCGGGTACCTCGAACAGGTGTTCCATGGCTTGCGGGTCCAGGATCGACAGCATGCCCACGCCCAGGCCGTATGCGCGGGCGGCCAGGTTCAGGTTCTGGATGGCCATGGCGGTGCTCTGTTCCAGTGTCTGGGGCATGGTGTGGCGGCCCAGGCCGTGGCCGGCTGCGGGGTTGGTGTCGGTGAATATGGCCAGCTGCAGGGGGGCGGCCTGCAGGCCTTCGAGTTTCAGGGCGCGATAGGCTGCCTGCCGTTCGGGGGGCTGGGCGTCGATGGCGGCGGCGTTGGCACGGGCAAAGATGGCGTGCACCTGCTGGCGGGCGTCGGGGCTTTCCACCCGGAATACCCGCCACGGCCGGGCGTTGCCCACGGAGGGGGCCAGGGCCATGGCTTTCTGCAGGTGATCCTGCAGGGCATCGGGGACGGGATCGTCCCGAAAGTGCCGTACGTCACGGCGCCAGCGCATCAGTGCAAGCAGCCCGGTGCGTGTCCGGTTGGAAAACTCCATGACATGCTCTGCATGGTCCGCACGCGCGGATGCGTACGGCATGCTTCAAAAATGTATCGGTTCATGCGCAGATGGTATCAACCCCGCCATGAACAGGGGGTTATGTAGGGCTTCTTTTGCAGGAAGCTCAAAGCCACGCATAATAATGGGTATCAATTCTAACGAACCCGCGCAGACTTCCCTTCATGCGCGCCCTGCCGGACAAGCCCATGCCTTTACGCACTTCCCGCTCAGCCCTTGCCGTTTCGCTTGCACTTACCTGCGGGAGCATGCTGGCGGTCCAGCCGGTTCATGCGGCCCCGCGCGCCGCCGGTGCGGCCAAGGCGCGACAGGCGCATGCACTTTCCTTTGGCCCCACCACCGGGTGCGAGCGCCTGCCGGGGTACGATCCGCTGTGGGCCAGTCACGATGACGATTTCGGTTTCCTGCAGGTGGGCACCAAGCCGCCGCCGGGCCAGGCCGAGAAGGGCGAGGAAGACGATCCCATCTTCCTCTCCGGCTTCTACCAGATGCAGACGCACGGCAACACGCTGTATGCGGCCTTCGGAGGAGCTTCGACCCGGGGCGTCACGCCGGGGGCGCTGGTGGTGCTCAATGCGCGTACGCTGGCTTTCCAGAAAATCATTTCACTGCCCTTTGCCAGCCATGCCATGGCGCTCGACCGCGAGGGCAGGCGGGCCGTGGTCACCCATACCCGTGTCAATGCCTTCAGCCTGGTCGATCTGGCCACCGGGCAGAGCACCTGCCGCAAGCCCGACACCGCCATCCGGGGCGACGCCTATCAGGGGCGATACGTGCAGATGGACGAGCAGGGCTTTTTCTACATCAACTACAACAGCTTCTCGGCCCGGGTGCCGAAGGGCTATGTCATGAAGTACACCCCGCGGGGTGATCATGCGGCCGGGTTTGCGGTACGGGCCACCGAGCGTGCTGACCTCGTCATCCCGCTGCTGTACCGTCAGGGTGCGCTGCTCACGGGCACCCATGCCGTCCGCGCGGTGAACAGCCAGACCGGCGCGGTGTCACGGCTCTCGCCGGTCTTTGGCAGCACCAATTTCTACAACTACGCCTCGGGGCCGGGCAACCAGCTGCTGGCCAGCAACTACAGTGCGGCGGCGCGACCCAATCTGGCGCAGGTCGATCTGGCCACCGGGGCACGCAACGATCTCTTCACCGGCAGCGGTACCGTCGAGGTGGCTTACGGTGCGGCGGGTGGACAGGTGTTCAGCACCAACTACGACAGCCACACGCTGACGGTGGCTGCGCTGCCCGAGAAGGGCACCCTCAGCCCCGAGCGCTTCGTCAACATCCGCTTCCAGGATTCGCCGTCCAACCTGCATGTGCGGCAGACGGCGCAGGGCACCGATATCTACGTCACCACCAAGGTCTGGGGGCCGGACAATGCCAGACGGGGGGGCCTGCTGCACAAGGTGCATCTCGATGCGGCCGTCAAGGGCATCGAGGGCATCCGCAAGCCCGGCGCCTGCTCCATCATCACTTTCAACATGGTCGACCGTGCGGTCTCGCCACCCGTGGCCTGCGATCTGCTCGATCCCAAAGCCACCCTGAAGGCCGAGTACCGCCTGCTGCGTGACGTATCGCTGCCCGAGCTGGAAAAGAACCGGCGGGAGGGGCTGGTTCTGCAGAAACAGGCCCGCTCCGACCTGAAGGCGGCGCTGGCCAGGGCCAAAAAGCATCCGGGCAAGGCCAGCAGCCGTGCCGTGGCCGAGGCCAGGTCACAGCTGGCCAATGCCAGCGCCTGGATCATCGAGCTGCGTCACCAGATTCCCGAGGCGCGCACCAGCCTGAAGGTGCTCAAGCGCATGGCGGAGGAGTGACGGCCCCCGGGGCCGCAGGGTAATCCCCCCGCGCCCCCGGCGGCGAGAGCGGAGTTTTTGGGGCAACGCCCCAAGGTGTTTGCTGGCTGGCAGATTATCGGACCTTGCGGTACTGCTGGCGGCCACCGACCACGGCCAGTACGCGAACGACTTTTGCGGCGTCATCGACTTCGTACAGAATGTTCTGGCCCATCAGGCTGATGCGTCGCACGCTGTCTCCGTATTCGGGGGTTTCCTGGTACAGCCGGGGAAACTTGGTCAGCTTGTCCGTGCTGGACAGCAAGCGGTCCGTGACATGGCGGGCATCCTGGAGGGAGGCGTGTTCAGCCAGATAGTCGAACAACTGGCGCACATCCTCGATGGCCCCGGGGCGCCAGTCGATCTCAAACGGCATCGCGCAGTTCCTCGTAGCGTCGATTCAGCATCGATCGGACCTGTTCGGTTGTCATCCCGGGGCGGGTGTCGGCGCGAGCTGTGGCGACCTTTTCGCGAACCCACTCGTCATGGCGGGCCCGTTCCAGTTCCTCGTCGGCCAGACGTTGCAGCAGCTGCACCTGTTCTGGTTTGTATTTCTGGAGGCTGATGCTCGGCAGCAGTTCTGCCAGTTCGCGCAGGAAGTGGGCGTTTTCGTAGTGTGTAGAGGTATTCATCATTCAATCCCTGGTGTCCGGATCAGACAGGGCACAGGTCACTGAAGCTCGTTGACCTGGTCCCGGTTCACGGCCAGCACGTTCTTCTGTTTCTCGAAATACGCAATGGCATCACCAATCGGCTTGCCGTCGGGAATGCGCACCACCACCACGTTCATCGTGTCCAGTTCGTAGGTCACGCTGGCACCATAGCTGCTGGCAGCCTCCAGCAGCGCCTGTTTGGCCTCGTCGTCGCTGCCGTCGTAGTGAATGATCAGGTTCTGGGTATAGCGCACATCCTGGTCCCTGATCTCCTGCCCCTGCGGCAGCTTTCCGGCGGCCGCTTCCTGTGCCGCCGCTTCCTTTTCGGCCTTTGCCGTGGCCTTTTCGTGGGCGTCCCAGTCCACGGGTTCACCCTCGTCGGGGCTGGCAGCCGTTGCGGCGGCGTCAGCGGTGTTTCCCGCAGCAGGATCGGCAGCCTTCCCGTCTGCCGGGCTTGCCGCTGCGTCCTGTGCCTGATCTGCTGCCCTTGCCTTTTCGGGATCCACGGCGCCTTCCTCCGTCTTGCCCGGCGTGCTTTCGCTGCCGGCTGGCAGGGAGGTGTTCCCGGTCTGGGGGCCTTTGGTGCCACAGGCAGCCAGCTGCAGCATCAGCAGGGCGGCCGCCACGGCCAGCAGGGGCGTCTTGTCGTGCCTCATCGATGAACTCCTGTTTCGGCTGCCTGCAGCGCTGCTTCCAGCGGCGGCAGCCAGCTGTCGAGCGCCGTTTCGCCCGGCAGATGGGCATGCAGGCTGGGGGCATCATGCACGTCCAGCCGCGTGGCAAACGGTGCCCACATGTCCGGCGAGAGATTCTCGCCCGCATGGTCCAGGGCGGCGCGGATGTAGAGCAGTGTGCCGTCGTACGTCTGGTGCCGGTGGTCGCGCACCAGGGTGTTGCTGAAGCCCACCGCCTCGAAGATGCTGTGCAGCTGTTCGTCCGTCAGGTTGCCCAGCGGGTGCTGCTGCGCACGCAGATGGCCGATCACGCGCTCCTGTGTCAGCTGCCCCTCCCGGGTCAGCGCATCCGGATCCTGACCGGCAATGTGCAGGATGGCGCGCCAGACATCGTGGGCCTCGGCCGGTGCCCGGTCCCGCCAGGCATCGGCGGGATAGGCATCCAGCAGGCACACCACGCCCAGGGTGGCGCCGCGTGCCTGCAGCTGGCAGGCAATGTCCTGCGCCAGAATGCCGCCGGTGGACCAGCCCAGCAGATGGTAAGGCCCGGCGGGCTGCAGCTGCTGGATCAGATCCGCATAATGGGCCGACAGGGCGCGCAGCGTGGGGTAGCTGCCGTGCTGCCCGGTCAGGGCCGGTGACTGCAGGCCGATGACGGGCCGGGTGCCCGACAGTCGTCGGGCCAGCAGCCCGTAGCACCAGGCCAGCCCGCCGGCCGGATGGATGCAGAAGAGCGCAGGCGGCGCGCTGCCGTCCTGCGCCGTGCACGTGGCATCGGGCGTGCGGGGTGTGCCGTGGGTCTGCTGGTGGGGTGTGCCGCGGGTCTGTTGGTTGGGTGTGGCGTGGGGCCGTTCGCGGGGTGTGGCGGGCAGGTCTCCCCGCAGCCGGAAGAGGGGGCCGAAGCCCGCCTCGCCGGCCGCCACCTCCTGCCGCTGCAGCCGCTCGATCCACGCCGCCAGCCGGCCCACGTCCGGGTGTTCGAACACGGCGCCCAGCGTGATGTCGGTACCCGTGTCTTGCCGCAGCCGGGCCGCCAGCCGTGTGGCCAGCAGTGAATGGCCGCCCAGGACGAAGAAGTCGTCTTCCACGCCCGGGGTGCCGGGCAGGCCCAGAATGCCGGCAAAGGCCGCTGCCACCTGCCGCTCGGCAGGGGTGCGGGGTGGCGTACTGCCCTGGGCCGCAAAGGTCGGTGCGGGCAGTGCCTTGCGATCGAGTTTGCCGCTGCTGTTGATGGGCAGTGCGGGCAGCAGCATCACCAGCGAGGGCACCATGGCTGGTGGCAGCAGCGAACGCACGTAGTCGAGCAGGGCCTCTGGCAGCGCGTGTGCCCGGGAATCGTGCACGCTGCCCGGTGCAGGTCCGCTGCCGCTTCCGGTCGCCGCGGGGCGTGCCGCCAGGGAGGGAGCATCCGTATTTTCATGTACCGGGGCGGACGCTGCTTCTGCGCCGTCCTTCGTTACCACATAGGCCACCAGCCGTTGCTCGCCCCGGGCATCGCGCGGGGCCAGCACCGCCACGTGGCGTACCTGCGGGTGAGTCTCGAAGGCGGCTTCGATCTCGCCCAGTTCGATGCGCTGGCCGCGCAGCTTCACCTGGTGGTCGATGCGCCCGCGGTATTCCACCGCCCCGTCGGCGCGCCAGCGGGCCAGGTCACCGGTGTCGTACAGCCGTACGGGTTCCGGATGGTCCGGGTCCAGCCCCGGATGGGTGATGAAACGCGCTTCCGTCAGGTCCGGGCGGCCCACATAGCCATCGGCCAGCTGGCGCCCGCCCAGATACAGGGTGCCCGTCACGCCCGGTGCCACCGGGCGCAGGCACTCGTCCAGGATGTACAGGCCCGTGTTCCAGACCGGGAAGCCAATGGGGACCGGGTCGCTGCGGTCGTCGCGGCTGGCGGCCCAGTGGCTCACATCCACGGCGGCCTCGGTCGGTCCGTACAGGTTGTGCAGCGCCGAATCGATGCGGGCATGGAAGCGGTCGCGCATCTGGGCCGGCAGGGCCTCGCCGCTGCAGAATACGGCCTGCATCCGCAGTCCGTCGCTGCCCGGCTCGTCGAGGAAGGCCGCCAGCATCGACGGCACGAAATGCACCACGTCCACCCGTTCCCGCCGGATCAGGGCGGCCAGCGCCTGTGGATCCTTGTGCACGTCGGGCTCGGCCACCACCAGCGTTCCCCCGCACAGCATCGGCAGGAACAGCTCCCACACCGAGACATCGAAGGTGTAGGCGGTTTTCTGCAGGAAGCGCTCGTCCGGGCCAAAACCGTAGTGCTCGCGCATCCACAGCAGCCGGTTGACGATGGCCCGGTGGCTGACCATCACCCCCTTGGGCTCGCCGGTGCTGCCCGAGGTGTAGATCACATAGGCCGGATCGGCGGGCTGTATGACCGGCAGCTGTGTGGTATTGCCGTCTGCCGGCAGGCTGCCGAATAGGCTGTCCAGCGTCACCACCATGGCGTCGGCCAGCAGCCCCTCTGTATTCCCATCGACGATCACCGCCCGGGGTCTGGCCGCTGCCAGAATCCGCGCGATGCGCGCCGGCGGTTGTTCGATGTCCAGCGGCAGGTAGGCGGCGCCGGCCCGCTGGATGGCGTGCAGGCTCATCACCATGCGCGGGCTGCGGGGCAGGGCCACCGCCACGATGTCGCGCGGCTGCACGCCAGCGGCCACCAGCAGGCGGGCGGCGTGGTCGGTGCGGGTGTCGAAGTCGGCGTAGCAAACCCTTTCGTCCTGCATGCGCAGCACGTCACGTGCGCCGTGCCGTGCGCAGGTCTCGCGCGCCAGCGCCACCAGCGTGGTGTCGGGCACGGGATGGGCGGTGTCGTTGACCCCGCTCACCCAGTGACGGCGTTCGTCGCCATACAGCGTCTGCACGGGACGCAGGGTCTGGGCCGGCAGCGCATGGCGCAGGAAGGCCAGCAGCCGGCCGGGCATGGCCGCGATGTCTGCTTCACGGTAGAGCTTCGGATTGGCTTCCACCTGCAGCCGCATGCCGCTGGCGTCGGGGGCTGCGCGCACGTTGAGGTTCAGGTCTTCCACCGGTCCGGTGCCGTACACCGTCTGGTGGGCATCAAGCCCGGCCTGGCGGTACGGGGCGTCGAAGGGCAGGATGTTCAGCAGCGGGCCGTGAATCCGTCCCTGGCCCCCGGCCCGGGCGAGGTCGCGGCGCATCTGTTCGCTGCGATAGCGCCCGTGGCGCCGGGCCTTCTTCAGCTGGCGGGCGGCGCCGGTGATCAGCTCGTCCAGTGGCTGGTCCTGGCCGATGTCCAGCACCAGCGGCACGATGTTCATCACGGTGGCCACGCTGCGGGCGCTGATGTTGCCCAGCCGGCCCATGTACGGCACGCCGGGCACCACGGGCTGGCTGCCGGTGTGGCGCTGCACCCAGGCCGCCATCAGCAGCGTGAGGATGTCGGGCCAGCTCACCAGCGTCTGCTGCTCACGGGCACGCAGCGCCTGCAGCACGTCGTCGGGTACATCGACCTCGGCATGCAGGGCATGGGTGCCCGTGCTGGCGCTGCGCTCGGTCAGGCTGGCCACGGTGTCCAGCAGTGACAGGGTCTCTCGCCAGTACTGGGCATCCTGCCGGCGCTGTTCGCTGCTGCGGTAACGGGCGTCATCGGCCACCACCGCGGCAAAGGAGGTCAGCGGCGATCCCGGCACGCTGCCGGCCTGCGGGGCATCGTCGGCCATGGCCTGATAGTGCTGCATGGCCCGCTGTTCGATCAGCGCCATGCCATAGCCGTCGGCCGCCAGATGGTGCACCCGCTGGAACCACAGCACGCGCCCGGGCTGTTCGATCAGCAGGTGTCGGGCCAGAGGCTGCCGGCGCGGGTCGATGGGGGTCTGCAGGTCGGTGCGCATCAGCCGTTCTGCCCGGCCGGGGTCGGTTGCTTCATCCGGCAGCGTCACCCGTTCCAGAACCGGCAGGCGCGTGGTATCGAAATACTGCCGGGGGCCATCGTCGGTGTCCAGGAAGGCCAGCGTCAGCGCATCGGCTTCCTGCAGCGTGGCCTGGATGGCCGCGGCCAGCCGTGCCACATCCACCGGGCCACGGATTTCCGTCACGTGGCCGGTGTTGAAGATCGGGTTGTGTGGATCGAGCTGCTGCGCATACCACAGCCCCTCCTGCGCCTCGGTCAGCGGCTGGGCGGTGTCGGGGCTGTCCATGCGTGGCCCGTCGCCACGCGATTCTGCAGACAGGGTGGCAGAAGACGGCTGCAACGTGGCCATGGTGGTGTCATCCCGAAATCATCGCCCACCACGCACCCAGCGTGGGCTTTGCGGCCATTTCCGAAAAATCGAGGGTGGCGCCCGCGGTCTGCCAGCGGCTGGCCAGCGTCATGGCGCGCATCGAATCGAGGCCGAGGTCGATCAGGTTGTCGTCGTCATGGATGTCGGCCGGGTCTTCCAGCAGGATCTTCGCCAGGTCCTGGCGCATCTGTTCGAGGGTGAGGGACATGATGGGGGGATGGGAAAGGGAGGAATGTACGGCCCGGTATTCCGGGCCGGTGACTGGAGATGCGGTTGCGCCTGTCATTGTCATCCCGGCTCAGGGCAGGCTGTCTGGTCTGTACACTGTGCGTACCGGCACATGACCGTGGCCTGCGCGGGAACGAAAGACGGCGCCATGACACGCGCTAGCCCTGCTGTGGCGCCTGTCCGGCGTCTTTCTGCTGGCCCTGTCCAGCGTCTTCTGGCTGGTCCTGCTGCTGGCTCTGTTCGGCGCCTTTCTGCGGATCCTGCTGCAGGTCCTGTCCGGCGTCTTTCTGCGGATCCTGCTGCTGGTCCTGTCCGGCGGCTTCCTGCGGATCGTTCTGCTGCGCCTGCTGTTGGTCCTGCGCCTGCTGCTGGTCCAGCTGGGCCCGAAGATGGGCACGCAGGGCCTTGCGGCTCAGCTTGAGTGCTGCGGTTTCCATGAAATAGTCGACGAACACGAACTGGTCCGGCACCTTGAAATCGGCCAGCCCCTGCGCGCGAATCCATTTCTTCAGTTCCACCGGACGGGGCTTCTCGCCGCGGGGAATGATGAAGGCGCAGCTGCGTTCGCCCAGATACTCGTCGGGTACCGACACCACTGCGGCATCGTAGACCTGCGGGTGGGCCATCAGGTGGTTCTCGATTTCTTCGGCCGAAATCTTTTCGCCGGCCCGGTTGATGTGGTCTCCGGCCCGGCCCTGCACGATCAGGTGCCCGGTCGGCAGCCGCCGCACGATGTCGCCGGTGCGGTAGTAGCCGTCGGCGGTGAAGGAACGTTCGTTGGCGGCCGGGTTGTTGTAGTAGGCACGCAGCGTGTAGGGGCCGCGGGTGGTCAGGTTGCCGGATTCGCCATCGGAGACGGGGCGGTCGTCATCGTCCACGATGCGGATCTCGTCATCCGGACTGATCGGCCGGCCCTGGGTTTCGATGATGGTGTCTTCGTCGTCGTCGAGCCGCGTGTAGTTGACCAGCCCCTCGGCCATGCCGAAGACCTGCTGCAGCGTCACCCCCAGTACCGGCCGTACGCGGCGTGCCACTTCCGGAATCAGCTTGGCGCCCCCCACCTGAATCACCTTCAGGGTGGACAGGTCGGCCTCCGTGTTCGCCGCCGCCTCCAGCCACAGCAGCAGCAGCGGGGGCACCAGCGATGTGTCGGTGACGCCTTCCCGTTCGATCAGGCCGAAGCAGACCGCCGGGGTGGGGGCCGGTGCCAGTACCACCCGGCCTGCGGCATACAGTGTGCCCAGAAAGCCCGGTGAACTCATCGGAAAATTGTGGGCCATCGGCAGCGCGCACAGGTAGACGCTGGCCTGGTTCAGCCCGCAGATGCGGGCACTTTCGCGCAGCGTGTAGATATAGTCGTCGTGCGTGCGCGGAATCAGCTTCGACAGTCCGGTACTGCCGCCGGAAATCTGGAAAAAGGCGGTGTCGCTGCCCTCGGTGCCAGTGGCCGGCAGGTCGGCTGCGGCACGGGTGATGTCGGCGTCCGTGGCCGGCTGCAGCGCATCGAAGGCCGTGAAGGCACCGGCATCGCCGCGGGTCACCAGCACATGCTCGACCTGTGGGCAGCGCTGCTGCAGTTCCGTGGCCAGCGTGCGGTAATCGAAGCCGCCAAAATCACCGGCGCAGATGTAGCCGCGCGCCGCACCGGTGTTGGCAAAATGCTCGATCTCGGCAATGCGGTGCGCCGGCAGCGCATACAGCGGAATGATGCCCACCCGGAACATGCCGAAAATCAGCGTGACGAATTCCGGTACGTTGGGCAGCTGCACGATCACGCGGTCGCCACGCTGCAGGCCCATGGCCTGCAGCCGTACCGCCACTTCCGAGGCGCGGGCATCCAGTTCCGCGTAGGTGAGGAGGCTTTCGCCTTCTCCCACCACCGCCACCCGCACCGGATATTCCTCGGCACGCCTGCGCAGCCAGGCACCGAAGGTTTCGTTGCGCCAGTGGCCGGCCTCACGGTAGCGTTTGGCCAGGACTTCGGGCCAGGGCTGGTGCAGCTGGATGGGCGTGTTCATCGTGAAGCTCCTGCAGCGGAAGAGGGGGCTTGAATCAGGGTTTTTTCTTCAGGTCGACCAGATAGGTGCCCGACAGCGGCACCGTCAGGAAGCGCCGGTTGACCTCGTCCAGGGTCTTCCGGGCCGATTGTTCGTCGACACGGTCCGGATGGATCCAGCCGGCCAGCGCCTCGATGAACACCACGTGCAGCGGCGAGTCATTGAAGGCGTGCCAGATGCCATGGGCATTGCCATTGCGCACGGCGGACAGCGCCGTCAGCCGGTTGCCGTCGATCACCGCCTGGAGGCTGCTGCGGGCGTCGCCTTCCGTCACGCCGGTGCCGATGTGCAGGCCCTGGCTGGCGCGTTTGCCCGATCCGGTGCCCGTGGCAATGTAGACCTGCGGATTGCGGCTGTTGATGTATTCGAAGCTCAGCTTGCCGGTCTGCGTCTTCAGCACGTCGGCACCGATGTTGTGGCCACCCGCGTAGCTGATCATTTCGTTGAAGGTGCCCTGGCCGGGCGAGTTGCAGCAGTCGGTACTGCCGGCGTGGGCATGCACCAGCACCGGCGGATGGCTGCTGGGCGGCAAATCCTTCAGCCGGTCGGCCACGCCCTTCATGTGGCTCTGGTAGAAATCGATGAACTCGGCGGTGCGCTGTGGCTGGCCGATGGCCTCGCCCAGTGCCTTCAGGCTGGGCACGGTGTTTTCCAGCGGCTTGACGAAGAAATCCACCACCAGGACCGGGATGCCGGCCGCGGCAAAACGCTTCATCATCAGCGAATTCTCGACGCTCTCGCGGTCGGTGCCGCCCGCGAAGCGGGCCGTCAGCACCACCAGGTCGGGACGCAGGGCCATGGCCTGCTCCACCGAAAAGCTGTCGGCCGTGTGACGCGCCACCAGCGGCACCTTCGCAATGGCCGGGAAGCGCTCCAGATAGTTCTGGTATTCGCGGGAGAACGAGGTGCGGAATTCATCCGACCAGCCGGCCAGGATGCTGACCGGATCGGGGGTGAGCAGCGCCATCACCGGCAGGTGACGGGCCTGCGTGAGAATGACCCGTTTGGCCGGTGCCTTCAGCGTGACCTTGCGCCCGAGCACATCGGTGACGGTGATGGGGCCCTGGGCGGCCTGCTGGGCCTGTGAAGGGGTGGACGGCGGGTTCTGGGCCACGGCAGCGGGCGTCTGGAGCATGAACAGGCCGGCGGCGGATGCCAGCAGCGCGGCCGCGAAGCGTCGCGTGCCTGCGCGGCGCGTCCGGCGTGGAGAATGCATGGGATCGGACATGAACGAATGGGGAATACGGTAGCTGTTGAAGAATGGAACCGGCTGAGGCCCCGGGGCGGGTCCGTCATCCGGGGCGGGCCTGCGGGTCGGGCTGCTGTCCCGATGGGCCGGCTGTGGCCCTGGCTGTCCGGGCAGATGCCCGGGCGATGCAGGGGGCGGCACGCCGGGGTGCGGGAGGCGTCGCAGATCATGGGGTTGCCACGTCTGCAGCCCTGGGCTGGTCGGGACAACGGCCCGTCACTGCACCGGCTGCATCAGTCCGTCCACGATGACCTGCGGCACGCCCTGCGAGCAGCGCTCGACGCGTGCCTTCACACCATAGCATTCTGCCAGTGCCTGGCCGGTGATGACCTCGGCCGGCATCCCCTGGCCCAACAGCGCACCCTTGCGGATCAGGATGCAGCCATCACTGTGGCGCAGCGCGATGTTCAGGTCGTGCAGCACCACCAGGGTGATCAGCCCGTGCTCATGGGTTTCCTGCGCCAGCAGGTCCATCACGTGGAACTGGTAGTTCAGGTCCAGGGCCGAGAGCGGCTCGTCCAGCAGCAGCAGCCGCGGGCGCCGGATCAGGGCCTGGGCGATGCCCACCAGCTGCTTCTGGCCACCCGAGAGCTGGTCCAGATAATGCATGGCCAGGTGGTCGATACCCAGACGCCGCAGCAGATCCATCACGGTGTCGACGCCTGTCTCGCCGCCATCCGCAGATACGGCGGATGCCCGGGCCGACACCAGCACCGACTCCAGCACGCGCAGATGCACCGAGGCCGGCAGCGACTGTGGCAGGTACACCACCTGTTTGGCCCGCTCCCGGAAGTCGATGGCCCCCAGATTGGTGCCATTGAGCACGACGCTGCCGTGGCGCGGGGGCAGCAGGCCCGCCATGGCCTTGAGCAGCGTGGACTTGCCGGTCCCGTTGGGGCCGAGCAGGGACACCAGCTGCCCCGGGGCGATGGGTGTGAGGGTCAGGTTGCCGATGATGTCCTGACGACGGTAGGCCACCTGCAGATCGTTGATTTCGAGCATGGTCTGGACTCCGTCAGCCGGCACGGCGGCGCATCACCACCGACACGAAGAAGGGCACGCCCACCAGCGAGGTGACGATGCCCACCGGCACGATCACGCCCTCGACGATGTTCTTCGAGGCCATCGAGGCCAGCGACAGGATCATGGCGCCGATCAGCGCGCTGCCGGGCAGGTAGAAGCGGTGGTCCTCGCCGAACAGCCGCCGGGCGATGTGCGGTGCGATCAGCCCGATGAAGCTGATGGTGCCCACCATCGACACGGCCAGCGCCGCCAGAAAACTGATGCGCAGCAGCGAGACCAGCCGCTGGCGCTTCACGTCGATGCCGAAGCTCAGTGCGCGCTCTTCGCCCAGCCGCAGCGCGGTGAGCTTCCAGGCATCCTTCAGGCAGAAGGGCAGGATGACGGCCACGGCCAGCAGCATGCCGCCCACCTTGGCCCAGGTGGCCCGCGACAGGCTCCCCATGGTCCAGAACACGAGGTTCTGCAGGTCTTCCGCGCTGGCGATGTACTGCATCAGCGACACCAGTGCATTGAAGGTGAACACCAGCGCAATGCCCACCAGCACCATGCCGGAGCCGCTCATGCCACCCCAGCGGGCCAGCACGTCGAGCAGCACGGCAGACAGGATGGCAAACAGGAAGGCGTTGCCGGCCACGGCCCAGCCCGGCGGCAGCCCGGGCAGGCTCAGGTCCAGCACCAGCGCCAGCGAGGCCCCGAAGGCGGCGGCCGAGGAGATGCCCAGCGTGAACGGACTGGCCAGCGGATTGGCCAGGATGGTCTGCATCTCTGCGCCGGCCAGCCCCAGCCCCAGCCCCACGACCACCGCCATGATGGCATAGGGAAGACGCACGTCCCAGACGATGACGGCGGTGGTGGGTTCGGCCTGCGCGGGCGAGAAGATGGTGCGGACCAGTTCCGTCCACCCCAGCCCCGACGGCCCCAGCATGAAGTCGGCCACCAGTGACAGCAGGATGATCACCACGAAGGCGGCCAGCAGCACCCAGCGCAGTCGCAGCAGACGGGAATATTGATGGCTGGCATCATGGCCAGCGGGTAAAGGGGAAGGTGTCATCCGGGGCACCACACATTAAAATGAGATACATTCACCCAAAGGCGGGGCTAGTGTATCAGTTTGTACGGACGGCCCCTCAAAAAGTTTCCTGCGAATCCGGTCATCGTCGGCCCCGGCATTCGTGGCCCTGCCGCTCCGGGCATCAGGGTGCCTCTGCAAAAATTCTGCGGCACTTTGGCTTTCATGCCCGGGCGATCCTGTGCGTCGTCATTTGCCGCCAATGGCCCTGCCATTGCCGACAGGGCGCCTTCTGGCTCATCCGATCCTTGGGTCCAACGCCACTCGCAGACTTTTGCAGGGGCGCTCTAGCGCCCGGACGGGGCCGTCGCCTGCGACGGATTGCCCAGCCGCTGGAAAATCTGCAGCCCCCGCTCGTCCTCGGCCAGCTCGCGCTCCAGGGCCTGCACCGTCACCTGCTGGCTGGCCACGGCGGTGGTCAGGCGACTGATGGTCTGATGGTTGCCGGTGCTGGACGTGGGGTTCTTGCCCCGCTGGCTCTGGGCTTCTTCCAGCTCCTTCTGCTGGCTGGCCAGCGTCTTGCGTTCCTTGTCCAGCTCGGGCAACAGCAGCTGTTTTTCCTGCTCGAGGCGGGCGTGGGTCTGCTGGAAGCCCGTGGCGGCATCCAGGATCCGGCACGGCTGCGGTTCGGCCACCGAATGGTCGGCCAGGTTGAAGACCGTGATCATGCAGGCCCCCGGGCGGGTGATGCCCTCGATGCCCTGAACCGATGGGGCGATCCGGACCCGGTGCAGCAGCGTGGATTTGGGCCGGTTCTCCGTGGGCTTCCAGTGCTTGACCGACACGTAGATGTCGGTGCCCTGGGCGGTGTGCCGCGTGGTCATCGTGGCTGGGTCGCCGTCGAACTGGATGTTGACGAACTGCCCGGGCGTGAAGGCCGTGGCGTTTGCCGGCAGGGCGGCCACGGTGACCGAACCGCTGGTATTGTTGGTGGCCAGGGCCATGCCGGATTCCGGCACGTAGGCGGCCTCGACGGAGCCGGCTGCCGTCAGCAGCTCGCTGCGTGCGCCGGTGGCCGGATCGATCAGCATCAGGTTGGGGCGTGCCGCGGCGTTGTAGTCGCTGGCCAGCAGCAGGCCGCGTGGCCCGCGGGCGTAGTTGTACACGGCCGACGAGCTGCGCTCGGCCGTCAGTGTGGTGATCTCGCCGGACCGCGGATCAACCGATTTCACGCTCTTGCCGCCGGTCAGCAGCCGCCCGTCCAGGGCGGCCAGCGGAATGGTCATGGCCCGTTCCGTGACCTGCACGTCGAAATCCGGGGCGTGCTCGCCGTCGGGCGTGTACTTCATGATCACGCCGGCCTCGTTCTCGTCGGCAAAATTGTTGTAATTGATGAAGAAGCTGCCCTGGTCGTCCATGACCACGTAGCGGCCCCGGTAGGTCTCGCCCTGGAAGGTGGTGTCTGCCTTGCGGCAGTTCACCCGCCTGCGATCCAGGTCGATCAGGCTGAATGCATTGGCAGCCGTATGGGTGGCCACGGCGTGTTTGCCTGCGCCATCGATGGCCAGCGCATGCGCGGCAAAGGGCAGGGCGATCTGGCGTTTGAATGCCATGCTCTCGGCATCCAGCGCTACCAGGGCGCCGGGTGTCGTGCCGCGCGGGTTTTCCACATCGCCACCGAAGGTGGCGTAGAGCGTGTCGCCCACCAGCCGCATCTGGTAGAAACCCCAGATCGGACCGTGTTTTTTGTATGCATCCGGCCGGTTCAGGCCAAAGTCTCCGTTGTAGGCCTGCCATTCCGGGTCGAAATGCTCGATTTTTTCGCAGCCCTGGGTTGCCCTGAATGCCTGGCCGGTCGTCTGGCCGGCAAGGGCAGAGGCCGCAGGGTACGCAGCGGAAAGGGTCGTGGCAAGAAGGGCGCAGAGATGGGCAGGCCGCATGGGTGCAGGTTTCCGGATATGGCTGTCGTGTTGAGAAAATACTATCATCCGTTTTTTCGCACACCTGCGCTGGCGCGCGTCCCGGACGCTTTCGTTCCCGCGCCCGCACCACCCTGCGCGCTTTCTTTTCCGGGGAGGCTCCGGTCGGGCCTGCGTGTCGTGCCGCTTCCCCATGAATGACCCCGGAAACAGCGTGGGTATCCGGTTTTTCCGTCCGGATGTCCGCAGTATCCCTTGCGGTGCTCTCTCTGGCCTGGTCCCATGAATTTTTCCGCCTCACGTCTGTCCGCGCCCGCCCTGCTGGCCGTGCTGTTCATGCTGCCCACGGCGCTGCATGCCGCCAGCCGCAGTGAGGTGGCCAGTCCCACCAGTTTCCAGCTGCTGTCCTCGGTGGGGGCCGATACGCCGGCCTGTCACGGCACCCTCGTCGCGTGCGGCAACCGTGCCCTGAAGGGGCTCATCCCGCCGGAGGGTTCATCGCCCCGCGTGGCCTACAGCTTCACCGACGAAACCTTCTCCTTCGATTCCGGCGTCGACATCCTGCTGCAGACCGCCTCCACCCGGCAGCCCGCCGAGCAGGGCGCCCACATGGAATGGCGGTGGCGTACCGCATGGCGCAAGCTGGGCGAGAACCACTATCGCCTGATCCAGACCAGCATCCAGTACCGCTGCGGCTCGGGGGCCTGGCTCAAGACGCCCTGCCGTCCCACCGGTCCGGCCACCGAAGCCGTCACCAGCGATTTCGGCGCCTCCGACATCACCCGTCCGGCCGCCGGTGGCGCACAGGATGCCGGCATGCAGCGTCCGCCCCAGGTTCCCGGCCAGGCGACACCGGCAAGGGCTGCAGCCGCAAAGGCCGAAGCCGCAAAGGCCGCGGCCATGCGCGAAGCCTCTCCGTCGGAGTCTGATGACCGCACGCCGCACACCGGACGCCAGGCCGAGCGGCGCCGGGCCGCAAAGGAGCGGCTGGGTCTGGAGGGGCTCGACCTCTACAACAAGCCCGAACCCCAGATCCAGTACCGCATGCCGCCCACCTCGCCCGATGCCATGCGCCATGCTCACGGGTTCATGCCGCTGGCACTGGGTTCCGATGGCGGCTCCCTGGCCACCGCACCCTGCGAGAAACCCATCGATCTCTGCGGTCAGCAGGTGCTGGATGAAGTCTATGCCGCCGATGCCTACGGCAAGCTCTCGCCCGAGCAGATCCGCCACGAGAGTTTCGTCTATGGCGACGAGGACGACGGGGTGATCCGCGCCGTCTATCTGGTGACGCTTGTCGACCTGCCGGACGACATCATCGAGGGCGAACGTGTGCGCATCGGCTTCGTGCGCCGCGGCACCAGCTGGGTGGCGGTGTCGGCCGGCCGCCAGGTGCGCTGCCGCTTCGGCTATGCCCGCAGCGAATGGCGGGGCGAGACCTGCTCCCCCTGACCGGCTAGCCGTCCTGCGGCAGCGGCAGGGTGATCCGCTTCAGAATCCTGCCCATCTCCCCCTTGTTCAGGTAGCTGCGGCATACCTCTGACGCCAGCAGGGTCTCCCGTACCTCGCGCAGCAGGATGTTCACCAGCGCCGGCGATATCTCCATCAGGCCGGCAATCTCCCGCTGGGTCTTGCCCTCGGCCACATGCAGCACGAAGGCACGCCGGTGGCGCGCCGAACGCTCCAGCAGGGTCCGGTTCACGGCGGCCAGCACTTCCCGCACGTAGGCCCGATCCTCCGGGCCGCTCTCTGCCGACGGCAGGATCTCGGCGTACGACTCCACGTCCAGGTCCGACGTACTGGCGCGCTGCTTCATCATCCGGCGCTGGATGTCCAGTGCCGTATTGCGTACCGTCTGGGCACAATAGGCCCTGGCGTTGTGAACATCCCCCCGGTTGCTCCTTTCATACACCTTCAGATAGGCATCCTGGACGGCCTCCTCGGCTATGGCGCCATCTTTCAGGATGTCGTAGGCAATGCGATAGAGAAGCGCTCTGTCCTGAATGAAAACCATCGTCAACTCTGTATCGACTGCAAGCTTGTCTGCGTCGTCGTTTGGCATGTTTTACTCATCTAACTGATAAATAGAATAACTAGCACTACATGTATTGGACCAGTGCCAAACACCGGGGAAGTGGGTTTTCGTTACCATTCGAAACGAAACCTCCCCATACTTTGCAAGATCAGGCCCTGCCCGTTTTGCAGGCAGGGCAGGCGAAGGCATGGGTTGTCCACCCAACAGCACCGCATGTCGCGCTACTCAAGGCGGTGGTTGCGGTGTCATACTCTGGTGGCTGGCAGTTTTGTTGTTACCCTTCAAAACAAAATTGACCAACACCACTTTTCGGCTTGATGGTTCCTGTTGACGTTTCATGGCTGACTGGGGTAAGCGCCCGCAACGCAGCCAGGCACACGCTGCTTCATTCCACCGCGCATGCAACAAAATGCTTGCACTGTGTCACATAATGAAATATTTCAACAAGTGTTGAACAAAGATCAGGCTGATTCGTCCTGTAAGTATCAATGGCAAATATCGGGTGTTCAATGTCAAAAAGTTGCTTTGATCGCGAAGATGAGACCTTCATCGTGCTGGTCAACCACGAAGAGCAGTATTCCATCTGGCCGGAATGGAAGACCGTGCCCGGCGGGTGGAAGGCGGTCGAAGGTATCCGGGGGAACAAGCAGCACGTGCTCGACTACGTCCGGACACACTGGCAGGACATGCGGCCCCTTTCTCTCAGGAAGTGGATGGAGGATCAGGCAGGGGCCAGCACACCGGCGGCGTGATGACCAGGCTTCTGACCATCCCGTGTGCGGGGGCCAGCGCAACCATGTATCTGCGCTGGCGGCGCCATCTGCCGTCCTCCGTGCAGCTCGTCCCGCTGGAGCCGCCGGGTCGCGGTGCCCGGCTGGGGCAGTCCTTCATCGAGCGGTTCGACGGGCTGGTCTCCTGGCTGTGCCAGACGTGGCAGGCCGAGCTGCAGGACCGGTACGTGCTCTTCGGTCACAGCATGGGTGCGCTGCTGGCCTGGGGCATGGCGGTGCACCAGCGGCGCACCGGTGGCCGCATGCCGGAGGCGCTCCTGCTGTCGGCCTGCGCGGCGCCGTCGCAGCGTGACCCGGACCGCTTCAGGGGGCTGGACAGCGACGAGTCGCTGATGGCCGACCTGAGAGCGCAGGGGGGCACCAGCGAGGCGGTCTTTGCCCATCCGGACATGCTGCGCATGACGCTCGATACCCTGCGGGCCGATTACCGCGTGTGCGACAGCTTCGTCCATGACCCGGACGAAGCGCCGCTTGCCTTGCCCGTTCATGTCCTGGCCGGTCGCCAGGACGATATCTCCCCCGGGCGGCTGGAGGCATGGCGGTGCGAAACGGTGGCTCCGTTTTCCATCACCTGGTTCGAAGGCAATCACTTTTTCATATGGCAGGAAGAGGCAAGGGTACTGGCACATCTGCGCAGCCTGCTCTCGTCCATCCAGCCTGACTGGAGCCATTGAGGATTCTGCGGCCCTGCCGCCCTGTCCTGCGCGCCCCAGGCAAAGAGGGCGCGCGGACGAATGAATCCATGCACGTCCAGGCACCGGCCCGGGGCGTGATGACGGTGGGGCCGTTGTGTGGCCCCGGTATCAGGCAGGGTTTCATGGCGTCCCGTTGTCGAGGCGACGACCACATGGCGGTACGTTGAGGGATATCGTAAAAAATGACAGCTCGACAGCTTCAGGCCCCGGAGGATGGATTCGTGCCGCCCCGGGACTTCGTGCAGTGCCTGGCACGACTGGCAGAGGACCGTGGCAACGCCGTGGCGCTGACGGTGGTGTCGCAGCCCGCCGGCGCGGAGGTTCGCGAGGAAGTCTTCGGCTACGCCACGCTCTGGACGCAGGTGCGTGCACTGGCGGCCACGCTGCAGCGCCAGGCCGTGCCGGGCGAGCGGGCCCTGCTGCTGCTCGACAATGACCAGCACTATGTGGTGGGCCTCTTTGCCTGCTTTGCCGCCGGCATCATTGCCGTGCCGGTGTTCCCGCCGGAGTCCGCCCGCCCGCAGCACGTGGCCCGCCTGGCCGGCATCGCGGCCGATGCACAGGCACGGCTCGTGCTCACCACGGCAGCGCTGGCACCGCTGGTCACCTCCGCTCTGCCTGCGCTGGGCGTGGCCCGGCTCGTCGAGGTCGACCGTGCCGATCCGGCCCTGGCCGGCCAGTGGGTGGAATACCAGCCGGTGCTGACGGACACGGCCTTCCTGCAGTACACCTCCGGTTCCACCTCTGACCCGAAGGGGGTAATGGTCACGCACGCCTGCCTGATGGCCAACGAAGCGGCCATTCGTGCGCTGATGGCCATCACCGCGGCCGACCGCTTTGCCGTGTGGTCGCCGCTCTTTCACGACATGGGGCTGATCGGCGGGCTGCTTCAGCCCTTCTACAGTGGTATTCCGTGTGTGCTGTGCAGCCCCGACCATTTCACGGCCAGCCCGGTGCGCTGGCTGCGGCTGATCAGCCAGCATCGGGTCACGGTCAGTGGTGGTCCCGACTTTGCCTATCGCCTGTGCATCGACCGCGTCCGCGAGTCCCAGTGTGACGGGCTGGACCTGTCGTGCTGGCGCGTTGCCTACACCGGTGCCGAGCCCATCCGGCCCGACACGATGCAGACCTTCGTGGACAGGTTCGGGCGCTGCGGGTTTGCCGCCCGGGCCGTCTATCCCTGCTACGGACTGGCCGAAGGCACGCTGATGGTGACCGGGGTACTGCCCGGCCATGGCATGCACACCGTGACCTTCTCGGAAACGGCGCTGGCCCGGGGGCAGGTTCTGCCCGAAGGGGATGGCGTGGCCCTGGTGGCCTGCGGCCAGGCTGCCGCCGGCCATGCCGTCCGGATCGTCGATCCCGGGACAGGGCAGATGGCCGCTCCCAACCGGGTGGGGGAAATCTGGGCCAGCGGGCCGAGCATGGCGGCCGGCTACTGGCAGAACGCCCCCGCCACGGCCGATGCCTTCGTCACCGACGATGACGGCGTGCGCTGGCTGCGCACCGGCGATCTGGGCTTCGTCCATGAGGGGCAGCTCTTCGTGGCCGGCCGCCTGAAGGACATGATCATCGTGCGGGGCCACAACCTGTACCCGCAGGACATCGAGCAGGCCATCGAGACCCAGCTCGACGAGGTCCGCAAGGGGCGCGTCGCCGCCTTTGCGGTGGCATTCGATGGGCAGGAAGGCGTAGGTGTCGCGGCCGAGATCTCGCGCAGCATCCAGCGCCGCGTCCCGCCCGATGCGCTGGCCGGGCAGATCGCTGCCGTAGTCAGCGCCCAGACGGGGGAGGCACCGCAGGTCATTGCGCTGCTCGAACCCGGCGGTATGCCCAAAACCTCCAGTGGCAAGCTGCAGCGCCAGCGCTGCCGCCAGCAGTGGCAGACGCAGACGCTAGATGTCTGGGCCCTGTTCGAGCAGGGCGTCCTGAAGCAGTCGGGCGCCGTGGCACAGCCGGACGCCCCGATGCAGCCGGGGGCCATGGCGCAGCCGGATGCCCCGATACAGCTGGACGCTCCGATGCAAACGGGCGCCCTGACGCAGCCCGATACCCTGATGCAGCCGGGCGCCGTCACCGGTGAATCATATGCGCCGGGCGACGGTGGACCGACCCTGGAAGGGCTGGCTGCCGAGCTGGCCGAAGGCTGGCGCGAGGCGCTCGGTGCGCCACGAACAACGGCGCTCACACGGCACAGCCATTTCTTCATGCTGGGCGGCAACTCCCTGTCGGCGGTGACGCTGGCCACCCGCATTGCCAGCCGGTATCGGGTGCCGTTCCGGCCATCCCACGTGTTCGAACATCCCCGGCTGGAAGACATGGTGGCCTGCGTGACGGCGCTTGGCCAGCAGGTGCAGGCAGGTGCCTTGCCGGCCACGGACGGCCCCGTTGCCCTGACACCGGAAGACCGCGCGCTTGCGCAGCCGCTGTCGCCGGCGCAGATGCGGCAGTGGTTCCTCTGGCAGCTGGATCCGGCCGGCACGTCCTATGTGATCCAGGGTGCCCTGGATGTCAGCGGTGCGCTGGACGCGCAGGCGCTGCATCGTGCCGTGGACCAGCTGGTGCTGCGCCATGCCTCGCTGCGCACGCAGTTCCTGCTGACGGCTGGGGGGCTGGTCCGGCAGCGCGTGCTGCCTACGGTGCCGGCCGTCTGGCTGCCGGAAGAACAGCCCGTCCCGCTGTCCGAACGGACGGCGCGGATGCAGGCCCTGGCCGCACAGCCCTTCGACCTGCTGGCCGGGCCACTGGCCCGGTTCGTGCTGCTGCGTCACGACGCCCATCGCCACACGCTGGTGCTGCTCGTGCATCACATCGTGGCCGATGCCGCCTCGATGCAGATCCTGCTGGATGACCTCGGGGCCCTGTACGCCGTGCAGGCCGGTCTGTCTGCGTCAGCCCCCCCTGAAGACGCGCCGCAGTACATCGATTACGCCGTCTGGCAGCAGGCCCATCCGGAACAGGCGTTTTCCGCGGCCGATGTGGCGTGGTGGCAGCACGAACTGGGTACGGAGCATCCGCCGCTCACGCTGTCGCCGGGTCGCCAGCCGGCAGACGCCGCCCCCCGTCCTGCCGGGTTGGTCGAGGATGCGGTTCCTGCCCCCCTGTTTGCCCGTGTGCGGGAACGCGCCGTGCAGCTGGGCACCACGCCCTTCGTGCTGCTGCTCACCGCCTGGCAGCTGCTGCTGTTCCGCTACAGTGGCCAGCACGGCATCCGGGTCGGTGTTCCCGTGGCCAACCGGGAGATGCCGGCCGTGGCCGGCATGGTGGGCTGCTTCGTCAATACCCTCGTGCTGCAGCTGCGCATCGACGGGCGCGCTCGCCTCGGTGAACTGCTGGCGCATGCCGCCGCCCATCACCGGCAGGCCCAGCGGCATGCCCGGGTTCCGTTCGACCATCTGGTCGAGGTGCTGCATCCGGACCGCGTGCCGGGCGTCAATCCGCTCTTCCAGGTGGCATTCAACTACCTGCAGGAAGATTTCGGCGGATTCTCCCGGCACACCGGTCTGGGCGTGCAGCCCGTGCTGTCCGTCTTGCGCGAGGCCCAGTTCGAGCTGACGCTGGAAGTTCGCCAGCCCGACGCAGACAGCGCCGGCCTGCGCTTCATTTTCGATACACGGGTGCTGCCGGCCGGGCTGGTCGCGCAGATGGCCGTCCACTATCGGGATCTGCTGCTCCTGCTGACCGGAGATACCGGTGCGCGGGTGGGCGATCTGGATTTCATCGGCCCGCATCAGCGCCAGCAGCTGGCGGGCTGGGAGACGGGTGCCCAGTCCCAGGAAGACCCGGCAACCGTCGTGGCCGCCTTTGCACATCACGCGGCCGCATGCCCCGGGGCCACGGCGCTGCTGTTCGGCGAGCAGATGCTGTCACGTGGCGAACTGGCGCACCGTGCCCGGGCCGTGGCCCAGGCTCTGCAGGCCCGGGGTGTGCGGCCGGAGGACCGGGTGGGCATCCATCAGGAACGCTCGCTGGACCTGGTGGTGTCGATGCTGGGGGTGCTGATGGCAGGTGCCGCCTTCGTGCCGCTGGATCCGGAACTGCCGCCCCAGCGGCTGGCCTTCATGATGCAGGACAGTGGTCTGAAGGTGATGCTCACGCACGACCGGCTGCTGGCGGCCATGCCGGCCGTGGCCGGGGTGACGCCGCTGCTGCTCGAACACATCTTCCCGCCGGCTTTCGCAGCACAGACAGATGCAGCCCCGCCGGCATCGCTGGCGCAGGCAGGTGCGGCCCAGCCAGCATCCCCGGCGCAGACAGGTGCGATTCTGCCGGCGGATGCCGCCGCTGACAGCGGTGCGTCCTGGCAGGCTCCCGCCCTGCACGGCAACCAGCTGGCCTATGTGATCTACACCTCCGGTTCCACCGGGCAGCCCAAGGGCGTGGGGGTGAATCACCGGGGGCTGGCCACCTGCATGGCGTGGATGCAGCGCGTCTACGGGCTGGGTGACGATGACACCGTGCTGCACAAGGCACCGATCGGTTTCGATGTCTCGTGCTGGGAAATCTTCTGGCCCCTGAGCGCGGGGATCCGGCTGGCCATCGCGCAGCCGGGCGATCACCGCGATCCGCAGCGCATCTTCGACCTGATCGAACGGCACCGGATCACGACGCTCAACTTCGTGCCGCAGATGCTGCAGCTGTTCCTGTCGCGGCCCGATGCGGCCGGGACGGGCCTGCGGCATGTGATGTGCGGCGGAGAGGCCATCAGCGCCCGGGTGCAGTCCGAGGCGGTGCAGAAGCTGGGTGCCGGTGTGCTGCAGAACCTCTATGGGCCCACGGAGACGACGATCCACGTCACCCGCTGGACCTGCCAGGATGATGGGCGCACCCCCGTGCCCATCGGCCGGCCCATCGACGCCACGCAGGCCCATGTGCTCGATGCGGCGCTCAACCGTGTGCCGGCGGGTGTGGCCGGCGAGCTGTACATCGGGGGCGATCTGCTGGCACGTGGCTACATCAACCAGCCCGCACTGACGGCCGAACGCTTCGTGGCCAACCCATTCGTGCAGGTGGGCAGTCGCCTGTACCGTACCGGCGATCTGGTGCGCTGGAACGAGGCGGGCCAGCTGGAATATCTGGGCCGCATCGACGAGCAGATCAAGATTCGCGGGTTCCGGGTGGAGCTGGGCGAAGTGGAAGCGCAACTGCTGCGTCAGCCCGGGGTCCGGGAAGCGGTGGTCGTGGCACGCGAGACCCCGCAGGGCACCCAGCTCGTCGGCTACGTGTCCGGTGATGCTGCAGATGCGGCCCGGGCGGCCGGGGCCGGGCAGGGCAGGACACTGGATGGCGCCACCCTTCGCCTGGCACTCGGGGCCGTGCTGCCCGACTACATGGTGCCGTCGGTGATCGTGGTGCTGGCGGCCCTGCCGCTCAACGCCAACGGCAAGATCGACCGCCGGGCACTGCCGGCGCCGGTGTTCGATATGGGGGACACATACGAAGCACCCCAGGGTGAACTGGAGCAGAAGCTTGCGCAGATCTGGGCCGGTGTGCTGGGCATTTCGCGCCCCGACCGGCAGAAGAACTTCTTCGAACTGGGCGGGCACTCGCTGCTGCTGGCCACCCTGCACCAGCGCATCCAGGACGAGCTGAACGTGCGGGTGGGTCTGGTCGATCTCTTCCAGTTTCCCACCATCCAGGCCCAGGCCGCCCATCTGTCGGCACTGCGGGCGGCGCCGGGCAGTACCGGCGCTGCACAGGCTTCCGATGACCGGGGCGAACGTCGCCGTCAGGCGATGCTGCGCCGCAAACGGGTTTGAACAGTCATGAGCCAGACAGGCGAAATGTCGCAGGAAAACCTGCCCGGAATGAATGGACTGGAAATCGCCGTCATCGGCATGGCGGGGCGGTTTCCGGGTGCCGACGACGTGCAGGCGTTCTGGCAGAACATTCTCGAGGGCCGCGAAGCCGTCGTGGAATACAGCGATGCCCAGCTGCGCAGTCTGGGCGTGCCGCCGTCCGTACTGCACGATCCGGATTACGTGCGCGCCGGTGTCCCGTTCGAGGGTGTGGACCGTTTCGACGCGGCCCTGTTCGGTTTCACGCCCCGTGATGCCGAGCTGCTCGACCCGCAGCAGCGTCTCTTTCTGGAAACCGCCTGGCACGCGCTGGAGCATGCCGGCTATCTGGGCGGGGGGACGCAGGACGGCAACGCCATCGGTGTTTTCGGGGGATGCGGCACGCCGGCCTACCTGATCCGCCATCTGCTGGCGCAGAACCCGCTGACCGCGCGCAGCACCATTCTCGATGTCCTGACCATGGTCGGGGGCAACGGGGCCGATTCGGTGGCCACGCGCATCGCCTACAAGCTCAACCTGAAGGGGCCGGCCGTCACCGTGCAGACGGCCTGCTCGACCTCGCTGGTGGCGGTGCACATGGCCTGCCAGTCGCTGCTCGCCCAGGAATGCGACATGGCGCTGGCGGGCGGGGTGTCGCTCAATCTGCTCCAGCGCGGTGGCTATCTCTATCGCAACGGGGCCATCCTGTCGCGTGACGGGCATTGTCGCGCCTTCGATGCCCAGGCATCGGGCACGGTGCTGGGCAGCGGGGCGGGCATGGTCGTGCTCAAGCGCCTCGAGGATGCCATCCGCGATGGAGACTGCATCCATGCCGTCATCCGCGGCACGGCGGTCAACAGCGATGGCGCCGACAAGGTCGGCTTCACGGCGCCCAGCGTCCAGGGACAGGCAGCCGTCATCCGGGCTGCCCTGGCCGTGGCCGGCGTCGAACCGCACGAAATCGGCTATGTCGAGACCCACGGCACCGGCACCGTGCTGGGCGACCCGATCGAGATCGCCGCGCTGACCCAGGCCTTTGGGGACGACTGCCCCCGCCAGCAGTGCGCCATCGGCTCGGTCAAGAGCAACATCGGCCATCTGGATGCCGCTGCGGGGGTCACGGGCCTGATCAAGACGATCATGGCGCTCAGGCACCGCACGCTGCCACCGGCCATCAATTTCTCGGTGCCCAACCCGCAGATCGATTTCGCCGCCAGCCCCTTCCATGTCAATACCCGCGCCACCCCCTGGCCGGCCCACCTGCAGCCGGCGTGTGCGGGGGTCAGCGCCTTCGGCATCGGCGGCACCAACGCCCATGTCATCGTGCAGGCGTGGGAACAGGCCGATGTCGGGTCCGGCCTGTCCTTCCCGCGTGAGAATGCTGCCGTACCCGCCGCATCTGCATCTGCAGCCGTTTCCGGTTACCCGGTACCGGATGCAGCAGGCGCTGGCGACGCCGTGCAGGCCCGTCCAGCACGGGGGAGCGCACCATTGCATGTACTGCCGCTCAGCGCGCAGTCCGATGCCTCCCTGCGTGCCGGTGCCGAGGCGCTGCAGGCGTATTTCGAAGCCCATCCGGATGCGCCCATGACGGACGTGGCGGGCACCCTGGCCGTGGGGCGGCGGATGCTGCCCAGGCGCCTGCTGGTGCTGGCTCGCGACGCTCAGGACGCCGCCGATGCCCTGATCCGCCAGCCGCTGGACCGCTACTTCGAAGGGGCGGCCCTGACCGATGCACCGGCCCTCACCTTCATGTTCCCGGGGCAGGGGGCCCAGCACCCCAACATGGGGCGCAGCTTCTACGACAGTCACGCCCGGTATCGTGAGGTGGTCGATGACTGCTGCGCGCGCCTGCGCCCGCTGCTGGACATCGATCTGCGCACCCTGCTGTATCCGGACCTGCATGGCCGGGACGAGACCGAGGCCGCTGCGCTGCTGACGCAGACCCGCTACACCCAGCCGGCCATGTTCGTGGCGGGCTACGCCATGGTGCAGCAGCTGCATGACTGGGGGATCACACCGCAGGCCATGATCGGTCACAGCATCGGTGAATACGTGGCGGCCTGCGTCGCTGGTGTGTTCTCGCTGGCGGATGCCCTGCACGTCGTGGCCATGCGCGGGCGGCTGATGCACGGCATGCCGCCGGGTGCCATGCTGGCCGTCGGGCTGGACGAGGCGGCGCTGCAGCAGCACCCGCTGGCCGACTGCGATCTGGCTGCCGTCAATGCCGCCGGCATGAGCGTGCTGGCGGGCACGGACGAGGCCATCACACGGGCCGAGGCGCAATTCCGGGGACAGGGCATTGCGGTGAGCCGGCTGCGGGTCTCGCAGGCATTCCATTCGCGCATGCAGGAACCCATGCTGGCCGCATTCGAATCGGTGCTGGCCGGTATCTCCCTGAAACCGCCGGCCATCCCCTTCCTGTCCAACCTGACCGGAACCTGGATCCGGCCGGACGAGGCACAAAGCCCGTCCTACTGGGTGCGCCAGCTGCGGAACACGGTGCGCTTTGCCGATGGCATCACCGAACTGCTGCAGCAGGAAGGGCGCGTGCTGCTCGACATCGGGCCGGGTCACACCCTGCAGCGCCTGGTGCGTCGTCATGCGGCGCTGGGCGATACGCCGGTGCTGGCCATCCAGCAGCCGCCGGATGGTGCCGGTCCGGGGACTGCAGAGGCCGGCGGGGTCATTCAGCCCGACCGCGAGGCCCAATTGCAGGTCTGCCTGGCCCAGCTCTGGGTGGCGGGGGTGGATGTGCAGGCTTCTCCGCTGTTCCGGCACACGCACATCCGGCGCCTGCCGCTGCCCCTGTACGTCTTCGACCGCCAGTCCTACTGGGTCGACGTTCCCGCCGATACGGACACGGAACGCCACGCCCTGACGTCCGAACCCGTGCGCCTGGCGGGGCGCAATGCCTGGCTCTACGTGCCGGTCTGGAACCGCCAGCCTGCCAGCCCCATGCAGCTGCCCGAGCGTGCCCGGGTGCTGCTGCTCGGCGAGCCGGTGCCGCTGCTGCTGGCGCTGCAGATGTGGCTGGAACAGCAGGGCTTTCAGGCGGTGCTGGCCAGTACCGGCCCCGAATACCAGCGGGTGAGCAGCACGCACTACCGGCTGCGTCCCCGGCATGACGACGACTTTGCCCGGCTGCTGCAGGACCTGGCCCAGGATCAGGGCCGGCCCACCCATGTCTGCCATGCCCAGAGCCTCGGCATGACGGGCAGCGGGGAGGCAGCCGTCGGGAATACTGGCAGCAGGGAGCATGGCAGTGAGGTGTCTGGCAGTACGGTAGTGGACAGTTCGGTGGTATCCGGGGGCAGATATGATGAAGAGACCGCCGTGCAGGATGCCCTGCTCGGCCTGCTGTCGCTGGCGCGCCACTGCGGCGAGGATCTCAACGCGGGCTGCCGTCTGCTGGTGCTGACCCGCGCTTCCGACGATGTGACCGGTGCCGAAGCCCTGCAGCCCCTGCAGGCGCTGCTGCATGGTCCGTGCGTGGTCATTCCGAAGGAATATCCGCACCTCGACTGCGTGCGCCTCGACCTCGATGTCGATGGCCAGTGCACGGCGCGCCGCGTGGTCGAATGCATTGCACAGACCCTCTTTGCACCCGAGCCCGATGCCGTGCAGGCATGGCGCGGTTCGCACCGCTGGACCCAGACCTACACCGCACTGCCCGACAACCCGCCGGGCCGCCCGCTGGGGCTGCGCCGCCAGGGCTGCTACCTGATCACCGGCGGGCTGGGGGGTATCGGTTTTCACTTGGCCCGCCATCTGGCACAGCACTGGCAGGCCAGCCTGGTGCTGCTCGGCCGTTCCGGCGAATCCGCCCATGCCCAGCGCATCGGCGAGCTGAAGGCCCTGGGTGGCCGTGTGATGGTCTGCCAGGTGGATGTGGCCGACGCCGCAGCGGTCTCCGCCGCCGTGGCGCGGGCGCAGGCGGAATTCGGCATGATCGACGGCGTCATTCACGCTGCGGGGGTGTCGCACCAGCAGCTGGTGGCCCAGATCGGCCCCGAAGACCTCGCGCCGGCCCTGGCGGCCAAGGTGCAGGGCACGCAGAACCTGCTCGATGCCATCCGTGCGCCGGGCATGGCCCCCCCGGTGTTCGTGATGCTCTTCTCGTCGCTGGCCAGCACGCTGGGCGGGGTGGGCAATGCCCTGTACGCCGGTGCCAACGCCTGTCTCGATGCCGCGGCGGCCGCCTGGCGCGACGAGGGTGGCACACGGGTCATGGCCGTGAACTGGGACGGATGGCGCGACATCGGCATGGCAGCCGACATGCACCTGCCCGACCACGTGGGCATCTCGCCCGACCAGGGCATGGCGCTCTTCGAGACCCTGCTGGCATCCGGAGAGGACAGCCAGGTGCTGGTCAGCACCATTCCGCTGGCGCAGCGCTGGGCGGCAACCCAGGACGCCTGGCCGCAGCCACGGGCAGCGGCCGAGGCCGATCTTCCGGCCCGCCAGCGGCAGCCGCGCCCGGCCCTGCGCACGGCCTACGTGGCGCCGGCCGACGATCTGGAAGAGAGCCTTGCCGAAATCTGGGCCGACATGCTCGGCATCGAGGGCATCGGCACTCACGATTCACTGTTCGAGCTGGGCGGCGACTCCCTGCTGGCGGTCCAGCTGCTGGCGGTGGTCAAGCACGCCTACGACGTCGACATTGCCCCGGCGGGCTTCTTCCAGAAGCCCACCATTGCCGCGCTGGCCGTTCAGCTGGAGCTGAAGGTCATGGCGCAGATTCAGGAAGAGGAAGCCCCGGACGGGGCCTCCGTGTGAGCGGTTTTTCGGGATAAGCGGTATTTCAGGAGCCAGCATGTCCAGCAAGGAACAGCGTGACGCACTTCGCAGCCAACTGAGCCCCGCACAGCGGGCCGCCCTGCAGGCACGCCTGCGTGGGGGCGCCAGGGCGCGCACGGCGGGGGCTGCCGGTGCAGCCGGTGATGCGTCCGCCGCCGCTGGCACGGCAGCGGGTGCTGGCGCTGGTACCGCTCCCGGTGCAGGTGTCGTCCCCGGTGCGGGGGCGGGCGTCGTCGCTGGCACGGGTGCTGCCGGTGCAGGTGTCGCTCCCGGTGCGGGTGCGGCCTCTGGATCACGCGCCGTTCCCGGCAGGGGCGTCGTGCCCGGTGCACGCGCGGCCGGCGTGTCCCGCCAGCAGACCGTGCCGCACCGTCCCGATGCCGCGGCCGATACCGTGCTGTCGTTTGCACAGATGCGGCAGTGGTTCCTGTGGCAGATGGATCCGTCCACGACTGCCTATCACATGTGCGGCGGCCTGAAGCTGCGTGGCCGGCTGGATGCGGCACGGCTGCGGCAGGCCCTGCAGGCCGTGGTCGATCATCACCCCAGCCTGCGCACGACCTTCCATGCGGGCGAATCGGGCGAAGTGTGGCAGCGGGTACACCCGCAGCTGGTGCTGGACGTGCCGCTGCTGGACATGACGGCCGGCAGGGTGGCAGCGGAAGCCGCAACCGAAGTCCTGGACGCAACCCAAAACGTGGCTGCAACCCAAAATATGGCGGCAACCGGCGCGGTGACTCGAGCTGCATCGACAGCTGCTGCCGCAACCGCAACCGCAGCCGTGCAGGCAGACGCACCGGCAAATGCAACGGCCACGCTGGTGGAAAGACAGGTCGCCCGGCTCAGCCACGAACCCTTCGATCTCACGCGTGGCCCGCTGCTGCGTGCGCAGCTGCTGCGCACGGCGCCGGACGAACACCATCTGCTGGTCGTCGTGCATCACATCGTCTGCGACGAATGGTCGGTCCAGCTGATCATCGACGAACTGGCCAGACGCTACCGTGCAGCCGTTCTGGGCGAAACCGTGCAGATGCCCGAGCCGGCCATCACCTATGCCGACTATGCCCACTGGCAGAAGCAGTGGATCGACACCGAGCCGGCGCGCCAGCAGCGTGACTGGTGGCGCACACAGCTGGGCAGCGCCGATGATGTACTGGCACTGCCCACCGATCATCCCCGCCATGCCGATGGCAAATACCGCGTGGCCTTCGAGGGCACGACGCTCGACCGTGCGCTGGTTGCCCGCCTGCAGGCGTTTGCACGGAGCCAGGGGGGCACGCTGTTCATGACGCTGCTCACGGCATTTCATGCGTGGCTTTACCGTCATGTGGGGCTCGACACCATCCGGGTCGGCATCCCGTCGGCCAGTCGCCATCTGCCGGAGACCCAGGGCGTGGTGGGGCTGTTCGTCAACACGCTGGTCGTGCAGACGATGCCCGAAAATGCCCGCAGTCTGGATGCCCTGTTCGCCCAGGTGCGTGATGCCGTGCTGCAGGCGCAGAGCCATCCCGACATCCCCTTCGATCACCTCGTCGAGGTGCTGCAGCCCACGCGTCACTATGGTGTGCACCCGGTATTTCAGGTGATGTTCAACCACCTGCGCCAGTCGCGCCGCGACGCGGAAAACTGGCCGCAGCTCACGGTCGAGCGCCTGCATTTTGCCGAACCGGATGCACAGTTCGAACTGACGCTGCAGACGGTCGAAGACGAAAACGGCAACGTGACCATCCGCTTTTCCTGCGCCCGGGAACTGTTCGAACCCGCCACCCTGACACGCATGGTGCAGCGTTATGTGGCCCTGCTGGAACAGCTGGCCGATGCCGGCACCGCGCAGGCGCGGATCGATGCCCGGCCACTGGTCGATGCGGCCGAACGGCAGCAGCTGGCGCAATGGTCGGAAAACACGCAGACATTTTCGGCCTTTCCTGCCGTTCATGCGCTGATCGAAAATCAGGTCGCTGCAAATCCGGATGCCGTGGCCGTGGCCTTCGACGACACCACGCTCAGCTACCGCGAACTGAACGCCCGGGCCAACCGTCTGGCCCATCATCTGCTGGCGCAGGGCATCGGTACGGACAGCCGGGTCGGTGTGAGCCTTTACCGTTCGCCCGACATGGTGGTGGCCCTGCTGGCGGTGCTGAAGGCGGGGGGCGCGTATGTGCCGCTCGATCCCGATCTGCCCGTGCAGCGCCTGGCCGGCATGCTGCACGACAGCGGGGCGCGCCTGCTGCTGACCCATGCGGATCTGCTGAAGACATGGTCCGGTACGGAACCCGTTTTTCCGCCCGTACCGGCGATGGCGCTCGACGTGCTCGACACCCGGGGATGTTCCGATGCCAATCCCGGCCTGCCCGTGCATGACGAACAGCTGGCCTATGTCATCTACACCTCCGGTTCGACCGGTGCCCCGAAAGGGGCCGGCAACCGTCATCGTGCCCTGTCGAACCGGCTGCAGTGGATGCAGCAGGCGTATGGCCTGACGGCGCAGGACGTGGTGCTGCAGAAAACCCCGTTCAGTTTCGATGTGTCGGTGTGGGAATTCTTCTGGCCGCTGATGCAGGGCGCCACGCTGGCCGTGGCACGCCCGGGAGATCATCGGGATCCGCAACGCCTGCGCGAACTCATCGACCATCACGGTGTCACCACCCTGCATTTCGTGCCCTCCATGCTGCAGGCTTTCCTGCAGTACGAGGGCGTGCAGGACTGCACGAGCCTGCGCCGGATCATCTGCAGCGGCGAAGCCCTGCCGGTCCCGGTTGCACAGCGTACGCGCGAGATGCTGCCCGGAGCAGCCCTGCACAACCTGTACGGCCCCACCGAGGCGGCCATCGATGTCACCAGCTGGACCTGCACCGGTGAAATACCGGCGTCCGTGCCCATCGGCGCCCCTATCAGCGGCATTGCCACGCACGTGCTGGATGCTGCGCTCAACCCCGTGGCACCCGGCATGGTCGGCGAGCTGTACCTGGGCGGCATCGGCCTGGCGCGCGGCTATGTCGGCCGACCGGACCTCACGGCCGACCGCTTCGTGGCCAGTCCCTTCGGCCAGACCGGCGAGCGTCTCTACCGCACCGGCGATCTGGTGTGCTGGAACGCGCAGGGCCAGCTGGAATATCTGGGCCGCATCGATGAGCAGGTGAAAATCCGCGGTTTTCGCGTGGAACTGGGCGAAGTGGCCGCACAGCTGCGCCGGCAGCCCGGTGTGCGCGAAGCCGTCGTGGTCGCACGCCAGACGCCGCGCGGCCTGCAGCTGGTGGGCTATGTTTCCCTGCAGGCCGGCAGCGCAGGAGAGGCCGTGCCGGCCACCGTACCGGGCGCAGGACTGGATACGGAATCTGCCCGCCTTCAGGACAGAACAGGTGTGGCGCAGCCCGGCCAGGAGACCGGGCATGGTGAGATGCGCGACACGGCAGCCACCCTGCGGCAGTCGCTGGCCGCCGTTCTCCCGGACTACATGGTGCCCTCCGTCATCATGGTGCTGCAGGCGCTGCCGCTCAACGCCAACGGCAAGATCGACCGCAAGGCGTTGCCCGAGCCGGTATTCGATGCCGGTGATGCCTACGAAGCCCCTGAAGGCGAACTGGAAACGCAGCTCGCGCAACTGTGGGCTGAAGTGCTGGGTGTCGAACGTGTGGGCCGGCAGGACAATTTCTTTGAACTGGGCGGCCATTCGCTGCTGGCACTGACGCTGGTCGAGCGCATGCGGGCCGCGGGCATTCGCGCGCAGGTGCGCGAACTGTTCGAACAGCCCTTGCTGTCGGCCTTTGCCGATGCACTGGCACAGGCACAGGCCGCTGCGCTGGCCCGTGCCGAAGCGGGCGGGAACGCGGGTGAGGGCGCAGGAGAGGGCGCTTATGATGAAATCGCCATTCCCCCCAACGGTATTCCCGACGGCTGCACGCACATTACACCGGAGATGCTGCCGCTGGTGCAGCTCACGCAAGCCGAGATTGATTCGGTTGCGGGCCAGACGCCCGGTGGCATGGCCAACGTGCAGGACATCTACCCGCTGGCGCCGCTGCAGGAAGGGATGCTGTTCCATCACCAGCTGCAGCAGGAAGGCGATGCCTATGTGACGCCGACGCTGCTGGCCTTTGACACACGCGAGCGGCTGGAGCGCTTCGTGGCCAGCCTGAACGAGGTGGTGGCCCGTCACGACATCCTGCGCACGGCCGTGCTGTGGGAGGGCCTGTCGAAGCCGGTGCAGGTGGTGAACCGCACGGCACGTGTTGAACTGGCCTGGGCCGATTTTTCTGAAACGGAAAAAACGCTTCCTGCCGGGAATGTTTTCCCGGTTTTCCCGACTGCGCCGGACAACGCCGGAAATGCCAGCGATGACATTCATGGAACAGGCGCGGCTGGCGCCACCTATGCCGGCGCTGTTACGGAAGACGATGTACTGGCCCGACTGGCACGCCTGACCGACCCGGCCCATCACCGGCTGGACGTGAGAAAGGCCCCCATGCTGCACCTGGTGGCCGTGGAAGACCCATTGCCACGTGTTCCATCCGGCTCCGCACTTTCCGGTGATTCCGCCCATGCCGGCACTGCCATTCAGGCGGCGTCGGCGCAGGAAAATGTTGCGACGCATGGTCGCTGGCTGCTGTCCGTGTCGCTGCACCACCTGATCAGCGATCACACCACGCTGGAGCGTATCGTGCATGAAATCGGCCTGCTGCAGCAGGGCCGAAGCAGCGAACTGCCGCCGGTGGTGCCGTTCCGCAATTTCGTGGCGCAGGCCGTACTGGGCCGTGATGAAGCCGCCGAAGAGGTCTTCTTCCGCGACATGCTGGGCGACATCGAGGAAACGACCGCACCGTTCGGCCTGCTCGATGTGCAGGGCGATGGCAGCACGGTGGAAGAAATCCGTCACCCGCTGCCGACAGCGCTGTCTGCCAGCATCCGGCAGGTGGCGCGGGCGCAGGGCGTGAGCGCGGCGAGTGTCTTCCATCTGGCATGGGCCATGGTGCTGTCGGCCACCAGTGGGCAGTCGAGCCCGGTATTCGGCACGGTGCTGTTTGGCCGCATGGGTGGGGGCGAAGGCGCCGACAGCGCCATGGGCATGTTCATCAATTCGCTGCCCATTCGTATCGGCGCGGGCAGCCAGCCGGTGCGCGAGGCACTGAAGGCCACCCATGCGCGGCTGGTGGCGCTGCTGCGGCATGAGCACGCCAGCCTCGCACAGGCCCAGCGCTGCAGTGCCGTGCCGGCCGGTGCGCCGCTGTTCACGGCCATGCTGAATTACCGCTATACCGGGCAGGCCGGTGTCGAGGAACTGCAGGCCCGTACCGGCATGCGCGTGCTGGGTGGCAAGGAACGCAGCAATTATCCGTTCAGTCTGTCCATCGATGACGATGGGCGCGCCCTGACGCTGGTTCCCCAGGTGGATGTGCGGATCGGCGCCCGGCGCGTGGCGGATTTGGTGCAGCAGGCCCTGCAGGTCCTGACGGATGCGCTGCAGCAGGCCACGCCGGTGGCCATCGATGCGCTGTCCGTGCTGCCCGGCCACGAGCGCGAGCGGCTGGCCCGCTGGGGCGGCAATGCGCCCGTCTACAGTACCGAACGGCCCATTCACCGGCTCATCGAGGACCAGGTGGCACGCACGCCCGATGCCATTGCCCTGTGCTTCGAGGGTGAATCACTGTCGTACCGGCAGCTCAACGAACGGGCCAACCGGCTGGCCCATCTGCTGCTGCACCGGGGCATGAAACCTGAGACGCGGGTGGGCGTGGCACTCGAGCGTTCCAGCGAGGTGGTGGTGGCCATGCTGGCCATCCTGAAGGCGGGCGGCGCCTATGTGCCGCTGGACCTGCAGTATCCCGCCGAACGCCTGGCCTGGATCATGCAGGCCAGCGACATGCACGCGGTGATCAGCTCGCGTGCGCACCGGCAGCAGATGACCCATGCCGGGGTGGACGTGATCCTGCCGGAAGACATCGACTGGCAGCGGTACCCGGCAGATAACCCGGATGTTGCGCTGCATGGGGAAAACCTGGCCTACGTCATCTATACCTCCGGCTCCACCGGGGCGCCCAAGGGCGTGTCGGTGGCCCATGGCCCGCTGGCCATGCACATCCAGGCCATTGCCGACATTTTCGACATGCGGGCCGATGACCGGGCGCTGCACACCTTCTCGTTCAGCTTCGATGCCGCCGGTGACCTGTGGATCGTGCCGCTGATCCGCGGTGCCGGCGTCTGGATCACGCCGGACATCCTGCTGCAGACCGATGACCTCAAACAGCGCATCCAGCGGGACCGGCTGACGGTCATCAATCTTCCGCCCGCTTACGTGCGCCAGCTCTGCAACGACCTGCAGCCGGGCGAGCTGTCGGTGCGCGTGTGCATCGTCGGCGGCGAGGCCTTCGGTCGCGACGACTACCGCAATATCGTGCACAAGCTGCGGGCCGAGCGTGTGGTCAACGCCTACGGGCCGACCGAAACCATCATTGCCACCAGCATGTGCGTCTGGCAGCAGGGTGAACGCGAAAGCGAACGGGCGCTGTACATGCCCATCGGCAATCCGGTCGGCAGCCGGCGTGTGCACATTCTGGACGAACAGCTGCGGCACGTGCCCGTGGGGGTGGCGGGCGAGCTGTATGTGGGTGGCATCGGCCTGGCGCGGGGCTATCTGGGGCGCCCCGACCTCAGCAGCGACCGTTTCGTGGCCGATCCGTTCAGCCAGAACGGCGCGCGCCTCTATCGCACCGGCGATCTGGTGAAATGGAACGAACAGGGCCAGCTGGAATATCTGGCCCGGATCGACCATCAGGTGAAGGTGCGCGGCTACCGTGTCGAGCTGGGCGAGATCGAAAGCCGCCTCGCCGACATCGATGCCGTCCGGGAAGCCGTCGTCACGATCGTGCCGGCTGCCGGCGGCGCCCAGCTGGTGGCCTACGTGGCTGCACAGCCGGGGGCACTGCTGGATGCCCGTGACCTGAAGGCGCAGCTGGCCCGGGTGCTGCCCGACTACATGGTGCCGTCGGCCATCATGGTGCTGGAGGCACTGCCGCTCAACGCCAACGGCAAGATCGACCGCAAGGCGCTGCCCGCACCGGTATTCGATGCCGGCGATGCCTACGAAGCCCCCGAAGGCGAACTGGAAACGCAGCTCGCGCAACTGTGGGCCGAAGTGCTGGGCGTCGAACGCGTGGGCCGTAGCAGCAATTTCTTCGAGCTGGGAGGCCATTCACTGCTGGCACTGACGCTGGTCGAGCGCATGCGGGCCGCGGGCATTCGCGCGCAGGTGCGCGAACTGTTCGAACAGCCCGTGCTGTCGGCCTTTGCCGATGCGCTGGTACAGGCGCAGGCCGCTGCGCTGGCCCGTGCCGAAGCGGGTGAGAGTGCGGGTGAGGGCGCAGGAAAGGGTGCGGCCTATGGGAATATTGCCATCCCGCCCAAGGGCATTCCGGACGGCTGCACGCACATCACGCCGGAGATGCTGCCGCTGGTGCAGCTCACGCAGGCCGACATCGTCACGGTGGCCGCACAGGTACCGGGTGGCATGGCCAATGTGCAGGATATCTACCCGCTGGCGCCGCTGCAGGAAGGGATGCTGTTCCACCACCAGCTGCAGCAGGAGGGCGATGCCTATGTCACGCCGACGCTGTTGGCCTTCGATACGCGCGAGCGGCTGGAACGCTTCGTGGCCAGCCTGAACGAGGTGGTGGCGCGTCACGACATCCTGCGCACGGCCGTGCTGTGGGAGGGGCTGTCGAAACCGGTGCAGGTGGTGAACCGCACGGCACGCGTCGAACTGATGTGGGCCGATTTTTCTGAAACGGAAAAGGCGCTTACTGCCGGGAATGTTTCCCCGGTTTCGCCGGACAATGCCGGAAATGCCATCGGCGGCATTCATGGCACTGGCTCTGCTGACGCCGCTCACGCCGGCGCCGGCACGGAAGACGATGTACTGGCCCGGCTGACGCGCCTGACCGACCCGGCCCATCACCGGCTGGACGTGAGAAAGGCTCCATTGCTGCATCTGGTGGCCGTGGAAGACCCATCGCCACGCGTTCCATCCGGCACCGCACTTTCCGGTGATTCCGCCCATGCCGGCAGTGACGTTCAGGATGCATCGGTGCAGGGAAATGTCGCGACGCGTGGTCGCTGGCTGCTGTCCGTGTCGCTGCACCACCTGATCAGCGACCACACCACGCTGGAACGGATGGTGCACGAGATCGGCCTGCTGCAGCAGGGCCGAAGCAGCGAACTGCCGCCGGTGGTGCCGTTCCGCAATTTCGTGGCACAGGCCGTGCTGGGCCGCGACGAAACTGCCGAAGAGGCTTTCTTCCGCGACATGCTGGGCGACATCGAAGAGACGACGGCCCCCTTTGGCATGCTCGATGTGCAGGGCGACGGCAGCGGCGTGGAAGCGCTGAAGCAGCCGGTGCCCGCAGCACTGTCGGCGCAGATCCGGCAGGTGGCCCGTGCGCAGGGCGTGAGTGCGGCGAGTGTCTTCCACCTGGCATGGGCCATGGTGCTGTCGGCCACCAGCGGACAGCGCAGCCCGGTGTTCGGCACGGTGCTGTTCGGCCGGATGGGAGGCGTGGCCGGTGCAGACGATGCCATGGGCATGTTCATCAATACCCTGCCGGTGCGCATCGACGTGGGGCGGGAGACCGCAGGCGAAGCGCTGAGGCGCACGCATGCGCGGCTGACGGCGCTGCTGAGGCACGAACATGCCAGCCTTGCCCGCGCCCAGCGTTGCAGCGGCGTGCCTGCTTCGGCACCGCTGTTCACCGCCATGCTGAACTATCGCTACATCAGCCAGACCGGCGCGGATGCCGTGCAGGCCTGGGAAGGCATGGCGGTTCTGGGGGGGCAGGAGCGCAGCAATTATCCGTTCGACGTGTCGGTGGATGATGCCGGCGAAGGTTTCGTGCTGGACGTACAGGTCGACCGCCAGATCGGTGCCGGCCGGATCGCGGGCTATCTGCAGCAGGCGCTGGCACAGCTGGTCGATGCAGCCGTCAGCGCCCGCGCGCAGCCGCTGGGCAGCCTGTCGGTACTGACGGCGGAAGAAATGCAGAAACTGGCCATGCTGGGGCAGGGCGCGAACAGTGCCGATGGCGTGAAGGCTGCGGTTGATGCGGACGATGCAGATGGCCTGCACGCATTTGCCTTCCGCCGTTTCGAGGTCCATGCAGCCGAACGGCCCAATGCCGTGGCCCTGGTATTCGAGGGTCCGGCACTGAGCTATGGCGAGGTCAATGCCCGCGCCAACCGGATCGCCCATGCGCTGATCGCCCACGGCGTGGGCGTGGACACACGCGTCGGCATGGCGGTGGAACGCTCACCCGAGATGATCATCGGCCTGCTCGCCATCCACAAGGCAGGCGCAGCCTACGTGCCGCTTGATCCCGCCTACCCGGCGGACCGTCTGGTGCACATGATGCAGGACAGCGGCCTGCGCTGGGTGCTGACGCAGACGCATCTTAAAAATGCGCTGCCGAAGGTGGCGGGCGTCGAGCTGCTGGATATTGCCGCGCTGGAACGTGAAGACGGCACAGTGTTCAGCAGGGCTATCGGGTCACCGTCAGAGAACGGCAGTGAAGCCGGACGTCCGAATGGGGAAGATGCGTTCAGTGGGATAGATTCGCCCAGCAAAAAGGCTGCTTCCGGCGAGAAAGCTACGCTCAGCGAAAACCCGTCTGTACCATTTGCCCCGGACGGCCTGGCCTATGTGATCTACACCTCCGGTTCGACCGGTACGCCAAAAGGAGTGGGCATCAGCCATCGTGCGCTTGCGGGCCACTGCGACGCAGCCATGGCGCGTCTGGGTCTGAGCGAGGCAGACCGGGTGCTGCAGTTCTCGACGGTGAATTTCGATGCATTCGTCGATCAGGTGTTTGCCCCGCTGGCCGCGGGTGCCAGCCTGGTGATTCGTGGCCAGGATGTGTGGGACAGCAGCACGCTGCATCAGCGGCTGCTGGCCGACGGTATTACGGTGCTGGACCTGACCACGGCCCATGCCTCCGTGCTGGTGCAGGACCTTGCCCGTCGTGGCGTGAAGGACTTCGGCCGGTTGCGGCAGCTTCAGGTGGGGGGTGAAGCCATGTCGCCCGGCTTGCTGCGCATCTGGCACGATGCCGGCATGGCGCATGTCCGGTTGCTGAACCTGTATGGCCCGACCGAGGCGGTGGTGACCGCAACGGCACAGGACTGCATACTGCCTGCACAGGCGGAGGACCCAGAGCATGCGCAGGCGCAGGATGCAGCGTATGGGCAGGGCCAGGACAAGGCACGGGTGTCCCAGCCCCCGCAGGTGCCGATTGGGCGGCCGCTGAACGGCCGGCAGCTGTATGTGCTGGATGATGCGCTCAATCCGGTGCCGGAAGGCGTTGCAGGCGAACTGTACATCGGCGGTGAGCTGCTGGCGCGTGGTTACGTGAACCAGCCGGAACTGACGGCCGAACGTTTCATCGCCAATCCGTTTGCCGGCATCGATGGCACCGACGGTGAAGCGGGCACGGATATCGCGTGCGAAACCGACGGCGCCGTGACGGTTGGCGCAGGCACTGGCGCGGGCAGCCGCCTGTATCGCACCGGTGATATCGTGCGCTGGAATGCACAGGGTCAGCTGGAATATCTGGGCCGTGCCGACGAGCAGGTGAAGGTACGCGGGTTCCGTGTCGAGCTGGGCGAGGTGGAGGCGCAGCTTCTCAAGCAGCCCGGCGTGCGCGAAGCCGTGGTGGTGGCGCGTGAGACTCCACAAGGCACGCAGCTGGCCGGCTATGTGTCGGGCCATGCTGGCCAGAACCTGGATGGTTCCGTACTGCGCCAGGCACTGAAAGCGGTATTGCCGGATTACATGGTGCCGCCCGCCATCATGGTGCTGGACGCGCTGCCGCTCAACGCCAATGGCAAGATCGACCGCAAGGCGCTGCCCGCGCCGGTATTCGATGCCGGCGATGCCTACGAAGCGCCTGAAGGCGAACTGGAAATGCAGCTTGCGCAACTGTGGGCCGACGTGCTGGGCGTCGAACGTGTAGGCCGCAGCAGCAATTTCTTCGAACTGGGCGGCCATTCACTGCTGGCACTGATGCTGGTCGAGCGCATGCGGGCCGCAGGCATTCGCGCGCAGGTGCGTGAGCTGTTCGAACAGCCCGTGCTGTCGGCCTTTGCCGATGCACTGGCACAGGCACAGGCCGCTGCGCTGGCCCGTGCCGAAGCGGGCGAGATCGTGGGTGAGGGCGCTTATGGCGACATTGTCATCCCGCCCAACGGCATTCCGGCCGGCTGCACGCACATTACACCGGACATGCTGCCGCTGGTGCAGCTCACGCAGGCCGACATCGACACGGTGGCCGCACAGGTACCGGGTGGCATGGCCAACGTGCAGGACATCTACCCGCTGGCGCCGCTGCAGGAAGGGATGCTGTTCCATCACCAGCTGCAGCAGGAGGGTGATGCCTATGTGACACCGACGCTGCTGGCCTTCGATACGCGCGAGCGCTTGGAGCGCTTCGTGGCCAGCCTGAACGAGGTGGTGGCGCGACACGACATCCTGCGCACGGCGGTGCTGTGGGAGGGCCTGTCGAAGCCGGTGCAGGTGGTGAACCGGCAGGCGCATGTCGTGCTGGAATGGCCCGACATCGACAATGCGGTGCCTGCCGATGCAGTTGCACATCCAGATGCAGCAGCAGACACGGGTGCTGTTGCCGTTTCTGATGTCCGCACCCAGCTGGAAAGCCTGATCGACCCGACGGGCCACCGCATCGATGTGCGCAGGGCACCGATGATCCGGCTGCTGGCCGCGCAGGATGCCGCCAACGACCGCTGGCTGCTGCAGCTGGCCTCGCACCACCTGATCAGCGATCACACCACGCTGGAGCGCATGGTGCACGAAATCGGCCTGCTGCAGCAGGGCCGAAGCAGCGAACTGCCGCCGGTGGTGCCATTCCGCAACTTCGTGGCACAGGCCGTGCTGGGTGCCGACGAGGCCGCACACGAAGCCTTCTTCACCGGCATGCTGGGCGACATCGAAGAGACGACTGCTCCGTTCGGCATTCTCGACGTGATGGGTGATGGCAGCACGGTGGAAGAAATCCACCATCCGCTGCCGGCAGACCTGTCGGCACGGATACGGCAGGTGGCGCGTGCACAGGGTGTGAGCGCTGCCAGCGTCTTCCATCTGGCCTGGGCGCTGGTACTGTCGGCCACGAGCGGGCAGAACAGTCCCGTCTTCGGCACGGTGCTGTTCGGCCGGATGGGCGGTGTGGCCGGTGCCGACCAGGCCATGGGCATGTTCATCAACACGCTGCCGGTGCGCATCGATGTGGGCCGGGCCTCGGCACAGGAAGCACTGAAAGCCACGCATGGCCGGCTGGCAGCCCTGCTGAAGCACGAGCATGCCAGTCTGGCGCTTGCACAGCGCTGCAGTCGCGTGCCGGCGGGTGCCCCGCTGTTCACAGCCCTGCTGAATTACCGCTACATGACGCCGGACAGCCATGCCGACGGGCAGGATCAGGCCTGGGCCGGCATGAGCGTGCTGGGCGGAGAAGAGCGTACCAATTATCCGTTCGACCTTTCGGTGGATGAAACGGGCGATGGTTTCACGCTGGTGCCGCAGATCGATCTGCGCATCGGTGCGGCGCGTATGGCAGGGTACATGCAGCAGGCGGTGGAAGCGCTGGTGCAGTGTCTCGAGCGTGGTGAAACACGCCCGCTGGCTGAGTTGTCGGTGCTGCCGCAAGGGGAGGCGCAGCGGCTGGCCGTGTTGGGGCAAGGCGCGAATAGTGCCGATGGAGCGAAGGCTGCCGTTGATGCGTACGATGCAGATGGCCTGCACGCATTTGCCTTCCGCCGCTTCGAAGCCCATACGGCCGAACGGCCCGATGCCGTAGCCCTGGTGTTCGAGGGGCAGTCGCTGAGCTACGCCGAAGTCAACGCCAGTGCCAACCGGATCGCCCATGCGCTGATTGCGCACGGCGTGGGCGCAGACATGCGCGTTGGCATTGCGGTGGAACGCTCGCCGGAGATGATCATCGGCCTGCTGGCCATCCAGAAGGCGGGGGGGGCCTACGTACCGCTGGACCCGGCTTACCCGGCAGACCGTCTGGTGCACATGATGCAGGACAGCGGCCTGCGCTGGGTGCTGACGCAGGCACATCTGCAAAATGCGCTGCCGAGGGTGGAGGGTGTCGGGCTGCTGGATATCGCGGAAATCGGGAAAGATGCGTCCAGCGAAAACCCGTTCGTGACACTTGCCCCCGACAGCCTGGCCTACGTGATCTACACCTCGGGCTCCACCGGCATGCCCAAGGGTGTGGCCATCAGCCATGCTGCACTGGCGGCCCATGCCGAAGTATCCATCGGCTTCTTTGGGCTGACGGCTGCCGAGCGCATGCTGCAGTTCTCGACGATGAACTTCGATGGCTTTGTCGAACAGGTGTTCGGCCCGCTGAGCGCCGGGGCGAGCATCGTGATTCGCGGGCGGGACATCTGGGACAGCCAGACCTTCCACGAGCACATGCTGGCCGATGGCATCACGGTGGTGGACCTGACTACCGCCTACTGGTCACTGCTGGTGCAGGATTTTGCCCAGCGGGGTGTTAAGGACTACGGCCGGCTGCGGCAGGTGCACGCGGGCGGTGAGGCCATGCCACCGGAAGTGATCGGTGCATGGCGCCGTGCCGGGATGCAGCACATCCGGCTGCTCAACACCTATGGTCCGACGGAAGCGACGGTGACAGCGGTGGTGCAGGACTGCGCACCCTACGTAAACGGAGAGCTGCCGCTGCCGGTGCAGATGCCGATTGGTGAGGTACTGCCGGGCCGGCAGGTGCACGTGCTGGACGGCAACCTGAACCCGGTGCCGATGGGCGTGGCGGGAGAACTGTACATCGGCGGCGAGCTGCTGGCGCGCGGCTATGTGAACCGGCCGGAGCTGACGGCCGAGCGGTTCATTGCCAATCCGTTTGTTGATGACTTCGCGCAGTCTCAGCAGGTTCAGGGGGCAGAAGGCCAGGGCACTATTCATGGAATCAGCAGCCGTCTGTACCGTACCGGCGACATCGTGCGCTGGAACGAACGGGGTCAGCTGGAGTATCTGGGCCGCATCGACGACCAGATCAAGGTGCGTGGTTTCCGCGTGGAGCTGGGCGAGGTGGAATCGCAGCTGCTCAAACTGCCCGGCGTGCGCGAAGCCGTGGTGGTGGCACGCGAAACGGCGCAGGGTACGCAGCTGGCGGGTTATGTGTCCGGGTATTCTGCTGCGGGTATCGGTGCGACGGATGCAACCGGAGCAACGGACGCAACTGGTACAACGGGCACAACCGGTGCAACCGGTGCAACGACCGCAACGGCTTCAACCGCCGCAGCACACACAGCCGGTTTGCCTGACCCGTCCAGTGAGGAATACCCCGGGCAGAAGCTGGATGGCTCCATCTTGCGACAGGCTTTGAAGGCGGTACTGCCGGATTACATGGTGCCGTCCGTCATCATGGTGCTGGATACGCTGCCGCTCAACACCAACGGCAAGATCGACCGCAAGGCACTACCCGCGCCGGTATTCGATGCCGGAGAAGCGTATGAGGCCCCCGAAGGCGAGCTGGAAACGCAGCTTGCACAGCTCTGGGCCAATGTGCTGGGTGTCGAATGCGTAGGCCGCAGCAGCAATTTCTTCGAACTGGGTGGCCATTCACTGCTGGCGCTGACGCTGGTCGAGCGCATGCGAGCCGCGGGCATTCGCGCGCAGGTGCGCGAACTGTTCGAACAGCCCGTGCTGTCGGCCTTCGCCGATGCACTGGCACAGGCGCAGGCCGCTGCGCTGGCCCGTGCCGAAGGGGGCGGGAATGCGGGTGAGGGCGCAGGAGAGGGCGCTTATGGTGAAATCGCCATCCCGCCCAACGGTATTCGGGCCGGCTGCACGCACATCACGCCGGACATGCTGTCGCTGGTGCAGCTCACGCAGGCCGAGATTGATTCGGTTGCGGGCCAGACGCCCGGTGGCATGGCCAACGTGCAGGACATCTACCCGCTGGCGCCGCTGCAGGAAGGGATGCTGTTCCACCACCAGTTGCAGCAGGAAGGCGATGCCTATGTGACGCCGACGCTGCTGGCCTTCGACACACGCGAGCGGCTGGAACGTTTCGTGGCCAGCCTGAACGAGGTGGTGGTCCGTCACGACATCCTGCGCACGGCTGTGCTGTGGGAAGGATTGTCGAAGCCGGTGCAGGTGGTGAACCGGCAGGCGCAGGTGGCGCTGGAATGGCCAGGCATCGGTAGTACGGGTGCCAGCGCGCACACGCCTTCGGACGTACCAGCAGGTGCCGGCAAATCCGAAGGCGCAGATGAGTATCTGGTGACGAAAGCATTACCGAATGCAGATGTACACCAGCGTACAGATGTCACCGCAGATGCGGGGGCCGTTGCCGTCCCTGATGTCCGCGCACAGCTGGAAAGCCTGATCGACCCGACGCGCCACCGCATCGACGTGCGCAGCGCGCCGATGATCCGGCTGTTGGCTGCGCAGGATGAAAAAAACAGCCGCTGGCTGCTGCAGTTGGCCTTCCATCATCTGATCAGTGATCACACCACGCTGGAACGCATCGTGCACGAGATCGGCCTGCTGCAGCAGGGCCGAAGCAGCGCGCTGCCGCCCGTCGTGCCGTTCCGCAACTTCGTGGCCCAGGCGGTGCTGGCACGTGATGATGCCGCACACGAGGCATTCTTCCAGCAGATGCTGGGCAGCGTGCAGGAAACGACGGCGCCGTTCGGCCTGCTGGACGTACAGGGGGGCGGCGCGCAGTTCAATGAACATCACGAGCGCCTGTCCGATGACTTGTCTGCACGTATCCGCGCCATGGCCCGCCAGCAGGGCGTCAGCGCGGCCAGCGTGTTCCATCTGGCCTGGGCCATGCTGGTGTCGGCCACCAGCGGGCAGGGCAGTCCGGTGTTCGGCACGGTGCTGTTTGGCCGGATGACCGGCGCCGAAGGGGTGGACAGTGCCATGGGCATGTTCATCAACACGCTGCCGGTTCGGCTGCGTCTCGATCACCAGAGCGTGGCCCGGGCGCTGGCCCATACGCACGACGTGCTGGCCGCGCTGTTGCGCCATGAAATGGCACCGCTGGCCATGGCCCAGCGCTGTGCCGACCTGCCATCCGGCTCGCCCCTCTTTACCGCGCTGATCAATTACCGTCACGACAGCGCCGGTGAGGACGGCGCCGATGCGGGCTGGGAAGGCGTGCGGGTCCTGTCGGAAGAGGAACGCACGAATTATCCGTTCAGCCTCGCCGTCAACGATCCCGCACGTGGTGCCTTTGGCCTGTCGATGCAGATCGATGGTCCGGTCAGTGCGCAGCGCATCAGCACGTATCTGGTGCGGCTGCTGGAGACACTGCTGGATGCGCTGGCATCCTCTCCCGGTGCACCGCTGGAATCCCTCACCGTGGTGACGCCGACAGAAGAGGCGCAGCTGCTGCAGTGGGGGGTGAATGCCGAACGGCATCCCTTCACCTGCCCGGTACATGAACTGATCGCGCAGCAGGCACAGGCGCGACCCGACAGGACCGCGCTGGTGTTCGGCGCGCAGCGCATGAGCTATGGAGAGCTGAATGCGTGCGCCAACCAGCTGGCCCGTCATCTGCTGGCGCAGGGCGTTCAGCGTGACGACCGGGTGGGCATTGCGGCGGAGCGCTCGCTGGACATGCTGGTGGGCCTGCTGGCCATCATGAAGACGGGGGCCGCCTATGTGCCGCTGGAGCCCACCCTGCCGGCCGACCGTCTGCAGTACATGATCGAAGACAGCAGATTGCAGCTGCTGGTGCTGCAGCCGAAATTCAGGAACGACCTGCGCGCTGCCCTGCCTGCGTCCGGCAATATCCGCATGGTGCTGCTGGATGGAACGGACTGGGCGCAGGCATCCACGGAAAATCCGTCGGTGCCGGTGCACCGTAACGGACTGGCCTACGTGATGTACACCTCGGGCTCCACCGGCAAACCGAAGGGCGTGGGCAACCGGCACGTGTCGCTGTTCAACCAGCTGGTCTGGATGGAGGCGCTTTTCCAGTCAGGCGGCAACGATGTGGTGCTGCAGAAAACGCCGTACAGTTTCGATGTGTCGCTGCTGGAACTGTTCTGGCCCCTGACGAATGGTTCGACGCTGGTCATTGCAGCGCCCGGTGATCATCGCGACCCCGCACGGCTCATGGATGTGATCAGGACGCATGGTGTCACGACCATCCATTTCGTGCCGTCGATGCTGCAGGCGTTCATGGCGCACGACGTGGCTGCGCATTGCGCCAGCCTGAAGCGCATCATCTGCATCGGCGAGGCATTGCCGGCCTCGGTCACGCATGATGTGCTGCAGCGTCTGCCGCAGGTGGATCTCTACAACATGTATGGTCCCACCGAGGCAGCCATCGATGTCACCAGCTGGCTGTGCCGGCCCGATGACGTGCTGAATGTGCCCATCGGGCGCCCCGTGTCCGATACCCGGGCCTATGTGCTGGACGCCGCGCTGCGACTGGTGCCGCAGGGCACGATGGGTGAGCTGTATCTGGGCGGCATTTCGCTGGCACGGGGCTATGTGAACCGGCCGGACCTGACGGCCGAGCGCTTCGTGGCCAGCCCGTTCGGCGAGGGCGGCGAGCGGCTCTACCGCACCGGGGACCTGGTGCGCTGGAATGACGCAGGCCAGCTGGAATATCTGGGCCGCATCGACGAACAGGTGAAGGTGCGGGGCTTTCGCATCGAGCTGGGCGAGGTGGAGGCGCAGCTGCTGCAGGTGCCGGGCGTACGCGAGGCGGTGGTGGTGGCACGCGGTACGGCGCAGGGCACCCAGCTGGTCGGTTATGTGTCCGGTCTGTCCGCGGGCAGTGCCGGGGCATCGTCCCGTGAGGCAGCGGATGCAGCATCGGATGCAAATGGGCGCGATGATGAACTCGACGGGGCAGATATTCGCCAGCGTCTGAAGGCCGCACTGCCCGATTACATGGTGCCCTCGCTGATCGTGGTGCTGGATGCACTGCCGCTCAATGCCAACGGCAAGATCGACCGCAAGGCACTGCCCGCGCCGGTATTCGATGGGGGCGAGGCATACGAGGCGCCCGAAGGTGAACTGGAAATCCCGCTGGCGCAGATCTGGGCTGAGGCGCTGGGCGTCGAACGTGTGGGCCGGCAGGATAATTTCTTCGAGCTGGGCGGCCATTCGCTGCTGGCGCTGACACTGGTCGAGCGCATGCGCGCCGCGGGTATTCGCGCGCAGGTGCGCGAGCTGTTCGAACAGCCCGTGCTGTCGGCCTTTGCAGATGCACTGACACGGGCGCAGGCTGCTGCCCTGGCGCGTGCCGAAGCGGGCGGAATCGTGGGTGAGGGCGCAGGAGAGGGCGCGGTTTATGGTGACATGGCCATTCCGCCCAACGGCATTCCGCCAGGCTGCACACACATCACACCGGACATGCTGCCGCTGGTGCAGCTGACGCAGACGGATATCGATGCGATTGCACGGCAGACACCTGATGGCATGGCCAATGTGCAGGATATTTATCCGCTGGCCCCGCTGCAGGAAGGCATTCTGTTCCATCACCAGCTGCAGCAGGAAGGGGATGCCTACCTGAAACCGACGCTGCTGGCCTTCGACAGCCGCGAACGGCTGGAAAGCTTCGTGGCCAGCCTGAACGAGGTGGTGGCGCGTCACGACATCCTGCGCACGGCGGTGCTGTGGGATGGTCTTTCGCAACCGGTACAGGTGGTGAACCGGCAGGCACGGGTCGGGCTGGAATGGGCCGATGTTTCGGGTGCAGACAATGCTTCTTTCCATGCCGGTGCAGACAAAGCCTCTTCCCATGCTGGTGCAGACACGGCAGACGATGCGCTCGCCCGGCTCACCCGCCTGATCGATCCGGCCCATCACCGGCTGGATGTGCGCAGGGCACCAATGCTGCGTCTGGTGGCGGCCGAGGACGGCACGGGCCGCTGGCTGCTTGCCGTAGTGCTGCATCACCTGATCAGCGACCACACCACACTGGAACGCATCGTGCACGAAATCGGCCTGCTGCAGCAGGGGCGCCGTGCGGAATTGCCCCCGGTGGTGCCGTTCCGCAATTTCGTGGCACAGGCTGTGCTGGGTGCCGACGAGGCGACACACGAAGTCTTCTTCACCGACATGCTGGGCGACATCGAGGAGACGACGGCTCCGTTTGGTATTCTCGATGTGATGGGTGATGGCAGCACCGTGGAGGAAATCCACCATCCGCTGCCGGCAGTGCTGTCGGCACGGATCCGGCAGGTGGCCCGTGCACAGAGGGTGAGCGCGGCCAGCGTGTTCCATCTGGCATGGGCGCTGGTGCTGTCGGCCGCCAGTGGCCAGAGTAGCCCGGTATTTGGCACGGTGCTGTTTGGGCGCATGGGCGGTGTGGAAGGTGCCGATCAGGCCATGGGCATGTTCATCAACACGCTGCCGGTGCGCATCGATGTGGGCCGGGTTTCGGCGCAGGAAGCGCTGAAGGCCACGCATGCACGCCTGACGGCGCTGCTGCGGCACGAGCACGCCAGCCTTTCCCAGGCCCAGCGCTGCAGCCGCGTGCCCGCAGGGGCGCCGCTGTTCACCGCCATGCTGAACTATCGCTATATTGCGAAGGCCGATCCGGCCGAGGATGCACGGGTGTGGGCCGGCATGAGCGTGCTGGGGGGCGAGGAACGCACCAATTATCCGTTCGACCTGTCGGTGGACGAGACGGGCGACGGGTTCACGCTGGTGCCCCAGATCGATGTGCGCATTGGCGCGGCACCGATTGCCGGTTATGTGCAGCGTGCACTGGAAGTGCTGGTCGACCGGCTGGCAACAAACAGCGAGCGCCCGCTGGCCGAGCTGTCGGTGCTGCCCCAGGAGGAAGCGCAGCGGCTGGTCGTGCTGGGGCTGGGCGCGAACAGTACCCATGGCGTATTTGCCTTCCGCCGCTTCGAAGCCCATGCGGCCGAACGGCCTGATGCCGTGGCCCTCATGTTCGAAGGCCAGTCGTTGAGCTACGCGGAAGTCAACGCCCGCGCCAATCGGATCGCCCATGCGCTGATCGCCCTCGGTGTGGGCGCAGACACGCGCGTCGGCATCGCGGTGGAGCGCTCACCCGAGATGATCATCGGCCTGCTGGCCATCCAGAAGGCGGGGGGTGCCTATGTACCGCTGGACCCGGCCTATCCGGCAGACCGTCTGGTGCACATGATGCAGGACAGCGGCCTGCGCTGGGTGCTGACGCAGGCGCATCTGCAAAATGTGCTGCCGAAGGTGGCGAGTGTGACACTGCTCGACATGGCGGTGCTGGAGAATGAATCAGCCGCTTTGCGGCCGGCTGACGGCGAGCATGCAGCAGAAGGTCATGCGTCGTCATCTGGCCAGAATGACGGTGCAGACAACACCCCTGCATTCCAGTTGTCTGCCACGGGTGCTTCAACGTTCGCGGGCAGGGATGACGCATCCACACGCAATCCGTCTGTGCCCCTTTCGGGTGGCAACCTTGCGTACGTAATCTACACCTCGGGCTCCACCGGCATGCCCAAGGGTGTGGCCATCAGCCATGCCGCACTGGCGGCCCATGCCGAAGTCTCCATCGGCTTCTTTGGGCTGACGGCTGCCGAGCGCATGCTGCAGTTCTCGACGATGAACTTCGACGGCTTCGTCGAACAGGTGTTTGGCCCGCTGAGCGCTGGGGCGAGCATCGTGATTCGCGGGCGGGACATCTGGGACAGCCAGACCTTCCACGAGCACCTGCTGGCCGATGGCATCACGGTGGTGGACCTGACTACCGCCTACTGGTCACTGCTGGTGCAGGATTTTGCCCAGCGGGGTGTTAAGGACTACGGCCGGCTGCGGCAGGTGCATGCCGGCGGCGAGGCCATGCCACCGGAAGTGATCGGCGCATGGCGCCGTGCCGGGATGCAGCACATCCGGCTGCTCAACACCTATGGTCCGACGGAAGCGACGGTAACAGCGGTGGTGCAGGACTGCGCACCCTTCGTGAACGGAAAGCTGCCGCTGCCGGTGCAGATGCCGATTGGTGAGGTACTGCCGGGCCGGCAGGTGCACGTGCTGGATGGCAATCTGAACCCGGTGCCGATGGGCGTGGTGGGGGAGCTGTACATCGGTGGCGAGCTGCTGGCACGCGGCTATGTGAACCGGCCGGAGCTGACGGCCGAGCGGTTCATTGCCAATCCGTTTGCTGAGGGTACACGTCTGTACCGCACCGGCGACATCGTGCGCTGGAACGAACGGGGCCAGCTGGAGTATCTGGGCCGCATCGACGATCAGATCAAGGTGCGTGGTTTCCGGGTGGAGCTGGGCGAAGTGGAGTCGCAGCTGCTGCAGGTGCCGGGAGTACGTGAAGCGGTGGTGGTGGCGCGCGATACCCCGCAGGGCACGCAACTGGCGGGCTATGTGTCGGGACATTCCGGACAGCTACTGGATGGTTCCGCCCTGCGACAGGCATTGAAGGCTGTATTGCCGGATTACATGGTCCCAGCCGCCATCACGGTGCTGGACAGACTGCCGCTCAACGCCAACGGCAAGATCGACCGCCGGGCGCTACCCGAACCGGTATTCGATACCGGCGATGCGTACGAGGCTCCCGAAGGCAAACTGGAAACGCAGCTTGCGTCCATCTGGGCCGAAGTGCTGGGCGTGGAGCGCTTGGGCCGTCACGACAATTTCTTCGAGCTGGGCGGGCACTCGCTGCTGGCGCTGCGGGCGGTCAACCAGATGAAGAGCACGCTGTCGCTGCCGGTGACACTGGACATGCTGTTCCTCGCACATGATCTGGCGGATCTGGCGGCGCGCCTGCCTGCCGCGCAGCGCAACACGGATACGGCGGACCTGCATGCGCTGGACGCCTTCATGGATGAACTGCTGGAAGACGACGATGAGTGACCCGATGCTGACCCGACTGGCCGAGCGGTTTGCGCAGCTCTCGCCCGCGCAGCGCAGAAAGTTCTACCAGAAGCTGCAGGACCAGGGGCAGTCGTGGACGCAGTTTCCCATCGTGCCGGCTCCGGTGCCGGCAGATGGTGGCGCACCGCTGTCCTACGCCCAGCAGCGGCAGTGGTTTCTGTGGCAGCTCGACCGGGCAAGCAGCGCCTATCACCTGAGCAGTGCGCTGCGCTGGCGTGGTGCGCTGGACGTGCCGGCGCTGATACGCAGCTTCGGGCGGCTGGCAGACCGGCACCCGCAGCTGAAGGTCCGGTTCGGGGCGAAGCCGGATGGAAGCGTATGCCAGTATGTGGATGAAGCCTGCATCCCGACCGTGGAACAGGCAGATGTGCATGACCTGAAAGCCGAAGCACAGACGGCGCGCGTGCAGCAGCTCGTGCAGCAATGGCAGCAGACCCCGTTCGATCTGGAAGCAGGGCACCTGCTGCGGGTGGGGCTGATCCGGCTGGCCGCAGAGGAGCATGTGCTGGTCGTGGTGGTGCACCACATCATTGCCGATGACTGGTCCCTGCAGCTGCTGGTGCAGGAATTCGGGCAGATCTACGATGGGGCTGTACAGGGAAAGCAGGCGGCACTTCCGACGCTGCCCATTCATTACACCGATTATGCAGCCTGGCAGCGTAGCTGGATGGAAGCCGGGGAGAGTGACCGGCAGCTGGCCTACTGGACGGCATGCCTGCAGGGCGAGCGCCCGGTGCTGGAACTGCCGGCCGATGCACCACGCCGGGCCGACGGGCATTACACGGTGGCCAGCCAGCAGCGGGTGATCGATGGCCCACTGGCCGAAGGCATACGCCAGCTTTGTGCGCGCGAGCGACTGACGCCCTTCATGGTGTTTCTGGCGGCCTTTCAGCTGCTGCTGGCACGCCATACCGGGCTTTCGGACATCAGCGTGGGTATTCCGGTGTCCAACCGCAACCGGCCCGAGCTGGAAGGGCTGGTGGGATTTTTCGTCAATACCCAGGTGCTGCGCACCGTGATGCACGAGGGGCTCGGCCTGCGGCAGCTGCTGGCGCAGGTCCGGCAGACTGCCATTGGTGCACAGGCCCATCAGGACATGCCCTTCGACCAGCTGGTCGAGGCCCTGCATCCCGTGCGTACACCGGGGGTGAATCCCCTGTTTCAGGTGATGTTCAATTACCTGACCGAGGACGCGGTACCGCAGCAGGTAGCGCTGCCGGATGCCGTGCTGGAATCGTACCCGCTGGGCACCCAGGGGGCACAGTTCGAGCTGGTGATGAACACCGTGGAGGCGCCGGACGGTACCTTCCATGTGGGCCTGTCGTGGGCGGAGGAACTGTTCCGGGCAGAAACCATCGAACGCATGCTTTCGCATGTCGGGCAGATTCTGGATGCGATGGTGCATCACCCCGACATGCCCATCGGAAACGTGCCGTTGCTGTCGGCCGCGGAGCAAACAGACCTGCAGGCATGGGGATGCAATGCTCACCAGCATGCGTCGCTCGATCTGGTGCTGAACTCCCTCGCGCGCCACGTGCACACCAAACCAGCGGACACGGCCCTGCTGTTCGGTTCGGACAGCCTGTCGTATGAAGCGCTGGACCGCCGTGCGGAAACCCTGGCACGGAACCTGCGTGCCCGGGGCGTGTGCCCCGAGGACCGGGTGGGCATATTCCAGGAACGCTCGCTGGATCTGGTGGTGTCGATGCTGGGCATTCTGAAGGCCGGCGCCGCCTTCGTGCCGCTCGACCCCGAACTGCCGGCGCAACGGATTGCATACATGATACAGGACAGCGGCCTGCAGGTAGTGCTCACGCACGAGCGCCTGCGGGCGCAGCTGCCGGCGGTGGCTGGCGTGAACACGGTTCTGATGGAACAGGCATTGTCTGCTGGAGATGAGCCTGGCAGTGATGCAGGCACCGTGTACGGCCAGAACGACGGAAGTGCTGCGGGAAGCAAAGAAATACCGTCGGGATCGAACGCGGCCGGTGAAAGGGACAATGCCCGTGTTTCCGCCGTCGGCACGAATATCAGCCCGAACGATCTGCCTGACATTCATGGCAGCCAGCTGGCTTATGTAATCTACACCTCTGGTTCCACCGGCACCCCGAAGGGCGTGGGGGTGAGCCACCGCAGTCTGGCCAGCTGCATGCAGTGGATGCAACGTGTGTATGCGCTGGATGAGGATGATACGGTTCTGCACAAGGCGCCCATCGGCTTCGATGTGTCGTGCTGGGAAATATTCTGGCCACTGACCAGCGGCGTGCGGCTGGCCATTGCAGCACCGGGTGATCATCGTGATCCGCAGCGCATCTTTGCGCTGATCGAACGGCACCGTGTCACCACCCTGAATTTCGTGCCGCAGATGCTGCAGGCCTTTCTGGCCAGCCGGCAGGGGCAGCCGACGGGGCTGAAGCATGTGATGGTGGGCGGTGAGGCCATCAGTACGAAGGTCCAGTCGATGGCCGTGCAGGGGCTGGGTGAGGGTGTGCTGCAGAACCTGTATGGTCCAACCGAAACGACCATTCACGTCACCCGCTGGACCTGCCGGGATGACGGTCGCACGCCGGTGCCCATCGGCCGGCCCATCGACGAGACCCAGGCCCATGTGCTGGATGCGGCGCTGAACCCCGTACCCGTGGGTGTGCCAGGCGAGCTGTACATTGGCGGCAGACTGCTGGCGCGGGGTTATGTGAACCGTCCGGACCTCACGGCCGAACGCTTCGTGGCCGATCCCTTCGATGCCCATGGAGGTCGGCTGTATCGCACCGGTGATCTGGTGCGCTGGAGCGAAGAAGGCCAGCTGATCTATCTGGGGCGCATCGACGAGCAGGTGAAGGTACGGGGTTTCCGCATCGAACTGGGCGAGGTGGAGGCGCAGCTTCTCAAACAGCCCGGCGTACGCGAAGCGGTGGTGGTGGCGCGCGAGACTCCACAGGGCACGCAGCTGGCCGGTTATGTCTCGGGCCATGCTCATGCTGGTCAGACGCTGGATGGTTCCGTGCTGCGCCAGGCACTGAAAGCGGTGTTGCCGGATTACATGGCGCCGTCCGCCATCATGGTGCTGGAGGCGCTGCCGCTCAATGCCAATGGCAAGATCGACCGCAAGGCACTGCCTGAACCGGTATTGGATGCCGGAGAAGCGTATGAGGCCCCCGAAGGCGAGCTGGAAACGCAGCTTGCGCAGCTCTGGGCCGAAGTGCTGGGCGTCGAGCGTGTGGGCCGCAGCAGCAATTTCTTCGAACTGGGTGGTCATTCGCTGCTGGCGTTGACGCTGGTCGAGCGCATGCGTGCTGCGGGCCTGCGTGCGCAGGTGCGCGAACTGTTCGAACAGCCCGTGCTGTCGGCCTTTGCCGATGCGCTGGCACAGGCGCAGGCCGCAGCTCTGGCCCGTGCCGAAGCGGGCGAAGGCATGGGTGAGGGTGCAGGCGAGGGTGCAGCTTACGGCGAAATTACCATCTCGCCTAACGGCATTCCGGCCGGCTGCACGCACATCACGCCGGACATGCTGCCGCTGGTGCAGCTCACGCAGGCCGACATCGACACGGTGGCCGAACAGGTACCGGGTGGCATGGCCAACGTGCAGGACATCTACCCGCTGGCGCCGCTGCAGGAAGGGATGCTGTTCCACCACCAGCTGCAGCAGGAGGGCGATGCCTATGTGACGCCGACGCTGCTGGCCTTCGATACGCGCGAACGGCTGGAACGTTTCGTGGCCAGCCTGAACGAAGTGGTCGCCCGCCACGACATCCTGCGCACGGCCGTGTTGTGGGAGGGCCTGTCGAAGCCGGTGCAGGTGGTGAACCGGCAGGCGCATGTCGTACTGGAATGGCCTGACATCTACAACGTAGCATCTGCCGGTGCTGGCGCTTACCCAGGTGTAGGGGCAGGATCGGGTGCACTTCCGAACGTATCTGCGGATACATCAACGAATACAGATACGCACCAGAATGCAGATGCAATGCCAGACGTGGGCGTTGTTGCTGCCCGTGATGTCCGCACCCATCTGGAAAGCCTGATCGACCCGACGCGTCACCGCATCGACGTGCGCAAGGCTCCGATGATCCGCCTGCTGGCCGCGCAGGATGCAGCCAACGACCGCTGGCTGCTTCAGCTGGCCTCGCACCACCTGATCAGCGACCACACCACGCTGGAGCGGATGGTGCACGAGATCGGTTTGCTGCAGCAGGGCCGAAGCAGCGAATTGCCGCCGGTGGTGCCGTTCCGCAATTTCGTGGTACAGGCTGTGCTGGGTGCCGACGAGGCTGCGCACGAAGCCTTCTTCACCGACATGCTGGGGGATATCGAAGAAACGACTGCTCCCTTCGGCATTCTCGACGTGATGGGCGATGGCAGCACGGTCGAAGAAATTCACCATCCGCTGCCGGCAGACCTGTCGGTACGGATCCGGCAGGTGGCGCGCGCACAGGGTGTGAGCGCAGCCAGCGTGTTCCATCTGGCCTGGGCACTGGTGCTGTCGGCCACGAGCGGGCAGAACAATCCCGTCTTCGGCACGGTGCTGTTTGGCCGGATGGGGGGCGTGGCCGGTGCCGATCAGGCCATGGGCATGTTCATCAACACGCTGCCGGTACGCATCGATGTGGGCCGCGCCTCGGCGCAGGAAGCGCTGAAAGCCACGCATGGCCGGCTGGCGGCCCTGCTGAAGCACGAACATGCAAGTCTGCCGCTTGCACAGCGCTGCAGCCGTGTGCCGGCTGGTGCCCTGCTGTTCACGGCCCTGCTGAATTACCGCTACATGGCGCCGGACAGCCATGCCGACGGGCAGGATCAGGCCTGGGCTGGCATGAGCGTGCTGGGTGGCGAGGAGCGTACCAATTACCCGTTCGACCTGTCGGTGGACGAGACGGGCGATGGGTTCACGCTGGTGCCGCAGATCGATCTGCGCATCGGTGCGGCGCGTATGGCAGGGTACATGCAGCAGGCGGTGGAAGCGCTGGTGCAGCGCCTTGAGCGTGGTGAAACACGCCCGCTGGCCGAGCTGTCGGTGCTGCCGCAAGTAGAAGCGCAGCGGCTGGCCGTGCTGGGACATGGCATGCGCGAAGGCAGTAGCGTTATCGCTTCGCACATCGATGGGGTGGCAGCAGAGCACAGAAATGCTGCGGCCGAAGCGGAAAAATCGGCTGAGTCAGATGGGTTGGCCGGTACGGCCGCTGCGGTCGGGACGGTTGGCAGATTCGGTGAAATCGAACTGAACGCGCTGCCTTTTGCCTTCCGCCGCTTCGAAGCCCATGCGGCCGAACCGCCCGATGCCGTGGCCCTGGTGTTCGAGGGGCAGTCGCTGAGCTACGCGGAAGTCAACACCCGCGCCAACCGGATCGCCCATGCGCTGATCGCCCTCGGTGTGGGCGCAGACACGCGCGTCGGCATCGCGGTGGAGCGCTCACCCGAGATGATCATCGGCCTGCTGGCCATCCAGAAGGCGGGGGGTGCCTATGTACCGCTGGACCCGGCCTATCCGGCAGACCGTCTGGTGCACATGATGTACGACAGCGGCTTGCGCTGGGTGCTGACGCAGGCACATCTGCAAAATGCGCTGCCGAGGGTGGAGGGTGTCGGGCTGCTGGATATTGCAGAAATCGGGAAAGATGCGTCCAGCGAAAACCCGTTCGTGACACTTGCCCCCGACAGCCTGGCCTACGTGATCTACACCTCGGGCTCCACCGGCATGCCCAAGGGTGTGGCCATCAGCCATGCCGCACTGGCGGCCCATGCCGAAGTCTCCATCGGCTTCTTTGGGCTGACGGCTGCCGAGCGCATGCTGCAGTTCTCGACGATGAACTTCGACGGCTTCGTCGAACAGGTGTTTGGCCCGCTGAGCGCTGGGGCGAGCATCGTGATTCGCGGGCGGGACATCTGGGACAGCCAGACCTTCCACGAGCACCTGCTGGCCGATGGCATCACGGTGGTGGACCTGACTACCGCCTACTGGTCACTGCTGGTGCAGGATTTTGCCCAGCGGGGTGTTAAGGACTACGGCCGGCTGCGGCAGGTGCATGCCGGCGGCGAGGCCATGCCACCGGAAGTGATCGGCGCATGGCGCCGTGCCGGGATGCAGCACATCCGGCTGCTCAACACCTATGGTCCGACGGAAGCGACGGTAACAGCGGTGGTGCAGGACTGCGCACCCTTCGTGAACGGAAAGCTGCCGCTGCCGGTGCAGATGCCGATTGGTGAGGTACTGCCGGGCCGGCAGGTGCACGTGCTGGATGGCAATCTGAACCCGGTGCCGATGGGCGTGGTGGGGGAGCTGTACATCGGTGGCGAGCTGCTGGCACGCGGCTATGTGAACCGGCCGGAGCTGACGGCCGAGCGGTTCATTGCCAATCCGTTTGTTGATGACTTCACGCAGTCTCAGCAGATTCAGGGGGCAGAAGGCTATGTCTCTCGAACGGAGCAGCGTGCTGATGCCGGGGGTTATGAATGTGCAGCAGGCGATGGCACTATCCATGGAACCGGCAGCCGTTTGTACCGCACTGGCGATATCGTGCGCTGGAACGAACGGGGCCAGCTGGAGTATCTGGGCCGGATCGATGACCAGATCAAGGTACGTGGTTTCCGGGTGGAGCTGGGTGAGGTGGAATCGCAGCTGCTCAAACTGCCCGGCGTGCGCGAAGCCGTGGTGGTGGCACGCGAAACCTCGCAGGGCACGCAGCTGGCGGGCTATGTGTCTGGTGATGTGCCGGAAGGCACGGGTGCGGCACATCAGGGTGTATCCGGAATACTGGACGGAGCCGTCATTCGTCAGATGCTGAAGGCGGCACTGCCGGATTACATGGTGCCATCCGTCATTACGGTGCTGGACAGGCTGCCGCTCAACGCCAACGGCAAGATCAACCGTCGGGCACTACCCGAACCGGTATTCGACGCTGGTGATGCGTACGAGGCCCCTGAAGGCGAACTGGAAACGCAGCTCGCGCAGCTCTGGGCCGAAGTGCTGGGTATCGAGCGTGTGGGCCGTTACGACAATTTCTTCGAGCTGGGCGGCCACTCGCTGCTTGCGCTGACGCTCGTTGGCAGAATCAAGAACAGCGGCCTGGCTGTGGAGGCCAGTCTGGCGCGGTTGCTGAAAACCCAGACGATTGCGGGGTATGTGGCCGAAGATGGCCATGGACACGAATACTCCCGGCTGCATGCGGACGGCCTCGAACGCCTGGCGGTAAGCCTCAATCGCTGCGCCGTGCCGAACGCAGCACCGCTCTTCATGGTGCATGAGGGGCGTGGCAGTGTGCTGGATTACGTGACGCTGGCACAGGCGTTGGTGGACAAATGTCCCGTCATAGGGCTTTCGTTGGATGCCGCTCGTGTGCCGGGTGACATGATGCAGATTGCCCATCTGCACGCCAGAACCATCAGAAAAATCCAGCCAGTGGGCGCCGTAAGAGTTGCTGGCTGGTCACTGGGTGGTGCGCTGGCGCCACTCATCGCAAAGGTGCTGGAAGACGAGGAACGAGAGGTTGCCTGGGTGGGGGCAATCGATCCGTATATCCAGTCACTGGATCGGGAAGATATTTCGCCCGTCGATTTCGTCCGTGCGTATGTGCAAAGCCTGGTTTCTGAGGAGGGGGCGAATACTGCGCTTTGCGACAGGAATGTGATTGCCTGGCTGGATGAGGTAAGGAATCTGGGAGATGAGACCTTCACCGCTGAATGGGTGAGGGCTTTGACGGAGCACGTCAGGAAGTTAGGGCTTCCCCGTTTGCCTGACGGCCAGGATATGGACGGAAAAGAACTTCAGCTGGGAAGCGGGGAACTTTCCGACCTGTTTGCTGCTTCATGGAAATTGCACAAGGCCAGCAATGCTCCGTGCGAAGGCGTTCATATTCGCGCGTCCATGAACATCTGGTGGGCGGGGGCAGCACGTTCCGAGCACGCAAGCGCGTTTACGGGATGGATGAAGAGCGATACATGTACAGAAAGGGTTCTGTCAGAAGATCATGCAGGTATCATCCGGTCGGAAGTTCTGCTAAGGGACATCATATCCATCTCATGAAAGCTGGATGTGGACATTTTGCAGGCCCGGCACCGTCTGTACCAGACGGCGCGTAGCCAGACACCATTACGCTGGTCAGGCAACATCCGCAACTGACAACCCATCACGATAGTCACGTTCAACCCGGAGCGTGGCAGCGTGGCTCAGGCAGTCACCAATCCGTGCAGTAACGGACAGACGGCTGCATGATCCATCGAACAACTTGACTTTCACCCCAGGAGCCCGTTCAACGACGGGCTGGCTGGCGGATTCTGGGTTGTTCAGGGCTGACTCATCAACTTATGGTTCAAGCATTGCATTCCATTCGCGCCAAAACAGGTGTCCTCCTGCATTAAGTGGATAGCTGTTTTGGCGCAGGGGCTGAACAATGTAATTGACAACCGTTTGCGACTTATTTTCGACGGAGCTTCATGTACTCAATATGCGCCCTACGGCAATAGTCGCGTGCCCCAGCCCTTTTTTCACCACCAGGCATTGCTCTTACTCGCAATATGCATGAATTGTAATGCATTGGTTGAATTGCGGTTGGAGGGGTCACAATATTGCCTAATCCCAGCGTAGGAAGTGATATCTTCTGTTCTGAAGCATAGGCATTTTCTAGTGCGTTGTCTCCGTTGCTGGTGGCGTGTGCATTGTAAGTTGCCAGAAGTAGCATGGCAGCAATTGTCATAAGCTTCTTCATTTGATTTTCTCCTGTGAAATGAAGAGTCATGCTCCAGCAACAAACCTATATTGTATGGGTCTTCGCGGATCAGTGTGGGTGCAATCGGGCGTTTTCGGGTAGCGGGGGCAGGAAACTGGCAATGACCTTGAGCCTCAGATAGTCCTCATCCCGGTATCCGTAAGCACTGCGCTGAATGACCCGGATCTTGTTGTTCAGCCCCTCCACCATCCCCAGGCTGACCTTGTTCTCGGGTCGGCAGTAGGCGGCAATGCCATCCCAGTGCCGCTCTATCATTTCGGCAAACTTTCGGTACGGTTCAAGACGCTGCCATCGCAGGCTCTGTTTCCAGCGCTCGAAGAACGCCCTGGCACCGCGCTCGGTTCTGTAGCTCCACAGCTGCCCAAACGACTCCTTCAGCAGGTAGGCCGTGTTCAGCCGCCGATTGGCTGCCAGCAGCTTCTTGAGTGCCTGCCGGCCTTCCAGCGTCAGGTTTTCCTGCGCCGACAGCAGCGTATAGCGCTGCCCCTTGATCCACGACCTGTCCTTGCCTTGCAGACGCTTGTACTCGTCGCGCCTGACCTGATCGAGCGCCTTCGAGAGATGCCGCATGATGTGGAACTTGTCGAACACGATCGCTGCGTTGGGAGCCTTGTCGCGCACCGCGTTGCGAAACGGGCGCCACATGTCGATCACCACAAGCTCGATGCCATCGCTTGCCTTGCTCCCCAGCTGGGCGAAGAACTGCTCCACATCGGCTTGCGTGCGTCCGTTGCCGCCCATCCATATCGGTCTGCCCTGGTCCAGATCACTGACCACCACGCGATAGTCATGCCCCTTTCTGACCGCTATCTCATCGATGCCTATCGCTCTGGGCCTGAGCCGACCGGCACGACGAACCTGTTCCTGCATGTACAGCTTCGACAGATCCTTCACCGTGCTGTCGTGAAGCCGCTCCAGCTCTGCCACGGCCTTGTTGCTCATGCTCGTGCACAACCTGCCGACATGCAGCGCAAAGCGCTCGGTATAGCGTGGATTCTGCGCCAGCCAGTCAAGCCGTTCTACATGCACGCCGCCGCACCCCGAACACCGTACCCGCCAACGTTCGAACTCCAGGTACACCACCCAGTCTGCCACCCGAAGATCCCGCACACGGCACCTCCGCTGGTCGTAACGCCCCCGGCAGCGCTGCCCGCAATTTGAGCAAATGGCCGTTTTTTTCGGCGTCTCAGCTGCACGACTCTCGCCTTGGGGTCCCCGAAGATTCCCTTCAACTTCGCCGATGCCACGAAGCCGGGAACGGACAAAAGCTCCCTCAGACTGCGACCTGTTTTCATGCACAGCACCTCGATCCAGTGTCGATACACGATACGACATCATCATCTGCGCTGTAAAGCCCTTGATTTCAGGCATCAAACGCCGATTCCACCCTCCAGGTCATCCACACTGATCCGCGAAGACCCTATTGTATGAATGAAGGTTTAACTGCTGAGCGTTTCAATTATACGAAAACGTATCAATTCGTCAATAGTTTTCTGGTATAAGTGGTGGTTGAAAAGATGCCGGGTTTGCTTATGGCAATAAAAAACGCCGGCAGCCAAGTTGGCCAACCGGCGTTTTCAGCACTCTCGCGCGGGAGTGCTGCGGTTCATGACAACGTATGCTTACCAGCGATACGTGATCGTGCCGGTAATACGACGGCGTGATCCCCAGCCGCAGTCTCCGCCACTGCTGCAGTAGGCGACATATTTCTTGTCGCTCACGTTGTTGGCGTTCAGCGCGAACGTGACGTTGTTGACCTCGTAGCTCGCCATTAGATCGCCTGTAACCACGGACGGAACTTTGACGCCGTCGTTGGACCCGTCGCCCATCTCGCCCTTGTAGATGACGCCTGCGCCCACGCGAAGATTGGGCAGACCAAAGTCACTGAAGCGATAGGTTGCCGAAATGGCCGCAGTGTGTTTTGGAATTGTCTGGAGCTGAGCTTTGAGGCTATTTGCTGTTGCCTCATCCACAACCGCATTATAGGCGCGGTTGTAGGTGTACTGAGCAATAAGATTCACCGTTCTCAGATTGAACGCGGATTCAAGCTCAATGCCTCTGGATTTGATTTTGCCATTCTGGATGCTGTAGCCCGGGTTATTTGGGTCGTCAAGAACGCCGTTCTTCTGATTGATGTTGAACACTCCGCCAGTAAGGAGAATGCGTTTGTCGGGCGAGAGCCATTTCACACCGCCTTCAACTTGTTTTCCGACAGTGGGTTTGGCAAGTCCTCCATCTGCAAGCCTGGTGCCGTACTGTGCTTCGAACGATTCCGCATAATTGATGTACGGTGAAACGCCTCCACCGACATCCCAAACCACACCGATGTTGGGACTGACTTTGTGGTCGTTCTGTTTGGTTACGGCATTTTTCTCCTGACCGGGGCTTGTGAGTCTCTGCTCCACGCGGTCATAGCGCAGCGCACCAGTAATGGACAGTGCGTCCGTCAGCTTGACCTGGTCTTGAAGTGTTATACCGTATGCCTTGAATTTCTTGGTTTGAGGATCAATCTCAGAGAGATCCGGTAACTCGTAACCCCCATACACAGGGTCATAGGCGTTGAGAGGTGTCGCCTCCGCTTCCATAGACCTGGTGGTGCCATGGATGTTGTTCATGTCAAAACCAATCAACGCGTTGTGCTTCATGCTTCCCGTGTTGAAATGGCCCTGGAACAGAAGGTCTCCAGTCAATGAGTTTCTGCGTCCTGACTCATGGCTGAAGGTACGTTGCATGTACTGACCGTTTTCAATGTCAACCTCGCCATCTTCGTTTACCCAGACCTCATCCATCAGTGAATAGTTGGGATACATGGTATTCAGAATCCGCTCGTTCTTGGCGAAGCGCAGATGGTGACGCATGCTCCAGTTGTCGCTGAGTTGCTGGTTCACCTCCCAGCCCGCACGTTTCCGAATGCCGCGCGCGCGATCAAAATCAGGTTCACTGACGAACAGGCGGGGAGAGATCTTGCCAATGGCGCGGTTTTGAAGGGTGCCCAGCCGCGGCAGGTACCCCTGCACGGTGTTGTTGTAGTCACGCTGATATTCAGCAAATACCGTTATATTGGTACGTGCGGTGGGAACCCATGTCAGCATGGGTTTGAAGACGGCGCGCTCGCTTTTGGCGTGGTGTACCTGGGCGCCACCCTTGCTACCCAAGGCTATCACCCGGTACAGCCACTGGCCATCCTTGTCCAGTGGGCCGGTGGAGTCCAGTGACATCAGTTTTGTGTCGTAGGTTCCGTAGCTGACGTTCAGTTCGCCAAACTTGGTGGCCTGTGGACGCTTACTGACCAGGTGGATGATCCCCCCCGGGCTGTTGTGACCAGAGAGTGCCGAGCTTGGGCCACGCAGCACTTCCATCCGCTCATACAGGAAAGGTTCGTCCCTTACGTCCCCTTTCTCAGAGGTATCAGTGATGTCAGGAATCCCATCCTGGAAGGCACGGGTACCGAAGCCGCGCATCTGGATCCAGTCGCCTAGAGGATCCTCACCGAAGTTTCCGGAAGAAACCCCTGGCATATACCGCATGGCTTCAGAAAGGCTGCGGGAATTCTGATCCTGAATCTGCTGGGCACCAATCACGCTGATCGAGCGGGGAATCTCGTTGATCGGCGTTTCGGTCCGCGTGCCCGCCGAGGAGTTGGTCGGCACATACCCACTCACCTGGTTCACATCCCGGCTGCGATCCGTCACGTTGATCTCCGGCAGCGTGGCCGCCTTGACCTTCAGGCCGGAACCGCTGCTGCCGTCATCGCCGGTGGCGCGAATGGCACCGTCGTCACCCGTTGCACGAATCGCACCATCGTCGCTGGTGGCGCGGATGGCGCCATCATCTGATACTTCCTGGGCGTGGATGCCGCTTCCGGAGAACAGAATCCCACACGCGCCAAGGCTGACGACCAGCGGTCTGAGGGAAAAATGCTTAGGTTTCATGTGGGCTCATCTCCTTGAGCAAAAGAGTTAAGGGAAATCCGGCGCAGATCCCGATACGGGCCCCGTCCCGAGGGGCGTTTAACACATAGTTGTGGTCTCTGCAGACCTAACATATATGCGTATCAATATGATTGGCAACCTGCAAAACGTAACCAGATGATCGCAAATGTTTCTCAAACTTCATGAAACTTGACAATGTGGTTCAGGGCGCCGGTGCAACGGCGGGGTCCGGCGCCAGCCCCATCAGCTCGCGTCCCATGGCTTCGGCGCACAGGTCGTAGTTGGTGTAGGCATGGGCGGCGGTGATGTTCATGTCGCGAAAAAGCCGCTGCAGCGGGTTTTTGTGCGGCCATGCCGAGGCGCCAGAGGCGATGAACAGCCGGTTGACGGCCTCGGCGCACTGGTTGACGGCGTAAGCCTGGTCGGTGCGCCAGGCCACGGCGGTTTCCTGCGAGGGGTAACGCTGGGCTTCGGCGTGCTGCTGGTGGTCCAGCCACGAGGTTTCCATCAGCGCGCGCGCGGCACGGATCTGGTGGGCCGACTGGCCCAGTTTCTGCAGAATGTGATGCTGCGTACCAACAGCGATACTGTTGTACGCGTGCCGCCGATTGCGGTTTTTTTCCACGAAAAGGTCCAGCATCCGTTGCGCGATACCCAGGCCGATGGCGGCAAAGATGCTGGCAAAGTAGGGGCGGTACGGCGCATGGAAGAGCCGGCTGTCGGGGTGGGCGGATATTCCGGCCGATTTCCCTTCACGCAGCATGTCGTCGATGGGCTGGATGCGGTAGTCGGGGATGAACACCTGGTCCAGCACGAGGGTTTTGGAGCCGCTGCCGGCCATGCCGGCGCTGTCCCAGTCGTCGTCGATGGTGTAGTCCTGCCGTGGCAGCACGGCCAGGCAGTACGTTTTGCTGCCGTCGGCCTGCGGGCGATTCACGCCCACGATGGCCCATTCGGTGTGGTCACAGCCACTGCTCCAGCCAAAGCGGCCCGACAGGCGTATGCCGCCGTCCACTTCCTCGTGCTCTCCCAGCGGGGCGATGCTGCTGCTGGCGGTGGCATCCGGGCTGTGCAGCCATACCTCGTCCTGCAGCCGCTTCGGAAAATGCGCCAGCATGAAGTGGTGGGTGCACATCAGGCCAAATGCCCAGGCGGTGCTGGCGCAGGCGCCGGCAATGTCCATCAGGCAGTGGGTTAGTACCGGCAGGGGGGCTTCGTATCCGCCGTAGGCCCTGGGCAGGAACACCCTGTGCAGGCCGGTTGCCTTCAGCAGGGCGATGTTTTCTGCGGGCACCATGCGGTCCTGTTCCGTTTGCGCGGCCCGGGCCCCGATCTGCGGCAGCACGGCACGGACGCGCTCCGCAAGCTGCGCGGCTTCAGAGGGATGGGGAGGCTTCGGATTCATGGCGGGCATGGTGCTGTCTGGAGGCGGATGAAGCGGCCGGGAGGCTGTCCGGACCATCGAACTGTCCGGCCGAGGCAAGCAGCGTGTCGGCAATCTGTCCGGCGCGGATGGCCGCAACCGACAGCAGGGTGTCGCTCAGGCCGTGGGTGGCTTCGTTGGAACCGAGCACGAACACGGTGGGTTCGAATTCGCGCACCGATTTCAGCCGGTAGTGGCGGTCCACCGAAAAATCGGTGATGTACGGCCGGATCTCGCCCAGCAGCTTCTGGTGCAGCGAGCGCTCGTAGCCGGTGGCCAGGATGACGGCGTCATGGGCCTGCTGGTACTGGCGGCCGGTGTTGAGGTCGGTCAGCACCAGTTCCACATGGTCTGCACGTGGCACCACGGCAGAAACCTCGTGCCGCATGCGCAGTCGCAGCCTGTCCGGATGCAGGAACCGGTCCTCGTACAGGCGCCGGTTCATGGCATGCAGCAGGTCCACGTCGATGGCCGCGTAGTTGGTGTGGTGAAAGGCTTCGAGGAAGGCCGCGCGCTGGGCCGCATCCAGCTGATAGAAATGGTCGATGAATTCCTCGTCGAAGATTCGGTTGACGAAGGGGGTTTCATCGGCCGGTCGGGGGGCGTAGGCGCGGGCGACGAGATCGACGTGGTTGGCTTCGTCGCTGGCCAGGTCCATGAAGATTTCCGCCGCGCTCTGGCCGGCACCGATGATGGCGTAGCGCCGCGCGCCGGGGTTCCGGCTGCGGCCCGCCAGATAGTGATGGGAATGAAAGACCCGGGCATCGGCCATGGCCGGCTGGAAGGCCGCCGGCACGCGGGGGGAGCCCCCCAGGCTGGTGATCAGGTTGCGGGTGCGCCGTCTGATCCGTTCGCCCTCTGCCGTGTGCGAGGTGACTTCCAGCAGGGTCACGCGGCCCGATTCCACCACCGGGTCGATGGCGGTCACGGTCTCGCCGGTGCTGGCCCAGTCGCGCAGCTGGTCGAAGGCCCACGTCAGGTAGTCGTTGAACTCCACCCGGCTGGGGTTGAAGCTCTTGAGGTTGCAGAACGCGCTGAAGCGCCCCTGCTGGTGGACGTAGTTGATGAACGAGTAGGGGCTGCGCGGGTTGCGGGGGGTGGCCAGATCCTTCAGGAAGCTCACCTGCATGTCGGCATCCCGGATCAGCATCTGCGGGTGCCACGAGAAGGTGCGCTGCCGTTCGAGGAATACCGCGTTGAATGCGTCCCGGGCGCGCTGCCCCGGATGGCGTTGCTGGAGGCGCTCTTCCAGGGCGATGGCGATGGCCATGTTGGAAGGGCCGAAGCCGACGCCGATTGCGTCATGCACGGTCATGGATTCTCCTTGTCAGGGCTGGCCTGTGAGGACATGAGGAAGGGGATGAGGCCCCCCGGGCAGGCATCGGCCCATGGAGTCTCTGTCACTACTGGACGAATCTGCACGATTTTTGTTTAATGATGTAGTATTTAGATACGTATATTGAACAAAAAGCGGCCCGTTCCGTCTAATTGATTCGGGTGTTGGTGCATGTGTCGCCAATTGTTGATATCTTGACAAAGGTGGGTCGATGGCTGCAAAGCGGCTGGTTTATCTGATGTCTTTGCGCAACGCCGCTGCCGATCAGGCCGGTCAATGGGTCACCTGTCGGGGCGAACGCTGTTACATGAAGTCCCCGCTGGAGTATCTGGTCGGGCAGCTGGAGCAGACGGCGCTGGGCCGGTACTACACGCTGGCAGGCGTGATCTACGACGATGTGCCGGGCTATGCGCGGGACATGGAAAAGGTCGGTGGCTACGGGTTTGCGCCCGGTGAGGGCGAGCACTGGATCTGTCCGCCCGACCTGCAGGTACAGGGGCGTGCGCTGCGCGACCTGATGGAGAACCTGCCTTCGTCCTACCGTGCGCTGCCTGCGGCCGATACGGCCGGCCGGGCCGCGGGCAAGGCGGAATTCGAGCGCCGGCTGGAGGCGCGCCTGCTGGCGCTGCAGGCCGATCTGGTGGTGGTGGATGGCCTGATTCTCATCCTGGATGCGCTGGTGCGCCCTGGCGCGGTGTTTCACAACCGGGTGTTCAACATCCATCCGGGCGTCACGCGGGCCGATTCGCCGTACGAGCGCCGTGGTGCCACGGCAACGCTTGATGCACTTTACGGCGCACGTGGCCAGAAGGTGTTGAACTGGCAGACAATGGAGTCACGGCCGGTTACGCCTCTTTACCGAACCGGTGCTTCTTTCCACGTGGTGGATGGCGGCATCGATTCCGGCCCCGTGCTCTGGGACGTGCTGTCTACCCCCATCGAACCGGACGACACCATTCTCGAACTGCGGTGGAAGAACTTCCACCAGAGCCTGTTCCCGGCGCTGTCTCATGGTCTGGCCCTGCTGGCCGGCATGTCCGGGCGTATCCACTGAATTTCCGTGCTATGCGTCGTGCCACTTTGCTGAATATCCTGCCTTCCGGGGCCCGGCGCCTGACGCTGCCCCTGCTGCTGTCCGTACTGCTCCCCCAGGGAGCCGCGGTGGCCGGGGTGGTGGATATCGAGCGCACCACCGATGGCATTCCGCACATTCGTGCGCAGAACTGGCGCGATCTGGGGCGGGGTATCGGCTATGCACAGGCCGAAGATGCGCTGTGCACGCTGGCCGAGGGTTTCCTGACGTATGCCGGCGGCCGTTCGCGCGAATTTGGCGGTGATGGCCGGCCGGCGTCCAGTTCCATGCTGGGTCGCCCCACCAACCGGGAGCTGGATTTCTTCTTCCGCGCGTTTGCCACGCATGACGCGGTGCGCAGCTGGCAGCAGCATCAGCCCACCCAGCTCGATGCGCTGGCCGAAGGTTACGCGGCCGGTTACAACCAGTACCTGCAGCAGGCACGCCAGGGCAGTACGAAGGTGCACCACCGCGCCTGCCTGGAGCAGACGTGGGTGAGGCCCATTACGGCCGCGGATGTGGTTCGCCGGATGCTGGCCGCCCAGTGGGGCGGCGGGCTGGTGCATTTCATTGCGCCGCTGGTAGCCGCGGCAGCGCCCGTGGACGGGCAGGCCGGTGTGGATGCTGCGCCTGCGGACGATGCGCCGGACATGCCGTCGGCATCGGCGGCGGTGGACGGAACCGTGGTACCGCAGCCCGGCAGGGCGGCTGCGGAGGAGCTGCGCCGGATGCTGCGTGTGCGCATCGGGCATGCGCCGTGGCTGGGCAGCAACGGCATGGCATTTGGCGAGGCCGTGACCGGTGAGGGACAGTCCGTGCTGTTCGGCAATCCGCACTGGTACTGGTCGGGGCCGGACCGTTTCTACCAGATGCATCTGACCATTCCCGGAACGCTGAATGTGGCGGGGGCGGGCTTTCTGGGCGTTCCGCTGGTGATGGTCGGCTTCAATGAGCAGGTGGCCTGGACGCACACCGTGTCCACGGCGCGCCGCTTCAGCCTGTATGCCCTGCAGCTGGAGGGCGGCAAACCCGCGCGCTACCGGGTGGACGAGGCGCGGCCACGCCTGTCGCAGCGTGAGGTGAGCATCGAGGTCCGTGGCGAGGATGGGCGCATCCGCACGGAGCGGCGTACCTTCCGCCAGAGCGGCATGGGGCCGCTGATCGGCCTGGGCATTCTGAGCCCGGCCCTGAAGACCACCGACCGGCAGGCTTTCGTGCTGCGCGACGTGAATGCCGGCAACGACCAGGTGTTTGCGCAGTACCTGGCCTGGAACCAGGCCGGCTCGCTGACCGCGTTCATCGGCATCCAGCGCAAGATGCTGGCTTCGCCCTGGGTGAATACGCTGGCCATCGGCCGTGGCGAGGGCCGGGTCTGGTATGGCGATCTGGGGGCCGTGCCGGCCGAGCGTGATGACTGGGTGCAGCGCTGTGTGGTGCCGGGGGCCGACATGCAGGCCATCATGCAGGAAATCGGCCTGCCGGTGCTGGACGGCAGCCGGCAGGCGTGTCTGCCGGGCGGCGGTTCGAAGGATCCTGCCGCCGCCAGGCTGGCAGCGCAGGAAATGCCCGGCCTGCTGCGCCAGGATTACGTGGCCAACATGAACAATTCGTACTGGCTGACCAACGCCCATGCGCCGCTGACGGGCTTTCCGGCCGTGATGGGCGGCGAACCGGACACGCTGGAGATGCGGGCGCGCTTCGGGCAGCAGTTGGCCCTGTCGCAGCTGGAACGCCCGGTCCGCTCGGCACGCGCCCTGGGTGACCGGCTGGCGCGCGAGCTGCTGACGTCCGAACCGTATTCGGCCCGCCGCTATCGGGCGGCGGTGCTGGAGACCGCCTGTGGCGAGGCGGCACCGCAGAGCGGTGCGGCGCAGGAAGGTGCGCAGGCCGGGGTTCGGCGCGCGTGCGAGGTGCTGTCGGCCTGGTCGGGCAGGGCCGATGCCGATGCGCGCGGGGCGCTGCTGTGGGAGGCCGTGTGGCGTGCCTTCGGGCGGGCGGCGGAACGGGGCGTGACGGGTGTGCCGACCGGTGCGCCGGCCGATCCGGCCAAACCCCTGCAGGAAGCCCCCGCCGGTGAAAAACTGCGCCGTTCCCCGCTGCGTGCGGCCATGGCCGAGGCCGTGGAAGACATGCGCACGGCCGGGCTGGCGCCCGATGCGCCGCTGTCGGCCACGCGTGTGGTGTCCACCATGGACGGGTATGTGCCGGAATTTGGCGGCTGTGACGAATACGGTTATTTCATGGTGTTCTGCGACAGCGGCGCCGAAGAGGGCGGCATCGAGGGCAACAGCTACCTGCAGCTGGTGCATTTTGCCGACGACGGTGTGCACGCCCGTACCCTGCTCGCCCATGGACAGGACGAGGAGGCCATGACGGCGGTATCCAGCGGCCTGGTGACGGCGCCGGGCACCGGCATGCCGGACGCAGCGCTGCGGGGCAGCGTGGTGGCACCGGTGGTGCGCTATGCGCAGCGGCGCTGGCTGCCGTTCCCGTTTACCGCAGAGCAGATCCGGCGTGACGGGGTGCTGTCGCGCGTGGTGCTCTCGACCGGGGGGCGCCAGTGACCGGGGGGATGATGCAGGGGCCGGCAGCCGCCATCCGGAACCGGCCTGTTTTCCGGTATCTGCTGGGGCAGTTCTGGCCCCGGCTGCTGGCCTGTGCCGTGCTCAGCGTGGCGGGGGGGCTGCTGAGCGTGCGCATGCTGGTGCTGATCAACGAGGTGATCTCGGCTTCTGCGGCGTCCGAACGGACGCAGCTCGGGCTGGAGTTTGCGCTGGTGGCGGTGCTGGCCATGGTGTTCCAGTCGGCCGGGCAGATCCTGCTGGAGCGGCTGGGGCAGCGCATTCATGCCGACCTGCGCATCTATCTGGCTGGCCAGGTGAACCAGGCGGATTACCGTTCGCTGGAAATGACGGGCTGGGGGCGGCTGCAGGCCTCGATGTCCGAGCACACCCAGAACATCAAGTATTTCTTCGGGCTGCTGCCGCTGCTGCTGACCAACCTGGCCATCGTGCTGGGCGGGCTGGTGTACATGGCCGTGCTGTCGTGGTGGATTTTCCTGCTGGCGGTGGCGGTCATCGGCATTGGGCTGCTGATCTATTACCGGGCCGATGCACGGGCGGCTGCGCATCTGGATGCAGCCGATCAGGCGCAGGACCGGATGCTGGCGTTCTTTCACGGGCTGCTCAGCGGGGCCAAGGAGCTGCGGCTGCATCTGGGCAAGCGCGAGCGTTTTCTGCAGTCGCACATGTACGACTCCATCCGGCAGGTGCAGCACGAGCGTTCGCGGGGCATGACCATCTACATCATCTCGTCGGTCTGGCACCAGTTTCTGATCTACCTGTTCATCGGGCTGGTTCTCTTCGTTCTGGTGGGCGATGTGTCCGGGCAGGTGCAGGTGATGACCGGTTTTGCCCTGCTGCTGGTGTACATGGTGGGGCCGCTGGAGTCGGTGCTGGGCTCGCTGCCGACGATGAAGCTGGCCATCATTTCCGCCCGTCACATGGAAGACACGGTGGCGGGGCTGTCGCAGCAGGAACATGTGGCGAGGTCGCACGAGGCGCGGCATTTCCGCTCGCTGGCGCTGCAGGGCGTGGAGCACCAGTACTACAACGAGGCGAACAGCCGCAGCTTCATGCTGGGGCCGGTGAATCTGGCCTTTGCACCGGGCGAACTGGTGTATCTGGTGGGCGGCAACGGCAGCGGCAAGACGACATTGGCCAAGCTGCTGGTGGGGCTGTACCGGCCCGAGGCCGGGCAGATTCTGGTGGATGGCGTGCCGGTCACGGACGCCGACCGCGACCACTATCGCCAGACGTTTTCAGCAGTTTTTTCCGATTTTCATCTCTTCGACAGCATTCTGGACGGTGTGTCGCCGGCCTTCGACGAGCGGGGCAATGCATGGCTTGCGCGTCTGGGGCTGGAGCACAAGGTACAGATCCGGAACGGCGCGTTCACGACCCGTTCGCTGTCGCAGGGGCAGCGCAAGCGGCTGGCGCTGGTGGTGGCCTGCCTGGAAGACCGTCCCTTTCTGGTTTTCGATGAATGGGCGGCCGATCAGGACCCGGTTTTCCGTGAAACGTTCTATGGCGAGCTGCTGCCCGAGCTGCGTGCCATGGGCAAGACCGTGCTGGTGATCAGTCACGATGACCGTTATTTCCATCTGGCCGACCGGCTGGTGCGAATGGCGCACGGGCAGGTGGTGTCGATCGGGTCTCCCGGTGGCACCGTGGCGGCAGCTTCCGGTGAGGCTGTCCATTCCTTTGACAGAAAGGCCATTCAGGTGGCAATGCCGACGAGCAATTCAGGTTCTCATGATGCGGATGCAGGACATCTGCAACCCAGTGCCAGGGGAGGGGTGTGATGGCAAGAAACAAGGTATCCCAGGGGACACCCAGGGCGCAGGCGCTGAGGCGGGCGGAGGCCGACCGGGTCAGCGCAGGCAGGCAGAAAGCGGCCAGCGTCGATGACGACGCCAGGGACGAAGTGCAGGGTGCCGATGTTTCCGCTGCGGCCAGCGCCGCGGTGAAGACCGGCGCATCCCGGACCGGTACGGCCCGCCAGGATGCCGCGCGAGCACAGGCAGCCCGCGCAGACGCTGCCCGTGATGCAGTTCCTGCAGAAGCCGGTCCTGCGGAGGCGGGCGCCGCAGACGCTGCGCATGCGGATGTCGCACAGGCGGATGTCGCTCATGCCGATGAGGGTCATGCCCATGATGCGCATCCCCAGGGTGCCCACACCCAGGGTGGTCACGCCAATGGTGCTCATGGCAATGGTGCTCACGCGGCGGCAGGCCGGGCCGATGTGTCCCGGGCCGCCGAGGCGCGCCATGCCGACACTTTGCGCGGCGACGTGGGACGGCAGGAGGCCGTCCGGCACGGGCATGGCCGGGTGACCGAGGCAGCGCCCGCCCATGCCGATCATGGTTCCGGCGGCTCTGCGGATCGTGCGCTGCGTGCCATGCGCCTGCGTGGACCGGGTACGGCCACACGGCGCCGTGTGGTGCTGGTGGTGCTGGTGCTGCTGCTGCAGGCCGTGGCGGTGTGGTGGGCCTTTTTCCGCAACACCGATACGCTCGAGACGATGACGGTGCATCGCACGGACATCGAGAGTACGGTGTCGGCGCTGGGTACGCTGCAGCCGCAGCGCTACGTGGACGTGGGGGCCCAGGTGTCCGGCCAGATCAGCCGGATTCTGGTGCAGCCCGGTGACAACGTGGAAAAGGGCGACCTGCTGGTGGAATTCGATCCGTCGATCCAGCAGGCCGAGGTGGATACAGACCGCGCCAACCTGCAGAGTCTGCGTGCGCAGCTGGCCGAGCGGCAGGCCGAACTGACGCTGGCCCAGCAGAAGGTCAACCGCCAGCGGCGCATGGCCGCGGATGGCTCGACCCGCATGGAGGATTTCCAGACGGCCGAGGCCAACCTGAAAATTGCGCAGGCGCGGGTGCAGAGCCTGACGGCGCAGATCGAAGGCGCGGCCTCGCGCCTGAAGGGCAGCGAGGCGAAGCTGGGGCATACGCGCATCTATGCGCCGATGTCCGGCACGGTGGTGACACTGGATGCCCGGGAAGGGCAGACGCTGAATGCGGCCTACCAGACACCGGTGGTGATGCGCATTGCGGACCTTTCCCGCATGACGGTGTGGGCGGAGGTGTCGGAGGCCGATATTGGTCGCGTGAAGGTGGACATGCCGGTGTATTTCACGACGATGGGCCTGATGGACGCGCAGGGTCAGCCGCGCCGCTGGGAGAGCACGCTGCGGCAGGTACTGCCGGCGCCGCCCAACAAGCCCGTGACGGCGGCTGCAGGCGCGGGTGGGCAGGAAGGCGCCCAGCCGGCGTCGGGCAAGGTGGTGGCCTACACGGCGCTGTTCGATGTGGACAATGCCGACGGCGCGCTGATGCCGCAGATGACGGCACGGGTGTTCTTCGTGTCGGCCGCGGCCAGCCATGCGCTGGTGGTACCGCTGGCGGCGCTGAAGCCCACGGCCGACCGCAATACCTTCGAGGCCCAGGTTCTCGAGAATGGCTCGCAAAGGCAGCGCACCGTGAAGGTGGGTGTGCGTGACCGGCTGCAGGCCGAGGTGGTGTCGGGGCTCAACGAGGGCGACGTGCTGGTGACCGGTGTGAAGCCTGCCGAAGACTCGGAGAAAGTGCGATGGTGAGCGGGCAGACTTCGTCGGGCGCCGTGCTGATCGAGCTGAACGACATACGGCGGCAGTACGGGGGAACTGACGGTGCACCGCCGGTGACGGTGCTGCACGGCATTTCCCTGCGCATCCGGGTGGGCGAGTTCGTGGCCATCGTGGGGGCTTCGGGCTCCGGCAAGTCCACGCTGATGCACATTCTGGGCTGCCTGGACAAGCCCACGTCCGGTACCTACCATTTTGCCGGCATCAATGTGGCGCGGCTGGATCCCGATTCGCTGGCCATGCTGCGGCGCGAGGCCTTCGGTTTCGTGTTTCAGGGCTATCACCTCATTCCCACGCTGGATGTGATGAGCAACGTGCTGGTGCCGTCGGTGTATGCGGGTACGCAGACCGAAACCGCCATGGCACGGGCCATTCGCCTGCTGGCACGGCTGGGCCTGACGCAGCGGGTGGCCAACCGGCCCCGGCAGCTTTCCGGGGGGCAGCAGCAGCGGGTGTCGATTGCCCGGGCGCTGATGAATGGCGGTCACGTGATTCTGGCCGACGAGCCGACCGGCGCGCTGGACAGTCACAGTGGCGCCGAGGTGATGAAGCTGCTCAATGAGCTGGCCGATGCCGGGCACACCGTCATTCTGATCACGCACGACCAGAAGGTGGCGGACCAGGCGCGCCGGGTGGTGCGCATCCATGACGGCCGCGTGGTGGAAGACAGTGGCGAGTGTGTACCGCCGCCGGTGCTGTCCCACCCGCTCGGCAGGGCCGGAAAGGTCGAAGCGGCGGAGCAGGCCGTCATGGCGGGAGGAACCGTCACGGCCGGGCAGACCGTAACTGCAGGGAAAGCTGCAACCGCTGGGCAAACGGTAACTGCGGGGCAAACTTCAACCGCAGGGCAAACCAGGACGGCCGGGCAAACCATGACAGGCGGGGCGGCCGGCAGTGCGGGCAGCCCGAAACCGGCTTCGTCATCGGCCTCGTCCATCGAGGCCACGATGCGCCGGCTGCGGCGTGCCGCACGCACGCCGGTGCCCTGGTGGCGCGGTCTGGGGGCGCAGATGCAGAGCGCCTGGCGTGGACTGTGGGTCAGCCGCCTGAAGACGATGCTGACGCTGCTGAGCTTCGTGATCGGCGTGAGTGCCGTGATCGTGCTGGTGGCCATTGGCCAGGGCAACAATGACCGGACGCTGAAACAGCTGGCAGCCTACGGCACGCACCGGATGTACGTGGTGCCCGATGTGGACGAGGTCACGGGCCGCCTCGGCACGCTGTACGAGACGGACGTGGAAACGGTGCTGGGCGTACCCAATGTGACCCTTGCGATGCCCTTTTTGCAGCGCGACGGCGTGCTGCGTGCGGGGGGACATTCCCGCCAGATGGAGGTGTGGAGCGTCAACGAATACGCGCAGGACCTGCTGAACTGGCGCGTGGCACGGGGCATGTTCTTCACGAAGGCCGACGAACAGTCGATGGCGGCGGTGGTGGTGCTGGGCAAGGTGGCGCGCGAGCGGCTGTTTCCGGACATTCCGGCCGCAGATGCCATTGGCCAGTATGTGCAGCTCAACGGACTGCCGTTTCGCGTCATTGGCGAAATGGCCGAGAAGAGTTCGATCAGCGGTGAACCCAAGGATGATGACGTGGCGCTGATCCCTTATTCCACAGGAAGTCTAAGGGTATTTGGCCAGCGGGATCTGAGCACGATTTCGGTGCAGATCCACCGGCTGGACCAGATGAACCAGACGGCGGCGGACATCGAGGCGGCGCTGAAAGAGGCCCGCCACACGAAGGATTTCTACATCAGCAACAACGCTGCAGCCGTGAAGTCGAACGAGGAGGCCATGCAGCGCCAGACCATGGTTCTGGCGCTGATAGCGGGCATCTCGCTGCTGGTGGGGGGGCTCGGTGTGATGAACGTGATGCTGATGAGCGTGAAGGAACGGACCCGCGAGATCGGCATCCGGATGGCCATCGGTGCACGGCAGCGTGACATCCAGCGGCAGTTTCTCAGCGAGGCGGCCGTGGTGTCGCTGGTGGGGGGGGCTGGTGGCGTTCTGATCGGAATTTTGATTGGAATGTTTCTGATTGCGTGGGATGTCGCGGTAATATTCTCTGTGCGGTCGATTCTGCTTGCATTCGGTTGCGCCTTGGCAACAGGTTTGCTTTTCGGCTTGATGCCTGCGCGGCAGGCCGCGAGACTGGATCCGGTGGTGGCATTGGGGAGTGAATGATGAAACGTAACACGCATATCTGGCAGAAAACCCTGGTATCGATGGTGGTGTCTTCACTCCTCCTCGGTGGCTGTGCGCTGCCGGTCGAACAGACGTCGTCGGGCGTGTCCATGCCGTCCGGCTGGGGCGAGCGGGGCGATCAGGTCAAGATTTCTCCCGAGGGTGTACCCAATTTTTCGTGGTGGCAGCGTTTTGGCAGCACCGAGCTGATCGAGATGGTGCTGCTGGCCCAGTCGGGTGGCTATGACGTGGCCGCCGCTGCCGCCCGGGTGCGCCAGGCCGATGCACGTGCCCGCATGGCGGGGGCCAGCCTGTTACCCGAGGTAACGGGCAATGTGAATGCCTCGCGCGACAAGGACGTGGGTGAGCCCACTACACGCAGTTACACAATGGGGCTTTCTGCAAGTTACGAGGTTGATATATGGGGTGAAAAACGTGCATCGCGTCTTTCGGCCATGGCCTCGCGCGATGCGGCCGTATTTGCCCACGATGCCGTGCTGCTCACGCTGATGGCCAGCACGGCGCAGAGCTACCTGCGCACGGTAGCGTGGCGCGAGCGTGTGGCCATTGCCCGCTACAACCTCACCGCGGCCGAACGGGTGCTGGGGCTGGTCGAGTCCCGCTACCGCGTGGGCAGTGCGTCCGCGCAGGAAACTGCGCAGCAGCGCACGCTGGTGGCCAGCCTGCGGCAGGTGCTGGCGCTGCGCCAGCAGCAGGAGCACCAGAGCCTGACCACGCTGGCCGTGCTGCTGGGGCGGCCGCCACAGAAGCTGACGGTGCGCGCGGTGTCGCTGTCGTCCATGAAGGCACCCACGGTCGAATCCGGGCTGCCCACCGACCTGCTGACGCGACGTCCGGACGTGGCGGCGGCCGAGCGCCGTCTGGCCGCGGCCGATGCCGATGTGACGGTGGCACGCGCCGCCATGCTGCCCACGGTGCGGCTGACGGCCTCCTACGGGGTGGGCAGCGACCGCGTGCGCGACGTGCTGGACAACCCCATCTACAACCTGGCGGCCGGTCTGGTGGCCCCCATTTTCAACAATGGCCGGCTGGCCGCCGGGCGTGACCTGTCGCTGGCGCGCCGCGAGGAGCTGCTGGCCGATTACCGTGCGTCCATCATCAGCTCGCTGGGCGATGTGGAAAATGCGCTGAACGCGCTGCAGGGCAGTGCGAAGCAGCAGGAAGCCCACCAGGAGGTGCTGGTGCATGGTCGCGAGGCCGTGCGGCTGGCCGAGTCGCGCTACCGCTCCGGCAGCGACACGATGCAGGCGCTGCTCGATACCCAGCGCACGCTGTTCCAGGCGCAGGATCTGGCCGTGCAGCTGCGTCTGGAAAATCTGCTGGCCACCATCGACCTGTACAAGGCACTGGGCGGCGGCTGGCGGCCCAAGCGGATGGCCAGCAGCAAGTGAGGCTGTCCAGAAGAATGCCCGCATGATGTGGATGGTTCCACATCATGCGGGCATTTTCATGGTCTCGAGTTCTATTCCGTGCGTTCGCCGGGTTCGCGCGGGTCGTCATCGCCGGAGCGGTGATGGCCGTCGGGTTCGGCGGCGCTGCTGCTGTCGTCGCAGGGCGTTTTGTCGGGCGTGACGATGGGCGTGGCCAGCACCTTGTCGATGCGCTTGCCGTCCATGTCCACCACCTCGAAGCGCCAGTTTTCCCAGTCGAGCGTGTCGCCGGTGGTGGGCATGCGGCCCAGCAGCAGCATGATCATGCCGGAGAGTGCTTGGTAGCGGGCCTTTTCCTCTTCGGGCACGCTGTGCAGCTGCAGCGTGTCCTTCAGTTCGGGAATGGGGATGAGGCCATCGAGCAGCCAGGAACCATCGGCACGCTGCAGGGCCCAGCTGTCGTCGTCATCCGGTGAGGTGAATTCGCCGGTGATGGCCTCGAGCAGATCCTGCAGGGTGACGAGCCCCTGTACCTCGCCGAATTCATCCAGCACGAGGGCGATCTGCGTGTTGGAGTTGCGGACGTTCTCGAGCAGCTCCATGCCGGTGAGGGTTTCGGGCACATACAGGACTTCCTGCAGGTTCTGCGAGAAGTCGATGCTTTCGCCGCGCAGCGACTGGGCAAGCAGCTGCTTGGTGTGGATGATGCCGATGATGTCGTCGAGGCCGCCACGGCAGACCGGGAAGCGCGAGTGGTCGTGCTCGGCCACCTTCTGCAGGTTTTCTTCCTGCGGGTCTTCGATGTCGAGGTAGACCACGTCACTGCGGGGCACCATCAGCGAGGAGATCTGCCGCTCGTCGAGGCGGAAGACGTTGCGCACCATTTCGTGCTCGCTCTGCTCGATGGCGCCGGATTCGGAACCTTCGGCCAGCAGGGCATGGATTTCTTCCTCGGTGACCTTGTGCACGGCATCCGGATCGACGCCCATGCTGCGCAGGATGAGGTTGGTCGAACCGGTCAGCGCCATCACGAATGGCCGCGAGATGAGCGACAGCAGGCCCATGGGGCGGGCGGCCAGGCGCGCGACGGTTTCGGCGCTGATCTGGCCCAGCCGCTTGGGCACCAGCTCGCCGATGAGGATGGTGACATAGGTGACCAGCACGACCACGAGCGTGGTGGCCAGCCATTCGGCCGAGCTTTTCGAGAGACCCAGCGAGATCATCCAGCGGGCCAGTGGTTCGGCAAAGGCCGCCTGACCGACGATCCCGTTGAGGATGCCGATGGAGGTGATGCCGATCTGGATGGTGGAGAGAAAGCGTGTCGGGTCTTCGCCCAGGGCGAGGGCTGCAGCCGCCGCCCTGTCACCTTCGGCCGACTGGCTGCGCAGCCGGGCCTTGCGGGCCGTGAGCAGCGCCACTTCCGACATGGCAAAGAGACCGTTGAGTACGATCAGGCCCAGCAACAGGGCAGCGTCCATCAGTGTCTCCGCGATGCGTGCGTGGAGATGACGTCGATGCCGACCGAGGTGAGACCGCTGGCCGCGGCACTGGCCAGGCGGGCCGTTCCGCCGCCGGCCCAGACGGTGACGCGGGGCCTGTTGCCTTCGGTGGCGTCATCGAGGGCCGCACGGGAGGCGGGGCGGGGTGAGGAAAAGAGAACGGGAATGCCGCTGCGCTGGCGGGATGGGGGTTCTGTGTCTGAGATCATCGATGCGGACTGGCAGGGCGCGCATGCCGGGCGGCGGGGCCGTGCCAGCGGGGCGATGCTTCATCCGGGAATGGCTGTAGAAGCCCGTGATTATAACTGCCGCCTCCCGGCCGATGAAATGTCACCCTGCCGACAAAGGGTGGTCACAGGCAGCGCTTCGGCATGAATCCGACAGTGGGGCGACGGATGGTGCCGATTTCGGGACGGGGGGCGACACATTGTGTGCCCGTCCCGGGGGGCGGCCCTGCCGCATCGCTCTGCGTGCCCAAAGGGGAGCAGGGGCCGGTGAGTCCGTGACATGTGCCGAAGCCCCTGCCGCCGTGGACTGGGGGCCTGCCTGCACATGTCGTCCTGTCAGCCTACGGCTGGGGGCCGATGTGGGGATGGATGCGTCCGTCAGGAGAGCCGTGCACGGTGGCGCCCGATGGCGGCGCGCACCTGTTCGGGGGCGGTGCCGCCGATGTGGTTGCGGGCACCGACCGAGCCTTCGAGGGTGAGGGTGTTCAGCACGTCGTCGCCGACCAGCGGGCTGAGGGCCTGCAGGCGCGCGAGACCCAGGCCGGCCAGGTCCACGCCCGCATCGGAAGCCTCGCGCACGGCAAGGGCCACCAGTTCGTGGGCATCGCGGAACGGAAGACCCTTGCGGACGAGGTAGTCGGCCAGGTCGGTGGCCGTGGAAAAGCCTTCGGCCGCGGCCTGGCGCATGCGGTCGGCACGGACCTGGATGCCGGTCGTCATGTCGGCAAAGATGCGCAGCGTGGCGACCAGGGTGTCGACGGTGTCGAAGAGGGGTTCCTTGTCTTCCTGGTTGTCCTTGTTGTAGGCCAGCGGCTGGCCCTTCATCAGGGTGAGCAGGGCCATCAGGTGGCCGTAGACACGGCCGGTCTTGCCGCGGATGAGTTCCGGTACGTCGGGGTTCTTCTTCTGCGGCATGATCGACGAGCCGGTGCAGTAGCGGTCGGACAGGTCGATGAAGCCCACGCGCGGCGACATCCAGTTGACGAGTTCTTCGGAAAAGCGCGACAGGTGCATCATCAGCACGCTGGCGGCAGCGGTGAATTCGATGGCGAAGTCGCGGTCGGACACGGCATCGAGAGAGTTCTGGCAGACGCCGTCGAAGCCCAGTTCGCGGGCCACCCGCTCGCGGTCGATGGGGAAGCTCGTGCCGGCCAGCGCAGCGGCGCCCAGCGGCAGGCGGTTGATGCGCCTGCGCGCATCGGCAAAGCGTTCGGCGTCGCGCGAGAGCATCTCCACGTAGGCCAGCAGGTGATGCCCGAAGGTAACGGGCTGGGCCACCTGCAGATGGGTGAAGCCCGGCATGATGGTGCCGGCATGCCGTTCGGCCAGATTGAGCAGGGCACGCTGCAGGTCTGCGAGCAGGGCGATGATCTCGTCGGTGGCGTCGCGCAGCCAGAGGCGGATGTCGGTGGCGACCTGGTCGTTGCGGGAGCGGGCGGTGTGCAGGCGCTTGCCGGCATCGCCCACCAGTTCGGTGAGGCGCTTCTCGATGTTGAGGTGTACGTCCTCGAGGTCGAGCGACCATTCGAAGCGGCCGGCGGCGATCTCCTCACGAATGGTTGTAAAACCACGCTGGATTGACGCCAGATCGGTTTCACTCAGAATGCCGGTCGCAGCAAGCATGGCCGCGTGTGCCAGCGAGCCGCGGATGTCGACATCGGCCAGGCGCCGGTCGAAGTCCACGGAGGCGGTATAGCGTTTGACCAGGTCGGAGACGGGCTCTGAGAACCGTGCCGACCATGCCTTGTCCTTGTTGCCAAATTGTCCGGTCATGGGATGGGTCTTCTGAGATGAGTGAGAGTATGGGTACTGCCGGAAATTATAAGGACAAGCCCGGGGACGGGCTGGCGCCGGCCGGGGAGGCCGCTCCGGAGGGGCCTCCCGCCACGCCGCTGCAGGGAAGGGCGGGACAGGACGATGATCCCCCCACGACACCGCTGCACGCGTCTGCCGGGCCGGTGAAGGTGCTGGAAACGGTGATGGTGGGCGGGGTGCCTGCTGCGGGCGGCATGGCCGGGGACGGTGTGCCGGGGGACGGCGCCTCTGGGGGCAGTGCGGCGGGCAGTGCAGGAGGCAGTGCAGGAGGCAGTGCAGGGGGGCGCGACGCCGGTATGCACGCGGGCGGGAATCCGGGCCAGGCGGACAATCCAGGCGAAGCGGGCAAGCCCGGTGATGGCGGGAAGCCGGATGATGTCGTGCCGAAGACGCGCCGGCAGAGCGAGGGCGCGCCGGCGCCGGTGATTCCGGAGTTCTGCACGCCGGCGATGTTCCTGCGGACGGTGGTGCTGGTGCATCTGGGGGCACTGGCCATGCTGGCCGCATCCAGCAGCCTGTGGTTCGACATGCACCGGCTGGTCGATACGCTCTTTTACCTGCTGAGCACGCTGGAGCCTGCCCTGCTGATCGGGATGCTGGCGCTTTGCCTGGCACGCAGGACGGTCAATGGACTGCGGCAGCGCTACCAGTGGTTCTGGGGGCTGCTGATTCCGGCGGTGATTGCCGGGGGGACCCAGATGGTGATCGGCAACATGCTGCGGGCCGGTACGTCATCACCGGGCGAGCACTGGCCGCCGCTCTGGCAGGAAGTCCTGGCCACGGCGCTGTGTGCGGTGCTGGTGGCCGGTGGTGTGTACCGGTATTTCCGGCTGCGGGGACGGGCGTATGCCCCCTCGTTTCACGAGGCCCGCCTGCAGGCGCTGCAGGCACGCATCCGGCCGCATTTCCTGTTCAACAGCCTGAACACGGTGCTGGGGCTGATCCGGACGAATCCGAAGCTGGCCGAGAGCACGCTGGAAAATCTGGCCGACCTGTTCCGGGTATTCATGCGGGATGCGCGCGAGCTGGTGCCACTGGATGACGAGGTACTGACCTGCCGCGAATATCTGGCCATCGAGAAGCTGCGGCTTGCGCCCCGGCTGGAGGTTCGGTGGCAGATCGACGGCATGCCGGGGGATGCGCTGATCCCGTCGCTGCTGCTGCAGCCGCTGCTGGAAAATGCCGTGCACCATGGCATCGAACCGCGTACCGATACGGGGGTGTTGAATATTTGCATCACGCTGGTGGGTGAAAGGGTGCGGGTCGAGATCGACAATCCCCTTTCTGCAACAGGTGCGTCGCGCCGGGGCAACCAAATGGCCCTGTCGAACGTGCGTGAGCGGCTGGAGCTGCAATATGATATGGCGGCCGAGCTGAGAACCGGCCCGCAAGGCGACCGTTATCACGTGCTGCTCGAATTCCCCTACCGCAAAGAGAGACGACGACGAGATGTCCGACGCCACTTCAATCCTGATCGTTGATGACGAAGCGCCTGCCCGTGCCCGCCTGAGAGAGGTGCTGGCCGACCTGGCTCCCGAATTTCCGCACCGAATCGTTGGTGAGGCATCCAATGCGCCGGAGGCGCTGGCACAGATCGAATCGCAGCGTCCGCAGGTGGTGCTGATGGACGTGCAGATGCCGGGCATGACCGGCATCGAGCTGGCGCGTCATATTTCGGCACGGGGTGCCGAGGGTGATGGTACCGATCCGAAGCCGATGCCGCTGATCATTTTCGTGACGGCGTTCGACGAGTTTGCGGTCAATGCGTTCGAGGTCAACGCGCTCGACTACCTGCTGAAACCCGTGCGTGCGCAGCGTCTGCTGCATGCGCTGATGCGGGCACGTACGCTGGTGCCGTCCGAGCATGTCGAGGACATCAATGCGCTGGTCAAGGCCACCAATACGCGCCGGCGCCACCTGTCGGTGCACGAGCGTGGCCGTGTGATTCTGGTGGCGCTGGAACAGGTGGTGTACCTGAAGGCAGAGCTGAAATACATCACGGTGCGCACGCGCGAGCGTGAATATCTGATCGAGGAGTCGCTCACGTCGCTGGAAGAGGAATTCAACGACCGCTTCGTGCGCATTCACCGCAATGCGCTGGTGGCGCGGCCGTCGATTGCCGGTTTCGAGCGTGTCTCGCCGTCGGGCGAGGGCGAGTCGGGTGATCCGTATTGGCAGGTGGTGCTGCGCGAGGTGCCGGACCGTCTGCCAGTCAGCCGTCGCCAGTGGTCGATCGTGAAGGGGCTGGTGAGCTGAAGAAAAATTCCTGACCGAACATAACCGCTGTTTTTCTGCCCCTTCATCGCCGGATGGCCCGTTTGGCAGGAGCCAGCGACAATACGCCCGATGCGATGTTCCCTTGCAGGGGGGCTCCCAGGGGGGTTCCCGTATTCGGTGTGACGGGCCAGGAAGATGCGTACGACGCCCCTTTCGAGGGGCGTTGGCGTATGTGGGGGGGCCGGCGGGATGCTCTAGAATCATTGTCCCGACCCTGTGGCCCTTCTGCCTGCCTCCGCTCATGACTGCCCATTCCGCTCCAACCCGTCTGCGCATTGCCACCCGTGAAAGCCGGTTGGCGCTCTGGCAGGCCAACCATGTGTCCGCGCTGCTGAAGGCCCGCTATCCGCAAACGGAGGTCGGGCTGGTGGGCATGACCACGCGGGGGGACCAGATTCTGGACAGGCCGCTGGCCGAGATCGGCGGCAAGGGGCTGTTCACGAAGGAGCTGGAGGTGGCGCTGCTGGATGGGCGTGCCGAACTGGCGGTGCATTCGCTCAAGGATGTGCCGATGGAGCTGCCGGAGGGGTTCGAGCTGGCGGCGGTGATGACGCGGGCAGATCCACGCGATGCGCTGGTGAGTGTGCGTTACGACGCGCTGGAGGCACTGCCGGCAGATGCGGTGGTGGGTACGTCGAGCCTGCGCCGGGCGGCCCAGCTGAAGGCGCGTTTCCCGGGCTTTCGCATCGAGCCGCTGCGGGGCAATCTGGATACCCGCCTGGGCAAGCTGGATGCCGGACAGTATGACGCCGTCGTGCTGGCGGCGGCAGGGCTGACGCGACTGGGGCTGGCCCACCGGATCCGGCAGTATCTGGATGTGACACAGAGCCTGCCGGCGCCGGGGCAGGGCATGCTGGGGATCGAGATCCGTGCCGGTGACGGGGCGGTGCGCGCGGCGCTGGCCTTTCTGAATGATCCGCAGGCTGCCCTGATTGCCGCGGCAGAGCGGGCCGTGTCGCGCCAGCTGGGCGGCAACTGCAAAACACCGCTGGCCGCCTATGGCCAGTTCGTGGCACCCGGCCGGCTGCAGCTGGATGCGCTGCTGGCAGGGCCGGATGGGCGCATCGCCCGGGTGTGCGAGACGGCCGATATCGGGGACGAGGCGCAGGCCCGGACGCTGGGCGAGGGGGTGGCGGCGCAACTGCAGGCGAAGCTGGGGCCGGTGCCGGGGTGAATGGCGCCCTGACATCAGGATTGCTGCCCGCTGGTGGTGCACGGCGCGTGATGGTTGCACTGACGCAGGATGCGGCGGGGGCTGCCGACTGGCAGCAGATGCTGGCGGCTGCGGGGATGGATACGCGGGCGTGGCCGGCCTTCGATGTGGTGGCCGAGCCGGATGCGGCGGTACTGCGGGTGTTAGGGCAGGAGGCCATGGCGGCTGCGCAGGCGGCTGAGGCCCCCCTGTGTGTGGTGCTGCCCAGCCCGGCGGCGGTACGCCTGCTGGCGGCGGCGCTGCAGCGTGCAGGCCGGCCCTGGCCAGCTGGGGTGTGGGCAGCGGTACCGGGGGCCGGCAGTGCACGCGTGTTTCGTATGCTGATCGACCCGTGTGATGTATTGCTGGTGCCACCGCCACCCGGACAGGATGCCGCCCATCTGGCGCAGATGCTGCTGGATGGTGCGGTACGTCCCGCCGAGGTGAGGGTGCTGTGCCGGCCGGATGGCCGGCGTGACTGGGCCGGTTCCCTGCGCGCTGCCGGGGTGCCGGTGTCTTTCTGGCCGGGGTACCGGGTGGTGATGCGCAGTCAGCCACCGGCGGGGTTCGGGGAGACGCTGCATGCCGTGGCGGCAGACCGGGAGCAGGTGGCGCTGCACTGGCTGGCCGGATCGGCGGGGGTGCTGCAGACCGTGGCGGGGTGGCTGGCATCCTTGCCGGCCGATCTGCGGGGCTGGGCACGGTCGCAGCCTGTCTGGGTGCCGCATGAACGCCTGCTGCCGGTGGCTTGCGCGGCGGGGTTCGCGAGCCTCCGGGTCTACCATGATCGGCAGCAACTGGTCGAACGGCTACAATCGGGGAACCTGTGATTGAATAGATGGCGCTGGCCGCAGTGGCGGCCGGGTTTCCGGCCGGGCCTGCCAGCGGCGTTTCATGTGGTGTGTACCCCGTTGCCGTGTGCCTTTCAGGGCCCATGGGGTGGACCCTTCCTATTAGAGGATACGAAGTCTTGAGTTCCGAGCAGCCAAACAGTCCGCAGCGCGGCACCCCGGCATCGTCGGGCAGCCCTGCCAGCGACGCGAAGATCATCGCACCGGGCACGGCAGGGAAGTCCTCTTCCGCCAGTGGCGGAAAACCGCCGGCTGCCGGCACGGGGAGCAAGCCTGCCTCCAGTCCGGCGCCGGCGTCCTTCGTGGCCCAGCCCCGTTCGGAGGCTGCCGGCACGTCCCGGCCTGCTGGCAGTGCGGCTGGTACGGGTTCTCCGGCAAAGCCGGCCACCAGTGCGGGCGGTGCAGGCAGCACGCCCACGCCAAAATCGGCCAGTGGTGCGCCCGGTGCGGGTACTGCGGCGAAGCCGTCGGACAGTCCGGCGGGCGCAGGCGCAACGGCAAGGTCGGCTGGCGGTTCTGCGACAGCAGCCGCCACGCCGTCAAAACCCGCTGCCAGTCCGGCTGGCGCGGGAGCACCGGTCAAACCATCGGGTAGCGTGACCGGGGCCGGCACGGCAAAACCGGTGGCTGCCACCGATGCGAAGGGCAGTGCCGGAAAGGATGAACCCGTCGTCGCGGGCGCAGGCAGGGCGTCCGGGCCGCAGACGGTGTATGTGCAGCGGCGCAGCTGGAGCTGGCTGCTCCTGCTGCTGATCATGCTGGCGCTGGCCGGTGGTGGCTGGTGGTACGTGCAGCAGCGCCTCATGGCCCAGGAGAAGCAGAGCGCGCTGCGGCTGCAGGAGGCCGAGTCCCGCGCCGCCAGCCTCGAGGCGCAGATCCGTCAGCTGCAGGACGCACAGCAGCAGCTGCAGAGCCGTGGCAATGCGCTGGAGACGCGGGTGGCCGAGTCATCGGCGCAGCAGGAACAGCTGCAGGCGCTGTACGACGACGTGGCCCGGGTGCGGGGTGATGCCCGCCTGGCCGAGGTCGAGCGTGCGCTGACGCTGGCCAACCAGCATCTGGCGGTATCGGGCAACGTCAAGGGGGCGATCCTGGCGCTGGAAGGCGCCGAGAAGCAGCTGAACGACAGTGAGCAGTCACAGGCCATCGGCCTGCGCCGGGTGATCCTGCAGGACATCGAGAAGCTGAAGTCACTGCCCGAGGTGGATCTGACCCGTTCGGTGGCCCGTCTGGACGAGGTGATCTCGCGGGTGGACACGCTGCCTTTCCTGAGTGAACCGGATGCCCCGGCGCCTGCGGCGGAGACGCCGGCTGCCGGCGAGGCGGCCGCCGATGGTGCGGCGGATGCCGGCACACAGGACGAGCCGGCGGCCGACGAGGGTACATGGCGCCACTGGTACCGGGTGCTGCTGGATTCGGGCTCTCGCGCGGCCGATGCCGTGCACCAGGAGTTCAACAGCCTGGTGCAGATTCGCCGCATCGACGATCCCGACCGGCTGCTGCTGGCACCGGACCAGAAGCGCAGTGTCCGTGAAAGCCTGCGCCTGCAGCTGCTCAACGCGCGCATCAACCTGCTCAACCGCAACGAAGCGCTGTTCCGGCAGGATCTGGACAAGAGTGCCGAAACGATTGGCCGCTTCTTTGACGGCCAGAAGCCGGATGTGACGTCTTCGCTGTCCATCCTGACCGAACTGAAATCCGAGCCCCTGCAGCTCAAGCTGCCCTCGCTGTCCGACAGCATGGCAGCGCTGCAGGCGGCGCGGGCCGAAAGCGAGAAGCGATTCTGATGATCCGCAATGCAATCTGGCTGCTGCTGGCGTTTGCCGGCGCGGTCGTCCTGGCGCTGGTCTTCCGGGGCAACCATGGCAACGTGGCGCTGTTCTGGCCGCCGTACCGGATCGAGCTGTCCAGCAACATGCTGCTGGTGCTGCTGATCGTCGGTTTTCTGGTGCTGCACTGGCTGCTGCTGATTCTGGGCCGTACGCTGGGGCTGCCGGCACGCATCCGCCGTTTCCGTGAACAGCGTCGCCTGCAGCAGAACAGCCGTTCGCTGCAGGATGCGGTGCTGGCCCACTTCGAGGGGCGTTTCGAGCGGGCCGAGCGCCTGTCGGCCGCCGTGCTGGCCAATACGCCCGAGGGCAACCGCAAGGACCAGGGCGCGGCGGCTGCGCTGCTGGCAGCGCTGTCGGCCCACCGGCTGGGCAACTATGCCCGCCGTGACGACTGGACCCGGCAGGCCGCGCAACGGGGTGGCAGGACGGCCGCCCTGATGGCGCGCGCCGAGTTCGCCCTAGAAGACAACCAGCCGGACAAGGCACTGCTGGCCGTCGGCAAGATTTCGGTGGGGGGCGAGCAGCAGCTGGCAGCGCTCGAGACGGCGCTGTCGGGCTACAGCCAGTCCGGCCGCTGGGAGCAGGTGCTCGAGACGGTGCGCCAGCTCAAGCGCCGGGGGCGCCTGTCGCCGGCCGAGGCCGATGCGCTGCGGCTCAATGCCTATCGGCAGCTGCTGGCCCGCCGGGCGGGCAATGCCCAGGCCATCGACACGCTGTGGAAGTCGCTGTCGGCGGACGAGCGCAAGAAGGGCATGCTGGCCGGCCCGACGATGACGGCGCTGGCCGCCGCGGGCGATACGGCCGAGGCCCGTCGCATCGGCATCAATCTGCTGGACTTCCAGTACGACGAGGCAACGCTGGAAGCCTATGCGGCGCTGGATGCACTGCCGGCACGCCAGCGGCTCGAGCAGCTCGAACGGTGGCGTCTGCGCCATGGCGAGCAGCCGCGGCTGCTGGAGATGCTGGGCCGGATCTGTGCCTCCCAGCGTCTGTGGGGCAAGGCCGAGGGCTATCTGGTGGATTCGCTGCTGGCTGGTGATTCCGTGTCGGCGCGGGTGGCGCTGGCGCAGCTGCAGTCGTCGATGGGACGTGCGGCCGATGCGGCCCTGCAGTACCAGTATGCGGCCCGGCTGGCGCTGGGCGAACGGCCGCCGCTGCCGGAAGCCAGCGGGGCTGCGGCCCTGCCCGGGGAGTCCGGCACCGCCCGGCAGGGCAGCTCGCCGCTGCCGCCCGACATCCCGGCGCCCCGCCTGCAGGATCTGACCGATCCGCTGACGGCGCCGCTGGGGCAGGGTGGAACCCCCTTGCAGGCTTCCGCCCAGGAGGTGGAGGCTGCGCGTCAGGAGGGGGCTTCCGCGCGTCAGGAGGGGGCTTCTGGGAGTACGGCTGCCGCCTCCGGCGAGGATGCCCCCATGGTGGCCACTCCCGACGATGCACTGCCGGGCAATCTCTCGCGCCCGGCCTGATGGCTCCTCTTTCTGCCGCATCCTGCCTTTGGGTGGATGCGGCCTCCTTCTCAACCTTTTTCTGATAACCGGAAACATTCATGAGTATCGATCGCGTCGGTCCGGGCCGTGTCCCCGAAGAATTCAACGTCATCATCGAAATCCCGCAGGATTCCGATCCCGTCAAGTACGAGGTGGACAAGGAGACGGGCGCCCTGTTCGTCGACCGCTTCGTGGCAACCGGCATGCGCTATCCGGCCAACTATGGCTACATCCCCGAGACCATTGCCGGTGATGGCGATCCGGTGGACGTGCTGGTGCTGACCCCGTATCCGCTGGTGCATGGCTGTGTGATCCGTTGCCGCGCACTGGGCCTGCTGAACATGGAAGACGAAGGCGGCAGCGATGCCAAGCTGCTGGCGGTGCCCATCGACAAGCTGCTGGCCACCAACAAGGATGTGAAGACCGTCAAGGACGTTCACCCGCTGGTACTGGGTCGCATCAAGCACTTCTTCGAGCACTACAAGGGGCTGGAGCCCGGCAAGTGGGTGAAGGTGGGCGACTGGGAAGGCCCGGAAGCCGCCACGAAGGAAATCATGGACGGCATCGAACGCGGAAAAAAATCCAAGTGATCTGCCCACGTGCCTGAGACTTTCCGGATATGCCCGATGAGCCTGAACATTGCCTGCGCCCAGCTGAACCAGCGGGTGGGTGACATGAGCGGCAACGCCGACCGCATCATCGACGCAGCCAGACGTGCTGCCGAACAGGGTGCCGCGGTGCTGCTCACCCCCGAACTGTCGCTGACGGGGTGCCCCCCGGGTGACGCGTTGCGCCGCGAGGCGTTCCAGCAGCAGGTCGATGCGGCGCTGGACAGGATCCGGCAGGCTTCGGCCAGCCTGCCTGCGCTGACCTGGGTGGTCGGGTATCCGGCCCTCGAGGATGGGCACCGTTACAACGTGCTTGGTGCCTTCCGTGCCGGGCAGCAGGTGGCCCGACATCGCAAGGGAGTTTTTGCGGCCGCGGGTGCCTGCAACGATGTCCGCTATTTCGAACCGGTGGTCGCCGCTACCGTACTCGAGATCGACGGGGTGCGCTGCGCGCTGATGACTGGGGCCGAGGTGTTCGATGCCCAGGCCTGTGCACGGGCCCGGGCGGCGGGCGCTGAACTGGTGCTGTGCGCAGATGCGGCCCCCTATTTCTCCGGCCGGGATACGCAGCTCATCCCGGGGCTGCAGGCTGCGCCCTGTGCCGCGGGGATGGCCGTGGTGTACTGTAACCTGGTGGGCGGGCAGGACGAATTCATCTTCGATGGCGCCAGCCAGGTGTTCGATGCATCAGGGGAGCAGGTGGCCCGGGCCCAGTCTCTGGCGGAGGATCTGCTGTGTGTCCAGTGCCGGCGTGTGCCCGGTGGGGAACTGCAGCTGTCCGGAACCCGGGCACGGGTACCGGACCGGCTGACCGAAATCTGGCAGGCCCTGGTGCTGGCCATTCGCGACTACGTGACAAAGAATGGCTTTCAGGGCGTGGTGCTGGGGCTGTCGGGGGGCATCGATTCGGCGCTGACACTGGCCCTGGCCGTGGATGCGCTGGGTGCCGAACGGGTATGGACGCTGATGATGCCGTCGCCGTACACGGCCGACATCTCGCTGGCCGACGCTGCCGACATGGCAGACCGGCTGCACGTGAAGCACGAGGTGCTGCCCATCCAGCCCTGCTTCGATGCCTTCCGTGCCACGCTGGCGACGACCTTTGCCGGCCTGCCCGAAGACCTCACCGAAGAGAACATCCAGGCGCGCATCCGTGGCTCGCTGCTGATGGCGGTGTCGAACAAGACGGGCTGGCTGGTGCTGACCACCGGCAACAAGTCCGAGACGGCGGTGGGCTACAGCACGCTGTACGGCGATCTGGCGGGTGGCTTTGCCCCCCTCAAGGACGTGTACAAGACGCTGGTCTACGAGCTGGCCCGCTGGCGCAACGACCGGGAGCCGGAGGCGCCGGTGATTCCGGAACGGATCATCACGCGGGCACCGAGTGCCGAGCTGCGGCCGGACCAGACCGACCAGGATTCGCTGCCACCCTACGACGTGCTCGACCGCATCATCTGCGGGCTGATGGAGCAGAACCGTTCTGCCGGCAGCCTGGTTGCAGAGGGCCTGCCTGCCGACGCGGTTGCCCAGGTGCTGCGGCTGATGCGGGTGGCCGAGTACAAGCGCCAGCAGGCACCGGTCGGGCCGAACATCACGGCGCGGGCCTTTGGCCATGACTGGCGGCAGCCGGTGACGACGGCCTTCCGCGAGCACGTGACGGGGCAGGGCTGAGGCGCACCGGGCGGAACGGATGTCCGGGCCTGACCGATGGCAGGTCAGGGTGCCGGACTTCCTTGTACCGGCTGGTGCTTTCGGTCAGACTGGTGCGTGCTTTGGACCTGTTCGTCCCTGCGAAACCCCTTTGGGCGCGTATTCGCGCCTTCCCGATGACACGACGGAGATACGCATGAAACAGATCACGGCAATCATCAAGCCGTTCAAACTCGATGAGGTCCGTGAAGCCCTGGCCAGCGTGGGAGTCACCGGCCTGACGGTGACCGAGGTCAAGGGGTTTGGCCGTCAGAAGGGGCACACCGAGCTGTATCGCGGCGCCGAGTACGTGGTGGATTTTCTGCCCAAGCTGAAGATCGACGTGGTGGTGGCCGACGACAACGTGGACGCCGTGATCGACGCCATCGTCAAGGCGGCGCGCACCGGCCGTATCGGCGACGGCAAGATCTTCGTCAAGCCGGTCGAGCAGGTGATCCGGATCCGGACCGGCGAGATCGACGAGGCAGCCGTCTGAGTCCGGGCCGGCGAAATCGACGAGGCAGCCGTCTGGGTCCGGGCTGGCGAAACGGCCGTCCGGCATGATGACCGGGCCGCAGCGACGAAGGTCCGTGTACGGGCCGGCTCTGCCCCGGTTCAGCGTGCCCGTCCGGGTCTCTCCCGGCTGGATGTGTCCCGGCTGGAGCCGCCCGGTTTGCTGGCCTGACGCAGCAGAACCAGCAACGCACCGGCACCGCCTGCAAAGGGCGGGGCCTGACAGAAGGCGATGACTTCCTGCTGCTGGTGCAGCCAGCGTGGCACCTTGTCCTTCAGCACCGGCTGACGGCCTTCGGACCCCAGACCCTTGCCGTGAATCACGCGCACGCAGCGCAGGCCGGCCCGATGGGCCTGGCCAATGAAATACACGACCTGCTCGCGGGCGCCGTCGGTGCGCAGTCCATGCAGGTCGAGCTGGGCCTGAACGGTCCATTCGCCCCGGCGCAGCCGGGCCAGGGCGTCCGCCCCCACGCCGGCGCGCCGGAACGACAGCTGTTCGTCCACTTCCAGCAGCTGTTCGATGCCGATTTCGTCCGACAGAGACTGGGCCAGGGCTTCCTGCTCGTCCCTTTCGCGCTGCCGGGCACGGGGTGTGCGGTGACGGGTTTCGGGCTCGCGCCGGCCCGTGGGGGGCAGGGGCGTAACATCGGCCACTTCCCTCAGAAAGATGTCGGCCTCGGCCCGGATGCGGGCAGCTTCGCGCCGGCGCGCTTCGGCCGCGGCGCGTTCGGCCGCAGCCTGTGCCTTCAGTGCACTGGCCACCCGGCCGAGATCGGCCAGCCCCAGACGAGCGGGGAATGAGGCCGGGCCTGGGGCAGGTGGTGCAGTAGGGGACTTGTCTTTCTTTCCCATCGGGCAGGTGGCGGGCATGACGGGTCTGGAGCGCGTTATGGATTCAGTCGTTTCCGCGCTGGCCCCGGCCATGCGATGACAAGGCGTTGCGCAGGCGTAGTTCCGCGCCGGATGAAGAAAAGGTCAGGCCTGATTTTCCAGATAGCGTTGGGCATCGAGCGCGGCCATGCAGCCGCTGGCCGCACTGGTGATGGCCTGGCGGTAGATGTGATCCTGCACGTCACCGGCAGCGAACACGCCCGGGATGCTGGTGGCCGTGGCATTGCCGTTGCCGCCGCCCTGCGTCCTGATGTAGCCGCCGTTCATGTCCACCTGGCCGGTGAAGAGTTCGGTATTGGGGGTGTGGCCGATGGCGATGAACACGCCCGAGAGCTTCACGTCCTGCTTCTCGCCGGTTTCGCGGTTGCGCACGCGCATGCCGGTGACGCCGCTCTGGTCGCCCAGCACTTCGTCCAGCTCGCTGTTCCAGCGCATCTCGACCTTGCCTTCCTGCACCTTTTCCATCAGGTGGTCGATCATGATGGGTTCGGCACGCAGCTTGTCGCGACGGTGCACGACGGTGACCTTGCGGGCGATGTTGCTGAGATAGAGGGCTTCTTCGACGGCCGTGTTGCCGCCGCCGATGACGGCCACGTCCTGGTTGCGGTAGAAGAAACCGTCGCAGGTGGCGCAGGCCGAGACGCCCTTGCCGGCAAAGGCTTCCTCGGAGGGCAGGCCCAGGTAGCGGGCCGAGGCGCCGGTGGCGATGATGAGGGCGTCGCAGGTGTAGGTGCCGCTGTCGCCGGTGAGACGGAACGGGCGCTGCGACAGGTCGACCGCATTGATGTGGTCGAAGACGATGTTGGTCTGGAAGCGCTCGGCGTGGGCGCGGAAGCGCTCCATCAGCTCGGGGCCCTGCACGCCGTTGACATCGGCCGGCCAGTTGTCGACCTCGGTGGTGGTGGTGAGCTGGCCGCCCTGGATGAGACCGGTGACCAGCAGCGGCTTCAGGTTGGCACGGGCGGCGTAGATGGCGGCCGTGTAGCCGGCAGGGCCGGAGCCGAGAATCAGCAGGCGGGTGTGGCGGGGGGTGCTCATCGGGAAAGGGCCCTCGTGGGATGGGAACCCCGCGGGGCGGCGCTGTCGTGCGAAAGCGACCGGCAACGCGGAGATCGTTGCAGAAATTCCAAAGAATCAACCATCGGGCGGCCAGAAACCCGTAGATGTCGGACCTGTCGACCGCTGGACGGAAATTATAAGAAGCTATCGGCATGCAACTGATGGCGAAGGCCGGTGTTTTCAACTTTCATACATCCGCCTTTGCCCGGAACTTTCGAGAAACCCGCATGTCACAAGAGCAAAACATCGCATTCCTGCGGCGCGTGCCGCTGTTTTCCGGTCTGACCGAAGCGCAGATCGAACGGCTGGCGGCAGGCAGCGTCCGTCGCAATTTTCCCAAGGGACGGGTCATCGTCACGGAAGGGGAGCCGTCGCAGTCCCTGTACATCCTGCTGTCGGGGCGTGCCAAGGTGCAGCGTTCGGATACCGAGGGCAAGGAAGTGATTCTGGCCGTGATCGGCCCGGGCGAGTGCTTCGGCGAGATGAGCCTGATCGACGAGTCGCCGCGTTCGGCCAGCGTGATCACCATCGATACCAGCGACTTCATGGCGATCAACAAGGAAAGCTTCAAGTCCATGATGATGTCCAGCCCCGAGATGTGCTTGCGCATCATGGCCGGCCTGGTGCGCCGCCTGCGCGAGGCCGACCGGAAGATCGAGACGCTGGCCCTGCTCGACGTGTATGGCCGGGTGGCCCGCGTGCTGCTCGACATGTCGGAGAAGGTGGGCGAGGAGCGGATGATCCGTACCCGCCTGCCGCGCCAGGAGATTGCCAAGATGATCGGCGCCTCGCGCGAGATGGTCTCGCGGGTGATGAAGGGGCTGGAAACCGAAGGCTACATCGTGCCGCTGGGCGAGGGCCGGGTGCTGCTGCGCGAGAAGCTGAGTACCTATCTGGTCTGAGGGGGACACAGCCGAAATCCATCCCGTGCAACCCGTCGCCGGGGCTGTCGGGGCGGGTGCATGACGGCCAATCCCCGTTCAAGGCGGTATGATCGGGGGTTTGGCCGCTGTTTTTTGGAGGACGAGGCAACGATGGCGCGCAGCGCAGCAGTTCAGACAACCGCCCAGGAGCACTGGGCCAGCCGTCACATCGGTTTATCCCAGCGGGCCATCCGCCTGCTGCGGGAGGCACGGTGGATCGTGCTGTGCTTTCTGGCCATCTTCCTCTTCCTGATCCTTGCCAGCTACAACCCGGTCGATCCGGGCTGGTCGCATGCCGTCACGGCGCGCCAGGTGCACAACCTGGGCGGCAGGGTGGGGGCCTGGTTTGCCGATCTGATCCTGTATCTGTTTGGATTGTCGGCCTATCTGTTCTCATTTTTCATGATCCTGCGCGTGCTGGCCGGGTATCGCCGGCTGCATCGCGACGCTCACCAGGCGGCCACGATGCCGGCCGTCACGGCGAGCGGCAAGGGCACCACCAGTGGGCGTGCCGGTCGCGGGCAGGAGAGCGAACCACCCGTGCCCCAGGCGCGCTTTGCCTGGGAGCGCTGGATCGGCTTCATCCTGCTGCTGGTCGGCTGCAGTGCGCTGGAAGGCTCGCGCCTGTACAACCTGCAGGCCGACCTGCCACTGGCGCCCGGCGGGCTGCTGGGCGCGCTGGTGGCCGGCCCCGTGCACGTGATGCTGGGGGCGGTCGGGGGCACGCTGGCGCTGCTGCTGCTGATCGCCATTGGCTTCAGCCTGGCCACCGGCCTGTCCTGGATGTCGGTGTTCGAACGTACCGGGGCGGCACTGGAAGGCAGTGTGGCCTGGGTACGGCAGAAACTGGCCGTGCGGGCCGACCGCCGGGCCGGGGTGCAGGCTGCGCAGCAGCGTGGCGCCCTGCTGGGTGCGCCGCGGCAGACCGTGGATCTGGATGGGGATGACAGCGGTGCGCCGCTGATCCGCCCGGCCCGGCTGACCGGCCGTGCGGCCCGTCCGGAGGCCGGGGATATCGAGGATGTGCTGGCCACCGATGGCCCGGTCGCGCGCCGGGGTGGCCGTGGTGCCGCTGCCCGTGATGAGGGGGGGAGCGGTTTTGCGCCGGCAGCCCCAGCCGGACTGGACGCCCTGCCGGCAGGCGGCGGGGTGCCGGCCTTTGGTGACGCGGGTGACGCGGATGGGCTGGATGCGCACCCTGCCGACGGCAGCACGTCGTCCCGCGGCGGGCTCTTCGGTTCTCTGCTCGACCGTGTCTCGGTGGTGACCGGGCTGGGTGCCGGGCGTGCCGGTGCATCACCGGCTGCCGGGCACGATGGGGCGAGGGAGCCCACGATTGCCGGTTTTGCCGATGATGCCGATGAAGAGGCCTTCTGGTCCGGTGCCGTGCATGACGAAGAGGATGCGGCTGCCGCTCGTGTACGGGGTGGCCGCCTTGCCGGCGTGCACCCGGCCGGCGGCCATGCCGGCAACGATCATGGTGATGCCGGGCGGGTGGGGGCTGGTGCCCGGGCAGGGGCTTCGCGTACGGGCGCCTTTGGACCTGCGCCTGCACCGGGCGGCAATGCCACCTATGTGGGCCAGACCGTGGGTATGCAGCGCGAGACCATCCGGGAGGCGACCACCGTGGCCAAACCGCAGCCGGCGCCGGTCTACCGCCACGACGGCGACGATTCGGTTCTGCCCGATCTGGCCCTGCTGGACGCGCCGCCCGCCACGGTCGAGACGATGTCGCCCGAGACGCTGGAATACACCTCGCGGCTCATCGAGAAGAAACTCTCCGATTTCGGCATCTCGGCCACCGTCGTGCATGCCTATCCGGGCCCGGTCATCACCCGGTACGAGATCGAGCCGGCCACCGGGGTGAAGGGCGCCCAGATCGTGAATCTGGCCAAGGATCTGGCCCGGTCGCTGTCGGTGATCTCGCTGCGGGTGGTCGAGACCATCCCCGGCAAGAACCTGATGGGGCTGGAGCTGCCCAACCCGCGCCGGCAGGGCGTGCGGCTGTCGGAGATCATCGGCTCGCGCGCCTACGTGGACGCCAAATCGCCCGTGACCATCTCGCTGGGCAAGGACATCGCCGGCAACCCGGTGGTGGCCGACCTGGCAAAGATGCCTCACCTGCTGGTGGCCGGTACGACCGGTTCCGGCAAGTCGGTGGGGATCAACGCCATGCTGATGTCGATCCTCTACAAGGCCGATCCGTCCCAGGTGCGGATGATCATGATCGACCCGAAGATGCTGGAGATGAGTGTCTACGAGGGCATTCCGCACCTGCTGGCGCCGGTGGTGACCGACATGCGCCAGGCCGGCCATGCACTGAACTGGTGCGTGGGCGAGATGGAGCGCCGCTACAAGCTGATGAGCAAGCTGGGCGTGCGCAACCTGGCCGGCTACAACGCCAAGATCGCCGAGGCCGAGAAGCGCGAGGAGCTGATTCCCAACCCCTTCTCGCTGACGCCGGATGCGCCCGAGCCGCTGTCGAAGCTGCCGATCATCGTGGTGGTCATCGACGAGCTGGCCGACCTGATGATGGTGGTGGGCAAGAAGATCGAGGAGCTGATCGCCCGTCTGGCCCAGAAGGCGCGGGCGGCCGGCATCCACCTGATCCTGGCCACCCAGCGTCCGTCGGTGGACGTGATCACCGGCCTGATCAAGGCCAACATTCCGTCGCGGATCGCCTTCCAGGTGTCGTCGAAGATCGACTCGCGCACCATTCTGGACCAGATGGGCGCCGAGACCCTGCTGGGCCAGGGCGACATGCTCTTCCTGCCGGCCGGTACCAGCCTGCCGCAGCGGGTGCATGGCGCCTATGTGGCCGACGAGGAAGTGCACAAGGTGGTGGCCAGCTGGAAGGAGGTGGGCGGCGAGCCAGACTACATCGAGGGCATTCTGGAAGGAGGTGTGCCCGAAGAGACCAACACCGGCAGTGCGGTGGGCTTTGGGGGCCTGTCCAGCACACTGGCCGAGGCCGGCATGGATGGCGAGAGCGATGCCATGTACGACCAGGCCGTGGCCGTGGTGCTGCAGCATCGGCGTGCGTCGATCTCGCTGGTGCAGCGGCACCTGCGCATCGGCTACAACCGGGCGGCGCGCCTGCTGGAGCAGATGGAGCGTTCAGGTATCGTCTCGCCGATGCAGAACAACGGCAACCGCGACATTCTGGTGCCGGCAGCGGGGGCTGCGCGGGAAGGGGAGTGACGCCACGTCGATTCGGGGCTCAGGTGGGAGCAGGTTCGGACTGTTCCATGGCAACACCTCATATGGGGGTGGGGTGTTGCACTTGAAAGCTTGAGTCCAGGGAGGTGTTTTTTGATATCCCTTGATATATAACGCCCCCGCAAGCCCGTCGCCTGCCGGAAAGATCTCACCGGAGCATTCCGTTTTTCATATGATGAACGATGGAGGCCGGATTCCTCCCATATATTGTCGGGTTTCTGCGTGCCGGGTGTGACAGGGCCAAATACGGTAAATGGGTTGTGAAATAATCATAAATTTCACAGGAGGTTTCCATGCAGGCTGTTGTCCGTTCCCGAAAATCCGTATTGGCCGGTGCCGTTCAGGCCGCCCTGGCGGCTGGTTTGCTGCTTCACGGAGGTAGTGCAATTGCCCAGTATGATGAGGGCGGATATGACAGTTCTGGTACCTCATCCGTTCAGGGGGCTCCGGCCGGCGAAGGCAGCATGGGGACCACGCAGGTGACGCCTGCCGATGCCGGTCAGGGCAGCGATGCGGGCGCTTCTGGCACCTACGGGCAGGATTCCGTGCAGGGACAGGATGCCCTGCAGGGTGGGCAGCCGCAGTCGGATGCACATGCGGCTTTACCGGATGGGCATGAAGGCCATGGTGCCCCGTCAGACAGTGAGTGGCACCTCGGTGTAGGCGTTGGCGTTGGCGTTGGACCCCGCTACATGGGGTCCGATGAAACGATGGGTACCGCGACCGCCATGATCACTGCGCAGTACGGCATGTTTCATATGGATCCGCAGCGCGGGCTGGGGCTGCAGTACGAAACCCGTACAGGTACGAAACTGCGTCTGGGGCTGGGCTATGATGCCTCGCGCAAGGACCATCGCAAGGAAACCAAGGACGGCCATACATTCAGTGTTGGAGGGTCGGACAAGCTGGCCGGCATGGGCAACGTACGCGGTGCGGGGTTGCTGACGGCCGGGATTTCCCAGCGCATCACCTCGTGGCTCGAGCTGGATCTGGATGCCGATACCCGCCTGTTCGGCAACAGCAAGCGTGGCACGACCTGGACCTATGGCGTTACTCTGACGCCGCTGCAGACCGAGGCCGACCGGGTGCAGGTGGGGCTGCATGCGCAGCACGCAGACCGCAAATATCACCAGACCTGGTTCGGCGTGACGCCCGAACAGAGCCAGCGCACCGGCTTTGCCACGTTCAGCCCCGACAGCGGTCAGACCTTTACCAGCGTTGGCATGCTGTGGTCCCATACCTTTACCCCGCACTGGTCGCTGCTGGCAGGGGGTGAGGTGCAGAAATTTTCGAAGGACATCCGCAGGAGTGCCGTCGTGATGGACGACACCAACGCCACCGCGATGGTTGGTGTGTTGTATTCCTTCTTCTGACCCGTTTTCGACACGCTGGCGCATGCTGTGTCCTGCATAGCATGCCTGGAATTTTCTGCAAAAGTCCGCGGCACTTTGATTCCCATGCCTGGGCGATCCAGTGCGTTGCCATTTGCCGCCAATAGCTCCGCTGTGGTCGCCAGGTGGCGCTTTCTGGCTTATGGGCTCAAAGCGCTCGCGGACTCTTGCAGAGGGTCCCCGGGTGTCTGCCGGGAACCGGTGTTCCGGAATGTCAGCCGCTCACTGCAGGCTGCGCAGCACCAGCGCGCAGATGATGGTGATCAGCGCGGCAAAGCCGTAGCAGACGAGCTGTGCACCGCGTCCGGTGTGAAAGCCGAAATCGTGCAGCGAATGGCACAGGCGGTGCATGGCGTGGAACATGAAGAGGCTCACCACGGCCAGAATGGCCAGCGCGCCAGGCCACCACCGGACAAAGCCCAGGACCCGTTCGTAGCCGAGCGTTTCGGTGGGCAGCAGGATGCCCAGTGGCACCAGCACACAGGTGATGAGGATCAGCATCGGGCCGGCCATGGCCGACAGCACACCGCCGGCGCCGAACAGGGACCAGACCACCGGTTCGTTGGTGCGCCGGGGCGGTTTCTGGCGGGCCAGCGGGTCGTCGTCGTTCAGGGAATGCGTGTTCATGGTGTACAGGTGACTACGGAAATGAGGTAATGGACCGCGCTCTGGCTCAGGGCGCCGTCAGCAGAAAGACCACCAGCAGTGCCAGACTGGCGCCGGCAAGTCCGGCCAGGCCACCGGCCACGATCAGCCGGTCGGGAATGGCGCGACGCCTGATGAACACCAGCGGCATGGTCTTCGGCATGACCTCGAACCAGGTGAATGCATGGAAGCCCACCAGGCCCAGCGTCACCACGTTGACGAGCAGCCACAGCGGTGAGCCAAGGGCCGCAATGAAGCCGTTGAAGGCTTCGGGACCACCCCGGAGCTGGAACAGCCCGTACAGCACCAGCAGGGCATAGTAGGCCACGGCCACGCTGGTCAGCTCGCGCACCATGTAGCGCAGATAGGTGCGTCGGCCGTGCAGGAACCAGCCCTTCATGGGCTTTCGGTAGGTCTTGACCTGCCGCAGGGGCGGGACGCGTCGTGTGGGCTGATTCATGAGGCTTTCTCCGGCAACGCTCCAGGTTCATGCCGTTTCGCGCTTTCCGCTGCGGGGCATCAGAAAGCGCAGAAAATAGTCCTGGGTGGAATTGATCTTGTTGAGGTTGATGGCCCGGGCCGGGTCCACTCCCTTCGGGCAGACGGCCGAGCATTCGCCCACCAGCGTGCAGCCCCAGACGCCGCTTTCGGCGTTGACGATGGTCATCCGCTCGGCCTTGCCGTGATCCCGCGAGTCGGCGTTGTAACGCTGCAGCAGGGCCAGCACCGAGGGGCCGGTGAATTCGGGATTGAGCCCGTACTGCGGACAGGCCGCATAGCAGAGCAGACAGTTGATGCACTGCGAGAACTGGTAATACTGGTCCATCTGTGCCGGCGTCTGGCGGTTGGGGCCCTCGGCCGGTGTCTGTGGTCTGCTGGGGATGATCCAGGGCTTGATGCGTTCGAGCTTGGCCAGAAAGTCGCTCTGGTCCACGGCCAGGTCGCGCACCACCGGAAAGTGCGACAGCGGGGCGATCTTCAGGCCGTTGGGGTAGTAGTCGCGCAGGAAGGTGGAGCAGCCCAGTACCGGCAGGTCGTTGACCATCACGCCGCAGCTGCCGCACACGGCCATCCGGCACGACCAGCGGAAGGTGAGGCTGCCGTCCAGGTGGTCCTTGATGTACTGCAGCCCGTCGAGCACCGACATGTCGTGGGTGAACGGTATCTGGTAGGTGCGGTAATGCGGCTGGCTGTCTTCGTCGGGGTTGTAGCGCTGGCACTCGATGGTGATGATCCGCGTGCCGGTGGTGGCATCGTGGCCGGAGGCTGCGTGGGGGGTGCTGCCGGCTGCCTGGCTGCCTTCGGCACCATCGGGTGCGGCGGAGCTGCCGGGCTCGCCGGCCTGCGTGTAGTCATCACGCTGGTGGGACAGGGCGTCCCCCGGGGCTTCGTGACGGACCCGCCGCAGGATGGTCTCGGTGAAGCGGGAAAGTGTGGCGGTCGTCATGGTCCGAACCTCTTCATCTCGGGACATTTTTCGTGTCTGGGCTTGGGGGTGTGGTGCTGCACGGCCGTGGTGTCCTGTCGGGGCGTGCCCCGAGGGTTGTTCCGTGTTCTTCCCATCAGGACATGTCTGCCTTTTGGCCGGCGCCGCCATAGACGCGGGCACGCGGCAGTGATTTGGTGATCACCACGGGCTGCAGGCTGATGGAGGGGGCCGAATCTCCCTGGTAGTGGGCCAGTGAGTGCTTCATGAACTGGCGGTCATCCCGTTCGGTGTATCCGTCCAGCCGCTGGTGGGCACCACGCGACTCCCGGCGTTCCAGGGCCGAATGGGCCATGGCCTGCGCCACTTCCAGCGAATAGCCCAGCTCCAGTGTGGTCAGCCAGTCGGTGTTGAAGGCACGGCTGTAGTCGTCGAGCTTGACGTGACGATAGCGCTCGCGCAGTTCGGCCAGCTTGTCGCAGGTGGCCTGCATGCCCTTTTCGTCGCGGTAGATGCCCACGCCGTCTTCCATGCTGGCACGCATTTCGTCGCGGATCACGGCTGGACGTTCCGCCTGCGGCTGCCGGCTGCGGGCCGGATCGAGCAGGGACAGGATGCGTCTCTCGGCTTCCTCGGCCTGAACCTGCACGGCCGGTGATGGCGGTGTGCGGCCGAGCCGTTCGGCCTCGCGGGCTGCACCTTCACCGGCCACCCGGCCGAAGACCAGCAGCTCGGCCAGCGAGTTGGACCCGAGCCGGTTGGCCCCGTGGATGCCGACGCTGGAGCATTCGCCGGCGGCAAACAGCCCCTTGATGGGGGTTTCGCACTGGCCGTCGGTGAGGATGCCGCCCATGGTGTAGTGCACGGCCGGGCAGACGGGGATGGGCGATTTGACCGGATCGACACCGGCGAAGGTTTCGGCCGCCTCGGCAATCAGGGGCAGGCGTTCGTGGATCTTCTTCTCGCCCAGGTGGCGCAGGTCCAGATGGACGGCAGCGCCATGGGGAGTATCGATGGTGCGGCCCTTCTGCTTCTCGTGCCAGAACGCCTGCGACAGCCGGTCGCGCGGGCCCAGTTCCATGGCCTTCGGCCTTGGCCAGGGATCCAGCGGGCCAAGGCCATAATCCTGCAGGTAGCGGTAGCCGTCGCGGTTCACCAGAATGCCGCCTTCACCCCGGCAGCCCTCGGTCATCAGGATGCCCGAACCGGGCAGGCAGGTGGGGTGGTACTGCACGAACTCCATGTCGCGCAGCGGCACGCCTGCACGAAAGGCCATGCCCATACCGTCGCCGGTCAGCGTGCCGGCGTTGGTGTTCTGGCGGAATACCCGGCCGGCGCCGCCGGTGGCCATGACGACGGCATTGGCGTAGAGGGCCAGCCGCTCGCCACTGACGATTTCCACGGCGAGCAGGCCCCTGATGTGACCATCCTCGACCAGCAGGTCGGTGCAGAAGAACTCGTCGTAGCGGCGGATCTGCGGATACTTGAGCGAGGTCTGGAAGAGGGTGTGCAGGATGTGAAACCCGCTGCGGTCGGCGGCGAACCAGGTGCGCGGGGTTTTCATGCCGCCGAAATAGCGGACGTTGATGCTGCCGTCGTCCTTGCGGCTCCACGGACAGCCCCATTGCTCGAGCTGGACCATCTCTTCGGTACAGTGCTGCACGAAGTATTCGACGACATTCTGCTCGCAGAGCCAGTCGCCACCGGAGACGGTGTCGTCGAAGTGGTTGTCGAGGCTGTCGTCGTCGCGGATGACGCCGGCGGAGCCCCCTTCGGCCACGACGGTGTGCGAGCGCATGGGAACGACCTTGGAGACCAGGGCGATGGACAGGCGCGGGTTGTGTTCGGCGGCAGCGATGGCGGCGCGCAGTCCGGCGCCGCCACCGCCCAGTACGATGATGTCTGCTGTGGCTGTGTGCATGTCGCTGTTGTTTTCTGATGGATGACACAGTTTTCCATCATTATCGGTGATAGGGGGTTCCTGAGGCAGGGGGTCGGGATTGCGGGGGTTGACGGGGGTCAAGGGGATGGCGGATGAGGGCATCGTGTTTTCGTGAGGACACCCCGGACTGCGGGTTGTGATGCATGGAAGACGACTTCGCTGTGGGGATGGCCATGCGTGGAAGACGACTTCGTTGCGGGGGTGGCCATGTACGGAAGACGACTTCGTTGCGGCACGCGCCGCGGACCGGTATGCGATTGCTGCTCAACGCTCACTGAAGCTTTGTTGCCCACGACCTGCGTCGTGGTCAACAAACCTCCAGCGCTAAAACACTTTCCGACAATCGGGGCTGCGCCCCGACTGTCAGAAAGTCGTTCACGCGTACCGCGAAGTCGCAGCACTCGCATCCCGCTCCGCGGCGCTTGTCTGGCATGACGGAATGCCCCGATGACGAGAGGGTTGGGGGTTGAAGAGACCGGCTGGACAAGCGGAGGGGATGTACGGACAGGATTCAGGAAGCAGACGTTGACAGGGTGTTGGCAGGTGAGGGCAAGGCGGGGGAGAGGAGAGCATCTGCTGCACGGTTTGTGTGGGGCTGCTAAGCTAAGCCCTTCCATCAATACGGGGGTCCGTCCGGGTTCAGAACCATGTCGCGTCGTCATATGTTGCGTAGTCATTCCTCTTTCATTGCGCAGGTTGCTCCTTCTTCGCGGAGGGGCATGCGGGGCCGGCTGGTGCCGCTGGCGGTGGTCGTGGGGTTGCTGATGGCACCTTTTGCGGGGCAGGCGGAAGATGCAAAGGCCGCCACTTCTGCGGAGCTGAAGCAGATGCTGGACAAGGCGAAATCCGATGCCAGGGCGCGGGGTGCGGATGATGATGGGCTTTCCGGGCAGAGCGTGAAGGAGGTGACGGCGCAGTGGGCGGCCGATGCGGCCGCGGCCGGGAAGGCAGCGGCGGTGCGGCAGGCGCAGCCTTCGCAGGGTGGGGCGGCGTCGGGCAAGGCGGCCCGGGTGTATCAGGGGCGCGGTGTGGCACAGCTGCGGTGGTTCGCGGGCAGTACGCCGCAGGCGACCGGGCAGTTCGTGCAGACGCAGCTGGCCGGAGGGAAGTCCGGGGGCGGAAAGTCGTCCGGTACCTTTGCGTTCAGGCGGCCGGGGCATTTCCGCTGGCAGATCGAGAAGCCGGATCCGCAGCTGATCGTGACGGATGGCAGGAAGCTCCATTTCTACGATGAGGGCCTCAAGCAGGTGACGGTGCGCGAGGCGACGGAGGCCATTCAGGCCACGCCGGCGGCGGTGCTGTTCGGGGTGGGCAAGCTGGATGATGCGTTCACGCTGACCGAGGGCGAGCATGAGGGTGATCTGTACTGGGTGGAGGCGGTGCCGAAGTCGCCGGACAGCGGGTTTGACCGGATCCGCATCGGGCTGCGCAACACGTTGCCGGCGGTGATGGATGTGGTGGATGCGTTCGGGCAGGTGAACCGCTTCGAGTTCCGGAATCTGAAGGTCAAGAACGTGAACGTGCCGGCCTCGCTGTTCGAGTTCACGCCGCCGGCCGGGGTGGATGTGCTGGAATGATGGCCGACGGGGACCTGTTTGCGGAGCTTCCTGCGGAAGACGGCATGGAAAGCGGGCGGAAAGACCGTCAGGCCGGGCTTTGGGGGAAGGGGGAGTCTTCCGGGGTGCCGCTGGCGGAGTTGCTGCGCCCGCAGACGCTGGACGAGGTGATCGGGCAGCAGCATCTGCTGGGGCCGGACCGGCCGCTGCGGCTGGCGTTCGAGTCGGGGCAGCCGCATTCGATGATCCTGTGGGGGCCACCCGGGGTTGGCAAGACGACGCTCGCACGGCTGACGGCACACGCGTTCGGACATGCGTTCATCGCGCTGTCGGCGGTGTTCTCGGGGGTGAAGGATATCCGGGCAGCCATGGAGGAGGCGCAGCGCAATCTGGATGCGGGGCGCCATACCATTCTGTTCATCGACGAGATTCACCGCTTCAACAAGGCACAGCAGGATGCGCTGCTGCCGTATGCCGAGTCGGGGCTGATCACGCTGATCGGCGCGACGACGGAGAATCCGTCGTTCGAGGTGAATTCGGCGCTGCTGTCGCGGGCGCAGGTGTATGTGTTGCAGTCGCTGTCGGATGAGGAGCTGCGGCAGCTGGTCGAACGGGCGCGGGAGCGGGCGTTGCCGGGGCTGGCCTTCGAGGAGGCGGCCATCGATGTGCTGGTGGGCTATGCGGATGGCGATGCCCGGCGCATGCTGAATCTGCTGGAGCAGACGGCCACGGCAGCCCGGGCGGCGCATATCGATACGGTCACGCCGGGGTTTCTGGAGCAGGCGCTGTCGCTGAATGCACGGCGCTTCGACAAGGGAGGCGACAGCTTTTACGACCAGATTTCGGCGCTGCACAAGTCGGTACGCGGCTCGCATCCGGACGCAGCCCTGTACTGGCTGACGCGGATGCTCGATGGCGGCGCCGACCCACGCTACCTGGCACGGCGCATCGTGCGGATGGCGTGGGAAGACATCGGTCTGGCCGATCCGCGGGCCATGCAGATTGCCAACGACGCGGCAGCCACCTACGAGCGGCTGGGCAGCCCGGAAGGCGAGCTGGCACTGGGTCAGGCGGTGATCTATCTGGCCATGGCCGCCAAGAGCAATGCCGGTTACATGGCGTACAACCAGGCGGTGAGCTTCGTGAAGAAGGACAAGTCCCGTCCGGTGCCGGTGCATCTGCGCAATGCGCCGACGAAGCTGATGAAGGAGCTGGGGTATGGCCACGCCTATCGCTATGCGCATGACGAGCCCAATGCCTATGCGGCCGGTGAGACCTATCTGCCCGAAGGCATGCGCGAGCCGCGCTGGTACAGGCCGGTGCCGCGCGGGCTGGAAATAAAGATTGCCGAGAAACTGGCGCAGTTGCGGCAGTGGGATGCCGAAGCCAGGGGCGACGCGAAGAAGAAGGGGTGACAGACGGGTTTTCGTGAATACCGTCGCAGGGATGAGCGGCGCAGAAATGCAGAGGTGAGCTGCGGTCATCCGTTTGGCCTAGACCGGATGGCATGTGTGGAATATCCGGCACTGCCGGAAAAAATGTTTGCTGCTGGAATGGTGTCTGGCGTGCTGCCGGGGCAAAAAGCCCTGCGGCGTTCATGACAACCGGAGGCTGGTCACGCGCACCCCTTCGGGGCCGCCTCCTCCATTTCAAGGCAGATGATGATGGGTTCCCAATTCCGAAGCACATCCAGTTCCGGCCACGCTTCCGTGCGGGCCGGCTTTACCGGTGACAACGACCGTTTTGAAAAGATCGCCCACGGGCGCAATCCCATTCCGGCACTGGTCGAGATGATCAGGGATTATCCGCGCGATGCGCTGGAGTTCTTTGGCCAGAGCCTGTATGGCAAGCTGTCGTCGTCAGACCGTGCGACGGTCATCGATACAAGGGTGTTGCGTGCCCTGTGCAATGAAGTGCCGAAATACGACCTCGACGGTGCGGTGCGTCTGGAGCGTGCCGATGGCAGTGTCGATCTGGTGCTGATCAGTTTCGAGGACCGGACCAACCGGGTGGAGCGGCATCAGCTGCATCTGTACGTGGAGGCGGCCCTGAAGCTGGATGAGAAGGCGCGGATCGTGCCGATGGCGGTGGTGTTGTGAGCCTGTCTCCATCACCCGCCCGGGAAGCAGCGATTTCCAGGATTCCGGCAGCGGATCTCCTGTTTGCGGACAACGCTGTTGCTACAAACGGACCCCGTGCCCACGGGTTGATGATGCCCGCAGGCACCCGGGCACTCGTTCGCTCAGTTCCCCGGCCGCTCAGCCCCTCAGCCGCTCAGCCCCTCTTGCCCCGCCGCGCCCGCACCGCCTGCGCCAGCTCTTCCAGCACCGGCACGGTCTGTTCCATGCTCAGGCAGGCGTCGGTGACGGACACGCCGTAGTCCAGCGGCTGGCCGGGGGTGATGTCCTGCCGGCCTTCGTGCAGGTGACTCTCGATCATCACGCCGGTGATGCGGTGGTCGCCTGCGCCGATCTGGCCGGCCACGTCGTGGGCCACGTCGATTTGCCGGCGGTGCTGCTTGCTGCTGTTGGCGTGCGAGAAGTCGATCATCACCTGTTCGCGCAGCCCCGTCTTTGCCAGCAGCTGGCAGGCGGCGTCCACATCGGTGGCGCTGTAGTTGGGTGCCTTGCCGCCGCGCAGGATGATGTGGCAGTCGGGGTTGCCGTGGGTCTCGAAAATGGCGGCCACGCCCAGCTTGGTCATGCCCATGAAGGCATGGCCGCTTTGGGCCGCCAGAATGGCATCGGCTGCGACCTTCACACCACCGTCGGTCCCATTTTTGAATCCCACCGGGCAGGACAGACCACTGGCCAGTTGGCGGTGGCTCTGGCTTTCGGTGGTGCGGGCGCCGATGGCGCCCCAGGTGACCAGTTCGCTGATGAACTGGGGGGACAGCAGGTCGAGGAATTCGGTGGCCACCGGCAGGCCCAGTTCCAGCACATCGAGCAGCAGGGCGCGTGCCATTTCCAGTCCGTCGTTGATGGCGTAGCTGTCGTCCATGTGGGGGTCGTTGATGTACCCCTTCCAGCCGACGGTGGTGCGCGGCTTTTCGAAGTAGACACGCATGAGGACCAGCAGGTCCTTGCCAAGTTCGTCGGCGTGGACCTTGAGCTGGCGCGCGTACTCCATGGCCTGGGCATGGTCGTGGATGGAGCAGGGGCCAACGACCACGAGCAGGCGGTCATCCTCACCGTTCAGGATGCGGGCCACCGCGGCGCGGCTGTCTTCCACCAGCTGGGTGGCGGCGTCGGAGGCGGGCAGCCATTCCTGCAGCAGGGCCGGCGTGATCAGCGGCCGCACGGCCTTCATGCGGGTGTCGTCGACGCGGCGCGTCAGGGCGGGGTCGAGGGGTTTGCGGGCGCGGGGCGTTGCTGTCATGGCAATACTGTCAGAAAGTTTTTCTTGCCGACAGTATAGTGCGTGTCATGGACCCGTCTGTCCCCGCGCTGGCCCGGATCGATGGAGGCTCCCCATTCGCTGGCGAGCCACCGGGCGCGTTCCGTCGTGACGTGTATCCTCAGTACGTCAGCTCCAGAAACACCACGTGCTTGTCGGCCAGCGGCCAGGTGCGGCCGGCGACGCGTTCGTTGTTGAAACGGGCCACCACGGTTTCGGGTTCATCGCTGACGGACTTCATGCGCGACATCGACACGCCGGCGCCCTGAGAGGGGATGCCGGGAGGCGGGACGGCGCGGCCGAACGACATGGTGTCGCGGCGCAGGTCGAAGTAGCCGCGCGGGCGCGTCATGATGACGATGGCCCGGGCGTCCGGGTCGGCATGCACGATGCGCTGCAGCCGGAAGTTGACGATGTTGCTGCTGCGCGGGAAGGGGCTGCGGTAGATGTGATGGGTGGGGTAGCCGCTGGCGCTGATCACGAATTCATAGGTCTGTTTTGGATCGGCAGCGAAGCCGCCCCAGCGGCCATCACGCGTGGTGGTGTAGGTGTAGGCGGGTGTGGTGGTGGTGCGGATGCCGGTTTCGGCATTGACCGGCCAGACCTCGATGTGTGCGCCCTTGAGCGGCAGGTTGCTGGGGAAGCCCGCGCTCTGGCCCTCCACGCCACTGATCACACCATCCAGCGTGGCCTGGGTCTCGGGTTTGACCTCGTAGGTCTCGGGGGCCTTGCCCATCAGGAAGTTGTACATGGCGCCGAACGCTGCCGGCGAATGAGCGGCCTCACGGTGGTCCACGCCGGGCAGCACCACGTTCTGCGCGCCCTTGAGCGCCTGGCTGGCAGGGCCGATGTTGGTGTTGAGGGACGGATTGCCGATCCACTCCCCGGTGGGCTGGGCGTATTTGTCGTTGCGGTCGGAGCGCAGGGTCTGCCACTGCACGCCGGCGGGAACTTCGTTGCCGGTGGCGTCCTTCGGCTTGTTCAGTTCGGTGAGAAAGCGCGACAGGCCCGAGAATTCGCTCTGTTCGCGCAGACCCTTGACGGCCCAGACGCCGTGGGCGGGCGTGCCGGCCAGTACGGCGTGCGAGACGCTGCCGGCACCATCACCATTCTGGATGTAGTTGCGGATGGCGTTGCCGCCGCGGCCCGCTCCGACCAGGATGACCTTGTCCACACCGTCGTGCTTCTTCACGTTGGCCACGCTGGCCTTGAGGTAGGCCATGTAGTCGGCGCTGCTGCTGCGGCCGGCCTGGGGCTGGGTGTCGTCATCCCGCGCGAAGGGGTAGGGCAGGTCCAGTGTGTGCAGTTTGGAGGCAGGCCAGCCGTTGGACTCGAAACGCCACAGCGTGGTCTGCCAGCTGGCGGCACTTTCGCCGTTGTCGTGCACGAAGAGGATGGACGGGTGTGTGTCGACGGGTGTGGGCGTGATGGCCTTGCAGCCGGCAAGCAGCAGGGCAAGCAGGCCGGCGCCCTTGAGGGTCAGGCGCTTCGGGGCTCGAAACTGGGGTTTCGATGACACGGTTTCCTCCGGATCGGACAACGGACGACGGTGGGTTGCATGGGCGCGACAGGGCCGCGCTGCGAGGATTATGCCGGACATCGGCGCCGCCGTCGGCCATGGGCTTCAGGCGTGCCGGGGCAAAACCCGGCGGCGGCAAGGGTGCCTGGCTGCAGGTGTTCCGGTTCTTCCCCTGGGAGCCTCTGGTTCAGGGGGTCCCTTGTCATGGATGATACGGCTTTGGCGATCCGGCGCCTCCCGTCTGGCACGATTGCGCCGACAAACGACTAGAATCGCGGGATGATCGATATTCAGACACTGCGCCGGGACGCCGCACAGGTAGAAAGCCGTCTCAAGACCCGTGGTTTCACCTTCGACCGAGCAGCCTTCGAGGCGCTGGAGGCGCGCCGCAAGACGCTGCAGACCCGGGCGGAATCCCTTCAGGCCCAGCGCAATGCGCTGTCGAAGCAGATCGGCCAGGCCAGGGGGAAGGGCGAGGACGCCTCTGCGCTGATGGCCGAGGTGGCTGCCGTGTCGGCCGAGCAGGCGGGTATCCCGGCCGAGCTGGAGACCGTGCAGGCCGAACTCGATACGCTGCTGGCCACGCTGCCCAACCTGCCGCACGAATCCGTACCGGTGGGCAGGAGCGAGGCCGACAACGTGGAGGTGCGCCGCTGGGGCACGCCGGCCACGTACGACTTTGCCGTGAAGGACCATCTCGACGTGGGTGAGCCGCTGGGGCTGGACCCGGCTGCGGGCGCGAAGCTCTCGGGCGCGCGCTTCACCGTCATGCGTGGCGGGGTGGCCCGGCTGCACCGGGCGCTGGCGCAGTTCATGCTCGATACGCACACCGGCCGGCACGGCTATACCGAGTGCTACACGCCGTATCTGGTCAACGCATCGGCGCTGTTCGGTACCGGGCAGCTGCCCAAGTTCGAGGAAGATCTCTTCCGGGTGCAGAAGCTGGGTGATCAGGGGCCTGGGGCAGCGGGCAGCACGATGTACCTGATTCCCACCAGCGAGGTGTCACTGACCAATCTGGTGGCGGGCGAGATTCTGGACGGTGCGCAGCTGCCGCTGCGGCTGACGGCGCACACGCCGTGCTTCCGGTCGGAGGCGGGTTCGTATGGCCGCGATACGCGCGGGATGATCCGCCAGCACCAGTTCGACAAGGTGGAGATGGTGCAGGTCACCCGTCCGGAAGACTCCTACGATGCACTGGAAGCCATGGTCGGCCATGCCGAGGCCATCCTGCAGGCGCTGGAGCTGCCCTATCGGGTGGTAGCGCTGTGCACGGGCGACATGGGCTTTTCGGCTGCCAAGACCTACGATCTGGAAGTGTGGCTGCCCGGTCAGCAGGCGTACCGCGAGATTTCCTCCATCTCCAATACCGAGGCGTTTCAGGCGCGGCGCATGCAGGCGCGCTTCCGGCCGGTCGATACCGAGGGCAAGGCTGGCAAGGGCAAGGCGAAGCCCGAGCACGTGCACACGCTCAACGGTTCCGGCCTGGCCGTGGGCCGTACGCTGGTGGCGGTGCTGGAAAATCACCAGCAGGCCGACGGGTCGGTGCGCATTCCGAAGGCGCTGCAGCCGTACATGGGGGGTATCGAGGTGCTGCAGGTCTGAGAACGCCTGCCTCGTTGGGGGCGGGTCGTTCTGGGGGGGGCGTGCTGCATGGTGCCTTGCCGCGCAACGCGTGCGGCTGGCCGGGGCGTCTGCCTGTCCCGGATTCGCCCGTGCCCGGTACGTGATGCGCACGGCCGGGCCTGATCTTATGAAAAATCAACCTGTTGCGCCGAAAGGCGCGTTACGCTCGAAACTGCCGTCAGCGTTCTGCGGATCTTCGTGACCCGCGCTGGCCGCGGCGGCACTGACGTGGTCTGGCCTATCCTGTTGCATGTACTGAACAATGTCTTCACTCTCACCCTTCATCGTCGAGTTCGTTTTTCCGCTGCTGCTGTGCATCGGCATCGTGGTGATCGTGTTTCGGTGTTTCAGCCCCCGCAAGCGGCAAGGGGAGCCCGAGCCTGGGGAGGCCCGGGATGGACGCTCGACGGCCGATCCGAATGAATGGAAAACCGCCTGGCCCATCTGGTGGATGGTGCTGGGGGTGTTCGTCGTGATGGTGAGCATCTGGCTGGGGCTGCTGATGATGTTCGCCAACCAGTAATCCCTCCGGGGCGCTCTGGAGCGCGTCATGAATGCATCCCTGCGCTGGAGTCAGGGAGCCGCGTTGAAGGCACTGATTCATGACACGCATCAGTCCGGCCCATCCTCCGGCCGGGTATCCGGGCCTGCGTTCGCTCTGGCGAAGGTCCGTTTTCCTGTGTGATCTGTTACTGGCGGGTGCAGCGTGCCCGCTGGCTTCTCTCTGTGCGCATCATGTCTGCGTCTGTTGATATCGTTATCGAGTTTGGCCTGCCCTTGCTGGCAAGTGCGGGCATTGCGTTTCTCGTTGTGGCCGGCGCCCGTTCCGGCCATCTGGCGCGGCTGATGCAGCGCCGCGGGCCATCGTCTGCTCCGGAAGGCGAGGGGCAGACCAGCATACCCACGCCGGTGCCGGAAGGTGCGGAAGCCGTTCCGTCGTCCACACCGTCGGCGCTACGCGCCCTGGCCCTGCTGCTTGCGGTGGTGCTGGTGCTCTGGGGTGTGGTTCGGGTTCTGGTGTGAGTGTTTCGGAGGGCTGGAGAGCCTTTCGTTGCTGACTGGTGGGATGTCCGGACATGATGTTTCCGGGCGTCGCGTTCCCGCCGCGGGTCACAGGTCCGCATACACCGACCGGTTATCGGATGGCGGCCGGATGAGTGTCTCATTTCGCCGTGTTTTGTTGGATGCGGACGATGCGCTGCCTACACTGCCGTGCGTGTTGAAGGCATGCGGGAGTGCAGTTCGTGGGCAAGGCAGATATGGCGGGGGTCGATTTCCGTCGGCGTACCCTGCTCAAAGGCAGCATGGCGTCAATGCTGTCACCCATCGTGTTGTCCGGTTGCAGCGGGGGCGGAGCCCATGCCAATGTACTGACGGATGGGGAGGCCGGGCAAGCGCAAGACTCGGTTTCGCTGCAGCAGGCAGGTTATCGCGCCCGGTTGTACACACCGACGATGATCACCAGGCTGTTGGGCACGTATTTCATCGTGGACTGCTGGCACCACCGCATCATCCATTCGCGCAACCTGCACGCACCGCTGGTGCGCTGGAAGACGCTGGATGACGACATTGCCGGTCCGCACTCCATTGCAACCGACGGTACCTTTCATGTGGCTGAAGACACCGGCCGGCATGGGCTGTTTGTGTACCGCGAGACGGCACCCGATCACTTCGAGCGGGTGCAGCATGTACCCGATGTTGGTATACGGCCCCATCGCACCCTGTACGATGCCGAACACCAGCAGTTTCTGGTGGTGGGTTCGGCGGATCAGTCCATCAACCTGCTGGAGGTGCAGGGCGGCAGGCTGGTTCGGACTCTGACCCGGATCATTCCTGAACTGGGGCGTCAGTATTGCCGTTCCATTACCCTGCACGAGGGGTTGCTGTATTTTGTGGGCGAGGCGGACATTGTTGTCTATGGGGTGGACCGTGGCCGGGTGAGCCCGACTGGTTCGGTGATTCATCTGCCCGAGGTCTGGCAAGGCAGCAACGACCTGTTCTTTCTGGGGCGCCGACGCGGGCTGTTCATGTCCACACCTGGCAAGGCGTGTGCATTTGATAGCGTGGACGCGCTGGGCCGGGGTGAGGTTCAGGACCTTTCCGCCACTTTCCGGGGGACGCCGTACTTCGTTACGCAGTTTGACGGGCGGTTGTGGATTCCGGAGATTACCGAATATTCGGCCCTCCGCAGCTATCCGGCGAGCGGTGATGCCGTCACGGCCGAATCGGCCCAGACGCTGTTTGACTTCGGGCTGCCCGACGAGGCTTCGCTTGAGCGCAAGCGGGCGATCGTGACATGACGGTATGCTGACGGATGAAGGCTGGGCACACATCCCTGATGTCCGCCGGCAGTCAAGGATGGTCATGCCCCGTCGAGAGGGGCCGCCGGACGTCAGGGGCGTGCCTGTACGAGCGGCATGGAGGTCAGTCGAACACCCAGTGCAGGCAGGATGGCCAGCATGGTGCGAAGCGTGGGGTTGCCCTCGTTGCTGAGTGATCGGTAGAGCAGTTCACGAGAAACACCGGATTCTTCTGCTACCTTGCTCATGCCTTTGGCTCGGGCCACGACGCCGAGCGCATGTGCGATATAGGCGGCGTCGCCCGTCTCCAGAGAGGCGGTCAGGTACTCGGCGATCTGTTCGTCATCGTCGAGAAAATCGGCTTCATCAAAATCATGAAGTGTTTCAGTGGTTTTCATCGTCATCTGTCCAGTTTCTGGCCAGCTGCCTGGCTTCTTTGATTTCAGATTCGAACTCACGGTACCGTTACCGGTACGCCTGATTTCGAGTTTGGGATATATGTCAAGGAAATCAATCATATAGCGTCTAAAAATCTCAAACCAAGACGCTTCGTGGTGAGATCCAGGGCAGGGTGCCCTGGTGTGCGCCTTGCTGAACCAGGCGCTGGCCAACCTGCTGCGACTGGGCACGGTGACCGTCAGCGGGGGCCTGACCGACAACGGCACCGATGTGGGGGCTGATCAACTGGCACTTTGGGGTCGAGTCTGGCGACAAAATGACCGGGCCACCGATGTGAGGCGCGACGGCAGGTTGTCCATAGGAGGCGGCACTATGCCTTGTCATGTCGTAGTTTTTGGATTACGATGACGGCATGATAATTCTTCGCCAAACACGAATCTTTCGCAGCTGGCTCAAAAGCCTGCGGGACAGGCGAGCAGTGATGGCCGTTGCTTCGAGGCTTGACCGGCTGGAACGAGGTCACGAAGGTGATGCCAGGTCGGTAGGCGGCGGTGTCACAGAGCTGCGAATTCATTATGGTCCCGGGTTTCGGGTATATCTGCATCGGCGCGGGGATGTGTTGATCATCCTGCTTTGTGGTGGCGACAAGGTGTCGCAGGATCGTGACATTCGCAAGGCCATCGAGATGGTGCGCAACGAGGAGTTTGAAGAATGAAGGAAAAACTGACGACCTTTGACGCAGCCGAGTACATCGAGACGGACGAAGATGCGGCGGAATTCATGGCGCTGGCCTTCGAGACCGGTGATGCGGCCTACATCGCACACGCTGTGGGTGTCGTGGCGCGGGCCAAGGGAATGACTGAGCTGGCACGGCAGACAGGGCTGTCACGTGAGCAGCTGTACCGCTCGTTGAGCGAGGGAGGCAACCCGACGCTGCGCACGATGCTGGCGGTGATGAAGGCACTGGGAGTAGAGCTGTCGGCACGGCCAGTCAAGCAGCCTGAACCGCAGGCAGTCGGCTGATCAGGCGCCCGGCAGGGCAGGTGGCCACTTCATCCGGAACACGGGAACCAGAAAGGTTGCAATCGAGCTACCCCCGCGCCGCGCGGACCAGGGGCTGGGAACAGTTACATGAGGACATCGCCCGCAAAAGCCGCCAGCATGCATCAATCCCGACGCAGGCGGAAAGAGAAAACGCCCGCCGAAGCACAGTGCAACGGCGGGCGTTTGGGTATATGGCGGAGAGGGTGGGATTCGAACCCACGGTACCGTTACCGGTACGCCTGATTTCGAGTCAGGTACATTCGACCACTCTGCCACCTCTCCGTGTCCTTGCGGTCAAGCGCAGCATTATGCCACGTTTTTTGGCGAGCGCAAGTGGGCGGCCACGGAACGGGCTTGTTCGTGGCTGTCTGCAGATCGACAATAGCAGGCATGCACATCTCCTATCTGCTCGTTCCGTTTGCCCTGTGTGTGGCACTGGTCATGCGTCCCTGGCGGCTGCTCAAGGGCGGGGCACTGGTCACGCCGCTCATGGCGTCGCTGGTGCTGCTGCCTTGGCTGTGGGCGCTGCCACGGCTGCACATCACGCCGGTGCAGCTGCAGTGGTCGGGAGCCTGTCTGGTGCTGCTGATGCTGGGCTGGCCGCTGGCCATTCCGGTGCTGTGTCTGGTGGGGGTGCTGTCGGGCTTCTTTGCGCCGCAGGCCTGGCCGGATGTGTTCGACAGCATTCTGTGGCTGGGGGTGGCGCCGGCGACATTCGCGCTGGTGCTGGGGGCGCTGATTCGCCGGATGATGGGCGAGCAGCTGTTTGTCTACATTCTGGGGCGGGGCTTTCTGTGCACGGTGCTCTGCCTGTTTGCAAGCGGCGCGCTGGCGCAGTGGACGGGCATTCGCATCGGCCAGAGCAATGACGCGTTCTCGTCGATGGTGGCACGCTGGCTGCTGGCCTGGGGTGATGGCTTTTTCACGGGGATGTGCACGGCCATCTTCGTGGCCTTCAAGCCGGACTGGCTGGCCACGTGGTCGGACCGGCTGTATCTGCGCAAGCCGGAGCCGGGCCAGGAGCGCCCGTCTGGGCCGGTGGCACCAGCGCTGGACCTGATCGAGCTGCATGAACCGGAGGAGACGGCGGCAGCCCGCGGGCGTGATGAGGAAGACGGCCGCCGCGAGCATGGGGCCGATGGCGCTTCGGGGGAGCGCTGAGGTGATGACGCGGGCTGGAGCACATGTCATGGACTCGTTCGTTCCCGTGAAACTCCTTTGAGCGTGCCATGAACGCTGTCATTCGCGCAGAACTCCCTGGGGCGTGTCGGACAAGGCGGTAGGGCCGCTGAATTTCCGATGGCTTCAGGGATGCAAGCGGACTGTTCCCATGAGCCCACCAGGCCAGTTGAGCCAGGCGTACCAGGCCATGTGGCCTAGGCCACATGGCCATCGGCGGGCATCGCTCCTCCCGTCTGGCCGAGGGTGGTTCTAGTCTGGCGGGATGAGTCTGCCCGCCCTTCGTTCCCTGTTGCTGATGCTGGTGCCTCGCCTGTCGTGGCTGGCCGTGTGCGTACTGGTGGCGGCCTGTGGTTACCAGTTCTCCGGCTGGGTATTGCCACAAGCGTGGCTTGTGGGAGGCATGGCGCTTGGCCTGCTGCTGATGGTGCTGGCGGCGGTCATGGCTGCACTTCGGGCAGCGATGAAACCGGTGGCGATGAAGCCGGAAACAGCGAAACCGGAGACAGCGAAACCGGAGACAGCGAAACCGGTGGTGACGAACCCGGTGATGGTGAATCCGTCGGTGATGAGTCCGGCGATGATGAGTCCGTCGGTGATGAATCCGGCGACAGTGGTATCGGCGGCAATGGCATCGATGGCGTTGGCGGCGGCAGTGAAACCGGAGCGGGGGGCTTCTGGAGTGCGTACGCGGGCTGCCGGGATGCTGACGCACGGGCTGCATCATCTTGGCGTGCTGCTGCTGGCCGCCGTGTGGGTGGCACATTCGATCCATGACGGCCTGCAGTCCCGCCTGGCCCCGTCACTGGAAGACGTACCGCTGCAGGTTCTGGGTACGGTGGCCAGTCTGCCGGTGCGCCAGGGGGCGGGTGACCGGGTACTGTTTGCGGTGCAGCGATGCGTGTCCCTGTCTGGGGAAGACGGGCATGGTGTGGATGGCCAGGGATGTGGCGGTCTGCGCCAGATTTCGCTCTCGTGGAGCGCGCCGCGGGACGGTGGCTGGCATGCCGATACCCAGGCACGCGTTCTCAACCGCTCGCACGTGGCACAGGTGGTGAAGCATGACGGTTTTGTGAGGCGCGATCATGCGGCGGGTGGTGCGCAGGCGTCAGAGACAGAAGAAAAGGCGGAGCAGGAGGCAGGGGGAGAAGCAGAAGGGGAAGCAGAGGGGGAAGCTGGTGGCGTCGTGAAGCGGGCAGCGGATGCTGGCAGGGGTGTGGAGGGAAGCCCGGATGCCGGCTGGGACGATGTGTGGCCGGAACCCGGCCAGCGCTGGCAGCTGGTGGTGAAACTCCGGCGTCCGGTGGCGGCAGTGAACCCGGGTGCCTTCGATACGGAGCTGCGGATGCTGCAGGATGGCATCGATGCCAGCGGCCGGGTCGTGCAGCGTCACCGGCTGGGGTATTCGCCGCACCTGCAGGAAAGCGAACGCAGGGCGGTGCCTGAAAGAACAGGGGGCACAGGGGGAGGCGCAGCGCTTCGAGGACTGGCGGATCACATCATGGTGTGGGTGCAGTCGCTGCGGGCGCAGTTGCGGCAGCATCTGGAAACGCTGCAGGCAAACATCGATCCCCAGCGGGGAGGCGATGCGGAGCGCTGGGCGTTGCTGGGTATCGTAACCGGGCTGTCACTGGGGGATCAGGCGGCGATGGGGGCGGATGCCTGGGGACTGTTCAGCCGGACCGGCGTCAGTCATCTGATGGCGATCTCCGGCATGCATGTGACGCTGCTGGCGCTGGTGGTGTCGGGGCTTTGCCTGCGTCTGCATCAGGCGGTGGCCATGCGGGCGAAGGGGCGCAGGCTGCAGCGGCTGATGCGGGTGCCAAGACCCTGGGTGGTGCTGGTGCCCGGGGTGCTGACGGCCTTTGGTTACGCGCTGCTGTCGGGCTGGGGTGTGCCTTCACAGCGGACGTGCTTCATGCTGCTGGCCGCTGCCGTGCTGCGGGCGGGGGGATGCTCGCCATCGGCGCTGATGCCGGTACTGCTGGCCGCGGCGGCGATCATCGCGCTGGACCCATGGGCCGTGGCGCAGGCCGGCTTCTGGCTGTCGTTCTGTGCCGTGCTGGCGCTGATGTGGTGTGCGCAGGGCAGTGGCGGGCATGCTGGGGAGACTGTCATGGCCGGGATGGCAGGCGCTCCGGGTGCCAGTGGGCATACAGGATCAGAAGCAGGATCAGAAGCAGGATCAGGAACAGAACCAGGATCAGGGTTGGGGGCAGATGATGGCGCTGGCACCGATCATGGCTTCGCTGCTGATGATGGTGTTCATGCTGATGATGGCCGTGGTGCCGATGGCGTGTCGGGTGCTGGGGAGGGGGCGGCGGCGTACAGGGAAAGCAGCACTGTATCGGGCGCCGGAAATGACGCCGTACCGTCAGCCGCTGCGCGACTGCCCGGGCAGCGTATTCGTGCATGGTTTGCCGGCGCGCGTGTTCAGGGCTGGCTGCAGGGACTGCGGGAGGGCGCGCGCAACCAGTGGGCGGCGACGGTGCTGCTCACGCCGCTGACCATCGCGTTCTTTTCCACCTGGTCACTGATCGGCCCCGTGGCCAATGTGGTGGCCATTCCGTGGGTGGGGCTGGTGCTGACGCCGATGGCCATCGGGGTGATGCTGCTGGCGCCGTGGTGGCCGTGGCTGGCAGGCTGGATACTGAAACTGCTGCTGGTGCAGCTGGGCTGGCTGATGCAGATGCTGCGAACACTGGATGCGCTGCCGATGGCCAGTATCCAGCTGCCGCAGCCCGGTGCCGCCGTGCTGGGATGTGCGCTGCTGGGGGCCGTGCTGATACTGGCGCCGCGCGGCTTGCGTCGTGTGCGGCTGGGCCTGTTGTGTCTGCTGCCGATGGCGCTGGCGCCGGCGCAGCCGGCGCCGGACGATGCGCTGGTCGTCACGGCACTCGACATCGGTCAGGGCAGCATGGTGCTGATCGAACAGGGAGAACGGCGACTGCTGTTCGATACGGGGCCTTCCCGCATGGGCGGCCGCAGTGCACTGGAAGGGACGCTGCTGCCCTGGCTGCATGGGCGCGGGCTCCAGGACATCGACGGTCTGGTGGTGTCGCATCTGGATGCCCGCCATGCCGGCGGCACCCGTGCTGCCATGGCCCGGCTGCGGCCGCGCTGGTGGATGATGCCAATGAATCCACGTCTGCTCGGACTGGAGGCGGCGTCTGCAGGCTTCGTGCCCTGTCTGGCCGGGCAGACGGTCCAGTGGGGACAGGCCGTCATCGAGGTGCTCAACCCCGAGCGCCTGGCTGGCACGGCGAACGCGGCGAAGCAGGATCGTCAGAGTTGCGTGATTCGCGTGCGCAGCCCGGCCGGTTCGGTGCTGTTGCCCGGTGATCTGCCACTGACGGCCGAAGCGGCGCTGGTGAAGGCACAGGGAGGGCGGCTGGCGGCCGACGTGCTGGTCCTGCCACAGGACGGAAGCCGCAAGGGCAGCGGGGACCGGTTGCTGGAAGCCGTGTCGCCGGCACTGGCGATCCTGCAGACCCGCTATCGCAACCATCAGCAGCAGCCGCATGCGGAGGTGCTGATGCGGCTGAAGCGGCACGACATCCGGTTGTTGCGCACCGACTGGCATGGTGCCGTGCAGGTCGTGCTGCGGGCGGGTACTGCGCCGCAGGTGATTCGCAGCCGGATCGACGGGGCGCCCTACTGGCGGATTTATGCAGGGCATGCGGAAGATGGCGCTGGATGAAATCCGGAGGCGCGGAAATCCGGTAGGCATGGCCCAGGATACCCCGGCGGTACACGGATCCGAAGACTCCTTGCCGGCACGCGGATTCGCGGGCAGCATGGTGGCGAACGTCTGCACGTGGAGTTGCGGGCGGCATGGCGGCGAACGTCTCCATGGACACGCTCCAGCCGGCAGGCGTCAGCGGCAGGCCATCAGGGGGCGGGCGAGGGATGGTGGTAATCTTGCCGGGGGCCGTACCGTATCCGCCAGCGCCGTGCTGGCGGAAGGGCGAACCCCCTTTCCATCGACCTGACAGGAGGAGATCTGCATGGAAATCAAGCGACTGGAACCCGGCAAGCGCATGTCCGAAGCCGTGGTGCACAACCATGTGGCCTATCTGGCCGGACAGATTCCGGAAGACACCAGCAAGGGGCCACTGGAGCAGACCCGCGAGGTGCTGGCCGCCATCGACAGCGTGCTGGCCAAACTGGGTACCGACAAGAGCCGGCTGCTGAGCGCCACGGTCTATCTGTCGAACATTGGCAACTTTGCGGCCATGAACGAGGCCTGGGACGCCTGGGTGTCGCCCGGCAACCCGCCGGCCCGGGCCACGGTGGAGGCGCGCCTGGCCTCGCCGGACATTCTGGTCGAAATCGTGGTGACGGCGGCGGTGGACTGAACGTCGCCGTCTGGTGGCGGCAGACCCGGGCCCGGGCGCCGTGCGGCGAGGGCTCGAGTCTGACCGCACCAGATAACAGGCTCCCGGTTTGGGGTCTGCTGGACAGAAGGCCGCCGGCAGCGTTGGCTGATGTTCACATCCGCGCGGTCTTCATGGGGCGGCGGCCACCATTGAAGCGGGTCAGCCAGTAGCGGCGGTTGATCGATTCGACCCGCACCAGGCTGCCCGATGAAGGGGCGTGCACGAAGCGATGGTTGCCAATGTAGACGCCCACGTGGGAGTTCGGATGGCGGCCGGTCTGGAAGAACACCAGGTCGCCCGGGGCCAGATCCTTCAGGGCGATCCATGAGCCCCGCTGGCCCATCTGCCGGCTGGTGCGCGGCAGTTCGATGCCCAGTGCCTCGCGGTAGACATGCTGGACCAGCCCGCTGCAGTCGAAGCCCTCCCGGGGGCTGCTGCCGCCCCAGCGATAGGGCCTGCCCACCTGGGCCATGGCCTGCCGCGTCACCTCGCGGGCCGCCCGGCTGGGCATGGGCGGTGGTGGAGCAGGGCGCGATGGCGTGCTGGCACACCCGGCCAGCAGCAGCCCCGGTGCACCCAGCGCAAGACCCAGCAGCTGCCGGCGCTGACAGCTGGTTTGCCGGCCTGACGGCAGGCCCGGGCGCAGAAGGGCACGCAGGGCATGCCCCGTTCGTCGGATACGTGTGTGCATCAGAGCCAAAGTCGGAAAAGTTTGCGGTTGTTCCGTGCAGTCTGGCGGAACGCCGGGTTAGGATTCGTTCGCCGCTGAAGCAGCGGCAGCGAATGCTGTCTGGCCTTTCTCCGGGCCGGTCTGGCATGCGGGGGTTTCCGCCAGCCTGACCTGCGGGGCGTTCTGCCAGCCGGGGCATTCCAGACATGGCGGGAACGGATCCCACCATTTTTGCCATGTCTGCACCGGTATTTTCGCTGCCGCAGGTTCTGTTCATGTTTCATTCATCCGACAAACGTATCATCCGCAGCGACCGGATGACCGTTACGGATCCGGCATGACCAGGGCGGGCACCCGTGCCGGATGGCGCCGGTGCATACCGAACATGCAGGACACCCGCGGGGAATACTTTCATGAGCCTTTTCGACCAGCGCGCGCTGCAGCCTGGTGTCACCCGATGTGAGGTGCTGGCCTGGGCCGGCTACGACTTTGCCAATTCGGGCTACACCACCGTGGTGGTGACCGCGGTGTTCAGTGCCTATTTCGTGGGCGTGGTGGCCAACGGAGCCGACTGGGCCACGTTCGTGTGGTCGCTGATCCTGGCCATCTCCAATCTGGCGGTGATGCTGACCATGCCCGGCATCGGGGCACGGGTGGATGCCAACGGGTCGCGCAAGCAGTGGCTGCTGGGGGTGACGCTGGTCTGCGTGGTGTGCATTGCCGCCCTGTACTGGGTTCGGGCCGGAGACGTGGCGCTGGCGGTGGTGATGATCATCATCTCCAATTACTGCTATTCGCTGGGTGAGACCTTCTGTGCGGCCTATCTGCCCGAGCTGGCCCGTCCCGAGGCCATCGGGCGGGTATCCGGCTGGGGCTGGAGCTTCGGCTACGTGGGCGGCATGCTGACGCTGGGCCTGTCGCTGGCCTGGGTGGCGTGGGTGAAGGGGCAGGGCGGTGAGGTCGAGGACTACGTGCCCGGCACGATGCTGATCGCCGCCGTCATCTACATTCTGGCGGCCATGCCGATGTTCCTGGTGGTGAAGGAGCGGGCCAGGCCCCGTGCCCAGGAGGCCAGCCGGATGGTGCAGTCGCCGGTGGACTGGCGCACCAGCTGGCTGCGCATCCGCGCCTATGGGGACTTCCAGCGGCTGCTGTGGGTGGGCTTTTTCTACAACGCGGGCGTGGCGGTGGTGATTGCCCTGACGGCCGTGTATGCCGATCAGGTACTGGGCTTCGAGCCGGCCGACACCATGCAGCTCTTCTTTGCCGTCAATGTGGCGGCGGCGATAGGTGCCTTCCTGTTCGGCTATCTGGAAGACCACATCGGGCACCGCATGTCGCTGGCGCTCACGCTGGTCGGCTGGGTGGTGGTGGTACTGGTGGCGGTGTTCATCGAGGGCCGTCCGGCATTCTGGTGTGCAGCCACGCTGGCCGGGGTGTGCATGGGGTCGAGCCAGTCGGCCGGCCGGGCGCTGGTTGCCACCATGGCCCCGGGGCACCGGCTGGACGAGTTCTTTGGCCTCTGGGCCTTTGCCACCCGGCTGGCCGCCATCGTGGGGCCGCTGACCTATGGGGGCATCAGCTGGGCCACCGGCAACAATCACCGGCATGCGCTGCTGTTCACGGGCATTTTCTTCGTGGTGGCGCTGGCGCTGCTGGGGAGGGTGAACCTGACACGCGGCGTGGCGCAGGCCCGGGCCGACGATGAATTCGAGGTCAGCGCGGCGGATCCGTTCGGGGGCTGAGGGAAGGCGCTCTGCCATGCCGGCACGGGCATCGTAACAGTGCGTGCCATGGATCATGCGTTTCTGTGCCCCCTTTGGACGTGAAGAACGCCGTGTGGTGGCTGACTGCCCGTGCCGGATGTGAGACCATCGGTCATTGAATGATCAGGCCCGCCGGGCCTGAACCGCAGCCTTGCGGCATCCTTGAGGAGACAGACCCATGAAGACCAAACCCGCCCTGGAACTGAGTGATGTGGAAACCGGCCTGAAGGCCGGGCTGCTGAAGGCCACTGAGAAGGGCTGGCTGGTGACGGTGTCGGTGGTGGACGATGGCGGCCACCTGCTGGGCCTCAAACGCATGGATGGCTGCCCGGTAGTGGCAGCTTACATCTCGCCCGAGAAGGCACGTACCGCGGCGCTGGGCCAGCGTGGCAGTGGCGGCTACGAAAAGATGATCAACGATGGCCGTACGGCCTTCCTGTGCGTCGACGTGCTCAAGGGCACGCTCGAAGGCGGCCTGCCCATCGTGGCCGACGGCCAGATGGTGGGCGCCGTGGGTGTGTCGGGCGTCAAGCCGCATGAGGATCTGGAGATTGCCCAGGCCATGGTCGATGCCATCGTGGCGTAGAACGCGTACGGGCACATTCGTCCACGCGCTGGCTTCCGAATCCGTGTGCCAGGGAAGGCATCGTACAAGGCTGGTCACTTTGGCTGACAGGGACGCGGGCTGCCCGCGACTGGGCAGGCGGGGACGCGAACGGGTGCATGACATGCGCCGGTGCCCGGGTATTCAGGCCCGGCTGGGTCAGATGACGGGCCGGATGCATGATGTGATGGGCGGGACATGTGAGGGAGTGTTACGTGGGCATGTGAGCTTTTTTCGTCGTGCTTGCCACAACGCCCACAGATGCTGCTATACTGCCGAATTCCGGAGAGATGGATGAGTGGTTTAAGTCGCACGCCTGGAAAGCGTGTAAGGGTTAATAGCCCTTCGGGGGTTCGAATCCCCCTCTCTCCGCCACCGTTTCCGGCGTGCGCCCGCTGAGGCGGCACGCCAAACCCCAAGTTCACCCCCCAAAGGCCTGACCTTGCTGGTATGCTGCCGGCAGTGTCGGGCTTTTTTGTTGCTCGGTTTTCTGGATTGTCCGGTTTCCTGGATTTCGTTGCCTGCCTGGTGGTGTCGTGGACTCATTCGTTCCCGCGCGCCCAAAGGGGGCTCTTTCCGGGCAGACCCTGAATCCGGGCGATGCCCGTATCCTTTCGTGGAACGCCCCGCAAGGGCGCTGTGGCAGGCTGATTTCCATGTCCGGGCGATCCGGCCTGCTGCCATTTGCCGCCAATAGCGCGCTGCTGTTGCCGACAGGGCGTTTTCTGGCCCGGCCCGATCATGGACTCTGGCGCTCCCATGCAGGGATTCTGGCGCTTCCATGCTTTTGCCGCGGGGGCTCCGTGTTGTTTCTTTGAATGGAAAGGGGAAGGCCCTTGATCAGACAGATTTCACTCGACAAATACTACCGGCTGATGAACACCGGCCCTACCGTGCTGGTATCGGCCAGAGCCGGTGGCCGCAGCAACGTGATGGCTGCGGCCTGGGCGGGCATCGTGGATTTTGCGCCCACGCCCAAGGTCAGCGTGGTGCTGGACAAGGCAACGTACACGCGCGAACTGATCGAGCAGAGCGGCTACTTTGGCCTGCAGGTGCCGGTGGTGTCGCAGGTGGACATGGTGGCCGCGCTGGGCAGCCGCTCGGGCCGGAACGACCCGGACAAGGTGGCGCACTGCGGGGCAGCGCTTTTCTACCCCGAAAAGTTCGACGTGCCGCTGGTGCGGGGCTGCGCCGGCTGGATGGTGTGCAAGCTCATTCCCGAGCCACACAACCAGCAGGAACACGATCTGTTCATTGGCGCCGTGCTGGACGCCTGGGCCGATGACATCGTGTTCGACGGCCACTGGAAGTTCGATTCTGCCGGTCCGCAGTGGCGCACGCTCCATCACGTGGCTGGCGGCCACTTCTACGCCATTGGCGAGGAAGTGACGGCCAGATCCTGAGAGACGGGGTTCATGGCACGCCGATCCGTGCCGGAATGACACGTCGATTGGTGCCGGAATGACGCGCCAATCCGTGCTGGACGGGGCCTGAATGCGTGTCAGCTGCTCTGAGGCTGTTTGCCAGCCATATGGGTCCCGGGGCCATCTGTTCACCATGAGATGCCGCAGCCTTCCCGGGCGTGGGGTGGAGCAGGGGTGGACGCCCTTCCCGCGCCACCGGCAAAGGCCGGCGATGCAGGAGCAATCCACGATTGCGCAGATGGCCCTTCCCGCTCCACCGGGAAAGGCCATATCGATTGCGCGATACCAGGATCAGCGGCTGGCCCAGCGGTTCTTCTTGCCCTCGAGCTGGTTGTCCAGCGAATCGACCAGCGTGAAGCCCTTGTGCACCAGCGCCTGGCCCTTTTTGAAGCCAGACGGCACTTGCCACAGGTTGCAGTAGGTGCGGCTGGTCTTTGGCAGCTTGTAGGTCCAGCAGCTCTGGGCCGTGTCGGTGCCCGTGACCGTCACGCTCAGCTGCACGAAGTCCGTACCGTTCTTCCATTCGTAGACGTGCTTGCCGGAGGCCACTTCCTCGTCGTATTTGATGGTTTCGGCCGTGCCGGTGAAGGTGGTGCCCTGACGGTAGTCGAACACGCCTTCCTCGGTGGCGGTCAGCGTGGCGGGCAGCGTCACGCCATCGGTGCCGTTGATGACCTGCATGGAGCTGGTGATCTGGTTGACGGCGAAGTCGGCATTGCCGCCCCTGCCCGTGGCCTTGCCGCCGTTGAAGGTGAAGTAGGTGTAGCTGCCACTAGCGGAGGCATAGGTGCCCAGCACGCCCCGGCCTTCACCGGTATAGCCCGGGTCACGGCTCTGCGTGGCCAGAACGGGGGGCGCCTCGTCGTTGTCCACCGGATAGCCGATGGACTGCGGATCGTTGACCACCGTGTCGCTGTGCTGGTCGAGCATGGCAGCCAGTACGGCACCGTTGACGCCACCGGGGTGGATCGGGTCGCTGGGGTGGGTCAGGTTGGGGCGGTTGATGGCTGTGTTGCCATGGCTGCTGTTGTTCGCTGCCGCTTCTGCTTCGGCCTTGGCGGTTGTGGCTGCTTCTTCGCGGGCCTTCTGGGTGGCAAGGGCTGCTTCGGCCTTGGCTTTTGCCTCAGCCGCTTCACGTTTTGCAGCGGCGGCAGCCGCTTCGGCTGCTGCCTGTGCTTCGGCAGCCTTTTGTGCTTCTGCGGCTTGTGCAGCGGCGTCTGCTTTGGCTTCACGAGTCGCTTTCTCGGCAGCTTCCTGCTTTGCTTTGGCTTCTGCTGCTGCCTTTTCGGCTGCGGCAATTTTCTCCGCGGCTGCCTGTTCTGCGGCCGCTTCTTCCTGAGAGGCCTGAATGGCTGCCTGGACAGCTGCGGTCAGAGCGGCTGACGCTTCTGCCGCTTCACGTGCAGCTTTGGCTGCGTCCTGTGCGGCCTGGGACTCTGTACTTGATTGCGTTGAAGTGCTGCTGGATGCACCCGGCGCAGCAGGACTGGACGACACGGCCTTGGGAGCTTCGCTGCCCCCGCCTCCGCCGCCGCAACCGGCCAGCAGGAGCAGAATGGCAGCGCTGATCTGGAATGTATTGGATTTGGTCACCATGGTGTTTACCCATCAGGCCCGCCACGCGGGCGGTGATTGCAGACAGAAGGCTGGACGGTCCAGCGAGAGCGCGAGTCTATCGCCAAAAACCGGCCGCCGATCAGGCTGCAATGGATATGCAACAATGATTAATTATGTTTGCCTCCGAATGTTGTCTGGCGGTGACAGCCGGGTGTGAGACAGCCGTATGTGAGATAGCTGGTTGAACATGATCGGCGGCGTGATGCCATGGAAAGAAAATGCCGGCAGGAGGACATGATGCCATGACCAAAAAAATGCCAGCGTCAGGGCTGGCGATTGATGATGTCGAATCATCCGGTCAGACAGGAGCTGGTGTCAACGCCGATTGAAAACTGACCCAGGGTGCCAGGGCGTAAAGCCAGAATGGAAGCATGCCCCGGTCCGGGGCATGCTACCGGGGGATGAGGTTCGCAGATGGAACCTGTTTCCCCGATTTTTCCGATACTGATGGTCTGCCTTGTTACCCTGTTTACTTGCTGGCCCAGCGGTTTTTCTTGCCGTCAGCCGTGGCGTCCTCGATGCTGTAGCCGAGGTGACGCAGCGGTTTGCCGTGTGCAAAGTCGGCCGGTACCTGCCAGTTGTTGCAGTAGGTACGCTGGGTTTTCGGCAGTTTGTAGGTCCAGCAGCTCTGGGCTGTGTTCTCGCCCGTGACCATCACCATCAGCTGCACGAAGTTGGCACCGTTCTTCCATTCGAAGATGTGCTTGCCCGAAGCCACCGATTCATCGAATTTGATGGTTTCGGTACGGCCGGTGTAGGGGGTGCCGTCCTTGGGATCGAAAACGCCCTCGTCGGTGGCATGCAGGGTGGAGCCCAGCGTGACGCTGTCGGCACCATTGGTGACCTGCAGCTCGCTGCTGACCTGGTTCACATCAAAGGCGTTGTTGCCGGTCCCTTCCACTTTGCCACCGTTGAAGGTGATGTAGCTGTAGGTGCCGTTGGCCGGTGAATAGTTGCCGATGACGGCATTGCCCGAGCCGGCATAGCCCTGATCCCGTGTCTGGCTGGAGCGCAGGTTGGGCGCTGCCAGACCATCCAGCGGATGGGCAATGGATTGTGGATCGTTGAGGACACTGTCGCTGTGCTGGTCCAGCATGGCGGCCAGCACGGCACCGTTGACGCCTCCCGAATGGATCGGATCCTTCGGGTGATCGAGGTTCGGCCGGTTGATGGCCGCGCCGTTGGGCTGCTGCGGGCTGGGTTCGTCACCCTTGGCCTGCTGCTGGTTGCCACTTTCGGCGTTGCTGTTCTGCTGGCCGTTGTTCTGCGGCTGGGTAGCGGCGGCGGCCCTGGCTTTCTCTTCGTCGGCCTTGCGCTTTGCCTCGGCAGCTGCATCGGCCTTGCGCTTCTCTTCGGCAGCGGCTTCGGCCTTGCGTTTCTCTTCCGCAGCAGCTTCTTCTGCCTTGCGTTGCTCTTCAGCCCGGGCTTTTTCTGCGGCTTCCTGCTTCTCTTTGGCTAGCCTGGTGGCTTCTTCCTGGGCGAGGCGCTGTTGCTCTTCTTCGCGTTTGGCTTCTTCCTGCTTGCGGAGTGCCTCTTCTTCCTTCTGCTGACGCTCGGCGGCGTCTTTCGCAGCCTGCTCGGCGGCCTGTTTTTCCAGTGCGGCCTGGCGGGCAGCTTCCTCCTGCTCGCGCTTCAGGCGCTCCTGCTTTTCCTGTTCTTCGCGTTCTTTCTTCAGGGCCTCTTCGGCTTCCTTCTGCTTGCGCTCGGCTTCGGCCTGGGCCTCACGGGCTTTGCGCTCTTCTTCGGCCTTCTGCTCGGCTGCAGCCTGTTCGGCCCTGGCCTTGATGGCGGCAGCTTCAGCAGCGGCTTTTTCTGCTTCGGCTTTCTTGCGGGCAGCTTCTTCCTCGGCACGCTTCTGGGCGGCAGCCTGTTCTTCGGCAGCACGTTTGGCAGCGGCTTCGCGTTCGGCGGCCTTGCGGGCTTCCTCGGCCTGGGTGGCGCTCTGGGCAGCAGCGTCTGCCCTGGCAGCGGCAGCCTGGGTGGCGGCATTCTGGGCAGCAGCCTGATCGGCGGCGGCCTTGGCAGCAGCGGCATCGGCCGCAGCTTTGTCGGCAGTGGCCCTCTGGGCAGCAGCGGCCTGGGCGGCGGCGGAACTGGTGTTCTGTTCAGCGGAGGCGGCGTTGCTGGCAGATGCTTTGGCTTTTTCGGCCTCGGCCGCTGCTTTCTTCGCGGATTCGTCAGCAGCCTTGGCGGCAGCCTGGGCTGCAGACAGTTTCTGGGCGGCCTCCCGCTGGGCAGCGGTGCGCTCGGCGGCACTGGCGTTGGCCTGGTTGATCAGCCGGGCAGCGGCGGTCTGTGCGGCGGCAGCAGCCTCGGCCGCAGCACGGGCCTGGGCAGCAGCGGCCTGCGCCTGATTGGCTGCCTGAATGGCGGCATTCTGGGCCTGGGTGACGGCAGCCTGGGTGGCCGGATCGGTGGTGGTCGTGCCGCTGTTCGTTGCGGCCGATGCGGTGTTCGACGTGGTGCCCGAAGTGGTTCCGGTACTGGACGACGAGGGGGCCGTGGGCGCAGCCGGGCTGGGCGAAACAGCCTTCGGAGCCTCGCTGCCGCCACCGCCACCACCGCAACCAGCCAGCAGGAGCAGGACAGCAGCACTGATTTGAAGTTTGTTGTTTTTCGTCAACATGATTCCACCCATACGAATCCGCCACGCGGGCGGCTGAACCGAATAAAAGGAGGTGATTGCCAAGCAGGGCGGGAGTTTATCTCCAAACCCCTACCGTTTATCCGGGAATAACGTGGCTGACACATTTGTTAAGAATGTGAAGGCGAAATTGTCGTTTTTGGCTGACGGCGACTATTGGCGCCACGAATGATCAGGGGGCGTTCGCGATGTACAGGGCCGACCCATCGGCATAGGGGGCAGCCCTCTGGGCTGCACCCCTGCCACACCACCCGGCATGCGGGTCCGCACCGGGCGGTTCGAGAGAACATTCAGGATGATGCCAGACGGGGCAGGCCAAGACTGTCGAACCATGACAGGGTCAGCACGCTGTTGAGCAGCATCGCACTGTTGTGCCACCAGCGCCGGCTGTTTGCCGCCACTTTCCGGGCCACTTCCGTGCTTGCGCCCATGGCGCACAACTCCCTGAACATGGTCTTGCCCCGCTTCCACTGCCTGAGCTGGATGGCCCGCAGCCGGTGACGTATCCATTCATCCAGCTCTCGCCAGACGCCTGTCGTTTGCGCCAGTCCGAAATAGGCTCTCCATCCCAGCAGCAATGGGCGAAGCCCATCGACCACCTGCTGTATGCTGCGTCCGCCACTGCGGCGGGTCAGCCAGCGCACACGCTGCCTGAAGGCCATCACAGCTTTCCGGGCCACCCTCCGTTTGACGACCCCTTTCGGAGCCATCCAGAAGCTGAAGCCCAGAAACTTGCGGCCAGTGAAGACGCTGGCCACCGCACTCTTGGATTCGTTGATCCGCAAATGCAGCCTGCCGTACAGCCGGCGCAACAGCTGCATCACCCGTTCGCCTGCCCGACGACTGTGCACATATACGTTACAGTCGTCGGCATACCGAACGAAGCAATGCCCGCGCGCCTCCAGCGCCTTGTCCACCTCATCGAGCAGCAGGTTGGCCAGCAGCGGCGACAGCGGTCCACCTTGCGGTGTCCCCTCGTGCCGCTCTACGACCCCGCCGCCATCCATGATTCCCGCGTTCAGGTACGCCCGGATCAGACGGCATACGCCATCATCTCCGATGCGCTTTCTGACGCGATCCATCAGGATGTCGTGATTGACCCGGTCAAAGAACTTCTCCAGATCGACATCCACCACGATCTTCCTGCCGGACTGGATGTACGACTGCGCGGCCAACACCGCGTCGTGCGCACGCCGTCCCGGCCGAAAGCCGTAGCTGTGTTCACTGAAGCCCGGATCAATCATCGGCTGCAGTACCTGCAGCAGTGCCTGCTGGATCAGTCTGTCCGTTACCGTCGGGATGCCCAGCTCTCGCTGTCCACCTCCCGGCTTCGGAATCATGACCCGTCGTACCGGGCTGGGCCGGTACGTCCCCTGCAACAGTGCTTCGCGGATTCGCGGCCATTCGGTCTTGAGCTGCCGGGCTGTCTGGTCGATGTCCAGACCATCCACACCGGCCGTTCCCCGATTGGCCTTCACCCGCCTCCATGCCCGCTGCATGTTGGCTCTTTCCAGAACTGCATCGAGCAGCCCTGCTCCTGTGTCTTCGGTGTCATGTCGCGGGCCGCAGGCTTCATCACGACATGCGCCCCTCGGGGCTTCACCCCTACTCACTGCATGTCGCCCCACTCGTGCAGGCTTCTGATGCATGGCCTTTGACATCGACATGATCCTGTCAACACATCCTCTCGTTCGGTCCTTCGCCTGACCTGTGTCCCATCATGGGGCTGGTCCTGCTACTACGACCTCTGCTGACTTCTCGCTCCGGCTCGACACCGTCGCCCTTTCGAGCATAAGGCGAGATCTCCCCAGGTAAGAACGCACACCTTCTCTGCACGACCGCCGGATTTACGTCACCTCGCCTTGGCCACAAGAGCTTCGCGGTTACATGCCCGTTCGCCCTGCTCGGCAACGCCTTGTATCCGGTTCTTGTACATCGGCCCGCAGATTACGCTCCACGCTTCCTTCCCACACTCGGTCGCCCTTGTGCAGTTGCGCTTCACTTCACTCACTGTGGCCAGCTTGTGGCGGGACTTGCACCCGCAGGTGTGCGCCCATGCTGGGCGCACATGACAAAAAGCCGCCAGCGGATAGGGCTGGCGGCTGGGGTGCCGCACAGACTGCAGCGGCGGCTGGAGAGGGATAGCCAGCCGGATAAGGGTCGGATCTGTCAACAGACTGCGGCTGCCAAGGTGCTGGATCTGACGAATGAGTCCATGACACGCGCTGGGGAGGGCGCCTGATGACGGACGGGGCGGGCTGCTTTGCCAGGGCCCGCTCCCGCCCGGGGTGGGATTACCGGCTCACCGGTTTGGTATGCCAGTAGAGCTTTTCGCCGTTGCGGTCTTCGACCAGGTAGTAGCCGGCGTGGATCAGCGGCTGGCCGGCTTTCCAGTCGGCAGGCACTTTCCACTTGTTGCAGTACAGGCGGCTGGTGTTGGGCAGGTGGAAGTTCCAGCACAGGGCGGCCTGGTCGTCGGCAACCTGTGCGATGCTGATCTGCACGCTGTGGGCACCGTTTTCCCATTCGGTCAGCACTTCGTTGTAGCGGATCAGCTCGTTGTCACCCACCTTGTAGCCGTGGCTGGTGTAGTGGGGGCCGTTCTGGTAGTTCTCGCCGTTGACATCCAGCGCAACCAGTTTGGTGCCGAGCACGACGGCATCGTCGGTGCGGTTGATGTCCAGGTCCATGCCGATGGAGTTGACGGCGTAGGTACTGGGGTTGTCGGTGTGGACGGTGCCGTTGAAGGCCGTGTAGGTGTAAATGCCGTTGGCGGCGCTGTAGCTGCCCGGTGCCCCCGGACGCTCGCCCTCACCGGCATACGGCGTGCTGCGGAACTGCACCGACTGCACGGACGGAACGTGGGTGGTGCTCAGGAACTGGCCATCGAGGGTGGAGGGCCAGGCCAGGGCACTGTCCTGCTCGCCCGGTTCGACACTGCGCTGGTCCAGCATGGTGGCCAGCACGGCACCGGTGATGCCCTCGGCGCTGATGGCAGCGCGGACGGCCGGTGCAGCAGGTACGGCAGGTGCCGGGGTGCTGGCGGATGTGTCGGGCTGCTGGGGTGCCGGTTGAGCGGGCTGTTCCGGTTTGGCGGGCTGTTCCGGCACGGTGGGGGCGGCCGGTTGCTGCGGGGTGGTGTCGGCCTGGGCCTGCGGGGCCGGTGTGGCCGGTGCCTGGGGTGCTGGTGTGGCTGGCGTCTGGGCATTCGGCGCCGTGATGGCGCCTGCCTGGGTGTTGCCGCCCGGCGCGGTGGCCAGCGGCTCGCTGGTGCTGCCGCCGCCACCGCCGCAGCCGGCGAGGGCCAGCATCACGGCAGCACTGATCTGGAGTTTGCGGGTAGTGGTCAACGTCAACATGGGGCTCACCTCGTTTCGGTTGGCCTGGGCGGGCCAGGCAAAAATGGGTGCCGGGATCGGCACGCACGGCGATGGATGTTTGTCCGGAAGGCTGTGCGGCCGGCTGGCCGTCTGGACTGTCGGGGCGCTTGCGCGGCGCCGTCCGTCGGGCTGTCAGTGCCGTGCATCCTACGGAAAGGCGGCGTTCCGGGCGCGGCAATAAGTCACGGCGGGTGGCAGACCGGCGGTGCGTCGGACGGGATGCGTGGTGGATTTCACGGACTGGGCGGCAGGGTGGGCGCGGGTGGTACTGGCGGGGAGGGGGTGAGCAGGTGAGGGCGTTACTGGATGGTTCCGGGCGGGTTTGAGACGCTGGGCTTTGGGCTGCGGGCCGAGCAGTTGTGTGTGGGGGGGGGCGAGCACAGAGGTCTGGAGGCTGCCCGAAGGGAACCACCTCGATGTGCACGAGTCCTGTGGCATGGCAGCCACTGGGTGATGATTCTGGCGCGAACCACCCCGGTGCGCATGAGTTCTGCGCGTGCAGGTCGTTCCACAGGTGACGAAAAAGCTTTGCCATGGTCCTGCGAGTACCCGCGCATCAGTGTCACGGCCGCTGTTCCTCTGCCGGTTTGTGATCAGCGTTACGGCTGCTGTTTGCCTGCGTGCCCATGTCAGCCCTGCCCGCCGTTCATCTGCCCGTCTGTGGCTGATGTGATGGTGCGACTGCCGTCTGTCGCCGCTGGTTTGGTTGCGCCCATGACGGCTGGTTAAGGTGAGGGTGCTTTTCAACCGGAATGGAGCAACCAGGGAAAGAACATGGTGAGCAAGCGCAATCAATGGACCGTGAGTGCCGCAATGCTGGCAGTGCTGGCGGCCTGTGGCAGTGGTGAGAATGGCAGCGATGCGGCGGCATCGAATGCGGTGTCGGCCAGCAAGGCCGTGGAAACGGTCCAGTTCGAGGGCGAAGCGGCGCAGGCTGCGACGCTGGCGGCCGTGGTCAAGGCGGCGGGTGGAACGGATGCCGATGTGACCGAGCTGCAGGACAACGTGTCCCGTGCGGGCGATGCACCGCTGCTGCTGGCCTCGGTGGGCCAGACGGTGGTGGATGTGCTGCCGTCGACCGGGACGGTCGCGCTGAAGGCTGCGGACGGAGCACCGGCACGCGGGCCAGCAGGTGAGCTGGTGCGCGCCGGTGGTGTGGCGCGTGACGCCTCCGTGGCGGCCGGCCAGGCACCGTATTCGGTACAGGGCGTGAGCGGTGCGCTGCTCGCGACGCTGCTGGACCAGCATGCGGGCAACCCGCTGCACGAGGTCGGTCCGACCGACCACACCTTCCTGGTGCCGGTGGCGGCCCGCAATGGTTCGGTGGTCAACGATACGGCGCTGCCGATGGTGACGGCCGGTTTCGGTCTGACGCCCGCCAATGACGGGTTCCAGGGCGGCCTGCCGGCAGAGCGGCGCAGCCAGCTGCAGATGTACATGCGTGTGCAGAACCTGTATGGCTCGAGCAGCGCTGCCACCCGTCCCTTCGGCGAGTTCAACATGAACACGCTGCTGGTCTCCGGCGCCGGTTCGGTGTCGGTGGGCAAGATGCTGCACGTGATGTCGTGGACGCCGAACAAGCTGGACAACGGCCGCTATGACCGTACCGGTGTGCCGGGCGTGCCGGTGCGCGAAGGGGCTGCGCCGGTACCGTACTGGCGGGCCAACCTCTATGGCCAGAACATGCCGCGCTGGCGTGACGACCAGCTGGTGCCCTACGGCAGCCTCGTGCAGCAGTGGAGTGCCGATAACACCTATGTGCAGCTGTGGCTGCTCAAGAACGGCAGCAGCAGCCAGCCGCAGCTGTGCTGGAACTTCTGGCTGCCCAACCTGAAGCGCACGTACTGCCAGGCCTGGCAGGTGCCGGGGGGCTGGCAGCCGGGTGGCGCGCTGGCCAACGGGGGCAATTTCGTGAATGACAACCGCATGGCCCAGGGCGAGTCCGGCCATCTGTACTGGCAGCAGCTGACGGCTGGCCGCTGAAGGGAGCAATGAACATGAAGCGCAACAACCAGAACTGGATGATCTCGGCCGGCGCCCTGGCGGTGCTGACGATGGTGATGGCCGTCCGGGCCGGCGCGGCCGGCAGCGAGGGCGTGACCGTGCAGGGGCCGGTGCTGCATGCCGAGGCCGTGGCCCGTGCACCGCTGTCGGCCACCGGGGTGAGCGGTGCCGTGCTGGCCACGATGCTGGACCAGAGCAGTGGCAGTGCCGCCACGCATGCGGCCGAGGTGCATGGTATGGGTGGTGTGGTCACGCACGACGTGCTGACGCCGGCGGTGGACGTACGCAGCGGTCTGACCGACTATGCGCAGCCGTCGAACCCCACTGTGCCACCGGTGTACAACGTGGCGGATGGCTATCGTCCGATGCCGGGTGCCTACCGCTATGACCAGCGTCATGTGGTGCAGAACGACAACCAGCGCAGTGCCGGTGCAAACCGTCCGTTCACGGATCTTTGGGCATTGACCTATTTTTCGCAGGACGACCGTGGGCTGGCCGTGGGCAACTGGCTGTCGGTGCGCACGATGCGCTCGGTGCGTCAGGGCGCGCAGTACGGTACGCAGTTCATGGTGCCGGCCCCTGCGCAGACGCAGACGGTGATGCTGACGGCGCACAGTGCCTTCCGGGTCCACAGGGAAGCGGAAGTGCCGTTCGGCAAGGTGCTGCAGCAGTGGCAGAACGGTCCGCAGTTCGCCCAGCTGGTGCTGCGTGAAGGCCCGGGTGCCCAGGAGGCGGCCCTGTGCTGGAATTATGCGCTGGCCACGGCAGGCCGTCTGGTCTGCCAGGTCTGGCAGGTGCCCGAACAGTGGCGTCCGGGCCAACCGCTGGTGGACAAGGGCATCTACATCGACGATGATCGCGAGTATTACGAGGGAGAAAGCGGTCACCGTTACTGGCGCCGGGAGGCTGCCCGCGCGGAGTGATCTGCAAAAAGAACGCATGAAATCAGGCTTCGAATCGCCCTGGCGGCCGGCTGGTGAGCATCGGCAGGCCGTGGGGTCTGCCGTATCCGGCACCGCTGTGGCTGGCCGTACGGCATCTGCCGGTGTACCGGCAGCCACGCTCGCACCGCCGGCACGTCGCCGGCTGCTGCAGGGTGCCGGTCTGGGGGCAGGACTGGCGGCACTGGCCCTGGGGCCGTCGGCGGTCCGGGCCCGCACGGCCATGGCCCGTGCCCGGGCGGAGTCCCAGCCGGCACCGGTGGTCTGGCGCTGCCAGATGGCCTGGACGCTGGAAGATGATTTTCATGCGTACATCACCACATTGGCCGAGGTGCTGGGCACGATGACCGAAGGCCGGCTGCAGCTCGAGGTGCTGCCGGCCGGTCGTGAGGTGCCCACCGAGGCGCTGTCCGGGGCCGTGTCGCGGGGCAGGCTGGAGGCGGCCCATCGTGTGCTGAGCCTCGATGCCATGCGCCAGCCGGCCCTGGGGCTGTGGGGCAGTGGCCCGGCCTTCGGGATGGACGGCATGACGCTGCTGTCGTGGCACCAGCACGGTGGCGGCGAGGCCATGCTGCAGGAGCTGTACGAGGCCGAGGGGCTGAAGGTGCATTCGCTGCTGTACGGGCCGCTGCCCACGCCGGCCTTCGGCTGGTTCAAGCGGCCCATTTCGCGTACCGAGGACCTGGCCGGCATGCGTTTTCATGCCGGGGGGCTGGCGGCGCAAATCTATCAGGAGCTGGGTGCCACGGTGTTCCAGCTGCCGGTGGACGAGATCGTGCCGGCGTTGCGTCGCGGCGAGATCGAGGCGGCCGAGTTCAGCACCATTTCCAGTGACCGGGCGCTGGGCCTGCCGGATGTGCTGAAGGTGTGCATGCTGCAGAGCTTTCACCAGATCACCGAACAGGTGGAGCTGCTGGTCAACCGCGACGCCTGGAACGCGCTGTCGCCGGCCTGGCAGCAGGCGGTGAACATCGCGACACAGGCCGTGACGGCCATGATGAGAAGCCGCCAGACCAATGCCAATTCCACGCATTACATCGAGATGCGCGAGGTGCAGGGCGTGCGCTTCTACAAGACGCCGGAGTCGGTGCTGAAGGCGCAACTGGTGGCGTGGGACCGGGTGACGGTGCGCAACAGCAATGGCGATCCGGTGTTTGCCCGCATTCTGGATTCGATGCGCCGTTACGCGCAGCGCTGCGTGGGCTGGCAGAACGACGCCTATGCCGACCGGCGCGTGGCCTACAACCACTATTTTGCACAGCGCGTGGCGAGCAAGAGCGGCGCGGAGTGAGGCCGGAGCATGCCCGGGAAGGCGTGTGTGGTCTGCGTGCCTGGTCGTGCCGCCTGGGGGGCCGCTGTGCCCGGCTGGCGGTTGCGGGAAGCCGGGGCGCACGGCGCTGGCTAGCATCCTGCACCATGCATGCTGAAACGGTGTATTTCCCGGGGAGAATCAATGAGGGGCAGGGCGGTTTCGAGGGAGGCCGTGCGGCCCGGGATGGCGCGCGGGGGTTGAGATGAGATCCTTCTTCCGGATTCTGGTCAGGCTGATGATTCTGGTGGTGCCCCTGTCCCTGGCGGCGGAGTGGCCGCTGTCTGCCGCGCTGCTGGTAGCCGCCCCCGTGGCGGGAGGCGTGCTGGTGCTGGTGATCAGGGTGACCCGTGCCGCCCTGAAGGAAGGCTGGCTGGCCGAGATTTAGAACTGTGCCGGCAGTGCCGTGAGGCCATCGGGGATTCTGCGGCCTTGCCACCCTGTCCCGTACGTTCAAATGGCAGTGTCGCGCAGAAGAATGGGTTCATGCCCATGCCTGATGGGGCCATGCCTGCGCCACTCTGCTGGCCGCTTGTACCTGTCTGTTGCAGCCACGGCGATTTGCCCCCATGCTGCGGGCAACGGCGCGCATCTCGAATAAACTACGGGGATTCCTCTCTTTACCGACCAGGATCCCATGTTTGATTTCATCCGAACCCACCAGCGGCTGGCGCAGGCGCTGCTGCTGGTGCTGATTCTGCCCGCGTTCGTGTTCTTCGGCATATCCGGCTACGACCAGATGTTCGGCCACGGCGATGCGGTGGCCTCGGTGGAAGGCGAGCCGGTGCCGCGCGCCTATTTCGACAACACCTACCGGCAGCAGGTCCAGCAGATGCAGCAGATGCTGGGCGACAACTTCGATGCGGCGGTGTACGACTCACCCGCCATGCGGGCCGAGGTGCTGGAGAACATCATCACCCAGCAGGCCATGCTGGTGGATGCGCGCAAGAACCGCATCACCGTGGCGCGGCCCGAGATCCAGCGCGCCATTCTGCAGCGCCATCAGGACCTGCGCACCGACAAGGGGCAGTTCGACATCGAGGCCTACCAGCGTCTGCTGGCGGCCAACCAGATGACGGCTGCCCAGTACGAGGCCTCGATCAGCCAGCAGCTGGCGCTGGGGGCCGTGGAGCGCGCCGTGCGTGAATCGGCCATGGTGCCGCAGGCGGTGGTGGACAGTCTGGTGGCCACTCTGGAGAACCGGCGCGTGGTGCGCACCCTGCTGCTGCCCACGAAGGACTACGAAAAGGGCCTGAACCCGACCGATGAGCAGCTGAAAGCCTGGTACGACGCCCATGCGGCCGAGTTCGACCAGCCCGAGTCGGTGGACATCAGCTATGTGGCGCTCAAACGCGCCGATATCCTGCCGAAGGATGCCGAGCCCTCGGAGAAGGATCTGGAAGCCTTCTACCAGAAGCACCGCAATCAGTTCAACGATGCCGACGAGCGTCAGGCCAGCCACATCCTGCTGAAGGTGCCGGAAGGGGCCGATGACGCTGCCCGGAAGAAGGTGAAGGAACGCGCCGAGGCGCTGCTGGCCGAGGCGAAGGCCAATCCGGACGGCTTTGCCGAGCTGGCGAAGAAGAACTCCGAAGACCCGGGTTCGGCCTCGCAGGGCGGTGATCTGGGCTTTTTCGAGCGTGACACGATGGTCAAGCCCTTTGCCGACGCTGCCTTTGCGCTGGACAAGCCAGGCTTCACCGACGTGGTGGAAAGCGAGTATGGCTATCACGTCATCAAGGTGACGGGCGTGAAGGGCGGGGGCGAGAAGCCGCTGGCGGACGTGAAGCCCGAGCTGCTGAAGATGTGGCGTGAGGAAGAGGCGGCCAGACGCTACAACGCCGAGGCCGAGAACCTGTCGAACATGGTGTACGAGCAGGCCGATTCGCTCAAGCCCGTGGCCGAGCGCTTCAAGCTGAACATCGAGAAGGCCGAGGGGCTGCCACGCAAGCCGGCCGCCGGTGCCCGGGAAGGTTCGGTGGAGGCCAACGCCCGCCTGCTGGACCAGCTCTATGCACCCGAGGCGCTGGAAGAGCACCGCAACACCACGGCCATCGAGATTGCGCCGGGCGTGCTGGTGTCGGCCCGCGTGGATGCTCACCATCCGCAGCATCGCCAGACCTTCGACGAGGTGAAGGACACGGTGAAGCAGCGCTGGATGGCCGACGAGGCCGCCCGTCTGGCCCGCGAGGCCGGCGAGAAGCAGCTGGCGGCGCTGAAGGAAGCCGGCAAGGATGCGAAGGCACCTGCGGGGCTGAGCGAAGAGAATACCGTCAGCCGTGCCCAGCCGGGCCGTCTGCAGCGTGATGCCCTGCAGGCCGCCTTCGGTGTGCCGGCAGACCAGCTGCCGGCCTGGGTGGGGGCCGATCTGGGCCATGCAGGCTACCAGCTGATCCGCGTGGAAAAGGCCCTGCCGCCGGATGATGCCGCGAAGCAGCGGATGGATGCCTACAAGGGTCAGCTGCGCCAGACCCTGGCCAATGCCGAGACGCAGGCCTGGATTGCCGCACTGAAGGGCAGCCTGAAGATCGAACGGCATCTGGACAGCGACGACGCTTCGGGGGATCATCAGTGACCCGTGCGTCGGCCCGCTGATGCACGCGGCCCCTCGGGGCCGCTTTTTTGTGCGCTCCTCGCTTGTGGGGGCTGGCACCGGATACGGCGTGCTGGTGGGTCTGTGCGCGAGGGGCTGGACGAAGCCCGGTTGCCGGCGCAACGGCGGACGTGCGTTCCCCGCGCGTGGGGCTGCTTGGCGCATCGGCACATGCTCCAGAATCTCGGTGATGCGTTCCCCGAGCGCGTGGGGCGGCTTGTGGCCGATGTGCTGGATATCCTGAACGCTGGCATGTTCTCCGCGCGCCTGGGGGCTGGTTGTACAGGCGCCAGCAGGTGCATGTTCCCTCATCTGTTCCCTGTCCCGCGGGAAGGGACGCTACAGGAGGCCATTCTGAAAGTCTTCGACCTTTGCTGTGAGCATGAGCATGCCTTCGAGGGCTGGTTTGCCTCGGCGGATGATTTCGAGCATCAGCGCGAGACCGGACTGCTGGAATGCCCGATGTGCGGCTCGCGCCAGGTGCGCAAGCTGCTGTCGGCGCCGCGGCTGAACCTGTCACATGCCGGGGAGACCGAAGGCCGCCGGGGCAGTGGTGCAGAGGCGGGAGCACAGGGGCGCGCGGAGGGTGCCGAAGGGGAACGTGAGCGGGGGCAGAAGGGGCAGGAGATGCCTTCGTCCGGTCTGTCGGGTGGTGCGGAGCAGATGCGCGAGCTGCAGGGGGCACTGATGCGGGGGCTGCGCAAGCTGGTGGAATCCACCGAGGACGTGGGCAGCCGGTTTGCGGAGGAAGCCCGTCGCATTCATTTCAGGGAAGCACCGGCACGGGCCATTCGCGGCACGGCCACGGCGCGGGAGACGGCCGAGCTGCGCGAGGAAGGTATCGAGGTGATGACGGTGCCGCTGCCGCCGTCGCTGAAAGGGCCGTTGCAGTAATTACTCCCGCTCCACGGCCTCCAGCCGTTCCTGCTGTTCCAGCCAGTCGTTTTCCAGGGCCTCCAGATCGGTGCCGATCTGGGCGCGCTCGCGCTGCAGGGCCGTGGCGGCAGCCCGGTCACTGAAGGCATCGGGGGCGGCCAGCGCCTGGTCGATCTCGTCGGCGCGGGCCTGCAGCTGTTCCATCTGCTGTTCGATCTTCCGGATGGCCTGTTCGATGGGCTTTCTGCGGGCGGCCAGGGCGGCACGCTGCTGGGCGCGCTCGCGGCGGTCGCTGGCGCGGTTGGTGGAACCGGCGCTGCCGCTGGCCATATTGGCGGCAGTCGTGGTTCCGTCCCGTTCGCCGCTCCTTTCGTGATGGTCCGGGTGGCTGCCGGCATGGCCCCCGGCTGCCGCATTGGCACCGTCTGTGCTATCCGTGGTGGTCGCGCCGCCCTTGCCCGCGCTGCCCTGCGTTGCGGCATCGGCGGCGGCCTTGCTGCTGCGCTCCTTCTGCAGCCACTGCGCATAGTCGTCCAGATCGCCGTCGAAGGGGCGGAGCACGCCGTTGTCCACCAGCCAGAATTCATCGACGGTGCTGCGCAGCAGGTAGCGGTCGTGCGAGACCAGCAGCAGCGGGCCTTCGAATTCGGCCAGGGCGTCGGCCAGGGCGTCACGGGTATTGGCGTCGAGGTGGTTGGTGGGTTCGTCCAGCACCAGAAAACCGGGCTTCTCCCAGGCCAGCAGGGCCAGGCACAGGCGGGTCTTCTCGCCGCCGGACATCGGCCCGGTGGGGCGCAGCGCGTCGTCGCCCGAAAAGCCGAAGGCGCCCAGGAAGCCGCGCAGCACCTGCTCGCGCTCCTGCGGTGCCTGGCGGGCCAGGTGCAGCAGCGGGGAGTCGTCGGGACGCAGGTCTTCGATCTGCTCCTGGGCGAGGTAGCCGGTATCGAGGGTGGCGGCACGGGTAAGGTCGCCGGAGAGGGGTGCCAGATCGCCGATCAGCGTGCGGATCAGCGTGGTCTTGCCGGTGCCGTTGCGGCCCAGAATGCCGATGCGGGCGCCACGGCGCACGATCAGTTCGGGCAGCGTGACGACGGGCTGCTGCGGGCTGTGGCCGCAGGCGAGGTGCTCGGCGCGGATCAGTGGATCGGGGCCCTCGGGCGGCTGGGCGAATTCGAAATCGATGCCGCGGGTGGCGCGCAGCGGGGCGATGGTCTCCATCCGTTCCAGCGCCTTCAGGCGGCTCTGCGCCTGCCTGGCCTTGGTGGCCTTGGCGCGGAAGCGGGCAATGAACCGGTTGAGGTGCTCGATGCGGGCCTGCTGTTCGCGGCGTTCGCGTTCGCGCTGGGCGGCGCGTTCGGCGCGGATGTTCTCGCTGGCGGTGTAGCCGCCGGGGTAGCGGTTGAGGGTGCCGTCCTCGATGACCAGGCTGGTGGTGGCCACGCGGTCGAGAAAGTCGCGGTCGTGCGAGACGATCAGCTGGATGGCGGGGTGGCGCATCAGCTGCCGTTCCAGCCACAGCACGGCGTCCAGGTCGAGGTGGTTGGTGGGCTCGTCCAGCAGCAGCAGGTCGCTGGGGGCCATCAGCACGCAGGCCAGATTCAGGCGCATCTTCCAGCCGCCCGACAGTTCGTCGACGGTACGGGAGAGCTGCGCCTGGCCAAAGCCCAGACCGTCGAGCAGTTCGGCTGCGCGGGCCTCGGCCGAGGGGCCACCGGCGTCGATCCAGTGGGCGTAGGCTTCGCCCATGGCCTCGCCGTTGCCGTTGGCCTCGGCCTGCCGGATGGCGGCTTCTGCGGCGACCAGGGCGGCATCGGCGTTCATCACGAAGCGAACGGGGTCGATGCTGGCCTGGGGCGCATGCTGGGCCAGCCAGGCGATGCGCAGCTTCGGCAGGTCGACATTGCCCTGTTCGGGCGAGAGATCACCGCGGAGCAGGGCCAGCAGCGAGCTTTTGCCGCTGCCGTTGGCGCCGATGAGGGCCACGCGCTCACCGGGGTTGATGATGAGCGAGGCGTTGCCGAACAGCGGGCGCCCGGCGCGGGCCAGGCTGAGGTTGTCGAAGCGGATCAAGGCGGGATTCCGGGGACGGCGTTCTCCCGATTATCCCAAAATTTCTCAGATGAACGCGCCGTTCGAAAGCCCTTCCTCTGCAGGCTGCTGGTCACGCCACTGCTTCAGGTCGTCGGCAGTGATCAGCACGATGCGGTCGTCGCCCTGGGCCACGGGGATGGCCGTCCACACGAGACCCGGGAAACGCCGGCGGAAGTTGGGCATCTCGTGCCCGATCTCCAGCGCCAGCACGCCGCAGGGCCAGAGGTGATCCGGTGCTTCGGCCAGCAGGCGGGCGATCAGGTCCATGCCGTCCTCGCCGGAACCCAGCGCCTTTTCGGGTTCGGCCCGGTACTCGGAGGGCAGGGCCGCCATGGAGCCGGCGTTGACATAGGGCGGATTGCACAGGATGAGCTTGAACTGCTCGCCTTCCAGGCTTTCGAACAGGTCGCCGCGACGCAGTTCGATGCGGTCTTCGAGCTGGTAGTCGAGCAGGTTCTCGGCGGCCAGCTGCAGGGCATCGGCCGAGATGTCGCTGCCGATGACCTCGGCGCCCGGGAAGCAGTGGGCCGCGATGATGGCCAGGCTGCCGCCCCCGGTGCACAGGTCGAGGATGCGGTAGGGCTGGCTGGACGGGGGCGGCTGTGTGCGCACGTCCTGATCCAGTTCATCGGCCAGATCGTGGAAGGGCTGCAGCATGTCCTGGTTCAGCCAGGGGTCGAAGGCGTGGTGCACCAGCGCCTCGCCCAGCAGCGAGCGCGGCACGAGTGCCCGGGCATCGGCCCGGAACCGGAAGCCCATCAGCCAGGCCTCGCCGGTCAGGTAGGCCAGCGGCTGGTCGCACTGGCTGCGGGCGTCGATGAGGTTGCGCAGCTTGCGGCGCTCGTCGGGCAGCAGGGTGGCACTGGCCAGGTCCTCGTACTGTTCGACGGGCAGGTGCAGGCACCAGCAGACCAGCCAGATGGCTTCGTCGTAGGCGTTGTCGGTACCGTGACCGAAGGAGGCACCGGCGGCCTGCAGGCGGCTGACGGCATAGCGGACCCAGTCACGCAGGGTGCGCAGGCTTTCCTGGGCGTCGATCAGGCTGGCGGACTGGGGGCTGTAGTCGGTGCGGTACGGCGAACGTGGCACGACGTGGGCGAAGGCGGGGAAATGGGCTGTCATGCGGGAAGCAGGAAGGAGCGCAGGGCCTCGTCACTGAAGCCCACCTGCAGGGCATCGGGGCGCTGGCTGGTGGTGATGACGGGGCGTTTGATGAGAGCGGGATGGGCCTGCAGCAGGGCAATGGCCGTGACAGGACTGGTCGCAGCGGCCTGCTGGGCGGCGTCCAGGCTGCGCCAGGTGGTGCCCCGGCGGTTGATCAGGGTGTCGAGACCGGTACGGCGAACCCAGTCCTGCAGGGTGGCGGCATCGAGACCCTCCTTGCGGTAGTCGTGGAAGCGGTAATCGATGCCGTGCTGGTCGAGCCAGGCCCGGGTCTTGCGGATCTGGTCGCAGTTGGGAATGCCGTAAACCGTGACTGTCATTCGTCGAGCCTGATCATGAATTCTGCAAAGGAGGCACCCTGGGAAGGTGGTGGCGCCGACGGACCGCCCGCTGCACCGGCATTGCCACCCTGCGGACCTGTACCCGGCTGGCCTGGAGACGTGCTGGGATGACCGCCCGCCGGAACACCCGCCCCACCCGTGCCGGGGGGCAGTGTGCCATGTTTTGCGGTGTTGATGGGGGGTACCGTCGAAAATATCCCGCTGACCGGTGCCTGGCTGGCCACAACGGGGGCCGGCGACTGCGTGGCAGGCGGCTGGGTGGCGGTTGGCGGGAAGATCTGGCTGGCCGGGCCGCCGGTGCCGTGCTGGGCGGCTGTGCCGGCGGCAGCCGCTGCTGCGGTGGCGGCTGCGCTGGCGGGCGGCTGGGGGGAGGGCGGCCGGATCAGGGTATCGGGGCCCTGGGTGGCCAGCGCGCCGGCGCCCGGTGGCGTGCCCAGCTGGGAGGCGCCGGGCGCCGTGCCGGCTGGTGCACCGTGCGCGTCGTCCATGTCGGCCAGCGTGGGACGGGAGAATTGCGGGCCGCGGGTGGCCGGGCCGCGCTGCCTGCTGAAATCGGCAGCCTGCTGGGCCAGCAGACCCGGCAGCTCCAGTTTGGCGTCGCCCTGTCCGGCATCGGCGGCCGGGACTTCCTCGGTGTAGTTGTCCAGCAGCCAGAGCAGGTTGGTGGGCGAGTCGCTGTGCTGCAGCGCGTCTTCCTTCGTGATGCGGCCAGCGCGCAGCAGGGCGGTCAGTGAGCGGTCGAAGGATTGCGAGCCGGCGGCCAGACTGTTGTTGATGGCGTCGGGGATCTCCGACAGACGCCCGGCGGCGATCAGCTCGGCCACGTGGTTGGTGTTGATCATCACCTCGGCCGCCGGTACACGCCCTCCCTCGACGGTGGCCAGCAGCCGCTGCGACACGATGCACTTCAGCGTGGTGGACAGGTCGGCCAGCAGGGCGGCACGGTTCTCCGGCGCATAGAAGCTCAGGATGCGGTTCAGCGCATGGGCGGCGTTGTTGGCGTGCAGCGTGGCCAGCACCAGGTGGCCGGACTGCGCGTAGGCAATGGCGGCAGCCATGGCCTCGATATCGCGGATCTCGCCGATCAGGATGCAGTCGGGCGCCTGGCGCAGCGCACTCTTGAGCGCGGTGTGCAGGTCACGCGTGTCGGAGCCGATCTGGCGCTGGTTGACGATGGAGAGCTGGTTGCGGAAGACGAACTCGATCGGGTCTTCCAGCGTGAGGATGTGGCCGGTGCAGTGGGCGTTGCGGTAGTCGATCAGCGAGGCCAGCGTGGTGGTCTTGCCCACGCCGGTGGCCCCCACCATCAGGAAGAGGCCGCGTGGCTGCAGGATCAGCTCCTTCAGCACGGCCGGCATGCCCAGCGTGTCGAACTCGGGGATGTCGCCGGGAATGTAGCGGATGACGGCAGCCGCGGTGCCCCGCTGGCGGAACAGCGAAATCCGGAAGCTGCCCACGTCCTTCAGGCCGTAGCCGATGTTGAGTTCGTTCTCGTCCTGAAAACGCTTCCACTGCTGGTCGTTGATGGCCGTGCGCAGCAGGGCCTCGGCCTGCTGCGGGGTCAGGCGCTTGTCCGGAGCGGTCAGCGCATGCATGGCGCCGTGGATCTTGATCTGGACCGGGGAGCCCACGGAGATGAAGAGGTCGGAGGCCTTCTGTTGGGCCATCACTTCCAGCAGCTTGTTGATCGCCATGATCGGTTCGGGTGCCTGGTTGGGACGGAAACGCACGCACGGGTCCAGTGCGGGTACGTTTCCGCGGAGGCGCTCCGGATGCAGCCGGCCCTGTGGTAGCCACGGGCAGGCGCCCACCCGCGGCTTCAGGGTCGGGTGCAGTGCGAGGCTGCCTCCCGGTTTGAAACGCCAGTCCGGCTTCCCGGACCGGAATCAGGCATCCGCCCCGCGCAGCAGGTCATTGATGGCGGTCTTGGCCCGGGTCTGGGCATCGACACGCTTGACGATGACGGCACACGCGAGATGGACGCTTCCATCCTTCGACGGCAGGCTGCCCGGCACCACCACCGATCCGGCCGGAACACGGCCTTGGTAGATGCGGCCGGTCTCGCGCTCGTAGATCTTGGTGGACTGGCTCAGGAACACGCCCATCGCCAGCACCGAGTTCTCTTCGACGATCACACCCTCGACCACCTCGGAGCGCGCGCCGATGAAGCAGTTGTCCTCGATGATGGTGGGGTTGGCCTGCAGCGGCTCCAGCACGCCGCCAATGCCGACACCGCCCGACAGGTGGACGTTCTTGCCGATCTGTGCGCACGACCCGACGGTCGCCCAGGTGTCGACCATCGTGCCTTCGTCGACATACGCGCCGATATTGACGTAGGAGGGCATCAGCACGACGTTCTTTCCGATGAACGAACCGCGGCGCGCGACGGCGGGCGGCACCACGCGGTAACCTGCCCTTGCAAACGCTTCCGCGCTCATGCCATCGAACTTGGTGGGCACCTTGTCGAAGAACTGCAGCATGCCGGCCTGCATCGGTACGTTGTCGGCCAGGCGGAACGACAGCAGCACGGCCTTTTTCAGCCACTGGTGCACGGTCCAGCGGGCGGCGCCTTCGGCGGCACGGTCGGTGAGGGTGGCCACGCGCAGGGCGCCGGCATCCAGGCCGGCCAGCACGGACTGCACGGCATCACGGATGTCGGCGGGGGCAGCGGTGGGGCTGAGCGTCTGGCGGTTGTCCCAGGCGGATTCGATGATGGCTTGACGGGCGTCGGTCATGGGGTCCTCGTGTTGGAAGGGGGGATCGGCTGGCCGTCGGCGATACGGTACGCGTCGCCATCCCGGGCCAGCAGGATGGGGCCATTGTAGTGGCGGGCGATCTCGGCCCGGCTCTGCTTCTGTACGAGCCGGGTACGCTGCATGAAGTGTGACAGCAGCAGCGCACGCGGCCGGGCGGTCGCGGCGATGCGCCCGATCTCGGCCGGCGGCATGTGCAGGCGCAGGGCGATGGCATCGGTGCTGTCCTGCGGGACGGCATTGGGGGCGACGAACAGGTCGGCATCCTTGACCAGCGCATCGAGCGTGTGGCCGATGTTGCTGGTATCGCCCGAAACCACCACGGCACAGCCGTCCTTCTCGATGCGCCAGGCAAGCGAGGGCAGCAGCCCGTGGGTGATGGGGATGGCCGTCAGGGTGTAGCCGTGGATGGTGGCCCGGTAGTGCGGCTGGGACAGGAAGGAGGGATCGCCGGAGGCGTCATTCCCGGTGGCAACGGCTTGCGGCTCTGAATGGGATGGGGCTGGTTGCTGGGAGGGTGCCGGCTGCGGCGTGTGTGTCTGCAATGCGCCGGCAGGCGCGGCCGGGAAGCGCACCAGGGCGTCCACGACGACAGGCTTCAGCGCAAAGTCCCCGTCGCCGGTCAGATAGTCGGACAGATACGACCACGCCCCCTGTTCGCCGAACAGCCGCTGCAGGAAGGTGGCGGTATCGGGTACCGTGTCGTTGCCGCTGGGGCCGTAGATGGGCAGGTCACGGCTGCGGGTGGAGAAGAAGGACGCCTTGACCAGGGCCGGCAGGTCGTTGGTGTGATCGACGTGCAGGTGGGTGAACAGCACGGCATGCAGGTCGGCGATCTGGGCACGCACCCGCTCGAAGGTCTGCGAGGTGCCGGGGCCGAAATCGATGAGGAAGCGGGCGCGGTCTCCCTCGCGCAGCAGGTAGCCGCTGCCGGCACGCTGGTCGGTCAGTTCCGGGCCGCCGGAGCCGAGCACGACGAGGTTGAGATCGGTGCGGGTGCAGTGGGGAGCCGGGGCGGAAGTCGGGGTTGGAGACGCGGTTGGAGACGTGGCGGCCGGTGTGCTGGCGGCCTGGGCTGGTACCACCATCAGGGATGGCAGCAGCATGAGGGCATGGGCGAGGGCGCGTGCGAGCGTATGGGTGACGGTGCGCAGGGAGGAGCGGGCAGCGAAGGCGTGCGACATGGAGGCAGGATACGGACCGGGAGGCGCAAGCGTATCACTGTCGGGCTGGCAGCGTTACTCTGACTGTCCGGGTGGCTGCATGCTGCAGGGCGCTGTGTCAGCCCTTGTTGTCCTTGTCGTATTCGCGGCTGGCACAGGCGTTCATGACTCGCTGGATGGTGTTGCCGCACCATGCATCACGCTCGGAATGTTCAGCGCTGCTGCTGGCCGTTTTCCAGCACCCTCAGCCAGACGGACAGCGCTTCGTCCAGCGCGTGAACCATGCCGGCTGGCAGCGCGGCCAGCATCTGCCGTTCGTTGTCCACATGGGTCGCCACGGCGCGGTCGATCAGCGCCAGCCCCTGTGGCGTGAGCTGCACCAGCAGGCTGCGGGCGTCATCGGGGTTGGGCAGCCGGCCTATCAGTCCACGTTTTTCGAGCTGTTTGAGCCGGTGCGTCATCGTGCCGGACGTGACCATCAGTGTGGAGAAAAGCGCCGTGGGACTGAGACGGAACGGGGCGCCGGCACGGCGCAGCGTGGCCAGCATGTCGAACTCCCAGAGCGTCAGGCCGAAGGGCGCAAGGCCGGCTTCGATGCGCGCTTCCAGCAGTGCGGCGCAACGCTTGAGGCGCCCGATGGGGGCCATCGGGGTGCAGTCCAGGTCGGGGCGCTCGCGCTGCCACTGGGTGAGGATGGCGTCGACGGCATCCCTGGGGCGTGTGCCGGCCATGGGCATCCAGCCGTTGCTTTTCGCGGCGCCAGGGGCGGTGTCGGGCGCATTGTGGGATACCCCGATCGTGGGAACCGTGTCGGCGCAGGAGGGCTCTGCGGGCGTGGCAGGGGGCTGCCGGGTGTCCGGGGCAGTCGGGGGGGAGTCGGCATGCGGGGGAGCTGACATGGCGTAATCAGGGCAAATACAGGGAGCAGGTCAGGGCAGATCCGTACAGGTCAGTGCAAGTCAGTGCAAGTCAGGGGGCTGACGTGCTGATGATGAGAGCAGATCTTCAACTCCCATGATATCTTGACTTAAAGATATCGGTGCGACAGAATCATGTATCTTGAATTGAAGATAAATGCGGAGCGCCATGTCTTCCTCCCGTTTCCCCTGGCCCGATCTGCTGCTCACCGCGCTGGCACCCATGATCTGGGGCTCGACCTACATCGTGACCTCGCAGCTGCTGCCGCCGGACCGGCCGTTCACGGCGGCCTGTATCCGGGCGCTGCCGGCGGGGGTGCTGCTTCTGCTCTTCACCTCCCGGATGTTTCGCCGGGAAGAGGGTCGTCGTGCCGGTGGTTTGTCCCGTTTCGTCCGGTTGCTGATACTGGCCGCACTCAACATCGGTGTCTTTCAGGCCCTGCTGTTCGTCGCGGCCTACCGGCTGCCGGGTGGATTGGCGGCGGTATTGGGCTCGGTGCAGCCGCTGATCGTGATGCTGCTTGTCTGGGCGGTGGATGGCGTCAGGCCGCTGGCCGCCACGCTGCTGTCGGCTGTGGCGGGTGTGATCGGCATGGCCATGCTGCTGCTCTCACCGCAGACGGTGTTCGATGGGCTGGGCATTGGCGCAGCGCTGCTCGGCGCCGTATGCATGGCGACGGGCGTATGGTTGACGCGTCGCTGGCAGATGGACATGCCGGTGCTGGCGCTGACGGGCTGGCAGTTGCTGCTGGGTGGGCTGATGCTGCTGCCACTGGCGCTGTGGGTCGATTTGCCGCTGCCGGTGCTGACACCGGTGCAATGGGGCGCCTACGCCTACCTGTGCGTGGCCGGTGCGCTGGTGGCTTATGCGCTGTGGTTTCGGGGACTGGGCCGTCTGCCGGTGGAGGCGGCTGCATCGCTGGGACTGCTCAGTCCGCTGACGGCGGTACTGCTGGGCTGGGTGCTGCTGGGGCAGTCGATCACAGGCGTGGCAGGGGTGGGGCTGGTGATCGTGCTGGCCAGTGTGTTTGGCGTGCAGTGGAGCACGGCGCGGCGGCGGTGAGGAGGATCATGGGCCAGGAGAGGTCTGCTGGCGGGTGTTGCGGGTCTGTGCGGATGCCTGCAAACGGCATGGCGCCTTGCTGATGCAGGGGCCTGGAGATGATGCGATGTACTCATGACTGAATTCATGCATTCATATTTTTAATGAATTTTCAAAAAATTATTCTTGAGAGTGATTTCATGAACAATGCCATCAGAGAGACGCTGGTATCGCGCGTATCCGCCAACCGTTTCGTACCCGGTCAGACGCTGGATGAACACACCATTCAGGAACTGGTTGCGCAGGCAACCCGCGCGCCCACGGCATGGAATCTTCAGAACTGGCGTTTTGTGGCCGTGCAGTCTCAGGACGCAAAGACAAGGCTCAGGGATGCTGCCTTTGGACAGCAGAAGATCGTCGATGCCGCCGTGGCCTTTGTGATCTGTGGCATGCTGGACGATGCACCGAAGCTGGCGGCACGGTTGCAGCCCAGTGTGGATGCTGGTCTGCTGCCGGCCGATGTGGCCGCAGCCTGGGCGGAGCATGCACGTGCAGGCCATATGCACAATTCATCGGCACGCCGGGATGAGGCCATCCGTTCCGCCTCGCTGGCCGGCATGGCATTGATGCTGGCCGCGCATGGCATGGGGCTGGACTCCTGTCCCATGAGTGGCTTCGATGCGCATCAGGTACGCGAGGCGCTCGGGCTGGCGGACGATGCGTTGCCGGTGCTGATCGTGGCAGTGGGGCGCGCCACGGCGGATCAGGGACCGCAGAAACATCGCCGGCCGGTGGCAGAGGTGCTGCAGATCCTGTGAATTGCACCATCCTTCCGGTTCAATCCTGCGCAATGCTCCGCGCGATCATGGCAAGCAGCCGTCGCCGTCAGTTCCATTCTCTCGAGGCTGGTTTGACGGTCCATGTGTGGCGTTATTCTGGAGGAGACGTTATACTTGTATAGCAGTTTGACCAGGAGCCAAATCCATGCTTGCCATTCGCCTGCCTGCCGAAGTGGAGAGTCGCCTTGACGCCCTGGCCAAGGCCACTGGGCGTACCAAGACTTTCTATGCCCGCGAGGCCATCCTCGAGTATCTGGATGATCTTGAGGATCTGTATCTGGCAGAGCAGCGCCTGATCGACATTCGGGCCGGAAAGACCCAGACTGTACCGCTCGATGAGGTGATGAAGCGTCATGGCCTGGAGGGTTGAAATCGACCCTGCGGCAGTGCGCGAGCTGGACAGGGTGGACCCGCAGGTTGCCCGACGCATTCTGGCCTTTCTGCATGGTCGGGTGGCCCAGCTCGACGATCCGCGCAGCATTGGCGAAGCGCTCAGGGGGGCGAAGCTCGGTGCGTTCTGGAAGTACCGGGTCGGGGACTACCGACTGATCGCCAGCATCGAGGACAGCGTGCTGCGCATCCTCGTGGTGCGCATCGGCAACCGTCGGGACGTGTACCGGAAATGAAGCCCAGGGCGGGATTCAATCGGAATGGCCGTGGCAGAAGCTGACAGACCGTATCTGCCGGTGGCGGAGGTGCTGCAGATCTGTGAGTTGCAGCATTCTGCCCGTTCAATCTCTCGCAATGCTTCGTTCGATCATGGTCCGTCCATTCCTGGGGCGCCGTCTGGTTCTGGTCCCGAAGTACGTCTGTCAGGAACTCCTGAGCGGTTACCCATACAGTCTCGTAGTCGATGTCGAAATAGCCGTGCGCCATGCGGTTGCGCATGCCACGCATCTGACGCCAGGGAATCTCTGGGTGGTTTTCAGCGACATCCGGGTAGCGGTTCAAGATTCTGGTGGCTGCCTCCCCCATGACTATGAACTTCATCATGACGGCATCCTGGACGAATTCGTCTTCCAGAAACTCCGACAGCTCCATCCCTTCGAGGTATTGCTGCGCCCCTGTTGCGGCCCGCCGTATGTGGTCGAGGTAATCCGGCAGCCGGGGGTCACTCATATCGGCTGGGCCTCTGCCACGACTTTGGCCCGAAACCTCTTCGGCAAATCACCAGGCGTCAGCACATCCACCCTTACGCCCAGAAGGGCGTTCAGGTCTTCGTACAATCCGCCCAGGTCGAATAACGTCGCGCCCGGCAACTTGTCCACGAGAATGTCGATATCGCTTCCCTCACGGTCGGTTCCATGCAGGACCGAGCCGAAGATGCGCGGGTTTGTGGTCCGGTATCGGCTGACCGCTTCGCGTACGGCGGCGCGGTTGGCATCAAGAATGTCTGATGGCCTCATGAAGGGGGGCGGTTTCGTTCAGTAGAATGATCTACTTTGCCATAGCAGGCCGGTTCAGTCGACCAGGCGTTGCTGGCCGCGTCGTTCATGCCGAGGACAGCGTGTTGCGCATCCTCGTGGTGCGTATCGGCAACCGTCGGGACGTATACCGGAAATGAAGCCCAGGACGGGATTCGACCGGAACGGCCGTGGCAGAAGCTGACAGACAGACCGTATCCGCCGGTGACGGAGGTACTGCAGATCCTGTGAGTTGCAGCATTCTGCCGGTTCAATCCTGCGCCATGCTCCGGCCGATCATGGCAAGCAGTATTGCCGTTAGCTCGGCCATGGCCTGATCGCGGGAAATGTCACCCCGGACTGCGGCATCCGACAGGGCATCGGCAGCCCCCAGCATGGCCCACAGCGCGGCGGATGACAGAGCAGACCCGCGGCAGAAGGGGGCAAAGAAAGTCCGGCATTTTTCCATGAAAGCCATCTGGTAGCGGCGCTTGACGGCCGCCAGTTCCGGCGAACCGCTGAGAGCGGCCAGCACGTCCGGTATCTCGCGTCCCTGGGTCAGCACGCATTCCACATAGCGCTGCGCGACGATCGCCGCCCGTTCCTGGGGCGTTGGTCCTGCCGATGCCATGGCTGCATCGATGATGGCGTTCTGCCGCACGTCGAAGTCTTCGTACAGCGCGGCCAGCAGGCCATTGCGGCTGCCGAAGTGATCGTAGGCGACCGGTTTGGTCACACCCGCCGTTTCGGCCAGACGTCCCAGCGTCAACGGGGCCGTACCCTCGCTGCGGATCAGTGCCCATGCGGTATCGAGCAGCTGGCGCTGGCGGTCGGGGCGCGACAGACGGCGTTTCGTGCCGGACAACGGCGTTGCTGTGGTCATTGTTGCCTCTGCAGCAGCGGAGCCGGCAACGACAGCGCTGATGGAAGCATCTCCGGAATACGCCGGCCGATGTCCCGGGCGCTGGCCAGTGCCGAATCGGGATAGCCATCGTCCGAGGCCAGCAGCAGTGTCGAGCTGGCCACCGGCGCACCGCAGTAGTCGAAGATGCCGTGCTCGATCTGTGTGCGCATGGCACCGAAGTAGCCGTGCCGCGCATAGGTGCGCAGCGTGGCACCTCCCAGGGCGAGCAGATGCACCGGCAGGTGCCCAAGCTTCTTGACGAGCGTGCCGTTGGCATGCTCCTCATAGGCCCAGCCCTGTGTGAACACACGCTCGATCCAGCCCTTGAGCAGGGCGGGGAACGACCACCAGTACACCGGATAGACCAGCACCAGCGCATCGGCGCGGGCCAGGCGCTGCTGTTCGGCCAGCACATCGGCCGGCGGCTGGCCGGCCTTGATGTTGACCGCAATGTCGGCCGCGGTGATGCGTGGATCGAAGCCTTCGGCCGCCAGATCGGCGATGTCGGCAGTGTGGGGCGCCGGCAGGCTGTGGGCGATTTCGGCGGCCACGGCGTGGGTGAGGGACTGGGGATTGGGGTGAGAGACGACGATGAGGGTGTGCATGGCAGGGGCTCCTGAGTGTTGGCGCGTGTCGTGGGCCCATTCGTCTCCGTGCTGGCGCATGAGTCCATGACACGCTTTAATCTACCCATGGTAACTTACCAGGAGTAAGTTGTGCCCGTGTTGCTCACCATGCTTTCCCGTCTCCTGCACTGCCAATACAGTCATGCGCGCCCAGAATGCGCGCCCAAAGGGGAGCCCTCCGCTTCCAATGGGAGGCTGATGGCCGCCGGGGCGCAGAAAGCCGGCGGGTGCAGCCTGCTGACAGAATCTGACACTGATGTCCACTATAGTCATCGTGTCGAATCTTTGGATGGGAGTCGATCATGACCGATGACCGCCGTCGTTTCCTGCTTGCAACCGGCGTTGCCGCCATGCTGGTTACGCTGGTGAGGGCCACATCCGCAGCGCCCCTGCAGGCTGGCACGAAGCGGGAAGGCATACCACCCAGCCCGAGTGGCACGAAGCAGGACGGCATCCCATCCCGCCTGCGTGATACGAAGCAGGATGACACACCATCCAGCCAGGGCAGCAGGAAGCAGCGCGACACATCATTCAGCCCGGCAACGCACAGGACACACGCCATGACCAGCAGCCTTCATTACCAGAATGCCGAACTCGTCTACCGCACCGGTGGACAGGAAGGGGCACCCACCATCGTGCTGCTGCACGGCGGCCTGGGCTCGATGGAAGACTTCGCCCCGCTGCTGCCACGCCTGCAGCAGCAGTTTCGGACGGTGGAGATCGATACGCGCGGGCACGGCCTTTCCACCCGCGGCGACGCACCGCTGACCTACGCGCAGATTGCCGATGATGTGCGGCACATCGTCGATGCCATCGGGCTGGCGGCTTTCCACCTGTTCGGGTTCAGCGATGGCGGCACGGCCGCCTACCGTATCGCGGCAGAGGATGGTCGCGTGCAATCGGTGCTGACCGTGGGCGCCCAGTGGCACAGTCGTGATACGCCGCGTGACATGTTCGAAAATCTCACCGTGGCCGACATGCGCGAACACATGCCCACGCAGATTGCTGCCTACGAAAAACGCAACCCCAAACCTGATCTTCCCTCGCTGGTTGCCGATCTGCGCCGCCTGTGGATGGATGACACGGCCGCGGGCTTTCCGGATGAATCGGTTGCCGGCATCGGGGCGCCCGTGCTGGCGGTGCGTGGTGAGGCCGATTTTCTGCTGTCACTCGATGCCCTGTCGGCCTTGCAGAAGGTGCTTCCCGATGCGCACCTGATGAACGTGCCGTTTGCGTCACATGAAGTGATCAGGGAGCAGCCCGACATGCTGTGGGCGGCGATGAAGGTGTTTCATGCGGGGTGAGTCTGACCGGCTTCCTGCCTGACAAGCCCGCCCGAGATTGCTGCCGGGAAGTCATCGTTGTCAACGCTGTGTCAGATCCTGTGCGCCATGGCGAAAGTCTTCTTTCCGACGTGGTTCATTCGTTGCTGCCCTGGCAGCTTCACGCCGGTAAGCCTCGCTGACGATTTCGCGAGCCCTGCGCATTACCTCCTCATGTGCTATGGGCTCTCCACCTTGTGCTCTGTTGCGCAAGATGCTCGCCTCCACATCAGCGTAAAAACGGGCCTCCGCCTCGGCGTCTACCATTCGCAGCGGGACTTCAGAACGTTTCGTCATCACTGCCTCAACAGCGCCGCAATCCGCCTCGTCCCCTCCACACAATCCGCCGGCGGCGCCACCAGCGCAATGCGCACGAACCCGCGTCCCGGGTTGCTGGCCAGCTCTTCCGGCGTGACACGGCCGGCCAGCCCCTGTCCGGGGGCGGCGCTGCCCGCCTGACCCCGCCCGGACGTGGCACTGGTGGGCCGGGCCAGATACGAGCCCGGCAGCACCTTCACCCGCCATTCATGGAAGAGGCGTGCGGCAAAGCGCTCGTCATCACCACCGGGCACCGGCAGCCACAGGTAGAAGCTTGCCGAAGGCGCCTGCAGGGCCGGCACCACCGGTTGCAGGATGGGCAGCACCTCGTCGAACTTCTGCCGGTACAGCCGCCGGTTGTCGGCCACGTGCGCCTCGTCGTTCCAGGCCGCCATGGAGGCCTGCTGGAACATCGGGCTCATCGCACAGCCGTGGTAGGTGCGGTAGCGCAGAAAACGGGCCAGCAGGGCGGCATCGCCGGCCACGAAGCCACTGCGCATGCCGGGCACGTTCGAGCGTTTGGACAGGCTGGAAAACACCACCACCTGCCGGTAGTCCGGACGGCCAAGCTGCTGGCAGACAGCCAGCGCGCCCAGCGGCGGGGCGTTCTCGTCGCGGTAGATTTCGGAATAGCACTCGTCCGAGGCGATGATGAAACCATACCGGTCGGCCAGTGCCAGCAGGGTTTTCCAGTCATCCAGCGTCAGCACGTGGCCGGTGGGATTGCCCGGGCTGCAGACGTAGACGAGCTTCGTCTTCTGCCAGATGGCCTCCGGCACGGCCTGCCAGTCCGGTGCGAAACCGTTTTCGGGACGCTGGTCCACCAGATGCAGGCGGGCGCCGGCCAGCAGGGCAGCCCCTTCGTAGATCTGGTAGAACGGGTTGGGGGCGATCACGACCTGTTCGGCGCCGGTCTGTACGGCCGCTGGTTGTGTGCCGTTCCGGGTTACGGGCGTACCGTGGCTGGTGGTGTTGCCCTGTGAGGCCGCATCTTGCGTGTGCCAGCCCGGCGCCGGATCCAGCATCGCCTGCGCAAAGGCAAACAGCGCTTCCCGCGAACCGTTGACCGGCAGCACCTGCGTGGCCGGATCGACCGGTGCCCCATAGCGCCGCCCGATCCATCCGGCGATGGCTTCGCGCAATGCCGGTGTGCCGGCCGTGGCCGGATAGCTGGCCAGCCCGGCGGTGGCGCTCGCCAGGGCATCGAGCACCACGGCCGGGGTGGGGTGGCGCGGTTCGCCGATGGAGAGATCCACGAAGGGCAGGGGGGAACCGTCGGCACCGGTCTGCACGGTGCCGGTCCAGGGCTGGCCCAGCAGCGCCCGCAGGCGCTCGAACGGGTAGGGCTGCAGGGCGTCGAGGCGCGGGTTGGCGGGCAGGGCTGGGTTCACGATCGTAAACGGGAAGTAAAACAGGGTGTGGAGATCGGGCAGGGCAGCCGGTGTGGGTATCCCGGGCAGGCAGAGCCCAAGAGGCTTGCGGGTGGGGGTGACGAATCCTTTCGGCAGCCCGGCCCGTGCAACAGCGTGTACGGCAGGTGTACCGGATGCAACTGCCGATGTGCGGCAGGCGCCTGCCGATGGAAGGGCTTGTTATTATACGGACCGTTCGGAGATGGACGATTCGTGCCGGAGCACCCGGCCTGCACGGTACAGCCCCTTTCCGGCGCCCTTTCCATGGTTTTGCGGCATCGCGTCCCGAAAGCGCCCGCGCCTGCTGGCTGGCCTCCGCCCGGCCCCGGCAGGTCGGCGTTTTCGTTTTGTGCTGCAGGGGTTTCCCCAAAAAGAGAGTCTACGTGCGCCTCAAGCAAGTCAAACTGGCGGGCTTCAAGTCGTTCTGCGATCCAACCACCTTCGAGCTGCCCAGCCAGCTGGTGGGCATCGTGGGGCCGAACGGCTGCGGCAAGTCGAACATCATCGATGCCACCCGCTGGGTGCTGGGCGAGTCGCGCGCCACCGAGCTGCGTGGCGAGTCGATGCAGGACGTGATCTTCAACGGCTCACTGGAGCGCAAGCCCTCGTCCCGCGCCAGCGTGGAGCTGGTGTTCGACAACAGCCTGGGCCGCATCGGCGGCGCCTGGGGCGGCTTTGCCGAAATCTCCGTCAAGCGTGTCCTCACCCGCGAGGGGCAGTCCACCTATTACATCAACCAGCAGCCGGTGCGCCGCAAGGACGTGCACGACATCTTCCTCGGCACCGGGCTGGGGCCGCGGGCCTACGCCATCATCGGGCAGGGCACCATTTCGCGCATCATCGAGGCCAAGCCGGACGAGCTGCGGGTGTTCTTCGAGGAGGCCGCGGGCGTCTCCAAGTACAAGGAGCGCCGCCGCGAAACCGAAAACCGCCTGGCCGACACGCGCGAGAACCTTACCCGTGTGGAGGACATCCTGCGCGAGCTGCAGGGGCAGATCAGCAAGCTGGACGCCCAGGCCGAGGTGGCCGGCCGCTACCGGGCCATGGAGGCCGAGCGGGTGCAGAAGCAGCAGTGGCTGTGGCTGATCAAACGCGACGACGCCCAGGCCGAGCAGCAGCTGCTGGAAAAAACGGCCGAAAGTCTGGATCTGGAGATCGAGGGCCTGCAGACGGGGCTGCGTTCGGCCGAGAACCGCATGGAGACGCTGCGCGAGGCCGTCCATGCGGCCAACGACGAGGTCAGCCGGCGGCAGGCGGCCTTCTACGAGGTCAACAGCAGCATCTCGTCGCTCGAAACCCAGATCCGCATGATCGTGCAGAGCCGCCAGCAGGCCGAAAACCGGCTGCGTGCGCTGCAGGAACAGATCCAGTCGGCCAGGGCACTGTCCGAAACCGGCGTGCAGCGCCGGCAGGAAGTGGAGCAGCAGCTCGAAGAGGCCCGCGAACAGCAGGCCGAGGCCGAGATGGCGCTGGCCGAGGCCGAAGAACAGCTGGCCGCCTGCGAAGAAGAGGAGCGCGGTCGCCGCGATGCGCTCGATGCCGCACGTTCAGCGGCCAGCAACGCCCAGCAGGCACTGCAGGTGGGACGCGTCGAGCGCCGCTCGCACGAAGAGGCACTGGCGCAGATGCAGGAGCGCCGCCAGCGGCTGCAGACCTCGCTGGACCAGCTGGGCGACGAATCCACCGAACAGCTGGAACGCCTGGCCATGGAACTGTCGGCCGCGCAGGAAGAAGAAGCCCGCACGGCCGAGCAGCAGGCCCAGCTGGAGGCCCGGCAGGCCGAGGTGCAGGCCGAGCGCGGCCCGGCGCAGGAGGCGTTGCAGGCGGCGGTGACACGCACCACCACCATCGAGGCGCGCATCACGGTGCTGGAGCAGCTGCAGGCGCGCATGCAGGGCGAGGGCCAGATGCGGTCCTGGCTGGACAAACACGGAGTGAGCGAAAGTGCCGAGCGCATCTGGCAGCACATCCGCATCGAACCGGGCTGGGAAACGGCGGTCGAGGCGGTGCTGCGCGAGCGGGTGCATGCGCTGGAAGCGGCCAGTGTGCAGCAGCTGGCCAGCATCCTGAAGGACCAGCCGCCCGGCAAGCTGGGGCTGTTTCTGCCGGAGCTGCCGGTGGGCGCCACGCCTCTGCCGGCCCGCCCGAGTGGGCAGCTGACGCCGCTGGTGTCGCTGGTGCGCTGTCAGGACGTGCGCCTCAAGCCCCTGATGAGCGAATGGCTGGATGGCTGGTTCAGTGCCGAATCGGCCGAGGCCGCCTTTGCCGGACGCGGGCAGCTGCCACCGGGCGGGCGCTTCGTGGTGCGCGAGGGCCATGCCATCGGCCGTTTCGATGCCGCCCTGTACGCCATGGACTCCGAAGCCGACGGGGTGCTGGCCCGCCAGCAGGAGCTGCAGAATCTGGAGCGCGAGCTGCGCGCCCAGCAGCTGCTGGGTGACGAGGCCCGCCAGCAGGCCGAGCGGATAGAGGCGCAGGCCGCCCAGCTGACCGAACAGGTGCGCACCGCGCGCGATGCCAGCGCGCGGGCCGTGCGCCGGGTGTCCACTGCCACCATCGAGCACGAGCGGCTGGCCCAGGCCGTGAAGAGCCGGGCCGAGAGCCGGCAGCGTCTGTCGGACGAGATCGAGGAGCTGGCCATGCGCCAGGCCTCGCGTGAGGAAGCGCTGCAGGCCCTCATCGACGGTCTGGCCGAGGCCGAGGAGAAGGCCGACGCGGCCACCGAGGGGCTGGATGCGGCGCGCGAGGCCGCCGAGATGCTGGCTGCCACGCTGTCCGGCCGGCGTGACCATGCCCGCGAAAGCGAGCTGGCCGTGCGCGAGAGCGCCTATACGGTGCGCTCGCTGGAGCAGGAAATCACCAACCTGCAGGAACGCATTGCCCGGGCCAACGAGCAGCTGGCCCAGGCCGACGATACCCGCGAGCGCCTGATGACCGAGCTGGAAGGGCTGTCGGACGAAGCGCTGCGCGAGCAGCTCGATGGCATGCTGGAACAGCGGATGCAGGCCGAGGAGGCCCTGTCGGAGGCCCGAGGGCTGGCCGACGAGCGTTCCGGCGAACTGAGAAGCCTCGATGAAGAGCGCCTGCGGGCCGAGCGTGGCCAGGAGCCGCTGCGCCAGCGTCTGATGGAACTGCGCATGAAGGAGCAGGCCGCGCGCCTGACGGCCGAGCAGATGACCCAGGCGCTGGACGAGGCGGCGGCCGATCTGGAGGCGCTGGCCGCATCGCTGGCCGAACAGGTGCAGCGTCCCAAACCGTCGTGGCTGCAGGCCGAGGTCAACCGGCTGGCGCAGGCCGTGGCCCGGCTGGGCCCGGTGAACCTGGCGGCCCTGGACGAGCTGACGGCGGCGCGCGAGCGCGAGGTGTTCCTGAACACCCAGTCCACCGACCTGCAGGAGGCGATGGCCACGCTCGAAAATGCCATCCGCACCATCGACCAGGAAACCCGCTCGCTGCTGCAGTCCACGTACGATACGGTCAATACCGAGTTCGGCCGGCTCTTCCCGATGCTGTTCGGGGGTGGCGAGGCGCGGCTGGTGCTGACCGGGGGCGAGATTCTCGATGCCGGGGTGCAGGTGTTCGCCCAGCCGCCCGGCAAGAAGAATGCGTCCATTCATCTGCTTTCGGGCGGTGAAAAGGCTTTGACCGCAATTGCGCTGGTCTTTGGTATCTTCAAGCTGAACCCGGCGCCGTTCTGTCTGCTGGACGAGGTGGACGCGCCGCTGGATGATGCCAACACGGAACGTTACGCGAAGATGGTGTCGTCCATGTCCGACGAGACACAGTTCGTCTTCATCTCGCACAACAAGATCGCCATGGAAATGGCCCATCAGTTGATCGGCGTGACGATGCAGGAAAAGGGAGTCTCCCGCCTGGTGGCGGTGGACCTCACCTCTGCAGTCGAGCTTGCCGAGGCAGCCTGATCCGGGTGGGGCGGGGCATGGACGCAGGGGTGAAAGCCACTGCACCGGTGCTCCGGTCTGCCGGGCGCAGGTCGTCGTTTTACAGTCAGGGGAAATCTTTTGAGCACGCTTAGCTGGAGTATCGTCGCACTGGTTGTGCTGGTGCTGGTCATCGTCATCGCCTACAACCTGTGGCAGGGCAGCCGTCGCAAGGAGCAGTCATCCGGCCTGGGCCTGCGCAAGGGCTATTTCGACGACAACCCCGAAACGCTCACGGGCGAGCCGCAAGAGCGCAGCGCAGGCCGGCGCGAAGGACGCGAGGGCCGTGAAGGCCGGGGCCGCGGCCGCCGCGAGCCGGTGATGCGCGGAGCCGACCGCAACCGCCAGGTGCCGCCCGAGCTGGCTGCCCGTCCGGCAAGCTTCGATGACGACGGGCGCGGGCGGTCCATGGATGCCATGGCCCAGGGGGGCCGCAGCGGTGATCCGGCCGAACGCCATCCGTCGCTGGCCCTGCACGACGAGGACTACATCGAGACCCCGTTCGAGAACCCGGCCGCCGTGCGCCCCTGGAGCAGCCGTGACGAGCGCCCCGAGCCGGCCCGCCGCAGCGCCCCGGCTGCTGGCGATGCCCGTGCCCATGGCCTGCCGGCCCGTGACGATGCCCGCGCCCACGGCCTGTCGACCCATGATGACGGCATGCGCGCTGCCCGTGGTTCCCGAGGCGATGATGCCCGCCGTGCCTCTCAGGACGAAGCGCGCCGCCATCTTCATGATGATGCCCGCCGCGACGCTCATGATGAAACACGTCGCACCCGGCACGATGAGGCGCGCCGCGCCTCCCGTGATGACGACGGATACGACGCACCAGCACCGTCCGGCCGTTCGCTGCCGGCCAGCCTGCGTCGTGATGGCGGCCGCGATGATGGCCGCGATGATGGCCGCGGCGGGAGGCGTGATGCCCCCCACGGCGCCGGTCGCGACGACGGCCAGTCTGCCCGCCCGTCCTATGTCGCCGCCCCGCGTGACGGGGAAGGCGCAGATGACGGCCACGATGCACGCCGTGGCCAGCGCGCGGCCTTCGCCGACCGCGATGCCGGCTGGCAGGATATCGACCATGCCGCCCGCGACCATGTGGCGGATGTGAAGGCGCACCTGCAGGCCAGCGGTGGTGCAACCCACGGCGGCGGCGCTGCCCACGCCGGTGGCCATGCCATCTCCCGCAGCGGCGCTGTCGCAGCAGACGGGATGGGCCCCGACATCATCGACGACGAAGACGGGGCGACCCCGGCGCCCGCCCCGCGTACCGCCGATGCGTTGGCCGGTGACGACAGCCACGAAGGCGCGGCATACGATGATTCGCCGCTGCCCGACGCCCCGGTCGAACATGTGGTCACGCTCGAGCCGCCGGCCCCGGTGAACACCGACCGTCTGGTGGCGCTGGCCTCGTCGCTGCGTCACGTGGGCAGCAAGCCGGTGCGCATCGAGATGGAACGGCTGGGCGGCCACTGGGCGCCGCTGTCGGCTGGCGACAAGGCCGTGCGCGTGCGCTTCAGCCTGCTGCTGGCCAACCGCCAGGGGCCGCTGAATGCCGTCGAACTGTCCGACTTCAACGCCGCCATCGAATCGCTGGCCGGCAAACTGCAGGCCCCGGTGAACATTCCGGACATGGCGCCGATCCTGCGCAACGCGCGTGATCTCGACACGCTGGCCGCCCGGCTCGATACCCAGATCGAGGTGCGGGTGGAGCTGCCCGAAGCGCCCGAGGCGTCGAAGGTGTCGGGCATCGTCCGCCATCTGGGCCTGTCCGACCGGGGCAATGGCCGCTACGAGGCCTTTGCCGACTCGGGCGACTCGCTGTTCGCCCTGGCCTTCAACAAACCGCGTGACCAGATCGACTTCGTGCTGGACGTGCCGCGCACGGCCGAGCAGTACGAGGCCTGGGAAGGCATGGTGGCCTGTGCCCAGAGCATGGCCCAGGCGCTGGGGGGCCGTCTGGTCGACAGCGCCGGCCGTGGGCTGTCGGTGGGCATGATCGGCATTGTATCGCGCCAGCTGGCCCATCGCTATGCCGAACTGTCCCAGGCCGGTCTGACGGCGGGTGGTGCCGCAGCGCTGCGAGTATTTCACTGATTGATCACGTCGGGCTTGTTACACTCGCGCGATGCGATCCGAAAACGACCCGACCTCCGCGCCAGACACGCCGGCAGCGACCGCTGATGCCGCCGCAGCCGGCATGGTTCCAGCGGCGCCTGCATCCGCGGCTCATGCGCAGACTGGAGATGCTCTGGCCGGAGATGCGGCGGCCGGCGGCGCCTCCACAGCCGACGTGCCACCCGATGTCCGCGCGCGGGCAGACGCGCTCCGTGCCCAGCTGCAGGCCCACAACCGGGCCTACTACGAAGAAGACGCCCCCACGGTCGAGGACAGCGTCTACGACGGGCTGTTCATCGAACTGCAGCAGCTCGAGGCGCAGTGGCCTGCGCTGCTGACGCCCGATTCACCCACCCAGCGGGTGGGGGGCGCTCCCTCCGGCCGTTTCGGTACCGTCACCCACCGGGTGCCGATGCGCTCGCTGGCCAATGCGTTTTCGGAAGGCGACGTCCAGGCCTTCGACCGCCGCCTGAAGTCCCTGCTCGACCTGCAGGGCGAGCAGGACTATAGCGCCACGCCCAAGCTCGACGGTCTGGCCGCCACACTGCGCTACGAGAACGGTGTGCTGGTCGAGGGCGCCACCCGCGGCGACGGCATCACCGGCGAGAACATCACCGCTAACCTGCGCACCGTGCGTGGCGTGCCCGAACGGCTGAAGGGCCCGGCCCCGGCCGTGCTGGAGGTGCGTGGCGAGGTGCTGATGCTCAAGGACGACTTCCTGGCCCTCAACGCCGCGCAGGAAGCCCGGGGCGAGAAGCGCTTTGCCAACCCCCGCAATGCGGCCGCCGGCAGCCTGCGCCAGCTCGATGCCCGCATCACCGCCCAGCGGCCGCTGACCTTCTACGCCTATGGTGTGGGGGAGATTGCCGGGGAAGCGCCGGCGTCTGGCACGGATACGTCCATCCCGCCCGCCGGGCAGACGGCGGACCTCGCGCCCGGTGGGACGGCTGAATCCGCCGCGTCCGGCACAGGGCCGGTATCCGGCTGGCAGCCGGCCGGTCCATCGGTGGTACCCACCCACCAGCATGCCCTGCTGATGTGGCTGGGCACACTGGGCTTTCTGCCGCCGCCGGGGGCCGCCCGCGTGCACGGCGTGAGCGGCATGCTCGATTTCTACCGCAGCATCGGCCATGCGCGGGCCACGCTGCCCTATGCCATCGATGGCGTGGTCTACCAGCTCGATGACCGTGCCCTGCAGCAGCAGGCCGGCTTCGTTGCCCGGGCGCCGCGCTTTGCCCTGGCGCACAAGTATGCAGCCGAAGAGGCCGTCACCACGCTCAACGACATCTTCGTGCAGGTGGGGCGCACCGGTGTGCTGACGCCGGTGGCGCGGCTGGAGCCGGTGTTCGTCGGCGGTGTCAACGTCTCCAACGCCACCCTGCACAACGAGGACGAGATCCGCCGCAAGCACCTGCTGATCGGCGACCGTGTCATCGTCCGCCGCGCCGGCGACGTGATTCCCGAAGTGGTGTCGGCCGTGCTGGAACAGCGTCCGGCCACCGCCCGCATCTTCCACATGCCCACGCAGTGCCCGGTCTGCGGCTCGGCCGTCCAGCGCCTGCCCGACGAGGCCAACTGGCGCTGCGTGGGCGGGCTTTTCTGCAGTGCGCAGCGCAAGCGCGCGCTCTGGCATTTTGCGCACCGCCGCGCCATGGACATCGATGGTCTGGGCGACGTGCTGGTCGAACAGCTGGTGGACCGCGATCTGGTGCACGAACCGGCCGACCTCTACCGGCTGGACGCCGAAACCCTGCAGAACCTGCCGCGGATGGGCCAGAAATCGGCCGCCAACCTGCTGGCGGCCATCGACGGCTCGCGCCGCCCGCCGCTCGAGCGCTTCCTGTTTGCGCTGGGCATCCGCGCCGTCGGCGAAGAGGCGGCCCGCGTGCTGGCCCGCGCCTTTGGCGATCTCGACACCTTCCTGCAGGCCGACTGGACAACGCTGCTGCAGCAGAAGGCCGACGCCGTCAAGGAAAACGAGCGTCGCCGTGCCCGGGGCGAGGCGCCGCTGCCCGTGCCGCTCGACGGCATCGGCCCCGAGATCATCGGCAGTGTCTCCGCCTTCCTGGGCGAGGCCCACAACCGCGACTCCATTGCCCACCTGCGGGCGGCCGGGGTCGATCCACGTCCGGTGGCGGGCCGGTCCGGCGCCTTCGGTGCCTCCCTGTCGTCCCAGGCAGGTTCTGCCGGTGAAGGTACGGTCATGTTGCAGCTGAGTGATGACCATGTTGCAAACGCTGCGGATGCTGGCAAAGTGGTAGCAGGTGTGACGAATGGCTACACCACGGAAGGGGGTTCTGTGGCATCGTTGGCGGGTTTGTCCGAACCTGCACACACGTCCATCACGGCAGGTGAGGTGGCTCCACCTGCCGGCATGGCGGCCGGGGACTGGGCAGCGGCGCTTGCGCGGCAGCCCTTCGCCGGCCAGTCGATCGTCGTCACCGGAACCCTGTCGCGCCTGACGCGCGACCAGGCCGAGACGATGATCCGGGAACTGGGTGGCCGGCCGGCAGGCTCGGTGTCCGGCAAGACCGCCTTCGTCCTGGCGGGCGAGCATGCCGGCTCCAAGCTCACCAAGGCCCGGACACTGGGAATTTCCGTCATCTCCGAAGAAGACTTTTTCAATCAACTCGGTAATTGATCATGGCTCACAACCGCGTTCGCAAAGCTGTTTTTCCGGTCGCCGGACTGGGAACCCGCTTCCTTCCTGCCACCAAGGCCCAACCGAAAGAAATGCTGCCGGTCGTCGACCGTCCGCTGATCCAGTATGCGGTGGAAGAGGCCGCTGCCGCCGGCATCACCGAGATGATCTTCATCACCGGCCGGAACAAGCGCAGCATCGAGGACCACTTCGACAAGGCCTATGAGCTGGAAGCCGAACTGGCGGCCAAGGGCAAGGACAAGCTGCTCGAAACCGTCAAGGACTCGCTGCCGGCCGGTGTCAACTGTGTCTACATCCGCCAGGCCGAGCCGCTGGGTCTGGGCCACGCCGTGCTGTGTGCCCGTGAGGTGGTGGGCAACGAGCCCTTTGCCATCCTGCTGGCCGACGACCTGATGCAGCCCGCCCCCGGTGGCGACCCGGTGCTGAAGCAGATGGTCGACCTGCACAACCGCCAGCATGCCAGCGTGCTGGCCGTGCAGGAAGTGCCGCGCGAAGAAACCAGCGCCTACGGGATCGTCTCCAGCACGCCGTGGGCCGAGCGCACCAGCCGCATCACCGGCATGATCGAAAAACCGAAGCCGGAAGAGGCGCCGTCCACGCTGGCCGTGGTGGGCCGCTACCTGCTGTCGCCGATGATCTTCGAGCACCTGGCCAACGTGAAGCCCGGTGCCGGCGGCGAAATCCAGCTCACCGACGCACTGGCCCAGCTGATCCACGACCAGCCGGTGCTGGCCTATGCCTTCGAGGGCCGCCGCTACGACTGTGGCTCCAAGATCGGCTACCTGGAGGCCACCGTCGAGCTGGGCCTGCAGCACCCGGACGTGGGTGCCGAGTTCCGGACCTTCCTCGAGCAGAAGGCAGCCGAACTGGGTCTGGTGAAGTGATCGACGGTTTCGACGAAGGCATCGCCCCGGCACTGACCGGGGCGGCCGCACCTGCAGCCCCGGCCGATGCGCCGCTGATCGGCATCATCGGTGGCAGCGGGCTGCTGCAGCTGGCCGGCCTCGAGGACGTACACCGCAAGGTGGTCCGAACGCCTTGGGGGCAACCCTCCGGGGCGCTGTCGTTCGGCCGGCTGGGTGGCGTGCCGGTGGTGTTCCTGGCGCGGCACGGCTATGGGCACACCATTGCGCCGCACGACATCAACTACCGCGCCAACATCTGGGCACTGCACGAGGCAGGGGTTTCACAGGTCATCGCCTGCTCGGCCGTGGGCGGCATCCGTGCTGATCTCACGCCGGGCCAGCTGGTGGTGCCCGACCAGATCGTCGATTACACCTGGGGGCGCGCCGTCAGCTATTTCAGCGGCGAGGACCAGCCGGTGGTGCACATCGACTTCAGCCACCCGTTCGATGCCCGCCTGCGTCACCAGCTGATCGGTGCGGCGCTGCGCCTGAACCTGCCGGTGGCCGACACCGGCTGCTACGGCTGCACGCAGGGGCCCCGGCTGGAAACGCTGGCCGAGGTGCGCCGCTACCAGGGCGACGGCTGCGACATGCTGGGCATGACGGCCATGCCCGAGGCGGCACTGGCCCGCGAGCTGGACCTGCCCTATGCCATCCTGGGCGTGGTGGCCAACCGGGCCGCGGGCCTGGCCCCCGGCGCCGATGCCACGCTGGCGCAGCGTTCCGAGCCGAGCACGCCGCCGGAGCGCATCGTGCCAGACGTGGCCATTGCCCAGGCCAATGGCGGCGGCGCTGCCCTGCCGCAGGACGATCTGGCCCTGCGCATTGCCGGCACGCTCACCGATGCCATGCCCAGGCTGATGGATGTGCTGACGCAGACCGTGCGGCAGCTGGGCGGGGTTGCGTAGGGGTTGTAAGGCATTCATAACATTGCTCAAGTTTGGGGCGCACGCTCGGTCATACACTTGTTGCAGCCAGGCCGGATCGCCACCCGGTGGTCCGGCGGCCCGCCACAGGAGTTTCCATGACCATGCAACCCGACCAGGCATCGGTGCCCGCATCGATTCCGCAACCCGATCAGTTTCCCGCGTTCTTCCGGCAGGCGCCGGTACTGCTGATGCGCGATCCGCTGGCCCAGTTTCTGGGTGCCTCGCCGGACGGGCTGATGGCCTACCGCTATGTGGATGCCGTCAAGCTGGCGGGCCACTCCTGCCCGACGGTGGCCAGTGCCTTCCTGATGGTGCTGCGCGGGCTGGACACGCTGTATGGCGGCGAGGTGCCCGTGCGCGGCGAGATCGACGTGATCATGCGCGGGGGACGCGAGGAGGGCGCCACGGGCGTGATGGCCAATGTGGCCATGCTGCTGACGGGGGCTGCTCCCGAGACGGGGTTTCATGGGCTGGGGCCGCTGAGCCTGTTTTCGCGGCATGAGCTGCTGAGCTTTGGCGGGGGTGACATCGACGGTGAGCTACGTCTGCGCCGGCGTGACAACGGGCTGGCGGTGGATGTGGCCTGCAATCCGTCGATGGCACCGTGGCCGGAGGAGATGCAGGCGCTGCTGCCGCTGGTGGTGCGGGGGCAGGCAAACGAGACGCTGGTCAGGCGCTTCGGTGAGCTGTGGCAGGACCGGGTGAAGCGCATTCTGGTCGATCTGGTGGATGATCCGCGGCTGATCACGGTCGAGGAGCTGTAAGGCGGGGGGCCTCGTGGAAGGCTGCACTGGCCCTGTTGATCGGCGGCGGCCATCATGGCGTTTTCCCGGAGGCAAGGTTCCGCCGAACTGAAAGACGGCTTTGGTGGAGGATGTCGTCTTGCCAGAACGACTTCGATGCGGAACGCGCCCCGGACCGGTACGTCCCTGCGGCTCATACGCTCACTGAAGCTTTGTTGCCCACGACCTGCGTCGTGGTCAACAAACCTCCAGCGCCAGGAGTGTGTCATGGACTTGTTCGTCCCCGCGAAACCCCCTTTGGGCGTGCAGGACAAGGCGGCAGGGCCGAAGAATCCTGGATGGCTTCAAGGCGCTGCCAACGCAGTCATGCGCGCCCAAAGGGGGTTTCCCTCCGGGCTGGCACCGAATCCGTGCGCTGCCGGCGTTGCCCTGCTTGGCAAGGCGGCCAGCCTTGCCTGCGCAGTGCGCCTTGTCAGCACACGGATTCGGAGCCAGCGCGGGGACGAACAAGTCCATGACACACTCCAGACACTTTCCGACAACCGGGGCTACGCCCCGCCTGTCAGAAAGTCGTTCACGCGTACCGCGAAATCGCCGCAGTGACGTCCCGCTCCGGGGCGCTTGTCTCGGGGGCTGCGGATCCATTTCGGGATAGGGTACTTTTTATTTTTCACAGGGGTTGACTGGGGCTGGTGTGAATCCCGGGGGGGATCCTCTTGCGGCTTGACTGAGGCGATGCTTCAGTCTGCTCCGGTTCCGCAAAAGGTACGCCCTTGCCCGTCAAAGGCGGGTAAATCTTGCTCCAGGGGACCTCTGCGCGAGTCTTGCCGTACTTTGGCCTTCATGCCCGGGCGATCCAGTGCGTTGTCATCTGCCTCCAATAGTCCAGCCATTTCCGGGACACGGTGGCTTCTGGCGCATCCCGATCCTGGAGACAAAGCGTTCGCAGGCTTCCACAGATGCTTCCAGGGAAGCTCAGCCAGCCTGGTCGAAGTCGCGATGTACGAACTTGCGAAGCGGCACGGGAAGCGGGAGGCTCCTGCGGCGATTTCGCGATACGCGTGAACGACTTTCTGACAGTCGGGCGTCAGCCCGATTGTCGGAAAGTGTTTTAGCCCTGGAGGTTTGTTGACCACGACGCAGGTCGTGGGCAACAAAGCTTCAGTGAGCGTATGAGCCGCAGGAGCCTCCCGCTTCCCGTGCCGCCCCGCTCGAAGCCGTCTTTGCAGGATATACCGCCCCGCTCGAAGCCGTCTTTGCAGGATATACCGCCCCGCCCGAAGCCGTCTTTGTGCAAGATACACCGCCCTACCCGAAGCCGTCTTTCGTAACGCGTACCGCCTTGCCTGAAGCCGTCTTGCCACCAGGCAAGACCAGACCAGAGGTCTTACTACAGAACCTCCAGCAGCGCCTTCTCCAGCTGCAGCCGCTCCGCCTCGGTCCGCAGGTTGTCGGAGCCGATGGTGAAGGTATCTTCAGCCCGTTCGCCCAGCGTGGCAATGCGGGCGCCAAAGAGTTCCACCGTGTTCTCGGCCAGAATGCGCGCCATGTCGTAGAGCAGGCCGGGACGATCAGTGGCCGTGACCGACAGCAGATAACGCTGGCCGGAATCATCCGGGCGCAGATCGATGCGTGGCGGCAGCGGGAAGGCACGCGAGCGGCGTGACAGACGGCTGCGGCCGGCTGGCTTGAGTTCTTCGGCCGGCGTGGGCGTGGACAGCAGCCGCGTCAGCGCAGCTTCCATGCGTGTGCGCTGCTCGACAGACACCGGGCGCTGGTCAGCGGGCATGACCTCGAAACTGTCCAGCGCCATGCCGTGCCGGGTGGTGTGCACGCGTGCTTCCAGAATGGACAGGCGCTGCTGCTCGAAAAAGCGGCAGATGCAGGCAAAGAGGGCAGGCCGGTCCTCGGTGAAGATCAGAAACTCGATGCCTTCGCCCACGCCGCTTTCGCGGGTGTACACGGCGGTGCTGCGGGCATTGGCGTGCCGGTGCAGGACTTCGGTGTGCCAGGCCAGGTCTTCCGGGTCGTGGCGCAGAAAGTAGCCAATGTCCAGCGAATCCCAGAAGGGCTGCCAGTCCTCGTCGGCCAGGCCGCGTTCGCGCAGCAGGGTGGCGGCGGCCTGCTGGCGTTCGTCGCGCTGCACGCCGGGCAGGGAGGTGGGGCCGGTCAGGTGGGCGAGGGTGATGCGATAGAGGTCTTCCAGCAGTTTGCCCTTCCAGGCGTTCCAGATGCGGGCGCTGGTGGCGCGGATGTCGGCCACAGTAAGCAGGTACAGGGCGCTGAGCTGGCGTGGGGTCTGCACGCGCCGGGCGAATTCGGCCACCACGTCGGGGTCGGCGATGTCCTTTTTCTGGGCGGTCATCGACATGGTGAGGTGTTCGCGGACCAGAAAGCCCAGCAGTTGCCGGTCTTCGCCCTCGATGCCGTAGCTGCGGCAGAAGCGCAGGATGTCGCGCTCGCCCAGCACGGAATGGTCGCCACCGCGCCCCTTGGCGATGTCGTGAAAGAGCGCCGCCACGATCAGCAGCCACGGGCTTTCGAACTGGCTCATCAGCTGGCTGCAGAACGGGTACTCGTGCGCGTGCTCGGCCATCATGAAGCGGCGCAGGTTGCGCACCACCATGATGGTGTGCTGATCCACCGTATAGACGTGGAACAGGTCGTGCTGCATGCGGCCGACGATGTGCCGGAAGGGGGCCAGGTAGCGGCCCAGCACCGACCACTGGTTCATCAGCCGCAGGGTATGGGTGATGCCCACGGGGTTCTGCAGGATGGACAGGAAGCACGCCTTGTTAACCGGATCGTGCCGGTAGGCGCCGTCGATGCGAAAACGCGCGTGCCAGATGGCGCGCAGCGTGCGCACGCTCATGCCCTTGAGCCAGCGGTGCTGCTGCAGCACGCGAAAGGCCTGCAGGATCAGGCGCGGATCGCGCTCGAACATCTCCGGATCACGCAGGTCCAGCAGTTCGTCCACGGCATCGAAATGGCTGTCCAGCGGGCGCGCCGGACCGGGGTGCTGGCGCAGCAGGCGGATCTCCAGCGACTGCACCAGCAGGGTGCTGAGCTGCGTGATGCCCTTGGCGGCCAGGTAGTATTGCTGCATCAGCTTTTCGGAGCGGGCGCGTGGCCCGTCGCCCGGCAGGTGCATGGCCTGTGCCACGGCGGGCTGCAGGTCGAAGATCAGCCGGTCCTCGCGGCGACCGGCCAGGATGTGCAGCCAGGCGCGGATGCGCTTGAGCAGCCGCTCGTAGCGCTGCAGCTGGCTGGCTTCCAGCGGCTCGATCACGCCGGCCCGCACGAGCGACACCCAGGCCTGGCCAAAGCCGGCGGCACGGCTGATCCAGGCCACCACCTGCAGGTCGCGCAGGGCGCCCGGGCTTTCCTTGCAGTTGGGCTCCAGGCTGTAGGGCGTGTCTTCGTACTTCTGGTGGCGCTGGCGCATCTCCAGCAGCTTGTCGCGGATGAAGAGCGGCAGCGCCAGCTGGCCGGCCATGGCCTCGCTCAGCAGCCGGGCGGCACGGCGGTTGCCGGTGAGCTGGCGGCGTTCGAGCAGCGCCGTCATCGTGCTGATGTCGTCGTGGGCGCTCTGGGCGCACTGTGAGGGTGTGCGCACGCTGTGGCCGATTTCCAGGCCGATGTCCCAGCAGGCGCCGATGAAGCGTTCGATGCAGGCGATGGTGGCCGCCGGCAGATGGCTGGCAGGCTGCGCCGGTTCTGGGGCCAGCAGCAGCAAATCCACGTCCGAATACGGCTGCAGCTCGCCCCGTCCATAGCCGCCCACGGCAAAGAGCGCCCAGTCGGCGGGCATGCCGGCTGCTTTCCAGAGGTTGCGCAGCAGCTGGTCGGTATCGCGCGCCAGGCCGTGCATCAGCAGGCCGATGCGCTGGTCCTGCCGGAAACGCTCGATGCGCGCGGCGCGCAACTGGTCGCACTGCTCGCGCAGGCTGGCGATGACCTCTGGCGTCAGTCCTTCCATCAGGCGGGCAGTTCCGGCTTCGGCGGTGTGCCGGCCGAAACGGTCAGCACCTCGTAGCCGGTGGACGTGACCACCAGCATGTGCTCCCACTGGGCAGAGAGGCTGTGATCCTTGGTGACCACGGTCCAGCCGTCGCCCAGCTGGCGGATTTCGCGGCGGCCGGCGTTGAGCATGGGCTCGATGGTGAAGATCATGCCTTCCTCGAGCTTCGGACCGGTACCCGGGCGACCGTAGTGCAGTACCTGCGGCTCTTCGTGGAACTGCCGGCCGATGCCGTGGCCGCAGAACTCGCGCACGATGGAAAAGCCCTGTTTCTCGGCATAGGTCTGGATGGCGTGGCCGATGTCGCCCAGGCGCGCCCCGGGCCGCACCTGTTCGATGCCCAGCCACAGGCACTGCCAGGTCACGTCCACCAGCCGTCTGGCCAGCACCGAGGGCTGGCCGATCATGAACATCCGGCTGGTGTCGCCGTGATAGCCGTCCTTGATGACGGTCACGTCGATGTTGAGGATGTCGCCATTTTTAAGGACCCGGTCACCCGGGATGCCGTGGCAGATCTGGTGATTGATGGAGGTGCAGATGGACTTGGGAAAGGGGCGGTGGCCGGGCGGCGCGTAGTTGAGCGGGGCCGGGATGGTGCCCTGCACGTCGCGCATGTAGGCGTGGCAGAGTTCGTCCAGCCTTTCGGTGGTGGTGCCGGCCACCACGAAGGGGGTGATGTAGTCCAGAAGCTCCGACGCCAGGCGGCCGGCGATGCGCATTTTCTCGATGTCTTCCGGGGTCTTGATCTTGATGGTCATGGTGGGGGAAAACCTTGCAGTGGGGCCGGGGCAGGGCGCGCCGGGAACCTGGATGCCGCGGGGCTTTTCAAGCGTGCGAAGGCTATCCGGGGGTGGCAGGCCACACGGCCGGACCGGGCCTGCCTGACCGGGGCCACTGGCGGTCAGAGGCACTCGGGGCGGCATGGGCGGCCGAAAAGGTGTCGGCAGGCGGGGTCATGTGACGAGAATGGCATGGTAACTGATTCGGCCATGGCCACGCCCGCGGGCCGTGCCTGCCGGCGACGCTGCGTACACGGCCGGCCCGCGTGTCGCGTCCGGATACCGGAGGGGCGTATTCTGCCGGCGGATTTTCCTGCCGAAAATTCACGACCTGTCACGAAGCTTCGGCCGGATGGGGCGCGCGAAGCGCGCATTGAATGCTAGAATCCCGGGCGCTGCGGCGCTTGAGTGCCGCTGTCCATCTGTGGGCATGGTGCCCGCAGTTCACAAACGGCCCCGGACCGAAGTCTTGCCGCCTGCCGTATCCGCGTGGGTGCGGCGGCGTGTCATGGAACGAGGGTGCCCGTTCTCCGGCCTTTTCCGTCTGGCCGGAGGGCGCGGTTGGTTCCATGCGGGTTTCGGGGTATGGTCAACCCTGTATCGGAGTTTTCTCTTTCATGTCAGTCACGATTCGCCAGATGCTTGAAGCCGGTGTCCACTTCGGGCACCAGACCCGGTTCTGGAACCCGCGCATGGCCCCCTACATCTTCGGCCATCGCAACAAGATTCACATCATCAACCTGGAAAAGACCCTCGTCAAATACCAGGAAGCCACCCGTTACCTCAAGCAGCTGGCTGCCAATGGCGGCACCATCCTGTTCGTCGGCACCAAACGCCAGTCGCGCGAGATCATCGCCGAAGAGGCCGCCCGTGCCGGCATGCCCTATGTCGATGAGCGCTGGCTCGGCGGCATGATGACCAACTTCAAGACGGTCAAGGGCTCCATCAAGCGTCTGAAGGACATGGAACAGGCCGTCGAAGACGGTGCCCTGGACCAGATGACGAAGAAGGAAGCGCTGCTCTTCACCCGCGAGCTGGAAAAGCTGACCTCCAGCCTGGGCGGCATCAAGGACCTGAACGGTCTGCCGGATGCGCTGTTCATCGTCGATGTCGGCTATCACAAGATCGCCGTCACCGAGGCCCGCAAGCTGGGTGTGCCCATCGTCGCCGTGGTCGATACCAACCACTCGCCCGAAGGCATCGACTATGTCATTCCGGGCAACGACGACTCGGGCCGGGCCGTGCGCCTGTACGCCCGTGGCGTGGCTGACGCCATCCTGGAGGGCAAGGCTGCCCGCCTGCAGGAGACCGTCAAGGCCGCCACCGAGGAAGACGAGTTCGTCGAGGTCGAAGCCGACGCCGGCGAAGAGGCCTGATCGGCCCCGGCCGGCTGCGGGGGGCATCCCCTCCGCCAGCCGGCCACCCTGGCAGCCGGTGTCGCCGCGGGCGGACCGGCTGTCATGCCATTGAATTCACGAAACGAATACACAGAGAGAAGGGAACATGGCGGAAATTACCGCAAGCATGGTGAAGGCGCTGCGCGAGAAAACCGATGCGCCGATGATGGAATGCAAGAAGGCCCTGACCGAAGCCAACGGTGACATGGAGCGCGCCGAGGAAATCCTGCGCGTCAAGCTGGGTACCAAGGCCAACAAGGCTGCTTCGCGTGTGGCTGCCGAAGGCGTCGTGGCCATCGAAATTGCTGCCGACGGCAAGACGGGCGTCATCCTCGAGATGAACAGCGAAACCGACTTCGTCGCCAAGAACGACGACTTCCTGGCCCTGGCTGCGGCCGCGGCGAAGCTGGTGCTCGAGAAGAACCCCGCCGACGTGGCCGCCCTGTCGGCCCTGCCGATGGCCGATGGCCGCACGGTGGAAGAAACCCGTGCCGCCCTGGTCGGCAAGATCGGCGAGAACATGAGCATCCGCCGCTTCGTGCGCACGGCTGCCAAAGGCAAGCTGGCCAGCTACATCCACGGCGGCTCGCGCATCGGTGTGCTGATCGACCTGGAAGGCGGCGACGAATCCCTGGCCCGTGACCTGGCCATGCACATCGCGGCCACCAAGCCCATCGCGCTGTCGAAGGAGCAGGTGCCGGCCGACGTGATCGCCAAGGAGCGTTCCATTGCCGAGCAGAAGGCGGCCGAATCCGGCAAGCCGGCCGAAATCGCCGCCAAGATGGTCGATGGCGCCGTCCAGAAGTACCTGAAGGAAGTGACCCTGCTGGGCCAGCCCTTCGTGAAGGACGACAAGACCACCGTCGAGCAGCTGCTGAAGAACCGTCAGGCGAAGGTCGATTTCTTCACCCTGTACGTGGTTGGCGAAGGCATCGAGAAGAAACAGGACGACTTCGCTGCCGAAGTGGCCGCCCAGGTCGCCGCTGCCCGCTGATCTTCACGCATCCGGAGGACACCCCCCATGAACGCTGATTCCGCATCGACCGCCGGCCCAGCCGGCCAGAAAGCCGCCTACCGCCGTGTGCTGCTCAAGCTCTCGGGCGAGGCCCTGATGGGCAACGACAGCTATGGCATCAACCGCCAGACCATCGAGCAGATGTGCCAGCAGGTGGCGGACGTCAACCGGCTGGGCGTCGAGCTGGCCATCGTCATCGGGGGCGGGAACATCTTTCGCGGGGTGTCTTCCGGGGCGGCCGGCATGGACCGTGCCACTGCCGACTACATGGGCATGCTGGCCACGGTGATGAACGCCCTGGCCCTGCAGGACGCCCTGCGCCAGATGGGTGTCAATGCCCGCGTGCAGTCCGCGCTGGAAATCAACCAGATCGTCGAGCCCTACATCCGTCCGAAGGCGCTGCGCTATCTGGAAGAGGGCAAGGTCGTGATCTTTGCCGCCGGTACCGGCAACCCGTTCTTCACCACCGACACGGCCGCTGCGCTGCGCGGTGCCGAGATCAACGCCGAGCTGATCCTCAAGGCCACCAAGGTCGATGGTGTCTACACGGCCGATCCGGTGAAGGACCCGTCCGCCACCCGCTATCGCGAGATCACCTTCGACGAGGCCATCCACAAGAATCTCAAGGTGATGGATACGGCCGCCTTTGCGCTGTGCCGTGACCAGAAGCTGCCGCTGCAGGTCTTTTCCATCTTCAAGCCCGGTGCGCTGACCCGCGTGGTCTGCGGCGAGGACGAAGGCACGCTGGTGCACGTCTGAGGCCGGGGGCGCACCGCAGAGGCTGCCCGGGGCTTCCCGGTCCGGTGGCAGTCAGGTCGGCGCGCGGCCCGGATGCCCCGGCCGGCGCGCGGCCCTGCAGGCACCGTTCCAGCGTACGGACGGACTGCTCCGCGCCGGTGCCGGTCCGGGTATCGGTTCATCTCCCCCGTGTCGCCGCTACCGGCCATTTCTTCCCGTCCGGGCGCTGCCTGTATCGCACCCGGTTTCCACAAGACTCCTTCCGTTTTCCATCTGCCGTGCTGCAGATGACGGTTTTCAGAAACATCCCGCTCATGGCCACACCTGCCGAAGTCAAGAAATCCGCCGAACAGAAAATGCAGAAAGGGCTGGAGTCGTTCCGCGCCGCCCTGTCCAAGATCCGCACCGGCCGTCCACACCCGGGCGTGCTGGATCACATCCATGTCGATTACTACGGCACCTCCACACCCATCAACCAGGTGGCCAACATCTCGCTGGCCGATGCCCGCACGCTGAGCGTCAACGTCTGGGAAAAGTCCATGGCCGTCATCGTCGAGAAGGCCATCCGTGATTCCGACCTGGGCGTGAACCCGCAGTCGCAGGGTACCGTCATCCGCGTGCCGATGCCACCGCTCTCCGAGGAGCGCCGCCGCGAGATCGTCAAGGTCACGAAGCACGAAGGCGAAAACGCCAAGGTCGTCATCCGCGGTGTGCGCCGCGAGGCCAACGACGAACTGAAGGCCGCCGCGAAGGCCAAGGAGATCTCCGAGGACGACGAGCGCCGCGGCCAGGACGAGGTCCAGAAGCTCACCGACCGCTTCATTGCCGACATCGACAAGCTGCTGGTCGCCAAGGAACAGGAAATCATGACGGTCTGAGCCGTTGACCCAACGCTGACCCCGACCGCCTACCATGAGCTTCACCAGTTCGACGCAATCCGTTCCCGCCGCCGGAGCCATCCCGCGCCACATCGCCGTCATTCTCGATGGCAACGGCCGCTGGGCCACTCGCCGGCACCTGCCACGCGCTGCCGGTCACCGCAAGGGGGTCGAGGCCGTACGTGCCACGGTCGAAGGGTGTGCCCGGCGGGGGGTCGAGTTCCTCACGCTCTTCGCCTTCAGTTCCGAGAACTGGCGTCGTCCGGCCGAGGAAGTCTCGCTGCTGATGCGGCTCTTCCTGTCGGCCCTGCAGCGTGAGGTCACGCAGCTGCATCGCAATGGCATCCGGCTGCGCATCGTCGGCGACCTGTCGCGTTTCGAACCCCGCCTGCAGAAGATGATTGCCGACGCCGAGGCACGCACGGCCGGCAACACCCGCATGACGCTCACCATCTGTGCCAACTACGGTGGCCGCTGGGACATCATGCAGGCCACCAACGCGCTGCTGCGCCAGCGTGCGGCGCAGGGCGTGCCGCTCGACCAGCCCGTGGCCGAAGACGACCTGTCGCGTCATCTGTCGCTGGCCTATGCACCCGAACCCGACCTGTTCATCCGTACCGGGGGCGAGCAGCGCATCAGCAACTTCCTGCTCTGGCAGCTCGCCTATACCGAGCTGTACTTCTGCGAGTGCTTCTGGCCCGAGTTCAACGACCAGCGTCTCGAAGAGGCCATCCAGTGGTATGGCCAGCGCGAACGCCGCTTTGGCCGCACCAGTGTGCAGACACGCGGGGGAAGCTGAAGGCGTTCTCCTGTCCTGTCTTCATGTGCTGCCCGGGCTTGCTTCTGTGTCTGCAGCGCTTCCCAGGGTTTCAACACTCACTTTTCTGGTTTGTTTGCATGCTGAAGCAGCGGATCATCACGGCCGTCGTTCTGTTTGCCGTCATCGTGGCCGTGCTGGCCTGGGGGCGTCCGGCCGCCTGGGGCGTGCTGATGCTGCCGGTCATGGCCGTCACCATCCACGAATGGATGCGACTGCTGCACATGCCGGCCACGCCCGTGGTGCTTTCCACGCTGGGACTGGGCGTGCTCTACATCCTGGCCCGCGACCCATATCTGCATGCCCCCGGCTGGCTGATACCCGTGCTGCTCGTGGGGCTGGCCGCCTGGATCGGCGTGGCCTTCCGGTCGGTCTTCCGGGTCGAACCCGTGCCCACCTCGCCCTGGCTGGTGGGCGTCTTCATGCTGCAGCTCTGGGTGTCGCTGTACGAGCTGCGCCTGGCCGGCACGGGGGTGCTGCTCTCGGCCATGGCCATCGTCTGGCTGGCCGACATCGGCGCCTATTTCAGCGGGCGCGCCTGGGGGCGTCGCAAGCTGGCCCCGCGTGTCTCGCCGGGCAAGTCGTGGGAAGGGGTCTGGGGCGGTGCGGCGCTGGTGGTCGTCACGGCTGGCCTGCTGGTGCTGGGGCACAGCGGAGGCACCGGTTCGCGGTTTCCGCTGTTTTCCACCCAGCTCGCCGAAGAGGCCGGGCTGGCCGGCATGGCTTTCGTGCTGCTGGTGCTGGTCGGCCTGTCGGTGATGGGCGATCTGTACGAGAGCCTGCTCAAGCGTCATGCAGGCGTCAAGGACAGCGGCGCCTGCCTGCCGGGCCATGGCGGCATGTTCGACCGGATCGATGCACTCATTCCCGCCATGCCCGCCTGCCTGCTGATCTGGCTGCTGCTGTGATCCCCGAGCTACCCGGCCAGCATGCCATTGTGTCCACCTTCGGCGTACCAGCCGCTCTGGCTGCAGCCGCAACCTCCCGTGTGTCTGTCACGCTGGATGTGGGCACGACATCCTGCATGTCTGTCCCATCGACTGCCGCCGCCATCTCCTTTCTGTCTGTCCGCACGGTCCCGGCCGCCTTCGTGGCGATTGCACCCGTAACCTCTGGCCCGTATGCCGTCCTGACGGCTGCTCTGCTTCCTGTTCATCCATGAAAACCGTTTCCGTCCTGGGGGCAACCGGCTCCATCGGTGACAGCACCCTCGATGTCGTGGCCCGCCATCCGGAACGCTATCGCGTGCACACGCTCACGGCCTGTCGCAACGTCGACAAGCTGCTGGCGCTGGCCCAGCGCCACCGGCCCGAAGTCGTGGCCATTGCCCATGCGCCGGCGGCGGCGGGGTTCGAGGCGCGCCTGCGCAGCGCGGGCGTGAAGGCCCGGCTGGCCGTGGGGGCCGACGAGCTGACCGAGGTGGCTGGCACGCCCGGGGTGGATCTGGTCATGGCCGCCATCGTGGGGGCAGCCGGTCTGGCGCCCACACTGGCTGCGGCCCGGGCGGCAAAGGCACTGCTGCTGGCCAACAAGGAATCGATCGTCATGGCCGGGGCACTGTTTGCCCGCACCTGCCGGGCATCCGGCGTGACGCTGCTGCCGGTCGACAGCGAGCACAACGCCATCTTTCAGTGCCTGCCCGACCACCGTACCGGCGTGGATACGCAGAAGGCCGTGCGCCGGCTGATCCTCACCGCCTCCGGGGGACCATTCCGCACCTGGTCGGCCCAGCAGATCGCCGCCGCCACACCGGATCAGGCCTGCAGGCATCCCAGGTGGTCGATGGGCCGCAAGATTTCCGTCGATTCGGCCACGCTGATGAACAAGGGGCTGGAGCTGATCGAGGCGCAGATGCTGTTCGACATGCCGCCCGAACGGCTCGACGTGCTGATCCATCCGCAGAGCATCATTCATTCGATGGTCGAATACGTGGATGGCTCGGTACTGGCGCAGCTGGGCAACCCGGACATGCGGGTGCCCATTGCCCACGCGCTGGCCTGGCCGGATCGCATCGCCAGCGGTGTCAGCCCCCTGGACCTGATTGCCGGCGGGGCGCTGCAGTTCGAGGCGCCCGATGCCACGCGCTTTCCCTGTCTGCGCCTGGCCCGCGAGGCCATGCAGGCCGGTGGCGGGGCGCCCTGTGTGCTCAATGCGGCCAACGAGGTCAGCGTGCAGTATTTCCTTGACGGCAAAGTCGGTTTTGCCGATATTCCCCGCGTCAATGAAACGGTGCTGGCCGCGTTTGGCCACGTGCCGGCGCCGGCCTCGCTGGAAGAGGCCGTGGCACTGGATGCACAGGCCCGCCAGCGGGCCGAGGCCGCCGTGGCGTCGCGCTGAACAACTGGCCGGTAGACACCACCCGCCCGGCAGTGCTCGACTTGCCGTGGCGGGCAGGGTACCTTAGCGCGTGTCAAGACCTTTTCCGCTTCCGGAGCCATCCCCCGATGACCACCCTGATTGCCTTTCTGTTTGCCCTGGGCGTGCTGGTGTTCGTGCACGAACTGGGCCATTACCTGGTGGCCCGCTGGTGCGGGGTCAAGATCCTGCGTTTCTCCATCGGCTTCGGCAAGCCGCTGCTGACCTGGAAGGTGGGCAGGGACCAGACCGAATGGAGCCTGTCGCCCATTCCGCTGGGCGGCTACGTGCGCATGCTCGACGAGGAGGAGGGCACGCCCATCGACCCGCCCGAAGTGCACCGCGCCTTCAACCGCCTGTCGCTGCCCAAGCGGGCTGCCGTGGTGGTGGCGGGGCCGGCCGCCAACTTCCTGCTGGCCATCGTCCTGTATGCGGTGCTGGGCATGTCCGGCCTGCAGGAGCCGGCCCCCGTGCTGGCCACGCCGGCGGCCGGTACGGCTGCCGCCACGGCCGGCGTGCAGGAGGGCGACCGTGTGCTGGCCATCGACGGCCAGCCGGTGCAGTCCTTCGGTGACCTGCGCCTGAAGATGATCGACGCCATCGTCGAGCGCCAGCCCATCGTGCTGCAGGTGGCCAATGGCGGCGCCGAGCGTGAGGTCCGCATTGCCACCGACGGTCTGCCGGCCGGTGAGCTGGAGCGCGACTTCACCCGTACGCTGGGCGTGGAACTGAAGGCCGGCGTGGTGCAGGTGGGCTTTCTGGAAGAGAACAGCCCGGCGGCGAAGGCCGGCCTGCAGGTGGGCGACCAGATCCTCACGCTGGATGGCCAGCCGGTGGCCCGTGCCCAGCAGCTGATCCAGCAGGTGCAGGCTGCCGACGACAGCAAACCGCTGCAGCTGGGCGTGCGCCGTGGCACGGAGATGCTCACGCTGGCCGTGAAGCCGCAGCTCACCTACGAGCCCGATGCGCAGGATGCCAGCGCTCCGCCGCACCGCAAGGGCCGCATCGGTGCGGGCCTTGCACAGCAGTTCGAAATGGTGACGGTCGATCTCGGTCCGTTGCAGGCGCTGGCCTACGGGGCGAACAAGACCTGGGAGATGTCGGCCTTCTCGCTGCGCATGCTGGGCAAGATGGTGATGGGCAGCCTGTCGTGGAAAAACCTTTCCGGCCCTGTGGCCATTGCCGACTACGCCGGGCAGTCTGCCGCCATCGGCTGGTTCGCCTATGTGGGCTTCATGGCGCTGATCAGCGTAAGCCTGGGCGTACTCAATCTGTTACCGGTTCCGGTACTCGACGGCGGGCGTTTGGTATATTACGCGCTCGAAGCGCTCAAGGGCAGCCCATTTTCCGAGCGCTTCCGGCAAGTCACCCAGCAGGTGGGGCTTGTCATGGTGGTGGGCCTGATGATCGTCGCGCTCTTCAACGACCTGTCCCGGCTGCTGGGCTGACCCGTACGGGTTGGCCAGCCAGCGGCGCAGCCCCATTTCGGGGTTGCACGCCATGCCGGGTGCATCGCTGGCGTCTTGCCGGTGGTGCAGACCGGCAGGCCGGTCCGAAAGGGGAAGGCCACCGGTGCCGGTGGTCTGGAAGCGGGGTGCAGGCGTGGGTCCATGCCTATTCCTGAGTCACACTGCGCGATTGACGATTCCGGCTGCCCTGGTCTCGCGCCGAGGAACCCGGTATCAAACACGCGATATTCCCCTCATGGGTCAGCCACGTCGTGCTGGCCGGCATGGCCTCCCTGGCATGGGTGGCTCCGGCGTCCGCCTTCACTCCGTTCGTCGTGCGCGACATCCGGGTGCAGGGTCTGCAGCGTACCGAAGCGGGTACCGTCTTTGGCTACCTGCCGGTCCGGGTGGGTGATGAACTCACACCGGCCCGCGCCAGCGAGGCGGTCAAGGCGCTCTACGCCACCGGCTTCTTCAAGGACGTGCATCTGGCGCAGGATGGCGACGTGCTGGTGGTGCGCGTGGATGAACGTCCGGCCATTGCTTCGGTGGACGTGTCCGGTTCGCGCGAGTTCGACGCCGATGCCCTGAAAAAGGCCATGCGCCAGGCCGGTCTGGCCGAGGCCCGCATCTTCGACCGCTCGGTGCTGGACAAGGCCGAGCAGGAGATCCGCCGCCAGTACCTGTCGCGCGGCAAGTATTCGGTCAAGATCACTTCCTCCGTCACCCCCATGGCGCGCAACCGCGTGGCCGTGTCCATGGCCATCGAGGAGGGGGCCAGCGCTCGCATCGCGCAGATCCGCATTCTGGGCAACAAGGTATTCAAGGAATCCGAGCTGCTCGATCAGCTCAAGCTCACCACGCCCAACTGGCTGTCGTGGTACACCAAGACCGACCAGTATTCGCGCGAGAAGCTGGCCGGCGACCTGGAAACGCTGCGTTCCTTCTACCTCAACCGCGGCTATCTGGAATTCGGCATCGAGTCCACCCAGGTCTCCATCGATCCGGCGCGCGAGAAGGTCTACGTCACGCTGGCCATCAAGGAAGGCGAGCGTTACAAGGTTCGTGACATCAAGTTCGGCGGCAACACGCTGGGCCGCGAAGAACAGTTCCGCAAGGCACTGGCCCTCAAGCCGGGTGATACCTTCTCGGGTGAAAAACTCTCGCAGACCGAGAAGAAGATCACCGACGACCTGGGCGCCATCGGCTACGCCTTTGCCAGCGTCAACCCGGTGCCCACCATCGACCGCGAGAAGCGCGAGGTTGATTACACCCTCAATGTCGACCCCGGCCGGCGGGCCTATGTGCGGCGCATCACCATTGCCGGCAACCAGCGCACCCGCGACGAGGTCATCCGCCGCGAGCTGCGCCAGTTCGAGGGGGCCTGGTTCGATTCCGACAAGATCGCCCTGTCGCGTGACCGGGTCGAGCGTCTGGGCTACTTCCAGGACGTGCAGATCCAGAATGTGCCGGTGCCGGGTGTACCCGATCAGGTCGATCTGGTCGTGAAGGTGACGGAGCGGGCCACCGGCAACATGACCTTCGGGGCCGGCTACTCGTCCACCGAGAAGATGCTGCTGCAGGTGGCACTGAACGAGCCCAACTTCCTCGGTACCGGCAATACCTTCGGTATCGAGGTCAACACGGGCCAGACCCAGCGCACGGCCTCGGTCTCCTATGTCGACCCCTACTTCACGCAGGACGGCGTGAGTCTGGGCACCGACGTGTATTCGCGTACTTTCAACGCCTACAACTCCGGGCTGGGCGACTATCGCATCCGCTCCGCCGGTGGCGGGTTGCGACTGGGTATCCCGTATACCGAACTCGACCGCATCAGCTTCGGCCTGGTATTCGAGCAGAACCAGATCAAGCCGGGCACCAACGGGCTGCCGCAGCGCTACATCGATTACGTCAACCAGTTCGGTACCACCAGCGATGCCTGGCTGGCCACGCTGGGCTGGTCGCGCGATTCGCGGGATAGTTCGCTGGCGCCCACCCGCGGTCGGCTGCAGCGCCTGAATGTGGACGTGACCTTCCCGGGGCAGGACCTCTCCTACTACCGCGCCACCTACCAGCACGCCTGGTACACGCCGCTCACCAAGGATTACACCTTCTCGCTGTCGGCCGACGTCGGCTATGGTCGCGGTTTGTCCGGCAAGCCGTATCCGGTGTTCAAGAACTTCTACGCGGGGGGTATCAACTCGGTGCGTGGCTTCGGCTCCAACAGCCTGGGGCCGCGTGACGTGAAGGACAACAACCCGCTGGGAGGCACGGCCTCGTTTGCGGCCAGCGCCGAAATCCTGTTCCCGCTGCCGGGTACCGGCAACGACAAGACGGTACGCGCCTTCCTGTTTGCCGATGCCGGCAACGTGTTCGACAACCGCATCGACTTCGGCGAGCTGCGCTACTCGGTGGGGGCGGGCATCAACTGGCTGTCGCCGGTGGGGCCGCTGAAGCTGTCGCTGGGCTACCCGGTCAAGCGCAAGCCGGGTGATGACACGCAGCGCGTGCAGTTCGAGATCGGTACGGCGTTCTGATCATGTCCGGATGTGCCGGCCTTTCCCAAGGTGTGTACCGTCCCGCCCCGGCTGGCGCACCACCCCATTTGACCTGTCGGGAAAAGAAACGCTGAAACATTCTTTTTTCGGCCAGCGCCCGGCATTGGCCATGCGAGGGGCTGAAGTGTGCAAGAATCACCCGTCGAGTGTCTGGCTGCGGCCAGGCAGAAGCGGAGCCGCCTGCCGCCGGGTGGGCCTCCCTTTTCTGAAACCCTGAATCAACCGCGTTTGTATTACATGATCAAGACTCTCAGCACCCTTTCCCTGCGCCGTGCCGCCCTGGCCTGTGCGCTCACCGCCGGCCTCGCTACGGTTGCCGCACCCGCCGCCATGGCCCAGGCCTCTGCCTCCGGTGGCGCCCGCATCGGCTTCGTCAGCACCGAGCGCATCATGCGCGACTCGGCGCCCGCCAAGGCCGCCCAGGCCAAGATCGAGAAGGACTTCTCTCGCCGCGACAAGGAAATCCAGGATCTGGGCGCCCGCCTGCGCAGTGCCTCCGAGCGCTTCGAGAAGGACAGCGCCGTCATGACCGACAGCGACCGCGCCCGCCGCCAGCGCGAGCTGTCCGACATGGACCGCGACTTCCAGCGCCGTCAGCGCGAGTTCCGCGAAGACCTCAACCAGCGCCGCAACGAAGAGCTGACCGGCGTGCTGGACAAGGCCAACCGCGCCATCAAGGCCATTGCCGAGCGTGAGAAGTTCGACCTGATCCTGCAGGACGCCGTCTACGTCAGCCCCCGGCTGGACATCACCGACACCGTCATCAAGCAGCTCAACAGCGGCCGCTGATGCCGGGAAGGGGCCATCACGGCCCCGCTCCCGTCCGGCCAGCCGGGATGCAGCCCTGGTCGCCCCAGGCGGCCGGTCTGTGGCCACTGGCCTGGCGGGATCTCTGCCGTACCGGGCGTCCTGCATGACAGCGGTGTCGTGTCACGGATTCCGGTACCTCCCCGGGTTTCCCGGTCCTGACTGCCTCGCTGGTTTCACCGGCCGCGCGCCGGTTGCTCTTCCCGGACGTCTCTCCTCATGAAACGCACCCTTCATTCCCCCGTTTCCCTGGCCGAACTGGCCAGCGTCCTGGGCGCAGAGCTGCGCGGCGACCCCACCGTCACCGTCCGGCGGCTGGCCAGCCTGCGCAAGGCCGACAGCGAGAGCATCAGCTTTCTGGTGCGTGCCCAGCAGCGCGAGGCGGCCCATGCCAGCCACGCGGTGGCCTACATCGTCTCGCCGAAGCTCGTCGATGACCTGCCGGCCGATGCCAACCTGCTGATCGATCCCGACCCCTACGGCGCCTATGCCCGGCTGGCCCAGTGGTTCGATGCGCAGGTCAATCCGCGCCCGGCCGGCGGCATCGCCCCGGGCGCCCACGTGCATCCCGATGCCACGGTGGCCGCCACGGCCGTCATCGAGACCGGCGCCGTCATCGGGGCGCACGCCGTCATCGGCGACCAGGCCTGGATCGGCGCCAATACCGTGGTGGGCGCCGGCGCCCATGTGGGCGCCCGTACCCGGCTGCACGCCAACGTCTCGCTGGGTGACGACTGCAGCGTCGGTGACGATTCCCTCATCCATTCCGGTGCCGTCATCGGCGCCGACGGCTTTGGCTTTGCCCCGAAGAAGGGCGGCGGCTGGATCAAGATCCCCCAGCTGGGCGCCGTGGTCATCGGCAATCAGGTCGAAATCGGGGCCTGCACCTGCATCGACCGTGGTGCGCTGGACGACACCGTCATCGAAGACGGTGTCAAGATCGATAATCTCGTGCAAATCGCCCATAATGTCAGGATCGGTGCAGACACGGCCATTGCTGCCTGCGCCGGCATCGCAGGAAGCGCGGTCATTGGCAAGCGGGTGCAGATCGGTGGGGCCTCGGGCATTTTCGGGCACATCCACATCTGCGACGATGCCGCCGTCTCGACGATGACGCTGATCTCCAAGTCGATCACCAAACCGGCTTTCTACAGCGGCATCTTCCCGTCGATGGAAAATGCCGCCTGGGAGCGGGCGGCAGCCGTGGTCCGGCAGCTGCCGGACATGCGCCGGCGTCTGCGCCGCATGGAGCAGGCACTGGCTGGCGATGCGACCCCAGACGGTACCGGCGAGGCCGGTGCCGCCAGCAGCCAGGCCGACCAATAAAAGCAAGCCAGGGAATTTGTCCAAGCATGAGTGAAAAACAGCCGGCGATCGATATTTCCGAAATCCTTCGCTATTTGCCGCACCGGTATCCGTTCCTGCTCATCGACCGGGTCACCGAGATCGATCTCGACGCACGCATCGTCGCCATCAAGAACGTCACCATCAACGAGCCCTTCTTCCAGGGCCACTTCCCGCACGTGCCGGTCATGCCGGGCGTGCTGGTGCTCGAGGCAATGGCGCAGGCCGCCGGCATCCTGTCGTTCGCCAGCATGGGCCGCTATTCCGACGCCAACTCGGTCTACTACTTCGCCGGCATCGACGAGGCCCGCTTCAAGCGTCCCGTCAGCCCCGGCGACCAGCTGGTGCTGGACGTGCGCATCACCCGCAAGTCGCGACTCGTCTGGAAGTTCCACGGCGAGGCCACCGTCGATGGCCAGAAGGTGGCCGAGGCCAGCCTGATGTGCGCGCTGCGCGAACTCAACCGCGAGGAAGAAGCCGCCGGTGCCGTGTCCGACCACGGGGCAGGGCGCCCGGCCAGTGCCAACGCGGCACTGCCCGGCAAACCCGGCACCAGCAGGGCCTGAACCAGCATGGCGCAGCCGCTGATTCACCCCACCGCCGTCATCGACCCGGCCGCCGAACTCGATTCGAGTGTCGAGGTCGGCCCCTATGCCGTCATCGGCCCCCGCGTGCGCATCGGCGCCGGCAGCCGTATTGCCGCCCATGTGGTGCTGGAAGGCCCCACCACGCTGGGCGAGAACAACCGCCTGTATCCGTTCTGCTCGGTGGGGGCCGCCCCGCAGGACAAGAAATACGCCGGTGAGGACACCAGCCTCGAAATCGGCAACGGCAACACCATCCGCGAGTGCGTCACCATCAACCGGGGCACGGCGCAGGACGTGGGCGTCACCCGCCTGGGCGATGACAACTGGATCATGGCCTACGTCCACATCGCACACGATTGCCAGGTGGGCAGCCACACCATCTTTGCCAACACCACCAATCTGGCCGGTCACGTGCACATCGGTGACTGGGTGATTCTGGGCGGCAACTCGCAGGTGCACCAGTTCTGCAAGATCGGTGCCCACGCCATGACTGGCACCGGCTCCATCGTCCTGCAGGACATCCCGCCCTACGTGATGGCCTCCGGCAACCCGCTGGCCACCCACGGCATCAACAGCGAGGGCCTGCGCCGCCGGGGCTTCACGCCGGACGAGATCACCGCCATCCGCCGCGCCTACAAGACGCTCTACCGTCAGGGCCTGTCGCTGGCCGAGGCCCGCGAGGCGCTGCAGGCCCAGGCTGTCGCTGACGAGCTGCACCAGAAGTGCCTCGGTCCGCTGGTGCAGTTCCTGGGCGAGGCCACACGCGGCATTGCGCGCTGAGGGCATGAGCACGCGGATCGGCATGGTCGCGGGCGAAGCCTCGGGCGACCTGCTTGCGGCGTCGGTGTTGCAATACTGGCAGCAGCAGAAACCACGACAGGCTGCTGTCCCCCCTTCGGATGCGTCCTCTTCGGATATACCTTCCGATCCGGCACCAGGCGAGGCGGCATCCGCGCCCGACGTGATGTCCCCTGCATCTTCCGGCAACCTCATGCAAACGGCCGGCATCGGTGGCCCCCGCATGCAGGCCGCCGGCTTCGATGCCTGGTGGCCCAGCGACCTGCTGGCCGTGCACGGCTACGCCGAAGCTTTCAAGGTGCTGCCGAAGCTGCTATGGATCCGCCGCCAGCTGGCGCAGCGCCTGCTCGACTGGCCGGCGCGCGGCTTCATCGGTGTCGATGCCCCCGATTTCAACCTCGGTCTCGAAACCCGCCTGCGCGCCGCCGGCGTGCGCACCTGGCACTTCGTCAGCCCCTCCATCTGGGCGTGGCGGCGCGAGCGCATCGAGAAAATCCGTCAGGCCGCCGACCACATGCTGCTGATTTTCCCGTTCGAGGAAGCCATCTACCGCGAGGCCGGCATTCCCGCCACCTACTGTGGCCACCCGCTGGCCGACCAGATTCCGTTCCACCCCGATCAGGGCGCAGCCCGTGCCGAACTGGGGCTGGCGGCGCAGGGCACCGTCATCGCCCTGATGCCCGGCAGCCGCCATGCCGAAGTCGAGCACCTCGCGCCCGTGTTTCTGGCCGCCGCCGTGCTGCTGCACCGCCAGCATCCCGACTGGCATTTCATCCTGCCTGCCGCCGGCGACGCCCGTCATGCCCAGCTGCGGGCGCTGATCGACACCGATCCCGCGTGGCAGAAACTGCCGCTGCAGCTGCTGCACGGCCAGTCCCACACCGCGCTGGCCGCCTGCGACCAGACGCTGATCGCCAGCGGCACCGCCACGCTGGAGGCGGCCCTCTACAAGCGGCCGATGGTGATTGCCTACCGGATGTCGCCGTTCTCCTACCGGCTGATGAAGGGCAGGAACTACCAGCCGTGGTTTGGCCTGCCCAACATTCTGGCCGGTGAGTTTCTGGTGCCCGAGTTCATTCAGGACGCCGCCACTCCCGAGGTGCTGGCCCGGGCCATCAGCCAGCAGCATGACGACGCAGCCGGCTGCGACCGTCTGCGCACGCGCTTTGCCGCCATGCACCACGAGCTGGCTCGCGACTGCGCGCGGCGTGTGGCCGATACCGTGATGAACGACCTTGCATGACTGCCTCCCCCCTCGATCTCACCTTTGTGGCCGACCCCACCATCGCCGGCGTCGATGAGGCCGGTCGTGGTCCGCTGGCCGGGCCGGTGGTGGCCGCGGCCGTCATCCTGCACCCCGACCATCCCATCGAGGGGCTGCGTGACTCCAAGAAGCTCAGCGCCCGTCGTCGTGAGCGGCTGGCTGCCGAGATCCGTGAACGGGCGCTGGCCTTTGCCGTGGCCAGTGCCAGCGTCGAGGAGATCGACCGGCTCAACATCCTGCGTGCCACGCTGCTGGCCATGACCCGTGCCATCGAGGGCCTGGACCCTCGGCCGCGCCACGTGCGCATCGATGGCAACCGTGCACCACGGCTGGACGGCATGCGTGTCGAAACCGTCATCGGCGGTGACGACCAGGACCCGGCCATCGCCGCGGCCTCCATTCTCGCCAAGACGGTGCGGGACGGCCTGATGCTGCAGTACGCCGAGCAGTTTCCTGCCTACGGCTTCGAGCGCCACATGGGCTACGGAACGGCCGTGCACATGGCCGCCCTGCGCGAGCACGGCCCCTGCGAAATCCACCGCCGCAGCTTTGCCCCGGTGGCCCGCGTGATAAAAGGCGGGTGAGGCCCGGCACGCCTGTGCCGTCCATGGAGGCGTGTCATGAGGCGCATCATGAGGCGTGCATGTGGTGTGCCGGCGCGTGTATGGCGTGTGTTCCGTGACACCGGGTACCATCGAACCCATTCATCAGACGCTCCTTCGTCATGTCCGACCCCCTCATCACGCTGGCGGCTGCCCGCCGCCGGTTGCAGCACACCCCCGCCGACATCTCGTCCAGCAGCAACCCCAAATGGCGCCATCTGCGCGAGCTGCTCGAATCGGCCCGCGAACGTCGCCGCAGCGGCCAGACCGTGCTGGAAGGCTGGCACCTGCTGGATGCCTGGCTGGCCACCGGACGCCCCATCCGCCAGCTGGTGATTCCGCAGCGCACGCTGCAGCAGCTCGCCGGGGTGCCGGCAAGTGACGGAGATGACATCGACGAGTCTGTGGAACATTCCTCCCCCGTGCAGGTCGCAGCCAATGCCCACTGGCTGATTCTCGACGACCGCCTGTTCGGCGAACTGGACCTGCTGCCGTCACCGTCCCCGGTGCTGGCGGTGGTCGATACGCCCCGGCCGCTGCTGCCAGCGCGCCTTGGGGAAGGCGGTGACATCATCGTACTCGACCGCGTGCAGGACCCCGGCAACGTCGGCGCCATCCTGCGCACGGCTGCCGCCGCCGGCGTGCAGACCCTGCTCACCACCCCCGGCACGGCCGCCTGCTGGGCGCCCAAGGTATTGCGCGCCGGCATGGGTGGGCACTTCGTGATGGACATCGTCGAGAACGTGGCACCACACGCCCTGCAGGCGCTGGTCACGCATCTGCCCCTGGCGGGCACGGTGCTGCAGGGCGGGCAGTCGCTCTACGGCACGGACCTGCGTTCACCACTGGCCTGGGTGTTCGGCAACGAGGGCGAGGGCATTGCACCGGCCCTGCAGGAACGGCTGGGCCTGCGGCTGACCATTCCGCAGGCGGCCGGGGTCGAATCCCTCAACGTGGCGGCTTCGGCCGCCGTGTGCCTGTTCGAGCAGCGCCGCCAGCGGCTGGTCTAAGGACCCTCTGTAAAAGTCTGCGAGCGCTTTGAGCCCAGGATCGGGATGAGCCAGAAGGCGCCATTTGTTGGCAATAGCAGGGCTATTGGCGACAAATGGCAACGCACTGGATCGCCCGAGCATGGGAATCAAAGTGCCGCAGGACTTTTGAAGAGGGTCCCTAAGTCCCGCCGAAGCCCATCCAGCCTGCTGCCGGTGCATCACGGTATCCCCACAGCCGGCGCATCAACCCTGCTGCCGATGCATCAGCCTGCCGCCCGGATCATGCCGTGGCAGGGCCGGCGCCGGGGTGTCAGACAATCGGCGGCACCACGTCGTCCATCTCGATCACGGTCAGGATGGTGGCGGCAATTTCCTCGATCGACTTGGTGGTGGTCGAGAGCATCGAAACCCCCTCGCGGCGCATCATCGATTCGGCCTGGCGCACCTCGTCGCGGCAGTTCTCCAGCGACGCATAGCGGCTGTCGGGCCGGCGCTCGCTGCGTACCTCGTGCAGGCGCTCTGGCGTGATGGTCAGGCCGAACAGCTTGTGCTTGTACTGGTAGAGCACCTCGGGCAGACGCATCCGGTCGAAATCTTCCGGAATGAGCGGATAGTTGGCGGCCTTGATGCCGTGCTGGATGGACAGGTACAGGCTGGTGGGCGTCTTGCCGCAGCGCGATACCCCCACCAGAATCACGTCGGCCGTGCCCAGCTCGGCGTGCTGCTGGCCATCGTCGTGCGACAGCGAGAAATTGATGGCGTCGATGCGGGCCTGATAGGCGTCCGGGCTCTTGATGCGGTGGAACTGGCCCACCCCGCGCGATGCCTTGCGGCCCAGCTCGCCCTCGAGCCGCTGCACGAAGGTGCCGATCAGGTCCAGATACTCGGCGTTGGCCGTCTGCACGATGCCGCTGATTTCCGGATTGGCCAGCGTCGAAAACACCAGCGGGCGGCGCCCGTCGTTCTGCGCCGCCAGGTTGATCCGCGCCACCGCCTCGTGTGCCTTGGCCGGGCTGTCGGTGAAGGGCAGACGCACATTGCGCGTCTTCAGGTCGTCGAACTGGCTCAGCAGCGACATGCCGAAGGTCTCGGCCGTGATGCCGGTACCGTCCGAAATGAAATAGGCCGTACGGTCGTGGGGCAGGGCGGTCATGGTGGGCGGGTTCATGGACGGGGCAGTGTCGGTCGGAGGGCAGGCAGAAAATGTACATGCAGTCGCAGCCGATGAAATTACCACATGGTCCATCCATCAGGGTTATCGAGCGTACCCGTGCAAACGAACGCAAATCCCGTTACGGGTACCAGCCGCTAGAATAGGGGGCAAGGAGACACGTGGTGAATTTGAGAAGCCGTTACCACCGCCAGACCTGGCTCCAGCATGACAGGCGCGGTGTCCCTGTCGCCTGCCTGCCCGTCTGGCGCCGCACGTCCTTTCCGGTACCGCCCATCGCTGGTACCGCACGCCTTCTCAAGTTCATCGGCCTTCGCTGCGGTCTGACCAGGCAGCGCTTCCGTGCCGCATGCCGCGTGCGCCACCGCCGCATGCGTCTTCCGCGCCCGGCCGAAACAACCGAATTCTCAACCATCTGGAACCTTCATCATGAACGCATTCGCAGGACGTCTGGTCGTTCCCTTCGAAGAGCTGCGCATGTCCGACGTGGACATCGTCGGCGGCAAGAACGCCTCGCTGGGCGAAATGATCAGCCAGCTGGCAGCCACCGGGGTCAAGGTGCCCGGCGGCTTTGCCACCACGGCCGAAGCCTTTCGTGACTTCCTCACCCACAACCGCCTGACCGAGCGCATCAACGCCCGTCTGGCCAGCCTGAACACCGACGACGTGAAGGCTCTGGCCGAAGCCGGCGCCGAAATCCGCGGCTGGGTGCGTGACGCGGGCTTTCCGCCCGATCTGGAAAAGGCCATCCGCGACAACTTCGCCCGCCTCACCGAGGGCGCGCCCGAAGGCATTTCCTTTGCCGTGCGCTCCAGTGCCACGGCCGAAGACCTGCCCGACGCCTCCTTTGCCGGCCAGCAGGAAACGGTGCTCAACGTGGTGGGCATCGACGCCATTCTCGACCACATCCGCGAGGTCTTTGCCTCGCTCTACAACGACCGTGCCATCTCCTACCGCGTCCACAAGGGCTTCGCCCACGAGGGCGTGGCGCTGTCGGCCGGCATCCAGCGCATGTGCCGCTCCGACCTCGGCGCCTCGGGCGTGATGTTCACCATCGACACCGAGTCGGGCTTCGAGGACGTGGTGTTCATCACCAGCTCCTGGGGCCTGGGCGAGACGGTGGTGCAGGGCGCCGTCAACCCGGACGAGTTCTACATCCACAAGCCGATGCTGGCCGCCGGCAAGTATCCGCTCATCCGTCGTCACCTCGGTTCCAAGCTCATCAAAATGGAGTTTGCCGACCGGCAGGCCGAGGGCCGCACCGTGCGCACCGTCGACACGCCGCCCGAGCAGCGCGCGCGCTTCTCGCTTTCCGACGAAGAAGTCATCGAACTGGCCCGCTATGCCACCATCATCGAGCAGCACTACGGCCGCCCGATGGACATCGAGTGGGGCAAGGACGGCATCGATGGCCAGCTCTTCATCCTGCAGGCCCGTCCGGAAACCGTCAAATCGCAGGCCAGGGACCGTAGACAGCAGCGCTTCGTGCTCAAGGGCAGCTCCGACGTGCTGACCTCCGGCCGTGCCATCGGCCAGAAAATCGGCACCGGCCGCGTGCGCGTGGTGGGTGATGCCTCCGAGATGGAACACGTGCAGCCCGGTGACGTTCTGGTTACCGACATGACCGACCCCAACTGGGAGCCGGTGATGAAGCGCGCTTCGGCCATCGTCACCAACCGGGGGGGGCGCACCTGCCATGCTGCCATCATCGCCCGTGAGCTGGGCATCCCGGCCGTGGTGGGCTGCGGCAATGCCACCGACGTGCTGAAGGAAGGCCGGCTGGTCACGGTGTCGTGCGCCGAAGGGGACACCGGTTACGTCTACGACGGCCAGCTCGAAACCGAAGTCACCGATGTCGAGACCGGCACCATGCCGAAGGTTCCGGCCAAGATCATGATGAACGTCGGCAACCCGCAGCTGGCCTTCGAGTTTGCCGCGCTGCCCAATGACGGTGTGGGCCTGGCCCGGCTCGAGTTCGTCATCAACAACAACATCGGCATCCACCCGCGTGCCATTCTGGACTATCCGGCCGTCGATGCCGACCTGAAGCAGGCGGTCGAGAGCGTGGCCCGCGGCTATGCCAGCCCGCGTGCCTTCTATGTCGAGAAGCTGGCCGAGGGCGTGGCCACCATCGCCGCCGCCTTCTGGCCCAAGCCGGTCATCGTGCGCCTGTCCGACTTCAAGAGCAACGAGTACCGCAAGCTCATCGGCGGTTCGCGCTACGAACCCGAGGAAGAAAACCCGATGCTGGGCTTCCGTGGCGCCTCGCGCTACGTGTCGGCCACCTTTGCCGACTGCTTCGAGATGGAATGCCGCGCCATGAAGCGGGTTCGCGAAGACATGGGCCTGACCAACGTGCAGCTGATGATTCCCTTCGTGCGCACGGTGAAGGAAGGCGCCCGCGTGATCGAGCTGCTGGAGAAACACGGCCTGAAGCGCGGCGAGGGGGGCGCACCGGACGGCACCGGCGCCCTGAAGGTGGTGATGATGTGCGAACTGCCGTCCAACGCCATCCTGGCCGACGAGTTCCTGCAGCATTTCGACGGCTTTTCCATTGGCTCCAACGACATGACCCAGCTCACGCTGGGCATGGACCGCGACTCCGGTCTGGTGGCCGAGGGCTTTGACGAGCGCGACCCGGCCGTCAAGGCGCTGCTGGCCCGTGCCATCGAGGCGGCCCGCAAGGCCGGCAAGTACGTGGGCATCTGCGGCCAGGGCCCGTCCGACCACCCGGACATGGCCGAGTGGCTGGTGGAGCAGGGCATCACCTCCATTTCGCTCAACCCCGACACCGTGGTGTCCACCTGGCAGCGGCTGGGAGCGAAATCGGCCGGCAAGTGATGGCCTGATTGCCTGTCTGGCCGGTACGTAGCCTGTTTGTGCCCGGCCCGCCGCCTTCGGGCGGCATTTTTTTGGCCGTTCCCGCGATCTGGCCGTTCACCCCCGCCTGTCCGTGCGATCCTGTCTTTGTCGGTGTCGGAGGCAGCAGTGTTCACGTTCACCCCCGCCTGTCTATGCGATCCTGATGTCTCTCCAGCTGCTCATCCCCCTGGTCTGCCGGCTGGTGTGGTGTGGACACGCCGAACCTTTGCGTTTTCTGCAACGGTCAGCCGTTCGTCCGTTCACACCTTGACACATTGCCCGAGCGTCCCAAAATGAGAACAAGGCGCAAGAAAAAGGAGGGCAGGGCATGGATTTCATGGCAACCCATTACGGCTGGTGGATTCTTGCCGTGGTACTGGGTATTGCGGAGCTGTTCATTGGTTCGTTCTACCTGCTGGTCATTGCAGGGGCGATGTTCCTGGCCGGTATTGCCGCCTGGCTGGATCTGTCCATGGCCGTGCAGCTGCTGGTGGCGGCGGTGGGCAGCGTGCTGGGGGCGCTGCTGGTGCGTCACCTCAAGCCCATTGCGCCGGCCGAAGAGCCGCCCGAGCAGAGCCGTGACCTGAATCTGGACATCGGCCAGACCGTGACGGTGGAGGCCTGGGAGCAGAGCGGGCTGGCGCGCATCAGCTACCGCGGCACCATATGGCAGGCCGAGCTGCTGTCGGGCTACCCGCGCCGCGCCGGCACGCACCGCATTCACGCGATATCCGGCAGCCGGCTGGTACTGATTCCGGTGGAGCTGGCCCGCACCGGCGGCCATACCCCTGCGCCGGCACCGGCCGCCCACGGCGTGGCCTGAGCCCGGTTGGCTTTCATCGCGCTGTTCGGCAAGCCTGCCGGCGCCGTCTTCAGCGCGTCGTTCACCTCAACTTCAAGGAGCTGTCGTCGATGCCCGTTACCACTACCGTCTCGCTCGCCATTCTGGCCCTGGCCGTCGTCTTTGCCGTCAAGACGCTCAAGATCGTGCCCCAGCAGCATGCCTGGGTGGTCGAGCGGCTGGGCAAGTTCGACCGCATCCTGATGCCGGGTCTGAACATCATCGTGCCCTTCATCGACCGGGTTGCCTACAAGCACGAGCTGAAGGAGTTTCCGCTGGATGTGCCCAGTCAGGTCTGCATCACGCGGGACAATACGCAGCTGCAGGTGGACGGGGTACTCTACTTTCAGGTGACGGACCCGATGCGGGCATCCTATGGGTCGAGCAATTATGTGGATGCAATCACGCAGCTGGCGCAGACGTCGCTACGCTCGGTGATCGGCCGGATGGAGCTGGACAAGACGTTCGAGGAGCGTGAGGCGATCAACCTGGCGGTGGTGAGTGTGCTGGATGAGGCGGCCACCAACTGGGGGGTGAAGGTGCTGCGCTACGAGATCAAGGATCTGACGCCGCCGGCGGAGATTCTGCGGGCGATGCAGGCGCAGATCACGGCCGAGCGGGAGAAGCGGGCGGTGATTGCGGCCTCGGAGGGGCGCCGGCAGGAGCAGATCAATCTGGCGTCGGGTGAGCGGGAGGCGGCCATCCAGCGCTCGGAAGGTGAGCGTCAGGCGGCGATCAACCGGGCGCAGGGTGAGGCGGCTTCGATTTCGGCCATTGCGGAGGCGACGGCGCAGGCAATCGAACGGGTGGGCCATGCGGCCAAGCTGCCGGGTGGGGATACGGCGGTGAATCTGCGGGTGGCGGAGCAGTACGTTGAGGCGTTCGCGAAGCTGGCCAAGACGAACAACACGATGATCGTGCCGTCCAATCTGGGGGATGTGTCGGGCCTGATTGCCACGGCGATGAAGACGGTCAAGGTGTCTGGGGAGGAAGGGCGCTGATCGTTTCTTTTTAAGGAAGACGACTCCGTTGTGGCACGCGCCCCGGACCGGTATGCCCCTGCGGCTCATACGCTCAATCCAGGTTTGTTGCCCACGACCTGCGTCGTGGTCAACAAAGCTGGATGGCTATAAAACTTTGCAACAACCGGGCTGCGCCCGCCCGTTGCAAAGTTTTCACGCCGACCGCGAAATCGCCGCAGTGACATCCCGCTCCGGGGCGCTTGTCTCAAGGGGGTTGCAGCTCCATTCCGGGGGAGAAACGCCAGCCGGCACAGACGGCCTTGCCAAGGCTCGCTCAGCACGTGGCCGAAGCCGCGGTATGGCGAGCTTGAGAAACGGCACGGGGAGCGGGGGGCTCCTGCGGCGATTTCGCGGTACGCGTGAACGACTTTCTGACGGTCGGGCGTCAGCCCGATTGTCGGAAAGTGTTATAGCGCTGAAGGTTTGTTGACCACGACGCAGGTCGTGGGCAACAAAGCTTCAGTGAGCGTATGAGCCGCAGGAGTCCCCCGCTCCCCGTGCCGCCCCGCTCGAAGCCGTCTTCCATCAAACGATGTCCTGCTCAGCCGTCGTCCCTGGCATGCCGGGAAGCCCCTCTCACCGGTTGCCGGTTTTCATCAGACGGGAACGCTCCCGCTGCCAGTCCTTTTCGCGCTCGGTGGCGCGCTTGTCGAACTGCTTCTTGCCCTTGGCCAGACCCAGCGAGAGCTTCACGCGGCCACGGGTATAGTGCAGGTTCAGCGGCACCAGCGAATATCCCGAGCGCTCGACCTTGCCGATGAGGCGCGAGATTTCGGCACCATGCAGCAGCAGCTTGCGGGTGCGCGTCACGTCCGGCTTGACGTGGGTGGACGCAGTAATCAGTGGGGTGATGTGCGCGCCGATGAGGAACAGCTCGGCTCGCCTTACAATCACGTAGGCTTCCTGGATCTGCACGCGGCCGGCGCGGATGGACTTGACTTCCCAGCCCTCCAGCACAAGCCCGGCCTCGATCCGTTCCTCGATGAAGTAGTTGAACCCGGCTTTCCGGTTTTCTGTAATGGTCGACATGGTCGATATTGTGCCTGTGGAAGGGGCGGCTGTGTCGATGTTGCGACGAGGCAGGACGGCCGGTGACGACACGCCATCTGCACGTTCGGGTCTGGAGCCCCGGCTCTGCATGATCAGACCCGGAAGCCCGGCCGCCTGTATGATCGGGTCCGGAGGCCCGGCCGCTGGCAGGGGCGGCCTGACCGACAGCCCTGTAAACCGTTCGAATCCACCATGCCCGTCATTCGCAAGTCTGCCCTGGTGCCATACCCGGCCGAAGCCATGTTCGATCTGGTCGAACGGGTGGAAGATTATCCCGATTTTCTGCCCTGGTGTGGAGGGACGCAGCTGCTTTCGCGCACCGACACGGGCATGTCGGCCGCCATCACCATCAACTTCAAGGGTCTGCGCCAGACCTTCTCCACCGAGAATGTCCACCAGCGTCCCACCAGCATCCAGCTTCGGCTGAAGGACGGTCCATTTTCCCGCCTGCAGGGTGGCTGGACGTTCAAGCCGCTGGCTGCGGACGCCTGCCGCATCGATCTCGAACTGGACTACGAGGTGGGCGGCGGCCTGATGGCAGCAGTGCTCAACCCGGTGTTCGGCATGATTGCCAACTCGCTGGTCGATGCCTTCGTGCAGGAGGCCGAGAAACGCTACGGAGCGACGGGCTTTGGTGGCTGAGCACGAGGTGCCCTCGGGCCTGTCCGTGGAACTCGTCGTTCAATATCGGGACGAGGGCAGGGCAGATCAATACCATCTGCAGCGCACCCAGCACCGCGTTGCTGCGGGCAGCACGATTCGACAGCTTCTGCAGCGGGCCACGTTGCAGGGGGTGCCGGGTGTGGCAGATGTGACGGGCGTGGCGGGGCAGGAGGCATCTGCGCGGGAATTTGCCAGTCAGGTTCTGGACGTGAAAGGGCGGAACGCGCAGGACGGCACGCAGTCCGCTGGCCAGATGGCAGCCACACTCATTGCCGCCATCGAACAGAAACGCCTTGGCCTTTCCCGCTTCGGCCGCCGCGCCTGGCTGGATGACCCCCTGCATCCCGACGACCGTATCGAGATACTCTGCCCCGTCGTGGCCGACGTGAAAGCTGCCCGCTTCGAACGCGTGACCAAGGCCAGGGCGGCCAGAAACCAGCGGCCCGGCAACATGAAGGCCAGGGGATGATCTTCCGGCTGCTCATGCCACCCGGCGCTACCCGACGCTACCTGACGCTACCTGACGCCACTCGACTGTGAAAGGCCAGGGGGCGGAGGTATCCCCCGACGAATCCATTTCTTCCGCAGGAAGATGTGAGGAGGGGGATGCCGCAGCCCCCTGGCCGCTCTGCACAATCTGTGTTGTCATCTGACAGGCAGGCTCCCCGCATGGTCTGAACATGATCACAGCATGATTCCCCCTTGTTTGGCACTGGCGTCCCTATCCGTAGCGTAAATCCACCAAAGCTACACTACATCGCACTGCGCCAAAAATTTTGCTATCATGCCGCTTTGCGGAAAAATAGCGATGCGGATAGCCAAGAAGGCACTGACATTTGACGACGTTCTGCTCGTCCCCGCTTACTCTGACTTCATCCCGCGCGATGCCTCGCTGCGCTCGCGCCTGACCCGAAACATCAGTCTCAACATCCCGCTCATCTCCGCGGCGATGGACACCGTGACTGAAAGCCGCATGGCCATCGTCATGGCCCAGCTGGGCGGCATCGGCATCATCCACAAGAACCTCAAGCCCGAAGAGCAGGCCGCCGAAGTGCTGGCCGTCAAGCGGTACGAGTCGGGTGTGGTCGGAGACCCCATCACCATCACCCCCAGCATGAGTGTGCGCGATGTCATTGCCATCACGCGCAAGCATCACATCTCCGGCCTGCCGGTGGTCGAGCGGGGCAAGGTGGTGGGCATCGTCACCAACCGTGACCTGCGCTTCGAGTCCGAGCTGGACCAGCCCGTGCGCAACATCATGACGCCGAAGGAGCGCCTGATCACCGTGCGCGAGGGCGCCAGCCCCGAAGACGCCCAGAAGCTCATGCACAAGCACCGCCTCGAACGCGTGCTGGTGGTCAACGACGCCTTCGAGCTGCGCGGCCTCATGACCGTCAAGGACATCCTGAAGGCCGACACCCACCCCGAAGCCTCGAAGGACAGCTCCGGCAAGCTGCGCGTCGGTGCCGCCCTCGGCACCGGCGGCGACAGCCACGAACGGCTGGAAAAACTGGTGGCCGCCGGGGTGGACGTGGTGGTGGTCGATACCGCCCACGGTCATTCCAAGGGCGTGATCGAGCGCGTGCGCGAAATCAAGCGCCACCACCCGGACCTGCAGGTCATTGCCGGCAACATTGCCACCGGCGATGCCGCCCGCATGCTGGTGGATGCCGGCGCCGATGCCGTCAAGGTGGGCATCGGCCCCGGTTCCATCTGCACCACCCGCATCGTGGCCGGGGTGGGGGTGCCGCAGCTCACCGCCGTGGGCGACGTGGCGGCCGCGCTGCAGGGCACCGACGTGCCGCTGATTGCCGACGGGGGCATCCGCTACTCCGGCGACGTGGCCAAGGCCATTGCCGCGGGGGCGTCCAGCGTCATGATGGGCTCCATCTTTGCCGGGACGGAAGAATCACCGGGCGAAATCGTCCTGTACAAGGGCCGCTCGTACAAGTTCTACCGCGGCATGGGGTCGCTGGGCGCCATGCAGCAGGGCGCGGCAGACCGCTACTTCCAGGATTCCAACGCTGCCGCCGAGAAGATGGTGCCCGAGGGCATCGAAGGCCGCGTGCCCTACAAGGGCGCGGTCAGCGCCATCATCTACCAGCTCTGCGGGGGCCTGCGCTCCAGCATGGGCTACTGCGGCTGCCCGACCATCGACGCCATGCACCAGCGTGCCCAGTTCGTCGAGATCAGCAGCGCCGGCATCCGCGAGTCTCACGTGCACGACGTGCAGATCGTCAAGGAAGCGCCAAACTATCACGTCGAGTGATGCTTAGCCAGAGGCGCCGCCTGATGGTGCCGTCTCTGGCCAGTCTCTTTTGCTCTCTCCAGTTTCTGTTTCGCGGCGGCCTGTAAGCAGTGCTGTCCGTTGGTCTTTTTCCTCGCCACGATGAATCACCAGAAAATCCTCGTCCTGGACTACGGCTCGCAGGTCACCCAGCTCATCGCCCGCCGCATCCGCGAACAGAACGTCTACTGCGAAATTCATCCTGGTGATGTTTCGCCCGCGTTCATCCGCGAGTTTGGCGCCAGGGGCATCATCCTCTCCGGCAGCCACCTGTCGGCCTACGATGCCGACGCCATTCCAGTGGCGCCCGTGGTGTTCGAGCTGGGCGTGCCGGTACTGGGCATCTGCTACGGCATGCAGGCCATGGCGCGCCACTTCGGCGGGGAGGTGCAGGGTAGCGACCACCGTGAATTCGGCGCAGCCACCGTCCGCGCCCGGGGCCACACCCGGCTGCTCGACGGCATTCAGGACCGCCAGAACGACGAAGGCCACGGCCTGCTGGACGTGTGGATGAGCCACGGCGACAAGGTCACCCGCCTGCCGGAAGGCTTCAAACTGATGGCCTCCACCGACAGCTGCCCCATTGCCGGCATGGCCGACGAGGAACGTGGCTTCTACGCCGTGCAGTTCCACCCGGAAGTCACCCACACCAAACGGGGCGCGGACATCCTGCGCCGCTTTGTGCGGGATCTGGCCGGCTGCAGCGGCGACTGGGCCATGCCCGGCTTCATCGAGGAGCAGGTCGAGGCCATCCGCAAACAGGTGGGTGATAAGCACGTCATCCTCGGCCTGTCGGGCGGCGTCGATTCGTCCGTGGCCGCGGCGCTGCTGCACAAGGCCATCGGCAAACAGCTCACCTGCGTGTTCGTGGACCACGGCCTGCTGCGCCTGGGCGAGGCCGAACAGGTGATGGAAACCTTTGCCCGTCATCTGGGCGTCAACGTCATTCACGTGGACGCCACGCAGGACTTCATGGGCAAACTGGCCGGCGTGACCGACCCGGAAGCCAAGCGCAAGATCATCGGCAAGGAGTTCGTCGAGGTATTCCAGCGCGAAGCCGGCAAAATCGAAAACGCCCGCTGGCTGGCCCAGGGCACCATCTACCCGGACGTGATCGAATCTGCCGGCGCCAAGACGGGCAAGGCCAAGACCATCAAGTCGCACCACAACGTGGGTGGCCTGCCCGAAACGCTCAACCTCAAGCTGCTGGAGCCGCTGCGCGACCTGTTCAAGGACGAAGTGCGCAAGCTGGGCATTGCCCTGGGCCTGCCGCACGACATGGTGTACCGGCACCCCTTCCCGGGGCCGGGGCTGGGCGTGCGGATTCTGGGCGAGGTGAAGCAGGAGTTTGCCGACCTGCTGCGCCGGGCGGACCATATTTTCACGTCCGAGCTGCGCAACACGCGGGCGTCCGTGCAGGATGTGGCAGCCGGGCTGGCCACGCAGGAGCAGGTGGGCAACACGTGGTACGAGCTGACTTCGCAGGCGTTTGCCGTGTTTCTGCCAGTGAAGTCGGTGGGCGTGATGGGCGACGGGCGGACCTATGAGTACGTGGTGGCCCTGCGCGCCGTACAGACGCAGGATTTCATGACGGCACACTGGGCGCACCTGCCCCACGAGCTGCTGGGGCGGTTGTCGAACCGGATCATCAACGAGGTGAGGGGGGTGAACCGGGTGGTTTATGACATTTCGGGGAAGCCGCCGGCTACTATTGAGTGGGAGTGAGTTTTACATGCCGTTGTAGTTTTTTCAGAAAACTATCGCTTCGGCACGCGACGATGTGGTAACGCTGAGCGAACTCTTTTAAGGGAAAGCATGACCAAAAGGACAAGCGTATTTGACGTTTTCGAGAAGTGCGTCCAAGCAGTTCAGCTTGGAGAGCTGATCGAATCCGTCTCAGCGAAGGACAAGGAATTCCACTTTCAGAACTGGTTTCAAAAGCGCCTTCAGAGCTTATCCATGCATTTCGAAGGGTCGGGCCGTAACACCTATCCCGACTTTTGCTTAGTCGAGCATACCGAAGGCTACGAAATTAAAGGGCTTGCGTGGCCGGGGCGGGAGCGGGACTACGACTCGAATAGCCAAGTGCCGACAGGCTATCACAATGGTCGTCAAATCTTTTACGTATTTGGGCGCTATCCAGCGGATCTGTCTGGCTACGCAGATCAGGATAGCGGTCGCAAACAATACCCTGTCGTTGACCTTGTTGTGTGCCACGGTGATTTTTTGAACGCTGATTATAACTATATCCACAAGAACAAGAGCGTGAAGGGCTTTGGCACATATGGCGATATAATGATTCGCGATCGGAAGATGTATGTTGCGCCAACCCCCTTCGCACTGACTGAGGGGACAATGGGCCTGATGACACTGATTTTGCCAGAATACTTCGGTACCGATGATCGCTATCAAGTAGTCGGAAATCTTACCCGCGTCGAAGCTGAGACACTGGTGGTTGGCTATAATTTTGACTTGCGTACTAATGAGCTAAGGGCAAAACGTGTTCTCAATCCCAAAGCAGGCACACAACACCGATTCATCGCTTATCGACTAAAAGGGCAAGCTAGTAAGCCCGTCTTAATGGCCGCTAATCCCGTGCAGGCCGACGAGAGCAACCTGATGAGTGAAGAATGAACGCAGCTACTGACAAGATTGGCTCTGCTAATGTCGCGACCGCATTGGAATGCGATTTCCCTTTGGTTGAGATTAGTCAGATCGCGGAGCAAGAGAGTTGGCGTAAGGAGATTAATAGACCGATCTACCATATTCACAAGTGGTGGGCGACACGGCTGGGATCGGTGTTCCGTGGCATTACGCTTGGGGCTTTGAGTCAGCCTGGCACGGACATTTGGGCGAACTTCTACAAAACGCACCATCTAGCTGGCAAGGTAGTGCTCGATCCTTTCATGGGCAGCGGTACAACGCTCGGCGAGGCAGTCAAACTTGGAGTTAAAGCTATAGGCTGCGACATTAACCCTGTCAGCACTTTTCTTGTTCGCCAAGCGTTCACGCCTGTCTCCGAGGCTAGACTTCGTGCAGCCTTCAAACGGCTAGAACGCGACGTAGCACCGGAGATTCGGCATTACTACCGGACTCGTGACCCCCAAACTGGCGAATTGATTCCGGTGTTGTATTACTTCTGGGTTAAGACAGTTACGACTCCAGAAGGTGAGGTCATTCCGTTGATGTCCCGCTATGTGTTTGCCCAAGATGCTTATCCGAAGAAGAAGCCGCGGGCACAGATCGTATGTCCTTGTTGTTGGGGGGTATTGGAGGACCGCTACGACGCGACCAAAAAATGCTGCCAAAACTGCGGGCACCACTTCAATCCGCAAAAGGGTCCGGCCGTTGGTCAATACGTCACGACAAAGGAGGGCTCCCGATATCGAATTAAGGAGCTGCTGCCCAAGGATGGTACACCACCTGCCCATCGCATGTATGCGATGCTGGCGTTGCGTACTGATGGCACAAAGGTTTATCTGCCAGTGCGTGCTGAAGATTTGGCGCTTTATGAGGAAGCTGAGAACCGCCTCGCGAGTGAAACGTTGCCACTACCGGAAATATCCGTCCGTCCCGGTCATAACACTGACCAGGCGCGAGGCTATAACTATACTCGTTGGCGCGACTTCTTTAACGCACGCCAATTACTGTGTCTCGGATTGTTGCTGCGAGAAATCGGAAGTATTGAAAACCAAGCCGTACAAGAGCAAATGTTGTGTCTGTTTTCAGGTACCTTAGAGTTCAACAACCTGTTTTGTAGTTTCAAGGGTGAGGGTACTGGTGCTGTCCGGCACATGTTCTCGAACCATATTCTCAAGCCTGAGCGTACGCCGCTGGAGAACTCTGTGTGGGGTACTGAAAAGAGCAGTGGCACGTTCAGCACACTGTTTGAGTCACGCTTGTTACGCGCAAAGCGTTACCTTAAAGAGCCCTTCGAGGTCGCTTTTCAGTATGACCACAAGGGCAACCGTATCGGGGCTCACAAAACGGTGGCCAGCCACCCGATATGCGCTCGTTGCGTCGAGACGTGGCCCGAGCTGGTTGGAGCCTATCAGGGCCTGTTAGTATTGAACGGCGATAGCTCTGCGCTGCCGCTGCCCACGGGATCGGTGGACGCAGTTGTGACTGACCCTCCTTACTTCGATTTCGTTCATTACTCAGAGTTAAGCGACTTTTTCTTCGCTTGGTTATCGCCAGTACTTCGCAGCCGCTATCCTTGGATGGCTCGTACGGATTCGTTCCATCATGGCGAAGTGCAACATAAGGATCCGCATGTGTTTGCTCATCAGCTTGCTGCTGTCTTCGTTGAAGCGTGCCGCGTGCTCAAGGATGACGGAGTACTTGCATTTAGTTTTCATCACTCGCGAGCTGAGGGATGGGCTGCTATTTATGAGGCTATTAGCGAGGCGGGCTTGGCAGTTGTTGCGGCACACCCTGTTCATGCTGAGTCGCGAGCTGCTAGTCCTAAGACGGCAGCAAAAGATCCGATCTTTCTCGATGCTATCCTTGTGTGTCGTAAGAAAACGTTCGCTCTGCGTCAGTCATCTGCTCTCAAGGACATAGTCCAGGTAGTCGATGCTTTATCTGTGCGGTTGCAAGTTGCTGGTTTACGTATATCGGCTGGTGATCGCTTCGTAATCGGGGCTGCGCAGACCTTGATAGCTAGAGCGGCCGACGGCTTGCGCTTTGAGGAGATCAAAGCCGATTTGGAAGCCGTTCGCGCTGCTGTACGGGCGAACACGAGCTGGGTTGGAAATTTGCCCAAATCTGTAGATGCTAAACTCATATAATGTGTAATGCAGAAGATGTCTCCCCATCTCGATCGAAGGATGGAGTTTCTGGGCCTCCGCGGATCTGTAATGACCCAGCGGAACCTGCACAGTTCAGGCCGCTAAAGCGTAAGCTTCAGCGGGGGTCTTCATGTTCAGTGCCTGATGTGGGCGCTGCTGGTTGTAGAACTGTATCCAGTCCCCCAGCACACGGCTGGCGTGCTACAGGGATTCGAACCGGTGCCGGTGGGCACATTGCTCCTTGATCGTACGGATGACCCGCTCGACCATTCCGTTCTGCTCAGGACTGTGTGGAGTGATGAACTCCTGCTGCAGTCCGTAGCTTCTGACCAGACTGGTATAGCTGCGGCTGGTGAACACCAGGCCATTGTCCGAGCGCAGCAGGAAGGGGCGTAAGTGGTCGGTCCTGAACAACCCGTCTCACCCCCTGATACCCAGTGTCTGACCCCGGGAACCACCCTGCAGAAATTGCAGGATTTGCGATCATAGGGGCTCGTTTTCTTGCAATTTCTCCGGGGTCTTCATGGGTCCAAAGCCATCACAACCACAGACTGGCGAGCTGTTCGGGTATCCGCTGCGCGATCACCTGAACCTGAAGCATCCGCTGATCCTGCTGGGCGACCGGATCCAGTGGGAGCGCATCGATGAACTGGTGGCGGACCAGTTCAAGTCCCGTACGGGGCGGCCCGCCACGTCCCCTCGTTTGATTGCGGGGCTGCTGTATCTGCAGCACGCCTTCGATCTGTCCGATGAGGAAGTGGTGGCAACCTGGGTGGAGAACCCGTACTGGCAGGTCTTCACCGGGGAGATCTACCTGCAGACCAGACCGCCGATTGATCCGTCCAGCCTGACGCGCTGGCGCAAAAGGCTGGGCGAGGCTGGCGTGGAAGAGATGCTGTCTTTGACGCTGGTTCTGGCGCAGGAGCTTGGCATGCTCAAGGAATCCAGCTTCAAGACGGTGATCGTGGATACGACCGTCATGCCGAAAGCGATTGCGCATCCAACGGATTCCCGGCTTCTGGAGCGTACCAGACAGCATCTGGTCAAGGCCGCCAGGGCGCGTGGCCTGAAGCTGCGGCAGAGCTACAGTCGTGTAGCCCCTCAGCTGGCGAGGCAGGTGGGCCGCCATGCGCATGCGAGACAGTTCAAGCGGATGCGAAATGTGCTCGGCAAGCTGCGCAAACGGGTCGGGCGTATCTGGCGGGATATCGACCGGCAACGAGAGCAGGTGACCGGTCCATTGCGTCAATGGCTTGATGACCTGATGGCACGGGCCGAACGGATTCTGATGCAGCAACCGAAAGACAAAAACAAGCTGTACGCCTTGCATGCGCAGGAGGTGGAGTGCATCAGCAAGGGCAAGGCCCGAAATCCCTACGAGTTCGGTGTCAAGGTCTCGATCACCACGACGCACAGGGAAGGTTTCGTTGTGGGCGCAAGATCGATGCCGGGCCGGCCGTACGACGGCCACACCCTGTACGAAGCACTGGAGCAAGCGTCGATTGTGGGAGATTGCCGTATCGACACTGCCGTTGTGGACAAGGGCTATCGCGGTGCTGACGTGCCGGGCGTGAGAATCCTGCGATCAGGACAGAGGCGAGGCGTGACGCGCGGGATCAGGGCGATGATCAGACGCCGCAGTGCCATCGAACCGACGATAGGCCACATGAAGACCGATGGCAAACTTGACCGAAACTGGCTCAAGGGGGCATTGGGAGATGCACTTCACGCAGTGCTGTGCGGTGCCGGACACAACATCCGGCTGCTGCTGCGTCGGCTGCAGCGCCGGCTGCGGCGTTTTTGTGCCTTTATTTTGCTGTCGATTCTGGCCTGTGTACGGCTGATGCTGCCGGATCGGTCAGAAATAACGTTGTAGACGGCAGAGCGGCACCAACCCGGTCCTGTCCAGTCTCTCAGTCGTTCCGTTCAGCAACAGGCTGACGTGCGGATTCTGGGTTGTTCAGGACTGACTAAGTGATTCACAAAACCATTGATCAGGCCCGGATCTCTTCCTCCACCAGCTCCAGTGCCGACAGATTCCACGGCAGCAGTGCCTTGTAGTCATTTGCCGTCTTCGCATACGGCAGCCGCTGCAGCACATGATTTATATGCCAAGTCTTCTTTCACTTCTACTGAAACTCTGGACACTTGGAAATTGGAAACGGTGTTGCCTTTCGCCTTCGATGTATCAAACAACGCGAGGTTCATTCCATCACTAACTGAGCTTCTGTAGACTACGCCATCGAAGCCGCATTTTTTTATAAATTCACATAAATATTGGCTTGGGATATAATCTATTGCTGCGCCTGATGGCAATACTGGGCGAGTTAATTCATCTCCGAGTCTTTCCAGAAAAGGTAAATCTGCTCGGAGCTGAGCAATCTCCGTTGAGTTTTCTAACAAAAATGGAGAAACAGTTTCTCGTGGACTACGTAGATCCACTACTCGAATTTCCGGTACGATAAAATCGGCCACACAGACAATTTCTCCTGTATGCGGTCTTATCTCAGCTACGGCTGTTTCAGGTTTGGATCCCAAATAAAGGTATGGAATGCCAGCAGGATTCGCTCTCCCATGTGATGATCTTCGCTTTGGAGGTGCACCCATATTACCAATTGAAAAATTAATTTCCTCAGTTTGAATTCTGGCTCTATACCATGTATTTGGTAATTGTGGTGAGGCGACAAATAACATATCCAGGAGTTCACTTAAGCGATCGAGGTCTATTTGCTTTTCTAAAAACCAGCGGTTTCTATACATCATTTCATCTCGTAGCTCATCCCATTTTCCGAGCCCTCCAACTATTTGCTTGGAAGAAAACGAGAATTTTCTACGAACGATATCTCCGTTATCAAGAATATCAGATAGCAAGTCTTTTGCATGGGAAATACTAATAGTCTTGAAAATGCTCCAGTCCTCCTTTATATGTTCTACAAGAAGCTTTCCATCGTTGCTCGGTGCATAAATGCCAATCACTAATTCAAAATAATTTGCGAGTTTTCTTGGTTCTACGATAATAGTTTTCCTTGCTCCGCAAAAGTCACAATCCCCTTTTTCCTCACTAAGAAAAGGGAATATCTGATCACGAAGACCCTTGTCACCAAAGCATTCTGGGCAGCAATTTCTGACCATTATCTACTCGCTTTTAGGTATACGGAAATTGTTTCAATGTGATGTTTCATAGATAGTTTTTTTATGTAGCCCAATCCAGGAAAATGACCATTTTCATGGAGCAAACGGAACTCCTTGATTGCCTCTGTTTCTATTATATGTGAAGAGTTGCTGTTCAGTTTTTTAATTAATTTTCCAAGGGCCTGACTAAATTTTCCAGCGGGATCTGTCGGCGTATCCCTCGTGTCGGAAACAAAATGATATATATACATAACATCATCCTTTGACGGATCAATGAATGTGATGTGAAGCGCTACCGCATAGGCAGGCCCGCCGCTTTCGCTATAGGCGTTTCCCACAGTTAAAAAGTCTCCAAATCCATCCATTCCTAATTCTTTATAGGTGACATGGAGGTCCGAAAACTCTTCGAGTGTAGGGTAGTCTGCATTACGTTGACGTTTAAATCCGTCTCGTAATAATATTCGTTTATGACCATTGAAGTGTTTTCTATAAAGAAGTTTTGCGTGTTCTTCTATGAATGTATTTGATACGCATGACATACCCTCGTCTATCATTGAAGACAATTTTTTGGGATCAGTAAAGCCTGAGTGGATGAATACTGTGTCATGATCCGGACATTGATCCTTGATTTTTAAAATATCATCAATTTTCATGTCGCTATGCAGCATGATTCCAGCAAATATAGTGCCGGAAGTGTCTGGGCTCGATTTTAGGAAGTCTGTAATAACAGATGCATCTTCGTGATGATCACCGTAAAATGGATTTATGACAACAACCGCTTTCCCGTTGGCTTTTTTTATTGCATCTACGGATTTTTTTAACCCGGCAAGAGATTCTCGGACGGGTTCGATAATAGGGGTGAAATTATTTTCTGCAAGCATTTTTGCCGTTTCGCGGATTGTGACTAGCTCGAATTGTTTTCCACGGAAATATGGATGGTACATAGATTATCTCCAAGTCATGGCCATGTGCAGGGGCGTGTTTACGGCAGCAATGAGTCTTGTCTGATCTGATTGTCGCAGAGTCACGGACAATGCTGCACTCTGTAAGGACACTGGTAGATGATCGATGAAATTTGTCTGGTTTGCAAGGCTTCTCGTTTGTTTTAGTGTCCTTACCATTTCTTTATGTGCCATATAAGGGTCTAATGTTGTGAAAATGCGACGTAGTTCATGGTGTCTTTTAGTGTTTGGGAGGGTTGGGGTCTCAATGCCCATCTTTTGTAGGATTGCTATTTGTTCATCATTTCGCAGTGAATCAAATATTGCTCCGGAATTTATTGCGTCCAAAGATTCCTTCGATGTGCGAACGGATGTTATTTGATATCTATTCGAGAGTCTCAATAATCCTATGTTGTCTGGGACCGTGTTTAATACTTCCTTCATGTGTTCTTCGTTGGTTATAATGTTTATTTTTGTGAAGACTTTTCTGTAGTTTTCTATCTGATGCAGTAGGCGCGATAAAGAATCGCGCTCTGATTTTATTTCATAGACGGTCGCTGTGCTGTTTAATATAATAATGTCTGCCTTGCATGAGCCCGTTCGAAACTCAGTTATCATTGAAGCTGTACGCAAGGAGTGTCTTCCGGTTAGAATTTTTTGTACGATTGCTGATTTGTATATGTATTCGCTACGGTTTCCTGGTATCATTAAAATTTTAAATGCTGAATCGAGGGCGTTTCGAACCGTTGAGCTTGTGTTTACATGGTCTAATATTGGGCTCTCTTCTAATAGACGACGGAATAAGCCCGATCTCCCCTTTTTTGCCATCTCTTTCAAAACGGTCGCCGAAAACATTCTACTCATCGCCGATATTTGCGATTTGCTGTAGCGTTTCATATATTATTTTGGGTGTTGTGAAGCTTTATATGATTGGGCCTAATGCGTCTTATGTGGTGGTGGTTTTATGGCCTTTCCCTTCCGCCGTTTCTCAATAGCTTCCGGTTAGCATCTTGTCTGATGCCATGATGCAGGCTCAAGCATCAACGCTACGGTTGCAGTTATTTTCGCCTGAAGGTCATCAATGCTTTTTTTGGGAATGCTGGTCAGAGGAATACTCAGATTGGACGGAATCATCAGCATTTCGGCCAACGGTTTGTCGGCCATTCTTGCGGCTGTACGGGAGGAAATGGTCCCGCTCTTCAAGAGGCTCGCTGCCAAGACAACCCCGACATCGGACAGGTTGGGCAATCCCAGTCCTTCAAGATTCACTAGCATGGATTGAGGGCGATCCCGGCTGGGAACGATCGCCACGTCCTCCTGTCGTGCGGGTACAAGAGCAGCACTCCGGTTTGACTTGAGTTGACGTATATTGACAGTCTGCATGGCTGATCAGCTTCATCTTCCTACGGTATAAGGTAATACTCTAGCAGGGCTGGGTCACGAAGGGAAGTTCCTTTCAGGGGCTTGCAACAAACAGACCACCTCTACCCCCATGTCATCTTGATCTTCACCTGCCGCCACCCAATCACCTCCCCCGTCTCCGACGCTGCCAGCCCGCCCGCACTCAGCAGGATCAGCACGGCATCCCGGCCGGACCCAGCCCGCAGAATGGCCGGCACATCCCAGCTGTGCAGGAAGTAGACACGAGGCCGGTGATGTGGTGCCAGCGCATTCAGCCCTCTCGATAGGGTGAATGTGAGCCTGTGCGGTAGCGCCCCCGAAACCGCCAGCGCTAGATGCCCACGAACACGCCGGTCACGGCTACCACCGTGCAGGCGGTGAGGCGCCATTCGCCTCACTCGATGGGCCATCGGGTGTCAGACGAAAGCCACGGGCGGCGTTTACGCCAGCGCTCGCTCCACAGCCGCCTCGCAATGCACCAGCGTCGTGTCGAACACCGGCACGCTCACGTTCCCCGCGTTGAGTAGCATGCCCACCTCCGTGCAGCCCAGAATCAGGCAATCTGCCCCGCGGTCTACCAGCCGGCCGGCAATGCCCCGGTAGGCTTGCTCGCTCTCCGGCTTCACCACCTCCCTGCACAGTTCCTCGTAGATGATCCGGTGCGTCTCTGCCCGGTCGGCCGCATCGGGAATGACCGGTTCGAGCCCGGCGGCCCGGAGCCGGGCGGTGTAGAAGTCCTGCTCCATGGTGAAGGCGGTGGCCATCAGTCCGGGTCGTTTCAGGCCCTGCCGGTTGATGGCGGCCGCGGTGGCGTCGGCTATGTGCAGCAGTGGGATGCCGACGCCCTGCATCATCTGGTCCGCCACCTTGTGCATGGTGTTGGTGGCCAGCACGATGAAGTCGGCGCCGCCGCGTTCCAGGGCCAGGGCTTCGCGGTTCAGAATCCTGCCGGCGCCGTCCCAGTCGCCGGCCGCCTGGGCGGCTTCGATGATTGCAAAGTCCAGCGAGCGGATCAGCAGTTCGGGGGAGTGCAGTCCGCCCAGCCGTTCGCGCACGAGGCGGCAGAGTTCGCGATAGTAGGTCTGGGTGGAGGCGGCCGACATGCCGCCGAGGATGCCGATGGTTTTCATGGAGTCTCCCTGTTGATGTTCCACGGTGCAGCCGGCGGGCACCATGCCTGATGCTCATGCAGTGGGCTTGACTACCCATGCTTCGGCCGCGGCCATTTCCGCCTGAAGGTCTTCAATGCTTTCTTCCGGAGTTCCGGTCAGGGGAATGCCCAGACTGGACAATATCATCAGCATCTCGGCCAGGGGGTTGCCGGCCATTCTGGCGGCCGTGCTGGCAGAGATGGTTCCGCTCCTGAACAGGCTTGCGGCCAAGGCCACCGTGGTCTTGTGTTGCGTCGTCCGTCGTTCGTTCTCTGCGTTCATCAATGTGCCCATCATGGTGCTCTCTTCGTTACGATAACACCTTCAGGTCACACCATGTGCTGCGTACACCCATGGAGGTAACGCGATGCGTTCATTCGATATCCTCGAGCTACACGGGCGTTCCGAAGACATCGTACGGGAGGTGGAGCAGGGCAGGCTGTCGATGGTCACACGACATGGGCAACCCCTGTTCGTCAGTGTGCCGTTTACGGAAGCGCTGCTGCAGGCGGGGGTTCATACGACCCTTGCGTTGGGCCTGTTCCGTCAGGGGGACATCTCGTCGGGCCGTGCTGCCAGGCTGGCAGGAATGACGCGTCCGGAGTTCCTCGACTATGCAAGTAGCATGGGCGTCCCCGTGGTGGACTACGACCCCGCCGAGCTGGATGAGGAGCTGGCGGCATTCGATGCCATGGTGACAGGGGAAGCACCATGGGTGAACACCTGCGCGAGGTCGAGGGGGCAGCGTTAGCCGTTGCAGCGCAATATCCAGTCTCTGATCAGCCGTGCAGCAGGTCGATGCTCTTCGGATCGACACGGTAGAAGAATTTACCGGTTTCGCCGTTGTTCAGGGCGCTTCGGTCATCTTCCATGTACATGCCTCCGCCGGTGAATCGCACGCCGTGCTTCCAGTCTTCCTGCAGCGTCCAGGTGGTGCATGTCAATCTGTTCGGGCAGGCTAACCAGCGTGGGGTGTGGGCACGGAACAGGATGGTGTTCGGACGAAGTTCCGTCAGGATTACCCCACAAACCCCGCGCTGACCGATTCCAGATATCCGATGGCGTCTTCTGTCCTGCCTTCTCTGACCAGCTGCAGCAGCGTCTTGTGCCGGAAGCAGGGGATGGACTGGTTCCTGATGAGAGACACGGCTTGCTGCGCATCAGGCTGAATCGGGGTTGCGGCCGACAGCACCCGCTTGAGGTTTCCCGCGAGATCTTTGGCCTCGGGCCATGGCAGGTCGAATGCGGCTGCAACTGCTTCCGGAGAGGGCGCAATGGCATCGGTTCTGACGTTCATCCCTGCATGATAGCGTGGCCGCCAGTTACTCCATTTGCTACCCCCGCGCCACCTTGACCTTCACCCGCCGCCACCCAATCACCACCCCCGTCACCGACACCGCCAGCCCGCCCGCACTCAGCAGGATCAGCACGGCATCCCGCCCGGACCCGGTCCGCAGAATGGCCGGTACATCCCAGCTGTGCAGGAAGTAGAACAGCCATCGCCGGTTGCGCTGGGCCGCATTCATGCTGTCGGCCATCTGGCCTGTGCGCAGGTCGATGTACACACGGGTGTTTTCCGCATCCCCGTAGTCGATCCGCAGGGCGGGCAGGCCGTGCACTTCGGCGCCGTTCATGGCTTCCGGGTGGCGCTGGTAGTAGTAGGCGTCATACTGGCCCAGCACTTCGCTGCCGGTGGCTGGCTCGGCAAACAGGTGGCGTGCCGCGGGCATCACGTCGTCGGGCTTCCAGCGATCCTGCACGGCCAGCTGGCCGTCCGGGGTGGCCCTCACCAGCTGCGTCCGCGCCTGTCCGTCCAGGGCCAGCACATAGGTTTCACCGCCCAGCCGGTGCCATTGCAGTTCCACCGGCCGGAAGTCTGTCTGCTGCAGGGCTTCGATGATGCGGGCGGGCTGTTTCAGCGTGTCGGCCATTGGCTCCGCCTTGCCCCGGTAGGCGGCCTCGTCCGGTTCCTTCTGCGCGGGCGGGAAGAGGCCGTATGGGCTCATCGACATCAGGCCACTGAATATCCACGTGCAGACGAACAGGCTGAACGCGAGGCCGGTGATGTGGTGCCAGCGCATCCAGCCCTCCCGATAGGGGGAATGCGAGCCTGTGCGGTAGCGCCCCCGAAACCGCCAGCGCCAGATGCCCACGAACACGCCGGTCACGGCCACCACCGTGCAGGCGGTGGAGAGCACGATCACCACCCACGACCAGACGGGGTCCTTCGGCTGGTTGCGGAACATGTACAGCCAGTGCAGCCAGGCGCCGGCGTAGTTCCACAGTTGCTGGTAACGGGGGGCGTCCAGCACTACCTGTCCGGTGGCCGACGAGATGTAGAGCCGGCCCGGTTCGTCGCCCTCCAGTTCCACCACGTGCAGTGGCCGGTGGGGGTTGAGGCTGCGCGAATGGGTCCAGCGGTCTTCGTCGATGGTGCCGGCGTACTGCAGCGATGCACCCGGTGCGAAGACGTGTGCTTCCGCCAGCGCCTCCTTCGGCGCGATGGCGGGTGTACTGGTGGGGGTACTGGCTGGCGTGGTGGCTGGTGCGCTGGTTTGGGCCTCCCCATCCTCCCACACGTAGCGGGGCTGGCCGCCAATGGAGGTCAGCACCAGCCGGGCATCGGCGGGCGAAATGCCGCCGGGCAGGCTGCCGGCGGGCTGATGGCCAGCGGGGCGGCCGTCAGTGGACGGGTGGCCAATGGACGGGTCGTCGGTGGGCGGCTGGCTAATCGGCCGGTCAGCGGACAGGCTGTCGATGGGCCGGCAGCACGCTGTCGTGCCCAGTGCCGGCAGCGGTGCCAGCCGCTCCCAGGGTGTGAGCTTGGGGTAGCCGGTGAACAGCATGACCACGCCGCTGATGAACCACAGCACCATCAGCACGCAGCCGCCAACACCCATCCAGCGGTGAATGAGGTAGACATATCTTTTCATCTGGGTTCCTGCGCGCATGGCTGGTCTCCCGTTGCCGGTTTCGTTTCTGCGGCTGGTGTCGTCTTCGCTGCCGGCTTCATGCCTGTCGCCGGCCCTGGTCCTGTCATGGCTGGTTCGTCATGTCCGGTTTATCCATTCCTGCCTGGCCGGCACTCAGAACCGGTGGCTCAGCGTCAGTTCGAAGCGCCGGCCCGGCCCGTAGAACCACTGGGTGTCGTGGTAGTAGGCGGTGGTGAAGTACGCCCGGTCGGTGACGTTGTAGACGCGTGCGGTGAGGTCGGTGTCCGGGTTCATGGCCCAGCGCAGGGCCAGGTCCGCGGTGGTGTAGGCGGGCAGTGTCAGGGTGTCGGCATTGTTGGCGTAGCGTTTTGCCACATGGCGCAGGCCGGCCATGGCAGTCCACCGGGGCTGGAAGTTCCAGCTCACCCACAGGTTGGCCAGGCGCTCCGGCACGTTGGGCGGTACCTTGCCGTTGCGGGAAACGGTGACGCCGTCGTCGTCCTGTTCGGTGAAGTCATCGAAGCGGGCGCGCAGTACGGTGGCGTTGGCCTCCACCCGCCAGTTCCGGGCAACGTTCAGGGCCAGCGTGCCTTCGATGCCGCGTGCAGAGCGTTTGCCCACCTGTACGCTGCGTTCGGGGTCGAGCGGGTCCTGGGTGAGCATGTGGGTCTTGCGGAGGTGGTATGCGGCCAGTGTCCATTCGCCGCGTCCGTTCCAGAATGCCTGCTTGAGGCCGATCTCGATCTGCCGGCCCCGGGTCATGTCGAAGTTTTCGCTGCCGGGCCGCAGCCACATCAGGCCGCTGACGGGTTCGGCCGCTTTCGAATACTGGGCGTACAGCGACAGGTCCGGCGTGACTTCCCGGACGGCCCCCAGGTGCCAGCCTGTGTCGTGATAGGTGCGGCTGAACTGGCGCTGGCCGGATATCAGATCGTCACGCCGAACCCTGGCATGGTCGTAGTGCAGCCCGCCCACCACCGACCAGCCGGGGCTGGGCACGAGGCGGTCTTCCACGAACAGTGCGTACTGGTCCACGGTACTGCGCCAGCGCGGGATGAACGGAATGTCGCTCTGGAAGTAGCCGGGTTCCGGGTTGAACACGTCGACGGACCCGGGGTTGCCGGTGTAGTTGTTGTTGGTGTGGTGGAAGCTGCCGTGATTGACATCGAAGCCCACCGACAGTGTGTTGTCCAGCCCGGCCAGTTGACCTTTGAGGGTGGCGTCGGTGGTGAGGCCCGTCTGTTTCTGGTCCTGGCGGATCTGTGTGGCGCGTGTGCGGTCCACCAGGCCGGTGTCGGGGTTGTAGTCGTAGTTGTCGGCGTTGCGCCAGTCGCGGTGGCTGCCGGTGTGGTAGAGGCGCGAGCGAACCTTCAGGGCGTCACCGGGTGTCCAGGTGGCGGCCAGCTCGGTCCAGCGGTCATGAAAGCGCACGAAGGTGTCCTGCACATCGTAATTCCGCTCGCGCAGGGCATCCAGCTGGCGTCCGTCGATGAGGGGCGTGCCGAAGTAGCGCATGGGCCGCCGGGAGCCGTAGGCGTGGCTGAGCTTCAGGCTGAGGTCCGGGGTGGCCTGGTACTGCAGGGCACCTGAGAAGGTGGAGTCCCGGCTGTTGCCGCGGTCCACCCAGCCGTCGCTGTGGTTGCCGCTCACATCGAGCCGGTAGGAGAGCCGGTCGGTCAGCGCCCCGCCACTGCCCAGCCCCAGGCGCTGTGTGTTCTTCGTGCCCAGCGTGGCCTGCACTTCGTTGCGGATGGGGCCCTGTGTGGGTTTTTTGGGCACCACGTTGATCACGCCGCCAATGCCGCCCTCGCCGCGGGTGACCGAGGCTGGGCCGCGCAGTACCTCGATGCGTTCGACGGACCAGGTGTCGAACGGAAAGGAGATGCTGGAGCCGCCATACTGCCGCAGGCCATCGTAGAGCTGCATCACCGATGAAGCGCCGTCGAAGCCACGTGCCGACAGGTCGCTCATGCCGTTGGCGGGGTGCGGTGTGGCGCTGATGCCGGTGGCCTGTGCAACGGCGTCGTTTATGGTGGCATCACCACGTTCTTCCAGCTGCCGGCGGTTGATGCCTTCCACGCTGGCCGGCGTCTGCATGGGCGTGAGATTCAGGCTGGAACCCGCGGTGACGGGCACGGTGAGCAGGGGGCTTTGTTCGCCCTTGACCACGACGGGCGGGAGGGTTGAGGAGGCGGCGCAGGAGGGTAGAGGGATGCTGGCCAGCCCGGCGGCCAGCGGGAGGATGGTGAGGAGCGGGGCAGGAGAACGCGAAGCACATGGCGGGCGAGAGAAACGCCGCGAGAGGCAGGCACCAGAAGGCATGGATGGGTCTCCAGAATGGTTGTGTCGATGCAGGGCGGGCGGACCACTGGATCAATTCCGTTTGCTGCCTCGGGCTGTTTTCTGCGGCCCTGCCGCCTTGTCCTGCACGCCCAAAGGGAGGACGAATGGGTCCATGACACGCGCTGTCCAGCGCATTTTCTGTGGTGCCTTCATGCAGGTCGATAATATCCATCCGAATTTGTCGGATTAATAATTGATATATATTAAAATATAAGGTGTTGTTTGATGGTTGATAATGTAGGTTGCTGGTTGCTGGTTGCTGGTTGCTGGTTGCTGGTTGCTGGTTGCTGGTTGCTGGCTGCTGGCCAGAGGCTTCGGACTTCTGGATGCCGAAACGGTCAGGCGATATGCCGCGGGCACGCCGGAACAGTTGGATCACCCGACCGACACCCTGCTGGCGGCAGGTCCGCTGGTGGAGGTGTTCCGGCTGCAGTGAATGGCTGAGGGATGCTGGCGGCAGCACCCATGGCCTGTTTCAGATGGGCGTTGGGTTGGAATGAGGCGTCCAATGCTTCAAGGAAGCGCTGGGACTCCTTTGCAGACAGGGTGACGATGGAGTCCCCTGTGACGGTGGTGACGATGTTGCCCGGCGCGATATCGTGCATGGCTTTCTCCCTGTCCTGCTGGCGCCTTGACCAGAATTTGGATTGATTGTATATATCGTAGCATGGCTACGACAAGTGACAGAAAACTAAATTCTCTCTACACCCATTTCCTGCCCGGCACCCCGCTGACGTCCGCAGACCTCTCCAGTCGTGGCATCTCCGCCGATCTGGCCGTCTACTACGTTCGGTCGGGCTGGCTCGTACGCCTTGCGCGCGGTATTTACTGCCGCCCGAACGACCCGCCCGCGCTGTATCCCAGCCTTCGGCTCCTTCAGCGCCGGCTGGATGGTCTGCATGTGGGCGGCAAATCCGCGCTGGACTGGTATGGAATCAGGCAGTATGTTGCCCGGCAGCCAGTGCTCAGCCTGTATGGTTGGGTAGCAGGACGACTGCCAGACTGGTTCACCGAACGCTTTCCGGCCACCTACCACCAGAAACGTCTGTTCGATGAGCAGGCAGACACCCTGTTGCATGTGGGGCCGTTCGGGGAGCAGGAAGGGGCGCCGCAGGTCTCGTCGCCGGAAAGGGCGCTGCTGGAGCTGTTGAGTGAGGTTGGTACCCATCAGCCCTTGCAGGAGGCGAGGGAGCTTGTCGAGAGTGCCTTCAATCTGCGTGCCGATGTGCTGCAGGCGCTGCTGCAATGCTGTCGCAGCGTGAAGACCGTCCGGTTGTGCCTGCAGCTGGGGCGCGAAGTCTCTGCTCCCTGGGTTGGGCGGCTGGATGTGGGCATGTTGCCGATGGGCAGCGAGCGTGCCTGGGTTTCCCGTTCCTCTGATGGCCTGCTGGTGCTCAAACCATGAGCATGAATCCGCTTTATCTCGATACCGCGCGGCTGCTGACGCAGGTTGCGCCGCATGTTTTTGTGGACGACACCTTTGCACTGAAGGGTGGCACGGCCATCAACCTGTTCCTGCGTGACATGCCACGCCTGTCGGTCGATCTTGATCTGGTGTTTCCTGATTGCACGCTGCCCCGTGCCGAAGCGCTCGAAGGCATCAGTGAGGGTATCCGGCAGGCAGCAGAACGCCTGCGCCGACGCGGGTTCCAGACACATGCGCCCGTGTCGGGAGCAGGAGAGACGAAGCTGCTCGTGCGTCGTGGGGCCATTCAGGTCAAGGTGGAAGTCAATGTGGTCATGCGTGGTACGGTGCTGCCGGTGCGCCGCATATCACTTCGGCCGGCTGCGCGTGATGTGCTGATGGCCGATCTGGAGCTGCCCGTGCTGTCGCTGGAGGATTTGTATGGTGGCAAGCTGGTGGCAGCGCTGGACCGGCAGCATCCGCGTGATCTGTTCGATGTGATGCAGCTGCTGGCGCACGAGGGCATCACACCCGGCATTCGGCGTGCGTTTGTGGTCTATCTCTGCTGTGGCAACCGGCCGATCCATGAGATTCTGTTTGCGCCGCCAAGGGATATTCAGTATGACTATACGTACAACTTTCGGGGCATGACAGCCGAACCTGTTTCGCTGGAGGCGTTGATGTCCGCACGAACGCAAATGATGGATGTGCTTCGGCAGGGGCTGGATGACGATGAGCGCCAGTTCTTGATGTCGGTGGTTACAGCCGAGCCGGACTGGTCACTGCTCGGCATTGAACATCTGGCGCAGCTGCCGGGCATTCGCTGGAAGCTGCAGAACCTGGCGCAATTGCGCAGGGCCGATCGAAGAAAGTTTGCTGCCCAGGCAGAACAGCTTTCCCGGTTGCTGGCAAGGTGACGGTATGTGGCGGCGAACGGACCGGGCCTATCAGCGCCTGACTCTGTACGGCCATACCCCGGCCGTTCCCTCTCACGAATAAGCCTATCCCGTATCAGTTATTTCCATTTGTAGCAAAATGACGGGGCTATCCTCCAACCCCTGTTGCGCCCGGCGCTCTGACCGGGTGTTCCATCATGATGTCCCTTCCTCCCGAGCCCTCCGAAGGGGCCGTTCTGCCCGTGCCCGCCTCTCTCGGTCCGCTGCCTTCCCGCGTCCATGGCGGTTTTCTGCCCACCACGGGTGAACCCGCGCCCCCGCCGACTGCCGATACGAACACGCTGCTGCAGCGCATGCCGCCGCTGGTGCTGGCGGTCTCGCTGGTGATGACGCATGCTGATGTCTGGGCGCAGGGCAATGGCGCTGCAACGATGGTATCAGAAATATCTGTAACAGAGTTTTTGCCGGCTTCTCTCGTTCCTCCTCACGGTTCGGGCGCCCGGACTGCCACCGGGGCCACCGATACCATGGGGTCCGGCGCTGCCTCCGCCACGGCGACCCTCATCGCAGCCACGGATCCGGCCGTATCGTCGCAGTCTGCCGGGTCCGAGGCCCACGCGCTGGGCGAAGTTCGCATCTACGGCACGGTGGAGAAGGACCAGGGCTTTGCTCCCACCCAGGCCGATACGGCGGCCAAGGCACCGGCGCAGCGCCCGCCTGTTGAAGCAGGCCAGCCTGAAGTATGCCCAGGCCCACATCGAAGACTTCGACGCACGAGCCAGCCGGGGGCTGGAACGTGCCCGCTGGATGGCACTTGCCCTGAGTGACTGGGCAACGTCCGGCGCCACCATCATCCTGAGCGGGGCCACGGGGTGCGGCAAGACGTGGCTTGCCTGCGCTCTCGGACAGTATGCCTGTCGCCAGGGACACAGTACGCGGTATCTGCGTCTGCCCAGGCTGGGCGAGGAGCTGGGCCTTGTACGGGCCACAGGCACCTACACCAGGTGGCTTGGCAAGCTGGCAAAGACGCAGGTCCTGATACTGGACGATTGGGGACTGGTGGCGCTGGACGCCCTCTGCCGGGAAGCGCTGATGGAGATCATCGATGACCGGGCCGGCAACAGGGCCACGCTGATCACCAGCCAGTTGCCCGTCGATCACTGGCATGCCTGGATCGATGAGCCGGCGGTGGCCGACGCGATGCTGGATCGTCTGCTGCCACAGGCGCAGCGGATCGTGCTCAAGGGGGAGTCACTGCGCGCTGCACGAACGAAGAAAACGCCTTCATCCGCCAACCAGAGCTGACGCTCTCCCGGAGGTACTGGGGGGGGGCTGGAAGGCCCCCCGGATCAGGCAATCGTACAATTTGCCTGGCAGGCAATGTCTCTGACCACTCGACATCGGTCACGATGACCGGACTGCGCGGTCACGATGCCGGAATCGTCGGTCACGATCATCGGAATACGCACAACAGAGCGCAGCGGATTTCGATGAGGTCATGGCCATCAACCTGAAGGGGGTCTGGCTATGTGCCAAGTACCAGATCGAGGCGTTCCTGGCTCAGGGGGAAGGGGGCGCGATCATCAACACCTCATCCTGGCTGGCACAGGGGGCGCTGGCCGGCTCCTCCATCTATTCCGCTAGCAAGGGGGCACTGGATGCCATGATCCGCGCCCTGGCGCTGGAGTACGGCCGCCAGGGAATCCGCATCAACAACATCTGTCCCGGCATCATCGATACGCCCATGGCACGCAGCAGCGGTGATGTGGCCGCCTATCAGCCCTTCGTCGAACACACGCCCATGAAACGCATGGGGCAGCCTGAGGATATCGGCGACGTGGCCGTGTGGCTGGCCAGTGACGGTGCCCGCTTCATTACGGGTCAGAGCATCTTGGTGGATGGCGGGTACACCATCGGCGGCCTCCGCTGGCAGTGAGGCGATCGTTCCCGGACGGCGAGATTTGCGTCCGGGCAAAGCATGAGATATGTCTTGCCTTTTATATGGCGGTCTTTGCGAGAGCTGGGTTCCGGGGAGGGGATGTACGGAGCCCGGTTTTCGCTCTTGTGGTTCCTGCTGTACTCCGATCTTCCCGCTGAAAGGAAGACCTTGCAGAGGACCATAGAGATGGGTCGGTCGTATGTTCGCAATACCTACTATTATGCGTAGATATTGTCGATTAATCTGGCGTTAAGTTGCTTAGAAACATCTTATTGAGTGTTTTGTGTTTTATCGCTCCATTTTGTACGTTTATAGAAATATTATGAAATAAATTTGTCATATTGTGTCATAATATACGATTTGGTGATGAGATAACATAGTGAAACTGCTATCCCGCCTGCTTTTTGAGGGGTGCCGCTGTGTTGTCGCGTCTTTCCATCATCATTCTGTTGCTTCTGGTTCCTGTTGCCATCGCGCTGCTGTCACAGCAGATAACGCGCACGGTACCTCCGCCCAGGTTGTCTGGAGGCATTATCGAGGTCCGGCTGCGCGATACGGATGATATGTCTGGCCATGGTGCGGATGCGGTGACCGAAATCGGTCTGCCGGATTCCTACATACCCCGCACCATCAAGCACAAATACGACATGGGGCCGGGTGACGAGGCCAGACGTGTGGATGGCGCCAGAAGCAAGGGGGCGGATGGTCTTCATCAGGATGGCATCCACGACGAGCGGCAGAATGGCGTTCGTGAGTGCGGTATGGGACCGGAAACCGAAGCTGGTGAGCCCCATGGCCATCAAAGGCAGGGGACGCCATGAAGTCGAATACCGATGCTCGTCCTCTGGCGATGCCTCTCACGGCGCGCTGGCGCGTCGTGGGCTGGATATTGCTGACAGCCGCATTGATGGTGCTGGCGTTGATCCTGACGGTCCGTTCGATCTTCATTCGGCAGGTGGATCTGGATGCCAATGCAGCCGTCGTCCAGGAGCTGCATGAGTTCAATGCGTTTGCCCGTGAGGCGGTGGACCCTCGTACGCACGGGCCCTTCGACTCGCTGACTGCGCTGATGGAGCGCTACATGGAGCGTCAGACCCCCGATCGGGGTGAGGCTTTCATTGGCGTGACACCCGACGAGGTACTTCTGCTGGATAACGCCTCCAATGATGCGGGCGAGCGGCTGGCTGCAAATCCCAAGCGCCTGAAGGCCTTGTTGGCCAGTCCGCAGAGTTCAGGCATCGAGAGCACGCCCGATGGCCTGATGCGCTGGGGCAAGAGCGTCATTCAGGGCCACGGCAAGCGGGGGGTGTTGCTGGTGACGCAGTTCGTTCAGGCCAATGTTGACAGTGTGCATCGCAACATGCTGATCCTGTTCGGTGTGTCGCTGGCTGGCATGGTGTTGACGGCGTTCATCGCCTGGTTGGTGGCGGGGCAGATCCTGGCGCCGGTACGCCGCTTTGCACGATTGTCCGAACGAATCGGTCCGCTTGATCTGCATACTCGGCTGCCCGAACATGGTAGCAGCGAGCTGACCCGCCTGGCACGGGCGATCAATGGCATGCTGGATCGGCTGGAAAGCTCGTACCGCGAGCAGAGTCACGTGCTGTACGAGGTGCAGCAGCAATTGCAGGGGCAACTGCAGGCGCTGGTACCGTTGCATCGACGGCTGGCCCATGATCCCGCACAGGTGGCTTTGCTGGACGGGCCGACAGGCGAGATGCGTCGTCTGGTTCAGGATCTGGATCTGCTTCTCGAAAGTGGTCGACCGGGGTTTCTGCATTGTCATCCGGTCAGACTGGATGACCTGATCCAGCAGTTGGTCCGGCAGCAGCGCAATCTGCGGCCCGATCGGGACTGGCAGACGGTGGAGACCGTGGATGCCGAAGCCGAGCTGGATCTGCAACGGGTGCTGTTGGCGTTGCACTATCTGGCCAATAATGCGGCGGACAATACCCAGGTGGGAGACAGGATCGGTCTGGGAGCATCCGTTCGCCGTCAGGCCGATGGTGAGGCCATGGCCAGTCTCTGGGTCGTCAATCAGGGGGTGCCGCTCAGCCAGGAACAGGCGCGGGCCGTCTTCGAACCGGTGCCGCATCGTCGTGACGAGCTGGACGAGGGCCATTTGCACATGGGCATGGGGCTCGCTGTGGTAAAGGCACTGGCGCATGCCCATGACGGGTATGCGTGGGTGGAATCGGGTACGGAACGTGGGACGGTGTTTGGTATCGATGTTCCGATGGCCCGTCCTGCAGAGGGTGCCAGCCAGACACTGGTACAGGAATCGGCCATCCAGGCCATGCAGCACGAAAAATGACAGCCCACGCCATGACCAAGGCTGAACGGATCGAGCACACGACGACGGACGATTCTGCTCCGGTGTTCCATCGTACCCACTCGTCATTGAATCTGCCGGACAGGAGGAAATCCGGGGGCAGACGAACGCTTGAGCCAAGCCTGATGGAGCGGGTGGCACAGCGGTTGCGCAACGATTTCTCGGTGCGGCATCTGGCTGCCATAGCGGCTGCCATTGGTGTGGTGGCACTCGTTGTCTGGTGGGTCAATATTGCCGTGGACGGTACGGACGAAGCCAAGGCGTTGAGCACGCAGGGCGCAGTCACCCTCTCGGTCTTTGCCATTGCGGTATGGTTCTGGATCTTCACCGCCATCGATGACACCTATGTCGCGTTGGGGGCGGCAGTCGTGCTGGTGGTGATGGGCGTGTTGCCGGAAAAGACGCTCTTCGATTCTCTGGGTGACGACACTGTCTGGCTGTTGCTCGGTTCGTTCGTCATCGCCGCAGGCATCACGGCTTCCGGGCTTGCCACGAGAGCAGCGGTCTTCATCATTTCCGGGGCGCGAGATGTGCGACAGTTGATGCATCTGAGTGGAGCGGCCCTTGTGGCTACAGCTTTTGCTGTGCCATCGACCTCAGGGCGGGCAGCATTGGCCATGCCGGTGTTCATGGCACTGGCTCCAGTACTGCGCGATCGACCCGCACTGGTCCGGGCGCTGGCGCTGGCCTTCCCTTCGGTCATTCTGCTGTCGGCCGTGGCTTCCTACCTGGGGGCCGGTGCACATCTGATCACCAGTCAGATTCTGGTCGGTCGGGGATACCCGGGCTTCTCGTTCGCCAATTGGATGCTCTATGGCTTGCCATTGGCGGTGGTGTCCAGTGTGGCCTGCGTGGAGCTGGTGCTGGCACTGTTCACATCACGTGAAGATCGCTGTCAGGCGTTGAGCATTTCCGTGAGTGACCTTCAAAGCCACACCGGCATTCCCATCAGTGGCAGGTTCACGCCCGCTCAAGGGAGGGCCGCCTGGCTGGTGGCCGTGGTCATCGTCCTCTGGTGCATGGAGCCGGTCCATGGCATCCACCCCGCCGTCATCGCCCTGGCTGGCGGACTGGCCATGAGCAGCAACAGCCTGGGCGTCGTCAGTCTGGGCAAGGCGCTCAAGTCGGTGCCGTGGTCCTTGCTGATCTTCATGGCGGCTACGCTGGCGCTGGGGTCGGCGCTGGCCAGTTCCGGCGCCGCGGCTTGGGCAGCCGAAGGCATGCTCGGGCCCATTCGCAGTGCTGGCAAGGCGGCTTCGGTCACTTTTGTCGTCGTCATCGTGTTCATTTCCACTGCAGCGCATCTGGTCATTCAGTCACGGTCGGCACGGTCCGCAGTGCTTATTCCTCTGGTGGTATCGCTGGCACCGGAGGTTGGGGTCTCCGCGATGGCTGCTGCGTATGCATCGACGGCGGCTGCAGGTTTCTGTCACACCATGAGCAGTTCGGCCAAACCCATGGCCCTGTTTGCCAGGGTCGAGGATGCTCCCACCTATTCTGCCCAGGATCTGCTGCGGTTGAGCCTGTGGCTGGCGCCACTGAGCGCTGCTCTGGTGCTGTTGTTTGCCTTCGTCGTCTGGCCGCTGAGCGGTATGCCGCTGTTTCGGTGAAAGTGAATGGCAGCAGCCGTTCGTTCGGATCATCCATCAAGGAGGAAGCCAATGCCGATCATCCCCAGGAATATCCTTGTGGCTCCAGCCGGATTCAAGGAGTCGCTGGACGCCGGTACCGTGGCACGCGCCATTTCGGCAGGCGTGCGACGCACCATGCCGGGAGCACGTGTCAAGACTGTTCCTGTGCCCGATGGAGGCGAAGGAACGGCGCATATGCTGGCCGAATCGACAGGAGGGCGCCTGGTGCATCGTACCGTTACCGGTCCTGTAGGACAGCCTGTCGAGTCACATTTCGCCTTGCTCGGCGGCAAGGCACAAGGGGTGGCCGTGGTGGAAATGGCTGCTGCAGCCGGCCTGCGCCTGGTGCCGCGAGACATGCGTGACCCTACCCTCACCACGACCCGGGGTGTGGGAGAATTGATCCATGCCGCGCTGGAGCATGACATCCACACCATCTTGATTGGTTGCGGTGACTCCGGTACCAGTGATGGGGGCCTGGGAGCATTGCAGGCTCTGGGTGTGCGCATTGCCGATGCCCAGGGCAGGGAGGTTGGACATGGTGGTCGCTGTCTGGCGGATGTGGCGACATTGGACATGAGCGGGCTGCCGTCGGCGTTGCGCGATGGAAAGGTGAAGATGGTGATGGCGCTCAACGCACATAACATCCTGACGGGTGAACGCGGCGTGGCGCGGGTCTTCGGCCCCCAGAAAGGAGCTTCTCCACAGCAGGTGGCCGAACTGGAAAGAGGCTTCGACAACTGGGCACGCAAGTTGGCAGAATACGCATTGCCACAGGCTCGGGACATCGATTTTGCCCGCGGTGCGGGTACGGGCGCATCGGGTGGTCTGGGTGCAGGGCTGGCCGCCATCGGGGCGCAGCTGGTGTCTCGCTTCCAGGCACTTCTGGACTCCGGGCTGGCTGGTTTCGACATGAATGCGTTGCTCAAAGGGGCAGACCTGGTCATCACCGCCGAGGGTGCCATCGATTTTCAGACACCCCGTGGCAAGGTTCCTGCCGAAATCGCCCGGCGGGCTGGTGAGCTGGGGGTGCCGGTTGTTGCATTGGCTGGCACGCTTGGCAAGGGGGCCCAGGATGTCTATGACATCGGCATCGATGCCATCGCGTCGATCGTGCCCATTCCGATGAGTCTTGAGCAGGCCATTGAGGCGGGTGAGCGGCTGCTGGTGGAGGCCACGGAGCGTCTGATGCGCACCTTGTTGCTGGGAGTGGCCATGACCGTGCGTAGCACGGATGTCAAGGAAACGGCTGCGGCGTGGTGAGCCAATCCAATGGGGAGGGCACAGTGCTTTCGGGGAAGGCCGAAGGATCTCACCCTCTCGCCCGGATGGTCCGGAACGTCAGGTTCACGCGCGGCTGCGTGACGCGCGTGCTCTTCATCAACGCATGTTGCCAGTGGGCCTGCGTCTGGCCACGCATCACGATCAGCTGGCCGTGGTGCAGCAGCATCTCGAACTTCCGGCGGGTGCGCCGGTGGCGGAATGCGAACTTGCGGGTGGCCCCGAAGCTCACCGAGGCGATCACTGTCTCCGGTCCCAGCTCTGCCTCGTCGTCGCTGTGCCACGCCATGCCCTGGTTGCCGTCCTCGTAGCGGTTCAGCAGGCAGGAATTGAAATGCACGCCCACCAGCGTGTCCACCCGGTCTCGCAGCGCCCGCAGCGGCGGTGTCCAGATCCGAGCCTGATGGTTCACGCCTGAGTAGCGATAGTCGAAGGTAAGCAACCAGCCATCTACACGGTTCAACGCCTCCATACGCCAAAACAGGTGTCCACCTAAATCAAGTGGACACCTGTTTTGGCGTTCAGGCGGTAAAACTGTGGATGTACGCAGCACTGCTACGTGCTGGGAGTGGGCTCTGCTGCGGTCGGCACATCTTGCTGCACCGGCGGCTCCCATTGGTGCGGCAGCAGCTCACCGATCCGACTCATAGGGTGAGTCGGCAGCCGCGCCAGCACATCGGTCAGGTATGCCAATGGGTCGTGACCATTGAGTTTCGCCGTCTGAATCAGGCTCATGATGGCCGCCGCACGCTGGCCAGCCCGCAGCGAGCCGGTGAACAGCCAGTTGTGACGACCCACGGCCACCGGCCGCAGCTGCCGCTCGGCGTGCGTGTTGTCCATGGGCAGCCGCCCGTCATCCAGAAAGCGCATCAATGCGGCCTGGCGTTTGAGGCTGTAGTCGATGGCTTTGGCCAGTTTGGTGCCGTTGGCCACCTTCTGCCGTTGCAGGCCCAGCCAGGTGAAGAAAGCATCGATCTGGGGTTTGAGTTCCCGCTGCCGCAGTGCGGTGCGCTGCTCGATGTCCAGATCGCGGATCCTTGCCTCGAAGGCGTAGAACGATTTGATGTAACCCAGCGCCTCTTCAGCCATCGGGCTTTCGCTGTGGACCCAATGATCGTGGAACCTGCGCCGGGCATGCGCCATGCAGCCCACCTCGGTGATGCCCTGCCGGAATCCCTTCTTGTAGCCGCCAAAGTCATCGCAGACCAGCGCCCCCTTCCAGTCATCCAGAAAGCCCCGGGCGTTCTCACCGGCCCGGTTGTCGCTGAAGTGGTGGACCACCGCCCGGATGGCCTCTTTCTCCCCGGGCACGAAGGTCCACAGCCAGCCCTTGCCGGCCTTCCTGCCCTCTTTGGGGGCAGCCAGAATCCTGATGGGGGTTTCGTCGGCGTGCAGAACGCCCTGTTCGAGCAATTCCCTGCGCAGGGCATCCACGAGCGGTTGCAGCGCCACGCCACACTGGCCCACCCAGCTGCCCAGCGTGGAACGGGCAATCGTCAGACCCGCCCGGCCATAGATGGCTTCCTGCCGGTACAGCGGCAGGTGATCGCCATATTTGCTGACCAGCACGTGCGCCAGCAGCCCCGGGGTGGCGATCCCCTTGTCGATGATGCACGGCGGCATCGGGGCCTGTTCGATGCGTTCGCAGTTCGGGCAGGCCCAGATGCCACGCTTGTGGTGCTCGACGAAGAAGGTACCCGGGACGTAACCCAGTTTCCTGCTCTCGTCATCGCGCACGTGTTTGAGTGCGCAGCCACAGGGGCAGCTCCTGTTGGCCGGGTCGTGACGGATCTCGGTACGTGGCAGCCCCGGCGGCAGGGGCTGGCGTTTGGGCTGGCGATGGGACTGCTTTTCCTCGCGGGGCGCCGATCTGGAAAGCTGTGTCTCGACCGTGGCCAGATCCTCGTCGATGGCCTCTTCGAACAGCAGTCCCTGGATGCCGGCGAGCTTCTCGCTCTTTTTGCCGAAGCGGATGCGGCGCAGGTACGCCAGCTCGACCTTGAGCTTTTCGTTCTCGACCGTGGTGAAGCGGATTTTTTCGTCGCGCTGAGCCAGTTCCCGCTGTTGCTGTTCGAGAATTTGCTGCTTCTGGCACAGATCGTCCGCCTGCTGCTGCAGTTGCTGCATCAGCGAGGCGGTGAACTCGCGCAGCTGCTGCGCATCCATGTGCGCGATGTCAGCGGTGAGTTCTGCAGGGGAAGCGGGCCGGTTCATGGGGCACAGTATGCCGGTATTGGCCGCTGCCTGCCATCAGGAGATTTTCCGGTTGCCCGCGGGGCAAATCCATGAGTGAAACGGTCACGATCACCGGAATCACCGGTCACGATGCCGGAATCGTCGGTCACGATCATCGGAATACGCACCCATACGGACTTCGTGCTGTTCGGCACCTACAGTCACAGTACGTGGATTCGCCAGCAGGGTTCGTCGCCGTATGGCACGCTGCTGGCCAATCCCAACGGGCCGGTGTCACCGCGGATGTTTACGGGAGATCCGTCGCTGGGTGCCTATGATGTGGAGCAGTACACGGTGGGCTACAACCTGCAGCACCGTTTTGCCAATGGCATGACGCTGCGGCAGAACGTGCGTCACGAGAAGGAAAAGGGCCATGGCAATTTCGTGTCGCTGCTGCGGCTGCAGGCCAACCAGCGGCTGCAGAACCGGCGCGGCACCCGGCAGGAGCTGGATTATGACCTGACGGCCACCGACACCTCGCTGCTGATGCCCTTTGAAGCCTGGGGAATGAAGCACCAGGTGGTGGCCGGGCTGGACGCACGCACCGGCCACAGCCACATGACGACGCGCCGCTGCACCATTGCGGCGCTGAACCTGTATGCGCCGGTGTATGGCATGCCGGTGACCTGCAATGCGCGCTACGAGCGCAACAACCCGTCGAAGCTGACGGTGGCCGGGCTGTATGCGCAGGACCAGATCAGGCTGGATGATCGCTGGACGGTGGTGGCGGGTCTGCGTCACGAGCGCTCGCGCGACGACATCGACAACCGTCTGACCGGTGTGCGACGGGTGCAGAAGGATCACGACACGACCGGTTCGGCCGGGGTGTCGTACGAGTTTCGTCCGGGCTGGGCCGCCTATGCCAGCTACAGCCGCTCGTTTCTGCCGGTGAGCGGGCAGGATGCGCAGGGCCGCTATTTCGTGCCCGAAACGGCCAACCAGAAGGAGGTGGGGCTGAAGTATGTGCTGGGCGGCGTGAATGGCTCGGTGGCGGTGTTCGACCTGCGGCGCCAGCACGTCAGTGTGTCCGATCCCGACAATGAAGGCTTCAACATCCAGGTGGGTGAGCAGCGCGCGCGTGGCGTGGAGCTGGAAGCCGGGGTCGATCTGGGCAACGGGCTGAACCTGGTGGGGGCCTACACCTTCATCGATGCGGAGGTCACGGCCGACACCAATGCGTCGCTGGTGGGCAAGCCGGTGGAAATGACGGCCAAGCACGTGCTGGCCCTGTGGGCCGACTGGCGCGTGCCGGCGCTGCCTGCCGTGTCGGTGGGGCTGGGCGGCCGGTATGTGGGCACGCAGAAAGGCGATGTGTCGTACGACCTGCCGTCGTACGCGCTGGCCGATCTGTCGGTGGCGTATACCGGGCACGACTTCAGGGTCACGCTGGGCGTGAAGAACCTGTTCGACCGCACCTACTATGTGGGTGCCATCAACGAAAACGTGGTGTCGCCGGGCATGCCGCGCACGTATCTGCTGACCTTCAAGTATCTGTTCTGATTTGATCCTCACACACCCAGATACGCCTTGCGAACCTCTTCGTTGGCCAGCAGGTTCGATCCCGTGTCCTGCAGCACGATCCGGCCGTTTTCCAGTACATAGCCACGGTCGGCCAGCTGCAGGGCACGGTTGGCGTTCTGTTCCACCAGAAAGACGGTGACACCCTCGGCGCGGATTTTCTGGATGATCTCGAAAATCTGCGCGATGATCAGCGGGGCCAGCCCCAGCGTGGGCTCGTCCAGCAGCAGCAGACGGGGCTGGCTCATCAGCGCACGGCCGATGGCCAGCATCTGCTGCTCGCCACCCGACATGGTGCCGGCGCGCTGGTGCGCCCGTTCGCGCAGGCGCGGAAAAAGGCCGAAGGCGTGTTTCAGTCCGGCCTCGATGGCTTCGCGGCTCTGGAAGAAACCGCCCATCTGCAGGTTTTCGGTCACCGTCATGTCGGCAAACACGCGCCGACCCTCGGGGGAAATGGCAATGCCGTTGCGCATGATCTGCGGCGTGTCCAGTGCCGTGATGTCCCGGCCCTCGAAGCGAATCTGGCCGCTGCGGGCGCGCGGGTTGCCGCAGAGCGTCATCAGCAGCGTGGTCTTGCCGGCGCCGTTGCTGCCGATCAGCGTGACGATCTCGCCGGCGTTCACGTACAGGCTCACGCCGTCCAGCGCCTGGATGGGGCCGTAGAAGGTGCTGACATTGGTGAATTCCAGCATGGGGGTGCCGGTTGCGGAAGACGCCCCCTTTGTGGACGACGTGCAGCTGGCTGTCGATGCCGTGTCGTGGGCGCCGGGCGTGCCCGTGTCCACCGGCGGGGTATGCATGTCTGCCACCATCATGCCTCTCCCAGATAGGCCTTGATGACCCGTTCGTCGTTGCGCACGGCTTCGGGCGTGCCGGTCATGATCGGCGCGCCGTGTTCCATCACCAGAATGCGTTCGGAGACGTTCATCACCAGGCTCATGTCGTGTTCGATCAGCAGCACGGCCACGTCGAATTCGTGGCGCAGGCGGCGGATCAGCGCCTGCAGGTCCACCTTTTCCTGCGGGTTCAGGCCGGCGGCCGGTTCGTCCAGCATCAGCAGCCGGGGGCGGGTGATCATGCAGCGGGCAATTTCCAGCCGGCGCTGGTGGCCGTAGGCCAGATTGCCGGCCTCGCGGTTGGCATAGGCGTGCAGGCCCATGAAGTCCAGCCAGCGGACCGCACGGTCGATGGCCTCGGCTTCGGCTCGGCGGTAGGCGGGCAGGCGCAGCAGGCCCGCCAGCAGCCCGCTCTTTACCTGCGTGTGCTGGGCCACCAGCAGGTTCTCCAGCACGGTCAGCTGTTTGAACAGCCGCACGTTCTGGAAGGTGCGCACCACGCCGTGACAGGCCACGACGTGGCTGGGCCGGCCCGCCATGTCCTGGCCATCGAGCCGGATGCGCCCGCTGCTGGGCTTGTAGAAGCCACTGATGCAGTTGAACACCGTGGTCTTGCCCGCCCCGTTGGGGCCGATGATGGCAAAGATCTCGTGGCGCCCCACGGCCAGCGACACCTGGTCCACTGCCAGCAGGCCGCCGAAGCGCATGGTCAGACCGGACACGTCGAGCAGCGCAGCGTGCGGGTGTGCGTCCCGCATCTCGTCACGGGTGCTCATCGTGTCAGCTCCACGTGCGGGCGTCTGACCGGCAGCAGGCCCTGCGGGCGCCAGATCATCATCAGCACCATCACCAGGCCGAACAGCAGCATGCGGTAGTCGGAAAACTCGCGGGCCATTTCGGGCAGGACGGTGAGAATGATGGCGGCCAGAATCACCCCCAGCTGCGAGCCCATGCCGCCCAGCACGACGATGGCCAGGATCAGCGCCGACTCGATGAAGGTGAAGGACTCCGGATTGACCAGCCCCTGCCGTGCCGCAAAGAAGGCGCCGCCGAAGCCGGCGAACATGGCGCCCAGCGTGAAGGCCGACAGCTTGATGCGCGTGGGGTTGAGCCCCAGCGAGCGGCAGGCGATTTCATCCTCGCGCAGGGCCTCCCAGGCGCGGCCCACCGGCATGCGCACCAGCCGGCTGGACACGAACAGCGTCAGCAGCGCCAGCACCAGGGCCATCAGGTACAGGTAGATGACCATGTCCTGGCTGGAATATTTCCAGCCCATCAGCTGGTGGAAGGTCTGGGCGCCGGCCTCGCTGGCCCGGCGGGTCATTTCGTAGCCGAATACCGTGGGCTTGGGTATGCCGGCAATGCCATCCGGCCCGCCGGTCCAGTCGGTGAGGTTGACCAGCAGCAGCCGGATGATCTCGCCAAAGCCCAGCGTGACGATGGCCAGATAATCGCCGCGCAGCCGCAGCACCGGAAAGCCCAGCAAAAAGCCGAACAGCGCCGCCATGGCCCCGGAGACGGGCAGCGCCTGCCAGAAACCCCAGCCCAGCCACTGGTGCAGCAGCGCATAGGTGTAGGCTCCCACCGCATAGAAGCCCACGAAGCCCAGGTCGAGCAGGCCGGCAAAGCCGACCACGATGTTCAGCCCCAGCGCCAGCATGATGTAGATGAGCACGATGGTGGCGATGTCGACCTGATTGCGGCTGCCAAAGAACGGCCAGACCGCGGCCAGCACCACCAGCAGCAGGATCAGCACGCGCTGGCCGGTGGGCGTGCGATGGATGAAGGTGAGCCGTTCGCTGCCCGGTACGCGGACGCGGCTGCGCAGGCCCGTGGCGAGCCGTGCCAGCGCCGGCCGCAGCAGCTGGATGACGAACACCACGGCGCAGGCAGCCAGCACCAGGCCCCAGTGTGCCTCGATGTGCGTGCGTGCCCCTTCGCGCACCAGCTGCAGGCCCAGAATGGGCGTGGTCAGCCCGGCCGTGACCAGGGTGGCGAGCAGGGCGTTCTTCAGCGTACTGGCGCCACCGGACGATAGCACCACACCAGTTGTGCCCACACCGGTCGTACCCGTGCCGGTTGTGCCCACACCGGTCGTACCCGCACCCATCCATTTTTTATCGTTTTTCGCACTGGTCGTGCCGGTTGTGCCAGTACCGGTTGTGCCGGTATCGGTGGCATTGCCTGTGGGCCGCGTGGTTGCGGAATCGTGCGCGGCCTCGCCGTTGCGACCGGCGGCAGGAGATGTCGTGTTCATCAGACCTTCTCCACTTCGGGCTTGCCCAGCAGGCCGCTGGGGCGGAACAGCAGAATGAGGATCAGCAGGCCGAAGGCCACGATGTCCTTGTACTGCGCCGAGATGAAGGCCGCCGCGAAGGTTTCGGCCAGCCCCAGCAGCAGGCCACCCAGCATGGCACCGGGAATGCTGCCGATGCCGCCCAGCACCGCCGCCGTGAACGCCTTGATACCGGCAATGAAGCCGATGAAGGGATTGAGCTTGCCGATGGTGATGGCAATCAGCACACCGCCCACGGCCGCCAGCACGGCTCCCAGCATGAAGGTGAAGGCAATCACCCGGTGGGTGTCGATGCCCAGCAGCTGGGCCATCCGCATGTCCTGCGAACAGGCCCGCGAGGCCCGGCCCATGCGTGAATGGCGGATGAAATATGCCAGCACCGCCATCAGCACCACCGTGACGGCGATGATCAGCAACCGCGACCACGACAGCGTCACGTCGAAGCTGCCGAACGGGATGTCGATGCCGCCGGCGATCAGCGTGGGCACCGCCATGTCACGCGAGCCCTGGCCCAGCGTCACCCAGTTCTGCAGGAAGATCGACATGCCGATGGCCGAGATGAGGGCCACCAGCCGTGGCCCGCCGCGCACCGGCCGGTAGGCGATGCGCTCCACGCTGTAGCCGTACAGGGCGGTGACGGCCATGGCCGCGACCAGCATCAGGCCGATGAGCAGGGGCAGCGGCACGCTGCCCTGGGTACCCACGGCCGTGAGCGTGACCAGTCCCACATAGGCGCCGATCATGTAGATCTCGCCGTGGGCGAAGTTGATCATGCCGATGATGCCGTACACCATCGTGTAGCCAATGGCGATCAGCGCATAGATGGCGCCCAGCGACAGGCCGTTGAAACCCTGCTGGATGATCTGAGGAAGGTATTCGGACATGCTCACTGGGCAGCAGGGGTCTTGCTGCCGTCCTTGTGCCAGGTGTAGACCACGTACGGGTAGTGCTCCAGATCACCCTGTGTCGTCCATTTCAGCTCGCCCACCGGGGTCTTCACCGTATGGCCGTGCAGCCATTCGGCCACCTTTTCCGGATCGTCGCTGCCGGCACCTTTGATGCCTTCGGCGATGGCCTGCACGGCCGCGTAGGCGGTGAGCTGGAAGGCCCCGCTGGCATCACGCTTCTTCGCCTCGAAGGCCTTGACGATGGCAGCGTTGGCCGGATCGGTGGAGAAATCTTTGGGCAGCGTCAGCAGCATGCCTTCCACCGCATCACCCGCAATGGCGTTGATGTCCGGGTTGCCGGCGCCTTCCGGCCCCATGAAGCGGGCCTTCACGCCCTGTTCGGCCGCCTGGCGCAGCAGCAGGCCCATTTCCGGGTGATAGCCGCCGTAGTAGACGAAATCGATTTTGTTCGCGCGCAGTTTGGTGATGATGGCCGAGTAGTCGGCATCGCCGGCATTGATGCCCTCGAACAGCACCGGCTCCACCCCGCCTTTTTTCAGCGTGTCGCGCACCGCACTGGCAATGCCCTGGCCGTACGACTGCTTGTCGTGCAGGATGGCCACGCGGGCCGGTTTGGCCACCTTCAGGATGTACTCGCCGGCGGCCGGCCCCTGCTGGTCATCGCGGCCGGTGACGCGGAAGATGTACTGGTAGTTCTTGCCGTCGGTCAGCGCCGGGGCGGTGGCCGAGGGGGTGACCATCAGCACGCCTTCCTCGTCGTAGATGGGCGCGGCCGCAATGGTGGCCCCCGAGCAGACATGGCCCATCACGTAATGGATGCCCTCGTTGACGGCGCGGTTGGCGGCGATGGGGCCCTGCTTGGGTTCGCAGGCATCGTCGATGACCACGGCCTCCAGCTGCTGGCCATTCACGCCGCCGGCGGCATTGATCTGCTCGATGGCCGTGATGGCGCCCTCGCGCACCATGTTGCCGTACTGGGTCACCGGACCGGTGGTGGGACCGGCCAGCCCGATGCGCAGCGTGTCGGCCGCGTGGGCGGGGGAGAGCGCAGCAAGGGTGGAGAGGGCGATGGCGGCGGCCAGCGCGGTCTGGCGTGCTGCGGTGAGGGGGGCTGTGAAAGTGTTGGTGCCGGCACCGGCCAGACCGCTGGTGCGGCTGCGCAGGGCTGCGATGGTGCTGGTCAGACGGCTGGTGCAGGCTGCCCCGGCCGGGAAGGAAGGGGTGGCGGAAGCGGCCGCACGGGCTGCAGTCCAACGGACTGTTGTATGGGCTTTTGGGGCAGTTGTATGGGCGAACGGTGCGAATTTCATGAATATCTCTCCCGGCATGTCCCGCCATGAACGCCGCGCGTCACCGAAGGGATGCGTGGCGCAGTCCAGTCCGTACGACGGCAGGCCGGAGACTGGCTGGCAGGCCGGCAAGCGGCTGCTGCCCTGCGGGGGCATGATGAATATCGTGGCTGAAGACAAGGCGTTGCCCGTCCGCCGGTGCCGTGGGGTAGGGGGCACATCCGGGGCGGATGCAGCAACGGCCAGATGGCGCCACGACAGGACCGGGGTGTCCGTTCGGCTGTCGCATGCCCGGACCGGCGGCAGGACTCGCGGGTGGCGGCTGCTGCCGGTGCCGGGGAGCCCCCCAAAAAGCCCTGCGGCCAGTGCCCGCAGACTTTCATGGAGATTCCCTGGCCGTGAGGCCGCACATGGCCGCCTCACGAAATATGAAAGTGTGAACTATATATCGGGTGCCGCCGCGCACAAAGCGTAACCGCATCGTGGATGTGGGCTATCAGGGAAAATCCGGAGGCATCGTTGCTGCTGCCTGAACGTGTTCAGGGGAGGGATGCACGAGGCTATGGGACGTTCCTGCTTGACATGGAGCACTCCCGCCTGCCGCAGGACGCCCCTGCCAGCCACGGGACGCTCCTGCGCCGCCCGCTCTGGATTCTCTCGAGCCAGCGACACTCCCGCCTGCTACGGGACGCTCCCGCCTGCTGCCAGGAGGCATCGGAATGTGGCCGTCGGGCTGGTATGACGGGGCTGTAGTGATCCGTCTGGATGGCATGATGAGGCAACGGTACGGCGGAATGCAGGCATCAGGGATTACCCGTACCACCAGCGATTTGATACCATGATAAACAAGGTTATGCGAAGCATTCCTATTTGAGTTCATCTATCATTCATGCGGTGCCGACGGTCAGCCCCCTTGCTGTGATCGTTGGCATGCTCTGTGCTGACTGCCGCCGCTGGAGACGGGCCACTTCCGGGAAGGCTTCGGCATGACGGACACCCCCATGGGGTTCCCGTCACTCATGGAGGCCCTGCTGGCTGCGGGGTTTTCTGTCGATAGCGTCTTCCTCCCTGTCCTTCGATCCTGCGCTGCGACGCTCTGGCTATCCCGCCCGGTATGCCGGCACGGTTTCTGTTTTGCCTTTTACAGAGGATTCATCCAATGAAAGCATTCCGGGTTTCTTCCCTTGTCGCACTGGCCGTTGCCGCCGCCCTGTCGGGTTGTGCCGCCACGCAGGATGTCGCCCAGTCCACCATGGGCAGTGTCAAGTCGGTGCTGGGTCAGGAGCAGGTCACGCGCCAGGAAGTCGGCCCCCAGCTCTACGAAGTGGCCTATTCGGCGAACGATGACGTGGTCTATGTGGCCTCGGCCGGCGGTTTCGACACAAACGCCAATCCGCCGAAAATCCTGAAGCTGGATCCGAAGACGCTGGCCGTGAAGGGCGAGTTCCCGCTGGCTGCCCCGGCCTTCGGCCTGGCACTGGATGATGAGGCCCACCGTCTGTATGTGGCCGACACCCGTGGCCCGTCGGTGCTGGTGGTGGACACCACGTCCGGCCAGACGCTGGCCACCGTGCCGCTGGAGAAGAAAGTCCGCGAAATCGTGCTGGACAAGGCCAACCATCGTCTGCTGCTGCCGGGTATGGACTACAAGGGCAAGAGCACGCTGCAGGTGGTGGACACCGACACGCTCAAGCTGGACAAGGTCGTGCAGGGCTTTGGCTATGGAGCAACTGGCATTGCGCTGAACGAGCAGGCCGGCAAGGTGTATGTGTCGAACCTGGTGGGTCAGCTGTATGAGGTGGATGCCGCCACGCTGGCCATCACCAACAAGTTCGAGGTGCCGGTCGACCAGATGCTGAATGTGGCCTTCGATTCGGCCAATGGCCGTGTGCTGGCCGTGGACGAGGGGCTCGACAAGCTGAACGAGAAACGCGTGCGTGAGGGCTTCCAGTACACGCCGCGCAGCAAGGGCAATCAGGTGGCGATCATCGACCCGAGCAATGGTCAGGTGACCGCTTCGGTCGAAAGTGGCAAGCAGCCGATTGCGCTGCTGGTCGATGCCGAGCGCAGCCGCGCCTATGTGTCGAACCGCGCATCGGGTGATGTGACGGTGCTGGATGCGAAGACCGGCAAGGTGCTGAAAACGGTTTCGCTGCCCACGCACCCGAACAGCCTGGCGCTGGACAAGAAAACCGGTACCGTCTACGTGACCATCAAGAACGGGCGTGACGTGTCGCAGGACCAGAAGGAAAGTGTGGCACGCATTGCGTTCTGATGAACGTCTGCTGAGCGGTTGGCCGGGCTGAACGGCTGCCTGCAAGGGGCTGTTTTTGCAGTCCTGCTCTCACAAATGGGCCTCTGTGCAGAAATGTGCGGAGGCCCGTTTCTTTATGTCGCTGGTGTGTGAGGCTCCATGGAAAGCGACTTCGCTGCGGGGGCGTCGGGATGCGGTGGGTGATTTTGATGTGACGGTACGGGTTTTATGGAAGACGACTCCGTTGGAGCACGCGCCCCGGACCGGTATGCCCCTGCGGCTCATACGCTCACTGAAGCTTTGTTGCCCACGACCTGCGTCGTGGTCAACAAACCTCCAGCGCTAAAACACTTTCCGACAACCGGGGCTGCGCCCCGCCTGTCAGAAAGTCGTTCACGCGTACTGCGAAATCGCCGCAGTGGCATCCCGCTCCGGGGCGCTTGTCTCAGGAAGGGGCGGCTCCAGCCCGGGGAAAGGCATTCTCTTCCTTTGCAGAGCAGACCAGGGTGGTGTATTTCCTCACGGCTTTATTGGGTCAGTGCTCCAGTCTGTTCAGGATTCTCGAAAGGCGCACACCCTTGCCTGTCGAAGGAGGGGCTTCGCGGGTCAGTGTGGGTGGCGTGAAGGCTGGAATCGCCGTTTGGCAACTGAAAACTTATCCCGATCCTGGATCCAACGCACTGGCAGACTTTTGCAGAACCTCCTCAGAGGAGGGCAACCCATGCTCAAGAGAAATTCAACCAATCTGGTCGAAGTCGCGATGTGCGGGCTCGCGAAGCGGTGCGGGGAGGGGGAGGCTCTTGCGGCGATTTCGCGGTACGCGTGAACGACTTTCTGACAGGCGGGGCGTAGCCCCGGTTGTCGGAAAGTGTTATAGCGCTGAAGGTTTGTTGACCACGACGCAGGTCGTGGGCAACAAAGCTTCAGTGAGCGTATGAGCCGCAAGAGTCTCCCCCTCCCCGTGCCGCCTCACCCGAAGTCGTCTTCCATGACTTGAGGCCCCAGTCGCAAGCCATCTTTCATGAATTGAAATCCCGACCGGGGGGATTACCCGTGGCCTTGAGCACCTGCGTTCAATGGTGCTCCCGCCGGTAATCCCCTGCCGCCCGCCGCCCGGCAGGAAAAGCCGGCAAAGAAGGAACAATTGCCGCGCAGTGCCCCCGTTACCCCCGTATGATCGCCCCCGAGTCCTTGGGAGAGACAGGGTCTGTCTTTCCACCGCGGGACATGGGCGGTTGTGTGTGGCCATCCATGTCCCGCGCCCCTTTTCAGGCATCCATCACACCATGCCCCGATGGATGAACGCCGAACACAAAACCCCGGAGCAAAGACATGATGCACAAGCGTACGGTGTCGGGTATCGTCCTGTCGGCCAGCGTGGCCGCACTGCTGGTCGCCTGCGGTGGCGGCTCCTCCGGCGGTGGTGACGCCAATACCCCGCAGAACAACAGCGGTGGTGGTGGCAGCAACGGCAACCTCGTGCTGCCCGGCAGCTACTGGGAGCTGGCCGGCATGAAATTCGTGCGTTCCGGCAGCTCGAAGCAGGCATCGGCCCAGCCCGGCAACGCCCGCACCGAAACCTCCGTTCTGGTCGAAGGCAAACTGTTCGTGGCCACCGTCAATGGTAACGGCAGCACGGGCGGCAATGGTTCGGCCACCGCGTCCAGCAGCACCGATACCGGTAACAGCAGTAGTGCCGACACCACGGTAGCCACGGGCAGCGCATCCAGCAATTCCGGAGCCACGGGTACCACCGGCACCATTGGAACCGTGGGCACCACGGGCACCACGACCGCAGGTGCCACGGGGTCCGCTGGCAGCGGCACGAACGGTGCCGTGGTCAGCTACCAGAGCGCCATCCAGATCGATTTTACCGGCCGCAGCGCTGGCACCTACCAGCTGGTGGGTACCCGGGCCGCCCTGGAAAACGCCGGGCAGCAGGCGCGTCTGGCCTTCATCCGGGTGGCCGTGCATGAAGGGAATGTCAACCAGAAGCGCAACACGTATGTTGCCACCGGCGGCAGCATCGAGGTGACGGTGGGGGCTGACGGCAAGTTCCACATCAGCAGCACCACCTCGCTGCCGGTGTCCAAATCCCTGTGGTCGGCCGATGGGGGCGCAACGGCCTTGCCCGACCAGACGCAGATGATTCTGAAGGACGTGCACTGACGGTTTGGCGGGCGTCCATTGAAAAAAAGCCGGCACGATCGCGAGATCGGCCGGCTTCTCGTCGTTCAGCAGTCGGGGGAGATGAGCCCGTTTGCTGATCGCCTGGCAACGTGTGTGTCGGGCGGTTAGGGCATGACAGGCCTGTCATGCCCCGGTGCCGAATCAGCTCACTTGAACGAGAAGCGGCTGATGTGGTCGCCCGTGGTGTCGGTGGCGCCGCGCGACTTGTTCAGGGCCCAGACCACGCCCTTGCCGTCGGTGAAGACGTGGTTGGCGTAGGAACCGCCCATCAGGTTGGCCGTCAGGTTGCCGTTGGCATCCACCACGGCCACCGAGTTGGAGGCACGGTTGGCCACCCAGGCACGCTTGTGCACCGGATCCCACGTGACGGCCAGCGGGTTGGCACCGACCTTGGTGTCGGACTTCAGCGTGCCGTCGGCGGCGTTGAGGATCTGCAGGTTGTCGGTCTGCTGGCCGACCACGAACAGCAGGCCCTCTTCAGGGGCGTAGGCCACGCTCATCGCACCCTTCAGACCTTTCAGGTTGTAGACCTTCTCGATGGTCTCGGTGGCCTGGTCGATCACGTACAGCTGGTCGGTGGTGGAGGTGGCAAACAGCTTGCCATTGGCCTCATCCACGGCGAAGGACAGCGGAGCCGGGGTGGTTTTGGTGCGGGTCGGCGAGACCAGTTCCAGACGGGTCTTCTCTTCCAGCGTGCTGGTGTTGAAGATGTTGATGTAGTTCTTGCCGTGGGCAGCCACATAGGCACGATGGCGCTTGCCGTCGACGGCCACGCCGTGGTTGTGCGGGGCGATCTTGTCGTTGAACTGCTTGACCAGCGACAGGTCGGACTGTTTGTACACGGCGACGGCGCCGGTGCGGGTGTTGCCGGTCCAGACGGTGTCGGTTTCATCGTCGACGGCGATGCCGTAGACGGCCTCGACCTGTTTGCCATCAGCCGTGGCGGCCGGGACGATCTGGGCTTCGAGCGCCAGCGACGACGGGTTGATCTTCATCAGGCTCGACACCTTGACCGGCGGGCGGCCCACGGCGGAGGTGACGAAGACGGCGTGGTTCTTCGCGCTGTAGGCACCCTGATAGAGGCCCGGGTTCAGTGCGGCACGCTTGATGTTGTAGTCGTGGTTGATGGAGAAGGGGATTTTCGGGGAGATCTTGAAGTCGATGACTTCGGCGTAGCCCGGGTTGACGGTCTGGACGACCACCGGGTGCAGACCCACCGGCGACTCGGGCGGGACCGGGACCTGGGCGGTGAACTTGCCTTCGGCATTGACGCGCAGGATGGGCTGGGAGGTGATGGTGTCACCGTCGCTCAGCAGTTTGACATCCTGGCCGGGCTTGAAGCCGCTGCCGGAGACCTCGGCCGTGTCACCGGGGTAGACGGGGGCGTTGGTGACCGAAACGCTGCCTTTGTAATCGGGGTCGACCGGGTGGGTCAGGCCACGGGCCTGTACACCGGCACTGAAGGCCAGGGCTGCCAGTGCGACGGCCAGGGTAACGCCCTTCATTTGACCGCTGGAACGAGTGTCAATGGTTTGCTTTTTCATTCAATGAATCTCCGATACGGAAACGGAACGACAAACAGACAGAACAACGAACAGCAAAAGACAGGAATCACAAACAGGCGGCCCGCAGCCGGTAGCAGAGCGATACCGTTTGGAGCAGGGATGGCGCGGGGCCGCGGGGTTGTTCTGCAGCCTCTTCGGGTACGGAACCTTCAGGGGCCGATGCACCGGGCAGGGGTATGAGCCCGGATGACGAATTCGTCACCGACAGGGAACGAATGATGTCTTACAGAACGTTCGGCATTGTATCTCAATTTTCAAAATGAGGTTCATTACCATTATTGATGGCAGGGTGTTATATCCCTGCGAGTCATATGGATATCTGGTGCGTGTCATGGACTCATTGGGAGCTGCGTGGAGGGAAGCTCCCTTTGGGTAGGCGTCATGGTACTGGCGGTGGCCCTGAGCCATTGAAGATTCCGCTGCCCTGCTGACTTGTCCTGTATGCTCAAAGGGGCTTGGGGACGAATGCGTCCATGGCACGTGTCAGGCGTCCATGGCACGCGTCAGGAGAACAAAAAAACCCGGGCACGAAATCTTGCGGGAAGGTTGCGTGCCCGGGTTTTGGTACGTGTGCCCAGATCTGGGCGGCATGACCCGGTTCAGACTGTGTGCCCGGTTCCTGGCCATGTGGCCGGTTCTGGGCGGGGGGACAGACTCAGGTCATGTCACCGGGTTTCAGGCCATGTGCCCGGATTCAGGCCATCGGGTGCTGGATTCCCTGATGGCACAGGGGGTAACCGGCGCCGCAGATGACCTGATGAGCTTCGCTCATTTGGCCGCGAAGCGGCTGATGTGGTCGCCGGTGGCGTCGGTGGCGCCACGCGATTTGTTCAGGCTCCAGACCGTGCCCTTGCCATCGGTGAACACATGGTTGGCATACGAACCGGCGGGCAGGTTGGCCACCAGCTTGCCGCTGGTATCCACCACGGCCACGGAATCCGAGGCGCGGTTGGCGATCCAGGCCTGTTTGTGCACCGGCTCCCAGACGACGGCCAGTGGATTGGCACCCACCTTGACATCGGCTTTCACGGTGCCGTCGGCGGCGTTCAGGATCTGCACATTGTCGGTGCTCTGGCCGACCACGAACAGCAGCCCTTCCTCGGGAGCGACGGCCACGCTCATGGCATCCTTGACGCCCTTCAGGTTGAACACCTTGTCGATGGCCAGGGTGGCCTCGTCGATCACGTAGATCTGGTCGGTGTCGGCCACCACGTACAGTTTGCCGGCGGCTTCATCGAGGGCCACCGAGATGGGCTCGGGCAGGGCCTTGGTGCGGGTGGGCGACTGCAGCTCGACGCGCTTGATCTCCTTGAGCGCGGCGGTGTCGAACACGTTCACGTAGGTGGCCGAATCGGCGGCCACGTAGGCACGCTGGCGTTTGCCATTGACGGCCACGCCGTGGTTGTGCGGGGCGATCTTGTCGTCGAACTGCTTGACCAGCGACAGGTCGGCCTGGTTGTAGACGGCTACCGAGCCGGTGCGGGTGTTGCCCACCCAGATGGTGCCGGCCTCGTCATCCACGGCAATGCCGTAGACGGCCTGCAGCTGCCTGCCATCGGCGGTGCTGGCCGGGGTGATCTGCGCTTCGATGGCCAGGCTGGAGGGGTTGACCTTCATCAGGCTCGACTGTTTGACCGGCGGACGGCCCACGGCGGAGGTGACGTAGATGGCGTGGTTCTTCGCGCTGTAGGCGCCCTGATAGAGGCCTGGATTCAGCGCGGCACGGTGGATGTCGTAGCTGCTGGTGGCCGAGTACGGGATTTTGGGCGAGATCTTGAAGTCGAGGATTTCGGCATAGCCCGGGTTGACGCTCTGCACGACTACCGGGTGGATGCCCACCGGCGACTCGGGCGGAACCGGAACCTGGGCCTTGAAGTTGCCTTCGGCGTCGGCATGCAGGATGGGCTGGGTGGTGATGCTGTTGCCATCGCTCAGCAGGCGCACTTCCTGGCCGGGTTTGAAGTCGCTGCCTTCCACCTCGACGGTGCTGCCGGGATAGACGGGGGAAGTCTCGATGGAGACGCTGCCCTGATAGTCGGGGTTGACCGGGTGGGTCAGGCCATGGGCCTGGGCGCCGGCGGCGAAGGCCAGTGTGGCCAGGGCAACAGCGAAGGCAGCCCCCTTGAGGCGACCGTGGGAGGCAATCGTGGCAGGGGTTTGTTTCATGAAGATGGAACTCCGGATAGGGGCCAGCCCAAAGAGGAAGTTGCGGAGATGGATGGATAAGTCCATGACACGCGCCAGGGGCCAGCATGGAAGGACCGGGGCAGGAATGATGCCCCGTAACGGGATCGAAAGATCAGGGGGCATTGTAGGTGCATATTGAGAATAATGTTCATTGACATTCAACGTATATGGATATCGTTACGGGAGTGTCATGAGGTGTGATAGACGGGGCGGCTGTGTTCGGGGCACCGGGCACGGTGTTCTGGGCAGGGGATTGCTGCGCCGACCGGTTGCTGCAACGAACGATATATGCGTCGCCGGAACAAAAAAAACCGCCGGGAGGCGGCGGGTGACGGCAGGCTTTGGCTGGTGGCGCCCCTCACCGGTGAGGAAGAGGGAGATGTGCCAAAGGCGCTCGCGCTACCGGAGTGAGGATATGGCCTCGCCGGTGCGGAAGAGGAAGATGTGCCCAGGGGGAGATACTGGCGGAAACCGGTATCTCCCCCTGGCTGGTACGCCCGTATGGGCGTCGGTCAGACGTTGCCTGCGCGGGTGTGGTTGACCGGCGCCGGCAGGGCGCGCGGTGCCTGGGCAGGCTTCGGATTGCGCTTCAGGCCGGGCACCGGCTGCAGGCCGCCCCGCAGGGCGTTCAGCAGGAAGGTGATGGTGCTGCCGTTGTGCAGGACCGAGGTGGCGATCGGGCTGAGCCTGCCGGTGGCTGCGGCCGCCAGGATGGCGGTGTTGGCCCCCACGATGAGCTTGAAGTTGGTGTCGATCTGCTTCATCGTGCGGTTGGCAATGGCCTTGGCATCGGCCACCCGGGCAATGTCGTCTTCCAGCAGGGCGATGTCGGAGGTGAGCCGCGCCAGATCGGCGCCGCGCTGCATGGCAATGCCCACGTGGGCACCGGCCAGGGCCGGGGCGTCGTTCATGCCGTCGCCGACGAAGGCGATCTTCGCGCCGCTGGCGGTGAGTTCCGTGAGGATGCGGGCCTTGTCCTGCGGCAGCAGCTGGGCGTGGTAGCCGTCCAGCCCCAGTTCGCGGGCCAGCTCGCGGGCACGGACCTCGTGGTCGCCGGTGAGCATGAGGACCTTCTTCACGCCCAGGCTGCGCAGCCGCGCGATGGTCTCGGCGGCGTTGGCCCGCACGCTGTCCTTCAGGGCGATGATGCCCAGCAGCTTGCCGCCAAAGCCGATGTAGAGCGGCGTCTTGCCCTCGGCCTGCAGGCGCTGGATGTCGTCCTCGTGGTCGCCCATGGAGATGGCTTCGTCATCTTCGAGGAAGTGACGCGAGCCCACCACGATGCGCTTGCCCTGGATGACACTGGCCACGCCGTGCGCGGCAATGAAGTCGACCTTCTCGTGCGGGAAGTGACGGTTGCTGTGCCGGCGGGCGGCTTCCACCACGGCGTGGGCCAGCGGATGGAAGTAGTGCTCTTCCACGGAGGCGGCGATGTCCAGCACGTCGGTGGGGTCGAACTCCGGATCGTAGGCCAGCACGTCGGTGACCACCAGCGCGCCCCGGGTGAGGGTGCCGGTCTTGTCGAAGACGAAGGTGTCGGCCTGCGACAGGCGCTCGAGTGCATCGCCGCCCTTGAACAGCACACCATCGCGTCCGGCCGTGTACATGGCGGACTTGAAGGCTACCGGGGTGGACAGCTTGAGTGCGCAGGCGTAGTCGGCCTGCAGCACGGCGGCGGCGCGCTTCCAGTCGCGCGACAGCAGCCAGGTGCCGCCGGCCAGACCGAAGATCCACGGTACCAGCCGGTCGGCCAGCCGGTCGGCCATCAGCTGGGTGCCGCTCTTGGCCTGCAGGGCGTGCTGCACGTAGTTGGCGATGCGGGCACTGGCCGTGCCGGCGCCCACCTGCTCGGCGTAGATGCGGATGCGGCCTTCTTCGATGACGGTGCCGCACAGCACGGCATCACCGCGGTGACGGGGTACCGGCACGCTTTCGCCGGTCATGCTGGCTTCGTTGACGGTGGCCTCGCCACCCAGCACCGTGCCGTCCACCGGAATGATGGCACCGGCCGCGCAGATGACGGTGTCGCCCACGCGCACGTCGGCGGCAGGGATCTGGTGCTCTTCGCCGTCGCGCTCGACCCAGACCTTGTCGGCATCGGGATGCAGCAGGTGCTTGAGCAGGTCATCCGAGCGGCGGGCGATGGATTCTTCCAGATACTCGCCCAGCGCCAGCATGAACAGCGTGGCGTTGGCCGCCATCTGGTCGCCGCTGGCGGTGGAGATGGCCACGGCCAGGGCTTCCAGCACGTGGTTGTTCAGGCCTTCCCGGAACAGGTCCTGCAGGGCGTCCTTGTAGAGCGGCAGCGAGACAGCCAGCGTGGCCGGTTTGGACAGCGTCTGCGGCACCTTGTTGGTGGACAGCAGCAGCAGTGCACTGGCCAGCAGGTCGCCGCCGGCCGACAGGACATGTTCGCCGGCGTTGTGCTTTTCCTGGGCGGCGGCCTGGATGGCGGCACCGCTGGCCCCGGTGGCCAGGCTGGCGGGCAGGCAGAGCAGCGCCCGTTCCAGATGGGCGGGGCTGGTCTTTCCGGTGGTGTAGGTGAGGGCGATCGAGCGGGCCTTGGTGTTCAGGCGCACGCTGGTCACGCCGGGCAGGTCCCGCAGGATGCGCTCGAGCGCCTTGGGCGCCAGGGCGGCCGAGCCGGCGGGCAGCTGGTAGCGGAAGCGGACGCGGCCATGGCTTTTGTGCGCCAGCGACAGCGTGGCGAACAGCCGGGGCGGTACGCTGTTTCCGGTGGCTGCCGGCGCAGGCGTGGGGGAGCCCCCGTGATGGCCGGTATCGGGCTGTTGGGCTTGGGTCATGGGATCACTCGTCGCCGTTTTCCTGTTCGGCGGCCACTTCGGCCTTCAGGTCGGCAATCTGTTCCTTGAATTCTTCCACGCTGCCGGCCACGCCTGCGTACAGCTTCATGGCCATGCGGATCAGCTTGGCACGTTTTTCCGGGTCGCCCAGCACATAGGCCGCGGCACCACCCAGCAGCAGGCCGAGGATGAACTGCTCGGTCTGGCGGTTGCCGCCGAACAGGCCCGACAGGCCCAGGCTCTGCCATGCGCTGTGGCCGCCGGTCTGGTTGAAGGCCTGCTGCGGGTTGAAGGCTTGCGGATTGAAGCCCGGGACCGGCTGCTGGCCATTGAAGTTCTGCTGTCCGTTGAACCCGGGTTGGCCATTGAAGCCCGGCTGGCCGTTGAAGGCGGGCTGCCCGCCGAAACCGTTGGGGTTGAAGTTGCCGTTGGGTGCAAAGCCCCCGTTGAAACCGTTCTGGCCGTTGAACGGCTGCGGGTTGGCAAAGCCCTGCTGTCCGTTGAACCCGGGCTGGCCATTGAAGCCGTTGGGGTTGAAACCGTTGTTCCATGGCTGGCCGAAGCCGGCGTTGTAGCCGTTGTCGAAGCCCTGCTGCTGGGGCCACGCATTGGCGTCGGGCTGGCCATTGAAGGCGTTCTGGGCCGGCTGGCCACTGAAGGCATTCTGTCCGTTCCAGTTGCCGTCGTTGGTGTTCTGCGAATACTGCTTGTTCTTGCCCATGAGAAAACTCCGTGTTGCCCGTCAGCGTCCGGCCCGGAGGTGGGGGAGGGTGACGGGGTGTGATTCGGTGAAAAGGTGTGGTGTGGGGTGATCAGGCAGCGGGGGTGGCTGCCTCGGTTTCGTCGATGTCGCTGGCGCTGCTTGCGCGGGGGCTGTCGGCTGCCTCGAAGTTGACTTCCGGCGCGTCGTGCGCAGCGGCCTGTGCCAGTGCGGCCTCGGCCAGGCTGATGGGGTCATCGGCAGGCAGGTCCACCGCTTCGGTGCGGGGAGCGGCCTGACGATCCTTCAGGTAGCGTTCGGCCAGCAGCACGCCACCGGCGCCCAGGGCGGCGGCCAGCAGGGCGGCGCCGGGACGGGACTGGCGCAGTGCCCGGGCCGAGGCGGTGCCGGCGGCCAGCGCCACGCCACCCTGCAGCGCGAGGCGCAGTGTGGTGCGGTTGAGCTTGCCGGCAATGGCGGCCACGTGGTGGCCCTGCGGCTGGTGGGATTTCTGCTGCAGCGTGGCCAGCAGCCCGGTGGTGATGCTGCCCTTGAAGAAGTCTTCGACGGCGGTGCCGGTGAGTGACGCGGGGGCCTGGCGGGCACCGTTCAGGGCCACGGGCAGGTTGCCGGCTGGCCGGACCTGCAGCGGGAACGGGCCTTGCGGCAGACCGTTGCCGGTGCGGGGCGTGATGGACGCCGGCTGGACCGGGCGCTGGGCGCCGTTCGGTATGGCTGCGAAAGGCTGGCTACCTGGTGCAAAGGGCTGGCCGCCGGCTGCGAAGGCCTGGCTGCCGGAGGCGGCAAAGGCGGGATATCGGGGCGTGTTCACGTCAGGCATCCTGCGAGTCGTTGTGCTGGGGATGATGATGGGGCTTCTTGTTCATGGCCTTGTGGGCCAGGCTGTTCTTGCGGGGGCGGCGGGGGCGTGCGCTGCCCCCTTCGCCGCCGGTGCTGCGGGCAGCGGCGTCGAGCGCCTCGCTGGTGCCGGCCGATACACCGGCGCCCCGTGTGCCGGTGCGACGGGTATTGGTGTCATCGGCACCGGGAGTATCGGCATCATGGGGGGCGGCACGGCGTGCCTTGCGGCCGGTGGTGCCACTGGGGGCCGGGGGCGGCAGCAGCAGGGCCGGACCGGTGCTGTCTTCACCGGTTGCGTGGTTCTTGCGGCGCAGTGTGTCGGCTACCGTCCGTCGGACCTGGGCGCCGGTTTTCTTCACCGTGTCGAAGCCGGTGCTGGCGGCATCACGGATGCCGGCACCGGCGCGCTTCAGGCCGTTCTGCACGGTCTTGCTGCGGGCCAGCTGGGTGGCAGCAGCGCCGGTGGCTGCGCCGAGGATGAGGGGAAGCAGTGGAAACATGAATGACTGGATTCTGGAATGCCCGGCGCTGCGGGCATCGTGAAAGAAACGGGAAGTCGGTCTGGCAGGCCCCGAAAGCGAAAGGCGCCCGGTGGCGAACCCGCGGGCAGGGGGCGGTCAGTTGGTCAGCTCAGGCCGTTGATGTCGTGGGTATCGTCCTCGTCGGGATTGAGCGGTGCATCGGCGCACAGGTCGCAGGTGGTGGTGCTGCAGCGGCGCGTGCGCCGCCGGCCGGCCTGGCGGGTACCGTGTACGGCCAGGCCGCCCACCAGGGCACCGGCCACGAGCATGGGGTTGAGCGTCTTCAGCACGGTGCCGGTGAAGCCCAGATAGCCGCCCTGACGGGTGAGCAGGGCGAAGAGCCCTTCCATGGCATCACCGATGATGCCGTGGCTGGCATGGGCCTGGGCCGGGTCGATGCCCTGGGCAACGTGCAGGCTTTCGCGGTCGACGGCCGATTGCCAGGCACGCTGCAGCGTGGGCAGGTTGCGGGTGAGCAGGTCGGACTGCAGACGTTCGAGCTGGCGGCGCAGCGGCAGATCGACGGTGGCGGTGACCAGATGCTGGTACAGCGCCGCACTGCCGACCGTGCCCTGCATGGCGCGCTCGATGGCCTCGCGCCAGCCCTCGGTGATGGGCTGGGCGGTGGGGGCGTCCATGGCCGGGCGCGGAATGCCGTACTGCAGGCACAGGTTGCCCAGCGTGGTGACGCGCTGCTGGGTGGTGGTGAGCAGCGTGGACCATGGGGCCTGGTTGCCGAAGGCACCGGCCGCCGAGGTGTAGTACGCCCAGGCCGCGTGCTCGTCCTGCAGGGCCGCGTACAGGATCTGTGCCGTGCTGGCGGGCACGCCGTCAGGACGCGGCGTGGCGAAGGTGTTCATGGGCTTCGTCCATAATGGTTCGCAGGGTCTGGGCGGCCGGGCTGTCGGTGCCGGCCAGCAGGTCGGGCCATGCGGCGTTGGGGATGACCGCCGGATCGTATTCGATGGTGCAGGAGCGCGCCAGCAGGTTCCAGCTGATGTTCTTCACGCCGCGGATGCGCTTGAGTGCGGCATTGATGGTGTCGGACTTGTTGTCCGCGCCCTCGAAGCTCACGCCGCTGAGGGCGCCCTTGCCCAGCTTGAGGCGGATGCGGCCCGGCACCTGATGGGCAATGGAGAGATAGGGCGAGAAATGGGCGAGCACGACGGCCGGGGGCGTCTGCGGGGTGAAGATGGTCTGGTCAGTGGCCATGGAGGAGCGCCGCAACGGGTGCAGCCAAACAGTGGGATAGCGTGAGGGAACGGAAACGGCCGGAAGCCTTCCGGGACACCGGCCGGCCCGGGCGAAGGCCCGGCTGGCTCGGGGGTATGGAAAGGACTTTGGGATAATGCGTGCCCGGGACGGAGAGGTCCATGACACGCTGTGGATCGGGAGAGACAGCGGTGGTTCGACGGGGAACCATCGGGCTGCTGCCGTTTGCCCGGCCGGCATCGGACAGAAGCACCGAGGTTGGCATTTTGCCTGAATTCATGCCGGCTGGCGCGCGGTTGACGCAATTCAAACGAAGAAATGGGAATGCTTCTGGCGCGCCATTCAACTGTCGTTTTTCCCGCACGGCTGGCTGCGAATCAATCGCAGGAAAATCTGGCCTCGTGCCCTGTCGGAACCCCGGTACGGAGCGATGTGGGGCAAATGGCCATGACAGACGCCGGGCAGGCGCTAATCAGGCAGAACCTGGTCAGGCAGACCCGTTGCCGCACAGATGATCCGGCGACAGGCCGGACCGGTGCGATATGACGCCGCCTGGGGCCGTTGATGGTCCGGCAGGGCGTATGCAGATGTCGGCTACAACGCGTTGCGTCATTCGCAACACCTTGGGGCTGCCAGCGCTGTGGCAGCCCGGCAGCCGGCTCAGAGAATCACGGTCAGGAAGGTGATGCCGCCGAGGATGAAGCCCGGGGCGTTCGAGATGGTGACCGGCCAGTCGCGGCCCTTCTTGAAGAGCGCGTAGATGACCCACAGCAGGCCGTTGATGCAGGCCACCAGCGGCTGCAGTGCACTGCCCTTGTGGCCGGCCAGGTTCATCTGGATCTGCGGAAGGTAGGCCACATACATGCAGATGGCGGCGATGGTGGCGATGGTGCCGAGGATGTTGGCGGATTTCTGGGAGAGTTTCATGATCGGTCGGTGTTCGGTTCGGGGGGCGTCCAGTGGGTCCCCGTTACAGGGCCGTCAGGCAGGCGATGATGCCCAGCGGGATGCCGGGGGCGTTGGCCAGCGCCACCGGGATGTCGCGCTGTGGCTTGAACAGGGCGTAGATCACCCAGAGCGTGCAGTTGATGGCGGCACACAGCGGCTGCAGCGCGCTGCCCTTGTGACCGGCCAGATTCATCTGGATCTGCGGGATGTAGGAGACATACATCGATACCGCCGTGAGGGTGCCGATGGTGGCCAGAATGCGGGTCTGCCTGTCGGTGAGCAGCATGGGGAAGTCCGGAGAGAGGAGGGTTGGTGAAGGAGCCGGCTGCCGCCTGGGCGTGCAGGGCCGGCACTGCGGTGTTTCGGGGATGTCGTGCCGGGGAGGTTGCCTGGCGCCCGGGCTGCTGCCCGGATTCGTCCCGAAGGTGTCGAAGTGCAAGACATACTGTATACCCATGCCTGTTTCCGGTGCGTACATGGCAGGGCGTCAGGCCCGGTTTCATGGCTGGCATCACGGTTTGTGATGAATGTGGCGCAAAAATACGCCATGGGGTTTGCGGAATCCCCATCATCTGCGGTGTCCATGCTGCGTCTCCGGGTGGCATGTCCGATGCCTGATGCCGGAGACCGGATGCTCGGGACCAGATGCAGGAGGTTGGGCAGCGAATGCCTGGTGCCGGGAGTTAGGGGCTGAATGCTGGATTCATCCCGACTTTGGCAGTCGTGTCCGGGATTGGGGGGGGTCTCGTCAGCCGTGCTCGGGATCGGGGTATTCTCGTTTTTCGCATACAAATAGAAGTTTTTTGCATGTCTGCCCCGTCTGCTGGCCGGATTCGGTGCCTAAAATTTGCCCCCATGGATTGGGAATATGTGCAGGAGATCATTCCGCGCTTCGTTCAGGCGGCCCAGATGACGCTGAAGCTGTCAGCCTGGGGCGTGGGCGGCTCGCTGCTGCTGGGGGTGCTGGTGGCGCTGGCCATCAGCTACCGGGTGCGCGTGCTGCAGGGGCTGGCGCGGGGCTATGTGGAGCTGTCGCGCAACACGCCGCTGCTGATCCAGCTGTTCTTCCTGTATTACGGTCTGCCCAAGATCGGCATCCACTGGGATGGCTTTGTCTGCGGGGTGATTGCGCTGACCTTCCTGGGCGGCAGCTACATGGCCGAGGCGCTGCGGGCCGGGCTGGAAGCCGTGCCGCACGGCCAGGTGGAATCGGCCACGGCCATCGGGCTGACGAAGGTGCAGGTGCTGCGCTACGTGGTGCTGCCGCAGGCGCTGGCCATCGCGCTGCCGGCCCTGACGGCCAATGCGCTCTTTCTGGTGAAGGAAACCTCGGTGATCAACGCCGTGTCGGTGGCCGAGCTGCTGTTCGTGACCAAGGACATCATCGGTACCGACTACATGACCAACGAGGCGCTGTTCATGCTGCTGGCCAGCTATCTGGTGCTGCTGCTGCCGCTGTCGGCGCTGGCGGCCTGGGTCGAGAAACGCATGCGGAGGGCGGAATATGGCCGCGCTTGAGGTGCTGCTGTCCGGGCAGAACGTGCCGCGGCTGCTGCACGGGCTGTGGCTGACGCTCTACATCTCGGTGCTGTCGGTGGGCGCCTCGGCGGTGCTGGGCACGGGCCTGGGGCTGCTGATGCGCAGCGGCAGCGGCGTGGTGCGCCTTGGCTGCCGGCTGTATCTGGAGACCATCCGCATCGTGCCCATTCTGGTGTGGCTGTTCGTGCTGTACTTCGGCCTGCCTACCTGGACGGGCTGGCATGTGGATGCGCTGTGGGTGTGCGTGGGCGTGTTCTCGCTGTGGGGCACGGCCGAGATGGGTGATCTGGTGCGGGGGGCGCTGTCGTCGCTGCCGCCGCACCAGCGCACGTCGGCGCTGGCGCTGGGGCTCACGCCGGGGCAGGTCTTCGTGTACATCGAGGCGCCGCAGGCACTGCGTCGGGTGCTGCCGGGCGCCATCAACCTGTTCACGCGGATGGTCAAGACCACGTCGCTGGCGGCGCTGATCAGCGTGATGGAGGTGGTGAAGGTGGGGCAGCAGATCATCGAGCGTTCGCAGATGATCGAGCCCAAGGTGCCCACGGCCTCCTTCTGGATCTACGGGCTGATCTTCATCCTGTATTTCCTGGTGTGCTGGCCGCTGTCGGCGTATGCGGCGCGGCTGGAAAAGCGCTGGGCGGGGTGAGGGGGCTGAAACAGCCGGGTATTGAACCAGCAGAATATTTCTGGACAGGACATGTCGAACACGACAGACAGTAACGTCAGTCACGAAGCCGGTGCACATCGCGGCGGGGATACATTGACCGGGTCAGGCGCCGCGCTTCCGGGCCAGGGTGCGCACGCTGGGGACAGGACGCAGCCGCAACCCGGTGCGCGCCCCGTGAAGGCGCCGCTGCTGGAGATCCGCGGCCTGCACAAGCGCTATGGCGAGACGGTGGCGCTGCACAACATCGACCTCACGCTGCATCGTGGCGAGGTGGTGGTGATTCTCGGCCCGTCGGGCTGCGGCAAGAGCACGCTGCTGCGCTGCATCAACGGGCTGGAGCCCATCCAGGGGGGCGAGATCCGCATGGCCGGGGTTGGGGTGTTCGGGCGGGATCTGGGCTGGGATGCGGTACGCCAGAAGGTGGGCATGGTGTTCCAGAGCTATGAACTCTTTGCCCACATGAACGTGATCGACAACATCCTGCTGGGCCCGATGAAGGTGCAGAAACGCAGGCGCGCCGAGGTGGAGGCCGAGGCCGACCGGCTGCTGGAGCGGGTGGGGCTGCTGGCCCGCAAGCAGGCCTGGCCGCGTGAACTGTCGGGCGGACAGAAGCAGCGCATTGCCATCGTGCGGGCGCTGTGCATGAACCCCACGGCCATTCTGCTGGACGAGATCACGGCGGCGCTCGATCCGGAGATGGTGCGCGAGGTACTGGATGTGGTGCTGGAACTGGCGCGCGAAGGGATGAGCATGATCATCGTCACGCACGAGATGGGCTTTGCCGAGAAGGTGGCCGACCGGATCGTCTTCATGGATGGCGGGCGGATCGTCGAGGAGGCGCCGCCGGCGGAATTCTTTGCCGCCCAGCGTACCGAGCGGGCCCGGGTGTTTCTGAACGGCATGGATTACGTGATCTGAATTTGCATCAAAGACGGCTGCGCAAAAGCAGCAAGGAGAATGGAAAAATGAAATTCAGCTTTGGATCGGCGGTGATGGCTGCCCTGCTGGCCGTGGGCGTGGTGTCGGGCAACGCGGCCATGGCGGCCGATGACGGCCTGGCGCAGATCAGGTCGGCCGACCGCATCCGCATCGGTGTGTTCGGCGACAAGCCGCCGTTCGGCTACATCGACAGCAACGGCCAGAGCCAGGGCTTCGATGTGGAAATTGCGAAAGCCTTTGCCAGGGATCTGCTGGGCAGTCCCGACAAGGTGGAGTTCGTCATCACCGAGGCAGCCAACCGGGTGGAATACCTGAAATCCGGCAAGGTGGACATCATTCTGGCCAATTTCACGCAGACGAAGGAGCGTGCCCGCGTGGTGGATTTTGCGGCGCCCTACATGAAGGTGTCGCTGGGGGTGGTGTCGCCCGAAAAGGCGCCCATCAAGGATGTGGCCGAGCTGCAGGGCAAGACGCTGCTGGTCAACAAGGGCACGACGGCCGATGCGTATTTCAGCAAGAAATACCCGGAGCAGGCGCTGCTGAAATTCGACCAGAACACCGAGACCTTCGATGCGCTCAAGGATGGCCGTGGCGTGGCGCTGGCGCATGACAATGCGCTGCTGTGGGCCTGGGCGAAGGAAAATCCGGGCTATGTGGTGGCCATCGGCGAACTGGGCGAGCCCGAGTTCATCGCCCCGGCCGTGAAGAAGGGAGATACGGCGCTCAAGGACTGGGTCGACCAGGAAGTGGCCACGCTGAAGAAGGATGGTCGCCTCAAGGCCGCCTACGAAAAAACCCTCAAACCCGTCTATGGCGACAAGGTGAGCGCGGACAGGCTGCTGGCCGAGTGAGTCCTGTGCACCGGGCCGGCGTGTGCAGACGCCGGTGAGGTTTCATGTGGGCCGATGTGGGTACTTTGGTACCGGCATCGGCCGTTTTTGTGTGCGGTCAGTTTGCGGGCGCGGCGGCGCATCAGGTTTGCGGGGTTGCCGAAGGGAGCGTGGCCCGGATGGCCTCGATGCCGGCCATCGCAAAGCGGTGCAGGTGGTCGGTCAGGACATCGGCCGGCATCTGCCGCAGCTCCTGCAGCGGGCCGGGCAGGTTGCGGCCGCCGATCAGCATCAGGATGCAGGGGCCGCCGGTGCTGATCAGACAGCGCACGGTGGCGGGATGATCGGGGGCACATCCCAGCTCCTGCGCGAGTATCTGCCGGGCGATCTGCAGCTTGGGGCCTGCCACCCGCAGCAGCAGTTCGCGCGTGTGTTCGCTGGGCGTGACGAGGGCACCGGCCAGCACCGGCATGTACCAGTGGGGGTCGGGGTCCAAAGCCTGGGCCACGAGGCCGGCCAGCAGCAGGCGGATCTTCTCGCTGGCGGGCAGCGGGGCAGCTGCCATGGTGGCCAGCGTGTCCAGCGAGATCAGCTGGCGGTGCGCCTCTTCCAGTACCGCCTGATACAGTCCGTCGCGGCTTTTGAAGTGATAGTTGATCAGTGCCATGTCCACACCGGCATGGGCAGCCACCGCCTTGCTGGTCGTGCCGGACAGGCCATGGGCGGCAAACAGTTCACCGGCCGCCTGCAGGATGCGGGCACGCGTGGCCTCACCGTCGGAGCGGGAGCTGCGGGGCGCGGCGCGGCCCCGCGAAGGGCGCCGCCTGGTTGCAGGGGCGGACGTGCCGGCGGCTGGTGCACCGGGGGGTGAAGCCGGAACGGGCGAAGAGGTGACGGCATTCATGACGGTTATTGTTCACCATTTGCACGGGTCGTGTCATTACGGGGCGTCTTGTCAGCATACGGCCGGGACCCAGCATGGAGACGAATGTGTCCTTGACACGCGCTGGCCGGGCATGTGTCCAGCGGCTCACCATGTGTCATACACCCGCCGCATGTCAGCCAACCGGTCGCACGTCATCCAGCGGCCACACGTCAACCGCTGACCACCAGCCACACATCAGCATCGGCCACACGTCAGCATTATAGTTTCAATTCAATTTAAATTTAATGTATGATGGTGATAACGGATGCGCGAAACCGCATCCGGCGGGGCCGAGGGTGTCCGGTCTGCCCCAGCCCGAACGGGGTGGCGTGCGGTACGTCACTAGCCGGAACTGGAGTCATCGCATGAAGAAAGCTGTCCTGATCGTGGTGGTGCTGGCCCTGTTGGCAGTGGGGGGCTGGGTTGGCTGGCAGCGTCTGTATCCCGCGCCGCAGCAGGCGTCGGTCTTCTACGGCAACATCGATGTGCGACAGGTGTCGCTGGCCTTCGAGGGCAGTGGCCGTGTGGCGCAGGTGCGCGTGGAGGAGGGGGACCGCGTGAAGGCGGGCCAGCCGCTGGCGGTGCTCGATACGCGCACGCTGCAGCTGCAGGCCGAGCAGGCGCAGGCCCAGCTGCAGGTGCAGGAAGAGAATCTGCGCCGCCTGCAGAACGGTGCCCGTCCGGCCGAGATCGCCCAGGCGCAGAGCCGGCTGGCCGCTGCCCAGGCCGATGCGCAGCGGGCCCAGCGTGACCTGCAGCGGCTGCAGACCATCGTCAGGTCCAGTGCCGGTGCCGTGAGCGTGCAGGACGTGGACAGGGCACGCAGTGCGGCCCGGGTGGCCGAGGCCACGGTGCGCGAGCGTCGCGATGCGCTGGCGCTGCTGCGCGAGGGGACGCGCAGCGAGGAAATCGATGGCGCCCGCGCGCAGGTGCAGGCCGCGCGGGCCCAGCTGGCCCTGCTGCAGCACCAGATCGCCCAGGGCGAGCTGCAGGCCCCGGTGGATGCGGTGGTGCGCTCGCGTCTGCTGGAGCCGGGCGACATGGCCTCGGCGTCGCGGCCAGTGCTGGCGCTGGCCCTGACCTCGCCCAAATGGGCACGCATCTATGTGGACGAGCCACTGCTGGGCAAGGTGCATCCCGGTCAAAATGCCACGCTGATGGTGGACGGGCCGTCGGGCGCCCGCACGTCGCTGCAGGGGCGGGTGGGCTACATCTCGTCGGTGGCCGAGTTCACGCCCAAAACGGTGCAGAGCGAGTCACTGCGCACCAGCCTCGTGTACGAGGTGCATGTGCAGGTGGACGACCCGGATGATCACCTGCGGCTGGGCCAGCCGGTGACGGTGCGCCTGCAGCCATGACGGGCATGACGGGCACCATCTATACCGAACCGCTGGAAGACAGCGTGGTGGCCACCGGCGTGTGCAAGGCTTTCACCGGGCCGGATGGGCAGCCGGTACAGGCGCTGAATGCCGTGTCGCTGCGCGTGCGGCGCGGCCAGATGACGGCGCTGGTCGGTCCCGATGGTGCCGGCAAGACCACACTGATGCGCATGATGGCCGGGCTGATGGTTCCCGATGCCGGCCAGCTGCAGGTGCTGGGCGTGGACGTGGCGCGGCACCCGCAGCGGGTGCAGGACCAGATCAGCTACATGCCCCAGCGTTTCGGCCTGTACGAGGACCTCAGCGTGCAGGAGAACCTCGATCTCTATGCGGACCTGCATGGCGTGCCACAGGCCGAGCGGCACGAACGCTTTGCCCGTCTGCTGAAGATGATGGACATGGACCGCTTCACGGCGCGTCCGGCCGGCAAGCTCTCGGGCGGGATGAAGCAGAAGCTGGGCCTGGCCTGCACGCTGGTGCGCTCTCCGGCCCTGCTGCTGCTGGACGAGCCCAGCGTGGGGGTGGACCCGCTGTCGCGTCGTGACCTGTGGGAGATCCTGCTGCAGCTGGTGCGGGATGAACGGCTGAGCGTGGTGGTCAACACGGCCTACATGGACGAGGCCGAACGCTGTGCCCGGGTGCACGTGATGAGCCAGGGCCGGGTGCTGGCCGAGGGAACGCCGGCGGAACTGGCCCATCGGGCCGATGGCCTGACCTTCGTGGCCGATCCTCCGCCCGGGGAGCCAGCGCGCATGCTGCAGGCGCGACTGATCGATGCATCGGCGCTGATCGCGGACGCCGTGCCACGGGGAGGTGCCGTACGCTTCATCCGCTATCCACAGCCCGGCGCCACGGTGCGGCCGGGATCCATGGCCGGGCGCGGTGCGGGTGATGCCGCGTTGAATGGGGCTGGCGATGCGGCCGGACGCGCAGTGTGGGCTGACGATGGCGCAGGAAATGGGCATGGTGATGCCGTCCGGAACGGGGCGGGTGACGCCGCCCTGTCTGCTTTGCTGGCCCCCGCGGTGGCCCGGCCGCGTCCGGCCGAACTGGAAGATGCCTTCATGCTGCTGCTGCGGGAGCAGGCACAGCAGCAGGCGGCGCAGGCCGGGCCTCTATCTGGCAAGGAGGGATTGTCCACGCCGGCGGAGGTTGCATCAGAGCAGAACGGATCGTCCGCGGTTGCGGAGGTTGCATCTGGCCAGCATGGGCGGCTGGCCATGCAGAAGGACGGGTCGATGACTGTCCGGCGTGGGTACCCGGCGATTCGGCCGGCCGGTGGAGAGGCATCTCCCGCGATTCGGGCAGATGCCACCCGGTCAGGTGTCATCACACCGGAAAAACCCGTCATTCTCGTTCGTGATCTGGTTCGTCGCTTCGGGGATTTCACCGCGGTGGCCAGCACGTCGTTCGAGGTGCGGCGTGGGGAGATCTTTGGCCTGCTCGGGCCCAACGGGGCGGGCAAGACCACCACCTTTCGGATGCTGTGCGGGCTGCTGCCGGCCACCAGTGGCACGCTGGAGGTGGCGGGCAACAACCTGCGGGTGGCGCCGGGCCGGGCCCGGGCGCGGCTGGGCTATGTGGCGCAGAAGTTTTCACTCTATGGCTCGCTGAGCGTGCGCGAGAACCTGGAATTCTACGGCGCGGCCTATGGGCTGCATGGCCGGCGGCTGCGCGCGCGGGTCACGGCTGTGATGCAGCAGTTCGGGCTGGAACCGGAGGCCATCAGTGGCATGTTGCCGGCCGGCTACCGGCAGCGGCTGGCCATGGCAGCCGGGCTGGTGCACGAGCCGGAGGTGCTGTTTCTGGATGAGCCCACCAGCGGAATCGATCCGCTGGCACGCCGGTCCTTCTGGCGCACCATCACGGCGCTGGCCGAAAGTGGTGTGACCATCGTGATCACCACCCACTTCATGGAGGAGGCCGAATACTGCGACCGCATGGCCATCCAGGATGCCGGCCGGATGCTGGCACTGGGTACGCCGCAGCAGGTGCGCGAGCAGGCCGGGGCTGCGGGCGACGACATGAACAGTGCCTTCATCGCCATCGTCGAGCAGGCGCGCGGGGATACGGTGCAGGCTGCCGCGGGAGCCCACAGGCCGCCGGAACAGGGTGAAGGGGGCGGTGGAACCCCAGACCTGGGCAGGCGGGACGGCAGCGGCGTGCTGCACGGGCCGGCAGGAGAGGGCAGATGGACGTGAGCGGTTTTTTCCGGCGCCTGCGTGCGCTGGTGATGAAGGAAACGCACCAGATGCTGCGCGACCGCAGCAATCTGCTGGTGGGGCTGGCCCTGCCCGTCACGATGATCCTGCTGTTTGGCTACGGCATGTCCTTCGACGTGAAGGACGTGCGGGTGGCCCTGGTGATGGAAGATGCCTCGCCGCAGGCACAGGCCGTGATGCAGGGCATCGGCGGCTCGCGCTACATGCAGCCGCAATGGGTCAACAGCCTGCACGAGGCCGAGGCGCTGATGCGTCGCCACGAGGTCGAGGCCATCGTGCAGGTGCCGGCCGATTTCTCGCGGCAGTTGCAGACCGGTACGGCGCCGGTGCAGCTGCTGGTCAACGGCTCGGAATCCACCCAGGCATCCACCATCGAGGGTTACATAAGCGGTGCGCTGGCGCTGCATGCGCAGAAGCAGGCCGACCGGGCCGCCCTGCTGGACACGGGCAAGGCGGCGGCTGCTACGGTGGGCAGTGCGTCGGTGGTGTCGCGTACCTGGTTCAACGAGGCGGGCGAGAGCACGTGGTTTCTGGTGCCGGGGCTGCTGGTGATGGTGCTGACGATGATCGGCGCCTTTCTGACCTCGCTGCTGATTGCGCGCGAGTGGGAGCGCGGCACGCTGGAGTCGCTGTTCGTCACACCGGTGCGGCCGCTGGAGATCGTGCTGGCCAAGCTGGCGCCGTGGCTGGTGGTGGGCGCCATCGACCTGGCCATGTGCCTGCTGGCGGCGCATTTCCTGTTCGAGGTGCCCATGCGCGGGTCGCTGGCGCTGATCGTGCTGGCCGGCATGCTGTACCTGACCGTGTCGCTGCTGATCGGGCTGTTCATTTCCGGGCGTACGCGCAACCAGTTCCAGGCCAGCCAGATGGCACTGCTGACCAGCTTCCTGCCGTCGATGATGCTGTCGGGCTTCGTGTTCGACCTGCGCAATGCGCCGGCCGTGGTGCAGGCGGTGGGGCATGCGCTGCCGGCCACCCACTTCATGGGGCTGATGAAGAGCCTCTTCCTGATGGGCAATCACGGGCCGACGCTCTGGCAGGGTCTGCTGGCGCTGCTGGGCTATGCGCTACTGCTGCTGTGGGGCACGCTGCGCACGGTGCAGAAACGGTTGGGCTGAAAACGATTGGGCTGAGACAGATGGTGGATCGATGGATGATGAGCTGGCGCCAGACCCTGGCGCTGATCCGCAAGGAGCTGCAGGCGCTGTTCAAGGAGCCGGCCAACCGGATCATCCTGTTCGTGCCGGTGCTGCTGCAGGCGCTGCTGTATGGTTATGTGGCTACCTACGACCTGCACGACACGCCATTTGCCGTGCTGGATGAGAGCCACAGTGCCGAATCGGTGCAGCTGCTGGGCCATGTGGAGGGCAGTCCGCTCTTCAAACGGGCCGCCACGCTGACCAGTACCAGCCAGATCGCCGGTGTGGTGGACGACGGCGAGGCGCTCTTCGTGTTGAGCATTCCGGCCGATTTCGCCCAGCGCCTGGCCCAGGGGCAGACGGCACCGGTGCAGGTGATCATGGACGGTCGCAACACGGTGACGGCGGGCCTGGCCGGTGCCTATGTGAGCAGCATCGTGACCAGCTGGAACGCCCGGCGGGCGCAGGCAGCCGGCAGCAGCACGGCGGGCAGTGTGACGGTGGTCTCGCGCGCCTGGTACAACCCCAATCTGGATTCGCGCTGGTCACTGATGCCCACGCTGGTGGCCAGCCTGAGCCTGACACAGACGCTGCTGCTGGCGGCGCTGTCGGTGGCCCGCGAGCGCGAGCAGGGCACCTTCGACCAGCTGCTGGTGACGCCGCTGTCGCCGGCGCAGATCCTGGTGGGCAAGGCGGTGCCGGCCGTGCTGATCGGACTGCTGCAGTCCAGCGTCATTCTGGTGATCATCCGCTTCTGGTTCGGGATTCCGATGGCGGGTTCCGTGGCCGTGCTGTATGCGGGGCTGCTGGTGTTCACACTGGCCGCCGTGGGGCTGGGCCTGTCGATTTCGGCGCTGTCGCTGACCATGCAGCAGGCCATGCTCTACACCTTTTTGCTGATCATGCCGCTGATGCTGCTGTCGGGGATGATCACGCCGGTGCGCAACATGCCGGAGGTGCTGCAGCTGGCCACGTATGCCAATCCGCTGCGCTTCGGGGTGCTGATCGCGCGCGAGGTCTATCTGGAAGGAGCCGGGCTGGCCGACATCGCGCCGGCGCTGGTGCCCCTGGTGGTGACGGCGGCCATCACGCTGCCGCTGGCAGGCTGGCTGTTCCGCAACCGCCTGTCCTGAGCGGGGCCGGGTCCATGACACGCGCTGATATAGGGCGGGCACCCGGGACAGGCACCCACGGCGGCAGGCTGGGCGGCCATGGGCGCCCGCGCTTGTCATGAGCTGTGCCTGTGATGCCGCCCGGTGACGCAAAGCCATGATGATGCATGCCGTACCGATATCCGGTTCGGCGCTCAGGCGGCCTGCAGCTCCCGTGCCAGCAAGGCCACCAGTTCCGCAGCGGGCAGCTCGCGTGCCAGCGGGGCGCCCTGACCGGCCCAGTGGGCGGCCAGGGTGTGGTCGTCGCGGGCGCTGGCCGCGGCGTGCAGCTGTCTGGCGGCATCGTAGGCGCGCGGATAGGCGGCCGGACGTGGCGCACCGGGCAGGTCGCCCCGCTCGATCAGCCGGTTGGCGATGCCCCGGGCCGGGCGGCCGGAAATGGCGGCCGTCAGCCGGGTATGGAATGCGCCGGCGCCTTTCAGGCGGGCACGGTACGCTGCACCGGCGGCGGACTCGGGGCACAGGATGAAGGCCGTGCCCAGCTGGGCCGCGACGGCGCCCAGCCCGAGCATGGCCCGTATGCCCTGGCCATCCATGATGCCGCCGGCCGCAATGACCGGTAGCCGCGTGAAACGGACCAGTAGCCGGACCAGTACGGCCGTGCCGAGCCCTTCATCGGTGGGCGTGTTCACCCCGGTCATGGCATCGAAGCGACCCCGGTGTCCACCGGCCTCGATGCCCTGGGCGATGATGGCGTCCAGCCCGGCAGCCTCGATGGCCTGTGCCTCTTCCAGGGTGGTGGCGGTGGCCATCAGGCAGATGCCCGCCTCGTGCAGTGCCTGTATCTGTGCCGGGCGGGGCAGCCCGAAATGAAAGCTCACCACCGCGGGCCGGGTTTCCAGCAGCACGGCCAGCATGGCGTCGTCATCCAGAAAACTGCCGTAGATCTCGTGCAGTTCGGCGGGCGGTGTCAGTCCCGATTCGTCGAACAGGGGGGCCAGGTGCTGCAGCCAGGCGCGGTCGGCTGCCGGGTCCGGAGCGGCCGGCTGGTGGCAGAACAGATTGACGCCGAAGGCGCGGCCGGTCAGGCTGCGGGTGGCCCCGATCTGTTCCCGGGCGCTGTCCGCAGGGCTGGCGCCCAGCCCCAGGTTGCCCAGGGCTCCAGCATTGCTGACGGCGGCAGCCAGGGCCGGGGTGGCCGTGCCGGCCATGGGCGCCTGCACGATGGGCAGGGACATGCCGAGCCGCTGCAGCAGGGGATGGAGATGGCCAGCGGTCGTGAGGCCGGGGTTCGATGTATCGGGCATGGTGTCTCCTCGTGGCTGGGGGTGTCCTGGTTTTGTGACCCTGTGGCCGGGCCATTTTTCCTTGCTGGCCGGCGCGAGGGTCGGGCCTTTGCTGGCCCGGGCGCGTCATGGGCTCATTCGTCCCCGCGCTGGTTCTGGCATTGGCTGACAAGGCGCCATCTGACGCCGGAACTGCAGCGCCATGTGATGGGGTGGCGGGGCTTCGGTGCGGTGTGTCCAGAACCTCGGCGCCAGGTGCCGCCCGTGCTTCAGCGCCGGATGTAACGATAGCCGATCCAGCCGCCCAGCAGGCCGCCCAGGTGGGCAAAGTGAGCCACGCCTTCCTGCGTGCCGGTCAGGCCGAACCAGAGTTCCAGTGCGGCATAGATGGCCACGAACACGCGGGCGGGCAGCGGAATGGGCGGAATCAGCAGCATGACCCGCTCGTGCGGAAAGAGCAGTGCATAGGCCAGCAGGATGCCGAACACGCCGGCCGAGGCCCCGATGACCGGCGCACCGCCCTGACCGGGGATGAGCATGGCCACGAGCAGTTGTGCCAGTGCGCCGAACAGCACGGCCAGCCCATAGGCGATGGCGGTACGCCGGGCGCCCCAGACCAGCTCGACCCGCGAACCGAACATGTAGATGGCAAACATGTTGAACAGCAGGTGCGTGAAGCTGCCGTGCAGCACGCTGTAGGTGAGCAGCTGCCATGGATGGGTGAGCGTGATGAGCGGATCGGGCCACAGGGCCAGCCAGCGCATGCTCTCGTAATAGAAGTTGGCCTGCAGCAGATAGAAGATGGTGTTGACGAGCAGGACAGCCTGGACGAATGGGGGCACAGTGGATCTCGGCAGAAAAAGGGGGGACGAAAAGGGGGGACAGGGCGTCGTCCGGAGCAGGCATCCGGCGCAGGAAGGTGATGAGCCTCTTTCGCCCGCGGAAGGAGGTGGAGGCTCCCCGGGGTGATCCCCAAGGTAAAACCCGTCCGGAACAGCTGGGGGCGGACCCGGACGGCTTCAAGGCATGTGCGGGCTGGAACCTTCGCCGTCCTTCGGGCTTCTGGAGGCCCTGGCCGTCCCGGAGACCCTGGCCGTCGCCCGCACCGTCACGCGCGCCCACGGGAGCCAAGGTGTCGCAGGACTTTTGCAGAGGCACCCAGAGGTGCTTCCCGCCGGGCTGTCCATCAGGCATTGCCCGGGCTGGGGGCATCGGCCGGAGGCCGTCGCGGCGAGATGCCGGGGCGCGGTGTCTTGCGTACCTCCTCGCGCTGCGGGGGCAGGATGCCGGTGACGGGTACGGCGATGAGCGTTTCGCCCTCGTCGCTCAGCGTGGTGGCAAAGACGGGGACATCCGGATCGGCGCCGGCCTTGTCGCCCAGGGCACCGGCATCCGGCACGGGGGTGTCTGCCGTGAGCGGTGCATCATTGCCTTCCGGGTGGAACAGCGGGGAGGCCACGAAGGGAAACCGCTGTCCGGATGTCGAGGGTGAGGCCATGCTCGCGGATGTGGTCGCGGCAGTGGTCGTAGCCATGCCTGTGGGTGTGGTCGCGGCAGCGGTCGTAGCCATGGTCGTGGCCGCGGTCGTAGTCGTAGGCTTGGCCCCGGTCGTAGCCGTAGCCGCGGTCGTGTTCATGGTCGCGGGCGACGCGGCAGCAGCCGTGGCCGGTGAGGGGGCGGCCACGGCCGGGAAGGAGGCCATGGCGGCGGCGTCCGTGGCACACAGGCGGCCCGTACCGGTCGGGATGGCGTCCCAGTCGTCCCCCGGATCCCGGACGGCCGGGGTGGCCTGCCGGCCTTCACGCTGGGCCTGGCGCTCGAGCTGCTGCAGGGCTGCCCGGCGCTGAGCCGTGCTGCGCAGGCCGACGCCCCCGCCCAGTTCCTCATCGGCCAAAGCCACACCGCCCATGATCTGCCCATGCGGCAGGACAGGTGCAGCCGAAGCCGCCACCGCCTGAAGGCTGGCGGCCACTGCACCGGCGCCACCGCCGACCAGGCTGGGGGTCAGCACGGTACGGCTGCCGGCGGGACGGGTCAGCAGGTCGCGGAAGCTGATGGTGGACAGCACGGCCGACATCTGGTCCTGTGCGTAGAAGAAGGTCTGGATGGTGTCGTCGGCAGCCGGGTCCGGTGGATGGATCTCGCCGGCGTGACGCACGGCCTCCAGGACCTGCCAGGGCGTGATGTTGCCCAGATCACGCCCGGGTATCCAGCCTGGCGGGTCGGTGCGGTCGGTGCGCACGACGATGCCCCGGGCGGCCAGCGCCTCCAGAATGGCGTCGATGGCGTAGCCGGGCGTGTGAAAGCGCTGGGCCAGTTCTCCGGCCTGCAGTGGCGTACTGCCCTGCAGGTAGCGTTCGCCCAGTGTCTGCATGATGGCCAGGGCCAGCTGGTCCTGGCTCTGCGACGACAGCCGCGGCTCCTCGCCGGGGCTGGCCATCAGGCATTCGGTGTGCTGCATGTAGAAGCCCACGCTGGCGCCCACCAGCACCACCAGCCAGCTGACATACAGCCAGATCATGAAGATGATGATGATGGCCAGGCTGGAATAGATGGCGGTGTACTGGCTGGAACCGGCCACGAAACGGGCAAAGCCCCAGCCGGCGCTCTGCCAGCAGACACCGGCCACCAGCGCACTGGTCAGCGCGGGCATGAAGCGCACCCGCGTGTTGGGCATGAACAGGTACAGGAACAGGAACAGCAGGATGACCAGCACATAGGGCAGCAGCCGGCCGGCCAGCACGGCCAGGTGACCGAAGGGCTCGACGCTGATGATCATCTGCACCAGGTGCGACGAGGCCAGGGTGGCGTTGAGCCCCAGCGCCGAGAACACCAGGATGGGCCCGAGCAGCAGGATGCACAGGTAGCCGCTGATGCGCTGCGAGATCGAGCGCATCTGCTTCACGTGCCAGATGGTGTTGATGGACGCCTCGATCTTGAGGATGGTGGAGACGGCCGTGAACAGCAGCATGCCCAGACCCACCGAACCCAGCACCCCGACATTCATGTTGTTGATGAAGTTCATGATGTTGGTGGTGATTTCCTGACCCCGGGGACCGAGCGGCTCCATGAAACGCGCCAGGGCGGGTTCGATCTGGCCCCGTACGCCAAAGGCCGTGGAGACCGAGAAGGTCAGCGCCAGCATCGGCACGATGGACAGCAGCGTGGTGTAGACGAGGCTGGTGGCGCGCAGTGTCAGCTGGCCGAAGGCCAGATCCCGGATGACGGCCAGCAGCACGGCCAGGCTCTTGACGAAGAAGCCGGCCAGCCCCCGCCGGTTCGGGGTCTGGTGGTAGAGACGGTGCTGCAGGGCGGCGAGCAGGCTGGCGGGATTGTCCATCGGGAGAACGGGGCGAAGCATTCCAAACCCCCTCAAGTCTACAGAAAGCCGCTACTTTCCGGGGCAGGCTTCCATGACGGGCGGCAGGGGTTGCACGCCCGGCCGGATCATGGTTGGCACCGCAGGCTGCCGTGTGCCCCGGCCTGTCTGCATTCGGCCGTTCACGGCACATTGCCCGCCGTCCGGTGTTCGCCGCCCCTGCCTGCTGCCCGCTGCCGGAAGCGGCAGCCGGCGCCGTGCGCATCAGCAGACCCGGGACGGATCCGTGGCCCAGGTGCGGGTCTCGAATACCTCCATTCTGTATTCCACGGTGCGGATGGATTCGACGCTGCCCGGCGTGCTGATCTCCATGTGCAGCGTGGCGCGCCCCTTCACGATGGCACGGAAGTACCAGACATCGTACGTCACGCCGCCGATGACACGCCGGTCGGGGCCCTGTTCGCGGCGCAGCTCAGGCCAGCTGTAGCCCCGCTGCCGGTAGAAGCTGGTGCTGTTTGGGTTGTCGATGCGCAGGCGCAGCTCCAGCAGCTGGCCGAGCGCCATGTGGGTGGTGCACCGGGTGCCGGCATCGGCGTCGGTGTAGATGATGCGTGGCAGACTGGGTTCGTCGTGGGTGTCGCCCGAGCCGCAGGCGGCCAGCAGGGTGCCCAGCCCCAGGACGCCCAGTGCCTGCAGGGCGTGGCGGCGGCTGATCCGGTCCGGAGTGCGTGTGTCGTGCCTGTTCATCTGGTTGTCTCCTTCAGGCGTGGATGGAAAACCGTCGTGCCGGCCGTTTCCGTGTGGTGTGATGGCCGGAAGATCATCCGGCTGCCCGACACGCGCACGCAAGGAAAGGGCGCCCGAACGGTTCGCTGCCTGATCAACGTCCGGCACGCTGCTGCGGTTTACGTATTGCGCGGCATGAAAACAACGAAAAAAGCCAAAAATTTCCTGCTGTGACCATGATTCATGAGGAGCGGAGAAACAAAAAGTTTCATTTACCCATGACCTGAAGCAAAGAGCGGGCTGCGGCATGGCAGCATGCTCCGCTGACTCACAGGGGGCGTGGCGGCCGTTCACCCGTATCACCACGGTTCGCCCGTATCCCCATGAAAGGAGATAGCGCATGAATGCAATGAAGCCTGGTCAGGAGGCCATCGATCCGGTGAATGGTCTGAACATGATGGATCCGGAGCATGGCCCGAACGTGGCAGGCACCGGGGCCGCCCGGTCACGGGCGACGGGGATGGGCCGTCGGCAATGGCTGGCCGGTACGGCCACGCTGGCCGTGGGGGCACTGCTGGCTGGCTGCGGTCACGACCATGACGACGACGGTTTTCGCCGCGAGCGGGTCTATCTGGACGACACCGGGGCCGGCACGGAGACGCGGCTGGTGGTCGGACAGGCCATCGAGATCCGGCTGCCCATCGATCCGGCCACGGGCCAGACCACGGCACATACCGGCAAGAGTTCGCCGGAGATGCGGCGCGACAGCGGTCCGGAGCGCAAGGTCATCAACGGGCAGACCTATGATGTCTGGGTGTTCGTGGCCGTGGTGGGTGGGCATGCCACCATCTCGCTGGCCTATGAGCTGCCCGGCCAGATCCTGCGCGAGCTGAAGTACCCGGTGGACGTACACTTCAACTGAGTGCCTCACTGGCCCTCTGTGGCCCCGTCCCGTATGCCGGAGGGGGCGCGGGAACGAACGGGTCTGCACCCGCACTCGGGGCAGGGCGGCGGGGCAGCCGGAATCCGGCCTGTTGCAGCCATGCCACGGCTTTGCCCGCCGGACGGTGATTCCCGGTTTTTCGGCGCTTTTGGCAACCGTTGACGAGGAGATGGGCGAGGGTTTGCCGCATAATAGGGAAACCCCCAACTGGGGAAATCCCCCATCGGGGAAATGCCTGACCGGGGGAACACCCCACCAGGGGAAAACCCCACCGCTGCACCGTCACCGGGTCGCGTGTCCGGCCCCGGGATCCGTCCATGCCCCTCGTCCTGCTGGTTCTGCTGCCCTGGCTTGGCAGCCTGTTCGCTGTCATGCTGCCGTCCAACGCGCGCAACGCGGAGTCGACGGCGGCAGGGCTGATCTCGCTGACGGCGCTGGTGCAGGCCGCGCTGTATTTTCCGGCCATCGCCCGGGGCGACATCATCGAGCAGCGCATCAGCTGGCTGCCCAGTCTGGGGCTGGATCTGGTGCTGCGCATGGATGGCCTGGCCTGGCTCTTCACGATGCTGGTGCTGGGCATCGGCGCGCTGGTGGTGCTGTATGCGCGCTACTACATGTCGCCGGCCGATCCGGTGCCGCGCTTCTTTGCCTTCCTGATGTCGTTCATGGGCGCCATGACCGGCGTCGTGCTGTCGGGCAATCTGGTCATGCTGGTGGTGTTCTGGGAGCTGACCAGCATCTATTCCTTTCTGCTGATCGGCTACTGGCACCACCGTGACGATGCCCGCCGCGGCGCACGGATGGCGCTGCTGGTCACGGGCGCGGGCGGTCTGGCCCTGTTTGCCGGCGTGCTGCTGATCGGCCACGTGGTGGGCAGCTACCAGCTGGCCGATGTGCTGGCCAGTGGCGATGCCATTCGCCGGCATGCGTTCTACCAGCCCATTCTGGCCTGCATCCTGCTGGGCGCACTGACCAAGAGCGCCCAGTTTCCGTTTCTCTTCTGGCTGCCGCGGGCCATGGCGGCGCCCACCCCGGTGTCGGCCTACCTGCATTCGGCCACGATGGTGAAGCTGGGGGTGTTCCTGCTGGCGCGCCTCTGGCCGGTGCTCTCGGGCACCGAAGAATGGTTCTTCTGGGTGTCCGGGGCCGGCGCGGCCTCGCTGCTGGTGGGGGCCTTCCTCGCCATGTTCCAGACCGACCTGAAGGGGCCGCTGGCCTATTCGTCGATCAGCCATCTGGGGCTGATCACGCTGCTGCTGGGCATGAACAGTCGCACCGCCGCGGTGGCGGCCGTGTTTCACATCATCAACCACGCCACCTTCAAGGCGTCGCTCTTCATGGCGGCGGGCATCGTCGATCACGAGACCGGTACCCGCGACATCCGCAAGCTCTCGGGGCTGATCCGGAAGATGCCGGTGACCGGGGCGCTGGCCCTGGTGGCCAGTGCCGCCATGGCGGGCGTGCCGCTGCTCAACGGGTTCCTCTCGAAGGAGATGTTCTTTGCCGCCACGCTGAGTCTGGAGACTTCGCGGCCCATCGACGTGATCCTGCCGGTGGTGGCCACGGTGGCCGCCATGTTCAGCGTGACCTATGCGCTGCGCTTTGCGGTGGATGTGTTCTTTGGCCGCCTGGCCACCGACCTGCCGCGTGAACCGCACGAGCCGGTGCACTGGATGCGGGTGCCGGTGGAACTGCTGGTGGTGCTCTGCCTGGCGGTGGGGGTGCTGCCGGCCACGATCATCGGTCCCATCCTGAATGCCGCCGCCGGCCCGGTGGTGGGCGGGCAGCTGCCGTCGTACAGCCTGGCCCTCTGGCATGGCTGGAACCTGCCACTGGCCATGAGCCTGGCCGCCATGGCGGGCGGCACGCTGCTGTGGCTGCTGCTGCGCAGACCCACCCGCACCTGCGACTACGCCGGTCCGCGCTGGCTGCGCCCCTTCGACGGACAGGTGCTGTTCTCCCGGGGGCTGATCGCGCTGCGGCGGGTGGGCGCCTGGGGGCTGGTCCTCTTCGGCACCCGCCGCCTGCAGCAGCAGCTCTTTCTGATCGTGCTGGTCAGCGTGGTGCTGGTGGCCGCCAGCCTGTCGCTGCAGCGGCCCGAGGCCGGCACCCGCCCGACGCTGCCGGTGTCGCCCATCTTCGTGGGCCTGTGGACGCTGGGCGGGCTGTGCGCGATGGGTGCTGCCTGGCAGGCCAAGTATCACCGGCTGGCCGCCCTGATGATGATGGCCGCCGCCGGGCTGGTCACCTGCATCACCTTCATCTGGTTCTCGGCGCCCGATCTGGCGCTGACCCAGCTCACGGTGGAGGTGGTGACCTCGGTGCTTTTCCTGCTGGGCCTGCGCTGGCTGCCGCGCCGCATCCAGGACATGCCGGGGCACCGTCGCAGTCCGCCGCTGCTGGTGCGGATGCGCCGGGGACGCGACCTGCTGCTGGCCACGGTGGTGGGCGTGGGCATGGCGCTGCTGTCGTGGGCCCTGATGACGCGCCCGTTCGGCCAGAGCATCTCGCCGTTCTTCATCGAGAAGGCGCTGCCCGAAGGGGGCGGACGCAATGTGGTGAACGTGATGCTGGTGGACTTCCGCGGCTACGACACGCTGGGCGAGATCACCGTGCTGTCGGCCGTGGCGCTGACCGTCTATGCGCTGCTGCGGCGCTTCCGGCCGCCGGCCGAGACGCGCGCGCTGCCGTCCCAGCAGCGGTTGCCGCCCGATATCGTGACCGATCTGGTCAACCCCCGGGCCGCTGCCGACACGGCGCTGGGCTACATGATGGTGCCCGCCGTGCTGGTGCGGCTGCTGCAGCCGCTGGCGCTGGTGGTGGCGGTGTACCTGCTGCTGCGCGGTCACAACCAGCCGGGCGGAGGCTTCATTGCCGGGCTGGTGGTGGCCATCGGCTTCATCCTGCAGTACATCGTGGCCGGCACGGCCTGGGTGGAGTCGCACATGAAGCTGCGGCCGCCGCGCTGGATCGCCTACGGGCTGCTCACCGCCATCTCCTGCGGACTGGGCGCCTGGCTGTTCGGCTATCCGTTCCTGACCACGCACACCGGCCATCTGGACCTGGGCCTGCTGGGCGAGACCCACCTGCCCAGTGCCGCCATTTTCGACATCGGCGTGTTTGCCGTGGTGGTGGGCGCGACGATGCTGATCCTCACCGCCCTGTCGCACCAGTCGATCCGCCGTACCCGCCGGCCCGCCGCCGATGAGGCCGGGCAGACGGCCCCCGAGGGTGACGCGCGTCACCAGGGCGAGGTCGAGACCCTGATCCAGCGGCCGGGGCCGGCCACGGTCACGGCGACGGCTCTGCGGCCGGGGGGCGCTGCCGCCACATCCCGGAACCCGTCGGCCACGACCCGCACCCCCGTGGCGGGTGGCGATACCGACACCCCCTGAAGGAGCACGAGATGGAAATGATTCTGGCCGGTGCCATCGGGGTGCTGTGCGGTTCGGGCGTGTGGCTGCTGCTGCGGCCGCGGACCTTTCAGGTGATCATGGGGCTGTCGCTGCTGTCCTATGGGGTCAACCTGTTCATCTTCAGCATGGGGCGGCTCACGCTCGACAGCGCGCCGGTGCTGGTGGAGGGCCAGCCGGCCACGCTCGATCACTATGCCGACCCGATGCCACAGGCGCTGGTGCTGACCGCCATCGTGATCGGCTTCGCCATGACCGCCATGTATCTGGTGGTGATGCTGGCGGCCCGCGGGCTGGCCGACACCGACCACGTCGACGGCAACCCGGATCTGGAGTGGTAAGCGATGACCGGTGTGATCTCCCTTCACCTGCTGATGGCGCGGCAAGCGATGACCGGCGTGACCTCCTTTCACCTGATGGAGCGGTAAGCGATGATCGGCGTGATCTCTCCCCACCTGATCATTGCGCCGGTGCTGCTGCCAATGCTGACGGCCGCGCTGATGCTGGCGCTGGGCGACCAGAAGCGCGAGACCCTGGCCGGCATCAACGTGGGCGCCTGTCTGGTCAATCTGGCACTGGCCAGCCTGCTGACCTGGTCGGTGCATCATGGGGCCGCCCCGGCCTCGCCCGGGCAGCCGGCGGCCTCCATCGGCACGCTGGGCATCTACCTGCCGGCCAACTGGGAAGTGCCGTTCGGCATCGTGCTGGTGCTCGACCGCCTGTCGTCGGCCATGCTGCTGCTCACCGCCGTGATGGCCAGCGCTGCCATCGTCTTTGCCGTGGCGCGCTGGGAGCGGATCGGCGTGCACTTCCATCCGCTCTTCCAGATCCAGCTGATGGGCCTCAACGGCGCCTTCCTGACCGGTGACCTGTTCAACCTCTTCGTGTTCTTCGAGGTGCTGCTGGCGGCCTCCTACGGGCTGCTGCTGCATGCGCCCGGACGGCAGCGGGTGGGGGCGGGCCTGCATTACATTGCCATCAACCTGGTGGCTTCTTCGTTCTTCCTGGTCGGCGGGGCGATGCTCTATGGCGTCACCGGCACACTGAACATGGCCGACCTGGCCATCCGCATCCCGGCCGTGGCTGCCGGCGACCAGATGCTGCTGCACGCCGCGGTGGCCATCCTGGCCATGGCCTTCCTGACCAAGGCCGCCATCTGGCCAATGGGCTTCTGGCTGGTGCCGGCCTATTCGGCGGCCGGTGCACCCGTGGCGGCGCTCTTTGCCATCATGACCAAGGTGGGCATCTACGCCATCCTGCGGCTGTGGTCACTGGGCTTTTCCGGCGAACTGGGCATGCTGCGCTGGGGCTCGGAATGGCTGATCGGCGGCGGGCTGGCCACCATTGCCTTCGGCATGTTCGGGCTGCTGCAGACCCGGCAACTGGGGCGGATCACCGGCTTCGGCGTGCTGGTGACCTCCGGCACGCTGCTGGCCGCCATCGGCTTCAACCAGCCGCACGTCACCGGCGGGGCACTCTACTACCTGTTCAGCTCGACCATGGCCGCCGGCGCGATGTTCCTGCTGATCGAACTGATCGACCGCAGCCGGCTGCTGGAAACCGAGTTCCCCAACCCGGACGATGCCGACCCGGTGCCATTCTTCCTCGATGAGGTCGAACCGCCGCCCGACACCAACCTCGACGAACACCAGCTGGCGCTGACCGGCCGGGTCATTCCGGCGGCCGTGGCCTTCCTGGGCTTCTCGTTCATGGCCTGCACGCTGCTGCTCACCGGCATGCCGCCGCTGTCGGGCTTCATCGGCAAGTTCATGATCCTGTCCGGGCTGGTCAATCCGGTCAGCGGACCGATGCTCTCGACGCTGCCCGTCAGCGTGGCGGCCTGGCTGCTGCTGGCACTGGTCATTCTGGCCGGCCTGTCGGCACTGGTGGCGCTGTCACGCACCGGCATCCGCATGTTCTGGACGCCGCGCGACCGCCCCGTGCCGCAGCTGAAGGTGCTCGAATGCCTGCCGATCGGCATGCTGGTGCTGCTGTGCCTGCTGATCACCGTGCGGGCCGAACCGGTGGTCCGTTACCTGCAGGCTGCCGCCCTGGACCTGAAGGATCCACGCCCCTATGTGCAGGCCGTGCAGGGCAGCCGGCCGCTGCCGCCGCCGGACATCACTCATCGCATCCTGAAGCAGGGCATTCCGGAACTGCGTGACGAGGAGATGGGGCCCGTGGCGCCGCCGGTGGATGCCAGCGGCAGGGGTGACGCCCCGACCGGGAGAGACGCGCCATGAGAGGACTGATTCCTGCGCCCTGGCTGAGCCTGTCGCTGCTGGCCCTGTGGCTGATCCTGAACGGCTCGGTGCATCCGGGCACGGTGGCGCTGGGCATCGCGGTGGCCCTGATGGTGCCGCTGATGACCCAGTCGCTGCGCCCGACGCGGGTGCGCATCCGCCGGCCCGGCGCCGTGCTGAGGCTGATCTGGCGGGTGTTCGTCGATGTGGTGCAGTCGAACTTCCAGGTGGCGTGGCGTGTCTGGCTGTACGGCAGCCATCCACCGCGGGTGCAGTGGGTGGTGATTCCGCTGCAGCTGAAGTCGCCGGCCGCGCTGGCGGCGCTGGCCGTGATTGCCGCCATCGTACCCGGTACCGTCTGGTCCGAACTGTCGATGGACCGCACCCGGCTGCTGTTCCATGTATTCCATGTACCGCCCGGCCAGGACTTCGTGGCCTGGTTCCGGGAGCGCTACGAGGTGCTGCTGATGGAGATCTTCGAATGAGCCTGTGGCTGTCGGGCACGCTCTTCTTCGCGCTGGGCTGCTTTCTGGCCGCCATGACGCTGGCCATCTGGCGCCTGTTCCGCGGGCCGACGGCGCAGGACCGGGTGATGGCGCTGGACTACTTCTACGTCAACGGCATGCTGATGATCCTGGCCAGCGGCATCGTCTACGCGTCGGACGCCTACTTCGAATCGGCACTGCTGATCTCGATGTTCGGCTTCGTGTCGTCATCGGCGCTGGCCAAGTTCCTGCTGCGTGGTGAGGTGATCGAATGATGGTGCCCGGATTTCCGCTGTGCGGCGAGGTGATCGAGTGAGGATGGTCCGCAGCGGGGGCATCAGATGCCGGTGTTTCCGTTCCTGCTGCGCAGTGAGGTCATCGAATGGAGGTGGTTGAATGAGCCAGATTCCCCTGTTTGGCGGAGCCCTGCCGGTCTGGGCCGACGTGCTGATCGGCGTGCTGCTGGTCATCAGCGGCTTTCTGTCGCTGACCGGCGCACTGGGGCTGGTGCGCATCCGCGAGTTCTTCACCCGCATGCATCCGCTGGCGCTCGCTTCCACGCTGGCTGTCTGGTGCCTGGGCGCAGCGCTTGTGCTGTTCTTCTCGCTCACCTACCAGACGCTGGTGCTGCGTGCCTGGCTGGTGGTGGTGTTCATGGCCATCACCGTGCCGGTGACCGTGGTGCTGCTGGCCCGGGCCGCGCTGTTCCGTCGCCGCGCCGCTGGCGAGGATGGCCTGCCGCCGACCTTTGCCGGACCGGCACCCCGGCTGGTACCTGCACCGGTGGTGGAAAAGGAAGCGGATCCGGCCGATTGAGTCAGCGCTGACCGTACCGCAGCAGGTTCACGAAATCGGCCTGGCTCAGCCGGTGTTCCTCGCGCCGGGCGATCTGCCCGTTTTCGTAGTGATACAGCGCAAAGGCCACCCAGCCGGCAGGGCTGGTACCGGTGTCGGGCGCTGCTTCGGGCGCATGAATCCGGGCTGTGTCTGTGTCAGGGGGCGTCTGTGCCACGGTCGTCTCCGCTTTACGGGGGCCTGTATCGTCGACTTCGTCGTCTGCCCGGATGGCTTCTTCCAGCGCCTCGGGCAGGGCACCTTCGTCGGGTTTGGCATCCAGCACCATCACCGAGCGGCGCAGCAGCGGCAGCGCCTCCTGCCAGGGCAGGGTGTGGACGATGGCCGGCTCGTGCATCAGCTGCCCGCGCGAGAATGCATAGGCCGGCGGATTGCCCTGCGTCCAGACCGTGCGCATCACCCGTTCGCCCGGCATCAGCCTGCGCCCCAGCTGTTTGGCCAGTGCCTCGTTGGCGGCGCGGTCCATGCGGGTGTCCAGACTGATGTCCAGCGGTGCCCGGAAGGCCTCGTGCACACCAAAGGCCCAATCGCGGGCATGGCCATCGACGAAATCGGCGTTGAGGGTCTCGGTGCGGCGGGCTCGGCTCATGGCAACAGGGCAGAAGAAGGGACGAAAACCGAAGAGGACGGGCGATAGCCGGCGAAAATCTGCACGTTCGGCACGGCCGGCAGCACATGGTAGCCGGATATCGGTCGGCGCGGAAAATGGCCGGCGCACGGGTGGCACGGGGCGGGGTGCTTCGCCGATAATGGAGGCAGGCTTGGCCGCCGGGGCCAGTCTTTCAGTGTGTGTCATGGACGCCTTCGTTGCCGTGTAACGAGGCCATGACACGCGCTCAACGAACAGGGATCTCATGCATTACGAAATCGTGATCGTCGGTGGTGGCGCCGGCGGTCTGGAACTGGCGTCGCGGCTGGGGCGCGCCTTTGGCCGCCGGATCGGTCCGGAGCGGGTGCTGCTGGTGGACCGTTCGCACTTTCACATCTGGAAGCCCACGCTGCACGAAGTGGCCGCGGGCACGCTCAACCCGCAGCAGGAGGGGCTCTCCTACAGCATTCTCAGCCGCAACAATCACTTCAGCTTCATGCTGGGTGAGCTGGTAGCCTTCGATCCGGAGGGCAAGAAGCTCACGCTGGCCGCGCTGAAGGATGAGCACGGCGAGGAGATCATCCCCGAACGGACGATCAGCTTCGGCAACTGCGTGCTGGCCATGGGCAGTGGTTCCAATTTCTTCGGTACGCCCGGGGCAGCCGAACACGCCTTCGTGCTGGAAAACGCCCGTGATGCCCAGCACTTCCAGCAGCGCCTGCTGGCCCTGTTCGCGAAGGCGGCGTACTCGCAGGGCAAGCAGCTCGATGTGGTGATCGTGGGGGCTGGCGCCACGGGGGTGGAGCTGTCGGCCGAGCTGATGGAGGCCTATCACGAGATCCAGGGGGCCACCGGCTCCAAGCAGCATTTCCACATGCACATCACGCTGGTGGAGGGCGCGCCACGGGTGCTGGCCGGCCTGCCCGAGAAGGTGTCGCTGCAGGCCATGTATGCGCTGCGCGCCAAGCACGTCACGGTGCTGACCGACACGAAGGTGCAGGCCATCCATGCCAATCGGGTGGAGACCAGCCGGGGCGATCTGCCGGCCGACGTGATCGTCTGGGCGGCAGGCATCAAGGCGGCCGAGCGCAACCAGCGTTTCGGGCTGCCGGTCAACCGGCTGAACCAGTTCGAGGTCAACGACCGGCTGCAGACGGCGGCCGAGGGTGTCTATGCGATGGGCGACTGTTCGGCCTGTCCGTGGCACGATGGCAAGTTCGTGCCGGCGCGGGCGCAGGCGGCACACCAGCAGGCCCGTTATCTGGCGCGACGCTTCATGGCACTCTATGCGGGCAAGCCGTTCGATGAGAGTTATGAGTACCGGGATTCGGGGTCACTGGTGTCGCTGGGAGACAATCAGGGGGTGGGCAACCTGATGGGCAGTCTGGCCGGGAAGAATTTCTTCATCGAGGGGTTGATTGCGAAGTACATGTACATGTCGCTGCACCTGATGCACCACAAGGTGATTCTGGGCTGGCGCAAGACGGCACTGCTGGCGCTGGCGCGGATTTTCCAGACGCGGGTGTCGGGGCGGCTGAAGCTGCATTGAGGGGGGGCTGCCCATTGGGGCGGTGCGTCTTGCGGAAGACGGCTTTGTCGTGGGCGTGCGTTTTGTAGAGGACGGCTTCGTTGTGGGGTGCGCGTCCCTTGAAAGACGACTTCGTTGCGGGACGCGCCGCGGACCGGTACGTCCCTGCGGCTCATACGCTCACTGAAGCTTTGTTGCCCACGACCTGCGTCGTGGTCAACAAACCTCCAGCGCTATAACACTTTCCGACAACCGGGGCTGCGCCCCGCCTGTCAGAAAGTCGTTCACGCGTACCGCGAAATCGCCGCAGTGACGCCCCGCTCCGCGGCGCTTGGTGCCTTGCGGGAGGGGGGGGGATGCGGGGCTGAGTTTTGAGCGTGTCTGACGCTTGGTCCTGGGCCCCCTTTGGGCGTGCAGGACGAGGCGGCAGGGCCGAAGAATCCTGGATGGCTTCAAGGCACTGCCAACGCAGTCATGCGCGCTCAAGGGGGGCCTCCGGGCTGGCCCCGAATCCGTGCGCTACCGGCGTTGTCCAGCTTGGCAAGGCGGCCAGCCTTGCCAAGCAGCGGGCCATTCAACAAGCGACCAACGGAGTGCTGAACAATCGGCAATTGAGCAAAGGGGGAGGGAGATGGCCCCTTCCTGTTGGATGAATTTTATATTGACCGAGGATGTGGAATGTCGACTGCTGATATGATATTTTCTACTTTGGTGGTGATGGTTGTTACATGGTTCCCCGTTTGGGCCGCCGAGCGTGAGATGGGGTTATGGAAATTTACAAAAATTGTTTTCTTGTCGGTGCTCTGTTTGTCAGAATTAGATTTTCTTGTATTTTCCGATGATGTAGAGTTTTTGAAAGGCGTTTTTGGGGGGCTTCTGATTGCGTTCCTTTCCCTGTTTGGTGCCTGGTTTATGTATTTTTGGCAAGATATGTTCAAGGGACGGTTGTGAGTTGATGATGTGTACTGGTTATCGGTTTCCTGAGCGGAACGTTTTCCTTGATAATCCGTAAAATTGAGGTTGATTCATGAGCATAGTTTCCTCTGCCTTTCTTGCATTCATCCAGCGCGAACAGCCGATTTCAAATTTTTCTGGGTCTTCGCGGATCAGTGTGGATGACCTGGAGGGTGGAATCGGCGTTTGACGCCTGAAATCAAGGACTTTACAGCACAGATGATGATGTCGTATCGTGCATCGATACTGGATCGAGGTGCTGTGCATGAAAACAGGTCGCAGTCTGAGGGAACTTTTGTCCGTTCCCGGCTTCGTGGCATCGGCGAGGTTGAAGGGAATCTTCGGGGACCCCAAGGCGAGAGTCGTGCAGCTGAGACGCCGAAAAAAACGGCCATTTGCTCAAATTGCGGGCAGCGCTGCCGGGGGCGTTACGACCAGCGGAGGTGCCGTGTGCGGGATCTTCGGGTGGCAGGCTGGGTGGTGTTCCTGGAGTTCGAACGTTGGCGGGTACGGTGTTCGGGGTGCGGCGGCGTGCATGTAGAACGGCTTGACTGGCTGGCGCAGAATCCACGCTATACCGAGCGCTTTGCGCTGCATGTCGGCAGGTTGTGCATGAGCATGAGCAACAAGGCCGTGGCAGAGCTGGAGCGGCTTCACGACAGCACGGTGAAGGATTTGTCGAAGCTGTACATGCAGGAACAGGTTCGTCGTGCCGGTCGGCTCAGGCCCAGAGCGATAGGCATCGATGAGATAGCGGTCAGAAAGGGGCATGACTATCGCGTGGTGGTCAGTGATCTGGACCAGGGCAGACCGATATGGATGGGCGGCAACGGACGCACGCAAGCCGATGTGGAGCAGTTCTTCGCCCAGCTGGGGAGCAAGGCAAGCGATGGCATCGAGCTTGTGGTGATCGACATGTGGCGCCCGTTTCGCAACGCGGTGCGCGACAAGGCTCCCAACGCAGCGATCGTGTTCGACAAGTTCCACATCATGCGGCATCTCTCGAAGGCGCTCGATCAGGTCAGGCGCGACGAGTACAGGCGTCTGCAAGGCAAGGACAGGTCGTGGATCAAGGGGCAGCGCTATACGCTGCTGTCGGCACGGGAGAACCTGACATTGGAGGGACGGCAGGCACTCAAGAAGCTGCTGGCAGCCAATCGGCGGCTGAACACGGCCTACCTGCTGAAGGAGTCGTTTGGGCAGCTGTGGAGCTACAGAACCGAGCGCGGTGCCAGGGCGTTCTTCGAGCGCTGGAAACAGAGCCTGCGATGGCAGCGTCTTGAACCGTACCGAAAGTTTGCCGAAATGATAGAGCGGCACTGGGATGGCATTGCCGCCTACTGCCGACCCGAGAACAAGGTCAGCCTGGGGATGGTGGAGGGCCTGAACAACAAGATTCGGGTCATTCAGCGCAGTGCTTACGGATACCGGGATGAGGACTATCTGAGGCTCAAGGTCATTGCCAGTTTCCTGCCCCCGCTACCCGAAAACGCCCGATTGCACCCACACTGATCCGCGAAGACCCTCATTTTTTTGCCGGTTTCTTTGATGCTTTGGCTGGAGTCAAAGGGCATTGGTGACTTTTCTGGTTTTCTGCTGTTGTGTTCGTTGGTTTGTGTTGTCGTTTCCTGTGTCAGGGTTTTGTCAAAGTCTGATTGATTATCTGCCCCTGAGTGCGGTTTTATTCGGGTGGTGTTTGGTTATTTTTTGAAGGCGTCTTGCCGTCAAAGCGGTGTGGCGATGGAGCAATTGAGCGTGAGGGCAGGGATGTACCCCGGTCTGATCCCCGCAAGGCACCAAGCGCCGCGGAGCGGGACGTCACTGCGGCGATTTCGCGGTAGGCGTGAACGACTTTCTGACAGGCGGGGCGCAGCCCCGGTTGTCGGAAAGTGTTTTAGCCCTGGAGGTTTGTTGCCCACGACGCAGGTCGTGGGCAACAAAGCTTCAGTGAGCGTATGAGCCGCAGGGACGTCCTGCTCCGGGGCGCGTCCCACATCGGAGTCGTCTTCCATGAACAGAGGACCCGGCATGCATTGGCGAGGACATGACACGTTCTAGAATCCACGCTGATCCCAACGGACGCAGCACCTTCGATGTCTCACGTTTCCTCCGTTTCAAACAACGCTGCCTCACCAGCGTTGCCCGCCGGCTTCCGCGTCTCGGTCGCACCCATGATGGAATGGACGGACCGGCACTGTCGCAGCTTTCACCGGCTGCTGTCACGGCAGGCATGGCTGTACACCGAAATGGTCACGGCGCAGGCCATTGCACATGGCGATCTGGACCATTTGTTGGGCCGGGGTGAGGAGGGTGAGCGGGTGGTGCTGCAGCTGGGGGGCAATGACCCGCAGCTGCTGGCGCGTGCGGCCCGGGAGGGCGTGGCCTATGGCTACGACGAGATCAACCTGAACTGCGGCTGCCCCAGCGACCGGGTGCGGGAGGGGGCTTTTGGGGCCTGCCTGATGGCCGAGCCGCAGCGCGTGGCCGACTGCGTGGCCGCCATGCAGGCCGTGGTGCCTGTGCCGGTCACGGTCAAGCATCGCATCGGTATCGACCGGCATGAGGATTACGCCTTCGTGTACCGCTTCGTGGAAACGGTGGCGGCGGCGGGTTGCCGGCGCTTTATCGTGCACGCGCGCAATGCCTGGCTGGACGGGCTGGATCCGAAGGCCAATCGCGAGATTCCACCGCTGCGCTACGCAGTGGTGCACCGGCTGGCGCAGGATTTTTCGCACTGCGCGTTCGAACTCAATGGCGGTCTGCAGGATCTGGCCATGGGGCTGGCGGTGGCGACCGATCCGGCCCATGCAGCGTCGGTTCCTTCTGCAAAGGTGGGGGCGCCGTCATCCACGCCGGCCGTTCCTGCAATGGCCGGGGCGCCAGTTGCGGTGCCGGCGGTAGACCCGGTACATCTGGAATCCCTGACGGCGCTGGCAGCAGCCCGCCGGCCGTTGCAGCCGCTGACCGGGCTGATGTACGGCCGCAAGGCCTATCACGAGCCCTGGCTGCTGGCTGGTGTGGATGCGTGGCTGGCGGCGCATGCCGAGGTGGACGAGGCTTTTGTGAGCGGGCTGCGTGGCGTGATCGATGAACCTCCGTCGGCGGTGACGCGTGCATCCGTAGCCAGTTCAGCAGCAGCACTGCCCGAAGGCAATGCGGCACTCACCCGTGCAGCTGTCGTCGATGCGCTGGTCGGCTATTTGGAACGCGGGGCGGCGCAGGGCGTGGAACTGCGCCATCTGGCCCGCCATGTGCTGGGGCTCTACCATGGCCAGCCGGCGGCGCGAATCTGGCGGCGCCAGCTCAGTGACCCGCAGGCGCTGGCCCGCAACGATCCGCAGTGGCTGCGCACCGTGTGTGCCCAGGTCGAGGCCGAAGCGGCCCGGCAGGCAGAACGGCTGGCCGGGCGCGAAGGCTGATCAGCGTGCCCTGCGTTTCCTGCGCTTTGCCCCGTCCGGGTCCACCATCTGCCGGTAGGTGCGCACATAGAGCATCAGCGTTACATAGGAGCCCGCCGACAGCAGCGCCTCCAGCCAGCCCAGGGTGGCCGACAGGCCGTTCGGGTCGCTCATGCCACGCACGATGCCCTCGCACAGGTACAGCAGGATCAGCATGGTCCAGAGCTGGTAGGGCTTGACCCAGCCGCGGATCAGCGCGGGCAGCACGAACACCAGCGGCAGCACCTTGAACACCAGCAGCGAGCCGCCCGGCTTCAGCGGCGCCAGCCACAGTTCCCACAGGCTGCCCAGCACGATCAGGCCGGCCACCTGGGCCACCGACAGCAGCCGCCAGCGCTGGCAGGCTGCCTGCAGCGCGGCACGGGACGGGGCAGGGATGGGAGATGGTTCGGTGGACATGGCGGCGTGTTTCGTGAAGAGGAGCCGGAATGCGGGCTTCGAGCGAGCCGGAAAGTGCTGGAGTGGCCGGGATTATCCCCGAAAAGACGCATCCTGCGCTGCATCGATGCCACGCCCGCCCTGCCGGCAGTACCAGTGGCGGGCCGCGCATTGATAGAATGCCCTGATGCGAATACTGATCAGTAATGACGACGGCTATTTTGCGCCCGGCATCGAGGCGCTGGCCGGCGCACTGGCCGATCTGGCCGACATCATCGTCTTTGCCCCGGAGCGCGACCGTTCCGGTGCCTCCAACTCGCTGACGCTGAGCCGTCCGCTCACGGTCCGGCAGGCAGCCAATGGTTTCCATTTCGTCGACGGCACACCCTCCGACTGCGTGCACGTGGCGGTGACCAGTCTGCTCGAGCATCGTCCCGATCTGGTGCTCTCCGGCATCAACGACGGTGCCAACATGGGTGACGACACCATCTATTCCGGCACGGTGGCGGCTGCCACCGAAGGGTACCTGCTGGGCATTCCCGCCATTGCGTTCTCGCTGGTCAAAAAGGGCTACCCGCATCTGGACACGGCGGTGCGCGTGGCCCGCGAGCTGGTGCAGCGCCAGCTGGCCAGCCCCTGGCAGGAACCGGTGCTGCTCAACGTCAACATCCCGGCCGTGCCTTATACGGAACTGCAGGGCTTCGAGGTCACGCGCCTGGGGCGCCGTCACCACAGCGAACCCGTGATTCCGGCGCAGAATCCGCGCGGCGAGACGGTGTACTGGATCGGCAAGGCCGGCCCCGAGCAGGACAACGGCCCGGGCACCGATTTTCATGCCACGGCCCACGGCAAGGTCTCGATCAGCCCGCTGCAGATCGACCTGACCGCACGCGCCCAGCTGGACAAGACGCGGCAATGGCTGGCCTGATCCAGCGTTCCGACAGCGACGGTCTGGTCTCCGAGCGTGCGCGGCTGCGCATGGTCGAGCAGCTGCACGCGCAGGGCATCGATTCAGATCTCGTGCTGGGCGCCATGAAGAAGGTGCCGCGCCACCTGTTCGTCGAGCAGGGGCTGGCCAGCCGCGCCTACGAGGACGTGGCCCTGCCCATCGGTCATGGCCAGACCATCTCCCGGCCGTCCACGGTCGCCCGCATGTTGTGGCTGCTGGCAGAATCCGTGCGTCCGCAGGAGGTGCGCCGGCTGCGGGCACTGGAAATCGGTACCGGCTGCGGCTATCAGGCCACCGTGATGGCCCGCCTGTTTGCCGATGTGGTGTCGGTGGAGCGGGTACACTGGCTGCACGAGCTGGCCAAGGTCAACGTGCGTCCCTTCCGGCTGCCCAACCTGCGGCTGATCTTCGGAGACGGTACGGCAGGCGTCACCGCCGGTGCGCCCTACGACGTGGTGATCAGTGCGGCCGCCAGCGAGTCGATCTCGAAGGACTGGCTGCGGCAGATGGCCGTGGGCGGGCGCCTGGTGGCACCGGTCAAGGCTCCCGACAGTGATGTCCAGACGCTCCATGTCGTCGACCGTGTCAGCCAGGAAGACTGGTCGCTGACGGTGCTGGATCCGGTACGATTCGTGCCGCTGCGTGCCGGGGTGGCACGTTAGGGTGTTCATGAACGCATTCGTTCCTGCGCTGGCCCATGGTCTGTGTGCTGAAAAGGCAGCGCGCAGGCCAGACTGGTTGCCCTGGCACGCAGGGCAACGCTGGCAGCGCAGGGATCTGGAGCCAGCCCGGAGGGAAACGCCCTTTCGTCGCGCATGGCTGGCGTGCGTTGTAGCCCGTCTGTCTCCGCAAAGTGCGCGTTGGGCGTACGAAACGGGAACTTAGGGCAGGGGGTCGGCGTTTCGGGTATCTTTCGGTGTCCCCAAACGCCGGTGGTTAAGACGGAGGAATGATCTTGAAACTCGATGCGCTCAACAGACAGACGCGCCCGCTGCTGGTGGCCTCGCTGGCCGTGCTGATGGCCGGCTGTGCCGCCACCCGCCCGGCACCGGTGGTGCACCGCACCCCCATGCCGGAAAAGAGCCGGACGACCACGGTCCAGACGCTGCCCGGTGACGTGTCGAAGCATCCCGGCGGTCCCGGTCCGCTGGGCCAGAGCGGCTATGGTCAGCCCTCCGCCGACGGCCAGGCGGGCCGCGGACAGGGCGAGGCGGTCGATACCGCCCAGGTCACCCCGATCTACCAGGGCGCCATCAACACACCCGGACGCTGGGGCCTGCCCGACGATGTCGGCGTGAAGGTGGGGCCGCAGGGCATCAAGCGCGCCTACGGCACACCACGTCCGCCGCTGCCCCGCGCCGAACAGGTGGCCCGGGCCGTACAGACCGGTGCCGTGGGCATGGGCGCGGCCGGTCAGGCCGGTGGCGGCAACCCTGCCGCAGGTGCTGGCCGTGCCGCCCAGGGTGCACCGGGTGCCCCGCAGGCGGGTCAGGCCGGCGCCCGTGACCAGGGTGGACGTGCAGGTGCGGCGGCTGGTGCAGCCGGTGCCGCGGCGTCCGCTGCCGTGGCCAGTCCGGTGACGGCTCCCGGCGAGATCGGCAAGGGCAAAAGCGCCCCTGCCGGTACGCAGGCTGCGGCCGACAGGGCCGGGGCCGCTGCTGAATCCCAGCCGGCAGCGGGCAAGACTCCTGCCGTGCCCAGCGCTACGCGCAACTTCGATGGCGTGCGCTTCAGCTGGCCCCTCGCCGGTAGCGTGCTGCAGGGCTTCGATGGCGTGAACAACAAGGGGCTGCTGCTCTCTGGCAAGACCGGTGAGGCGGTGCAGGCCGCGGCCGACGGCAAGGTCATTTTCAGCGGAGAAGGGCCGCGCGGTTACGGCAACCTCATCATCATCAAACACAGCAACGAGATGCTGTCGGTCTATGCCCACAACCGCAGCCTGGCCGTGAAGGAAGGCCAGCAGGTCACCCGTGGACAGAAGATCGGCGAACTCGGCACGGCCGGTGGCAACCAGAGCGCGCTGCACTTCGAGGTTCGCCAGGCCGGCAAGCCGGTGGACCCTGCCGGCGTGCTGCCCAAACGCTGATCCAGGCCAGCGTGGGGATGAACAGGTCCAGGACACGCGCCGGCGTGCAGGCTTCTTCCACCAGCGCCCCGGGCAGGCAGCATCGCCGGGGCAAATCCTCTTCACACGCCGGCAGTGGCAACTCACGCGACGGCAGGGGTAGCTCGCGCGCTGGTAGCGGCCATTCGCGTCGCCCGTCGCGGCCGGGTGCCGCCCCGGCGCCCTGGTCTGCGCCTGTATCAGGGCCCGTCCCTGTAACTGCTCACAACAGGCCTGCGCCCAACGGTGGGGCGGTCCCCATGGACGCTCCCGTTCCTGCACCTCTCACTACGACCATGGTTGACCTGGCCTGTGCGGAACCACCCCGGCTACTGAATGTCCGGATCGAATCGGTGGATCTGGACGGGCAGGGCATTGCCCATGCCGGCGGCAAGGTGGTGTTCGTGCAGGGCGGACTGCCCGGCGAGCAGATCGAGGCGCGCGTGCTGCGCAGCAAGCCCCGCTTCGACGTGGCCGACATCCAGCGCATTGCACAGCCCAATCCCAACCGCATCGATCCCCGATGTCCGAGCTATGGCATCTGCGGTGGCTGCAACCTGCAGCATGCCGATCTGCGTGCCCAGGTGGCCTACAAGCAGCGCGTGCTCGAAGACACGCTCTGGCACCTGGGGCGCGTACGGCCCGCCCAGATGCTGCCGCCGATGGAAGGCCCCACCTGGGGCTACCGCTTCCGCGCCCGCCTGGCCGTGCGGGACGTGCCCTCGAAGGGCGGGGTGCTGATCGGGTTTCACGAGAAAAAATCCAGCTACGTCACCGACCTGCAGGAATGTGCCATCCTGCCGCAGAAGGTGTCGGACATGCTGCCGGCCCTGCATGCCCTGGTGGGCGCGCTGTCCATCCGCAACCGCATGCCGCAGATCGAGGTGGCGGTTGGTGACTGTGCGCAGCCCCCCCACCATCCGCTGGCGCTGGTGTTCCGGACCCTGCTGCCGCTGACTGCGGACGATCACCGGCGGCTGCTCGCCTTCGGACGCGAGCACGGCGCCGAGATCTGGCAGCAGCCGGGGGGCCCGGATTCGGCCCGGCTGCTGTGTGATGCACAGGGCAACCCGGAGGGCGTGTCGGCGCTGGCCTACGAGCTGCCGGAATTCGGCATTCGCATTCCCTTCGGTCCAACCGATTTCACCCAGGTCAATGCCGGCATCAACCGGCAGCTGCTGTCACGCGCGGTGCAGATGCTGGACGTGCAGCCCGATCACCGGGTGGTGGACCTGTTCTGCGGGCTGGGCAATTTCACGCTGCCGCTGGCCACCCGGGCGCGGCAGGTGCTGGGCGTGGAGGGCGTCAACGCCCTGGTCGAGCGGGGGCGCCGGAATGCACAGGCCAACCGGCAGGTGCTCAGGGCCGCGCCGGGCAAGGGGGGCGTGCAGTTTCGCATGGCCAACCTTTTCGAATTCACGACAAATGACTGGCACGCGTTCGGTGGCGTGGACCGGCTGCTGATCGACCCGCCCCGCGACGGGGCGCTGGCGGTGGCACGGGTGCTGGCGGCGCTGCCGGTGGCGGCACGGCCGGCGCGAATGGTGTATGTGTCGTGCAATCCGGCGACGCTGGCGCGGGATCTGGGGCTGATGGTGCACGAGGGGCACTGGACGGTCGAAAAGGCGGGGGTGGCCAACATGTTCCCACATACGGGGCATGTGGAGTCGATTGCGCTGCTGACGCGCTGACGCAGACCCCCGGACTGCAGTTTCTGGAGGATGCTTGCGGTGGGGGAAGCCCCGGACTGCGGGTTGCTTCTTCGTGCCGCGCTGGCGCGCTGGGAGAGGCCTCGCGCTGTGGTTATGGCTGCTGCTGCGCGGCGCGACTGTGCGAAGTTGCGAAAGAAGCAATCCGTCGCCCGGGGCTTGCGACTTGCCGGGGAGGTGTGTCCGTAACGGACAGACAACAAAAATCACAGGCACGCGGTGCTCTGCATCTTGAACGCGACATAGTTCACTGGCGACGATGAGACTTTGCTCAGAGGAGTCCCATGCCGACGTGGCTGCCAGCGCAGCAAATGATCCGGATCGGAGGCTGTTGCGATATCGGTGGGAGCGAGGTGAGCACCATTTGTCCCGTACGACATGAGCTGAAATAAAATGGCATCAGACGACATTGACTGTTGCACGACAAATCCTGTGATATTTGAAGAAACATCACGTATCAAAAACCATAATTTTTATGGGTCTTCGCGGATCAGTGTGGGTGCAATCGGGCGTTTTCGGGTAGCGGGGGCAGGAAACTGGCAATGACCTTGAGCCTCAGATAGTCCTCATCCCGGTATCCGTAAGCACTGCGCTGAATGACCCGGATCTTGTTGTTCAGCCCCTCCACCATCCCCAGGCTGACCTTGTTCTCGGGTCGGCAGTAGGCGGCAATGCCATCCCAGTGCCGCTCTATCATTTCGGCAAACTTTCGGTACGGTTCAAGACGCTGCCATCGCAGGCTCTGTTTCCAGCGCTCGAAGAACGCCCTGGCACCGCGCTCGGTTCTGTAGCTCCACAGCTGCCCAAACGACTCCTTCAGCAGGTAGGCCGTGTTCAGCCGCCGATTGGCTGCCAGCAGCTTCTTGAGTGCCTGCCGTCCCTCCAATGTCAGGTTCTCCCGTGCCGACAGCAGCGTATAGCGCTGCCCCTTGATCCACGACCTGTCCTTGCCTTGCAGACGCTTGTACTCGTCGCGCCTGACCTGATCGAGCGCCTTCGAGAGATGCCGCATGATGTGGAACTTGTCGAACACGATCGCTGCGTTAGGAGCCTTGTCGCGCACCGCGTTGCGAAACGGGCGCCACATGTCGATCACCACAAGCTCGATGCCATCGCTTGCCTTGCTCCCCAGCTGGGCGAAGAACTGCTCCACATCGGCTTGCGTGCGTCCGTTGCCGCCCATCCATATCGGTCTGCCCTGGTCCAGATCACTGACCACCACGCGATAGTCATGCCCCTTTCTGACCGCTATCTCATCGATGCCTATCGCTCTGGGCCTGAGCCGACCGGCACGACGAACCTGTTCCTGCATGTACAGCTTCGACAGATCCTTCACCGTGCTGTCGTGAAGCCGCTCCAGCTCTGCCACGGCCTTGTTGCTCATGCTCGTGCACAACCTGCCGACATGCAGCGCAAAGCGCTCGGTATAGCGTGGATTCTGCGCCAGCCAGTCAAGCCGTTCTACATGCACGCCACCGCACCCCGAACACCGTACCCGCCAACGTTCGAACTCCAGGTACACCACCCAGCCTGCCACCCGAAGATCCCGCACACGGCACCTCCGCTGGTCGTAACGCCCCCGGCAGCGCTGCCCGCAATTTGAGCAAATGGCCGTTTTTTTCGGCGTCTCAGCTGCACGACTCTCGCCTTGGGGTCCCCGAAGATTCCCTTCAACCTCGCCGATGCCACGAAGCCGGGAACGGACAAAAGTTCCCTCAGACTGCGACCTGTTTTCATGCACAGCACCTCGATCCAGTATCGATGCACGATACGACATCATCATCTGTGCTGTAAAGTCCTTGATTTCAGGCGTCAAACGCCGATTCCACCCTCCAGGTCATCCACACTGATCCGCGAAGACCCATTTTTATTGGGGAGAGCTGGTCCAGTTCTGGAAAATCACGATGTTAGGATGCGGCTACGCAAACGGGAAACGAAACCGGTATTCGCGGCGGAGTCGTATGGTTTGCTCGCGATCAAACTCCACCTGTGCCTGCCCGGGTGATGCAGCGAAATACCCCCTCCCTTGCGTGCAAATTCAATCCGCAATTTTCAAGGAGATAAACCAATGCGTGATCTGAACATGAATGAAATCGACGCCGTTTCCGGGGCCGACCGGGGAGATGCCACGGCCATTGGGGCAGCTGGCTTCGGGGTGGCTGGAGCGGTAGAAGGCGCGAAGATCGGCGGAAGCATGGGTACCTTCGGTGGGCCCATTGGCGCTGTGGTCGGCGGTCTGGGTGGCGCAGTAGTGGGTGGCGCCATTGGTTACGCAGCCTATGAACTCGGCAAGTAGTAATCAGGAAAGAATTCTGTACTGGATCATGAGCATGGCTCATGATCCAGAAAGGAATCAACCGGGAAGTCGCCTGCGCTGATTCAAACCTGAAATCAGCTTCCGTCTGACCGAACAACCGAATGTCTCAGGAAATTCATGCAGCCCAGCACTCACGAATCAACTGAAAACAGTTCCGCAACACATATACGCGTCCCAAGTCGCATAAGGATTTTTCTCTACACGTACTACATCGTTCTGATGGGCGTGGGCAGCAGTATGGGCGGAATTGGCTATCTCAGCCCGGGAGGCATCACGCTGGCGGCTGGTTATATTCTGGCCGGTACTACCTTGTTTATTCTGGACAGGAGGCGTATCGTTTCCTTTCCGTTGTACCTCACGATCATGATTTCCGCTGGGCCAGCCTTCATCTCGACATTGCTGTACTACATCATTGATCGCCCCTGACTGGCAGGATATTGGCATGGTCGGGCAGGCATTCATCGGGCTTAGGTGAATGTCTGCCCTGAAAGGCATTGGCACAGGGCAGGCTGGTGTCCATCTGTGCACATGACTCATGCCCGGATTTCCGGGTGCAATTTCAATCCGCAACTTTCCAGGAGGTAAATATGCGTGATCTGAACATGAATGAAATAGACATGATTTCCGGTGGTGACCGGAGTGGCGCGACGGCCGTTGGAGCAGCCGGTTTCGGTGTGGCCGGAGCAGTAGAGGGGGCAAAGATCGGCGGCTCGATGGGTACTTTCGGTGGTCCAATCGGTGCAGTCGTTGGTGGTTTGGGCGGCGCAGTGGTGGGCGGAGCCATTGGCTACGCAGCCTACGAGCTGGGCAAGTAGTAAATCGGGAGAAGCATGGACCGGATCATGAGCGCAGCTCATGATCCGGAATGGCGTCCATCCGGAAACCATATACTTAAGGAGATATGCGAGCCCCAACATTTCCTCTCCATTCAGAAAGAGGTTTGCAATGCAAATATATATTCCCGATCACATACTGATTATCCTTGTTGCATACTACATGTGCCTGTTCGCCATGGGCACCAGCATGGGCAGACTTGGTTGTTTCAGCCCAGGAGGCATCACGGTGGCAACCGGTTTCATCCTCGCTAGCGTTGCCATGTTTATTCTGGACAGAAATCATGTCGTCTCCTTTCCTCTCTACCTCACCATCATCATTTCTGTAGGGCAGGTTTTTATCGTCACCTCGCTGTATTACTTCATCAATCGCCCCTGAGTGCGCAGGTTCTGCGGAAATCCCATTCCAATAGCCCTGCCATTGCCGGAAGAGGATGTCTTCTGCCTCCCCAATCCCGCGCCAAAAAGCGTTCACACACATCTTGTGCAGTCGTGTTTCACTGCCTGTGGCTTCCAGTTTCCGGAGGGGGTAACCCCGGATTTAGGGTTGTTTCCTCGCGCCACGCTGGCGTGCCCGGGGGCCGCAACACACAGGCAACAAAAAACCGGCCGGATCAGAGGATCAAAGCCGGTTTCTTGCGAGGGGGTCGAGCCGCCCAAGGGGCGGCCTGACTGACGGGGTGGGGTGATCAGTCGTTGCCGCCGCCGATGCCGAACAGTGCCAACAGGTTGCTGAACACGTTGTACAGGCTGATGTAGACCGACAGCGTGGCCATCACGTAGTTGGTCTCGCCGCCGGTGACGACCCGGTTCAGATCGAACAGGATGAAGAGCGAGAACACCACGGTGCTCAGGGCCGAGATGGCCAGCATCATGCCCGGGATCTGCAGGAAGATGTTGGCGAACGCCGCCAGCAGGATGACGATCATGCCGACGAACAGCCAGCTGCCCATGCCGGAGAAGTCACGCTTCGAGACGGTGGCGATGGTAGCCATGACACCGAAGATGGCGGCCGTGCTGCCGAAGGCCATCATGACGATGGAGGTGCCGTTGGCCATGCCCAGTACGTAACCCAGCAGCCGCGAGAGCATCAGCCCCATGAAGAAGGTGAAGCCCAGCAGCAGTAGAATACCGGCGCTGCTGTTTTTGTAGCGGTTGATGGCAAACATGAAGCCCCAGGCGATGGCCAGGAAGGCGATGAAGCCGATGGCCGGACTGCCGGCAAAGAGGGAGAAGCGGGTGGCAATGCCGACCCAGGCGCCGATGACGGTGGGAATCATCGACAGGGCCAGCAGGCCATAGGTGTTGCGCAGCACGCGGTTGCGGGTTTCGGTGCTGACCGCAGCATCCTGATAGTGGGGGGAGAGTTGGTCGATCGCCATGGAATGGTCTCCGGAAGGGGAAAGGGGGCCAAAGTCAGACAATGGGCCAGTGGAACATGTCATGAACGCATGGGTCTGTACAGAAACCCATGGGGTCATGACATGCTGCGACCATTATAGACGTGCAACCTGCTGTTTCGGTTGACAGTTTTCCGCTTTTCGGCGGCCTGTCGGCTACTCTGGTCGGCCGGGGAATCATTCCTTACACATGGTGGCGAGAGAGCAGTGCCACAAGGGGTCAGCCGGCAGGTGGGGGGCAGTCAGTTCTAGCGACATTGCCGCAGCATCAGCCCCCGTCGAAGTCGCCATGGGCGAATCCTGGAAGCGGCATGGGGAGCGGGAGGCTCCTGCGGCGATTTCGCGGTAGCCGTGGAACCTTTTTTGCCCACAGGGCAAAAAAGTTCACAGGCGCCTGTTTTTGCCGGCCACGACGAAGGTCGTGGACGTCAAAAACGGGCTGAGCGCATGAGCCGCAGGAGTCTCCCGCTCCCCGCGTCGCCCTGCCCGCAAGTCGCCCGTAAGCCGCCTCCTGCCTGTCGGCAACACGGGTCGCAAAGCCAGGGGTCACCCTTCCGTTCCCGATTGACCGTCCGTGACGGTGTAAGCGCCGTTCATTCCGGCTATAATGCAAGATTGACCCAGCAAAGGGCGTGTGTCCTTTGTCCCAAATCAAGCCGCCCGCCGCCCTCTGGCGCACCGGGCCACAACGGAGCTACCCATGGCTGTCGAAAGAACCCTGTCCATCATCAAACCCGATGCCGTGGCCAAGAATGTCATCGGCCAGATCCTCGCCCGCTTCGAATCCGCCGGCCTGAAAGTCGTCGCTGCCCGCATGATGCAGCTCTCCAAGGCCGAAGCCGAAGCCTTCTACGCCGTCCACAAGGAGCGCCCCTTCTTCAAGGACCTGGTCGCCTTCATGATCTCCGGCCCCGTCATGGTGCAGGTGCTGGAAGGTGAAAACGCCATCCTGCGCAACCGCGAGCTGATGGGCGCCACCGATCCCAAGAAAGCCGAAAAAGGCTCCATCCGCGCCGACTTCGCCGACAGCATCGACGCCAACGCCGTGCACGGCTCCGACGCTCCCGAAACGGCGGCCAACGAGATCGCCTTCTTCTTCCCATCGATGCAGATCTGCTCGCGCTGAGCATCGTGTTTCGCGTGTGCCGGGCGGCGTTTGCTGCCCGGCCTGACGGCGCCGCCTTGTGTGCAGCCGTTTCGGAATGATGTCAGGAGTCATCGACATGGAAGCCGTACCGGTCCAGAACGGACCCCGTTCCACCATTCCCGAAGCGCCGCCGCAGGCTGGCGCCGTTTCTGCGTCTGCTGCGCGCGCCCACGCATCCGGCAGTGCCGGTGCGTGTGCATCCGCTCCGGCAGCCGGTGGCGTCGGCGCGCGCGCATCCGGCCAGATATCCCGTGCGGCCAGTGGCGCTGCACCCGGTGCAGCGCCCGGGGTCACGCCCCCCCGGACCGTCCGGGGGCCGGCCATCGTCTCGGCCCAGGTGGCCGCCGGCGAGGCCACCGACCGGACGGACGAAGCTTCGCGCGCCGCCATTGCGGCCATCGTGGCACTTTCGCCGGGTGAACAGGCCCTGGCCCGTGCCGGGCTGGCCGAAGACCCTGCAGGCGCCGGTGGTGCCGGTGCCCCTCATGGGATGGCCGGTGGGTCTGCCGGCGCGGCTGCATTGGAAGGTGCTGCGCAACCAGAGGGCGCAGCAGAAACAGCCGGCCCCGCCAGCACAGCGGGTGCTGCCAGTGCACCAGCCACCTCACGCATGCCGGGGGCCACGGCCGTGGCCCGCAAGGCCGCCGGCCCCGTCAACCTGCTGGGGCTGGACCGCAAGGGTTTTCTGGAATTCTGTGCTGGCCTGGGTGAAAAACCCTTCCGCGCCCAGCAGCTGATGCGCTGGGTGCACCAGCGCGGCGTCTCCGACTGGTCGGCCATGACGGATCTGGCGCGGGTCTTTCGCGAGCGCCTGCAGGATCAGGCCCTCATCCGGGCCCCCGGCGTGCTGAAGGATCACACCGCCCGCGATTCCACCCGCAAGTGGCTGTTCGACGTGGGTGGCGGCAACGCGGTCGAGGCCGTGTTCATTCCCGAGGCGCGGCGTGGCACGCTGTGCGTGTCGTCGCAGGCCGGCTGTGCGGTCAACTGCAGCTTCTGCTCCACCGGCAAACAGGGCTTTTCGCGCAATCTCAACACCGCCGAAATCCTGGGGCAGATCTGGCTGGCCAACCAGCTGCTGCGCCAGCCCGGCGCCCAGCCGCGCTGGAACGGGTCCGACGACATGGCACGCATGGACGAAGACCTCGACGACGGTGGCGCCGAACGCCCCATCAGCAACATCGTCTTCATGGGCATGGGCGAGCCCCTGCTCAACTATGGTGCGCTGCTGCCGGCGCTGCGGGCGTTGCTGGACGACCACGCCTACGGCCTGTCGCGCCGCCGTGTGACGGTCTCCACCTCCGGCGTGGTGCCGCTCATCGACCGCCTGTCGGACGACTGTCCGGTGGCACTGGCGGTTTCGCTGCATGCCAGCAACGATACGCTGCGTGACCAGCTCGTTCCGCTCAACCGCAAGTATCCGCTGAAGGAACTGCTGGCCGCCTGCCAGCGCTACCTGAAGGTGGCGCCGCGCGATTTCATCACCTTCGAGTACGTGATGCTCAACGGCATCAATGACACGGTGAAGCACGCGCACGAACTGGTGTCGCTGGTGGCCGATGTACCCTGCAAGTTCAACCTGATTCCGTTCAACCCGTTTCCCAACTCGGGGCTGAACCGCTCGTCCGACCGCACCATCCGGCAGTTTTCGGAAGTGCTGCTGCGGGCCGGCATCGTCACCACCGTGCGGCGCACGCGCGGCGACGAGATCGATGCCGCCTGTGGCCAGCTGGCCGGCGAGGTGGTGGACCGCACCCGGCTGCGCGAGCGCACGGTGCGCATCCACCGTCCCGAGAAGGTGCTGGCCACCCAGGGGGCCGGCGCCTGAGTTCCCGGCGGGCAGGTGGCCTCCTGTGAGTGCTGGCCTGTTTTCCGGGGCGCTGTCCTGCCGGGGGCTGGCCTGTCTGCCCCGTTGGGGCACGCGGATGCCGGTGTGGGGCACGACGCTGCCTTGCGAGCAGGTGGCCGTAAACCGGTGCGCGTCACGGGGCCGGCGTGCCTGCGTTCAGGGGAAGGGCACCAGAACTGCCTGCAGCGGCCCGTAAAAGGGTCGGTCTCCCGACAAGTGGTGGGACGGGTGCAGGCAGACGGTATCCTGTGGCGTGCGCGCCATGGCGTCACGGCCACGGGCAGGGCATCATCACGGATGGATCGACGTTTTTCACGGATGGAACAATGAAGCTGCAAGCAAAACTGATTCTGGCATTGGCGCTCGGCCTGGGCATGGCTGGTTGCGTCACCACCGAAACGGTCAACAACAAGGGCGGCGGTTCGCCCGCCGGTGGCTCCTCGGGTGACAGCGTGTCGTCGGTCAGCAGCCAGGTCTCGCCGGCCGAAGAGAAACGCCGTCGTGCACGCATCCGTCTGGAGCTGGCGGTCAGCCATTACCAGTCGGCCAACATGCCGCTGGCCCTGCAGGAAATCGACCAGGCCATCAAGATCGATCCCGACTACGCTGCCGCCTGGGGCATGCGCGCACTGGTCTACGCCGCCATGAACGATGGCGAGCGGGCCGATGCCAACTTCCGCCAGGGCCTGAAGCTCACGCCGAAGGATCCGGAACTGAACAACAACTACGGCTGGTACCTGTGCCAGACCGGACGCCAGCGCGAGGCCATCCGCTACTTCGACGTGGCCGCTGCCGACCACACCTACGCCACGCCGGCCAAGCCGCTGCACAATGCCGGCATCTGCCTGATGCAGGTGGGTGACGACAGTGGTGCCGAGGGCTACCTGCTCAAGGCCTTCAAGCTGGATCCGTCCAATGCGGTGGCCATGTTCAATCTGGCCGAGCTGTACCTGAAGCGTGGTACCTACGACCGGGCGAAGTTCTATTCCGACCGCCTGCTGTCCACCTACCAGCCCACGGCCGAAACCCTGTACCAGGGCATTCGAGTGGCGCAGCTGGGCAACAACACCAGCTACGCCGACCAGCTCGAAGTCCAGCTGCGCAACCGCTTCCCGCAGTCGCCGGAAGTGGCAAAACTCGACCAGCATGGCCAGGGCCAGTCCGACGGCAGTGACCAGCAGCACGGTGAAGGCCAGTCGTATGGCGGCGATCATCAGCACGGTGGCCAGCATGGAGCAGGGCAGTGGGATGGCCAAAGCCAGCATGGACAGGGACGGTGAGATGGCGAAAGCCAGCATGGGGAAGGACAGTGACATGGCACCCGCCACGCTGAACGAAACCGGCCTGTCCGGCACGCCGTCCACGCCCGGACCATTCATTGCTGGTCTGGGGGCGCTGCAGCCTGCAGCCGGCAGTGACCACACGCGTGCCATCACCCCGGCTGACCTGCAGTCGGCTCGCGAGGCCCGCCGCTGGACCCGGCTGGATGTGGCCCGCCAGACCAAGTTCCAAGTGAGGCAGGTCACGGCGCTCGAGGAAGGGCGCTTCGACGAGCTGCCCGGCCGTGCCTTCGTGCGGGCCGCGCTGCGCAACTACGGCCAGCTGCTGGGGCTGGATGTGGCGCCGCTGCTGGCCACCGTGGGGGGGTATGCCGAACCGGCGCCGCTGACCGTGCGGCTGCGTTATTCGCAGGCCGCGCTGCAGGCCGACATGGGCGCCGAGTACGTGCCGCCCGGCCGCAGTCATGCCGGGCGCTGGTTCTTCGGACTGGCCGGCCTGGCCGTCGTGATCGGTGCTGGCGTGTGGTTTGGTGCCGATTCTGCCCGCTGGCAGCCGCAAAACTGGGTCGACCAGTTTCTTGCGTCCGGCAAGTCGGTAGAATCTACCCCGGCCGTTCGCCGTTCCTCGGGCAAGGTAACCGAATCCGTCACCTGGAGCTGGGCGCCGGCCGATCAGACGCCTGCTGCAGGTACGGCAGGCTCCGAGTGACGCAAGAGAGAAGCACCCCCGCAGGAAGATGACCGCACAGGCAGGCGACTCACGGCCGATGGCCGACAGCAACGACTCCATTCCCATGCCGGTGGGCGCCAGCCCCCGTCGCCGCACCCGCCAGGTGCGCGTGCGCTGGGATGACAACGAGGTCGTGATCGGCAGCGATGGCCCGGTGGTCGTCCAGTCGATGACCAACACCGACACGGCCGAGGCCATCGCCACGGCCATCCAGACGCGGGCGCTGGCCAAGGCCGGCTCCGAACTGGTGCGCATCACCGTCAATACCCCCGCTGCCGCCGGTGAGGTGGGCGCCATTCGCGAGCAGCTCGACCGCATGGGCTGCAAGGTGCCGCTGGTGGGCGACTTCCACTACAACGGCCACAAGCTGTTGCACGACTTCCCCGAGTGTGCGGCCGCCCTGTCCAAGTACCGGATCAACCCCGGCAACGTCGGTTCCAGTTCGAGGCGCGATGACAACTACCGCGCCATGATCGAGGCCGCCTGCCAGTACGACAAGCCGGTGCGCATCGGCGTGAACTGGGGCTCGCTGGACCAGGCCGTGCTGGCCCGGCTGATGGATGCCAACTCGAAACGCGCCAACCCGTGGGATGCCCAGGCCGTGATGCGCGAGGCACTGGTTACGTCCGCCATCGAGAGTGCGCAGGAGGCTGAACGCATCGGCCTGCCGGGCGACCGCATCGTGCTGTCGGCCAAGGTGTCGAACGTGCAGGACGTGGTGGCGGTGTATACCGAACTGGCCAGCCGCTGCGACTATCCGCTGCATGTGGGCCTGACCGAGGCCGGCATGGGCAGCAAGGGCATCGTGGCCTCGTCGGCCGCGCTGTCGCTGCTGCTGCAGAAGGGCATTGGCGACACCATCCGCATTTCGCTCACGCCCGAGCCGGGCGGTGACCGCAGCAAGGAAGTGATCGTCGCGCAGGAGATTCTGCAGTCGCTGGGCCTGCGTTCGTTTGCGCCGATGGTGGTGGCCTGCCCGGGCTGTGGCCGGACCAGCAGCACCTTCTTCCAGGAGCTGGCCGACCGCATCCAGCGCTATCTGCGCGAGCAGATGCCGGTGTGGAGTTCGCAGTATCCGGGGGTCGAGAACATGCATGTGGCCGTGATGGGCTGCATCGTGAACGGCCCGGGGGAATCCAAGCACGCCGACATCGGTATTTCGCTGCCCGGTGCCGACGAGTCGCCAGTGGCGCCGGTGTTCATCGACGGCGAGCGCACGGTGACGCTGAAGGGCGATCACATTGCCGAGGAGTTCCAGGCCATCGTCGAGAACTACGTGGTGAAACGGTACGGGAAGGCGCAGGAGGCGGTGGCTGTTTGAGGCTTGCCGTCTCATGGAAGATGGCTTCGAGTGGGGCGCCCCGACAACCGGGCTTCGCCCGCCTGTCAGAAAGTCGTTCACGCGTACCGCGAAATCGCCGCGTGAGCCACCCGCTCCCCGGGGCGCTTTTCAGGTTCATACAGCGCGGCTTCGGGTAATATTCTTGATCATGATCCATTACTGCAATGACAGACCAATCACGGCCGAACAGCTTGCCGGCGTCTTCGACCGCTCGGGCATCCGTCGTCCCACGCATGATCTGCGGCGCCTGCAGACCATGCTCGACCATGCGGACATCCTGTGGACGGCGTGGGAGGGCGAAGAGCTGGTGGGCGTGGCCCGTTCGATTACCGATTTCGCCTATTGCTGCTATCTGTCCGATCTGGCCGTGGACCAGCGCTGCCAGAAGCAGGGCATAGGCAGGGCGCTGATCCAGCGCACGAAGGAACAGCTTGGCGACGAGGTCTCCCTGATCCTGCTCTCGGCCCCCGGCGCCATGGCCTACTACCCGAAGATCGGCATGGCCCACGCCGACAATGCGTTCATCATCAAGCGGAAAGGGTAGGGAGCCCCCTGGATCGTCTCATGAACTCATTCTTTCCAGCAGCACCTTCTGGGTGTGCAGGATTTCCAGCCACCCTCTTTGGGACGTGCAGGACAAGGTAGCAAAGCTTCAGACCCCCCTTGTGCCTTCGGAGCACCATCAACATACACCTGCGTGCCCAGGGGAGCTTCCTTTCGGCGCATGCATGGATGGAACGACCCAGCGGACCCCGCCCAGTTCAGGCACGCTTCAGAACAGTTCCCTTCTCGTCGAAGCTGCAACGGTTCAACTTGTGAAGCGGCACGGGGAGCGGGGGGCTCCTGCGGCGATTTCGCGGTACGCGTGAACGACTTTCTGACAGTCGGGCGAAGCCCGATTGTCAGAAAGTGTCTGGAGTGTGCCATGGACTTGTTCGTCCCCGCGAAACCCCCTTTGGGTGTGCAGGACAAGGCGGCAGGGCCGCAGAATCCTCAATGGCTTCAAGGCACTGCCAACGCAGTCATGCGCGCCCAAAGGGGGTTTCCCTCCGGGCTGGCTCCGAATCCGTGCGCTGCCTGCGTTGCCCTGCTTGGCAAGGCGGCCAGCCTTGCCGGCGCAGTGCGCCTTGTCAGCACACGGATTCAGAGCCAGCGCGGGGACGAACAAGTCCATGACACACTCCTGGCGCTGAAGGTTTGTTGACCACGACGCAAGTCGTGGGCAACAAAGCTTCAGTGAGCGTATGAGCCGCAGGAGTCCCCCGCTCCCCGTGCCGCCCCACCCGAAGCCGTCTTTCATTCCGGTACAGCGCCCCACCCGAACCCGTCTTCCCACAGCACACCAGCCCCACCCCCATTCTCCGATAGAATGTCAGGCCTCCCCCCGTCCGCACCCCCAGCCGGACACCGAACAGGAACCTCACAGGAACATCCATGGCAGTCCAGAAACTGGCCGGCGTCAAGGGCATGAACGACCTTCTGCCGCAGACATCGCCGCGCTGGCAGCGCTTCGAGGAAATCGTCGCCTCCTGGGCGCGCAGCTACGGCTACAGCCAGATCCGCACGCCCATCGTCGAGCCCACCCAGCTCTTCGCCCGGGGCCTCGGCACCGTCACCGACATCGTCGAGAAGGAAATGTACTCCTTCCGCGATGCCCTCAACGGTGAGGACCTCACCCTCCGCCCCGAGGGCACCGCCGGCGTCGTGCGCGCCGTCATCGAGCACAACCTGCTCTACGATGGCCCCAAACGCCTCTGGTATCTTGGCCCCATGTTCCGCCACGAGCGCCCGCAGCGCGGCCGCTACCGCCAGTTCCACCAGGTGGGCGTCGAGGCGCTGGGCCTTGCCGGTCCCGAAGTCGATGCCGAAGTCATCGCCATGGGCCAGCGCCTCTGGGATGACCTGGGCCTCGAAGGCCTGCAGCTGCAGATCAACTCCATCGGCGATGCCCCCGAGCGTGCCCGCCACCGCCAGGACCTGATCGCCCACTTCGAAAGACATGCCGACCTGCTGGATGAGGACGGCCGGCGCCGCCTGCACGCCAACCCGCTGCGCATCCTCGACAGCAAGACACCGGCCATGCAGGAGATCATCGAACAGGCGCCGAAGCTGATCGACTATCTGGAGGCGCCATCGCGCGAGCACTTCGAGCAGCTGCGCGGCTATCTGGCGGATCTGGGCATTCCCGCCACACTCAACCCGCGGCTCGTGCGCGGCATGGACTACTACAACCGTACCGTGTTCGAATGGGTGACAGACCGGCTGGGCGCCCAGGCCACGGTCTGTGGTGGTGGCCGCTACGACAGCCTCATCGAGATGCTCGGCGGCAAGCCGGCGCCGGCCTGTGGCTTTGCCATCGGCGTCGAACGCCTGCTCGATCTGGTCGAACAGGCCGACGGGCTGTCCGATGCCCAGTCGCTGGATGTCTATCTCATCAGCAGTGGCGAGGGCACCATGTCGGCGGCACTGCGTGCGGCCGAGGCACTGCGTGCCCGTGGCATCGAGGTGCTGATGCATGCGGGCGGTGGCAGCTTCAAGTCGCAGTTCAAGCGGGCCGGCGCCAGTGCGGCACAGCTGGCGCTGATCATCGGCGAAGACGAACTTCGGGCCGGCGAAGCCACGCTCAAGTGGCTGCGCGAGGGTGAGACGGGGCAGGGCGGCCGTCAGGAACGCATCCGCCTCGACGACGTGGCCGATGCCGTCACCCGCGCGCTGCTGGGTCAGACGGACTGACTTCCGTGCGTACGATGGACGCCCCATCGCAGGGCAGTTTCGCAGACGTGCTGCGACACCCCGGCTCCCTTGTGCTCGCCGGGAATCGCCCGCCCGTGGAGCATCGTGCGCAGCCGGCGTGGTTGCCTGTTTGCAAATCAGGCCGGCAGCATCGCGCAGATTCGTCCACAATACGCAGATCGTGTCCGTGACCGGCTGCCTGCGGGTGCATCACCCGATGCCCGCAGCCGTGCCGCCGGACAGCAGACTCACCGACACAGGGAATCACAGGGAATACTCATGGCATACAACCTTCAGGATCAGGAACAGATCGACGAACTGAAGGCGTTCTGGAAAACGTATGGCAACAGCCTGATGTGGCTGGCCGTCATCGCGCTGGCCTGCTTTGCCGGCTGGCGTGCCTGGAACTGGTACCAGGACAGTCACGCACAGGATGCCGCAGCCGAATATGCCGGACTGGTCAGTTCGGCCGAGGCCGGCAAGGTCGAACAGGTGCGTGAGCGCTACCAGGCCATCCAGAAGGGCTTTTCGGGTACCGCCTATGCGGGCATGGCCGGCCTGCGCGCCGCCGAAGCCTATGCGAAGGCCGGTGATGCCGCTGCCGCCACGGCGGCCCTGCAGGACGTGATGAAGAGCACGGGCGAGCCGGGCTTCCGGGCCATCGCCGCCGTGCGGCTGGCTGGTTTGCAGCTGGACCAGAAGCAGTACGATGACGCCCTCAAAACCCTGGATGCCGGCAATACCGGCCCGGTCGAGGGCGAGATGGCCGGCAATGTGGCCGACCGTCGTGGCGACATCCTGATGGCCCAGGGCAAGACGGCCGAGGCCCGCGCGGCCTGGGAAGCGGCCCTGAAGGCACTGCCGCGCCAGGCTTCGCTGCGGCAGTTCGTGCAGTTCAAGCTCGATTCGGTGGCTCACTGATGGCCGGCGCCCGCACCCCGCTCCGTTCCGCCGGTGCCCTGCATGCCACCGGCACCCTGACACCTGCCGGTTTCACGGCCCATGACGATCATGCTGGCTCCCAGGCATCGCACCCGGTGCAGCCGGCCGGCCTGTCGCGCCGTCGCCTGCTGGGTGGCCTCGTTCTGGGGGCCACGCTGCTGCCGCTGTCGGCCTGCTCGCTGTTCGGCGACGACAAGGCCGAACCGCCTCCGTATCCGGTGCCCAAGCCCGAGGGCGACGCCGCCCGCATCCGCCTGCGCTGGAAGAACACCAGTGGCAGCGAGGCGAAGACCGGCTTCCAGCCCGTGGTCAGTGGCGATTCCCTCTGGGTGGTCGATGCGAAGGGCACCGTGCGCCGCCTGTCGCGTCGGGACGGGCGCGAGGCCGGTTCCTTCCGCGTCCGCTCCGAAGCCATTGCCGGCCTGGCGGCCGACGATGAACTGGTCGTGCTGGTCAACCGCGACGGTACGGTGCTGGGCCTGTCCCCCGACGGCCAGGAGCGCTGGCAGGTGCGGCTGGACAGCGAAGTGGTCACGGCACCCATCCTGGCCGATTCTGCCGTGCTGGTCCGTACCATCGAGGGCAAGGTGCTGGCACTGGAACGCGGTGGGGGCTCGCAGCGCTGGAACTGGCAGGCGCCCACCGCGCTGCTCAACCTCTGGCAGAGTTCGCCCATGGTGGTCGATGGCGACACGGTCTACGTCGGCCTGCCCAATGCGCGGCTGGTGGCGCTGGACCTGCGCTTCGGCGTGCCGCGCTGGGATACGGCCATTGCCTCGTCGCTGGGTGCCACCGAGCTGGAACGCCTGATCGACATCGTCGGTGCGCCGGTGATGATGGGCTCCGATCTCTGCGCGGTGGCCTATCAGGGCCGGGTGGCCTGCGTGCGCACGCTCGATGGCGAGCTGTCGTGGAGCCGTGCGCTCAGCTCGGCCTCCGGCATGGCGGGCGATCACGAGGATCTGGTGATCGTCGATGCCGGGGAGGTCATCCAGCTGCTGCGTCCGGGCGGTGGCACGGTTTGGCGGCAGGACGGCTACGTGCGCCGTGGCCTGTCGGCGCCGGTGATCGCCCCGAACAAGCGGCTGCTGTTCGGCGACCGCTTCGGCAATCTGTCGGTGCTGTCGATGGACGACGGCAGCACACTGGCGCGCATCGAGATCGACGATACCGCCTTTGCCACGCCGCCGCTGGTGGTGGACGATACGGCCTACGTGCAGACACTCGATGGCACCGTGGCGGCGGTGGCACTGCGCTGAACCCGCCCCTGCCGCGCCGGTCAGCCGCATAACGCAGCCAGCGGGCAGTTCCCGGAAACGGGACACGCCGGCCGGCTGTTCCAGATGGACTTCCCGCAGCCCCCGCTGCGCCCAACATGACTACTCCCGTACCGGTTATCGCGCTCGTGGGGCGGCCGAACGTCGGCAAATCCACCCTGTTCAACCGTCTGACGCGTTCGCGTGATGCGCTGGTGGCCAACATCCCCGGCCTGACCCGTGACCGTCACTATGGCTCGGCCACCATCGACGACCAGCGTGTCGTGCTGATCGATACCGGCGGCTTCGAGCCGGTCGCCGCCACCGGCGTGGCCGAGCAGATGGCCCGCCAGACCCGGCAGGCCGTCATCGAGGCCGATGTGGTGGTTTTCGTGGTCGACGGGCGCCAGGGGCTGCTCGCCCGCGACGAGGAAATCGCCCGGGAGCTGCGCCGCACCGCCCGCAAGGTGATTCTGGCCGTCAACAAGTCCGAGGGCATTGCCCGGGCCGTGGCCGCTGCCGAGTTCCATGCGCTGGGGCTGGGCGATCCGATGCCGATTTCCGCCACCCATGGCGATGGGGTGCGTGCGCTGATGGATGCCTGTCTGGAAGACTGGCTGGCCGAGGAGGCAGCACGCCGTGAACAGGCCGAAGAACTGGCCCGGCTGGATGCCGAGGCCCGTGCCGTGGCGGCAGCGGAAGCCGTGCGCCTGCAGGTCGAAGCCGGGCAGGGCAGCCATACCGCAGAGGCTTTCCCGGCGGGCGCCGGCGCTGATGCCCATGCGGCCGCAGGCACCGGGCGCGACGGACAGGATGCTGGCACCGGTGGCACCGCGGCCGCCATGGCCGGGGACGCCGGGGCACGCGCGGCCGAAGGAACGGCAGCGCCGGCCGGGGCTGTGACACCGGACGGGGCAGAGGGCACGGGGGGCGCGGGCACGTCTGCACCGCCGAAGCCCGTTCGTGTGGCCATCGTCGGCCGCCCCAATGGGGGCAAGTCCACGCTGATCAATGCGCTGCTGGGCGAGGAGCGCGTGATCGCCTTCAACCAGCCAGGCACCACGCGCGACTCGATCAGCATCGATTTCCGCTGGCGCAACCGTGATTACCAGCTGATCGATACGGCCGGCCTGCGCCGGCGTGGCAAGGTGCACGACACCGTCGAGAAGTTTTCGGTGGTCAAGACGCTGCAGGCCATCGAGGACTGCAACGTGGCCGTACTGATGATCGACGCGGTCGATGGTGTTTCCGAACAGGACAGTGCCATTGCCGGTTACATCCTCGAAGCGGGCAGGGCGCTGGTCATCGCGCTGAACAAGTGGGATGCCGTGCCGGCCGACGCGCGCCGCGAGGTGCTGGCCGAATGCAGACGGCGCCTCTATTTCCTCGACTGGGCACCGATGCTGACCATTTCGGCGCTGAAAAACCGCGCGCTGGACAAGCTGATGAAGGCGGTGGACGACGCCCGTGCCGCCGCCACCCGCAAGCTGTCGACGCCGAAGCTCACCCGCATGCTGCATGCGGCCGTGCTGCACCAGCAGCCGCCGCGCACCGGTCCGTTCCGGCCCAAGCTGCGCTATGCCCACCAGGGCGGGCAGAACCCGCCGGTCATCGTCATCCACGGCAATTCGCTGGACAAGATTGGCGATGGCTACCGGCGCTTTCTCGAAGGGTGGTTTCGCGAGCGCTTGGCCCTGCAGGGCACGCCGCTGCGCATCGAGTTCCGCTCGGCCGCCAACCCGTTTGCCGGGCGCAAGTCGTAGCGGGTTCGGTCGCCAACCCGTTGGCCGGCCGCAAATCATGGCGGACATGGTGAGCGGGTCGGGCCGTTCACCATACAGGACAGGCACTTCATCACCTGTGCCGGACCGTCCGCACTGCATGACGCATCGAAGGTTGCAGGTCGTCAATCCGGGAGGGCGGCCTGTAACCTGCCGCGATAAAGGGTGCTGGTGTTGTAAAGCAGCCCGCAGCGGCATGCGCAAAGGGCGCATATCAGGTAAAGTGCTGGGATCCGGCCTCTGCGGGCACTGGAGAACGTGCCCGCCGCCCGGTCCTGCTGCGGAGCCGCGCACCGTTTTCTCTGCCGGATCTTTCCTTGTTCTTAAAGAAAAACCATGAGCAACAAAGGCCAACAACTACAAGATCCTTTCCTGAACCAGTTGCGCAAGGAGCATGTACCGGTATCCATCTACCTGGTCAACGGCATCAAGCTGCAGGGGCAGATCGAGTCCTTCGACCAGTATGTCGTCCTGCTGCGCAACACGGTCACGCAAATGGTCTACAAGCACGCCATTTCCACGGTGGTGCCCAGCCGCGCCATCGAGTTCCCCGCCGAAGGTGGTTCCCACTGAAGCACCAGTACGTTGCCAATCACCGGGATCCGAACGCCCCCGATCCCAAACGCGCCGCCCTGCTGGCCGTGGCCACGCAGGGCGAACGTCTTGAAGCACACGATCTCGACGAACTCGACGCGCTGGCCCGCTCGGCCGGTCTCGAGCCCGTCATGCGCGAGGTGCTGCGCCGCAGCCGCCCCGATCCCGGCCTGTATCTGGGTTCCGGTGCGGCCGAACGCATTGCCGACCAGCTGCGTACCGCGCGCATCGGCCTGGTGCTGTTCGATCACCCCATCAGCGCCATCCAGCAGCGCAATCTGGAGCGTCTCTGGAAGGTGCAGGTGGCCGACCGCACCGAACTGATCATCGAAATATTTTCCCAGCGTGCCCGCAGCAACGAGGGCAAGCTGCAGGTCGAGCTGGCCCGGCTGCAGCACCAGGCCTCGCGCCTCGTGCGGATGTGGTCCCACCTCGAGCGCCAGCGTGGCGGTATCGGCGTACGTGGTGGCCCCGGCGAAACCCAGCTGGAGCTGGACCGGCGGATGATCGACGACAAGATCCGCAAGGTGCGCGAACGGCTGAAGAAGGTGGACCGCCAGCGTCGCACGCGCCGTCGTGCCCGCCAGCGTGGCGAGGCCCTGCGCGTGTCGCTGGTCGGCTACACCAACGCCGGCAAGTCCACGCTGTTCAATCGCCTCACCCGTGCGGGGGCGCTGGCGGCCGACCAGCTCTTTGCCACGCTCGATCCGCTCACCCGGCGGCTGCATCTGGGGCCGGGGGCCGACATCATCCTGTCCGACACGGTGGGCTTCATCCGCAACCTGCCGCACGGGCTGGTGGAGGCCTTCAAGTCCACGCTGGAAGAATCGGCCGAGGCCGATGTGCTGCTGCACGTGGTCGATGCCGGCTCGCCCGACCGCGACCGCCAGATCGAGGCCGTCAATGAGGTGATTGCCGAAATCGGTGCGGCCGACGTGCCCCAGCTGATGGTCTTCAACAAGATCGACCAGAGCGGCCACGAGCCCGGTCTGCGCCTCGATGGCCATGGTACGATTTCCGGCCTTGCCCTGAGCGCACAGACCGGTGCCGGCGTCGATACGCTGCGCACCTGGCTGCGCGAGCAGGCCGAGGGGCACGGCGCTGGCGGTGAGCCGTCACAGGCATCCTGGGTGCTGGCCGGGGCCGATGCACAGGCCGACGCCGGCATGGGCTCCACCGGTGCGAGTGGCGATGCCGGCATGGGTGCGGATGCGGTTGCCGATGCCGACAAGGGTGCCGACCCGGATATGGCGGCCGGTGCCGGCATCGACGCCGATCCGCCGGATGCCGGCGGCCCGGCAGGCCAGGCCGATGCCACTGGCTCCGCCAGCCTGTCGCAGCCCGGGCGCGGGAACGGATGAGTCCATAACGGGCTCTGGCCCCCGCTCCGATCGTTCTGCAGCCGTTCGAAGTCCTTTCCCCGGTGTGGGTCAGCCCGCCTGCCTGCGCCGGACATCCTCCGCCCGTAACCCGGCCGGCGCCGATGCCGGCGCTTCCCGGGGTACGTCCTCGTCCATCAGGTACACAGCCATGTCCACCCACGATGATTCAGGCTGGGGTCGCAGCGCCGGATCCGGCGATGGCCAGAACCCGCCGCCCGCATCACCCGAGTCCTCCGGCCAGCCGCCGGGGCAGGGCAACGACGCCTCGCCGCGCCCGCCGGCGCAACGCCCGCCCGAGCGTCTGCCGCAGCATCGCCCCTCCGAAGGGCCGCCCGATCTGGACGAGTTCTGGCAGGATCTGAGCAGCCGCTTCAATGGCCTGTTCGGCGGCAAGGGCGGCGGTGGCCAGCCCGGCGCGTCCAATGGTCGCCGCCCTGGCGGGTCATCCGGTGGCAGCCTGTTCAAGGGCCTCGGTATCGCCGCGGTGGTGGCCGGTCTGGGCTGGCTGGCCAGTGGCTTCTACATCGTGCAGGAGGGCCAGGTGGCGGCCGTGCTGCGCTTTGGCCAGTTCCGCTACCTGACGAACGAGGCCGGCATCCAGTGGAACCTGCCGTACCCCATCGAGAGTCACGAGATCGTCGACCGCTCTCGCCTGCGCCAGATCGAGGTGGGCTATCGCACCTCGGTGCGCAACAAGGTGTCGCAGGAGTCGCTGATCCTCACCGGTGACCAGAGCATCGTCGACCTGCAGTATGCGGTGCAGTACCGCATCGACAATCCGGGCGATTTCCTCTTCCAGAACAACCTGTCGTCGGGCTCCGAGGAGCTGATCCGCCAGGTGGCCGAATCGGCCATGCGTGAAGTGGTGGGGCAGCGTACCACCGACCAGGTGCTCTACGAGGACAAGGCTCAGGTGGCCGAAGACGCGCAGACGCTCACCCAGGCCATTCTGGACCGCTACAAGCTGGGCATCGGCATCGTCGACTTCACCATACAGCAGGCCCAGCCGCCCGAGCAGGTGCAGGCTGCCTTCGAAGATGCCAACAAGGCCGACCAGGACCGCCAGCGCCTGATCAACGAGGGTCAGGCCTACGCCAACGATGTCATCCCGCGCGCCCGGGGTTCGGCCGACCGTCTGGTGCTGGAGGCGCAGGGCTACCGCGCCCGGGTCATCGCCCAGGCCGAGGGGGATGCACTGCGCTTCAACCAGATCTACACCCAGTACGCCAACGCGCCCGAAGTCACGCGCGAGCGGATGTATCTGGAAACCATGCAGCAGATCCTGTCCACCACCTCCAAGGTCTACATGGATGCGCAGAAGAACGGCAGCATGCTGTACCTGCCGCTGCAGGAGCTGCTCAGCCGTGGCCGTGGTGCTGCCGGCAGGCCCTCGCTGACCAGCGAACGGACTGACCGCGCCGTCGAACAGGCGCCCGTCAGTGCCCATACCCCGCAACCTGCCAATGCCGGCAGCAACGGCGTCCCCGCCGGTGCTGATGGCCGCAGCAGCAATCTCGACTCGCTGCGCAGCCGCCAACGGAGCTACACACGATGAACCGCCTGCTTGCCCTGATCATCACGCTGGGCGTTCTGATCGTCCTGGCCTTTTCCTGCCTGTTCGTCGTGGACCAGCGCCAGTCGGCGGTGGTGTTCGCGCTGGGTGAAATCAAGCGCGTCATCAACGAACCTGGCCTGTACGTGAAGCTGCCGTCGCCGCTGCAGGACGTGCGCTACTTCGACCGGCGCACGCTGACCTACGACAGCGACGAGATCGACCGCTTCATCACCGCCGAAAAGATCAACATCCAGGTCGATTCGTTCGTGAAGTGGCGCATTGCCGATCCGCGCCAGTTCTTCGTCTCGGTCGGGCACAGCCCGCAGGCCGCCGATGACCGCATCGGCCGCCAGCTGCGCTCGGCGCTGAACAACGAGATCGCCCGCCTCACCGTGGCCGATGTCATCTCCTCTGCCCGCGAAACGCTGGTCAAGCAGGTGATGAAGGTGATGTCGGTCGAGCTGGAGAAAATCGGCGTCACCATCGTCGACGTGCGCCTGAAGCGGGTGGACTTCGCCCCCGAGGTTGCCGAACGGGTCTACGAGCGCATGCGTTCCGAACGTACCCGCGTGGCCAACGAGCGCCGAGCCAAGGGCGCGGCCGAGGGTGAGCGCATCCGTGCCGATGCCGACCGCCAGCGCGAGGTGCTGGTGGCCCGGGCCTACCGTGACGCGCAGAACGAGCGTGGCGCGGGCGATGCCGAGGCCAGCCAGCTCTACGCGAAGGCCTTTGGTCAGAACCCCGAGTTCGCCAGCTTCTACCGCAGTCTGGAAGCCTATCGGGCCTCCTTCGCCGAGAAGTCCGACCTGCTGGTCCTCGATCCGCAGTCCGATTTCTTCCGCTACTTCCGCAGTGCCGGCCCGGTGAACGGCAACGCACCGCGCCAGCCGGCACCGCCGTTCCGTGCCGCGGCGCCGGCAGGTGGGCAGTAACGGCAGCAGATGCAGAAAGGAAAGGCCCCCGTTTCCGCAACTTTGCGTGGGCATCCGGTAACCGGATCAAAAAGCCGGTAAAATCCTGTCAGTGGCCGCCACGGTACCGGGGGGTCTGGAGCGTGTTCCGGACTCCCCGGGCAGGGCGGCGTTTTCCTTTTGCACTGTCCGTTTTCACTGCAGCGCTCATCGCGCCCACGCCTGCATGGATGATTCCGCCGTCTCTCCGTGGCTGCTGGCCCTGGGCCTCGTCCTGGTCCTCGAGGGGCTCATGCCGCTGCTCGTGCCCGGTGGCTGGCGCGAGGCCGTCCGGCAACTGGCAGCCCTGCGTGACGGACAGCTGCGTTTCGTTGGCCTGATGCTGGTACTTGCCGGCCTGTTCCTTGTCGTGCTTGCATGAAAAACCGCTGGCTCCTGCCCGAAGGCATCTCCGATCTGCTCCCGGCCGAGGCGCGTGACCTGGAGCATCTGCGCCGCACCCTGCTCGATGGCTACGTCCGCCATGGCTTCGAACTGGTGCTGCCGCCGCTGGTCGAATACCTCGACTCGCTGCTGACCGGGCAGGGTGGTGACCTGGACCTGAAAACCTTCAAGCTGGTCGACCAGCTCTCCGGCCAGAGCCTGGGCGTGCGGGCCGACATCACCCCGCAGGTCTCCCGCATCGACGCCCACCTGCTGCAGCACCGCAGCGTCAACCGGCTCTGCTACTGTGCCTCCGTGCTGCGCACCCGTCCCACGGGGCTGGAGGGTTCGCGCGAGCCCATCCAGATCGGTGCCGAAATCTACGGCCATGCCGGCATCGAGGCCGACATCGAGATCATCGACCTGCTGCTGCAGTCGCTGGAGCAGGCCGGGCTGGGTACCCTGCGCCTGGACATCTGCCACCTCGGTCTGGCCAGCCTGCTGCTGGCCGAACTGCCTGGCATCGACGTGGACAGCGTGCTGGAGCTGCTGCAGGCCCGCGACCTGCCGGCCCTGCGCGAGCTGCTCGCGCCCTGGCAGGCGCAGCCGGCCGCCGCGGCGCTGCTGGCGCTGGCCGACTGCTACGGCCCGGCCAGTGTGGCGCTGCCACGGGCGCGCGCCGCCCTGCAGGCCTGGCCGGCGGCGCTGGCGCTGCTCGACGAACTCGACGCCCTGCTGGGCGCCGCCCGCCTGCAGCAGCATGCCAGCCGGGTATCGCTGGCCATCGACCTGGCCGATGTACGGGGCTTTCGCTATCACACCGGCCTGACCTTTGCCGTCTACGTGAGCGGCCATGCCCGGGCCGTGGGGCGGGGCGGGCGTTACGACGGCGCCGGTGCCGCCTTCGGGCGTGCCCGGCCGGCCACCGGTTTCTCGCTCGACCTGCGCGAGCTGGTCGATCTGCGGCGCGGTACCCAGCCGGTGCCCGCCGTCATCACGGCGCCGTGGTCCGATGACCCGGCCCTGCTGGCCCTCATCGCACGGCTGCGCGACGACGGGCAGACGGTATTGCAATTGTTGCCCGGCCAGGATGCCGCACACCTGGCGGGTGTTCATTCCGATCGGACAATCCGAAACATCGACGGTCAATGGCGGCTGACAGGGAAGGACTCATGAGCAGGAATCTGGTGGTGGTCGGCACCCAGTGGGGTGACGAGGGCAAGGGCAAGGTCGTGGACCTGCTCACCGATGAGGTCAAGGGCGTCGTCCGCTTCCAGGGGGGGCACAATGCCGGCCACACCCTGGTCATCGAGGGCCGCAAGCAGGTGCTGCGCCTGATTCCCTCCGGCATCCTGCGCGCCGATGTCACCTGCTACATCGGCAATGGTGTCGTGCTCTCGCCGCAGGCCCTGCTGTCCGAAATCGCCGAGCTGGAGGCGGCCGGCGTGGATGTACGCAGCCGCCTGCGCATCAGCTATGCCTGCTCGCTCATCCTGCCCTGGCACATCGCCCTGGACAAGGCCCGTGAAGAGAAACGCGGCGACGCGAAGATCGGCACCACCGGCCGCGGCATCGGGCCCGCCTACGAGGACAAGGTGGCCCGCCGCAGCCTGCGCCTGGGTGACCTCTATGTGCCCGGCCAGGCCGAGGAGCGCCTGCGCGAGGCGGCCGACCTGCACAACTTCGTGCTCGAACACTATTTCCAGGCGCCGCGCATCGAGGTGCGGCAGGTGCTGGACGAGCTGCAGCAGCAGGCCGAACAGATCCGCCCGATGGTCCACGACGTGGCCGGCAACCTGGCCGATGCGCTGGCCCGGGGCGAATCGCTGATGTTCGAGGGGGCCCAGGGCGCCATGCTCGACATCGATCACGGCACCTATCCATACGTCACCAGCAGCAACTGCGTCTCCGGCGCTGCCGCAGCGGGTGCCGGTGTCGGTCCGGGCCACCTCGATTTCGTGCTGGGCATTGCCAAGGCCTACACCACCCGTGTGGGCAGCGGTCCGTTCCCCACCGAGCTGCTGGACGAAACGGGTGCCGGCCTGGCCCAGCGCGGCCACGAGTTTGGTTCCGTCACCGGCCGGCCGCGCCGCTGCGGCTGGTACGATGCCGTGGCCATGCGCCGCTCCATCGAACTCAATGGCGTCTCGGCCCTGTGCCTGACCAAGCTCGACGTGCTGGACGGTATGGATACCGTGCGCATCTGCACCCACTACGACATGACCGGCGCCGATGGCAAGGTCACCCGCATCGGGCGCCTGCCCACCGGTGCGGCTGCCGTGGCCCGCTGCCAGCCCGTGTACGAGGACATGCCGGGCTGGACCGAAACCACCCGGGGCGTGCGTCGCTGGGAAGACCTGCCGGCCAACGCGCAGCGCTATGTCGAACGTCTGGCCGAGGTGTCCGGTGCCCCCATCGACATCATCTCCACCGGTCCCGACCGCGAAGAAACCATCGTGCTGAAGCATCCCTGCAGAAAGGCGAACTGAACCATGCAGCATCTCTATGTAGACTGGCCCCAGTACCACCGGCTGATCGAGCGTCTGGCCCTGGACATCCACCGTTCCGGCTGGCAGTTCGATGCAGTCATCGCCCTGGCCCGGGGCGGCCTGCGGGTGGGGGATCTGCTGTCGCGCATCTTCGACCGGCCGCTGGGCGTGCTGACCACCAGCTCCTACCGCCATACCGGCAACGTCGTCTCGCAGGGTGAGCTGAAGATCGGCTCCACCATCAGCGCGGCCGAAGATGTCACGCACGGCCGCGTGCTGATCGCCGACGACCTCGTCGATACCGGCGTCACGCTGCAGAAGCTGCTGCCCACGCTGCAGGCGCGTCATCCCGGCATTACCGAGATGCGCACTGCCGTGCTCTGGAAAAAGGCCGTGTCGGTCTATCAGCCCGACTACTGCGTCGAGCACCTCACCGACAATCCCTGGATCCACCAGCCCTTCGAACTCTACGAGGGCTGCGACATTGCCGCACTCGAACACGGCTCGCCCACCGAGGCGGCCTATGCCGTGGCCGAGCGACAGTAATACGCTCAGCCCAGAACGAGTTCGCCAAACAGGCGGGCGGTGATCACCACCAGCCCCACGCCGCAGATCGCGGCCCCCACGAAGATCAGCGCCCACAGCAGGCGCTGCGCCGGTGTCCGCGACGCAGCCTCGTCCGTTCCGTGGCGGCCGGGCTGTCCCATCCCGGCCGGTGATTCCGTGACCGTCGAAGCCGCGACTGTCTGGGGGGTTCTGGTGTGAGCGGTGCCCGTCTCCGTCATCGTGCCGTCCTGCAGCGAAAAATTTCCCGAACCCGTAGAATAGCCCGGTTGGTGCTCGCAGGGGAATTCTCTCCCTGCAGTTCAACGGGAAGCAGGAGGGCGCCCGCCGCCAGAGTCCATGCCGCACGTTCCGTGCAGCCTCACCTTTGGCCGGCAGGTTCGCTGTCCGGACACCCGCCGTCTGCCGGCATGCCGCCATCGGGCTGCATGCTGCGCGGGGCTGCCGGGTGTACCGGTTCGCATGCCTGACCTGCGCTGCCCCCGCAACGGTCGTGCGGTCGGGCAGGGCCACAAACCCTGTCCACTGGAGCCCGAACAGCCACTGGCGCCGTCGCTGCAGCCACCATCTGCCCATCTTCGGGCCGCGTACTGCCCTCCGGGCAGGCCGCCCGGACGGGTGAAACCCCCGATATTCCGGTTCGTCCGGGAGCACGGTGGGGTGGGCGCTGCATCGTACAGCCGGGAAGGCGGTCTCCGGTCGTGCCGTCAGCCCGGATACCGGCCAACACACCCCCTCAGCATGCACCCGGCGGGGAAGCCGGGCGCAGGCTTTCGTCAATCGCCTCACCGCCGTTGTCCTCATTCCGGATGTCGTCTTCCGCCTCTTCCGCAGGCCGTGTGCCTGCTGCGTCGCGGTCGTCCGGGCCGTCCGGTCCGGCTCCCCGTCATGCGCCTGCGCTGCTGATCACCGCGCCCGCCTCCGGCCACGGCAAGACCACCGTGGTGGCTGCGCTGGCCCGCCGCCTGACTCGCGATGGGCTGACCGTGCGCGTTTTCAAGACGGGCCCGGATTTTCTGGATCCGGCCTGGCACACGCTGGCCAGCGGCCATACCGTCCACAATCTGGACCTGTGGATGACCGGTGAGCACGACATCCGCCAGCGCCTGTACGAGGCCGCGCTGGATGCCGACCTGATCATCGTCGAGGGCGTGATGGGCCTGTACGATGGCGAGCCCTCTGCGGCCGAGCTGGCCCGTGCCTTCGACCTGCCGGTGCTGGCCGTCATCGATGCCTCGTCGATGACCGGCACCTTCGGTGCGCTGGCACATGGCCTGCGCACCTGGATGCCCGGCCTGCGCTGGGCCGGTGCCATCGCCAATCGGGTGGCCAGCCCGCGCCATGCGCACCTGATTGCCAGTGCCAGCCAGCGCCCGGGCATGGAACAGTCTGCCGACCGCTATCTGGGCCATATCCGCCGCGATGCTGCCTTTGGCCTGCCGGCCCGCCATCTGGGCCTGATCGCCGCCAGCGAGCTGCCCGATGCCCTGGCCCGCCTCGATGCAGCGGCGGATGCACTGGACGAGACCGTGCTCGGACAACTGAACCGCGACAGTCTCCAGACATGGCGTACTCGGTTTACCGCGCCCCCGGTCGTATCAGACCTGCACGCCAATCCCGCCCGGCCGCTGGCGGGCCGGACCATCGCCGTGGCGCGCGACAGTGCCTTCGCCTTCATCTATCCGGCCAATCTCGACACGCTCACGGCGCTGGGCGCCACGCTGTGCTTTTTCTCGCCACTGGCCGACGAGCCGCTGCCGCCCTGCGATGCCGTCTGGCTGCCGGGAGGGTATCCCGAGCTGTACGCCGAGACGCTGTCGGCCTGCCGTCGTCTGCCGGCCACCCTGCGCGCCCATGTCGAGGCCGACCGCCCGGTCTGGGCCGAATGTGGCGGCATGCTGCCTCTCTTCGAACGGATGACGCACGACGGCCGTGGCTGGCCGATGTGGGGCATCCTGCCCGGCCACATCGACTTCCAGAAGCGCCTGGGGGGGCTGGGCATGCAGCAGCTCGACGACTGGCCACCCGTCCGTGCACGGCAACGGGTTGCCGTCACCCCGTCTCTGGTGCCGCCCCCATCCGTGGATGCCCAGGTCTCCCAGCCCTCCCTGACGGTGGCGCAGTGGGACGCATCGCGCACTGCAGACATTGCAGGCCCTGCAGAAGCGTCACAGGCCGGCTTCGTTCCCGTTGCGCCGCCGCTGCGCGGGCACACCTTCCATTATTCGCTGTGCACCACGCCGCTGTCCGAAGTGGCGCGCACGCACCGGCCCGGCCAGCCGGTCAGTCCCGATCAGGGCGAGGCCGTCTACGTGTACCGCCAGCTGCATGCCAGCTACTTCCACGCCTGGTTTGCCGGCTCGCCGGCCCGCACGGCCGCGCTGTTCCTGCCGGCCGGGGAGGGGGCATGAACGAACTCATCCTCGGTGGCCAGCGCAGCGGCAAGTCCCGCCGCGCCGAGCAGCTGGCCGTGCAGTGGCTCCAGGCGGATGTTCCGCATCGCGAAGCCCTGTTCGTCGCCACCGCGCAGGCGCACGACGACGACATGCGCGCCCGCATCGCCCGTCACCGGGCCGACCGCCAGCGGCAACTCCCCGCCATGCAGACGGTGGAAGAAACGCACAACCTGGCCGGCGTCATCCGCCGTCACAGCCAGCCGCATCGTCTGCTGGTCATCGACTGCCTGACGCTCTGGCTGGCCAACCATTACGACCGGATCGACGGCTTCATCGACAGTGTCGCCGTCTCCAGCCTGCTGCAGGCCATCGAACAGGCACCCGGCCCGCTGGTCTTCGTCAGCAACGAAATCGGCCTGGGCGTCATCCCCATGGGCCGCGAGGTCCGCGCCTATGTCGATGCGCTGGGCTGGCTGAACCAGCAGGTCGCGGCCCGCTGCCCGCGCGTCTGCCTGATGACGGCCGGCCTGCCGCTGATGCTCAAGGGCAACGCCCCACTTTCCAATTCACATGACTGAATGTTCATCATCCGAAACACCCAGGTCCGCTTTGGGTGAACCCAGCAACCTGTCCACTGCGGACGGTGTGACGGACGCCGGCACCGTCTGGTTCGTCGGGGCCGGGCCCGGCGACCCCGAACTGCTCACCGTCAAGGGGCGCGACCTGATTGCCCGGGCCGGTGCCATCCTGTTTGCCGGTTCGCTGGTCAGTGAGGCTGCCACCCGCTGGGCGCCGGGGGGCTGCGACATTGCCGACAGCAAGGGCATGACACATGAAGAGATCTGCACCTGGCTCATCGACCGCGCCCGGCGCCACCAGACCGTCATCCGCCTGCAGACCGGCGACCCGTCGCTTTATGGCGCGCTGATCGAAATGGTGCAGCCACTGGATGCCGCCGGTATTCCGGTCCGTGTGGTGCCCGGTGTCAGCTCCGCCTTCGCGGCGGCCGCGGCCGGTGTCGAGAGCCTGACGTTGCCCGAGGTCAGCCAGACCGTCATCCTCACCCGCGTGGCCGGCCGCACGCCGATGCCCGAAGGGGAAGATCTGGTGTCGCTGGCACGGCACCACTGCACGCTGTGCATTTTCCTGTCCATCACGCTGCTGTCCACCATCCAGCGCGATCTGCGCGAGGCCGGCTGGCCGGAAGATTCACCCATACTGGTCGTGCACAAGGCCAGCTGGCCCGGTGAGGAAAAAATCGTCCGCGCCACACTGGCCACCGTCCGGGACGCCTGCCGGGCGGCAAAGATCGTCACCCAGAGCATGATCATCGCCAGCCCCACGGTGGGCGCCCGCCAGTGGGAGACCCTCGTGCGCTCCAGGCTGTATGACGCCAGCTTCACCCATCGCTTCCGCCGCGCTGTCAAACCCGGCGCGTCCTGACCGCCACGTTTTTCCGCCACGAACGATTTCCACCACGATGATGAGCACTTCCGACGACACCATCCTGCTGGTCGGCCACGGTTCCCGTGAAGCCTCCGGCAATGCCGAGATCCTGCAGTTTGCCGAGCAGTGGCGCGCCCTGCATCCCGACTGGCGCATCGAGGTCGGCTTCATCGAGTTTGCCGATCCGCTGCTCCACCCGGCCATCGACCGCGCGGCCCGCACCAGCCGCCGCGTACTGGTGCTGCCGCTGATCCTCAACGCCGCCGGCCATGTCCGCCACGACATCCCGGAAGCCATCCAGTGGGCGCAGAAGCGCCATCCGCAGGTGGAATTCCACTATGCCCCGCATCTGGGCGTGTCCGATCCGCTGCTGCGCATCCTCAAGCGCCTGCTGCGTCAGGCCATGCTCACGCTGGATGTGCCCGATCCGCACACCACCGGCCTCGTGCTGCTCGGCCGGGGCTCCAGCGACCGGCTGGCCAATGGTGACGTGGCGAAGATGGCCCGCTGGCTGTGGGAGGTCAGCGACCACGCACGGGTCGATCTGGCCTTCACCGGCGTGACCTTCCCGCGGCTGGAGGAAGTGGTGCGGGATCAGGTCCGCCTGGGCATGATGCAGGTCATCGTGCTGCCGTACTACCTGTTCACCGGCACGCTGATCCAGCGCATCGGCCGCCAGATGCAGAACCTGGCCCGCCAGTACCCGCAGGTGCGCTTTGCCCATACCCGCTACTTCGGCTTCGAGCCCGAGATCATGCAGATGCTCGACGAGCGCGTGGCCGCCCTGCGTGCCGGGCAGGGCGCCGTCGATCTGGACGCCCTGATGCAGCCCGACCCGTTCCGCCGCGACGAGGGGCATCACCACCACCATCATCATCATGGTGAGGACGGGCATCATCACCATGAGGGGCATGGGCACCATCATCATGCCGGGGACGGATGTCACCACCGGGGCGGGGAAGGGCCTCATCATGACGGAGGGCACGCCCATCATCACGGAGACGGGCCATTGCATCATCACACCCAGCACGCAGGGCACGGGCATGCCCATGATGGACACGGTCACCAGCACGCCCATGAGCACGCGCATCACCATGACCACGGCGATGGACATGCCCATGGTCACCGTCACGACGAATCTGCGTCCGGTCACGGGCACGACGAAGCGGCTTCCACGCCGGATGTCCCCCACGGTCACTGACCGCAGCCCCCCGTTTCTGCGCCCCGCGCCGATGTGCGCGACAATCGCCGCTTCACGAATCCACCCCCTCTCCACAGCATGAGCACCGTCAACACCGTTACCGAACAGCTCACCCGTGCCGGCCAGGCCATCGAGCACGGCAGCTTCGCCATCATCGACGAGGAAGCCGGTCCGCACGCCTACACCGACGAACAGTGGCCGATCGTGCGGCGCATGATCCATGCCAACGCCGACTTCGACTTCAACGGCCTGACCCGTTTCCACCCGGCTGCGGTGCGCGCCGGCATCGACCTGCTGCTCGGTGCGAAGGCGCGGGGCGGTGCCCACATCGTGGCCGACGTGGAGATGATCTGCGTGGGCCTGTCGGCGCCGCGGCTGAAACACTTCGGCGTGCAGACCCACCAGTTCATCAGCGACGATGACGTGATCGAGCGGGCGAAGGCCGAAGACACCACCCGCGCCGTGCAGGCCATGCGCAAGGCGCAGCGACTGGGGCTGATCGATGGCCAGATCATCGCCATCGGCAACGCCCCCACAGCGCTGATCGAGCTGGTGCGCATGATTCGCGAAGAGAATGCCCGTCCGGCCCTCGTCATCGGCATGCCGGTGGGTTTCGTGTCGGCGGCCGAGAGCAAGGCCCTGCTCGATGACGTGACCGAAGTGCCCTGGATCGCCATCGAGGGCCGCAAGGGCGGCTCCACGCTGGTGGTGGCGGCCCTGCATGCGCTGCTGGCGCTGGCCGAGGCCGAACAGAAAAAGGCTGCGGCGCAGGCATGACGGACGCGGGGCAGGGCTACATCGCCAACCCGGTGCAGGCATGTGCCGATATCCCGGCGGCACCGCCCGCGGGGGAAGGGCCATCGAAGGCAGCACCTGCAGAATCCGGTGCCGAACGTGCAGCCCGGGTTCGGGCCAGCAAGCCGGCGCGTGGCACCCGTACCGGCTTTTCCACCGGGGCCTGCTCGGCCACGGCCGCCCGCGCCTGTGCTATCGGCCTCGTCACCGGGCAGGTACCCGACACCGTGGAAAGCCTGCTGGCCAATGGCCGCCGCTACACCTTCACCATTCATGATGGCCGGGTCGAAGGCGAGGGCCTGAACCGTACCGCCCACGGCTATGTGCAGAAGTTTGCCGGTGACGACCCGGACTGCACCGATGGCGCCCACCTGACGGTGGATCTGCGCATCCTGCCCGGACGGGCGGGCGAGGTGCGCTATCGTGCTGGTCCCGGCGTGGGCACCGTCACGCTGCCCGGCCTGGGGCTGGAGGTGGGTGGCCCGGCCATCAACCCGGTGCCCCGTCGCAACATTGCCGAGAACCTGCACGAAGTGGCCGGCAGCCTGCTGGCCGAGCATGGGCTGGAAGTCACCATCAGCGTGCCCGACGGCGAGGTCATGGCCAGAAAGACCACCAATGCCCGGCTGGGCATTCTGGGGGGCATCAGCATTCTGGGGACCAGCGGCATCGTGCGGCCGTATTCCACCAGTGCCTGGCGGGCCAGCGTGGTGCAGGGCATTCAGGTGGCGGCCATCACCGGCAACGACATCGTCGTGCTCACCACCGGCGGGCGCAGCGAGGCCTTTGCCATGCGCGAGGTGCGCCGTGATCGTCCCGAACTGCCGCCCGCCTGCTTCGTGCAGATGGGCGATTTTCTGCGCTACGCGCTGGACGAGGTGGTGGCGCAGGGCATCCGGCTGGTGGTCTTTGGTCTGATGGTCGGCAAGCTCACCAAGATTGCCCAGGGCGAGACCATCACCCACGCCAACCGCAGTGTGGTCGATACCGATGTGGTGGCCGAGGTAGCCCGCCGCATCGGCGCCAGCGAAGAAGACTGTGCCGCCATTGCTGCCGCCAAAACCGCACGGTTCGGTGCCGAACTGATGGTGGAACGGGGGCTGGGGGATATCTTTCACAGAACACTGGCCGAAACCGCCATGGCCACGCTGCAGGCTCCGGACCGCTATGGGCGGGCCTTTCAGATCCGCATCATGGTCTGCGATGGCGAGGGCAACATGCTGGCCGATGTCTGGTCTGCACCGGCCGAGGACCGCCCGCGCCCGGAAACCGCCGGCCGCACCGGCATCTCCCACACCCATTCCGCCGATTTCGATACCGACGAGGATTTTCCGCCCGTGCCCAGTCATCCGGACTGAAACCCGGACTGAACGGGGCAGGGCAGACGCCGTTTCCTGATTTTCATCCCTGCATTTCTCCATGACCGACCCCAATCCCTGCCGCATCATCGGTGTACTGGACGATGGCCCCGCCAGCCTGACGCCCACCGCGCTGGCCCACATCCGCACGGCCGATGTGATCGTCGGTGCGCCGCGCACGCTGGCGCTGTTCGACAGCCAGTTCAAGCCCGGGGCCACCATGCACGATCTCACCGGTCAGCTCAAGGCCGTGTCCGGCTGGATCAGCGCCGCGCGCGAGGCCGGACAGCGCTGCGTGGTGCTGGCCACCGGTGACCCGCTTTGCTGGGGCATTGCCCCCTATCTGGCGGCGCGGTTGTGCACGGAGGCGCTGGACATCCTGCCCAATGTGTCCACGCTGCAGCTGGCCTGCGCACGGCTGGGCATGCCGTGGCAGGATGCAAAACTTTTTTCGGTGCATGCAAAGGATGCCGGCCCCTGGCAGCGGGGCGCGGGCCCCGACCATGGTCTGCATGCGCTGGCGCAGGCCGTGCACGCGCACGACCGCCTGGTCATTCTGACCAGTCCCGGCAATACACCGGCCCGCATTGCGCAGCTGCTGCAAATCGAAGGACTGGCCGGCGCCATGCAGATGGCCGTGGCCGAGAACCTGCTGCAGCCGGAAGAGCGCATCCATCCGTTGCTCGATATCGACACGGCCGCCATCATGGCCTTCGCCCCGCTCAACGTCGTGGTGCTGTGGCGCATCCAGCCGCGTGACAACCCGGTGCTGCTGGGCCTGGACGACGACGCCTACGCCCAGCGCCGCCCGAAGGGCGATGGCACCGGCGGGCTGATCACCAAGCAGGAAGTGCGTGCCGTCTCGCTGGCGCGCCTGCAGCTGCGCGCCGACAGCATCGTCTGGGACATCGGTGCCGGCAGTGGCTCGGTGGGGCTGGAGGCCGCACGACTCTGCCGGCATGGTCACGTGTTTGCCATCGAAAAGAACGCAGCCGATGTGGACATCATCCGCCAGAACCACGATGCCTTCGGCGTGGCCAACTACACGCTGGTGCACGACAGGGCACCGTCCGGCATGCAGGCCTGGCCCGACCCGGATGCCGTGTTCGTGGGCGGCAGTGGCGGCGAGCTGGCCGAGCTGATCCGGCTGATCCTGCGCCGCCTGCGTCCCGGCGGGCATCTGGTGATGAATTTCGTCACGCTGGAAAATCTGGCCACGGCGCTGGAAACCCTGAAGGCGCTGGCTGGGGATGCAGGGAAAACTCCGGCGGATGCGGAGAAACCTGTGGCGGATGTTGCCAGTCCCGCCCGGACGGCAAGCCAGACCTCCCCTGCACACGAAGCGGCGCTTGCGTCGTCACCGTCTGTTTCAGAGGCATCCGGCGCCACCCCGGACATCCAGCCGGCATCGCAGCCGGGCACCGGGACGCTGCACTGGGACGTACTGCAGCTGCAGGCAGCCCGCAGCAAACCCATTCTGCACATGAACCGGCTGGCGGCCGAAAACCCGGTCTGGCTGGTGTCGGCCTGCTGGCAGCAGACCGGGGACGAATGAGTCCACCGCACGCGCCATGAAAGTGGCTGCTGAAATCCCACAGAACACACTCTTTTCTTTCACCGTTTTCGACCCACCAAGCCTCCATGCAACCCTCCCCCGGCAAACTCATTGGCGTTTCCCTTGGCCCCGGCGATCCGGACCTGATCACCCGCGCAGCCTGGACGCAGCTGCAACGCCGCGACACCCGCTGGGTCTATCCGGTGCGCAGCGGCAAGAGCGATGGCTACGCCCATGGCATCGTGCAGCGGGCCGGCATCGAACCCGTCTCCCATGTCGAGGCCATCGTGTTTCCGATGACCTACGATGCCGAAAAACTGGGTCGTGCCTGGCTCAAGGCTGCCGACACCGTGCTGCCCTGGCTGCAGGCCGGCGAGGACGTGCTGTTTCTGGTGGAAGGCGATGCCAGTACGTATTCCACCTTCAGCCATCTGGCACGCACCGTGCGCAGTGTGGATGAACGCATCGAAACGCCGATCATTGCCGGCGTCAATTCCTATACCGGTGCAGCGTCGGTGGCCGGCACCACGCTGGGCGAACAGGATGACACCATTGCCGTGGTACCCGCCGCCTATGGTGTGACGATGCTCGACCGGCTGCTGCCGGAGTTCGACACGCTGGTGCTGATGAAAATCAAGCCGCAGCTCGACGACATCATCGACTGGCTGGACAGTCGCCATCTGCTGGCCGACGCCCATTTCATCGAAAAGGCCGGCGTGGAAGGCGAACGCGTCGTCAGTGGCGAGGCGCTGCGCCAGCTGCGGGGCGAAAAGGTCAGCTATCTGTCGCTGATGATCGTGCGCTCCCATCACCGTGTGCGCGGCGAGCGCCTGCGTGGCTGCCTGAAAAAAGGCCCGATGCGGACGGAGGCCGAACAGGCTGCGTCCACGGCCTCCGGCGCGTCCCGCGTCGCCCACGCCAGCGACGCACACAAAGCCGTGGCACCATCGGATACTGCCACTGCCACTGCCACTGCCACTGCCACTGCCACTGCCACTGCAGATGCCGTCTCTTCGCCACGCGTCATCCTCATCGCCATCACGAAAGGGGGGGCAGAACAGGCTGCGCGGCTGGCTGCACAGCTGCCGCAGGCCACCCTGTGCACCTCGCAGAAATTTGCTGCCGCATTCGATTCGTTACCGAATGAAAAGCGCATCTACACCGGTGGCGTGAAGGAGCAGATGGGCGAGATATTCCGGCAGTACGACCAGCTCGTGTGCTTCGTGTCGGTGGGGGCCATCATCCGTCTGGTGGCGCCGCACCTGCAGGGCAAGGAAACCGATCCCGGCGTGATGGCCGTGGACGATGCCGCGCGCTTCGTGGTGCCGCTGCTCTCGGGCCATGTGGGAGGCGCCAATGCCTGGGCGGAGCAGGTGGCCCGTCTGCTGGGTGCCACGCCGGTGCTGACCACAGCCTCCGATGCGCGGGGCTCGCTGGCCGTCGATATTCTGGGCCGTACGCTGGGCTGGCAGGTGGAGGCCCCGAAAATCAACCTGATTCGTGTGGCAGCGGCCGTGGTCAACGAGGAGCCCATCGCCCTGGTGCAGGAAGCCGGCAGCCGTCACTGGTGGACGCGCAGCACACCGCTGCCCCGCCACATCGAGGTGCTGAATGACATGACGGAGGTGCGTCCCGGCCATCACCGCGCGCTGCTGCTGATCACCCATCGCCCCCTCGATGAAGACCTGTGGCGCCAGTGGCCCGAACATCTGATCGTCTACCGTCCGCCCGCGGGACAGGGCGCCGATGAACGCCCGACCCCGGCCATGGCAGGGAGCACGACCGCATCGTGAACACGACGACGCCACACAACCGGCCTGGCACGGCAGAAACGCAGATACCTGTGCCGGCCTCCGGCATGGCGGGCAGCCGGGATCTGGTCCTCGGTATCGGCTGCGACCGCAACACCCCCTATGCCACACTGGCGCAGGTGATCGACGAGGCACTGGCCCAGCTTGAGGCATCATGGGCCGACGTGCGGGCCGTGGCCAGCATCGACCTGAAGGCCGACGAAGTCGCCATGCAGGAACTGCAGCGCCAGCGGGGGCACACCATCCATTTCTACCCCGCCACCTGGCTGGCACAGGTTCCGGTGCCCAACCCCAGCGAGACGGTGCGCAAATATACCGGCACGCCATCGGTCAGCGAGGCCGCCGCACTGCTGGTTGTGGGGGAGGCTGCGCAGGCGTTTGCCCATGCCGCAACGGATGATGCGCCGGCAAGGGCCCCTGTCCCGCCGTCCCACGCACCCCAGGAGGCGTCCGTGCCGGTTTCACAGCGTTCCGTTTCCCTGCCGGTGCCCGCCCCGATGTCTGCGCTGCTGATCGAAAAGCACAAGCTGCGCGGCCCCGATGGCCGCAATGCCACCGTGTCGGTAGCGCGGGCCGACGAAATGGCCCGGCTCCTCCCGGAGACCGGTCGCCATACATGAACCCCGGCGACATCCTGCAGCGACCAGGCTGCAGCATCCTGCGCTGTCCTGTCCATGAACGAAACACGCCACCGGCGAGCACCATGACACCATCGAAATACCCGGGCAATCCGGCCCGGTAAAAACGTCCCGCAAGGGACAGGAGGAAGAAGCATGCATATCGAAATCGGCATCCTGCCACAGGACAAACTGGTGATGGCCGCCGTGGCCGCCACCGGCCTGCTGGCCGTCCACGCCAAACCGCTGCTGACCAACCCCGCCAACTGGCTGCGCACCGCACTGGCCGCCGTATTCTTCTCGATTCTGATGCAGCTCTGGCACCTGCCGGTCGGCCCGTCGGAACTTCATCTGGTGGGGGCCATTCCCATCTATCTGCTGTTTGGGTACATTCCCACGCTGTTCGGTTTCATGCTGGGGCTGTTCCTGCAGGCATTCTTTTTCGAGCCGCAGGACATGCTCCATCTGGCGGTGAATTTCCTGAGTCTGGGTGTGCCGCTGGTGGTGGTGCATGCCACCTATGGCCGGCACCTGCAGAAACTCAGACTCACCAACCTCGTCACGCTCGATGCCTTCTATTACACGGGCGTCACCCTGATGGTGGGCTTCTGGCTGTCCATCAGCACCGATCCCGCACCGCTGGCCGACTGGGCCCGGTTTGCTGCCTCCTATGTGCTGCTGGTGGTGCTCGAACCGGTGCTGACCATCAGCCTGGTGCTACTGGGCCGCAGGCTGCAGCCGGGCAAACTGCAACCCGCCAGATGGCAGCAGCTGTCCTTCGATGAAAAATGGCTGGGCAACGTGCACGGCCAGCAGGCGTGATGCCCGCAGGCCCGTGTTGCCCCGATGGCCAGGGCGGCCGGCCCTGGCTGCGCGGTATGCCCGGTCGGCACAGGGCCGGGGCCAGTGTGCGGGGACCAGCGCGTTCATGACACGCTCTGGCCCCCTTCGTTCGATCAACATTCTGCTGCGGCAGAGCATTCTGGAGTGATTCCCTTCATGTCCCACGGAAAAATCATGCTGGTCGGCATCGGCCCCGGCAGTGCAGACCACATGACCGCGCGGGCGCGCGCCGCCATCCAGGAAGCCGATACGGTAATCGGTTATGTCACCTACATCCGGCTGGTGGCCGATCTGCTCGACGGCAAGGAAATCATCCGCAAGAGCATGACCGAGGAGCTGGACCGCGCCGTCGAGGCGTTGTCCCGCGCCCGGGAAGGCAAAAAGGTGGCACTGATCTCCTCCGGTGATGCCGGCGTCTACGGCATGGCCGGCCCCACCTTCGAGGTGCTGCTGCAGGCCGGCTGGACGCCACCGGCCATCACCCTCGAGACCGATGAAGCCGGCCATGAGCAGCGCATCGTGGGCGATGGCATCGAGGTGGAGATCATTCCCGGCGCCTCGGCGCTCAACAGCTGTGCGGCCCTGGTGGGCGCACCGCTCACGCACGATTTCTGTTCCATCTCGCTGTCGGACCTGCTCACGCCGTGGCCCACCATCGCCCGGCGCCTCGATGCGGCGGCGCAGGCCGATTTCGTCGTGGCGCTCTACAACCCCAAGAGCGGCCGCCGCACGCGGCAGATCGTGGAAGCGCAGCAGCTCTTTCTGCGCCATCGCTCGCCCACCACGCCGGTGGCCATCGTCAAGAGCGCCTATCGCCGCCGCCAGCACATCGAATTCACCACACTGGACCGCATGGCCGAGGCTGACATCGGCATGCTGTCCACCGTGCTGATCGGCAACAGCAACACCTTCATGCAGCACGGGCTGATGATCACCCCGCGCGGCTATGCCAACAAATACGACGTGACCGGTGATCGGGGCGTTAAGGGTGGCGAGCGCTCGGGCCGTTCGCTGTCCAGCGGCCTGAACGGCTGGCTGCAGTCGCTGCATGCCGACCACGCGGCCGGTATGTCGGTAGCCGATCTGGCCGCGCAGTACCGCCTGCCGGTCGACTACATCCAGGCCAGTCTGGATGCACCCCTGCCCGAGCCGGAAGTGTCGAAGTCCCGCAGAAAAACGCCTGCGGCTTCCGGAAGCCCCGAAGGAAATGCATGAAACGCGGGATGGGGGCGGGACATGACATGTGCGCTGAACACCGGTGGCTGTACCACCTGCCTTCATGCAAATGGGCTGGACACCCTGAGCGGAGCCGGTTCCCAGATTCAGAGCATGCGTGATGTCATTTCCCGAATGATGCCCGAAGCCCATCCATGAGCACGGCAACCGTTTCGGCGCTGGCAATCCTGCTGGCCTTTGGCCTCGATCTCTGGCGGGGCGAGCCGCCCGCCCGCTTTCACCCCGTGGTGTGGATGGGCCAGTATCTGGAGCGGGCAGGGCGGCTGATTGCGCCGGTGTTCATCACGGTACGCAATCCTGGCGATGTGCACGCGTCCGGCGCGGCTTCTTCTGCAGATATGCGTGACATGCCGGATGCCACGGTTGCATCCGGTTTTCGGTCCGATGCGGTGGGCCCCACCAGACACGAAGCGGCCAGACACGAAGCCGACTGCGGTGGGACTGTGGCCATGGACGCCCCGCCCGTGCGACACAGTGCCCGTCGACAGTTTCTGTCGGGGATGGCGGCCTGGCTGCTGGGCGCAACGGTGTGCGCGCTGATGGCAACACTGCTCCAGTGGGGTATTTTCCAGCTGCCCGGCTGGATGGCCGCACCGCTGCTGGCGCTTTGCCTGAAACCACTGTTTGCCTGGGCGATGCTGCGCGATCTGGTGGCCCGGACCGAAATAGCGCTGCAGCAGGGGCTGGATGCGGGACGAAGCCAGCTGGCGCATCTGGTCAGCCGCAACGTGCACGAACTGGACGCGGCCGGCGTGCGGGAATCGGCCATCGAAACACTGGCCGAGAACCTCAGCGACTCGGTGGTGGCGCCGCTGTTCTGGTTTGTGCTGTTCGGGCTGCCGGGGGCGGCGCTCTACCGCTTTGCCAACACGGCCGATGCCATGTGGGGCTACCCGGGTGAACGGGGCGGCCGTTGGTGGCAGTGGGCCGGCAAATGGGCGGCGCGTGCCGATGACGTGCTGAACTGGCTGCCGGCGCGGCTGACGGCGGCGCTGCTGATGCTGGGCGCGCCTGCTGCGCTGTGGCGGCGTCTGCCGGCCGAGGCGCGTCGTACCCCGTCCCCCAACAGCGGCTGGCCCATGTCGGCCATGGCGCTGCGGCTGGGCATCACGCTGGGCAAGCCGGGGGTGTACAGGTTGAATGACGTTGCACCGCAACCCGAAAGCGCACACACGCCATGGGCCATCCGCAAGGCGCAGCGGGTGACTTGGATAGCTGTGCTGTTGGGCATGTTTTTCCTGGTGCTTCAGTCCATGCGCTGAACATGCCCCAATTCCCGTGCTGACCCAGCGGAACCGGCACCGTTCAGACCACTGAAGCGCAAGCTTCGCCGGGTGCTCCCGGTTCAGATGATCGCGTAGCGGGATATCCGAAGAGATCCGCTGTCTGAGATTGAGATGGCTTTGGAACCGCAGGAAGAAGCAACCTCTGCCTTGTTGTTCAAAGCGTCGTGTTGCAAAAAACGACCGGAATCAGTTCCCTATGGTTAATACACAACACAAAACAAGATTAATTCATATTACACTTGCTTGTAGTATAACGGACGCCGTGAGGAACAAAAGCGCACATCACGTTCGACTGCAAAGAAAGCACACTGTCCAACCTCCCAAATAGGGAACGGTCATGAAAACGATGAACTTTTCAGCGCTGCTCCTTGTGATTTCCTGTTTGACAGCGCTGCCCGCGTGCAGCGACTACAAAAACAGCAAAACCAGCGAAACAGCATCAAAGGACCTCCATGATGAAAGCATGGCAGAATGGCGCATAACCAGAAGCGAAGAAAGTCTGGCAGACAAAAAATCAGCAGGCGATACAAGCCGCCAAGGGAAAGAAATACTCATAAAGGCCATCAAATTCACCGAAGATGATCTGGACATATCTCAGGTCAGTTATCTTGAATTGTGCTCGCCAAAAAAGTGCATAAAAACACAGAAAAAACGCAACAATATCGACTCGGTCGATAACATAAAAGGCCGGGCAAACGAAATAGGAAGAGTGTTTGTCGATAATGGTCTGGTAGAAATAAAAACAATAAGACTTCATAAAACCAACCCTGGGTCGCCGGTCATTTCGTCAACGATATATCCATCAATAAACCTGGAGGCGATTCCGGATACTTTTGAAGTAATCCTGGTGGCCGCGTTCGGGAGCAACTGCAAAAATGACTGTCTGGTGAAAATCAGTGCCAGAAGTGAGCCCGTAATAAATGGTATATACAACCTTGTATACAACCCAATAGTCGGACTGGATGTCGATCTTGGATTCGGTGTCACGTTGCAAATACCAAAAAATGCGATTAAAAATCCTGAAATATTTATCGTAACCGTCGATGACATAGGGTCTGTTTATCCTCAAGTGGTTATATATCCAAGGGTTGTTCTTGATAAACCCGGGCGTATTTCAATAAAAGCAATCAGAAGTGCGGCAATAGGAAGTCTCGAAGAGATCCACGGGAAAAAACCTGTTCACTCTGGACATGAATCAAGGGATCTCGTCATCAACAGCACAGGCTCAGATGAATCCAGCGCCCTCACATCTTTCCCATGGCGGGCCTGATGCCCTGGGCATTCCCCCGCACGATTTTTCCACCAACGCCAACGCCTGCGGCCCCTGCCCGCCGGTGCTGCAGGCCCTGCAGCAGGCGTCGGTGCACACCTACCCGGATCCGGCCTGCACGGCCGTGCGACAGCGGCTGGGCCGGTGGCATGGGGTGGATGCAGCGCGGATCGTCATCGGTGCCAGCGCCAGCGAGCTGATCTTCCGGCTCACGGCAGCCCTGGGCATGATCGGGCAGGGCAGACAGGCGGGTGCGGGCGTACCGTCCGCGCATGACCCGTTGCCAGTTCGGGCAGGACTGCCATTAGCCGGGGCGTCCCCGTTGCCGCCGCCGGTGGTCTGGGTACCCCGGCATGCCTATGGCGACTATGCGCGAGCTGCCCATGCGCACGGACTGCCCGTGCGCGTCTGGGACACTGTCCGGGATACCCCGCAGGAGGCGGCGGATTCCAGCCGAAGTGGCGCGTCGTGCCCCCTGCAACTGCTCTGGGCCACCGAACCATCCAGTCCGCTGGGCCATACGCCCGAAGGGCTGGCAGATGCCGTGCATACACGATCGTCGCATGCACGGCAGACTGCAACCGTACTGCAGGGCGTCCCGGGGGACTCGCCCCCGCTCTGGGTGCTGGACCGGGCCTATGCACCCCTGCGCCTGAGCGGCACCGATCCTTTCACACCGGCGGCCCTGGATGTGGTCTGGCAGCTGTTCTCGCCCAACAAGGCGCTGGGGATGACGGGGGTGCGTGGGGCCTGGCTGGTGGCACCGGCCGCCTGTCTGAACGATTCCGGCAGCCTGCAGGCCGAACTGTTCGGGCGCCTGCAGGCGCTGGCCCCATCGTGGCCGCTGGGCGCCCATGGCGAGGCCATGCTGATGGCCTGGCCCGAGCCTGCCGTGCAGCAGTGGCTGGCCCTCAGCCTCGACACGCTGCGTGACTGGAAGGCACGGCTGGAAGAGGGCCTGCGCCGTCGTGGCTGGACCGTACTGCCCAGTGTCAGCACCTTCTGCTGTGCCCGACCACCACGATCCGCGCTGGAGGCTGCCCTGAGCATGATGCGCCCATCCGATATGCCCACACCAGCCGCCGACAGGTTCACACCAGCCAATCAGGTGCCGGACACGCGGGGGTCATCGACACCATTCGGGCATGCCATGCGGGATGCGCACACGCCCGGAGAAAGGACTCAGCTGGCCCTGCTGGCCATGCTCCGGCAGCAGGGCATCAAGCTGCGCGATGCAACGTCCTTCGGGTTGCCCGGCTGGTTCCGCCTCGGCGTGCGCCCTCCGGAAAGCCAGCAGGCCCTGTGGCGGGCGCTGGAAGGGTAATCCCTACCTGCGCACGCCCCCTGTTCTGGCTCAAGGAAACATCCGTCCGTGCCTTTACCATACGGCGCATGAACGCCTCTTCTCCTGTTTCGGGCTGGCGCCGCTGGTGGCTGGGTGTACGTCCGGCCACCCTGGGTCTGTCACTGGTTCCCGTCTTCCTGGGTACGGCCCTAGGCATCCATCTGGGCGCAGTCTCCAGTCTGCCGTCGCTGCTGCTGGCCTGTGGCTGCGTGCTGGGCATTCAGGCCGGCACCAACCTGTTCAACGATGCAGGCGACGGTGCCCGGGGCGCCGATGGGCCCGAACGGCTGGGGCCGCAACGGCTGGTGGGCAGTGGTCTGGCCACGGTGGCCGAAGTGCGCCGTGCGGCCTGTCTGTGCTTTGGTCTGGCCCTGCTGGGCGGACTGGTGCTGGCGTGGCAGCACGGGGCCGTGATCATTGTCATCGGGTTGGCCTCGCTGCTGGCCGGCTGGCTCTATTCGGCGGGGCCACGACCGCTGTCACATTCGCCGTGGGGCGAGAGCGTGGTGCTGCTGTTCTTCGGGCTGGTGGCCGTGAGCGGCAGCTGCTTTCTGCAGACGGGCCGGTTTTCGGCGCTGTCACTGCTGTTCGGCCTCGTGCCGGGCGTGCACTCGGCGGCCGTGCTGCTGGTCAACAACACCCGCGATCTGGTGCAGGACCGGGCGGCCGGCCGCACTACGCTGGCCAGCCTGCTGGGGGAACGGCGGGCCCGCTGGCTGTACACGGGGCTGATCCTGCTGCCCTTTGCCCTGCTGCCCCTGCTGGCCATGGCGCTGTCGCAGCCGCTGGTGGGGATCGCTCCCCTGGTGCTGCTGCCGCTGGCCGTGCTGGCCATCCGGCATTTTGCCGTGCGGCAGGGCCGGGCACTGAACCTGCAGCTGAAGGAAACCGCCCGGCTGCAGGCCCTGCTGTGTGCCGTGCTGGTCTTCTGTCTGCTCTGGGGATGAGCGCAGCAGGAGGCGCCCGGTAGCGCCCCCGTTATAGACCGTTCGTCTCCCCTGGGTCGCAGGCATGCCACGGTGTCAACGGACCTGTCCGTGCGGGAAGAGCACGCAAACCGGACAGGCCCGGAACTGCCGCTCTCTCAGTCCGGCTTGCGCGCAAACAGCGTGGCAAAGCGCATTTCGATGCGGTTGCCGTTTTCGTCGGTCTTGTGCAGCTTGCCGGGGTTCTCGTTGTACTTGATGATCTCCCAGCCGGCGTTCTCGTACTGGGCCTTCAGCTCGCCCGGCTGGAAGCGGAACGGGAAGGGCATGCGGCATGGGTAATCAGTGCTGTCCATGGCGCTGACGATCAGGTTATGGCCGCCCGGGGCGGTCTGTTCCTGCATCTGGCTCACCAGCATCTTTGCACTGGCCGGTTGCAGGAACATCAGCACGACGGTCGAGAACACGAAGTCGTACGGGCCGTCGAAATCCAGCGCGCCCACATCGTTGAGGTCCACCTCGCTGATGTAGATGTCATCGTCCAGCCCTTCGGCTTCGGCAATGCGGCCCAGATTGGCCAGACTGTCCGGGTTCCAGTCCCAGGCGTCCACGGCAAAGCCCCTCCTGGCCAGATAGAGCGTGTTGCGTCCGTTGCCGCAGCCCACATCCAGTGCGCGCCCCACCGTCACCTGCGGGGCGGCCTCGATCACCTCCGAGTGCGTGCGGGTCAGCTCGTAGCGCTTGGAGAAGTAGTCGGCCGGCTCGCAGAGAAAGTCCATCTGGCATTCGATATCGGGCGACATCGACACGATCTGGTGCCACTGCTGCGGCTCCAGCCGCGGCGGCTGGTGTTCGGGATCGAAGGTGAAGCGCTCGGTGACCTGGCCATCGTCGGAGAGCATGACGAATTCCACCGAGCCTTTCAGGATTTTCAGCTGTGCCCAGGTGCCCACCTTGGTGTTGTGAGGCTGCTGCAGCCCCTGCGGGACATTCTCGTAGTGCCACACGGGCATGCGCTTGTAGACGATCAGTTCTTCGCTCATGACATTCCTGACAAAAGGGGGGCAGGTGCCTGGAGCAGACAGGCCATGGACGGACCTGCCTGCAGCAGCTTCTCATTCCGGGCCTTATGTTAGCGCGTCCTGTTGCCTTTTTTGGCGATGTTGCCGGATCCGGGGCCTCCGTACGTGTGTCCCCGGAATACCGGTGCTGCCCGGGGCAGGCGAATCAGGCGGTTTTCACGCCCATCTTCTTCAGCAGCTCGTCGGCCGCCAGAATGCCCAGGGCATTGCCGGCCAGCGGGCTGTCGCCGGTCAGCAGCAGAAGGAGAGGATGTGAAAACGCGCCCTCTTGCGGAAGGCGCGTCCATGTCAGGATGAATGGTCAGGGGTGACGGGTCAGCCCTTCAGCGCAGCCGACACCACCTCGCGGGCCTCGGCCTGTACCTGGGCCAGATGCTCCGGTCCCCTGAAGGATTCGGCGTAGATCTTGTACACATCCTCCGTGCCCGAGGGGCGGGCGGCAAACCAGGCGTTTTCGGTCACCACCTTCAGGCCACCGATCTTCGCACCGTTGCCCGGGGCTTCGGTGAGCCGGGTGGTGATGGGCTCACCGGCCAGCGTACCGGCCTTCACGTCCTCCGGCGACAGGGCGGCCAGTTTGGCCTTCTGTTCGCGGTTGGCCGGGGCGTCCACACGGGCATAGGCCGGACTGCCGAAGCGGGCCGTCAGCTCGGCATAGTGCTGGCTGGGTGTCTTGCCGGTACGGGCCAGAATCTCCGAGGCCAGCAGGGCCAGGATGATGCCGTCCTTGTCGGTGCTCCACACCGTGCCGTCGTGCCGCAGGAAGGAGGCACCGGCCGATTCTTCACCCCCGAACGGGCCGCTGCCATCGAGCAGGCCGGGGACGAACCACTTGAAGCCCACCGGCACCTCCACCAGCCTGCGGCCCAGCGACTGGGCGACGCGGTCGATCATCGAGCTGCTGACCAGCGTTTTGCCGATGAAGCCGTCCTTCGGCCACTGGCTGCGGGCACCGAACAGGTACTGGATGGCCACGGCCAGATAGTGGTTGGGGTTCATCAGGCCGGCATCCGGCGTGACGATGCCGTGACGGTCGGCGTCGGCGTCATTGCCGGTGGCAATGTCGTACTTGCTCTTTTGCTGCACCAGGCTGGCCATGGCGTTGGGCGAGCTGCAGTCCATGCGGATCTTGCCGTCCCAGTCCAGTGTCATGAAGCGCCAGGTGGCATCCACCAGCGGGTTGACCACCGTCAGGTTCAGCTTGTGACGGTCGGCAATGGCGGCCCAGTAATCGACCGAGGCACCGCCCAGCGGATCGGCACCGATGTGCACATGGGCGCCGCGGATGGCGTCCAGATCGAGCACATGGGGCAGGTCGTTCACATAGGTGCCCAGATAGTCATAGGCGTGGGCGGCCTTGCGAGCCTTCTCGAACGGCACCCGCTTCACGCCCTTCAGCCCATCACGGATGTACTCGTTGGCCTTGGCGGCAATCCATTTGGTGGCGTCGGTGTCGGCCGGGCCGCCGTGCGGCGGGTTGTACTTGAAGCCGCCGTCGGTGGGCGGGTTGTGCGACGGGGTGACGACGATGCCGTCGGCCATCCCCCGGTTGGCCGGCAGGTCGTTCACGCCGCCGATCTTGCCGCGGTTGGCCCGCAGGATGGCGTGCGACACGGCGGGTGTGGGCGTGTAACGGTCGGCGGCGTCCACGCAGACTTCCACGCCGTTGGCCACCAGCACCTCCAGTGCCGACGCCCAGGCGGGCTCGGACAGGCCGTGCGTGTCACGACCGATGAACAGCGGGCCGTCGAAGCCCTGGGCCTTGCGGTAGTCACAGATGGCCTGGGTGGTGGCCAGGATGTGATCTTCGTTGAAGGTGGTCTTCAGGCTGCTGCCGCGGTGGCCGGAGGTGCCGAAGGCCACCTGCTGGTCGATGACGGAGGGATCCGGCTTGCGGGTGTAATAGGCCGTGATCAGCGTGGCAACGTCGATCAGGTCTTCGGGCAGGGCAACGGTACCGGCACGAGGGTGATGGGACATGGTTTGCGCTCCATGGCGGAAGGGTTCGGAAACACCTCTCATGTTACGCAAATTCGGGCCGGTCAGTGCCAAAGCCAGTGCAACGCGGCCGGCAGGTCATCGAAGAATGGGGGCGCCCCGGGAAAGAGGCCCTGTTGCCCCGTTCTGCAAGCCCAGGGAAGCCTCTGCAAAAGTCTGCGAGCGCGAATGATTCCATGGCACGCGCCAGCAGGCTCTGGAAAAACAGTCCGTTTGCACCACGGGCGCAAAAAACAAAAGCCCAACCGGTGAGGGCTGGGCTTTTGAGAAATCTGGCTCCCCGACCTGGGCTCGAACCAGGGACCTGCGGATTAACAGTCCGTCGCTCTACCGACTGAGCTATCGGGGAAAGAACGTTATTATAGCCTGTGATTTTTGAAACGCAAGCGGCTGTTGCAAAAAACTTTCAGGCCGGATGCCGAAGCACCCGGTTGATGCGCCAGACGTGCTGCAGCACCAACAAACGAGGATTATAGACGGATTCACGGCCCTGTCCAGTCGACAGGGGTGATTTGCCCATTCCTGTTGTTTTCTGGCAAAGGGTCGTTCTGAGGCCCCTTACTTCGCCAGCACGCTGGCAATGGCCCTGGCCACCGTCTCGACGTTTTTGTCGTTCAGCGCAGCCACGCAGATGCGGCCGCTGCTGACGGCGTAGATGCCATGGTCGACCTTCAGCGCCTCGACCTGATCCGCGGTGAGGCCCGAGTACGAGAACATGCCGCGCTGCCGCTCGATGAACGAGAAGTCGCGGTCGATGCCGGCTGCGGCCAGCCCGGCCACCAGGGCCTTGCGCATGGCCTTGATGCGCACGCGCATGGCGCCCAGTTCGCTTTCCCACTGGCGGCGCAGCGTGTCGTCGTTCAGCACGCGCTGCACCACCTGGGCACCGTGGGTGGGCGGGTTGGAGTAGTTGCAGCGGATGACGCGCTTGAGCTGGCTCAGCACGCGGGCGGCTTCGTCGGCATCGGACAGCACCACGGTCAGGGCGCCCACGCGCTCACCATACAGCGAGAACGATTTGGAGAACGAGCTGGACACGAAGAAGGGCAGGGAGGTGGCCGCAAAGGCGCGGATCACGGCACCGTCTTCCTCGATGCCATCCCCGAAACCCTGATACGCGATGTCGAGGAAGGGCACATGACCGGCTGCCTGCAGCGCCGCCAGCACCTGGGTCCACTGCTCGGGGCTCAGATCCACCCCGGTCGGGTTGTGGCAGCAGGCGTGCAGGACGAAGATCGAGCCCGGTCTGGCCTCCTTCAGGCACTTGAGCAGCCCGTCGAAGTCCACACCGTGGGTGGCGGCGTCGTAGTACGGGTAGGTCTGGACCTCGAAGCCGGCCCCTTCGAAGATGGCCCGGTGATTTTCCCAGCTGGGGTTGCTGATGTAGACCGTCGTGCCTTCCGGCGTGAAGCGGCGCAGCAGGTCGGCGCCGATCTTCAGGCCACCGGTGCCGCCCAGGGCCTCCGCGGTGATGGCACGCTTGCCGGTGATGACCGGCGACTGGGCACCGAACAGCAGCTTCTGCACGGCCTGGTCGTAGAGGGCGATGCCGTCGATGGGCAGATAGCCGCGCGGCGCGTGCAGCGCGTTGAGCTGGTCCTCGGCGGTGCGGACGCATTCCAGCAGCGGCAGCTTGCCATTCTCGTCATAGTAGACGCCCACGCCCAGATTGACCTTGGTGGGGCGGGTATCGGCGTTGTAGGCTTCGGTCACGCCCAGAATGGGGTCGCGGGGGGCGAGGGGAACGGCGGAAAACAGGGAACTGGCCACGGCTGGATGCTCCAGGAAGGCTTCCCGCCTGCCAGAGAGCCCCTGCAGAAGTCTGCGAGGGCGGAGGCTCCCCGGGCCGTCGGCAGGAAGGGTTTGCAGGATGAAACGGCGCATCATGAGACCGCGGAATCCTCTTCCGGTGCACATGGCGCGGGCCGGCAACCCGGCCATGCGGGAACAGGAACCGGACCTGCAGAAGGCCGGTTTCGGCAGAAGGGCCGACGGAAGCCCTTGATCGTGGTGATTTTATAGCGTCGTATCCCGCCCCGACAGTGCCCGCGAAAAAATTGCTGCCTCGGGGCCCGTTCTGGTCTTTCGCCCCGCGGGGATGAACGGGTCCACTCACGGTGGGCGGTGGTGACGCTGTCCGTTCTTCTGCCTCCACGGGGATGAATGGATCTTTCAGACCGTGGAGGACAGAACACAGCGTGTTCTTCTTCCCCCGCCGGTACGAAAGCGTCTTGCCGGAACTGTTTGGTGGCCCCGGGGAGGCTGCAGGGCCACCGCCGGCTGGCCGGCGGGAGGATGACGTCCCGTTCCGCCGGCACCAGACGTGGGAGGCTGGGGGAGGTGTCGTTTCAATCCTTTACAATTGAGGCGGGCTTTCGTTGCAGTTACAAAAGTTGTTGCATGCAGCCGCCTTCAGCGGAAAAACCGGGAGTGCAGCCGTCGGTCCGGCGTACGGTGCCCGTCGCAGAACTTCGCGCAAAGCAACTGTCGGTTACTGTCGAAAAGGCTAGTTTTTTCCCGACGGGCGGTCCATAATGGCCGATCTGTGCCGATGGACGGTCATCGGGCCCCTTTGGGCCGGCAACCGGCGCGGCGCAGAACTTCCCCCGGCCAGCCATTTTGCTGCAAGGCAGCAACGGCCGGTACGGCGCTCCGGCAGGCCGTCGCGACATGCATTGATTTTTGCAAAAGTATCTACATTTTTCTGGTAAATGGATACGTTTTGTCGATTTCAGCGGGTCGTCGCCCGCCCGATGCCCGGCGTTGGGAGGGCAGGTACGGCAAGCCCCTGGGGAGGGGCTGCCCAGGCATTTTGGGACGGAAACCATGTTGTCACGCACCGGTCAGGACAGTGAGGAGACCGCGGCCATGCCGCCAGCGGCTGCCGCTGCGCCCGGTCCGCGCGTGGTGACGTATCCCGGCAGTCCGTACCGGCTGCACCAGCCCTTCCCGCCGGCCGGTGACCAGCCCAGTGCCATCGACGCCTTGGTCGAGGGGGTGGAAGACGGCCTGTCGTTCCAGACACTGCTGGGGGTGACGGGTTCGGGCAAGACCTACACCATGGCCAACGTCATCGCCCGCCTGGGACGTCCGGCGCTGGTGCTGGCGCCCAACAAGACGCTGGCTGCGCAGCTCTACGCCGAGATGCGCGACTTCTTCCCCGAAAACGCCGTCGAGTACTTCGTCTCATACTACGACTACTACCAGCCCGAAGCCTACGTACCGCAGCGTGATCTCTTCATCGAGAAGGATTCCGCCATCAACGAGCACATCGAGCAGCTGCGCCTGTCGGCCACCAAGTCGCTGCTGGAGCGGCGCGATACCGTCATCGTCGGCAGTGTGTCGTGCATCTACGGCATCGGCAATCCGGCCGACTACTTCGAGATGCGGATGGCCCTGCGCAAGGGCGACCGCCTCTCGCAGCGCGACCTGCTCAAGCAGCTGGTGGCCATGCAGTACAAGCGCAACGACGTCGATTTTGCCCGTGGCACCTTCCGCGTGCGCGGCGACACCATCGACGTGTTCCCGTCCGAGAACGCAGAGCTGGCGCTGCGCATCGAGATGTTCGACGACGAAATCGAAACGCTGCAGCTCTTCGACCCGCTCACCGGGAAGATCCGCCAGCAGATCCCGCGCTTCGTCGTCTACGCGGCCTCGCACTACGTCACGCCGCGGGCCACGGTGCTGCGGGCACTCGACACCATCAAGGCCGAACTGAAGGAGCGGCTGGCGTTCTTCAACCACGAGATGAAGCTCGTGGAGGCGCAGCGGCTGGAGCAGCGCACGCTGTTCGATCTGGAAATGCTGCAGGAGCTGGGCTTCTGCAAGGGCATCGAAAACTACTCGCGGCACCTCTCCGGCGCAAGACCCGGCGAGCCGCCGCCCACGCTGATCGACTACCTGCCGCCCGATGCGCTGATGTTCATCGACGAGAGCCACGTCACCATCGGCCAGCTGGGCGGCATGTACCGTGGTGACCGCGCCCGCAAGGACACGCTGGTCCAGTACGGCTTCCGGCTGCCCTCGGCGCTGGACAACCGGCCACTGACCTTCGAGGAGTTCGAATCCAAGGTGCGGCAATGCATCTTCGTTTCGGCCACGCCGTCGGAGTACGAGGCCAGTCATGCCGGCCAGGTGGTCGAGCAGGTGGTGCGTCCCACCGGTCTGGTCGATCCGGAGGTCGAGGTGCGGCCGGCCATCACGCAGGTCGACGACGTGCTCTCCGAAATCTCGCTGCGGGTGCAGAAGGGGCAGCGCGTGCTGGTCACCACGCTGACCAAGCGGATGGCCGAGGATCTCACCGACTTCCTGTCCGACCACCAGATCCGCGTGCGCTACCTGCATTCCGACATCGACACGGTCGAGCGGGTGGAGATCATCCGCGACCTGCGGCTGGGCGTGTTCGACGTGCTGGTGGGCATCAACCTGCTGCGCGAGGGGCTGGACATCCCGGAAGTGTCGCTGGTGGCCATCCTGGATGCCGACAAGGAGGGCTTCCTGCGTTCCGAGCGCAGCCTGATCCAGACCATCGGCCGGGCTGCCCGCAACCTCGAGGGCAAGGCCATCCTCTACGCCGATACCATCACCCGGTCGATGCGTCGCGCCATCGACGAAACGGCCCGCCGGCGCGAAAAGCAGCTCAACTTCAACGCCGAACACGGCATCGTGCCGCGTGGCGTGGTCAAGCAGGTTCGCGAACTCATCGACGGTGTCTACGACCTGTCGGGTGCCGAGCCGCGGCTGGCTGGCGGTGAGCATCACGCGCCCGGCATGGCCGATGCGGCCACGCTCGAACGCACGGCCGAGCGCCTGCAGGGTATCGACACCAGCAACGAGGCCCAGGTCTCGCGCGAGATCCGCCGTCTGGAAAAGCAGATGGCCGCCCATGCGAAGAACCTCGACTTCGAAAAGGCCGCGAAGGTGCGCGACGAGCTGGCCGCGCTGCGGCAGCTGCTGTTCGGGGCAGGGGGGCAGGCATGAGCATCCGTTCCCACGTGCGTGATCTGCAGGCCTGCGTGGCACCGGCCTGCCGCGCGCCGCATGGCACGCCAGCCCGGGCCGTCAGGATTCAGGGGGCCGTGGCAGGGGCGGGCTTGCATCTGCGCCCTTCATCCGCAACTTCTCCGGCAGGATTCATCACGGCATCCAGTGGCCGGCGGCAGGGCAGGCCGCTGGATGGCCGCTTCAGAACGTCAACTTTCCGAAAATCAGGTAGCTCCTATGGCAAAAAGAGAAACCCTGGCCATGGCCATGGCAACCCGTGTGCTGTTCGTGTGCATGGGCAATATCTGTCGCTCGCCCATGGCCCATGGTGTATTCCGTCAGCAGGTCCGTCAGGCCGGGCTGGAATCGGTGGTGGGTGTCGGATCGGCCGGCACGCATGCCTTCCACCAGGGTGAGCCCGCCGATCCGCGTGCCCAGATGGCCATGTCGCGCCGTGGCTATGACATCGCCGACCTGCGCGCCCGCCAGGTGACGATGGAAGACTTCGAAAACTATGACATGATCCTGGTCATGGACTGGGAGAACCTCAGCCTGCTGCAGAACCAGGCGCCCAAGCGCTTTCACCACAAGCTGCAGATGCTGATGCGCTTTGCCAGTGAGCACGAGTCGGCCACGGTGCCCGATCCCTACCAGGGCGGCAACCAGGCCTTCGAGCAGGCGCTCGACTATGTGGAAGATGCCTGTTCCGGCCTGCTCGAGATCGTCCGCCGGCGTGCCACGCAGGTGGCGGCCGCCTGAGCGGAGGGAACGGGGGCATGCCACGGCCTTTCGGCCCTGGGAAGTGATTCTGGCCATTGGCCATATGCTGGCTGGCGCGCTCTCCTGTGCAGCACGTGCTTCCCGGCAGGGTGCGTGGTTTCCGCAGCAGGTACCTGTCGGGAAAGGTGACTCATATGGTGAAAAAACAGGAGGCTTATACGTTTTTTCACCGCGTAAAGACGTAAAACATTCATGCAGGCATGGGTGTTGCGTCATTTTCTCGACTAATAAAGTCAAGTAATCGGTTATACTTCGGCACAGGATTCCTGACATCGGAGTGTTGTCATGAGGTTGACCACCAAGGGGCGTTTCGCCGTGACCGCCATGATCGATCTGGCACTGCGCGAGCACAATGGTCCGGTGACGCTGGCCGGCATCAGCCAGCGCCAGAAGATTTCCCTGTCCTATCTCGAACAGCTCTTCGGCAAGCTGCGTCGCCACCAGCTGGTCGAAAGCACGCGTGGACCGGGTGGTGGCTACTCGCTGGCACGTCCCAGCCAGGACATCAACGTCTCGTCCATCATCTTTGCCGTGGACGAGCCGCTCGATGCCACCCAGTGCGGCGGCAAGCAGGACTGCTTCGAGGACGGTCCCTGCATGACGCACGAGCTGTGGACCTCGCTGAACAAACGGATGATCGACTATCTGGATTCGGTCAGCCTGCAGGATCTGGTCGAGCAGCAGCGCATGCGCGAGCAGCAGCCGGCCACCCGCCAGATTTCCATCACCCGCGAGCACAAGGCGGCCCTCGAGCTGCCCACGTCCTCGCTGCAGACCATCGACAGCGACGGAACGCGCGCCTGAATCTGCGCCATCACGGAGCGGGTGCATCTTGCCGGATCGCAAGAACGGTTCGTCCTGCGCGGTGCAACAATGCGGGGCGACAGACATCCGGTGGATGCCGCGCTTCGGTCCGGCGCCGTTTCAGGTTCAGGCTGCCTTTCCCGTCGTTGCAGGTTCGGTGCAGCCTTCCCGGTGAGACGCCGGGTGCCGGGGGTGACTATCCCGCTCCCGGGGCCGGCAGTGCCATGGCCGGCAGTGGCTGCGTTCGTGGCCATGGAACGCCCGTTCTGCCATGCAGGCGGGGGATGTGGCCATGGTCCAGCCCCGTGCTGGTCTCGTCCGGCAGTTTTCGTTTCCTATCTTTCCGTGGTGTTGCCTTGACAAATTCCCCCCTGATCCCCACTGATTTCCTTTCCCAGCCTCGCTGCCCTTCATCGATGACCCGACCGATCTATCTCGACTACTCCGCCACCACCCCTGTCGATCCCCGTGTGGCCGAGAAAATGATTCCCTACCTCTGCGAAACCTTCGGCAACCCCGCCTCGCGCAGCCATGCCTTTGGCTGGGAGGCCGAGAAGGCCGTGGAGAACGCACGCGGCGAAGTGGCGGCCCTGGTCAACTGTGATCCGCGCGAGATCGTCTGGACCTCCGGCGCCACCGAGTCCATCAACCTCGCGCTCAAGGGTGCCGCACACTTCTACAAGCAGCGCGGCAAACACCTCATCTCCGTCAAGACCGAGCACAAGGCCACGCTCGACACCATGCGCGAGCTGGAGCGTCAGGGCTTCGAGATCACCCTGCTCGACGTGAAGGAAGACGGCCTGATCGACATGGACGTGCTCAAGGCCGCCCTGCGGCCCGACACCATCCTGGTCTCGGTCATGTTCGTCAACAACGAGATCGGGGTCATCCAGGACATCCCCGCCATCGGCGAGCTGCTGCGCGAGCGCAAGATCCTCTTCCACGTCGATTCCGCCCAGGCCACCGGCAAGGTGCACATCGACCTGCAGAAGCTCAAGGTCGACCTGATGAGCTTCTCCGCCCACAAGACCTACGGGCCGAAGGGGGTGGGGGCGCTGTTCGTGCGCCGCAAGCCGCGCGTGCGCATCGAGGCCCAGATCCACGGCGGTGGCCACGAGCGCGGCATGCGCTCCGGCACGCTGCCCACGCACCAGATCGTCGGCATGGGCGAGGCCTTCCGCATCGCCCGCCACGAAATGGACAAGGACAACGCCCATGCGCTGGCCCTGCGCACCCGTCTGCTCGACGGCCTGTCGGTGATCGACGAGATCTACATCAACGGCAGCATGGAGCACCGCGTGGCGCAGAACCTCAACGTCAGCTTCAACTACGTCGAAGGCGAGTCGCTGATCATGGCGGTGAAGGAAATCGCCGTGTCCTCCGGTTCGGCCTGCACCTCGGCCAGCCTGGAGCCGTCCTATGTGCTGCGCGCGCTGGGCCGCAACGACGAGCTGGCCCACAGCTCGATCCGCTTCACCATGGGGCGCTTCACCACCGAGCAGGAAATCGACTTCACCGTCGAGCTGCTGAAATCCCAGATCGGCAAGCTGCGCGACATGTCGCCGTTGTGGGAGATGGTGCAGGAGGGCATCGACCTCAACTCCGTCAAGTGGGCGGCCCACTGAGGCGGGTACTGCGCCAGGCGGCTTCCGTCTCCCGGTCCGTCGAGCCGCTTGCGGTAGGCAGTGCCTGCTGCAGGCCGTGGCGGGGGGCGTGACGCTTTCCGTCCGCCCGGGGTAGCGTCCGCCGCCCGGGGTAGCGAGCGAAATGACGCCTCCTTCGCCTTTTGCGCCAGCATTCACGTATTTTTCAACCGGTTTTGCATTTATGGCCCGTCACGTTCCGGGCCCCTTCAGGAGAAACTGACAAATGGCTTACAGTGACAAGGTGCTCGATCACTACGAGAACCCGCGCAACGTGGGCACGATGGACAAGTCCGACACCTCGGTCGGCACCGGCATGGTCGGCGCACCGGCCTGCGGCGACGTGATGAAGCTGCAGATCAAGGTGGGCGCCGATGGCGTGATCGAAGATGCCAAGTTCAAGACCTATGGCTGCGGCTCGGCCATTGCATCGTCCTCGCTGGTCACCGAATGGGTCAAGGGCAAGTCGCTGGACGAGGCCCTGGCCATCCGCAACACCGCCATTGCCGAGGAACTGGCCCTGCCGCCGGTGAAGATCCACTGCTCCATTCTGGCCGAGGACGCCATCAAGGCGGCCGTCGAGGACTACCGCAGCAAGCATCCCGAGCTGTCCGGTGCCGCTGCGCAGCAGGCCACCGGCACGCACGGCTGATCGCCCCCAACCGTTCCAGGAGCTTCGACACATGGCCGTGACATTGACCGAAGCGGCAGCCCGCCACATCGACCGCTACATTGCCCGGCGGGGCAAGGGCATTGGCCTGCGGCTGGGGGTGAAGACCTCCGGCTGCTCGGGCCTCGCCTACAAGCTGGAATTCGCCGACACCCAGGACGACGCCGACATGGTGTTCGAGAGCCACGGCGTGCGGATCTTCATCGATCCGAAGAGCCTGGCCTACATCGATGGCACCGAGCTGGATTTCGTGCGCGAGGGGCTGAACGAGGGCTTCAAGTTCAACAACCCCAATGTGCGCAACGAATGCGGTTGCGGTGAATCGTTCAGCATCTGAGCCCGTCCGATGTCCTTCCCGCCCACCGACATGACGTCCCGCCCGTCCACCGACCGTTCCCTGTTCGCGCTGCTGGGCCTGCCCGAGCGCTTTGCGCTCGACGAGGCCGAGCTGGAGGCACGCCACCACCGTTTCCAGGCCGTGGTCCATCCCGACCGCCACGTGGCGGGTTCCGACCACGACCGGCGCCTGGCCCTGCAGCTGGCAGCGCAGGGCAACGAGGCGTTTCGGGTGCTGTCCGACCCCTGCCAGCGCGCGGGCTATCTGTGCGAACGCCACGGGGCGCCGGTCGACGCCGAGCGCAACACGGCCATGCCGGCGGCCTTTCTGGTCGAGCAGATGTCGTGGCGCGAGGACATCGACGAGGTGCGCGACATGGGCGACCCGGCTGCCGGCCACCGGCTGCAGGCGCGGCTGGAGGCCGAGCGGGGGCGCATCATTGGCCAGATCGCCGACCTGATAGACGGGCAGGGCGATTATCCGGCCGCTGCCCTGCAGGTACGCCAGCTGATGTTCTTCGACCGCCTGCGCAGCAACCTGGCCGACGTGATCCGGCAGATGGGGCGACCCCACGAACCCTGATCCCTGATATTTTTCCGTTTTCATCATGGCGCTGTTGCAGATCTTCGAACCCGGGGAAACCCCCGACCCCCACCAGCGCCGGTTTGCCATTGGTATCGATCTGGGAACCTCCAACTCGCTGGTGGCGGTCAGCCGCTCCGGCGTACCCGAGGCGTTACCTGATGCGCAGGGCCGGCGACTGCTGCCTTCCGTGGTGCAGTACCGGGCCGACGGCGCACCTGTGGTGGGCCATGAGGCCCAGCAGGCCATGCTGGCCGACAGCCGCAATGTCATCAGCTCGGTCAAGCGGCTGATGGGCCGTGGCCTGGCGGACGCTATCGCACAGGGGCTGCCGCTGTCGCTGGTGGCCGCAGGTGCGGATGCCGGCCAGCCGGCCATCCGCCATGCCGACGGCACGGTCGAACAGCCGCTGCAGCGCGAGCGCCAGCCGCAGCCGGCCCAGGGCGCCCCGGCCAGCCACGCTGCCGGGGACGCCCCTGTCACCCGCACTTCTGCCGATGGGAGCAGCACGGGCAACGACCGCGCCGTGGCCGTGGCTACCGTGGCCGGGGCCGTGTCACCCGTCGAGGTCTCGGCCGAGATCCTGAAGGTGCTGCGCGACCGGGCGCTCGACAGCATGGGAGCCGGCCCGGAGGAGCTGGCCGGTGCCGTCATCACGGTGCCCGCCTACTTCGACGATGCCCAGCGCCAGGCCACGAAGGACGCGGCCCGGCTGGCCGGCCTGAACGTGCTGCGCCTGATCAACGAGCCCACCGCCGCCGCCGTCTCCTATGGGCTGGACGAAGGCGAGGAGGGCGTCTATGCCATCTACGATCTGGGGGGCGGCACCTTCGACGTGTCGGTGCTCAAACTCACCCGCGGGGTGTTCGAGGTCCAGTCCACCGCCGGTGACGTGGCCCTGGGCGGTGACGATTTCGACGCCCTGATCGCTGCCGGCTTCGTCCGCGATCACCAGCTGGGTGAGCCGGCGCAGCTGGCCAGCAAACAGCCGCAGCAGTGGCGCGCACTGCTGCTGATGGCCCGTCAGGCCCGCGAGGCGCTGACCGACGATGAGGTCGTCCGGCTGATGTTCGACCCCGGCACCGCCACCGCCCAGGTCGTACGTGTGGGCACACCCGTTGCCGGGGCCGCGGCGCAGGCGCCTGCCCCTTATGTTTCGAGCCTGTCACGCGCCCAGTTCGAGGCGCTGGTCGAGCCCCTGGTGGCCCGCACGCTGCGCATTGCCGACACGGCACTGCAGGACGCTGGTTTTTCCCCCGCCACCATCGATGGTGTCGTGCTGGTGGGCGGCGCCACCCGCATGCCGGTCATCCGCCAGGCGGTGGAAAGGCACTTCGGCAAGGCGCCCTACACCGGGCTGGACCCGGATCAGGTGGTGGCACTGGGGGCCGCCATGCAGGCAGCCCAGCTCATCGGCCAGCGCCGCGAGGGGCAGGACGACTGGCTGCTGCTGGACGTGACTCCGCTGTCGCTGGGCCTGGAAACCATGGGCGGCATGGTGGAAAAGATCATCCCCCGCAACTCGCCCATTCCGCTGACACGGGCACAGGATTTCACCACCTACAAGGATGGCCAGTCGGCCATGGCCATCCATGTGGTGCAGGGCGAGCGCGAACGCGTGCAGGATTGCCGTTCGCTGGCCCGCTTCGAGCTGCGCGGCATTCCACCGATGGTCGCGGGTGCGGCCCGCATCCGCGTGAGCTTCCAGGTGGATGCCGACGGTCTGCTGTCGGTGTCGGCCGTCGAACAGAGCACCGGTGTGGCGGCCTCCGTCACCGTCAAGCCCAGCTACGGGCTGGAAGATGCGGACATCGAACGCCTGCTGAAGGAATCGATCACCAGTGCCCGCGAGGACATGCAGTGGCGGGCGCTGCGTGAGCAGCAGATCGAGGTGGTGCAGCTGCTCGACATCACCCGCAATGCGCTGGCCGAAGACGGCAGCCTGCTGTCTCCCGAAGAGCGACAGGCCATCGATACCGCCATGGCGGCCGCCGATGAGGTGCTGGCCCGGGTGAAGGCGCTGGATGAGGGGGCATCGTCCGGCGGGACTGCCGGTGACAGCCAGACCGCCCCCGGGCGCGTGGATGCCTCTGCGGCTGCGGGAACCGGTGACACGGGCGCCGTGACGGATGCAGAGGCTGCGACAAGCAGTGATACGACTACTGTGACGGATGCCCCGGCTGTCGCCACCCCCGACGAGGCCACGCTGCTGGCCCTGCGCGATGCGCTCTCCGGCGCCCGGCTCGACCTGCAGAAAGCCACCGAACACTTTGCGGCCCTGCGCATGGACCAGGCCATCCAGCGGGCGCTGGCCGGCAGATCCATCGACGGCCTTTGACTGAACACACTGGGAGAAAGACTTGGCAACCATCAAGGTTCTGCCGCACGAGGAACTCTGCCCCGAAGGGGCCACATTCGAGGCGCCTGCGGGCATCTCGCTCTGTCAGGCACTGCTCGATCAGGACATCGAGATCGAGCACGCCTGCGCCATGTCCTGTGCCTGCACCACCTGTCACGTCGTGATCCGTGAGGGTTTCGACGAGACCGGCGAGCCCTCCGACATCGAGGAAGACCTGCTCGACATGGCCTGGGGCCTGGAGCCCGAATCGCGCCTGTCCTGTCAGGTCAAGCTGGAAGACGACACCAACCTCGTCATCCAGATTCCCAAGTACACGATCAACCACGCCAAGGAAGATCACTGAGCCCAAGGGAGCCTCTGCAAAAGTCTTGCGGCACTTTGGTCTCCATGCTCGGGCGATCCAGTGCGTTGCCATTTGCCGCCAATAGCGCTGCTGTTGCCGACAAATGGCGCCTTCTGGCTCATCCCGATCCTGGGCCCAAAGCGCTCGCAGACTTTTGCAGAGGCTCCCAAGCGTTACACTACTGCGCTGATGCGCATTGCACGGGGCCGCCGGGTCCCGTGCGCAACCCCTTCCTGCTGCCCGACCGTGCTGCCGTTTTTTCTGCAGAGGCCGGGCAGTTGTCGTTGCGGGTGTACGGAAGGCCCTGCGTGGCCGGGCAGTTTTCCGGGGTTCTGTCGTCGGACAGGGGCCGGGAACCAGGCCCCACCGCCTGTACCTTCTGGCCCGCCTTGCCGGCATTGCCGGTTTTCTCCTCCAACCCCTCGCGCATTCGAGGACATCGGCCGCACGGCCTGCCGTCCCTGCGCCTGTATATGTCAATGAACAAAGAGAAGTTGCCCTTCAAGACCTGGCTGTATTTTCTGGGTCAGTCCATCACCATGATCAGCATGGTCATGGCCGTTTCCATGGCGGCCCTGGCCGGCACCTCCCTGGCCCCGCAGGCGTGGATGGCCACCATTCCGTTCGGCTTTCAGTACCTCACGCTGATGGTGGTGGCCTATCCGGCCGCCCGCCTGATGGCCCGGCTGGGGCGCAAGAAAGTCTTCCTGATGGCTGCCGTGCCGCTGATGCTGGCCGGCGTGGCCGGCTACATTGCCATGCAGGAGCGCTCCTTCGTGCTGCTCATCTTCGCGCACATGATGCTGGGTGCCTTCATCTCGTGCGGCAACTTCAACCGTTTTGCCGCTACCGACGGCGTTCCGCCGGCCCTCAAGCCACGGGCCATCTCGCTGGTGGTGGCCGGTGGGGTGATTGCCGCCGTGGCTGGCCCGTACCTGAGCAGCACACTGCGTGAGGTCGAAGGGCTGCAGATGTTCGCGGCCAGCTACGCTGCCTTCCTGCCCATGGGCGTGCTGTCGTTCATCATCAACCTGCTGGCACCGGCCGATGCACCGGCCACGGGGTCGGCCCCACATGCCCGGGGCTTCTTCGGCAGCCTGCAGCTGGTGGTCAGCAACCCGATGGTGCTGCTGGCCGTGCTGTCCGCCGCGCTGGGGCACGCCATCATGAGCCTGCTGATGGTGCAGTCGTCGCTGCAGATGTCGTGCCTGAACATTCCGTTTGCCAGCGCCAGTACCGCGCTGCAGTGGCACGTGCTGGCCATGTTCATGCCGTCGTTCTTCACCGGACGGATCATCCAGGCCATCGGCATGCGCAGCATCATCTACGGCGGCATCGGCCTGCTGATCGCCAGCTGCATCATCAACGTCTATGGCCATTCCTATGGCGTGCTGACCTTCGGCCTGATCATCCTCGGGCTGGGCTGGAGCTTCTGCTACGTGGGCGGCGCCGCGCTGCTCACCCGCGTGACCGAACACATGCACGGCAACGTGGAAATCCAGGGCATCAACGACCAGATCATCGCCGTGATGGCCACGCTGACCGCCTTCACCGCCTCGATGCTGATGGCCTGGCCGGGCTGGTCCGGCACCAACCTGATCTCCATCGCCGTCTGCGTGGGGCTGGGTGTGCTGGCCGTCCGTGCCTTCCGCAGGGAAGGGCAGGAAGGAACGCCTGCCTGAGCAGGGCGCTCCTGCGCCCTGGGCTGCAGAAAAATGCCCGCGCGAAGCGGGCATTTTTCTGGACAGGCCGATGTGCAGGCCGCGGTGGCCTGCCTGACCACTGTGGCCTACTGCTCCCGCTTGAGCGCCGGGAAGAGGATCACGTCACGGATCGTCGGGCTGTCGGTGAGCAGCATCATCAGGCGGTCGATGCCGATGCCGCAGCCTCCGGTCGGGGGCATGCCGTATTCCAGCGCCCGGATGTAATCGGCGTCGTAGTACATCGCCTCGTCATCACCGGCTTCCTTGGCCTCGACCTGCTTTTTGAAGCGCTCGGACTGGTCCTCCGGATCGTTCAGCTCGGAAAAGCCGTTGGCAAACTCACGGCCCGTCATGAACAGCTCGAAACGGTCGGTGATGGTTGCATCACGGTCGGCTGCCCGGGCCAGGGGCGACACTTCGGCCGGGTAGTCGATGATGAAGGTCGGCTCCCACAGCTTCGATTCGGCCACTTCCTCGAACAGCGCCAGCTGCAGCGCACCGACACCCGCGCCGGCCGGCGGCTCGACGCCGTGTTTCTTCAGCTCGGCCCGCAGCCAGGTGGCGTCGTCCAGGCGGTCGGCCGGCAGTTCCGGCGCATGTTTGCGGATGGCCTCGACGATGGTCAGCCGGGCAAAGGGCTTCGACAGGTCCACCTCGCGACCCTGATAAGGGATGACCGTGCTGCCGCGGGCCTGCTGCGCGGCGTGGCGGATCACCTGCTCGGTGAAGTCCATCATCCAGCGGTAATCGGTGTAGGCCGCGTAGAACTCCATCATCGTGAACTCGGGGTTGTGCCGCGGGCTCAGCCCCTCGTTGCGGAAGTTGCGGTTGATTTCGAACACGCGTTCGAACCCGCCGACGATCAGTCGCTTCAGGTACAGCTCCGGCGCGATGCGCAGGAACATGGCCTGGTCGAGTGCATTGTGGTGCGTCTCGAAGGGCCGGGCCGTGGCGCCACCCGGAATGGGCTGCAGCATGGGGGTTTCCACTTCCAGAAAGCCGGCATCCACCATGAACTGGCGGATGGCGGCCATGGCCTTGCTGCGGATGATGAAGGTCTGGCGGGTGGCCTCGTTGCTCATCAGGTCCACATAGCGCTGGCGATAGCGCATTTCCTGATCGGCCAGTCCGTGGAACTTGTCCGGCAGCGGCCGCAGCGACTTGGTCAGCAGGCGCACGTGGCGGCAGCGAATGGACAGCTCGCCTTTCTTCGTCTTGAAGAGCGTGCCCTCGGCGGCCACGATGTCGCCCAGATCCCAGCGCTTGAAAGCCTCGTGCGTATCGGCACCGACGCCGTCGTCGTTCATCCACAGCTGGATGCGGCCGGTGGCGTCCTGCAGGGTGGCAAAGCTTGCCTTGCCCTGCACCCGCTTGAGCACCATCCGCCCGGCTACCGACACCTGCAGGTTCAGGGCCTCGAGTTCTTCGCGGGTCTGCTGGTCGTGTCCGGCTAGCAGGGCGCCTGCGCGGTGGGCTGGCACGAAGTCGTTGGGGAAGGGGACGGCCGTACTCTCGCGCAGGGCGGCCAGCTTGGCACGCCGCTCGGCGATGATCTGGTTCTCGTCCACCGCCGGCTCAGCGGCCGTGTCATGCGGCGCCGCAGTGCCTGTGGCCGCCGCAGCGTGCCGGTCCTGTCTGTCCATCGTATCGTTCGTGTTCATGGATCACACCCCCTGTTTCAGGCTTTCGGCGATGAAGTCGTCCAGATCGCCATCCAGCACGGCGCGGGTGTTGCTGGTCTCGAAATTGGTGCGCAGATCCTTGATGCGGGACTGGTCCAGCACGTAGGAACGGATCTGGTGCCCCCAGCCGATGTCGGTCTTGGCGGCTTCCACCTTGTCCTGCTCGGCGCGGCGCTTGCGCATCTCCAGCTCGAAGAGGCGGGCGCGCAGCATCTTCATGGCCTCGTCCCGGTTGCGGTGCTGCGAACGGTCGTTCTGGCACTGCACGACGGTGTTGGTGGGCAGGTGGGTGATCCGCACGGCGGATTCCGTCTTGTTCACGTGCTGGCCACCGGCACCGGAGGCCCGGTACACGTCGATGCGCAGGTCGGCCGGGTTGATGTCGATCTCGATGGAATCGTCCACTTCCGGATAGACATACACCGACGCAAAGGAGGTGTGGCGCCCGCCGCTGGAGTCGAAGGGGGACTTGCGCACCAGCCGGTGAATGCCGGTTTCGGTACGCAGGTAGCCGTAGGCGTATTCGCCCTCCACCTTCAGCGTGGCCCCCTTGATGCCGGCCACATCGCCTTCGCTCTCTTCGAGCAGCGTGGTGGTGAAGCCGCGGCGCTCGCAGTAGCGCAGGTACTGGCGCAGCAGCATGGCGGCCCAGTCGCAGGCCTCGGTACCGCCGGCACCGGCCTGGATTTCCAGGAAGCATGGGCTTGGGTCGGCCGGGTTGGAGAACATCCGGCGAAACTCCAGCGCCTCCACGCCTTCCTGCACCTTCAGCGAATCGGCTTCCAGGGCCTCGAGGGTGTCGTCGTCGTTCTCGTCGCGGGCCATGGCGAAGAGGTCAGACGTATCGCCCAGCGTGGCGGTCAGGCCCTCGATGGCGCCGACCACGTTGTCGAGCGCCCGTTTTTCCTTGCCCAGCTCCAGTGCAGCGGCTGCATCGTTCCAGATGTCCGGCGCCTCGAGTGCCGAGTTGACCTCGGTCAGGCGGTTTTTCTTTTCTTCGAAGTCAAAGATACCCCCTGAGATCCTCCAGCCGCTGGCCGAGGTTCTCCAGGCGGGCCTCAAGCTGATTCAAGCGCTCGGCATCCATCTGAGTGTGTTTTGTGGTGGTCAGAGTAACCCCCGATTATATCAGGTGAGTGAGTGTTACAGCGCGTGCTGCCTGTGATGGTGGCCGATGTGGTGAGCGCTTCGATACCGGCCTGCTGTATCTGTCCGACCATGGCGAGTCGCTGGGGGAGTCGAGGTCGGCCCCGAACACCACCCGCTGGCCGGCCGCGCCAAGGACATGGGATCGGCCACGGTGCTGGTCAGCCTGCTGCTGGCGGCATTGGGGTGGTTGGCCACGGTCGCGCACAATTTTCTGTGAAAACTCTGTTCTCCGGGCAGTATCCGTGCAGCAAGCGCTTACGGCTACCGTGAAGTCACCGCAGTGCCTTCCCCGTCCGGACCTCTTGTGTCAGAGCGCGCCATGAACACGCATGCGTTGTTACCGTGGATGAAAAAGAGGCGATGCTCAAAAGGAAGCCATTTTCTGCAGCGTGTTGGCGTTGCGGGTGGTCAGCGTCAGTCCAAGCTTCTTTTCCAGAAACACATTGCCCAGCCGGCTGCGTGCAGCACTTCCGGGGATGTACATGTAAGCACAGTGTGGCCGGATGCACAGACACTCGCTGCCAAGGTCGAGCTGCTGCAGGCCGGCGGTGTCTGACAGTGGCTGATTGCACAGGGCAAAGAATACCCGCCGGATATCGAATGCTGCCCCGGTGAACGGATTGCCCTCCAGTGCCTCCCGAAGCTGTGTCTGCGTCTTGATGATCACAGGCAGATCGACTTGCAGGGCCGTTTTCAGCAGGTGGTGAATGTGTTCCGCTGCTGCTTCGGCCGTCAGCGACGTGTTCAGAATGATGTTGCCACTCTGGATCCAGGTGCGCACGTCGTTGAAGCCATGGTCGCTCAGCACTGCGCGGACATCAGCCATTTTCACAGCGTTTCTGCCACTGGGCATCAGGCCGCGAAGGAATGCAACGAAGGTGTTCTGATTCATGGTTAAAGGGGAAACCATTCAATATGCTGCCAAGCGCCCCGGCCCGGTAAGCCGCTGCGGCGACTTCGCGGTACGCGTGAACGACTTTCTGACGGCCGGGCGTCAGCCCGATTGTCGGAAAGTGTTATAGAGCAGCCCCATCACTCACCCTTCGGCGCCACCACCGTCTCCACCGACTGCCTCAGCTGCGCCTGCATCTCCCGGTTGGTCTTCTCCACCGACAGCACGAAGTCCTGCCACGGCACATCGGTCATGCCCACCAGCCCCAGATGGCCATTTTCGCCATCCAGCCAGCGGCCCGTCACCGGCTGGTCCAGATACTGGAACCAGTGCGCCCCCACGAACTGCCGGTTGGCCAGCACCGATTCGAGCATCTTCCGGTAGGCCGGCCCCCGCTCCGCCTCGGTGTTGACCACCATCACCCCCGGCCAGAAGGGACCGCGGTCGCTCGAACCGAAATGGAACTCCGTCAGCAGCGCCGGCTTGTCCGTACGGGCAAAATCCTCGGCCTCGAAGCCTTCCTTCAGCGACGGAATGTACAGATTGAAGCTGATCACGTCGCACCATTTGGCGCACGAAGCCACCGATTCCGGCGTACGTCCCGCAAAGCGGCTGCCCAGATACAGATGGTGCGGTGCGTGCTTCTTCAGGGCCTTCTTCACCTGGCCATAGTAGCTGTCGGCATGCAGACGCAGGAAGGCCGACAGGTCGGCCGCCACCTGCGGATTCTTTCCGTCGGGCAGCTGTTCGCCCTGCAGGGCACCCTCCACCTGTTTCCAGTCGTTCACCGGCCGCTGCCAGGCTTTGGCCAGCTCCTGCACATTGCCGTCATAACGTTTTTTCAGCAGACCGACGAAGGCCCGCTTGGCGTGCGCCTGCGGTTTGGCGGCATCCATGGTCAGGGCAGAATAGGCCACCGCATAGCGCACCTGCGGATCCTGTGCCGAACCATCGCCCCAGCCCAGTTCGTTGTCGACGAACCAGCCGATCAGGTAGGGGTCGTTCTCGCTGCCGGTGGCTTCCTTGCGCAGCGTCTGCTCCAGCGCCATGCCGAAGGCTGGATCGAAGGGGTCCGGAATGCCCGACCACCAGTTGCTGCCATCGCTCAGGCGGGCAAAGGGGCCGGAGACGTGGGCAATGCGGGTGTAGGGCATCCTGCTGTGCATGATGCTCTCGTCGCTCCAGGCGCCCACGGTGTTGAAGCCCCAGGCCTTGAGGCGCTTGCCGGTACGGGTGACCCAGCGCTGCGGCCAGTCCTTGCCGTCACGGCGGAACAGGTTGGCCTGGTAGAAGTTGAAGGTCTCGCCCTTCAGGAAGCGGCGGTTCTGCTGGGCGCCGCTGTCGGCGGGCAGGGCTTCGGTACTGTCCTTCCTGCGTAGGAAACGGTACTCCTGCATGCCCTTGACGGGCAGGCCGGTGAACTGGAATTTACGCCCGCCCACGAAGGTCTCGCTGTTGTCGCGCTGCACGGCATTGACACCGAAGGAAAGGAAGGGGTTGCCCTCCGGCGTGATCAGGATGTGGCGCTGGCTGCCATCCTTCAGGACGAGCTTGCCGGTGCGGAACCAGCCGGTACCGTGACCACCGCCTTCCAGATCGCGCAGCCCGCCGAAGCGGTCCAGCGCTGTAGCGTTCGCGCCTGATTCACTGTCCTGCTGGGCCGCCAGCGCCTTCGCAAGCTGCTGGTCGGCCTGCCGGGCGTAGAGCGCGAAGTCGGCCCGGGCATCCTTAACGGCTGCATCCCAGGCCTTTTCCCGACGGGCCTTCTGGGCCCGGGTCAGCTTCCTGCCGTGGGCGCGCTGCTTCGCAGCGGATTTCCGCGCGTGCCGGCGGCTGCGTTCGGACTTGCCATGCCGCTTTTTGGTGGTGGCCTCATGCCCGTTGCTGCTGCCGGCGGCAGCCGATGCACCTTTCTGCAGGCGGGCGGCCTCGGCGCGCTGTACTTCCTCGGGGGCATTGGCGGCGAGTGCACGGGCGATCTTCGTGGGCAGATGGTATTTGCCGGGCCAGTCGCTCCGGGTGTACTGACCCCAGGCATCGACGATGTCGGTGTAGGCGTCACGCAGGTCATCGGTCCCGATGGGTGCAAGGAACAGCTTGCCCAGCCGGATCTTCTGCTCGGCCCCGGGGGGCGGCATGCCGATGCGGACAGCCTTGATGTGTGCCGTGTCGATCGTGCCGGTGGTGGTCTCGACCAGACCCGTTGCCGCGTCTTTTGCCACCCACGGGATGACGGGACCGGCACGCATGCCCATCTGCAGTGGCAGTGTGGCCTGCAGGGGCAGGCCGAGTGCGAAGGGGCCGCTGGGCGGCAGGGCCAGCGTGGCCTGCAGCTGCTGGCCCTTCTCGTCTTCGAGCTGCAGCAGCAGCGTCAGCGCCCATGGCATGGCGTTCTGGATGTGCATGCGCAGGCTCTGCACGGCCTGCCAGTTCCAGACGCCTTCGCGAGGTCGCAGCACCAGCCAGCCGGGTTCCTGCGCACCATTGGCAACCGGTGCGAAGGCCAGCGTCACGAAGCCATCGCTGTCGACCGGGCTGACATTGGGGGCACCGGGCCCCGCCTTTTCAACCACATAGGGCAGGGTGTCCTTCTGGGCCGCTGCGTCGGTGACGGCCGGATCGGCCACCAGCTGGGCCGAGGCCATGGGAAGCGGGAGAGCCAGGGCCAGGGCCAGGGTCACCCGTGCAAGGCGCCGCCGGGTGGACGACGGGGTGGCAGAAACGGGGAAATCGTATGAAATCAATGAAACGCCTCCGAAAAAGGGGGGCCGGCCAGCCTTGCCCGCGCAGTACACCCTGTCGGCACACGGGGTTGGCGCCAGCGCGGGGACGAATGAGTCCGTGACACGCTCTATCCCCTTGCGAACGCGGGAGCAACGAAAATGGCCGACAGGGCACGGCGAACTGGCAGTGCCCGAAGATCCCGCGGCCCTGACGCCCTGGGAGCCTCTGCAAAAGTCTGCGAGCGCTTTGGACCCAGGATCGGGATGGGTCAGAAGGCGCCCTGTCGGCAATAGTGGGGCTATTGGCGGCAAATGGCAACGCACTGCTCAGTCATCCAGCAGCAGCTGGTCGATCTGCAGCGAGACGGCACCGCGGCCGCGAAAATCGTCCCGCTGGATCCGGTACGACAGCAGGGCCTCGGGGGGCAGGGCCTCGGTACGGCCGAAGAAGATGGCCGACAGGCGCTGGCCGGGCTCATCCGCGGGGCTGAGTTCGAGCTTCAGGTGCCGGTTGTTGATCAGGCGCTGGTTCCGGACATTGAAACGGCCGGAAAACAGCGGTGGGGGAAAGCCCTGCCCCCAGACCTGGGTATCGAACAGGTCCAGGGTACCGATGTTCAGGGATTCGGGCGGCAACGGGCCGTCGGTGGTGACATCGCGCAGGAAATCCTCGTCGCGTGACAGGGTGCGCACGGCGTCTTCGAACGCCTCGCGAAAGGCATCCAGCTGGCCGGCCGGCAGGGTCAGGCCCGCTGCCATGGCATGGCCGCCGAACTTCACCAGCATGCCCGGGTGGCGCTTGTCGACCAGATCCAGCACGTCCCGCAGGTGCACGCCGGCAATGGAACGGCCGGAACCGCGCAGCATGCCGTCCTGATCGGGCGCCAGTGCGATGGTCGGCCGGTGATAGCGGTCCTTGATGCGGGAGGCCACCAGGCCGATCACGCCATGGTGCCAGTCATCGTCGTGCACCACCAGCGAACGGGCGTCCGGGGCCGGATCACCGATCAGTGACAGCGCCTCTTCGCGCATGCTGCTCTCGAGGTCGCGCCGCTGCCGATTGATCTCGTCCAGCGCAGTGGCCAGCTCCGTGGCATGTGCCATGTCGGGCGCCAGCAGGCATTCCACGCCGATGCCCATGTCGGCCAGACGCCCGGCCGCATTGATGCGCGGACCGATGGCAAAGCCCAGGTCCATGGCGTTGAGGGTTGGCCCTGCACGGCGCGCCACCTGCAGCAGCGCGGCGATGCCCGGCCGTGCCCGGCCGGCGCGGATGCGCGACAGCCCGGCGTTGACGATGACCCGATTGTTGTGGGTCAGTGGCACCACGTCGGCCACGGTACCCAGCGCAGCCAGATCGAGCAGCGGTGACAGCGACGGCGGTGCCCCCTCGAAGCGCCCCAGCTGGCGCCGGTGGCTGCGCAGTGCGATCAGTACGTAGAGCATCACGCCCACACCGGCCAGGTTCTTGTCCGGGAACGGACAGCCCGGCTGGTTGGGATTGACGATGGCCAGGGCTGCCGGCAGTGTCTCGGCCGGCAGGTGGTGGTCGGTGACGATCACCGGCAGGCCCAGGCTGTTGGCATGCTCGACACCGGCCACGGAGGCAATGCCATTGTCCACCGTGACCAGCAGGGCTGGCCGCCCCAGCCGGGGATGGACGAGCGCGGCATCGACCACCTCGGGGGTCAGCCCATAGCCGTTCTCGAAGCGGTTGGGCACGAGGTAATCGACCGTGGCGCCCAGCATCCGCAGCCCCTCCACGGCGAGCGCAATGGCGGTGGCGCCATCGCAGTCGTAGTCACCCACGATCAGGATCGGCTCGTGATCATCGATGGCGGTACTGATGCGTGCCACGGCAGCCGGCAGGCCCAGCAGTGCATCCGGGGGCAGCAGGGCGCCCAGATCCAGTTTCAGCTCGTCGGGGTGACGGATGCCGCGTGCTGCCAGCAGCCGCGCCATCAGGGGGTCGACCCCCGCCTGCAACAGGGTCTGGCGTGCGCGCAGATCCACCGGGCGGGTATGGAGCCGGACGGCCGGTGCGGCTGGCGCGGGGACAGGTGAAGCGGAAACGGTCGAAGGGGTCTGCAGCGTCATGGGGCCTCATCGCGAAAGAGCAGGGACAGGGCGTCGTGATCCCTGCCGGGGGTGGCGGGATTCTCAGCCCCCTTTCGGCCGGTCGTCGCGCCACCGGCTGGCCTTCCTGTGGCGGATGGTGTACCCCGGTGATCCCCTCGGCGATCCATCAGCCAGCGCACCAGCCGGGACAGCAGACCACCTGCCGTGGCCTGCCGGGAGGCCGCACCGGTGTCTGCTGGCGTGATCGCACGGGCCGGGAATGGCACCATGGATGTCATGGCGGCCGGCAGGCCGGTGGCATGCAGCCAGTGCACCCCCTGGGTGCCGGCCAGCAGGCACGAAAAATGGGCCGGATCGGTGGCCAGCCAGTCATCGAGTACCGGCAGGGCGTCCAGCCAGGCGCCGAGATCCTGCTGCACGCGCGATGCCAGAAAGCGGGTATCGGGCTGCAGTCCCTGTGCAAGAAGCCCCTGCAGTGCACGGGCGGCCTCCGGACGGGCCGGGCCATTGAGCCAGACCCCGTTGACGGGCAGGTCGTGGGCCTCGTGCAGGTTCAGCTGGTGCCAGGTCATCTGGATTTCGTTGAGCAGCTGGCGAAAGCGCCGGTCATCCGGGCCCTCGGGCATCAGCGCATCGACGTGCTGTTCGCCGGCCGTCTCCAGCGGCGTGCATTGCAATTGCCAGCTCCCGGCACCCGGTAGCGGCGTCACCAGCCAGTGCGTGGCGTCCAGCATCGTGATGGCGTGTTCCCGCTCGGCCAGCAGCGGGGACATGGCTTCGACCAGCCGGCGGGCCAGGGCATCGTCCACCAGCGCCTGCAGGCGCGTATCGACCAGCATGGCGTCGGTGGTGAGGCGGAAGGTGACCGGCTGTATCAGCCAGCAGGGCGCCTCGTGGCAGGCAGACGCTTCGGCTGCGGCCGGGGGATTGCCGGCATGTCCGTGTTCCAGGGCGGTGTCATGCATCTGCCGCCCGGCTGCCACGCCAGCCGACTGCGCGCCGGCCAGCGCCTGGACGGCCGCCATGGCCCCGTCGGGCAGCTGCAGTGGCGCAAGGGCCGGATGCTGGCGCAGCCAGCGGTCATGAGCCCAGTCGGTGCCGGGCGACAGGGTCAGCGTCTGCATCTGCAGCGTTCCCCGTGCCAGCGCAGCGCGGACGCCGGGCAGGGCGTCCTGCAGCAGCCCGCCCGCCAGCCAGGGGGCCGGCAGCAGGGCGCCCGGCAGAAGCCGGGTAGGGCGTTCAGACGGATTCCGGGATGAAGTGGTGTTCACGGCAGCTATTCTAAGATATGGGGCATGTCGGAATGTTTGCGTCATGCGGCCAATATTTCAGGCGCCGGCTGTGGCAAACTGCCGTTCCTTGCCGCTGTCCTTGCCGGGGCCCCTGCGACAGTTCCGCGGCACCCTGGTTCCCAGGCCCGGGGTCCAGTACGCTGTCATTTGCCGCCAATGGCTCTGCCGTTGACGACAGGACGCCTGCTGGCTCATCCCGGTTCCGGACCCAGGGCGCTCGCAGACTTTTTCAGGGGCTCCCCGGCATGGGATGGTTCAGCCACCGTGCCAACGGATGGCCGGCATCACCCGGATGGGGCGACATCCCGTCGCATCCATCCCCGCCCGGCGCGGTTCGCCGGTATGGTGGAGTCTGGTTTTGCTGTCCCCCTTCGAATGGTTCATCGGTCTGCGCTATACCCGCAGCGGCAAGCGCGCCGGCAAGAAAAACGGTTTCATTTCCTTCATCTCCACTCTGTCGGTGGCCGGCATTGCCCTGGGCGTGGCGGCCCTGATCATCGTCATGTCGGTGATGAACGGCTTCCAGAAGGAGGTCCGTGACCGCATGCTGTCGGTGCTCTCCCACGTGGAGGTGCTGCATGCCGACGGCCCGCTGCAGGACTGGCAGCCCCTGGCCGACAGCCTGCGGGGCAGGGATCACATCACCGGTGCCGCGCCCTTCGTGGCCGGGCAGGTGGTGCTCAGCCGCGGCGAGACGGTGCGTGGTGCCCTGGTGCGGGGCATCGAACCCTCGCTGGAATCGCAGGTGTCCGACATGACGGAACAGGTCGTCACGGGCAGCATGGATGCACTGCAGCCGGGCAGCTTCGGCATCATCATCGGTCGGGTGATGGCCGAGCAGCTGGGGCTCTTCGAAGGGGACCGGCTGGCCCTGATCGCGCCGCAGGGCACGGTGAGCCCCGCCGGCGTGGTGCCGCGGATGAAGCAGTTCGTCATCAGGGGGATCTTCGAGTCCGGACACTACGAGTACGACAGCACGCTGATCCTGATGAACATGGCCGATGCCGCCACCTTCTTCCGTACCGGGGGAGCGATGGGGCTGCGGCTGCGGCTCGACGACATGCAGCAGGCCCTGGCCGTGGGCGAGCAGCTCAAGAAGCAGCTGGGCCCCGCCTACCTCGTGCGCGATTGGTCGCAGGAGAACCGGGTCTGGTTTGCGGCCGTGCAGGTCGAGAAGCGCATGATGTTCATCATCCTCGCGCTGATCATCGCCGTGGCGGCCTTCAACCTGGTCTCGATGCTGGTGATGACGGTCACCGACAAGCGTGCCGACATCGCCATTCTGCGCACACTGGGTGCCTCACCGAAGTCGATTCTCTCGATCTTCATGGTGCAGGGTTCGCTGGTCGGGCTGCTGGGCACGGCGGCTGGCGTGGCACTGGGCGTGCTGGTAGCACTGAACATCGGGCCGGTGGTGGGCTTTTTCGAGCAGCTGCTGGGTGTGCGTCTGCTGCCGCCCGGCATCTACGTGATTTCCGCCCTGCCCAGTGACCTGCGTCTGGCCGATGTCAGCTGGGTGGCCCTGATCTCCTGCGTGCTGTCGCTGCTGGCCACCATCTACCCCAGCCTGCGGGCCGCTGCCGTGCGCCCGGCCGAGGCCCTGCGCTACGAGTGAGGGCATCGCCCGCATTTCCGGCATTCCGGCTCAGGCATCCAGGCATCCAGGCATCCAGGCATTTTCGCCCATCGTCGATCTTCCCTTGCAGATTCATTCCGCCCGTGACCGCATCCTCCCACCACGACACCTCCGCCCCGCATCCAGCGGCGTCTCCGGACAGCCGGCATCCCGTCCTGCACTGCGAGGGCCTGAAGAAGGACTACGACCAGGGCGGGCGCCAGCTTGCCATCCTGAAGCACATCGATTTCAGCGTGGCGCCGGGTGAAGTGGTGGCCATCGTCGGCGCCTCCGGCTCCGGCAAGAGCACGCTGCTGCACCTGCTGGGCGGGCTGGACCAGCCCTCGGGGGGCTGGGTGGCGGTCGATGGCGAGCGGCTCGATACCCTCACGGAAAAGGCCCGCGGGACATTGCGCAACCGCAAGCTGGGCTTCGTCTACCAGTTCCATCACCTGCTGGGCGAGTTTTCTGCCCTCGAGAACGTGGCCATGCCGCTGCTGATCCGTGGCAAGCCCCGTTCCCGGGCGCTCGAGGCCGCGGCCGCCATGCTGGCCCGTGTCGGGCTGGCAGAGCGGGGCGAGCACCGGCCCGGCGAGCTGTCGGGTGGTGAGCGCCAGCGGGTGGCCCTGGCCCGTGCGCTGGTCACGCGCCCCTGCTGCGTGCTGGCCGATGAGCCGACCGGCAACCTGGATGCCCGTACGGCCGCTGGCGTGTTCGGCCTGCTGCAGAATCTGGCCCGGCAGCTGGGCACTGCCGTGGTGATCGTCACCCACGATCTGGAGCTGGCCGCCCGTGCCGACCGTCGTGTCACGCTGCGTGACGGACGGCTGGTTGCGCTGTGACGGTCCGTACCTTTGCTTGCCCCCTTCGACACCTCCCGGAGCGTGTCATGGACTCATTCGCCATCACGCTGGCCCAGTCGTGTACTGACCTGGGCGCAGCACAGGCAAGGCCGGCAGCCTGATCTGGCAGGGTAACGCCGATAGCGCACGGCTGGGACCAGTCCGCAGGGAAAACCTTTTGGGCGCGCATGACTGTGCTGGCAGTACCTTGAAGCCATCGGGATCTGCGACCCAGCCTCCTTTTCCTGCACGCCCAGAAAGGACATGCGGGGATGAATGAGTCCCTGACACGCTCCACGCTCCAGTCATGCTGATCGATACCCACTGCCATCTCGACGCCCCCGAATTCGATGCCGACCGTGACGCCGTGCTCGCCACGGCCCGTGCGAACGGTGTGGGGGCCATCGTCATCCCGGCCGTCTTCCGTCACGAATGGGACGATGCCCAGGCGCTGGCCGACGCCCATGCCGACGTGTATTTCGCCCTGGGCATCCATCCGCTCTACGTGGATGACGCCGCCGATGACGACCTCGACGCCCTGCGCCAGCGTATCGAGGCGGTACGGCACCATCCACGCCTTGCGGGCATTGGGGAGATAGGGCTGGACCATTTCGTGCCGGGGCTGGACCTGGTGCGTCAGCAGCGCTTCTTCGAGGCCCAGCTGGCCATGGCGCGCGACTTCGACCTGCCTGTGATCCTGCATACCCGCCGCTCGGTCGATGCCGTCACCAAACAGCTTCGCCGCTACCGCCCATCTTCCGGTATTGCCCATGCCTTCAATGGCAGCCCGCAGCAGGCCGGCATCCTGATCGGTCTGGGCATGGCCATCGGCTTCGGGGGGGCCATGACCTTCGAACGTGCCCGCAACATCCGGCGCCTCGCCTGCAGCCTGCCCGACGACTGTCTGGTGCTCGAAACGGATGCCCCCGACATTCCACCCGCGTGGGTGCATCCGGGCCGCAACGCCCCGGGTGAGCTGGCGCGGATCGCCGATGTACTGGCAGGGCTGCGCAACCACAGCACCGCCGGCATCGCCGCGCTGACCACCCGCAACGCCCGCCGGGTTCTGCCCGTGCTGCAGGCGGCTGGCTGACCCGTTGCCGCTTCCGGGTTCCGGCTGGCGGATGCATGCCACCCCGATACCCCGGTCTGGCAGCCGTCGCACAAGGCATCCATTCGTCGGATGATGGCTGCCATCTGTCGGTACATCTGGCGTTTTGCAAATTCTTCCACGCCCTCTGTAGCAGGGGCGTAGCCGACGTTACTTTCGTCACATCGGCGCGGGCCTGCCGCTCATAAGATCGCGCTTGATAACGCGGCTGGTCTGTGCCCGGCGTCATGCCGGTCAGTGCCGGGGTGCCGTCCTGCGGCCCCGCCACCAGCCATTTCCCTGATGGCTGTTTCACGTTCCCAGAGGCAAGTTCGTGTCCTCACGCATCGATCCCTCCCTGTACCCCCGCCTGCATGAGCAGCTGGCGGACCGCTTTGGTACCGTGGTGTTCAAGCTCCTGCCCGACATTGCCGACGCCCTGCTGGCACACGGAGCCGAAGGGCTCGACGCCAATGTGGCCGCCAAGCTCACCGATACCGCCCGCCTGCTGCGCGAAGAGGCCGCTGTGCGTGCCGAGATCGCACTGGAAAATTTCGTGGGCATCGACCTGGGCAGCATGTCGGAAGAGTCGTCGCTGCCTGTGACCGTGACCGATCTCGGCCAGCCGGTGGCCGGCGCCGACATCGGCCTGCTCGAACAGATTCTCGCGCGTGAGCTGGCCAGCACCGTGCGCAGCAGCTTCGGCGGCTCGTACCTGAACTACCTGCGCCGGCTCGAGAGCCTGGCCGAAACCCCGCTGCGCGACGACCAGCACCCGCTGGGCGCCCGGGCGCTGGCGCTGGCGCTGATCATGGCGCTCAAGCCGTTCACGCACCTGCAGCCCATCTCGCTGCACCTGCGGCCCATCGTGCTGGCCCAGGCCGTCTTCCCGCTGGCCCGCCTGCTGGCCGACTGCGATGCCGCGCTGCGTCGCGAGGGCGTTCTGCCCTCCCAGCCGGGGGCCAGCCTGCAGATCGCCACGCCCACGCACAGCAGCGTCCGGACGCTCTCGAATGTCCCGGCTGCAACTTTTGCAGAACACGGAGAATCCTATACTGGTATCTTTCCAACCGAAGACCTTCGAAACAGCTTTGTACAGCACGCCTCGCACCAGGTGCTGAACGATATTCGCGCCTCCGCCGTCATGGCCGCCAATCCCCTGTCGACCCGACATCCCCGTCTGTCTGCCCACCGCAATGCCACGCGCCTCCCGCATGTGGAGGATATCGAGCGTGATGCCGTTGCGTTCGCACAACACCTGAAGGTGGCCCCGTTCAGCCAGCAGGCGCGCACCCGGTTCTTCGACCAGATCCGCCAGCAGATCATCGCTGCCGGTGGCGATACCGCCGTGCTGGCCGTGGTCGATCTGGTGTCCACGCTGTTCGACTATGCCGGCAGCGATACCCGTCTGCCCGAGGGCGCACGCATCCTGCTGTGGCGCCTGCAGATGCCCGCCATCACCCTGGCCAGCCTCGATGCCGGCTACCTGAGCGACGACTCGCGTTCGGTGCGCCGCCTGGTCGAGCAGCTGGCGGCCATCGCCATCAGCTATCCGGAAGACATGCGGCCCGACAAGCCGCTCTACCAGCGGCTGCAGACCATCGTGCGCGCGGTGGAAATCGTCGCCCACGCCTTCCACATCCGCAGCCAGGTGCTGACCGACCAGGTCGATCACGAATATCACCGGGCCACCGAGGGCATGCGGCGCCTGCTGTCCAGCCTGTCGCGCAGCCGCCGGCACACGCATCGCCAGCGCCGCCAGCGCCCGAACCGGCGCGATTTCAGTCGCCGTCCGTCGCCGGCCCGCGAAAGAACGGTGTCGGAGGACATCCGCCGCCTGCTCGATCACCGGCTGGGCGCCAACAGCATTCCCGCCTCGGTCCGGATGTTCCTGTACGACGTGTGGCTGCGCCACCTGCGTACGGCCGTGCTGCGTGACGGCACCGACAGCCAGGCCTACCGGCTGGCCCTGAAGGTGGTGGACGACCTGCTCTGGACGCTGGGCCGCGAGGGCGCCGATCCGCGGGCCCGCACCGAGCTGGTGCAGAGCATTCCGCCCATGCTGCAGATGATCAGCAGCGGCATCCGCGATGTCGGTGGCGAACCGGACAACTTCCGCACCTTCTTCGACGAGATCTTCGTCATCCACCTGCGCCGTATCCAGGGCGAGGAAGGCTCGGCAGCCACGCTGATCGCCCGCGAGGCGGCCGAGGTCACGTCGCTGCCCACCGGCACGGCACCGCAGGCCGGCACGGGCTATCTGCACGAAGGCAACGTGCGGGATGCCCAGCAGATCCATGCCCAGCTGCAGCAGCCGCGCACCGCGCCTGCCCGTGCGCGACACGATGCCACGCAGCCGGCCGCACCGGCTGCGCCTGAGCAGGGTGATGCACACCCGGCGGCCATGCCGGCCGGAACGCCTCATGACGGGCAGTCCCCGGCTCCGGCAACGCAGACGGCTGGCGCACACGCGGCCGACCGTCATGCGCCCCACACCCTGCAGGCAGCCCCGGAGGCACACGCCACGCAGACCTGGCCTTCGACGCTGGCGGCCCGGGTGGCAGCCCAGGCCATGTCGGCTGCAGCGGCCGGCGCCCAGGCGGCCGCTCACCCCGGGAAGGCGGGGCTGGCAACACAGGATGTCCGGACGCACACGCGTGTGACGGTAACAGACGGCGGCGCCACCGTACCTGCCACGCTGACCGGTCTCGATCCGGCCAGCGCGGCCGCGGCCCGCGAACGTCTGCTGGACCTCATTCGCCGCACACGCATGGATGACCTGCCCAATGCACCGCGCCGCTTCAACCTGCCGCCCGAGCGCTTTGCCTCGGCCCTGGCGCCCGGACGCTGGCTGGAACTGATCAGCCGCACCACGGGCCGCGTCGAGCACGCCAAGGTTGTGTGGATCAACGAACGGCGCTCGATGGTCCTGCTGCTGCTGGCCCCGGGCAACCGGATCATGACGCGTGAGATCAGCTCGCTGGTCAAGCGTGCCCGCCAGGGACGGGTCTTCTTCGTCTGGTAAAAGGGGGGGGCAGGCCCAGGCAAAAGGTGGCCAGAGGCGGCAAAAGCCCGCAAAAGGCCGCCCCGGAAAAATTTTTCCCCGAAGGGTTTGCATTTTCTGCAAACCCTTCTATAATGCCGACTTCACTGCAGGACAGCAGGCGCGTAGCTCAGTTGGTTAGAGCACCACCTTGACATGGTGGGGGTCGTTGGTTCGAATCCAATCGCGCCTACCACATTTCTCAAAACGGGTTGCGACTTCGGTCTCGGCCCGTTTTGTTTTTTGGGCCCGGCTGCACCTTCTGCCAAACCGCGCTGCAAACGTGTTATCATCACAAGCTTACTTCTGAACGTCGGGCGGGTCTTAGAAGTGCCGCTGGGGTTCTGGTACGGGTGTAGCCGGAAAAAGGCTGTTTCAAGGCTGTTCTGCGGGTTTTCCCGGGCAGCAGCTTTTTCCCGGGCGCCGGTATCGCCAGTCGCCACCTCGATCGGACGCAGAAGCTATCTTGAGAAGACAGACCCATGTCCAAGATGAAAACCAAGAAGAGCGCGTCCAAGCGGTTTCGCGTTCGTCCGGGCGGTACCGTCAAGCGCGGTCAGGCCTACAAGCGTCACATCCTGACCAAGAAAACCACCAAGAACAAACGCCACCTGCGTGGCGCGGTGGACGTCCACGAGGCAGATACCCGGAGCATCCGGGCCATGATGCCCTACGCCTGAACCTGACCGAACCGGAGTTTTCATACCATGCCACGCGTCAAGAGAGGGGTTACCGCACGGGCCCGTCACAAGAAAGTCCTCGACCAGGCCAAAGGCTATCGCGGCCGCCGCAAGAACGTATACCGCATCGCCAAAGAGGCGGTCATGCGTGCCGGGCAGTATGCCTACCGCGACCGTCGCAACCGCAAGCGCGTCTTCCGCGCCCTGTGGATCACCCGCATCAACGCCGCTGTGCGTGAACACGGGCTGACCTACAGCGTCTTCATGAACGGCCTGCTGAAAGCCAACATCGGTCTGGACCGCAAGGTGCTGGCCGAGCTGGCCGTCAACGACAAGCCGGCGTTCAGCGCCATCGTCGAACAGGTGAAATCGACGCTGGGCGCCGCTGCGGCCTGATCGGCTGAAGGCGTACCGGAGGGCTGGCCTCCACCGGGGTTCGCTGTCCTGGCCGTTGCACGACGGGGTATCGGCCGGCGCAGATGAATCACACGGATGGAGGTGGCCACTGCCGGCGCCCGAAGGACGAATGGGGATCGATAGCCGCACCGCTCTGGTGTCCGGGTATCGGTCCCCATTTTGTTTGTCGCACCACGCCATTTTGTTCGTCGTGCCGCACCGTTTTATTTGACGCCCCATGCCGTTTCGTTCATCGTGCCGCAGCGTTCTGTTTGTGGCGCCACACCGTTCCGGTTATCGTGCAGCCCCGTTTTGTTGGCGCTATGCCGTTCCGTTCGTCGTGGCGCCCCCTTGTGTTGTGGCGCCATGGCGTTTCGTTCGCCGCACATCCGGAGGTGGCAGTGCGATCCGAACATGGCAATGCGATTCGGGCATGGCAGTGCGGTACCTGCCGGGGCCGGTGGTGCTGACGATACATCGTTGCACGGCATCGCCCGGGCGGGCGCCGGTGTGCCGCAGGCATTTTGCAGAGGTTCCCAAGGACACGGAAACACATGAAGCATGATCTGAACACGCTGATCGAAGAGGCGCGCAGCCGCTTCGCGGCGGTCAGGGACGAAGCAGCCCTGGCCGATGCCAAGGCCGCCTTTCTGGGCAAGACCGGCGCGCTGACCTCGCTGCTCAGGGAGCTGGGCAAACTGGTGGGGGCCGAAAAGGCCGAACGGGGCAAGGCGCTCAACCAGGTCAAGCAGCGCATCGAGGCGCTGCTGGCCGAGCGCGCCGAGGCCATTCGCCAGGAGCGGCTGGAGGCCCGTCTGGCCAGTGAGCGTCTGGACGTTTCGCTGCCGGGGCGCGGTGCCGGCCGGGGCGGGCTGCATCCGATCACGCTGGTCATCGAGCGCATCGAGCAGATCTTCCGTTCCATCGGTTTCGATGTGGCCGACGGCCCCGAAATCGAGGAAGATCATTTCAACTTCACCGCGCTGAACATTCCTCCCAACCATCCGGCCCGCTCGATGGCCGACACGTTCTACATCGAACGTCCTGGCAGCGTACCGGCGGATGCCGCCGCGGAACCCCTGGTGCTGCGCACCCACACCAGCCCGATGCAGGTGCGCTATGCCCAGATGAACAAGCCGCCGCTGAAGGTGATTGCCCCGGGCAAGACCTACCGGGTCGATTCCGACGCCACCCATTCGCCGATGTTTCACCAGGTCGAAGGGCTGTGGATCGACGAGAACATCAGCTTTGCCGACCTGAAGAGCGTCTACACCGATTTCCTGCACCAGTTCTTCGAACGTGACGACATCGAGGTGCGCTTTCGGGCCTCGTATTTCCCGTTCACCGAACCCTCGGCCGAGGTCGACATGCGCTTTGCCGACGGGCCGCTGGGTGGGCGCTGGCTGGAAGTCTCGGGGGCCGGGCAGGTGCATCCGCAGGTGGTGCGCAATCTGGGGCTGGACCCGGAGCGCTACATCGGCTTTGCCTTTGGTTCGGGCATCGAGCGGCTGGCCATGCTGCGCTACGGCGTGGATGACCTGCGCCTGAACTACGACAACGACCTGCGCTTCCTGCGGCAGTTTGCCTGATGCGCCGGACGGCGGTACACGTGCAGCGGTACCGCTGTCCCGCTCTTTTCTTCATTGTGCATTCGAACACGAAGCGTCCCGCAGCGCCCTGATCCCGGCGGCGCCACACCATGCCGGTGGCGGTCTCCACTTTTGCCCGCCGGAATTGGGCCTGCCGGAATCCGCCCCCTGTCCCGACTGACAGTCCGGGACTCCGGAATGACGGGCTGGGGCGCTTCGTTCAAAACCTGGTTGATCCGATCATGAGAATTCCCGAGAAATGGTTGCGCCATTACTGCAATCCGCCGCTCGATGCGGCGGGGCTGGACCATGTCCTGACGATGGGCGGGCTGGAAGTCGAGGCCCGTGAGCCGGTGGCTGCGCCGTTTTCCGGTGTGGTGGTGGCGCGCATCCTCACGGCCGAGAAGCATCCGGACGCCGACCGCCTGCAGGTCTGCCACGTGGAAGTGGGGCAGGGTGAACCGGTGCAGATCGTCTGCGGTGCGCCCAACGCCCGAGCCGGTCTGGTCACGGCCTGCGCGCTGCCGGGGGCCGTGCTGCCCGGAGACTTCCGCATCAAGAAAACGAAGATGCGGGGGGTGGAAAGCGGCGGCATGCTCTGCTCGGGCCGCGAACTCGGCATGGGCGATGATCATGCCGGCATTCTGGAGCTGCCCGCTGATCTGACGCCGGGTGAGGATCTGCGCCAGGCGCTGGATCTGGACGAGGAAGTCCTCGAACTCAAGCTCACGCCCAACCTGGCCCACTGCATGTCGGTGCTCGGGGTGGCGCGCGATCTGGCCGCCCTGGCCAATGCACCGGTGCAGCTGCCCACCTTTGCGGCAGCTCCCGTGTCCATCGACGACAGGCTGCCGGTCGATATTCAGGAACCCTCGCTGTGCGGCCGCTTTGCCGGCAGGATCATTCGCGGTGTGAATGCGGCAGCGCCCACGCCCGACTGGATGAAGCAGCGGCTGGAACGTGCCGGCCAGCGCCCGCTGTCGGCGCTGGTCGACATTTCCAACTACGTGCTGCTGGAACTGGGCCGGCCCACCCACATCTTCGACCTGAATGCGCTGAAGGGCGGCATCCAGGTGCGCTGGGGCCGGCAGGGCGAACGGCTCGAACTGCTCAATGGCCAGACGGTCGAGGTCGGGCCGGATGCGCGAGCGCTGCCGGTGGGCGTGGTCTGTGACGACACCGGTCCGGTGAGTCTGGCCGGCATCATGGGCGGTCAGGGCACGGCGGTCGATCCGGAACGCACGACGGATGTGTATCTGGAGGCGGCCTTCTGGTGGCCGGCAGCCATCATGGGCCGGCCGCGCCGCTTCAATTTCACCACCGACGCGGCCCAGCGCTTCGAGCGTGGGGTCGATGCGGAGACGGTGGTCGATCACCTCGAATACCTGAGCCAGCTGGTGCTGCAGATCTGCGGTGGCCAGGCCGGTCCGGTTACCGATCAGATCACCGGGCTGCCCGAGCGCAGGCCCGTGCAGATGCGCCTGTCGCGCCTGCGCCGGATCAGCGGCCTGTCGCTGGAGGCCGCCGACTGCGTCGATGCCTTCACACGGCTGGGCTTCGTGTTCGAGCAGAAGGCGGTCCCGGCGGCAGACGGTCAGGATGCCGATGCCGTATTTCTCGTCACGCCGCCGTCGCGCCGTTTCGACATTGCCATCGAGGAAGATCTGATCGAGGAAGTCATCCGCCTCTACGGTTACGACCGCGTGCCGACCCGGCCGCCCCTGGCCCGCATCCAGATGCGTCCTGCACCGGAAAGCCAGCTCAGTGCCCTGCGCCTGAAGCGCCGCTGGGCCGACCGCGGCTATCAGGAGGTGATCAACTACAGCTTCGTGGCCGAGGAGGACGACCGGCGCTTTCGCACCGAAGGCGAGGCCATTCACGTACAGAATCCCATCGCCTCCCACATGAATGTGATGCGGACCTCGCTCTGGAGCGGGCTGCTGACCAACCTGCGGCTGAACCTGAACCGCAAGGCGGAGCGGGTACGCCTGTTCGAGACGGGCCGTGTGTTTCTGCCCGCACCGGGACAGCCGGCCGGTCCGCTGGCGCTGGCCGGCATTGCCCAGCCCATCCACCTGGGGCTGCTGGCCTTTGGTCCGGTGCTCGAACCGCAATGGGGCGCCTCGCCCCGTGCGGTGGACTTCTTCGACCTGAAAGGCGACATTCAGGCCGTTCATCCGGAGGCGAAGCTGCAGTTCGTGGCCGACACCCATCCCGGTCTGCACCCGGGCCAGTCGGCCCGTATCCAGCTGCCCGATGGCACTTTCGTGGGCTGGATCGGGGCACTGCATCCACAGCTGGTCGACGCGCTGGACCTGCCGGGGCCGGTCTTCCTGGCCGAACTGGATGGGGCCCCCCTGATGACCCGCACGCTGGCATCGGCACGGCTGGACAGCCGCTTCCCGCCGGCCATCCGCGACCTGGCCGTGGTGCTGGACGAAGCCGTGCCGGCCGCGGACGTGGAAGACGAGATCTGGGCTGCGGTGGGACAGGATCCATCGGCTGCTTGCGTCCGACACGTCATCCTGTTTGATCAATATCGCGGTAAGGGATTGGAAAATAAGGAGAAAAGCCTTGCGTTCCGCCTCTGGATGCAACATACTGACCGTACGATGAACGATGAGGAAGTCGAGGCCGTGGTGGCCATGGTCCTCGGGCGGCTGACGGCACGCTTTGGTGCCCGGCTGCGGGCCTGAGCAACTTCTATAATGACGCACATGGAACCGGAAACCACCGAACTGGAGCCCGGGCAGAGCCTGGCCGATGCGCTGGCCAGGCCCGCCTTCACGCTGACCAAGGCCGCCCTGGCCGACATGCTGTTCGAGCGGGTGGGGCTGAACAAGCGTGAGGCCAAGGACATGGTCGAGACCTTCTTCGAGGAGATCAGCGCTGCGCTGATCCGCGGAGAGAGCGTCAAGCTGTCGGGCTTTGGCAATTTCCAGCTGCGCGACAAGCAGCAGCGTCCCGGGCGCAACCCCAAGACCGGCGAGGAAATTCCCATTTCGGCCCGGCGGGTGGTCACCTTCCATGCCTCGCAGAAGCTCAAGGCCCAGATCGAAGCACCCCGCCGTCCGGGTAGCCCGCTATCCCTTGGCGCCATTTCCGGCCAGACTGAATCATGAGTGCATCCGCCGCCAGGGCAACCGAAGCCCGCAACACACCGCTGCCTCCCATTCCCGCCAAGCGTTACTTCACCATTGGCGAGGTGAGCGAGCTGTGTGGTGTCAAGCCGCATGTGCTGCGCTACTGGGAGCAGGAGTTCACCCAGCTGCGCCCCATGAAGCGTCGCGGCAACCGTCGCTACTACCAGCACCACGAGGTGCTGCTCATCCGCCGTATCCGCGAACTGCTGTACGAACACGGCTTCACCATCAGCGGTGCCCGCAACCGCCTGGCCGAAACGGCCCAGCCCGGCCGCAAGAAGGAAGCCGAGCTGACCCAGCCCGTGGACATCACGCTGAACCTGCGCCAGTCCGATGTGGAAGCCATCCGCCAGGATCTGATGGTGGCGCTCGACCTGCTGCGCGACCTGCCGGGCTGATCCTGCGCCCCTGTCGTCCTGTCCTGCTCGACATGCTGAGTTCCGCCGCCTTCACCACGGGCTTCGGCGTGAGCCTGAGCCTGATTCTGGCCATCGGCGCCCAGAATGCCTTCGTGCTGCGGCAGGGCATCCGCAACGAACACGTGCTGCCCGTCGTACTGGCCTGTGCACTGTCCGACGCCATCCTGATTTCCTTTGGGGTGGGCGGCTTTCGGGAAATTCTCGCCGGGGCACCCTGGATCGATCCGCTCCTGCGTTACGGTGGCGCGGCCTTCCTGGCCTGGTATGGCGCCTGCAACCTGCGTTCGGCCTTCCGCGCTACCAGCGGTCTGGCTGTGGATGGCGGGCAGGCGGCCAGTGTCTGGCGAACGCTGGGCATGTGCCTGGCCATCACCTGGCTCAACCCGCACGTCTATCTGGACACGGTGGTGCTGATCGGCACCATTTCCACCCAGTTTCCGGGTCAGGAAGGGGCGTTTGCCGCTGGTGCCACCTCGGCCTCGTTCGTGTTCTTCTTCGTGCTGGGCTTCGGGGCGCGCTATCTGCGCCCCTTCTTTGCCCTGCCACGCAACTGGCGGGTGCTGGAAGGGGCCACCGGGTTGCTGATGTGGGCCATTGCCGCCAGCCTCGTGACCGGGGGCTGAGACGCCGTCATATCCCGGACTGGACTGGCCCCAAATCCGTATGCTGCCGGCTCAGGGCTTGCGGTGGAATTCTGCGCCGAAGCTCACTGGCACCTGGTCGGCAATGGTCAGCAGGCCCATCACATCGATCAGTTTGTTCACGCCTTCGCCCAGACCCAGTTCCTGCGTGTTCAGGATGACCGGATTGACCGTCTGCACGTCGATGATGTCGGCCGTGCGCCGGTAGACGCTCAGGGTGGCGTCGATGTCGGCCTTGCTGCCGTGCAGATCCAGTTTCAGCGGCTGTTCCAGCGTCAGACGCTGGCCCACGGCCAGTTTGTCGATGGTCGCCATGTCGACCTTGCCGGTGATGGTGGCGGCACCGAACTTGCCGGTCTCGAACACCCAGTCACGCAGGCGTTCATCGCGCAGGTCGACGCTGGTTTTGACGCTCTTCAGGTCCACATTCAGCGTGAAGCTGCCGTCGGCCTCCAGCCGGGCGGTCGAGGCGGTGAAATTCGATTCCTCGGTGACGCTGCGTTTTTTCTGGTTGACCTTGATGCTCAGAAAATCGATATCGGCATTGTCGGCCTGCCAGCTGGCGGCGCCGGCCTGCGAGGCAAAGGCAATCAGGGCAGCGGCCAGAACGGTCAGCGATTTTTTCATCTGTATATCTCCTTGGGGGCGCACGGCATGATCTGCCTTCAGGTGCCATGAAAATGAAAGAGCAGGGTAGAGAGGGAACAGGCGCGTGCCGAGGCATGGAAGGAACCGGGAAGCTGCAGGGAGGAACCCCGAAGCTGCCAGGGTTCTGTGACACCTTGACGCCATGCCCGGACGAGGCATGCACCGGATACCCGGCACCCGGGTGCATGCCGACAGAGCACGCCATGATAGTCGTTCGGACCCGGCGGATGCTTACAGCAGGTGAGAGATGAGAGGTATCAGGGCACATCCAGTCCAGAGGCCCTGCAACCGAACGGCCCTGCAACCGAACCGGGATTTCCGGGCTTGCAGAATGAGGCACCCGCGAGTCTCTGCAAAAGTCCTGCGGCATCCCGATGGACCGAATTCCACCCAGCCTGCCGACGCTGCAGTCGCGCGGCATTGCCATGCAGACGATCCCGATGGACCGAATTCCGCCAGCCTGACGACGCCTCGCGGTACAGGAGCAGGCCAGCACAGCGGCATGCCATGACCGCGTGAACGCTCCACTTCTGATGCCGATCAAAATGGGGGGCGCAGCAGGACAAAAACGAGAAGGACAAAACGGAAAAGCCGGCTGGCCATCCGAAGATGAACCAGCCGGCTCTTGAGGATTTTTGGTCGGGACGGAGTGATTCGAACACTCGACCCCTTGCACCCCATGCAAGTACGCTACCAGACTGCGCTACGCCCCGACAGATCTGCAGTATAACCGAAAATTTCCGGGCTTGCCAAGTCACATGGGGCCAGATTGCAGCGGATTCGAACATCCTGCGCCCCTGCATGGGGCAACGGTACAACTGCCAGGCAGCCACACGCCAGCGAAGGGTATCCCGGACAGCACGCGGGTGTGCCTCTCTGCACTGGAGCGTGTCATGGACCCATCTGTCCCCGTGCCCCCCGAATCCCTGTTCTGGCAAGCCCACATACCCCCAGACAGTACGAAGAAACCCCGCATTCAGTGCAACACCGACGCCCCGCCCACCGTGTTGCTCACCGACGGCGCCGCCGTGGCCGTGCCGCCCACCAGTGGTGCGGCCACCGGGGTACCCGAGAGGTTGCGGGCCGTGGGCTGGCGCAGGTGGGCCGTGGTGGGGGCCTGGCGTTCGAACATCTCCGGCAGCGGCATGGCCTTGCCGAAGAAGTCGCCCTGCAGGTACGACACGCCCAGATCCGTCAGGCGTTCGTAGATGGCGGCGTTGTGCACGTGTTCGGCGACGGTGCGCAGCTTCAGGCGTTTGGCCACCCGCACGGTGGAAAGAATGATCTCCTCGTCGATCGGGTTGGACATCAGGTTGCGCACGAACGAGCCGTCGATCTTCAGATAATCCAGCGGGAAGCGCTTGAGGTACTCGAAGGTGGCCAGACCGGTGCCGAAGTCGTCCAGTGCAATGCCGAAGCCCTGGTCCTTCAGGTCGTCCACCAGTCGCGAGGCGGCAGCCGGGTTGCGGATCGCCTCGCTCTCGGTGATCTCGAACACCACCTTGGCGGCCGGAATGGCGCAGTTGGCGCGCTGTTCACGGATGAAGCCGGCAATGGTGTCGTCGCTCATCGTGGCCCCGGCCAGGTTGATCGAGCATTTCCAGGTCAGCGCCAGTGCCTCGGGGTTGGCGGCCAGCCATTCGAAGGTCAGGCGGATGACGGCCCGATCCAGTGGTACCGACATCTGCGCCTGCGAGGCCAGTGTGAGGAACTCGGGCGGGCGTATCAGCTGGCCGGCCTTGTCGCGCAGCCGGGTCAGCACCTCGTAGGAGCGCATCTGCGAGGGCGCCTCGGGGTCGATCAGCGGCTGGGCATACAGCTCGATGCGGTCGTTGCGGATGGCGTCGCGGATGTGTTCGATCTTCTTCTGGTGGGCGCGGCGTGCGTCGATCATCGTCTGCGACAGGGGCTCGACGAAGAGCTGTGGGTCGCGCACACTGGCCGCAATGGCCTGCGCATCCGACAGCGCCGACAGGCAGTCCTCGCTGCTGATCTGTGAGTTCGGATCCAGCAGCAGCCCACCGATGTGACATTGCAGGCGGATACTGCCATGCTCGGTCTGGAACACCTGCCCGGAGAGCTGGGTGTAGATCTCGCGGGCCACGGCACGCACCTGCGCCACCGTCTCGGCATGAATCAGCAGGGTGTAGCGGCCGGCCGACAGGCGCGCCGCCAGATGGGTACCGTTCTGCTGGATCAGCAGCTGGGCCGTGGCCTGTTCCAGCTGCATCGCCTCCACGGTGCCACACAGGTCGTGAATGGCGTCGTAGTTGCTGATGTAGAGGCCGATCAGGCCACAGCGTGGACGCTGCGGCGCAGCCAGCCAGTCGGTCAGTTCGGCAATCAGGCCGCGGTCGTTGAGCAGACCGGTGCTCATGTCCTGTCGTGCCTGACGTGACATGCGGGCCAGCGCCAGACTGCGGTCGGAAGCCAGTGCCTGCAGCAGCTGGGCGGCCAGGACGGCGCAGCACAGCAGCAGCGACACGCCCACCGTATCGGCAAAGCCCTGGCCATGGCTGTCGCTGACCGCATAGGCGCGGCTGGCCAGCAGGGGCAGGCCAGCCAGCAGCAGCGTGTAGGCATCCACCCGGCCTGCAGCCTGCGAGGCCGCTGCCCAGATCAGCGGCACGAACACGGCAAACAGCACGAGGCCGGCATACTGGCTTTCGCCCAGCCGGTGCAGCACGAAGGCCACGGCACCGATGCCCAGCACCACCAGCACGGTGGGCAGGCTGAAATGGGGAGCGGGTTGCCGCAGGGCCGGCAATTCGGCCTCGTCGGCCGTCAGGTGGGCCGGGCGCAGCAGCGCCAGCAGGGCCGGACAGATCAGCAGCATGCCCTGCGCGTCGGCCAGCCAGCTGGCCAGCAGCAGCTGGGGCAGCCCGTGGACATTGACGGGTGGAACCTGGAAGAACCAGACGAGCCCCGCATAGAGCAGGGCGTTGAGGGGGGCCGACAGCAGCAGCGAGACGGCCAGAAAACGGCTGACCGAATCCAGCCGGTACTCGGGCGGTTTCCATTCGGCCATGCGCCGCAGCAGGCGGATGGCCTGCCAGGGACCGGGCAGCGACGCCACGGCGATGATCAGGGCATAGCGGGGGTCCTGCGTGGCCAGCAGGGCCCAGGCACCGGCACCGCAGGCAGCCACCGGCAGCCAGCGGATGCCGTAGTACCAGCCAAAGGCAAAGCCCACGGCGGCCGTGGGCCAGACCAGCAGGTGCCAGGCCGAGCCGGCCGAAACCAGCTGGGCCAGCGCGCACAGCGCGGCAGCAAGCCCCGCGGCAACCAGGCAGCGTGCCGCCAGGGGAAGATGCTCGAAATCGGTCAGGCGCTTCAAACCGGCTCCTCGGAAAAACACGGGAAGCGGGAGCCGGCCTGCGGACCCGTGGACGGACGATGCGGGCTTCCGGGTGAAGCCGTCACATCGTCCGTCCGGACAGCTCCGGACAGGGACAGAACCTGGAGTACCTCTGCAGAAGTCCTGCGGAGGTTCCCTTATGCCGCCATCAGCTCGCGCAGCACGAAGGGCAGGATGCCACCATGCAGGTAGTAGTCCACCTCGATCGCGGTGTCGATCCGCGACAGGAGGCTGACCTCGAACGACGAGCCATCGGCACGACGGACCGTCATGTTGATTTCCTGCTGTGGTACCAGTTCATCCGGTACCACGATGTCGATGACTTCGTCACCCCTGATGCCGAGCGATTCCCATGAGTCGTTGTTGCGGAACTGCAGCGGCAGCACGCCCATGCCGACCAGGTTCGAGCGGTGGATCCGCTCGAAGCTGCGGGCCACCACTGCCTTCACGCCCAGCAGCTGGGTGCCCTTGGCGGCCCAGTCACGGGAGCTGCCGGTGCCATACTCTTCACCCGCAAGAATAACCGTTGGTACGCCGTCTGCCATGTATTTCATGGCCGCGTCGTAGATTGCGAGACACTCACCGTCGGGTTGATGCAACGTCATGCCGCCTTCCTCGCGCGAACCGTCCGGTTTGGCCGGCAGCATCAGGTTCTTGATCCGTACGTTGGCGAAGGTGCCGCGCATCATCACGTCGTGGTTGCCGCGGCGCGAACCATAGCTGTTGAAATCGGCCTTCGTCACATCGTTGGCCAGCAGATATTTTCCGGCCGGCGAGGTTTCCTTGATCGAACCGGCCGGCGAGATGTGGTCGGTGGTGATCGAGTCGCCGAACAGCGCCATGATGCGGGCGTTGCGGATTTTCGGCACCGGTGCCGGTTCCATGCCGAACCCGGCAAAGAAGGGGGGCTGGGCGATGTAGGTGGATTTCGGCCAGTCGTACACTTGCCCCTCGGCCGACGGCACGGCATTCCACAGCGGATGGTCCTTCGTGAGGTTGCTGTAGAGACGGCGGAAGGTATCGGCATCCATGGCAAAGCGCATCAGGTCGTGCACTTCCTGCGTGGTCGGCCAGATGTCCCTGAGCCAGACATCCTCGCCATCGCGGTTCTTCGCCACCGGCTCCTTCGTCAGATCCTTCAGCACCGTCCCGGCAATGGCGTAGGCCACCACCAGCGGCGGCGAGGCCAGGAAGTTGGCGCGGATGTTCGGGTGGATCCGGGCCTCGAAGTTCCGGTTGCCCGACAGCACGGCCGCACAGACCAGATCGTTCTCGACGATGGCCTCGTTGAACTCGGGACGCAGGTCGCCCGCGTTGCCGATACAGGTCGTACAGCCGTAGGCGGCCACGGCAAAGCCCAGCGATTCCAGATACGGCAGCAGGCCGGTCCGGGCCAGGTACTCGCTCACCACCCGCGATCCCGGGGCCAGCGAGGTCTTGATGTGCGAGGCCACCGTCAGACCCTTCTCGACGGCCTTCTTCGCCACCAGGCCGGCCGCCAGCAGCACGCCCGGGTTGGAGGTGTTGGTGCACGAGGTGATGGCGGCGATCAGCACGTCGCCACTGTGGATCTTCACATCACCGGCCTGCACTTCGGTCTTCAGGTCTTCGGGCTTCTTGTTGAAGCCGTTTTCCTTCACCGGCGCCGAGAAGAGCGTCTCGAAGGTACGCTTCATGTCGGTCAGCTCGATGCGGTCCTGCGGACGCTTCGGACCGGCCAGCGACGGCACGATGGTATCCAGGTCCAGTTCGACGACCTGCGAGTAGTCCAGCTGGCCGGCGGCCGGAATGCCGAACAGTTCCTGTGCCCGGAAGTATTTCTCGAAGGCGTCGATCTCCTCGTCGGTACGACCCGAGCCCCTGAAGTATTCGATGGTCTTCTCGTCGACCGGGAAAAAGCCCATGGTCGCACCGTATTCGGGGGCCATGTTGGCAATGGTGGCACGGTCGGGCAGGGCCAGCGACTGTGTGCCCTCGCCGAAGAACTCCACGAACTTGCCCACCACCTTGGTGGCACGCAGCAGCTCGGTCACGCGCAGCACCAGGTCGGTGGCGGTCACGCCCTCGCGCAGCTTGCCCTTGAGGTGCACGCCCACCACGTCCGGGGTCAGGAAGTACACCGGCTGGCCCAGCATGCCGGCCTCGGCCTCGATGCCGCCCACCCCCCAGCCGACCACGCCGATGCCGTTGATCATCGTGGTGTGGCTGTCGGTCCCGACCAGCGTGTCGGGGTAGTAGATGGTGCGGTCACCATCGGTCTTCTGGTGCACGCCGCGGGCCAGATACTCGAGGTTGACCTGGTGCACGATGCCGATGCCCGGGGGCACGACCTTGAAGGTGTCGAAGGCCTGCATGCCCCATTTCATGAACTGGTAGCGCTCACGGTTGCGCGAGAACTCCAGCTTCATGTTCAGATCCAGCGCCGTCACGTCGCCATAGTGGTCGATCATCACCGAGTGGTCGACCACCAGGTCCACCGGCACCAGCGGCTCGATGCGCTTGGGATTCTTGCCCAGATCGGCCGCAACGTTGCGCATGGCTGCCAGGTCGGCCAGCAGCGGCACGCCGGTGAAGTCCTGCAGCACCACGCGGGCCACGATGAACGGAATCTCGTCCACCCGTTTGGCGTTCGGTGCCCAGTTGGCCAGCTGCTCGATGTGCGTTTCCGTGACCTTCTTGCCGTCACAGTTGCGCAGCACCGACTCCAGCACGATGCGAATGGAAACCGGCAGGCGGTTGATGTTGGGGAAGCGCCGAGCCAGAGCTGGCAGCGAATAGAAGGATGCGGTCTTGCCCGACGCAAGCGGGTAGGACTGCAGGGTATCGAAGGTATTGTGTGCCATCTCGTAATCCTCGAATACAACGTTCAGACAGGGGACAGGGCAAGACCATGACATCCTGCCAGGCGACCGGGCAGGGACACGGACCAGGGAATGGGAGAGGCAGTCAACATCGTGCGTGGGTCATGATTCACTCCTGGGATTCACTCGTGGGTGTGGGGTGATTCGGGTCGCAGGCCACCATCGAGCATGTTCAGCACGCCCATGCCGGGGATGGTCAGGTCTGCGGGTTTCTGGTTGGACGGGCAGGCACGCAGCCAGCGTGCCTCGGTGTATTCGCGGTCTTCGCGCCGGTTGTTGGGCAGGGGCGGTGAATAGAACACCACCGTGTCGATGCGGTAGTGCGACTGCAGGTCGCCACTGACGGTGGACTGGCTGACGATGGTGCTGCGGCCGGTGTCCCTGCAGACCGAATCGGCCACCCAGCCGAGCCCTTCGCGGCGGAAGGCACCCAGCGTGCAGGCGCCGCGCTTGCCCACCTGGCGGTCGAGATGATGTTCGGGCGTGTCGGTCTGGTCACCCACGCACAGCTTGACCGGTTCGAGCCCCAGCTGTTCGCTGGCACTGTTGCGGATCTCCCAGAGCCCGGGCCTGCGGCGTGGATGGTCGAGCCGGCCGGCGGGGCTGGGGGCAGCGTCGGGAGGCGTGACGACCTCGCTTCTGAGCGGTGCGTCACCGTCTCCATCACCATCGGCTGCGGCGGCAGGCAGGGCAACGAAGAGGCCCGCCAGCATCGCCGGCACGAGCAGGACCGTTCTGCACCACGACGGCACAGACAGGGAAAAGGACGGAAGGGAAAGCAGGGCAGGGTTCTTCACGGAAATATCTACACCATGGCCGGACGACAGACGCGCCCATGGTAATGGGCTGTCAAGTGCCTGTCTTCGATACAGATCATCCGCCGGTGTTGCGTGCAGACCACGGGCAACAGGAGCCGAAGAGCCGGCCTGCGCGGCAGACAGAGGCGGGGCATGGAACTGCACATGGGGTGTCTCCCTGTTTTTTCACTGGCCGGCCGGGTGGCCCGAAGGTGCCCGGCCTGGCCGTCCGGATACCACTGCCGCAGGCATCAGCCTCGCGACAGGGCCTGCTGCTGAGCCGGATGCACGCAGGCGTCGACCAGACGCTGGCCGGTCTTCTGGTTCATCAGCATCGATTTGTTGCGGATCTGGATGAAGAGCGTTTCGGCCCGCACGTCTTCCAGACGCAGCGCGCCGGTGGAAGAAATCACGGGCTTCATCAGCCACTGCTTGCCCTTGAAGCGCAGATCGACATAGCCCGGGTGGGCAGCGCTCTCGCTGATGTGGACCTGCTGGCGAAACTCGCAGGTGCTCACGCCCTGATTCACGCGGGCCATGGCCTCCATCTGGAGGGCGTCGGCGGCCGGCACGGCCATGGGCGCAGCCACGGCAGCCGTCGCAGCGGCCTTGCCGGCAGGCCGGTGGGCCTTGCCATGGGTGTGGCGGGCGTTGGCGGCCGGTTTGCCGGAATCGGCGGCAGCTTCGGCAGCGGGCGCCACCAGCAGCGAGGCAAGCGCGAGCGACACGGCGAGCGTGCAGCCACGCAGCAGCGGCCGGGAAGCCGAAGAGGGGGTACGAACGCCGGAACGGAACGACAGGGTGAGCATGACAGGATTTCCTGGAAGATCGGGCTGCGTGGCAGCCGGGGAAGGGGGAATGCCGCTGTGGCGGGACTGGGCGCCGCCGTCACGGCCGGTTGTTCATCTGCAGCAGGCAGGTCAGCCTGGGGAACTCCGGCAAACCTGCCGAGGTGCCCTGGCTCCCTTCGAAGACATCAGCAGGCAGGACACGAACATCGCCACTGATATCCCCACGGGGTGATAGCCGACCACCGGGAACCCGTCAAGGGCACGAAACATCCTGTTGATGTTGGCCACGACCTGTTCCAGGCACTTGTCACTATCGAACATCTGGCCCCGTTCCGATGGGCTGGAAAAACGGTATTCACTCCCCCTGTTGTCGTCATTGCACATCCCCGGCCTGCGATAGGCTTGCCGGGGCGTCCGGCTTCGCGTCCCTCCGGACGTCGCCAAAGAAGGCAGCCGCTGCCTCTGACGGCAGGGATACCCCCGTACGGTGCGCCCGCTGCAGCACCTGCCACCAGTAGCGGTAACTGGCGCGGTCGTGCAGATGGCCATCGTGCCGGACCGGCCCCCAGCCGGCTTCCCGGGCCGCCAGCAGGATGCCGGCGGCCTGCTGCACCTCGTTCAGCGCCGGGCGGAAGGCGGCGATGATCGGCGCCACCTGCACCGGATGGATGCTCCACTTGCGCTGGTAGCCGAAGTCATGTGCGGCACGCTGCGCATCACGCCCGGCGGCCTCACCGTCACCAATGGCCAGCGTGACGCTGTGCACGGCCACCTTGCCATGGGCGTGTGCTGAGAGGGCGATGTCGGCCAGCGCCCGGGCCAGCAGCGGGTGTTCAAACTGCCGGCTGCCATGCAGGGCATCACTGCCCACGGCGCCACCGAAGCTGCTCACGTAATCCATCAGTCCGAAGCACAGCGCCTCCACCCGCGGGTGGGCCGCGATGGCATCGAGCCGGGCCAGCGCCGCCGGTGACTCGATGAGCACCTGCAGCGGCACCGGGGGCTCCCGGCCGAGGCGGGCCTCGTGCTCGCGCAGCAGGGCATCGGCCTGCGCCACGGCAGCGACATCCTGCACCTTGGGCAGCGTCAGGTAGGCCAACCGCCGGCCGGCACCGCCCATCAGTGCCTCGACCTCGCCGGCAAAGGCCGGATGGCCGACCGCGTGGGTGCGGGCGCCGACGCGGCCGAAGCGGTTGCCCTCACTGGCAATGCCTTCGGCCATCAGCCGGGCATGTGCCAGCTCGTCACCGGCCGCGGCGCCGTCCTCGCAGTCGGCCGTCACGTCCAGTACCGGCCCGAGCCGCGCCTGCAGCGCCAGTGATTTGGCCAGCAGGGCAGCGCTGCCACAGTAATGGTCACAGACCGGCAGACCTGGCTGCCGGTCGTGCTCCCGGTACAGCACCGCGTCGGGAGAGAGGGGCGCTGCCCGGCCAGCCATGCAGCGTCAGCCGACCAGGTGCTTGACACCGTCGCGCTCGCCCTGCAGCTCGGCCAGCGTGGCCTGCATGCGTTCGCGGCTGAAGGCGTCGATGTCCAGCCCTTCGACCAGCGTGTACTCGCCATCCTTGCAGGTGACGGGCATGCCGTAGACGATGTCGGCCGGGATGTCGTAGGCGCCGGTGGACGGGATGCCCATGGTGACCCACTTGCCGTGGGTGCCCAGCGCCCAGTCACGCATGTGGTCGAGCGCCGCGTTGGCCGCCGAGGCAGCCGATGACAGGCCACGGGCCTCGATGATGGCGGCACCGCGCTTGCCCACGGTGGGGATGAAGGTGTCCTTCACCCAGGCGTCGTCGTTGACCAGTTTGGGCAGCGCGTCGCCGTTGCTGGTGGCAAAGCGGATGTCCGGATACATGGTGGGCGAGTGGTTGCCCCAGACCACCAGCTTCTCGATGGAATCGACGGTGCGACCGGTTTTGGCGGCCAGCTGCGACAGGGCGCGGTTGTGGTCCAGGCGCAGCATGGCGGTGAAGTTTTTCTTCGGCAGGTCGGGGGCCGACTTCATGGCGATGTAGGCATTGGTGTTGGCCGGGTTGCCCACCACCAGCACCTTCACGTCACGGCTGGCATGGTCGTTGAGCGCCTTGCCCTGCACGGTGAAGATGGCGCCGTTGGCCTCCAGCAGGTCCTTGCGCTCCATACCCTTGCTGCGCGGACGGGCACCGACCAGCAGCGCGTAGTCGGCATCCCTGAAGGCCACGTTCGGGTCGTCGGTGACGACCACGCCGGCCAGCAGCGGGAAGGCGCAGTCTTCCAGCTCCATCACCACACCCCTGACGGCGGGCAGGGCCGGCGTGATGTCGAGCAGCTGCAGGATGACGGGCTGGTCCTTGCCCAGCATGTCGCCATTGGCAATGCGGAACAGCAGGGAATAGGCGATCTGGCCGGCTGCGCCGGTGACGGCTACACGTTTCGGTGCTTTCATGAAAGTTCCTGAAAAGTTGAAAGAAAGACTGACGTTGCCGGAACACGCCTGCGGGTGCCCGTTGCGGCCCAAAGCCGGGCAGGGCGGCGCCGCGTGTACCGGCTCCACAATGTCGAATGATGCCGGCAATGGTAGGCCGATGGTTGTTGCAGGTCAAGATATCCGCTATCTTATATAAGACATAGGACTTTCCCCGAGGACGCCGTGCTCCTTCGCCCCCGGCGCCTTTCATTCCCCTGATTTCCGGCCATGAATGCACCTGCTCCGCCGCGCTTCCAGCCGCTCTACCAGCAGATCCGCGAAGCCATCCTGCACGCGCTGCAGGCCGGCGAATGGCCGCCGGGCGGGCTCATTCCCAGCGAGACCGAGCTGGCGCAGCGCTTCGGCGTGAGCCAGGGCACGGTGCGCAAGGCCGTGGAGGTGCTGACTGCCGAGGGGCTGCTGGTGCGCCGCCAGGGCAAGGGCACCTATGTGGTGTCGCACGACGAGAGCCAGGCGCAGTTCCGCTTCCTGCGCCTGCGCCCGGACGAGGGGCCGGCCGTGCAGCCGGTCAGCCGGATGATCCACTGCCGGCGCGTGCGGGCACCGGCCGACGTGCAGCGTGCGCTGTCCCTGCAGGGCAGCGACACCGTGCTCTACATCCAGCGGGTGCTGGTGTTCGGGGAGGATCCCGTCATCCTCGACGATATCTGGCTGGCCGGGGAGGAGTTTCGCCGCCTGACCCCGCAGCGGCTGGCCCACCAGTCCAGCCGCCTCTACTCGATGTTCGAGACCGAACTGGGTACCAAGATGCTGCATGCGCGCGAGCGCATCCGTGCCGTGGCCGCCACGGCAGAGCAGGCCGGTCTGCTGGCCATCGAACCCGGACAGCCGCTATTGCTGGTGGAGCGCGTCACCACCACCTTCCACGGACGGCCGGTCGAACTGCGCCGCGGCCTGTGTCGTACCACGCACCATCACTACGCCAACGAACTCTGAGGCTCCCTGTGGCAAGTTCCGCAATGGCCATGTGGCGTGCGTATCCCGGGCGCCGCCGATGGCCATGACGCCGGAACGGTCCCGTGTACGACGCCCGGTTGCCCGAGGGCAGTCAATCCGTGGCCGGCCCCTGTCCGGCACGCACGAGCTTCGGCCTGACGTGCCTCCTCGGTGGCACGAACAGCGCTTTCGGCCTGTTCCGCCTGGGCCGCCTTCAGGGCCTCGTCCGCCTTGCGGGCTTCTTCGATACGACGGGCTTGACGGCTCTCTCCATTCCCGTGATGGGCACCATCCACCCCGCCGCCGGTCAGCTGTGATAGGCATTCCGTTACGTTGCGAAAACACATTTTGCAAACCCGCCGACCGATTGGGAGTAGCTTTGCCACACGGCAAGAACGCTGCATGTTGTTGCCAATACGACCAAAGATCGCAGCGGAATGGCTATGGGAATCATTCCACGCCCATCAGCCCTCACTGACTTTGATCTTGCGCAGAAGGCGGCCCGGTTCGCGTTGTTCGGCCGCAAAAAATGCGCAACAATAGGTCCATTATCCCTATGGTCAGTCGGGCTTTGGCGGCGGCTGGCCCTCTACCGGTTTCCGGGCAGGGGGCAGGGCGCAGGAGACCGCTCGCGCAGGCCCGTCTGTCCGGATGCATTCTTCTCATACACGTGTGCTGAATCACAAACAGGATTGGAGGATCGATATGGCAGATATCGGAGCCAGCAACGGCAATGGGCTGGTCAACAGCGGCGTCTCCATGGCGCAGGGCCACCCCGCCGAAACCCCCGAACAGCGCCGGGCACGACGGGCGGCCGTGAAGAAACCCACCAACGTCGGCCTCGACCAGCTGCTGGGTCACTACCTTCCGGCCATGGCGCCAGCGGCGCAGGTATCCATCCTGCACCGTGCCAGCGGGATGCTGATGTTCCTCCTCGGCATCCCGTTCGTGCTTTATCTGCTCTCCCAGAGCCTCACCTCCGAGGCCAGCTTCGCGCAGTATTCGGCCGTGGTGCATTCCTGGTTCGGCAAGCTCGTCCTGCTGGCACTCATCTGGGCGTTCTGCCATCACCTGTGCGCGGGTATCCGTTTCATCATCCTCGACATGCACTTCCTTACCGAAAAGCCCCAGGCCATGCGCAGTGCCCTGGTCGTGCTGGGCGCCAGCCTGGTCATGACGGCCATCTTCGGCGGCATGCTGCTGTTCTCCTGAACCCGTTTCCCTTTTCCATTTTTCCTTCAAGGCTCGACATGACCATCCAGCGAATCGTGTCCGGCGCCCACTACGGCATGCGCGACTGGCTTGCCCAGCGCCTTACCGGCGTGATCATGGCGCTTTACGTCATATTCCTGCTCTGCAGCATCTGTACGCTGCCCCAGCTCGACTACTACAACTGGTCGCAGCTCTTTTCGGGGCAGTTCATGAAGGTCGCCACCATGGTGGCGCTCCTGGCCGTGCTCTACCACGCCTGGGTCGGCATCCGCGACCTGTACATGGACTACCTGAAGAACACCCTGGTGCGCCTGCTGCTCGAGACCGGTACCATCGTCCTGCTGGCCGGCTACGCCGCCTGGGGCGCCTTTATCCTCTGGAGGGCCTGACGTCATGGTCGACTACCTGAACAAGCTCTCCAACAGCCTGCCGCGGCGCAAGTTCGACGCGGTCATCGTCGGTGCCGGCGGTGCCGGCATGCGCTGTTCGCTGCAGCTGGCCGAGGCCGGCTACAACGTGGCCGTGCTCTCCAAGGTCTTCCCCACGCGTTCGCACACCGTGGCGGCGCAGGGGGGCATCGGTGCCTCGCTGGGCAACATGAGCGAGGACAACTGGTACTGGCACATGTTCGACACCGTCAAGGGTTCCGACTATCTCGGTGACCAGGACGCCATCGAGTTCATGTGTCGCCAGGCCCCGCACGTGGTCTACGAGCTGGAGCACTTCGGCATGCCGTTCGACCGCAATGCCGACGGCACCATCTACCAGCGTCCGTTCGGTGGCCACTCGGCCAACCTGGGCGAAAAACCCGTGCCCCGTGCCTGCGCCGCAGCCGACCGTACCGGTCACGCGCTGCTGCACACCCTCTACCAGCGCAACGTGCGTGCCCGCACCACCTTCTTCGTCGAATGGATGGCGCTGGACCTGATCCGCAACGCCGACGGTGACGTGCTGGGCGTGGTGGCGCTGGAAATGGAAACCGGCGAGGTCATGATCCTCGAGGCCAAGGTCACGGTGCTGGCCACCGGCGGTGCCGGCCGCATCTGGCAGGCCTCCACCAACGCCTACATCAACACCGGTGACGGCCTGGGCATGTGTGCCCGCGCCGGCATCCCGCTGCAGGACATGGAGTTCTGGCAGTTCCACCCCACCGGCGTGGCCAACGCCGGCGTGCTGATCACCGAGGGTGTGCGCGGCGAGGGCGGCATCCTGCTGAACAAGGACGGCGAGCGCTTCATGGAACGCTACGCCCCCACGCTGAAGGATCTGGCCCCGCGCGACTTCGTGTCCCGCTCGATGGACCAGGAGATCAAGGAAGGGCGCGGCTGCGGCCCGCACGCCGACTACGTGCTGCTCAAGCTCGACCACCTGGGCGCCGACAAGATTCTCAAGCGCCTGCCTTCCATCCGCGAGATCGCCCTGAAGTTTGCCAACGTCGACCCCATCAAGGAGCCGATTCCGGTGGTGCCCACCATCCACTACCAGATGGGCGGCATTCCCACCAACTATCACGGCCAGGTGGTCGTACCCAAGGGCGACAACCCGTCCAGCGTCGTGCACGGCCTGTATGCCATCGGTGAGTGCGCCTGTGTGTCGGTGCACGGTGCCAACCGGCTGGGTACCAACTCGCTGCTCGACCTCGTGGTGTTCGGTCGTGCGGCCGGCAATCACATCGTCGAATCCGGCTTCAAAAACAACACCCACCAGCCGCTGCCGGTCAACGCCGGCGATTTCTCGCTGGCCCGGGTGGCCAAGCTCGATGGTTCCACCTCGGGCGAGCGCATCCAGGACGTGGCCGGCGACATCCGCCGCGACATGCAGTCGCACTGTGGCGTGTTCCGGACTTCCGCCCTGCTGTCCGAAGGTGTGGGCAAGATCCTCTCCCACTACAAGCGTGCCGAGCACATCCACCTGCAGGACAAATCGCAGGTGTTCAACACGGCCCGTGTGGAGGCCCTGGAGCTGGCCAACCTGATCGAAGTGGCCAAGGCCACCATCATCTCGGCCGAGGCCCGCAAGGAAAGCCGGGGCGCGCATGCCCACAGCGACCATCCGCAGCGCGACGACGTCAACTGGATGAAGCACACGCTCTTCTACCCCGAAGACAACCGCCTCGAATACAAGCCGGTCGTGCTCAAGCCGCTGACGGTCGAGTACTTCAAGCCGAAGCCGCGTACCTTCTGATTTCCGAATCCCTTTTCAGCATTGGCGGCGTCCGTCATCTCCGGTGACGGACGCGGACACCGAAAGGCACATCATGGCCAACACGAATACCCGGAGAATGAAATTCTCCATCTATCGCTTCGATCCGGACAAGGATCAGAAACCCTACATGCAGGATCTGGAAGTGGAGCTGCTACCCACCGACAAGATGCTGCTCGATGCGCTGATGCGCATCAAGGCCCAGTCCGACGAGAGCTTTGCCTTCCGTCGCTCCTGCCGCGAGGGCGTCTGTGGTTCCGACGCCATGAACATCAACGGCAAGAACAGCCTGGCCTGCATCACCAACCTCAAGACGCTCAAGGAACCGGTGGTGCTCAAGCCGCTGCCCGGCCTGCCGGTCGTTCGCGACCTGATCGTCGACATGACGCAGTTCTTCAAACAGTACGAGTCGATCAAGCCCTACCTGATCAACGACACGCCGCCCCCCGAGAAGGAGCGTCTGCAATCGCCGGTCGACCGCGAGGAACTGGACGGCCTGTACGAGTGCATCCTGTGCGCCTGCTGTTCCACCTCCTGCCCGTCGTTCTGGTGGAACCCCGACAAGTTCGTCGGTCCGGCCGGCCTGCTGGCTGCCTACCGCTTCCTGGCCGATACGCGCGACCAGGCCACCTCCGAGCGTCTGGACAACCTCGAAGACCCGTATCGCCTGTTCCGCTGCCACACCATCATGAACTGCGTCGACGTGTGCCCGAAGGGTCTGAACCCCACGCGCGCCATCGGCAAGATCAAGGAACTGATGGTCCGCCGTACCGTCTGATCCCCCGGGGGCGCCGGCGCGCGTCATGGACTTTCGCTGACCCAGGGGGCCTGGGTCTGTCATGGCGTCTCGCCGACCCGGCGACACCGGAGGTTGTCGAGGGCTCACACTGACCCTGCGAGGCCGGACGAGCCAGCGACGCCGGATCGTGTCATGGGGTCTCGCGGACATGCATGCGTCGATGACGCTTGAGTCCATGACACGCGCCAGACTGCCGGAAAGCCAGATGCACCCTGTGTACGCAAGCTAGGGAAACCGTTAATGCCTGCCATCAGTCACAATTCACTTCCAGATACCGGCGACGATGCAGCTGCCCGTTACCGCCGTCTGCGCTGGCGAACCCGGCGCGGCCTGCTCGAAAACGACATCCTGCTCAATCGTCTGCTGGACAGCCGCGCTGCCGGGCAGGGCTTTCTCGAATCCGAGATCGCCGCGCTCGACCGGCTGCTCGACCTGACCGATCCGGTGCTTCTCGACCTGATCCTGGGACGGACCGAGCCCGAGGGCGAGCTGGCCACGCCGGATATCGTCGCGCTGCTCGCAGAGATCCGCACCCTCTGAGGTGCCGCAGCAGCCCCGAGTCCATCAACCTGGAAGAGATACCAATGACAACCTCAAAGACCGCCTACACTGCCTCGCTGTCGTTTTCGGACGGTTCCGCCGGTGCCGAATTCCCCGTCTACCGGGGAACCACGGGGCCGGACGTCATTGACATCCGCAAGCTCTACGCCAGCACCGGCAAGTTCACCTTCGATCCGGGCTTCATGTCCACCGGCGCCTGCGAATCGGCCATCACCTACATCGACGGCGCCAAGGGCGAGCTGCTGTACCGGGGCTACGCCATCGAGGATCTGGCACGCCACTGCGACTACCTGGACGTCTGTCACCTGCTGCTCAAGGGCGAGCTGCCCACCCCCGAGGAAAAGGCCGACTTCGACTACGTCGTCACGCACCACACCATGGTGCACGAGCAGATGGTGCGCTTCTTCAGCGGCTTCCGGCGTGACGCTCACCCGATGTCGGTGCTGGTGGCCTGTGTGGGCGCGCTGGCTGCCTTCTACCATGACTCGCTCGACATCACGCAGGCCGAGCACCGTCATGTGGCTTCCATCCGCCTCATCTCCAAGATGCCGACGCTGGTGGCCATGGCCTACAAGTACTCGCAGGGCCAGCCTTTTGCCTATCCGCGCAACAAGCTGAGCTACGCTGCCAACTTCATGCACCAGATGTTCTCGACGCCCTGCGACGAGTACGTGCCCAATGAGGTGCTGGTGCGCGCGCTGGACCGCATCCTGATCCTGCACGCCGACCACGAGCAGAATGCCTCCACCTCCACGGTGCGTCTGGCCGGCTCGTCGGGCGCCAACCCGTTTGCCTGCATTGCGGCCGGCATTGCCACACTGTGGGGGCCTGCCCACGGTGGGGCCAACGAGGCGGCACTCGTCATGCTCGAAGACCTGCTCGCCCAGGGCGGGGTCGAGAAAATCGGCGAGTTCATCAAGAAGGTGAAGGACAAGGAATCGGGCGTCAAGCTGATGGGCTTCGGCCACCGGGTCTACAAGAACTACGACCCGCGCGCCAAGCTGATGCAGGAAACCTGCGCCGAGGTGCTGCAGGAGCTGGGCCTCGGCAACGATCCGCTCTTCAAGCTGGCCATGGCGCTGGAAAAGATCGCCCTCGAAGACGATTACTTCGTCTCGCGCAAGCTGTACCCGAACGTCGACTTCTACTCGGGCATCGTGCAGCGCGCCATGGGCATCCCCACCAGCATGTTCACCTGCATCTTTGCGCTGGCCCGCACCGTGGGCTGGATTGCGCAGTGGAGCGAAATGCTGGGCGATCCCGACCAGAAGATCGGCCGGCCGCGCCAGCTCTACATCGGCCAGACCCGGCGGCCGATCACCACACCGTCCACCAAGACGGTCACCTACAGCTGGGAAGCCTCGCCGCACTGAGCGCGGGCGCCGGGGCAGGGCACATTCGTGCGCTGCCCCGGCCAGCGGGGCAGTTGCAGTCCGGAGCAATTTTTCGCCCCACTGCAGCGCCATGGGCCGACGGTGAAACTCTCCGCTCCAGCCCCTCCGACCAGATACCCGGCCGGAAAACAGAGAACGCCAGCGCGTGTCAGGGACTCATCCCTTGCCGCGCTGGCGTTTTTTGCTCTGTCCGTCAAAGCCCGGGTAAGGGGGCTCCCGAACGATCCCGAACCTTACAACCCGAAATTGCGGCTGGTCTCCAGCCGCACGCCATGCAGGGCGGCCTCTTCCAGAAAGGCCAGATGCGCGGCCTCGAAGTTTGCCACCGGGCTCATGCAGTCGGTCAGCAGCACGAAGCGCGCCAGGTGCTCCTTCGGCAGCACCTCGAACAGATCCCGCATCGTGGCTGCCACGCAGTGGGTGCTGGCCTCGCCGGCCACCACCACCTGGCCGCCGGCATCGGCAATGCGCCCGACCAGTGCCGTGTTGAGCTGCGAAGCCGGATCGGCCGGGTCGGGCACCTCGGCACGCAGCGCACTGTAGTGTTCGGTCAGCGGGTGCATGCCCTTGAATACCGTGGTAACGGCCCGGCTGCGCTGCTGCTGCCAGTGCTGCACCGATTCCAGCACCACCGGGTGCAGGCCGTGTCCCCAGCTGCCAATTTCACAATGCACCGGCCAGACCATGTGCGTATAGCGGCCCCGGGCTTCCAGTTCGTCCAGATAGGCCTGCGCGCGTTCGTGCAGCGCCGGATCGGCCGGGCGAAAGCGTCCCGCCCGCATGTCGGCTGCCGGAATGGGCGTGAACGGTGCCACCTCGCCCCCCCTGGCCGTGCGCCAGAAGGTGGGGTGGGCAATGTCGTAATACTGGTGCGAATCCATCGTCAGCACGATGTCATCGATGCGGGCCGCATTGCCCTCTAGCCATGCGCCCAGACGCTGCATGTCGGCATGGGCGCCCATCACGGGCAGGGCGGGATAGACCATTTCACCGGTCACCCCGGACACACTGGCGGGAATGTCGCAGAAATCCTTCTGCGCATCGATGATCAGGACGAGATTGGACGCTGTCATGGCAACCCTGTCACGAAAGGGACTTCCATTTTACGGGAAGCATCCGGCCCGCTGTTGCCGTCCGTCGGCCCGGCCCCGTGTCATGAAACGGAAACGCACCCCGGAGAACGCATGCCCTGACAGAAGTGCCCTGCCCAAACGGGCCGGGAAAACGAGCTGGATACGCCAATCCACCCTGAGCGTATCAGGGACTCCTCTGTCCTCGTGAAACGCCTTTGGGGCGCACGGAACAAGGCGCAGCAGAACCGCATGATCCCCATGGTTCGGGAGGCGCTGCCAGCACAGTCACGCTGGGGGTCTCCCTTCGGACAGGACCGTGACCTTCATCCGCCTCCCATGATGGCCCCGATCACGTGGATCACCACGATCTTCAGGATGGTCATCGACGGGAAGATCATCGCGTAGCCGATGTCCGGCTTGTCGGTGCCCAGCGTGCGGCTGGTGAAGGCGATGATGGCCGGGTTGCCGGTGGCACCCGACATGATGCCGGCCGCCATGTCGAAGGGCAGCTTGAACACGTACAGGCAGATCAGCAGCACCGTCAGGCTCAGCACCGTGACGAACACGATGCCCAGCAGCAGGTACAGCCCGCTGTGGCTGACCGTTTCCACGAAGGTCTTGCCCGACGACATGCCCACCTGTGCCAGAAAGAGCGAGAGACCGAAGTTGCGCAGCGCCAGGTTGGCCGGCACCGGCATCGTCCAGGTCAGCCGCCCGGTGCTGCGGATCTTGCCCAGATAGAGGGCCACCAGCAGCAGCCCGGCAAAGCCCAGCGCAAAGCTCACGCCCGGCAGGGAAATGGGAATGGCCCCGAGGCCCAGACCCAGCGCAACGCCCACACCAATGCCGATGAAGCTGATCTCGCCACTGGCCCGCACTGAGTCGCCGAACACGCGGCGCAGTTCCGGAATGTCCTCGATGTGCGCCAGCACGCCGATCTGGTCGCCGATCTCCAGCGTGGAATCGAGCGTGACGCTGATGTCCTCATCCACCCGGCGCACGTGCAGGAAGCTCGTTTCCACCTTCAGAAGCTTCTTGACCTCGCGGATGGTCAGCCCGGCCAGCTTGGTGTTCGACACGAACAGCCGCAGATAGTCCAGCTCGCCATGGCTGCGGCGAAAGGTGTCGCCCACGTGCACGCCCAGCATCTGCTCGGCCTTGAGCATCTGTTCGGTGTCCACCCCGGTGATCAGCACCACGTCGCCCAGCTGCAGCGGACCGTGGACCTCGGCCGAGTGGGCCTCGCCATCGCGGTAGACCGTGGAGGCCGCCACACCGTCCGGCAGCCAGCCGGCCAGATCGTGCAGCGTCTTGCCCACCACATAGCCGTTCTCGATGCGAACGGCGTACATCTTCAGCGAAATCCGCTCCTGCGGCGCAATTTTTGGGCGAAACACCGCGTTGTACAGGCCGATCACCAGAATGGGGATGGCCACGCCGAACGGGTAGGCCACCGAGTAGCCGGTGGCGGGCAGGTTGTCGCCGGTCAGCGCCATGGCCGCCTGCAGCGAGGAGGTGCTGGTGCCGGCACCGGCAAATACACCCAGTGTCTCGGGTAGCGAGGCATCGGGGAACAGCCAGATCGAGGCTACCGTCATCACCGCCATGATCAGCACGCCGATCACCGATGCCGCATTGGCCTTGAGCCCCAGCGGACTGGTCAGCCCGTCGAAGAACTGCTTGCCGTAGGCCAGACCGACCCCGTACAGGAACAGCAGCAGGCCCAGCGCCCCCATGCTGGACGGCATGGCCGCCCCCGGCGCAAAGGCGCCGACGGCCAGCGCCACGAACAGCACGGCCCCCGAACCCAGCGAGAAGCCGCGGATACTGACCGCACCGGCCATGTGGCCCAGCGCGATGGTTGCAAACAGCGCCAGCATCGGCTGGGCAGTGAGAAAGTCGGCCAACTCGGTCATCAGGTGGATCTCCCGGAGATCATTCTCGAACCTTGAATATTGTGAACGATATCCGTCCGTTGCGGGGGGATGGCCGTGCGTGCAGGTGGGGCGGGCACGGTATCCCGACGCCCAAAGGCACCACTGCCGCTATACTGGCCTGCAGTCCTGTTCCCCCGGCCGGCACGGCCTGCACCTTCGATGATGACCAGTTCCAGTCTGGCCAACGCGCTCGTCTTGTTTCACTTTCTGCTGGCGCTGACGCTGGCCCTGCGCGTCATCTATTCCCGGCGGGCCAGCAGTGCAGCCCTGGCCTGGCTGACGGTGCTGTTCGCCTTTCCGCTGGTAGGGGTACTGGCGTATCTGCTGATCGGCGAGCCGCGACTGGGGCAGGCCAGGGCCCGGCGGCGGGCCGAGCTGGTGAGCTTTCACGGCGCGTTTGCCGACCGTTTCCTGCCGCCCCAGACCGATCCGGTCTGTGAAACGCGGTTCCGGCAGATCGCCCATCTGGTGCGCGCCGATTCCGGCTACGTGGCCACGGGCGGCAACCACACCCGGCTGCTGTCCGACACCGACGCCATCCTGCAGGCCTTCATTGCCGACATCCGCGCGGCGCAACGCACCTGCCTGATGGCCTTCTACATCGTCGAGGGCAGTGGCCGTGTCGAAGCCGTGCTGCAGGCCCTGATGCAGGCAGCCGGGCGGGGCGTGCGCTGCCAGTTGCTGGCCGATGCCCTGGGCAGTGCCGCATTCTGGCGCTCGGGCTGGCCGGCCCGCCTGCGTGGCGCAGGCGTGGAAGTGACCCGCGCACTGCCGGTGGGGCTGCTCAAATCGTTCTGGGTACGCAGCGACGTGCGCAACCACCGCAAGCTGCTGATCGTCGACTACCGGGTGGCCTACACCGGCAGCTACAACCTGGTGGACCCGGCGCTCTTCAAGCAGAATGCCGGCGTGGGCCAGTGGGTGGATGCCGTGATGCGCTGCGAGGGCCTGGTAGCCCAGGAGCTGGCAGCGGTCTTCTACGGCGACTGGGCCGTGGAAAATGCCCACAACCTGTCGGCCACGCTGGAGCAGCTGGCCGGCTATGTGGAAAAGATGCCGCCGCTGGTGGAGCCCTCCACCGGCGGCACGCTGATGCAGGTGATTCCCTCCCAGCCCGGTGGCGACGCGGCGCTGGTCTACGACGTGATCACCAATGCGCTGAACGTGGCGCAGGAACGGGTGGTGATCAGCACCCCGTACTTCGTGCCGGACGATGCGCTGCTCAACACGCTGGTCATGACGGCACGGCGGGGCGTGCAGGTCACGCTGATCGTGCCGCGCCATGTCGATTCGCGCCTGGTGCGCTATGCCAGCCGCACCTACTACCAGCCACTGCTGGATGCCGGCGTGCAGCTGATGCTGTTCGACGGCGGCCTGCTGCATACCAAGGCGGTGGTGATCGACGACAGCTTCGCGCTCTTTGGCACCGTCAACATGGACATGCGCAGCTTCTACCTCAATCTGGAGCTGAGCCTGGCCATCTACACGCCCGAGACGGTGGCCACCATCCGGGCGCTGCTCGATCATTATCTGGCGCACAGCGAGGCGCCGGACATTGCCCAGCATCCGCCCCGCATCCAGCGCTTCATCGAACGCTGCGTGCGGCTGGTCAGTCCGTTGCTGTAGACCCCCATCAACGAAAGCCCGACGGCGGACACCCGTCAGGGAATACACAGGAGGACACCATGCATGATCACGACATCCTCACCAACCCGCTCACCAACAAGGGCACGGCCTTCACCCAGGAAGAGCGAAAAAAATACGGCCTGACCGGTCTGCTGCCCGTGGCGGTGGAAACCCTCGACCAGCAGGCCGCCCGCGCCTACCGGCAGTACAGCAGCTACGAAAAGAACATGGAGAAATACATCTTTCTCGACCAGCTGCACAACCGCAACGAGGTGCTCTACTACCGGCTGCTGGCCGACCATCTGGCCGAGATGCTGCCCGTGGTCTACGACCCGACCGTGGGCGAGGCCATCAAGAAATGGAGCCGCGACTATCGTCGCTCGCGCGCCGTGTATCTGGACGTGAATCACCCCGAAAACATTCGCGCCTCGTTCGGGGCGACCGGCCTGGGGGCCGGTGATGTGGACCTGATCGTCGTCTCGGATGCCGAAGAGATTCTGGGAATCGGCGACTGGGGGGTGAATGGCACCGACATTTCGGTGGGCAAGCTGGCCGTCTACACGGCAGCGGCCGGCATCGACCCGGCCCGTGTCATTGCGGTCAATCTGGACGTGGGTACCGACAACGAGGCCCTGCTCAACGATCCGGCCTATCTGGGCAACCGCCATGCCCGGGTGCGTGGCGAGAAATACGATGCCCTGATTGCCGAATACCTGAAGGTGGCCAGCGAACTGTATCCGCAGGCGCTGCTGCATTTCGAGGATTTCGGCCCCGCCAACGCCCGCCGCATCCTGGTGGAGAACCGCGAGAAATACCGCATCTTCAACGACGACATGCAGGGTACCGGCGCCATCGTGATGGCGGCCGTCATTTCTGGCCTGAAGGTGACGAAGCAGCGCTTTGCCGACCAGCGGCTGGTGGTCTATGGGGCCGGTACCGCCGGCACCGGCATGGCCGACCAGATCAGCGCCGCCATGCAGCGCGAAGGGCTGTCGCGTGAGGAGGCCAGAAAACGCGTCTGGCTGATCGACCGCAATGGTCTGGTCACCGACGACATGCCGAACCTGCCCAACTACCAGCAGGCCTATGCCCGGCCCGCCGCCGAGGTGGCATCATGGGCGCGGGAGGGTCGGTCCGGTGATAACGGTCATGAACATGCGGCAAGCGCGGGTCATGCCGGTGCCGGCCATCAGGGCGGCAATCCGGCCGCTGGAAAAATCGGCCTGCTGGAAGTGGTCAAACGGGTGAAACCGACCATCCTGATCGGCACCTCCACGGATCACGGTGCCTTCACTGAAGACGTGGTAAAGGCCCTGGCTGCCGGTGTGGAACGCCCCATCCTGCTGCCGCTGTCCAACCCCACCGAGAAGATCGAGGTCATGCCCTCGGAGGCCATTCCGTGGTCGGAGGGCAGGGCGCTGATGGCCACCGGCATTCCGCTGCCACCGGTGCAGTACAACGGCACGGCCTTTCACATCGGTCAGGGCAACAATGCACTGCTCTATCCGGGACTGGGGCTGGGCGTGATCGTCTCGGGGGCGAAGCACGTGACCGACGGCATGCTGCTGGCCGCAGCCGAAGCGGTGGCCTCGCAGGTCGATCCGCAGGATCTGGGTGCTTCGCTGCTGCCGCCGGTGGACAACCTGCGCGCCTCGTCCGCCACGGTGGCCGTCGCGGTCGCGAAACAGGCGGTGGCCGACGGGGTGGCCACGAAACCGGCCGACAACTGGGTCCAGGCCGTGCAGGACGCCATGTGGCAGCCGGTGTACCGTTCGTGATCCTCAGAACGGCGCAAACAGGTCGTTCAGCGCCTCGGCCATGGTCGGGTGCGTGAAGATCTGGCTGCGCACGTAGCCGGCCGGCACGCGGTTGTCGATGGCCATCTTGAACAGGTTGATGATCTCGTGGGCCTCGGCGCACAGCAGCGTTACCCCCAGGATCTCGCCCGAACCGGCATCGACCACGGCCTTGAGCAGCCCATCGGTCTGGCCCAGCACCTTGGCTTTGGGAATGGCCTCGGCCTTCAGGGTGCTGACCTTCACGTTGCGGCCGGCCTTGCGGGCGGCCGTTTCGGTCATGCCGATGTGACCCAGCGGCGGATTGGTGAACACGGCGGTCGGGAAGATGGCCCGGTCACGACGGCTGCGACGGCCTTCGCCCAGCAGCTCGTCACGCACGATGCGGTAGTCGTCCAGCGAGATGTAGGTGAACTGCGGGCTGCCGGCCACATCGCCCATGGCCCAGATGTGCGGCGTGGCATGCAGGTGGTCGTCCACCTCGATGAAGCCGCGGGCGTCCACGCGCACACCGGCCTTCTCCAGATCCAGACCCTGTGTATTGGCACGGCGCCCGGTGGCCAGCAGCACGGCGTCCGCAGCAAACGAACCGCCGCTGGTCACCACCGTGGTTTCGGTGGCCGTATTGTCGAAGCGCTCGACCTTCACGCCCAGCTGGATCTTCACGCCACGCGCTTCCAGAATGCGGCGCATCTCGCCGGCGATGTCGCGGTCCTCGCGCGGCAGGAATTCGTCGAGGTTGTCCAGAATGGTCACCTCGGTCCCGAAGGCGCGGTACATGAAGGCAAATTCCAGCCCGATGTAGCCGCCCCCCACGATCACCATGCGCTTCGGGCGTTCGGCCAGCGACAGGATGCCGGTGCTGTCGTACACGCGGGCACCGTCCACCCCCGGAATCGGCGGCACGGCCGGCACGCTGCCGGTGTTGATGAAGATGCGTTCGGCCCGGATCTGCCGCTCGCCCTGTTCACCGGCATTGCCTACGGCACCGGTGATGCTCACCGTCTGCGCATCGATGAAGCGGGCACGGGCGTTGATCACGCGCACCTTCTCCATGTTGTCCAGTTTGGCGAAGTTGGCGGCACGCAGTTTGGGGATCAGGCCGTTCTTGGCCTGCATGGCGGCGCAGAACACGGCATCGCCACTGTCGGCGCAGGCCGCGCGGCGCTGGCCTTCCACCAGCAGTTTCTTGGAAGGGATGCAGCCGATGTTGATGCAGGTGCCGCCATACATCTGGTCGGAAGCCTCGACCAGGATCACGTCCTGGCCGTGCTGGGCCAGATCGGCCGCCAGTGTCTTGCCGGCCTTGCCAAAGCCGATGATCAGGTTCTGGGTGGAGAGTGTTTGCATGATGAACCGGGAAAGAATCCGAAGAAAAGAAGAAGGGGAGTTACCGGGTTGCGGAACATCTGCCTGTCCCATGGGCACACCGCAGCGTGATGCGAATCCATGGCACGCAAACTGATCGATGCCCCACAGGCATGCCGCAGCGTGTGCATGTCAGCACGGCGCCGTTGCGAAACGAACGCGCCCGCTGGCAACCCGGTAACAGCATGGGGTCAAAGATAGCGGCATATCCCCTTCGCCGGTTTAACCGCACGTTCCGGATCCTGTCCCCTCGTGCCTGCGAACCGATGATCGGCCGCATCGGCGGGATGAGCGACAGTGGCCGGTGTGTCAGGCCGTGAATCCTTTGGCGCGCCTGACACACGGCACACCGCCGACGGTCTCTCTGAATCGCCCGGGCAAGCATTTCACGCCACGCACGCGGGATGCGATCCGGGCATGGCGTGCGTGGTGGGCCTGCCTGCACCTCGCTACCCTGTTCATGCCCCGGACAACCGGGGCTTCGGCCAGCCAGACCCGGCATGATTGCGTCCCCATCCCGATACCCCCACGGTTTTCCCCCGACCGTGAATATGCGTCACAATCGGTGCCAGCACGGGGGCTGGCAGTGGCCCCCGGACAACCGCAGGAGTTCGAGTGGACTACAAGGATTACTACAAGATCCTCGGCGTGGACAAACAGGCCAGCGCCGACGATATCAAGAAGGCCTACCGGCGGCTGGCGCGCAAGTACCACCCCGATGTCAGCAAGGAACCGGATGCCGCCGAGCGCATGTCCGAGATCAACGAGGCCAATACGGTGCTGTCCGACCCGGAGCGGCGCGCGGCCTACGACCAGCTGGGCGATGCCAGCCAGTTCCAGCAGGGCGGGTTCCGCCCGCCGCCGGGCTGGCAGGGTGCCCGGGCCTACGGCAACTTCGACGATGCCGGCGGTTTCGGCCAGGCGGGAGCGCACGGCTTCGGCCATTCGGCCGGCAGCAGCCAGGGTTTCGGTGGCTTCGGCGGGGGCGAGCACTTCAACGACAGCGGCGACTACAGCGGCTTCTTCGAGGAGCTGTTCGGCCGCGGCCAGGCGTTCCGGCAGGGCGGCGGCCAGCGACGTGACATGCGTGGCTCCGACCAGCATGCAACCATCGAGCTGACGGTGCCGGAGAGCTACAGCGGCACCACGCGCATGCTGGCGCTGCGCACGGTGGAGCTGGACGATCAGGGCCACGCCCACGAACGGGTGCGCGAGCTGGAGGTGAACATCCCGAAAGGTGTGCGCGAGGGCCAGATGATCCGCCTGGCCGGCAAGGGCCAGCCCGGCATCGGCAAGGGCGCCCCCGGCGACCTGCTGCTGCAGGTGAGGTTCGTGCACGACAGCCACTGGCACACCGAGGGCAAGGACGTGTACCAGCAGGTCTACGTCACGCCCTGGCAGGCGGCACTGGGCGGCCCGGTCGAGTTCCAGACGCTGGCCGGTACCTTCGAGATCAACGTGCCCGCCGGCAGCCAGCCGGACCGCAAGCTGCGCATCCGCGGCAAGGGACTGCCCGCGAAGGAACCGGGCGACCTGTATCTGGTGCTCGACATCCGGGTGCCGGTCCCCGACACCGATGCCCAGCGTGACGCCTACGCCGCCCTGGCGAAGGCCTTCGGCAACCCGACGACCTGAAAGGAGCGTGCAGCATGAACAGCAACACTTCCGGGCAGCACACAATCGACGTGCTGGAACACCACAGCCTGACCATCACGCAGTTTGCCCAGGCCTGCAACGTCACCGAGACCTGGATCGTGCAGCGGGTGCAGGGGGGCGTGGTGCACCCCGATGCCGGCGCACCGGGCGCCATGCCGGAGGGCACCGGCCAGCCGGTCGGGGCAGGGGACAGCGCCCCCGCCTCGCAGCCGCCTGGCCGTGACGTGCAGGCGTGGCGCTTTTCCGGGCACGGCATCGTCCGCACCCGTCGCATCGCCGACCTGGAGCGCACCTTCGACGCCGATCCGCAGCTGGCCGCCCTGACGGCCGACCTGATGGAAGAGGTGCAGCAGCTCCGTGCCCTGCTGGGCCAGCGGCGCTGAGCAGCGCGTTTCACCATGAAAACCGGAACCCTTTGCAAAAATCCTGCGGCGCTTCGATTCCCATGCCCGGGCGATCCGGCGTTGCCATTTGCTGCCAATGGCCCTGCCATTGCCGAAGGATGATGCCTTCTGGCTCATCCCGATCCTGGGCTCAAAGCGCTCACAGACCTTTGCCGAGGGTTCCTAGGGGAAAACCATGAGACGGCCACCCGTCGGGCGGCCAAAAGACCGTACTCACGGTGCTATTATGCGAACTGATTTTTCAGTCTCGCTGGTCCGGACGGACGGGAAGGTCTGAACGCATCTGCGCACCGCCAGTGGCCGGATGCTGCAGAGCACGTTCAACGTTCCAAAGGCCGGCCGGTTGCTGCATGCAGGCCCTGAAAGCCTCGGCCCGCATGTGCTACGGGATGACCGCCCGGCACAGCTTTCAACGAGAAACTCGTTTGAGGTGAAGCAAACATGATGAGCGCCTTTCGCCAGAACTCCTATCTGTTCGGCGGCAATGCCCCCTTCGTGGAGGAGCTGTATGAAAGCTACCTCCAGAACCCTGCCTCGGTCGACGAGGCCTGGCGTACCTACTTCGACAACCTGCAGTCGCTGCCCGCCTCCGACGGCAGCACCGAAACCCGCGATGTGGCCCATGCGCCCATCGTCCAGTCGTTCGCCGAGCGCGCCCGTTCCGGTGCCCTGCAGCCGCAGCAGATGGGCGGCAACATCGAAACGGCCCGCAAGCAGGTCCACGTCGCCCAGCTGATCGCCGCCTACCGCTGGCTGGGCTCGCGCCACGCCGACCTCGATCCACTCAAGCGCCTCGACCGCCCCGACATTCCCGAACTGTCGCCGTCGTTCTACGGCTTCACCGAGGGCGATCACGCCCACATCTACTCGGCCGCCAACACCTTCTTCGGCCTGGACAACGCGCCGCTGCGCGACATCCTGCAGGCGCTGCGCGAAACCTACTGCAGCACCATCGGTGCCGAGTTCATGCACATGTCCGATCCGGCCGCCAAGCGCTGGATCCAGGAGCGGCTCGAAACCGCCCGTGGCCGTTTCGGCTTCGATGCCGACACGAAAAAACGCATCCTCGAGCGCCTGACGGCTGCCGAGGGCCTCGAGCGCTACCTGCACACCCGTTACGTGGGCCAGAAGCGCTTCTCGCTGGAAGGCGGCGAGAGCTTCATCGCCGCCATGGACACGCTGGTCCGCGAGGGCGGCAAGCACGGCCTGCAGGAAATGGTCATCGGTTCGGCCCACCGCGGCCGCCTGAACCTGCTGGTCAATGTGCTGGGCAAGATGCCGAAGGACCTGTTTGCCGAATTCGAGGGCAAGCACGCCTCCGATCTGCCCAGCGGTGACGTCAAATACCACCAGGGCTTTTCCAGCGACGTCTCCACCCCGGGAGGCCCGATGCACCTGTCGCTGGCCTTCAACCCCTCGCATTTGGAAATCGTCAGCCCGGTGGTCGAAGGTTCGACCAAGGCCCGCCAGGTCCGCCGGGGCGACCGCAACGGCTCCGACGTGCTGTCGGTGCTGGTGCACGGCGATGCTGCCTTTGCCGGCCAGGGCGTGGTGATGGAAACGCTCAACCTCACCGAGACCCGCGGCTATGGCACGCGCGGCACGGTGCATCTGGTCATCAACAACCAGATCGGCTTCACCACCTCCGACACGCGCGACTCGCGTTCCACGCTCTACTGCACCGACGTGGTCAAGTCCATCGAGGCGCCAGTGTTCCACGTCAACGGTGACGATCCGGAAGCCGTGGTCTTCGTCACCCAGCTGGCGCTCGACTACCGGATGAAGTTCCGCAAGGACGTGGTGGTCGACATCGTCTGCTTCCGCAAGCTGGGCCACAACGAGCAGGACACCCCGTCGGTCACCCAGCCGCTGATGTACAAGCGCATCAACGTGCATCCGGGCACCCGCAAGCTGTACGCCGAACGTCTGGAGGCCCAGGGCACCATCGGCAAGGACTACGCCGACCAGCTGGTCACCGCCTACCGCGATGCCATGGATGCCGGCAAGCACACAGTCGATCCGGTCATCACCAGCCACAAGAGCCGCTTCTCGTCCGACTGGACCCAGTTCCTCAACAAGAAGTGGACCGACGCGGCCGACACCGGGCTGCCCGTGGCCGAACTGAAGCGTCTGGGCGAGAAGATCACCCAGGTGCCCGAAGGCTTCAAGCTGCACCCGCTGGTGCAGAAGGTCATTGCCGACCGCCGCAACATGGCGCTGGGCGAGCAGCCGCTCGACTGGGGCATGGCCGAGCACCTGGCCTTCGCCTCGCTGGTGGCCGCCGGCTACCCGGTGCGGCTGTCGGGGCAGGATTCGGGCCGCGGCACCTTCTCGCACCGCCATGCCGTGCTGCATGACCAGAACCGCGAGAAGCGCGACCAGGGCAGCTACATCCCACTGCAGTATGTGTCGGAAGACCAGGCCCAGTTCATCGTCATCGACTCGGTGCTGTCCGAAGAGGCCGTGCTGGCCTTCGAATACGGCTATGCCTCCACCGAGGCCAACAGCCTGGTGATCTGGGAAGCCCAGTTCGGCGACTTCGTCAACGGCGCCCAGGTGGTCATCGACCAGTTCATCTCCTCGGGCGAAACCAAGTGGGGCCGTGCCTGCGGTCTCACGCTGATGCTGCCGCACGGCTACGAAGGGCAGGGGCCGGAGCACTCCTCGGCCCGTCTGGAGCGCTTCCTGCAGCTGTGCGCCGAAAACAACATGCAGGTGCTGCAGCCCACCACACCGGCACAGATCTTCCATGCACTGCGCCGCCAGCTGATCCGTCCGTTCCGCAAGCCGCTGGTGCTGATGACGCCCAAATCGCTGCTGCGTCACAAGGAAGCCGTCTCCTCGCTGAAGGAACTGGCCAATGGCCGCTTCCAGACCGTGCTGGCCGACACCACGGTGGCCGATCCGGCGAAGGTCAAGCGCGTGGTGTTCTGCAGTGGCCGTGTCTACTACGACCTGGTGGCCGAACGCCGTACCCGCGGGCTGGAGAACGACGTGGCCCTGGTGCGGATCGAGCAGCTCTACCCGTTCCCGCACAAGGCCTTCGAAGCCGAGCTGGGCCGTTATACCGGCGCCACGCAGATCGTCTGGTGCCAGGACGAGCCGCAGAACCAGGGCGCCTGGTTCTTCATCCAGCACCACCTGCAGGAAGCCCTGAAGGACGGCCAGAAACTGTCCTACGCCGGTCGTCCGGCCTCGGCTTCGCCTGCCGTCGGCTACTACGACAAACACTTTGCCCAGCTCAAGGAGCTGATCGACACCGCCCTCGGCGGCAAAGGCAAGGGCAAGGCCTGATTTCCCTTTCGTGAAGCACACCGGTGCCGGCTGCAATCCGGCCCCGGTGCTGCCTGTCGCATCCCCATTTTCAAAAATCCCTGGAGTTTCTTCCCAAATGGCCCAGATCGAAGTGAAAGTGCCGCAGCTGTCCGAATCGGTTGCGGAAGCCACCCTGCTGCAATGGCACAAGAAGGTGGGCGACGCCGTTGCCCGCGACGAGAACCTGGTCGACATCGAAACCGACAAGGTGGTGCTGGAGCTGCCCGCCCCGTCGGCCGGCGTGATCGTCGAGATCAAAAAAGGTGATGGCGCCACGGTGGTGGCCGACGAAGTCATCGCCACCATCGACACCGAAGCCAAGGCCGGCGCCGCTGCGCCGCAGGCAGCCGCTCCAGCCCAGGCCCCGGCGCCCGCCCAGCCTGCCGCACCGGCCCAGGCCGCTGCCCCGGCAGCCGGCGGTGCCACGGGTGGCCCGGCCATGCCGGCTGCCGCCAAGCTGCTGGCCGAGAAGGGCATCGATCCGTCGCAGGTGGCCGGTACCGGCCGCGACGGCCGCATCACCAAGGGTGACGCCCTGGCCGCCACCGCCCAGCCTGCTGCTGCCACCCCGTCGGCCCTGCCGGCGGTCAACGCTCCGGCTGCACTGCCGGTGGCCAGGGTCCCGGTCAATCTGAACGGCCTGCTCGAAGGCCGTGCCGAGCAGCGCGTGCCGATGTCGCGCCTGCGCCAGCGTGTGGCCGAGCGCCTGCTGCAGTCCCAGCAGACCAACGCCATCCTGACGACCTTCAACGAGGTCAACATGCAGCCGGTGATGTCGCTGCGCAAGAAATATCAGGAAAAATTCGAGAAGGAACACGGTGTCCGCCTGGGCTTCATGAGCTTCTTCGTGAAAGCCGCCGTGCACGCCCTGAAGAAATTCCCGATCGTCAACGCCTCCATCGACGGCAACGACATCGTCTACCACGGCTACTTCGACATCGGCGTGGCCGTCGGTTCCCCGCGTGGCCTGGTGGTGCCCGTCATCCGCAACGCCGACCAGCTGTCGTTCCACCAGATCGAGCAGACCATCGGTGACTTCGGCAAGCGCGCCCAGGCCGGCAAGATCGGCATCGAGGAGCTGAGCGGCGGTACCTTCTCCATCTCCAACGGTGGTGTGTTCGGCTCCATGCTGTCCACCCCGATCATCAACCCGCCGCAGTCGGCCATTCTGGGCGTGCACGCCACGAAAGAGCGCCCGGTGGTGGAAAACGGCCAGGTCGTCATCCGCCCGATCAACTATCTGGCGCTGTCGTACGACCACCGGATCATCGACGGCCGCGAAGCCGTGCTGTTCCTCGTGGCCATCAAGGACGCGCTGGAAGATCCGTCCCGTCTGCTGCTCGACCTGTGATTGCGGAGGTAACTGCACATGTCCAAGGAATTTGACGTCGTCGTCATCGGTGCCGGCCCCGGCGGCTACATTGCCGCCATCCGTGCCGCCCAGCTGGGCCTGAAGGTGGCCTGCGTCGAAAAATGGAAAAACCCGGCCGGCAAGCCCGCCCTGGGCGGTACCTGCCTGAACGTCGGCTGCATCCCGTCGAAGGCGCTGCTGGCCTCCAGCGAATCCTACGAGCACGCCCACCACGGCCTGGAAGATCACGGCATCACCGTGAAGGACGTGAAATTCGACGTATCGAAAATGCTCGCCCGCAAGGACGCCATCGTCGGCAAGATGACCCAGGGCATCGAGTACCTGTTCCGCAAGAACAAGGTCACCTGGGTCAAGGGCCATGGCCGCTTCATCAGCCGCGAGGGTGATGCCATCGTACGCGTCGAGGTCCAGCCGGACGAGGGCGAACCCGAGATCCTCACCACCCGCAACGTCATCGTGGCCACCGGCTCCAAGGCACGCCACCTGCCCAACGTACCGGTCGACAACGTGCTGGTGTGCGACAACGAGGGCGCACTGGCCTTCGACAGCGTACCGAAGAAGCTCACCGTCATCGGCGCCGGCGTGATCGGCCTGGAGCTGGGGTCGGTCTGGCGCCGTCTGGGGGCCGACGTGACGGTGCTCGAAATGGCCCCGGCCTTCCTGGGCGCCTGCGATGCCGCCGTCAGCAAGGAAGCCGAAAAGCTCTTCAAAAAGCAGGGCCTGAAGTTCGAGTTCGGCGTGAAGATCGGCAACGTCAAGGTTGCGCCGGGCAAGGGGGGCAAGGGCGGCAGCGTCACCGTCCAGTACCAGGACGCCAACGGCAAGGAGCACGGCGTCGAGTCCGACCGCCTGATCGTCTCGATCGGCCGCGTGCCCAACACCGATGGCCTGGGTCTGGAATCGGTGGGCCTGTCGGTGGACGAGCGCGGCTTCATCCCGGTCGATGACAACTGCCGCAGCGCCGTGCCCAGCATCTGGGCCATCGGCGACGTGGTGCGCGGCCCGATGCTGGCCCACAAGGCCGAGGACGAAGGCGTGGCCGTGGCCGAGCGCATCGTCGGCCAGAAGCCGCACATCGACTACAACTGCATCCCCTTCGTCATCTACTCCAACCCCGAGATCGCCTGGGTGGGCAAGACCGAAGCCCAGCTCAAGGCCGAGGGCCGAGGCTACAAAGCCGGTCAGTTCCCGTTCATGGCCAATGGCCGGGCGCTGGGCATGGCGGCCGCCGACGGCTTCGTCAAGGTACTGGCCGACGACAGGACGGATGAAATTCTCGGCGTGCACATCATCGGCATGGGCGCCTCGGACCTGATCGCCGAAGCCGTGGTGGCCATGGAGTTCAAGGCCTCGTCCGAAGACATCGCCCGCATCTGCCACCCGCATCCGTCGCTGTCGGAAGTGATGCGCGAAGCCTCGCTGGCCGTCGACAAGCGTGCCCTGAACATGTAGGTTGCCGGGTGCGCCGCTGGCGCACCGTCTTCTCAGCCTGCAAGTCTGCTTCATGTCACACGCGCACCGCATGTCGCCTGTCTGGTCATGATGGCCGGTTTGGCTCATGCGGTGCTTTTGCTTCGTGAGGCAGGTCTGTTTCATGCCGCCCCATCACGTCAGGCGGCAGGCTCATTTCATGCAAGGAATCTCCGTCTGCCATGTCAGCGGTCATTGAACGTTACCAGGCGAAGCTGGCCGAACGCGGCTACACCGCCGACTCGGCCCAGCTGGCTGCCATCGAACGGCTGCAGCGGCTGGCAGATGAACTGCAGGGCTTCGACAACCGCCCCGGCGGGCTGCTCAAACGCCTGATGTCACGCGGCAAAACGCCCCCCCGTGGCGTCTGGATGTACGGTGGGGTGGGGCGCGGCAAGAGCTTCCTGATGGACTGCTTCTTCGAGGCACTGCCCACGGAACGCAAGACCCGCCTGCATTTTCATGAATTCATGCGGGCTGTGCACCAGGAGCTGAAAACGCTCAAGGCCATGGCCAACCCGCTCGACGAAGTGGCACGCCGTGCAGCGGAGCGTTATTCCATCATCTGCTTCGACGAGTTCCATATTTCGGACATCGCCGACGCGATGATTCTCGAGCGCCTGCTGCACGCGCTCTTTGCCCACCAGCTGGTCTTCGTCATGACCAGCAACTACGTGCCCGACCGGCTGTATCCCGACGGCCTGCATCGCGACGCCATCCTGCCCGCCATTGCGCTGCTGAACAAAAACCTCGACGTGATGTCGGTGGACGTGGGCACCGATTACCGCCAGCTGACCATCAAGGGCATTCCGGCCTACCTCAGCCCGCTCGGCCCCGACACCGACGCCGGCATGGAAGCCGCCTTTGCCCGCCTGACCGATGGCCACGAAGACAGCCCCGAACTCACCGTCGAGAACCGCCCGCTGCGTGCTCACCGGCGTGGCCGGGACGTGGTGTGGTTCGATTTCGACACCCTCTGCCGCACCGCCCGCTCCCAGAACGACTATCTGGACATCGCCTCCCGCTTCGATACCGTGATGCTGTCGGGCGTTCCGCAGATGGATTCGCGCATGGCCTCCGAGGCCCGCCGCTTCACCTGGCTGATCGACGTGCTGTACGACCAGAAGGTCAACCTGTTCATCTCGGCCGAAGTCCCGCCCGACCAGCTCTACACCAGCGGCCCCATGGCGCACGAGTTCGTGCGTACCGCCAGCCGCCTGCACGAGATGCAGTCGGACAGCTACCGCAACGAAGCGCGGCGGAACCAGAACAACCAGTTGGGGTGACGAGAGGGGGCGTTCCAGCGAGCGTCCTGAATTCGTGCCGCCCTCCCGGATTGGCGACCTGCAACCTTCGTCGCTTCAGCGCGCGTCGTGGACTCGTTCGTCCCCATGCTGGCCCGGGCCATGTGCTGACAAGGCGCCGTGCCCAGGCAGGCGCACCATGCCATGCCCGTTGACGTTACCATGTCGGCTTCCTTCCGGCCCATTTTGCGCCTTGTCTCCACGTCACGCCCCCGATCACACGACCGATTGCGCCGAGCAGACGCCACTGCTGGAGCCCACGCGCGCCGTCTTTGCCGCTGACGGCCCCTTGGCCGAGAGCCAGCCCGGCTACCGCCCGCGTGCCGGCCAGCAGGAAATGGCCGAGGCCATTGCCGACGCCATCGACGCCAGGGCCGCGCTGATGGTCGATGCCGGTACCGGCATCGGCAAGACCTTCGCCTATCTGGTGCCCGCGCTGCTTTCGCGCCAGAAGGTGCTGCTCTCCACCGCCACCCGCCAGCTGCAGGACCAGCTCTACCAGCGCGACGTGCCGCGCATCAAACAGGTGCTGGGCAGCGATGCACAGGTGGCCATCCTGAAGGGGCGGGCCAACTACGTCTGCCCGGTGCACCTGGCGCGCAACCTGCGTGACGGGCGCTTTCGGGACCCGAAGATTCCGGCGCGGCTGCGCATCATCGAGCGCTTTGCCGCCCTCAGCGACACCGGCGACCGCGCCGCCTGCACCCAGCTTTCCGAAGAAGACCCTGCCTGGGCCTTTGCCACCTCCACCCGCGACAACTGCCTGGGGCAGGACTGCCCGGAGCTGCGTCGCTGCCCGCTGATGCACGCCCGCCAGCAGGCCCAGAAGGCCGACGTGCTGGTGGTCAACCATCACCTGTTCTGCGCCGACCTGGCCATGAAGGACGATGCGATGGCCGACTTTCTGCCCAGGGCCGACATCCTGATCTTCGACGAGGCCCACCAGCTGCCGGACATCGCCACCGAATTCTTCGGCAACACCTTCTCCACCCGCCAGCTGCTGGAACTGGGCCGCGAGAGCCAGAAAATCGGTAACCACGACGCCCCGGGCCTGGCCGACTGGCCCGGGCTGTACAAACAGCTTGAAGCCGTGGCTGGCCGCCTGCGGCTGGCACTGCCCTCGGGCCTGCTGCGGCTGGGGCTGGAGGAACTGCTGTCTGCCGACGCGCAGGACGTAAACGAATGGCTGGTGGACGTGCTGCCGGACGTGGACGATGCGCTGGAGGCGCACCTGCAGACGCTGAAGCCGCTGGCAGACAGCTCGGCGGACCTCGGGCACCTTTATGAGCGCACCCAGACGCTGCTGGAGCGGTTGCGGCACTGGCATACGGCGTTTTTGCGGGCGACGGCGAAAACCCCTGATGAAGCGCTGATCCTCTGGGCGCAAACCACCGACAGCCATGCCCAGCTGCGCACGACGCCCCTGTCGGTGGCCGAGCGTTTTGCGCAGGCGCGCGAACAGCACGGTGGCGCCTGGATATTCGTCTCGGCCACGCTGGCCGTGGGCGGCAGCCTCGACCACTTTGCCCGCCTGATGGGCATGCAGGACGCTTGGCAGCTGCAGGTGGAAAGCCCGTTCAACTATCCGGACCAGGCGGCACTGTGGATTCCGCGCGGGCTGGGCAACCCCACGGCGCCGGACTTTCCGGACCGGGTGGCAAAGCAGGCCTGGCCGCTGATTCGCAGAAACCGGGGCCGGGCCTTCGTGCTGTGCACCACACTGCGGGCCATGCGCCAGATTGCCGAACAGCTGCGCCGCGAGGCCGGTGACGACATCGATATCCTGATGCAGGGCGAAGCCCCGCGCCACGAACTGATGAAGCAGTTCCGGGAGGCCGAAGCTGCCGTGCTGGTCGGCTCGGCCGGCTTCTGGGAGGGCGTGGACATTGCAGGCGAGAAGCTGTCGCTGGTAATCATCGACAAGCTGCCCTTTGCCCCGCCGGACGATCCCATCTACCGCGCCCGCAGCCAGGCACTGCAGCGCGCCGGCCAGCATCCGTTTCGCGAGCTGTCGCTGCCGCAGGCCATGCTGGCGCTCAAGCAGGGCGCCGGACGGCTGATCCGTACCGAGACCGACCACGGGCTACTGGTGATCTGCGACGAGCGGCTGCGCAGCCGCAGTTACGGGGCGCAGATTCTGGCCAGTCTGCCACCGTTCAAACGGCTGGAGAGCTTTGCGGAGGCGCTGGATTTTCTGAAGGAAGAAAGCACGTAGCGGCAAAATCCTGCGATGCAACAGCCTGTCATGACCCAGTGAAATCTGTTCAGCGTTGTTCTGGCGGATGCACCGGCAACACCAGCTCCAGCTTCCCGGCCAGCTGTTGCAGGTCTTCCGGCACCGGTGCCTCGAAGCTGACCCGCTCACCCGAGGTCGGGTGAACCAGCTGCAGCTGCCAGGCATGCAGCGCCTGCCGCGCAAAACCGGCCAGCGGCTTGCCCCCATAGAGGGCATCTCCCACCAGCGGATGGCCGATGCGCGCCATGTGCACACGAATCTGGTGGGTTCGGCCCGTATCCAGCTTGCAGAGCACAGCGGCTGCCTCGCCATCCGGGCTGGCCGCCAGCTGCCAGTAATGGGTGCGCGCCGGCTTGCCCGCTGAGCCCGCTACCACCGCCATCCGCAGCCGGTTGCGTTCGTCCCGGCCGATGTTGCCCTCGACCGTCCCCTGGGCCTGTGTGCGCCCGCAGGTGATGGCCAGATAGCGCCGCCCCATCTCGCGGCTGGCCAGCTGGGCCGTCAGGCTGGCAAAGGCGCGCTCGGTGCGCGCGCAGACCAGCAGGCCACTGGTGTCGCGGTCCAGCCGGTGGACGATGCCGGCGCGGGGCAGCTTGGCCGCCTTCGGGTCGGCGTACAGCAGGCCATTCATCAGCGTGTTGCGCCAGTTGCCCGGGGCTGGGTGGGTGACGAGCCCGGCCGGCTTGTCGATGACCGTGATGTCGGCGTCCTGATGGACGATGACAAGCGGCACCGGATCCGGGGCGAAGGCGGTGTCGCTTTCCAGCGGCTGGGGTTCGACCTCGATGGTCTCGACGCCCTTGAGTTTCAGGGAAGGGAGACGGACCGCGCCGTCGACGCGCACGGCGCCCAGGGCGATCCAGCGCTGGATGCGGGTGCGGGAGATGCCTTCTACGTGCGGTTGCAGGGCTTTGGCCAGGAACTGGTCGAGGCGCTGGTTGGAACAGGTCGATGCGTCAAGGGTGATCGCAGGGTGAACGGGGGCATCGTCAGACATACCAAAATGTCAACATGGCATAGCAGGTGAAAACAGGAAGTCTACCACCCACAAAAATTAACGAGTAAACGCTGGCTATTAATAACAGTGTTTCTAATTGTGCCGCCAGTAGATAACATCAACAACTATACCCAGAGATACGGTCCTGCACCATTTCCCAAAAACGACCGACAAAACCGTTCAAACACAGAGCGTCCTCCTGCAAATGGTAGGGAGTTGTAATCCGCTCCAAGTCACCCGAAAGGCAGGACTTCCAAAGCAAATGGAGCTCTGGTCGCAAAAATCTATCGGTCGATGATTGGCGCATGACACCACAGATTGGAATATCCATGAGTCAAAACACAAAACTGTGCATTCCCCAAACCGTCCCCCTCCATGAACTGAACTGGCACCCGCTTATCTCGGTTCAGATGGGCGTCTGGATGGATCAGATGCGTTTCCCCGACTCTCCATTCTACAACGTGGGCATGATCGTGAAGGTGGACGGCCCGGTCGATCAGGAACTGTTTGTCAGGGCACTTGAAGAGGTTGTCCGTTGCCATTCTGCGCTTCGCTTGGTGTTTGACTCGCATGAAAGGGTTCCTCGACAGAGAATTCTTGAACGAATAAACCTGCCGTTTCAGAGCCTGGATCTTCGCCAGAGTTCATCTCCAGACCAGGATGCCGGGCGGCTGGTCCAGGAGGCAATGAATCGTCCCTTTCCTCTGGAAGAAAATTTGATGTGGACGTGCATGCTCATCAGAACTGGCGAGAAGCGCTATGTCTGGTCTGCACGGTTTCATCACTTGATCTGTGACGGTATTTCGGTATCAAACTTTTTTATGGATCTCAGTCATGCATATACCCGTTTATGGAAAGGGGGTTTTGATGAAGGAGAGGCTCCTCCCGCGTTCGAAGCGTACTGGGATGCAGAGCACGATTATCTGAATTCGTTACGTGCGGACAAGGATCGCGCCTTCTGGGCCGAACGCTTACGTGCGTTGCCTCCGGCGTTACTACCCCGCATGCGGGGTATGTCGCCCAAGGAGTCAGCAGCTCGTGTCAGTGGACTGTATGCCTGGGAGCTGAGCCGCGAGCGATATACGCTCATCGAGAACTATGCCAAACGCCACGGCGGTTCTGTAAATAGTTTCTTTCTGGCCCTGTTGGCTTCCTATTTTTTCAGGACAAAACACGTCTGCGACATCGTCATTGGCTCGCCCGTACACAATCGCACCGGAAGGGCGCATAGACGGGCCATCGGCATGTTCTCCTCCGTGGTACCTCTCAGGATCAATGTCGATGCTGGCAGTAAATTCCCGGAATTGATGCAGTACGTTACTGGAGAACTTCGACGTAGTTATCGACACCAGCATCTCCCTGTTTCAGAGATAAATCGTTGTGCGTCTCTGGATTACTCAATGCGTACGAGTCTATATGATGTTGTTCTGGCGTTTGATAAATTTCCAGCCCAGGCCTCATTGGGAGACACGGTCACGCAGTGGAAAAGGGTTCGGCATCAACATGAACAAACCCCTCTTGCCATCAGCGTCAACGATTACCATGAGAATGAAAGTGTTGATGTGGAGTTTTCCTATAACACTGCATTTTTGAATAATGATGAAATCGAACGGATGGCCTATCGCATCGATTTGATGCTGAATTGTGTTCTGGGACGTGAAGATGTCCGGGTTGATGCCATCTCCATCATGAATCAGGATGAGATAACTCAGGTCATCCATGGTTTCAACGCCACGGAGGCTGCATATCCGAAGGATGCATTGATCCACGAGTTGTTCGAGCAGCAGGTCGAGCGCACCCCGGATGCGGTGGCGGTGCAGTATGAGGGCGAGCGGCTGACATATGCGCAATTGAACGCGAAGGCCAACCAGCTGGCGCACCGGCTCAGGGCGATGAGGGATGCTGCGGGAGCTCCGNGGTGCAGTATGAGGGCGAGCGGCTGACATATGCGCAATTGAACGCGAAGGCCAACCAGCTGGCGCACCGGCTCAGGGCGATGAGGGATGCTGCGGGAGCTCCGATAATAAAACCGGATGCGCTGGTGGCGATCAGTGTGGAGCGCAGTCTTGAGATGGTGGTGGGGCTGCTGGGGATTCTGAAGGCGGGCGCGGCGTATGTGCCGGTGGATCCGGAGTATCCGACCGAACGCATCGGATATATGCTCAGGGATTCGCAGGCACAAGTGCTGTTGACGCAGAAGAAGCTGCAGCAGCGCCTGCGGGCGGCGGCCTGGAGTGAGGGCAGTGCCCCGGGAGAGATCCTGCTGCTGGATGAGGAATCGACATATGCGAAACAGCCCGAGGCCAACATTGGCCGTCAGGAGACAGGCGAGGTCTCATCGAACTTGGCGTATGTGATCTACACCTCGGGATCGACAGGCCTGCCCAAGGGCGTGATGCTCGAGCATACCGGTGTGTGCAATCTGGCAACCCTGCAGAAGGCAGAACTGGATATCGATGAGACGAGCCGTGTATTGCAGTTTGCCTCGTTCAGCTTCGATGCCTGTGCCTGGGAAGTGGTGATGACGCTCAGCCACGGTGCAGGCCTGCACCTGTCGACGAAGGAGCGGCTGATGCCGGGCGATCCGCTGCGGGCATTGCTGCAGGAGCGGAACATCACCCATGTGACGCTGCCGCCAACGGCACTGAGTGCATTGGGAGAACCCGATGGGCTGGAGAGCCTGAAGACGCTGGTGGTGGTGGGAGAGGTATGCCCGCCGCAGCTGGCGCAGCAGTGGCGGGACAGGACGCACTTCATCAACGCCTATGGACCGACCGAAGGGACGGTGTGCGCGACGATGTATCACGTGGCACCGAACTGGATGGCGACGCCGGGTCAGGGGGTGCCGATCGGAGCGCCAGTGGCCAATGCGCGGATCTACATTCTGGATGAGCACAGGCAGCCAGTACCACTGGGTGTGGCCGCAGAGATCTGGATTGGTGGAGCCGGTGTTGCCCGCGGTTACCTGAACCGGCAGGAGCTGACGGCGGAACGTTTTGTGGACGACCCGTTCAGTGAGGAGCCGGGTGCGAGGATATACCGCACGGGGGACCTTGGCCGGTGGCGCAACGATGGCCAGATCGAGTATCTGGGCAGGAACGACTTCCAGGTCAAGATCCGGGGCTTCCGGATCGAGCTGGGCGAGATCGAGGCGCGGCTGGCTGCACTGGCGCAGGTCAGAGAAGCCGTGGTGGTGGCACGTGAGGACCATCCGGGCCACAAGCGGTTGGTGGCGTACTGGGTGGCCCGTGAGGGACTGGCCGAAGAGGCGTTACCGGATGTGGAGCGGCTGCGGGATCATCTGAAGGCGGAGCTGCCGTCGTACATGGTGCCGTTGGCATTCGTGAAGCTGGAACAGATGCCGCTGACCCCCAATGGGAAGGTGGACAGGAGGGCGCTGCCGGCGCCGGATACGGAAGCGCTGATCACCCATGAATACGAGGCGCCACAGGGCTCGGTGGAAGAGCTGCTGGCTGGAATCTGGCAGGAACTGCTGGGTGTGGAGCGTGTGGGAAGAAACGACAGTTTCTTCGATCTGGGCGGCCACTCGCTGCTGGCGGTGCAGTTGATGGGCCGCATGCGTCGGGATCTGGGCCAGGAGATCGAGCTGCGGGAACTCTTCGATGCACCGACACTGGCTGCGGTTGCCAGCCGGCTGCAGCAGGCCGATGAGGCGCTGACGGCGCCGATCGAGCTGGCAGACAGGACGAAGAACCTGGCGCTATCGTGGGCGCAGCAGCGGCTGTGGTTCCTGGAGCAGCTCGAAGACCTGGGGTCGGCGTATCACATCCCGGCCGTGCTGCGTCTGCAGGGTGAGCTCGACAGGGAGGCGCTGCAGCGCACGCTGGATACGATCCTGTCTCGACATGAGGCGCTGCGCACGGTGTTCGTGCGCGCAGACGACGGAGAGCCGGTGCAGCAGATACTGCCTGTGCGGCCGTTTGCGCTGGTGTACCGGGATATGTCGCAGCTTGAAGAGGCGGAGAAGGAGCAGGCCGGGCAGGCGCTGACGAAAGAGACGCTGCACAGGCCGTTCGATCTTGCGCAGGATGTGTTGATTCGTGCCAGCCTGGTGAAGCTGGCAGAAAAGGACTACATCCTGAACCTGTGCATGCATCATATCGTGTCGGATGGCTGGTCGATGGGCGTGCTGACACGGGAGCTGGCGACGCTGTACGAGGCGTTCAGCCAGGGGCAGGAGAATCCGCTGCCGGAATTGCAGATTCAGTACGCTGATTACGCGCAGTGGCAGCGTCAGTGGCTCAGCGGTGAGCGGCTCGAGCAGCAGGTGGCCTTCTGGAAGGAGGAGCTGGCAGGGGCGCCGGCGTTGCTGGAGCTGCCGACGGACCATTCGCGGCCGCAGGTACAGAGCTTTGTGGGCAGCATGGTGCCGTTCGAACTGGATGAGCAGATAACAGAGGGGCTCAATGCGCTGGCCAGACGGCACGGTGCGACGCTGTTCATGGTGCTGCAGGCCGGGTTTGCGGTGCTGATGGGCAGGTTGAGCGGCCAGGATGATGTGGTGATCGGCACACCGGTGGCCAACCGCAGAAGGAGCGAGCTGGAAGGGCTGATTGGGTTCTTTGTGAACACGCTGGCACTGCGCACGCGACTGGATCCACAGGAAACGGTTGCAGAGTTGGTGGCGCAGGTCAAGGATCGCACGCTGGCGGGCTTTGGGCATCAGGATGTGCCGTTCGAGCAGGTGGTCGAGGCGGTGCAGCCGGAGCGCAGCATGGGCCACAGCCCGCTGTTCCAGGTGATGCTGGTGCTGCAGAACAATGCAGAAGTCGAGCTGAAGCTGCCGGGGTTGATGCTGGAGCAGGGGGCGTTCGGGCACGATACGACGCACTTTGATCTGACGCTGTCGCTGGGCGAGACAGAAGGGCGGCTGCAGGGAGCGCTGGAGTACAGCACGGCGCTGTTCGAGCGAGCCACGGTTGAGTGCTGGCTGGGGCACCTGAGGGTGCTGCTGTCGGCGATGGTGGCCGATGATGCCTGCACATTGGCTCAGTTGCCGCTGTTGACGGAGCCGGAGCGTGAGCGGGTCATCAGAGAGTTCAACGCTACGGAAGCGGCGTACCCGAAGGAGGCGCTGATCCACGAGCTCTTTGAGCAGCAGGTCGGGCGCACACCGGAGGCGGTGGCGGTGCGGTATGAGGGCGAGCAGCTGACGTACACAGAGCTGAATGCAAGGGCCAACCAGCTGGCGCACCGGCTCAGGGCGATGAGGGATGCTGCGGGAGCTCCGATAATAAAACCGGATGCGCTGGTGGCGATCAGTGTGGAGAGAAGCCTCGAGATGGTGGTGGGGCTGCTGGGGATTCTGAAGGCAGGGGCGGCGTATGTGCCGGTGGACCCGGAGTATCCGGCAGACCGGATTGCGTACATGCTCAAGGACTCGCAGGCGAAGGTGCTGCTGACGCAGAGGAGGCTGCGGGATCGCCTGTCGGCTGTAATGGGGGCCGTGGATAAGGATAATGAGGGAGTCATCGGCGAGGTCATGCTGCTCGATGACGAGACGACCTATGCAGGTCAGCCCGAGGCCAACATTGGCCGGAAAGAGACGGGCCAGGCCTCATCGAATCTGGCGTATGTGATCTACACGTCGGGCTCGACCGGTCTTCCCAAGGGCGTGATGGTCGAACACCGTAGTGTGGTGAACAGACTTGTCTGGATGCAGGACGAATACGGTCTGAGGGAAGCGGATACCGTATTGCAAAAGACGTCCATTGGCTTTGATGTATCGGTATGGGAAATCTTCTCGGCATTGCAGTCTGGCGCACGTTTGGTCATGGCCATTCCTGGAGGTCACAGGGATGTTCAGTACCTTGAAGAAGTCATCGAAGCAAACGGCGTGACAGTTTTGAACTTTGTTCCTTCCATGCTCCGTGCGTTCCTTGAGCAGACCAGGAAGGGACAATTCAGCAGTGTCCGCCAGATTATGTGTGCAGGCGAAGAGCTTCCGCCTTCTCTCCAGAGTCGCTGCACTCGGCTTCTGCCCAAGGCTCGTCTGGATAATATTTACGGCCCAACGGAAGCAGGTATAACTTTCTGGAGGTGTGACCCCATTCAAAAGTTGGCTCGTATTCCAATAGGGAGGCCAATATCAAACACAAGGATTTATATTGTTGGTTCTGGAGGTGATATCACTCCTGTTGGGGTGGCGGGCGAAATCTGCATTGGCGGTGATGAGGTGGCTCGAGGATATCTGAACCGTCTGGAATTGACGGCGGAGCGCTTTGTGCGGGATCCGTTCAGTGATGAGCCGGGGGCGAGGATGTATCGTACAGGAGACCTGGGCCGGTGGCGGACCGATGGCCAGATCGAGTATCTGGGCCGCAACGACTTTCAGGTCAAGATTCGGGGCTTCAGGATAGAGCTGGGCGAGATCGAGGCGAGACTGGCGGAGCTGCCCGAGGTGCGGGAAGCCGTGGTGGCGGCACGTGAGGACCATCCGGGCGACAAGCGGTTGGTGGCGTACTGGACGGCCCGTGAGGAACTGGCCGAGGAAGCCTTGCCGGATGTGGAGCAGCTGCGGGATCACCTGAAGGCGGAGCTGCCGGCGTACATGGTGCCGAGTGCATTCGTGAGGCTTGAGGCGATGCCGCTGACGCCCAATGGGAAGGTGGACAGGAAGGCGTTGCCGGCGCCGGATGCGGATGCGCTGGTCAGGCACGAGTACGAGGCGCCACAGGGACCGGTGGAAGAGGTGCTGGCCGGAATCTGGCAGGAG
>NZ_RRUE01000001.1:1442077-2053392 GCF_003892345.1 Lautropia dentalis
GTTCAGTGATGAGCCGGATGCCCGGATGTACAGGACGGGAGATCTGGGTTACTGGCGCGCAGACGGTCTGATCGGGTTCGTGGGCCGCAATGACTTCCAGGTCAAGATTCGGGGCTTCCGGATAGAGCTGGGCGAGATAGAGGTGCGGTTGGGCGAGCTGGCTGAAGTGAAGGAAGTGGTGGTGCTGGCGCGGGAGGACCATCCGGGCGACAAGCGGCTGGTGGCGTACTGGACGGCCCGAGAGGGAGTGGACGAGCAAGCATTGCCGGATGTGGAGCGGCTGCGGGATCATCTGAAGGCGGAGTTGCCGGAGTACATGGTGCCCAGTGCATTCGTACGACTGGAAGCGATGCCGCTCACACCCAATGGGAAGGTGGACAGGAAGGCGTTGCCGGCGCCGGATGCGGATGCGCTGGTCAGGCACGAGTACGAGGCGCCACAGGGACCGGTGGAAGAGGTGCTGGCCGGAATCTGGCAGGAGCTGCTGGGTGTGGAGCGGGTAGGGAGAAACGACAGTTTCTTCGACATGGGCGGACACTCGCTGCTGGTGATCTCTCTACTGGAAAAAATGAAGGATGCGGGGTTGATCTTGGCGGTTGCTGATGTATTCAAACTTCCGACAATTGCTGGGCAGGCAGGGGCTTTGAGAACGGAAAGAGGGTTTGCGTCTGATGGAAACAAAAATCTCGTCGTTATGAGGTCTGGCAATGAGGAGCTCCCCACGCTCTTTTTGATTCACGATGGGACGGGGGGGGTTGTTCCTTATGTTTCCTTGGTTGAGTGTTTGCCGGGGGAGGGGATGGTTTATGGTATTCAGGCGGCGAATATTGATGTGGGTGGTTATATCCTGGCGTCGATCGAATCCATGGCATCAGAGTATATTGATTCGATAAGATCAGTTCAGCCTCAGGGGCCTTATAGGCTGGCTGGGTGGTCATCGGGTGGAGTAATCGCATATGAGATAGGAGTACAGTTGTCGAGGGCAGGGGAGAAGGTTGATTTTGTTGCGATGATAGATTCGTATGCTCCCGCAGGAATGCATATAGAGAATGCGCATCTGTCTATGAAGGATTCGATGATCTCATTCATAAGATCCCGTTGGTATAACGTCGATGATGACATGATCGAGATGTTGATGGCTAAGGATCGTGCAGATGAAATTGCCGAAGAGTTTTGTGGTTATTCGGGTGATAAGATTGACATGAGTGTGGAGGATCTCATTCGTAGGGCAAATTTGTTGCAAAAAATTGCGGGTGCCACAGCTGAGTACGTGCCGGGTAAGCTGCTTTGTGACTCATATCTCTTTCTTGCGGATCAGCAAGGGCAGTCAGCCAGTGGGGATTCGCAGGAGCTTGTTGCTGCACGTGGCTGGGTAACTGTAGCAGGTATGCCTCCAGAGGGGGTGTATATTGGGGGAGATCATTACTCCATTATGCAGTCTCCAAGGGTAGACAGGATAGCTAGGTTTATAGGAAAGCTCCTTAGACTCAACTTTCAAGTGCAACACCCCACCCCCATATGAGGTGTTGCCATGGAACAGACCCGAACCTACACCCACCTGAGCCCCGAAGAGCGCCCTATGAGTCATCCGGAGGATCCATCGGCCAGACTGGGGGCTTTTCTGCTGCCAGCAGAAAGTTCGGGTGGCGAAGAATCAGATGAGCCGGCGTCATCAGTTCCGATAGACAGTACTCTGACCTGTGATGCGGCAAGAGTCTTGGGCGTCGATTTGGAACCAGCTGATGCGCCGATGCTGGATCGCTACATCAGATATTTCCAATCGGTGGGGTTTTTCCCAAAAGGCTCGGAGTACTGATGAAAAATTCCTTTGTTGGATAGCTCGCTTTATATTGTCTTATTTCGTAAAAATCATGCACAGAACCTGGTTTCAGTCGAAGAAGCATCCGGATGCTTCATCATTGAACACTCACGTGTTCGGTTTTCCCTACGCTGGCGGCTCCGCAACCTCATTGCGCCCGCTCGAAGAGACAGTCAATCCGGAAATCAGTCTGCACCTGGCCACGCTCCCCGGTCGTGGCCGTCGCTTCGGCGAGCCCGCGACCTCGGACATCTCCGTTCTGGTCAACGGCTTCTGCGATGCCATCGAGCGCATCACCCCGCAGCGATTCGTCCTGTTCGGCCATAGCATGGGCGGCATTTTGGCTTTCGAGGTGGCGCGAGCCCTGCGCCGGCGGCGTAACCGCTTCAAGCCGGTTGCGCTGGTCGCTTCCGGGGTGAGCGCACCACACCTGTTTGCCCGGGAGGAGAAGGAGCATCGCTACAACCTACCCAGGGACGAGTTCGTCGAGTATTTGCGGGAACTCGAGGGGACACCGCCGGAGCTGCTCGAGCACGAGGAGGCGCTGAATGTGATGTTGCCCACGCTGAGGCGTGATTTCGAACTATGTGACACCTATCGCTTCGTGATGGAGTCACCGTTGTCGGTGCCGATTGTCGTGCTGTCCGGCGTGGATGATCACCATGTGCAGGGGAAGAAGGTCACGGACTGGTCATTGCACACAACGGCGGGATGCCGTGTGCACAGGTTCTCTGGCGGACACTTCTTCCTGAACGATCACTGGGAGGAAATCGGTGCCTTGCTGGGTGAGCTTGTAATGCCCCAGTAGAAGCATGTTCAGTGAATCATCCCCATCAACACCGCCCGTACCACCGCGGCCGTCTTGTTTGGCACGTTCAGCTTGCGGATGCTGTTCTTGATGTGGAAGTCCACGGTGTTTTTCGACAGCAGCAGGATTTCGGCGATATCCTGCGCCGATTTGCCGTCGGCGGTCCATTTCAGGACCTCGATTTCCCGCTCCGACAGGGGGCGGTCCCGCTGGACCTGCTGCTGCAGGATCAGCCGGGACAGCAGGGTGTGAGCCATGTGGGCCAGCCAGTTCAGGCGGTCGCGCTTGGCTTCCAGTTCATGCGGGTTCAGGGCCGGGTGACGCCGCACCAGTGACAGGAAGGCGGTGCCGGCCGGGCTGTCTCCGAATACCTGGGTCCAGCCGTGACAGATGCCGTGTTCCCGGGCGCTCTGCTGTACGTTCGGGTTGCGGGCAAAGACTTCGTCCGTCCACAGGATGGGGAGGCTGGACTGCATGCGGCTGCGAATCTGGGCTTCGTTCAGAAAGTGTCCGGCGTCGGCGTTGTGGGAACGCCAGTCTTCGGGGTAGTTGTTGACCAGCGTGACCCGGGGGTTGCTGGCCGGCAGGGGGGCCTGATGACAGTACGAGACGTAGTCGAAGCCCAGGGCGATTGCCGCCTGTTCGATGCGGGCGAAGGCCTGGGGCAGGGAGGTTGCATCGTCCAGGGGGTGATGCAGCAGGTCGGTTTGCCAGGGTTCCATGGTGGTGAGGCCGGTTCGTTGGCGCTGCGGTTGGTGGATGTCGTGGTTGGGCTTCTACGGCTGCTATTGCCGCGGCTGGCGTTGGTACAGCCATTTCTGCCACAGCCGGCGCTGTCATGACCGGGATGCGGCCGATTGCCCGTCCGTTCGCGGGCTGCTGCGTCTGCATCACTGGAACAGCCCCGTCAGGATGGCGCGCACGACGGCGGCCGTCTTGTTGGGCGCTGCCAGCTTGAGGATGGCGTTGCGTATGTGGAAGTCGATGGTGTTTTTCGACAGACCCAGGATCTGGGCCACGTCCTGCGCCGATTTGCCGTCGGCGGTCCATTTCAGGACTTCGGTTTCCCGCTGGGTGAGGGCGGGGGCCTGCTGGCGTGTCCGTTCGTGCAGGATGCGGGAGAAGGCCTGGTGCGCCAGCAGGCCGAGCCAGCGCAGGTGCTGCTGGTGTGCCTGCAGTTCCTGTTGCGACAGTGGTGTGGCCCGCGACAGGGTGATCATGCTGATGCCGCCCGGTTCATCGAGGACCGACTGGGTCCAGCCGTGGCCCATGCCCAACCGGTCGAGGGTGTTCCACAGTTCCGGTTCGTCGGCAAAGAACCGTTCGTCCCAGCTGAACGGGGTGGATGACTGGCGGGCGCGCAGCAGGCGGGGGTCGTGCAGGGCGTGGCCGCCGGTGGCGTAGTGCTGCCGCCAGGCGTCCGGGTAATTGTTGAGCCATGACCATTCCGGGTCCCCCACGGGCAGCGAGGCCTGATAGATGCATGACACATGGGGGAATCCCAGGGTTTCGGCGGCCTGTTGCAGGCAGGAGAAGATGTGGGACTCGGAGGGCAGATCGCTGCTCATGGCTTCCATCAGCCGGTTCTGGCAGTGCATCATGGCCGTGTCGAGCGCCGCGGGGGCCCGGGGAGATGTGGCGGGCGGGGTCAGCCCGGACAGCAGTCCGGGATGGGGAAAGGTCGATGGGTTCTCGTGTGGGCTGGTATTCATCCGGAAAAAGGCCGGTATTCGCCTTCTGATTGAGTTGCGGCCAGTGTATCGGCGCAATGCATCTGGAAAAGCAGCATGAAGTACACGATGGTAATGGTCTGTGCCCGTGCGTATTTTTCCTGAATGGGATACGGGACAGGCCTGAACCGGGGGTGATCCGGCAGGATATGACACGAAATGGCGGATATTGGCGCCGTGATTGGTGACCGGCGACGGATGGATCGGCGCATGCTGAAGGTATCAAGGGTATGCATGCCGCGCAGTGGCGCGTCTGTACGCCGTTCCTGTGGGTATTGTACTGTGGTTGCGGCGCCACAGGTGTGCTGCAAACGGGAAAGGGTGGGGGAATTTGAGGGGGGCCGTACACCGGTTTTTTGGTGGGTCTGTTACGTGCTGAATACAGTGTGAAAATGGATTGAGGGGGAGTCGTCGCGGAGGTGTTGTGGCACGGCAACGGGTGAAGGTACATACCGTTCATCGCCTGTGGCAGCGAGTTCGCCTGACCGGGCGAGGCTTTTCCCGCATCAGCCCCTAGTATGGGCAGTGGATGAGGCTCCTGGCCGTGTCCGGCTTTCGGTTGTCCGGGGGCTGGCGGGGTGTGGCCGGGGGTCATGGATTCGCTGCGCGGACCTGCAGAGGTGCTGGGCCGGATCCGTTGCGTGAACTTTTTGTCAGGCATGGCAGGGCAGGCTGGCGCGGTTTTCTGTGTCCATGGATTGGGGGCGCGGGGAAGCTGGCGGGCCTGTGGCTGCCCGAGCTGAGCCAGGGATCGGCATGGATATCACAGAGCTGTTGGCGTTTTCGGTCAAGAACAAGGCGTCGGACCTTCACCTGTCGGCGGGGCTGCCGCCGATGATCCGGGTGCATGGGGATGTGCGGCGCATCAATCTGCCGGCGATGGATCATGAAGAGGTGCACAACCTCATCTACGACATCATGAACGACTCGCAGCGCAAGGAATATGAAGAGCGGCTGGAGTGCGACTTTTCGTTCTCGATTCCGGGGCTGGCGCGTTTCCGTGTGAATGCCTTTGTGCAGGAGCGCGGGGCAGGTGCGGTGATGCGGACGATTCCGTCCAAGATTCTGACGCTGGAGCAGCTGAATTCGCCGAAGTCGTTTACCGATATTGCGATGCAGCCGCGGGGCATCGTGCTGGTGACGGGGCCGACGGGCTCCGGCAAGTCCACTACGCTGGCGGCGATGATCAACCACATCAACGAGAACGTGTACGGGCACATCCTGACGGTGGAGGATCCGATCGAGTTCGTGCATGAGTCCAAGCGCTGCCTGATCAACCAGCGTGAGGTGGGGCCGCACACGCAGTCGTTCAACAATGCACTGAAGAGCGCGCTGCGTGAGGATCCGGACATCATTCTGGTGGGTGAGCTGCGGGATCTGGAAACGATCCGGCTGGCGCTGACGGCGGCCGAGACGGGCCACCTGGTGTTCGGGACGCTGCACACGTCGTCGGCGGCCAAGACGATCGACCGTATCGTGGATGTGTTCCCAGCGGCGGAGAAGGACATGGTGCGGGCGATGCTGTCGGAGTCGCTGAAGGCGGTGATTTCGCAGACGCTGCTGAAGACGAAGGATGGCAGTGGCCGGGTGGCGGCGCACGAGATCATGATCGGTACGCCGGCGATTCGCAACCTGATCCGGGAGGCGAAGGTGTCGCAGATGAATGCGGCCATCCAGACCGGGGCTTCGGTGGGGATGCAGACGCTGGACCAGTGTCTGACCGATCTGGTGCGCAAGAACGTGATTTCGATGGCCGAGGCGCGTTCTGCCGCGGCCGTGAAGGAAAACTTCCCGCTGTAAGAGTCAGAGTGCCCGGGGAATCTGCCAGGGAAGCTCTGCAAAAGTCTGCGAGTGCTTGGGGCTCAGGATTGCCCGAGCATGGGAGCCAAAGAGCCACAGGATCACAGGATTTTTGCAGAGCTTCCCCGGACGGCACAGTACAGCCTGGCTTTGCCAGGATTGTGCGGGTTCCACGGGTTTCAGAACGTTGCAAGCTGATGGCTTCGGCAGACATGCCGTGAGGTGAAGCCGTCAGGCTACAGGAGTGCAAAGATGAGTACCGCTGCCCACCCGGCCAGTCCGGCATCCCGTCCGGCCGCCGGCCCCCAGAAAACCGCGATGATGGAGCGGGAGCAGGCTTCGGCCTTCCTGTATGACCTGCTGCGGCTGATGATTGCCAAGGACGGGTCGGACTTGTTCCTGACGGTGGATTTTCCGCCGGCGTTCAAGATCAACGGCAAGATGGTGCCGGTGTCGGACAAGCCGCTGACGACGCAGCATACGATCGAGCTGGCGCGGGCGCTGATGAACGACCGTCAGGCGGCGGAGTTCGAGGCCAACAAGGAGCTGAACTTTGCGATCAGCCCGGGGGGGATCGGTCGTTTCCGGGTGAATGCGTTCACGCAGATGGGGCGCACGGGGCTGGTGCTGCGGGTGATCAAGAGCGAGATTCCGGATCTGGAAAGCCTGGATCTGCCGCCGGCGATGCGCGAGCTGTCGATGACCAAGCGCGGGCTGATCCTGATGGTGGGGGCGACCGGTTCGGGCAAGTCGACGACGCTGGCGGCGATGATCGGCCACCGCAACGAGAACAGTCATGGCCACATCATCACGATCGAGGATCCGGTGGAGTTCGTGCATGTGCACAAGAACTGCATCGTGACGCACCGCGAGGTGGGAGTGGATACGCTGGACTGGGAGGTGGCGCTGAAGAATACGCTGCGCCAGGCGCCCGATGTGATCATGATCGGCGAGATTCGCGACCGCGAGACGATGGAGCATGCGGTGGCCTTTGCGGAGACGGGCCATCTGTGCATGGGCACGCTGCACGCCAACAGTGCGAACCAGGCGCTGGACCGGATCATCAACTTCTTCCCGGACGAGCGTCGCCAGCAGCTGCTGATGGACCTGTCACTGAACCTGAAGGCGGTGGTGTCGCAGCGGCTGGTACCGGCCGAGGGCCGCAAGGGCCGGGTGGCGGCGGTGGAAATCATGATCAATTCGCCGCTGATCTCCGATCTGATCTTCAAGGGCAGCGTCAGCGAGATCAAGGAGATCATGAAGAAATCGCGGGAGCTGGGCATGCAGACTTTCGACCAGCACCTGTTCGATCTGTACGAGGCCGGGCTGATCACTTATGAAAATGCCTTGCGCAATGCGGACTCGGTGAACGACCTGCGGCTGAACATCAAGCTCAACAGCAAGCGGCGTTCGGAGGACCCGGCGTCGGCGACGGCCAGCAAGCTGGGGATCGTTTGAGGTCTGCAGCGCAGCAAAATCTGGCGGTTCAGTGCAGGTTCCCTCATGACCGGATGCCCACCACGTCTGCATCGAAGACGGCTTCGGGTTGGTGAGCGCTCTTCTGCTGTATGGCAACAATTTGACTCAGTGATGCCTTCTGACGAAACAGGCGACGAAGAACGTTAAATAGCTATAATTGATCGTCTGGGTTCCGTCGTTCTGGAGGTCATCATGGTTGTTCGTCGTCTGCTGCTGCCGGTTTCGCTGGCAGCCCTGTGTGTTGCTCCGGCTGCGTTTGCGCAGCAGGCCGGTGGGGGGCAGGTTGCCCATGTGGAGTCGGCCAGTGCGCCGATCGTGGATTCGGCGCCTGCCGGGGAGAGCAAACAGCCGGCTGCGGTGTCGAAGCAGGAGCGGCTGGAGGGCGATATGCGGCGGCCGCATTCGTCCATTGGGACACATCAGCCGGAGCACTGGTCCTATCATCATGACAGGACTGGGCCGGACCGGTGGGGGGAGCTGGATCCGTCCTATGCCGTGTGCGGGTCGGGAAAGAATCAGTCACCGGTGGATCTGCGTGAGCCCGATGTACGCACGCGCAGCAGCACGGTTCGGCTGGATTACCGGCCGGCACGGTTTTCGGTGAAGAATTCGGGGATGGTCGTGCAGGCCAAACCGAAGGATTCGCCGCGTCTGCCGGCGGTGAAGGTCGGTGAACGGACCTTCGTGCTGAAGCAGTTCCATTTCCATTCGCCCAGCGATCATACGTTCCGGGGGCGGCATTTTCCGCTGGAGGTGCATCTGGTCCACGAGTCGGAGGACGACCAGTATGTGGTGCTGGCAGCGATGTTCCGGCCCGGGCCGCGCAATGCGGCGCTGGACCGGGTGCTGTCGAAGCGCGTGAAGGCCGGCGAGACGGTGGATATCGACCAGGCGCTGCATGTGCGGGCCCTGCTGCCGCAGCAGCTGGCGCATTACCGCCTCAATGGTTCGCTGACCACGCCGCCCTGCAGCGAGGGGGTGAACTGGGTGGTCTTCGTGAAGCCGGTGTATGCCAGCCGCGAGCAGATCGAGACGCTGCGGCACATGGTGGATGGTCCGAACAACCGGCCGGTTCAGCCGTTCAATGCGCGGCTGCTGATCGAGGAAACGCGCTGAGTCGTGTTGCCGGTACGGTACGCGGGCCGCATGGTGGTCATGTGCGGGGCGGGCACGGATGCCGGCGTGTGACTGTCGGGTACTGCCTGGTTGCAGGCGTGTGACGGGTTGTGCGTGGTGCCGGGGTGAGTGTGGCAGGCTGTGACGCAGATGCCGAATATGCGACGGTGGACGCGCCTGGCGCCGGAGTGTGGCTGCTTCTTTGGCTAGAATGGATCTGTCTTGACTGATACCTGTTTTCAGGGGGAGAGGATCATGATTTCTCGAGGCTTCCGGCACCGAAACGCTGTTCTGGTGGCTGCGCTGGCTCTGGTGGTGACCGGGTGCGCCAGCAGCAGTGGCTATCAGATGGACGACCAGTCCCTGAATGAGGGGGCGGGATCGCGTGGGGTGCTGGTGGCTTCGGCTGGTTCGCAAGCTGGGTTGAGGGTGGCACGGGCATCCGGCGATGCGGACGGCCATGCGACCCGGAGGGCTGGTTCGGCTGAGCGTCGATTTGCAGGTATTTAACATTGTAATATTCGATATTCATGAGGCACATACGGTTGCTGTTTCCCGTCAGGCGAAATGGACAGTCGCATGGTGCACCTGCACAAGTGCTATGCTGAAGCCATGGCAAAGTCACGAAAAGGTCCGGATGGCCTTCCAACCCCTTGTGGGCCGTCCATGAAACAGACCGTACGGTAAGGGGCCCCAGTCAGGCTCCTCCTGTGCCGATGTGCGTGGACTTTTTCGCGTGTTTCGAGGCTGCTTCGGGCTCACGAGGCTGCGAGGCATACGCAAAGACAGGAGTTCACCATGCTGGCCCCCACACAAGAGCATCCCGCTGCCTGGGCAGGTTTCAAGTCCGGCCCCTGGGAAGAGACGATCGACGTACGTGACTTCATCCAGTGCAACTACACGCCCTATACGGGCGATGGCAGTTTTCTGGCACCTGCCACCGATGCCACGCTGAAGCTGTGGGATCAGGTGATGGAGGGCATCAAGGTGGAGAACCAGACGCATGCCCCGTACAAGATCGACGCGCAGGTGGTGTCGGGCATCACCAGTCATGGTCCGGGCTACATCGACGCCGCGCTGGAAAAGATCGTCGGCCTGCAGACCGATGAGCCGCTCAAGCGGTCCATCATGCCGGCCGGTGGCCTCAAGATGGTGCAGGATGCCTGCAAGATCTACGGCGTGCCGCTGAGCGAGACGGTACAGGAAACCTTCACGAAGTACCGCAAGACGCACAACCAGGGCGTGTTCGATGTGTACACGCCCGATATCCGCCGCTGCCGCAAGTCCGGCGTGCTGACCGGGCTGCCGGATGCGTACGGGCGCGGCCGCATCATCGGTGACTATCGCCGGGTGGCCCTCTACGGCATCGACCGGCTGATGGCCGACAAGGTGGAGCAGTTCAACTCGCTGCAGGCCGATCTGGAAGCCGGGAAGAACCTGGAAGAGACGATTCGCCGGCGCGAGGAAATCAACGACCAGCACAAGGCGCTGGGCGAGATGAAGGAGATGGCGGCCAGCTATGGCTTCGACATTTCCGGGCCGGCACGCAATGCCCGCGAGGCGGTGCAGTGGACGTATTTTGCCTACCTGGCGGCGGTGAAGTCGCAGAACGGGGCGGCCATGTCGTTTGGCCGGGTGGCGACCTTCCTGGACATCTACATCGAGCGTGACCTGCACAACGGGACGCTGACCGAGGTTCAGGCGCAGGAGCTGGTCGACCATCTGGTGATGAAGCTGCGGATGGTGCGCTTCCTGCGAACGCCTGAGTATGACCAGCTGTTCTCGGGCGATCCGATCTGGGCCACCGAGTCGATCGGCGGGATGGGGCTGGATGGCCGCACGCTGGTGACGAAGAACAGCTTCCGCTTCCTGCACACGCTCTACAACATGGGGCCGTCGCCGGAGCCGAACATCACGGTGCTGTGGTCCGAGCAGCTGCCGGAAGCCTTCAAGCATTTCTGCGCGAAGGTCTCCATCGACACGTCGTCGATCCAGTACGAGAACGACGACCTGATGCGGCCGGATTTCGACAGCGACGACTACGCCATTGCCTGCTGCGTGAGCCCGATGGTGGTGGGCAAGCAGATGCAGTTCTTCGGCGCCCGGGCCAATCTGGCCAAGACGCTGCTGTACGCCATCAATGGCGGGGTGGACGAGAAATCCGGCATGCAGGTGGGCCCGAAAACCGAGCCGCTGGCTGGCGAGGTGCTCGATTACGACGAGGTGATGGCCCGGATGGACAGCTTCATGGACTGGCTGGCCACGCAGTATGTGACGGCGCTCAACCTCATCCACTACATGCACGACAAGTATGCGTACGAGGCGGTGCTGATGGCGTTGCACGACCGCGACGTGAAGCGGACGATGGCCTGCGGCGTGGCCGGGCTGTCGGTGGCGGCGGATTCGCTGTCGGCCATCAGGTATGCGAAGGTCAAACCGGTGCGCAACGAGCAGGGCATTGCCGTCGATTTCGAGATCGAGGGCGAATATCCGCAGTTTGGCAACAATGATGACCGGGTGGACGACATTGCCTGCGATCTGGTGCGCCGGTTCATGGGCAAGGTGGCGTCACACCGGATGTACCGCGATGCGGTGCCGACCCAGTCGGTGCTGACCATCACGTCCAATGTGGTGTATGGCAAGAAAACCGGCAACACGCCGGACGGGCGTCGCACCGGCATGCCGTTCGGCCCGGGGGCCAATCCGATGCATGGTCGCGATGTGTGCGGTGCCGTGGCGTCGCTGTGCTCGGTGGCCAAGCTGCCGTTCTCCTGCGCGAAGGACGGGATTTCCTATACGTTCTCGATCGTTCCGGGGGCGCTGGGCAAGGACGAGGCTTCGCGCGAGCGCAATCTGGCCGGCATGATGGATGGCTATTTCCACCATGAGGACGGCGTGGAAGGTGGTCAGCACCTGAACGTGAACGTGCTGAACCGCGAGACGCTGCTGGATGCAATGGATCATCCGGAGAAATATCCGCAGCTGACGATCCGCGTGTCGGGCTATGCGGTGCGCTTCAATTCGCTGACCCGCGAACAGCAGCAGGATGTGGTGACCCGTACGTTCACGTCGACGATGTGACCGGGTCATGACGGTCCGCGAAGCGCCTTCGGGTGGGCAGGTTTCACCTTCACCGGCGGCTGCCGGTGAGGTGACGGCCACCCGGGGCGCCCCCAATGGCTGGCAGTCGCCTGTACGTGCGGCTGCCGGCCATTCTGTCATTCCGCTGGTGCCGGTTGACCGGATCGCAGACAGTTCCCCCGAAGGTTGCGAAGGCAGCGTGTCTGTCCGGCGCTTGCAGCCAGGGGAAACCGGATCCGGGGTGCTCCGGGATACGCCGGCCGGTGGGCTGGAAGGGCGCGCTGCCGGGCCGGACGCGGCTGGTGCTGCGGCAGCGCATGCCTCGGCTGGAGGAGGTCATGCCCGGCATCGCCACTACGAGGGCGTGGGGCATGTGCATTCCATCGAGTCCTGCGGGACGGTGGACGGGCCGGGGCTGCGCTATGTGCTGTTTCTGCAGGGCTGCCTGATGCGCTGCCTGTACTGTCACAACCGCGACACCTGGGATCTGAAGAGCGACCGGGCGAAGGACATGACGGTGCCCGATGTGATGAAGCAGGTGCTGGCGTACCGGCACTATCTGAAGGCCACGGGGGGCGGGGTGACGGCCACGGGCGGGGAGCCGCTGTTGCAGTACGAGTTCGTGCGTGACTGGTTCATGGCGTGTCATGCGCACGATATCCATACCTGTCTGGATACCAACGGCTATGCGCTGCACTACGACGAGGTGCTGCAGGCGCTGCTGGACAATACCGATCTGGTGATGCTGGACCTGAAGCAGATCGATCCGGACATTCACAAGGTGCTGGTGGGTATTCCCAATACGCGTACGCTGGCCTTTGCCGAGCATCTGGCCCGGCGCGGGCAGCGCACGCGGGTGCGCTATGTGGTGGTACCGGGCTATACGGATGACGAGCGCTCCGCGCACCTGCTGGGGCGTTTCATCGCGCCGATGAAGAATGTGGATACGGTCGAGGTGCTGCCGTATCACGAGCTGGGCGCCCACAAGTGGGCGCTGTGTGGCGACGAGTACCGGCTGAAGGGGGTGCATCCGCCGCCGAAGGAGACGGTGGCGCAGATCTGCCGCATTCTGGAAGGTTACGGGAAGGCGATCATCGTTTAACGTGCCCGCATGGTGAATTCGAACAGCCGGCATTCGATGGCGCCGTTGAAGAGTGGTGTCTTGCGGCTTTCGCGCAGGCCCAGCTGGCCGGGCAGGCCACGGTCGCTGGTGAGCAGGTAGACGTGCCAGCCACCGAAGTGGTGGCGCAGGGTGGCGCCGATGGCGCGCCAGTGTTCGATGGGGATGCTGACCCGTTCGTTGTAGGGCGGGTTGGCGACGATGATGCCCCGGGGATCCGGCTGGCTGCTCTGGGAGTCGGGGTGGCTGCCTTGGGAGTCAGGCTGGCTGGTAGGGGCGGCGGCTGCGCCGTCGGGCCGTATGTCTGCTGCGTCGGCCGTTTCGAGATGGACCAGACCGTCGGGGAATTCGAGGGTCTTCAGGTTTTCGGCGGTGAGGCGGACGGCATTCGGGTCGAGGTCGCTGGCGCGGATCAGGCCGCGCGGGGCCTGTTGCATGCCGGTGCGGGCACGTTCGCGCAGCTGTTCGTGCAGCGTGCCGAACAGGGCGCCGTCGTGGATGCGCAGCTGGTCGATGCCGAAGTGACGGTCGAGCCCCGGGGCGCAGTCGCAGAGCATCTGGGCAGCTTCGATGACCAGGGTGCCGGAGCCGCAGAAGGGGTCGAGCAGCGGGGTGGTCCGGTCCCAGCCCGAGAGGGCGAGCAGGCCGGCAGCCAGGTTTTCCTTCAGGGGGGCGGCCACGCGGTTCTCGGCGCTGTTGCGCCAGCCACGTTTGAAGAGGGGTTCGCCGGAGAGATCCAGATAGAGCTGCAGACGCTCGGCCGACAGGAAGGCGCTGACACGTACGTCGGGGTGATGGGTGTCCACCGAGGGGCGCTGGCCGCTCTGGTCGCGGAAGCGGTCGACGATGGCATCCTTGATGCGCAGGGTGGCGAAGTTCAGGCTGCGCAGCGGGGAACGGTGGGCCACCACGTCGACGCGCAGTGTCTTGCGGGCATCGAACCAGTCTTCCCACGGCAGGGCGTGGCAGAGGCGGTACAGGGCGTGCTCGCTGGTGCAGGGGGCATCGAGCAGGCGCAGCAGGACACGGCTGGGCAGGCGGGCTTCGAGGTTGATGCGGTAGGCGAGCCGCAGGTCGCCGCGGCAGCCCACGCCGCCGGCGGCCGGGGTGATGTGGCGGGCGCCCAGTGCCTGCAGTTCGCGTGCCAGCACTTCTTCGAGGCCGCGCGGGCAGGGGCAGAAGTAGCTGAAGATGCCGGCGCCGGGGCTGATGGGGGTGGCGTCGGCACCGTCGGTGATGGGGCGGCGGGCTGGGCGCTGTGCGCTGGCCGGACGCCCCGGTTGCTGTTCAGGGGAAACCGGCTTTGCCTGCCGGGGCGTGTCGGCTTTGGCGGGTGTCGTGTCGGTGGTGCGCTTGACGGGGCGGAGGTTGATCATGGGAACGATGGGTTGTGGCCTGTCGTGGCTGCACGGCAGGGGAAGGGATTGTGTGAGTGGTGCCCTGTCCATGGTGGATTCGTTGGCGCCTGCCGCCTCCTGCATCCTGCACGTCCGAGGAGGCATTGGGGGACGAATGGGGGCCAATACACCAGGGGATACGCTTCTCAGAAGGGTTTCATGACCACCATGGCCACGACGATGAGCAGCAGGATGACGGGGGCTTCGTTGAAGACGCGAAACCACCGTTCGGAGCGGGTGGAGCGCTCTTCGGCGAATTTCTGCAGCAGGCGGCCACAGCCGTGGTGGTAGCCGATGAGCAGCACCACGCAGCAGAGCTTGACGTGCATCCAGCCGCTGCCCATGCCGATGCCGAAGCCCAGAAAGAGCAGCAGGCCGGTGGCAGTGGCCAGGGTGGCCAGTGGCAGCATGAAGCGGTAGAGGCGGCGGGACATGCCGACGAGGCGGTCATATTCGGCGCGGGAGGTGGCCGGGCTGACCTGCGCCAGATTGACGTAGATGCGGGGCAGGTAGAACAGGCCGGCAAACCAGCTGGTGACCATGACGATGTGCAGGGTCTTGGTCCAGAGGTAGAGGGTGGGGCTCATGGGGCTGAAGCGCGGGATGCCGGGAAGGACGATGGAGGGGGTGGCCGGGTTCGGGCGGGGATGAATGCGTTCATGACCCGCGCCGGGGAATAGCTGTCGTGACGAGTATCAGGGTATCAGGGACGAGTCATGAGGGTCTTTGGGACAGGTCATGGTTTCGTCAGGTTTCGGTCAGGCTGCCGGTGAGGTCCAGTGGGCCGGGCAGCCGGCCACCGGCCATGGCGACCAGCAGGGTTTCGGCCTGGAACCAGGGACTGCCGAGGGAGCCGCCCACGCCCTTGGCCATTCTGTCGAGCACGGCCGTGTGCTGCAGCAGCTGCTGCAGGGTGGGGATGTCGAGCCGCGCCAGCGCACGGCGCATGACGGTTTCGCGCTTGCCGAAGACGCCGGCGCTGCGCATGGCCTGCTGCATCGAGACCCGGTCCAGCTGGAGGGCCTGCTGGATGCGCAGCAGCTTGCGCAGGGCATCGCCCAGTGCCCAGACGAGCAGCGGCATGGCGGCATCTTCGGCCGCCAGGGACCTGGCCATGCGCAGGGCGCGGGCCGGCTCACCAGCCAGGGCAGCATCGACCAGGCCGAAGAGTTCGAAGCGGGCGCTGTCGAGCACGATCTCGGCCACGGCATCGGCCGGCAGCTCACCGGGAGGCAGCAGCAGGCCCAGGCGCTGGATGGCCTGGTGGGCGGCCAGCAGGTTGCCTTCGGTGCGCTCGGTGATGAGGGCGAGCACGGGGGGCGTGGCCTGCTGCTTCTGGGCGGCCAGCCGTTCGGCGATCCATTTGCCCAGCGAGGCCACATCGATGCGCGGGGTTTCCATCCAGAGCATCTGTCTGGCCAGGGCCTCGAACCAGGCGGTGCTGGTGGTGGCCTTTTCCAGATGCTGGCTGGAGACCATGATGCGGGTGTCGTCGTCCAGCCGCGGCAGCAGGTCGCGCAGGGCCTCGCCCAGCTCCTTCGTGGGCTTGACGTTCAGGCGCAGGTCGATCAGGCGGCGGGAGGCAAAGAGCGAGGTGGACTGTGTGGCCTCGATGAGGTGGCTGCGGTCGAAGCGGGCGTCGATGTCGACGACTTCGCGCTCGTCGAAGCCCTGCTTGCGGGCCTGGGCGCGCACCAGGTCGGCGGCCTCGATGACGAGCAGCAGCTCGTCGCCACTGATCCAGAGCAGCGGCGGCAGGCTCTGGCCAATGGCATGACGCAGCTGGTGCGGCGTGCCGATGCGCTGGCCCATGGGATCAGGACGGGGTCTTGAGGGCGGCCAGCCGCCACATCAGCTGGTGGGCCATGTCGTTGCTCATGTCGCGAAACAGCATGGCCTCCTCGTCGGCCCGGGCGGTGAGCTGGTTGTCGGCGTTGGAGATCTCGCGGCGCAGGGTGATCTCGCTTTCGGGGACGAGGTCGTTGCCTTTGGCGTCCTCGATGTGAAAGCGCAGTCGCAGGCGCAGCTCGTATTCGCGGGCGCGGCCTTCGGAGGAGTAGGCGACGACCTCGCGTTCGGGCACTTCCTGCAGGATCAGCAGCCGGACCTCGGCCTTTTTGGGGTCGGTGACCAGCTCGGCACCTTCGGCGTGCGACATCTCGCGGCGCAGGGCCAGGCCGATGCTGCCGTTCGGGGACAGGTTGGTGTAGAGCGTCCGGAACGGCAGGCTGGTGCTGCGGCGCAGATGGAAGCCGCAGCCGGCCAGGCTGGCCAGTCCGCTGACTGCCAGGCTGCCACCTGTGCCGAGCATCCAGCGGCGGCGGGCCGGGCGGGGGGGCGATGCGGTGCGGTCTGCGTGCATGCGGAGACTCCTGTGTGTTCTGCCGGTGTTTCCGGCGGGGCTTTTGGTGATGAGGCCGTCAGAGCACCACGTTCACCAGCCGGCCCGGGACGACGACGATGCGTTTGGGCGTCCTGCCCTCGGCCAGGCGCACCACCTCGGGGGCGGCGGCAGCCACGGCCTCGATGGCCGCCTTGCCGGCATCGGCCGGTACGCGGATGCTGCCACGCAGCTTGCCGTTGACCTGCAGCACCAGTTCCAGTTCGCTTTTGACCAGCGCGCCCTCGTCCACGACGGGCAGCGGGGCATCGATGATCTCGCGGCCGTCGAAACTGCGGCCCAGCGCCAGTTCGTTCCAGAGGGCGTGCGTGATGTGCGGAACGATCGGGTAGAGGCTGCGCACCAGGATCGACATGCCTTCGCGCAGGGCGGCGGCGTCGGCCGGGCCGGTGGGCGGCGTTTTCTGGGCGGCGGCTTCCAGCGCGTTGAGGATCTTCATCGCGCCGGAGACGATGGTGTTGTACTGCTGGCGCTCGTAGTCGTACTGGATCTGTTTCAGCACGGTATGCACGTCGAAGCGCAGGTCGCGCCAGGTGTCGGACAGGGCGCTGGCGTCGATGGTGTCGGCTGCGCCGGCGATGGTGGCCTGCTGGGCATGGCCGAAGGCCCAGAAGCGGCGCAGGAAGCGGCTGGCGCCTTCCACACCGCTGTCGGACCATTCCAGCGTCTGCTCCGGGGGGCTGGCAAACATGACGAATAGCCGCGCGGTGTCGGCGCCGAAGCGTTCGATCAGCGAGGTGGGGTCGACCCCGTTGTTCTTGCTCTTGGACATGGTGCCGATGCCGGCGTAGGTGATTTCCGAACCGTCGGATTTCAGGCGGGCGCCGGTGACGCGGCCCTGGGCGTCGGTGATGTTCTCGACATCCTTCGGCCAGAAGTATTCGATGCCCCCCTTCGGTGTGCGCCGCTGGTAGATGTGGTTGAGCACCATGCCCTGGGTGAGCAGGCGGGTGAAGGGCTCGTCGAACTTCACGAGGCCCATGTCGCGCATGACCCGGGTCCAGAAGCGGGCGTAGAGCAGGTGCAGCACGGCGTGCTCGATGCCGCCGATGTACTGGTCCATGGGCATCCAGTAGTCGTTGCGGGCATCGACCATGGCCTGGTCGTTGTCGTGCGAGCAGTAGCGCATGTAGTACCACGACGAATCGATGAAGGTGTCCATCGTGTCGGTTTCGCGCCGGGCCGGCTTGCCGCAGCAGGGGCAGTCGACCTTCAGGAAGGCTTCGCACCTGTTGAGCGGGTTGCCGCTGCCGTCGGGAACGAGGTCTTCGGGCAGGACCACCGGCAGGTCTTCGTCCGGTACGGGCACCTCGCCGCAGGCCTCGCAGTGGATGATGGGGATGGGGGTGCCCCAGTAGCGCTGGCGGGAGATGCCCCAGTCGCGCAGGCGGTACTGGATGTGCTTGCCGCCCAGTCCCTTCGCCTCGAGTTCGGCCGCCACCTTGTCGACGGCGGCCTGGTGGCCGAGTCCGTCGAGCAGCGGTCCGGAATTGACGCAGACGCCGTGTTCCTTGTCGGCGTACCAGTCGTGCCACAGGTTTATGTCGTAGGGCTGATTGTCGACGGAGATGACCGGGTGGATGGGCAGGCCGTATTTGTGGGCGAAGTCGAAGTCGCGGTCGTCGTGGGACGGCACGCCCATGACGGCGCCGTCTCCGTAGCTCATCAGCACGTAGTTGCCCACCCAGACCGGCACGTCGGCGCCGGTGAGGGGGTGCCGGACGGTGAGGCCGGTATCGACGCCCTGTTTTTCCATGGTGGCGAGGTCGGCTTCCATGGCGGAGCCGGCACGGGCGGCCTCGACGAAGGCGGCCACCTCGGGGCACTGGGCGGCGGCCAGCTGGGCGATGGGGTGCTCGGCGGCCACGGCCACGAAGGAGACGCCCATGATGGTGTCGGCGCGGGTGGTGAAGACGTAGAGTCTGCCGTCACCGATGGGCTGGCCGTCCGGGTCGCGCAGGTCGTGCGGGAAGGCAAAGCGCACGCCCTCGGAACGGCCGATCCAGTTGGCCTGCATCATGCGCACGCGCTCGGGCCAGCCTTCGAGGTGTTCGGTGACTTCCTTCAGCAGCTCGCCGGCGTAGTCGGTGATGCGCAGGTAGTACATCGGGATGTCGCGCTTCTCGACCGGGGCGCCCGAGCGCCAGCCCTTGCCGTCGACCACCTGCTCGTTGGCCAGCACGGTCTGGTCGACCGGATCCCAGTTGACGGTGCCCTGCTTGCGGTAGGCAATGCCCTTTTCGCGCATGCGCAGGAACAGCCACTGGTTCCATTTGTAGTAGTCGGGACTGCAGGTGGCCACTTCGCGCGACCAGTCGATGGCCAGGCCCAGCGGCTGCATCTGCTGCTTCATGTAGGCGATGTTGTCCCACGTCCATCTGGCCGGGGCCACACCATTTTTGAGGGCGGCATTTTCGGCAGGCAGGCCGAAGGCGTCCCAGCCCATGGGCATGAGGACGTTGTAGCCGCTCATGCGCAGGTGGCGGTACATCACGTCGTTGAGCGTGTAGTTGCGCACGTGCCCCATGTGCAGGATGCCGGAGGGGTAGGGCAGCATCGAGCAGGCATAGTATTTGCCTTTGGGGAAACGCGGGTCGTGCTCGATGGCGCGGTAGGCGTTGGTGGCCTGCCAGTGCGCGCGGGCCTGGGATTCGATGCCGTGGGGGTCGTAACGCTCGTCCATGGGGGCTTTTGGGGAGGGGCGGGGGAGTCCAGTAAGCCCCGTATTCTATCTTTCCTTCGGTATCATGCGCCCCATGCTGGATTTTTCCGTACTTCCCTCCTGGCTGGCCGGGGTGCTGCGTGTCTGCATGGACTGGCTGCTGGCACCGGTGCACGCCGGGCCGCCCGACGACGTGAACCAGGCCGATTTCTGGCACGGCGTGCTGATGGCCGTGGGTGGTGGTGTGCTGGTGCCGGTGTCGGTGCTGGCCGCACGCTACTGGAAGATCGTGCCCGGGCAGGACTGGCCGCGGGTGATCAATCACCGGGGCTGGCAGATCGTGCACCACGCAGGTGGTGCGCTGGCACTGCTGTGTCTGGTGACCGGGGTGACGCTGGTGTTCCAGGGCATGTCGCTGGCCAGTCACCTCAACCATCCGCATGCCTGGGCAGGCTGGGGCGTGATGACCCTCGTGCTGTTGCTGGTGCTGAACACGGCGCTGCGGGGCAGCATCGGCGGCCCGGGGCGGCGGCAGGCGCGCACACTGGTGCATCTGCACGATGTGCCGGGTGACTTCTACGACATGACACTGCGGCGCCGCATTTTCGAGTGGGGGCACCGGCTGCTGGGCTGGGGGCTGGTGTTTGCGCTGCTGGGCACGGTGCTGACCGGCTACTGGCACGTGAACGTGAACCGGTGGGTGCTGCTGCTCACCGCGCTGTGGTGGCTACTGCTGGCCGTGCTGGCGCTGCGCTGGGAGCGGCAGGGCCGGGCGGTGGATGGCTATCAGGCCCGCTGGGGGCCGAGCATGGGCCACCCGGGCAACCGCATCCCGCTGCTGGGCGGCTGGCACCGGCGCTATTCGGAAGAGGAATACACCCGGCTGCCGTGGGGGGGCGGGCTGATTCGCCAGCGCCGCAAGCGTACGGCACGCCAGCGGCGGGCGGCCCGGCTGCAGGCGGCGGCCGACCGGCGCGCGCAGGCGGCGGCGCAGGCGCTGGAGGAGGCACGGCAGGTGCCCCTGTCCGATACGGTGGTGGCGGCCGATGGCGTGGTGATGGCTGCGCAGGAGGGCTCGGCCGAGTGGGCGGAGCTGTCGTCCTGGCCCGAGACCATCACCATCCTGGAGGTGACCGACGGGGCCGTGGTGACCCGCGGGCTGAAGGTGCTGTCGGGCGATGAAGGTGATGCAGCGCGTGGCGGTGTTTCGGCCGGGGATCTGCCTGCGGGCGGGCGGCGTGCCGGTGCGGGGCGCCGTCGCCGGACCCGGCTGCACAAGGCATCCGTGCGCCGCGAGGGCGGGCGCCGGCCGCCGTCCACGTCCGGGGGCCGGTAGAATGCCGGCATGGCTGATCTACTTGCCCATCTCAATCCACAGCAACGGGCCGCTGTCACCGTCCCTGGCGGACATGCACTGATTCTGGCGGGAGCCGGCAGCGGCAAGACCCGCGTGCTCACCACCCGCATCGCATGGCTGGTCGGGTCCGGACAGTGCTCGCCGTCCGGGATCATGGCCGTGACCTTTACCAACAAGGCTGCGCGCGAGATGATGGCGCGTCTGGGGGCGATGCTGATGAGTGCCAACCCCCGGGCCATGTGGGTGGGTACCTTCCATGGTCTGTGCAACCGGCTGCTGCGGGCGCATCACCGCGATGCGGGGCTGCCGGCCAGCTTCCAGATCATGGACGGTTCGGACCAGCTGGGGGCCATCAAGCGGCTGCTGCGCGGGCTGAACGTGGATGACCAGAAGTTCCAGCCCAAGGCGGTGCAGCACTTCATCAACGGCAGCAAGGAGGCGGGGCTGCGTGCGGCCGATGTGCCCACCGGTGACGCGCACAGCCGCCGGCTGGTGGAGCTGTACGCGGCCTACGATGAACAGTGCCAGCGTGAGGGGGTGGTGGATTTTGCAGAGCTGCTGCTGCGTGCCTACGAGCTGCTCAAACGCAACCAGCCGTTGCGTCAGCACTATCAGCAGCGCTTCCGGCACATCCTGATCGACGAGTTCCAGGACACCAACGACCTGCAGTACCGCTGGCTGACGCTGCTGGCGGCCGGCGGGGCGTCGCTGTTTGCGGTGGGCGACGACGACCAGTCGATCTACGCCTTCCGTGGTGCCAACGTGGGCAACATGGCGGCCTTCGAACGCGACTATGCCGGCCCGCAGCTGATCCGTCTGGAGCAGAACTACCGCTCGCACGCGCACATCCTGGATTCGGCCAACCATCTGATCCGCCAGAACACCGGCCGGCTGGGCAAGGACCTGTGGACGGATGCCGGCGAGGGCGAGCCGGTGCGGGTGTTTGCCGGTTTTTCGGACCGTGACGAGGGCAACTGGATTCTGGACGAGATCCGCGCGCTGGTGGCCGACGGCATGGAACGTTCGGAAATCGCCATCCTGTACCGCGCCAATGCCCAGTCGCGCATTCTGGAGCACACGCTGTTCTCGGCCGGGGTGCCATACCAGGTGTATGGGGGCCTGCGCTTCTTCGAGCGGGCCGAGATCAAGCATGCGCTGGCCTACCTGCGGCTGATCGAGAACCCCGACGACGACGGCGCCTTCCTGCGGGTCGTGAACTTCCCGGCGCGCGGCATCGGCGCCCGCACGCTCGAGAGCCTGCAGGACACGGCGCGCACGCATGGTATCAGCCTGTACCGTGCCGTGCCGATGACGAGCGGCGCGGGCGGCACGCGGCTTTTGCAGTTCGTCAGGCTCATCGAGCTGATGCGCCAGAACAGCGCCCGCCTACCGCTGTCGGAGAGCATCGACGACGTGATCGGCCGCAGCGGCCTCATGGCTCACTACGAGCAGGAGCGCGAGGGCCAGGAGCGCATCGAGAACCTGAAGGAGCTGGTCAACGCGGCGCTGGCCTTCCAGGCCGAAGGCGGCATTGATGCCGCCACGCCGGCCAGCGCGGGCCTGGCGGGCACGACACAGCCGGCCGCAGATGGCGCCGTGCTGCCTGCCGATGCAGCGCCCGTGGTGCAGGTCTCGCCGCTGGCGGCCTTCCTGGCTCATGCCTCGCTGGAATCCGGCGATGGCCAGGCCGAGGAGGGCGTGGATGCAGTGCAGCTGATGACCGTCCACGCGGCCAAGGGCCTGGAATTCGAGACGGTGTTCGTCACCGGGCTGGAGGAAGGGCTCTTCCCGCACGAGAACTCGGCTTCCGATCCCGGCGGGCTGGAAGAGGAGCGCCGGCTGATGTACGTGGCGATGACCCGTGCACGTCGGCGTCTGTACCTGTCACTGGCCCAGACCCGGATGCTGCACGGCCAGACCCGCTACAACATGCAGTCCCGCTTCCTGTCCGAGCTGCCCGAGCGTTCGCTGAAATGGCTGAGCGAAATGCCCTCGGCCAGTGCCCAGGGCAGCCTGGGCCTGGGGGCGGAACGCGGCAGCCGGGGCTACTACGGAGGTGGCGGCTACGGCGGAGGTGGCTACGGCAGTGGCGGTGGCAACGGGGGCGGCAACTGGCGCCCGCGTCTGGACAGTGCCGTGCACGAGCGCAACCGCCAGTCCGGCTGGGTGCGCCCGGCCGATCCGAGCATCCCGGCCAGTGGCGACGCCAGCGGCAAGGCCCGCGCCGGGCGCGACAGCCGCTACCACATCGGCCAGTCGCTGCGTCATGCGCGCTTTGGTGAAGGCGTGGTCACGGGCATCGAAGGCAATGGCGACGATGCCCGCATCCAGATCCGCTTCAAGGCGCCGCACGGCATCAAATGGCTCGCGCTGGCCGTGGCCAAGCTGGAGCCGGTCTGATGACGTGTGCGGCCTGCGGTGTTCAGAGCAGGCCGGTGGTGCCCGGGTGCTGTTCCAGCACGCTGTCCAGCAGGGCGGTGCTGCTCATGGAAAGGGGCATCATGCCCGGGGGCTGCGCCTGAGCCCCCGGCAGCGTCACGCCGTCCGTGGCCGGGTGTGCCACACCCACAAGCTCGGGCGACGCGTCCGTTGTCTCCCGCTCGTGGTGAGGGAGGGGCAGCGATTTCTTGTCCGGGGTTTTCCAAGAAGGTTCCAGTTCCATCGAGTACGGTCCCGGATCGACCATCCGGTCGTTGGCGTTGTAGGGGGTGAGAAAAATTTCCCCACCCTCGTTCGACGCATGGTTCCAGTACACCTTGTCGAAGTCCTCGGCCCTGATGATGTCGCCCACTTTCAGCTGGGTGCCGCCATCTTCACCCAGGACCAGGGCATCAAGAATGCCATTGGTGTCGTTGCTTTCGGTGATGTTGGTCACCTTGACGTAGGCAGGGTGCTCTTCCACCGGGTCGAAGTACCCGGCAGCGATGTGGAACAGCGGCCTGGCCTCGTTGATGCTGACGGTCTGCTCGATGGCGCCCGGCAGGGCAGTACCCTGGGCATCCTGCACCGGGATGAACTTGAACGAGCCGCCTTCGTTCTTCGAGGCGTCCCAGACCACCTTGTCGAAATCGGCGCGGGAAACCACGCTGCCGGTCGTGAGGGCCTCGCCGTCCTGCAGGCTCATCGTGTTGGCAGTGGCTTCGCCTTCCTTGCCCTGGATGGCCGTGATGCGCACGAAAGATGGTGCGGTTGCACTGTCCGTTCCGTTGAAGATTTCAGCGCCGACCGCCTTGCTCTGGTTATACGTATAGGCCACGGATACGTCGGCCTCGTAGGTGGGCAGTGCAGGGGCCTCGTGAATGGTGACGGTCTGCTCGACCGCACCCGGCAGGGCGGTACCCTGCGCATCCTGTACCGGAATGAACTTGAACGAGCCGCCTTCGTTTTTCGAGGCGTCCCAGACTACCTTGTCGAAGTCAGCGCGGGAGATGATCTGATGGGGGACGATCGCGTTGCCGCCCTGCAGGCTCATCGTGCCGGCGGTGGCGTCGCCCTCCTTGCCCTGGATGGACGTGATGCGCACGAAGGCCGGTGCCGTCTCTTCGTTGGAGCCGCTGAAGATGGCTGCACCCAGAACCTTGCTCTCGCTGTGTGCGTAAGAGACCGATGTGTTCCCGGCATAGGTGGGCAGGGGCTTGGCCTGCGGCGGCGTGTCGTCGTGACCCCCCTCGGTGGGTCTAGGGGTATCCGTGCCGGACGTGACAGGTTTGGCAGGTTCAGTGGGTGCAGCAGGCGCAGCGGATGTGCCTGCCGTGCCATCGTTCGTCGGCTGGGAAGGAGCCGCCGGCGTGATTCCGGTCGCCAGCAAAGCTGCGTTCGCGGATGGAGTGGTCGTCGTCCCGAGTTGGGGAGCGTCCGTTCCGGCCGTGTTGCTGTCCTTGTTTCCATCTTCCCGGCTGCCATCGTCGCGTCCGGTGGACAGGCGGTTGCGCGCCGAGAGGTTGTACATCCGGTCGCCATCGTTCAGGTTGGCGCCGGCAGCCAGAGCGAAGGCGCCAAGGATGCCGGGGCCGAGCAGCGTCGAACCGGCTGCGGCCGTCATGCCGACAGCGCCGGCCGTGCCTGCAGCCACGCCAGCCGTGCCCGCAGTCGCGCTGGCCGTACCTGCGGCTGTGCTGGCCGTACCTGCAGCGGTACTGGCTGTGCCCCCAGCAGCACTGGCCTCGGCCGAGGCGCCGACAGAGGCTGCTGCGCCGTGGGTGGCCGACGATGCAGCGCCAGCCGCCTGTGCAGCGCCGTCTGCGGTGGTTGCGGCATCGGCGCCGGACGGCAGCCAGAAAGCCGCCTTGTCCTGGTCATCGTCCTCCTGGGCTTCGGGTGTCGATGCGGCCGCAAGTTTCAGGTTTCCCTGGGCCTCACCAGAAGGAACACGTGCCATGGTGTCACGATAAGCGGCACGGGCATGCTTCAGGACATCGTGCCGCAGGATGTCGTGAGGGGAGAGGGTATTGCCAGACTGGCTGCCGGTTCGCGTCATCATCGATCGATCTCAAGAGAAAGCGCAAAGAGCGGCCGAACGCAGGGGATGCGCCAGGCCGTATTCTTCGTTGATCTCGATACTGACGATTTGTTCTCGAATTAAAAGCAGATGATGAACGACTGGAAGCCGTGACGGGACGGATGGCGCCTGTTGTGGAGGCTGGGTGAATTTCAGGAGGCTCAATACGACAATGGTGCCGGGGACGTATCCCTCGGCACCATCGTCATCTCTCACGGCAGGGTGTCGTCCTGCGTCAGATGATGCTGTGGTTCATCTGCTGGTCCAGCAGATTGTCCAGCGTGCTCTGACCGTTCACCGAGAAGTGAGAGGAACCGTGGAAGGCTGACGCTGCGTCCGTGAAGGACTCGGGGTGCAGGGCGGCCGAGTGACCAGCGATGTCATCGCCGTCTTCGTCGTCGGTCTCTTCACCACCGGGCTCTTCAGGAGGCAATTTCCCGGTTCGGGTCTTGGCAACATCCTCCAGGACCAGGTTTTGATTTTTCTCATCGGTTAGATCTTTTCCTGAAGCATCCACTCCGACAAGCGTGAATCGTCCGCCGTTGTTGGACGAATAGTCCCAGTACACCTTGTCGAAATCCTCGGGCCGGATCAGGTCACCCAACTTGAGCGTCGTGCGCTCGCCGCCGTCCAGCTTGAACATGCCGTCCAGTGTGCCGTTGGTGTCCTGGTGTTCCGTGAGACTGTGGATCCTGTAGTACGAGAATCTATCTTCACCCTCGTACGCCTCCCGGAAAGGCTCACTCTGGAAATGGTGCACGTAGTTGAATCCGATGGAGACGGTCTGTTCGGTGGCCCCTGGCATCTCCGTGCCCTCGCTGTCCATCACCGGAATGAACTTGAAAGAGCCGCCCGGCGCTTTCAGCGCATCCAGGAACACGCTCTCGAACTGCTCCTTGCTGATCACCTGGTCTGTGGTGATGGCTTCGCCCCCTTTGCCCAGGGTCATGGCATCGGAGACCTCATGGCCTTCCTTGTCCACAACCGCCGTGATCTTCACGAAGGAAGGTGCGTGCGCCGGGTTGGTGCCGTTGAAGATGGTCGCGCCGACAGGCTTGTTGTTGGCGTGGATGGCTTGCTGGACCGACTGGTTCGGGGCGTAGTCCGGCGGGGTGGGCGACGGCGTCGTGACCGGCGGATTGGTCTGAGATGCCGAGTCCTCGCCGTTCTTGCCATGCTCGCCGTCTTCTCCCTTGGTGCCGTCACCCTCGGTTCCGTCACCTTTGGAGTCGTCACCGTCGTGCTTGCCATCGTCCTCGGCGGCGTCATCCTCGCTGCCGTCGCTGGTTTGCTTGCCGTCGCCGTGGTCGCCGTCGCTTCCGGTCTCGCTGGTTCCGGGTTGGGCACCGCCAGTCTGGGCGCCGCCGGTTTGGGTTCCACCCGTTTGCGTGGTGTCACCCGTACCCGGGTTGCCCGTGGCAGGGTTGCCCGTGTCCGAGCCGCCGCCCGCGTTCTGGGGAGGTGTCTGGCTGGCGTCGCCTTGGCCACTGGCATTCTGAGCAGGGGGCTGGCCGCCGCTCTGGCTGCCCTGCGTCGGGTTGGTCGTCTGCTCGCTGCTGCCTTGGCTCCCCGGAGTCTGAGGAGGCGTCTGGCTTTCGCTACCCTGGCCACCTGCATTCTGAGAAGGCGCCTGGCCGTTGCTGGCCTGGCTACTCTGTCCTTCGCTGGGGGTGGAACCACCTTTATCGGAGCCGCTTCCTTTATTGCGGTCCGAACCGGAGGTCGAGTCGGAGCCGCCGGCCGAGCCGGAGCCCGAAGCAGAACCCGAGGTCGAGTCAGAGCCCGAGCCCGTCACGGGCTTGTTCTCCGAGCCTGAACCCTCTGCGCCCGGTTTGCCGCCTGCGGGCGTGGTGCCGTCACCGCTGCTGGCGCTTTGGTTGGACGTTTCGCCCGTACCGGAAGGCGAACCCGTGTTCTGGGTGGTACCGTCACCCTTGTCGTTTCCGGACTGCTGGCCGGTCGTGTTGTTCGGATCCGTACCGTTATTTGCCGTGCCGGTGCCTGCGTTGGCGCCCGTGTTGGCACCGTTACCCGTGCTGGAACCCGTGCCAGAGCCTGCACCTGTCTGGGAACCTGCCTCATGGCCAGTGTTTCCGCCTTCACCGGAAGAGGTGCCCGGGTTGCTGCCGGGGGCAGGGGGTTCGGGGGTCTTGATGACGACAGTCTGCTCGACAGTATTCGGTGCAGCGGTGCCCTGGGCATCCTGCACGGGAACGAAGCTGAAGGAGCCGTCGCTCTTGGAGGCATTCCAGAAGATCCGCTCGAAATCGTCGCGGGAGATGACCTGGCCGACGACGATCTCCTCACCGTTCTCCAGGGTCATCAGGCCGTGGGCACCGCCAGAGTTCTTGCCGCGGATGGCGGTGATGCGGATGAACGCCGGAGTTTCATTGGTGTTGTTGCTATTGAAGACGTTAGCGCCGATGGCCTTGTTCTCGTTGGCGCCATAGTTAAGAGAGCGGGTATTGGCCGGATCGGCAGCGCCAGCGCCCCCTACATTGCCGGAGCCACCCGCGCCTGCACCCGAGCCCGAAGCAGAGCCGGAGCCGGATCCTGCAGCTGCACCGGCATCGGCGCCCGAACTTGCGCCTGCACCGCTGCCCGTTTGTTCGTTGCCACGGTTTCCTTGTGCGTTACCGTCAGCAGCTGATCCTTGCTGCCGCCCAGCGCCGGAGGCGAGGAGGGTCGATGCAGACGAACCCGAGGAACTGCCACCACCACCCAGAGCGGCAGCAAGGGCCACGGTACCCAGGACGGCACCTGCCGTCAGCAGGGTGCCTGAGGCCATACCAGCAGCCCCCACACCCGCGGCACCTGCACCAGCAGCTCCTACGCCTGCAGCGCCTGCACCGGCAGCACCAGCACCGGCAGCACCAGCACCGGCAAAACCAGCGCCAGCAACGCCTGCACCGGCCGCGCTTGCACCGGTGGTCCCGGCGCCAGCAGCGGTGACAGACGATGCGCCTGCCGCAGCTTCGGCTGCTGCGCCCGTCATGGAAGATCCGCCGGTGACGGATGCCGTGCCGCCCAGGGCATCGGTGGCTGCAGCCGCTTCATCGCCGGTGGGCAGCCATGCCGCATCGTCGTCGTCGTCTTCGTTGCGCTCATGGCGCCGGGCAATCTCGGCCACACCGGCGGCAGCCAGCTGCTTGCTGTCGGCAGCCTCGTCGCCCGTCAGTGCCAGCATGCTGTGGGCATGGTGCTTGGCCGCTGTCGGGTGTGCCTGTGCCGACGTGGTGCGCGTCGGCACGGGTTGGGTCATGTCGGTCGATTGCTTGGTCATCGGGGCGGTCTTTCAGGAAAGGAAGTCCGTTGACCGGCGCGATGGCGATATCGGGCATCGTGCCGGAGTTATCTGCACGCTGCATGATGTGTGTCTTCAAGAATCGGCGGTAGAGGCTATCGGCCGATTGGTCGAGGGGGCAGGATGGGTGGCTGCGCGCTCGGGCAGGCTGTCTGAATAGGCAGCACAGGACGCCTGTGGTCAGCCCGGCAGGACGCCGCTGGCTGTTCTGCAGGCGGTGTGAGGGCGAGGGAATGGGGGCGTTCAGCCCTGGTCGGAATCGTCCTGCAGCCGTGGGGCCCTGCCGTCATGCCCGGCCACTTCCACGGTGTCCAGGTAGCAGGCCCACAGGGCACAGGCGATGACGGCGAACACCACCGGCAGGACCAGCAGGAAGATGGGCGAGGCAAAGGGCAGGGTCGGGGCGCCGCTGAGCAGTTGCGTCACCAGGGCCACGCCGATCATGAAGACCAGCAGGCAGAGGGCGTGGCAGACAAAAGCCAGGGCGTTGCGCCCGACGGCCACGGCCGAGAACACCACCGACTTGAGCAGCGGCAGCCCGTGCAGGCCGGCAAAGATGGGCGCATACCACAGCAGCAGGTAGCAGGGCACGGTGATGACTGCCATCGTCATCATCGACTGGAACACCGGCATGATGAGGTTGCTCATGGCTTCGGCGTCGGGGACCTTGTTGGCCGGCATCTGGCTCAGCGTGTCGAACATGGCCGCCACGGCATCCTGATAGCCCGACAGCCAGGCCGCACCCGTGTCGATGGCCAGACTGAGCAGGCCCAGCTGGGCCACGGCCAGCAGCGCCCGGCGGTTGCCCTGCGCCCAGCCGAAGAAGACGCGGGCGTTGAAGATTTGCGTGAAGGCGCGGGAGCCGGGGGCCGGTGCACCCTGGGGCGTGGCCGTGCTCTGTGCAGCCACGGGCGTGCCGCTTCCGGGCGGAGCCAGCTGCCGCAGGATGGCAAGGTAGCCCACCAGCAGCACGGGCACCACCAGCTTGGCCAGCACCAGACCGACGATGCCCAGGATACCGAACAGGTTGCTGGCCGTGATCAGCATCAGCATGAGCAGCAGCAGTGGCAGGGGGGCCCGCCCCAGCAGGCCGAAGCCGCGCTTGAGCCAGTACCAGCCATGGCTGGCGGGCACGCGGTGGACCTGGATGCCGCTGGATGTCGTCTGTCCGGCCATGTCAGTGCAGCTCTCCCGAAAGCGTGCGGCGATCGTTCAGGATCCGCTCGAAGTGGGTGGGATCCTTGGGCTGCAGCATGGCAGCTTCGCGGGGTAGCAGCAGGTCGTAGAGGCGCGACAGCCAGAAACGCAGGGCAGCGGCCCGCAGCGCCATGGTCCAGCCACGCTTCTCGGCGGGATCGAAGGCGCGCACGCTGCGGTAGCCGTCCAGCAGGGCGTCGGTGCGGGCCGGATCGAGTGTCACGTCGTTGGGGGCCAGGCACCAGTCGTTGCAGACCACGGCCAGATCGAACAGCCAGGTGTCGTGGCAGGCGAAGTAGAAGTCGATGACACTGGGCTCGGACGGACTGGTGAACAGCACGTTGTCACGGAAGATGTCGGCGTGCACGGCCGAGGCAGGAAGGTTCTTCCAGTCGGGCGTGTCCATCCAGGCCTGCTGGGCCGCCAGTTCGTCCGCGGCTAGCGTGCGCAGGGCAGGTTCCAGCCGGGGGCGCAGCTCTTCCAGCGCGATGGGCCACCACTCGGGCCCCTTCACGTTGGCGGGGGCCGGGCCAAAGTCGGCCGCAGCCAGGTGCATGCGGGCCAGCAGGGCGCCCATGGCGCGGCAGTGTTCGGGGGTGGTGTCGACCACGGCCTTGCCGCTCAGTCGCGTGACCAGGGTGGCCGGCTTGCCGTTGAGCGGGCTGAAAAGGCGGCCTTCGCGGTCGGCCAGCGGGGCCGGACAGGGAATGCCGCGCTGTGCCAGGTGCTGCATCAGCTCCAGATGGAAGGGCAGGCGCTCGACGGGCAGGCGCTCGACCAGGGTGAGCACCCAGCGGCCGCGCGTGGTGTCGACGAAGTAGTTGGTGTTTTCGATACCGGAGGCGATGGGTTCGGCCTGCTGCAGCTCGCCTGCATCATGGTGGGCCAGCCAGTCCTTGAGCTGCTGATCGGAAACGACGGTGAAAACGGCCATGGGGCGATCCGGTAGGGGACTGCCGTCCGGGGTGCCGGGCGCGGGTGCCGCAGGGGCAACACCGGCCGCCGGCAGGGCGCGGACAGGCAGCGGTTCGGGGAATTCGGGCAAGATGCGCCGATTCTAACTGCCTGCCGGGACTGCAGGTAACGGGCCAGTATCGGGTCGCGCCCGGAACTTTCAGGGGGAGCCTGCCGCGGATTCGTGCGAGGACGGGGGGGTGACGGGCCATGGGCAGCAGGTGCGCCGGCAGGGAAGGGGCATCCTATCAGTGCGCGGTGTGAAACCGTGCCAGGGCTGCAGTCTGCCGACGGCTGACCCATCGGCACGGGGCAGCGTGAGCACGTCAGAGCTGCAGGTTCAGCTGCCGCTCGTCGCTGGTGGCATAGAAGCCACGCTGCTGGTAGAAGTCGAAGATCTCGTTGACCACGGCATCCGGGTCGTCGATGACGCGGATCAGCTCCATGTCGGCGGCCGACACGGTGCCCTGGGCGACCAGCACGTCGTTCATCCAGGCGAGCAGGCCTTTCCAGAAGGCCGAACCCACCAGAATGACGGGGATGCGCCGGCCGACCTTCGTCTGGATCAGCGTCAGCACCTCCATCAGCTCGTCCAGCGTGCCCCAGCCGCCGGGGACGGCCACGAAGGCGGCCGCGTACTTGGCAAAGGCCACCTTGCGCGGGAAGAAGTGCCGGAAATGCAGTGACACGTTCTGGTAGGGGTTGTCGTGCTGCTCCATGGGCAGCTGCATGTTCAGCCCCACCGACGGGGAGGCGCCGGCATGGGCGCCCTTGTTGGCCGCTTCCATCAGGCCGGGACCGCCACCGGAGATGACCGCAAAACCGGCGTCCGACAGCTTGCGGGCCAGCACCTCGGTCTCGTGGTACCAGGGGTGGTCCCGGGGGATGCGGGCGCTGCCGAAGATGGAGACGGCCGGGCGGATGTCGGCCAGCGCCTCGGTGGCCTCGACGAACTCTGCGATAATGCCCAGCACGTGCCAGGACTCGCGGGCCTTGATGGCCGTGGCGCGTTCGCTGGGCATCATGGCGCTGAGCTTGGGGGTCTTGGGGCGGGTCTTGAGGTTGTTGACCATGGGGTCGGGTAGGGTGTCCGTATACGGTGTGAATGGGGCGCCACGTCCGGGCCGGCGCAGGCCGGTGATGGCTGAAGGCAGCAGGCTCGGCCCGGTGGCAGGAACGGCCCGGGGCCGGAGCCCCGCGGGCAGCGCAATGGCCCAAAGCGTATCAAACTTCGGTGCCCGGGCCCCGTTTGACCCTGCATGCCCTCGCCGGACCGTCCGGGCAGTTCCCGTGTAGTCCGCGGTTCGGTGACATTCCGTCGTACCGTTCCCGCCGCTGCGTCCAGGTGGCATCCGTCTGCCCCGGCCGGGGTTGTCCGTCCCTTCTGTCCGATCTTCCGTTATCCGATGACCAAACCGTCCGACAAAACCCTGCTGCTGGTCGATGGCTCCAGCTATCTGTTCCGCGCCTATCATGCCCTGCCCGATCTGCGCAACAAGGCGGGCGAGCCGACCGGCGCCATTCACGGGATGGTCGGCATGCTGCGTCGTCTGCGCGACGACACCCGGCTGCATGGCGGGGCCACGCGCGGGGCGGTGATCTTCGATGCGCCGGGGCGCACCTTCCGCGATGACCTGTACGAGCACTACAAGGCCAACCGCGCCTCCACCCCCGAGGATCTGGTGGCCCAGATTGCGCCCATCCATGAGCTGACGCAGGCGCTGGGCTGGCCGCTGCTGGTGGTGCCGGGCATCGAGGCCGATGACGTGATCGGTACGCTGGCCACGCAGGCGCGCCGGGCGGGCATGCGCACCGTGATTTCCACGGGGGACAAGGATCTGGCGCAGCTGGTGGACGACGAGACCATCCTGGTCAACACCATGACGCGCGACGGCGTGCCACCCGTGCCGATGGACGCGGCCGGGGTGCGCGAGAAGTTCGGCGTGAATCCGGACCAGATCATCGACTTTCTGAGCCTGACCGGCGACACGGTGGACAACGTGCCCGGGGTGGACAAGGTGGGCCCCAAGACGGCCGCCAAATGGCTGAACGAATACGGCACGCTCGATGCCCTCATGGCCCAGGCCGACGCCATCAGGGGCAAGGTGGGCGAGAACCTGCGCGCCGCACTGGACTGGCTGCCGAAGGGCCGCGAGCTGGTGACGGTGCTGCGCGATGCCGACCTGTCCGCCTGGGTGGGGGGCATAGACCAGCTGCAGCTGCGCGACGAGGATGAAGAGACACTGCTGCGGCTGTTCGACCGCTGGGAACTGCGCACCTTCGCCCGGCGGCTGGTGGCGGAGCGCCAGCGGCGCGAAGGGGGCGCGGCAGGCGGTCTGGCGGGCGGCATCGATGGCCTGGCCGCAGGGACGGCGGGCGGTATCGACGGCCTGCATGCGCAGGGGCTGGCCGCCAGCGGCAGCCGGGTGTTTGCCGAAGGTGGCAGCACGGCGGGCAGCGGTGCGGCGGCGGGCGTTTCAGGCACGACCGGTGCAGCCGGGACAGTGGCCGGGGGGGGGCCGGGCGCTGGCGGAATCCCGGCTGGTTCAGGCGCCGGTGCCGCCGGTGCGGGTGCCGCGAGTGGCCCGCGAGGCGCTGGCGTGGCGGCCGCGCTGGCCGAATTTACCGGCGGTCACTTCACGCGTGATGGCATCGTGCTGGATGCACCGCCGGCTGGTGAGCTGCACACCGTGATGATCACCACCCGCGCCGCGCTGGAGGACTGGCTGGCGAAGGCGCAGGCCGCTGACCGCGTGGCCATCGACACCGAAACCACGGCGCTGGATGCCCGGCAGGCCCATCTGGTGGGCATCTCGCTGGCGGTGTCGCCGTGGGAGGGTGCCTACATCCCGGTGGGGCACAGCTATGCCGGCGTGCCGGACCAGCTGCCGCTGGACGAGGTGCTGGCGGTGCTGAAGCCCTGGCTGGAAGATGACAGGCCGCAGAAGGTGGGCCAGAACATCAAGTACGACATGCACGTGCTGGCCAACCACGGCGTGCGGTTGCGTGGCGTGGCGGACGATACGATGCTGGAGTCCTACGTGCTGGAAGCCCACCGCACCCATGGCATGGACGCGCTGGCCGGTCGCCACCTGAACCGCCTCACCACTGCCTATGAGTCGGTGGCGGGCAAGGGGGCCAAGGCCATCGGCTTCGACCAGGTGGCGCTGGAGGTGGCTGCGCCCTACGCTGCCGAGGATGCCGACGTGACACTGCAGCTGCACCGGGTGATGGCGCCGGCCATTGCCGCGAACGAGACGCTGCAGTACGTCTACCGCGACATCGAGATGCCGACGCTGCAGGTGCTGTTCGACATGGAACGCCACGGCGTGCTGCTCGATGGTGCCCTGCTGAAGCAGCAGTCGGTGGAACTGGCCACGCAGATGCTGGCGCTGGAGAAACAGGCGCACGAGCTGGCCGGCCAGCCCTTCAACCTGGGGTCGACCAAACAGCTGGGAGAGATCCTGTTCGGCCAGCTGGGGCTGCCGGTGGTGAAGAAGACACCGGCCGGCAAGCCGTCCACCGACGAGAGCGTGCTGGAAAAACTGGCGCTCGATTACCCGTTGCCCAAGGTGCTGCTGCAGTGGCGCGGGCTCTCGAAGCTGCGCTCCACCTACACCGACAAGTTGCCGGACATGATGGATGCGCAGGGCCGCGTGCACACGACGTATTCCCAGGCCACGGCCATCACGGGCCGGCTGGCCTCCAGCGAGCCGAACCTGCAGAACATCCCGGTCCGCACGCCGGAGGGACGCCGCATCCGTGAAGCCTTCATCGCGCCGCCCGGATACCGGATGATGTCGGCCGACTATTCGCAGATCGAGCTGCGCATCATGGCGCACATCTCGCAGGATGCCGGCCTGCTGAAGGCCTTTGCGGCCGGCGAGGACGTGCACCGCGCCACCGCGGCCGAGGTGTTCGGCGTGCCGCTGGCCGAGGTGGACAGCGAGCAGCGCCGCTACGCCAAGGTGATCAACTTCGGGCTGATCTATGGCATGAGCGCCTTTGGGCTGGCGGCCAACCTGGGCATCGAGCGGGGGGCCGCACAGGCCTACATCGACCGTTACTTTGCCCGCTATCCGGGGGTGGCGGCCTACATGGAACGTACCCGGCTGCAGGCCCGCGAGCAGGGCTATGTGGAGACGGTGTTCGGCCGCCGGCTGTGGCTGCCCGAAATCGCCTCCGGCAACGTGGGCAAGCGGCAGATGGCCGAGCGGGCCGCCATCAATGCGCCGATGCAGGGGACGGCTGCCGACCTGATCAAGCTGGCGATGATCGATGTGCACGCCTGGCTGCAGCGCGAGCAGCTGGAAGCCCGGCTGGTGATGCAGGTGCACGACGAGCTGGTGCTGGAAGTGCCCGAGGCCGAGGTCGAGCGCCTGAAGACGGCACTGCCGGCACGCATGGCCGGGGTCGCCTCGCTGTCGGTGCCGCTGCTGGCCGAAGTGGGGGTGGGCGCCAACTGGGAGCAGGCGCACTGAGTTTGGGAGATGACGGTCGTTGACGGTCTGTTGCCTGATGGTCTCGCTCCATGCTCGTGACAGGGCCGATGCGTGCCGGATGGTGCGGGCGGCTGGTACGATTCCGGCTCTGGTCGGCAGGCCGGGGCATGTCGTGGTCTGCACGGATTCGGGAAAATCCCTGACTGGCACGGTGCCGGCACAGGATATGGGCGGCAAGGGCCGTCTGGCACTTTCCCTGGCCGGAGGGCCAGGTTCACGGGATTATCGGGAGGAAACCGCAAGATGGACAAGAAATCGTCAACGGGCCTGCGTGGCCGTATCGCGGGGGCGCTGGTGGCTGCCTCGCTGGCACTGGGTACCACGGGCCTGCTGGTGAGCATGCCCGCTGCCGCACTGGACCTGTCGTCGCTCACGCAGAGCGATGCTTCCGCCGGCGTCAAGGCCGCGCTGGAGAAGGGCGCCGAGACGGCGGTGGCCAGCCTGGGCAAGGCCGACGGCTTTCTGGGCAACCCGGACGTGAAGATCCCGCTGCCCTCCAGCCTGCAGAAGATGGAAAAGGCAGCGAAGCTGATGGGCAAACAGAAGGACTTCGAGGCACTGCAGACCAACATGAACCGGGCGGCCGAAGCGGCCGTGGTCGAGGCCAAACCGCTGCTGCTCAACGCCATCAAGGGCATGTCGGTGAGTGACGCCAAGGGCATCCTGTCCGACGGAGACGATTCCGTGACGAAATTCTTCCGCGAGAAGACCTCGAAGGACATGTTCAACAAGTTCCTGCCCATCGTGACGCAGTACACCAGCAAGCTGGGGCTGGCGCAGCAGTACAACAGCCTGGCCGGCCAGGCCTCGAAGCTGGGCGTGATAAAGTCCGACGATGCGAAGATCGAGAACTACGTCACCAACAAGACCATGGACGGCCTCTACAAGATGATCGCCGCCGAAGAGAAAACGATCCGGCAGGATCCGGTGGGTACGGGGTCGGCCATTCTGAAGAAGGTGTTTGCGAAGTAATCCGGCCCCTGTTTCGCGGCAAAACCCGGTCTGGATGCGTGACGCACGTGTCCGGCCGGGTTTCTTGTGACCGGGATCGGGGTTTCCGGCAGTCTGGGGCAGGGGTGCTGCAGTTGCCTGCGTTTTGTGTGAGCCGGGCCGTGTGAGTTGGGTCGAATGGTGGTTTATCGGGGCGAGCGCCGTGTTGCAGATCGCACTGCTGCGTTGTGGATGCCATTGGGGTTTACCCTGATGCCATGAAAAAACACCCGGCCTCTTTGACGGAGAATGCCCAGTCGTTCACAGAAAATAACCGGTCTCCTCATTACAATACGGGAAGTCATTTATTCTCAATTCTCAATCAGGAGACTTCCATGAAAAGTCTGGGCGAGTTCATCGTCGAGAAGCAGGCCGAGTACCCGCACGCCCGCGGCAATCTCAGTGGCATTCTGGCGGCCATCCGTCTGGCGGCCAAGGTCATCAACCGCGACATCAACCGTGCCGGTCTGGTGAACGAGATTCTGGGCGACGCCGGCGCCGAGAACGTGCAGGGTGAGCAGCAGAAGAAACTGGATGTGTTCGCCCACAAGACCATCAGCGCAGCCTTCTTTGCGCGGGACGACGTGGCGGGCTTTGCCTCGGAAGAGGAAGAGAACTTCATCGCCTTCGACAGCGAGAAGAACCGCAATGCCAAGTACATCGTGCTGACCGATCCGCTCGATGGTTCGTCCAACATCGATGTCAACGTGTCGGTGGGGACCATCTTCTCCATCTACCGCCGGGTGACGCCGGTGGGCACGCCGGTCACGCTGGAAGACTTCCTGCAGCCGGGCAGCGCCCAGGTGGCAGCGGGCTATGTGGTGTATGGCTCGTCCACCATGCTGGTCTACACCACCGGCAACGGCGTCAATGGCTTCACGTATGATCCGGCCATCGGTGTATTTGCCCTGTCGCACGAGAACATCCGCCTGCCCGATGATGGCACCATCTACTCGGTGAACGAGGGCCAGTACCTGAAGTTCCCGCTGGGCGTGAAGAAGTACATCAAGTACTGCCAGGATGACCTGCCGTCGGAAGGCCGTCCGCTGACCTCGCGCTACATCGGTTCGCTGGTGTCGGACTTCCACCGCAACCTGCTCAAGGGCGGCATCTACATGTATCCGCAGGGCAGCAACTATCCCAACGGCAAGCTGCGTTTGCTGTACGAGTGCAACCCGATGGCCTTCCTGGCCGAGCAGGCTGGTGGCATGGCCACCGACGGCAAGCGCCGCATTCTGGACATCCAGCCGACCAAGCTGCATGAGCGCAGCCCCTTCTTCGTGGGCTCGAGGAAGATGGTCGAGAAGGTGCACGAGTTCATCGAGAAGAACCCGGACTGACTGGGGCTGGCCCCGGTCAGGTGCCTTCAACTGCTGGTTGGGTTTTCGAACCCGGCTGCGGTTTTCCGGCGGTTCGCTCCATCAGCCGCCGGGTGGCATGACATGATGCCGCAAAGTCGGACAGAATGCTCCTGTCGTGGCTTTGCGGCGTTTTCGTTCCAGAGCGGCCGACGCGTCGTGACGGCGGTGCGGGGGCTGTTCTTCCGCGCCGTCAGATGGTTGCTTCAGCCTTTGGCGACAGGCCTTGCCGGATCGCTGATCCAGCCGCTCCACGAAGGCGGGTACAGGCGGCTGCCGGGCAGGCCGGCCAGTTCCATGGCCAGCAGGTTGTGGTTGGCCGTCACGCCCGAGCCGCACTGGTGGATGATGTCCTCCGGGCTGCGGCCGGCCAGCAGCCTTTCCCACTCGTCGCGCAGCACCTCGGCGGGTTTGAAGCGGCCGTCGGGGCGCAGGTTCTGCATGAAGGGCCGGTTGAGAGCGCCGGGGATGTGGCCGGCCACCGGGTCGATGGTTTCGTTCTCGCCCCGGTAGCGGTCGGCCCCGCGGGCGTCGACCACCTGGCTGTGGCCGTCCTGCAGGGCGGCCTGCAATTGGGCGGTATTGAGCAGCTGCACGAGGCTCGGGCGCTCCGACAGCTGGCCGGCCTTGCGGGGCGTCGCGGGTTCGGCGGTCAGCGGGTAGCCGGCCCGCTTCCAGGCCTCGAAGCCGCCATCGAGCAGCGCCACCTTTTCGTGGCCCAGCCAGCGGGCCAGCATCCAGAGGCGGCCGGCCATGGCGCCTCCCTGGTCGTCGTAGAGCACCAGCTGGGTGTCGTCCGACAAGCCGAGAGCGGCCAGTTTCTCGCGCAGTGGCGCGCGGTCGGGCATCGGGTGGCGACCCAGCGAAGGATCGTGGCGGCCGGAGAGGTCATCGTCGATGGACAGGAAGTGCGCCGTGGGGATGTGGGCTTCTTCCCACGCGCGGCGGCCGGCCTGCGGATCATCGAGCCGGTGGCGGCAGTCGACGAGGATGCAGGCATCCAGATGGGTGGCCAGTTCTTCGACGGAGAGGGTGGTGGTCCAGGACATGAGAAAGGCTCGGGAAGATGACAATGGCATCTATCTTAGAGCGGGTCATGGTCGGTCCGTTTCTCTTGACCCTTCGGCATGTACAGCACTGTCTCTCAGCCCCTTGACCGGACCTCGTCCTGCGCCCAGGCCACGGCCGCGCTGATGGCCGCCCGGGCCTGGGGGCTGTTTTTCCAGCAGGTACTGCGCGTGATGGACGCCCCCATGGCGAGGATGTCATCGACGCTGGCCTGGGCGAGGCGTTCGGCATCGTCCAGGCCCATGTCCTGCAGCCGCTGCAGGACGGTTTTGCCCACGCCCTTGCAGGCCAGCAGGGATTTCGTCTGGGCTTCGGTCAATGGCATGGGGGAACTCCTCGCATGACGGTCATGTCCGTTGGGTGGGGCGTCATGGGACGCAGCCGGTGTTGCCCTGCATGGCAGGGCGACTGGCCTTGTCTGCGCGGTACCCTGTCAGCACACGGTCGGGGCCAGCGTTGGGACGCATGAGTCCATGGCACGCAATCAGGCCCGCCGGCGGCGCAGCTGCTGCTCGATCAGCTGGTGGCCGGTGGGGTGGTTGGCCGGCAGGTTCTTCGTGTCGCCCACGTCGCCCAGCTCGCGGCGCAGGAACTCGTGGAAGTGCTGCATGCCGTCTTCCATCGGGCTCTGGTAGGGGCCGGTCTGGTTTTCGCCGCGCTCGAACAAGGCCCGGCGGCCGGCGTCCATGCGCTCGCCGATCTCGTCATCCTCGATGGCGGTTTCCATGTAGGCGGCGCGCTCGGCCTCGATGAACTCGCGCTCGAACCAGACGATCTCTTCGGGGTAGTAGAACTCGACGATGTTGGTGGTCTTGCCTGGTCCGCGCGGGATGAGCGAGGAGATCACCAGCGAGTTGGGGTACCACTCGACCATCAGGTTGGGGTAGTAGGTGAGCCAGATGGCACCGTACTTGGGCATCTTCCCGCCGTTGAAGCGCAGGACCTCATCGTGCCACTTGCGGTAGACCGGGGTACCGGGCTTTTGCAGGTCGCGGTGCAGGCCGACGGTCTGGACCGAATACCACTCGCCGAACTCCCACCTGAGCTGGTTGCAGTCGACGAAGTGACCCAGCCCCGGGTGGAAGGGCACGACGTGATAATCCTCCAGATAGACCTCGATGAAGGTCTTCCAGTTGTAGTTGCACTCGTGCACCTCGACGTGGTCGAGCCGGTAGCCGGAGAAGTCGAGATCGGCCGCCACGCTCATGCCGCGCAAGTCGGCCTGGATGTCGCGCGGGCTCTCGAAGAGCAGACCCTGCCACTCCTGCAGCGGGTAGCGTGGCAGCTCCAGGCAGGGTTGCTGGTCGAAGTGCGGGGCGCCCTTGAGACTGCCGTCGAGGTCGTAGGTCCAGCGGTGCAGCGGACAGACGATGCTGTCGGCATTGCCGGCGCCATTGAGCATGATGGCCTGGCGGTGGCGACAGACATTGGAGAGCAGTTCGATGCGGCCGTTGGGGTTGTGTTCGTCCGGGCGCTGGTTGACCAGCACGCGGCCTTCCTGTTCTGCCACCAGGGTACGGTAGTCGCCCGGTTCGGGCACCATCAGGCGGTGGCCACGGTAGCCGGGGCCGTTGGAGAACAGGGTGTGCAGCTCGTGCTGGTAGAGCGATTCGTCAAAGTAGGCCGAGACCGGCAACTGGGTTGCGGGTCGCTGGATGTGTGCCAGATGCCCAATGTCCGTCATGATGGAAGGTGCGTCCCTCCGGCAGGTGTGGTGCGGCAAAAGAAGGACCGGTTGGCAGCCCGCCGCGGGGCGAAACTACCGGTACATCAGCAGGTGTGTCATGGACGGGTTCGTTCCGCCCGTGACACGCGCTGGATGAATGAAGGGTGAAGGGCGGATTCTACCGGGACCGGGGCCGGGGTAAAGCCTGTTTTCGAGTATCGTGCCGGTGTATATGTTGCGGGACGTGTCCGGGTTTGTGCGGGGTCAAAGGACGTGCAGATGGCGCGATGCGTCCGTGCGACACGCGCTAGAATGCCGGCAGCCCTGCCTTTACCTGTCGAGGTCCTGCCCATGTCTGAAGCCGCCCGCGCGGACGGTCCTGCCCCCCTGCCGGATCATTTCGAGGATGCGATGACCGAGCTGGAAGCGCTGGTCGGCCAGATGGAAAGCGGCCGTCTGCCGCTGGAAGACGCGCTCACGGCCTATGAGCGCGGTGTTGCCCTGGTGCGTCACTGCCGCGAGCGGCTGGCCGTGGTCACGCAGCAGGTGCAGGTGCTGGAAGCGGGCCTGCTGGCTCCGTACGGGGACGATGCCGGTGAGACCTCCGGCGAGGACGAAGCATGACGAACGACACCCTGGCGGCGGCTCTGGGCAGCCGCCCGGTGGCTGCGCCCCTGACGCTGTCGGCCTGGATGCAGGCGCGGGCAGCCCATGTGGAGGCCGCGCTGGCAGCCCGTTTGCCCGGGCCTTCCGGGCTGGCTGCCGGGCTGGCACCCGACCGGCTGCACGAGGCCATGCGCTATGCGGTGCTGGGGGGCGGCAAGCGGGTGCGTCCGCTGCTGGTGTATGCGGCCGGCGAGCTGGTGGGGGCCGATGCCGCGGTGCTGGATGGCGCTGCCTGTGCGGTGGAGCTGATTCACGTCTATTCGCTCGTGCATGACGACATGCCGGCCATGGACAACGACGACATGCGCCGGGGCCGTCCCACGGTGCACGTCCAGTATGGCGAGGCCATGGCCATGCTGGTGGGTGACGCCCTGCAGACGCTGGCCTTCGAGGTGCTGGTGGCACCGGCCGGATCCGCCGCGCAGGCCGGCACGGTGGCGCCGGCTTCCGGCCAGCCTGCAGAACGGCCACTGGCAGCAACCGCTCCGGGGTCGGTGAAGACTGGGGACTTTCTGCCGGCCACGGACAGCGCTCCGGTGCCGGTGGCTGCCATGGTGACGGCGCTGGCCAGGGCGGCCGGTTCGTGGGGCATGGCCGGCGGCCAGGCCCTGGACATCGAGGGGGTGGGGGTGCGGCTGTCGCGCCCGCAGCTCGAGGCCATGCACCGGGCCAAGACCGGCGCCATGCTGTCGGTATCGGTGACACTCGGCCTGCTGGCCGGAGGCGAACCGCCGGCGGCACTGGCGGCGGCGGTGAAGCGCTATGGCGAGATCATCGGCCTGGCCTTTCAGGTGGTGGACGACATTCTGGATGTAACGGCCGACTCGGCCACGCTGGGCAAGACGGCCGGCAAGGACCAGGCGCACGACAAGCCCACCTATGTGTCGCTGCTGGGGCTGGAGGCGGCCCGTGCGCTGGCGGCCGACCTGCATCGCCAGGCCCACGGGAGCCTGGCCGGGCTGGGGCCGGAGGCCGACCGTCTGCGCATGCTGGCCGATTTCATCGTCGAGCGGTTGCACTGATGGCGCGGCTGGCCCCCGTGCCCGGCGGTCTGGCGATGCCATTCGTGGCGGTGTCACCCGCGATGGTGTCATTCGAATCATATAAATCAGAGACTTCTGCCAAGTCATGACCGAAGACGTTAAACCCCCGACCGAAGCGCTGCTGGCCCGTATCGACAGTCCAGCCGACCTGCGCACGCTGGACCGGGAGAAGCTGCCCCAGCTTGCCGACGAGCTGCGGCAGTTCATTCTGAACGCCGTGTCGCGTACCGGGGGGCACCTGTCGTCCAATCTGGGTACGGTGGAACTGACCATCGCGCTGCACTATGTGTTCAACACCCCGCGTGACCGGCTGGTCTGGGACGTGGGGCACCAGTCCTATCCGCACAAGATTCTCACCGGCCGACGTGACCAGATGGCCACGCTGCGCCAGTATCAGGGCCTGTCGGGCTTTCCGCGGCGCAGCGAGAGCGAGTACGACACCTTCGGTACCGCCCATTCGTCCACCTCGATTGCGGCGGCGCTGGGCATGGCGGTGGCTTCGCGCAATCTGGGCGAGAACCAGGGGCCCGACCGCCGTCGCCACGTGGCGGTGATCGGCGACGGCGCGATGAGTGCCGGCATGGCCTTCGAGGCGCTCAACAACGCGGGCGTGATGCGCGACGTGGACCTGCTGGTCATCCTCAACGACAACGACATGTCGATCTCGCCGGCGGTGGGGGCGATGAACCACTATCTGGCACGCACGCTGTCGGCCCGGCCGATCGTGAAGGCGCGTGACGTGGCCCGCCAGATGCTGTCGGTGATGCCGCCGGTGTACGAGCTGGCCCGCAAGCTGGAAGAGCACGCCAAGGGCATGCTGGTGCCGGCCACGCTGTTCGAGGAGCTGGGCTTTACCTACTTCGGCCCCATCGATGGTCACGACCTCGATGCACTCATTCCCACGCTGCAGAACCTGCGCGAGATCAGCGGGCCGGTGTTTCTGCACGTCATCACCCGCAAGGGGCAGGGCTACAAGCTGGCCGAGGCCGACCCCATCCTGTATCACGGGCCGGGCAAGTTCGACCCGGCCGAAGGCATCAAGGCACCGGCCACGCCGCCCAGGAAGCCCACCTACACGCAGGTGTTTTCCGACTGGGTTTGCGACATGGGCGAGGCCGAGCCGCGGCTGGTGGCCGTCACGCCGGCCATGCGCGAGGGGTCGGGGCTGGTGGAGTTCGAGCAGCGTTTTCCCACCCGTTACTTCGATGTGGGCATTGCCGAGCAGCACGCCGTGACCTTCGCGGCCGGCATGGCCTGCGACGGGCTGGTGCCGGTGGTGGCCATCTATTCCACCTTCCTGCAGCGGGCGTACGACCAGCTGCTGCACGACGTGGCGCTGCAGAACCTGCCGGTGGTGTTTGCGCTGGACCGGGCCGGCCTGGTGGGGGCCGACGGGGCCACGCACGCCGGTGTGTACGACTACGCCTTCCTGCGCTGCGTGCCCAACATGGTGGTGATGGCGCCGGCCGACGAGAACGAATGCCGGCAGATGCTGTATTCGGCCGTGAAGTACCAGCGTCCGGTGGCAGTGCGCTATCCGCGCGGGGTGGGGCCGGGCGTGCCGGTGCAGAAGACCTTCACCGAATTGCCACTGGGCCGGGCCGAGGTGCGCCGGCAGGGCAGGCGCATCGCCATTCTGGCCTTCGGTTCGATGGTGACCCCGGCCATGGCGGCGGGCGAGGCGCTGGATGCCACCGTGGTGAACATGCGTTTCGTCAAGCCCATCGATGCCGACCTGATCCGTGAGCTGGCGGCTACTCACGAGGCTTTCGTGACGGTGGAAGAGCACGTGGTGATGGGCGGGGCCGGCAGTGCCTGTCTGGAAGCGCTGGCCGAAGCGGGGCTGACCCGTCCGGTGCAGATGCTGGGGCTGCCCGACCGCTACATCGACCACGGCGATCATGCGCTGCTGCTGCGGCTGGAGGGGCTGGATGGCCCGGGCATCGAGCGGCAGATCCGCGAGCGTTTTCCGGACATCACGGGCGCGTGACCCTCCTCGCATCCCAGAATCGTCAGGTATTGCGCCACCTGCTCGCGTTACGCAGTAACATATAAAACGTGTTACGCAGTAGCATGCAAAAAAGAGCCCCGGCACTGCGGCAGCAGGACCGGGGCGAAGAGAGGAGATTGGGTAATCGAAAACAACCTGACCGGACCTGCAGCGTCCCGTGCGGCTACGTGATGCTGCAGGTCAGTGTTCATCGCTTGCGACTGTGAAGATTTTCGCACAGACGATGTTCTTTACATATGACCGTTCGTCTGCCGAAATGGGCCGTTCGTATGATCAGGCGTCAGGATCGGTTGTTTGTATCACCGCTGAAACATTGATCATCGGGGTTTCTGTGGTAGTGGCCGCTAACACGGCCGTGGCGGCTGCCGTTCGTCGGCCGGGCTGGCCGACGGATGGTGGCTTCACAGTGTGTGGTCGGACGATGCACGGCACGCGGGTGTGCGGTCCCACCGGGCCGTCTCAGTCGCGGAAGTTGTTCATCACCAGCGGCAGGTCGGGAATGCCGCTTTTGATCAGGCCGATGGCGGTCTGCAGGTCATCGCGCTTGTTGCCGCTGACGCGCACCGAATCGCCCTGGATGGAGGCCGAGACCTTCATCTTGCTGTCCTTGAGCAGCTTGACGATCTTCTTCGCCTGGTCGGTGGGCACGCCGTGGCGGACGGTGATCTTCTGCTTCATCTTGTCGCCGCCGACCTTCTCGGGTTTGTCGTCTTCCAGATAGCGGACATCCACATTGCGCCTGGCCAGCTTGGCCACAAGCACGTCGCGGACCTGGCCGAGCTTGAAGTCATCGTCGGCATAGGTGGTCATCACCTTGTCGTTGAGTTCGATGCGGGCATCCGACCCCTTGAAGTCGAAACGGTTGGTGATTTCCTTGTTGGCCTGGTCCACCGCGTTGCGGATCTCGACCATGTCGGCTTCGAGGACGACATCGAAAGAGGGCATATGCTTCTGCTCCGTACAGCGTAAAAGTTATATTTTATTGTGGATGTGGCACGTGTGCCGGCAGCATCACGCCGGCACGCGCTCCGGTGTAGGATACACGGACCGGTGCACGGCGTCCGGCCGTGGGCACCGGCGTCGAACGTGTTCTGGATGAACGGGTCCATGATACGTATCCGGCACGGTTGCCGGAGGTGGGTTGGCCTCCGGGTTTCTGCAGCATCATCAATACAGCATCAACAGGCGTGGCGTCTGGCCGGGCGCAGTCCGGCAGCGGGCAACGTGTCCTGACGGAGCGGGCTTCGGCCCACTTTGGGGGCACACGTCTGCCGTATCGAGAGGGAGGGTTATCCATGGTGGGCGGTCAGGCAGGTTCGGGGTCGGCAGACGGGGCAGCAGGTACGGGTCAGGCGGGGAGCGAGGCCGTCGGGACGGCCGCCGGGGCAGCCATGCCGGGTACGTCGCAGCCATCGGCCCTGGACCAGCTGCGCCGCTTCACCACGGTGGTGGCCGATACGGGCGATTTTCACGGGCTGCAGGCCTTCCGCCCGCAGGATGCCACCACCAACCCCTCACTCATCCTGAAGGCGTTACAGAAGCCCGAATACGCCGGCCTGCTGCAGGCCGTGAAGGCCGCGCACCCGCAGGCACCGGTGGACGAGCTGGCCGACCGGCTGCTGGTGGCCTTCGGGCAGGAGATCCTGGCCATCATTCCGGGCCGGGTGTCGACCGAGGTGGATGCCCGCCTGTCATTCTCGACGGCAGGCACGGTGGCCCGGGCACAGCGGCTCATCGGGCTGTACGAGGCGGCCGGCATTTCCCGCGAGCGGGTGCTGGTCAAGATTGCCGCCACCTGGGAGGGTATCGAGGCGGCGCGCCAGCTGGAGCGCGACGGCGTGCGCTGCAACCTGACGCTGCTGTTCGGCTTTGCCCAGGCGGTGGCCTGCGCCGATGCCGGGGTGACGCTGATCAGCCCGTTCGTGGGGCGCATCCTCGACTGGTACCGGGCACGCACCGGGCAGAACTATGTACCCGAACAGGATCCGGGCGTACTGTCGGTACGGCGTATCTACACCTACTACAAGCGCTTCGGCTATGCTTGCGAGGTGATGGGGGCGAGCTTCCGGAGCACGGGGCAGATTCTGGCACTGGCCGGTTGTGATTTGCTCACCATCAGTCCGGCCCTGCTGGCCGAACTGGCGGCCGACCATGCCCCGGTGAGCCGCCATCTGGACCCCGCCCGCGCGCAGCAGGCGGCGCTGGAGCGGCAGGCGCTGGACGAGGCGCGCTTCCGATTCGACATGAACGAGGATGCCATGGCAACCGAAAAACTGGCCGAGGGGATTCGCGCCTTCGTGGCCGATGCGCGGACACTCGACACGATGCTGGCGGGCGCGCAGTGACCATGGGGCGTGTCCTTCGCTTTCCCGGCCGCCGGGGCTGGCTGGCCGCCCTGCTGGCGCTGGCGCTGGCCGGGTGTGCCACGCCCCGCGGTGCCGATCGTGCCACGGAGGCCGTGCGTGCCGATGGGCCGGAACTGTCCGGCGGGCAGGGGCGGGTGCGCGAGGCCTTCTCGCCCGGAGGCTTACCCGATGGTTTCGGCGTGGCCTGGTGCACCAACCTGTACGAGGCGCTGGAGGGGCAGGTGCGCAACCGGCAGGTAATCGATGCCGGCGAACAGCGCCTGCCGGGCTACCCGTTCCTGCGCAGCAACCGCTTCCTGGCATCCTTTGCTCCCGACTTCTCGGCGCAGCTCGAGGCGGGCAAACCGGCCGATGACGGCGAACGGGCCACCCGTGCGGCGGCCCTGCTGCAGACGCCGGCCTTCCGGGACTGGATCGGGCGCCTGCAGCAGCTCGACACCCACGTGCGCCGGCTGGAGGTCAACCGGCTGCCCGACGAATCCTTCCCGCTCTATCACCTGCCCAACCGCATGCAGCTGGAAGACAGCCTGTCCCGGTGTGCGCCGCTGATGGCTGCACATCTGACGCCTGCCGATGTGCCCCGGGTGCTGCAGCAGGCGGTCGTGCCGGATGAGTACCGCCGCTCGCTGCGTGCGCTGGGGCTCTATCCGCTGACCGGCATCGGCGTGGCTTCGTCCATCCGCAACTGGGAGGCAGACCAGCGCCGGGTGTTTCGCAGCGAACGGCGCCCATCGCTGTCGGGACGAGCCTCGTTCCAGCGCTATCGGCCCGCCCAGCAGATCTCCGGGGCCGATGCCTGGCGTACGGCTGCGCAGATCATGCGGGATGTCCCCCGCGACGCGCTGGGCATTCCGCAGTTTTCGGCTGCGCAGCGTGAGCTGCTGTTCGTGGCCTTCGCACCCACCTGGGAGGTGGCCACCACCACCGATTCCGACCGCATCGGCCGCCTGCAGTGGATCGATCTGGCCGGACTGGTGCGCGATCCGGACGAACGCTTCTGGCTGGATGTCGACACCAACGTGCCCGTCGTCTACCAGCGCCTGAGCTTCACCCGTTTTGGTGATGCGGTGCTGCCGCAGCTCGAATACCTCGTCTGGTTCAGCGACCGCCCGATGCAGGGCAGTGGTGACCTGCAGGGCGGGCGTCTGGATGGCCTGATCTGGCGGGTCACGCTCGATACCGACGGGGCGCCGCTGATCTACGACACCATCCAGCCCAGTGGCCGCTACGCCATGTTCTTCCCCACCCGCCGGCTGCAGGTCAACCGCGCGGGCCAGGCAGCCGTCGAGAGTCTGGCCGAGTGGGTGTATTCGCCCATCGACACGGCCATCGAGGACTGGGTGGGCGAGACCTGGCCCGGCCCGCTAACGCTGTGGGTCAGCAGCGGCACGCACCAGCTCGTCGGGGTGTCACGACCTGGCCGGAACTGGGGCTCACCGGTGTTCGACAACCCGCCGTACCGGCTGGAGTCCAGCGACATGCTGCGGGCGCTGCCGGTGCCCGGTGGCGTGGCGCGCAGCATCTACAACCAGGACGGGGTGGTTTCGGGGACGGAGCGGCTGGGGCGCCTGCTGTTCTGGGCGATGGGCGTGTCCAACGTGGGGGCCATGCGCCAGTCCGGCCACCAGCCCACGGCCCTGGTGGGTCGCCGGCATTTCGACGATGCCTGGCTGTTCGACAAGCGTTATGTGCGGGTGCCGGTGAAGCGCTGACGCAGAGCGGCCGCGCTCAGTTTCTGCGCACCAGCAGCACGCCGCTCTCGATGTGCGGCGTGAACGGAAACTGGTCGAACAGCGCCCGGCGCACGATGCGGTGCGTCCGGCAGAGTGTTTCGAGGTTGGCGCGCAGCGTGTGCGGGTTGCACGAGATGTACAGAATCCGGTCGAAGCGCTGCAGCAGCGCAAGCGTGGCGTCATCGACACCGGCACGGGGCGGATCGACCAGTACCGTCGAGAAGCGGTAATCGGTCAGCGAGATTTCCTGCTCGCGCAGCCTGCGGAAGCTGCGGGTGCCCTGCATGGCCTCGGTGAATTCCTCGGCCGAGAGGCGCGCGATGCGCACGTTCGGGCAATGATTGGCCGCGATGTTCCACTGGGCGGCGTGCACCGAGGTTTTGGATACTTCGGTGGCCAGCACCTGCCGGAACAGGCGCGACAGCGGCAGCGTGAAGTTGCCATTGCCGCAGTAGAGTTCGAGGAGGTCCGTGTGCCGGGGGGACCACGTGTCTGGCGCGCTGGGAGCATGCTGGTCCCGGTCCGGGCCGGAGAAGCCATCGCCCGGGTCGGAACGACCATGGAGCTGGCCTGGGCGGGCACTGTCTGCTTCGGCGAGGCCCGGGCCGGCGCTGTCACGGATGGCTGCATCCGTTTCCTGGACCACGCGGCAGGCCCAGCCGATCATCTGCTCGCACATGCGGGCATTGGGCTGGGTGAAGGCGCCCTCGGGCTGACGATAGAGAAAGGGGGCGCCGCCAGGGGCGGCTGTCTGCGTGCCGGGACCGGGGCGTGTGGTGGCCACCGGTGTCACTGCCTCGCCCGTTGCGTGCTCCGCCGCCGGCAACCCCGGAATGTGCAGCCGTTCGGTCACGAAATCCTGCACAAGCACCTGCTTCTGTCCCTTGCTGCGGCCGATGATGAAGATGTCCAGCTGCGCCTGCAGCGCGCGTGCCGCCTCTTCCCAGGCCTCGTCCAGCCGGCGGTGGTAGATCATCGTCACCAGCATCTCCCCGCTGAGTGTGGCCAGAAACTCCACCTGATACCAGCGGGTGGCCAACACCGGGTTGGCCTGCACGGCGGCCAGCAGCCGCGGCATCAGCGCATTGATGGCCTCGCAGGCGGCCGGTAGCCGGTCGATGCGCTGCATCGTGGCGCGGCTGGCCTTCTGGCCGCCCTCGAACATGGCGTAGCAGAGCTGCCCGTCTTCATGCCAGATACGGAATTCGGCCCGCATGCGGTAGTGCTGCGGGGCCGACGCAAAGACTTCCAGCGGTGGCACGTCCAGTCCAGCAAAGAGGGTGTCGAGCAGCTGCTGCTTGTCGGTGAGCTGGCGGGCATATGCGTCGTGGTCGGGGCAGGGCAAGGCGTGGGACATGCGTGAAGTCGTACGGAATGCGGGGGAAGGCCGGAGCAGTTGGTCGGACAGACGCGCCAGGGCGATGGCACGCAACCGGGCAGGGGATGCGTGCAGATACTGGCATATGCAGGCGTGAACCGGAACATGCGGGTAGATGCGTGCATATGCTGGTAAATGCGTGCAAATACAGATGAATGCAGGCTGGGCAAATACAGGCAATGGCAGGCGAATGGTGCCGGATCAGTGCGCGCCGGTGCTGCCAAATCCACCCGTGCCGCGTTCGGAGGCGCCGAATTCGGTCACGACCCGAAACTGTGCCTGCACTACCGGCACGATTACCAGCTGGGCCAGGCGTTCCATCGGCTGCAGCGTGTAGGCGGTGTTGCCACGGTTCCAGCACGACACCATCAGTGGCCCCTGGTAGTCGGAATCGATCAGCCCGACCAGATTTCCCAGCACCAGCCCGTGTTTGTGGCCCAGTCCGGAACGGGGCAGGATGACGGCCGCCAGCCCCGGATCACCGATGTGGATGGACAGGCCGGTGGGAATCAGGTGCGTGTTGCCCGGTTCGATGGCCAGTGGCGCGCCCAGACAGGCGCGCAGGTCCAGTCCGGCGCTGCCCGGCGTGGCATAGGCCGGCAGCTGGTCGGCCATGCGCGGGTCGAGGATCTTCAGGTCGATCACTGGGTGGGGGGCGGTGGCGCCTGTCGCCGTGGAACTGTTGGGGCGATGGTCTGGGGCAGGCGGGGCGGATGTAGGGGTCATGGCTGCGAGAATCGTGCTGGCACTGGTACTGGTATTGGTATTGGACTGGTGCTGGTGCCTGGTACGGGCGTTGGTGCCTGTACTGATGCTTGTGGCTGTGCTGGCGAGACGGGCCTGCGTGATGGGATGGACTTTGCATTCGCCTTCCGCAGGCCACATGGAGGGAGTCGTGGCCGTGCAGGCGCCTGTGTGGAGACGACAATCTTCCTGATACGCGTCAGGCCGGCAGCCGCCGGCCCAGCTCCTGGGCCAGCCAGCGGGCCAGCGCCGTCTTGCTGCCGGCCGGCAGGGTGCGGGTGCCGTGTTCGTCTACCAGGAGCAGGGTGTTGTCGTCCTGTCCGAAGGTGGCCGGCCCCAGATTGCCCACCAGCAGCGGAATGCCCTTGCGGATCCGCTTTTCGGTGGCATGGTGCAGCAGATCTTCGGATTCGGCGGCAAAGCCTACACAGTAGGGGGCATCCGGGCGCCGGGCCACGCTGGCCAGGATGTCGGGGTTCTGGGTGAGGGCCAGTGTCAGGGTGTCTGCCGGGACCGTGCCGGTGCGTGACGGGCGGTCTGCGCCGGCCGGCGCCGTGCCTGTGTGGGATGTGCCGCCGGTCCTCGCAGATCCCATGCCTGCGTACGATGTGTCGCCGGCTCCGGCCGTTCCCGTGCCTGCGTGCGATGTACCGTCTGCACCGGTCAGTATCGTACCGTCCTGCGCCAGACCCCTTTCCTTCTTGATCTTCTGGCTGGCCACCTGCAGCGGGCGCCAGTCGGCCACGGCGGCCACGCCGATGAAACAGTCGATGCTGATGGTGGAGGCCGCCATGTCCAGTTCGGCCATCACGGTGTCGAGCATCTGCTGCGCGCTCTGCACGGGCAGGAAGCGCACACCGTACGGGCGGGGCAGGGCCGTGGGGCCGCTGACAAGCGTGACCAGGGCGCCGGCCTGCCGGCAGGCCTGGGCCAGTGCATAGCCCATCTTGCCGGAGGACAGGTTGGTGATGCCGCGTACCGGGTCGATGGCCTCGTAGGTGGGGCCGGCCGTCATCAGGATGCGCTTGCCCTGCAGGGTCTTCGGGGTGAAGAAATCCGACAGCTCCTCGACCAGCACGGCAGGCTCCAGCATTCGTCCGGCGCCGACCTCGCCGCAGGCCTGCTCGCCCGCATCCGGACCCAGTACCTGCACGCCATCGGCACGCAGCTGGTTGATGTTGCGCTGGGTGGCCGCGTTCTGCCACATCTGCCGGTTCATGGCCGGTGCCACCAGCAGCGGGACGTCGCGGGCCAGGCACAGGGTGGAGAGCAGATCGTCACACAGGCCGTGGGTCACCTTGGCCAGAAAATCGGCCGATGCCGGGGCGATGACGATGGCGTCGGCATTGCGGCTCAGTTCGATGTGGGCCATGCCGTCGTCGATGCGGGTGTCGAAGGCGCCGGTGAACACCGGTCTGCCCGACAGCGCCTGAAAGGTGGCTGTGCCGACGAAATGGGTGGCAGCCTCGGTCATCACCACCTGCACGCTGGCGCCGGCCCGCTGCAGGTCACGCACCAGCTGTGCGGCCTTGTAGGCGGCCACACCGCCGGTCACGCCCAGCACCAGATGGCGGCCTGCCAGTGGGGGCGGCGGCAGCGTCACGTCGGCAGCGTCTGCCGTGGGGGCGAGTGGCCAGCTGGGGGCGGGATCGGTGGTCAGCGGGGGTGCATTCATGGGGGAAGGGGGTGAACAGGGGGCCTGCGCGGGAACGGGCAGGTCTGGGGCACGTGCTGGTGTCATCCGGTCTTGCGGCGGCTGCCGAACCAGGGCAGCACTTCACTCAGGATCAGCAGTGCGGCGCCCAGCGTGATGGCGCAGTCGGCCAGGTTGAAGGCCGGGAAGGCCCAGCTGCCCTGATAGAACAGCAGGAAGTCGGTGACGTGGCCCAGCACCAGCCGGTCGATCAGGTTGCCGATGGCACCGCCCAGAATCAGCCCCAGCGCAGTGCTGAACATCGGCTGGCCCCGCTGGCTGCGCAGCAGCGAGATGAGCACGACCGAGGCCACCACGGCGATGCCGGCAAAGAACCAGCGCTGCCAGCCACTGTGGCCGGCCAGGAAGCTGAAGGCCGCGCCCGGGTTGTAGAGCAGCGTCAGGTCGAAGAAACCGTCGATGACCGGCAGGCGCTCGGCATAGGCAAAGCGGCCGATGATGGCGTACTTGCTGATCTGGTCGAGCACGATGACGACCAGCGCCATCAGCAGGTAGGGCCAGACAGCGCCGGTGGCTTCGGGGCCCGGTGCAGGTGTTCCCGGCGTGCCGGGGCCGGCATGCCGGGCAGGCCCTGCTGCAGGGGCCGCCGGGCCGGCGGAACCGGTGGGCCCAGCGGGGCCAGCGGGTGCGGCGGTTTGCCGGCTGTTGCCGGTGGAAGACGGCTCGGTCATGATCGTGCTTTCCCTTGCTGGGTCGGACCGCCCCGGAAACGGGCGGTCTGTGTCCGGGAACCTGTGGGTGCCCGGAAGGCTGCCTGCCCTGCACGATGCCATGGTGGTGGCGCACAGGGCAGCCCGGCCATGCTGTCAGGCGTGCTCGCGCGCTTCACCCTGGCCGAACAGGTTGTCCTCGCAGCGGCCGCACAGCCCCGGATGCTCCGGATTGGCGCCCACGTCGGCACGCCAGTGCCAGCAGCGCTCGCATTTCTGGTTGGGGCTGGCCTTCGCGTCGATCTGCAGTTCGCTGTCGGGGCTGCCAGCAGCCACCTGCGCGGCCGAGGTGATCAGCACGAAGCGCAGATCGTCCCCGAGGCTGGCCAGTGCATCGTACAGCTCGCCCCCGGGGGCGGTGAGTGCCACCTCGGCCTGCAGCGATGAACCGATCTGGCCCTTCTCGCGCAGCTCCGACTCCAGATGCTGCTGCACCTGGGCCCGGGCCTTGCGGATCAGCGTCCAGCGGGCATCCAGCGCGTCGGCATCCGGCAGCTGCGGGAACACGTGGAAAAGTTCCGTCTGGATGGTGCTGCCCGGTTCGGTGCATTTTGCCGGTGCAAACACGCGCCAGGCTTCATCGGCCGTGAACGACAGGATCGGCGCCATCAGCTTGAGCAGCGCATCGGTGATATGCCAGAGTGCCGTCTGTGCGCTGCGGCGGGCCAGGCTGCCGGGGGCCGTGGTGTAGAGACGGTCCTTCAGGATGTCCAGATAGAAAGCGCCCAGTTCCTCCGAGCAGAAGGTCTGCAGCAGGGACACCACCGGGTGAAACTCGTACTTCATGTACAGGTCGACGATGCGCTGCTGCACCTGGTCGGTCATCACCAGCGCATAGCGGTCGATGTCGAACATCCGGTCCAGTGGCACAGCATCCTTTTCGATGTCGAAGTCCGACACGTTGGCCAGCAGGAAGCGCAGCGTGTTGCGGATGCGGCGGTACGATTCCACCACCCGCTTCAGGATCTCGTCCGATACGGAGATCTCGCCGGAATAATCGCTGCTGGCCGTCCACAGTCGCAGGATCTCGGCGCCCAGGCGGTTGGCCACCTCCTGCGGCTCCACGCCGTTGCCCAGCGACTTGCTCATCTTGCGGCCCTGGCCGTCCACCACCATGCCGTGCGTGAGCAGCGCCCGGTAGGGGGGCTCGTCGTTCATCATGCACGAGGTGAGCAGCGACGAATGGAACCAGCCACGGTGCTGGTCCGAGCCTTCCAGATACAGGTCGGCCGGGAAGCTGAGTTCCCCTGCATGCGAGCCGCGCATCACCGTCTGGTGCGTGCAGCCCGAATCGAACCACACGTCCAGCGTGTCGCGGCCCTTCTCGTACTGGTCGGCCTCGTCGCCCAGCAGGTCGGCGGGCGTGAGCGTCTGCCAGATCTCGATGCCGTGCTTTTCGACCAGATCGGCCACTTTATCGAGCAGTTCGGGGGTGTTCGGATGCAGTTCGCCCGTTTCCCTGTGCAGGAAGAAGGCCATCGGCACACCCCACTGGCGCTGGCGCGACAGCGTCCAGTCCGGCCGGTTGGCGATCATCGCGTGCAGGCGCGCCTTGCCCCAGGCAGGGAAGAAGGCGGTCTGCTCCACGCCCTCGAGCGCGCGCTCGCGCAGCGTCCCGCCCTCGACGGGTTTCGTGTCCATGCCGGCGAACCACTGGCTGGTGGCGCGCAGGATTAGCGGCGTCTTGTGGCGCCAGCAGTGCATGTAGCTGTGCGGCAGCTTCTCGGACAGGAAGAGCGTGCCGTTGCTGCGCATGTGCTCGACGATCTTCGGGTTGGCATCCCAGATCATCAGGCCGCCGAACAGGGGCAGCGACGACACATAGTGCCCGTTGCCCATCACCACGTTGATGATCTCGTCATCCTTCATGCCGTGGGCACGGCAGGTGAGAAAGTCTTCCACACCGTGTGCGGGGGCCGAGTGCACCAGTCCCGTGCCGGTGTCGATGGTGACGTAATCGGCCACGTAGACCGGCGAGGTACGGTCGTAGAACGGATGCGTAAAACGTACCTGGTCCAGCGCCTGGCCAGGGGCGGTGGCGATGATCTCGCCCTTCAGGCCATAGCGTTCGAGCTGGGCGGTCACGCGTTCCTTCGCGAGGATCAGCAGCGTGGGCTGGCCGTTGCGTTCGGTCCTGACCAGTGCGTATTCGATCTCGGGGTGCAGGTTCAGTGCTTGGTTGGCCGGCAGCGTCCATGGTGTGGTGGTCCAGATCACCGCGTAGCCCTGGTGGCCGGCGGGCAGTGCCTGCAGCCCGAAGGCCCTTGCCACCTTCTCCGGCTCGGCAAAGGCAAAGCCCACGTCGACGGCGGTGTCGGTCCGGTCGGCATACTCGACCTCGGCCTCGGCCAGCGCCGAGCCGCAGTCGAAGCACCAGTTCACCGGCTTGAGCCCGCGGAACACGAAACCTGCCCGCATGATGCGTGCCAGCGAGCGGATCTCTTCCGCCTCGTTGTGCGGGTTCATCGTCAGATAGGGGTTGTCCCAGTCACCCAGCACGCCCAGCCGCATGAAGTCGGTCTTCTGCTTCTCTACCTGCTCGCCGGCATAGGCGCGGCACTTCGCCTGCACCTCGGAGGTGGGCAGGTCCTTGCCGAACTTCTTCTCGATCTGGTGCTCGATGGGCATGCCGTGGCAGTCCCAGCCCGGCACGTAGGGGGCATCGTAGCCGGCCAGTCCGCGCGACTTGATGATGATGTCCTTCAGGATCTTGTTGATGGCGTGCCCCATGTGGATCACGCCGTTGGCATACGGCGGGCCATCGTGCAGCACGAAGAGCGGCCGGCCCCTGGCCACGGCGCGGATGCGCCGGTAGACCCCCTCGTCCTGCCAGCGCTTGACCCAGCCCGGCTCCTGTTTGGGCAGGTTGCCGCGCATCGGGAAGGGCGTGTCGGGCAGGTTCAGGGTGTGGCGGTAGCCGGCAGCTTTGTCCTGGGTACCGGTGGAATCAGACGGTTTGGCCATCAGCGTCAACTCGTTGAGGGGCTAGGAGAGGATGAGGGGGCTGGGGTGTTTGCTGCCTTCGCGGGAGGCGTGCTGCAGAAAATGGCATCTGGCCTCGTCGGTATCGCGGCCGATCTGCGCCTTCAGCGCATCGAGGCTGTCGAAATGGGCCTCGTCGCGCAGCTTCTTCAGGAATTCGACCTGCACCAGGCGGCCGTAGGCATCGCCCTGCCAGTCGAGCAGGTGTACTTCCAGCAGCCACTGGCCATGGGCCTCGACGGCCGGACGGGTACCGAAGCTGGCCACGGCGGGCAGGGGGCGCTGCGGATCGGCATCCAGCCCGCAGACCTGCACGACGAAGATGCCCGACAGCGCCGGCTGCCCGTGGGGAAAGCGCAGGTTCAGTGTGGGAAAGCCCAGCTCGGTGCCCAGTCGCCGTCCGTGGACGACCCGGCCCGACAGCGTGTAGGGGCGGCCCAGCATCTGCGCCGCCCAGCCGAAATCGGCCTGGGCCAGCGCCTCGCGGATGAGCGAGCTGGAGATGCGCACGCCGGCATCTTCGACCATCGGCATGGCCACGACCTCGATGCCGCATTCGGCGCCCACGGACTTCAGCAGGCCGAAATCGCCCTGCCGGCGCGCACCGAAGCAGAAATCGGTACCGATGCGGATGTGGCGGGCCTGCAGACGCTCCGCGAGGCAATGGCGGACGAAATCTTCCGCAGGCCAGCCGGCCACACGGGGGCCGAACGGGGCCAGATGCACCTGGTCCACCCCCAGACGGGCCAGCATGTCCAGCCGGTCACGCAGACCGGAGATGCGCAGGGGCGCCGGCCCCGCCGCCTGGCCCCGCTGCTGCTGCAGCGCATGAAAATATTCGCGCGGATGCGGTTCGAAGGTCAGCACGGCTGCCGGCAACCCCTGCGCGCGGGCGTCGGCCACCAGCGTGCGCACCAGTGCCTGGTGACCCAGGTGGACACCGTCGAAATTGCCGATGGTCAGCGCACAGGGCTGGCCGGGGCGGGCAGGGGGCAGGGAGCGAAGGATCTTCACCGGCGGCATTATAGAGCGTGTCATGGACTTGTTCGCCCCCGTGAGACCCCCTTGGGGCGTGCATTCCTGGGGACGCATGGCTGTGTCGCTGGCAGTGCCTTGAAGCCATCGAGGATTTTGCGGCCCTGCCGCCTCGTCTTGCACGTCAGGAGGGGGGCATGCGGGCTGGCCCCGAGCGCACCCCCCAGGGGCGTTTCCCTTCGGGTAGCTCCTGCGTTGCGGAAAGCGCTGCCCGACCGGGGAAAATCTCCGGGAACCCGTACCCACCCCGTCAGAGAGTCTCTGTAAAAGTCTGCGGACGCTTCGGTCCCAGGGCGGTGATACTGCCCTGCCGGCACGGGCGAAGACTGGTGCTTTCGTGCCACACTGCTAATATTCAGGCAGGGGCGCGGAGGCTCCGCTCCCAGGGGGCAGAGGCTCTGCTCCGGGCCCTGACGACAGGAATCACCGGTCATTCCGTTCCGGTCTGCCATGTTCCCATCGCTGCGCGCCCGGCGGGATACATCGCGCCCGGCCGCCGGCGGACTTCCGGCCGACAACGCTCGCTCTCACACATACACCATGGCTACAGCTGCCCAGAACACACGCATGGCCCGGCACGCGTCGGGTCCGTCCACTTTCGCACGGATCGTCATTCTCATCTCCGGCCGCGGCTCCAACATGATGGCGCTGGTCGAGGCCATCGAACGTCAGGGGTTGCCCGTGGAGGTGGCCGGCGTGGTCAGCAACCGTCCCGAGGCGCCGGGCCTGGCCTGGGCACAGGGCAAGGGCATTCCCTGTCGTACGGTCGATCACCACCAGTTTGCCGACCGCGCCGCCTTCGACGTCGCCCTGGGCGACGCCATCGACGAACTGGCGCCACCGTCCGGGCGCCCGTGGGTGGTGCTGGCCGGCTTCATGCGGGTGCTGACCGAAGGCTTCATCGCCCGCTATCCGGACCGGATCGTCAACATCCATCCCGCATTGCTGCCGGCCCATCCGGGGTTGCACACCCATCGGCAGGCACTGCGCGCCGGCGCCCTGCTGCACGGTGCCACGGTGCATTTCGTCACGCCGGAAGTGGATGTCGGCCCGATCATCGCCCAGGCCGTGGTGCCCGTGCTGACCGGCGACACCGAAGAGAAACTGGCCGCCCGCGTGCTCGAAATGGAGCATCGCCTGTTCCCGATGGTGCTCGACTGGCTGACCGCGAACCGGGTGACGGTGTCGGCCGAGGGCCGCGCCCTGCTCGATGGCAGCGACCACCCCAGCAGCCGCACGCTGATCCATCCGCTGCTGGCCGGCCTGTCGTCCACGGGTGGGTCGGGGTTCTGACGCCGATATCGGGGTTATGGCGGCGCGCGCAGTCCGGCCGGCACCTTTTGCCGGGTTGATCCCGAAGGGAAACCCCCTTGGGACGCGTGAGTCCATCACACGCTCCAGAGAGTGTTCATGAAAGAAGAATCCGGATTGCGTGTTTCCCCACGCCTGACCGGGTGGGCGGCCGACGCCCTGCTGGCCGTGCTGCCCGACGGGGCAGCAGACAGGCCTGCCCTTTTTGCCGCGCCCGACGGCGCCTCTTTCAGCCGCAGCCTGCCCGCCTGGCACCGCAGTACCCCGGCCGACCAGCGGCTGGGTTTCTGGCTGCGGCGTCATCCATTGCTGGGGGCACGCGAGCGTCGCTGGCTGTCCGACCGCGTCTATGACGTGCTGCGCCATGGGCGCGCCTACGAGACCTTTCTGCGGCAGTATTCCATCGATCCCGGAAGCCCCGGCGGGGGGAATGCGATACGCCCTGCGCGTGCCGGACAGGGTGATGCCCCGCTGTCGTCGGTGCCGCCGGATGGTGGGCGGGAAGGTACTGCCGGCGTGCAGGCCATGCAGCGCGTGCAGGCGGTGCAAGAGGGACGACTGCTGGCCCTGATCCACCTGTCGGAGGCCATGCGCCAGCAGGCATCTGCTGCCCGGGCGCAGTCCAGCCCGCCGTGCCAGGACGTCTCCCGGCAGGACGGTGAGCAGCAATGCGGAGCCGACGCGCAGCATGGGATCCATCCGTGGCACGAGACCGATGCGCTCACCACGCTCGCCGGTGACTACACCCGCTGGCTGGCCACCCAGCCGCCGGCCGTGCGTTTCAGCCTGCCCGACTGGCTGTGGCAGCGCATCGGGGCGGCCCATGGCGAACAGGCGCCGGCACTGGCCGCACACCTGCTGTTGCCGGCCAGTACCGACATTCGCTGCAACCTGCTGAAGGGCAAGCCCGCGGCCCTGCAGAAGCTGCTGGCCGCCGCCGGCCTCGCGGCCGAACCCGTCGCAGAAGTGCCCACCGCCCTGCGCCTGTCCGGCCGCCCGGCACTGGCCCGGCTGCCGCAGTTCGGGCAGGGGTGGTTCGAGCTGCAGGATGCCGGCAGCCAGGCCATTGTCGATACCTGCGGTGTCAGGCGGGGCGCCCGGGTGATCGACTTCTGCGCGGGCGCCGGCGGCAAGACGCTGGCGCTGGCCGCGCGCATGCGCAACCAGGGGCAGATCCTCGCCTTCGATACCGAAGAGGCTCGCCTGTCGCGGCTGACCCCGCGCCTGACGCGCGCCGGGGTCGATATCGTCACCACGCTGCGCATCGATGGCTGCGACGATCCCCGGCTGGCCCGCTATCAGGGCTGGGCCGATCTGGTGCTGGTCGACGCCCCCTGCAGCGGCAGTGGCACGCTGCGCCGTCATCCGGACCTGAAATGGCGCCTGCAGCCCGACGACGTGGACCACTACCAGCAGCTGCAGCGCACCATCGTGCTGGCGGCGCTCAGGCTCCTGCGTCCCGGGGGCAGGCTGGTCTATGCCACCTGCAGCCTGCTGGCCGACGAGAATGCGCAGCAGATGCAGTGGCTGGTCGAACGGCTGGGCGCCGGCTGGCAGGCCACCGCACAGCGCGCCTGGCTGCCGGGCGAGCAGGGCGGGGATGCCTTCTTCATGGCCGCCTGGGAAAAGCCGGGCTGATTCCCGTCCCCGGGCGATTCGGATGTCTCTGCAAGCGTCCTGCAGCACCTTGGCTCACACCCGGGCGAACCAGTGCGTTATCGTTTGCCGTCCATGGTCCTGCCATTGCTGGCCAGGTGCTTTGAGGTTCATCCCGATCCTGGCTCCAAAGCGCTCGCAGACCTTTGCAGGCCGAATGCAAGACCTGCCCCCCCTTCAGACCTTCACTTCATTAACGCTTGCTTTCCTGGAAGCGTCCATGCAGGAGGCTTCCCGGTGCGTTGCCGTTTTATAAGTTGATGATAATCATTGGCGTTCTTGTCTCCCCCGGCGTAGTCTGACGATGATGAGGCACCAAAGCGAGCCATTACCCTGTCAGTCCGGAGGTTCCCCGCCTTTGGGCGCGCATGACCGTGCTGGCGGTGTGTCCTGAATCCATGGAGGATTCTGCGGCCCTGCCACCTCGTCCTGCAGGCCCAAAGGGCGTTTCGTGGGGACGAATCAATCCATGACACGTTCCATGGGCGTACAGGACAGGGTGGCAGCGCCGACGGTGTCCCGTATCTGTCCATATTCGTCCATATCGTGAGGAGAACACCATGAATCGCCCCAGCCGCATTGCTGCCGCCATCGCCAGCCTGCTGGCGGCCAGCGCCCAGGCGCAGACCACCCTGTCCACCGTCAACGTCACCGCCAAGGGCTACGAGGCCGATGCGGCCGAAACCCCCGTGGCCACCTCCGTGGTCGGGCGTGCCCAGCTGCAGCGCCAGCAGTCGCCGAACGTGGGTGACGCACTGCGTCACGAACCCGGCATGGCCGTGGCCTCCGACAGCGCCCAGGGCCAGAATCCGGTCATCCGCGGGTTGGGCAAGGAGCGGATGGTGCTGCTGGTCGATGGCATGCGCTTCAATTCGGCGCAGCCGGTGGGGGCCATTGCCTCGTTCATCTCGATGGGGCTGGCCGAGCGGGTGGAAGTGGTCAAGGGGCCGGCCTCGGTGCTTTACGGAACCGGCGCGCTGGGTGGCGCCATCAACGTGCAGATGCCGCAGGCGAAATTCGAACCGGGGCTGGGGCTGCGTGCCCAGGCCGGCTTCGACTCGGCCAGCCGCGGCCTTCGTGGTGCCGCGGTGGGCAACTTCAGCGAGGGCGATCATGCGCTGATGCTGGGGCTGTCGGCCTCGAAGGACCGGGATTACAAGGCACCCGGCGGCAAGGTGGCGCATACCGGCTACGATTCCCGCGCCTTCATCGGCCAGTACCGCTACCGGCTGGACGGACAGCAGCAGCTGCGCGTGTCGGCCCAGCACGAGCGCGAGGACGATGTCTGGTACCCGGGCAGCGTTCGCCGCCACCCACTGGCCAACGTGGTGGGTAACACGCTGACCCACTCGCCACGGCAGGAGCGCACGCTCTACGAAGTGGGCTACAGCCGCAGGGGCGCCGTGGCTGGCGAAATCAATGTCGATGCCCGCGTCTACCGGCAGGAGATGCACCGCACCATCTACGTGCAGTCCAGTCTGCTGGGGCGCGACATCGTCAGCAACGACGTGACCTTTGCCACCACCGGCGTGGATGCCCGGGCCGACTGGCTGGTGCATCCCGAACACCTGCTGTCGGCGGGGGTCAACGTCTGGCGCATGACGGCCAGCCCGGACAGCCGCTCGGCCCGTCCGCCGCAGTTCACCCAGTGGGTGCCCAACCTGCCGTTCACCGATGGCAAGGTGCAGGCGGCCGGCATCTACGTGCAGGATGACATGCACTTCGGTCCGTTCAACGTGCTGGCCGGCCTGCGGCACGACCGCGTCAAGGGCAGTGCCAGCAGCATCAACAACCGCACCGTCACCACCGGCCTGAACCGTACCGATGGTGCCACCTCCGGCAGTCTCGGCGTGATCTACGAGGCCGACCCGCTGCTGCGCCCCTACGTGAACGTCTCGCGTGCCTTCCGGGCGGCCGACATGCGCGAGCGCTACCAGTCCGGCGCCCGCACCAACGGGTACTACTATGCCGGCAGTCCGCAGATCAAACCCGAATACGCCACCCAGATCGAGCTGGGCCTGAAGGGCGAGAACGAGAACCTCGGCTATCAGGTCTCGGTCTACCGCAACCGCATCACCGACTACATCACCGGCACGCAGCTGACCGGTCAGCAGGCCGTTGCCGCCTGCGGCCAGGCCCAGTCCCAGTACTGCATGAAGACGGTGAACCTCGGCCACGCCACCATCACCGGCTTCGAGGCGGGTGCGCGCTGGCAGGCATTGCCCGGCCAGTGGCTGCAGGCCGCGTTCACCCACCTGCACGGCACCAATGGCGACTATCACGAGCCGCTCTTCCAGATGCCGGCCGACCGGCTTTCACTGGGCTGGGAAGGAAAACTGGTGGCTGGCTGGAGCGCCGATGCCGACCTGAGCCTGGTACGCAAGCAGAAACGCGTGGCCACCCGCTTTGCCCGGGGCCTCGAAGACCCCACCGCCGGTTATGGCGTGCTGAATGTGGGTGCCACCTGGCAGTTTGCAGCGCAGCAGAGCCTGCGCTTCATGGTGAAGAACGTGGGCGACAAGCGCTATCACGACCACCTGACCGAGGGGCTGGCCGGCATGGAGCCCCCCGCACCGGGCCGCGCCCTGCTGGTGTCGTGGGAGGGACGGTTCTGATATAAAAAAACCGGCCACCCAGCAGCGCTTCCGTGGGAAGCGCCCTGAATGGCCGGTCTGGCAATCTCGCTGCAGGGTGTCATGCCGCTGGCATGCCAGCCCCGGGCGGGATCACTTGATTTTCGTTTCCTTGTAGATCACGTGCTTGCGGGCAACCGGATCGAACTTCTTGATTTCCATCTTTTCCGGCTGGGTACGCTTGTTCTTGGTGGTGGTGTAGAAATGACCGGTACCGGCGGTCGATTCCAGCTTGATCTTGTCACGCATGTCGGTTCTCCCGTGGGATGATGTCTGGGCGCAGGGGCAGGGCGATCAGGCCTTGCCGGCGTTCATTTCGGCCAGAACGGCCTCGATGCCCACTTTGTCGACCTTGCGCAGGCCGGCAGCCGTCAGGCGCAGGCGCACATAGCGCTGTTCGCTCTCGACCCACAGGCGACGCTGCTGCAGGTTGGGCAGGAAACGACGCTTGGTCTTGTTGTTTGCGTGGGAAACGTTGTTCCCGACCATTGGGCCCTTGCCCGTGACTTGGCAGACTTTTGCCATGATGCTGTTCCTGTCCTGTTGCGACGTGGCCGGCCTTTGCGCTGGAAGAGGGTGCCCGGGTTTGCAGGCAGACATGCCCAGGCCCCTTGAAAGGCCCGCTGGCAATGCCAGCCCGTGCATGCGCTCCTGCTTTTGGCAACCTTCTTCTGGCCTGGCGCCACCAGACCACGTTGGAGTGTCTGTAAAGGTTGAAAAAGGCTTTTGCCGCAAGGCCAAAGCCCACTAAAGCCGTGCATTATAGCCAGATGTGGCGCATGGAACAAGTTGCCCTCCTGTCCTGTCCGGTGCGGGACACAGCTGCTGCTAGTGCTGCCCTGCGCGCGGCTCACCACGCCCGGTGCACCGGGAAGGAATGGCGTGGCACATCGACGCTGCCGGCTCCGGCTTCACAGCTCCCCATGCACCGAGAACGAATGGTGCTGCCCTCCGGCCACGATGATGTGATCCAGCACCCGCACATCCACATGGCCCAGGGCCGTCTGGAGCGTGCGCGTCAGGATCCGGTCGGCCTCGCTGGGGGTGGGGAGACCGGACGGATGGTTGTGCGCCAGGATCACGGCCGCCGCGTTCAGCTCCAGTGCCCGCTTGACCACCTCGCGCGGGAACACCGGCGTCTGGGCCAGCGTGCCGGCAAACAGCTGGTCGGCACGGATCAGCCGGTGCTGCGCATTCAGGAAGATCACCACGAACACTTCCCGGGCCAGCCCCCGCAGCGTGATGCCCAGGTACTCCTTCACGATCTCGGGGCTGTTGATCAGGATGCTGTCCTCCATCTTCTCCACCAGCACCCGCCGGGCCAGTTCGACCACCACGGCCAGCGTCGTGGCCCGGGCCGGCCCCAGACCATCCATGCGCATCAGCTGCTCCGGTTCGGTGGTCAGCAGCCGCGACAGCGAGGTGCCACTGTCGGCCAGCAGCTGCTTGGCCAGCGCCACGGCCGACTGACCCCGGTTGCCCGTTCGCAGCAGAATGGCCAGCAGCTCGGCGTCCGACAGCGCCGCCGCACCATGCCGCAGCAGCCGCTCGCGTGGGCGCTCCCGTTCCGGCCAGTGGCGCAGCGGACTCGTATCGGTCAGCTGCAGGGGCTGTGGTGTGGCCGGTACTTCCACGGACCCGGGGCCGATTGCGCGCCGGATGAACGCCAGCGAGGGCTCGGGCAGCCGGTTCGAGCGGGCCCCCGGGCGGAAGGTGCCACCATTGGGCAGCCGCTCCGGGTTCGGGGCCGGATGCTGCCGGGTGGCGGCATGCTGGGTGGACGCATGCTGGGTGGACGCATGCTGGGTGGATGCATGCTGGGTGGCGGCGTGCCGGAGGGAAGCATGCTGGGGCACGGCATGCCGGTGGGCGGCATACCGGGTGCCGCTGGCCGGCAGGACGTCTTCCCGCACACCGTGCCACATTCTTCTGCATTCCGGATGGCCCGTCCGCAGGTCGGACACTGTGCCACCCCGGCCTTCGTCCCATACAATCGGGCCAGTTGGCGTGCCGGCCATGGTGGCGCTGCCTTTTCCTGTCATCTTCCGGGCACGATGGCCCGCAATCCATGTCTGATTCCGTTTCATCTGGTTTCGTGAATCCATCTTCCGGTTCATCCAATGCCGCTGGCGCCCCCGTGGACGCATCAGCGGCCGCCCCATCCCCGGTACCGGAGGCTGGCCCGGTCCGGGTCGGTCCGCAGTCGTTTCTCACGCTGCATTACCGCCTGACCCTGCCGGAATCCGGTACGGATGTGATCAATACCTTCGAAGGTAAGCCAGCAACCTTGCAGCTGGGTATAGGCCAGATGGCCGAAGCGTTAGAAAGTTGTCTTGTTGGCATGGCCGACGGCGAGCACCGGGTGTTCGATCTGCCCGGTGGCGAGGCGTTCGGCCAGCGCAATCCGGATCTGATCCAGAAGGTTTCCCACGCGCTGCTCGACCGCGACAGCATGCCCGACGATGTCGGCACCTATCAGCCCGGCGACCTGGTCGAATTCCCCGCGCCCGACGGCAGCCGCTTTGCCGGCGTGCTCAAGTCGCAGGACGACACCGGTGCCGTCTTCGATTTCAACCACCCGCTGGCCGGCAAGGCCGTCCGCTTCGAGGTGAAGCTGCTGGGGGTGCTCTGAACCCCGCTGTGGCATGAAACTGCCGGGCATCCGTGAAAGGCCCCCGGCCCTGATGTGACCCTGCCGGGTTTGCAGCGAGCGTTTTCCCGGCAGCCGATGTATGGGAACAATGACCGAAACCGAACTGAACGCAGTCGATCTGCACCGCAAGCCGGCGGGGGCCGGTGCCCTCCAGGGCGATGTCGAAGCCCTGCTGAATGCCGAGCTGCCACCGGGTGAAGAGGCGGTACTGCTGGCACAGCCCCGTGGCTTCTGCGCCGGGGTGGACCGCGCCATCACCATCGTCGAGCGGGCGCTGGCCCTGCACGGCGCGCCCATCTATGTGCGCCACGAGATCGTCCACAACGACTATGTCGTCTCCAACCTGCGCGAAAAGGGCGCCGTGTTCGTCGAAGAACTGGACGAGGTACCCGACGGTGCCACCGTGATCTTCTCCGCGCACGGCGTGTCGCGGGCCGTACGCGCCGAGGCGGCCGACCGTGGCCTGCACGTGTTCGACGCTACCTGCCCGCTGGTGACCAAGGTGCACGTGGAAGTGACCAAGATGCGCAAGGAAGGCCATCACGTCATCATGATCGGCCATGCCGGTCACCCGGAAGTGCAGGGCACCATGGGTCAGGCCGACGATGGCATCTATCTGGTCGAGACCGAGGCCGATGTCGAACGGCTGCAGGTGCCCGATGGCGTGACGCTGGCCTACGTCACCCAGACCACCCTGTCCGTGGACGACTGCCGCGCTGTCATCGAGGCGCTGCGCCGGCGCTTTCCCCACATCAACGAGCCCAAGAAGCAGGACATCTGCTACGCCACCCAGAACCGCCAGGATGCCGTGAAGTTCATGGCGCCGCAGTGTGACCTGGTGCTCATCATTGGCAGCCCGTCCAGCTCCAACAGCAACCGCCTGCGCGAGGTGGCCGAGCGCCACGGCTGCGAAGCCTATCTGATCGGCAGTGCCGCCGAACTCAAACCCGAATGGGTGGCCGGCCGCAAGCGTGTGGGTGTGAGCGCCGGTGCCTCCGCCCCCGAAATCCTCGTGGACGAACTGGTGGCCCGCCTGAAGGAACTGGGCGCCAGATCGGTACGCCCGCTCGAAGGCGTGGAAGAGAACATGGCCTTCCCGCTGCCCAAGGGCCTGTCGCTCAAGAAACAGCAGGCCGAGGCGGCCGGGGCGGCAACGACCGGTGCCCCTGCGCCGGCCGCCCAGGCTGGTTCCGTCCCTGCGGCCCAGTCTGCATCAGCCACTGCGGTGCCGCAGACCGCCGGACCGGCTCCATACACGCTCTGACATGCGCCAACCCGTTCTGGTCCGGTCACCATGAAGCTCACCGTCCTTTCCCGCAGCTACTGCAGCCTCTGCCAGAAAATGCTCGACGCCCTGGCCCCCTGGCAGGCGCAGTATGGCTTCGAGGTCCAGACCATCGATGTCGATGGCGACGAGGCGCTGGTGGACCGCTACAACGAGCTGGTCCCGGTACTGCTGGCCGGCGATACCGAGATCTGCCACTGGCATCTGGACGAGGCGAAGCTGCAGGCTTTTCTGGCTTCTATCCATTTTTATTCAGAAAATTAAAAATAGCGAAATACGGCACATGTCAGGTGCCGTTTGTCGGAATTGCTACCGTTTTTGAAAATACCGAATGGTGTTTTTCATTGTGATACAACCCTGTCCGCTATACTCCCGCCTCTCTCGCTCCCTGGTTTTCCATTCCAACATCCTCTTCCACAGGAGTCCTTTCATGGATCGTCGTTCCTTTATCGGCAGCGCCGCTGCTGCCTCGCTGGCTTCCGTGTCGGTTGCTGCCGTTGCCGCCGAGAAAACCGGCCACAACCACGCTCACATGAACCACAATCAAACCCCCATGAACCACAACCACCACGCCATGCCCATGCATAGTGGCCTGTACGACGGCGTGCTGGCTGCCGCCGGCAAATGCGTGGTCGACGCCGAAGTGTGCCTGGCCCACTGCATCCGCCAGCTGTCCGAAGGCGACCAGTCGATGGCCGATTGCGCCAAGGGCGTGAACCAGATGCTGGCCCTGTGCAAGGCCCTGGAAAGCCTGGCTGCCCAGCGCTCGCCGCTGACCCCGGTGCTGGCCAAGGTGTGCATCGAGGCCTGCAAGCAGTGCGCCGATGCCTGCAAGGAACACGCTCCGCACCACGCCGAGTGCAAGGCCTGCTACGAGTCCTGCCTGGCCTGCATCGAAGCCTGCGAAAAAGTGGCCGTCAAGTAATCTGGCACCCGTTGCCCGTTGCGCCCCGGTTGGGGTGGGCGGGCAACGCCTCCGGCCTGGAGGGGAAACTCCCTTTGGGCACGCATGACGGTGTTGACGGTGCCTTGAAGCCATCGAGGATTCTGTGGCCCGCCACTCGTCCTGCGTACCCAGATGGGGGGCGCGAGGGCGAATGAGCCCGTGACACGCGCCAGGGGACAGCGCACACCATTCCGTTCGGTGTGCCTGTCCCTTTTTCGTTTCTGGGTGGGGAATGGCTGCCTGCTTTGCTGCGGGGCGTGTCCGCCTGGCCCACTGAAAGCGGGCTGTGCCGGGATACCGGCACGCGCACGGCGTAGCCTTTCTGCCAGTGAGGGGGCTGCCTCGTTGCTGGCCTATGGATCTGCTACCGTAGCGCAGCGCGCTTCCGGGCGCCCCAAAGCGCCCAGATCTCAGGAGATCCCCCATGACCGCCCAGCCCACCCAGTCTGTCACCTGGAACGATGCAACGGCCCGCACCGTCCTGCGCCAGCTGTTCGATGCTGCCGTCCGGTGCGCCGATCCGGGGGAGGCGGTCCGCCGCCATCAGCCAGAACGGCCGGTGGGGCGCTGCGTCGTGGTGGGTGCCGGCAAGGCGGCGGCAGCCATGGCGGCTGCGCTGGACGCCGCCTGGCCCGATGTGGATGTATCGGGTGTGGTCGTTACCCGCTATGGCCATGCAGGTGCAGCGGGTCATGATGCATCGGCCCCACAGCAGGGGGGCGCCACCGCATCTGCCTGCACGGCAACCTCAGAGCGCCCCGCCGCTTCGGGCAGTGTCGCAGTCGCAGCTACAGGCGGCATCCCGGTGGCTGGGGGACTCGCTGCTGCCGGCGGTACGGCCGCCCCCAGCCGCATCACCGTGCTCGAAGCCGCACACCCGGTACCGGATGAGGCCAGCGTGCGGGCCTCACGGCGCATCCTGCAGGCGGTGCAGGGACTGACGCCGGATGATCTCGTGGTGGCGCTGATTTCGGGCGGCGGTTCGTCACTGCTGACCCTGCCGGCTGCCGGCATGACGCTGGCCGACAAGCAGGCCGTCAATCGCGCCCTGCTGCACAGCGGCGCCACCATTCATGAAATGAATGTCGTGCGCCGCCAGCTATCTGCCATCAAGGGGGGACGGCTGGCTCAGGCAGCCATGCCCGCGCGGCTCTGCACACTGATCGTTTCCGACGTGCCGGGTGATGATCCGGCCATCATCGCCTCGGGACCGACCGTGGCTGATCTTGATGGCTGGCTGGATGTCATCGGTGAAAATCGTTCGGTTTCCGACAGGGAAACAGGTGGTGATACAGACGGGGGCTCGGTTGGGGATGCTGACCAGGCCAGGCGGCCCGAAATCGCAGGGGCTGCATCTGCCGACCCGCAGGCCCAGGCCCGCGAGATCGTGGCCCGTTACGGCATGCAGCTGCCACCTGCGGCCCTGCAGGTTCTGGATACGCCGCAGCCACCGGTGCGGCCCCATCCCGATCACACACTGCACATCATCGCCGCGCCGATGATGTCCCTGCAGGCGGCGGCCCGTGCGGCTCGCGACCTGGGCCTCACCCCGCTCATCCTCGGTGACGCACTGGAAGGCGAGGCCGCCCAGATGGGTACGGTGCTGGCTGGTATCGGCCGTGCCGTGGCGCTCTACGGTCAGCCGTTGCCGGCGCCAGCCGTGCTGCTGTCGGGCGGCGAGGCCACCGTCACCATCGGCCCGCAGGGTGCGGGCCGGGGTGGCCGCAACACCGAATGCCTGCTGGCCATGGCACTGGCCCTGGGGGCACAGCGGGGTGTCTGGGCACTGGCGGCCGACACCGATGGCATCGACGGCACCGAAGATGCCGCCGGCGCCCTCATCGGCCCCGACACGCTGCAGCGGGCCCGGGCGGCCGGGCTCGATCCACGCCGTTTCCTGCAGGATCACGACAGTTACAGCTTCTTTGCCGCCCTGAACGATCTGCTGATCACCGGCCCGACCGGCACCAACGTCAACGATTTTCGGGCCATTCTGATCGCGTGACCCATGCTGCCGGTTTATCCGCAGGGCGGCTGGCCAGCAGAGGGCTCACACGGCCTTCTTGCGGTTCAGCAGCGCATTCAGGATGATCGCTCCGAAGGTGGCCGTCCCGATGCCGCCCAGCTTGAAATCGCCGAACTGCAGCGTGAAGTCGCCGGCACCGAGGATCATCGTCACCGCCGCCACGATCAGGTTGCCGTTCTGGCTGAAGTCCACGCGGTTCTCCACCCAGAAGCGGGCCCCGGCAATGGTGATCAGCCCGAACACCACGATCGACACTCCACCCAGCACCGCGGTGGGGATGGTGGAAATGGCCGCTCCGAACTTCGGTGAAAAGCCCAGGCAGATGGCTGCCAGTGCCGCAATCACGAACACCAGCGTGGAATAGACGCGCGTCACTGCCATCACGCCGATGTTCTCGCCATAGGTGGTTACCCCCGTACCGCCGATGCTGCCCGACACGATGGTGGCCACCCCGTCACCGATGAACGCCCGGCCAATCGACGAATCCAGATTGCGCCCCGTCATGGCCGACACCGCCTTGATGTGTCCGAGGTTCTCGGCCACCAGCACCAGCGCCACCGGTGCGATCAGCAGAATGGCCTCCGTGGAGAAGGCCGGCGCCGTGAAGCGCGGCAGCCCGATCCACGGTGCCTGCACCACCGGCCCGAAATCGATGGGCGTCCCCAGCCCCAGCACATTGGTCAGCAGCCAGTACAGCACGTAGGCCGACATCAACCCGACGAGGATCAGCAGCTTCTGGATGGCCCCGCGTGCAAACACCGCCACGCTACCTACACACAGCACCGTGGCCAGCGACATCCAGCGGTCGAAATCGTTGGCATTGACACCTTTCACCACCACCGGTGCCAGATTCAGGCCGATCACCGCCACCACGGCACCCGTCACCACCGGTGGCATCATCCGCTCGATCCAGCGCGTGCCCGCCGCATTGACGATCAGCCCGATCAGCACATACAGCACACCGCAGGCGATGATCCCGCCCAGTGCCACCGGCAGGTTGGCATTGTCCCCACCCCCCGCATAGCCCGTGGCCGCGATCACCACGCTGATGAATGCAAAGCTCGACCCCAGATAGCTGGGCACCCGCCCGCGCACGATGAAGAAGAAGATCAGCGTGCCCACCCCCGACATCAGGATGGCGATGTTCGGATCGAAGCCCATCAGCAGCGGCGCCAGCACCGTGGCACCGAACATGGCCACCACGTGCTGCAGCCCCATGGCCACCATCTGCGGCCACGGCAGCCGTTCGTCCGGGGCAATCACGCCACCCTGGGTCCTGAGCGTCCAGTGAAAGGGGCGGGATTCTGAGGGAAGGGACCCGGGAGCCGATGCGCCGGCTGGGGGGCTCTCATGCACAGAGGAAGATGTGCGGGGCGAGGTGCCACCATGGACGGGGGAAGAAGTGCCGGGTGGGGTGCCCTCATGGCCAAGAGAAGATGTACCGGGTGGGGTGCCCTCATGGCCAAGAGAAGATGTACCGGGTGAGATGCCCCCATGGGCAGGGGGAGAGGTGCGGGGCAAGCGGCCTTCATGGATGGGGGAAGAGGTACTGTGCGAAGTGCCCTCATGGGAGGAAGGCGCTGGCACGCCGCCGGTGGGTGTTGCCGGTTCGGACGAAGGGGAGGCTTCAGTGGGCATGATGAATGTCTGAAATCAGGGGGCCGTCTGAACGTGACAGGGCAGACGGCGCATCTCCGCAGCATGGGCAGGGCTGTCCCGGCCAGCAGTCACCTCACTGGCCGCAGGATCCTGCAACCCCCAGATTTTGCACCAAACCAAAACGCCCGTTGTGCCGACCACGCACTATTCCCAATCGCGCTCCGGCAGTTCGGCTTTCAGACGTTGACCGTCATGCCGGTCACCCACCTGCACCAGAAAATCGACGAAGTCGTCCAGGGTTTTCCCGTCTCCTGTGCCGGCCGCAGCCACACACCGTCCATCCTTCACCAGCGCGCCGAACGCCTCGCCCAGCGCATCCAGCAGCTGCCGCACCGCCGGCCTCATGCCCCGGCGCGACGCGAACACGGCCTGCACCTGTCCCGGCTCCGGCTGCCAGCCGGGCAGCAGCGGCAGCAGGTCGCCTCGCTGCAGATCGTCGAAGATCATCATCAGCGGCAGGATGGCGCAGCCCGCACCGGCCAGCGCTGCACAGCGCAGCACCGCCACATCGTCCACCACCAGCCGCGGCACATGCGGTATCTGGGCCCGTTCGCCGTCGGCATTCCACAGCGTCCACACATGCCCTTCGGCGCGGTGCCCAAGCGACAGCGCGGGCAGGGCGGCCAGATCATCCGGCTGGGCGGGTGGTGCCGCACTGGTCAGCAGTGAGGGCGCGGCCACCAGTACATGCGGACTGATGGCCAGCACCTTCACCGTTTCCTCCAGCGGCAGCGGCGTACCGGGCGCACGGACCCGCAGCGCAATATCCACGCCCCCTTCCCACACATCCACCGGCCGGTTGGTGGCCTGGATGTGCAGGCGGATCTGCGGCCAGGCATTCAGAAAGCGCGTCAGCATGCTGCCCACCGCCGCCTGCAGCAGGGCCGGCGGACACGACAGATGCACCGTGCCTCGCGGTGCCGTGGACTGCTCGTTCACCAGCGCCTCGGCAGCCTCGGCCTCGGCCAGCATGGCGTGCGCATGGGCCAGCAGTGCATGGCCCGTGTCGGTCAGCGCAAACCGGCGCGTGGTGCGATGAAACAGCCGTACACCCAACCGTTCCTCCAGCTGGCTGATTCGCCGGCTGAGTTTGGACTTGGGCATGCCCAGCGCCCGGCCGGCCGGCGCAAAACCGCCATGGTCGGCTACGGCGGCGAAATAAGCGAGGTCGTTGAGGTCCTGCATGAGATGAGATGCCAAATGGGGAAACAAAGCTGCGTTGGCCAAAGTGCCGGTTGCCCGGGACACGAACGCAGTCAGGATCAGGAAAGGGGGCAGGAATGGACTGTCAGCGGCAGAGATGGCAGGAATTGGGGACAGATCATCGTTCTATATATGAAACGATGAAGTGTATTTTCAGTATGTTATCAGATCAGTCGTTTGTCCTTAATATTCATTCTATACTGTTCCTGCGCCGGAACACGGTTTCGCAACACCGGCCGATCCAGGTATCCCGGGCTGCGACACGGTCCTCGGAGCCTCTTGCACCTGAAACGGATCCGTCCAGACCACCCGGCCAGCGACGCAGCCTCTCGTCCGAAACGAAACCCGGCGCACCTGCCCATGGCAGGTGCCCACCACGGAAAGGCCCGTGCCTTTCACAAGGAGCGAACCATGAGCGCAACCCCGAGCACCACCACAAACATGGTCACCCCCGTGGCCGATGCCGTCGTCCACACCTCCCCGCACCTGTCCACCGCGGCCAAGGCCATTGTCCAGATTGGCGACAAACCCGGCCGCCACTGGGTGGGTGACGGCTTCCCGGTCCATGGCATGTTCGGCTACAACCACGGTGCCGCTGCCCGCAGCCCCTTCCTGATGATGGACTACGCCGCGCCCACCACCTTTGCTCCCAACAGCGGCCATCCCAGAGGCGTGGGCGGGCACCCGCACCGCGGCTTCGAAACCGTGACCATCGTCTACGACGGTGAGGTCGAACACCGCGACTCCACTGGCGCTGGTGGCGTGATCGGCAAGGGGGATGTGCAATGGATGACCGCCGGGGCCGGCGTCATCCACGAAGAGTTCCACTCGGAGGCCTACAGCCGCCGCGGTGGCCCCTTCGAGATGGTGCAGCTGTGGGTCAACCTGCCCGCGAAGGACAAGATGACCCCGGCGCGCTATCAGAGCATCACCGCCAGACAGATTCCTGTCGTTGGCCTGGGGCAGGGGGTCGTGCGTGTCATTGCTGGTGAGTTCGACGGCCATACCGGTCCGGCCCAGACGCACACCCCAATGAATGTCTGGGACGTACGCCTGCCGGCCGGTCAGACCGCCAGCCTGCTGCAGCCCGATGGCTGGACCACCCTGCTGCTGGTGCAGGCGGGTTCCGTACAGGTCAACGGGCAGGAAGTGACCGAAGGCCGGCTGGTCACCCTGTCGCGTGAGGGCAGTGGGCTGACGCTGGAGGCGGCAGCCGATGCCCGGGTGCTGCTGATGGCCGGTGAGCCCATCGATGAACCGGTTGCCGGCTACGGCCCCTTCGTGATGAACACCCGCGAAGAGATCCAGCAGGCCATCCTGGACTTCAACAGTGGCCGGTTCGGCGGCATGCACTGAGAGATGGCGTGTGGCCAACGGGGCGCCCGCCTGGAGGCCGATGTCTGTCTGCTTCTCTTCCTGTCACGTTCATGCCACGGCCCCGGGCGCCCGCCCGGTGTCCGGTTCGTGGTAACTTCCCTGTGTCGCGAGAAGACTCGGAGAAACACATGAAACTGTTCTACAAAGCCGGCGCCTGTTCCATGGTGCCCCACACCGCCCTGGCGTGGATCGGCAAGCCCTACGAGGCAGAAGGCGTCACCATCGAACAGATGAAGGCGCCGGCCTATCTGAAGCTCAATCCCCAGGGGGCCGTGCCGCTGCTGGTCGATGGTGAGCTGGTCGTTACGCAGAACGTTGCCATCCTGGCCTATCTCGACAGCCTGCACCCCGAAGCGAAACTGTTCGGCAGCAGCACCCCGCAGGGCAAGGCCCTGGCCTGGCGCTGGCTGGCCTTCCTGAATGCCGACGTGCACAAGGCCTTCTCGCCGCTCTTCCATGCCCCGGACTGGATGAGCGACGACGTGAAGGCTGCAGCCCAGCAGGCTGCCCGCGAGCAGATCGTCAAGATGCTGAAACAGGCCGACGACCGGCTGGCCACCACCCAATGGCTGGGGGGCGAGGACATTTCCGTGGCCGATGTGTACTGCTACGTCATTCTGCGCTGGGCGCGTGGCCTTAAACTCGACATCGGCGCCCTCAAACGGCTGGAAGACCTCTACAACCGCGTGGCCGCCAACAAGGGTGTGCAGGCCATCTGCGCCCAGGAAGGACTGCAACCATGACCTCCATCCTCATCGTTTCCGGCAGCCTGCGTGCCGGCTCCTTCAACACCGCCCTGGCCAACGCCGCGGCCGAACTGGCGCCCGAAGGGGTCGAGACCACCGTCGTCACCCTGCACGGCATCCCGCTCTACGATGGTGACATCGAATCCAGTGAAGGCATCCCTCATGCCGTGCTGCGCCTGAAAGAGAAGATTCTGGCGCACGACGGCCTGCTGCTGGCCACGCCCGAATACAACAACGGCGTGCCCGGAGTGCTGAAAAACGCCATCGACTGGGTATCCCGCGCCGACATGAAAGCCGTGTTCAACGGCCGCCCGGTGGGCCTGATGGGCGCCTCGATGGGCGGCTTCGGGACCGTTCTCGGTCAGGCCGCCTGGCTGCCCACGCTGAAGTTCCTCGGCACCGTCATCTACGGCGAAGGGGGCATGCTGCTGTCGCGTGCACAGGACACCGTGGACGGGCAGGGCAAACTGACCGACGAGGCCGCCCGGAGCAGCCTGATCAGGTTCATGGCCGGGTTTGCGGCGTTTGTGGAGAAACACAAGCTGCCGCCGGTGGAAGTGCCGGAGGGGGTGCAGCAGCAGGGGTAGCAGGTACCCGGTCAAGGGATGATGCCAAGCCGAACCTTGACCTTGATTTCTTCGAGCCACGCATGGCGGTAGTGCCGTACCGGTTCGTATCCACGAAAACGCGAAGGCGCCCTTGTGGAACAGCGGTATGCTGCATGGTAGGGGCGCCTCACAGTTCAAACGGTGAGGCCATGGAATGCTCGGCAAACAGCTCCGCCAACTGCGAGAGATTCATGCCCATCGTCTTGGCTGCCTTGCGTGCCGACAGTTGGCCATGGTCGATGGCACGATGCAGCATGCCGACAAAGGAGGGTGAGAAGCGCTTGGGTGCAGGAGAATGAGCAAGCCGCTGTCGTTCGGCTTTCAGTGCCTCTACCATGGACTTGTCGATCCAGCGCAGATTGAACAGACGCCAGGCCAGTGCAGAAGGCGCTACCCGCAGCTGGGCTGCGATGTCGGCCAGATAGGCTGAATCGTCAGTACGACGCTGGTCGATGAGCTGACTCAGGGCTGCAGTGGGCATGAGCAGCGCTGCTGCAAAACTGTTGGCCAGCTGCTCGATACGTTTGCCACGAGCACGATCTTCAAGAGAATTCGATTCCCGATGCTCGGGCTGCATGGCGTCCCATGTAAGTGCGTGGAACAGCTCGTGGGCCAGATCGTAATAGCGCCGGGCAAGTGGCTCATTGCAGGGCTGGCGGCAAGGAAGCAAAGCTCTGGTTGTACCCCTCTGTGCGGATTGCTTTCTGTGACGGGTTTTCCCGGGTGGAGCAGGTAGAACTGGTTCTTGTGGTGGAGTTGCATGTCGAAACCATCAGGAGCGCATGGAATGGGCACTTCGGTGAAAGCGACGACGGTTCGCTTTGATGACGACACGATGTGGGTGGACCTTTCGGATGGTCGGACCATCGGGGTGCCACTTGCGTGGTTTCCGCGGTTGCTGAAGGCCACGCCGAAGCAGCGTGCACAGGTGGAGATTGGCAACTACGGCCTGCATTGGGAGGCTATTGACGAGGATGTGTCGGTGGCTGGGCTGCTGGCAGGCCAGGGAGACCAGACACGGCTGGGGCGTGCTGCAATGAACCTGATGGCATGAAGACCGCTGCCCGCCCAGCGAGCTGATGTGTCATCGGAGCGGCCGGCATGACTCGCTGGCGCCCGCGGGAAAGACCACAAGAAGAAATCTCCGGGCATGAGCCGTAGCCTGCCCGAGGGGCGGCATCACCCCCAGGCAGCGGTACGCCATTACCGCCTGATCACTCTACTTCTGATGTCGATCAAAAATGGGGGGATTACCCTGGAGTTCGGGTCGGCGGATCTGGAGAGGCTGTGAATGAAATTCGTAGCCGACTTGATGAATTCTTTAGGGAATATGGTGCAGATGCCAGGAAGCAGAGGGTTGAAAACCGGTTGTACGGTTTTGCTCAGATAATATTGTCGCTGCTGTCCTGGATTCGAGGGCTGTTTGGCTAAAGCAAAAAGGCCACCGCAAGGGTGGCCTTTTCGAAAATCTGGTGCCGGTGAAGAGAGTCGAACTCCCGACCTTCGCATTACGAATGCGCTGCTCTACCAACTGAGCTACACCGGCAGGTGCTGCAGAAGCTGCGATTCTAACCTGAAACCGGGGAGGGTTGGCAAGTCCCCTTGCAGGAGAGGCCAGAACCGGTCGCGCCGATGACACACCAAGACTTGGAAGGCCGATAGATGGGTCCCGATTCTGAACAGGAGAGGAGGAGCTACCGGGCCGTTCAATCGCGAGGGAGGCTTGTGCTGAACTGGTACCTGCTATCTCGAATGACAGCATTGCTGTAGAATTGCTGTCATGTCTTCTGATTGGATCCGATTACCATGGGTGTTCTCACAGTTCGAAACGTTCCTGACGATATCCACCGTGCTCTGCGCGTTCGGGCGGCCGAACATGGTCGCAGTGCTGAAGCTGAGGTGCGAGCCATTCTCGCGTCCGTGCTCAAACCACAGGAGCGGGTCCGGGCTGGTGATGCGCTGGCGGCCATTGGCAGGGATCTTGGCCTGACTCGGGAGGACTTTGAATTCATGGAAAGGCTGCGGGACCGTACGCCTGCTCAGCCGATGAGTTTTGACGAATGATCGTACTCGATACCAACGTGGTCTCTGAGGCCATGAAGCCGGATTCGTCGTCTGCAGTGATGGCATGGCTCAATGAGCAGGATCTCAATACGCTCTATGTTTCAAGTGTTACACTGGCAGAGGAATTGTTTGGTATCAACGCATTGCCTGTTGGCAAACGCCGAAATTTGCTCCATGCGGCTTTTTTGCGGCTGCTGGCCGTGTTTAATGAGCGGATTTTGCCTTTTGATGCAGAAGCGGCGCGTTGCTATGCTGATCTGGCGCTTCTTGCAAGGCAGCGCGGGCGTGGTTTCCCTGTGCCAGATGGCTATATAGCGGCTATTGCTGCGTCCCGGGGCTTTATCGTTGCATCGCGGGATACAGCGCCTTATGAAGCTGCAGGGGTTGAAGTTGTCAATCCTTGGCTTGTGGCCTGAAGGCCCGGGAAGATTCAGCTTTTGGTCTGATTTTTGATCCGAAGAGGGGATGCGTGTGCAAGAAAGCTTGCAACCGTCCCCCACCGCAGTTTCACCCCCAGCTCCCGCCTGAGCCGCGCATTGCCCAGCCGTCGCGACTCCCGCATGAAGCTCATCCGCACCGCCGGCAATACCTGTTCCAGCTCGGCCTGCGACCGCCGCGGCGCCCTTGCCAGCCCGAATGCATCCGCCACCGCATCCATGTAGTCGCCCAGCGTCATCTGCGTGTCGTCCACCGCGTTGATGACCCGCTGCCGTGGCCCGCGCAGGAGGGCGATGCGGCAGATACGTGCCAGATCGTCGGCATGGATGTGGTTGGTGATCACGTCATCCGCACGCGTCAGCACCGGTACCTGCTGCCGCAGCCGTTCCAGCGGCAGCCGGTCGCCGGCGTAGATGCCCGGCACGCGCAGGATCAGCGCCGAAACCCCCGGCTGGTGCAGCCCGCCATGGGGTCGCGCCGTGGCCGGGGAAGATGGTGATGTTTCGCGCCACGCACGCGTGCCAAAGCGCACCTGCCGCTCGGCATCCACCCGGCGCCAGGCCCGGTCGGTCAGCGGGCGGGGTGTGTCGGTCTCGTACGTCCAGGCACCTTGACGGTCTCCATAGACGCCGGTGGTGGAAATATAGACGAAGCGTTTTGCCTGCCCCCGCCCGCCATGCTGCCCGCCACCCCGTGTCCGGTCCTTGCTTCGGCGCTGGGCGGCCACGTTCAGGGGGGCCAGATAGAGCGGCGCCAGCTGGTGCACCAGCCGGGTGGATGGGTCACGTCGCTGCCTGCGCGGCGGGTAGACGGGATGACGCGTGGCCCGATGGTTCGAAAGCCCCATGCCGGCCGACAGTCGCCGGGCTGCCTGTCCGCGGGCACGGGCCAGCGCGTGCAGCCAGAAGCGCGTCAGCCGGTCGTTGATCTCGCCGTCGGCACAGTCGGGCGGCGCCAGATGCATCACCTTCGTTGCCCACGCGGTCAGGTTGCGTTTGCCGATGTCGGCCGCCTTCACCGCCATGGCCCCCGTTGCCCGCACCTTGGCCAGTGTGGCGTCTTCCCGCGCCAGCCCGATGACGCGCCAGCCGTGGTGCAGCTGTTTCACCAGACGTTGACCTATGTCGCCACAGCCGATGATCAACAATCGTTGACGGCGAAAAACCCGCGGAACTGCGGGATAATGCCGGGTTTGTCCTGTTCTGGTTCTGACGGGAGTTGACATGAGCTATAACGTAACGATTTCACCCAGCGGCAAGCAGTTCGAGGTGGATGCCGAGACCTCGGTGCTGGAAGCCGCGCTGGATGCGGGCATCGTGCTGCCCTATGGGTGCAAGAACGGGGCCTGCGGTTCGTGCAAGTCGCTGGTCACGGAGGGTAGTGTAGTGCAGGGCGACCATCAGGCGTCGGCCCTGTCGTCATCCGAGATCACCCAGGGCTATGCGCTGCTGTGCACGGCCAAAGCCACGTCGGATCTGCAGATCGAAGCCACGGTGGTGGCCGGGGCAGGCACCATTCCGGTGCGCAAGCTGCCGGTGCGGGTGCGCAGCATCGGGCCGCTGGCGGCGGATGTGCGATGTATCCGCCTGCAGCTGCCGTTCAACGAGCGGCTGCAGTATCTGCCCGGCCAGTACGTGGACCTGATCTTCCCGGATGGGGTGCGCCGCAGCTATTCCATGGCCACGGCGCCCGACACGCTGGCCGATGTGGAGCTGCACATCCGTCATCTGCCGGGCGGCCATTTCACCGACCGGGTGTTCGGGGTGGGGCCGCGACCGGCGTTGAGGGAGCGCGAGATCTTTCGCATGGAAGGCCCGTTCGGCACCTTCTTCCTGCGCGAGGAGAGCGAGCGGCCGGTGGTGCTGCTGGCCAGCGGCACGGGTTTTGCGCCCATCAAGGCCATTGTCGAGCGTATTGCGGCGCTGCAGGCCAATGGCCAGTTCAGCCGTCCGGTGCGTCTGTACTGGGGGGGGCGCCGCCCGGCGGACCTGTATCACGATGCGCTCTGCCGCCAGTGGGAACGGGAGCTGCAGCACTTTACCTACATCCCCGTGCTGTCCGACGCTACGCCGGCCGATGCCTGGCAGGGTCGTACCGGCTTCGTGCACCAGGCGGTGATGGCCGACCTGCCATCGATGGCCGACTGGGAGGTCTATGCCTGCGGTGCCCCCATCATGGTGGAATCCGCGCGGCGCGACTTCGTGGCCCAGTGCGGGCTGGATGGCGCAAACTTCTACGCCGATGCCTTCACCTCCGAGGCAGACCGGGCGAAAGCGGCGTAAACCGCCGGTTTTTGCCCGCCGGCTCCCTGTCGGCTACGGGTCACCTGCGCACGGTCTCGCACGCTTTGCTGTAATCTCTTCTCCGTCCCGTTCGACCAAGTGGATATCGGGCCTCCATCGTGGCGGCCCCCATCCTCTCAGGGGAGAAGATCATGAAGAGACTGTTCACCCCCAGAAACCTGCTTCTGGTGGTGCTGCTGGTGTTGATGTTCCTGGCTTTCTTTGGTGGCATACCCAGTGCGGGCAGCAATCCGCTGGCGCTGGGGACGGCCGGTGCGGCGGGCAAGGGTGCCGACCAGCCGGGCAGCGAGCTGCCGCCGGGGCTCAAGGGTACGCCGCTGGCCTATCTGTCCAAACTGCAGGACGTGCAGGGCAAGCCGGCTACGTCCTACATCAAGGCGGGCAGGCCCACGCTGGTGAAGTTCTGGGCCAGCTGGTGCCCGCTGTGTCTGGCCGAGCTGGCCGACACCAATGCCTGGGCGGCCGACAAACGCTTTGCTGGTGCCAATCTGGTCACGCTGGCCTCGCCCGGCTTTCTGCGCGAAAAGCCGGCCGGTGAGTTCACCACCTGGTATTCGGCCCTCGTCAGGGACTATCCGCACATGCCGGTGCTGGTGGACAATGGTGGTCTGCTGGCGCGGCAGCTGGGCGTGAAGGTCTATCCGTCCTGGGTGGTGCTGAATGAAGACGGGGCCGTGGTGCGCGTCATCCGTGGCCGCATCACCGAGGCGCAGGCGCTGGCCATCATCGACAATCCCGAAGAGGCCGATATCTCCCGTCTGGCGCCTTCTGCGCAGACCTACTATCAACCCGACTCCAAAAAATCGGACAAAGTCATGAACACCAAAACCATCTATCTGGCCGGTGGCTGCTTCTGGGGCGTGGAAGCGTATTTTCAGCGCATTCCGGGTGTGGTGGATGCCGTGTCGGGCTACGCCAACGGCCACACCAGAAACCCCAGTTACGAGGACGTAATCCGTGGCGCCGGCCATGCCGAAACGGTGAAGGTGACCTACGATGCCGACCGTCTGAGCCTGGACGATATCCTGCAATACTATTTCCGCATCATCGACCCGACCAGCCTGAACAAGCAGGGCAATGACCGCGGTGCGCAGTACCGTACCGGCGTGTACTACACGGACCCTGCCGAGCAGGCCGTCATCCAGCGTGCGCTGGAAGCCGAGCAGAAAAAATACAGCCGCCCACTGGTGGTGGAAAACCAGCCGCTCCAGAACTTCTATGACGCCGAGGAATACCATCAGGACTACCTGATGAAAAACCCCAACGGCTACTGCCATATCGATGTGCGCAAGGCCGACGAGCCGCTGCCCGGCAAACAGGCTGGCAATCCTGCACAGGCCGGCGTGCGGGCGGATGCAGGCAATGCGGCAAACAAGGGTTTTGATGCGGCTTCCTACCAGAAACCGTCCGATGCCGACCTGAAATCGAAGCTCACGGCCGAGCAGTATCGGGTGACGCAGCAGGCCGGCACCGAGCGCGCCTTCACGCACGAGTACGACCACCTGTTCGCGCCCGGCATCTATGTGGACGTGGTGAGTGGCGAGCCGCTGTTCAGCTCGAAGGACAAGTTCGATTCCGGCTGCGGCTGGCCCAGCTTCACGAAGCCCATCGAAAAGTCGGCCGTAACCGAACACCGGGATACCAGCTTCAACATGATCCGCACCGAGGTGCGCAGCCATGCGGCCAATTCGCACCTGGGCCATGTGTTTCCCGACGGTCCGCGTGACAAGGGCGGCCTGCGCTACTGCATCAACGGGGCCAGCCTGCGCTTCATCCCGCTGGAAAAAATGCAGGAAGAGGGCTATGGCAACCTGATCGATGCCGTGAAGTAAACAGCGCGGGCGTGCGGGTGCCCATCAGTTTCTGTCAGGGCTCCCGGTATGCGCGCAGCCGGGCAAGTGTACCTGTCAGCGGTGTGCCGTGTTCCAGAGGTTTCGACGGAATACGGCACACCATTTTTTGAAGCTGCAGCGATGCGGGGTTGCGGTCGTTCAGGATGGAACCTTCCTGTCAGAAAATAAAAATTCCTTTGGAAAAAGGCGTTCTGGCAGGATGAGGCTGCCTCGTTGATTATTTCCCTGGGGAACCGTTTACCGCAGCGTATACGGCATCGACCACATCCGTCGTGAATGGGCCGTTCATGCCTTCCACCGAGGTGTTGGTGAAGGCCACCACCGCCACGTCCTTCACCGGATCGTAGAACCAGTGGTGGCCGTACACGCCGCCCCACTGCAGCGTACCGCGGCTCATCGGGGTGTGGGCCCTGGCGGGGTCATCCAGCACGGCCCAGCCATAGCCCCAGCTCCAGCCCGGTTTCATGAAGTCCAGCCAGGCAGGGTTGACATGCGGCTGCATCATTCGCGCGACCGTTTCCGGTTTCAGCACGCGCTTCTGCGCCCCGGGCCGCAGGCTGAGCAGGAATTTCATGAAATCCGGCGCTGTGCCCACCATGCCGCCGCCGCCCGACGGATAGCCCTGCCTTTTCCAGACATGGTCGTTGTCGAAGTTCAGGATGCCGCTGCCGGTGTCCAGTGTGTCCTGTGCCTGCATGCGGATGGCCGCGCGGATGCGGGGCGCGGCGCGTGCCGCCTCTGCATGGTTGTCATCATGCCTGCTGTCGCTGCTGTGCGTGCTGCCGTCGCTGGTTTGTTTGTCGCCGTTGCTGCTGTGTGTGTTGCTGCCACTGGCGTTCGTGCCGTTGCGGCCGGAGGTGGGTGCCGTGGCACTGTCCTTTGCCGGTGCATCCTTGTAGGGCACGGCCAGCCGATCCGGGTCGGTCACGGCAAAGCCGGTGTCCTTCATGCCCAGCGGGCCTGTCACGGTTTCACGTACGATGTCGGGCAGTGACTGGTGGGTTTCGGCCTCCATCGCGCCGCCCAGCACGTCGATGGACAGCGAATAGCGCCAGCCCTTGCCCGGCTCGTAAACCAGCGGCACGCTGCCCAGCCGTTTGAGGTTTTCGGCCAGACTGATGTCCATGTTCAGCCCGTCCGATACTTTGGCACGTGCGTACGGGCTGTTCCTGTCTTCCATGAAGCTGTAGCTGAGTCCGCTGGTGTGGGTGATCAGCTGCTCGATGGTGATGGTGGGGCGACGAGGTTCTGCTGTCTCTGTCTGCGTCGCCTGGGCTGCCTGGGGGGCTCTGGGCCGGAAATCCGGCAGCCAGCGGGTGACGGGGGCCTGCAGCGGCAGCCTGCCTTCTTCTTCCAGCCGCATGGCGGCGGCGGTCACCATTGGCTTGGTGACCGAGGACAGGCGGAAAATGGTGTCCGGCTGCATCGGCTTTTTCGCTTCGCGGTCGGCCCAGCCGGCGGCGCGCTGGTAGACGATCTGGCCGTGGTGGGCTACCAGCACGACGGTGCCGACGATGCGTTCTTCCTGCACCGCCTGGGTGATGACGGTGTCGAGGGTATCGAACGTCGGGGCGGGGGGATGGTCGGCAGGCATCATGGTGAGGCTCCTTCTGTGTTGGTGTCGCGTGGCGATTCGCAGGACCGTTCGTCGTCCGTGGCGTTTCGCAGGCTTCGCAATGTTTGCAGGATTTGCAGGGGTTGCAGGGGGGCAGTCGGCGGGAGGCAGATCTGCCCGTGGCTGACCCCTTCAGCTTTGTATGGAATAATCACATCGATCGTTCCGGAAATCTACGCCATCGATCTGGATAATTCAAGAGTGGTCGTTATGAAAAAGGGTGGGCAGTCGGACGCTGCTTCCAATGGGCTGTCCGTCGTTCCTGGTGGGCTGTCACGGACGGACCGCCCGCAGGCACCGGATCAGGTGTCAGCGCCGGATGCCAGCCCGGGGAGAGCGGGCTCACATCAGATGGAGGCGTCATCGAGGGAGGGGGCATCCGGCAGGCCCGCGCGCCGCCGGGGGCGACCGCCGGCCTTCGATCGGGAGACGGTGCTGCATCAGGCCACGCTGACCTTCTGGAAGCTGGGCTACGAGGGCGCCTCGATTGCCGACCTGACGGCGGCCATGGGCATCACACCGCAGAGCCTGTATGCGGCCTTCGGCTCGAAATCGGGGCTGTACCGGGAGGTGTTGGCGCATTACCAGCGAGTGTTCGGTGCGGCGTCGGTGCAGGCGCTGGAACAGCCGTCGGCGCTGGCCGGGTTCACGCAGATGCTGCGCCGCTCAGCGACGGCCTTCAGCCGGCCGGATCTGCCACGTGGCTGCATGGTGTCCACGGCCACGCTGCGCTGTGCCCGTGAGCACCAGGCGGAGGCCGATCATGTGGCGGCACTGCGCAATGCGGCCGTGGCCATGTTCGAGCGCCGTATCCGTGCCGCCATCGGGGCGGGTGAGTTCAGGCCGGATACCGACGCTGCGGCGCTGGCCCGCTTCATCGGGGCAATGATCCAGGGCATGTCTATCCAGGCGCAGGATGGCGCCACGGAGGAAGAACTGCTGGCGCTGGCCGAGGTGGCGGTCGGATTATTGGAGGAGAGATCTGTATGAGAAAGCAGGAAACCTGCGAAGGGTATGCTGTGGAGACGTTTCTTCGACTATTGGCTCGTGATATTGAACAGGGGCGAAATCTTCGGGACATTCCCGCCTATCTATTGGCCCCTGATGTCCAGACGGAGAATCACCCTGTCGATCCCGATGATGAAATCATGGGAGAGGTCGCGCTGTGAAGCTTCGGGCTGGCATGCACTCGTGGCCCGCTACCAGATGATGTTCCTCACATGAAAAAAGCCCGGACCGAAGTCCGGGCAAAAACCAACCAGGGAGGAATTCAGCAAGGGGCCCGCGCGGGCCCTCGTTGTTGCTGAACAACGACATTCTATCGACAGTTCATGATGTGTCGCGGAAATGCGTCACGCGGGCCGCTCGAGCGGATGGGTGGTGGTCGCCTGGCCGCCATCCTCGCCCAGGTGGGCCCGTTTTGCTTTGGCAGGCGGATCAGTTTCTCATTGGCGGTGACACGTATCAGGCAGGAGAACCTCATCCGGGCCATGCCAAAGGGAAGATGGACGGGGCCGGCTGGGTGGACATGGCGGAAGGCACCATCCCGCTCATGTTCAAGGCATGAATCAACAAAGCGTGAATGAACAGATCCACGCCACGTACCGGGTGCCGCCTGCCGCCCTGCGGGCAACCGCCCGGCACCGGATGGCTGCAGGTTGCGCCGGCCGGCTCTATGCTGCAGAAGCCCGGTGATTTGCCCGGCGCCGTCCTGCACGCCTCCATCAGGGAACGCGTCCATGGCGTGCGTCAGGGCCGCACCGGAACGATCCAATGACAGAGGGATGCTCTATGTGGCTGGTCTGGTGCGGCGCGCTGCTGCTGGTACTGAAGTGGTTCGAGGTGGATCCGGTGGCCACCTGGAGCTGGTGGTGGATTCTGGCACCGCTGGCGGCCGCGTTCGTGTGGTTTGAGTTCTTCGAGCGGATGTTCGGCCGTGACCGTCGCCAGGTCGAGATGGCCGAATACGAGAAGCGCGCCAAACAGCGTGTGGCCGATACCTTCGAGGGTTTCCGCAAGGGGCGCGCCGGCCGTTCCTGAGCCGGTGCATTGCCAACGTTGCCCTGCCTGGCGAAGCGGCCTGTTTTGCCTGTTGTGAGAGTATTCTGTCGGCCACGGCTGAGGCCAACGCGGGGAGGAATGATGCCATGATTCACCCTGCAGCATGGACTTCGGCGGGAGACTGCATGTTCAGCACCTGATGTGGGTGCTGCGGGGGGGCAGAGGGGCAGCCCGTCCCCCGGCACCTGCCCGTCAAAGCATGTCAGAATTGCGTGCATGAAGCGGCCGTCTGTTGGACCGCTGCCCGGTGCGGTGCAACTCGCCGGGCTGTGCTTTCTTCTTCTCCCCGACATGCTCACTCATCCCCAGTTCGATCCCGTTGCCCTGCAGATCGGTCCGCTGGCCATTCGCTGGTATGGGCTGATGTATCTGGTGGCCTTCACGCAGTTCCTGCTGCTGGGCCGCATGCGCATCGCGCAGCGCCAGCCCGGCCAGCCGCTGTACGGCCTCACCGGCAAGGACATCGAAGACCTGATGTTCTACGGGGTGCTGGGCGCCGTGATCGGCGGCCGGCTGGGCCATGTGCTCTTCTACGGGCTGCCGTACTACCTCAGCAACCCGCTGCACATTTTCTATGTGTGGGAAGGGGGCATGGCCTTTCATGGCGGGCTGGTTGGCGTGCTGCTGTCGTGCGCGCTGTTTGCCCGTCGCCATGGCCTGAAGTGGCTGGACCTGATGGATTTCGTGGCGCCGCTGGTGCCGCTGGGGCTGGCGGCTGGCCGGCTGGGCAATTTCATCAATGGTGAGCTGTGGGGCCGGGTCACGGATGTGCCCTGGGGCATGGTGTTTCCGCAGTCGGGCAGCATGCTGCCACGCCATCCGTCGCAGCTGTATGAGCTGGCGGCCGAAGGGCTGCTGATGTTCGTGGTGCTGTGGCTGTATTCGCGCAGGCCCCGGCCTACCGGCGCAGTGAGTGGGCTGTTTCTGCTGGGCTACGGGCTCTGCCGCTTTCTGGTCGAGTATGTGCGCGAGCCGGACGATGGTTTCTGGGGGCCGTTCACGGCCGGCCAGGCGCTCACGCTGCCGATGCTGGTGTTTGGCGCCTGGCTGATGTGGCGGGCCGGGCGCGGCGCAGGGGCACAGGAACGGACAGCGCCATGACACGCACCAGGGGCGGCCGCCATGGGGGCGCTCCGTGGATGTCAGCCTGCCCGGGCGATGTCCGCTTCGATCAGCATGCGGACATAGCGGGTATACGGAATTCCCTTGCTGGCTGCCCTGGCCTTGAGCGCGTCCAGTAGCCCCAAGGGAATCCGCATGTGCAGGGCGGCTTCCTTGCGGGCAATCTCGATGTGAGAACCCCCGGCCGGGAAGCGTCGAGGCTTTCCGGCAGGGGGCATGGTCGGTTTGGCCAGCTCCTGTGTGCCGGCTCAGACCAGCGGCAGATGCTGCAGCTCGTCCTGCAGCGGGCCGGTGCCATGCCACAGATTCTGTGTGGCAGGGGTGGCGCTAGCGGTGTTCATGCCGGCGGCCCCCGTGGCACCTGCGGAGGTGCCGGCATGCGCAGCGGCCTGACCGGTTGTCAGGTCTGCTGCGTGGAGGGGCGTCGTGCCGGCCTGCGGGGATGTCTGGCCCGCGCGCTCTCCGGTCTGGGCTGCCGGCTCTCCCTGTGAAGCATGCTGCCCGTTCACCAGATCGTCGAGCTGCAGGGCGTTGCCTGCAACAGTCAGGCTCTTGCTGCCGGCGGCGGGGGCCGGCTGGGTGGCATTGACGGTGACGGTCTGTGGGAGCGTGTTGAAGATGATTTCGTCCCTCCCGTCCAGGCCGTAGAAGGTGAACGTGCCGCCCTGGTTGTGGTGCGCATCCCAGTAGAGGCTGTCGTACTCGCTCTCCAGCACCTTGTCGCCTTTCGTGAGGTAGACTTTCTGGCCATCACGCAGCACATACACCGGTGACTGGCCCGGATCCGTGTCGCCGTTTTCGGTGAAGTCCTGGAAACGGATGGCCATGGGCTTGATGGCAGCGTTTTTACCCATCACGAACCTGGGTTCGATCTTCTGGTCCTGACCCGGCGTCACGCTGAAGTGTGCTTCGGCGGGCGGGTAGTAAGAGGGGCGCGGGGCGCTTTCATAGGCGGTGATGACGCGCGAGATCTCGTTGCCGTCATGGTCGATGAAGGTGTTTCCCTGGGCGTCCAGCGGGGTGAAGCGGAAGGAGCCGCCATCGTTGTACGCGCCGTGCCAGTACAGGAGAAATTTCTGGCTGTTGGGATAGAGGATGTCACCTTCGTTGACCGCAGGGTCATTCAGCGACTGACCCTGGCGCAAGGCTGCAGACCCTGGCTTTGCGTTGATGGCGTCGATCTTGTCGATCCGGATGGATGCGACGTGATGCTCGCCATTGCCCCAGAAGCGTGGTCCACGGGCGCCACTGGAGAGATGTGCATGGGCGTTGTACTGGAAGGGGAAGACGGTGTCATTGAGCTGCAGATCGAAGGCATCCTCACGGATGTCCAGATACCGGTGCGCCGTCGTGTCCGGGTTCTTCAGAATCTCGGCCCCGTGCTCGTCCAGCGCGGTGAAGCGGATCCGGATGTTGCCGTCGTTCTGGGTGGAGTCCCAGCGTACCTTGTCGTAGTCGGCGGCCTGGATGGTGTCGCCCTGTTTCAGGTTCGTGCGTACGCCGTCCTTCATCAGGTAGAGGCCGGTGGCCGGCAGCATCTGCGGCGGGATCGTGCCCGCCACGGCAAAGCCGTCGATGCGCACCTGGGCGGGCACGTGCTCGCTGGCCTCACCGCTGAACAGCGCGGGTTTCAGCACGAAGCTGTTGTAGTCGTGCGGCACGCGCAGGGACACGGCGTTGCTGCCGTTTACCTCGTACTGCGGGCTGTGCGGCAGCTCGTTGACGTGGATGGTCTGGGTCACGGGCTTGCCGTCGGCACCCAGGATGGGCACCTTGTCGGCATCCAGCGCCACCACGGTGAAGAAGCCGCCGTCGTTGAACTTGCCGTTCCAGTACAGCTTGCTCACGTCCCCGGCAGCAATGATCGACTGTTCCGCCTCGGCCTGGGTGCTGTCGGCGCCTGCGCCCGGAATGACCACGGTGCGGGCCGGTGTGCTGCCCTGGGCCTCGTGGCGCAGGGTGAGCGGCGCCTGCGATTCGGCCTGGCTGGTCTGGTTGACCGGATTGACTTCCGTGACCATCAGGTAGGCCGGACGGTGTGCGGCATCGGTGCCCAGCAGCCTGTTCTCGATGTCCGGAACGCGGGCAAATGGGTGTGCCCAGTTCCAGGCCGTGTTCACGGTCGAGCCCTCGCCGGCATAGGTGGGCGCCACCGGTGATTCATGCACGGTGACGGTCTGCACCCGGGTGGTGGGGATCAGCTCGCCGTTGGCATCGACCTGCTCGAACGAGAAGCTGCCGCCGGCGTTGCCGGTGGCGTTCCAGCTGAGTTTGTCGAAGTCGGCACGGTCGATGAGCTGGCCGACGCTGACCTGCACGGGGGCCTCGCCGCCCGGGCCGTCACGGTCGATCTGCAGGGTGTTGCCGGTGGTCGTGCTTTGGCCGGCATCGTTCAGGGCATTGATGGCCGTGATGCGGATCTTCGGCGGGGCATTGCCGGGGATGGTGCCGATGAAGGTGTCGGCCTGCAGGGCAACGTCCTGGTCGTGCGGTGTCACGATGGGGGCCGCAGGATCATCGTACTGCGGGGCGTGCAGCTGGTCCTCATGGATGGTGATGGTCTGGGCGACGGCACCCGGGATCTCGTTGCCCTTGCTGTCCAGCGGCACGAAGGTGAAGCTGCCGCCCTTGTTGCCGACGGTGTTCCACGAAAGCTTGGCAAAATCGGCCGCGTCGATGGTGTCACCAGTGTTCAGGGCGGTGGGGACGGTGCCGCCCTTGCCATCGGCATCGATCTGCAGGGCAGGGGTCTCGGGCGTGCGGTGCTCGTCCACCTGCAGTGCCGTGATCCGGATCTTCGCGGGGGCCTTGTTTTCCGTGTCACCCGTGAACAGGGACGGATTCAGCGTCACGACCGCATCGTGTGCCGTGTTCAGGGCCTCGCGGCTGGCCGGATAATCCGGCGCAAGGGCCGGTTCGTTGATGGTGATGGTGCGCCGGATCACCTGGTCGTCGGCGCTCAGCAGCGGCATGTAGGCACTGTCCAGCGCCACGAAGGTGAACTTGCCGCCGGTGTTGTGGCGGGCGTCCCAGACCAGATTGTTGATGGCGGCCTGGCTCAGCACCATCGGCATGGAGGGCAGTGGATGCAGCGAGCCATCCGGGTAGCGGAGCATCAGGCCGCTGGGGTGATCGGCCTCGGCATCGTTGACGCTGACCTTCGTGATGGCCACGAAGCTGGGGGCACGGGAGGAGTCGCTGCCATCGAACAGCGAGCGTGCCAGGGCGTGCGTCAAGTTCTGCTCCACGTCGAGGGTGAGCCGGGCGCTGTCGTAGACGGGCGGCAGCGGCGATTCACGCACGGTGACGGTCTGCTCGCCAAAGCCCACGATGGGCTGCTGCTGCCCGTCCAGCGGGATGAAGCGGAAAGTGCCGCCTTCGTTGTGGGCGCTGTCCCAGCGCAGGTTGGCAAAATCGTCGGCACTGATGGTCTGCCCGGCCCGCACGGGTTCTCCGGTCGGGGAGGCCGCAGAGACCAGGCCGAGGGGGCCGGAGGCCCCCTGGTCGGGGTTGGCCGGGTCGATGGCCACGATCTGCACGAAGGCCGGTTTGCGGGCGGCATCGCTGCCGGCCAGCACGCTGGCATCGATGGGCAGTGTCTGGTCGTGGGCCACCAGCAGCGGGGTGTCGTTGTCGTACACCGGGCCTTCGGGCGATTCGTGCACTGTCACGGTCTGGCTGACGGGCTGGCGGCTGGCATCGACGATGGGCACGCCGTCGCCGTCCAGGGCCGTGAAGCTGAACTGGCCACCGTCGTTGTCACCGGCATCCCAGCGCACCAGCGCAAAATCGGCGCGATCGACGATGCTGCCGGCCTGCAGGGGCTCCTTCGTGCCGTCGCGGTCGATGTAGAGCGCCGGCTGGCTGGCGTCGGTATCGCTCTCCGGGCTGATGCGGTCGATGCGCACCTGGGCCGGACGGTTTTCCGAGGCGGTGCCGCCCAGAATCTGCGCCTTCATGCTGGCGACGCCGTCATGCGCCACCGGGACGGTGCTGTTGGCCGCATAGGTGGGCGCAACGGGCGATTCGTGCACCTGCACGACCTGCGCCGGCAGGTGGGGCAGGGGATCCTGGTCGGCATCCAGCGCGATGAACTCGAAGCTGCCACCGCCGTTGTGGCCGGCATCCCAGCGGATCTGGCCGAACTGGGCGGCCGGCACGATGTCACCCACCTTCAGCGGGGTGAGCCGGCCGTCTTCGCCCTTCAGCATGGGGGGCGAGCCAGTGCCGTCCTGGATGGTGGCATCGATGGCCGAGATCTGGATGAAGGCCGGACTGCTGGCCGGGCGGTTGCCGGCAAAGACGGTGGCGGGCAGGGCCAGTATGGCGTCCTGCGGCACGACATGGGTGGGCGGCGCCTCCGGATAATCCGGATAGTCGGGATACTCGCATACCGTGACGGTCTGGGCCGTCCAGCCGGGTACGTCGGCCCCCTGCGCATCCACCGGCATGAAGCGGAAGCTGCCGCCCTCGGAGTTCATGGCGTCCCAGCGGACCTTGTCGAAGTCCTCGGCGCTGATGGTGTCGCCCGGCTTCAGGAACACCCGGTTCCCCGGATACTGGATGTACAGGGGCGAAAGGCCGTCGGCCTTGTCGGCGTTTTCGGAGAGGGACAGGATGCGCACGGCCGGCGGGCGACGGGTGGCGTCCTGGCCGGCAAACAGGGTGCCATCGACCGGGTGCTGTGCGTCGTGGCTGGCCTTGAAGCCCAGATCGTCCGCATAGACGGGGGCGAGGGGGGCTTCGTGGATGGTGACGGTCTGCGGGGTGCCGGTTGCCTCACCGCTGGCGTTCAGGGCCGTGAAGCGGAAACTGCCGCCGTCATTGTGGGCGCTGTCCCAGACGAGACGGCCGAAGTCGGCCGGTGCCACCACGGTGCCGGCGGTCACGGCGGTCAGTGTCCCGTCTTCTGCCTTCAGGTACAGGGCGGGCGTGCTGCCGTCGGCCTGGCTGGCATCGATGCCGTCGATGCGCACGCCACCGGCCGGGGCCGTTTTCGGGTTCTGGCCGGCCAGGGCCTGGGCGTCGATGGCCAGTGTCTGGTCGTGGGCGACGGTGTAGCTGACGGGCTGTTCCGGATATACGGGTACCGGGGGCAGCTCCTGCACGGTCACGATCTGCGGTGTGGCACCGCCGACTGGCACGCCCCGCGCATCGCTGGCAACGAACTGGAATTCGCCGCCGGCGTTGTCTTCGGCGCTCCAGAACACGCGGCCGAAATCGGCTTTGGCGATGATGGCGCCGGGTGCCAGGCGGGTGGGGGCGGAGCCGTCGTCGTGACGCAGCCACAGGCCGCTGGTGGTGTCGTCGGCACCGGTATCCGTGCCGCCGTCGGTGCTGCCGCTGCGCACGCGTACGCGCTGCAGCACGACGTAGTCGATGGATTTGCCCGTTACGCCCCGGCCGAACAGGGCGGCGTCGAGCGTGTGTTCGCCGTCGTGTGCCACGGTCTGGACCGGGGTCTGCACGGCGGGCTTCAGCGGTTCGGTGCTGGCGGTCTCGTTGCGGCCGGAAGGCTGCCGGCCGCCGCCATGGCCGTCGTGGCCGCTGGCCACGGCGGAAATGCCGCCCAGCAGCACGGCCGAGCCGGCGGCCAGGGAGGCAGCGGTGAAGGTGCCCAGGGCGCCGGTGCCGGCTGTTGTGGCGCGCGCGGCTGCCGTTCCGGTCATTGCACTGCCTGCGGCCATGCCACTGGCAGAAATACCGCCCGTGGCCATGCTGCCTGCAGCGGTGCCGGCCGCTGCGGTTCCCCCGGCTGCTGTGCCACCCGTTGTGGCAACACCTGCAGCCGTGGTGCCGGCTGCTTCCCCGGCCGCGGCGCCGGTGGCTTCGGCGGCAGCGCCTGCCGCATTCATGCCGCCATGGTGCGGCAGCAGAATGGCGCAGCGGTTGTCCGAATCGTCATCGTCCCTGGTGCGTGGCTGGTTTTCGTCCCGGTCCTCGCAGGTCCGGTCGTCGTCATCGTGGTGGTGACCCCGTCGGCCCGGCATCTTGGCCGGATTGGGCGCCGCCGCCAGCAGGCCGGACTGCGCGGGCAGCGTGTGTGGCCGGTCAGCCTGGGCGGAGACGGGGGACAGGTGTTCGGGCGCGAGCGGAGCGGACGGGATAGTGTTTTGCGACGCCATGGTAAAAAGGGGCAACGAAGTCCGTGATGCGCCATACTTCCTTTTTTGTCGCAGAATCCCTAGTCTTTGTTCACAGATGGCCGTTCCGGCCCGCCGGGCGTCGGCCGCGGCAGCCGATTCGTCAAGAAAATGCAACGGCTGGTGCAGGGGCAGCCAATCTGACCTGTCCAGTGCGCCTGTCAGTACATGGCCGCGACGAGTCTGGGGGTGAATGCGTCCAGAACACGCTCCAGCCAGGGTATCCACCTGTGGCACGTGTCCTGCGCAGGTGCGCCGGGGATACGCTTGGGCACGTGTGTGCCAGCGAAGGAATGTGCAGCGGGAAATCGGCGGCTGGAGTGCCGTACCGTGGTGCTGCGCCGTGTTGTTGCCAAGGGACGCACCGGCTGCGTGCAGGCACAAAAAAGGCCCGATACTGCCGGGCCTTTTTTGAGGAAATGGGTAACCCCGCCTGTGCCGGTTGGCCGGCATCCTGAACCGTGATTTCAGTTCAGGTCGGCAAAGAAAGCAGCCACATCAGGTTCATCCGCAAAAGGGACGATCGCAACAGTGGCGTACCTGTTTTTCTTCACCTCATGCATCGCATTGGTTCAAGGAATATATGGCCTGAACGAACACTGCAGGGTTGAAGCAATTATACGCGCTTGTTTACGGCCCGTGGCAAGTGTGGTCATGCATCTTTCAGGGTGTGACCGATGAATGGTCGGTACCTGTTGCCTGCCCGAAGAGAACGCCCGAATGCTCAGCGCACGCCGTCGTGGCGGCGGATTTCCTCGTCGAGGTCGTTGTTGAGTTTGGCCACCAGGGTCTGCACCTGTTCGATGGTGGCGGCGCCCGAGTCCACCGGCTGGCCGAGAAACTCGTAGGTGATCTGCAGGGCGGCGTGCACGGCAATGCGCTCGGTACCGTGGGCCATGCCGGCATCACGGATGCTGCGCATCTTCTGGTCGACGATCTGGACCGCGTTCATCAGCCGGGGCTTCTCGCTGGAGGGCACCTGCAGTTTGACGGTGCGGTCAAGGATCTTGACCTCGATCTGTTCCATGGACATGGGCGGGATTCCGAAACTCAGTCTTTGTCGGTCTGGGGCAGGGGCAGGCGGGCCAGGGCCGATTCGACGCGGGCACGCGCCTCGGCCAGCCGCTGCTGCATGTCGGCCTGGGTCATGGCGGCCTCACCCAGGCGGCCGCGCAGAAGCTGGTTCTCGTCCGAAAGCTGACGGGAAATTTCAAGCAGGCGCTTCACGCGCTCGGCCAAAAGCTGGAGATCGGTTTCCATGCCCGGGGATGGTAGGGATTTGTCACAGGAGGGTCAAGGCAACCGACATCAAAGGTACAGCGCCGCTCGCGCGTGCCATGGACATGTCGGCACCCTGGTTGATCCGGAACGGGCCGTGGCCACGCACCGGTGCAGGTGACTGGACCTGTGGAGGCCCGCCACACGCATTACCCCTGATTTTGCCATGCACGGCCGATGGCCGTCCGCTGGCGGGACCGGACGCTGGTGACAGGTGCCGGTGACGGGCGCTGGCAGCCCGCCTGTCGGGCCGGACCCCACGAGGTGCTGGGGGCTGGATGCAGCTGTCATCCCGCCAGGCCGGTTCACCGTTGTCTTTCGCTGGTCCATTTCCCTGCAGCCGCGGGCTGCTGTTTGTGCCATTGCTGCCATCTGGCTGCTGCCATGACGGCCATTGCTGTCATGACGGCGATGGCCATAGCCGCCATGATGGCCATCGGGTGGCAGGCCGCGCCTGCCGTGGTGCCGTGGCGTGCCGGCATGCTGCGGTTCGGGCATCTTCTGCCCGGCCCCTGCCGACCGTCGCAGACGGCCGGGTGTGTAATGCCTCCCGGTGCCGCGGCGACAGAGGGGATGGCGGCGCAGCAGCCGGCCGTCATGTCCCTGCCCGGATGCAGGAATCCCTTACACATATCACGAAAGATGTATCCAACGTGACCGGTGCGGGAGGAATGCCGGGGTTGTGTCATGGTCAACCGGCCGGCCTGCCGCTACCATCGGGGCAGCGCATTCTGCGCCCGGGTCCCCACCTCCCGTACAAACCTCTTTCCCGACCGACGATGAAGAACCCGTTCTGCTGGCCGCTGTCCCTGTGTCGATCCCCCGTGCTGCCGTCCCTGCTGCTGGGCGCATCCCTGCTGGGGGCCGTGCCTGCCCTGTCGGCCCATGCCGGCGACACGGCCCAGGGGGGGGCAGAGACCCCGGCCACGGCGGGGGCCGCGGCGGCTTCGGCCACAGGGGCGGCGCCTGCGGGGGGCCAGCCGGCAGCCACCGACTGGAAAACCGGCCCGCAGCGGGTGGGTTCGCTGGAGGTGGAGCTGGTTTCCGATGCCACCCAGGTGGTGCCGGGCGAGACCTTCCGGGTGGGGCTGCGGCTGCGGCACGATCCCCACTGGCACACCTACTGGCGCAACCCCGGCGACACGGGCTTTCCCACCAGCTTCGTGCTGGAGGGGCCGGAGGGTACCCGCTATTCGGACATCCGCTGGCCGGCACCTTCGCGGCTGGCCATCGGGCCGCTGGCCAATTATGGCTACGAGGGCGAGGCCCTCATCTATCGTGACGTGACGCTGCCGGCGGGTTTCGCGGGCCGGCAGGCGCATTTTCAGGTGCACACCGAATGGCTGATCTGCAAGGAAGTGTGCATCCCCGGTGATGCCGCGCTGCAGCTCGACATTCCCGTGGGCGGGGCCACCATGCATGACCAGGCCGAGCTGGCCGGCTTCGAGGATGCCCGCCGTCACGCCCCGGCAGCCGACCAGAAACCGGCCCAGGCCGGCTGGTGGCAGCGGGGCGGGCAGGCCGTGCTGGTGCTGCCGGCGGCGCTGACCGAAGAGAAGACACCGAAATCGGCGCTGTTCCTGCCGTATTTTGCCGGTGTGGTGCGTCCGGCGGCACCGCAGAAGCTCATCGAGATTTCCGGCGAATCGGGACGCTATGGCATTGCCCTGGAGCTGGACGAACAGGCCATGCGCACGGCCGAGGCCGGCTGGGAGGCCCAGGGCGGCATGGTGGTGATCGATGGCCAGCAGCCGGTGGAACTGGCCCTGAAGTCGCAGACGGTGGTGCCGGTGGCGGCCCGTACGGTTTCCGTCAACGAGCCGGTACAGGTGGATGTGTCGGGCGCAGAAGGCGGGGGTCAGGGCGCCCAGGCGGCCCAGGGCAAGGGCAGTTTCATGGGGCAGCTGCAGATGGGGGCGGCCCAGGGTGGAGCCACCGGTGCTGAGGCCGCAGGCGCCCGGACGGGTGCGCAGGCCGGCCAGGCCGGTGCTGCCCCGGCAGCCGCAGGGGCTGCCACGGGGGCTGCGGGACAGGATGCCGGCAGCGGAGCAGGGCCGGACGCGGCGGCCGGTGCAGGCGCTGCTTCCGGTGCCACGCCGGGGGCAGCAGGGGCCACGGCCACCACGGGTGGTGCAGCGGCTTCTGCACCGGGTGTGTCGGTCGACGGCAGTGCTGCTGCCGGGGGAGGCGCCAGTCGTGCTCCGGGGGCCGCAGGTGGTACGCCGGCAGCCGGTACACCGGGAGCCATGGGGGCCCAGCCGGGCACCGACGGCACGGCCGCCGAGAACGGCCAGAGCATGACCGAGGCCAGCGGCGCACTGGCACAGCTGACCGGTGCCGGAGAGGGCGAGGGTAGCTGGCTGACGCTGGCCGGGGCCATTCTGGGCGCCTTCCTGGGCGGCCTGATCCTCAACCTGATGCCCTGTGTGTTCCCGGTCATCGGCCTGAAGGTGCTGTCATTCACCGAGGCCGCTGCCGGCAAGCCGGCCGAGGCACGGCGGCACGCCATGGTCTTCGGTCTCGGTGTGGTGGTGAGCTTCGTGGCGCTGGCCGGGGTACTGCTGAGCCTGCGCGCGCTGGGACAGGCGGCGGGCTGGGGCTTTCAGCTGCAGTCGCCGGTGTTCGTGGCGGTGCTGGCGCTGCTCTTCGTGGTCATCGGCCTGAACCTGTTCGGCGTGTTCGAAACCGGTACCCGGCTCACCCAGCTGGGTGCCATGGGTGGTGGCCAGGGCAGCCGGCAGGGCTACGGGAGCAGCTTCATGACCGGCGTGATGGCGGTGGTGGTGGCCACGCCGTGCACGGCGCCCTTCATGGGCAGTGCGGTGGGCTTCACGCTCAGCAGCTCGGCGCTGCTGGTGCTGGCGGTGTTCGTGGCCATCGGCGTGGGCATGGCGCTGCCGTATCTGCTGCTGGCCAGCAGCCAGCGCCTGCTGGCCATGCTGCCGCGTCCGGGGGTCTGGCTGCAGACCTTCAAGCAGTTCCTGGCCTTCCCGATGTTCATCACGGCCGCGTGGCTGACCTGGGTGCTGGCCCTGCAGGCCGAGGCCGAAGGCGTACTGCTGCTGCTGCTGGCGGCCATCTTCCTGGCCTTCAGCTGCTGGATCTATGGTCGCTGGCAGTTCGAGCTGCGCCCGCGCGGGGCACGCAGTACGCCGGCCTGGATCTTCGTGGCGCTGCTCTCGCTGGGCGCCGTGGTGGGGCTGCTGAGCCGGCTGCCGGTGGTGGCCGATGCCTTGGTGGCGCAGGCACAGGGTACGGAGGCCGTGGCTGCGGTGGCGTCGGGGTCGGCCGTGGCGGCCGGTGCGGGTGTTGCCGGGATGCCGGGTTCGGCGGCTGGCGGGGCTGGTGGCGCCTGCCGGCCTGGGGCCGATGGCAAGCTGCCCGCCGCCTGCCGCGGCTGGCAGCCCTGGTCGGCCGAGCGCTTTGCGGCGGCCCGTCAGGCCGGCGTGCCGGTGTTCGTCGATTTCACGGCCGCCTGGTGCCTGAGCTGTCAGGTGAACCAGAAGGTGGCGCTGGATCGCGACGAGGTGCAGGCCGCCTTCCGCGAGCGCAACGTGCTGCTGCTCAAGGCCGACTGGACGAAGCGTGATCCGGCCATCTCGGCCGAGCTGGCCCGTTATGGCCGCAACAGCGTGCCGCTCTACCTGTATTTCGAGGGGCGTGACCCCAATGCCGCCCCCCGCCGGCTGCCTGAACTGCTGACGGTGGATACGGTGCTGACGGCCATCGGGGCACAGAAGGGCTGACGGGGGTCAGCCGGCAGTCCGGCTGCCGGGCAGGCCCAGCACGGCCCGCATGTCGAAGAGGCCGTGGGCCTGGCCGGCCAGGAAGCGGCAGGCACGCAGGCTGCCGTCGGCATAGTGGGCGCGGCTGGTGGCGCGGTGGCGGATCTCGATCTGCTCGCCGGTGCCGGCAAACAGCACGGTGTGGTCACCCACGATGTCGCCACCGCGAATGGTGGAAAACCCGATGGAACCGGGCTGGCGCGGGCCGGTATGGCCCTCGCGGGCAAACACGCCGATTTCCTTCAGTGGCTGGCCCAGCTGGGTGGCAATGGCCTCGCCGATGGCCAGGGCGGTGCCGGACGGGGCGTCCACCTTGTGTTTGTGGTGGGCCTCGATCACCTCGATGTCGGTGTCTGCCAGCATCTGCGTGGCCAGTTCGATCAGGCGGATGGCGATGTTGACGCCCGGGCTCATGTTGGCGGCCTGCACGATGGCAATGTGCCGGGAGGCCGTCTGCAGGCGTGCCTTCCCGTCATCCGAAAACCCGGTGGTGCCGATCACCATCTTCACGCCCAGTCGGGTGCAGATGTCCAGATAGGCCAGCGTGGCCTCGGGGCGGGTGAAGTCGATCAGCACGTCGGCACCCTTCAGCGCCTGCTCGGCCTGGTCGGTGATGGTCACGCCCGTGGCCTGGCCCATGAAGGCGCCGGCATCCGTGCCCAGCGACGGGCTTCCGGGTCGGTCCAGCGCGGCGGCCAGCTCCATGTCGGGGGCGGCCAGCACGGCCTCGATCAGCATGCGCCCCATGCGGCCGGAGGCGCCGGCAACGGCAATCTTCATGATTTTTCAGTCTCCTTCGGCTGGTAGCCGGGCAGGGCGGGGTCGTTCGGATCGTCGCGGGCCGGCAGCGGGTCATGCTTTATGTCGGTGACCCGGTTGTCGGCAAAGAACACCGTCACCCGGCGCAGTTCGGATTCCCCGTTGGGGTACTGGAAGCGGAACACGTATTCCCAGCGGTTGGGATGAAACACGTCGGCCAGCAGCGGCGTACCGATGCGCAGGCGCACCTCGTCGGGGCTCATGCCGGTGCGCACCTCGTCCAGCATCTGCTGGTTGATGTAGTTACCCTGCGGAATGGCAAAGCGGTAGGGCTCCAGAAAGCCACTGCGCGAGCGGTCGGAGGCGCAGCCGGCCAGTGCCGTGACGGCGGCCAGCGCCAGCAGGGGGACGGAATGGCGAATGAGTCGGTGAGGCATTCGGGGGTCTGGCTGGGTTGGAGGAAATGCAGAGCCACACGCGTGTTGGTCCCGCGAAACGCGCGCGGCCCCCGCATGTAAAGTTCCTGCAAAGTTGCCGGTGCCGATGGTTTCGGGCCGGGCATACCCCCGTATGATAAGGGCTTCCTGTTTCATGCTGTTTCAGCTTCATGTCAGCTTCGTTCCGCGCGGCGTCGGGCCGCCGTACTGTTCTGGTGGTCACGGTGGTGGTGGTGCTGGCCATCGGGGCCGGTCTCTGGTTCTGGGTCATCAAACCCTCGTCCGGCACAGCCCCGGCTGCGGACATGCCGCCGGGGCCGCCCGGCGCACCCGGAGGTCCCGGTGGGCCCGGTGGCGGGCAGCCGGTCACCGTCAGTGTCTCCCCGGTGGTGAAGGGGGCTTTCCCGGTGCTGGTGCGGGCCGTGGGCAATGTCACGCCCTACAACACGGTGACGGTGGTGCCGCAGGTGGAAGGGCGGCTGCTGCGTGTGCACTTCCGGGAGGGGGACCGGGTGAGGGCCGGCGACCTGCTGGCCGAGCTGGATGCCCGGGCGCTGGAGGCCAGCCTGGCCGAGGCCCGTGCCACCCAGGCACAGAACCAGGCCGAACTCAGGAATGCGCAGGCCGACCTGGCCCGCTATCAGCGGCTGTTCAGGCAGGATTCGGTGGCTCGCCAGCAGCTCGACACCCAGCAGGCGCTGGTGCGGCAGCTGCAGGCGCGCTCTGCGGCCGACCAGGCCAAGGTGGACAGTGCCCGTGTGCAGCTGGGCTACACGAAAATCCACGCGCCGGTGACTGGCCGGCTGGGTCTCATCAAGACCAACGTGGGCGCCATGATCGGCCCCAGTACCACCGACGGGCTGGTGAGCATCGTGCAGGTCGATCCGATTTCCGTTGTGTTCGGCGTGCCCGAGGTGCAGTTGCAGTCGCTGCGCGACGCGATGGCGCAGCAGGACATGTCCGGGGGCCTGGAAGTGCAGGCGTGGGACCGCACCGAATCACGCCTGCTGGCCACGGGCCGGCTGACCACGCTGGACAACCAGATCGACACCACCACGGGTGCGCTGCGGGTGCGGGCGCGCTTCGACAACCCGGGTGAGCAGCTCTTTCCCAACCAGTTCGTCAATGTGCGGCTGACCCTGCAGACGCTGCCCGGGGCGCTGAGTGTGCCGGTGGATGTGGTGCAATTCGGCAACCAGGGCAACTATGTGTACGTGGTGCGCGACGGCAAGGCCCATATCCAGACGGTGAAGCTGGGGGCCAGTGCCTCGGATCGCGTGCAGGTCGTCGACGGGCTGCAGGCCGGCGAACAGGTGGTGCTGGAGGGCATGGACAGCCTGCGTGACGGCAGCCGGGTGAAGATCGTCGCGCCGGTGGAGGGAGACCCCGATGCGCTGCTCGGTGGTACGCCGGATGAGACGGCAGGCAAACCGGCACCCGCGGCTGGTCATGCGGCACCCGCGGGCGGGAATGCGGAATCTGCAGGCGGGAATGTGGGACCCGCAGGCGGGGACGCCCAGCATGCCGGGGATGCCGGCCCGGGTGGCGACGCACCGCCTGAACCCTGAGCGGGGCAGACGCCATGAACATCTCCCGTCCGTTCATCCTCCGGCCCATTGCCACCTCGCTGCTGATGCTGGCGCTGCTGGTGGCGGGGCTGCTGGCCTGGCGGCTGCTGCCGGTGGCGGCGCTGCCGCAGGTGGAATATCCGGTCATCCAGGTGCAGGGCGAGCTGCCCGGGGCCGGACCCGACACGGTGGCGCGGATGATCACCGCGCCGCTGGAGCGCAACCTCGGCCAGATCTCGGGGCTCAAGCAGATGTCGTCGGCCAGTGGTGCCGGCGTGTCGGTGATCACGCTGCAGTTTGCGCTCGACACGCGCATGGACGTGGCCGAGCAGGACGTGCAGTCGGCGCTGGACAATACCAGCGGGGTGCTGCCGCAGGGCATGCCGTCACCCCCGCGCTACCGCAAGGTCAATCCGGCCGATACCCCCATTCTGACGCTGGCGGTCAGCTCGAAGACGCTGCCGCTGCCCCAGGTGCATGACCTGATCGACACCCGCATGGCGCAGAAGCTCGCCCAGGTGCAGGGGGTGGGGCAGGTGAGCCTGGCCGGCGGCCAGCGGCCGGCCATCCGCGTGCAGGCCGACAGTGCCGCGCTGAAATCGGCGGGCCTGACGCTGGCCGACCTGCAGAAGGTGATCGCCTCGGCCAATGCCAACCTGCCCAAGGGCAGCTTCGATGGTCCGGTGCGCAGCACCATTCTGGATGCCAACGACCAGATCACCACGGTCAGCCAGTACGACGATCTGGTGGTGACCTGGAAGAACGGGGTGCCGCTGCGCCTGAAGGATGTGGCAAAGGTGGTGCAGGGGCCGGAGGACCGCTTTCTGGCCGCCTGGGCCGATGCCGAGCGCGCCATCCTGATCAGCGTGCAGCGCCAGCCCGATGCCAACGTGATCGAGGTGGCCGACCGGGTGCGCGAGCTGCTGCCGCGGCTGACCGCTACGCTGCCGGCCAGCGTGGATGTGCGCATTCTCACCGACCGGACGGAGAGCATCCGCAGCTCGGTGCGCGACGTGCAGACCGAGCTGGTGCTGGCCGTGGGGCTGGTGGTGCTGGTGACGCTGCTCTTCCTGCGTTCGGGGCGGATGACGCTGATTCCGGCCGTGGCGGTGCCGCTGTCGCTGGTGGGCACCTTTGCCGTGATGTATCTGGCCGGTTATTCGCTCAACAACCTCAGCCTGATGGCACTGACCGTCGCCACCGGTTTCGTGGTGGACGATGCCATCGTGATGATGGAGAACATCGCCCGGCACCGCGAGGCCGGCAAGCCGCCCCTGCAGGCCGCACTCGACGGGGCCCGCGAGATCGGCTTCACGCTGGTGTCGCTGACCGTGTCGCTGATTGCCGTGCTGATTCCGCTGCTGTTCATGGGGGACGTGGTGGGGCGGCTGTTCCATGAGTTTGCCGTCACGCTGGCCGTGTCGATTGCCCTGTCGCTGGTGGTGTCTCTGACGCTGACGCCGATGATGTCGGCGCGGATGCTGAAGGGGCATGACGGTAGGACGAAAGAGCAGACCGTAGGGCATCCTGTTCATGACGACAGGGCAAACGGGCGGCAGGGAGCGGATGCGCGCCATGAGCAGCATGATTTGTCATCAAACCATGCCGTTTCCATCACTTCGTCCGGAAATGCGGATCCTGGCGGAAATGCCGGTTCTGCCGGACACGCAGGTTTTCTCGACCGCCTCATCGCCGCCTATGGCCGCAGCCTGCACCGCGTGCTCGACCACCAGCCGCTGATGCTGGGGGTGATGCTGGCCACGCTCGCCGCCACGGTGCTGCTCTATCTGGCCGTGCCCAAGGGATTTTTCCCGGTGCAGGACAGTGGCGTAATCCAGGTGGTGACGCAGGCGCCCGGCACCATCTCCTTCGAGGCGATGAAGCGCCAGCAGGAAACCGTGGCGGCGCAGCTGCTGGCCGATCCGGACGTGCAGAGCCTGTCGTCGTTCATCGGCGTGGATGGCAGCAACACGGCGCTCAGCACCGGCCGCATGCTGCTCAATCTCAAGCCGCATGAAGATCGCAGCGATGACGTGCAGGCCATCACCGCGCGCCTGCGCCGGAAAATGGCCGACCGGCTGGTCGCCGAACGCCAGGCCATGGGTGTGTGGTTCCAGCCGGTGCAGGAACTGTCCATCGAGGACCGCATCAGCCGCGCCCAGTACCAGATGACGCTGAGCACCCCCGACAGCAGCCTGCTGGCCGAATGGGTGCCGAAACTGCAGCGGGCGCTGGCCGCCCGTCCCGAGCTGGCCGACATCGGCAGCGACCTGCAGAACGATGGCTGGCAGGCGTACATCGACATCGACCGCATCGCCGCCGCCCGGCTGGGCGTGCAGGTGGAGACGGTGGCCACGGCACTGCAGAATGCCTTTGCCCAGCGCCAGATCGCCACGCTGTTCACCCAGTCCAACCAGTACCGGGTGGTGCTGGAACAGAACCCGGAACGCGCGCAGGGCGTGGCGGCGCTGGATCACGTGTACGTGGCGGCCACGGATGGCACGCCGGTGGCGCTGTCGGCGCTGGCGCACTGGCGCAGCCGCAAGGCGCCGGTGGTGGTGAACCATCAGTCGCAGTTCCCGGCGGCCACGCTGTCGTTCAATCTGGGCGAGGGCCACTCGCTGGGGCAGGCCGTGGCGGCCGTGGAAGAAGTGCAGCAGCAGCTGGGCTGGCCGCTGGCCATCGAGAGCCGCTTCCTGGGGGCGGCCGAAGCCTTCCGCGCCTCGCTGTCCAATACGCTGTGGCTGGTGCTGGCGGCCGTGGTGGTGATGTATCTGGTGCTGGGCATCCTGTACGAGAGCGCCATCCATCCCATCACCATCCTGTCCACGCTGCCCTCGGCCACGGTGGGGGCGCTGCTGGCGCTGCTGCTCAGTGGCCGGGTGCTGGACATGGTGGCGGTGATCGGCATCGTGCTGCTGATCGGGCTGGTCAAGAAGAACGGCATCATGATGGTGGACTTTGCGCTGGAGGCCGAACGGCACGGGCGCCTGACGCCCCGTGAGGCCATCCACCGGGCGGCCGTGCTGCGTTTCCGGCCCATTCTGATGACCACGCTGGCGGCCCTGCTGGGGGCCGTGCCGCTGATGCTGGCCCACGGCTCGGGGGCGGAACTGCGCCAGCCGCTGGGCTGGGTGATGGTGGGGGGGCTGCTGGTCAGCCAGGTGCTGACGCTCTACACCACGCCGGTGGTGTATCTGTTCTTCGAGCGGCTGGGGCGCAGGACATGAACCTGTCGCGCCCCTTCATCCGCCGCCCCATCGGCAGCACCATGCTGGCGCTGGCCATCCTGCTGGCGGGCCTGCTGGCCTGGCGGATGCTGCCGGTCTCGCCGCTGCCGCAGATCGACACGCCGATGGTGGTGGTCTCGGCCAGCCTGCCGGGCGCCAGCCCGGTCAGCATGGCGGCCACGGTGGCCGGGCCACTGGAGCGGGCGCTGGGTTCCATTCCGGGGCTGACCAGCATTTCGTCGTCCAGCAGCACGGGCAGCACCGAGGTGCGGATGTTCTTCGACCTCGACCGCGATCTGAACGACGCGGCGCGTGACGTGCAGGCGGCCATCAACGGCGTCATCGACCAGCTGCCGCCCGGCATGCCCAGCCGGCCCACCTTCCGCAAGCTCAATCCGTCCACCTCGCCCATTCTGGCGCTGGCGCTGTCGTCCCGCACGCTCACGCCCAGCCAGCTCTACGACATCGCCGCCAACACGCTGCAGCAGAAGCTTGCGCAGGTGAAGGGGGTGGGGGAGGTGTCGCTGGGCGGCGCCTCGCTGCCGGCCGTGCGCATCCGCTTCGAACCGTCGGCCCTGGCGGCCATGGGCCTGTCGCTGGAGGCGGCCCGCCAGGCGGTGGCGGCGGCCAATCCGGACGTGGCCCAGGGCTTTCTGGAAGATGGCGAGCACCGCTGGCTGGTGGCCACGGGCCGCACGCTGAAGAATGCGGCGGATTTTTCCGCGCTGGTGCTGCGCTGGCAGAACGGTCAGGCCGTGCGGCTGGCCGACGTGGCGGAGGTGACCGATTCGGTCGAGAACCGCTACAGCAGCGGTTTCCACAACGACAAACCGGCCATCATCACGCTGGTCAGCCGTCAGCCCGATGCCAACGTGGTGGCCACCATCGATGCGCTCAAGGCCACGCTGCCGCAGCTGCAGGCGCTGCTGCCGCCGCAGGCCGAACTGACGGTGGTGATGGACCGTTCGCTGGGCATCCGCGGCAGCCTGGCCGAGGCACAGTGGACGCTGGTGTTTTCCTGTCTGATCGTGGCCGCCGTGGTGTGGCTGTTCGTGGCCCGCGTGCGTGAGGCGCTGATTCCGGTGGCCGTCATTCCGGTGTCGCTGATCGGCACCTTTGCGGTGATCTGGCTGGCCGGGTTTTCGCTGAACAATCTGAGCATCATGGCGCTGGTGGTGGCGGCCGGGCTGGTGGTGGATGACGCCATCGTCGTGCTCGAGAACATCACCCGCCATGCCGAGCAGGGGCTGTCACCGTACCGGGCTGCACTGCGCGGGGCGGGGGAAGTCAGTTTCACGCTGCTGGCGCTGAACGTGGCGCTGGTGGTGGTGTTCGTGGCCGTGCTGCTGATGGGCGGCATCATCGAGCGGCTGTTTCGCGAGTTCTCCCTCACGCTGGCTGCTGCCATCGCCATCTCGCTGGTGGTGTCGGTCAGTCTCACACCGGCGCTGTGTGCGCATGTGCTGCCCCGGCGTGTGCGGCGTGCAGAACCGGCCGGCTGGCATGCTGCGTATTTTCATCACCTGCAGACGCTCTACGAACATTCGCTGGCCCGGATGCTGCGCCATGCCTGGCTGGGCCTGGTGCTGCTGCTGGCCCTGATCGGCCTGAGCGGCTGGCTGTTTGCCAAACTGCCGCGTGCCGACCTGCCCGAGCAGGATACCGGCGTGATCGGTGCCTTCATCCGCGGGGATGACGGCTTTTCCTTCCAGGTCATGCAGCCGCGCATCGAGGCCTACCGGCGCTGGATCCTGTCCGATCCGGCCGTGCAGGACGTGGTGGGCACCAGCGGTGGCAATGGCGGGCTGACCAATGCCCATCTGGTCATCACGCTCAAGCCGCTGGCAGAACGCAGGGTGTCGGCCCGGCAGGTCATCGACCGGCTGCGCCGCAACGCTCCCGAGATGGCCGGCACGATGTTCTTCGGCCGTGTGGAGCAGGACCTGGAGCTGTCGCCCCCCCGTTTCGGTGACGATGCCGATCACACCATCGTGCTCAAGGCGGGTGACGTGAACCTGCTGCTCGACTGGAACCAGCGGCTGGGCAAGGCATTGTCGGCCCGCCCCGAGCTGAACAACGTACGCTACAGCCGGGGCGGTGATACCCGCCAGATCGTGCTCGACATCGACCGCGAGGCGGCCAGCCGGCTGGGCGTGTCGATGAGCGACATTTCGGCCGTGCTCAGCAATGCCTTTGCTCAGCGGCAGGTGGCCACCCTGTACGAGGACGACAACCAGTACCACGTGGTGATGGAGGTGTCCGAACGCTTCACCGAGAACCCGCTGGCGCTGGACCGGGTGCAGATCATCACCTCCGAAGGCAAGCAGGTGGCACTGTCCGAGCTGGCCACCTGGCGCTTCGACATGGTGCGTGACCGCGAGCGCCACGTGGACCAGTTCTCGGCCACGCTGATCAGTTTCTCGGTGGCACCGGGCGTGACCGATGCCCAGGCGCTCGAGGCCGTGCGCCAGACGCTGGATGCCGAACGCATGCCTGCCACCGTCATCGCCGACATCGACGGTGATGATGGCCGCCCGAAGTCACTGGTCAGCACCGACGGGCAGGGCTGGCTCATTCTGGGTGTGTTGCTGGCCGTGTACATGGTGCTGGGCATCCTGTACGAGAACCTGCTGCATCCGCTCACCGTGCTGTCCACCCTGCCTTCGGCCGGCGTGGGGGCGCTGCTGGCGCTGTGGGCCAGCAGCACGCCGTTCAGCCTGATTGCGCTGCTGGGGCTGTTCCTGTTCATCGGCGTGGTGATGAAGAACGGCATCCTGATGATTGACGTGGCCTTGAAAAAACAGCGCGACAATGGCCTGCCGGCGGCACAGGCCATCCTGCAGGCAGCCAGCCAGCGGCTGCGGCCCATCCTGATGACCAACCTGGCGGCCCTGGCCGGTGCCATCCCGCTGGCCATGGGGCTGGGCGATGGCGGCGAGCTGCGCCGGCCGATGGGTCTGGTCATCATCGGCGGTCTGGCCGTCAGCCAGCTGATCACCCTCTACACCACGCCGGCGCTGTACCTGCTGCTGGCAAGGCTGCAGCGCAGGAAGGGGCTGGACGGTGGGCCGGTACATGGGGCGTCGTGAGGAAGCCGAAACCGCGAGGATGCTGAATGACTGGGGAAGGTGAAACGGTGAGACAGACCAGGGAGGGTTGCAGGACGTGCCGGAACCCGAGGGTGAAGGATCATGGCGGGGCCACACGGGAAGAGGACCGAAAGGGTCGTGACATAATGCGTTACGTTTGCATCCTGTGATGAAGTCTCCCTCATCATGCCTTCACCGGCCGGTCCTCCCATTGTCTGGCCGGCCCCTCCTCCTTCCTGCCGACATCTGCCTTCATGGATACCCTGCTCAAAATCGTCCGCTTCACCAACAAGACCTTCGCCCTGTGGGTGCTGGTGTTTGGCCTGCTGGGCTTCTGGTTTCCCGAAACCTTCAAAAGCCTCGGCCCCTGGATTCCGTACCTGCTGGCGCTGGTCATGCTGGGCATGGGCCTGACCCTGTCGGTGAAGGACTTCACTGGCGTACTGCGCTACCCGAAGGCCGTGCTGGTGGGCGTCTGCGCCCAGTTCCTGGTCATGCCGGGGCTGGCCTGGCTGCTGTGCAGGGTGTTCGACCTGCCGCCCGATCTGGCCGTGGGCGTGATTCTGGTGGGCGCCTGCCCGGGCGGCACGGCGTCCAACGTGATGACCTATCTGGCCAGGGGCAACACCGCACTGTCGGTGGCCTGCACCACCGTGGCCACGCTGCTCGCCCCGGTGCTGACCCCGTTCGTGTTCTGGCTGTTTGCCTCGCAGTGGCTGCAGGTCGATGCCTCGGCCATGTTCATCTCGGTGCTGCAGGTGGTGCTGCTGCCGATCATCGTCGGACTGATTCTGAAGGCCCTGCTGGGGCACCGCGTCGATCATGTGGCCGAGAGCATGCCGCTGGTCTCGGTCATCGCCATCGTGCTGATCGTGGCCGCCGTGGTGGGCGGCAGCAAGGACCGCATCATCGATTCCGGCCTGCTGATCTTCGGTGTGGTGGTGCTGCACAACGGTCTGGGCTATCTGGGCGGCCTGCTGGCGGCACGGCTCTTCAGACTGTCGTTCTACGACGCCAAGGCCATCGCCATCGAGGTGGGCATGCAGAACTCGGGGCTGGGCGCCACGCTGGCCGGCCTGCACTTTGCCGCCTCGCCCATCGTGGCCGTGCCCAGTGCCGTGTTCAGCTTCTGGCACAACGTCTCTGGTCCCATCCTTGCCACCTGGTTTGCCAGCCGGCCCAATGGCATCGAGGGGGTGCACGACGAGGTGGCGTCCTGATGTCCATGGGAGGTTTTCTGTCGCCTGCCTGTTTCCGGGGAGGTTTCCTGTTGTCTGTCCGTTTCCGGGGAGGCTTCAGATCGCCTGTCCGTGCCGCTCCCGTCCGAAAGGGGGGTAACCTACCAACATCGTTGGGGCAGGGGACGCTTCGGGGCGCTTACACTGAAGCGCCCGCATGTGTGATGGTGCCATCATGTGATGGTTCCACCCACCCGGGAGCGTGTCAGAACCCGTTTTCCCCCGTCTGGCGCGTGTCATGAACTCATGCGTTCCTGCGCTGGCCCCTGAAAACGCGTGCTGACAGGGGGCGATGCGCCGGAAAGACCGGCCACCTTGCCAGACTGGGCAACGCCGGCCGCACGCCGATTGGGTGTCGGTTCAAAGGGCATGCCCCGACGGGCACGCCTCCCGGGGCTGGTTCTTTCCAGGGGCGCCTCCGTCATCGAAACTCACATCCGGACGTTTGTTTTCTGGGCCGGATGTCTTTTGCATTCATTTCCGATCAGACTCATTCCAGACCGTCATGATTCCTCTGTTCCGCCGTTCCCTGCTGGTCGCCAGCATCGCCCTGATTCTCAGCGGCTGCAATGTGATCGCCCCCTATCAGCAGCCGAAGGCTGATCTGGATGCCCCGCTGGAGCAGAACACGGGCTGGCACCTGGTGTCGTCGGCCGGGCAGACCGCTGCGCAGCAGGGGGGGGCAGCCGCGTCCGGCCGGGGTGGCCAACCGGGGGGTGCAGCACCATCCGGTCGGGCGGGCCAGGCCGCAACCGGTCAGGACGGCGCACGTGGTACGGATTCCGGGCGCAACGGCGAGAGCAACGCCGGGCAGGGGGCAGCCGGGCAGCAGGGTACCGGCCAGCCGGCTTCCGCCGATGCCAGCCAGATCCCCGCACCGCTGGCCACCGTGACGCTGCTCAACGGCGCCGCCTTCGATGACCCGGTACTGACCCACCTGCTGGCGCGCCAGCAGAGCGGCAACCTGACCCTGGCCCAGTCCGAGGCCCGCATCCGGCAGGCCCGTGCCGTGCTGGCCGGTGCCGGTGCCTCGCGGCTGCCACAGGTCACGGCCAATGCCGGGGGCACCCGCCAGGGCACCAAGGCCAGCGGCAGTGCCAGCAGCAGCCTGAGCAGCGCCATGTCGGGCAGCGGAACCTCCACGACCGGCACCACGGGCAGCAGTGGCATGTCCGGTCTGTCTGGCATGTCGGGTGGGCTGGGGGTGGCCAACAGCGTGCAGGCCGGCACCTCCATCAGCTGGGCACCGGACCTGTGGGGGCGTGTATCGGCCAAGGTCGAGGGCAGCCGGGCATCCCTCGAAGCTGCCAAGGCCGACCGCAAGGCGGCCGAACTGCAGGCCCAGGTCAGCCTGATCCAGTCCTACTGGCGCATGCGCCTGGCCGAGGCTCGGCTGGTGCTGCTGGAGCGTTCCATTGCCACGGCCGAGCGCTCGCTGAAGCTGGTGCGCAACCAGCATGCCTCGGGCCTGGTGGCCAGGGCCGATGTGGTACAGGCCGAGACCCGGCTGCAGACCGTGCTCACCCAGCGCCACGAACTGGTCAGCAGCCGCGACACCGAACGCCACGCCATGGCCGTGCTGATGGGTATCCCTCCGTCGGCGCTGACGGCAGAGATGCTGAAACCGGCTGCCGGTTCCGTGCTTGGGCGGCAGATCGGTTCGTCGGGTGCGGCGATGCCCTCTGCATCCGGCGCAGGAAGCCCGGAAGCGTCGGGCGCAGGGACACCGCAAACATCGGGCATGCCCGGTACTGGCTCATCCAGTGCCTCCGGTTTCAGAAAGACCGCGGATGCATCAGATACCGGAAAAACAGTGAAGCCGGGTACCGAGGGGGCTGATGGTCCTGACAGGGCATCTGGCCAGACAGCCCCGCCCGTCCAGCTGCCGTCCGTGCCGGCCCTGCCCGAATCCCTGTCCATCGACCTGCTGGTCCGCCGCCCCGACGTGCGCGCCACCGAGCGGGCCGTGGCCGCGGCCAATGCCGAGCTGGGCATTGCCCGCAGTGCCTGGCTGCCGGACCTGACCTTCACCGCCTCGGGCACGCTGGGCGCCGAGACCGTGGCCAACCTGATCTCCTCGCCGCTGCGCTCCTGGTCGGTTGGTACCCAGCTGGCGGGTACCCTGTTCGACGGTGGCACCCGCAGCAGCACCCTGCAGCAGCAGGAAGCCGCCTACGACGAGAAGGTGGCTGCCTATCGCGAAGCGGTGCTCAAGGCACTGCAGGAAGTGGAAGACGGGATGCTGAACTTCCAGACCCTGCGCAACCAGGAGGCCGACCAGCAGCGTCTGGTCGAGCTGGCGCAGGAATCCGAACGAGTCGTGCGCAACCGCTACCAGAGCGGGCTGGTGAACTATCTGGAACTCTCCACCGCCGAAAGCACCAGCCTTTCCGCCCAGGACACGCTGCTGTCGCTGCAGGCCAACCGGCTGAACAACTACATCACGCTGCTGTCCGCGGTGGGCGGGTCGTGGCAGGTACAGTGACGACATGCGGTGGCCCTTCGCATGAAGCAAACGGATGAGCATCAGTCTGACAACGGGCAGACAAGCGGTGAGTGCCCTGGTGGCTCTGGCCCGGCCCGTGCCGCTCGGAATCAGGGAGACCTGATGTCACTGGCCGGCGTGTTCAGACACGCGACGCATGTCAGACTGACGGATGATGAACTGGATGCAGCCATCAGGAATGGCTATGCCGATCGGGGCATGCGGGGCCTTGGGCAGCCTGATCCGGACGCATCGGAGGGCTGAGCAGCAGCCTCTGCAGAACATCCTGGCGCCATCTGTTCCCTTGGCCTTCTACCGCCGGCTCGCCTCCAGCAGCTCCGCCGCATGCGCCCGTGTCGTCCCGGTGATTTTCTTGCCCCCCAGCATCCGGGCAATCTCCTCCTCGCGGGCGGCAGCGTCCAGCCGGTCCACCCGGCTCGAGACCGCATGGGCCGAGCGTGTCTTCAGCACCTTCAGGTGATGATCGGCGCGGGCGGCCACCTGCGGCAGGTGCGTCACGCACAGTACCTGTGAATCGGTGGCCAGCCGCTGCATCAGCTCCCCGATCACTGCCGCCACGGCACCGCCCACGCCCGTATCGGCCTCGTCGAAGATCAGGATCGATACCGGGGCCGAGCGGGCTGCCAGCACTGCAATGGCCAGCCCGATGCGGGACAGCTCGCCGCCCGAAGCCACTTTCGCAATCGGCCGCGGCGTGGCTCCCTCGTGCGCGGCAATCTGGAATTCCACCGTATCCACCCCGGATAGTCCCGGCTGCGTCGGCGTGCAGGCAATCAGCAGGCGCGTGCCCGGCATGCCCAGCCGTTCGATCTGCTCCGTCACCTCGCCAGCCAGCTTCACGGCGGTTTTCTTCCGGGTGGCCGAGATTTTTTCTGCCAGCCTGCGATATGTGGCTTCGGCCTGCGCACAGCTGGCTTCCAGCCTGTCGATGTCCACCGCGGCCCCCAGCTGCGCAAGCTCTGCCTGCAGCCCTTCCAGATGCCCGGCCAGATCCTGCGGCTGCAGGCGCAGCTTGCGGGCCGTGTTGAAGAGCGCCGCCACCCGCTGTTCCACCTCCGCAAAATGCTCGGGGTCGATGTCCACCCGCTCGGCGTAGGCCCCCAGCTCGCTGGCCGCCTCGTCGATCTGGATCAGCGCCGAATCCAGCAGCTCGGCCGCATTCTTCAGCGCCGGATCGATCTCGGCCAGCCCGCGCAGCCGTGTCTGCAGGCTGCCCAGCCGGCTGCCGATGGCATCGTCGTCCCGCTCCAGCGCATTGACCAGGGCGTCGGCCCCGGCCAGCAGGTCGTGAGCATGCGACAGCCGCTGCTGCTCGGCCGACAGCGATTCCCACTCGCCCGGTGCCAGCCGCAGCTGCGAGAGTTCATCGATCTCCCACTGCAGCCGCTCGATCCGGATGGCCTCTTCGCGCGAGCCATGACGGGCCGCTTCCAGTGCTCTGGCGGCTTTCTGCCACTGCTGCCAGTGCTGCCCAAGCTCGGCCAGCTGCCTTTCCTGTCCGGCCATGCGGTCGAGCAGCTCGCGCTGGGCACCCGGCCGCAGCAGATGCTGCGACTCGTGCTGGCCGTGAATGTCCACCAGCTGCTCGCCCAGCTCGCGCAGCCGCGCAATCGTGCTGGGATGACCGTTGATCTGTGCCCGCGAACGGCCGTCCTTCTCGACGATACGCCGCAGCAGCAGGGTGCCTGGGTCGCCGGCCAGATCATGTTCGGCCAGCCAGGCGGCCAGTGTGTCGTCGATGCCGAACTGCGCCGAGATGTCGGCCCGCTCGGCCCCTTCGCGGACCAGCGTGGCATCGCCCCGTCCACCCAGCACCAGGCCCATCGCATCCAGCAGGATCGACTTGCCCGCGCCGGTCTCGCCGGTCAGCACGGTGAAGCCCGGCCCGAATTCGATCTCGGCCGATTCGACGATCACGAAATCCCTGAGTCGCAACCAGTGCAGCATGATGGAGGCTCCCGATGAGCGGCCCCGACGCCCGCGTTCCGTTGATGCAGCGCCGGCCGGTGTGTCCTGATGATGTCTGAAAATGTGTCCTGGCGCCGGTCATGGACTCGTTCGTCCAGGCCCACGACCGTGTTGACCGTGTCCCGAAGGCATTCGGCCCTGGTGCCGCCGCCTTGTTCCGTGCGTTCTGGAAAGAGGGGCAGGGATGTACGGGTCCATGATTCGCGCTAGCCCCGTCGTGGCTCCAGCCCCGGAATCTCGTGCCAGTTGAGCTTGGAACGCAGCGTGGCGTAGTAACTGTAGCCCGGCGGATGCAGGAAACGGCTGGCATCCCGTGAGCGGCGCAGTGTCACCCGGTCGCCTTCCTCCAGCTCGGAAAAGGTCTGCATGTCGCAATTGAGGCGTGCATGGCGGCCGTGGTGGATGGTCAGCTCCACCGTGCAGCTGTCGGGCAGCAGGATGGGGCGGTTCGACAGCGACTGCGGCGCCACCGGCGCCAGCACGAAGCCGCGCAGCGATGGGTGCATCAGCGGCCCGCCCACCGACAGTGCGTAGGCCGTCGAGCCGGTGGGAGTGGCCACGATCAGGCCGTCGGCGCGCGGGCTGTACATGTAGAGGCCGTCCACGCTCACCTCGATCTCGATCATGCCGGCGCGTGAACTGCGGCTGATCACCACATCGTTCAGCGCCCGCGCATTGAACAGCTGGCGCTCGCCCCGCCATGCCTGTGCCTCGATCAGTGTGCGTTCCTCGATGGCATACTGTCCGTCCAGAATGGCGGTCAGCGCGCTTTGCCAGTCCGTCAGCGGAATGTCGGTGATGAAGCCCAGCCGCCCGCGGTTGATGCCCACCACCGGCACATGCAGCGGTGCCAGCGTGCGGGCCACGCCGAGCATCGTGCCGTCGCCGCCCACCACCAGCGCCAGATCCGCCCTGTGTCCGGCGGCCTGGATCAGGCGCACGCTGCGGCTGGTCTGGGTGATCACCTGGATGCCCCGCTGGCTGAGCCAGGCATCGATCTCGTCGAGGATGCGACCGTCCAGCCCGTCCGTCTGCGGGCGGCTGAACAGCGCGATGGTCTTGAAGGAAGCGCTCATGGTTCGGGGAACCTGTGAAGAACGGCCGGCATGGACCTGCAGGCCCGTTGCTGGCAGGGGAGCATGGCACATACCGGCCGCCTTGCAGTCTCTGGTCCATCACCCGTTGCCGGCATGAGGTTGAGGGACCTGACCTGCAGCTGTTGACGGGACTGCCATGCGGCGGATTGAACCATAATTCCGCATAATTGCATGATACAGAACACCGTTCCGGCCATCCGGCCTATGCCGTCTGGCCTGTGCCATCCGGTCTGTGTCATCGGGCCCGTGTCGTCTGACCTGAGTCCGCCGGTTCATGCCCTCGGTGCATGTCGTGAACCTGGTCAGGGCAGATGGATGATCGCAGAGCCGGGCCGGTTCATCGGGTGCCCTGGCCCAGAGTACGAGCCAGCCCGTGCTCCGTCGTACCGTCGTACCATCGGACCCGTGACCCGTATCCCGTCCCGTGGGCACCCGATGTCCCGCCCGGACCGGGCCTGCCTGGATCAGCCTCTGTGAAACGCCCTGCATGGACGAACGCGCCCGCATCCTTCTCAAATCCCTGATCGAGCACTACATCGTCGATGGCCAGCCGGTGGGGTCGCGCACGCTGTCACAGTATTCGCGGCTCGATCTGTCGCCGGCCACCATCCGCAACGTGATGGCCGATCTGGAAGAGCACGGCTTCATTGCCCACCGCCACACTTCCAGCGGCCGGGTGCCCACGCCGCGCGGCTACCGGCTGTTCGTCGACTCCCTGCTCACCGTCCAGCCGCTGGATGCGGGTGAGAGCAGCCAGATGCAGCATGCGCTGGTGGCCGAAGACCCGCGACAGGTTATCACCCGGGCCGCCGGCCTGCTGTCACAGCTGTCGTCCTTTGCCGGTGTCGTGTCCACACAGCGGCGGGACGGTGGTTTCCGGCACATCGAATTCCTGCGCCTGTCGGCCCGGCGCGTGCTGCTCATTCTCGTTTCGCCGGACGGTACCGTGCACAACCGCATGCTGCAGGTCGATCGCGACTACAGCCCGTCCGTGCTGCACGAGGCCGCCAACTACATCAACGCCCATTATGCCGGCGTGAGCTTCGAGGAGATCAGGCGCCGCCTGGGCACGGAGCTGGCCGAACTGCGCCGCGACATCAGCCAGCTGATGCAGCGTGCCGTCGATGCCGGTCTGGATGCAGCCCGCGATGATGCCGACAAGATGGTGATCGCCGGCAGCAGCAACTTCGTCGGCATTCCCGATTTTGCAGACGACATGGCCCGCCTGAAGCAGCTCTTTGGCCTCTTCGAGCAGCGCACCGACCTGCTGCAGCTGATGGACGCCTCGGCCCGGGCCGATGGGGTGCAGATCTACATCGGCGGCGAGTCCGAGCTGGTGCCCATGGAAGAGCTGTCCATCGTCATCGCCCCCTACCGGGCCGATGGCAAGGTGGTGGGCACGCTGGGCGTCATCGGCCCCACCCGCATGGCCTACCAGCGGATGATCCCGATGGTGGACATCACCGCCCGGTTGGTGTCGGCGGCGCTGGATCAGGGGGAGATGTGAAAGGGGACCAAGGTGCCCAGGCGAACCCGGATGAGGGCGTGTGGTGTTGCAACAGCAGGAAAAGCCATGGCTGGACACGCTCTACAATCGGGGGGCCGGATGGGCGCCCGCATGAACGGGGCCAAGGGTTGGGCTGCTGCGTCGAACTGGCAGTTTACCGGCACCAGTAACCGGATTCGTCATGTCAGAGGAGTGAGCGCCGTGCTCGACAAGGAAGCATTGCTGGCTTTGCTGGCCGATCTCGAATCCGATCGGGTCGAGAGAACGATATCGGTGGACAAGACGGACAAGTTCTCCCAGGCCGTGTGTGCCTTTGCCAACGATTATCCGGGCCATCGCCAGCCAGGCTACCTGATCATCGGCGTGGATGACCGCGGCAGGCTCAATGGAACGAAGGTCAGCGATCAGCTGCTGCAGAATCTGGGGGCGTTACGCTCAGACGGAAACATTCTTCCCCTGCCGGCACTGTCGACAAGTTCTTTCTGGTGACGCTGCGTCGGAGAAGCACATGAAGACGATCGCGTTTTTCAACAACAAGGGTGGCGTCGGAAAGACTTCGCTTGTGTACCATCTGGCGTGGATGTACGCCGATCGTGGCCTTCGGGTACTGGTGGCCGACCTCGATCCGCAGGCCAACCTGACAGCCATGTTCATCGATGACGACAGGCTGATCGATCTGTGGGAAGGCAAGCCGGGCAATACGGTTGTCGACAGCCTGAAGCCTCTGGTGGAAAGAACAGGGGACATCCGGGAGCCTCATGTCGAAATGGTCGGTGGTCAGGGGATCGGGCTCGTTCCCGGCAACCTGGCGTTGTCCCGCTTTGAGGATTTGCTCTCCCAGAACTGGCCAGATTGCCTGTCTGGCGTGGTTGCTCCCTTTCGGGTCATGTCGGCATTTCACCGGATCGTCATGATGGCGACGCACCAGATTCAGGCAGATATTGCGCTGATCGACGTTGGCCCCAATCTGGGGGCCATCAACCGGGCTGCCCTGATTGCGGCCGATCAGGTCGTTCTGCCGCTGGCACCAGACCTGTTTTCCCTGCAGGGGCTCCGAAATCTGGGTCCCACGCTGCGCAGCTGGCGAAAGGACTGGAAGAAAAGGCTGGGTGAGTTTCCAGCGGGTGAAGACCTGGATGTTCCCGAAGGAAACATGCTACCGCTTGGTTATGTGGTCATGCAGCACGGAGTTCGCGAGAGTCGGCCGGTCAAGGCATACCAGCGCTGGCTGAACCGTATTCCTTCGGTCTACCGAACGGCTGTTCTGGATGAATCCATCGACCAAAGGGATGTACCCGCGGTGGATGCAGATCCTCACAGGCTTGCCCTGCTCAGGAATTACAGGTCCCTGATGCCGCTGGCCATGGATGCGCACAAGCCCATGTTTTTCCTGAAAGCTTTCGATGGTGCCATCGGTGCACATGCGGCTGCCGTCAAGGCGTGCTACGACGATTTTCTGGATCTGGGTACGCAGATTTCCCTGAAGTCCGGGTTTGAGATGAATTGATTCCGCCCTTTCAGGCCAGGGGGCCGAAGTGCTCGCCCATTCCAGCCCAGGCTCCAATGTGCTCGAAGATTTTTGCAGAGACCTCTTGTGTTTCAGCGCTTTTGTTTTTCTGTTTGATCAGGAATGCATTGATGAATATTTCGGTATGGATGACGTACGGTGGCTAATGTCGAATTCAAACCCCAGGCCGCCATCCTGCTGGTCCAGCTGGGTACGCCCGACAGCACCTCGGTGCCCGATGTGCGGCGCTACCTGCGCGAGTTCCTGTCCGACCGGCGGGTGGTGGAAACCTCGCCCTGGATCTGGCAGCCCATCCTGCACACCCTGGTGCTGCCGCGGCGTCCGAAGGAATCGGCCCAAAAATACGCCGCCATCTGGACGGAGGCCGGCTCGCCGCTGCTGGTCAACACCCGGCTCACCGCCCAGGCCCTGTCCGAAGAGCTGAAGATCCGTGGCCGGCTGGTGGAGGTGCACTGGGCCATGCGCTATGGCAACCCCGGCATGGCCCAGGCCCTGCGTGACCTGCGCGACCGGGGCTTCGACAAGGTGCTGGTCGTACCCATGTACCCCCAGTATTCGGCCACCACCAGTGGCACGGTGTTCGACGTGATCGCCCGCGAGTTCCTCACCTGGCGTGACATCCCGTCGCTGCGCTTCGTGAAGAGCTTCCACGACGATCCGGGCTACATCGAGGCCGTTGCCGACAGCATCCGCCAGCGCTGGCGTCAGGCCGACGGGGGCAGGCCCGACCGGCTCATCTTCAGCTTCCATGGTCTGCCACAGTCCTGCGTCGACCAGGGGGACCCCTACCAGAAGCAGTGCGAGGAGAGCGGCGCCCTCATCGCCGCTGCCCTGGGGCTGGCGCGGGACGAATGGCTGGTCAGTTACCAGTCGCGTTTTGGCCGGGAAGAGTGGATTCAGCCCTACACCCAGCCCACCGTGGAGAAACTGGCGGGGCAGGGCGTGAAGACCATCGACGTGGTCTGCCCGGGTTTCCTGTCCGACTGCATCGAAACGCTGGAAGAGATCGACATGGAGGTGCACAACGCCTTCATGCGGGCGGGGGGCAGGCGCTTCCGCTATATTCACTGTCTCAACGATGCGCCGCTGTGGATCCACGCGCTGGCCGAAATCGTCGGCAGCGAGCTGTCCGGCTGGAAAACCCGCGAGGTCGATCTGGTTCGTCGCCGGTAGAAATTCGCGACCCATGGCCTCGCGGCGTGCGTCACGGGACATTGGCACGCCGGGCCGGCCCGGACAACCCGAAGCAGTCGACGATGAACAGCCCTTACCTGACAGAGTTTCTCAGCGTAGCCCTCGTGCACCTGCTGGCGGTGGTGTCGCCCGGGTCGGACTTCGCCGTGGCGGTTCGTCAGGCCGTGCAGCACGGCCGCCAGGCCGGCCTGATCAGCGCCGTGGGCTTTGGCCTCGGCATGCTGGTGCATGTGGTCTATACCCTGATCGGCCTGGCGGCCCTGTTGCGAACCGTGCCCGCCGCCATGCGGGCGGCCCAGCTGGTGGGGGCGGCCTATCTGGCCTGGCTGGCCATTCACTTCATGCGCAGTGCGCCACCGGCGGGTGATCCGCTCGATGCCGATGAGACTGCCGATCCGTCAACTGGCCCGGCATCGCCCGGATATTCACACAGGCCATACCAGCAGGCCCCGTCCTCCCGGTCTGTCCAGTCGCCTGCGCTGGCTACCCAGCCTGCCCAGTTCATCCAGTCAGACCGGTCCGCCCAGTCAGAGCCGTCCGCCCGGTCAGAACAGTGCTCTCAGTCAGAGCAGTCCACCCGGTCTGTCCACACCCAGTCCACCCGCCAGGCGTTCCTGACCGGCTTCTTCACCAACGCCACCAACCCGAAGGCCACGATGTTCTTCCTGGCCGTGTTCACCACCCTGGTCAGCCCGCAGACGCCGCTGGAAATCCAGACGCTCTATGGCCTGTGGATGTGCGTGGCCACCTCGATCTGGTTTGCCATCGTGGCGGTGCTGTTTTCCCACGAGGCGGTACGCCGCCGCTTTCTGGCCCACGGCTACTGGTTCGAGCGCATCATGGGGGCCTTCCTGCTGGCTTTTGCGCTGAAGCTGGTGTTCTTCTGAGCAGATGCCCGCGCAGGGGCGGGCATCATGGCCGGGCTGACATGCCCCCGGCAGTGAGCGCGCCGCCCGCTGCCGGCGGTATTCACCGGAGGGCAGACCTTACTGCGGCGGGATGCGCAGCGTCTGGCCCGGGTAGATCCTGTCGGGGTGCGACAGCATCGGCCGGTTGGCCTCGAAGATCCTGTTGTACAGGTTGGCGTTGCCGTAGAAGTCCTTCGCGATCTTCGACAGCGTGTCGCCCTTGACCACCGTGTAGAACTTCGCCTCGGGGGTGCTGCTGGCCACGGTCAGCTCGTCATTGACCTTGTCCACGCCGGCCACGTTGCCGCAGCAGAGCAGGATCTTCTCTTTCGTTTCCTGGTCGGCGGCCTGACCCGAGACGGTCACGGCGCTGCTGGCACCGTCGAACTGCACGGCCAGATTGTCGGCGCTCAGGTTCTGGGCGCGGATGTAGGTGAGAATGGCATCGGCAGCGGCCTGGTTGGCAGCCTCGGGGTTGCTGGCCGGGGTGGCGGCCTGGGCACTGCTGCCGCCAAAGAGTTTCTCGCCGGCTTCTTTCATGAAGGACATCAGACCCATGGTGTTTCTCCTGTCGATGAGGGGGAAGGCCCGCCGCCGTGATCCGGGGACCGTGCAGCGGGAAGGGGAGGGTGCAACGGGCGGGGCGTACCCGGTTCCACCAGCCCGCCGCGCAGGCTGCCGCCCGTGCAGAAACCCCGATCATAAGGGATGAGGTGCCGGCATGGCGGGGATGTGGTCAAATCCGGCTTGTGAATCCTTGTGTCGTTCCCATATGAGGGTCAACACAACGATTCAGCCAGATTCACATACGACAAGGGGTACTCCAGGACATGAATCATTCCAGGAAGGGCGGTTTCTCGCGTCATTCCGGCTACCCGGAGCAGGGACAGGGTACCGGTGAGCAGCCCATGTTCGCCAACGACGATCAGCACGGTTACACACGGTCCGGACACGCACAGGGCCAGACCCGCTTCGGTCCCGAGGCCAATCCGCAGTGGCAGACCCAGCCCGGGCAGCAGGCCACCCAGGCGCCGGATGCCGGCGCACCCGCGGCCCAGGGCCTCCACACCCAGTCCCAGACCGGCTGGGAACAGCCCGGTCCCGAAGAGGCCATGCATGCCGCACCGCCCGAATCTGCAGCCGGTTCCGATGCCGGTGCCGTCGAAGCCCTGCAGGCCGAAATCGAAGCGCTGAAGGCCGAGCTGGAGGCCGCGCAGAAGCAGGCCGCCCACAACCAGGAGCAGTTCGTACGTGCCAGTGCCGAAACGGAAAACGTCCGTCGCCGCGGCAAGGAAGAGCTGGACAAGGCACGCAAGTTTGCCATCGAGGGCTTTGCCGAATCGCTGCTGCCGGTCTGTGACAGCCTCGAAATGGCGCTGAAGGTCGAGTCTCCGTCGGTCGAGAGCATCCGCGAGGGGGCCGAGGCCACGCTGCGCCAGCTGCTGCAGGCGCTGGAGCGCAACAAGGTGCAGGTGGTGGACCCGGTCGGCCAGCGCTTCGACCCCAACACCCAGCAGGCCATCTCCATGCAGCCCACGCCGGGCGTGGCGGCCAATCACGTGGCGGCCGTGCTGCAGAAGGGCTACCTCATCAACGACCGGGTGCTGCGCCCGGCCATGGTGGTGGTCAGCCAGGGCTGATGTGCCAGGGCGCCAAAGCGCTGCAGGACTTTGGCAGAGGCTCCCCGGGGGATGTGCGCCGGAGGGCGGTCGCGGTGTGTGCGGTTCGTGGCCGATGTGCCGTGAGGCCGGCGACGTTCGCCGGTCCGCCCTGCGCCGCTGGCGCGTGGCGCCCCGGGACGGCCATGGGCGGGGCGACAAATTTTTGTTCCTGCCCCCCTTGAAAGCCATCGGGCCATCCCCAATTGCTGAAACATCTTTGAACCAGATTTCGCGGGAGCCGCGCCGGCGGGCCCCTCCGGCCCCCTGCATCGGGGCGGACGAGGCCCTGCAAACCGGCCGGCTCCCCGGCATACAAGAGGAAAAACATGGGAAAAATCATTGGTATCGACCTGGGCACCACCAACTCGTGCGTGTCGGTCATGGAAGGCAACACCCCGAAGGTCATCGAGAACGCCGAGGGTACGCGCACCACGCCGTCCATCGTCGCCTACATGGATGACGGCGAGATCCTGGTCGGTGCACCGGCCAAGCGTCAGGCCGTCACCAATCCGGCCAACACGCTGTTCGCCATCAAGCGCCTGATCGGCCGCAAGTTCAGCGAAGACGCCGTCCAGAAGGACATCGGCCTGATGCCCTACAAGATCGTCAAGGCCGACAACGGTGACGCCTGGGTGGACGTGCGCGACAAGAAGCTCGCCCCGCCGCAGATTTCGGCCGAAGTGCTGCGCAAGATGAAGAAAACCGCCGAAGACTACCTCGGCGAGGAAGTGACCGAGGCCGTCATCACCGTGCCGGCCTACTTCAACGACAGCCAGCGCCAGGCCACCAAGGACGCCGGCAAGATCGCCGGCCTGGAAGTCAAGCGCATCATCAACGAGCCCACCGCCGCGGCCCTGGCCTTCGGCATGGACAAGGGCGGCAACAAGGACCGCAAGGTCGTCGTCTATGACCTGGGTGGCGGCACGTTCGACGTGTCCATCATCGACCTGGCCGACGTGGATGGCGAAAAGCAGTTCGAGGTGCTGTCCACCAACGGTGACACCTTCCTGGGTGGCGAGGACTTCGACCAGCGCATCATCGACTACATCATCGGCGAGTTCAAGAAGGACCGCGGTGTCGACCTGTCCAAGGACGTGCTGGCCCTGCAGCGCCTGAAGGAAGCCGCCGAGAAGGCCAAGATCGAACTGTCGTCGAGCAGCCAGACCGAGATCAACCTGCCCTACATCACCATGGGTTCGGCCGGTCCGGAGCACCTGAACATGAAGATCACGCGCGCCAAGCTGGAAGCGCTGGTCGAAGACCTGATCGAACGCACGATCGAGCCCTGCCGCACCGCCATCAAGGATGCCGGCATCAAGGTGGGCGACATCGACGACGTGATCCTGGTCGGCGGCATGACCCGCATGCCCAAGGTGCAGGAGAAGGTCAAGGAGTTCTTCGGCAAGGAACCGCGTCGTGACGTGAACCCGGACGAAGCCGTGGCCGTCGGTGCGGCCGTGCAGGGTTCCGTGCTGGCCGGCGACCGCAAGGACGTGCTGCTGCTGGACGTGACGCCGCTGTCGCTGGGCATCGAGACCCTGGGCGGCGTGATGACCAAGATGATCAAGAAGAACACCACCATCCCGACCAAGTTCAGCCAGGTGTTCTCGACGGCCGACGACAACCAGCCGGCCGTGACCATCAAGGTGTTCCAGGGTGAGCGCGAAATCGCTTCCGCCAACAAGGCGCTGGGCGAATTCAACCTCGAGGGCATCCCGCCGGCACCCCGTGGCATGCCCCAGATCGAAGTGACCTTCGACATCGACGCCAACGGCATCCTGCACGTGTCGGCCAAGGACAAGGCCACCGGCAAGGAAAACAAGATCACCATCAAGGCCAACTCGGGTCTGTCCGACGCCGAGATCGACAAGATGGTGCGCGACGCCGAGGAGCACGCCGACGAGGACAAGCAGCGCGTCGAGCTGACCCAGGCACGCAACAACGCCGATGCCCTGCTGCACTCGGTCGAGAAGTCGCTGAAGGAACATGGCGACAAGGTCGACGCCGACGAGAAGGGCAAGATCGAGTCGGCCCTGGAAGCCGTGCGTGAAGCCGTCAAGGGTGATGACAAGGCCGCCATCGACTCGGCCAGCGAGGCCCTGACCGCCGCTGCCCAGAAACTGGGCGAGAAGGTCTACGCCGATGCTGCCGCCGCCGCGGCGGGTGCTGCCGGCGCAGCCGGTGCCGAACAGGCCGGTGCTTCGTCGGCCGAAAGCACCCATTCGGCGGAATCCGCCGGCGACGATGTGGTCGATGCCGACTTCAAGGAAGTCAAGCGCGACTGATCGCTGTAAAGTCCGCGGCTGACGCGGAAGGCGACCGGACCGGATATCATCCGGGCCGGTCTGCCGGTATCCGCTGGGCAGGGGACTCGAGGCGCTTCTGCAGAAGTCCTGCTGAACGGCCCGCCCGCGGATGATCCATACCCAATACCCGGTGCGCCGGGTATCTTTCTTTGTGCATATCCGGAAGGTGCCTGCACGAAGGTTTGACCAAGACCGGACCGCTTCCTCACGCAAGGGAGGGTACGCCGCTTGCAGCCGGAGCCCAGTGCGCAGTGCACTGGACTGCAGCGCGCAGCGAGCTGGGTGCCGGCGTCCGGTCAAACCTTTCCGGGGCCTTCAACAACCTGTCTGTCATGGCCAAACGCGACTATTACACCGTGCTCGGGGTGGGCAAGAACGCCACCGACGAAGAGATCAAGAAAGCCTATCGGAAGATGGCCATGAAGTACCACCCGGACCGCAATCCGGGTGACAAGCAGGCCGAAGACAAGTTCAAGGAAGTGGGCGAAGCCTACGAGGTGCTGGGCGACCGCAGCAAGCGCGACGCCTACGACCGCTACGGTCACGCCGGTGTCGACGGCATGAGTGGCATGGGCGGTATGGGCGGCATGGGGGGCGCCGGTGGTGGTGGCTTCGGCGGCTTTGCCGAGGCCTTCGGCGACATCTTTGGTGACATTTTCGGCGGCGGCAATCGTGGCGGCGGCACCGCCAACCAGATGTACCGGGGTGCCGATCTGCGCTATGCCATGGAAGTCACGCTGGAGCAGGCAGCCAACGGCTACGAAACCGAAATCCGCATCCCCTCCTGGGAAAACTGTACGACCTGCAAGGGCTCCGGCGCCAAACCCGGCACCAAACCGCAGACCTGTGCCACCTGTCATGGCCAGGGCCAGGTGCGCATGCAGCAGGGCTTCTTCTCGGTGCAGCAGACCTGCCCGACCTGCCATGGCAGTGGCAAGACGGTGAAGGATCCGTGCGAAGCCTGCAGCGGGGCGGGCCGCATCAAGAAGAACAAGACGCTGCAGGTCAAGGTGCCGGCCGGCATCGACGACGGCATGCGCATCCGCTCGGCGGGCAATGGCGAGCCGGGTGTCAACGGTGGCCCGTCGGGCGACCTGTACGTGGAAATCCGCATCAAGGAGCATTCGGTCTTCAAGCGTGATGGCGACGACCTGCATTGCGAGGTGCCCATCAGCATGGTCACGGCCGCGCTGGGCGGCACCATCCAGGTACCTACGCTGGGCGGCAGTGCCGAGATCGAGCTGCCCGAAGGCGTGCAGCCGGGCAAGGTGTTCCGCCTGCGTGGCAAGGGCATCAAGGGCCTGCGTTCGGCCGAGCCGGGGGCGCTGTATGCACACATCACCGTCGAAGTGCCGGTGCGCCTGACCGACAAGCAGAAGCAGATGCTGCGCGAGCTGGACCAGAGTCTGTCCGACGCCAAGCACAGCCCGCAGACCCGTAGCTGGAAGGACCGGTTGAAGGAGTTCTTCCAGTAAGGCAAACGCAGGAGCTTCCTCCGTAAGTTTCAGCACATCGACCCGCCTGTGCCTTCCATGTTGAAATGGAGCTGCACAGGGCGGGTTTTTTTGTGCGGAGAGAGGACTGGCCCTGGTAAAGGGCGGGCAATATGGGAGGCTGCCGTGAGTCTTTATGAACAGGACTTTTGGGCATGGTGCCGTGTGCAGGCGCAGGCCCTGTGTTCAGGGCATCTTGCAGGTCTGGATCTGGTCAATCTGGCAGACGAGATCGAGGAGGCCGGGCAGGCAGATGAAAACGAGCTGCTCTCCCGCCTCGAAGTCCTGTTCATCCACCTGCTGAAATGGCGTTTTCAGCCTGCGCGTCGTGGCCGGAGCTGGCGGCTCTCCATTGCCGAACAGCGACGCAAGATCGCGCGCCGGCTGGAGCGCAGCCCCAGCCTGAAGCACAAACTGCCCGGCATTCTCGTGGACGCCTACGGTGACGCCGTACTGGGGGCCGAGCGGGAAACCGGGCTGGACGCCAGCGTCTTTCCGGCCGAAAGCCCCTGGACCTTCGAGCAGATCATGGACGCAGCATTCCTGCCAGAAGAGGGGCACTGAGTCAGCCCATCGCCGCCGCCAGGCTCTTCTCTGCCAGCGCCACGGTCTGGTCGATATCCGCGTCCGTGTGGGCCGATGACAGGAAGAAGGCCTCCACCGGCGAGGGGGGCAGATAGACGCCGCCGTCCAGCATCAGGTGGTAGAAGCGTTTGTACTGCTCCAGATTCTGGTCGGTGGCTTCCTCGAAATACGTCGGGGGCGTGGCGCGGAAATACATGCCGCCCAGGCCGCCGAGCGCGCGGGCGCTGAAGGCGGCGCCGGTCTTTTTCGCGGCGGCGTTCAGGCCGTCCACCAGCCGATTCATCTTCCGGGTCAGTTCGTCATGAAAGCCCGGTTTCGAGATCAGGTCCAGCGTGGCGATGCCGGCCGCCATGGCAATCGGGTTGCCCGAGAGCGTGCCGGCCTGATAGACATTGCCCAGCGGCGCAAAGCGCTCCATGATTTTCGCCGGTCCGGCCACGGCACCCACCGGCATGCCGCCCCCGATCACCTTGCCGAAGGTGGTGAGATCGGGCGTGATGCCGCACCAGCCCTGGGCGCCCGTGAGCGTGACCCGAAAGCCCGACATCACCTCGTCGAAGATCAGCAGGGCGCCGTACTGGGTACACAGGTCCCGCAGCCCCTGCAGGAAGCCCCCGACCGGGACCATCAGGTTCATGTTGCCCGGAATGGGCTCGACGATCAGGCAGGCCACATCATCCGGGTACTGCTCGAAGAGCGCACGCACGCTCTCCAGATCGTTGTAGCGGGCGATCAGCGTATGCTTGACCACATCTTCCGGCACGCCGGCCGAGCTGGGGTTGCCGAAGGCCAGGGCGCCGCTGCCGGCCTTCACCAGCAGGCTGTCGGCCGTACCGTGGTAGCAGCCCTCGAACTTGATGATGCGGTTGCGCCCCGTATAGCCGCGGGCCAGCCGCAGTGCCGACATGGTGGATTCCGTGCCGGAACTCGTAAAGCGCACGCGTTCCACGTGCGGGAACATGGCGCAGATCTTCTCGGCGAGCACGCTCTCGTTCACGCAGGGCGCGCCATACGACAGCCCGTTGGCTGCAGCGGCCTGCACGGCGGCAATCACCTCCGGGTGGGCGTGCCCGACGATGGCCGGCCCCCAGGAACCCACATAGTCGATGTAGCGCTTGCCTTCCACATCCCACAGGTACGCACCCCCGGCCCGCTGGATGAAGCGCGGCGTGCCTCCCACGGCCCGGAAGGCCCGTACGGCCGAGTTGACCCCACCGACCAGAACCTGGCTGGCCCGGTCGAATTCCTGCTGGTTGGTCTGCTGCGTCATGCTGGTTCCTTGCAATGCGGATGGAGAAGACGGATGCCCCGCATTGTGCGTCCATCGGTGCGCGGATGCAAAGATCACCGCGCAGGGTTGCTGCAGCCGCAGCGCCCCGTTCTGCCCCGTCCGTCGGCCAGAGGCATCCTTCCATCGTCCCTGGCCCATGTGCATCCCCCGTTTTTGTTGGTCTGTTTCTACACGGACGATCCAGTGCCCCCGCTGGCCAGTATGATGCGTGACAGGTCTGTTCTACTGTGAAATACCACCATGAAAAAACTGATTTCCGTTGCCCTGGGCGTTTCCCTGCTGGGTCTGGCCGGTTGTGCCACCGAAGGCTCGCGCGTGGTCGAGAGCCAGAAGGTCAACACCTACAACACGCCTTACCACGGCCAGAAGTCGCTGATCGCCGTGGGCAAGTTCGCCAACAAGTCCAGCTACATGAACGGCATCTTCCAGGATGGTGAAGACCGTCTGGGCAACCAGTCCAAGAGCATCCTGATGACGCACCTGCAGCAGACGGGGCGCTTCCGTGTGCTGGACCGCTCCAACATGGACGAAACCGCCCAGGAAGCGAAGATCAGGGGCCAGGCCCAGAACATGCAGGGCGCAACCTACATCATCACGGGTGATGTGACCGGGTTCGGTCGCAAGGACGTGGGTGACAAGCAGCTCTTCGGCCTGCTGGGCCGTGGCAAGCGCCAGGTGGCCTACGCCAAGGTCATGCTCAACGTGGTGAACGTCAACACCACAGAAGTCGCCTTCTCGGCCGAAGGTGCCGGTGAATACGACCTCTCCAGCCGTGAGGTGCTGGGCTTTGGCGGTACCAGCGGCTATGACGCCACGCTCAACGGCAAGGTGCTGGATCTGGCCATCCGCGAGGCGGTGAACAACCTGGTGGCCGGCATCGAATCGGGCCGCTGGACGCCGGACAACTGAGCAGGGGGTCGGCCATGAAAAGCCGGTTCTGCCGACTGGCGCTGGCAGCGGCCCCCGCGCTGCTGCTGGCTGCGTGCGCGTCGGCGCCGAAGCCCCTCTTTCACTGGGGGGAGTATCCCGATGCCGTCTATGGCTACTACCAGGACAGCGGTGACTGGGACAGCCAGGAAAAGGTGCTGACCAAAGCCATCACCGAGGCCCGCTCGAAAAATCTGAAGGTGGGCCCGGGCATCTACGCGCAGCTGGGCCTGGTCATGGCCAAACAGGGGCGGGATGCCGAAGCGCAGGCGGCGTTCAGGCAGGAAGCCATGCTGTATCCCGAATCTGCCGTGTTCATGCAGCGTCTGACCGGCATGAAACGGGGCGGCAAGGACACCTCCGGCACGCCGCAGGCCCCGAAGGATGATGCGCCAAAGGCCGGGCAGGGAGGTTCTGCATCGTGAAGCTCATGTCTGTCTTGCTGCCCGCCCGGGGAGGCCCTGCATCATGAAGAAACTGACCATTTCGCTTGCCGTGCTGGGGGCCATGCTGCTGGGAGGCTGTGCGTCCCAGAAGCCGGGCTACGATTACACGGCATTTCGCCAGGCCCGTCCGCGCTCGATCCTGGTGGTGATGCCCACCAACGATTCACCGGACATCAAGGGCGCAACCAGCGTGCTGGCCCGTGCCACGGTGCCGCTGGCGGAAAAGGGGTATTACGTCTTTCCGGTGGCGGTGGTCGATGAGATGTTCCGGCAGAACGGCCTGACGGGTGGACACGACATCCAGTCGGCCCCCATCCGGAAGGTGCGGGAAATCTTCGGTGCCGATGCCATTCTGTACCTGCACGTGGAAGAGTACGGTACCAGCTACCAGATCCTGAGCAGCGACACGCGCGTGTCGGTGAGCGGCAAGCTGGTGGACCTGAAGACCGGGCAGACGCTCTGGGAGGGCCGCGCAAAACACGTGGACAACGGTTCGAACGGCGGCGGCGGCCTGATCGCCTCGCTGGTTTCTGCGGTGGCCAACCAGATCATCGGATCGGCCACGGACCGTGGTTATCAGGTGGCCGCCACGGCGGATGCACAGCTCTTTTACTACGGCGATCGGGGTGGAGTGCTGATGGGGCCGTATCACCCCGATTACCAGAAGGATTACCAGAACGACCGATGACGCCTGCGCGCCTGCCTTCAGGACGGGGGCAGGCAACAGTTGCAGTGAAGGCAGCCCGACAGCTGCCCGATGGCGGCTACCACCACATGGCGGCTTCATGAGCCTGCTCCCGCAAGGGAGGGGGACATGAAGTCGCCATTTCTGTTGGCATGGCAGTTCTGTCTGTAGTCGTGGCAGTTCTGGCAACGCCCCGGATCTGCGGGGCGGAGCTTGATGGTGCAGGGGCTCCCATGTCCGGAATGCACATCCATTTCGATCCTGCCTTCCGGGCAGACATATCCTCTTTGGTCCTGCCTTCGGGGAAGGCCGAAACTTGCCAGAAGCTTCGCCGTATCAGGGTAATTTCTCCCCCGGAGTTTCCCGAAAAAACCGGTGTGCAGAAATATTTGCTGACAAAACCGGCTGTTGGTTCACATGCACGCCTGTCTGCCGTGTCAGTCTGCAAACCGTGGCCTGGTGAATGAATGCATGACACGCTCAAGGGCGGGGGGGACAGACATGGCGCACGGTTCGGAGCCTGTTCGTGTGGGCATGATTGCCAATCCGGTATCGGCAAGAGATGTACGGCGCGTGCTCTCGGATGCGGCGGGGCTTACCCTGGGAGAACGTGTGGCCATGCTGCTGCGCGTGCTGCGGGTGCTGGCTTCGATGGGCGTGGACGAGGTGCTGCTCATGCCCGAGCGCGAAGGGCTGCGGGCGCTGCTGGATCGCCAGCTGCTTCGGGAGAGCAGTCAGGCGTATCGCCGGCTGCCCACGCTGCGCTGGCTGGACATGACGGTCAGCGGATCGGTGGCGGACACGCTTGCGGCGGCATCGCTCATGCGTGATCAGGGGGTGCGTGCCCTGATGGTGATGGGCGGCGATGGTACGCATCGCGCAGTCGCCTCGGTATGCAGGGATGTGCCGATCGTGGGAATTTCCACGGGTACGAACAACGCATTTCCGCCCATGCGGGAAGTGACGGTCACCGCCATGGCCACCGCGCTGTATGTCAGGGGGCGTATTCCGGAAGCCGTGGCGGTCAGAAATGAAAAGCGCCTGGATGTGCGCTGCATCGATACCCAGAGGGAGCGTGTACGGGAAGATATTGCGCTCATCGATGTGGGCGTGCTGAACGAGCGGATTCTGGGGGCGAGGGCCATCGGTGATGCCGGCTCGCTTCATACGATTCTGGTGACGCAGGCTTCTCCCGAGGCCGTGGGGCTGTCCGGCGTGGCGGCGATGCTGCAGCCGGTAGGGCGTCATGAACCGGGGGGCCTGATGGTGAGACTGGGCACGGGGGACGAAACCCTGCGGGAAGGGCAGATGCATCGCGCACCGTGGACGCTGCATGCGGCGCTCGCCCCCGGGCTGATCACAGCAATACCTGTCCGGTCGTGGCGATGGCTGCCTGCCGGGGAGATCTGGGAAATCAGCGGACAGGATGGCCTGCTGTCACTCGATGGCGAGCGGGAAATGGCATTCCGTTCCCATGAGCGGGTGGAAATCTGCCTGCATGATCAGGGCCTGAAAACACTCGATGTCCCGGCCTGTCTGCATTACGCGGCACGGGAGCACCTGCTGCTCGAACATGAAGCGGCAGGATGACGCGTCGCGCTGCGCGTCCCTTCCGGAATTTGCTGCACACACGCAAGTATCCCGAATACACCAGATACCAGGACACCCTGGGAATCTCACGCCACCGATGACAGCATGGGGAGCGCGCCCCCCCATCCTGCACCGCCCAGTCCGGTGCGGGCATTTCGAGCCCGGGCGCACAGGAGGAGAACGATATGAGTCATGAAACGCCGCTCGACCGGGAGACACTGCTGGATGTGTACCGGAAGATGCGCACGATCCGCGATTTCGAGGAGCGTCTGCACATCGATTTTTCCCGGGGAGACATTCCGGGATTCGTGCATCTGTATGCCGGAGAGGAAGCCGTAGCCGTGGGTGTGCTGCGTCATCTGCATGACGACGACCGCATTGCCAGTACACACCGGGGACACGGGCACTGCATTGCCAAGGGCGTGGATGTGCACGGCATGATGAAGGAGATCTACGGCAAGCGTGATGGCGTCTGCCATGGCAAGGGCGGGTCGATGCACATTGCCGATCTGTCGCGCGGCATGATGGGGGCCAATGGAATCCTCGGTGCGGGCGCACCGCTGGTATGCGGCGCAGCACTGGCAGCGAAATACCGGGGCAAGGGAGATGTGGGTGTGACCTTCTGCGGGGATGGTGCCGCCAACCAGGGCACGGTGCTGGAGAGCCTGAACCTTGCCGCGATCTGGAACCTGCCTGTCATCTTCGTGGTGGAAAACAATGGCTATGCCGAATCGACCTCACGCGATTATGCAACGGCCGTCAGCAGCTTTGCCGACCGGGGCGCCGGGTTCGGCATTCCGGGCGTGACCGTGGATGGCAATGACTTCTTTGCGGTTCATGAGGCTGCGGGCGAGATCATCCGCAGGGCGCGCGAAGGCGGGGGACCTGCGCTGCTCGAATGCAAGACCGACCGCTTCTATGGCCATTTCGAGGGGGATGCGCAGACCTACCGGGCGCCTGGTGAGGTGGACATGCTGCGTGCCGACCACGACTGCCTGAAGATCTTCCGGGCCCGGGTCGAAGAGGCAGGCGTGCTGGAGGCAGCCGAACTGGACGCCATCGACCGTGAGGTGGCCACGCTGATCGAGGCCTCGGTCGTGGCGGCACAGGCCTCGCCCGAACCGTCGGCAGCCGATCTGCTGGCCGATGTCTACGTGAAATACTGATTCAGTGCCCCAGCGCTGCGGAGACGGCAAACCGGCAGCGGCGCGAAGCACAGCATGAAGGAGACGAACAAATGGCCAGAAAACTGAGCATGAAGCTGGCGATCAATGAAGCCATTGCCCAGGAAATGGCACGCGATGAAAGCGTGATCATGATGGGAGAGGATATCGTGGGGGGCGCAGGTGCTGCAGGTGAGGACGATGCCTGGGGCGGTGTGCTGGGGGTGACCAAGGGGCTGTACCAGAAATTCGGCAATCGCCTGCTGGATACTCCGCTGTCGGAATCGGCATACATCGGTGCGGCCATCGGTGCGGCATCCTGCGGCATGCGACCGGTTGCCGAGCTGATGTTCATCGATTTTGCCGGGGTCTGTTTCGACCAGATATTCAACCAGGCCGCCAAGTTCCGCTATATGTTCGGCGGCAAGGCACGTACCCCGGTGGTGATCCGGGCCATGGTGGGCGCGGGCTTTCGGGCGGCTGCCCAGCACAGCCAGATGCTGACGCCGGTATTCACGCACATTCCGGGCCTGAAGGTGGTCTGTCCATCCAGCCCGTATGACACGAAGGGGCTGCTGATTCAGGCCATCCGCGATGATGATCCGGTGATTTTCTGCGAGCACAAGAGCCTGTACGGACTGGAAGGCGATGTGCCTGAGAGCAGTTACGCCATTCCCTTCGGTGAGGCCAATGTGGTGCGCGAGGGCAGGGATGTCACCATCGTGACCTACGGCCTGATGGTGCACCGGGCGATGGAGGCTGCAGCGCAGCTGGAAAAGGAAAGGATTTCGTGCGAGGTGATCGACCTGCGTACCCTGTCGCCGCTGGACATGGATACGGTGCTGGAATCGGTGGAGAACACCGGGCGCCTCGTGGTGGTGGATGAGGCCAGCCCCCGCTGCAATATCGCCACCGATATTTCCGCACAGGTGTGCCAGGAAATCTTCGATGCGCTGGAAAGCGGCATCCAGATGGTGGTGCCGCCGCATACCCCGGTGCCATTTTCGCCCACACTGGAAGACCTGTATCTGCCCTCTGCCGAAGGCATTGCCGCGGCTGCCCGCAAAACCATGAAAGGAAACTGAGAGATGGCTGAAATCACACCGATCGTCATGCCCAAATGGGGCCTTTCGATGAAGGAAGGCAAGGTCAACGCCTGGCTCGTGGAGGTGGGTACGCGTATCGAAGTGGGCATGCCCATTCTCGATGTGGAAACCGACAAGATCGCCAATGAGGTGGAAGCCCCGGATGCGGGACTGCTGCGCCGTCAGCTGGCGGCCGAAGGTGACGTGCTGCCAGTCAAGGCACTGCTGGGCGTACTGGCCGAAGAAAGTGTTTCCGATGCGGAGATCGATGCGTTCATCGCCGCCTATCAGGTACCCGATGAAGGGGACGGGGAAGAAGATGAAACCGGCCCCAGCGACCAGCATGTCGAGGTGGACGGCATTCGTGTGCGCTACCAGCAGACCGGCAGCGGAAGCCCTGTACTGCTGATCCATGGATTCGGTGGCGATCTGAACAACTGGCTCTTCAACATCGATGAGCTGGCCAGCCGGCATACGGTCATCGCGCTGGATCTGCCGGCCCATGGCGCATCGGACGTGCGCTTGCCCGCATCGCACGACCTGGCGGGCATGGCAGCCTTCGTCCACCGTTTCCTGCAGGAAACCGGATACACCAGGGTGGACATCATGGCCCATTCGATGGGTGGTGCCATTGCTGTACAGTTGGCGCAGGATGTACCCGATGCCGTTGGCAAACTCGTGCTGGTGTCGCCCTGTGGATTTGGCGAAGCCATCAACATGGGTTATGTGGATGGCTTCATCGATGCCGAATCGAGGCGGGATCTGAAGCCGGTGCTGGGCCTGCTGCTGGCAGACCCTTCGGCCGTGACCCGGGCGATGGTGGACGAGAGCCTGCGCTACAAGCGGCTCGATGGCGTGCAGGATGCCCTGCGGGCACTGCGTGACGCGATGTTTGCCGATGGCCGCCAGCGTGCGCTTCCCGGCCTGGCACTCGATGTGAAGCGGCATCCGCTGCTGCTGCTGTGGGGGCGGGATGACCAGGTGGTGCCCGTTGCGCACGCAGAGGCGGTGCCGGACGGTACGAAAACCGTGCTGTACGAGGCTTCCGGGCACATGTGCCACATGGACCATGCGGCCGAGGTGAATCCGGTGGTGCTGGCGTTCCTGGAAGGGAGCTGATCTGCTTCCCTGGTCGTGGGGTCGTGGGGTCGTGGGGTCGTGGGGTCGTGGGGTCGTGGGGCGTGAGGCGTGGGGGTGAGACCGTTGCGCCCCTGCTGTTGCGGGGAATGGCCGCCGAAAGTCCATGTTCGTGTCCAGACTGCGGGCAGGCGTGGTTACACTATGCCCCGTATCAGGACACACCCCCATGGCCAAAGCAGACTACCCCGTTACCACCGCCGTGCGCTTTCTCCGGGCGCACGGCATCGACTTCATTCCCCACGTGTACGAGTACGAAGAGCACGGCGGCACGGCCCAGGCCGCCCGTGAAGTGGAGGCGCCGGAGCATGAGGTCATCAAGACCATCGTGCTGGAAAATGAACAGAAAAAGGGCCTGATCGTGCTGATGCACGGTGGCCGGCAGATTTCCACGCGCAACCTGGCGCGCGAGCTGGGCATGAAGCACATCGAGCCTGCCGACCCGAGGCAGGCCAACAAATGGACCGGCTATCTGGTGGGGGGTACCAGCCCGTTCGGCACGAAGACGAAGCTGCCGGTGTATGTGGAGCGTACCATTCTGGATCTGCCGCGGATTTTCATCAATGGCGGCAAGCGCGGGTTTCAGGTGGAGATTTCACCGGCCGCGCTGAAGGCGCTCGATGCGCAGCCGGTGAGTGTGGCGACGGAGTGAGCAAGATGACAGGTTTCTGACAGGGGCTGCCCGGTTGCCATGTGCCAGAACAGGACCGGCTGCTGTTTGCCAGTCCTGTGCAGGGGTGAAGATTCACCCCACCAGCTGCGTCGTGATCCGGATCCGCACCGTCAGCGTTTTGTGCACCGGGCACTTGTCGGCAATCTCCAGCAGCCGCTGGCGCTCGGCATCGCTCAGCTCGCCTTTCAGCGTGATCTGGCGCTCGAACACGTCCTCGGTCTGGGTACTGCCATGGCTGGCAGCCCCCGCTGTGGAGGATGATTCCGCACTTCCGGTGCTCCCTGCCGGCAGGGTCTCGCGCCGGTGCACCAGATCCACCACCACATCATCGAGCTTCATTCCCTTGCGGTTGGCGTACATGCGGATGGTCATCGAGGTGCAGGCACCCAGCGACGAGAGCAGCAGCGCGTAGGGGTCGGGCCCCAGATCGCTGCCGCCCATGCGTACGGGCTCATCGGCCAGCCAGGTGTGGCGGCCAGCCTGGATGCCACGCAGGAATCTGTGATTCAGTTCCGTCAGGCGCACGGTACCAGCCGGCAGGTTCGGATCGAACGGAATGGTTGGCACGTCCAGTGCGTCCCGGGTTGCCGGGGAAGCGAAGGGGGCAGAGGAGGCAGCGGATTCTCCCGACGTTGCGCCAGCCGGTGACGCAGCGGCCTGTGACGCAGGTGTGCCTGTGGCGGCGCGGGATGCATCCGCCGGTGGCTGTGTGCCCCCATCCTGGAAACTGCGCGCGGCAGCCGCCAGCGCCCCCGGTGTCACATAGCGCGAGGCCCAGGCAACGATGCAGCTGGCCACGTATTCGGCGTCCTGTGCGTTGCTGAGCAGGTGGTCGGCGTCGTCCAGCGAGATGAAGCTCTTGGGGTGACGGGCCGCCTCGTAGATTTTCTGGGCCTGCTCGATGTGGACGGTGGCGTCCTTTGGCGAATGGAATACCAGCAGGGCCTTGCCCAGCTGGGCGATGCGGCTGGCCTGATTCTGTTCGGCCACGTCGTCCAGAAACTGACGCTTGATGGTGAAGGGGCGACCGGCCAGCGAGACGGTGGACTGGCCCTCCGTGCGGATGGTGTCCACGCTGCCGCTGAACTGGCGCAGGATGTGGCTGGCCTCGGCCGGGGCGGCAATGGTGGCCACGGCTTTTGCCTCCGGCACGGCGTGAGCGGCGGCGAGCACGGCGGCGCCGCCCAGACTGTGGCCGATCAGCAGGGCAGGGGCCTGGTGGTTCTGGCGCAGCCAGTCGGCGGCGGCCAGCAGATCGGCCACGTTGGAAGAGAAGTTGCTGTCGGCAAAATCGCCGTCGCTGCCGCCCAGACCGGTGAAGTCGAAGCGCAGCACGGCTACGCCGCGGTCATGCAGCGCACGGCTGATGCGGGCGGCGGCCTTGATGTCCTTGCCGCAGGTGAAGCAGTGCGCAAAGAGGGCAAAGGCGGTGGGAGATTCGGGCAGTTCGAGCACGCCGGCCAGCTGGTGGCCCTGGGCGTTCGGGAAAGTGATGCGATTGATCATGGCGGCGACTTTGGCGGAAGGAGAAAAGCATGTGTCCTTTTTGGTCGCCGCGCCATCCGGTTCTCTTACAGGGACGGCCCGGGCCGGTGAGCGGCCGCCGGACGTGGCGCAGGGACCGCATGGGGCCGTGCGTCCCGCCGGTACGTCACAGCCCGGCACGCCTCAGGTGATGAGCGCGAGTTTGCGGGTGTGGGGAGTCATGAGAAAAATCTCCTTCGACGGGGTGTTGCAGGGATCCTCCGGCCACTGTGTCCGGATAACCACAGCCAGTATGGAGGCTTCGGGACGGGCTGTGGGCGTTTTTGGCCAGGATCCCGGCAAAACAGGGAGGGGTTGCAGTGGCAGCGGGGACGCATGAGTCCCTGACGCACGCCAGCCACGCCCTGGCGTGCGCTATCGATATTGAGCACAACACGCCTCACCCTAACCCACGCCAGCCACGCTCTCTCTAGCCCTGTACCGGAGGCAGGCCGGCCCGCTGCCGCAGGGCGTTCACATAGGCGCTGGCATCCAGCGGGCGTCCGTGGCGCTGCGACTGCCACAGGGCCTCGACCAGGCATTCCTGGGCCTGGTGGGCGGCGTCATGGGCACTGCCCAGCTGGCGCTCCAGTACGTCCATGGCCTCGCGGATGCCCCGCGGCTGGTCGATGGCGCGCTGTTCGGAAATGGCCAGGTGCAGCGACAGGTGCAGGAAGGGGTTGCTCCGGCCGGCCTCCGGGCTGTATTCGGCCTCCAGCGCCCGGTTCACGTCGGCCAGCTCTTCGTGATACTCGGGGTGCTGCCTGATCCATTCCCAGGCCACCATCTCCAGTGGTTCCATGGGGGTGCCGTTCTGATGTTTGTTCCAGATGCCGCAGAAGTAGCGGCGGACGTCGGCGACGGAGGGGTTGAAGAGCATGGTGGCGGGGGATGAAAACGCGGGGATGAGGGGATGGTGCTGGCTGGACAGACCGTTTGACCATCAGGGGGCGTCCGGTGCAGGACGGGCTGTTCAGTGGGGGAGCGGGGCGTCCGGCCCGTGGCCGGGACTGTATGGTGCCGAAGTCGTCCGGGTCCTGGGCAGGGCTTCGTGGCGTCATGGCCCCTGGTCCAGCGCCGACCTGCGGGGTGGGGGCAGCGTCTTGGGCTCGAAGGCGCAGAGGTCGCTGATGGGGCAGCGCCAGCATTCGGGCGTGCGGGCCTTGCAGATGTAGCGGCCGTGCAGGATCAGCCAGTGGTGGGCGTGCAGCCGGTATTCCTTCGGCACCACTTTCAGCAGCTTCTGTTCCACCTCGTCCACGTTCCGGCCGGGGGCCAGGCCGGTGCGGTTGGATACGCGGAAGGTGTGGGTGTCCACGGCGATGGTGGGGTGCCCGAAGGCCACGTTCAGGATGACGTTGGCGGTCTTGCGGCCCACGCCGGGCAGGGCTTCGAGGGCCTCGCGGTTATCCGGTACCTCGCCGCCATGCTGGTCGATGAGGATCTGGCTCATGGTCAGCAGGTTCTTTGCCTTGTTGCGAAAGAGCCCGATGGTGCGGATGGTGTCGGTGATGCGCTCCAGCCCCAGTCCGACCATGGCCTGTGGGGTGGGGGCCAGCGGAAAGAGCCGCCGGGTGACGAGGTTGACACTTTTGTCGGTGGCCTGGGCGGACATCAGCACGGCGGCCAGCAGCTGGTAGGGGCTGCCGTACTCCAGCTCGGTCTCGGGTTCGGGGTTGGCCGCGGCCAGGCGGCGGAACATCTCCAGCCGGTGCTTTGGGCTCATTCGGCAGCCGGCCGGGGGTGGGCCGGTTTCATGCGGGCACGGATGGCGGCCAGTCGCCGGGCCTTCTCGTCGGTGCTGGCGAGCGCAATGTTAGGGTCGCGGCTGGCGGTTTCGGCCCTTCCTGCCTCCACCCGTATTTTTGCCCCTCCTGTCTCTTCTGGCCTTTCTGACGTTTCCGCCGTTTCCGTCCCGATGGACGGGTCGATGGGCCTTGCAGCGACCGGCGAAACCGGGCGGGGGGCGGGGACGGGACGGCGTGCCTGCAGGCGATGTTCGCGGCGCTGGTGATGGCGGCGGCCGTGGCTGGCGTCGGCATCCTGCCAGGGCTGCTGCACGGGAACCAGCGAGATGCAGTCCACCGGGCACGGAGGCAGGCACAGCTCGCAGCCGGTACATCGGTCGGCCAGCACCTGATGCTGAAAGCGCGGGGCGCCGACGATGGCATCGACCGGGCAGGCGAGGATGCACTTGGTACAGCCGATGCAGTGCAGCGGGTCGATGTGCACGACGTGCCGCACGGGCATGGGGTCGAGATCGCCGGCCAGCGGCAGCGCCGGGCGCCCGAGCAGCTGCGACAGGGCCGCGATGGTGGCATCGCTGCCCGGCGGGCACCGGTTGATGGCGGCCTCGCCACTGGCGATGGCCTGCGCGTAGGCGTGGCAGTCGTCGTAGCCGCAGCGCCGGCACTGGGTCTGCGGCAGCAGCTGGTCGATGCGGTGGATGAGGGCAGTGGAAGCGGTCATCGGCGGGGATGGGGGGGTCGCGGGGATGAGTGGGTCCATAACACGCGCTCGGGGCCATTGTAGCGGTCTGCTCCTGCTGCAGTGAGTCACCCCTGCCGCCGCGCGATGCGGTGGCGCGCGCCAGCGCCGGCATTCATGCGGTTCCGGTTGGAGCGTACGGCTTGCTGCTGCCAGCGCCTGCCCATGTCGTCTGCGCTGGAGCGAGCTGGCCATGTCGTCCGTACCGGGCCGGTCTGACCATGTGTCACAGAATCCGTGTGGCAAAAAGCCCGATAACCCCACGGGGAGCAAGGCGGAATATCCCTGATGGAGAGCAGTTAATGAGAGCGGTACGCAGTCGTATAATGGTTAACCGAAAAAGACGGGATGAAAGGAGGCGCTGCTGCAGGATGGATACGAAAGGGCCAGCGGCAGGTGCGGGAGGCTTTGCCGGCGGCTGCCGGCGGGTACGGTCAGTAGTCTTCGAGGAAAGGCAGCTTGTTGGGGGTGCCGTTGAGGTCGTCGGCACCCGGCAGCGGGGCCTTGCTGCGGGTGATGGCGGGCCACTTGGGCGCCTTTTCCGCGTTGAGCGGAATGAAGTTTTCCTGGTCGGCAGGAACGTCTTCTTCGGCGACAATGGCTTCTGCCGGGCATTCCGGCACGCAGACGGCACAATCGATACACTCGTCGGGGTCGATGACGAGCATGTTGGGGCCTTCGCGGAAGCAGTCCACCGGGCATACATCGACACAGTCGGTGTATTTGCAGCGGATGCAGTTATCAAGCACGATGTGGGCCATTGCAGGATGGGAGCGAGGTAGGAAAGGATAGGGGGAGCCCCGTATGGGGGAAGGCCCGTATTTTATCCCCTTGCATGCCCGTCTGGCGATCTGAATTCATGGAAAAGTCGATGATCATTGCCTCTTTACTCGATACCGACCTGTACAAGTTCACGATGATGCAGGTGGTGCTGCATCACTTTCCCGGGGCGCAGGTGGAGTACCGCTTCAAGTGCCGCAACGAGGGGGTGGACCTGGTGCCGCTGATCCCCGACATCGAGCACCAGATCGAGGCGCTGTGCTCGCTGCGCTTCACCGAGGCGGAGCTGGACTACCTGCGGCAGTTCCGCTTCCTGAAGAGCGACTTCATCGACTTCCTGGGGCTCTTCCAGATGAACCGGAAGTACATCGCGATCAGCCCGTCGGCGGCCGGCAACGGCGAGATCGACATCGTCATCAAGGGGCCATGGCTGCACACCATCCTGTTCGAGATCCCGGTGCTGGCCATCGTCAACGAGCTGTACTTCCGCCGCATCGCTCCCAGCCCGGACTACGCCGAGGGCCGGCACCGGCTCGACGACAAGATTGCCACCATCGTCGATGACCCCGAGATGCGCGGCATCCGCATTGCCGACTACGGCACGCGCCGGCGCTTCTCGGCGCGCTGGCAGGAGGAGGTGCTGCAGGTCTGCTCCGACCGGCTGGGCGAGGTGCTGACCGGCACGTCGAACGTGATGCTGGCCATGCGCTACGGGCTGCGGCCGCTGGGCACGATGGCACACGAGTACCTGCAGGCCTGCCAGGCGCTGGGCCCCAGGCTGCGCGATTCGCAGATCTTCGGTTTCGAGACCTGGGCGAAGGAGTACCGCGGGGATCTGGGCATCGCACTGTCGGACGTGTACGGGCTGGATGCCTTCCTGCGCGACTTCGACATGTACTTCTGCAAGCTATTCGACGGCGCGCGGCACGACTCGGGCGATCCGTTCGAGTGGGGCGAGCGGCTGATCCGCCACTATGCGGCCAACCGGGTCGATCCGTCCACCAAGACACTGGTGTTCTCCGATTCGCTGACCTTCGACCTGATGAAGGCGCTGTACCTGCGCTTCCGTGACCGGGTGATCGTGCGCTTCGGCATCGGCACGAACCTGACCAATGATCTGGGCTACACGCCGCTGCAGATCGTCATCAAGATGGTGGCGTGCAATGGCCAGCCGGTGGCCAAGATCTCCGACAACCCGGGCAAGAACATGGTGACGGACCTCGACTACCTGCAGTACCTGCGCAAGGTGTTCGACATTCCCGCCGAACTGGCGCCGGCACCGGTGTCGCCCGTGGGGCAGATTGCCGGCGGGGAGTGAGGGTCTGCGCAAGGGACCGTGCTGGCAGTACCCTGAAACCATCGGGGATTCTGTGACACTGCTGCCCGGACTCCACGCTTCCTGTCCGTTCCCGCTCCTCCCCGTCAATGCTGTGATACTGTCGCCCAGACTCCACACTTCCGGAGAGGGCACGCGCTGTCGCCTGCTGTGTTCAGAAGAACAGCCGGATGCCCAGCAGCACGAGGCTCTCGGGGCTGGCGCTGCCCGACTCGGCCGCGTAGCGGCTCTCGGCGAAGGTGGCCATGTCGCGCGACAGGCGCGAGGTCAGGCCCAAGCCGATCATGCCATGCGTCTTGTAGCGCTGCCTGATGCTGCCGGTGCCCTCGGTGATCTGGTGGCGCAGTTCCAGCTGCAGGCGCGGCTGGATCGAACCCAGAAACCCGAACCAGTCGGTCTCCATGATGCTGCCGAACGACAGGCTCGAAAGCTGCCGGTTGCTGCGCAGGCCCTGTCCCTGGAGGCTGTCGCTGTCGAGCTGGGTGGCCACGAGGTCGTAGCGGCTGTAGGGCGAGAAGGTCCAGCCGAGGAGATTCTGCGGTGCCCGGTTGATTTCCAGACTCAAGGCCTGGGAGTGGCCGGAGATGCCCAGACCCGGTGCCGTGTAGCCCTTCAGGAATTCGTGGCGGGCGCGGTGGGCGCCCAGCGAGATGCTCATGTCGACCAGGACGGCCGGCAGGGGCTGCAGCGACAGATAGGCCGACAGCAGGGTGCCCGAAGCCTTGCGGGTGCTGATGCGCCCGGCGGCAAAGCCGATGGCCACGTCCTCGTTGACCTGCTGGTCACTGCCGATCATGGTGTCGGGGGTGGTCAGCCCCAGGCCACTGCTGTTGTTGATGCTGTAGAGCGTGCCGCGCACGTACACATTGGTCTTGCCCGGGGCGCTGTTGAGCAGGCGGGCGTAGCCGGGTTGCGGGCTGCTGGCCACGGTCAGCGGGATGCTGCTGGCACGGTCCTTGAGCTGCAGCTGGTTCTGGAAGCGCGGCACGTCGCGGCTGCTGGCCTTGGCCAGCCGTTTCTGGCGGGCGCGGATCTGTGCCTGGTGGGTGGTGATACCACCCTGGGCCTGGTCGAGAAACGATTGCGAGGCCTTTTCCTGGCTGGCGACCCAGTCGGCCTCCGTGGCATGGGCAAGGGCAGGCAGGGTCAGCAGCATCGCCAGGAGCAGGGGAGCGGTGGGGCGTCCGGTAAACTTCGACCGGCCGGCGATGAGGACCGGTGGACGCGAGGGCGATGCAGGGGCGAACATGGTTGCTACACGCTCAGGGACGTTGTTACAGGGTCAGCGCGTTGCCGGTACCCGGTTCGGGGTGTGGGAGAAGGCTGGTGTTCTCCCGCAGCAGAATGGATTTCCTCACAGGAGTCATGATTTTTCGGGAAAACGCGGCGGCTTCCACCGTGGCCGGATGAGTGGTCGCAAGCGGCCATCGGCCGGCGGGTGAGCCTGCAGCGCGCCGGCCGATGCCCGCACGGGCGCTGGCAGGAGCGGCGTCCGTGGACGTTCACTGCCGACCCAGCACGGGCACCGGCAGGAGCGCCGTCCGTGGATGTTCACCGCCGACCGGCACAGGCACCGGCAGGAGCCCCCCGGAGTGTTGTTGCGAAAGCCATGGCGGGCTTTTGCCGCAACGTTCCTGGCTGTATTGTCGTCCTTTTATTTCAGCAGCGCGTCTTTTGTATCAATATGGAAACATCGATGCCCAGAAACAGTGTCCCTGACCCCAGAAACAGCGGCCCTGACCTCAGAAACAGCAGTCCTGATCCCAGAAACAGCAGCCCTGACGCCGGAGCGCGGGCAGGGGCGTCCCCGTCCGTGCAGGGCTTTCCGCGTCCGCGGCTGGTGGGGCTGATTCCGGCGGCCGGGCGGGGGACACGGCTTTCACCGCTGCCGTTCAGCAAGGAGCTGATGCCGGTGGGCTTCACCCATGCCAGCGAGGGCGCCGACCGCAAGCCCAGGCCGGTGTCGCAGTACCTGCTGGAGCGGATGCGGCTGGCGGGCGCCGAGCAGGTGTTCTTCATCACGCGGCCGGGCAAGGGGGACATTGCCGACTACTACGGCGACGGCAGCCGGCTGGGCCTGCGGTTTGCCTATCTGCAGGCCGGGCTGCCATGGGGGCCGCCGTTCTCGCTGGCGCAGGCAGTGCCCTTCATTGGCGATGCACGGGTGGTGTTCGGCTTTCCGGACATCCTGATCGATCCGGTGGATTCGTTCTCGCCGCTGCTGGCCCATCAGGACGAGACGGGGGCCGACGTGGTGCTGGGGCTCTTTCACGCCACGGCCTGCGAGCCGGGGGATGTGATCACGCGCGACGACGCCACGGGGCGGATCCTGAACCTCGAGACCAAGGAAGAGCGCCCGCAGCGGCCGGATCATTACACCTGCTGGATGTTTGCGGTGTGGAACGGGCGTTTCTCGATGTTCCTGCACAAGGAATGTGGCCGGCTGGCGGCGCAGGCCCGGGCACGCATCGCGGCCGATCCGCAAGGCAAGGCGCCGGAATGGCCGGTGGGGGCGGTGATTGCCGCGGCCATTCGCGCCGGGCTGCATGTGAACAGCGTGTGGTTCCCGCAGGGGCGTTTTCTGGACATCGGCGAGCCGGATGGCATCACGGCGGCGGCGGCCTTTCCGGGGGTGTGGGACGGGCTGGGGGCATGACCTTTGTTCACGAGGGTGCGGTGCGTTCACGCGTCGCACGGGCGCTTCAGGGAGAGAGCAGGCCGATGCTGCCCTGCGCCTGGTGGCTGCTGCCGGCGCAGCCGCAGCACGCGCGACTGCAGCGGCTGATCGGCCAGCTGGCCGGCGAGTTCGGCGGACCGGTGTTCGAACCCCACATGACGCTGGCGCTGGGCGAGTTGCCGGCCGCGTGGCTATATGCACAGACAGGGGGTGTTGCCGGTGAGTCGGGGCGGGCATGTGCGACTGGGGCGGCCGGAACGGCAGGGCCAGTGAGGCCTGATGATCCGAGGGGCAGGGCAATTGAAGCGGGAACCCTGGGTGCGGGCGGTGCGGCAGCCGGTACGGCAGGTCCTGCGGGGACACCGGCGCCTGCGGCACGCTGGGCGCAACGGCTGGCCGGGCTGCTGCCTGCCATCACACTGAACACCGATGGCATTGGCCACGTACCGCATCATTTCCGGATCTTTCATCTGCGGCTGGCACCGTCGGCCGGGGAGCGGGCCATGCTGACGGCGTGGCGGGCCTGGTTGCGCGCGGCTCTGAGGGCGGCCCAGGTGTCGCGGCTGGTCGTGGATGTGTGCGACCCCGGCTTTCGGCCCCATCTGAGCCTCGCCTACGGCGACTGGCCCGAAGCGCAGCGGGCGGCGCAGGCCATGCGGGTGGCGCCGATGCTGCCGGCATGCCTGGCGGCCGGGGCGGGTAGCCATGGTGCCGGGGAGGGAAGCCGTGGCAACGGTCTCCTGCAGTTCGACACCCTGCTGGGCATCTGTCCGCGGCCGGGGGCACAGGACATGGCGCGCGTGGCGGACTGGCACGTGTTTGCGCGCGTGCCGCTGCGGCCCTGAGTTCATGCCAGTGCGCCAGCCCTGTGGCGGCCAATGCTGCAGGATTGCGGCAACAGGGCAACAGAAAGCTTCCCGGAGGGCCGTGGGCAGGGATATCCCCAATCGGCCTGCGGGGCGGCGAGGCGTACGATGATGCAGTGCGGGAGTCACAGGTCCATCGTGCGGCCGGCAGTGGCCGGTGGATGTCCCGCCCGGAACCAGCCCCGTGGGGTCTGGTCGGACCTTTCACGGGGAGCGGTTGTCTTCCGTGTCCGTTGGGCTGCGCCCGGCAAGGTGGCGCGGCCCGGAAGGCAGCGGAACCGCAAGCGGACATCGCATGACCGGAGGAGGGTTACGTCATGTCCAGTCTCGAAGCCGATTTCAGGCGCGCCCAGCTGCAGGCCAGTTCGCTGCAGGATTCGCTGGAACGCATCGTTCGGCTGCGGCTCTATGCGCTTTTCATGCAGGCAACCTCCGGCGACGCCAGCGGGCACCGGCCCGGTTTTTCCGATTTCGAGGGGCGCTCGCACTGGGACGCCTGGCACGCCCTGTCCGGGGTGAGCCGCGAGGACGCCATGGCCGAGTACGTGTTCGAGGTCAGCCGGCTGAAGTCGCGCCAGCTGCAGGGAGTGACGGAGTAGGTCAAGCCCCCATCCACTTTGGATTTTCCGGTTTACGCGCTATCATCCCGAGTTCCTTGCCACACGGCCAGACAGACGGTCCGGCCGGGCGCTTCGGGGTGTTTCCGATGCGGCCCGCCCGTTGCTGCCGGTGGCTTTCTTCCCACGGAAATCCACAAGGGTAATCCATGCGACATTATGAAATCGTCTTCATGGTCCATCCGGACCAGAGCGAACAAGTGCCTGCCATGATCGAGCGCTACAAGCAGATGGTCGAAGGCGCCAATGGCAAGATGCACCGCATCGAGGACTGGGGGCGTCTGCAGCTTGCCTACCCCATCCAGAAAATCGGCAAGGCACACTATGTGCTGATGAACGTCGAGTGCGACCAGCACACCCTGGGCGAAATCGAAAACGCCTTCCGCTTCAACGACGCCGTGCTGCGCCACCTGGTGGTGCGCATGGATAAGGCCGAGACCGGCCCGTCGGTGATGAGCAAGCGCCTGCAGAAGGAAGAGTCCCGCAAGACGGGTGGTTCCGACGCACCGGCCGCAGCCGGCGAAAACGCGGCTGCCGAGTAATCGACGCCCGCGTGCCGGATGCATGCACCCGAACAGCCGGTGAATCCGCCTTCCGACGCCCCCCTGACGGCAGGGGAAGACGGCGAGAACCATCTGCTGCTCACCGCCACGCTCACCGGGCGGGAAACCCTGCGCTACAACCTGTCGGGGGTTCCTGTCACGGAATGCACGCTGTCCCACGCTTCCCGGCAGCTCGAGGCCGGTATCGAACGCCAGGTCAGGCTGGACATCTCCGCCGTGGCCCTGGGTGATCTGGCCAGGGAGCTGGCCGGTATCGATCCCGGAACGCGGCTGACGGTCAGCGGTTTTCTGACGCCGCTGCGCCGCTCCGGACGTGCACTGTGCCTGCATCTGACACGCATCGATCAGTACTGACAAAATTCTCAAGAGGTTTCATCATGGTTGGTTTTCGTCGCGGCAGCAAAGACCGCAAACCCAAACGTCCCGCCCAGTCCGCCCTGTTCAAGCGCAAGAAGTTCTGCCGCTTCACGGCCGAGAAGGTGGAGTGGATCGACTACAAGGATGTCGATACGCTGAAGGACTTCGTCACCGAGCAGGGCAAGATCATTCCCGCACGCCTGACCGGTACCCGTGCCCACTACCAGCGCCAGCTGGGTGTTGCCATTCGCCGCGCCCGCTTCCTGGCCCTGATGCCCTACACCGACAACCACTGATTCCCCACCGCGGGGCCGCAACAGTGCCCGCCTTCACTGAAGGGGGCGCGCGGCCCGGCAGGAGCGCATGATGCAGATTATTTTGCTTGAAAAAGTCGTCAACCTCGGCCAGCTGGGTGACGTCGTCAAGGTTCGCGATGGCTACGCCCGCAACTACCTGATCCCGCAGGGCAAGGCCCGTCGTGCCACCCAGGCCGCCGTGGCCGAGTTCGAGGCCCGTCGTGCCGAGCTGGAACGCATCCAGGCCGAGAAGCTGGCTGCCGCCCAGGCCGAAGGCGAGAAACTGGCCGGTCGCCAGTTCTCGCTCACCGAGAAGTCCGGTGTGGACGGCCGCCTGTTCGGCTCCGTCACCAACGCCAACATCGCCGACGCCCTGCACCAGGCCGGCTTTGCCTCAGTGCAGAAGTCCATGGTCCGGATTCCCGAAGGTCACATCAAGACCATCGGCGAGCACCCGGTTCAGGTGGCCCTGCACACCGACGTGCTGGTCGACATCACCATCAACGTGATCGGCGACCACGCCTGATGCCGGCGGGGGCTTCGGCCCCTGCGGTCGTGCGGTCTGCCTGCCGGCAGACAGCCGCAATCGGGTTCGGGCGTTTGCCCGGGTCTTGCACGAAAAAGGGGCGTCCCTGCGGACGCCCTTTTTTCGTCGATGTCTGCTGCCCCTTTCCTGGGCGACAGCTTTCCGCCAGGTGTCGTTGTGCCCGAACCATGGGCATGTTCACGCCATGCCGTACCATGCCATGTTCAGGCGATGCCGGCGTTCCGGCGCGTGGTGCGGGCGTCTGCTGCTTTTCGTTTCTCCCGATTCTTGCCTCATGGACAGCGAAGTTGCACAACTGCGGTTGCCGCCGCATTCGGTCGAAGCCGAACAATCGGTGCTGGGCGGTCTGCTGCTCAACAACAGTACCTGGGAAGACATTGCCGACATCATCAACGATGATGACTTCTACCGCCATGATCACCGTCTGATATGGCAGCACATCTCCATCCTGCTGCGGGCCGGCAAGCCGGCCGATGCGCTGACGGTCAAGGATGCGCTGCAGCTGGCCGGGCGTCTGGAAGATGCCGGGGGCGAGCAGTATCTGGTGATGCTCTCCAATGCGGTGATCTCGGCCAGCAACATCCGCCACTATGCCGAGATGGTGCGCGACCGGGCCGTGCTGCGCCGGCTGATTGCCGTGTCGGACCAGATCGCCACCGAAGCCTTCAATGCGCAGGGCCGGCCGGTCAACGAGGTGCTGGACGCGGCCGAGGCCGAGATGTTCAAGATTGCCGAGGACAGCGGCAAGAAGCGCAACGATTTCCAGCACATCGGTCCGCTGTCGGGCAAGGTGTTCCAGCGCATCGACGAACTCTACAGCCGCGACAACCCCAGCGAGATCACCGGCATTGCCACCGGTTTCATCGATCTGGACCGGATGACCTCCGGCATGCAGCCGGGGGATCTGATCATCGTGGCGGCCCGTCCTTCGGTGGGGAAAACGGCCTTTGCACTGAACATCGGCGAACACGTGGCCGTGCACGAGAAGCTGCCGGTGGCCGTGTTCAGCATGGAGATGGGTGCCGAGCAGCTGGTGATGCGTCTGATCGGCTCCACGGGGCGCATCGATCAGCAGCGGCTGCGTACCGGCCGGCTGACCGAGGACGACTTCATCCGGCTGACCGACGCCATGGGCAAGATGCAGGATGCGCCGATGTTCATCGACGAGACGCCGGCGCTCAATCCCTTCGAGCTGCGGGCCCGTGCCCGACGCCTGGCGCGCCAGTACGGCCACCTGGGGCTCATCGTCATCGACTACCTGCAGCTGATGACGGGGGCCAATCCGGGCGGGCGCGAGAACCGGGCCACCGAGGTGGGCGAAATCTCGCGGGCACTGAAGTCGCTGGCCAAGGAGCTGAAGTGCCCGGTCATTGCGCTGTCACAGCTTTCCCGCGAGGTGGAAAAGCGCCAGGACAAGAAGCCGATCATGAGTGACCTGCGCGAATCGGGCTCGATCGAGCAGGATGCGGACGTGATCTTCTTCATCCATCGCGACGACCGCTACGATCCCGATGCCGAGACCAAGGGCATGGCCGAGATCATCATCGGCAAGCAGCGTAACGGCCCGATCGGTTCCGTCACGCTGGCCTTCCACGGCCAGTACACGAAGTTCGACAACTTCGCCGCGGGGAATTGAGGTCGGGCCGCGGGGAATTGGGGTCGGGGGAAGATGCCTGACCGGTGCCCGGTGGGTACCGATGCCTCGCAGTGCAGGGGAGTCAATGTCCTGCTGCCCGGAAAACAGACAGGCCGGCCCCGCATGATGCAGAAGCTGGCCTGTTTTTTGCGTGATGGTCTGTACCTGTACCGCGGGGGATGAACCCTTCAGGGGGTGGGCGCCCGCAGGTTTGCAGTGGTCACGACAGTGGTCACGAACCCTGCACCCGTGCCGCTGCTCCGCCGGCGGCTGCCCCCAGGGGCGCCTGGCGGACACCCGTGCGGCCGGGCCGGCCTTTTCTGTCCGGCCCACCGCTACCCCGCGGGGTGTCGCGCCGGCTGTGCAGCAGCTTGCGGCTCAGGTAGTTGCGCACCGGCAGCTCATAGAGCAGGTAGGCGGCGGTGGCCACGGTCAGCGCGGCGGCAAACATCACGGCCGTGTAGGCCGGCAGGCCCAGTTTCAGTGCGCCCAGCCGCTTGAGCATGCCCATCACATAGATATGGAAGATGTAGATGGGGTACGACAGCTCGCCCAGGAAGTTGATGCCTGTCTTCACGGGCTGGCCCAGCCGGCGGAATGCCTGCTCGCAGGCCAGCGTGAGCACCACCAGGGCGGTGCTGGGCAGGCCGATGGCCAGGATGCGCTGCCATTTGACCAGGGCGATCTGCTGGGTGATGAAGCCCGTTTCCGGCAGCAGCAGCCAGCAGTAGAGGGCCAGGCCCGCCACGGCGGCCACGATCGGCAGCCGGGCGTGTTCGATGAAGCGGGTGCGCAGGATCAGCTGGGCCAGCAGCATGCCGTAGATGAATTCGATGATGTAGGCATCGCTCCAGAAGGCCAGTGCCGATTGCGGCGCGGCCAGCGGATGCAGCAGGGCCAGACCCACCAGCAGGGCCGAGGTGATCAGCAGCCGGTGGGGAAACGAGATCTTCAGGGCCACGAAGAAGATCAGGTAGAAGAGGATCTCGTAGTTCAGCGACCAGCCCAGCAGCAGCAGTGGCAGGTGGTACTGGAACGATTCATTCCAGACCGGAATGAAAAAGAGCGAGCCCAGCAGCGTGGTCGCATCGAACTGCAGGCCGTGCAGCATGCTCGGTGCCTTCATGGCCACGCCGGCCAGCAGCAGGGTGCCCAGCCAGTACAGCGGCACGATGCGGATCAGCCGGCGGGTGAAGAACTGCGGCGCACCCTCGCGGGTGACGTAGTAGATGATGAAACCGGAGATGACGAAGAACACGTCCACGCCACTGCTGCCGAAGGGGGTGAGCCGGAATTCGGTACGGATGTGGCTGATGACCACCAGGGCCGCAGCAATGAAACGCAGGGCCTGCAGCGAGTAGAGCGTCCGGTCGGCGGCAGGCGCGCCGCCCCTGCCACTGGTGGACTTCGGACCGTGACCAGCCCGGGGATCGAGGGGGCCGGTGGCGGCGCGAGAGGGGAGCGCTTGGTTACTTTTCATCATGAATGCCCGCAGAACGCAAACATGCTAGAAAAGTTTTCCGACACCGTCACCGAAAAATGCAGGTCATCCGACAAGAATCATATTTCGTCATGAAAATGATTCATAGGTTATCGAAGGGACAGTGGGACGAAATCGCCCATTTGCTGCCTAACAGCCGTCATCTGGCGTCAACAGCGGGCATCGGGCTTCCTGGAGGGGCTTTGGCGCGGCCGGGGGGACCGGGACGTGCCGGGCGGACGGGCCTGCAGACCCGTCAGGGGGCTTCGGTTGTTTCGCAACGCAGCCAACCGTTCGTGACCGAAATGCTGCCGTTCGTCGGCGAAGGCTGTATGGGCGGGCGGGACAAGGCGGCAGCGTCACAGAATCCCCGATGGCTTCAGGGCACTGCCAACACTGTCATCCATGCCCAAAGGAGGGGTGGATGGATGCCATGACACGCACTACAGCACGTCGGCCGCAAAATCGGCCAGCCGCGAGCGTTCGCCGCGCTGTAGCGTGAGGTGCCCGCCGTGCTTCCAGCCCTTGAAGCGCTCGACCACGTAGGTCAGGCCGGACGATGCCTCGGTGAGGTAGGGCGTGTCGATCTGGGCGATGTTGCCCAGGCAGACGATCTTGGTCCCCGGGCCTGCCCGGGTGGCCAGCGTCTTCATCTGCTTGGGCGTGAGGTTCTGTGCCTCGTCGATGATCAGGTACTTGTTGTTGAAGGTGCGGCCGCGCATGAACGACATGGATTTGATGCGGATGCGCGAGCGGATCAGGTCGGCGGCGGCCGCCCGGCCCCATTCGCCGCCGGCGCTGCCCTGGTTCAGCACTTCCAGGTTGTCTTCCAGCGCACCCATCCATGGCGCCATTTTCTCTTCCTCGGTGCCGGGCAGGAAGCCGATGTCGTCGCCCACAGGTACGGTGGCGCGGGTCATGATGATTTCGGTGAAGCGCTTCTGGTCCAGGGTCTGGGCCAGGCCCGCCGTCAGGGCCAGCAGCGTCTTGCCGGTGCCGGCCTGGCCGAGCAGGGTCACGAAGTCGATGTCCGGATCGAGCAGCAGGTTCAGTGCAAAGTTCTGCTCGCGGTTGCGGGCCGTGATGCCCCAGATGGCGTGGCGCGCCTGGGTGAAGTCGCGCACCACGCGCAGCACGGCGGTGTTGCCTTCGCGCTCGCGTACCTGGGCGAACAGCGGTGTGCCGCCATCTTCCAGATAGAGGAACTGGTTGACGAGCATCTGCGGCACCAGCGGGCCACGGATGCGGTAGAAGCTGGCGCCATTGTCCTGCCAGGCTTCCATGTCCCTGCCGTGGGTCTCCCAGAAGTCGGCGGGCAGGGCGAGCGAGCCGCTGTAGAGCAGGTCGAGGTCGTCGGTGACCTGATCATTGAAGTAGTCCTCGGCCGGCAGGCCCAGCGAGCGCGCCTTGATGCGCATGTTGATGTCCTTCGACACCAGCACCACCTGCTGGGCCGGAAACACCTGGCGCAGGGCGGCCGTCACCGACAGGATGCGGTTGTCGGCCTTGCCGGGGGGCAGCGCCTCGGGCAGCGGGGCATCGAGCACGCGCGTCTGCAGGAACAGCCGCCCGGTGGCGTCACTGTGGCCCAGCCGGTTCAGGGGGATGCCCTGTTCGATGCTGCCTTCCACGTCGGCCAGCAGTTCGTCCAGGCTGCGGCTGACCTGCCGTGCATGGCGCGAGACCTCGCTCATGCCGCGCTTGTGGTCGTCCAGCTCTTCCAGCGTGATCATCGGCAGGAACACGTCGTGCTCCTGAAAGCGGAACAGCGCCGTCGGGTCGTGCATCAGCACGTTGGTGTCCAGCACGAACAGCTTGCGGGCGGTGGCGTCCGTACCGGTGGCCCGGTGACGGCGGTGGTGCGCCCGGGTGCCCTGGCCGCCAGCGGTGGTGGGGTCAGAGGTGACGGCCTGGGGTGTGTCGCTGGCAGGCGCGGCGGCGAAGGCCGGGATGCCTGCAGGTGCTGGTGTGCCTGCTGGTGTCTGGGCCGGTATGGCGGCAGCCGTTCGTGGGGTGGTACCTGCCACCCCCGGTGCCGTGGCCGTCGTGTGTGATGCGACGCCTGTCGTGGTGCGGGTCTCGACCTGTTCCAGCGGCAGCGGCGCATCGGGCCGGGCGGCAGCGGCCCGGCGGGCACGGCCCCGGGTGGCAGCGGCCGGCTGCGGGGCTGCAGGCTGGGCGGCTGCCGACCCGGCGACGGCAGGCCCGGCAGCAGCAGGCTGGTCGGTGGCGGGCTGTGGTGCCGGCGCGGCGCTCAGCAGGGCAGGTTTCTGTGCACTGCCCGGCTGGCCGGTCGGTGGCAGCGGTGTGGCCGTGACCTGCGATGCGGGGATCGTGGCCTCGCTGTCGGCCCCCGCGTCGGCCGCACGGGTCCGGCGCCGGCGGGCGGCCGGCAGTTTGGCCTTGTGCCGGGACGCTTCCTTGATGTCGAGGCGTTCACCGGGGGTGGTCGGAGCTTTGGGCAGAGGCATGATGGTCAGTGCAACGGAAAGATGGGGGTGTTCCGGTATGTCACCGGAACACCTGGGACGCAGAGATGCGGAACCCCGCGCAGGGCAGTGGCCTGATACGGTGCCGGAAGGGGCTGGTCACCCGGAAACGGGCAAACCGGCGCCTGATGGGGCATGCCGGCATGAAATGGGGGAAGCATCGGTCAAGAATCATGGGCCAGTACGGGGGCGGATGCATTCATGACACCTGTCAGCCCTGGGGCAGGGTTCCGTGGTCACGATAGTGCCGCACGGCGGCCAGCACCTCGGCAACGTGGCCGGGCACCTTCACCTTGCGCCAGGCCTTGACCAGCACGCCGTCGCGGTTGATCAGGAAGGTCGAGCGCTCGATGCCGCGCACCTGCCTGCCGTACATGTTCTTGAGCTGCATAACACCGAACAGTTCGCACAGCGTCTCGTCCGGGTCGCTGACCAGCTCGAACGGCAGTTCGCGCTTTGCGCGGAAGCTGGCGTGGCTCTTCAGGCTGTCGCGCGAGATGCCATAGACCTCGGCGCCCGCCTTCACGAAATCCTGCCAGGCGGCGGCAAAGTCGCCGGCTTCCGTGCTGCAGCCGGGGGTGTTGTCCTTCGGGTAGAAGTACAGCACCACCAGCTTGCCGTTGAGATCGGAAAAATGCAGCGGGCCGCTGGTGGTTTCGGCGGTGAAATCGGGTACGGTGTCGCCAGGCTGCAGGGCAGGGCGGGTGGCCGGGGAGGTCTGTTCCATGAAGCAGAAAAACGGGAGAAATCGAAGAGAGGGACTGCAGTGTACGGCGATGTGAGAAATCATCCCGTAGGCAGCAGCGCGGCCAGGACCTGGCGCCCCTCGGCCATCAGGATGTTGTAGGTGCGGCAGGCCGCCACCGTGTCCATGGCCTCCAGGCCGATGCCGGCCTGCTGCAGTGGGCGGGTCAGGCGCGGATGCGGAAACTGAAGCCGGTTGCCGGTACCCAGCAGGATCACCTCCGGCCGGGGGAAGGCGGGCGCGTCGCCCGATGTGGCGTTTGCCGGCAGGCCACCAGGGTGGTCGTGCCCCGCCTGTGGTGGGAGCACTGTTTCCGGCGTGGTATCGGTCTGCAGGGGAGTGGCACCGGTTCGCATCGGGGGAGGGGCGGCCTGCACCGGGGGCGCCGCTGTTCCTGCGGCAGTACCGGCAGGCACCGTGCCAGCTGCAGGTGCCAGCACCGTCGGCCCGCCCAGCGCCAGCAGGATGTCCGGCGTCAGTGCCTCGAAGCCCGCCACATCCCAGGGCAGCACCGGCCCCTCCGGGCGGATCAGCAGGGCGCCCCCGTGACGGATGCCGCTCACTTCCACCCAGCCCTCACCGTAGGCGGTGATGGCATTGAGATCGTCGTGGCGGTCGGCGTGCAGTTTCATCGGGTGGGAAAACCAGTCGTTCGGCGGGACGTGCGGCGCGTGTGCGGGGGTCGTTCACGGCCCTGCGGGGGCAAATACGCTCATCACACGTTTCAGTGGTCGCGTCCCGGTGTACATTATGCGATTGCTTCCATAGTAACGCACCTTGGGGGAAGAACCGGGGGCGCTTCAATGGCCTGCAGGGCACCGGCAGCAAGTCTGGCCCCGGTATCCGCGCATCGCCTGCGTTGCCGCCCCGTTCCGGTGGTGTCCCCTGTCTCATCATGAAAACCATCCACAAGTCTGCAAAACTGGCCAACGTCTGTTACGACATCCGTGGCCCCGTCCTTGCCCGGGCGAAGCAGATGGAAGAAGAAGGGCAACGCATCATCAAGCTCAACATCGGCAACATGGCGCCGTTCGGCTTCGATGCACCCGACGAAGTGCGCCAGGACATCATGGCCAACCTGGCCGATGCCTCCGGCTACTCCGACTCCAGGGGCCTGTTCTCGGCCCGCAAGGCCGTCATGCACTATTCGCAGCTCAAGGGCATTCGCGGTGTGACGGTCGACGACATCTACATCGGCAACGGCGTGAGCGAGCTGATCGTGCTGTCGCTCAACGCGCTGCTCGATGCCGGCGACGAGGTGCTGGTGCCCACCCCCGACTATCCGCTGTGGACGGCGGCCGTGAGCCTCTCGGGGGGCACGGCCGTGCACTACATGTGCGACGAGGGCGCCGGCTGGCTGCCCGATCTGGACGACATGCGCGCGAAGGTCACCGAGCGCACGAAGGCCATCGTCGTCATCAACCCCAACAACCCCACCGGGGCGCTGTATCCGGATGACGTGCTGCAGGGCATCATCGAGATCGCCCGGCAGAACGAGCTGATCATCTTCGCCGACGAGATCTACGACAAGATCCTCTACGACGGCGCCACCCATACCTCCATCGCCTCGCTGGCCGACGACGTGCTGTTCATCACCATGAACGGCCTGTCCAAAAACTACCGGGCCTGCGGCTATCGCGCCGGCTGGATGATCGTCTCCGGCGACAAGCGCCACGCCGGCGACTATCTGGAGGGGCTGACCATGCTGGCCTCCATGCGGCTGTGCGCCAACGTGCCCGGCCAGATGGGCATCCAGACGGCACTGGGCGGCTACCAGAGCATCAACGAACTGGTGCGCCCGGGCGGGCGGCTGGCCCGCCAGCGTGACCTGGCCTGGGACATGGTCACCAGCATCCCGGGCGTGAGCTGCGTCAAGCCGCGGGCCGCACTGTACCTGTTCCCGCGGCTGGACCCGGCGTTCTACCCGGTCAAGGATGACCAGCAGTTCATCCTGCAGCTGCTCGAGCACCAGAAGGTGCTGCTGGTGCAGGGGACCGGCTTCAACTGGCCGGAACACGACCACTTCCGGGTGGTGTTCCTGCCCAATTCGGATGACCTCACCGAGGCGCTCACCCGGGTCGACCGTTTCCTGGCCGACTACCGGGCTGGCCGCGTCAAGGGGGTCTGAGGCCATGACACGCTCTGGGGCCAGGGATCGTTGCCCTGTGGCCGTCAGGGCGAGCCGTTACCCGGACGGGTGCCACGTTGCGGTGAGGGGGCACGCCGTTCATGCACCGCCGTCCAGCCGGTTGCCTTCGCCGAAGTGGCGGGGCCGGACAGGACACATCCGCCCGGCGGGCGGATACAGACAGACAGGGGGCTGCGCCGGCACGGGCATCGATGGATGCCTCACCCGGCGGCCCGCCACACAACCAGGAGTCATTACCAGCGTATGAAAGAGATCAAGGTCGGACTGCTCGGACTGGGAACGGTCGGCAGTGGTGTGTTTGAAGTTCTGAAGAACAATGCCGACGAAATCAGCCGGCGCTCCGGCTGCCGGATCCGCGTGACGCGGGTGGTGTCCCGTGGCCTGGATGCGGTCCGCAAGATGGTCGGGCCCGACATCGCCATCAGCGAGGATCCTTTCGACATCGTCAACGACCCGGCCATCGATGTGCTGGTCGAGGTGATGGGCGGCACCACCGTGGCCCGTGACGTGGTGCTGGCTGCCATTGCAAGGGGCAAGCAGGTGGTCACGGCCAACAAGGCGCTGCTGGCCGTGCACGGCAACGAGATCTTCGCAAAGGCCCGCGAGCAGGGCGTGATGGTGGCCTTCGAGGCCGCGGTGGCGGGGGGCATTCCCATCGTCAAGGCGCTGCGCGAGGGGCTGGCTGCCAACCGGATCGACATGCTGGCCGGCATCATCAACGGCACCACCAATTTCATCCTCTCGGAAATGCGCGACAAGGGGCTGTCGTTCGACGCGGCACTGGCCGACGCGCAGCGGCTGGGCTATGCCGAGGCCGATCCCACCTTCGACATCGAGGGGGTGGATGCCGCGCACAAGGCCACGCTGCTGGCCTCGATGGCCTTCGGTGTGCCGGTGCAGTTCGACAGGGCCTACATCGAGGGCATCAGCAGGCTGGCGGCCGAGGACTTCACCTACGCCGGCCGGCTGGGCTATCGCATCAAGCTGCTGGGCATTGCCCGCCGCCGTGCCGACGGCATCGAGCTGCGCGTGCACCCCACACTGATTCCCGAGCGCCGCCTGCTGGCCAACGTCGAGGGCGCCATGAACGCCGTCTGGGTCAAGGGCGATGCCGTGGGCGAGACCCTCTACTACGGTCCGGGTGCCGGCAAGCTGCCCACGGCCAGCGCCGTGGTGGCCGATCTGGTGGACGTGGCGCGGATGACCGACGTGGCCGACGAACACCGTGTGCCCTATCTGGCCTTCCGCCAGGACCAGCTGCAACCCGTGCCCGTACTGCCGGCCGACCAGATGGAAACCGCCTACTACCTGCGCGCGCAGGTAAGGGACGAGCCAGGCGTGCTGGCCGACATCACGCGCATCCTGGCCGACGAGGGCGTGTCGATCGATGCCGTGATCCAGCGCCAGCCGGCCGAGGGCGAGCCCACCACCGACATCATCCTGATGACGCACCGCACGGTGGAACAGCGTATCGATGCCGCCATCGGGCGCATCGAGGCCCTGCCGTCGGTGCCGTCCAGCGTGGTGCGGCTGCGCGTCGAACAGCTCAACTGATGGCCTGACCGGCCCGCCACGGCATCACCGTCCGCGGGCCGGGTCTGGCTTTTGCGACCCATTCCGTACTCATTGTTGCAGGGCGCACGGTACTTCTGCCCAATCTGAACAGGACGACCATGGAATATCTGTCCACCCGGGGCGGCATGCCCCCCCAGCGTTTCTCCGACATCCTGCTCGGCGGCCTGGCGCCCGATGGCGGCCTGGTGATGCCGGCCAGCATTCCGCAGATCGACGACGCCACGCTGCAGTCGTGGCGCGGCCTGTCCTACGCCGACCTGGCCTTCCAGGTGCTGTCGCGCTACTGCGATGACATCCCGGCCGACGACCTGAAACGCCTGATCGACGAGACCTACACGCCGGCCATCTTCGGCACCGAAGACATCACGCCCCTGGTGCCGCTGGAGCCGGCCTCGGACGCGCAGGGCCCGCTGTACATCGAGCAGCTCTCTAACGGCCCCACGCTGGCCTTCAAGGACATGGCCATGCAGCTGCTGGGCCGGCTGTTCGAGTACACGCTGCTCAAGCAGGACCGCTGGCTGAACATCGTCGGTGCCACCTCGGGGGATACCGGCAGCGCCGCCGAGTACGCGATGCGCGGCCGCCAGCACCTGCGCGTGTTCATGCTCTCGCCGGCCGGCCGGATGAGCGCCTTCCAGCGCGCGCAGATGTTCAGCCTGATGGACGACAACATCTACAACATCGCCATCGAGGGCGTGTTCGACGACTGCCAGGACCTCGTGAAAGCCGTCGCCGGCGACCTCGCCTTCAAGGAAAGGCACAGCATCGGCAGCGTCAATTCCATCAACTGGGCACGCGTGGTGGCCCAGGTGGTGTATTACTTCCGGGGCTATCTGCTGGCCACGGCCGGCCAGCCGTACGGCGCCGACGGCCAGCCGCAGCAGGTCTCGTTCACCGTGCCCAGTGGCAACTTCGGCAACGTGCTGGCCGGTCACATCGCCAAACGGATGGGCCTGCCCATCCGCCGGCTGGTGGTGGCCACCAACGAGAACGACGTGCTGGACGAGTTCTTCCGTACCGGCCGCTATCGCGTGCGCAGCGCGCGCGACACCCATGCCACCTCCAGCCCGTCGATGGACATCTCCAAGGCGTCCAACTTCGAGCGCTTCGTCTTCGACCTGCACGGGGGGGATGCCGAACGGGTCAGGGCACTGTGGCAGCAGCTGGGCGAAACCGGCGAGTTCGACCTCGCCGGTACCGATGCCTTTGCGAAGGCGGCCGCATGGGGCTTCGTGTCCGGCCGCAGCACCCACGCCGACCGGCTGCAGACCATCCGCCACTGGCACCAGAAGGCCGGCGTGCTGGTCGACACCCACACGGCCGACGGCCTGAAGGTGGCGCAGGCGTACCGCGAGCCGGGCATTCCCATGCTCTGCCTCGAAACCGCGCTGCCGGCCAAGTTTGCCGAAAGCATCGTCGAGGCCATCGGCCAGCAGCCGCCGGTGCCGGCCGGACTGGAAGGACTGGAGGCGCGTGCCCAGCGCTGGGTGCGGATGCCGGCCGACGTGCGCCAGCTCAAGGCCTACGTGGCCGCCCGGACCTGAGCGCCATGGGTGAGCGTGCCGAAACCGCAGACCATGCCTTCCCGGCGGCGGGGCAGGGCGAACGGACTCCCGTCGGGGCAGGCGGGAATCCTTCGCCGGTGTACCGGCAGGAACAGGCCGGGAAGGACGTGGCGCCGGTACAGCCCGGGCCGGTGGTCTTTGGTTTCGCCGGCTGGTCCGGCTCCGGCAAGACCACGCTGATCGAGCAGCTCATTCCCCGCTTTATCCGGGCGGGGCTGACGGTGTCGGTCATCAAGCACGCCCACCATCGGGTCGATATCGACAAGCCCGGCAAGGACTCGTGGCGCCACCGCGAGGCCGGTGCCACCGAGGTGCTGGTTACCACCGACCAGCGCTGGGCGCTGATGCACGAGCTGCGCGGCGCCCCCGAGCCCACACTCGAAGAGCACCTCGCGCACATGAGCCCCTGCGACCTGGTGCTGGTCGAGGGCTTCAAGCACGCCGCCATGCCCAAGATCGAGGTGCATCGCCCCGGCGTCGGCAAGCCGCTGCTGTATCCGGACGACCCGGACATCGTGGCCATCGCCACTGACGAAGCGCTGACGGTGCCGCTGCCGCAGCTCGACATCAACGACCCGGATGCGGTGGTGGCGTTCATCCTGCAGCAGACCGGTCTGAAACGCGCCTGCGCGCTGTGCGGCACGGCGCAGTGAGGCTGCCGTGAGCGGCCTGGTGCCGGAGTGGGGCAGGGTATGGGGCAGATTTGGGCAGGATATGGAGCCGGAATGAGGGCGGGCGTGTGTCCGTTTGCGTGGTGACGGGAAGGGGGACCAGCGCCGGGACCGTGGACCCTGTCTCCGTCCGGTAACGGCCGCGGCATCGCTGGCAAGCGGACCGGCGCGCAGGCTGCAGGAAGATAGTTGTAAAAAGTAGTAATTAATTGTAACTATTTGATCCGCCCGAAATGCCGGGAGGATGGTGTACAGGCTCCTGCCGGCTGGCGATGCTGAAGGGTGGGGACACCTGCCGGAAAGGACCGGTTTCGGGCAGAACCGGAATAGCGCTTTTGCAGGTTGCCGGGGGCGTGGGTGAGCGGAGCAAAGGCAGCATGAGGTGCGCCAGAAACGAGGTGCAGGAATAGCGCTTCGGGCGCCCGCAGGGGGCAGGGCGCAGGCGTGGAAATGGCGGGTAAATGCCCGTCGATTCAGGCGATTTTCATCTGGCGGCAGCGCTTACAGTAGATACAGCCCTTGCGACGATGGCGCATGAAGTGGTGGGTTGCGTGACAGAATCGCGCGGCGCGTGTCCCCGTGCCGTGCCCACAACCGCTACTCCGCGCTCAAACCGCATCCTCCGTTCGTCTGTTTTCGACCATCCTGCCGGATGGCTGCCACCTTTCGGACCTGCCCGATGTCATCACTGCTCGCCTTTGACGAGGCCTTTCAGCGCCTGCTCGCGCGTGCCCAGCCCCTGCAGGGTATCGAAGTCGTTCCGACCATGCAGGCGGACGGCCGGGTGCTGGCCGAACCCGTGATCTCGATGATGGACATCCCCGCCTGGGATACCAGCCAGATGGATGGCTACGCCGTGCGCGCAGCGGAGCTGGAGGCGGACCCGGACCGGGTGTTCCCCATTTCCCAGCGCATTCCGGCGGGGCATCCCGGGCTCGCCCTGCGCAAGGGGACGGTCGCACGCATCTTCACCGGCGCCGCCCTGCCGGTCGGGGCCGATGCCGTGGTGATGCAGGAAGACGCCGAGGAAGTGCCGCTGAAGGATGGCAGCAAGGGCGTGCGTTTCCGCCTCCGTGTCCAGCCGCAGCCCGGTGAACTGGTGTGCCGCAAGGCCGACAATGTGCAGGCGGGCACCGAAATCCTGCCGGCGGGTACGGCGCTCACCCCGGCAGCCATCGGTCTGGTGGCCTCGGTCGGTCTGCCCGAGCTGACCGTGCGCCGCCGCCCGCGGGTGGCGTGCTTTTTCACCGGCGACGAACTGCTCATGCCCGGCCAGCCGCTGTCGCCCGGTGCCATCTACAACTCCAACCGGTTCGTGCTGGCGGCGGCCCTGCGGCGACTGGGCTGCGAGGTGATCGACCTCGGCATCGTGCCCGACAGCCTGGAGGCCACGCGGGCGTCCCTGCGCCAGGCCGCGCTGGACGCCGACCTGATCATCACGGCCGGCGGGGTGTCGGTGGGCGAGGAAGACCATGTGCGCCCGGCCGTCGAGGCCGAAGGCGAAATCGATCTGTGGCGCATCGCCATCAAGCCCGGCAAGCCGCTGGCCTACGGTCGCGTCCGGCGTACACGGGATGCCGGCCCGGAAGGCTACGCCCACTTCATCGGCCTGCCCGGCAATCCGGTGTCGTCGTTCATCACCTTCCTGCTGCTGGTGCGTCCCTTCATTCTCAAGCTGCAGGGAGCCCGCAGCTGGGAACCCCGCCGCATCCAGATGACGGCCGACTTCGCCTGGCCACGTCCCGACAAGCGTCGCGAGTTCCTGCGTGCCGTGTTGCAGCCCGATGGCAAGCTGCTGAAGCTGTTCCGCAACCAGGGCTCGGCCGTGCTGACCTCGGCCGTCATCGGCGATGGCCTGATCGACAATCCCCCCGGGCAGCCCATCCAGCCCGGCGATACGGTACAGTACATCCCGTTTGCCGAACTGTTGGGGCTGCGCTGAACCGACGGGGCCTGGAGCCTCTGCGGAACAGTCGGAGCCGCGTTGGCTGGTCGGCCCCAGGTCTCAGGACCATCCCGGTCTGCGGCCCGGCGTCGTCATGCGGGCAGAATCCGTTCGCCGGCATCCGTATGCCGGCACTCCTGCGCCCGGACGCCGGTGTCCATGCACCTGAATGTCGGTGCCCCGCGCTCGGCTCCCATACACCGTCCCCGTCATACCGTCATGAAGATCGAACTGCTGTTTTTTGCCAGCCTGCGCGAGCGGCTTGGCACGGCCCGCGAATCACTGGTGCTGCCGGCCGGTGTCGGCACGGTGGCCGACCTGCGGGCGCATCTGGCGTCCCGCGGCGGGGTCTGGGCCGAGGTGTTCACCCCGCCGGCCACCGGCCGCGACACCCTGCGCGCCGCCGTGGCACAGGATCTGGCCACGCTGGATACACCGCTGGCCGAGGGTGCCGAGGTGGCGTTCTTTCCGCCCGTCACCGGGGGCTGAGGGGCTGCGCCATGAGCACGACCGCACCGGATTCGGCCCGGCCCGTGGGAAAGGACACGGTGCAGGATGCGCCGCAGGCCAGTGAACCGGCGCCGCCAGAGCATTCTGCGATCACGGCCGCTGCGGGCGTCGAGCCCATCGGGAGAGCCACGGCTACGAAGTCTCGTCATATCTGCGTCCAGACCGGCGATTTCGACGTGGGGGCCGAGCTGCGCCGCCTGCAGCGCCTCACGCTGGAAACCGGGGGTGTGGCCTCCTTCGTCGGCTATGTGCGTGACACCAACCAGGGCGACACCATCGGCGGTTTCACGCTGGAACACTATCCCGGCATGACCGAACGTTCACTGGAACGGATCTGCGCGCAGGCCGAGGCCCGCTGGCCGCTGCTGGGCGTGACCGTCATCCATCGCGTCGGCCCCCTGGCACCCGGTGACCAGATCGTGCTGGTGGCCACCGCCTCCCGCCACCGCGATGCAGCCTTCGAGTCCTGCCGCTTCATCATGGACTACCTGAAAACCGAGGCGCCGTTCTGGAAAAAGGAAAGCACGCCCGATGGCGAGCGCTGGGTGGATGCGCGCGACAGCGACGAGGCGGCGCGGAGGCGGTGGGAATAACTAACTGATGGTGGCCACGGCTGGCGGGCCCGTTGTCCGGTTTTCGTGGTGAAATATCCGGAGCGTGTCATCCGCGGCCCTGACCCGCACGCCCAAGGGGGTTTCGTGGGGACGAATGGGTCCATGACACGCGCCAGTCGCCTGACCCTGCAGCAGCCACAGGGTGTTCACTCACGAGTATGGACGCAACGGCCCGAGACGTACCCATGAAAACCCGTATCCACATCGAACAGATGGACTGTCCCACCGAAGAGGGGATGATCCGCAGGAAGCTGGGCCGCATGTCCGGTGTGGGGGCACTGCAGTTCAATCTGGTGCAGCGCATCCTGACGGTCGAGCACGACGAGCACCGGCTGCCCGAGGTGCTGGCCGCCATTCGCAGCCTGGGTTTCGAACCGCAGCTCGAGCTGCCCAGGCGCAGAAGGCATGCCCAGCCCGCGACGGCCGGGGGCGGCGGCGGGCATGATCATGCCCATGGTGAGGAGCATGGTCACGGTCATTGGCCAGCAGCGGCAGCAGGTGACCGCCAGGGAGCGGGCGATCATGGCCACAGCCACAGTCAGGCTCAGGCTCAGGGTCACGGCAGCGGACACGAATGCTGCAGCGGCCATGAGCATGCCGGGTCTTCCGGCCACGCCCACCGGAACGCCTCCGGGCAGGATGCCCACACGCACGCCGACATGGGCACGGCGACTTCATCCTGTTGTGGCAGCACACCCGAAGCCGGCGGGGAGGACACTGCCACGCCCCTGCATCTGCCTTTTCTGGCCGCGCGCCTGTACGCCTTTCTCACCGCCACGCCCCTGCGCCGTCTGGGCAATGCGGCCATCCTTGCCATCCTGTCCGAGGCCTGCCACTGGTTTGCGTATCCGGAATGGCTGACGGCCATGCTTGCGGTGGGAGCCGTGCTGCTCTGTGGCCTGAGCACGTACCGGAAGGGCTGGATCTCCATCCGGACCGGGACGCTCAACATCAACGCCCTGATGAGCATTGCGGTCACGGGGGGCCTGCTGATCGGGCAGTGGCCCGAAGCGTCGATGGTGATGGTGCTGTTCACACTCTCGGAGATGATCGAGGCACGCTCGCTGGACCGTGCCCGCCACGCCATCGAGGGCCTGATGCGTCTGGCGCCCGACACGGCCACGGCACAGCAGTCCGATGGCAGCTGGCAGTCCGTGCCGGCCGGGGAGGTGGCGGTGGGAACCCTGGTGCGGGTCCGGCCGGGCGAGCGCATCGCGCTGGATGGCCAGGTGGAGCAGGGCGCTTCCACGGTGGACCAGGCGCCCATCACGGGCGAAAGCCTGCCCGTGGAAAAGGCCGCGGGTGATCCCGTGTTTGCCGGCACCATCAACCAGTCCGGTTCCTTCGACTTCCGCGTGACGGCCGAAGCCGGTGACAGTACGCTGGCGCGCATCATCGAGGCGGTGGAGGCGGCGCAGGGCCAGAAGGCGCCCACCCAGCGCTTCGTCGACCGCTTTGCCGCCGTCTACACGCCCATCGTACTGGTGCTGGCCATCGGGGTGGCGCTGGTGCCACCTTCCTTTTTCAACGGTGACTGGTTCGGCTGGATCTACAAGGCACTGACGCTGCTGGTGATCGCCTGCCCGTGCGCACTGGTCATTTCCACCCCGGTCACGGTGGTCAGCGGGCTGACGGCTGCCGCGCGGCAGGGCATTCTGGTCAAGGGCGGCGTGCATCTGGAAGAAGGTCGCCACCTGAAGTGGCTGGCCCTGGACAAGACCGGCACGATCACCCATGGCAAGCCCGTGCTGACCGAGATGGCCGTCTTTCTGAACACGCAGGTGCACCGGCTGGCGGCCTCCCTGGCGGCGCGCTCCGACCATCCCGTGTCGCAAGCCATCGTGGAGGCGTTCCGCGCAGGCCGGCAGGCGGGGGCATGGGATCCTCCCGCGGAGGCTGGTCTGTCTGGCCAGTCCGTGTCCTCCAGCCCATCCGTGGCCTTCAGTCCGTTTGCACCGTCTGGCCAGAAGATGATGAACCGGTCCGCCCAACCGGCGGCACATGCCGCCCACGCGACCGGGCCGGCACGGTCCGCGGCTGCCGGCCAGAAGCATGGTGCAGCGTCTGCTTCACCGGCGGCCCCGTCCGCCTCTCCTGTCCCGCTTTTCAGCGTCGATGCCTTCGAGGCGCTGGCCGGTCGCGGTGTGCAAGGCCGCATCGATGGCGTGCACTACGTGCTGGGCAACCACCGCCTGATCCACGAGCGCGGCCAGTGTTCGCACGAGCTGGAAGCACGCCTGCTGGAACTGGAACGGCAGGGAAGGACCGTGGTGGTGCTGGCCAGCGAACAGGTCGTCATGGCCCTCTTTGCCGTGGCCGATACGGTGAAGGAGAGCAGCCGCGCCGCCATGGCCGAGCTGCACCAGCTGGGTGTCCGCACGCTGATGCTGACCGGTGACAACCAGCACACGGCCGATGCCATCGCCCGCGAGGTGGGTATCGATGAGGCGCAGGGCAATCTGCTGCCCGAAGACAAGCTGGCCGTCGTCGACGGGCTGGTGCGTCGTGCACAACCGGTCCACGAGGCCGGTGAGGTCTCCCGCGTGGGCATGGTCGGCGATGGCATCAACGACACGCCCGCACTGGCCCGGGCCGACATCGGCTTCGCCATGGGGGCGATGGGCACCGACAGCGCCCTGGAGACGGCCGATGTGGCCCTGATGGACGACGATCTGCGCAAGATACCGGCCTTCGTGCGCCTGTCGCAGGCCACACACCGCATTCTGGTGCAGAACATCGCGTTCGCGCTGGGGGTGAAGGCCGTGTTCATGGCGCTGACGCTGGCCGGCTACGGCACCATGTGGATGGCCGTGTTCGCCGACGTGGGCGCCAGCCTGCTGGTGGTGGCCAACGGGCTGCGCATGCTGCGGCGGTGAGCAGGGAGACGAAGCCTGCTGCGCGGTGCATGCACCATCTGGCATGCAGACCGACCCGTTTGACATTTGGAGGGACATCACCCCCCGGATCATGGATGACCGGGGCAGCAATCATGCCGGGTCTGGCTGGCCAGGCCCTGGTTGTCCGGGACACGAACATGGTAACGGGGCATCGCCGGGTTCATAATGGTTTCCTGATTTGCACGGGCGGTGCCCGGGGGCATCGACCATCGATACAAGGAGAGACCCATGAAACATGCAGTTCTGGCCGCCACGCTATTGACCCTGGGGGCACCCGCCTGGGCCGCGGGTGCGTTCACGCTGAAGGCCGATGACATTCCCAATGGTCACTTCGGCAAGGCCCAGCAGCTGAGTGCGCGCTACGGCCTTGGCTGCTCCGGTGACAACGCCTCGCCGGCCCTGTCCTGGCGCAACGCCCCGAAGGGCACCCGCAGCTTCGTGCTGACCATCCATGATCCGGATGCACCCACCGGTGTGGGCTGGATGCACTGGGTGGTGGCCAACATTCCCGCAGATGTGAATCACCTGCCCGACGGCATCACGGCCGAGGGAGACAGGCTGCCGGCTGGTGCGCTGCAGACCCGCACGGACTTCGGCGTACCGGGCTATGGTGGCCCCTGCCCGCCGCAGGGCAGCCGCCACCGCTATGTCATCACGCTGACGGCACTCAAGATCGATCGCCTGCCCAACATCACGGCCGAGGCCACACCGGCCATGGTGGGCTTCTTTGCCAATGCCAACGCACTGGGCAAGGCGAAGGTGGTCATCATGGATCAGCGCTGAAGCCGCCGGCAGCAGGGGGAGGCATGACACGCTCTACAGCAGCGGCGCCGCCAGCCGCGCAAGGCTTGCCACCAGCCGCTGGTTGAAGCTGTCGGGCTGGTGGTCCGCATGCAGCTGGGTGGATGATTCCAGATCCTTCAGGAACTGCCGCGCCATGTCCGACGTGGTCTTCTTGTCGTAGATGGCCGCCATCACCTCGAAGTTCAGCCGGAAGCTGCGGTTGTCCATGTTGGCCGTGCCGATCACCGACAGCTCGTCGTCGATCACCAGCGTCTTGGCGTGGATGAAGCGCGGCACATAGGCATACACCTTCACCCGTCGGGTCAGCACCTCTTCCACGAAGGTGGAGGCCGCCAGCCCGGTCAGCAGCTGGTCGGATTCCATCGGAACCAGCAGCCGCACGTCCACACCGCGACCGGCCGCGGTGGTCAGCGCCACCATGATCGCCTCGTCCGGGATGAAATAGGGCGTGGTGATCCAGATGCGCCGCCGCGCCGATGACATCGCCGCAAAGAAGAAGCGGTAGATGGCGTATTCGCTGCGGTCCGGCCCGGAATCGATGATCTGCACCCAGGGCTGGGCCTCGGCCGGGCGGTTCTCGCCACGCTTTTCCGTGTCCCTCTCCCGGTTTTCCTGGTCTTCCCGGTTATCCCGGTCTCCCCGGCCTTCCGAGCCTTCCCGATTCTCCCGCTCTCTCCCGGCCAGCCGCTCCCGGCTTCCGTCGCGCCCCCCGTCACCTTCCGGTGCCGGCGGAAACCACGCCAGAATGTCCTGCGGCGTGGTCAGGGCCTTGTCCAGCCGGGCCAGATGCACGAAACGGGCGCCGGCATACAGCCAGTCTTCCAGAAAGAGACGCTGCAGATCCTGTGCCGCGTGGCCCCGCAGTCGCAGATGGGTGTCACGCCAGGCGCTGTCCCCGGTGCAGCGGGCCGATTCGATCTGATCGATGTTGATGCCCCCGGTGAAACCCACGTGCCCGTCGATGACCACGATCTTGCGGTGATTGCGGAAGTTCACCATGCTGGGCCGGAACGGCACGACCTTCGGCGGATTGAATACCCGCACCTCGCCCCCTGCCTCCAGCAGCGGCTGCCAGAAGCTCATCCGCCGGCAGCGGGGCGAGCCCACGGCATCCACCAGCATGCGCACCTTCACGCCGGCCTGCGCCTTCTCCGTCAGCAGGTCGCGCCAGCGTGTGCCGATCTCGTCTGCCTTGAAAATGTAGTACTCCACGTGGATGTGGTGCCGCGCCGCCTGCATGGCCGCTTCGATGGTCGCATAGGTGGCATCCCCGTCCACCAGGATCTCCAGCTGCTCCACCGGCCGGGGCGGGGCGCTGCCGCATTCGGTGGCTACCCGGGCCTGGGCCAGCAGCCAGTGGCGCGAGGCCAGCGTGTCGGGCAGCTGCTGGTGTCGGTGGGGGCCATGATGGGCGGCCTGGTGCCGCGCCAGCTCGCGGCGCACGTTGCGGCGCTTGAGCTTGCGGGGCCCGAACAGGAAGTAGAAGCCCACACTGAGCACCGGTACGAACAGGAAGGCCAGGATCCACGACAGCGTGGCCAGCGGCGGCCGGCGCTGGCCGAGGATGTACAGGATGCTGCCCAGCTCCAGCACGCCATAGAGCAGCAGCTGGTGCGATACCGGGATGCTCTCCCAGATGGCCGGGATATCCTTGAGGAACTGGAGCAGGTGGCTCATGGGGGACGGGATCAGGAGGAACGGAAGAAGGCGGCGCGCTGCCGGCGTTGCCCTGCATGCCAGGGCGGCCAGCTCTGCCTGCGCAGTGTGTCTTGCAGGCCCCCGTATCTGGGGCCGGCGCGGGGAAGAACGCGTTCATGACACGCTCTGGCCGGAAACCATATCACACCCTCCCGTCACACCCGCGCGACGGAGGGGGCAGGTGTTGCGGCTGCGCGCGTTGCCGGGATCAGCGCGGGGAAGAATGGGGCCGTGCCATCGCCAGGCCATGCCGTCGGCCCTGTCCGCAGCCTTCTCTCCCGTGCAGCCCGGTGCCATTCGGGCGCAAAACGCCGGTCCTGTCTGTGCAGCCTGTGCCCCGGTACGGTTCCGTGGTCGTTCAAGCGCAAAAAAATATTGCACGCAGGGGGCTTTCATGTCTTGAAACCCGACAGGCAAGCCTCATCTGCTGATCATTCGAAAAACCGAAACAGAACATCATGCGTATAGAAAAACTCACCACCCAGTTCCAGCAGGCCCTGTCCGATGCACAGAGCCTGGCCGTCTCGGCCGACAATCCCTACATGGAGCCGGTACACGTGCTGGCCGCCATCATCGCCCAGCCGGACGGTTCCGGCCGTGCGCTGCTGGAGCGCGCCGGCGTGCGCATCTCGGTGCTCAAGCACTCGGTCGATGCCGCGCTGAAGAGCCTGCCGCAGGTCAGCGGGCAGTCCGGCCAGCCGCAGGTCAGCCGCGAGCTGCTCAAGCTGCTCAACCAGGCCGAAAAGGATGCCGAAAAACGCGGCGACCAGTTCGTGGCCATCGAGATGTTCCTGCTGGCCCTCACCGACGGTGACGGTCGCCAGGGCGGCGAGGCCGGCCGGCTGCTCGTTCAGGCGGGCCTGACCCACAAGTCGCTGCAGGCGGCGGTCGATGCCGTGCGCGGCGGCCAGGCCGTGGAGTCGCAGGACGCCGAAGGCCAGCGCGAGGCGCTCAAGAAATACACGACGGACCTCACCGAGCGGGCTCGCCAGGGCAAGCTCGACCCGGTCATCGGCCGTGACGACGAGATTCGCCGCACCATCCAGATCCTGCAGCGCCGTTCCAAGAACAACCCCGTGCTGATCGGTGAGCCCGGCGTGGGCAAGACCGCCATCGTCGAAGGGCTGGCGCAGCGCATCGTCAATGGCGAAGTGCCCGACTCGCTGAAGAACAAGCGCGTGCTGGCACTCGACATGGCCGCGCTGCTGGCCGGTGCCAAGTACCGTGGCGAATTCGAGGAACGCCTGAAGGCGGTGCTCAAGGACATCGCGGCCGACGAGGGGCGCACCATCGTCTTCATCGACGAGATCCACACCATGGTCGGTGCCGGCAAGACCGATGGCGCCATGGACGCGGGCAACATGCTCAAGCCGGCGCTCTCGCGCGGCGAGCTGCACTGCGTCGGTGCCACCACGCTGGACGAATACCGCAAGTACATCGAGAAGGATGCCGCGCTGGAGCGTCGCTTCCAGAAGGTGCTGGTGGGCGAGCCATCGGTGGAATCGACCATTGCCATCCTGCGCGGCCTGCAGGAACGCTACGAGATTCACCACGGCGTGGAGATCACCGACCCGGCCATCGTGGCCGCGGCCGAGCTGTCCAACCGCTATATCACCGACCGCTTCCTGCCCGACAAGGCCATCGACCTGATCGACGAGGCCGCCTCGCGCATCAAGATGGAAATCGACTCCAAGCCCGAGGTGATGGACCGCCTGGACCGCCGGCTGATCCAGCTCAAGATCGAGCGGGAGGCCGTGCGCAAGGAAACCGATGACGCCTCCAAAAAGCGCCTGGAGCTGATCGAGCAGGAAATCAACCGGATCAGCAAGGAATACGCCGACTACGAGGAAATCCTCAAGGCCGAGAAGGCCGCCGTGCAGGGCAGTGCGCAGATCAAGGGCGAGATCGACCAGCTGCGTGCGCAGATGGCCGAACTGCAGCGCAAGGGCCAGTATGAAAAACTGGCCGAGCTGCAGTATGGCAAGCTGCCCGAGCTGGAAAAACGCCTGGCCGAAGTCAACGACGCCGAGAAGAACCTCAAGGAAGACGAGGCTGCTGCCAGCGGCAAGCCGAAGCTGCTGCGCACGGTGGTGGGCGCCGAGGAAATTGCCGAAGTGGTCTCGCGTGCCACGGGCATTCCCGTGTCCAAGATGATGGAAGGCGAGCGCGAAAAACTGCTCAAGATGGAAGAAGAGCTGCACAAGCGGGTGGTTGGCCAGGACGAGGCCGTCACGCTGGTGTCCGACGCCATCCGCCGTTCGCGTGCAGGGCTTGCCGACCCCAACCGGCCGTGGGGCTCCTTCCTGTTCCTGGGGCCCACCGGCGTGGGCAAGACGGAGCTTTGCAAGGCGCTGGCCCGCTTCATGTTCGATTCGGAAGACCATCTCATCCGCATCGACATGAGCGAATTTATGGAGAAACACTCGGTAGCCCGCCTGATCGGGGCGCCTCCGGGCTACGTGGGCTATGAAGAGGGTGGCTACCTGACCGAGGCCGTGCGGCGCAACCCGTACAGCGTGATCCTGCTCGACGAAATCGAGAAGGCGCACGCCGACGTGTTCAACATCCTGCTGCAGGTGCTGGACGATGGTCGCCTGACCGATGGCCAGGGCCGCACCGTGGACTTCCGCAACACCGTGGTGGTGATGACCAGCAACATCGGTTCGGCCGAAATCCAGCGCCTCTCTGCCGACCGGACGCTGAACGACCCGGACGTGATCAAGGAGGCCGTGATGGGCGAGCTGCGCCAGCACTTCCGGCCCGAGTTCATCAACCGGATCGACGAGGTGGTGGTCTTCCATGGTCTGGATGCCAAACACATCCGCAGCATCGCCGGTATCCAGCTCAAGAGCCTGGAAAAACGCCTGGGTGAACGCGACCTGAAACTCTCGGTCAGCGAGGCGGCGCTGGACGAGCTGGCCAAGGTGGGCTTCGACCCGCTGTATGGGGCCCGGCCGCTGAAACGCGCCATCCAGCAGAAGCTGGAAAACCCCATTGCCAAACAGGTGCTGGAAGGCAAATATCCCCCGGGGGCGACCATTCCGGTGGACTTCCGTGACGGGGCGTTCACCTTCGCCTGATGCAGGAATCCGGGCCGGGCAGGGTACTGCCCGGCTCGGGGGCGGGACAGGCAGCGCGTGCCCTCCATCATGAATCAGGTAGCCATGCCAATCAGGCTCCCTGTCCGGAAGCCCCTGAAGCTCCTGTCCTGCTATCAGCTCCCTTTGACAGCACAACAGCCCGGCCCGTGTGCCGGGTTTGTTTTTTGTGTCGCGGCCTGGCGCTGCCAGATGGCGTTTTCTGGCTCATCCCGATCAGGGGCTCGAGCGCTCGCACACTTTTGCAGGGATGCTTTGGAGCATGGCCATCTCATGACGGTACGTTCATGCCATTCCCGGTGTCATGGTTGTACCCGGCAAAACCGGTAGGGGGTCCGCGCTGACAGAATGTGATTTTCTGGTCTGGCGATTCTGCATTTTCGTTGTGTTGTTCACACCCGCAGGACATGACAGGCATCCGTTCGTTATTTGCCGGACATCATGCAGGCTTTGCTGCATTGAATTGAAATAAAAACAATCATAACGTCACAATTGCGCGTGACGAACGGTGGTCGGGCGTCAACCGGTTTTCATTTTCTGACCATGATGTCTGAATTAGCATGGCCGCTCCATTCACGAACAGGAGCAGGTCAAGACCATGCTGATCAAGGCAAATTCCTCAACCGCACCCGCAACCAGACCCCTGTTGGGGACGGCGCTGCTGGCACTGGTGCTGGCGGGTTGTGGTGGGGGTTCCGACGGTGGCGGTACCAGTGATGCTGGTGCCAGCGATGCGGGGGCGATCACGCCCAAGACCGTGGCGAACGGGGCTCATCAGGACACCTCCAGCGCCAGTGGCGCTGCGGACAGCGGGCATGCCGCGGCCGGTGCCGATGGCCAGAATGCTGCCCAGAACGGCGGAAATGCCGCGCCTGCAGATGGCAGTGCCGGTGCAGCGGCACAGCCCGCCAGCGGCGCAACGCCCATTACCGAGGCGGGTATCAGTACCGAACTGTTCGCGCAGATTCTGAGCACGCAGACCGCCTATGTGAAGCTGGGTCAGCGTGACATCCCGATCATGTATGGGTACCGGGCTGCGGAGCTGGAAAGTACGAACGATGGTCAGCGCCCGCCGACACTCGACAAATGGAAGGAGAGCGGTGCGGCAGATTTCGTGTCGTACCAGCAGCCGGTCGATGGCAAATTCGTGGTCGAATCCTGGGGCCTGGATCGCAACCGCGACAAGGAAAAACCCGAAGGCGAACATATCAGCGCCCGCGCCTTCTTCGGATATGCTTTCCCGAAAGCAGGCGATGCGGCCGGTGGGCGTGTGACCCTGACGAGCGAAGCCGAACTGAAATACGGCTACCAGCAGGCCCAGGGCGGTGGCACGGAATATCGTGAAACCCTGCCGCTGAAGGCCGATGCCGACAAGGTCATCCCGCGTGATGGCGTCATTGCCTTCAATGAGCCTGTGCAGACCTGGAGAGACGCAGGTGGTCCGTTACCGCAGATGACTTTCGGCGGCCTGCTGGAGCTGCGTATCGAAAAAGGGGATGCCGCAGATGAGGTGTTGTTCTGCCTCGAGCAGCGTTCCAGAAGCCTTCCGCAATCCGTGGATACCAGTGGCAACCCTGGCGGGCCAACGCGTGCGGATGTGCAACGCAAGGTCTGCAGCGAATGGCAGGTGCCGGCCACCTGGAAACCGCAGCAGAAACTGATCTATCGCGGTATCTACGTGATGGATGACCTGGCGACGGATGACAGTGGCAATCCGGAGCTGATCCATTTCTATCACACGAAACCAGAGCGCTCCGGACGCGCGGCGTCTGCCAGCGACGCAGCTGCGGCCGGTAACGCCGGTGCCGCTGCGCAGCCGGCCGGCCAGGCCAGCGCCTCTGCGGAAGCAACGGCTGACGTCACGGCGTCCATCACGCAACCGCCTGCCGATGCAACCGCGGTAGCCAGCGCGGCTGCCCAGGCCGACAGCAGGGGCAACGGCGCCCTGTCCGTCGACACCTCGTCCGGTGCGGCAGCCATTGCAGCACAGCAGAACGGTGGGGCGGCAGGCGATGCAGCCCAGGCCGGTGCCGCTGCGGGCAACGCAGCCCAGAATGGTGCTGCAGCCGGCAATGCTGCCCAAACGGGTGCCACGGCTGACCAGGCTGCAAACCAGAGTGGTGCTGCCGCGGGTGCTGCGGCCCAGCCCGCTGCTTCCGGTGACGCTGCTGCCCAGCCTGCTCCGGCTGCCAAACCGGATGCTGCTGCGCCGGCTGCAGATGGCGCTGCGCATGCGGCTGATACGTCTGCCGCAGCCGCCTCCGGATCGCAGCATGCTGCAGGTGACACGCATGTGGCAACCGGGCATGATGCCGGTAACCAGCACGGCGCCGACAGTGGCAAGCATGATGCCGACAGTGGCAAGCACGGCGCCGACAGTGACAAACATGAAGGCGACGGTGACAGGCATGGCGCCAGCGGTGACAAACACGACGTCGGTGACAAACACGATGATGGCGATGACGACGACGAAGACCGGGACGATGAAACGACCTGAGCGTTCGTGAGCCGATAACCGGCCTCTTCTGGCCGGTATGTCGCCGGTGGCCTGAAGCGTTTTGTCGTGACAGGCCATTTCCCTGAACCCGCCGGGAGGATGCGTTCTCCGGCGGGTTTTGCGTGTGCGCCCAGCATGGGCGCACACCTGCGGGTGCAAGTCCCGCCACAAGCTGGCCACAGTGAGTGAAGTGAAGCGCAACTGCACAAGGGCGACCGAGTGTGGGAAGGAAGCGTGGAGCGTAATCTGCGGGCCGATGTACAAGAACCGGATACAAGGCGTTGCCGAGCAGGGCGAACGGGCATGTAACCGCGAAGCTCTTGTGGCCAAGGCGAGGTGACGTAAATCCGGCGGTCGTGCAGAGAAGGTGTGCGTTCTTACCTGGGGAGATCTCGCCTTATGCTCGAAAGGGCGACGGTGTCGAGCCGGAGCGAGAAGTCAGCAGAGGTCGTAGTAGCAGGACCAGCCCCATGATGGGACACAGGTCAGGCGAAGGACCGAACGAGAGGATGTGTTGACAGGATCATGTCGATGTCAAAGGCCATGCATCAGAAGCCTGCACGAGTGGGGCGACATGCAGTGAGTAGGGGTGAAGCCCCGAGGGGCGCATGTCGTGATGAAGCCTGCGGCCCGCGACATGACACCGAAGACACAGGAGCAGGGCTGCTCGATGCAGTTCTGGAAAGAGCCAACATGCAGCGGGCGTGGAGGCGGGTGAAGGCCAATCGGGGAACGGCCGGTGTGGATGGTCTGGACATCGACCAGACAGCCCGGCAGCTCAAGACCGAATGGCCGCGAATCCGCGAAGCACTGTTGCAGGGGACGTACCGGCCCAGCCCGGTACGACGGGTCATGATTCCGAAGCCGGGAGGTGGACAGCGAGAGCTGGGCATCCCGACGGTAACGGACAGACTGATCCAGCAGGCACTGCTGCAGGTACTGCAGCCGATGATTGATCCGGGCTTCAGTGAACACAGCTACGGCTTTCGGCCGGGACGGCGTGCGCACGACGCGGTGTTGGCCGCGCAGTCGTACATCCAGTCCGGCAGGAAGATCGTGGTGGATGTCGATCTGGAGAAGTTCTTTGACCGGGTCAATCACGACATCCTGATGGATCGCGTCAGAAAGCGCATTGGAGATGATGGCGTATGCCGTCTGGTCCGGGCGTATCTGAACGCGGGAATCATGGATGGCGGCGTGGTCGTAGAGCGGCACGAGGGGACACCGCAAGGTGGACCGCTGTCGCCGCTGCTGGCCAACCTGCTGCTCGATGAGGTGGACAAGGCGCTGGAGGCGCGCGGGCATTGCTTCGTTCGGTATGCCGACGACTGTAACGTATATGTGCACAGTCGTCGGGCAGGCGAACGGGTGATGCAGCTGTTGCGCCGGCTGTACGGCAGGCTGCATTTGCGGATCAACGAATCCAAGAGTGCGGTGGCCAGCGTCTTCACTGGCCGCAAGTTTCTGGGCTTCAGCTTCTGGATGGCTCCGAAAGGGGTCGTCAAACGGAGGGTGGCCCGGAAAGCTGTGATGGCCTTCAGGCAGCGTGTGCGCTGGCTGACCCGCCGCAGTGGCGGACGCAGCATACAGCAGGTGGTCGATGGGCTTCGCCCATTGCTGCTGGGATGGAGAGCCTATTTCAGACTGGCGCAAACGACAGGCGTCTGGCGAGAGCTGGATGAATGGATACGTCACCGGCTGCGGGCCATCCAGCTCAGGCAGTGGAAGCGGGGCAAGACCATGTTCAGGGAGTTGTGCGCCATGGGCGCAAGCACGGAAGTGGCCCGGAAAGTGGCGGCAAACAGCCGGCGCTGGTGGCACAACAGTGCGATGCTGCTCAACAGCGTGCTGACCCTGTCATGGTTCGACAGTCTTGGCCTGCCCCGTCTGGCATCATCCTGAATGTCCTCTCGAACCGCCCGGTGCGGACCCGCATGCCGGGTGGTGTGGCAGGGGTGCAGCCCAGAGGGCTGCCCCCTATGCCGATGAGCGGTGTGCGCTGCAGGAACGTTGTGTTTTCTGGCCGTCGGGTACATGGGCAAGGTGACCTCTTGCCTGTCCATTCCCCCGTACGCCGCAGAGGGCAGTACGCGGCAGGGACAGCAGGGGACGAGCAGGTTCATGAACGCGCACCAGATCGACAGGTCCATGGGAATTGCCCGGCAAAAACGGTAGGGGTATTGACGGCGCAAACATGAATTCAATTTGAAGAAAACATGAATTTTCCGGTGCGGGGCAGTGTCTGCAGGACCAGCCGGAAGGAGGCCACCTTTTGGGGCGCGCATGACCGTGCTCGGCGGGCCTGAAGCCATGGGTAGTTTGTGGCCCTGCTGTCTTGGGAGCCTTTGCAAAAAGCCCTGCCCATCCCAAAAAGGAGGTTTCGCGGTGACGAATGCGTCCATGACACGCGCCAGGCAATAAGCAATGCGTGATGAACGCATGGCAGAAGCGCCGCATTGCCAGAAAACGAACACAACGAAATGTGTGCAAACACTGTCATAAATGGTTGCCGGTCAAGTTATGGGTTTTCCCGTGTGGAGGTGGAAGCTCAATTAGCATCGCTGGCTGATGAAGGGGAAGCGGACGGAAACAAACATCGATCCATATTTTTGCTCCCCCTTTTTTTCATCCCTATCCACAGATTTCACGACACGGAGGCCTCACCTCATGCCGATCAAGCCACACACTTCAACCCCGCCCGCCACCAGGCCCTTGGTCGGCGCGGCCCTGCTTGCGCTGGCGCTGGCAGGGTGCGGCGGGTCCAGCAGTGGTGATTCCGGTGGCGCCGGTGCCAGCGATGCTGGTGCCATCACGCCGAAAACCAATGGCTCGCATGCATCCAGCGGGGGCGATGCGGCCGCCGCCGGCAGCCAGAATGCCGCTCAGAACGGAAACGCTGCGTCGTCGGGTGACAGCAACGCCGATGCAACGTCCAAACCCGCCAGCGGTGCAACGCCCGTGACCGAAGCGGGCATCAGCACGGAGCTGTTCGAGCAGATGCTGAGCACGCAGACGGCCTATGTGATGGTCGGGCCGCATGCGGTTCCGATTTCTGCAGGCTATGCGGCCGAACAGCTCAGAGGATGGGACCCGAATACCCAGACCGTCGATCGCAACGACTGGGGTGATCCAGGCAACCCCAACAGCCGGGCAGATATCCTGTCCTACCAGTACACGGGGGGTGATCGCTTCTTCCAGACGGTTCGTGACTACGACAGCACGGGCAAGCGAACCGAGGAACAGCATCACCTGTACAGCGAAAGCTCGTTCGGTGTCGTTTTTGCCAAGGAAGGCGAATCGCGCGACCAGCGGCTGACCATCAAGACCGATGCGACGATCAAATATGGCACCAAACCCGGAAGCCACGAGCTGACCGAAACGGATAATCTGACCGCCCCGGCCGATAAAGTCATTCCTCGCGATGGCGTGGTGCCGTTCGATCAGCCCGTCCAGGAATGGACGGGGCCGGACGAAGCGGGCCCTGATGGCCACCAGTGGGGGCCTGCCTGGATGAAACTGACCGTCGAGAAAGGCGATGCTTCCGATGAAGTGCAACTGTGCCTGTACAGCTACAGTCTCAAGAAGGCCAAGGAAGGCAACAATGTACCGCCCAACCCCCGGGGAGATCTGCAGCGCAAGGTCTGCAGCGAGTGGCAGGTTGCCAATGACTGGACCAGCTCGCAGCGGCTGACCTATCGCGGGATTTTCGTGGAGGAGGACAACACCACGGCAGATATCCCGAATCAGGAGAACAGCTGGTACTTCCGCACCAGACCCGAGCCGGCAGGCCGGGACGCCACGACCGGCAGTAACGGTGGCGCGGCGGCCGGTGGCAGCAGCACCGAAACGGTGACCCAGGCGCTGACCAATCCGCCGGCGGTGGCAACCGAGGGTGCCCGTATCGCCCAGACCCAGGGCGCCGGTGCGCTCTCCGTCAGCACGGCATCGGGTGCTGCTCTGGTCGCTTCCCGTCAGTCCAGTGCGGGTGGAGATGCGTCCGGGCAATCCGGGTCGGGGACGGGCGGTGAGGCCGCCCAGCAGTCAGGCGCCGCCGCGACGCCGTCCACGGGAGGCGCCGCATCCGGAACGGATACTGCCAAACCTGACGCCGCTGCCCAGCAGGGCTCCGCTGCGCAGGGTGATGCTGCCCAGACCACCCCGGCCGCTGACGCCACGGCGAAACCGGACGCTGCTGCCCAGACCGCACCGGCCACGGATGCAGCCGCCAAACCGGGCGCTGCAGCGCCTGCTGCCGACGCCACCACCCCGGCACCTGCCGATGGTGCCGCGGCGAAACCCGACGCGGCTGCCCAGCCCGCTCCTGCGGCCGATGCAGCCCAGCCTGCAGGCGATGCCGCGACCGCGCCGGCAACCGGCAATGCAGCGCCCGCCCCTGCGGCTGATGCCACGCCGGCAACGGGTGATGCCGCCGCCAACCCGGCGCCTGCCGCCCCCGCAACGGGCAATGCCTCGACCGGCAACGCTGCCAATGGTGAGGCCGGCGCCGATGCGGCCGTACCGGCCGATGAGCCGCAAAGCAGCTCGCTGCCGGCTTCCTCGGCACATCACACCGATGCCAGCACCTCGGCCAACGACAACCCGCCGGACAGTGATCCGATTGGTGCGCTGGTCAAGTGATGATCCTGGAGCCGTCTGACTGAACCCGCCTTCCGGGGCACTCCCTGGTCAGACTGTCGTACCGAAACCCGCTGCAGCGTCATGATGGCCTGCGGCGGGTTCTTTCGTGTGGGGATTACCGGGGCGTTTTCCTGCCGGTCAGTCTTCCCTGTTCGCAGGTTTTTTCAGGAGGCCCCCGACCCCTTCGTCGGTCGTCTTCGGCCGGCTGTGTCCGGATGTAGGTTTTTTGCAACGCCGCGTGCTAACGTGCCACCGTTCACAATCTCCCCCGGAGTGGCACGATGTCTGGCAGCAGTCTTCTGAAACGGTGCGTCGGCGGTGCCACGTCCCTGGCCGTGCTGGGCGTCGTGCTGACGGGCAGCCCGGGGGATGCCTTGGCGGCACCGCGCAAGGCGGGCAGGGGGACTTCTGCCGCGGTGGCGAAGTCCACGACTGCCGCAGGCACGGGAGCAGCTGCTTCCTCGGCAGTGGGGGCTGGCGTTGGCACGGCAGCCGTGGCTGGCACGACAGCGGCGACCGGCGTGGCTGCTGGTACCACCGCCGCAGCAGGGGGGGTACAGCGTGGTGATCCCTCCCGGCGGGCGGTGTCGCCTGCGGAGGCTCTCCAGGACAAAAACGCCCGGGAGACAGCCCGGGAAACGCCGTCAGCCAGCCTCCGGTCCGGCATCGATTTCGGTACCTTTCGTACCTGGGCCAATGAGGATCTGGCACGGCTCGATGGTGGCTACCGGATTCCTGCCTCGGCCCAGCCCGAAGACAGCGGTGCGTCGCCCTGGCGGATCGCCCGCATTCTGCTGAAGGATGGGCTGCTGGCCATGGTGTTCGTCGATCCGCAGCGTGGTCATGTGGTGCGGATCATGTCGATGGTCAGCCCGCTGGGGGACATCGAGACGATCATCCGCAATGCCGTGGGGGGCATTCTGCTGGCCAGCGCGGCCGATGGAGAACAGGGCGAACGTACCGTGCAGCCCGCCATGATGCAGCTCTTCCAGCGTCTGACGGACGAGGCGCTGAATACCTCGGGCCTGAAGGGCGAGGTGGAAGACGGTTTCGTGAGGGAAGGGGTGCGCTACACGGTGAAGGTCAGCAAGACCATGGGTTTCTGGTTCACGGCCGAGCTGGAGGGCATGAAGAAGCTGTGACCCGGCTCCGTTCGGCCTTGCAGTCGAACGAACGGGGTCTTTCGGTCTTGCGGCAAAGCCCCGGGCCACCCTGCCGGCCACCCGGGGCTTTGCAGTCGGGTGCTCGCCCGTCAGCGCGCAGCCTTCATCACCCGGTTCACCAGCAGGGTGGCGCCGACCACGAAGGCGGCCAGGCCCAGCCACGAGGCGGCATCGTCCCAGTTCTCCAGTGACAGGGCCAGCGGCGCATCGGAGCCGCCGCTGGTCACCGAGAAGGTGATGATGAACGCCATGATCACGCCCATCAGGCTCTCGCCGACGATCAGGCCGGCGGCCATCAGGGTGCCGGTCCGCTCGGCCCGCTTCAGGTACGGCTCCGCCTGCGTCTTGCCGCCATGGCGGCGCTGGATGCGCTTGCGCACGAGGGTGGCCAGCACCATGCCGATCACGATGGGCATGGTGACCGCGGGCGGCAGGTAGATGCCCATGCCCACGGCCAGGACCGGCAGGCTCAGGTTGGTTCCCGGGCGGGACCGCAGCAGCCGGTCGACGATGATCAGCGCCACGCCGATACCGATGCCGGTGAAGATGTAGTTCCACTGCAGGTTGTGCGAGAAGATACCGGTGGCGATGGTGGTCATCAGCGTGGCCTGCGGGGCGGCCAGTGCCTGTTTCACGTCCATGCCCTCACGCGGCATGGCGCCGGTGAAACCGTAGGCCTGATAGAGCATTTCCAGCACCGGCGCGATGACCAGTGCACCCACCACGCAGCCGATGATCAGCGCCACCTGCTGTCGCCACGGTGTGGCCTGGATCAGCCAGCCGGTTTTGAGATCCTGCAGGTTGTCGTTCGATACGGAGGCTACCGACACCACGGCCGAGCCCACGAACAGTGTCAGCGCCAGCATGAACTGCCGGTTGCCCTCATGGGCAAAGAGACCCGCCGATTCGCCATAGACCAGCAGCACCAGCGAGACGATCACCACCGAGACGATGCCCACGCCGGAGATCGGGCTGGACGACGAACCGACCAGGCCGGCCATGTAGCCGCAGGCGGCCGCCACCAGAAAGCCGATGAAGAAGGCCATCAGCGTGCCCAGCAGCACCAGTACCCAGCCGGCCGTGTCGGAAATGGCGGCCGAGTCCACGAAGTGGTGAAAGCTCAGTCCCAGCATCACCAGCATGCCGACGGTCCAGCCGATCATGGCCCTGGGGCTGAGATCCTGCTCGACGCGGCTGCGCTGGTAGTCCCGCGGGGCGCGCATGGCGGCAAGCGACAGGCGCATGCCCTCGGCCACGGGTTTGAGCAGCATGATCAGGGTCCAGACGGCGGCCACACCGATGGTGCCGGCGCCGATGAAGCGCACCTTTTCCTTCCAGAGCGTGAGGGCGAAGGTGGCCATGTCCACATCGGCCGGCTGGGGCAGGGTGGCCGAGAAGTACGGCACCAGCACACCCCAGGCAATGACGATGCCCAGCAGGATGGCGATGCCACCGGCCAGCCCCACCATGTAGCCCGCACCCAGCAGGGCCAGTGAGTAGCCCATCGGGATCTGGAAGATGGCGTTGCCGGCCTTGAACCAGTAGCTGGCGCTGTCGGCCACCACCCGCAGGCCGCCTGCGCAGAAGCTGAGGACGCCCGAAATCAGCCCGCCGGTGGCGATGTCGGCAATGCCGCTGCTGGTCTCGTCCTCGTCACTGTGTTCGGCACTGCCGGCCTTGAGAATCTCGGCGGCGGCCACCCCCTCGGGGTAGGGCAGCGTGCTGTTGACCACCATGGCGTGGCGCAGCGGTACGGTGAAGATCACCCCCAGAATGCCGCCCGACATGCAGAGCAGGGCGGTCTGCCAGAATGGAAAGCCGCTCCAGTAGCCGGCCATCAGCAGGCCGGGCAGGATGAAGATGACCGAGGACAGGGTGCCGGCCGCAGAGGCCTGGGTCTGCACCATGTTGTTCTCGAGGATGTTGCTGCCTTTGGCAAAGCGCAGTAGCGCCATCGAGATGACGGCAGCCGGGATGGATGACGCGAAGGTCAGGCCCACTTTCAGGCCCAGATACACGTTGGAGGCGGTGAACACCACGGTGATCAGCGCGCCCAGGATCATGCCGCGCAGCGTCAGCTCGCGGTAATCGGCGTAGGGGTCCTGCGCTGCCGGCGCGGTGGCAGAGGGCGGTGCGGACATCGAGCTTGCTCCTTTGTCGTTGTGCAACATGAGTCCCCGTTTCGGGGACGGCGGGGGCGGCTGCTTCAGACGCGCCTGTGGAGGATGGGACCAGACCCTGTTTCAGGGCCTGTTGTATTTTCCATCATCATGGAATGTTGTGTCATGCAGAGGTGGCTGAATTTCCAGCCAGTTCCTGGCGTGCCGAAAGGGATGCCGGGACGACCGGAGCCGGGCGCGGGAACGAAATGGGGCCATGAGATGCGCCGCAGTCCGCCTGTCCATGGTGGCTCAGCGCCCGGGTTCGCCTGCCGGTCCGGCAAAGCCGGGCCAGTAGTGGCTGTCGGGCAGGGCACGGGCACCGAAGATGGCCTGGCCCACCCGCACCACGGTGGCGCCTTCCTCGATGGCGATCTCGTAGTCGCCCGACATGCCCATCGACAGTTCGTCCAGGCCGACGCCGGCCGGGGCGCTCTGGCGCAGCCGGTCGCGCAGCGTGCGCAGCAGCACGAAGCACTGGCGCACCCGCACGGCGTCATCCGAGAAGAGGGCCAGCGTCATCAGCCCGCGCACGCGCAGGGCGGAGAAGGCCGGCAGTTGCTGGATGAAGGCGGCCACCTCGTCGGGCGCCAGACCGAACTTGCTGGGCTCTCCCGAGGTATTGACCTGCACGAACACGTCCAGCCCGCGTCCCTCGGCCTGCAGGCGTCGGTCCAGCGCCTCGGCCACGCGCAGGCTGTCCAGCGCCTGGAATTCGCTGGCAAACCGTGCCACCACCTTGGCCTTGTTGGTCTGCAGGTGGCCGATCACGGCCCACTTCAGGTCGGGCAGGTCCTGCATGGCCTCCCACTTGCCGAAGGCTTCCTGCACCTTGTTCTCGCCCAGAAAGCGGGCGCCGGCGGCGTAGGCCATGCGGATGCGCGTCTCGTCCACCGTCTTGCTCACCGGCAGCAGGCGCACCGAGGCCGGATCGCGCCCGGCCCGCTGGCAGGCGGCTTCGATGCGCGCCTGCACGGCGGCCAGGTTGTGGCGAAAGTCCTCCACGCTGCTGGCGACCGCGTAGCGGCCGTGCTGGTCATGGCTGGTTTGGGTGCCGGAGGCTGGCGGTGTGGCGGCGGTGGGAGAGGCAGGAGAAAGGGTAGCGGGGGGCGTGCTGGATTCGGACGTGCTCATGGTGGAGGATGCCCCGCCTGCCTGCAGATGCCGGCAGAACGGGGACGGGCGGGATCATGAAGGAAACGTGCCGGCTGACGGCAAACCGGGCTGCCACGGGTACGGACAGCGCCGGATGGCGTAAAGCCGGGACAGATGCACTGATTCTAGAGCGTCTCATGAACTGGTTCGTCCTCGCGCCGATCCCTGCCCTAGAACCGGTACTGCACCCCCACCGTCACCAGCCGGCCCACGTCCGGCTGCAGCGAGATGGTGCCGATCGATCCGGTATAGAAGGTCCGGTCGAACAGGTTGTCGACGGCCAGTGTCAGCCGCAGCTGCGAGGTGGCCTGCCAGTAGCCGCTCAGCTTGACCGACGTGTAGGCGGGCAGGCGGTAGGTGTCGGTGGCGTTGCCGGTCCGCTCGCCCACATGAACCAGGCCGCCGCCTGCGCCGTATTCCGACCCGTTGTCCAGCCGGTCATGCCAGAGGGCGAACAGGCCCGCACTGACCCGCGGGACATTGGGCAGCCGTTTGCCCAGCAGGTTGGCCGTGTTGTCGCGGGTGACCTTCGTGTCGGTCAGCCCTGCGCTGGCCGTCAGGCGCCAGTGTGGTGTGATATCGCCAGCCAGATCGGCCTCGACGCCGCAGCTGCGGACCTGGCCAGCGGCCATGTTGAAGTCCGCGTTGTTTGGGTCCTGGGTCAGCACGTTGTTCTTCGTGATGTGGAAGGCGCTGATGCTGGCCACCACGCCAGGCTGGCCGGCGTCCTGCCGGCCTTCCCATTTGTAGCCCAGCTCCCAGGCCGTACCCTTCAGCGGTTCGAAGGCATTGCCGTTCACATCGCTGCCGGTATTGGGCTTGAACGAGCGTCCCCACGACAGGAAGGCGGCGCTTTCGGGGCTGAACATCCAGGTCACGCCGGCACGGGGTGTGAGTTCGCTGTAGTGGTGGTTGCTGCGGGTCGTGCGGTTGCCGCGCACGCTGTCGGCGCGCTGGTGAAAGCGCTCCACACGCAGGCCCGCCATCACCTTCAGCTGCTCCGTCACGTCCAGCTGGTCCTGGGCGTAGAGGGCGCGGGTGTTGTCATGATTGTTGGACACGACCAGGGCGCCCGTGTAGGGCGGCTGTGCCTGGCCATAGACCGGGGCGTAGACATCGATGCCGAACGGTGCGGTGCGCAGGTCCGAACCGCGGATGTCGGCGTGATGGGTATAGCGGCTCACCTCGAAGCCGGTCAGCACCGTGTGCCGCAGGGTACCGGTCTGCAGCCTGCCGGTGGCTTCGGCCTGCATGCTGGTGTTGCTGGAGGGCATGGAGCGCCATGCCATGCGCCGGGTCAGGGTCCGGCCGTCGCGCTGCAGGGCGCCGGGTTCGGTTCCGTGGCCGGTGTTGTCCGTCTTGCGGTGCATCAGGCCGGCCCGCACGCTCCACTGGTCGTTCAGGGTGTGGTTCAGTGTGAGCTGGTGTACATCCCCCCGGATGTGCAGGTTGGGGATGGACGGTTCACCCAGATAGCGGTCGCGCGGCAGGGCGTCGGTGCGGCCATTGATGACGGGCAGGCCGCGGTCGTAGGGCGTGCGGATGCGGGTGATGTCGGCCTCGTAGTTCACGATGGTGCGTGCCGTGGGGGCCCAGGTCAGGGACGGCGCCACGATGTACTTCGAGGTCTCGATCAGGCTGGTACGGGTGGCGCCCTTTTCGGCCACGAGGTTGAGCCGCCAGGCCAGGGTGGAGGAGAACGGGCCGGTGGCATCGAAGGTGGCCCGGCGCAGACCGCGGTTGCCCACCTTCAGGCCGGCCTCGCGCATCGGCCTGAACTGCGGCTTTTTGGTGACGATGTTGTAGGTGCCGCCGGGTTCGCTGCTGCCGTAAAGGGCAGCTGACGGGCCCTTGAGGACTTCCACCCGTTCGATGGTGCCGGCATCGCGCCGGGGGCCGCACTGGCAGGTGCTCGAAAAGCCGTTGATCAGCGAGCCGGGGCTGGCCTCGAAGCCCCGCAGGGCAAAGCTGTCCCAGGTGCCGCCGTAATCGTTGCCCTGCGACATGCCGCTGACGAAGCCGACGACATCGGCCAGCCGGGTGGCACCCAGATCCCCGACCAGCTTCTGCGGGACGATGCGGACATTCTGGGGGACTTCGATGAGCGGCGTATCGGTGCGGCTGGCCGCGGTGTTGCGCTGCTCACCGGCATAGCTGCGGGCGTCCCGGCTGGCGCCCACGCGGATTTCGGACAGGGGGGTGGGTTCGGCGCCCTGTGCCGGGCCGGCGGCCAGCAGCGAGCCGGCCGTGATGCCCAGCAGGGACAGCGTTCTGTGTGCGTTCATGATGAAGATAGGCAAGGGTAGATATGGGAGCGCGAATGATATCTAATAACACTATGAATATCCAGAAGCCTGATAGTCAGAGACTGAACCGTATGAGGTACGACCCGGACCTGTTCCGGCCCGCGGGCGTTTCTGTCGTGAAGGCACCCTGCAGGGGGGGCTATCGTGTATCGGAAGGGCGTCGTAGTGACCGTGGTTGAAGGCCGGGCGAAGGTTTCCGGCGAGGCTTCCTGCGGCTTTGCTGCCAGGTCCGGTATGCCTTGAAGTTGAATTCGGTGGCTGAAACGATGGCTTCCTGCCGCAGGGACAGATATATTTCGGCGTCCACCTGCTCGTAGTCGGTGGTGAAGTTCACCCGTAACGTATCCTTGTCACGATAGCCACTCATCAGGGGCATGATGGAGATGTCCTGGTCCATGCCCAGGGTTTCCGAGGGTTCGCCCATGCTGATGATCTTGCCCACATAGACCTTGCGGTCATCCATCATCAGCATTACATCCTTGTTTTCGATGGAGAGCCTGAACAGCAGGTCGTCCAGGGGGCTGTCGTCCAGCAATTCCTGAATGATGAAAAGGTGCGGATTCCATACCCCGGAGCGCATGCGAAGGCGCAGCAGGGCGCTGCATTTGAGTACCCAGGGCGACAGGCAGGTCAGGGTCGAGAGCACCAGAAACCAGCTGGTGCGCAGCGTTTCATCCTGGTCGGAAATGCCGGCGTGTTGCAGCACACTGGCGAGCCCGGAAGGCAGAGACCAGTTGTCAGGCATGAGCCAATGGGCTGCAAGGCATATGACGAAGGCAATGGCAAAGCACTTGAGCCCGGTCTCTGCGCTTTTGAGGTAAAGATACTGGCCTTCGTAACGATGGAGCTTGTAAGAGAATACCGGATGGATGTGACAGGCCATGAATCCTGCCACGAGAATCGGGACGATCAGCAGGGCAAACATGATGACCCCCTGCCGGTGTCACTGGGCGTTGACGATTTCCCGGGCCAGCTTCCTGGCCTGCTTGAATTCTTCGCTGGCGGCCACTTCCCTGGGATCGATCTTGATCGTGCCACGGCCGACCACGCGCAGTGTTTTGTAGGCGTTCCTGCTGATCATGGCCGCAACCTTCTTGCGCCGATCGCGTTCCGCGGCACGCTGGTCACGCACATGCTGGTAAAGTCCTTTAATGAAATCAATCACTTGATCTGTCCTCTAAGCCCTGTGGACGAAGGGGCAACACTGCCATCATACCGTAAACCCGGTGGTCATCGCATGCCGGATGGACATACGGTCCATGCGAAGCGCTACCTCCTCGGGAGCGGGCAGGGGGACGAATGAGTCCATGACACGCGCCAGAGGACGCGGCGGGCTGCCGGCGGGTGTCTGGACCTTCTGCATCGCCATATCCCTGCCTCCGCCATGCCCTTGCCATTGCATAATTTGATAAATATCTATCATTCGTATCCGCTTCTGTTCCTTTGTTAACCATCTGGGGCCTCCCGGCCCGCTCCTCCATGAACAAGAAGAACATGTCCGGCACCCGCCAGACCCGCGCCCTGCTGGGCGTCACCTCCCTGTCCCTGCTGGCCCTCGGCCCGGTGGCCATTGCCCCGGTTCACGCAGCCGAGCCCACGGCGCTTTCGGAGATCCGCGTGGGCGCCAGCCAGGACACCGGCACCTACACCGGCAGCGCCCGCCGCACGGCCGCCAGCCGTACCGATACGCCGCTCATCGAAGTGCCGCAGAACGTGCGGGTCATCCCGGAGAAGCTGGCCGAGGACCTGGGCGTCACCCGCTTCGGTGACCTGATGAACTACGCAAGCGGCGTGGCCTCGGCCAACGACTTCAGTGGCACCTGGGACAACTACACGATGCGCGGCTTCGATGCGGCCACGGGTTCGCTGATCAACGGTTTCGTGGCCAGCTGCAACTGCGGCCCGCAGCGTGATGCGGCCACGATGGAGCGGGTCGAGTTCCTGAAGGGGCCGTCGGCCGCCCTCTATGGCAGCAGCGAACTGGGTGGCACCTACAACCGCGTGACGAAGAAGCCGCAGTTCACCGCCCGGCACGAGGCCGGCCTGAAGGTCGGTACCCGCGGGCTGCGCCGCGGCACGGTGGACCTCACCGGTCCGCTGTCGCAGACGGTGGCTTACCGGCTGATTGCCGTGGCCAAGAAGGGCGCCACCCGCACCTCGCTGATCGACAGGAAGAAATATGTGCTGGCGCCGTCCATCACCTGGACGCCGGATGCCCGCACCGTCGTGCACTACGAGGCCGACATCACCCGCATCCGCACGCCCTTCGACCGCGGGCTGATGGTGATCGACGGCAACGTCGATGCGCTGCCGCGCGACCGCTATCTGGGCGAACCGGGCCTGCCCAACATGCATGTGAAGGGAGACGTGCACCAGCTGACCGTCGACCATGCCCTCGATGACACCTGGAGCGTGCGGGCCGGTGTCATGCACCTGAAGAACCTGCTCGACGGGCTGGGCGTGGAGCCCCGTACCGTGCAGGCCGACGGCCGTACGCTGACCCGTCGCAGCTCGTGGCGGCGCATTCCGTCGCAGGATATGTCGCTGCAGGCCGAGATCACCGGCAAACTGGATACGGCCGGCATCCGGCACACCGTGCTGGCCGGGGCCATGCTGTCGCGCTATGTCTACGAGAACGACATCCGCTATTCCAGCGAGCGGGTCGCTCCTTACAGTATCGACATCTACGCGCCGGTCTACGGCCAGCCGATGCCGGCCTACAGCGCCACGCGGTCGGCCCGTTACCAGCGCGACACCACCCAGGCCCTCTACGTACAGGACCAGCTGGACCTGAGCACCCGGTGGAAGCTGATGGCCGGGCTGCGTCTGGACCGCTTCGACCAGCATGCCCGTGCGCTGACGGGCAGCGGCTGGACCGGTGAGCAGCACCGCTACACCCAGCTGACGCCGCGCGTGGGGGCCACATACCTGTTCGAGCCCCACAGCGCCGCCTTCCTGTCGTATGGGCGCTCCTTCCGGCCCAACAGTGGCACCACGGCTGCCGGTGACGCCTTCGAGCCCGAAAAGGGCACGGCCTGGGAACTGGGCTACAAGTGGGATGCGCCGGATGGCCGCCTGAATGCGTCGGTGAGCGCCTTCCGCATCCAGAAGGACAATGTGCTGAGCACCGATCCGGACAACCCGGACTTCAGCATTGCCACCGGCCGGGTGCGCAGTCAGGGGGTGGAGGCCGATCTGGCTGGCGACATCACGCCGCAGGTGCGCCTGACGGCCAGTGCTGCCTTCATCGACGCAAAGGTTACGCGTGATACCAGCGCAAACCGGCAGGGCAAGCGCTTCAATGGTGTGCCGCGGGTCAGCGGCAGCCTGTTTGCGCTGTATCACGACCAGCTGGCCAATGGTTCGGACTATGGCGTGGGCGCCGGTCTGGTGCACGTGGGCGACCGGCCGGGAACGGCCACCGACAGCTACCGGCTGCCGGCCTACACCACGGTCAACCTCAGCAGCTACTGGCAGTTCAGCGAACCGTTGCGGCTGACGTTCAACGTCGACAACCTGTTCGACAAAACGTACTACACCGGTTCACTGGCCACCTTCTCGCTGCAGCCTGGCCTGGGGCGACTGGTGTCGGTGGGGGTGCAGTACCGGTTCTGAGCCGTTCCGGGGATCTGGCAGGGCAGCCTGCCTTGCCAGTGCCGCGTTTCCTGCCAGCACACGGCCGGGGCCAGCGCGAGGACGAATGAACCCACGACACGCGCTGGCCGGTACCCTGCCGTGAGCGTCGTGCCGGGGGGGAAGACGCGTGACGTGCTTTATTGGTCGGCCCTTGCGCTGTCTGCGTTGCGGATGCCGCTGATCACATGGCCGGTCGGTGCCTCGGCACTGTAGGCGGACTCGCAGTGCCCGGTCTGGTCGTCGAAGAAGAAGTCGGGCTCGAACTCGCGCAGGAAGGGCCCCTTGTCCAGTCCGCCGAGGAACAGTGCTTCGTCCACTTCCACGCGCCAGTCCATCAGCGTGCGGATGGCGCGTTCGTGTGCGGGCGCACTGCGGGCGGTGACCAGTGCGGTGCGGATGCGCATCTGCGCCGGCGCATTCGTGCGCAGCCGGTACAGGGCTTCGAGCAGCGGCTTGAAGGGGCCGGGTGGCAGGGGCGTGGTGGCGTGGCTGACCTCGTGGTCGTGAAAGGCGCTCAGCCCCTGGCTGGCGTAGACCTGCTCGGCCTCGTCCGAGAACAGCACGGCGTCGCCGTCGAAGGCGATGCGCACTTCATCGGGGTGGGATTCGGCCCGCTGCGGGGACTGCGGGTAGACGCGGGCGGCCGGGAAGCCGGCCTCCAGCGCGGCGCGCACGTCGTCGGCATTGGCCGACAGAAAGAGATGCGCCCCCAGCGGCTTCAGGTAGGCGTAGGGCGGACGGCCGCGGGTGAACACACCGCGTTCCAGTGGCACACCATGATGGTGGGCCGAGCGGAAGGCACGCATGCCGCTGGTGGGGTCGTTGCGCGACAGCAGCACCACGTCCACGCGCCGTTCGTCCTCGCCGGGGCCATTGAAGGCCAGCAGTTTCTTGACCAGCGGCATGGCCACGCCGCCCTTGGCCGGCAGGTCCAGCAGGTCCAGCTGGCGGGCCATGTAGGCGTGGTCGTCGCCCTTCTCGAAGAGCAGGTTCTCTTCCTCGAAGTCGAAGAGGGCGCGGGAAGAGATGGCGACGACCAGCTGGTCGTGTGGACGTTTGGCCATGGGTGCAGTGGAAGGAGAAAAGGCAAAAAAAGGAAACGGCCGGCAGATACCGTCGTGCAATCCTAACGCGCAGACGGGCTGCCGCAAAGCCGGAGCCGGGGAGGGCTGACGGATGGCCGGACCGTTGTCCACAGGTCACGCGGCCCGCAGCGCGCGCGGTTATCGCAGGCCGACGGGAATGCCGGCGTTATTATGCGGGGCAGCCGGGTACCCGCCTGCATGACTGGACAGCAGGCGGATGTTCTGCGCTGCAGCGCGTGTCATGGACTTCCTCGTCTTCGCATCGGCCCCGGCCGTGTGCAGACAGGGCGTACAGCGCCGGCCGGTCAATCCCCTCTTTCTTCTCTCCTCCCCATCCGGACAACGACATGAAATTCCGCTTCCCCGTCGTGATCATCGACGAAGACTGGCGCGCCGATTCGGCCAGCGGCCTGGGCATCCGTGCACTGGCCAAGGCCATCGAGGACCAGGGCACCGAGGTGGTGGGTGGCTTCACCTACTACGACGTGGCCATGGTGGCCAACCAGGCCGCCCGCGCGTCGGCCTTCATCGTGTCCATCGATGACGAGGAGATCAGCGAGGAAGGGCCGGAAAGCGTGGCCATCCAGGACCTGCGTGCCTTCATCCGCGAAACACGCCGGCGCAACGCCGACATTCCCATTTTCCTGTTCGGCGAGACGCGTACCTCCCAGCACATTCCCAACGACATCCTGAAGGAGCTGCACGGCTTCATCCACATGTTCGAGGACACGCCGGAGTTCGTGGCGCGCTACATCATCCGCGAGGCAACCAATTACCTGAACTCGCTGGCGCCGCCGTTCTTCAAGGCGCTGGTGCACTATGCCAACGACGGTTCCTACTCGTGGCACTGCCCGGGGCACTCGGGCGGGGTGGCCTTCCTGAAGAGCCCCGTGGGGCAGATGTTTCACCAGTTCTTTGGCGAGAACATGCTGCGGGCCGATGTCTGCAATTCGGTGGACGAGCTGGGCCAGCTGCTGGACCACACCGGTCCGGTGCATGCGTCCGAGAAGAACGCGGCGCGCATCTTCAATGCCGATCACCTCTTCTTCGTGACCAACGGCACCTCCACTTCCAACAAGATCGTCTGGCATTCGGAAGTGGCCAATGACGATGTGGTGCTGGTCGACCGCAACTGCCACAAGAGCATCCTGCACGCCATCATCATGAGCGGCACCATTCCGGTGTTCCTGCAGCCCACGCGCAACCACCTGGGCATCATCGGGCCGATCCCGCTGCAGGAGTTCAGCCAGGAGAGCATCGAGGCCAAGATCAACGCAAACCCGCTGATCACCGACAAGTCGCTGCGGCCGCGGGTGATGACCATCACCCAGTCCACCTACGATGGCATTCTCTACAACGTGGAGATGATCAAGGCCCGGTTGCAGGACTATGTGGAGAACCTGCATTTCGACGAGGCCTGGCTGCCGCACGCCACCTTCCATCCGTTCTATCACGAGATGCACGCCATCGGCGCCAACCGGCCGCGCTCGACCAACGCCATGGTGTACGCCACCCAGTCCACGCACAAGCTGCTGGCCGGGCTGTCCCAGGCTTCGCAGATCCTCGTGCAGGAGTCGGAAACCCGCAGGCTCGACCGCTATCGCTTCAACGAAAGCTACCTGATGCACACCTCCACCTCGCCGCAGTACGCCATCATTGCGTCGTGCGATGTGGCGGCGTCGATGATGGAAGCCCCCGGCGGCACGGCGCTGGTGCAGGAGTCGCTGCAGGAGGCGCGTGATTTTCGCCGTGCCATGCGCAAGGTCGAACAGGAATATGATGGTTCATGGTGGTTCCGTGTCTGGGGGCCGGACAGTCTGGGCAGTGGCAAGGAGCTGCGCCAGGAAGACTGGCGGCTGCAGGCCAACGAGAAATGGCATGGCTTCGGCCCGCTCGAATCCGGCTTCAACATGCTGGACCCGATCAAGGCCACCATCGTCACGCCGGGGCTGGACATCGATGGTGAATTTGCCGGGTCCGGCATTCCGGCGGCGGTGGTCACCAAATATCTGGCCGAGCACGGCGTGGTGGTGGAAAAGACCGGCCTTTATTCATTCTTCGTGATGTTCACCATCGGCATCACCAAGGGACGCTGGAACACGCTGGTCACCGAGCTGCAGCAGTTCAAGGCCGACTACGACGAAAACCAGCCGCTCTGGCGCGTGATGCCGGAATTCGTGGCGGCGCATCCGATGTACGACCGCATGGGCCTGCGCGATCTCTCCACCCGCGTGCACGATGCCTACCGCAGGTACGACGTGGCCCGGGTGACCACCGACATGTACCTGTCGGACATGCTGCCAGTGATGAAGCCGTCGGATGCCTATGAGTGCCTGACACACCGCAACGTCGAGCGGGTGCCGATCGATGAACTGGAAGGTCGCATCACCACGATGCTGGTCACGCCGTACCCACCGGGCATCCCGCTGCTCATTCCGGGTGAACGCTTCAACCGCACCATCGTGGAATACCTGAAGTTCGTGCGCGAATTCAACGCGCAGTTCCCGGGTTTCCACACCGATGTGCACGGTCTGGTGGCCGAGCCGGGGCCGAATGGTCAGACCGAATACTTCGTCGACTGCGTGGACCGGGCGCACGAGCCACGGTGAAAGTGGCGAGTCGCTGTGCAGCCATGGGTGCTGTGTGTCAGCGACGGGTCGTCATGACAGCCACGCGCTGCTGTGCCATTCGTACGCTGCCGGCGTTGCCCTGTCTGGCAAGGTGCACAGCCTTGCCGGCGCAGCGCGCCGTCAGCCTGCTGCCGGGGCCGGCGCGGGGCCGAATCTGGCGTCAGGGCAGGAAGCGTGACTTGCGTCCGCTCACGGCATCGTGACGCACCAGCAGGGTGCCCGACAGGATGTCGTAGAGCGTGCGTCGCCTTTTGTCGATGATCGACCAGGCAAAGGGCAGCAGCCACAGCAGCAGCACGACGGGCGAGCTGAAATACACCAGCGCCAGCCCGCCCCAGAAGAAGCACGAGGCCACCGTGTAGCGCCACAGGGCCCGGGGCAGGGTGACGATGCTCTCCGGACGGGCCGGATCGGGGGCCGTGCTGCGCACCAGCTTCACGCCGATGGTCTTCATGGGCAGCGTCCAGCGGCCGTTGCTCCAGAACCAGCCGAAATAGGCGCCCAGCACCGCAAACATGAAGAGCTGAAAGGCGGTGTGCAGCGCGCCGGGCTCACCCCGGTACTGGGTCAGTGCCGAAAAGCCATAGCCAAAGAAGAACACCACACCAAACAGGATGATGCCTTCGTAGACGCAGGCCATGAAGCGCCGCCAGGGCGAGGCCGGTGCGGGAGATATCTGCAGCTGGGCATGTTCAGTCTGTGTGGACGGGGCCTGTGCCTGCCCGGTCGTCTCTGGCGTGGTGGCGGAAGGACTCCCGCCGGAACGAACGGCAGTTGCGGGCGTGATCAGGTCGCTCATGGGGGGCCTCCGCCGTCATTGCCACCCGGGCCATTCCCTGCGCCACTGCCTGCTCCGGCACCTGGCGATTCGGAAGACAGTACACGATCGGGGATGATGATCAGGGTCTCACCATCATTCACCGGGAAGGACGGCGACACGATGCTGCCCGGCATGCCGGGAGGGATGCTGTCCGGGCTGCCCGGTGCCTGCCGGTGGGGGGACATGTGTCCGGGCAGCACGAGCATGCCGGGTGGCACGGGGACTTCAAAGGCAGCGGCCCCCGGAGGCAGGGGTGGCTGCCGCAGCGGCATGCCTTCCACCGTGGGTGTGCCCAGCATCGGCGCGGCGAGCGAGGGGGGCGCGTGCCTGTCCGGCACTTCCGGTCCCTTCTGTGCGTGGGGTGCACCTGGGCCGTGTGCCCCGGCAGGGCCGTGCGGGTGCGCCGTACCGGGCGGGTCGATGTGCACGTGGGACGGCTGTCCCGGCGGCGCCGGAAAGACGTGCACGGTACCGGACTGCATGGCGTCCGGGGGCTGGGGGCGATCCGGCGGGGCAGGCTGCCAGCCCCGCAGGATGATGATGCGCATGGGCTGACCGGGTGGAGGGGGCTGGCCTGGCCCGCGCACGCCGGGCGGCAGGGTACCGAGCGCCCGGGCGCGCTGGACCGCCGCAATGTCGGTGGCCTCTTCCGAGTGGCGCAGCCGTTCGCGTTCGGCGTAGGTGAACGACTGGTAGCGCTCCCACTCCTTCACCCGTTCGGGCATGGGGCGCCGGCGGCTGTCCTGATAATTGAGCCGGGCGATGCGCCGTTCTTCGGGTGACATGTTGGCCCATTCGATGATGCGGCGCTGTGCGCGACGGCGCTGGTCGGCCGGCAGCTGCTGCATGCGGTCGGCAAAGGCAATCCACGAGCGCTTCTCGGCCGCGGACCAGGTGTTCCATTCGGGGGCGAAGGGCGCCAGCACCTGCCGCTGTGCCTCGCTCAGCTCTTCCCAGTCGGGCTGGAACAGTACGGCGATGATCTCGGGCAGCTCGAAGCCCTCGCCGGCGGCCACCAGCACGACGTGCCGGGGGGGCTGGCCAGACGCCGGGGGCATGGCCGCATCCAGGGCGAGCAGCAGGTCCGGGTCGGGCCAGCGGGTGTCGTCTGGCCACAGGGTGATATCCGCGGCGGCACCACGACCAGACATTACACCCGGGCTGGGGTGGGCGCCGGCGCCGTGAACGACGCTGTGCGTCGTCACCGCCGGCGCGGAGGTGGCCGGGGCAGGCGGGCAGCCTGCACTGGCGGCACGCGCGCACGACCGGGCCTGCGCCGGCAGACCGGAGGCGAGGGCGGGATCGCCGAGGGCCAGACCGGTGGCCAGCGCCAGGGCAGGGGTGGCGTGGATCAGGAAGCGCATGGGCTCAGCGGGACTGGGCGGCGGTCTGCATCATGCCGCCCCGCAGGTGGGCGGCAAAGCCATTGTCGGTATAGGCCGAGAGTGGCACGTCGGCGGTGAGCATCTCGGTGTAGGCGTCGGCCTGCTGGATGACGGTGCGCTCCTGGTTGAAGAGGCTGCCGGCCAGGGCGGCCAGCACCAGCAGGATGGCCGGGATGGCGGTGAGCGCCACCCGCGACCAGGCGGGTGTCCAGAGATGGTGCCACCAGCCTGTGTGGCTGTGCGTACCGGCGGCCCCGGCCGATGTACCGGAGCCCTGGCGGGCCAGTTCGTCGAACCGCATCAGGGCACGGTTGCGCGCCACGGCAAGCCTGGCCTGGATGTGATCGGGCAGGTCGTTCGCGGCAGAATCGAGCAGGCGGCACACCTCATGCGCCATCTGGTCCGGATGATGCGGGTTCATAGCGTAATGCCTCTGGCACGCAGAGCTTGTGACAGGGTATGGATGGCCCGGGAACAGTGCGTCTTGACGCTGCCCTCGGAGCATCCCATGGTGCGGGCCGTTTCGGCCACATCCATTTCCTCCCAGTAACGCAGCACGAACGCTTCGCGTTGACGGCGTGGCAGCCGCTGGATCTCGTCCTCGATCAGGCGCAGCGTTTCGGCCCGGCTGGCCTCGTCGGAGGCGTCTTCGGCGTGGCGTTCGTCCTGCGGGGCGAGCAGGCTGTCGAGGGGGTCGGTGTCGTCGTCGTCCGCATTGCCCATGCCGGGCAGGGACGAGAACAGGCTCACCCAGGTGCGGCGTACCTTCTGGCGGCGGAAGTGGTCGTGGGTGGCGTTCTGCAGGATGCGCTGAAAGAGCGGCGCCAGTTCGGCCACGGGACGGTCGGCGTATTTTTCGACGAGCTTGAGCATCGCGTCCTGGACAATGTCCAGCGCGGTGTCGTCGTCGCGCACGGTATAGACCACCTGCTTGAAGGCCCGGCGCTCGACCGCGGCGAGAAACTCCGATATTTCCGGTCGGGTCGCCATGGGGCGTTGATGGTAGCATGTCGCCTGCGCCGGACCTTGCAGGGTCCGGCGCCAGCCACATCCAGAGTGCTCACGAGGCATGCGGATGCACGGGGCCGGTGTGGGGCGTGCCGCAGACTTCTGCCGAGGTCTTCCTGTGGAGCGCGCCGGGCCGGCAATACAGGGACACCAGCCGTTGTCATGGTCTGTCTCGGGGCAGAGGTCTGCGCTGCGTCGGGGCCGGCGGACGGCCGGATACACTGAAAAAAGAGGAACAAAAATGGAACTCAACGGCGCGGAAATCGTCGTCCGCTGTCTGGAAGAAGAGGGCGTGAAGCACGTCTTCGGCTATCCCGGCGGCGCCGTTCTCTATATCTACGACGCGCTCTTTGCAGCCTCGAAGCTCGAGCACATCCTCGTGCGCCACGAGCAGGCCGCCGTCCACGCGGCCGACGCCTACGCACGTACCACCCAGGAGGTCGGCGTCTGCCTCGTCACCTCCGGTCCCGGCCTGACCAACGCGGTCACCGGCATCGCCACGGCCTACATGGACTCCATCCCGCTGGTGGTCATCAGCGGCCAGGTGCCTTCCAGTGCCATCGGCCAGGATGCCTTCCAGGAATGCGACTCGGTGGGCATCACCCGGCCCTGCGTCAAGCACAATTTCCTGGTCAAGGACGTGCGCGACCTGGCCATCACCATCAAGAAGGCCTTTCACATCGCCCGTACCGGCCGGCCCGGTCCGGTGCTGATCGACATTCCCAAGGACGTGTCGCGCGACCGCTGCGGTTTCTCCTATCCCAAGACGGTGTCGATGCGCTCCTACAACCCGGTGGTCAAGGGCCACCAGGGCCAGCTCAAGAAGGCGCTGCAGCTGCTGCTGTCGGCCGAGCGGCCGATGGTCTATGCGGGCGGTGGTGTCGTGCTGGGCAATGCTGCGAAGCAGCTGACCGAACTGGTCGATCGCCTGGGATTTCCATGCACCACCACGCTGATGGGGCTGGGCGGCTATCCGGCCAGCGACGCCAAATGGCTGGGCATGCCCGGTATGCATGGCACCTTCGAGGCCAACATGGGCATGCAGCACTGTGACGTGCTGCTGGCCGTCGGTGCCCGCTTCGACGACCGTGTGGTCGGCAATCCGAAACACTTCGCGCAGAACGCGCGGCGCATCATCCACATCGATGTCGATCCGTCGTCCATCTCCAAGCGCGTCCGGGCCGATGTGCCCATCGTGGGAGACGTGGGTGAATGCCTGTCGGCCCTCAACGATCTGCTCGAGGCCGCCTTCAGTGCCGGCGAGAGCACCAACACGAAGGCCCTGCAGGCCTGGTGGGGCCAGATCAACGAGTGGCGCAAGCGCGACTGCCTTGGCTACGAGCGCGACAGCGCAAGGCTCAAGCCGCAGTTCGTGGTCGAGAAGCTCTGGCAGGTCACCCACGGCGATGCCATCATCACGTCCGATGTGGGCCAGCACCAGATGTTCGCGGCGCAGTACTACCGCTTCGACAAGCCGCGCCGCTGGGCCAATTCCGGGGGCCTGGGCACGATGGGCGTGGGGCTGCCGTACGCCATGGGGGCGGCGCTCGCCAACCCCGACACGCCGGTGGCCTGCATCACCGGCGAGGGCTCCATCCAGATGTGCATCCAGGAGCTGTCCACCTGCAAGGAGTACAGCCTGCCGGTCAAGATCATCCTGCTCAACAACGGCACGCTGGGCATGGTGCGCCAGTGGCAGCAGATCGAATACGAGGGGCGCTATTCGCAGTCGTACATGAATGCGCTGCCCGACTTCGTGAAGCTGGCCGAGGCCTATGGCCATGTGGGCATCCTCGTGGAAAAACCGGAAGACGTGGAGCCGGCCCTGCGGGATGCCTTCGGCAAGTACCGCGACCGCACCGTGTTTCTCGACTTCCGGGTCGATCCCACGGAAAACGTCTGGCCGATGGTCCAGAGTGGCAAGGGGCTGACCGAGATGCTGCTCGGCACCCAGAACCTCTGATACATGCGGGAGACGAACATGAAACACATCATTTCCGTGCTGCTGGAAAACGAACCGGGCGCGCTCTCCCGGGTGGTCGGGCTGTTCTCGGCCCGCGGCTACAACATCGAATCGCTGACCGTGGCGCCCACCGAGGATGTCTCGCTGTCGCGGATGACCATCTGCTCGTCCGGCTCGGCCGAGATGCTGGAGCAGATCACCAAGCACCTGAACCGCCTCATCGACGTGGTGAAGGTGCTGGAGCTGACCGAGGCACCCTACATCGAGCGCGAGCTGATGCTGGTCAAGGTGCGCGCCTCGGCCGGCAAGGACCGCGAGGAGATGAAGCGGATGACCGACATCTTCCGCGGCCGGATCATCGACGTGACCGACAAGGCCTACACCATCGAACTGACCGGCAGTTCCAGCAAGCTCGACAACTTCCTGGCGGCGCTGGGCGAGGCGGTCATTCTCGAAACCGTCCGGACCGGCGCCTGTGGCATCTCCCGGGGAGAACGCGTGCTGCGGCTCTGAGTGCGCGGCGGCCCGACATGCACGCCGGAAACGGGCGCATGCCGGGGTCAGGGCCTGAAGTGCCGGTGTGTGTATGCAGGCGCGCCGGGCACGGACGCGCACCGGGCACAACCAGGCCCGGTACAGCCATTTTTTCCGGGAGCGTTCCCGTTTCCTTTCACCTTCAACCGACTGACCGTCTCCGGGCTGGCCGGAGGCGGATTCTTCCGGGTTCTTTCGCCGCAGGGCGCTTCAGGGTGCCATGCCGGCGGCAGAACCCGCTCACCAGGGATTTCACATGAAAGTTTTCTACGACAAGGACACCGACCTCAAACTGATCAAGGGCAAGAAAGTGGCCGTCATCGGCTACGGCTCGCAGGGCCACGCCCACGCGCTGAACCTGAAGGATTCGGGCGTCGACGTGACGGTCGGCGTGCGCGCCGGTGGCCCGTCGGAAGCCAAGGCAAAAGGGGCCGGCCTGAAGGTGGCTCCGGTGGCCGAGGCCGTCAAGGGCGCCGATTTCGTCATGATCCTCATGCCGGACGAGAACATCGCCGCGGCCTACCGGGCCGACATCGAACCGAACCTGAAGGAGGGGGCCGTACTGGCCTTTGCCCACGGCTTCAACGTGCACTATGCCCAGGTGCAGCCGCGCGCCGACCTGGACGTGGTGATGATCGCGCCGAAGGCCCCGGGTCACACCGTGCGCGGCACCTACACGCAGGGCGGCGGGGTGCCGATGCTGATCGCCGTGCACCAGGACAAGTCCGGTTCTGCCCGTGACCTGGCCCTGTCGTATGCGGCCGCCATCGGCGGTGGCCGTGCCGGCATCATCGAGACCAACTTCCGCGAAGAAACCGAAACCGACCTGTTCGGCGAGCAGGCCGTGCTGTGCGGTGGCGTGGTCGAGCTGATCAAGGCGGGCTTCGAGACGCTGACCGAAGCCGGTTATGCCCCCGAAATGGCCTACTTCGAGTGCCTGCACGAGATGAAGCTGATCGTGGACCTGATCTACGAAGGCGGCATCGCCAACATGAACTACTCCATCTCGAACAACGCCGAGTATGGCGAGTACGTCACCGGCCCGCGCGTCGTCACCGCCGAGACCAAGGCCGAGATGGCCCGCGTCCTGAAGGACATCCAGACCGGCGAATACGCCAAGTCCTTCATCCTCGAAACCCGTGCCGGCTCGCCGGTGCTGGAATCGCGCCGCCGCCTGAACGCCGAGCACCCGATCGAGGTGGTGGGCGAGAAGCTGCGCGCCATGATGCCCTGGATCAAGGCCAACAAGCTGGTCGACAAGTCGAAGAACTGAGCCCGTGCCGGGGGCTGCCTTCCCACACGCGGGACGGCGCCCCCTCATGGCCGAAGAACCGGGGCCGTGCTGGAGACAGCCTGCTGTGTCCGTCCGGTGCGGGCGGCACAGACCGTACCGGACGAAGCAGTCGCCACCGGATGGCTTCGTCCGGGCGGCGGTGAAATACCCGTCTGGCCGCAGTCCGTCCGGTGCATGCCCAGCCAGCGTCGCCGCCCGGCGTCTGTGGCTTGCATCGGCGCCCCGGCAGCGCTCTAATCGGGACCATGAGCGAAAAAACCACCCCTTCCCAAACCGGACCTGGCCAGGACGCCACGGCGGCGTCCGCCCATGGACACGTACATCTGCCCGACAGCTGGCAGGACTGGATCACCACCAACGTGCTGCGCGGCTGCGCGCCCGACGACATGGTGAAGATCATGGTCGACAATGCCTTCGACCCGGTGTTTGCCCGCCATGCGGTCAGCATCATCGGGGGCATCGGCTCGCGCCTGCAGGGCATGCCCGAAGGCGAGCGCAAGGCGGCACTGGCCCAGGCCGGTGGCACGCGCTATGCGGCCTCGCCCATCCGGCTGTGCTCGCTGCTGCCGCGCTTCACCGTGGCCGACCGCGAGGTCGAGCTGGAAGCCGTGATGACCGGCCCGAACATCGCCATCATCCGCAACTTCCTGTCGGATGAGGAGTGCGACGAGATCATCCGTCTCTCGCGTGGCAAGATGCGCGCCTCGCAGGTGGTCGACCGCGAAAGCGGCGGCAGCTACCAGAGCAGCGTGCGCAAGAGCGAGGGCAGTCACTTCGAGCGCGGCGAGAACGACCTCGTGCGCCGCATCGAGGCCCGCATCGAGGCACTGGTGGGCATCCCGGTCAACCGGGGCGAGCCGCTGCAGATCCTGCACTACGGTCCGGGCGGCGAGTACAAGGCGCATCAGGATTTCTTCGAGCCGCGGGATGCCGGCACGGCAAAGCTCACCCAGATCGGCGGGCAGCGCATCGGCACCCTGGTGATGTACCTCAACGACGTGCCCGAAGGGGGCGAGACGGCCTTCCCGGACATCGGTTTCTCGGCCAAGCCCCACAAGGGTTCGGTCGTGTACTTCGAATACATGAATGTCGCCGGCGAGCTGGACTACCGCTGCCTGCATGCCGGCATGCCCGTGATCCGCGGCGACAAGTGGATCATGACCAAATGGCTGCGCGAGCGGCCCTACGAACAGTGATGAATGGCCGTTCTTCCCGCCTCCGGGCGCGCCCCCCGGGCGTCAAGCGTTTCCGTCTGCGCCGGCACGGGCAGGCGGGGCAGGGGGGCGCAGCAGGTGCCCGTTCCGATGGCCTGGTCGATGCCATGCTCGACCGCATCGAGCAGGTCGATCCCGGGGTAGAGCCGCCGCAGGCGGCCGTGCGGCACCGGCGGGGCATCTACCTGCTGCCCAACGCCTTCACCACGGCCAACCTGTTTGCCGGTTTCTATGCCATCGTGATGGCCATGAACGGCGAGTTCCAGTGGGCGGCCATCGCCATCTTCCTGGCCATGTTCTTCGACAGCCTCGATGGCCGGGTGGCACGCCTCACCAACAGCCAGAGCGTGTTCGGCGAGCAGTACGACTCGTTGGCCGACATGATCTCCTTCGGGGCCGCGCCGGCGCTGGTCATCTACTCGTGGGCACTCACCGGCATGGGCAAGTGGGGCTGGCTGGCCGCCTTCATCTATGTGGCCGGTGCTGCCCTGCGGCTGGCCCGGTTCAACACCAACATCCAGGTGGTCGACAAGCGCTACTTCCAGGGGTTGCCCAGCCCGGCGGCGGCGGCGCTGGTGGCGGGCCTGGTCTGGCTGGCTACCGACTGGCATGCTTCGCGCTGGATCGCGGCCACCGGTGCCGAGCTGGGCTGGCTGGCCTGGATCATGACGGTCTATGCCGGCCTGACCATGGTGTCGAACTCGCCGTTCTACTCCTTCAAGGACTTCAACCTGCGCCGCAGCGTGCCCTTCGTGGTGCTGATCATCCTGATGCTGGTGATCGTGCTGGTGTCGTCCGATCCGCCCGGCATCCTGTTCCTGTTCTTCATGTGCTATGGCGTGTCGGGCCATGTCACGCAGCTGCTGCGCTACCTGAGACGCCGGCAGAAGAAGCAGGGCGCACCGTCCTGAAGCCGGCCCCGTGCAGGACGGAGCACGCCGGCGGGGATGATGACGCCGTTTTTTCCTGAAGCCGCGCCTTGTGAGAGGCGCTATCCCGTCCGGTGTCGCGTGCTGCCGTCCGGGGCAGGGCTTTGGTTTGACCCTGCTTTTTCACGGGCGATAGAATGATGGGAGTATCCCCCGCCTCACCCGGGCTGCGGGTGCGCTCCGTGCGGGCTGCTGCGGCCCGGTGCTGCGGGGGCATCCGGTTTCCCGGTGCCTGCAGGCCGTTTGGTGCGGCCGGCATCCCGCGGGCGGCCCATCCCCTCTTTGGAAGGTAACAATCATGCCAGATACAACAACCGCCAACGGCAAACGTCGCCCGCTGGTGATGGGCAACTGGAAAATGAACGGCCGTCTGGCCAGGAACGAAGCGCTGCTGACCGAGCTGAAGGCCGGTCTGGCTTCCGGCTTCGATGCCATCGACGTGGCCGTGTGCCCGCCGGCACCGTATCTGGGCCAGGCGTCCAAACTGGTGGCCGGCTCGGCCATCACCTATGGTGCACAGAACCTGTCCACCGAGCAGGATGGCGCCTATACCGGCGAGGTCTCTTCCGGCATGCTGACCGACCTGGGCGTCAAGTGGGTGCTGGTCGGCCACTCCGAGCGCCGCTCCCTGTACGGCGAGACCGACGAGACGGTCGCGAAGAAAACCCAGGTCGCCCTCGAGGCCGGCCTGATCCCGGTGGTGTGCATCGGCGAGACGCTCGAAGAGCGCAAGACCGGCGACACCGAAGTCGTGCTGGCCCGCCAGCTCGACGCCGTGCTGCCCGTGCTGGGCAGCCAGCCTGCGTCGGCCTTCGTGCTGGCCTACGAGCCGGTCTGGGCCATCGGTACCGGCCTGACCGCCACGCCCGAACAGGCGCAGGAGGTGCACCGGTTCCTGCGTGACCGTCTGGCCTCCAGCGGTTACGCCCAGGCCCAGGAAGCACGCATTCTCTACGGCGGTTCCGTCAAGGCCGCCAATGCCGGCGAGCTGTTCGCCCAGCCCGACGTGGACGGTGGTCTGGTCGGCGGCGCCTCGCTGGTTGCCAACGAATTCATCGGCATCGCCAAGGGTGCCGTGGCCAGTCTCGGAGCCTGATCGACCCGATGGGAAATCTCTTTCACACCATTTCTCTGGTGCTGCTGATCATTTCGGCGGCCGGCGTGATCCTGCTGGTGCTGCTGCAGCACGGCAAGGGTGCCGACATGGGAGCCGCCTTCGGCTCCGGTTCCTCGGGCAGCCTGTTCGGTGCCAGCGGGTCGGCCAACTTCCTGTCGCGCATGACCAGCGTCTTTGCCACCGTCTTCTTCCTCAGCACCACGGCGCTCGCCTTCATCGCCCACCCGGGTGACCATGGCCAGCGCAGCGGTGCAGGCAGCAGCGTCATGGAAGGTGTCGAGGTGCCGGCACCGGCGTCCTCGTCGGTTCCGGCGGCGCCCGGTGAATCACCGGCAGGTGCACCGGCCCAACCCGATAATGCCGTGCCCCAGGCGCCCGGCCAGTCGGGGGGTGCGGCTTCCCAGGCACCGGCGCAACCGGACGACGCCGTGCCCGATGCGCCGGCCGGCAGTGCATCCGCTGCCCCTGCGGATGCCTCCTCGCCCGCAGCTGGGGCAGCGCCGGCCGGCAAGACCGGTGGCGAGGCCGGTGGCAGTGCCGATGGCAAGAAATCGTCAAACGGCAAGTAATTACCCGCAAGGCACCCGATCGTCGGGTGCCAAATATGGTTACAATGTGGTGCACAACGCGTCGCCCGGCCAGTAGTCTGATTTGGATCAATGCGGGCGGCCAACAACAAAGGCATCATGAGACATCTGTCAGGTCAATGGCTTCCGTCACAAAACGAAAGTACAATGGCCCGATTGCCGACGTGGTGAAATTGGTAGACACGCTATCTTGAGGGGGTAGTGGCGAAAGCTGTGCGAGTTCGAGTCTCGCCGTCGGCACCATCACTTATTCGATACCCGGCAGATGTTCAGCAGAACCCTGCCGGTTCGTTTTTCAGAGCACGCCAACTTATCGGATCGAGAGGGCTACGACGTGGATTTGAACAATTACCTGCCTGTCCTTCTGTTCCTCTTCGTTGGTTCCATGGTCGGCGTTGGCCCCATGGTCATCGGCAAGCTCCTGGGCCCGCACCGGCCCGACCCTGAAAAACTCTCCGCCTACGAGTGCGGCTTCGAGGCCTTCGGCGACGCCCGGATGCAGGTAGACATCCGTTACTACCTCGTGGCCATTCTCTTCATCCTCTTCGACCTCGAAATCGCCTTCCTGTTCCCGTGGGCGGTTTCGCTGGGCACCATCGGTTTCATCGGCTTCATGTCGATGATGATCTTCCTGGGCATTCTGGTCGTCGGCTTCGTGTACGAATGGGGCAAGGGTGCGCTCGACTGGGAGTGATGGCCATGCCGTCCCTGCCGTCTGTCGTCGCGTCTGATCCTGCCATCTGCCGTACCCGGCCTTCCCGCCGCCCAACCAACCGCCCGTTTCCGCCAGAACAGCCATGAGTATCGAAGGCGTACTGAACGAAGGGTTCGTGACCACGAACCTGGACAAGCTGATCAACTGGACCCGTACCGGTTCACTGTGGTCGATGACCTTCGGTCTGGCCTGCTGTGCAATCGAAATGATGCACGCCGGTCTCGCCCGCTACGATCTCGACCGTTTCGGCGTGATCTTCCGTCCCAGTCCGCGTCACTCCGACGTGATGATCGTGGCCGGCACGCTCACCAACAAGATGGCACCGGCCCTGCGCAAGGTGTACGACCAGATGTCCGAGCCGCGCTGGGTCATCTCCATGGGCTCCTGTGCCAACGGTGGCGGCTACTACCACTACTCGTATTCCGTCGTGCGCGGCTGTGACCGCATCGTGCCGGTCGACATCTACGTGCCGGGCTGTCCGCCCACGGCCGAGGCGCTGATCTACGGCATCATCCAGCTACAGCGCAAGATCCGCGAAACCAACACCATCGCGCGCCAATGAACAACGATACCCTGGTTTCCGCCCTGCACGATGTCCTCGGCGAACGCATCCTGGGGCTGTCCACCGCCCTTGGTCAGGTCACGGTCGAGATCAGTGCCGACTGCCATCACATCGTCTGCGAGCGTCTGCGTGACCGTCTCGGCTTCGATGTCATGATCGACCTCTGCGGCATCGACTACTCCACCTACGGCAACACCGAGTGGGATGCCCCGCGCTTCGCAGTGGTGATGCAGCTGCTCAGCATCCAGCACAACATGCGCATGCGGCTGCGCTCGTTCTGTATGGATGACGAGGCTCCGCTCATCGAGTCCGTCACCGATCTCTGGCCCTGTGCCAACTGGTTCGAGCGCGAGGCGTTCGACCTCTATGGCATCGTCTTCTCCGGCCACCCCGACCTGCGCCGCATTCTGACGGACTATGGCTTCATCGGCCATCCGTTCCGCAAGGACTTCCCCATCTCCGGCTATACCGAGATGCGCTACGACGAGGCGCAGCGGCGTGTCGTCTACCAGCCCGTCACCATCGAACCGCGCGAGAACGTGCCGCGCATCGTCCGCGAAGCCCATTACGCAGACGGTATCGAGCGCAACGAGCAGTGAGACGAACATGGCCGAAATCAAGAACTACACCCTGAACTTCGGGCCGCAGCACCCGGCTGCCCACGGCGTGCTGCGCCTGGTGCTCGAAATGGACGGCGAGGTCGTGCAGCGTGCCGACCCGCACATCGGGCTGCTGCACCGGGCCACCGAGAAGCTGGCCGAAACCCGCACCTACCTGCAGACGCTGCCTTACATGGACCGTCTCGACTACGTGTCGATGATGTGCAACGAGCACGCCTATGTGCTGGCCGTCGAGAAGATGTGCGGCATCGAGGTGCCCATCCGCGCGCAGTACATCCGCGTGATGTTCGACGAGATCACCCGCCTGCTGAACCACCTGATGTGGATCGGCGCGCACGGGCTCGACGTGGGCGCCATGGCCGTCATGCTCTATGCCTTCCGCGAGCGCGAGGCGCTGTTCGACTGTTACGAGGCCGTGTCCGGCGCCCGGATGCACGCGGCCTACTATCGTCCCGGCGGCCTCGATGGCGACCTGCCCGGTACCATGCCGCGCTACAAGGCCACCAAGGGGGGGCTGTCCGAAAGCAAGGCGCGGGCGCTCAACCTCGACCGCGAGGGTTCACTGCTCGACTTCATCGAGTCGTTCACCAACGTCTTCCCGTCCTGCGTGGACGAGTACGAAACCCTGCTCACCGACAACCGGATCTGGAAGCAGCGTCTGGTGGGCATTGGCGTGGTCGATCCCGAGCGCGCCAAGGCGCTGGGTCTGACCGGTCCGATGCTGCGCGGTTCCGGTGTGGTCTGGGATCTGCGCAAGCATCAGCCCTACGCCGTCTACGACAAGGTGGATTTCGACATTCCGGTCGGTGTCAACGGCGATTCCTACGACCGCTATCTGGTGCGCATGGCCGAGATGCGCCAGAGCAACCGGATCATCCAGCAGTGTGTGGCCTGGCTGCGCAAGAACCCGGGCCCCATCATGGTCAACGACTACAAGGTGGCCCCGCCCAGCCGTGTGGCCATGAAGTCCAACATGGAAGAGCTGATCCACCATTTCAAGTACTTCACCGAGGGCATGCACGTGCCCGAGTCCGAAGTCTATGCGGCGGTGGAGCATCCCAAGGGCGAGTTCGGCATCTATCTGGTGTCCGACGGCGCCAACAAACCCTACCGCATGAAGATCCGTCCGCCCGGTTACGTGCACCTGCAGGCGCTCGACGAGATGGCCCGCGGCCACATGCTGGCTGACGTGGTGACCCTCATCGGTACCCAGGACGTCGTTTTCGGAGAAATCGACCGATGACATCTGCAACCCAGGCCGTGCCGGTCAAACGTCTGCTGTCGGACGAAGCCTACCGGCTCATCGACCGCGAAATCGCCAAGTATCCGTCCGACCAGAAGCAGTCGGCCGTGATGGCCTCGCTGACCATCGCCCAGGACGAGGTGGGCTGGATCTCACCGCAGGTCATCGAGGACGTGGCCAGCTACCTGTCCATGCCGCCCATCGCGGTGTACGAGGTGGCCACCTTCTACAACATGTACAACACGAAGGAAGTGGGCACCTGGAAGATCGGTGTCTGCACCTGTCTGCCCTGCGCGCTGCGCGAGGGGGACAAGGCCGGTGAGTACCTGAAGCAGAAGCTGGGCATCGACTACGGCGAAACCACGCCCGACGGCCGCTTCACGCTCATCGAAACCGAATGCCTCGGTTCGTGTGCCGATGCGCCGATCTGCCTGATCAATGACAAGCGGGTCGAGAGCTTCATGGACAACGCGAAGCTCGACGCGCTGATCGAGGAACTGAAAGTCCGGGAGCGTCACTGATGGATCGCAATCTGCAGATCGACGCCCGCGTGCAGGAAACCTGCTTCCACGGCCGTCACATCAATCCCCAGATCTTCGCGGGTCTCACGTCCGCCGACGACTGGAGCATCGAGAAATACGAGGCCCGCGGCGGTTATCAGGCGCTCAGGCGCATCCTGCTGGGGGCCGATGGCAAGCCGCCCATGACCCCCGAGGAGGTCATCGCCGAGGTCAAGGCTTCCGGCCTGCGCGGGCGGGGTGGGGCAGGCTTTCCCACGGGGCTCAAGTGGAGCTTCATGCCGCGCCAGTTCCCGGGCCAGAAGTATCTGGTCTGCAACTCCGACGAAGGCGAGCCCGGCACGTTCAAGGATCGCGACATCCTGCGCTACAACCCGCACATCGTCATCGAGGGCATGACCATCGCCGCCTATGCGATGGGCATCTCGGCGGGCTACAACTACATCCACGGCGAGATCTTCCGCGTCTACGAGCGCTTCCAGGAGGCCCTGGCGCAGGCGAGGGCGGCGGGCTACATGGGCGAGCGCATCCTGGGTACGGACTTCTCGTTCAACCTCAATGCTCACCACGGTTTCGGCGCCTACATCTGTGGCGAAGAAACGGCCCTGCTCGAATCGCTGGAGGGCAAGAAGGGCCAGCCGCGCTTCAAGCCGCCGTTCCCGGCCAGCTTCGGCCTGTATGGCAAGCCCACCACCATCAACAACACCGAGACCTTCTCGGCCGTGCCCTGGATCATCCGCAACGGGGGCCAGGCCTTCCTCGAGGCGGGCAAACCCAACAACGGCGGCACCAAGATCTTCTCCATCGGCGGCGATGTCGAGCGCCCCGGCAACTACGAGATTCCGCTGGGCACGCCCTTTGCCAAACTGCTGGAGCTGGCCGGTGGCGTGCGCTATGGCCGCAAGCTCAAGATGGTCATCCCGGGCGGTTCGTCGGCACCGGTCATCCCCGGCCACATGATGATGGACCTCACCATGGACTACGACGCCATCGCCAAGGCCGGCTCCATGCTGGGTTCGGGGGCCGTCATCGTCATGGACGAGACCCGCTGCCCGGTGCGCAGCCTCGAGCGCCTGTCGTACTTCTACGCGCACGAGAGCTGCGGCCAGTGCACACCGTGCCGCGAGGGCACGGGCTGGCTGTATCGCCTGGTGCACCGCCTCGAGCACGGCCAGGGCCGCCCGGAGGACATCGACGAGCTCGACCGCGTGGCCGGCAACATCCAGGGGCGCACCATCTGCGCACTGGGCGATGCCGCCGCCATGCCGGTACGGGGCTTCATCAAGCACTACCGTGATGAATTCGTTCATCACGTCGAACACAAGACCTGTCTTGTGCCGACTTCCCTTTGAGTGAATCTGACGGGACAGTTATGGTCGAAGTCGAAATCGATGGGCAGAAGGTATCGGTCGCCGAAGGCAGCATGGTGATGCACGCCGCCAACGCGGCGGGCGTCTACGTGCCTCATTTCTGCTATCACAAGAAACTCTCCATCGCCGCCAGCTGCCGCATGTGTCTGGTGGAGGTCGAGAAGGCGCCCAAGGCCCTGCCGGCCTGCGCCACGCCGGTCACCGCCGGCATGAAGGTGCACACGCACTCGAAGAAGGCCGTCGATGCCCAGAAGGCGGTGATGGAGTTCCTGCTGATCAACCACCCGCTGGACTGTCCGATCTGTGACCAGGGCGGCGAATGCCAGCTGCAGGACCTGGCGGTGGGCTACGGTCACTCCATGTCCAATTACCGCGAAGAGAAGCGGGTGGTGTTTCACAAGCACCTGGGGCCCCTGATCTCGGCCGAGGAGATGTCGCGCTGCATCCACTGTACCCGCTGCGTGCGCTTCGGGCAGGAAGTGGGCGGCATCATGGAGCTGGGCATGGCCGGTCGCGGCGAGCATTCCCAGATCCTCACCTTCCTGGGCCAGTCGGTCGACTCCGAACTGTCGGGCAACGTCATCGACATCTGTCCGGTGGGCGCGCTGACCAGCAAGCCGTTCCGCTACTCGGCCCGCACCTGGGAGCTGACCCGCCGCCGCTCGGTGGCCCCGCACGACTCACTGGGCTCGAACATCGTCGTGCAGGTCAAGCAGGATCGCGTCAAGCGCGTGCTGCCCTTCGAGAACGAGGCCGTCAACGAGTGCTGGATCTCCGACCGTGACCGCTTCTCGTACGAGGGGCTCGAGGCCCCCGACCGCCTGCTGGTGCCGATGATCAAGCAGGACAACGAGTGGCGCGAGGCGTCCTGGGAGTCGGCACTCGACTACATCACGCACGCGCTGTCCGACATCGCACAGAAGCACGGCCCGGAAAGCATCGGCATGCTGGCCTCGCCGTCGTCCACGCTGGAAGAGCTGTATCTGGGTGGCGCGCTGATGCGTGGCCTGAGCAGCGAGAACATCGACTTCCGCCTGCGCCAGAGCGACTTTTCGATGGATGCCGAACGCACGGGCGTGCCCTGGATCGGACACGCCATCGACGAGGTCGACAGCTTCGATGCGCTCTTCATCATCGGTTCGTTCCTGCGCAAGGATCATCCGCTGCTGTCGGCCCGCGTCCGTCACGCCGCGAAGAACGGCACCCGCGTGCTGTCGATGCACGCCACGGTCGAGGACTGGCTGATGCCGGTGTCCGTGCAGCAGGCGCTGGCCCCGCATCGCTGGGTCGATCACCTGATCGAGGTGCTGGTGGCCTGTGCCGGCCAGCTCCAGCAGCCGGCACCTGCCATGTACCACGAGGTCGAACCTTCGGCCGAGGCCCGCGCGCTGGCGGCCGCGCTGCTCGAGGGCGAGAACCGGGTCATCTGGCTGGGCAACACGGCGGTGCAGCATCCGCAGTATGGTGCCATCCTGCAGGTGGTGCAGGCCATCGCCCATCTGACCGGTGCCCGTTTCGGGGTGATCGGCGAGGCTGCCAATTCGGTCGGTGGCTATCTGGCCACGGCCCTGCCGGTGGTGGGCAGTCGCGGGCTCAACGCGGTGCAGATGATCGCGCAGCCGCGCAAGGCCTATCTGCTGCATGGCATCGAGCCGTCGTTCGATCTGGCCGACCCGGTGGCTGCCCGCAAGGCCCTGGGCCAGGCGGCCACGGTCATCGCCACCACGGCCTATGCCTCGCCCGACCTGATGGCCGTGGCCGACTGCCTGCTGCCCATCGCACCGTTCACCGAAACCGGGGGGTCCTTCATCAACTGCGAGGGCCGGCTGCAGAGCTTCAACGGCGCCGTGCGTCCCGCCGGCCAGGCCCGTCCGGGCTGGAAGGTGATGCGGGTGCTGGGGTCGCTGCTGGGCATTCCGGGCTTCGACTTCGAGAATGTCGAGCAGGTGCGCCAGCGTGCGCTGTCCGACGCCGTCGCCCCGACGCTGCAGGCTGCGCCGGCCAAAGCGGCAACCACCTCGTCGAACCGGCCGGGTGCCGGGCTGCGCCGCAACCTGGTGCGCAAGGAGGCCATCACGGCCCAGGCCATTCCCGACGGCCGTCACTTCGGACGCCTGCTGAACAACCAGATCAACGAGCAGCTGCCGGTCTGGCGGGCGCATCCGTGGTCTGGGGTGCTGCAGCGTGTGGCCAGCGTGCCCATTTACGCGGTCGATGCGCTGGTACGCCGGGGCACCGCCCTGCAGAAAACGGCCGACGCGCGCAACGTGGCGGTCCGCCTGCATGGCGACACCATCGCCCGGCTGGGACTGGAAGGGGTCGACAGGGTGCGCGTCTGCCAGCAGGAGGGCTCTGCCGTGCTGCCGCTGGCCCGTGACGACCGCATGGCCGCCGACGCCGTCTGGGTGCCGGCTGCCCTGGCAGCGGTTGCCACGCTGCCCGACATGTTTGGACCGATCACGCTGGAGGCCGCCAAGTGAATTTCGTCGACGTGATCACCCAGACCGGCCACGAATGGCTGGGCCCCGTCTGGCCCGTGGTCTGGAACCTCATCAAGATCATCGTGCTGGTTGCCCCGCTGATGATCTGCGTGGCCTATCTGACGCTCTGGGAGCGCAAGATGATCGGCTACATGCACGTGCGCATCGGCCCCAACCGGACCGGTCCGTTCGGCCTGCTGCAGCCCATCGCCGACGCCCTGAAGCTCATGACGAAGGAGATCCTGCTGCCCACCCAGGTCAGCAAGGGGCTCTTCTTCGTGGCGCCGGTGCTGGCCATCATGCCGGCGCTGGCTGCCTGGTCGGTCATCCCGTTCGGTCCCGACCGGGCGCTGGCCAACGTCAATGCCGGCGTGCTGCTGCTGCTGGCGCTGACCTCGCTGGAGGTCTATGGCGTCATCCTGGCGGGCTGGGCCTCCAACTCCAAGTACGCCTTTCTGGGTGCCCTGCGGGCCGCCGCGCAGATGGTGTCCTACGAGCTGGCCATCAGCTTCTGTCTGGTGATGGTGCTGATGGTGTCCGGCAGCATGAACATCTCGCGCATCGTCGAGGCACAGGGGCAGGGCTTCTTTGCCGGCATGGGCATCAACGTGCTGTCCTGGAACTGGCTGCCGCTGCTGCCGGCGCTGGTCGTGTACTTCATCTCGGGCGTGGCCGAGACCAACCGTCACCCGTTCGACGTGGTGGAAGGCGAGTCCGAGATCGTGGCCGGTCACATGGTCGAATACGCGGGCATGAGCTTTGCGGTGTTCTTCCTGGCCGAGTACGCCAACATGATCCTGGTGTCGGCCATTGCCGCCATCATGTTCTTCGGCGGCTGGCAGCCGTTCTTCACGCTGGGTCTGGACATCGGCCCGCAGTGGCTGTGGGACTGGTTCTGGCTGTTCATCAAGACCTTCTTCCTGGTCAGTCTGTTCATCTGGTTCCGTGCCAGCTTCCCGCGCTACCGCTACGACCAGATCATGCGTCTGGGCTGGAAGGTGTTCATTCCGGTCACGCTGGTCTGGCTGCTGGTGATTGCCGTCTGGATGCAGACGCCCTTCAACATCTGGAAGAGCTGAACGATGCGAGCGATCAAGGATTTCTTTTCGAGTTTCCTGCTGCTTGAGCTGCTCAAGGGCATGAAGCTGACCGGGCGTTACATGTTCGCCCGCAAGATCACCGTGCAGTACCCCGAGGAGAAGACGCCGCTGTCGCCGCGTTTCCGTGGCCTGCACGCGCAGCGCCGCTACCCCAACGGTGAAGAGCGCTGCATCGCCTGCAAGCTGTGCGAGGCCGTCTGCCCGGCCATGGCCATCACCATCGAATCGGCAGTGCGCGCCGATGGCCAGCGTCGCACCACCCGGTACGACATCGACCTCACCAAGTGCATCTTCTGTGGCCTCTGCGAGGAGTCCTGTCCGGTCGATTCGATCGTCGAGACGCATATCTTCGAATATCACGGCGAGAAACGCGGCGACCTGTACTTCACCAAGGACATGCTGCTGGCCGTGGGCGATCGCTACGAGGCCGAGATCGCAGCGGCCCGTGAAGCCGATGCCCCCTATCGCTGAGCAAGGACGGTCGGCAACATGGATGTCACAACAGTCTTGTTTTTCGTCTTTTCGCTGGTGACGGTCGGTGCCGCCACTCGCGTGATCACGGCCCGCAACCCGGTGCACAGCGCGCTGGCGCTGGTGCTTACCTTCGTGTCCTCGGCGGCCATCTGGCTGCTGATGAAGGCCGAGTTCCTCGGCATCGTGCTGGTGCTGGTGTACGTGGGCGCCGTGATGGTGCTGTTCCTCTTCGTGGTGATGATGCTCGACATCGACCTCGACAGGCTGCGTGCCGGCTTCTGGCGCTCGCTGCCGGTGGCGCTGTTCGTGGCCGCCATCATCGTGGTCGAACTGGCGCTCGTGCTGTGGGCCCATTTCGGCGGTGCGCTGGAGACCGATGCGCCGCCGCTGCCGGCCGACTACGACAACGCGAAGGCCCTGGGCGAGCTGCTCTACACCGGCTACATCTATCCGCTCGAGATCGCCGGCATGGTGCTGCTGGTGGCCATGGTGGCCGCCATCTCGCTGACCATCCGCCGGCGCAAGGACAGCAAGTCGCAGAACCCCGGCCAGCAGGTGCGCGTGCGTGCCGCCGACCGGGTGCGCCTGGTCAGCATGCCGGCCGTGAAGCCCGAGCCGCCGCAACCGCCGGCCGATGAGGGGGACGCGGCAGGGCAGGGGGCAGCACCGGCCGACGGCAAGCCGACCTCCGCCGCTGCTGCACCTGCAGGCAACGCGCCGGCGCCGGCTGCGCCTGCCCCGTCCGCGCCTGCTGTGACCCCGGCTGCCGGTCCCGCACCGGCCGGTACCGCCAGCACGCCTCCCTCCGGCCCGGCCCCGGCTGCGGGTCCGCAAAAATCGTGAGAAGGACGCAACGATGACCGCTTTACTGCAACTGGGCCTGGCCCATTACCTGACACTCGGGGCCATCCTCTTTTCGATCGGCGTGGTCGGCATCTTCCTCAACCGCCGCAACCTGATCGTCGTGCTGATGTCGATCGAGCTGATGCTGCTCGCCGTCAACATGAACTTCGTGGCCTTCTCGCACTACATGGGTGATCTGGCCGGCCAGATCTTCGTGTTCTTCATCCTGACGGTTGCGGCGGCCGAGTCCGCCATCGGTCTGGCGCTGCTGGTCGTCCTGTTCCGTCAGTTCCATTCCGTGTCCGTCGAGGATCTCGACCATCTGAGGGGCTGAGCCGATGAAAACAGCTTATCTGCTGGTGCCTTTTGCACCGCTGGTCGGATCGATGCTGGCAGGGTTTGCCGGCAGGGCACTCGGCCGCACCAACACCCACCGTGTCGCCATCCTGGGCGTGCTGGTGTCGCTGCTGGCCTCGCTGTGGGTCATGAACGATGTCTGGCAGGGCAACACTTTCAACGGGCCGCTCTACACCTGGGCCGTCATCGGCGAGCTGCGCATGGAAGTGGGCTTCCAGATCGACCAGCTCACCACGATGATGATGGTGGTGGTCACCTTCGTGTCGCTGATGGTGCACATCTACACCATCGGCTACATGGAGGAAGATCCCGGCTACCAGCGTTTCTTTTCCTACATCAGCCTCTTCACCTTCTCGATGCTGATGCTGGTGATGTCCAACAACCTGCTGCAGCTCTTCTTCGGCTGGGAGGCGGTGGGTCTGGTCTCGTACCTGCTGATTGGCTTCTGGTACACCAAACCGTCGGCCATCTACGCCAACCTGAAGGCCTTCATGGTCAACCGGGTGGGTGACTTCGGCTTCGTGCTGGGCATCGGCCTGATCTACACCTGGACCGGCACGCTCGACTACGCCGAGATCTTCCAGAAGGCGCCCGAGCTGGCCCATGTCACCATCAACCTCATCGGTGACGCCCAGTGGTCGCTGATCACCGTCACCTGCATCTGCCTGTTCGTGGGTGCGATGGGCAAATCGGCGCAGTTCCCGCTGCACGTCTGGCTGCCCGACTCCATGGAAGGCCCGACCCCCATCTCCGCGCTGATCCACGCCGCCACCATGGTGACGGCCGGCATCTTCATGGTCAGCCGCATGTCGCCGCTGTACGAGATGTCCGAGACGGCGCTGTCCTTCGTGATGATCATCGGTGCCATCACCGCCTTCTTCATGGGCCTGATGGGCATCATCCAGAACGACATCAAGCGCGTGGTCGCGTATTCCACGCTGTCACAGCTGGGCTACATGACGGTGGCCCTGGGCGCCTCCGCCTACAGTGTGGCCGTGTTCCACCTGATGACGCACGCCTTCTTCAAGGCACTGCTGTTCCTCGGGGCCGGTTCGGTCATCATCGGCATGCACCACGACCAGGACATCCGCCACATGGGTGGGCTGCGCAAGTACATGCCCATCACCTGGCTCACCTCGCTGATCGGCTCGCTGGCACTGGTCGGTACACCGTTCTTCTCGGGCTTCTACTCCAAGGAGTCGATCATCGAAGCGGTGCACCATGCCAACGTGCCCGGCGCCGGCATCGCCTACTGGGCGCTGCTCTCGGGCGTGTTCGTCACCGCCTTCTACTCGTTCCGGATGTACTTCCTGGTCTTCCATGGCAAGCCGCGCTTTGCCGCCGCCCATGAGGCGCACGGGGCAGGGCACGGAACGGCCGGGCACGGCGCTGCACACGGCCATGCCGATGCTGTCGTTGCCAGCGCGGCAGCCGCCGGCGTCAACGTCGACACGATCACCATCACGGGAGACGGGGCCGATACGATCACGATCACCGGAGACCAGGTCGAAACCATCACGATCACCGGAGATGCAGTCGACACGATCACCGGCCACGACGCGCATGGCCACGATGCACATGGTCATGGCCATGGCGACCACCACGCCCACGTGCCGCACGAGTCCCCGTGGGTCGTGACGGTGCCGCTGGTACTGCTGGCCATTCCGTCGATCATCATCGGCGCCATCGCTGCCGATGCCTTCATCACCGGCCGCTACTTCGAGGGCGTGATCACGGTCTTCGACAAACACCCGGCCATGGAGGCGCTGACGCACCACTGGCACGGCTGGGTGGCCATGGCCCTGCACGGCTTCACCTCGCTGCCGTTCTGGCTGATGGTCGCCGGCATTGCCACCGCCTGGTACTTCTACCTGGTCAATCCGGCCATCCCGGCCCGGCTGCAGAAGACCTTCAGCGGCATCTACACCGTGCTGGAGAACAAGTACTATCTCGACCGTTTCAACGAGTGGTTCTTTGCCGGCGGCGCCCGCCGCGTGGGGGGGGCGCTGTGGAAGCGTGCCGACCAGGGCCTGATCGACGGCCTGATGGTCAACGGCAGCGCCCGCCTGGTGGGCTGGTTCTCCCGCGTGCTGCGTCAGGGGCAGACAGGATTCCTCAATCACTACGCCATCGCCATGATCATCGGGCTGGCCTTCCTGCTGTTCTGGTTCCTTCCCTTCCTGGCCCGCGTGCAATAGACCGATCATGGAACAGATGACAGAGACAATGGGCATGGGCTGGCTGAGTGCCGCCATCTGGGTACCGATCATCAGCGGCGTCATCGTGCTGGCGGTCTGTAATGAGCAACGCGCCAATCTCGCGCGCTGGCTGTCGCTGCTGGGCTCGGTGCTGGGCTTTGCCGTCACCATCCCGCTCTACACCGGTTTCGACACCACGACGGCGGCGCTGCAGTTCGTCGAACGCATGCCCTGGATCGAGAGCCTGGGCATCAACTACGCACTGGGCATCGACGGCCTGGCCGTGTGGATGGTGCTGCTCACCGCCTTCATCACCATCGTGGTGGTGGTGGCCGGCTGGGAGGTCATCAGGGACCGCACTCACCAGTATCTGGGCGCCTTCCTGATCCTCTCGGGGCTGATGATCGGCGTGTTCGCGGCGGCCGACGGGATGCTCTTCTACGTGTTCTTCGAGGCCACGCTCATTCCGATGTACATCATCATCGGGATCTGGGGCGGCCCGAACCGCGTCTACGCCGCCTTCAAGTTCTTCCTCTACACCCTGCTGGGGTCGCTCCTCACCATGGTGGCCATGATCTACCTGTATCTGGCCTCCGGCAGCTTCGACATCCAGGTCTGGCACCAGCTGCCGCTGGGCATGACCGAGCAGGTGCTGATCTTCCTGGCCTTCATGCTGGCCTTTGCGGTCAAGATCCCAATGTGGCCGGTGCATACCTGGCTGCCCGATGCCCACGTCGAAGCGCCGACCGGTGGTTCGGTGGTGCTGGCCGCCATCATGCTGAAGCTGGGGGCCTATGCGTTCCTGCGCTTTTCGTTGCCCATTGCGCCCGATGCCAGCCACTATCTGGCACCGATGATGATCACCATGTCGCTGGTGGCCGTCATCTACATCGGTCTGGTCGCGCTGGTGCAGGCCGACATGAAGAAACTGGTGGCGTACTCGTCGATTGCCCACATGGGCTTCGTCACGCTGGGCTTTTTCATGTTCAACGAAACCGGCATGCAGGGGGCCGTCGTGCAGATGATCTCGCACGGCTTCGTGGCCGGCGCCATGTTCCTGTGCATCGGCGTGATGTACGACCGCCTGCACAGCCGGCAGATCGCCGACTACGGCGGCGTCATCAACCGCATGCCGAAGTTCGCTGCGCTGTTCCTGCTGTTCTCGATGGCCAACGCCGGCCTGCCGGCCACCTCCGGCTTCGTCGGTGAGTTCCTCGTCATCCTGGGCGCCGTGCAGTTCGACTTCTGGATCGGCTTCCTGGCTGCCACCGCCCTGATCTGGGGTGCCGCCTACTCGCTGTGGATGTACAAGCGCGTCGTCTTCGGCGCCGTGGCCAACCCGCACGTCGAGGAGATGGAGGACGTCAACCGCCGTGAATTCTGGCTGCTGATGCTCATGGCTGCCTTCGTGCTCTTCATGGGCCTGTATCCGAAGTTCTTCACCGACCTCATCCAGGTCTCGGTCGAGAACCTGCTGCAACACCTTTCCCACACCAAGCTCAAGTAAGAGGGATGGCCGTGTCACTGACCCTGCATGATCTCAATCTGGCAGCACTGGCGCCGGAAATCCTGCTGATGCTTGGCATCTGCGTCTTCCTGGTCATCGAGGCCGTCACGGGCCGGACCCGGCCGATGCCGGCCGACCGCCTGGCCCTGGCCACCCTGGTGCTGCCGCTCGGCGCCGTGCTCTGGCAGTATGGCCATGGCCAGCAGTACGCCTTCGGCACCATGTACATCGCCGACGAACTGGCGTACCTGCTCAAGCTCTGCGGCATCATCTGCACGGCCAGCATCATTGTCTACTCGCGGCGCTACGCGGCCGAACACAGCATCCGCCAGAGCGACCTGTACGTGCTGGCACTCTTCTCGCTGCTGGGCCAGATGGTGATGATCTCCGGCGGCAACCTGCTGGTGCTCTACCTTGGCCTCGAACTGATGTCGCTGTCGCTGTACGCCGCCATCGGCCTTCGCCGCGACTGGATGAAGGGCAGCGAAGCCGCCATGAAGTATTTCGTGCTGGGCGCGCTGGCCTCGGGCTTCCTGCTCTACGGCATGTCGATGGTCTATGGCGCCACCGGCTCGCTGGGCATTGCCGACATCGTCAACCGCGTCTACAGCGGCATGGCCTCGCAGCAGGTGCTGGCCTTCGGCGTGGTGTTCCTGGTGGCCGGCCTGGCCTTCAAGCTGGGTGCCGTACCGTTCCACATGTGGGTACCCGACGTGTACCAGGGCGCGCCCACGGCAGCCACGCTGCTGGTGGCCGCCGGTCCGAAGCTGGGCGCCTTTGCATTGCTGTTCCGCCTGTTGGGTGAGGCCACCATCGAGCTGGCCCCCATCTGGCAGCAGATGCTGGTCATTCTGGCCGTGCTGTCGCTGGCCATCGGCAACATCGTCGCCGTGGCCCAGAGCAACCTCAAGCGCATGCTGGCTTACTCCACCATCTCGCAGGTCGGCTTCGTGCTGCTGGGCGTGGTGGGCGTGTACGCGGGTGAGGGCTTTCCACCGTCCGACCAGGCCTTCGGCGCCGGCATGTTCTACATGATCAGCTATGTGCTCACCACCCTGGGCACCTTCGGCATGATCCAGCTCATCGCCCGTGAAGGCTTCGAGGCCGAGGAAATCAGCGACTTTGCCGGCCTGGCCCGTCGCAGCCCCGTTCTGGCCTTCATCATGGCGGTCATGATGTTCTCCCTGGCCGGCATCCCGCCGCTGATCGGCTTCTATGCCAAACTGGCCGTGCTGAAATCGGTGGTCGCCGCCGGTTACACCTGGCTGGCCGTGTATGCCGTCATGATGTCGCTGATCGGTGCCTTCTACTACATCCGTGTGGTGAAGGTCATGTTCTTCGACAAACCGGCCGACGAGGCGCCCTTGCCCGTCGACGGCCAGGCCCGTGCCCTGATGATGGCCAACGGCGCCGCCGTGCTGCTGCTGGGTATCATGCCCGGGTCGCTGATGGCCCTGTGCATCGCCGCCGTGCGCAGCGCCTGGAATCTGGGCTGACCGGGGGCAACGAACTACCTCTCTCATCCTGGGGACCCTCTGCAAAAGTCCTGCGGCACTTTGGTCTCCATGCTCGGGCGATCCGGCGTTGCCATTTGCCGCCAATAGCCCTGCTATTGCCAACAAATGGCGCCTTCTGGCTCATCCCGATCCTGGGCTCAAAGCGCTCGCAGACTTTTGCAGAGGGTCCCTGGTAACGCCGGACAGACTGGACACCGTTTCCGTCTGTCCGGCGTTTCTGCGTTCGGGCGCCACTGGAACTGTCCTGCGGCACTTTTCGGGCGTCACGGAAAACATTCTGTGCCACTTCGGTCCATACTCTACTGCCGGCAGGAGGCCGGAGCATCCCGCTTCGCGCCCGACAGGTAACGTCAAAATGGCGCAGTTGCCGGCAGGCTGCCTTCTGGCGCATGCCGATTCCTGGTCCAAAGTGCTCGCAGACTTTTTCAGCGGCTCCCAGGGCGATCATCTGGCAGAATGCCTTGCACAACCTATGGAAACCATGATGTCCCAGCCAGAAAACACGCCTTTCATCACCCAGCCGGTGCTGGATGTCACCAGCAGCATTCCCGATCACATCGACCCCGCCGTCGCCCGTACGCATCCGGGCCTGGCCGAAACCACCCTGAAACGTGAGCTGGTCTATCAGGGACGCTTTCTGAAGGTGCGGCGCGACACCGCCCGCATGCCCGACGGCAGCACCAACACCCGGGAGTTCGTCATGCACCCGGGGGCGGCCGCCATGGTGCCGCTGGACAGCGAGGGCAGGGTGCTCATCGAGCGGCAGTTCCGCTACGGCCCCGGCAACGTCTACATCGAGATTCCGGCCGGCAAGAAGGATCCGGGCGAAGACAGCTTCACCACCGCCCGTCGCGAGCTGATCGAGGAAACCGGCTACCGGGCGCACAGCTGGGCGCATCTCACCCGCATCCACCCCGCCATCGGCTTTGCCGACGAGGTGATGGACATCTACCTGGCGCGCGACCTCGAAAAGGTCGAACGCTCGCTGGATGCGGGCGAGTTCGTCGAAACCGAATGGGTCACGCTCGGCTGGCTGGTGGACGAACTGCGTGCCCACCGCCTGCTGGATGTGAAAACCCAGATCGCCGTGCACTGGCTGCAGGACTTCACCGAAGGGCGCCTGCCGTGGCCGGCGTTCGACCTGAAGGGGTAGAGCGGTCCACCGTGTCTGGTACCCGCAGGTATCAGGCCATCAGGTGGCGTTTGCTCCCGCGCGCAGCGACAGCCGATCCCACGCCTGCGTCACCTCTGCCACCGTGATGGCCGTCATGTCCGGCCGGCCCTCACGGAACGCCTGCAGCACATGTACGGGTGTACAGCCCCCACGCGGCCGGATTTCCACCGGATCGGCCACCCCGAACAGCACCACCAGTGGGCAGCCCACGGCCGCTGCCGTATGACCCGGCCCCGTGTCCACCGTGACCATGCCGGCTGCGCGTGCCTGCAGGGCCAGCAGACGCGGAATGGGCAGCTCCGTGGCCACATTGAAGGCACTGGGCACACCGGCCCGTTGCAGCAGCTCGTCATTCAGGTCTGCCTCGGGCGGTGCCCCCACCAGCAGAATCACCGCCTCCGGGTGCCTCCCGGCCAGCATGCGGATCACCGCGGCCCAGTTTTCTTCGGGCCACCACTTGGTGTTGGTGCTCATCCGGCGGCGCACACCCGTACGCATGGTGCGCCGGTTGCCCGCCTGCACCAGAATCAGCGGTCTGCCCAGCCACTGGTGGCTACCCAGCCAGTCTTTCACATCGGCCTGCATGGCGGGAGAAATGTGCAGGGTGGGATCCTGCATGGCCTGGGAAATATGCTCATCCTGCGCTGAGCCAGCTTCATGTACGCCACGGGCGTGTTCCCCGTCGGGTGGCTGGGAATTGGGCTGGGAGTCGGACTGGGACGTCAACCCCGCCGTGCGGGTTTGGGAACGGAATGCCGTCCACGCCGCAAACCTTTCTGGCATCTGCAACGCCACACGCTGGTGGAAATCCACCAGATGCTCACCATCACGCATGCCCACCGCCCGGGCGCGCACCACGCAGTCATCACCCAGACCTGCGCGGGCCAGCAGGGGCAGCAGCTTCTCATCGAAGTCGCAGTACCACACCGGGCGTGGTCCCCGTGCACGCAGTCCTGCCAGCAGCGCGCGTTTCTCGGCGCTCAGCCACCAGGGCAGCTTGCGCTTCTTCAGCAGAAAGATCTCTCCCACACCGGGCTGGCCCTCGTAAAGCGGACGCACCCAGCCGCCGGCCGACAGAATGTCCACGGGGGCGCCGAAGCGCTCGCTCAGCAGCCGGATCATCGGCTGGACCAGCACCAGGTCGCCCATGGCGCCGAAGCGCACCAGGAGCGGGCGGGGAGGGGAAGAAGCGGCGGATCTCGGTTCTGTCATGGGGGCGCGGGATGGGAGTGGCGCTGATGCAGATGGCGCATCAACCCGTGGACGTTGTGATGATAGCGCCTGCCTGTGTCGATCAGGCCGGCTTCGGGTAGAATGGCCGCTTCGCCAGTGGCGTACCCTGCCTGCAGGGTACGCCCCGTGCACCATCGCCGGGCCCGTCGCGCATGTGCCGACATCCTCGAGGCCCGAGGGTTTGCGGACCATCCTCGGTCCGGCAAAACCATCCGGAAGCGTGGGGGAGTGGTTTAACCCAGCGGACTTGAAATCCGCCGACCGGCAACGGTCCGTGAGTTCGAATCTCACCGCTTCCGCCAGTTTTCTGGCAGTTACATCCGCTCAGCCAGCAGGAAAAATTCGCCAGGAGCGTGACGCAGGACCTCGTTCGATAGCGCCAGCGATTGTCGGCCGTGCCGAGGTTCCTGATCATGGCGGCGATTCCAAAAGGAGCCCCGCCATGCCATCAAGTTTTCGGTTCCGCGAACCAGAGATTCTTGCTATTGAAAGAGAAATCCGGAGGCAGGAACGCAAGGAATCTCGCGAGCAGCTCTGCGATGCCATCGTCTGGATCGGCCTGACCATTCTGTTCTGGACCTTCCTTCTGTACTGATGGGCTGCTTTGCTCGACCCGCTCTGTGGCCACGAGCGATGTCCCTTCAATCCTGAGTGCCGGATGCCGTCCGGCGCGGGGCAGGGAAGTAGTCCACTCGGACCGGGGAGGCCCACCGGCACCGGGGTTTGGACTGGTGCAGGGAGAACTGCCTCTGCGGAGCGTCAGGCAGATATCGCCTCGGCCTTCGGCTGACGCGCCGTCTCGTCCTTCTGCTCGCGGACCATGGCCTCGCGCAGGATGGCGTTGAGCCGGCTCTGGTAGCCACTGCCACCGCTCTTGAGCCAGTGCAGCACATCCTTGTCGACACGGATGGTGATCTGTGTCTTGAGCGGGCGGAAGAATTTCCCCGGAATGGCGTTGCGCCAGCCTTCGGCATCCAGCTCCGGGGCCTCGCCCAGATCGATCTCGCTGTCCGGGCGCTCAGCCATGGCGCGCAGTTCGGCCGCGCGCTCGGGAGAGATGGGGGGAAGGTCAGCCAAAGTTTTGCGCACGATAGTCATCGTATTCCCTCTTTTCTGTACGAGTTGCCCGGTGGGCACTGATTCACGACAGACCAGCCCACCCCCATCTGTCGCTTTCGTGCCGACACCTGCCCCCAAACACCCCCGTCCATCCCTCAAGTGCCCTGCCTGCCACTCACTTCCCTGTGTCCGCTTGACATGGATCAGCCTGCCCCGTTGGCAACGCGGTATTTTCCCCACTGGATATGACAGTGACCCGTTGCCGGTGGCCTGCATGGCAGGGGCGGGGTTGCGGTCCAGCATCCAGCAGACTGTGTTCATGATGCAACAGTCGTGGTCACTCCTGCTTCGGCGGGGCGGGTTCCTGGGGTACGTCTGCCGCGCCGGGAGGAGTGACCAGACCGGTTGCCGCTGGCGTCCCGTTACGGGAACGCCGCGGTGGCCACGGTTGTCCCTGGCCAGGGGCCCGATCGAGTCGGGAACCGTCAGGTTATACTGAATCATTTAACAGGTCGGATGCCGGTGCAGGCCCAACCCGCTCCAGCTGCCCATCGGGGGGCGGCACTGGTTAATTACTTTCTTAATGGAATCTCTCGACATGGATCGTTTTGTTGTCATGGTGGATGCTGGCTATCTGCTGCATCAGTCGGCAGAAATCGTCAGCGAGCGCGCCTCGACCAAAAGACACCACCTTGAAGTGATGAATCCGGCAGCGCTGATCAACCTGCTGCTGGAAAAGACACGCACCGCACTGGGCCTGACCACCCGCGAGCTGCTGCGCGTCTACTGGTACGACGGTGTCATGGCCAGCGGCCTGTCACCGCAGCAGCGGGCCATTGCCGAGCTGCCCGATGTGCATTTTCGCTCCGGTATCGTCAATGCGGCCGGCCAGCAGCGTGGCGTCGATTCGCTCATCGTCACCGATCTGATCGAGCTGGCCAGCAACGGCGCAATTTCCGATGCTGCCCTGGTTACCGGTGATGGCGACTTCGCCATCGGTATCGAAATGGCCCAGAAAAAGGGTGTGCGTATCGCCGTCATCGGTGTCGAGGATACCGAGCTGGGTGTCTCGCACCGCCAGAGCTTCGAAATCACCAGCCGGGCCGACCGGGTGGCCCGTCTGGGTGTGTACGATCTCTCCGCCGTCATGCGCTATGTGCCGCCGGCCGTGCCACCCGGCGGGGGCGATTACGAATACAGCCAGCCGGCCTCCTATGCCAGCGGGCTGGTCAATACCGCCGTGGGCGCAACGCCGGCTGCCGGGGGCTATCAGGCATCGTCGTCGGCCTCGGGTTATCCGGGCCTGCGCAACGAGCACACGCCGCTGGACGACGAAAGCCGCCAGCAGATCATCGAGTCGGTCAAGGTGTTCGTCGAGGAGCAGGCTGGCCTGTGCTCCGAGGTCGATCCCACCAGCCGCCGCATCGATGCAGCGCTCGACCGTTTGCTCATCCACCACATCTATGCCGACCTGGGTCACGGCAAGCTCACCAACGCCGAAAAGAACTTCGCGCGTGACCGCCTGCGTGCCGAGCTGATCAACAACGGCGCCTGATGCCGGAATGGCCCGGCGTTGCTCTGCCGGGCGAGGTCGCCTGCCCTGTCTGTGCAGTGCGCCTCTTGTCTGCGGCGCCCCGGCTGCCGGCCGGGACCGGGGGGCGCGGGGACGAATGAGTGCCGAGGGCGAATGAGTCCATTGCCGAGGGCAAATGAGTCCATAAACGCGCTGACGGACCGCACTGACGGACGCAAAAAAGCCGGACCTTCACGGGATCCGGCTTTTTTGCGTCGTGTGCCGCTGGACTGACACCACCCGAACGGCCTGTGTGCCCCCCATTTTTGATCGAATCAGCAGCAGAACGATCAGCCAGTCATGGCGCAGACAGGGCCGCCAGCCCTGTCTGGTGTGACATTCAGGCCGTACGGGTGGGACCGGGCGGTATCAGGCGACTTTCGGTTCGGCCTGGTTTTCCAGCACTTCGGCCTGGGGCGCGGCAATGCTGGCGCTGTCGCGAATGTCGATGCGGCGCGGCTTCATGGCTTCCGGAATTTCCCGCACCAGGTCGATGTCGAGCAGGCCATTGTTGAGCGAGGCGCCCGTCACGCGGACGTGCTCGGCCAGCTGGAAGCGGTGCGAGAAATCGCGCGCAGCAATGCCGCGATGCAGGTAGGTGGGCTGGTTTTCCTGCGGACGCTTGCGACCGGTCACCTTCAGGCCGTCCTGTTCGACCTCGATCTCGATTTCCGAGCGGTCGAAACCGGCCACGGCCATCGTGATGCGGTAGGCGTTCTCGCCGGCAATCTCGATGTTGTAGGGGGGGTAGCTTGGCTGCGAGTCGTTGCGCATCGAATTGTTCAGCATGCGGGCCAGACGGTCGAAGCCAATGGCGGAGCGGTACAGCGGAGCAAAATCAAACTGGTTCATGGTTTTCTATCCTCGAAGTTCAAGCGATGAGATTCACGGGCCCGGCGTTTCGGCGCCCGTGCTTCGAAGATAGGGATGGCCGGTGGCGTTTCAAGGCCCCCGGTGGCCCTCCAGATAAAAAAAACCGCCGTCCGTTCCGGAAGGAACGCCGGCGGTCGGGCAGGGCAGTGGCGGCTCAGTGCAGCGGCCCGCCCCGGGTGACCAGAAAACGCTCGATCATCATCCGGGCGCCCTCGTAGCCCGGGTGACGGGCAAAGAAGTGCACGTCCAGCCAGTGCAGGTGGCTGTTGAGTTCATCGGCCGATGCGATGCTGAGCTGCTCCAGGTACTCCTCGAAGTATTCGCGGGCGATGTCGTACCAGCGGTCTTCGTTGAGCCGGCTGGCCGCGCCGGTGCCGGCGCAGGCCGTGGCATAGGCCTCATCGATGACGGCGGCGGACCGCTCGGCAAAGGTGGTGAAGGTCAGCAGCGTCGCGAAGGTTTCGGCCTCGCGTCCCGGCTCGATCGGGCCCACGAAGGCCAGGCGGCTGCCATCGACATCTACAGGGGGGGTCAGAAACTGTTTGGCCTCCATGAGCGGGATCGCCGTGTATGCAATCCCATGATCATCCGTGCCGCGGGCGAAGTTGTCTGTCGAATCCATCACGTTTCGTGCAGTGGCGCCGGGCGTCTTTGTTGCCGATCTGTGGCGGCGGCGCATCATCGGGCCGTTCGGGCGGCTGGCGCGGCAGGATGGGCGCGCGGCAGTGCTGTCGGCGCTGTCCTGCCTGGCAAGGGGGCCAGCCCTGCCTGTGCGGTGTTCTGTGACCAGCCCTCGTTCCGCTCCATGACAGGAGTGACCCGGCCAGCCCTGCCTGCGCAGTGCCCTGTCGGCACACGGCTGGAGCCAGCACGGAAACGAATGCGCCCATGGCACGCGCCCATGGCACGCGCCTGTGGTCTGCACAGGGACGGGGCGCCCATAACACGGTCAATGACACGCTCTATAATCCCGGGCAGTGTCCGTCCGGCCTTCCCACTTCCCACGTATCCAGCCGGCATGGCACCATTCATCCATGGCTTGCGTCTTTCTCCTCCCGGGCTCTGTCGCGCTGCATGTCCGATTCCCCTGATCTGATCCACCGTCCGGCCGGTACGGTTCGCATGGTGGTGAGCTGCCTGTGTGCAGACTGGTGTGGAACCTGTCGTGACTACCGCGCCGTGCTGGCCGGGGAGGCCAGCCGTCATTCCGACAGCGCCTTCGTCTGGCTGGATGTGGAAGACGATGCCGACCTGGTGGGTGACCTCGACGTGGAAACCTTTCCCACGCTGCTGGTCACCGCCGGGGATGAAGTGCTGTTCTACGGGGCCGTGCTGCCCGGGGCCGAGCACCTGCACCGCCTGCTGGCGGTCCTGCAGGCGCAGGGGCAGCAGCCGGTGCCGGTGGATGAGGGGGTGTTCACGCTTGCCGGGCGTCTGAATTCACTGATTGGAGTCCAGTCATGATCAAGAAGTTGTCGATCGCCGTTGGCGTACTGTTGGGCCTTGTGGTCGTGGCAGCCATTGCGGTCAGTTTTGTCGATGTCAACTATTTCAAGCCGCAGATTGCCGGCTTCGTGGCCGACCGCTACAAACGCACGCTGACCTTCGAAGGGGATCTCAAGCTGACGCTGTTCCCCAGCGTGGGGGTGTCGCTGCCGGTGGTTCGCCTGTCCGAGCCCAACCAGCCCGAGCAGAATGCGGCCAGCCTGAACGCGGCCCGGGTCAGTGTGGCACTGCTGCCGCTGCTCAAGGGTGATGTGCAGGCCGACTCCATCACTGTCGATGGTCTGCAGGCCAAGGTGGTGCGCAACGCCGACGGCACCCTCAGCATCGATGACCTGCTGGGGGCCGGTACGGCCAAAACCACACCCGAAGCCGACAAGCAGCCCGAAACCGCCTCGAATGGCAAGATCCCGGCCTTTCACATCAACGGCGTGACGCTCAAGAACGCACGCGTCACCTTCGATGACCGTCAGGCGGCCCAGACCTACACGCTGGAACGGGTCAACCTCGAAACCGGTCCGCTGGCCAATGTCGTCCAGACGCCGGTGTCACTGCAGCTCGGCTTTGGCGCCAGCTCGCCCGAGGCCCGGGGGGATTTCAACCTCAGCGGCCAGCTCTCCATCGATCTGGACGAGGGGCAGTACGGTTTCAGCGATTTCAGTGCCGGCCTGAAGGGGGCCATCGACACGCTGCAGGTGCAGCAGTTCGCGCTCAAGCTCAAGGGCTTTACCTTCAATCCGCAGGGGCCGGTCATCGACGTGAACGAGCTGGCCATGGATGCCCAGGGCCGCATGGGGGTCGACAGCTTCCGCACCACGGTGGCGGCGCCGCGTCTGGCCATTGCCAGCGACAAGGCATCGGGTGACACCGTGCAGGCCAAAGTGAGCCTGGGCGACAAGGAATGGCTGGCGGCCGCGCTGACGCTGGCCGGGGTCGGTGGTACCGCCGATGACCTGAAGATCAACAGTCTGGGACTGGATGCCACGCTGAAGCAGGACGGCCGTACCGTGGCCGCCAAACTGGCCACGCCGGTGCAGGCCAGCCTGGCCAATGGCCGTTACGCACTCAGCAAACTGGATGGTCAGGTCAACATCGAGGATCCGTCCGTGTCCAAGGCCGCCTCCTCGCTGAAGCTGGGTGGCTCGGTGTCGGCCGACATCAAGAAGGAAACGGCCATGGCCAACCTGACGGCCCTGCTCGACAAGGCCAACATGGCACTGAAGGCCGGCGTCAACGGCTTCAAGACGCCGAAGATCAACGTCGAGCTGGATGCCGACGAGATCAACGTCGATCAGCTGTTCCCGGCCCCCAAAACCACCACGGCTGCCGCCGAGCCGGCACCGGCCAGCACGGCTGAAACCCCGGTGGACCTGTCGGCCCTGAAGGGTTTGACGCTGGATGCCCGCGTGGGTATCGGCCACCTGATCGCCCGTGGTCTGGAAGCGCGTCAGATCAAGGCCAATGCGAAGATCGCCAACGGCCAGCTGACTGCCTCGCCGATCAGCGCGGCGCTCTACGGTGGTCGCCTCAACGGCAGCGCCACGGCTGCCACCGGCTCCTCGCCGGCGGCCAACAAGATCACGCTCAAGACCGATTTCTCGGGCATCTCCATCGAGCCGCTGCTCAAGGCCGTGGCCAACCAGGACATGCTGGAAGGGACCGGCAACCTGAACGTGGCCGTCAACACCGGCGGCGGTACCGTGGAGGCCATGAAACGCTCGCTGGGCGGCAACGTGGCACTCAACCTCAAGAATGGTGCGCTGAAGGGCATCAACCTGGGCGAGAAGCTGCGTGAAGCGAAGAACATGTTCAAGGCCAACACCGGCACGCAGAACCAGGCTGCCGACAAGAGCCAGAAGACCGACTTTACCGAGATGTCGGTGAGCTTCCAGCTGGCCAACGGCGTGGCACGCAGCAATGACCTGTCGCTGAAGTCGCCGCTGATCCGCGTGGGTGGTGATGGCGCCATCGACATCGGCCGCAGCGTCCTCGACTACACGGTGCGTGCCTCGGTGGTGGGAACCAGCAGCGGCCAGGGCGGTCGTGACCTCTCCGAGCTGCATGGTGTCACCATTCCGGTTCACCTGACCGGTACCTTCGATGCACCCGCCTGGCAGATCGACTGGTCGGCCGCAGCCAAGGACGCCCTGAAGTCCAAGGTGGGCAATGAACTCAAGGGCAAGGTCGACGACAAGCTGAAGCAGCAGCTCGACAAGAGCGGCCTGTCCGACAAGCTCAACGACAAGGTCGATACCAAAAAGGCCAAGGATGCGCTGAAGGGCCTGTTCAAGTGAGGACGGCCCAGGCGCTCAGGGGAGGGGTCGGGGGCGCCTTCCCCCTGCCCGGCGCTTTCCGACCTTCTCCGTGAGGCGTGCCTCTAGGGTGAGGCAGGAAAGCCTGTCGTCGCCCCATGAAAAAGCCGGCATCTGCCGGCTTTTTCATGGCGATGAATGAGTCCACCACACATGCCAGGGACATGCAGGACGGTGCAACGCTGGCCCGCCCCCGGGTGCCGGTAGCTGGCGCGGAGAGAAACTCAGAACGGCCGTGCCTTGCCCTCGGCCATGCGCTCCAGCGGCTCGGCCTCGCACAGCTGCCACTTGCGGCGCGAGCCGGTGATCCACCCCCGGCTCTGCCAGTCGGCCAGCAGGCGGTTGAGGGTTTCGGGGCGGATACCAAGCTGGGCGGCCACGTGGCGCTGGCTTTGCGGAAAGCTCAGCTCGTCGCCCTGCTGTTTGCGCAGCGAAATGAAATACGCCGCCAGCCGCTGCTGGGCGGTGCTGCTGGTCAGCCACTCCACCTCGTTCACGCGGTGATAGAGCCGAAGGCTGAAGCGCTGCAGCAGCCGCATGGCCAGTGGGGGGTGATTTTCGCAGGTGGCGCGCAGTGCAGCGCCCGAGAGCCTCCAGATGGTCAGCGGCCCGCTGCTGGCCCGCGAACTCATCGGGTAGCGGCCATGCTGCATGAACATGGCGGCATCGGCCACCAGCGACCCGGGTCCGAACGACTGGAACACGTGTTCGTCACCCTCCTGGCTGAAGCGCACCATTTCCAGCTGGCCCGTGACGATCAGCAGATAGTGGGTGGCGCTGTCGCCCTCGTGAAAGGCCGTTTCACCCGCGCCCAGCGATTGCGCCCATGCACCTTCCGCAAGCCGCGCCAGCACCTCTGGCGGCAGCCCCGCAAACAGCGGATACTGCGCCAGCAGCTCGATGAGCGGTGCGTGCGAAGTGGGCTGGGAATGGGGAGGAATCGGGATCATGGAGAAGGAGGCAAGGGAAACCGCCTGAAAGGGGACCACATGAGGGGGGAGGGAGCCACATTTTGCCATGCTCCTGCCGCAGGTTTCGTGAATGAATCCGGCATTTGGCCTTTTTCGTGGGCAGAAGCGTGCCGCTGTGAGCTGGCGTGTCAGACGCCCTGTTGTGCCGTACCGCCCCTGATCAGCTTCACGAAATCCAGCCCGTTGATGGCCATCAGCAGAATGGCCAGGGCCGCGCTCCACAGGGAATAGGGTACACCCAGCATGCCCACATTGGCCTCGGCGCAGTTGGCGCGGGGTTCGAACACCTCGGGCAGCCAGTCCGAAAGCCCGGAGGCCATCAGGAATTTGTCGGCTGCCGTGACCATGCAGGAACCGTCGGCTGCCGCCACGAAATTCTGGTACAGCGCCACACAGAGCGCCGATGCTGCCGTCAGCCCGACCAGCTGGTTGAACAGCAGCGCCAGGGCACGTCCGCCCCCACCCTGGCCGGACGGCACGCACCCCAGCAGCGCCAGGGCGCCCGCCAGAAGGTACAGGATACGCTGCGCGATGCACCACGGGCACGGCTGCATGTCAAGCACATGCTGCGTGAAAAGTGCCACGGCCACACTGCCCCAGGAGAAAAGGACGATCGCGAGGGACAGACGGCGGTGTGTTATACTATTAAATCTCATCGTGTTTCAAGAAGTGCTGAAAGCAGGGCGGGCTTGCAGTTTAGACCGTTTTTGGGGTGCCGTTTTCAATGGCATCTTCGCTTGACGCATGAGGCACGCCTTTCATTCTTAGCTTAACGGGACTGAGGGATGAAATCGACTCGTAAACCTAATTCAGCCATGACCGCACATCACCACAGTGCCATCGTCACGGCACGGCACGCAGCCCGTATGCGCGCCGGTCGCGTCGAATCGCGGCCGGAAGATTATGCGGACATCGCCGTCACCGAGCAGGCCAAGCGTCTGCGCGAGGCGCGTCGGGCCATCGAAGAGCGTAACATGCTCCGCGAACTGGGTCTGAGCTGATCTGTTCTACACAGACACATTATTTGCTTTTATTGACGCGCCGCACCGGTTTTCTCGGTTGCGGCGTTTCAGTTTCTGCGTCTGCCCATGCCGAGAATCCTGATCGTCAAGATGTCCTCCATGGGGGATGTCGTCCACGCCCAGCCGCTGGCCACCGATCTGAAGGCCCATTGTCCGGATGCCCAGATCGACTGGGTGGTCGAATCGGCCTTCTCGGCACTGCCCGCCCTCAATCCGGCCGTGCACGAGGTCATTCCCATCTCGTGGCGGCGCTGGCGCAAGTCACTGGGCAAGGCCGATACACGCAAGGCGCTGGGCGATTTTCTGCGCACACTGCAGACTCGCCGCTACGACTGGATTCTCGACTGCCAGGGGCTCATCAAGAGTGCGGCCGTCGTGCGTCTGGCACACCTCCAGGCTGGCGGCCATCGTGTGGGGCCCGACCGCGCTTCTGCACGTGAACCGCTCGCCGCACTGGCCTACGACCAGAAGGTCGACGTACCGCGTGACTGGCACGTCGTACGCCGCAACCGGGCCATCGGAGCGGCGGCGCTGGGCTATGGCATCGACACGCCGGCCCGCTTCGGCCTCTCGGTTGCGCCCTTGACGCCGCAGGAGGCCCCCTGGCTGCCCGGGGGGCGCCCGCTGGCCCTGCTGGTCACCGGTGCCAGCCGCGACGCCAAGCTCTGGCCGGAAGACCAGTGGGTCGAGGTGGCCGTGCACCTGCAGCGGGCCGGGCTGGATCTGGTCTGGTTCTGGGGCTCGCCTGCCGAAGAGGCAAGGGCCAGACGGCTGGCCGAGGCTTCGGCCCGCGTAGCGGGCGATCATGCCACCCGGCAGATCCTGCCTCCCTTCCTGTCGGTGCACGATGCGGCACGGGTCATCGGCATGGCGCGCATCGTCGTGGGGCTCGATACCGGCTTTACCCATCTGGCCGGTGCGCTCGGCCGTCCCACGGTCGGCATCTTTGCCGACTTCGACGCCGTCCAGTGCGCCGTATCCGGCGACAGCTTCTGCGCCAGCTTTGGCGGTGTGGGGGTCATTCCCACCACCGCCGATGTGCTGGGTGCCGTCGACCAGGGCCTGAAGGCCAAGCCGGTCGACGGGTTACCCGTCACCTGATGCTTCGGTCCTTTTTCATCTGGTTATCCTAATCATCCGTCTTTCCCGGCGCCGGCCTGGCAGGGTGCCCGGCCTCGCCTGGACATGATGTATTTTCGGACGCGATTCAACGGGGCCGCCCTGTCGGCACACGAGCGGGGCCAGCGCGGGGCTGAATGAGTTCATGACACGTTCCATTTGGCCGGCTGTTGTCGCCAGGGCCGCCGGGCGGTGCCACCAGACGGTACAGCTCTTTCCATTCATCGATCCTCCATGTCGCAGCCTTCCGCTTCCTCCCCGCGCATTTCGTCCCTTCGCCTGTCCTGGCTGTTGCTGTGGCGGGATTTTCGGGCGCGTGAACTGAATCTGCTGCTGATGGCGCTGCTGGTGGCCGTGGCCGCCGTCACCACCGTCGGATTCTTTGTCGATCGCCTCGATCGTGCGCTCAACGAGCAGGCATTGCACCTGCTGGGGGCCGATCTGGTGGTACGTGCCGACCGCCCCGTCCCGGAAGCCTGGGCGCAGCGTGCCACGGCGTCCGGCCTGCAGGTGGCGCACACCGTGTCCTTCCCCAGCATGGCCATGGCCGATCATGCGGGTCCGCAGCCCCATGCCGGCCCGCAGGACCGGGGTGATGCCTCCGACCCCGACCTCAACGCTGATGAGGAACTTCCACCCACCCAGCTCGCCTCGGTGCTGGCCGTCAGCCAGCGCTACCCGTTGCGTGGCGTACTGACGGTCACGCCCGACGCCGTGAATCCGGATTTCTGCACGTCGGGCGGTTCGGGGAATACGGCGGCTGGTGGGCACATGGTGGGGACGGGAGGCAAGGATGCCGTAACCCTCCATCCGGGTGATCGGCCAGCCGGCGCGACTGGGGCGGCGGCCGCGATGCAGCCGGGAACAGGATCGGGACAGACAGCAGGGTCGGAACAGAGCGCAGGACCGGGGCAGGTAGCTGGTGCTGCCGCGCAACCCGGGACCGGCAGACAGCTTGCCCCGGTGTCGCAGCCCGGAACCGGTAAAACCAGCAGTACCAGCGAAACCGGTGAAACGCTCGGCCTGCCCATCGACTGCGCTCCCGCACCCGGCACCGTCTTCGTCGACGAGGCACTGGCCCAGTCGCTCGACCTGAAGCTGGGTGAGCGCCTGACGCTGGGGAATCGCAGTTTCGTCATCAGCCGCTTCATCCTGATGGAGCCCAGCCGCGGCGCCTCCTTCGTCAACTTTGCGCCCCGCCTGATGCTGGCGCTCGACGATCTGCCGTCTACGGGCCTGACCGGGCCCGGCAGCCGCCTGACCTACGGGCTGCTGGTGGCAGGCCCGGCCCAGGCCATGAGCGACTACCAGACCTGGCTGCGTCCGCAGCTGGGGGCCGGGCAGCATCTGGAGAACCTCGACGATGGTCGCCCCGAAATCCAGAACACGCTCACCCGTGCCCGCCAGTTTCTGGCCCTGGTGTCGCTGCTATCGGCGCTGATTGCCGCCGTGGCCATCGGGCTGGGTGCCCGCCGGTTTGCCGAACGGCATCTGGACGGCTTTGCCATCCTCAAGGCCATGGGATTGTCGCAGCGGCTGCTGGCCCGGGCGCTGGGGCTGGAGATGCTCTGGCTGGCGCTGGCCGGTGGCGTGCTCGGTGTCACGCTGGGCTGGGCCGCCCATCACGCGTTGATCGGTCTGGCCCGCGTCGTGCTGGAAACCTCACTGCCGGCAGCCTCGGCCTGGCCGGCCCTGCAGGCCCTGCTGGTGGCCGTCGTGCTGGTGCTCGGCTTTGCCGCCGTGCCGGTGCTGCGCCTGTCCGGCATCACGCCCCTGCGTGTCCTGCGCCGCGATCTGGGGGCGCCGGGTCTGTCCGTCTGGCTGGTGCTGGGCGTGTCGCTGGGCGCCTTTGCCGTGCTGCTGCTCTGGCTGGTGGGGGATACGCGGCTGGCCCTGTTGGCCCTTGGGGGCTTCGTGCTGGCCGCTGTGGTCTTCGTGCTGCTGGCCATGGGGGGCGTGTGGCTGGCGTCCCGGCTGCGTCCGCGCGCGGCCCGGCCGGGCTGGGGGCTGATCCTGCGGCTGTCCCTCACCGGCTGGTCCCGGCGCCTGTCGATGACCGCCGTGCAGATCGTGGCGCTGACGGTCGGCCTGATGGCGTTGCTGCTGCTCACCGTCATTCGCAACGACCTGCTGGCCGCGTGGCAGCAGGCCGCACCGCCCGACGCTCCCAACCGTTTCGTCATCAACATCCAGCCCGACCAGCAGCAGACGGTGCACCAGATCCTCGATGAAGCGGGTCTGGGACCGGTGACGCTGTATCCGATGGTACGGGGCCGCCTGGTGGCCATCAATGACCGCCCCGTACGTCCCGAGGACTACCCCGAGGACCGTGCCCGTCGCCTGGTGGACCGCGAGTTCAACCTGTCCTATGCCAGCCAGCTGCCGGCCCACAACCAGCAGGCGCGGGGGCGGTGGATCGACCCCGAGGCCGCGGAAGTGTCGGCCGAGACCGGCATCATGGACACACTCGGCCTGTCCCTGGGAGACCGGTTGTGCTTCGATGTCGGCGGCCAGACATCCGAAATGACGCTGGTCGGTGCCCGTGAGCTGAAATGGGACTCCATGCAGGTGAACTTCTTCATGATCGGCTCGCCGGCCGTGCTGGCCAGCCAGCCGCAGAACCTGATCACGGCCTTCCATGTGCCGGCCGGGAAGGAGGGCGTGGTGCGACGCCTGTCGGCTGCCATGCCCAACCTCACCATCATCGACACCGGCGTCATCGGTGCCCAGATCCAGTCGATGATCGGCCAGGTCGTCAGTGCCGTGCAGTTTCTCTTCCTGTTCACCGTGGCGGCTGGCTGTGTGGTGCTCTATGCCGCCATGGGCAGCCTGCGCGACGAGCGTGTGGCCGAAGTGGCCCTGATGCGTGCACTGGGCGCGTCCCGCCGGCAGCTGGGACTGGCGCAGCTGGTCGAACTGTCGGCCACTGGCCTGCTAGCCGGCCTGATGGGGGCAGCGGGGGCCACCGTCATGGGCTGGCAGCTTGCCCGGCAGGTGTTCGACTTTGCCTACCAGCCCAGCCCCTGGCTGCTGGCGGGCAGTATCCTGGCCAGTACCGTGTTCATCGTGCTGGCCGGCGGCTGGAACGTCTGGCACCTGCTCGATACGCCGCCGTTGCGTGCGCTGCGGGGCAGCTGAGAGCGGGGCAGGGCTGGCAGTGTTCGGATTCGAGGCAAGTGCAGGGACGGGCGAGACCATCATGACACGCTTCACGCCCGTTTCATGCCGGGGCGGCCGGCGCCACACGCGTTCCACGGCATTTCATAGGTATGAATGAGTTTTCATATTACAAAATCGTGCTTGCCGCTTCCTGGGACCAAAACGGTGAGCCGCCCCAATAACCTACTTTCCGTGCGGGTAATCCCCGAAGATTCGAGGTGGGTTTTCTGGGGCAGAATGGAGGACATGTCCAACACCCCCAGAACAAAGGAGACAGACCCATGCTGACACGTGAACAGCAAGCCCAGAACCTGCAGAAAGAATGGGCCGAGAGCCCGCGCTGGCGAGGCATCCGCCGCGGCTACACCGCCGATACCGTGGTGAACCTGCGGGGTTCCCTGCAGCCCGCCCATACCCTGGCCTCCCGCGGTGCCGAAAAGCTCTGGAAACTGATCAACGAAGAGCCGTTCATCAACGCGCTGGGTGCACTGACCGGCAACCAGGCCATGCAGCAGGTCAAGGCCGGGCTGAAGGCCATCTACCTGTCCGGCTGGCAGGTGGCTGGCGACGCCAATGGAGCGGGCGAGATGTACCCCGACCAGTCACTGTATCCGGCCAACTCCGTGCCGCAGGTCGTGCGCCGCATCAACAACACCTTTACCCGCGCCGACCAGATCCAGTGGTCCGAGGGCAAGAATCCGGGGGACGCCGGCTACATCGATTACTTTGCCCCCATCGTGGCCGATGCCGAGGCGGGCTTCGGCGGCGTGCTCAACGCCTTCGAACTGATGAAGGCCATGATCGATGCCGGTGCGGCTGGCGTGCATTTCGAGGACCAGCTCGCCTCCGTGAAAAAATGCGGCCACATGGGCGGCAAGGTGCTGGTGCCCACGCGCGATGCCGTGGCCAAGCTGATTGCGGCCCGTCTGGCGGCCGATGTGTGCGGTGTGCCCACTGTGCTGGTGGCCCGTACCGATGCCGAAGCAGCCGACCTCGTCACCTCCGACATCGACGACAACGACAAACCCCACCTGACCGGTGAACGCACCGTCGAAGGCTTCTTCCGCAGCAAGCCCGGGCTGGAGCAGGCCATCTCGCGGGGTCTGGCCTACGCACCCTATGCCGATCTGGTCTGGTGTGAGACCGGCAAGCCGGATCTGGAATACGCCCGCAAGTTTGCCGAGGCCATCCACAAGCAGTTCCCCGGCAAGCTGCTGGCCTACAACTGCTCGCCCAGCTTCAACTGGAAGAAGAACCTCGACGACAGCACCATTGCCAAATTCCAGCGCGAACTGGGCGCCATGGGCTACAAGTTCCAGTTCATCACGCTGGCGGGCTTCCATGCGCTCAACTACTCGATGTTCCATCTGGCGCACGGTTATGCACGCGAGAACATGTCGGCCTTCGTCGAGCTGCAGCAGGCCGAGTTTGCCGCGGCCGACCGTGGCTTCACGGCCGTCAAGCACCAGCGTGAGGTGGGTACCGGCTATTTCGACGCCGTGACCACCGCCATCGAAGGGGCTGAAAGCTCCACCACGGCGCTGAAGGGCTCGACCGAGGCCGAGCAGTTCTGATGCCGGCCTGACAGCCTGACTGACCGTGCAGGCCGTCGGCTGCACGGACCATGCAGCAACCGTGCCGGGCTGTCGGGCATGTTCATGGGCAACCGTCCGGCGGAGCGGATGTATTTCCTGCCGGGGGCATCTATCCGTCCCCGCATTCGCTCCGCCGGCTGGTTGCCATGACATCTTCTATCCCGTTCGGATCCCTGTCAGCATCAGCGCAGGATCCCGCCAGAAATACACGGTGTTTACGCTGAGCACGCGGTCGAAGCTCGCATCGGCCAGCGGTAGCCGGCCGCCGTCATACAGAACATAGCTTGCGAGCCCCGCCCCTATGAAGGGCGCATTGAACCGGTTGGGAGCCTCCACCATCGTGGGGGAATTATCCAGTCCCGCGTAGCGGACTTCTTTCGCGTGCCACAGTAGACATTACATGGCCCAGCACGCATCCATTGCCGGCCCCCGGTTTTAGTACCTGCTGCTCCGGCTGCAGATCCACCTGCTTCATGCTACCGATGCCACGGGGGGCGCCGCACGCAAAAAGAAGCCTGTGCATTCTTGCACGGAAGAGGACAAATGGTACGGGCAGCAGTGGCGATTGCAGGGGGATGAGCGGCAGGCCGGCCAGTCCATATGGCCAGGCCGGATGGACTATCCGGCCGTTCATCGGAAAGGCGCGCATCGTGAACAGGTTCCTGTGAAAGCAGCTGCCCCCACAAAAAACAGGAAAAAGGTCACGCGAGCCGCCGGAATATCGAAACCCGTGGTCAGAAAGGATAAGCCAAATGGCCTATCCATGCATGTCCATCTGGCCGATTGCCGGAAAAACGCGGAACGCTCAAGATGGCGTCACTTTCAACACGCCACCTGGAGAAACCAAATGGCACACGCAGTAAAAACCCCCGTTTTTTCCTTCAACACCATCAAGGCCGAGGCCACCCAAACCATGAACACCAAAAACGCCGCTTCCTCTTCCATCAACGCCGCCGCCGACATGGCTGCGCAACGCAAGACCTCCCGCCGCAAGTCGCTGGGCCAGGGCATGACCGAATACATCGTGATCGTTGCCCTCGTGGGCGTGGCGGCGATCGGGACGTATTCGTTCCTGGGTGGCGCGATCCGCTCCAGCACGGCGGGTATTGCTCATGAAATTGCTGGTGAGGATGCCAAAACGTCGATCGATGCGGCGAAAGCGGCTGCAGAAAATGCGCTCAGCCAGGCGGGCACGAAGAAAACCCTGAACAACTACAACGGCGGCAATCACTGATGGCACAGGCTGTGAAGTCTGTTCATCCGGGGAGTAACGCATGATGGATTCTCTGTGATTCCACGCGATGCGCCCCCCGGGCCCATCAGACCCGGCTCTGGCATCGATTGCACCCCCACTGCAACGTCGAATGCCAGAGCCGATTTTTTTCAGTGATCGTTTCCATCCACAACCATTCTTCTGGAGAAACTTCCATGAAGCCGAGGTTCAGGCATGCCCATCCACCCGCACACCGGCAGAAGGGCCAGGCGCTGGTGCTGGGCATGTTCATTCTGGTCATCGTGGCCATGCTGACCTTCTTTCAGTTTTCGACAGGGCAGGTCACGACCGCGCGCATGCGGCTGGTCAACGCAACCGATGCAGCCGCCTACAGCGCTGGTCTCTGGCGGGCGCGCGTCTTCAATTACTACGCCTACAGCAACCGGGCCATCATCTTCAATGAGGTGGCCATTGCGCAGACTGCGACGCTGTTGTCGTATACGGGGTTTCTCACGCAGGTGGTGAAGACTGTTGACAACAAAACCTGGTGGATTCCGTACTGGGGTCAGTTCATCAAAGAGGTCAGTGAGATGGCCGAGGCGGCCAATCAGGCGCTCCAGTTGATCAGCAGCGTCGAAGTGGGCGCAAGGGGGCTGTACGTCAAGGCATTATCAGCAGGACAGACCGCGATGAATGCCACGACCAATGGCTGGTTCATGACGCAGCTGGCCACCGAGGTCATGAACAAGGCGGACGCCTCATTTCACGCGTTTGTGCCAGAACCCAATGAAAGACTTAGCGTTCAGCGCAAGGGAGATGACCGGGGCAGGCTGCGCGAGGTGGTGACGGGTTCGCTCGATGATTACTCGAAGAACCGTTCCAGTACGTTGAATCTTTTCAATATGCTCCGGGTGGAATGGCGAGGGCAGACCGAGATGATTCGGGATCACGAAGCGTCTATGGACCGCTGGCAGGCATATGACACCCTTTCCATTCATGAAAGAAAGCACGGACTGTTTGGAGGAATGCGGGAGCGTAAACCGATTGGCTGGAGCGGTGTTGAACTGGCCGCCAATCCCAAGAATGGCATGGACGCCCTGCAGGGCTGGACATGGACTGAAGAAGGCCGTCCAGTATGGCAACCCGCTTCCAATGCGAGCGGCGAGAAAACCACCAATGCCAGGGCATACCGCGAGATTTCGCGCTCACGGTTCTGGTCTTCCCGTGCGTACTCAGGCCTTCCGGGCGTGCGGGAACTGAACCTCTCCCGGGATGCGCTGAACGCAGAGGCTGGGAGATTCCCGACCGACAGCGTGGTGGTGATCGGTGCAATCAGAAAGAACAACACCATCAACACCGCCGATCAGGCGAAGATCGGTGCAGGACGGCTGAAACTCAAGGACAACTTTGCGGACATGCCAGCCCTGCGGGCGACGAACCTGGGCCACGCATCCATGGTTGCCGTCTCCCGTTCACGGATCTATTTTCGTCGGCCTCCGGGTGCCGACAGCCGCCTCGAGTATGCCAGCATGTACAGCCCGTACTGGCAGGTTCGGCTGGATGAGGTAAGTGATGCCGAACGCGCCGATGCGATTGCAACGGGCGGACATGGCGGTGCAGCCCTTCGTGTACTCAACGGAGCGTCCTGACATGAACGCCTCACGCATGTGTAAACCCGGCACCCTGCAGGATGGCCAGGCCCTTGCCGAAACGCTCGTCATTGCCTCGTTCGTGCTCGTGCCCTTCATCATTGCAGTGCCGATGCTTGCCAAGTACCAGAGCATTCGGCAGGCCACCGAAGCCTCTGCCCGGACGGCGGCATTCGAATGTACCGTTCGTATCGAGGACTGTCATCAGGACGCGGCCACCGGGGAGGTGGCCGACCAGATCCGGCGTCGTCACTTCAGTCAGGCGCATATTTCCATCCGTTCGGATGAAGCGCCAGAGGATGGGCAGCTTGCCACGGAATCCAACCGTTTCTGGGTCGACCGAAAGGGCAAGTCCCTGCTGGACAGCTATGGCGATGTTGCGCTCAATATCACCCAGGAGCGCTTCAATGCCATCGCCAATCCCGGCAACCGTCTTGTCAACAATCTTGTGACTGCGGCCGACACGCTGGCAGGACCTTCCCGGTTCGGGCTTGAATTGAAGCGTGGCCTGTTCACTGCACAGGTCCAGAGCCGCGTTCCGTTGGACAGCTGGTGGGCTGACGCAGTTCCGGGGCGTGCCGATGAACCGCTCGTGTTCAGCAGCAGCCTCGCCGTGGTTGCCGACAGCTGGAATGCGAGCAGCAGCAAGGGTGATGAGGTACGAAGCGTTGCCTCGCGTGTTGCGAAGGGGCGCCGGCTGATGCCCTGGGATGCGATGGTCCGGCTGGCCCGACTGGGCAAGACGGATGGCGTGGGTGACGCAGTCCGCAATGCGTCGGCCGAGCAGATGGGTAGACTGAACCGCCTGGATCTCGATACGGGCTTTGAGCTGATTCATGCACCGATCACCGCTTCGATTCATACCCTGGGACGAGGTGATGCGCATGCCAATCCAGGCCGCCGCTTCGATTACCACCAGATCGACGTGGATGTCGTCCCCCGGGACCGCCTTGAAGGTCAGCAGCGGCCCGCGTCGCGTCCCGCCACACGTGATGGCCGAACGGCCAATCCCTGATTCTCACCCGCAGGCAAATCATGAAAGTCAATGATCGATCCATGTCCGGCAAGCGGCGTGTTGGCCAGCATGCACGGTATCTGGCCACCTGCATCGTGCTCTCGGGAGTGTTTCTGTCTTCGGTACAGGCACAGCCCCACTACCAGCCCCACGAACAGATGATCATGCCCGACACCCTCGTCCCCGGTGGCCGTGTCAGCATCAGCCAGTTCACCTCCAGCATCCCGCAGGACGATCTGCTCAGGCAGTTCGAAGAAGCCTGGACCCAGCCGGATGCACCACCGCCGATGCGCAGCCAGCGGGATGGCTGGCAGGTCATCACCCATCTGGATGGCCCCGTCATCGAATCCGTGGAGCTGCGCAGGCAGGGGCCCGGTGTGCAGGGGCGTCGTGTCCGCTGGACACCGGACGAAAAGGCTGCCGGTACGCTGGCCGACGATGCACGCTGGTTCGGCAACCTGCTCCCCAAAACGGCCACGGCGCTGCCGGCCATCACCCACGTGGATGGTGGCCACCGGGTCAGCACCTTCGTGGCCACCACCGATGACAGTGTCGTGCGTCTGGACAACTGGATCGGCCGCCGGCTGGAGCGGCAGGGCTACCGGATCATCGGCGGTGGCCCGAATGCCAGCCAGACCGGCAGTGCGAACCAGGCCGGCAGCACGAAGCAGACCGGCAAGGATGGCCTGGGTGATACGCGTGCCGTGTTCTACGCGCGCGATGGCGAGGAGGTGGCCCTGACGGTTTCGAAGCAGGCCAACCGGCAGTTTGCGGTGATGCACTGGAGGCGCGCATGAACCTGTCCATCTGGCCTAGGCCGAATGGGAAATGTGGACATTGTCGCATTTCCCAGCGGAGCGGCCGCGGGCATGATGTCTGCATGGAAACACAACCTTCGCTGGATGCAGATCCGGTGCGTTCCGGAGCACGGAAACATCGTGCCGGCCGACATGCCGCGGCCCGGGATTTGCGCATGACCCCGAACGTCGCGATGCGGCAATCGCGTTTCATCCGAACGTCCCGGGCAGCGCCGCGTGGGCAGGCCAGCATCGAGTACGTGGTGATCTGCCTGGTACTCGTGCTGGCGCTGTTTCACGGTGATCCGAGCCCGATGGACCGGATGCTGTCGGCCATCCAGCACCACTATGCCCGTTTCACTTACTCCATGTCCTTGCCATGAATCCCATTGTCAGTCGTGTTCTCGAGCGTCACCGCAACAAGCTGCTGATGTCGGCGGCCCTGCTGTGTGGCGGTGTGGCGGTTTACGCCGGTTCCCAGTATGTCAACGAGCAGGTGCAGGCCGAGCGGGCCCGCCTGCAGGTGCCCGACCAGCAGACGGTCGAGGTGGTGGTGGCCAGCGCTGCCCTGGTGCCGGGCGACACGATCAGCGCAGCCAACATGGCGGTGCGTTCGGTGCCGGTCGATTATGTGCCCAGCGGGGCCGTCACCCCCGACCAGTTCGAGGCGCTGGATGGCCAGCGGCTGATGCAGCCGATGCATCCCGGAGAAATCCTGTCTGCCCACGCACTGGAATCGGCAGACCGCCAGATGTTCTCGTCGCGGGTGCGTCCTGGCATCCGTGCCATGACCATTTCGGTGGACGAGATCAATTCCATTTCCGGCATGCTGCAGCCCGGTGACCGGGTGGACCTGCTGCTGACGGCGCGGCCACCCTCGGCCGATGGTCGCGGTGAGGCCGCGCACGATGCCACGGTGCCGCTGCTGCAGAACCTGCTGGTGATGGCCACCGGGCGGCAGGTGCGCCCCGGTGATGCGGGTGAGGGCGAGGGCCGCAGTTTTTCGGCGGTGACGGTGGAGGTGACGCCCGAACAGGCGCAGCGTCTGATCGTGGCGCAGCGTGCCGGCCGGCTGACGGCCGTACTGCGCAACCCGGGCGATGGTGAGCCAATGAATACCGCAGCCTGCCCGTGCTCCCGTGGTGCCGCGTCGTGCGGTGGTACGGCGCGATGAGCGCCCGCAGATGATCGTCGGTGGCATGGGACAGGCGGCAATGGGGCGGATGCCATCGTACAGCCTGGGCGGTCGTGCAGCCGGCCTGCCTGCGCAGGAAACCGGGGCCTCACCATGGGCCCATGCCTATGGGGTTGCCGGAAACATGGCGGGTGGCAGTGTTGGCATCGCACCTGCGGCGGGGGCCGTGCCTCCGGCGGGTTCCACGCCTTCTTTGGGCGCCGTGCCCGCTGTCGGGGCCGCATCTGCCGTGGGTTCCACGCTCTCCGTGGGCCCCAGACCGGCAGCTGGAGCCACGCCTGCGGCGGGGGGCGCCGTATCCCCGGTGGGGGCCACACTGGGGCGGGCCTCCGTGTCTGACAGAGGTTCCGCGAGAGGACCGGCTGGAACACCCGCTGCCTCTGCCGCGGCTGGTGCTGCATCTGCGGCATCCGCCCTGGCCGGCCGTTTCTGAGCACCTGGCCGCCTGACCGATCCTGGCGCGCGGGAACGAACACGTCCACGACTCGCGCCAGTTCCGAATACCTGCCTGTCCGGGCTGCTGCATGGCCTTGTGTTGTGTTCCGCGCATCCCGACAGCGCTTCTCCAATCCAGATTTCATTCAACGGTGTTTCCCATGTTCCACGCCACACCGGCCAGCCACCTGTTCTGGCCACGTACCCTCTCTGTGGCCCTGCTGGCCGCGTTCTCCCTGCAATCCACGCCTGCCCTGGCGGCTTCCAAGCCGGTGGGGACGGCCGCCGCCGGCGGCACCCCGGTCCGTTCTTCTGCCGCGGTGTCTGCTGTCGCCGGACATTCCGCGGCACGGTCTTCGGCACAGCCCGGTGCTCCTGCAGCGCCGGACGCGCTGGAGGGACTGCTGGCACGGGTGACGGCGCGCACGCCCGCCGCACCCGCCGCGCCTGCTGCTGCCAGCGACCGCCGGGCGATTCTGCTGGCCGCGGCCGAGCGGCAGAAGGCGCTTGCGTCGGCGCCTGCCGCCTCTGCCGCCGTTCATGAAGCGCGTACTTCGATGCAGGCAGGGCCGGTTGCACCGGGCGCGACATCCGGGGTGGAAACGCTCACGCTGTCCCTCGGCCAGGGGCATCTGCTGGAGGTGGGCGATGTGAAACGGGTGGCACTGGGCTCCGGCCGGGTGCTGCAGGCCAACTGGCTGGACAACCGGCAGATCCTGCTGATTCCGGAAGCCCCGGGCGACACCACGCTGCATCTGTGGCTGCGCAATGGCCAGATCCGTATCTTCCAGATTCACGTGACCAGCGCCAATGGCGAGCGCCTGGCCGCGGAAATGAATGCAGTGCTGGGTGAGCGCAGCGGCGTGCGTGCCCGGGCCCTGGGAGACCGCATCCTGCTGGAGGGAGAAAACCCGACGGAAGAGGGCGCCTGGCGTGCTGCCGAGCTGACCCAGCGCCATCCGCAGGTGGTCAATCTGGTGACGCGTCGTGGTTTCGAGCAGATGATCAGCCTCGAGGTGAAGATGATCGAGATCGGCCGCAATGCGCTCAAGCAGCTGGGCGTGCGCTGGCAGGGGGGCAATGGTGCCGGGGACTGGGCGGTGGCCGGGCCGAGCTTCGGTGTGATCGGGGATTTCAAGCGTCATGCAGCCTTCCTGCCCGGCGGTGCGGCGCAGTCGCATGGCCTGCCCACGGCCCCCTACGTGTCGCCCTTTGCGGCGACCTGGGGTATGGCCTCGTCGCTGTCGACCATGATCGACATGATGGTGCAGAACGGTGATGCGGCCGTGCTGGCCGAGCCGCGCCTGTCCACGCGCTCCGGCGGCAAGGCGCGCTTCGTGGCCGGCGGCGAGCTGCCCATCCCGGTGCTCGGCGCCAATGGTTCGGCCAATGTGGATTTCAAGGAATATGGCGTGCGCTTCGAGGTCGAACCCCGGCTCAATGACCAGGGTGTGATTTCGGCGGCCCTGCATACGGAGGTCTCGTCGATCGACGAGGAGGTGCAGGTGATGGGCGTGCCCGGCCTGCGCAAGCAGAGCGCCAATACCGACGTGAACCTGCGTCCCGGCGAGACGCTGGTGATTGCCGGCATGGTGCGCAGCGAGATGTCCCGGGCGGTAACGAAAATTCCGGGGCTGGGCGATCTGCCCATTCTGGGTCATCTGTTCAAGTCCAAACGCTTCCGTCAGCGCGAGTCCGAAATGGTGGTGCTGATCACCCCGCGGCTGAGTGGCCAGGGACAGGGGGGTGTGGATGCACGTGCCCAGGCGCTCGAAACCCGTGCCCGCGACCTGAAGAAAAGCATCGACATGCTGGACTGAGTCTTGCAGAAACACCTGCGCTTCGGGTGCAGGGCGCGCTACCACCGGGCCGGATGCAGCGTTGAGGGACATGGCCAAACGGCCTAGGCCATCCGGCCAGCCGTGACAAATGTTCCACGACGCCGGCTTTCGCTTGCGCTGAAATGGGCGGGTGAACAGCACCATCTACACAGGGTGATACGAACATGCTTGAAATCGTGATCGAGGAAGAGGGTCGGGAAAGCCGGACCGTGCGGGTCAGCCAGTTCCCGTGCCAGATCGGCCGTGGCCGCGAGGCCGGAGTGCAGCTGTCGGGCTGGCGCATCGCCCGGGTGCATGCCGAGCTGCAGCGCATCGGCCGGGGCATCAAGCTGGTGGACCAGGGCACGCTGGTCGGCACACGCGTCAATGGCGAGCGGATCGTCGAATATGGTCCGCTCTCGGAGAAGGATGAAATCGAGGTGGCCGGCTACCGCCTGCGGGTGCAGGGCGACGCGCTGCGCCAGGCAGGGCCCCAGCCGGATGCCCGGTTGTTCGGGGATGAGGGGGCCGGAGGCAGGGAGGCTGGAGGCAGGGAGCCTCGGGCACTGCATGGCGGTGCGGGCGTGCTGCGGCCACTGCAGGGGACTTCGGGTGTGCCGGCTGGGGTCGGGGCGGATACGGATGGTGCTGCAGAAGAGACCTCGCGACAGCTGGCCGATGCGGTGATCCGCCAGGCCGCCCGGCTGGATAAGCAGGCACAGTCGGATGTGAAGGGGGGACGTGCAGGTTCCCTGCCCGGTGCCGCACACGCCATCCATGCAGCGGATGGCGCCCATGCCGTTGATGTCGTCCATGCAGCCGATACGGCCAGTGGAGCCGAGGCGGCCAATGTATCTGATGCGACCCGTGCGGCAGACGGCGCGGACAAGGCATATCGCGATGGCGAGGCGGGCATAATGCACCGTGCGGATATCGCCGCGCCGCATGATGGTATGGACGGGACCATGACACAGGTGCTGCAGGGCACTCCGGAACAGACGACGGCAGACAGCGTCGGCATCTGCCGTACCGTCGGGGGCAGCCGTGGCGGCAACGCTGATGGCAGCCATGCCGCCGGGAACGGATTCTTCAGTGACAGTGACAACGGCAATGGCAGCGGCAGCAGTAACGACAACGGCAATGGCAACGGCAACCGGGGCCATGACGGCAACTCTCGTGCCGGCAGCGCCCAGCGCCATGCAGGCAGCACGGGCAACCCCGCTGGCCATGCCGGCGCCCCGGGTACCGGCACCGGTTCCCGTCAGACCAGTGAAGACGAAGCCGAACAGGCCCGTCTGGCCGGTTACGCCCGGGCTGCGCAGGAGCAGACGAAGGCCCTGGGCTGGCGGCGGCTGGTGCAGCGCCAGCTGCTGGAGGTGATCGACCTGCGGCGCAGCAACCTGACGCAGTTTTCGGCCGACGAGGTGAAGGCCGAGGTGCGCTCGGCGGTGGAGCGGATCGTGGCGGAACTGAAGAACCTGCCGGAAGACATCGACCGTGAGATGCTGGTGCAGGACAGCGTGGACGAGGCCGTGGGGCTGGGGCCGCTGGAACGCCTGATGACCGATCCGCTGGTGAGCGAGATCATGGTCAACAGCGCGAGCGATATTTTCGTGGAGCGCAAGGGCAAACTGCAGCAGGTGCCGCTGGCCTTTTCCGATGACAACGCCATCCGCAATGTGATCGAACGCATCGTGGCGCCGCTGGGCCGGCGCATCGACGAATCCTCACCGCTGGTGGATGCCCGGCTGCCCGATGGTTCGCGGGTCAATGCCATCATTCCGCCGGTGGCGCTGAAGGGGCCGAGCATCACCATCCGCCGTTTCAACCGCACGGTGATGACGCCTGCCACGCTGGTGCAGAATGCCAGTGCCTCGGCGGCGATGATGGAATTCCTGCGCATCAGTGTGGAGCAGCACAAGAGCATCATCGTCTCGGGCGGGACGGGCTCGGGCAAGACCACGCTGCTCAACGTGCTGTCCAACCTGATCCCGCAGGGTGAGCGGCTGATCACCATCGAGGATGCGGCCGAGCTGAAGCTGAATCACCCGCACCTGGTGTCGCTGGAATCCCGGCCACCCAATGCCGAGGGGCGCGGTGCCATCACCATTCGCGATCTGGTCAAGAACGCGCTGCGGATGCGCCCGGACCGCATCATCGTCGGTGAATGCCGGGGGGCCGAAGCGCTGGACATGGCGCAGGCGATGAACACCGGCCACGAGGGCTCCATGACCACCGTCCACGCCAACACGCCGCGCGATGTGCTGTCGCGGCTGGAGGTGCTGATGCTGATGGCGGGGCTGGATCTGCCGGTGACGGCGCTGCGCGAACAGATTGCCAGCGCCGTGGACCTGATCATTCACCAGGCGCGGTTTTCCGATGGGTCGCGCCGCATCACGTCGATCACCGAGGTGTGCGGGGTGGAGAGCGGCAAGATCCAGTCGCACGAAATCTTCCGCTTCGAACAGACGGGAATCGGCGCCGACGGAAAGATCATCGGCCGCTTCAGGGCGTGCGACGAAGTGCCGTCGTTTTACGAGGCGCTGCGTGACCGCGGCGTGAAGGTCGATTTCAGCATTTTCGAGGACCACGACAAATGAGCCTGTTTTCCGGAAACTGGTTCTGGGTGGGGGCAGTCGCCCTGGGGCTGGCGGTGGTGATGGCGGTGCTGGTGCTGGCCCCCGGTGCCGTGAAGGCAGGGGGTGATTACCGCCGCCACTTCAGCGGCCGGGTCGGCCACGGCATGAAGGAGCTGCTGCTGTTCGTGGACGTGGACCGGCTGTTTCGCGCCAACCTGCTGCTGTGCCTGGTGGCTTGTGCGCTGGTCTGGTTGCTGACGGGTTCGCTCTTTCTGGTGCTGGTGAGCGTGGCCCTGTTGGGCGCGCTGCCTTCCCTGCTGATTGCGCATCTGGGTGCGCAGCGCAGAAAGCAGTTTGCCCGCCAGCTGCCCGACGCGATGATGCTGATCGGTGGTGCGGTGCGCGCCGGCGCCAGCATGACGCTGGCACTGCGCCAGATGGCCAGCGAACTGCCGGCCCCCGGTGGCCAGGAGTTCGACCTGCTGCTGCGCGAATTGCGGCTGGGGGTGACGCTGGACGATGCGCTCTTCAGTCTGGAAAAACGCATGGGCTGTGATGACCTGCGGCTTTTCGGAGCGGCGGTGCGGATTGCCAACGAAAGCGGCGGCAACCTGGCTGAGACGCTGGAAAGGCTGGCCGACACCATGCGCAAGAAAATGGCGCTGGAAGACAAGATCATGGCGCTGACCTCACAGGGGCGCATGCAGGGCTGGGTAATGGTGGTTCTGCCGCTGGGCGTGGGGGCTGCGCTGTTTGCCATCCAGCCGGATGCGATGACGCCGCTGATCCACAGCTGGCAGGGCTGGGTCACCTGTGGGGTGGTTGCCATCCTGGAAGTGGTGGGGCTGCTGTTCATCCGCCGCATCATGGCCATCGACATCTGAACGGGTGCTGGCATCGAAATTTGAATGGCTGTATCGGGATCTGGGCGGCTGCATCGACATCCGGGCACGCCTGTCGGTCCGCGGACATGTTCCCGGGCGCCACTGGCATATGCATACCTGGTATCTGGGCATTCTCATCGGTCTTCAGAAGGAATCCATCATGAGTCAATTTTTCTCCGGGGCCTTGCCCTTCCTGGCCATTGGCGCGCTGGTGCTGTGCGTCTGGCTCTTCATGCTGGCAGGCTCGCGTGTGGTGGCCGAGGTGCCACAGCAGCAGAAAAATGAATATCACGACGATCCACCGCGCTACTGGGTGCTGCTGGGCTGGCTGGGCCATGCCATGGCATTCTGGGTAACGCCGCTCATTTCCAGCACCACCCGTCGCCGCCTGCAGGAGCAGCTGCGCAAGGCTGGTCTGGAGTTTTCGCTGACGGTGGAGCAGTTCGTGGCCGGTCAGGTGCTGGGTGCACTGATCGCCCTGCTTATTCTGGTGGTGCTGATGCTGCCGCATGGCCTGCCCAGTCTGCTCTGGTGCACGGTGGCCATGGCGGTGGGGGGCTTTCTGCCGGCCAGCTGGCTGCGTGACCTGGGCGAGCGCCGCACACGCCAGATCGGCAAGGCGTTGCCCTTCTATCTGGACATCATCACGCTGGCCATCGAGGCCGGGTCGAACATGACGGGGGCGCTGCAGCATGCCGTGGACAAGGGACCGTCCGGCCCGATGTGCGAGGAGCTGCGCCGGGTGCTGCGCGACATCCGTGCCGGCCGTACCCGTGCCGAATCGATGCGGGCCCTGGCCGAGCGGCTGCGCATGCCGGCGGTATCGAACTGGGTGGCGGCCATTCTGACGGCTGAAAAGCAGGGGGCCAGTCTGGGGCCTATCCTGCGGGCGCAGGCGGACCAGCGCCGCAACGAACGCTTCATGCAGGCCGAGGCCATGGCCCTGAAGGCACCAGTGAAAATGCTGTTCCCGCTGATGACGTGCATTTTCCCGTGCACCTTCATCATCGTGTTCTTCCCGATCGTCGTGCGCATCATGAACGAAGGACTTTTCTGAGAGTCTGGGCATTTCAGTCTTCTCCCTGACGATGGATGCTCCCCGGATGAAGGACTCTCCCCGGATGGCGGACTTTCCATGGATGATGGCTTTTCATGGACGATGACTTTCCCTGGGTGATGAGCTTTTCCGTGACGATGGACTTTTGAGAGCCTGGCACGACGGTTTTTTCAGACGATGGGCCTGTGCAAGCCTGACGTTTTTTCTTGAATCATCATGAACACTTCCGTACGAATCCATACCCTCGTGGCCCGCCGCTGGTGGCAGCGTGCCCGGGGACTGATTGCCCGGCCACAGCCGCGGGCCGGTGCCGGCATGTATTTCCCGCACACCTGGTCGGTGCACGGCATGGGTATGGCCCATGCCCTGGACCTGGTCTTTCTGGATGCGCAGATGCAGGTGCTGCGCTGCTGCCGTCTGCCTGTGCTGGGTGTGCGCAGCTGCTGGCGTGCGCATGGTGTACTCGAGATGCGGTGCGGGGAAATTGCCCGTCTGGGCATTCGGCCGGGAATGCAACTGCAGCTCGATGAGGTGGCGGACATTTTCTGTGGGATGCCAGAGGCCGCAAGGCCGGCGCTGTGACGATGGACGAGGGAAAAATGGTGATGCGTGAGCAACAGGGTCATTCGGTCGGAACGGCGGTGGCGGCAAACAAGGGCATGGGAGCGGGTATGGAAGAACGGGTGAATGAAGGTGTCACGGCAGGCATGGACGTATTTCGGATGCCGTGGCTTCACGCAAGGCGAGTGGGGCTGCATGCAAGACGGGCGGGCGCCATGTACCTGCGGGCGTCCGTGGCCGGGGCCGTGCTGCTGCTGTCGGCCGGCAGTGCCCTGGCGGGAGGTTCCATGGCGGGAGGCGTAACGGCCTCGGGCCGGATTGCCGGGGGTGCGATGCCTGCCACCCTGCGGCAACCGCAGGCGGCGCTTCAGCTGGGGGACCTGTCGCCCGCCACGCTGGCACGGCTGTACGCCGAAGCCGAGCAGGATTACCGCCAGGGCCGGGATGTACAGGCACTGCAGACGTTTTCGTCGCTGCTGGAGCTGGCGCCCCGGTACCGGGAAGCCGCCTGGCTGCGTGTGGGCAACATTCATCAGCGCAGCGGCGCAACCGGTGCTGCGCTGGATGCGTACCGGCATCTGCTGCCCAATCCGGCGGATCACCGTGTGCCTGCCATCTCCCGTACGCGCGGCGAAGGAACGGCCGTATCCGGTGGGCCTTCCGTCCGTGCATCGTCCGTACGGGGGGCTTCGTCCGGGCGAGCTGCGTCGGCAAAAGCGGCCATGGTGTCTGCGGAGCGCGACCGTCAGGCCATCCAGCTCAAGGGCATGGTCAACCTGCTTACGCTGTCGATGCAGCAGACACAGGCCGCACTGGACCATATTGCGCTGCTGCAGCAGGACCCGTCCGTGCGCACTGCGGCCGGTCTCAGTGCCGAGGCCGAGGCAGCGCTGGTGGAGGGACTGCTGGCGCAGGCGGCCCGCATTCAGCAGATGCTGGGGGCTGGTGTGGGTGCTGGTAGTGCGGCTGGCATGGCCACCAGTGCTGGCATGGGAGCGGGTGCTGGCACGGGAGCAGGTACTGGCATGGAAGCGGGCGCTGGCATCGGAGCGGGGAACGCATCGGCTATGCGTGCCGCCGGTGGACGTGGTGCTGCCGCCCGGGCAGTGGCTGGATCGGGCGCAGGCCAGCACACGGGGGCTTCGGGCATGCGGGGGGCAGCCATGGGTCAGGCGGTGCCGGCACGCCCGTCCCGTCGGGATGGACAACCTCCGCAGATGCTGGTGGGGCATCCTGTCCTGCCCGGTGAGACGGGCCATCCCCGGGATTCCGGTGAGGCAGGCCATTTTCAGGACTCTGGTAGTGCAGGGAAATCCATGGCGCCGGTGCCCATCGAATATCTGGATGAGGCGCCGGATGCACACCCAGGGCGCCTGTCATGAACACGTTCGTTCACGCGCGCACCGTGCAGGACAGGGCGGCGGCGCAAATTTTCAATGGCTTTGGTTCGGTGTGCTTTCGTGCAAACTCTTTTTGAGTAGATGGTCATGAAATTTATTTCACGGAAATACCTGCCATCAAAAAGCATGCCGGCGCAGCATATGCTGCCCTTGCAGAAAAATCTTCCGGTGCAGAACATGCCGTCTTTGCAGAAAGATCCGCTGGCGCAGAGCATCCCACCTTCGCAGCGTAATCCGCCCGTGCAGGGCACACCGTCTTCGTCAGAAGAATTGCCCCGGTACGGAATGCCGCCCTGGCGGGGGACAAGCCCGGTACGCCGCCTGCCGGCAGCTCGCCGCACCATGGCCGGCATGTCGATGGTCGAGCTGGTGGTGGCCGTGCCGGTACTGCTGGCGGTGGGGATGGGGCTGATACAGTTCATCATGGTCTACCATGCGCGCCAGTCGGCAGAGTACGCGCTGCAGGAGGCGGCACGTGCGGGCGCGGTCGATCATGCCCGGCCCGAGGCCATGCTGAAGGGGCTGGCGCGCGGGCTCGTGCCCTGGAAGTACGGGGCCACCAGCATGACGGACAAGCTGGCCCTCGAGCTGGCCGAATATGCACGGTTGCAGGCAACGATGGCCTCGGGAAATACCGTGGCGCAGACCGCCGTCGGCGTGGCCGTGACCGACACCCTGTTCGACCTGAAGCAGCTCTCGCCCTCCACCGAGAGTTTCGAGGACTGGGCGCAGCCTCGGCTTGATGAGGCCCGGGGCGTGATCGACCGCCAGGAGGTCGAGATTCCCAACGACAACCTCGACAACCGGCGCGAGAAGGCACAGCCGGCATCGGGTGTGGCGGGCTACCGGGGGCGGGAGCCCATCGGTACCCGCTCCGGCCAGACGCTGGCCGATGCCAACATGCTGCGCCTGGAGATGACCTACGGGGTGAAGCTGAAGGTGCCCGGTATTTCGGCCCTCGTGCTCAAGTCACTGAAACACTGGCATGGCTGCGATTCGGTGGTCGGGCTGGCCGGCAACGTGGCCCGGCAGGATGACCGCTGCAGGTACTACCTGGCCGGCTTCATTCCGGTGCAGACCGTGGCCACGGTGCGGATGATGTCGCCGGCCTGGCGTTCGCCGCTGGTCCAGGCGGCCGTGCCCTCGGCCATTGCCGGTTCACAGGGCGTGTCGCTGGGCGCAGGTACGCTGCGTCCGTTGCCCGAACGTCGTCCCACGGCCGTGACGACGGGCGCGGCACCGCGGTCGGATGGCCTGGCCTTCACACGGCCCGTGGAAACGGAGCCGGTTCGCTGGGGAAATGGGAGTGCTCCGGTGGCTGTAGGCCATGTGGAAGGTGACGCCACGGGCGGTGCAACCAGTACAGCCGGTACGGCGGACGCCGCTGCAGCCGGCCAGGGCGAGGGGAACGCGACCCCGGCCCCGCAACGCCTGACGGATGACGTGTTCTTCAAGCCGCCCCAGGCGTCGTCCAGCACGGCGCCAGATCCGCTGAAGCAGGCGGTTCAGGATTTCACGGGCCACAAGGCACAGGGCGTGACCGGAACTGGTGCCGCCGGCGCGACCGGCGATGCCGCGCATCCCGCCCTGTGCACCGCGGCGGACGGCATGCCGGGCGAGGGGGACGCGAATGGTGTTGGCCGGAAAGGAGTACCCCGGGAGGGCGCCGCCCGGAAAGCGTCTACCGGAAAGGCGTAACCAATGATGTCAGCTGTCGCGGCCGGCTGGTACCAGACCGGACATGGTCGAGCCGGGGTTCTTTGCTGAGGCATCCCGGGTCTTGCGTTCCCTGAACAGCGAGCTGGCCGTGGCGTTCGGGTCGTAGGGGTGCCGGTCGAACGGGTAGGCGGCGCGGATGCGCTGCACGTAGGCCAGGGTCTCGGCATAGGGCGGAACACCGTTGTAGCGGTCGACGGCACCTTCTCCGGCGTTGTAGGCGGCCAGTACCAGACTCACGTCACCCCGGTAGTAGTTGAGCAGCCAGCGCAGGTAGGCCATGCCTCCCCGGATGTTCTGCGCCGGGTCCATGATGTCGGTCACGCCGAAGCGCTCGGCCGTTTCGGGGATGATCTGCATCAGCCCGAAGGCATTGCGGTCGGAGCGGGCATTCGGGTTGAAGGCCGACTCGGTGGACATGACCGCCAGCACCAGCCGCGGGTCCAGCCTGTACTTGCGGGCCTCGGCAATGACGTGCTTGACGATCTTGGCGCGTGCGGCGCCGGCCACCGGGTTGCGGCTGCGCGCGGTGTGGTTGCCGAGTGCGGCCAGTTCGGTGACGGTGGCCGAGCGCTCGACCGAACCCTTCTCGACGACGCTGCCCTTCACGCAGTCGGGCAGCACCTCTTTGGTCATCTTGTAGCGTTTGGTCAGATCCTGCGCGATGTCGCTGCCGAAGCGGGCGGCGCGCTGAAACAGTGTGGCTGCCATGTCCGGATTGGCGGGCACGCCACGGCCTTCTTCGTAAATCCAGCCCAGGCGCACCATGGCGTCGGGGTAGCCCCCACGCGCTGCTTCACAGTACAGTGCCTGGGCGCGGCCGTAGTCGGGCCTGCCGGTGAAGCCAGCCTCGGCCAGCATGCCCTGCTGGACGATGTCGCGGTAGTGCTCGACGGCATTGACTTCCTTGCGCGCCACCTTGCGGGTGAGACCTTCGAGGTTGATGGTCTCTTCGGTGCCGCGTCTGGCACGGCTGCCGGCGGTACGGGTGGCCTTGCCGCCGAAATTGTCGAAACCGTTGAACTGGTCGTCCTGGCCCGGGCGCACCTTCTTCTGGAGGGCGCCGCTGGGCTGGGGCTGGCCGGGGATCTGTTTCTGGCGCCGGCCCTGCTGGGACTGGAAGTTCGTGACCTGGGGTGTGCGGTAACTGTTGATGGACTGGTTGCGCCGGTCCATGCCGTAGGAGCCGCGTCCGGCACGGCCGGAGGACCAGTTGGTGCTGGGCGCCGACAGGGCGCCGCGGCTGCCCTGGTAGTAGCTGCCGCCATTGGAGCCATTGGCACCGGTGGGCGCTCCGACAGGGCCGCCAATGGGACCGCCGCTCTGTGCGGCGACCGAGGCCGACAGCAGCAGGAGGGAGGAACCCAGCAGGGTTCGGGTCCGGAACGGAACCCGTTTGATGGAGGCAGCCAAGGGGTGTACCTCTGGAGTGGAACACAGTCCGAAGGAAGAGGATGTACCGTCTGCACGATGATGCGTGCGCAGCGCGGTGCCGCCTTTTCCGGCGGGGCGGGCGGTATGCCACGCATGCCATTTTACCGCAGGTGGTACCGTTTGACGGTACTTTTGCCAGTCTGGGTGGAAATGGTGGCGGGCTTTGGGCAGGGCGGTGCGTGCGGCTGGGGGCCGTGTGGTGCGGTGTCGTGCCGTGTCGCGTGTGTTGTGTGGTTTGCCGCTCGGGGAAGTGCTTCTGTCGTGAAAACGCCACGGCCCGGCAGGCAGGTGCCTGGCCGGGCCGTGGCAAACCGGAGCACCCTGCGGCATCTGCCTGCAGGGAGGGCACGCTCAGCGCATGTGGTGCTTGGCAAGCAGGTCGTACAGCGTGGGGCGCGAGACGCCCAGCGTGATGGCGGCCTTGGCGATGTTGTCGTTGGCGTCCTTCAGGGCGCGGATGATGGCATCGCGCTCGGCTTCGTCACGGGCATGCTTGATGGTGACCGGCGGCAGGGTCTCGTGGGCCGGCAGACCGAGGTCGGCTGCCTGGATGACGACACCGTCGGTGGTCAGCATGGCCTGGTGGATGACGTTGCGCAGCTCGGTGATGTTGCCGTGCCAGCTGTAGCGGGTGATGGCCACGACGGCATCGTCGGAGAGCACCATGCGCGGCTGTTCCGGGTTGTCCTGGTGGCTCTGGTTGAGCAGCCACTGGGCCAGTTCGCGGGCGTCGTCACCCCGCTGACGCAGCGGCGGCAGGCACAGGTGTACCTGGCCGAGGCGGTCGTACAGGTCGCGGCGGAACTGGCCCTCGACGATGCGGTTGCCCAGCGCCGGGCTGGCGATGCTGATGACCTGCGGCAGGGTGTTGACATCCTTCCAGCGGGTTTCGCTATTGTGGATGAGGTAGAGCAGCTCGGTCTGGGTGGTGGGGTCGAGCTGTTCGACGTTCTCCAGGATGACGATGGGCTGGCCCGATCCCTGATACTCGGTGGCGGCCTTGCGGAAGATCACCTCGATGTCGATGCCGCGGGTGTAGCGGTTGCAGCTGATGATCGGGGGCATGGCCACCGGCGGCAGCTGGCTGGGATCCACGCCGGGGCGCTGGCCGTTGTGCTGGGCGAAGTAGTGGGCCAGTGTTTTGCGGCCGGTGCCGGGCTCGCCCTGGATGAGGATGCGCAGGTTGTGGCCCAGCAGGCGGCGGGCCCGCTTGACGATGCGGCGTACGGCGGCATCGCTGCTCATCATGCCGGGGATCAGCTCGTTGAGCGGGCGAACCTTGGTCAGGCTGATGTTGTGCAGGCGGATCTGCTGCAGGCGCCGGGCGCGCTGCACGGCATACGGCAGCACCTGCGTGTCGGACGGATAGGCCAGCACGTCGTAGACGTTGGGCAGCAGCAGCTGGCCGGCCAGGTAATCGTCGGTGGCGCCGATGGCGATGATCTTGGCGTTGGGGCTGGCGGCCGTCAGCTGGCGGCAGGCGTCCAGCGGCGAGTTGGCCTGGCTGGGGCTGCCGTGGGTGCCGAAGTCGAGCACGATGACGTCGACATCGGTGCTGTGCAGCTTGACGATGGCCTTCTTGAGCCCCTGGATGTAGAGGGCATCCCTGGCCAGCGGAGTGTTCTGCAGCCCGATAGCGTGTTCGGGTGCCAGTTCGACGATCATCAGGTGCTTGTTGCTCATGGACGGATTGAAAGGTCGCCTTGGACGTCGGGTATTCCATCAGAAGCGGAACTTCCCTCTAAGGACATACTGCACGCTTCGTTCAAGGCCAGTATTGGCGGTTTGATATTTGTTGCACTGTCTTGTTAGCGCAACAGGTATTCCAGCCCCTGTCTGTCAGTGTGTGTGACAAATGTACGTGTCCTGGCGGGGCCAGCGCGGGGATGAATGCGCCCATGACATGCCCCGGTTGCCTGCCGTCACGGGGAGCAGGAGGGGGCCCGGGTGCCGTCATCCTGGCCCGTCTGTCACGGACCACCCATGTCTTCTCCGGTGGGCGGGGTAGCCGCGGAATGGATGAGGTCAGGCGAGAGAAGCGCCTTTTGACTGGTTACAAGGTATCGTCACGCATCGTGGCGAAGCGGGCGTCACAGCGTCGTCGGGCAGGGGCGGCAGGCAGGGAAAGCCCCTGTGGTCGTGAGGTCTGAAACAATGTTTCGTGGCGTACCATCATGGGCTGGACGGGTGAGTCCATGACACGCTCGGGTGCTGCCATGCCACGGGGCCGGCAGTCGTGAGCACCGACAGGGCGGCGTGACCGGTACCGGCATGGAGGCCAGGGTGATGGAAGCGGACAACGGGGCGGCGCCGAACGCCGGAACATGGCTGGAATGGGCCCAGACCTGGCTGGATGGCCATGGAGCGGGCGACTGGACCGTGACGGGATATGGGCCGCTGGGCGAGGCACGGATTGCGCACGGCGAGGGCGTGGCGGCCGTGCTGCAGCTGCAGGGGGCCGATCCGATCACCCGGATGCTGGGGCTGCTGGTGTGCAGTGATCCATGGCCGTCGCAGGACGAGCTGGACCAGCGCCTGGGTGAGGAGATGGGGGCCTACATGGGGACGCTGCTGGCCAACAGCCAGCGGCTGATGGCGCTGTCGTTCGGTGCAGTGATCGCCGGGGACGGGCACGGCCAGCAGCAGACCGAGGTACTGCGGCGCATGACGCTGGCAATGGCACGCGATGTGCGGGTGGTGATGGTGCGGCTGGCCTCGGCGCTGCAGTCGCTGCGGCATGTGGCGGGCTCGTCGCTGCCGGATGACATGATGGTGCCACTGGCGCATGGGCGTATGCCGGGGCATGAGGCCAGAGGGCCGAATCCGGTGGATGATGGCGCCGCGGTGCCGGCCAATGTGCTGGGGCTGGCACAGGAGGCCATGCAGGTGCTGGCGCCGCTGGCAAACCGGCTGGGGCTCTACCGCATCAAGTGGGAAATGGAGGATCTGGCTTTCCGCGTGCTGCAGCCCGAGCGCTACCGGACGCTGGCCAGCCAGCTGGAGAGTCGCCGGCCGGAGCGGGATGCCTTCGTGGCCAGTGCGTCGGTGGAGCTGAAGGCGCTGCTGGCCGGCCATGGCATCAATGCCCAGGTGAAGGGGCGTTCGAAGCATCTGTACAGCATCCACAACAAGCTCAGGGCCAAGAATCTCACTATGGAGAACCTGAAGGACCTGCGGGCGCTGCGGGTGATGGTGGAGTCGCTGGCCGACTGCTATGCGGCGCTGGATGTGGTGCACCAGCGCTGGGAGCCGGAGATGGAGGAGCTGGATGACTACATTGCCGATCCCAAGCCCAATGGTTACCAGTCGCTGCACACGGTGGTGAAGGCCGATGACGGCCGGCCGATGGAGGTGCAGATTCGCACCCGGGCGATGCACGAGGCGGCCGAGTACGGGCTGGCCGCGCACTGGCGCTACAAGGAAAGGAGCGCGCCGGGCGGGGGCAGCGTGGTGGTGCCGTCGCTGGACGGACAGGCGCGGATTTCGTGGCTGCGGCAGCTGCTGGCCTGGCAGCAGGACCTGGGCACGCAGATCTCGGCAGGTGACGAGGCCAGCACGGCCGACGATTCGGTGATCTTCGTGATGACGCCGCAGGGGCGGGTGATCGAGCTGCCCACGGGATCCACGGCGGTCGATTTTGCCTATCACGTGCACACCTCGCTGGGGCATCGCTGCCGGGGGGCGCGTGTGGACGGGCGGATGCTGCCGCTCAACAGGCCGCTGGTCAATGGCCAGGTGGTGGAGATCGTCCAGGCCCGGGTGGGTATGGACGAGCCGGGCCCCTCGCGGGACTGGCTGAATCCGGAACTGGGCTTCGTGCGCAGCTCCCGGGCACGGGCCAAGGTGCGGCAGTGGTTCAACGCACAGACGCGCGGCGAGGAGCAGGCAGCCGGCCGGGAACGGGTGGAAAAGGCGCTGGCCCGGGAGGGCTACGGCACGCTGTCGCTGGATGAGCTGGCGGCGAGGCTGAAGTATCCGTCCACGCAGGCGCTGTTTGCCGGGGTGGCCCGCGAGGAGGTGGGGACGCGAACGCTGGAGGCGGCCATTCGCAACGAGCCGCTCGTGCCGGTTGCCTCTCCGCCGCCTGCACCGCCGCCGGCCGAGGCACGCCGCGCGGAGGGCAGTCAGGGATCCAACACGGTGCTGGTGATGGGGGTGGATTTTCTGATGACCCACCTGGCGGGCTGCTGCCATCCGGTGCCGCCGGACGAGATCACCGGTTTCGTCACGCGGGGCCGGGGGGTGTCGGTGCACCGTCGCAACTGCCCGGCGCTGGCGGCCCTGCGGGCGAAGGCACCGGAGCGCGAGCTGGCCGTGTCGTGGGGCGATGACTGGGACAAGCCGCTGAAGACGAAGGGGGGCCAGCTCAAGCCCCGCCGCTTCCAGGCGGGGGTGCTGGTGACGGCCGAGGACCGCAACGGTCTGCTGCGCGACATTCTGGACATGCTGGCCCGCGAGCATTGCTCGCTGGTGTCGGTGCAGAGCCAGTCGGTCCGGGAGCTGGCGCGCTTCTCGCTGGTGCTGGAGGTGTCGTCCGGGGAGGCACTGGCGCGCCTGCAGGGCCTGATCCGGCAGATACCGGGGGTGTCGGGCTGCCGGCGGGCGTAGCAAGGGGCTTTCCTGCTCCATGGCCATGTCTGGGATCGGCCTGTTCGTGTTCCGGACAGCCGGGACTTTGGCCAGTGAGCCCGGCATGATTACTGCCTTGCGCCCCCCTGTTTTTTGGTGAATGCCCTGGCCGCAGCAGGTTCATTGATGGAAATGACCCGCAGAAGGAGCGGGGCTCAGCCCAGTCCCGGCATCTCCAGATGGGAGAAGGCGGTGTCGGGGGTATCACCGTTGCCTTCGCCGCTGCCTTCCTGACCAACGGCAGGGGGTGTGGCGGAGACGGGCTCACCCGGCGTGACCACCGGTGCGGTCGTGGCCGATTTGGGGCGGAAGGCCCGGCAGACTTCGGGCCGGGTTTCGATGTAGGGGGCGCCGATCAGGTCCAGGCAGTAGGGGACGGCGGCAAAGATACCGGGCACGGTGATCTCGCCGGTGTCGGCGTCGCGCACGCCCTCCAGAATCTCGCGGATCGATTTGGGCTGGCCGGGGAGGTTGATGATCAGCGTGTTGCCGCGGATGACGGCCGTCTGCCGCGACAGGATGGCCGTGGGCACGAAATGCAGGCTGATGGCGCGCATCTGTTCACCAAAGCCGGGCATCTCGCGGTCGGCCACGGCGAGCGTGGCCTCCGGCGTAACATCGCGCGGCGTTGGCCCCGTGCCGCCGGTGGTGAGGATCAGGTTGCAGCCTTCGGCATCGGCCAGCTCACGCAGGGTTCTGCTGATGTCTTCCAGTTCGTCGGGAACCAGCCGGCTGCAGCCGAGCCATGGCGAGGCCAGAGCCGAGTCGAGCCACTCGGCCAGGGCCGGAATGCCCCTGTCTTCGTACGTTCCGCTGCTGGCCCGGTCGGAAATGGAGACGAGGCCGATCCGGAGCGGTGCGGTGTCGTGTATATCGGTGGACATGGCGCGGTTCCTCGGTGTGTGACGATATGCAACGGATGATAGCGCCGATGTCCGGTGGGTGGCGGTTACGGGCCGGCGGGTGGCAGGGTGATGTACCGGCACAAGCCCGGAATCCGGTGGCCGGTGTACCTGCGCCGCATGATGGCGTGGACCATGAGCTGGTAGACGGCAGACGGCAGACAGCAGACGGCAGACGGCAGATGGCAACAGGCACCAAATGGCGGGTCTCAGGCAATGGCGCGGGCAGGTTCGCGGGCGCTTCAGCCGCCCGTGGCGTCGATCATGGCCTGCACCAGGGTGTCGTACAGCAGGCGGTAGAGCTGGCGCTGCTGTTTCGGCGGCTTGCCGGTGGATTTTTCGCGGCGTGCCTGGGCCACCAGGGCGGGCAGGCCGAGGTGGGCTGCCTCGGGGTGCTCATCGATGAAATCGGTCAGTGACAGGCTGCCGTCGATGAGACCGTCGCGCCAGCGTTCGGCACGGTGCATCAGGTGGATGGCGCTCTGGTGGCGCTCCTCGTCGATGGCCAGGGCCTGCTCGATGGCGCTGGCATCGATGTTGCGCATGATCTTGCCGATGTACTGCATCTGCCGGCGCAGGCCTTCGTGGCTTTTGATGCGGCGGGCCTCGTGGACGGCCTGGGCCAGCTCCTCGGGCATCGGTACGCGTTCGAGCTGGCTGGCGGGCAGCTTGACCAGTCGTTCGCCGAGGGCCTGCAGGGCGTGCATCTGCTGCTTGCGGCGCGTCTTGCTGGGGGGCGCGTCATCGGCGCGGCCAGCGGTCGCATCGTTTCCTGGCATGGCATCGCCCATGCCAAGTGCTGCATCGCTTCCCGATGTGGCATCGTCCATGGTGGGGGCCGCGTGGAGGTCGGAGGCGTCGTCCTGAAAATGGGGGGCTGGATGGGGCATGCTCTGGGAAGGAGGGGGTAGGCTGGCGTTTCCCTGCCAGACAGGGCGGCCTGCCTTGCCTGTACAGTGTACCGGGTCAGCCCATGGATTATTCGGGGGGCAGCGCGGGGGCGAATGTGTCCACGACACGCTCCGGGTGCGGGGTGTTGCCGGCAGACGCTGCGGGTGGTGGCAGGTTGCACGGCTGCTATATGATACTTGCTGGATTCCCGTTTCCTGCTGCGTGGGTTCCGATTCCCTCCGCATGGGTTTCGATCCCCGCCGCCTGGGTTCTGATCCCTTCCGCATGGGTTCCGATACCCGTTGTGTGGGTTTCGGTCCCCGCCATGGGATTTTCCGGCTCCTGCCACGCCGATTTTCTGATTCCTGCCCCGTCACGATGAGCAAAGCTGCTGCCAAATCCTCTTCTGCTGCCGCCCGCACCTCTGCTGCCCGCACGGCAGCCACGCCGAAAGCCCGGACCGGGCACCTGCCGGTCCGGTACCTGAAAGGAAAACCGGCGGATGACCGGCCGCTCTTCGACTATACCCGGGCCGATTTCGAAGAACTGGTGCGCGATGCCCTGCGCCAGGCGCGGCGGCTGGGGGCCTCGGCGGCCGTGGCCGAGGTGTCGGAGTCGTCGGGGCTGGCCGTGACGGTGCGCAAGGGCAAGGTCGAGACCATCGAGCAGACCCGCGACAGGGGGCTGGGCATTTCCGTCCATGTGGGCAAGCGGCGCGGGCATGCCAGCACCAGCGATTTCAGTCCGCAGGCGCTGGCCCGCACGGTGCAGGCCGCCTACGACATTGCCGCCATCACCGGCGAGGATCCATACGCAGGGCTGCCCGAGAAGAAATTCCTGGCGCTGGGTGAGCATGATGTGTCGGGGCTGAAGCTGTTCTCGCCCTGGCATGTTTCGGTGGATGAGGCCATCGAGCTGGCCCGCGAGATCGAGGCGGCCAGCTTTGCCGTCAGTTCCGGTATTGCCAACAGTGACGGTGCCTCCGTGTCGGTGGGGCACGGACATTTTCTGTCGGCCAACTCCCGCGGGTTTTCGGGGGGATTCCCGCACAGCCGGCATACCCTGTCGGTGGGGCCCATTGCCCGCCGGGGCCGGGACATGCAGCGCGATGGCTGGTATTCGTCGGCGCGCGCTGCGGCCGATCTGGCCGACCCCGTGGCGCTGGGCCGATATGCAGCGGAACGTGCGCTTTCACGGCTGGGTGCGCGCAAGCTGAGTTCCCGCAAGGCACCGGTGCTGTTCGAGGCGCCCCTGGCGCTGGGGCTGCTGGGCAGTCTGGTTCAGGCGGTGAGCGGCTCGGCCCTGTACCGGCGGGCGACATTCCTGGTGGATTCGCTGGGCCGGCAGATCTTTCCCGATCATATCGACATCGAGGAAGATCCGTTCATTCCGGGGGCCATGGGCTCGGGGCCGTTCGATGACGAGGGCGTGACCACCCACGCACGCGATGTGGTGTCGGGTGGTGTGCTGCAGGGGTATTTCCTGTCCACCTACAGTGCCCGCAAGCTGGGCATGAAAACCACCGGCAATGCGGGTGGTTCGCACAACCTGCGCCTGTCCAGCCGGCTGACGAAGCGGGGGGACGATTTTGCCCGCATGCTCAAAAAGCTGGGCACCGGCCTGCTGGTGACCGAGGTGATGGGGCAGGGCGTCAATTACGTGACCGGCGATTATTCCCGGGGGGCCAGTGGTTTCTGGGTGGAAAATGGCGTGATTCAATATCCGGTGGAAGAAATCACCATCGCAGGCAATCTGGCCGACATGTATCGCAGCATCGTGGCGGTGGGCAACGACGAGCTGACCCGTGGTACCAAGACCAGCGGCTCGATCCTGATCGAAGAAATGGCCATTGCGGGCTGAGTGACCGGGCTGGGCGGGCGCTGGCAGCCTCCGGTCACTGGCCGAAGGAGAGCGGATGAACAAGGCTTTTGTGCGCGAAAACGACGACGCCGATGACGAGGATGATGATCTCGAACCGGCGCAGCTGAAGGTGCCCGGGGGCAAGAACTACATCACCCGCACCGGCTATCAGGCGCTGCGTGACGAGCTGGCCCATCTGCTGGACGTGGAACGCCCCGAGGTGGTGCAGGTGGTGTCATGGGCGGCCTCCAATGGCGACCGCTCCGAAAATGGCGATTATCTGTACGGCAAGAAGCGCCTGCGCGAAATCGACCGGCGTATCCGCTTTCTGACCCGGCGCATCGACCGGGCCGAGGTGGTCGACCCGTCGGCTCACCACGGCAATGACCAGATATTCTTTGGTGCCACCGTGACCTACAGCGAACCGGACGGTACTGAGCGGCGCGTGCAGATCGTGGGGGTGGACGAGATCGATCCGCTGGGCGGGAAGATCTCGTGGATATCGCCGGTGGCCCGCGCGCTGATCAAGGCGCGCGAGGGCGACGAGGTGACGCTGATGACCCCGCAGGGGCGGATGGAGCTGCTGGTCGAGTCGGTGGAGTATCCGGCACCCTGACGCCTGCTGCAGCCTGTTGCACGCGCCGGGTGCCGGGCTTCAGGCGTAGTCGAACTCGCAGCGGATCACGTGCCGGTACAGCTCGCCGGGCTGCAGGACGGCCTGTCCATGGGACGGGCTGTCGGGCGGGTACTGGCTTTCCAGCGCAATGCCGGCGTGGCTGGCATACGCGCTGCCATCCCGTTTGGGTGTGCCCGCCAGATGCTGGCCCGTGTACAGATGCAGTGCCGGCTGGTTGGTCCAGATGGCCAGACGTGCCCGGTCGTCGGCGGCATGCAGTTCGGCGGCCCGGTTCAGCGTCACGCCCTGATCGGTGCGCACGGCGGTATCGCTGTCGTCGTCCAGCAGAAAGCTGTGGTCGTAGCCATGCACCTTCTGCTGGTCGGCATCCCGCAGGATGTCGGTGCCGATCCGTTTGCCGGTGCGAAAATCGAATCCGGTCCCGTTCACCGCGCACGGTGGCGCATCCGGAATGCCATCGGCGCCCACGGGCTGATAGCGGCTGGCGTGGATCTGCAGCCACTGGTTCAGGCCGTCGTCACCGTCGCCACCATTGAGGTTGAAATAGGCGTGACTGGTGATGTTGCAGGGGGTGGGCGCGTCGGTGCGCGCCAGATACGTGATGGTCAGGCTGTCGTCGTCGGCCAGCTGGTAGATGACCTCCACGTCCAGATTGCCCGGAAAGCCCTGGTCGTCGTCGGCGCTGTGCAGGTGCAGACGCAGGGTCTGGCCGGTGGCCGGCAATACCTCGGCCAGCGCCGGACTGGGGCCGGGCTGCCAGCGCTGCCGTGAGAACCCTTCAGGCCCTCCGTGCAGGATGTGGGGAAACTGGTTGGTGGCCAGCGCATGCCCGGCGAAGCGGGCATTGGCGATGCGCCCGGCATAACGGCCGACGCTGGCGCCCAGGTAGCTGCTGCCGGCCAGCATGGTGGCCAGATCGCTGCTGCCCAGCAGGATTTCGCGGGGACCGCCAGACAGCGGCAGGACGCAGGAGGTCCAGCAGGCGCCCAGCGGGTTGAGGGTGACGTGTATGCCGTGGCGATTGGTGAGGGTAACGGTGTCCATGCTTCAGGCTACCACATGCGCGCCCTGGTGGGCGCTGCAGAGGTAAATCCGGGCCTGAAGGCCGCCGCTGCGGGCCGGGTACCGGGTGGTGACGGCTTCGGTGACGGCATCGACCCTGGACTCGGGGACCAGCGCCACCACGCAGCCGCCGAAGCCGCCGCCGGTCATGCGCGCGCCGCCTGCGGTGCCGATCACGCTGGCAACGATGTCGACCAGTGCGTCGATGGGGGGCACGGTGATCTCGAAGTCGTCCCGCATCGAGGCGTGGCTGTCGGCCATCAGCTGGCTCAGGCGTGTCACGTCATGGGCAGCCAGTGCCGCTGCGGCGGCCTGGGTACGGGCATTTTCGGTGATGACGTGACGGGCGCGGCGATACACCACCGGATCCAGCGCATCGCGGGCGGCGTCCAGCTGCGCCAGGCTCACGTCCCGCAGCGCACGGACGCCGAAATGGGCGGCCGCCGTCTCGCACTGCCGGCGGCGCGTGTTGTATTCGCTGCCCACGAGGCCCCGCTGCACCTTCGAGTCGATGATCATCACCTTCAGGCCGTCCGGCATGGGCACGGCGCGGGTGTCGAGGCTGCGGCAGTCGATCAGCAGCGCGTGCCCTTCCTCACCCAGCGCGGAGATGAACTGGTCCATGATGCCGCAGCGGCAACCGACGAATTCGTTTTCGGCCTGCTGGCCCAGCAGGGCGATGTCCCTGCCACTGGCATCGAATCCGCAGAGCGTCTGCAGGGCCTTGCCCACGCCCACCTCGAGCGCTGCCGATGAACTCAGGCCGGCGCCCTGCGGCACGTTGCCGCTGACCGCCATGTCGAAGCCGTGAGGCAGGACGCCGAAGCGCTGGATGAACACGTCGACCACGCCACGGATGTAATTGGCCCAGTGCTGGCTGCCCTGTGCCGGACGCTGGCCGGCCGGGAATTCGTCGATGGCGTTCTGGTAATCAAGGGCCACCACACGGATGATGCCGTCGGACCGGGGGGCGATGGCTACTTCGGTGGCGAAGTCGATGGCGCAGGGCAGCACGAAGCCGTCGTTGTAGTCGGTGTGCTCACCGATCAGGTTGACGCGGCCGGGGGCGCGGACGACGTGCCGGGCGCGAACGCCGAAATGCTGCTGCAGAGCGGCAGCGGTGTCCTGGATGGATTTCATGATGGGAGAACGTCTGGACAGAGAGATGATGCGGGTGAAACGGCCGGTCGAAAGCGCTTTCCGCACTGGGGTATGGGCGTTGTCACGTGCCGTGTCGTCCGGACCGCCGGCTGGCCGACAGGATCGTGTGGCCCGGCATCGCCGGTGCATGGCGTCCTGGCAGTACACGGATTCAGGGGCTGTGCGGGGGCGAATGAGTCCATGACATGCACCAGAATCAGGCCGTCGGTGCGTTCTGGCGGTAATGAACCGTGGACACGGCGCGCAGACGTTCGGCGGCCTGTTCGGGTGTGAGGTCGCGCTGGGCCTCGGCCAGCATTTCGTAGCCGACCATGAACTTCTTCACCGAGGCCGAGCGCAGCAGCGGTGGGTAGAAATGCGCGTGACACTGCCAGTGGTCGGTGGGGGCGTCGTCGAAGGGGGCGCCGTGCCAGCCCATCGAGTACGGGAAGCTCGTCTGGAACAGGTTGTCGTAGCGGGTGGTGAGTTCCTTCAGCACCCGGGCGAGATCCGCCCGCTGGGCGGCGCTGGCCTGCGTGAGGCGGGGCAGGTGGGCGCGCGGCATCAGCAGGGTCTCGAAGGGCCAGACGGCCCACCAGGGCACCACCGCCAGCCAGTGTTCGCCATCGACCACGATCCGCTCGCGCTGCTGCCGTTCGCGTTCGGCGTAGTCGAGCAGCAGGTTGCGGCCATGGCGTTCCAGATAGCGGCGCTGGCAGACATCGGCCTGCGCCGGATAGTTTGGCAGAAAGTCACTGGCCCAGATCTGGCCGTGTGGGTGCGGGTTGGAACAACCCATGGCCGCGCCCTTGTTCTCGAAGATCTGCACCCAGCGCCAGCGGGCGCCCAGTTCGTCGTACTGGGCGATCCAGGTGTCGATGACGCCGCGGATGGCTGCCTCGGGCAGCTCGGGCAGCGTCTTGCCGTGGTCGGGCGAGAAGCAGATGACCCGGCCGGTGCCGCGCACGCTGTCGCTGGCAAGGAGGGGATCGTCCCCATGGTGGGGCGGCGTGTCGGGCAGCAGGGCCGGGAAGTCGTTGGTGAAGACGTAGGTGCCGGTGTAGGGCGGGTTGGTCTCGCCGCCCACACGGGTGTTGCCGGCACACAGGTAGCAGTGCGGGTCGTGTGCGGGGCGGGGGGCGTTGTCGGGGGCTTCCTGCTGGCCCTGCCAGGGGCGTTTGGCCCGGTGGGGGGAGACGAGGACCCAGCTGTCCTGCAGCGGGTTGTAGCGGCGATGGGGGTGATCGGCAAAGTCGAACATGGGCAGCATCCTGTGCCGAATGGGTTCACAACCCGTCCTATGGTACGCCTGTGCATCGCTGCCGGTGGCGCACATGATGAACAATCGTGATTTTTCTCAACGACGTGGAAAATCGCTGTCATCGGCAGGCGAAAAGGTGGAAAAATAAGGCATCGCACGGTCTGTTCACGTCGTGGACAGGTTCGTGCCGTACAGCAGCTTCTGATTTGAAAACAAATTTAATAGTTGGAGATCATCAGATGATGAAAAAGACCATTCTGGCCGTCATGCTCTCGGCTGCCACCTTTGCTTCCGCTGTACAGGCTGCAGACCGGGTGGGCGTGACCATCTACAAGTACGACGACAACTTCATGTCCACCATGCGCAAGTCGCTGGAAGGCATTGCTGCCAGGCAGTCGGATCTGAAGCTGCTGATGAACGACTCGCAGAACAACCAGTCGATGCAGAACGACCAGGTCGACATCCTGCTGGCCAAGGGCGTGAAGGCGCTGGCCATCAACCTGGTGGACCCGGCGGCCGGTGCCACCGTCATCGACAAGGCCCAGGGCAGTGACGTGCCGGTGGTGTTCTTCAACAAGGATCCAGGCCAGAAGGCCATCGATTCGTACGCCAAAGCCTGGTACATCGGGACCGATCCGGTGCAGTCGGGCGTCATCCAGGGCGACCTGATTGCGAAACAGTGGAAGGCGCACCCCGAGTGGGATCTGAACAAGGATGGCAAGCTGCAGTATGCGCTCATCAAGGGCGAGCCCGGCCACCCGGATGCCGAGGCCCGTACCGAGTGGGTGGCGAAGGAGCTGGAAGCCAAGGGCATCAGGACCGAGCGTCTGTACATGGACGCCGCCCTGTGGGATGCCGCCAAGGCCAAGGACATCGCCCAGGCCTGGCTGTCGGGCCCCAATGCCGGCAAGATCGAGGTGATCATCTCCAACAACGACTCCATGGCCATGGGGGCCATCGAGGCGGCCAAGGCCCAGGGCAGGAAGCTGCCGATCTTCGGCGTGGACGCGCTGCCCGAGGCCCTGCAGCTGGTCCGCAAGGGTGAAATGGCCGGTACGGTGCTCAACGACGGCGCCGCCCAGGCCAAGGCCATCATGGATGTGCTGCCCAACCTGATCGCCGGCAAGGAACCGGGTGAGGGCAACGGCTACGAATTCAAACAGCACTATCTGCGTCTGCCCTACATCGGCGTGGACAAGGACAACCTGGGCGAGTTCCTCAAGTAAACCGGACGGGGAACGGGCGGGCAGCCCCGGGCAGCAGCCATGCCCGCCTGTTCTTCACCCTCTGGAGACCAAAGTCATGTCGTCCCCGATGGCGTCCGTGGCTGCCCCGCCTGCCGAACCGGCCGGAGAATTCCTGCTGGAGATGCGGGGCGTCCACAAGAGCTTCCCCGGCGTGAAGGCGCTGGACAACGCGCAGCTGATGGTGCGTCCGCATTCGGTTCATGCCCTGATGGGCGAGAACGGCGCCGGCAAGTCCACGCTGCTCAAATGCCTGTTCGGCATCTACCATGCCGACCAGGGCGAAATCCTGTTTCTTGGAAAGCCCGTCTCGTTTCGTACTTCGAAGGAGGCGCTGGAAAACGGCATTTCCATGGTGCATCAGGAGCTGAACCTGGTGCCGCAGGTGTCGGTGATGGACAACCTCTGGCTGGGGCGCTACCCGCAGCGGGGGCCGTTCATCGACCATGCGAAGATGTACCGTGACACGAAGGCCATCTTCGAGGAGCTGGACATCGATGTCGATCCGCGCCAGAAGGTGGCGGATCTGACGGTGTCGCAGATGCAGATGATCGAGATCGCCAAGGCGTTTTCGTACAACGCGAAGATCGTCATCATGGACGAGCCGACTTCCTCGCTGTCGGAGAAGGAAGTCAACCACCTGTTCGGGATCATCGAAAAGCTCAAGAACCGGGGCTGTGGCATCGTCTACATCTCGCACAAGATGGACGAGATCTTCCGCATCTGCGACGAGATCACCATCCTGCGCGACGGCAAGTGGATCGACACCCAGCCGGTCAAGGGCCTGACCTTCGATGAAGTGATCCGGATGATGGTGGGCCGCGATCTGGGCGACCGCTTCCCGGAAAAGACCAATCAGCCGGGTGAGGTGGTGCTGCAGGTCAGGGGGCTGACGGCCCGCAACCAGCCCTCCATCCAGGACGTGTCCTTCGAACTGCGCCGGGGCGAGATTCTGGGCGTGGCCGGTCTGGTGGGGGCCAAGCGTACCGACATCGTCGAGACACTCTTTGGCGTACGCGAGGCCAGCGCCGGCGAGGTGCTGCTGCGCGGCAAGCCGGTGCGCAACACCAGCACCGTCAAGGCCATTCGCAACGGCTTTGCGCTGGTGACGGAAGAGCGGCGGGCCACCGGCATCTTTGCCGGGTTGGGCGTGGACTTCAACTCGCTCATCGCCAACATGCCGCACTACGAGCACCACGGGCTGCTGCAGAACAAGGGCATGCGCGGTGATACCGACTGGGTGGTGCGTTCGATGAACGTCAAGACACCCAGCCAGCGCACGACGATCGGCTCGCTGTCGGGCGGCAACCAGCAGAAGGTGGTGATCGGCCGCTGGCTGCTGACCAAACCCGACATCCTGATGCTGGACGAACCCACCCGTGGCATCGACGTGGGGGCGAAGTTCGAGATCTACCAGCTGATCAACGACCTGGCCGTCGAGGGCAAGAGCATCATCATGATCTCCTCGGAAATGCCCGAACTGCTCGGGGTGTCCGACCGCATTCTGGTGATGAGCAACGGTCGCGTGGCCGGCATCGTCAATACCCGGGAAACCAGTCAGGAAGAAATCCTGCACCTGGCCGCCAAATATCTCTGACAAGGAATCCATCGTGAGCTTTTCCCGCAGCCCCGCGCAGATGGCCGGGGACTTCTTCAAGGAATACGCGCTGTATTTCGTCTTCGTGATCCTGCTGGCGGTGATCATCGTCGAGGACAGCAGTTTTCTGAGCATCATCAACCTGTCCAACATCCTCACCCAGTCGTCGGTGCGGATGATCATCGCCCTGGGGGTGGCCGGCGTCATCATCACGCGCGGCACCGACCTGTCGGCCGGCCGCCAGATCGGGCTGGCGGCTGTGGTGTCGGCCACGATGCTGCAGGCCGTGGACAATGTGAACAAGGTTTTCCCGGAGCTGGGCGTGGTGCCGATTCCGCTGGTGATCCTGCTGGTGTGTGCCATTGGCGCACTGATCGGCCTGCTCAACGGGGTGATCGTGGCGATCCTCAACGTCACACCGTTCATCGCCACGCTGGGTACGATGCTGATTGCCTACGGCGTGAACTCGCTGTATTACGATGCCGTCGGTTCGGCGCCGATTGCCGGCTTCGATTCGGCCTTCCGCAGCTTCACGCAGGGCTACTTTGCCATTCCGCTGCCCGGGGCCGGTACCTTCCGGCTCAGCTACATCACCATCTATGCGCTGATCGCCATCCTGTTCACCTGGGTGCTCTGGAACAAGACGCGCTTTGGCAAGAACATCTTTGCCATCGGCGGCAACCCGGAAGCGGCCGCGGTGTCGGGCGTGAACGTCACACTCAACCTGATCGGCATCTATGTGCTGTCAGGTGTGTTCTATGCCTTCGGTGGCATGCTGGAAGCGGGGCGGATCGGTTCGGCCACAAACAACCTCGGCTTCATGTACGAGCTGGATGCCATTGCCGCCTGCGTGATCGGCGGGGTGTCGTTCAGCGGTGGCGTGGGCAAGGTGGCGGGCGTGGTGATGGGCGTCATCATCTTCCAGCTGCTGAACTACGGCCTGTCGTACATCGGGGTGAACCCGTACTGGCAGTACATCATCAAGGGCGGCATCATCGTGCTGGCCGTGGCGATGGACTCGATGAAGACGGCGCGGAAGAAATGATCCTCTAGCATGCCGGCCAGTGGAGTCATGCGGGCTGACATGTCTGGGGTTTGTGCAGAAAGGGGCCTTAAAAGGGCCCCTTTCCGTGTGCGGTGCGCCCAGCAAAAGGATGCGGGCTGGGGCGGGAATGGCCGCGTGACTGCCACGGTCGGGAAAATCATGCAGGTCTGAGGGTTGCCACGACCGGGCAGCTCAGGCCCGCGTGATCGTCCGCGTCTGCGGCAGTTTCCGCAGCCGGCGGAACACCTCGGCCAGGTGGTCGCGGTCCTGCACCTGCAGGGTGAAGCGGATGATGGCCACCAGCTCCGATTCGGTGTCCATGGCCACCTGCAGGATGTCGGCGTCGGCGGCGGTGATCTCGCTGGCGATGCGGCCGAGGATGCCGCGTTCGTCATCGGCGGTGATTTCCACCATGGTGCGGAACATGCCGCTGACTTCCTCGCCCCATTCCACGTCGATCCAGCGTTCGGCGTCGCGGCTGATCTGCCGGCGGGCCGTTTCGCATTCCACGCGGTGGACGGAGAGGCCATGACCGCCGCGCATCTGGCCGATGATGCGGTCGCCCGGGACCGGGTGGCAGCAGGGAGCGGCCTGCAGCGAAATGCCATCCACGCTGGAAATGACCATGGGGGCGGTACGCGGGGCCAGGGTAGAGGTGACGGCGCTGGCGCCGTTGCTGATGTCCAGCGAGATGGCGCGGGCGACCACGGGGGCCAGCTTCAGGCCCAGGCCGATGTCGGCGTAGAGATCGGTGACCGATTTGGCGGCCGTGTCGCGGGCGGCCTTTTCCAGGATGGCCGTGTCCAGATCGGCCAGCCGGATGCGCAGGCTGGCCAGCGACTGGGCCATCAGCCGGCGACCCAGCTCGACCGATTCGTCGTACTTCATCCGCCGCAGGAAGGAGCGGATTTCGGCGCGTGCTTTGCCGGTACGGGCAAAGGTGAGCCATGAGGGGCTGGGGCGGGCGTTGGGGTCGGCAATGACCTCGACGATGTCGCCGTGGGTGAGTTCGGTGCGCAGCGGTACCGGGTCGCCGTTGATGCGGGCGGCCACGCACTGGTTGCCCAGGTCGGTGTGGACGCTGTAGGCAAAGTCGATGACGGTGGCGCCGCGCGGCAGGCCACGGATCTGGCCCTTGGGGGTGAAGACGTAGACGGCGTCGGGATAGAGGTCGACCTTGACGTGGTCGATGAATTCGAGCGAGTCGCCGGTCTGCTGCTGGATGTCGAGTAGCGACTTGAGCCAGTCGAGCGTCCTGATCTGCTGGCCGGCACTGTTCTCGTCGCTGCCGCGGTTCTTGTAGAGCCAGTGGGCAGCCACGCCGGCCTCGGCCATCTGGTGCATTTCGGGGGTGCGGATCTGGAATTCGATGCCGCCGCCGTGCGGGCCGACCACCGTGGTGTGCAGGGACTGGTAGCCGTTTTTCTTGGGGACGGCGATGAAGTCCTTGAAGCGGCTGGTGTTGGGCTTGAAGGCGCTGTGGATGGCGCCCAGCGCCAGGTAGCAGGAGGCGAGGTCGGGCACGATCAGCCGCACGCCGAAGAGGTCGTACACCTCGGAAAACGAGACGTGCTTGTCGACCATCTTGCGGTAGATGGAGTAGAGCGATTTTTCGCGGGTGCTGATCTCGGCCCTGACGCCGAGACGGGCCAGCGCCTTTTCGGTGGTGCTGGTGACGCGGCCGAAGGCATCGCGCCGGGTGCGGGCTGCCACCTGGATGGCCTTGGCCAGGGTGTGGTAGCGCATCGGGTGCAGGTAGCGAAAGGCCAGGTCCTGCAGTTCGCGGTACAGGCCATGCAGCCCCAGCCGGTTGGCGATGGGGGCGTAGATTTCGAGGGTTTCGTTGGCGATGCGTATCTGGCGATGCCGGCTGACGGCGTCCAGCGTGCGCATGTTGTGCAGCCGGTCGGCCAGCTTGACGAGGATGACGCGCACGTCGCGCGCCATGGCCAGCAGCATCTTGCGGAAGGTTTCGGCCTGGGCGGTTTCGCGGTTGCCGAATTCCATCTTGTCCAGCTTGGACAGACCATCGACCATGTCGGCCACCACGCGGCCAAACTGCTGGGTGAGTTCGGTCTGGGTGACGGCGGTGTCTTCGAGGGTGTCGTGCAGCAGGGCGGCGCACAGGGCATCGCCATCGAGCTGCCAGCTGGCACAGATCAGCGCCACCGCGATGGGGTGGGTGATGTAGGGTTCACCGGTGGAGCGCTTCTGTCCGCGGTGGGCCTGCTCGGCCACCTGAAAGGCGTGGCGGATGCGCTGCAGGTCGGTGTCGGGCAGGTAGAGGCGCGCCTCGGCCAGCAGCGGGTCGATGGTGACGCGCTCGGACCAGTTGGATTCTTCGGCCGTGCCGGTCAGATGCGGGCGCGGCGCGAAGGCGGTGATGACCGGGGGGGCACTGGGCTGGGTGGCAGTGCCCCCACCTGCGCCAGCGCCGGTTTCTGCGTCAGTGCCGGTTTCTGTGCGGCTGCCTGCGCCGGTGCTTTCCTCTGTGCCAGTGCCTGACCCCGTGCCGGATGCCGCCGCGGCAGCGGGGGCGCTTGCTGTAACGGGTGCTGTGCCGGCAGGGGCAGGGGCGTCCGGCAGCGCCGCGGCCGCCGGAGGTACAAGAGTGTTCTCGGGGCGGGTGTCGGGCATGATGGGCTGCCTGGAGGATGATGGAAAAGGTTCTGGCTCCCGGGATGAGCGGAATCGTCCTGGGGCCGGTCGTTCCCGGGGGACTGTCTGGCGGCCCGGTGGCGGTGCGCTGTGCTGCACGGCCCCGGCTGGCCTGGCCGTCCGCTCTGCAGGGAACAAACCCCTGCGGAAGGCGACCCTTGCAGGGGGCAACCCTTTCAGGGAGCAACCCGTGCAGGGGGCAGATCTCTGGACCGGCAGAGGAGATGTCTGGGCGAGGCGGGCGGTCTCAGGTGGGAACGCGGCGCAGCATTTCGCGGCCGATCTGGCCGGCGGCCACTTCGCGCAGGGCGGTGACGGTGGGCTTGTTGCGGCTTTCGACCTTGGGCGTGTGGCCCTGGGCCAGCATGCGGGCGCGATAGGTGGCGATGAGGGTCAGCTCGAAACGGTTGGGGATCTGCTTGAGGGAGTCTTCGACGGTGATGCGGGCCATGAAAGGGTCCTTGTTCGGGCGGGATCGCCGTGGGTGATGCCGTGCCCGTGAGGGGCACAGGTAGGGGATTGACCGGGAAACGGGCTCCCAGCCGTCAATTTTAACGGTAGCGGGCGCTGTGTGCCAGTGGCTTCATGACGCGCTCAGGAGGGATTCGGCGCCCTGCCCGAAGAAAGCCATCGGGTGTGCATGGCGCGTCATGACTGTGCTGGCCGTGCCTGAAGCCATGGAGGATTCTGCGGCTCTGCCACCTCATCCCGCACGCCTTGAGGGCAGGGACGAAAGCATGTTCACGAATGCACGCTCAGAGAATGCCCAGTGACTGGAACAGCGAGGTATTCAGGGCCGCCTGCTGCAGGAAGCGGCAGCGCGCCGTGTCGGCAATGCCGATGAGCTGCTGTCGGGCCAGTTCGAAGTCCTGGTTGATGATGATGTACTGGAACTGGCCGGCGTGGGCCAGTTCGCTGCGGGCGGCGGCCAGGCGGCGCTCGATGGTGGCGGCGCTGTCCTTGCCGCGGGTCTGCAGGCGCTGCTGCAGCACCTCCAGCGAGGGCGGGGCGATGAAGACGGAGACGGCCTCGGGATAGAGAGCCTGGACCTGGGCGGCGCCCTGCCAGTCGATTTCGAGGACGATGTCGGCGCCCTGGGCGATCTGTTCGTCGATCCAGATGCGGGAGGTGCTGTAGTAGTTGCCGTGTACCTCGGCCCATTCGAGGAATTCGCCGGCGTCACGACGGGCGAGGAAGTCGTCTTCGGTGGTGAAGAAGTAGTCTTCGCCATGTTTTTCACCCTCGCGCGGGGCACGGGTGGTGAAGGAGACCGAGTGGCGGATGTGCGGGCGTGCCTGCTGCAGGGCACGTACCAGGGTGGTCTTGCCGGCCCCGGAGGGGGCGGCGATGATGAGGATGGATCCGGCGTGTGACGACATGGGGGGAGGAAATGGGTGGTGCAGCCTGCCCTGTCCGGGGGGCCGGACAAGGGCAGGCTGCGGAGCACGATCCGGCATTTTATCGTTCCCGGGCACCGGCTGCTGGTGTGCGGAACGGTTTTTTGCGGAGTCCGGCGCCAGCCTGGTCGTGACACGTGCCGCGGTGGGGGGCCGGAGGTCGACCCATGAACGGCGCGTTCAGACGCGTGCGCGTGTGGTGCACCCGCAGACCGGGAAAGACTGTCCGGGAATGTGCTGTTCAGACCCTCGCGCTGGCCAGATCGTGCCGAGGCAGTGCGTCTTCCTCAAAGAGGATGGCGCGTGCCCGCAGGGCGGTGCGCACGCCCGCGCCGTAGGCCGGATCGGCCCGGTCGAAGTGCACGAGCTGGCGATCGATGATGAAGGCTGGCACACCATCCATCGAGCCGGCGATGTTGGCACAGAGGCGTGCCTGGTGGGCAGGATCCAGCAGGCGGAACAGCGCACCGGCCTGGCTGTAGTCGTCGTTGCCGGCGCGGTGGTCGTAGCGGTCGGCGTCGCCGCTGATTTTCAGGGGCGGTTCGCGGAATTCCGGTGCCTGCTTCGCACCACCGAAGGAGTTCGGTTCGTAGTAGGCGTCTGGGGCGCCGCTTTTCAGGCCCATGAAATTCATCTGGCCATCGGCGTGGTAGTGGTGCACCGGACAGCGGGGTGCATTGACCGGCAGGGCCTCGTAGTGGGTGCCCAGGCGGTAGCGGTGGGCGTCGGCATACGAGAAGATGCGGGCCTGCAGCACCTTGTCGGGGCTGGCGCCAATGCCGGGCACGAGGTTGCTGGGCGACATGGCCACCTGCTCGATCTCGGCAAAGTAGTTGTCGGGGTTGCGGTTCAGCTCCATCACGCCCACCTCGATCAGCGGGTAGTCGGCATGGGGCCAGACCTTGGTGAGGTCGAAGGGGTTGTACGGCGTCCTTTCCGCGTCGGCTTCGGGCATGATCTGCACGTACAGCGTCCAGCTCGGGTGGTCGCCGTGTTCGATCGCACGGTAGAGATCTTCCTGGTAGCTTTCGCGGCTGCGCCCGATGATGGCTTCGGCATCTTCGTTGGTGAGGGTACGGTGTCCCTGCCGGGTCTTGAAGTGGAACTTGACCCAGAAGCGTTCTCCGTGGGCGTTCCAGAAGCTGTAGGTGTGGCTGCCATAGCCGTTCATGAAACGCGGGCTGGCGGGGATGCCGCGGTCACTCATCAGGATGGTGACCTGGTGCAGGCTTTCGGGCGACAGGCTTCAGAAGTCCCAGGCGGCGGTGGCACTGCGCAGGTGGGTGCGCGGATGACGCTTCTGGGTGTGGATGAAGTCGGGGAACTTCAGCGGATCGCGGATGAAGAAGACGGGGGTGTTGTTGCCGACGAGGTCCCAGTTGCCCTGATCGGTATAGAACTTGACCGAAAAGCCACGCACGTCACGTTCGGCGTCGGCTGCCCCCATCTCGCCGGCGACGGTGGAGAAACGCGTGACCAGCGGGGTGACCTTGCCCACTTCGGCAAAGAGGCTGGCACAGGTGTAGGGGGTGATATCGTGGGTGACGGTGAAGGTGCCGAAGGCACCCCAGCCCTTGGCGTGGACCACCCGTTCGGGGATGCGCTCGCGGTTCTGGTGGGCGAGCTTTTCGAGCAGCTGCCAGTCCTGCATCAGCAGCGGGCCACGGGGACCGGCCGAGAGGCTGTTCTGGTTGTCGACCACGGGCGCGCCGGCGCTGGTGGTCATGATGGGACATCGCTGGATGGAGGTATGGGTCATGCTTGTGTGCTCCTGTTTCGGGTTGGAGGTGACTGGGGGCGGGCAGGAGAGACTGCGCATCGTGGTGCCTGCTGCACCGGGTTTGCGGTGGTCGCGCCGTGATTGAAGAGGCGGTGTCGTCCGCACACAGGGCGACGGGGCAGGCAAGGCGCTGTAACCCTCGAAAGGTTGTGTCGATCATGTGTTGCCCTGATGTCAGTGTAGGGAGCATGGCTTGATAGGTCTATTGGATTATTTTTACTGGTATCATTGGATGTTGCTATTGATGGTTTGGTTTTATCCGGGAACGGGAACTGGTGCGCGTGTCAGCAGGGACCGATGACGGCAGTGAACGGTGCGTGATGGATCACGGCGAGATGAAAGACGGCATGAGGGAGGCGGACGGTGTGCATCAGCCGATGGGGCGGTACAGAGCGATGGGAGGGGGCATGGGAAACGTCTTTGATTGTTCCGAATATAGAGACACAAGTTGCCTGTTGACGGGCTTTGTTTTTTCCTTCAATGCAGTTACAGTGCGTCCTTCATGATGCCGGATGTGCAGCCGGCTGCCGGTGCGTCAGTCGGGTACAGTGGATGTCAGCAGGGGGCGTCAGCCGGGTGCAGGGGCGCTGCGTTGTTCCGGGAAAGGGATGCTGGACCAGTGACCCGCAGGCAGTCCCGGATGTGCCGCCCGGTGGGCAACCCGGGGAAGCTCTCACCGTCTCGTCCCGGAAGGCGCGAGTGAGGTCGGAGCTGTCCGGTGCGCAATCCGGGGAAGCCCTCACCCTGCGGGGTGGAGGTTCCCTTGGGTTTTCCCGGGGTTGGGTTCTGCGGGGCGCTGTCTTCCCGTTTCTCTTTTGCGTCGCTGTCTTCCCGACAGCTGTTTTTCATGGCGGTCGCCCGTGCGGCGGCCGGTTTCAGATCGCCATTTCCGGATATTGCCTCATGCCTGAAAATGTCGCCCGTTATTCTTCCTTCGCCATCGTGCTGCACTGGCTGATGGCGCTGGCGCTGCTGGCCTTGGTGGGCCTCGGTTTCTACATGACCGGCATGCCGATGTCGCCGCTCAAGCTCAAGGTGTTCTCCTGGCACAAGTGGGCCGGCATCACGCTGCTGGTACTCGTGCTGGTGCGCATGGTCTGGCGGCTGGTCTCGCCGGCACCGGCTCTGCCCGGGGGCATGTCGCGGCTGATGAAGCTGGCGGCCCATGGCGGGCACCTGGCCCTGTACGGGCTGATGCTGGCCATTCCGCTGTCGGGCTGGCTGATGAGTTCGGCCAAGGGCTTTCAGACGGTGTGGTTCGGGGTGCTGCCGCTGCCCGACCTGATCGGCAAGAATCTCGAACTGGGCAAGGCGCTGTCCGGGGTGCACTGGACGCTGAATGTGGCCCTGCTGGTGATCGTGGCCGGGCATGTGCTGGCGGCGCTGATGCACCAGTTCGTGCAGAAGGATGGCACGCTGTACCGGATGGTGCCGGCCGAACGGCTGCGTCCCGGCGTGTCCATTGAATGAATGAGGAGATTCGAATGAAAATGCATATCCCCCTGGCGGCGCTGGTGGCTGCGGCCGCCCTGGCGGTGCTGCCGGGCCAGGCCTTGGCCGTGCAGTACACGCAGCTGGTGCCTGCAAAGAGCAAGGTGGGCTTTCAGTACGAGCAGATGGGCGTGAAGGTCGATGGCAGCTTCAAAACGTTCACCAGCGAGATCAGCTTCGACCCGGCCGAACCCGCGAAGGGCAGGGCGACGCTGGAGGTGGACCTGGCCAGCGTCAACGCCGGCTCGCCGGATGCCGATACCGAGGTGGTGACCAAACCCTGGTTCAATGTGGAGGCCTTCCCGAAGGCCCGTTTCGAGTCGACCTCGATCACGGCAAAGGGAAGTGATGCCTACGATATCGCCGGCAAACTGACCATCAAGGGCAAGACGAAGGACGTGACCTTCCCCGCCACGTTCAAGGCAGACGGTGACAGCGGTACGTTCACCGGAACGCTGACGATCCAGCGGGGCGACTATTCGATCGGCGAGGGCGACTGGGCCTCGTTCGACATCGTGGCCAACGACGTGAAGATCGACTTCGATCTCAACGTGACCGCCGCGAAATGAGTGTGGTGCATGGCTGGCCGATCATGCCAGCGATATCGTGCCGGCAGCGTGGCCGCGGCGCAATGAGCGTGGTGGCGCGCCGGAAAGCCAGCTAGAATTTCTGTAACCCAAGTGTAACTCGCAGCGGGCTACCGGGAGTGGGGGGCAATGACCCTTCGAGGTGATTCCTTCGGGAGCTGCGGCAGGATCTCTCGCCGTTTTTTGCAAAAGCGGAAGGCCCTGCCGGGAGCGCTGCAATTTCCATCCCTTTTCAGACGACAACCAAGGAACCGTTCAAGATGAAGAACCTGATCAAATTCTCGGCCATTCCGGTGCTGGCCGTGGCGTTTTCCGCCCCTGCACTGGCTGCTCCCAAGACCTACGCGGTGGATCCGACCCACTCGTTTGCCAATTTCTCGTACAACCACATGGGCCTGTCGGAGCAGGAAAGCCGCTTCGACACCACGAGGGGCTCCATCGTGTACGACCCGGTGGCCAAAACGGCTGCGGTGAATGTCGACATCGACACGGCTTCGGTGGATACGGGTTCCGATCCGCTGGACGAACACCTGCGTGGCAACGATTTCTTCGACAGTGCCAAGTATCCGAAGGCCACCTACAAGTCCACCAAGGTAGTGTTCAAGGGTGACAAGCCGGTGTCGGTGGAGGGCAATCTGACCATCAAGGGCGTGACCAAACCGGTCACGATGACCATCGACTACTTCTCGGCCAAGGAACACCCGATGAAGCGCAAGGATGCGCTGGGTGCCAAGGCTCACATGACGATCAAGCGTTCGGACTTCGGCCTGAGCAAGTTCGTGCCCGCCGTCAGTGACGATGTGACGATCACCGTGCGCGTGGAAGCCGTGGTAGAGTGATGCCGCGGCTGCGGTGAACCGCGCCACAGGCCGGTGCATGGGGGCCTGCGCATTGCAGGATTCCTGCGGGGGTTCCCGGGGGGCGGAAGTCGGGACACGATCGCCCCGGTGTCCGGCCCGAGGCGTGGTTGTCCGCGTGAAGCCCACAAAGCCCCGGAGCTGCACCTTCCTTTGAGAGAGAGGGGGAGGTGCCGCTTGCGGGGCTTTTCCGTTGTGGCGTGGCCTGGGCGGCGCGAGGAGGCCGGTTTGCGTCATGACCCCGTGAATACCTGCCCGGGTGTCGATGTCGCAACGGCGGGAACATCGCGGGCACCCTGCTGGACGCAGGGCCATGCGCTGGACGGCGCGGCGCAGGGCCGCGCTACATGCTACGCGCGGATTTCCGGGGCCTCTTCCAGCGCCACGTCGTGGCTGCCTTCCTTCACCCGGGTGGGCAGGCCCATGCCGGCCTGCAGGGTGAGCAGCGGCAGGGGAGGCAGTTCCTCGACGTTGGCCATGTGGCCCACATCCCAGGTGCCGTCGGCGATCAGCAGGGCGGCGGCCACGGCCGGCACGCCGGCGGTGTACGAGATGGCCTGGCTGCCGATCTCGGCAAAGGTTTCGGCGTGGTCGCAGATGTTGTAGAGGAAGACCTCGCGGGGCTTGCCGTCCTTCTCGCCCTCGAGCAGGGTGCCGATGCAGGTCTTGCCGGCGTAGTCGGGAGCGAGCGATGCCGGGTCGGGCAGTACGGCCTTGACCAGCTGCAGGGGCACCACTTCCTGGCCGGAATCGAGCTTCACGGGCTGCTCGGACAGCAGGCCCAGTGATTTCAGCACGGTGAACACGTTGATGTAGTGCTCGCCAAAGCCCATCCAGAAGCGGATGGTGGGGATTTTCAGCGTCTGCGACAGGGAGTGGATCTCGTCGTGGCCGGTGAGGTAGGTGCTCTGCGTGCCCACCACCGGGAGGTCGTCGGTGCGGCGTACTTCGAACATCTGGTTGGAGACCCACTGGCCATTCTGCCAGGTCCAGGCCTGGCCGGTGAACTCGCGGAAATTGATTTCGGGGTTGAAGTTGGTGGCAAAGTAGCGGCCGTGGCTGCCGGCATTCACGTCGATGATGTCGAGTGAATCGACCCGGTCGAACCAGCGCTGCTGCGCCAGTGCCGCATAGGCGTTGACCACGCCCGGGTCGAAGCCGATGCCGAGCACGGCGGTGACGCCCTTTGCTGCACATTCATCGCGGTACTGCCATTCGTAGTTGGCATACCAGGGCGGGGTTTCGCAGATCTTTTCCGGCTCTTCGTGAATGGCGGTGTCGAGGTAGGCCACGCCCGTGTCGATGCAGGCGCGCAGCACGCTCATGTTGACGAAGGAGGCGCCGACGTTGATGACGATCTGCGCACCGGTGCTGCGGATGAGTGCCCGCGTGGCCTCGATGTCCAGCGCGTCCAGCGCGTGGGCCTCCAGAATGCCGGGCCCCTGCAGGCTGCCCCGGGCGTGAATGCTGTCGATGATCTGCTGGCATTTGGCCAGACTTCGGGAAGCCAGGTGGATGGCACCGAGTTTCTGGTTGTGCTGGGCGCATTTGTGGGCCACGACGTGGCCCACACCGCCCGCGCCAATGATCAGGACGTTTTTTTTCATGCCAGGATGACTTTCCGGATGAGGCGGGACGGTGTCACGGCTGATCCGCAATGCAGGTGCGGTGTGGAGCGTGTGGAGGCCGTCCCGGCCAGTGGGGTGACAACGGTTGCAGGGCTGTCCGTATGCCCCGGTCTGGGCTGGAGCGGTACGGACAGGATGGATCGGAAATCGGATGGATCGGGAAGCAGCCAGCGGTGCTGGCCGTGACAGGGAAGCGGATGATCAGGACAGCGCGTCGCGGAAGTCTTCGTAGCCGAACTGGCGCTGCATCTCGATGCGGCCGTCGAGCCGCCGCACGGCAATGGCCGGCATGGCCACGCCATTGAACCAGTTCTTCTTGACCATGGTGTAGCCGGCGGCGTCCTGCAGCGAGAGCCGGTCGCCCGGTCTGAGCGGCTGCGGGAAGGAGAACTCGCCGAAGATGTCGCCGGCCAGGCAGGTGTTGCCGGCCACCTGGCTGCGCCACGGGCCCACGTTGGGTTCGATGCGGGCCGGCAGGCCGTAGGTGAGCAGATCCAGCATGTGGGCTTCGGTGGAGGCGTCGATGATGGTCACGGGCAGCTCGCGCTGGTCGTCCAGCACGTCGAGCACGCTCACTTCCAGTGTGGCGGCACCGGTGACGGCGGCCTCGCCGGGTTCCAGATAGACCTGTACCTGCATGCGGTCGGCGAAGGCGCGCAGGCGGTCGGCCAGCCGGTCCAGCGGGTAGCCGGGCGCGGTGAAGTGGATGCCGCCACCCAGGCTGACCCACTGCAGCGGCCTGAGCAGGGCGCCGAAGCGTGCCTCGATGTGGTCGAGCATGCCGGAAAAGTCGTCGAAGCTGCGGTTTTCGCAGTTGTTGTGGATCATCACGCCGCTGAGGCGGTCGATGACGGTGGCGATGCGGGCCGGGTCGGACTCGCCCAGCCGGCTGTTGGGACGTGACGGGTTGGCCAGCAGGTAGGGTGAGTTGCTCACGCCCGGGTTCAGCCGCAGGCCCAGTGGCGTGGTGCCGCACAGGCCCCCCAGGCGTTCGAGCTGGCCGATGGAGTTGAAGATGAGCTTGTCGGCCAGGCGGGCGGCCTCGGGCACGTCGGCCTCGGGCCAGGCCACGCTGTAGCCGTGGGTCTCGCCGCCGAATTTCTCGTGGCCCAGCCGCACCTCGTTGAGCGAGGAGGAGGTGGTGCCGTCCAGATACGGCCGCATCATCGGAAACACCGACCAGCCGGCAAAGCACTTGAGCGCCAGCAGGGCCTTGGCACCCGAGCGTTCGCGCAGGCGGGCGACGGTTTCGAGGTTGGTGCGCAGCTTCGATTCGTCGATGAGATAGCAGGGCGTGGGTAGGGTCATGCCGTGAGCAGGTAACAGGGGTGCAGACCACCGGCTGGGGTGGGCGCGGCAGCAGGCCGGCCGATGCCGGCCGGAAGAACGGCGGGGAGCCCGGAAGCAGGTCTGCCGGGCGCCGGGTACGGGGCGCTTGCCGCCCGCGTATGCCGGCATGGGAGGACGCGGCCGGCTGTAGAACCGCTGGGACGCATGCGTCCATGACACGTGCTGGTGCCGGGACAGGGATGCCGTCCGGCGACTGGCGGCAACCTTGGGCCGGCGCGTATGGACCGCAGCGAATATACCGGTTGTGGTGTTTTTGTCAATCCGGGGGCAGCGCTGTCTGGCCGGCGAGACCAAAGGGGCCAGGCAGAGAGGGTGGTTGCTGGCGGCGCCGGTCTCCGCCTGATGGCGCGAGGAAGGGGGCAGACATGATGAGGCCCGGAAGGCGGAAGCCGCTTTCCGGGCCGGGAGAGGCTTCTCGCGGGGGAGAAGCCAGCGTGTCATGAGTCCATCACGCTTCAGGAACAGGACCGGCACGCCCTGGCATTACGGGCAGGGGCCGTCCGGTGCACAGTCCCCTGGCACGGGTGATGCCCGTGTGCCGTGGGGGACCATGCCGCCGGGTGGGCTTACTTCCAGCCGCCGCCCAGCACCTTGTACAGCTCGACCAGGTTCTGGCGCTGCTCGGCGCGGGCACTGATCAGCGACTGCTGGGCCGTGAAGTGCGAGCGCTGGGCATCCAGCACGTCGAAGTAGCTGGAGACACCGCTCCTGTAGCGCAGGTTGGCCAGCTCCAGACGTTCCCCTTCGGTCTTGACCAGGCTCTTCTGGGCGTCGAGCTGCTCGATCAGGCCACGGCGGTTGGCCAGGGCATCCGACACTTCGGAGAAGGCCGTCTGGATGGCCTTTTCGTAGTTGGTGATGGCGATCTTCTGGTCGACCCGGGCCACGTCCAGATTGGCACGGTTGCGGCCGTAGTCGAAGATCGGCAGCACGGCCGCCGGGTTGATGGTCCAGATGAACTTGCCGTGGTTGAAGAGGTCATCCAGCTGCGAGCTGCCCATGCCGGCCGTGGCCGTGAGGGTGATGCGCGGGAAGAAGGCTGCCCGCGCCGCACCGATGTTGGCCTCGGCCGAGCGCAGCTGCAGTTCCGCCTGGCGGATATCGGGGCGGCGTGTCAGCAGGTCCGACGGCAGGCCGGCCGGAACCTCCTCCAGCTCCACGTGATTTTCGTGGGTGTCGACCGACAGCAGCTCGGCTGGTGGCTGCTGGCCCAGCAGCAGGACCAGCGCATCGTAGGCCGTGTCACGCTGGCGTTGCAGCTGGGCCAGAGTGGTGCGGGCCGTGTAGACCAGCGAGTCGGCCTGCTTGGCATCCAGATCGGAGGCGGCACCATTGCGGTACTGCAGCTGGGTGAGCTTCTGCGACTCCTCGCGGGTCTTGAGCGTGGCGCGGGTCAGTGCCAGCTGCTCGTCCAGCGACTGCAGGCCCAGGTAGGCGTTGGCCACACCGGCCACCAGGTTGATCTGCGCGGTGCGCTGGGCCTCTTCCGTGGCCATGTAGGTGGCCAGGGCGGCATCGGTCAGGTTCTTGACCCGGCCGAAGAAGTCCAGCTCGTACTGGGTGATGCCCAGTCCCAGGCTCAGCGTGCTGGTCTGCTGCCCCGTCAGGATGCTGGGTTCCCGCTGCAGCTGGAAGCTGCCGTTGACGCTGGGCAGGCGGTCGGCCCGCTGGATGCGGTAGGCCGCCTGGGTGCGCTCGACGTTCAGCGCCGCCAGCCGCAGGTCACGGTTGTGGTCCAGGGCAATCTGGATGAGCTGCTGCAGGGCCGGGCTGACGAAGAACTGCTTCCAGCTGATGTCGGCTGCCGCCGCAGCGCCGGTGACGGCCGTGTTGCCGGCGCCGGCCTTATGGCCGTCGGCTGCCTGGCCTGCGGCACTGGCCGGCCGGGCATGGGCGAACTCGCCAGGCACCGGTGCCTGCGGGTTCTGCGGGGCCGGGGCCAGCGTGCCGCAGCCGGCCAGCACCAGCAGCGAGGCCAGCAGGCCCAGCCGTGCGGGCTGGCGCCGGCCACCGGCGTCATGCGCGGCATGTCCCGCCTGACGGGCCGGGCCCGAGGCGCCCCGCAGGGCGGTGCTCACCGGAGCGGCGGGGGTGGACAGGGCCACCGAACGATCAGTATTGATTGTCATGGGAGATGCGCTCCGGTTGCTTTTTGGGTTGTGCGCCGGTTTCACCCCGGCGGAACAGCCACATCACGATCACATAGAACATGGGCACGAACATCAGGCCCAGCACGGTGGCGGTGATCATCCCGCCGGTCACGCCGATACCGATGGCCTTCTGACTGGCCGAGCTGGCCCCGGTGGCCACGGCCAGCGGGATCACGCCCAGCGTGAACGCCAGCGAGGTCATCAGGATGGGGCGGAACCGCAGGTGGGCAGCCTGCAGGGCAGCCGCCACCACCGACTTGCCGTCCCGTTCATGCAGTTCCTTGGCGAACTCGATGATCAGGATGGCGTTCTTGGCCGACAGACCGATGATGGTGATCATCCCCAGCTTGAAGTAGACGTCGTTTTCCAGTCCGCCCCAGGTGGTGGCCAGGATCACGCCCAGCAGGCCCAGCGGCACCACCAGCATGACCGAGAACGGGATCGACCAGCTCTCGTACAGGGCTGCCAGACAGAGGAAGATGGCCAGGATCGAGAAGGCATACAGCGTGTAGACCTGATCCCCGGAGCGTTTTTCCTCGAACGAGATGCCCGTCCATTCCAGCGAGAAGCCCGCCGGCAGCTGCTTGACGGCCTGTTCCAGCTCGGCCATCAGCTGGCCGGTACTGACGCCCGGTTTGGGGTCGGCATCGACGCGCATGGTGGGGTAGCCGTTGTAGCGCACGGTCTGCATGGCGCCCATGGCCCAACGCACGCTGGCAAAGGACGAGAAGGGCACCGGCTGGCCGGAGGAGTTGAGCACGTTCAGCTTCAGCAGGTCCTCGGGCAGCATCCGCGCCGGTGCGTCGGCCTGCACGATCACACGCTGCAGACGCCCGCTGTTCGGGAAGTCGTTGATGTAGCTGGAGCCCAGCATGGTGGACAGCGTGCTGCTGATGGAGGCAAAGGGCACGCCCAGGGCGCTGGCCTTGTTGCGGTCGATGTCCACCTGCAGCTGCGGGGCGTCTTCCAGACCGTCCGGACGCATGGTGGCCACCCCGGAGTTCGGGTTGGACAGCACCATGCCCATCAGCTGGTTGCGGGCCGCCAGCAGGGCCTCGTGACCCTTGCTGCCGCGGTCCTGCAGGCGGATGGCCACACCGTTGCCGCGACCCAGCTCGGAAATGGCCGGTGGGTTGAGCGGGTAGATGAAGGCGTCACGGATGGTGGCCAGCTGCCGGAAGGCGCGGCCGGCCAGGGCGGTGGCGGACTGTCCTTCACCCTTGCGCTCATCCCAGTTCTTGAGCGGCACGAAGGCAAGGCCGGCGTTCTGGCCGCGGCCGCTGAACGAGAAGCCCAGCACGCCCACCATGTGGTCGACCTCGGGCTGCTTCAGCATGTAGTCCTCGATCTGGCTCATCACGGCCTTGGTGCGTTCCTGCGAGGCGCCGGCCGGCAGCTGCACGTTGACGATGATGTAGCCCTGGTCTTCCTGGGGCAGGAAGCCGGTGGGCAGGCGCATGAAGAAGAAGCCCGTCACGCCGATGATGACGGCATACAGCAGCATCCACCAGCCGGAGCGGCGGATGATCTTCGCCATGCTGCTCTCATAGCGCTTGGCCGACGCGGCAAAGCCTCGGTTGAACCAGCCAAAAAAACGACTGAAAAGACGGCTGAAGAATCCCCTTTGAACATGATGGTGGCCGGCTTCGACGGGCTTGAGGAACGAGGCGCACAGCGCCGGCGTCAGCGACAGCGCCATGAAGGCCGAGAAGCCGATGGAAGTGGCCATCACGGCCGAGAACTGGCGGTAGATGTTGCCCACGGCGCCGCCGAAGAAGGCCAGCGGAATGAACACCGACACCAGCACCACGGTCACGCCGATGACGGCGCTGGAGATCTGGCCCATGGCCTTGAGGGTGGCCTCCTTCGGTGGCAGTCCCTCTTCGCTCATGATCCGCTCGACGTTTTCCACCACGATGATGGCGTCGTCCACCACGATCCCGATCACCAGCACCATGCCGAACATGGTCAGCACGTTGATCGACATGCCCAGTGCCAGCAGCACGCCGAAGGTGGCCAGCAGCGTGACCGGCACGACGATGGTCGGGATGAGGGTGTAGCGGACGTTCTGCAGGAAGATGAACATCACGATGAACACCAGCACGATGGCTTCCACCAGGGTGTGGACCACCTGTTCGATCGAGATGTCGACGAAGCCCGAGCTGTCGTACGGGATCTGGGCCTTCACGCCCTGCGGGAAGTACTGGGACAGCTCGTCCAGGCGTTTCTGCACGGCGCGGGCGGTGGCCAGCGCATTGCCGCTGCTGGAGAGCTGTACGCCGATACCCACGGCCGGCTTGCCGTCCAGGCGGGCGGAGGTGGCATAGCTCTGCGAGCCCAGTTCGATGCGGGCCACGTCCTTCAGGCGCACGGCGGCACCGTCGGTGGCCGAGCGCAGCACGATGTCACCGAAGCCTTCCACGGTGTTCAACTGGCCTGGGGCTACCACGGTGGCAGTCAGCGTCGTGCCGGGGGTGTTGGGCAGCTCGCCGATGGCACCGGCCGAGATCTGCACGTTTTGCGCCTGGATGGCGGCGTTCACGTCGGCGGCCGAGAGCTTGTAGTTCTCGAGCTTCGACGGATCGAGCCAGATGCGCATCGAGCGCTCTGCACCGAACTGCTGGGCACTGCCCACGCCGTCGACCCGCTGCACCTCGGGCAGGATGTTGCGGGCGGCATAGTCACCCAGTGCGGTGGTGTCGAAGGACGGATCGTCCGACGACAGCATGACGAACATCAGGAAGTTCGACCGCGACTTGTCGACCGACACCCCCTGCTGCGTCACCGCCGAGGGCAGGCGCGGGGTGGCCTTGGACAGGCGGTTCTGCACGTCCACCTGGGCGAGGTCCTCGTTGGTGCCGTTCTCGAAGGTGAGCGTCAGCGTACCGGTGCCGTTGGCCTGGGCCACGGCTTCCATGTACATCAGGCCCGGCGAGCCGTTCATTTCGCGCTCGATGACGCTGAGCACGGAGTCTTCCAGGGTCTGGGCGGAGGCACCCGGGTAGGTGACGCTGACCTGGATGGTGGGGGGCGCCACCTTCGGATATTGCGAGATGGGCAGCTGGGTGATCGAGACGACCCCGATCACCATCAGGAAGAGGGCGACGACCCACGCGAAGATGGGGCGGTGAATGAAGAATCTGGCCATGAAGCTGCCTCTTATTTGCTGTCGCCGTGACCGTCAGCACCCTGAGCCTGCTGCTGGGCGTCCTGACCCTGCTGTTGCTGCTGGCCCTGCTGCTGCTGGCCCTGCTGCTGCCCGGCTGCGCCCGGCTGCTGCGCAACGGGGGGCTGGCCGGGTTGCCAGGGTACGGCGATGACCTTGGGTACGCGCATCATCTCGACCAGCTGGAAGCCATCGACCATGACCTGGTCACCGGCCTTCAGGCCACCGACCACCACCCAGTTGGTGCCCTGGGCGCCACTGATCTGCACCGGAACCTGCTTGCGGGTGGCTGCCGGTACCTGCCGTTTCTGGCCGGTTTTCGGGTCCGGCATCTCGACCGTGCCGGCCGGTTCGACGAGGGTGACCAGGTCGCCCTGGGCGGTGCGGGTGACGGCCTGCTGCGGAATCAGCACGGCTTCGGGAATCTGCGCCTGGTCGAGCAGGGCACGCACATACATGCCCGGCAGCAGCGTGCCGTTGGGGTTGGGCACCTCGGCGCGCAGGGTGACCTGGCCGGTGCTTTCGTTCACGGTCAGGTCGGTGAAGAGCAGCGAGCCCTTCTCGCCGTATTCGCGTCCGTCGTCGAACTGGATGCGTACGGCGGCGCCTTCACCCCCTTCGGCATGCTTGAGCTTGCCACTTTCCAGACCGGCCTTCAGGCGCATGACGGCCGAGGCGGGCTGGGTGATGTTGACGTAGACCGGGTCGATCTGCTGCACGGTGGCCAGCGGCGTGGCGGCCCCCTGGCCGACCAGCGCGCCCTCGGTGACCAGCGCCCGGCCGATGCGGCCGCTGATCGGCGAGGTGACGGTGGCGTAGGACAGGTTGATCTGGGCCGTCCTGAGGGCGGCACGGGCCACGCCGATGTCGGCCGCTGCCTGCTTCTGGGCGGCCACGGCATCGTCATAGTCCTGCCGGCTGACGGCGTTGGCCTTGATCAGCGGGGTGTAGCGGGTGACCTTCTGGGCGGCCAGCTTCTCGGCCGTGATGGCCCGGTTCAGCGAGGCCTGGGCACTGTTGACGGCAGCTTCCAGCGGGGCCGGATCGATCTGGAACAGCTTCTGGCCGGCCTCCACGTCCGAGCCTTCCTTGAACAGCCGTTTTTCCAGGATGCCGGCGGCGCGGGCGCGAATTTCGGCCACGCGCGAGGCTTCGACACGGCCGGGCAGGTTTTCGGAGATGCCCACCGGGGTGAAGGTCACCTTCAGTACGCCCACCGGCAGGGCGGGCGGTACCTGGCTGGCGGCGCCGGCCTCCTGCTGCCCGCCGCCCTGGTTGCAGGCGGCAAGGGCGGCCAGCGCGACGCTGATCACAAGGGCTTTGACGGCATGGCCCGCCGGGCGGGTCATGCGCTTCTGGCGGCCATCCTGCCGCGCGTGAGGGGCTTGTTTCATGGAAAAACAGGTTCAGCGAACGAAGAGGCCGGAGGAGAAAGCGTCAATGACCGGTGAGTCATTTTCCGGCGTGGGTTGGGGAGTCTAAACCAGTCGTGGGCCGTTGGGGTATTCCGGTGTGCAACAGTGTTTTGCCGACAACGCCCGGTTGACGGTCCGATACTGGCTGAAAATTGCGCCAGCGCGGTCTGGCCGACCGTGCTGGTATCGTGGGTAAAGGGGGGGAGAGATGAAAAGCGGGGATGGAAAGGCAGAGATGGAAAGCAGGATCGGGAGGGCCGGCACAGCCCGGGTAAGATGGGCCGCTACCGGCTGCCGTGGGCTGTGCTGGCTGCCGGGTGGGACGGCAGCCAGGTTGCCGCGGTTGTCGTGACCGTGCATCCGGCAAATGCACCGGACTGGTGCGGGTCAGTCCTGCCCGGTTTTGGCGTCCGGGGCCTTGCCGGCGTCATCGGTGCGCGGACGGGCACGCAGCTTGCGGCGCGGGGCGGCAGCGGGTGCCGTGGCGTTACCATCGGCCGTGCCTGTGCATGCTGGGGCGGGGGCATCGCCCTGGGCGGGCTGCAGCAGGGCCACCAGCTGCGAGAACAGCTTGGGATTGCCGGCCAGGGCCTGGCCGGCGTCCAGATAGCCGGCCTCGCCGCTGAAATCGCCCATCAGGCCACCGGCCTCGGTGACCATCAGGCTGCCGGCAGCCATGTCCCATGCTTTCAGGCCCCGGTCGAAGAAGGCATCGAAGCGGCCGGCGGCCACATAGGCCAGATCGAGCGCGGCCGAACCGGTGCGGCGCATCACGGCGCCCTTGTCGACCAGCGGACGCAGCATACCCAGATGGGCATCCGGCGTGCGGGCACGACGGAACGGAAAGCCCGTGCCGAGCAGGGCATCTTCCAGCCGGAAGCGTTTGGTCACGCGGATGCGGCGGTCGTTCAGATAGGCGCCGCGGCCACGGGTGGCGGTGAACAGCTCGTTGCGGTTGGGGTCGAAAATGAGCCCCTGCGTGACCTGGCCGCGTTCCATCAGGGCGATGGAGATGCAGTAGTGCGGCAGCCCGTGGATGAAGTTGGTGGTGCCGTCCAGCGGATCGATGATCCAGAGATGCTCGACGTCGCGCAGCGGGGTGTCGTGCGAGGCGAAACGGCCGGGCTGGAAGCCGGATTCTTCGGCGAGAATGGCATGGCCGGGGTACGCGCCGAGCAGCGTTTCGATGATGGCGGCCTCGGAGGCACGGTCCACCTCGGTGACGAAGTCGTTGCGGTCCTTGCGGGTGATCTGCACAGTCTCGATGTCGACACTGGCGCGCGTGATCAGCCGGCCCGCCTGCCGCGCAGCGCGCACGGCAACGTTGAGCATCGGATGCATGGGGTATTCTGTGAAAGAAAGAACGATCCCTGTATTCTACAACAAATGACCGAGCGTTCAGCACACCTTTCCGGTTCCTCGAGGGGCTCTTCGGGCAGTGTTTCGGGCGATTCTGCGGGCAGTTCCCCGGCGAGCTTCCCGGGCAGCGCTTCCGTGGCACCAGCCGCCGGGCACCGGCGCCTTGGGGGGCATCCGCAGCAGTGGCTCGATGCCTGCCGTTTCGTGCTGGTCTCGCCCAGCCTGAATGCCAACATCGGGGCGGCCGTACGCGCGATGACCACGATGGGGCTGTCCGATCTGGTGGTGGCCGCGCCACGGGATCCAGACTTTCATGCCGATCCGGCGGTGCATGCGCTGGCGGCGGGCGCCCAGGCCCGGGTGGCCCGGGTGGGGCGTCGTGACAGTCTGGAGGCGGCACTGGCCGATTGCCAGCTGGCCGTGGCCGTCAGTGCCGAGGGGCGGGAATTCGGCCCGCCTCCCGAATTTCCGGGGCCGCTGTGCGCGCAGGTACTGGATGAACTGGCGGCGGGCCGGCTGGCGCGCGTGGCCTTCGTGTTCGGCACCGAACGCACGGGGCTGAGCGTGGACGAGATGCGGCGCTGCCAGCGCTGGCTGACCATTCCGGCCGATGCGGCCTACAGTTCGCTGAATCTGGCGCAGGCCGTGCAGATCGTGGCCTTTTCGCTGCGGCAGGCGGTGCTGGCGCGGGAGCAGGCCGGCGCGGGAGAAAGGGCGGGTGAAGCAGGCGGCGAGCCGCTGGCCAGTCTGGGCGCCGTGGAAGGGCTGCTGCAGCATCTGGAGCGCAGCCTGACGGCGCTGGGCACGCTCGATCCGGCCCGGCCGCGCCGGCTGATGCCGCGGCTGCGGCAGCTGCTCGGTCGGGCACAGCCGACGGCACCCGAGGTGGACCTGCTGCGGGGCATCTGCCGCGATATCGACCGTGTCACAGCCCGCAGGGGTGACTGATACAAGCCTGGTGGCGAGGGCAGGGACGGCGTGCCGCAGGGACGAATGCGTCCATGACACGCTTCAATGCTGCATCGGGGGTCTGGTGCTGCACCAGCCCTCAGCCGGCTTCCTGGCTGCTCGTGGTGGCCGGCAGCGCCATCCCCTCGGCAAACGACATGACCGTGCCGCGCCCCTGGGGGGGCGCCTGTTCCGACCAGTCGCTCAGCACCCAACGGGTGCGTTCGGTGCCCTGGTGCAGCCAGCGGTGCAGCGCGGGGCGGTGGGTGTGGCCGTGTACCAGCAGTGCACAGTCGTGGGCATCCATCATGTCATCCACGGCCTGCGGGTTCACATCCACCAGCAGGGTGCCCTGCTGGGCCTCGTGGCTCTGGGTGCGCAGCGACTGGGCCAGTGCGATGCGCTCCGGCACCGTGCGGGCCAGCAGCTGCGCCTGCCAGGCGGGCTGGCGGCACTGCCGGCGCCACTGCTGGTAGGGCACGTCGTCGGTGCAGAGCAGGTCGCCATGCGACAGCAGCACCCGCTGGCCGCCGATTTCCACCACGGTGGGATCGGGCAGCAGGGTGGCGCCGCAGCGCTGGCTGTAGCGCGGGTGGTCCGGCTGGCCCGGCAGCGGGGCATCCAGCAGGAAGTCCCGGTTGCCGTGCATCAGGAAGGTGGTACCTCCGGCCTGGCCGAAGGCATGCAGCACCTCGGCCAGCTTCTGCGCCGAGGGACCCACGGCATCGTCGCCGATCCAGTATTCGAACAGGTCACCCAGCAGGAACAGCGTGGTTTCCGGTGCGGGCAGGCGCTGCAGGTGCGCCGACAGATCGGCCAGAAAACGGGTCGTCAGGGCCGGGTGGCGGTCATCCAGGTGCATGTCCGAGGCGAACAGCACCTGGCTGGGATCGGCCAGGCGCAGCACGGATCAGATCCGCTCGACCGATTCGATGATCACCGGCTCGACCGGCACATCGCCGTGCATGCCGGCACGGCCCGTCTTGACGCCGGCGATCTTGTCCACCGTGTCCAGACCTTCGATGACCTTGCCGAACACGGCATAACCGTTACCGTCCGGTTGCGGATAGTTCAGGCCGTTGTTGTTCACCGTGTTGATGAAGAACTGGGCCGTGGCCGAGTTGGGCACGCTGGTACGGGCCATGGCGATGGTGCCGCGGTCGTTCTTCAGGCCGTTGCGCGATTCCAGTTCGATGGGCTCGCGGGTTTTCTTCTGTGACATGTTCTTCTCGAAGCCGCCGCCCTGGATCATGAAGCCAGGGATCACGCGGTGGAAGATGGTGTCGCTGTAGAAGCCGTCATCCACGTACTTCAGGAAGTTGGCCACCGTCTTCGGGGCCTTCTCGGGGTACAGCTCGATCACCACATCGCCCAGCGAGGTCTTCATGCGGACCTTCGGGGCGGCGCCGGCGGCGCTGCCATCGGCGGGCGCAGACATCAGCAGGGCGCCCGTGAGCAGCGCAGCCAGCGGGGACAGCAGGGAGTGGGGACGGGAAAACAGGGACATCGAACAGCTCCTCAAAAAAGACGGATATTCAGAAAGGGGCGCGCATGACAGGAGGGGATGCGCATGACGAATGGTCGCGCGTGACTGTGCGGGCAGTGCCTTGAAACCATCGGGGATTCTGCAGTCCTGCCCTGCGCGCTCAGAAGAGTTTCGTACGAACGGGCAGCTTCATGACACGGCAGCTTCATGACACGCGCTCAGTGTGAGTCGCCACTGGTGGCCGTGGCCGGTTCCACCAGGGCATCCAGTGCCTTCAGGCGCACGGCACGGGCCGGGCTGGGGGCCAGCTTCTCGGCCTGGCGCCAGCGCTGGGCAGCCAGCTGCAGGTACAGATCACCGAGGTTCTGGTAGGCCACCACATAGTCGGGCACGGCGCGGATGGCTTCCTCCAGGGCATCGCGGGCGCCCTCCAGACGGCCCTGCGCGGCACGCACCACGGCCAGGTTGTTGTAGGGTTCGGGCAGCTCGGGGTATTCCTCGATCAGGCTGCTGAACTCGCGTTCGGCATCCGGCAGCCGCTTCAGCTGAAAGAGCGCCAGGCCCTTCAGGAAGCGCAGCCGGGCATCGCCGGGCGCCTGCTGCAGCGCCTGCTCGGCCATGGCCAGTGCACGTGCCGGATCCTTGCGGTTCAGTGCCGCCTGGGCCTGCCGGCGACGCTGCTCGAGGATGGTGCGTGCGTCCGGTGTCTGGCCGCCCTGGTTCAGCGGCGGGGGCTCGTCGGCCGCATCGCCAGCGTCGGTGCCGGCGGCAGAGAACGCGGCACGGGATGCGGACGTGCCGGCCGAGGCACGGGAGGCCTGTGCGCCGGAAGCCTCTCCCTGCAGCGACCGGGCGCCATCGGCGGCGTCATCGACCGTGGTGTGGGCGGCGCTGATGGCGCTGTCCACCTGCTGGGTGGTCGGGCCGGCTGCAGTGGCCATGCCAGCCACCAGCAGGGCTGGCAGCAGGAGCAGCCGGGGCAGGGCAGAGAACGGCAGGGAAGGTGAACGCATGAGAAAACCCAAAAATGGCAAGACCACCGGAACCGGCGCATCCGGCACGGTGCCGGCAGCGCATGCCCGCGCACTGCCGGGTGAACGGCCGCCGCGTTAAACTCTGCATTCTAGTATCTTCCGCCCGTCCGTTTCATCCGATTGTCCCTGCCGCCACCATGCCCGCGACACTGAAGCTCTACAACACCCTCACCCGACGCAAAGAAGCCTTCGAACCCCTGCACGCGGGCAAGGTGGGGCTGTATGTGTGTGGCATGACGGTGTATGACTACTGCCACATCGGTCATGCCCGCATGCTGGTGGCCTTCGATGTGGTGCAGCGCTGGCTGCGCGCACGTGGCTATGAGGTCACCTATGTGCGCAACATCACCGACATCGACGACAAGATCATCCGTCGTGCGGTGGAGAACGGCGAGACCATCGGCAGCCTGACTTCCCGCTTCATCGCCGCCATGCAGGAAGACGAGGCCGCACTCGGCATCCAGCGCCCGGACCTCGAACCGCGCGCCACCGACTACGTGTCGCAGATGCTCGACCTCGTCGGCCTGCTGGAGAAGCACGGCTATGCCTACCGCGCCGACAATGGCGACACCCTCTTTCGTGTGCGCCGCTTTGCCGGCTACGGACGCCTGGGCGGCAAGAGCCTCGACGACCTGCGGGCCGGCGAGCGCGTGGCCGTGGCCGCCGGCAAGGAGGATCCGTTCGATTTCGTGCTCTGGAAGGCGGCCAAGCCGGACGAACCGCCCGAAGCCTGCTGGCAGAGCGACTATGGCCGCGGTCGTCCCGGCTGGCACCTCGAATGCTCGGCCATGTCCACCCGCCTGCTGGGGCACCAGTTCGACATCCACGGTGGCGGTGCCGACCTGCAGTTCCCGCACCACGAAAACGAAATCGCCCAGAGCGACGCAGCGTACTTCCCCGAGGGCGGCAGGAGCTTCGTCCGCTACTGGCTGCACAACGGTTTCGTGCAGGTCGATGGCGAGAAGATGTCCAAGTCGCTGGGCAATTTCTTCACCATCCGTGACGTGCTGCAGAAGTTCGACGGCGAGGTCATCCGCTATTTCATCGTTCGCTCCCACTACCGCAGCCAGGTCAACTATTCCGATGCCGGCCTCGACGACGCGCGCGAATCGCTGCTGCGTCTCTACAACGCCCTGTCGCCGGACTGGAACGGGGCAGACCCGGCGGGCGCCGGTGCCGAAGCAGAGAAGGGGCAGCGGGCAGGTGGCACGGCGGCTGGCCAGCAGGCCGATGGCATGCAGACCGGCGAACGGCAGCCGGGGGCGTTGCGCACAGCGGGCGCTGTGGCCCCGGTCGACTGGTCGGAGCCCCGGGCTGCGCGCTTTGCCGAAGCGATGGACGACGACTTCAACACGCCGGTGGCCGTGTCCATCCTGTTCGAGCTGGCCACGGAACTGAACCGCACCCGCGACCCCGCCACCGAGCGCCAGCTGCGCGGCCTGGCGGCCGTGCTGGGCCTGCTGGGGCAGGATCCGGCCACCGTCCGCCGCAACGGCCTGCACGGCGCCGCGCCGCAGGAGGGGCAGCTCGACGATGCCGCCATCCAGCAGCTGGTCGATGCCCGGCTGGCCGCCCGCAAGGCCCGCCAGTTTGCCGAGGCCGATGCCATCCGCCAGCAGCTGGCCGAGGCCGGCATCGTGCTGGAGGATGGCCCCGGCGGCACCCAGTGGCGACGTGGCTGACCCCTGTTTTTTGTCCTGACATACCGCGTTTCCGTGTACGATAGCCCCCGCCAGCCAGTACGGGCCCGAAGCCGTGCCCCGACAGCCCTTCGGTGCTGCCGGGCTGCCAGGGGGGCTCTGCAAAAGTCCTGCGGCACTTTGGCTCCCCCTGCCCGGGCGATCCTGGGCCCAGGGCGCCGCAGGACTTTTGCAGAGGCTCTCCGGGCCGGGACACGAAGACGAAACGTTTCACGGCGCGATTTCACCGCAGCGCCCACCGACAAGCCGCCATGAAGACCACCTATCTGGATTTTGAACAACCGGTCGCCGAACTCGAGAGCAAGATCGAGCAGCTGCGCTTCGTGCAGGGCGACTCGGCCGTGGACATTGCCGAAGAAATCGACCGGCTGCGCACCAAGTGCGACAGCAAGCTGAAGGATCTCTACGAAAAGCTCTCCCCGTGGCAGACGGCCCTGGTGGCGCGCCATCCGCAGCGCCCCTACACGCTGGACTACATCCAGGCGCTGATGACCGACTTCCACGAGCTGCATGGCGACCGTGCCTTTGCCGACGACCCGGCCATCGTCGGTGGCCTGGCCCGCTTCGATGGCCAGAGCGTCATGGTCATCGGCCACCAGAAGGGGCGTGACGCCAAGGAGCGCACCTACCGCAACTTCGGCATGCCGCGCCCCGAGGGCTACCGCAAGGCCCTGCGCCTCATGAAGCTGGCCGAGAAGTTCGGCCTGCCCATCATCACCCTCATCGATACCCCGGGTGCCTATCCCGGGGTGGGCGCCGAGGAACGCGGCCAGTCCGAGGCCATTGGCCGCAATCTGCTCGAAATGGCCGCCATCGAGGTGCCCATCATCAGCATCGTCATCGGCGAGGGCGGCTCGGGCGGGGCGCTGGCGCTGGGCGTGTCCGATGTGCTGATGATGCTGCAGTACAGCGTCTATTCCGTCATCTCGCCCGAGGGCTGTGCGGCCATTCTCTGGAAAAGTGCCGACAAGGCCTCCGAGGCGGCCGAGATCATGGGCATCACGGCACCGCGCCTGAAGGCCCTGGGCCTGATCGACCAGATCATTGAAGAGCCCGTGGGCGGTGCCCACCGTGATCTGGTCAGCATGGTCTCCCGCATGCACCCGGCCATCACCGAGGCGCTGCGCCAGTTCTCCAGCATGCGTCCGGCCGAGCTGGTGCGTCAGCGCCAGAAGCGCATTGCCGACTACGGCAAGTTCCGCGAGGTGACGGCCTGAGCGGTTCACCGCCAGAAACGGGCCCTGCCCGTGACGGGGCGTCCGGTGCGGGCGCCCCGGCGCTCTCACAGTCTGCGGCCGCACATGACGCAGCGCCTTCATCCGGGCCGGCGTCTTCAGCTGAAACAGCGCCTTCGCCCGAAACGGTGCCTTCACCTGAAACGGCGTCTTCACCCGAAACGGCGTTTTCGCCCGAAAAGGCGCTGCTGGATGCCCTGACCCGTGCGGGGCTTGGCTCGGGCCAGCGTGTGCTGCTGGCCTGCTCCGGCGGCCGGGATTCCCAGGTGCTGATGCACGTGGCGGCGGTACTCCGGCCGGCCGTGCGGCCCGTGGTGGCGCACGTGCACCATGGTCTGCAGCCCCATGCCGACGACTGGCTGCAGTTCTGTGCCGATGAAGCTCGCGTACTGGGGTTGCGCTTCCTGGCCCGGCGGCTCGATCCGGCCACCCGTCCGCCTCTGCAGCGCCCCGGCAGCCTCAGCGGGCTGGAAGCCTGGGCACGCGAAGGGCGCTACCGGGCACTGGCCGACATGGCTGCGGCCGTGGGCGCCCGCGTGGTCATCACCGCCCATCATGCCAACGACCAGCTCGAGACCGTCGAGATGCGCCGGCGCCGCGGCAGCGGGGTGCTGGGGCTGGCCGGCATGCGCGAGCAGGCACCGCTGCCCCACGCCCCGGCCGGGTACCGGCTGCTGCGGCCCTTTCTGTCCCTGTCGCGGGCGCAGCTGGCGCACTGGGCCGAGACGCATGGACTGCAATGGGTGGAGGACCCGTCCAACCAGGATCTGCGCTTCACCCGCAACCGCATTCGCGATGCGCTGGACCGCCAGCTGCAGGATGAACCGCAAGCCCTGCCCGGCGGGCTGGCCGCCGTCGGCCTGTTCCAGCAGGCGGCGGACCGGCTGCTGGCGCAGGCGGCCGCGGATGTGGCCGCAGCCACGGTCCATGTCACGCCCCGGGCCGGGCGCCGCACCGGACTGCCGGCCGGCGTGCCCCAGGGACTGCTGGTGGCCGCAGCGCCGGTGCAGGCCACGCCGCCGGACAGTAGTCTCGACCTGACGATGCTGCTGGATGCGCCGTTGACGGTGGATTTAGCCTCTGCAGAGGCAGGGGCTGAGGCTGGGGCTGGGGCTGGGGCCGAATCAGGGACCAGTACAGGGGCAGGGGACGCGTTGCCGCTGGCCCGGCCATCGCTGGTGGACGGGTCCGTGCCGGGCGAGGGCCTGCCCCCGGCCATGGTCCTGATGCCTCCGCCGGCGGCTCCCCTGCTGCTGTCGCGGGCGGCGCTGATGCGCCTGGACAGTGCCCGCCGTGCCGAGGCGCTGCGCTACTGGCTGGCGGCGCTGGGCTGTCGCATGCCCAGCCGTCACAAGCTGGCAGAAATCGAGCGCCAGCTGCTGCTGGCCGCCTCCAGCCAGGCCATCGTCCATCACGACGGCATCGGGCTGCTGCGCTACCGGGACCATATCGGCCGCCTCCCCGAAGTGGCGCCCATCATGCCCACCCGTTTCCAGTGGCAGGGCGAGCGTTTCATCGACCTGCCGTCCGGCCGGCTGTACATCGATCCGGTCCCGCCGGGCGGGGAGGAGCGCTGGCGGGAAGTGCCGGAGGCGCTGGAGGCTGCCGGGCAGGAGGCTGCCATGCAGGAATCAGCCGTGCAGGGGTCAGCCGTGCAGGGGTCAGCCGTGCAGGGGTCAGCCGTGCAGGGGTCAGCCGTGCAGGGGTCAGCCGTGCAGGGGGCAGCCATGCAGGGGGCAGCCATGCAGGGGGCAGCCATGCAGGGATCTGCGAGGCAGGGGTCTGCGGGGCAGGGGTCTGCGGGGCAGGGATCCGCGAGGCGGGACCGGGCCGGGCATGCCGGCATTCTGGTGTCGGACGGAGGGCGTGTGGGCGTGCTGGGCAGCTGGCTGCGCCGCACGCCGCTGCTCATCGACCAGGGCCGCGGCGGTGACCGCCTGCGTGTGCATCCGCAGGGCCCCAGTCGCAGCTGGAAACACCTGATGCAGGCGCGTGGCATTCCCACCTGCCTGCGCCCCTGTCTGCCGGTGCTGCGGCTGCAGGAGGTGCCGCGGGGGGATGGGCAGCAGGGCAGGCTGCTGTTTGCCGCTCCCTTCGGGCTGCTGGCGCCGCTGGCGCAGCGGATGTCCGCGATGGCTCCATTTCCCGCTGGAAACACGCTGTCACATGATCGTTCTGCGGGCGTGGCGTCGGGCCATTGCGGGGATGTGCACCCGCCCGACCGTTACGGGGGCGGGCAACCACCTGGCCTTTACGGGGATACCCAGCCGTCTGAGTGTTCCGGGGATACCCAGTCGCCTGAGTGTTTCGGGGATACCCAGCCGCCCGATCATTCCGGGGACGCACGGCCGCCCGATCGTTCCGGGCACGCCCGGTCGACTGATCGCGCCGGGGACAGCATTCATCCGCCCGGTGAATCGGAACCATCACCTGCGATGCATCCGGACGCAGAAAGTGTTGGGAATGCCGGCGAGGACGCCGTATTTACCCTGAGCTGGCAGGCCGATGACGCTTTGCTGTCGTGGCTCTGACTTATAATCCGTGCTCTTTTTTACAAACCCGGGACATGCTGAACATCGGCGGCGGCGTACAGGCCTCTGAACGCTTGCAGCCGGGCATCGGTATCCCCCAGCTGGATCCACATCAATGGCGCTCATCGTACACAAATATGGCGGTACCTCGATGGGGTCGGTCGAACGCATTCAGAACGTGGCCCGGCGGGTTGCCAAGTGGCATCGCGCCGGACACCGGATGGTCGTCGTCCCCTCGGCCATGGCAGGTGAAACCAACCGGCTCATCGACCTGGCCAAAGCCATTCAGGCCGAGCCGGACCGCCGCGAACTCGACATGCTCGCCTCCACCGGCGAACAGGCTTCCGTGGCCCTGCTGGCCATGGCGCTGAAGGTCGAGGGCGTGGACGCCATCAGCTTCACCGGCTGGCAGGTGCCCATCGTCACCGACAGCGCCTTCACCAAGGCCCGCATCGAATCCATCGACGACCATCGTGTCCGCGAGCACCTCGACCAGAACCGCGTGGTCATCATCACCGGTTTTCAGGGCATCGACCACGCAGGCAACATCACTACCCTGGGCCGTGGCGGCTCCGACACTTCGGCCGTGGCCGTGGCGGCTGCCATCAAGGCGGATGAGTGCCTGATCTACACCGATGTCGACGGGGTCTACACCACCGACCCGCGCATCGTCTCCGATGCCCGCCGTCTCGACCGCATCACCTTCGAGGAGATGCTCGAAATGGCCAGCCTGGGCAGCAAGGTCTTGCAGACCCGCTCGGTCGAGTTCGCCGGCAAGTACAAGGTCAAGACCCGCGTGCTCTCCAGCCTCACCCCGCCCGACATCGCGCTCGACAAGGAAATGAACTCGGGCACGCTGATCACCTTTGAAGAAGAAATGGATGGAACCCACATGGAGCAAGCCGTCATCTCCGGCATCGCCTTCCAGCGCGATGAAGCCAAGATCACCCTGACCAAGGTCCCGGACGTGCCCGGCGTGGCCTCCCGCATCCTCGGTCCCGTGGCCCAGGCCAACATCGACGTGGACATGATCGTCCAGAACCAGGCGGTCAACGGCACCACCGACTTCTCCTTCACCGTCAACCAGAACGACTTCAAGCGCGCCCTGAAGGTGCTGGAAGAACAGGTCGTGCCCACGCTGGGGGGCGGGGAAGTGACGGGCGATCCGCTGATCGCCAAGGTCTCCATCGTCGGCCTGGGCATGAAGAGCCACGCCGGTATCGCCTCGCGCATGTTCGAATGCCTGGCAAAGGAGGGCATCAACATCCGCATGATCTCCACCAGCGAGATCAAGACCTCCGTGGTCATCGAGGACAAGTACCTCGAACTGGCCGTGCGTGCCCTGCACAAGGCCTTCGGCCTGGAAGGCGCGCCGGTGGAAGAGGGCGGGGCCTGATCCGGTCAGGACGCAGTTCCTGCCTGCGGGGGCTGTCGTCGCAGTGGATGTTGCAGGCCCGCAGTGGCGTTTCATGCTGGGCTGTTCCCGTTCCGATCCTGTTCCATGGGGCGGTACATCTCTGGGCTGGCCGGCCGATGTCGGCCACGCTTTCAGGCATCCAGCCACAAAAAAGTTGGCAGCTGCTTGAAATTTTTCCTTTTTTCTGACATCATCACTCCTTTCTGACAGGCATCGCATTACTGGTGCCTTTCAGCGAAAGTACAGACTGGCGTTTTCTGGCGCTGCCCCTGCGGCAGCGCATACAACAGAAGGCATCGGCGCTGTTCTTTCACCGGAGACGTGACCGAGAGGCCGAAGGTGCTCCCCTGCTAAGGGAGTGTTTGCTCAAAAAGCGAACCGTGGGTTCGAATCCCACCGTCTCCGCCAGATACCGCCCGGAAGGTTTTGCGGCTTTCCGGGCTTTTTTGTGTCTGATGGTTTTACGGTACACACGGCTGGCTTATCATGGGATCAGCGGGGCGCCATGTCGGTGCCCATCCAGAACGTCGCAGCGTCCCTGGCGCTGCTGCACGACCTCAACTCACAAGGAGCATCCCATGCGAGTCGCCGTCATTGGTTCCACTGGTTATGTTGGCAGTGCCGTCGTGAAGGAGCTGGCCGATCGTGGCCACGATGTCACCGCCTTCGCCCGCAACACCGACAAGGTGCTCAGGCACCCCAACGTCGAAGCCCAGCATGCCGACGTGCACAGCACCGCCTTCCCCGAGCAGCTCAAGGGCTTCGGGGCCGTGGTCAGTGCCTTCAACCCGGGCTGGGGCAACCCCAACATCGGCGTCGAATTCACCCAGGGCTACGACAGCATTCTCGAAGCGGCCAAAAAGGCCAACGTGGCCTACCTGCTGATCGTCGGCGGCGCCGGCAGCCTGTATGTTGCGCCTCACAAGCAGCTGATCGACGCGCCGGACTTTCCGAAGGAAATCTACGACGGTGCCAACGCCGCCCGTCACCTGCTCGACCGTCTGCACAGCCGGGGTGACCTGAACTGGGCCTTCATCTCGCCCCCGGTCCGCCTGGGGGCCGATGCCGGCTACAGCGAGGAGCGTACCGGCAAGTACAAACTGGGCAAGGATGACGTGCCGATGAACGATGACGTGCCCGCTGGCATCAGCGTGGCCGACCTGGCCGTTGCCATTGCCGACGACATCGAGAAGAAGGCGCACCTGAACCAGCGCTTTACCGCCTACTCGGTCTGATACCGTCAGGGGCGCGCAGGAAGATTTGCACACATTAACCTTTCTGCGTCATCATGTGGGCATGGTTTCGGCCGCCGGCCGATCATCCGTTTCCGGCCATTTTCCAGCGAAACATCCCATGCCCACCGACATCGAGATCGCCCAGCGGGCCAACCTGCAACGCATTGGCGCCATTGCCGCAAAGGCCGGCATCCCCGACGATGCCGTCGAGCCCTACGGTCATTACAAGGCCAAGATCTCGCTGGACTGGCTGGCGCAGCAGCACGCCCGGCCGGGTGCGAAGCTGGTGCTGGTCACGGCCATCAGCCCCACGCCGGCGGGCGAAGGCAAGACCACGGCCACCGTCGGTCTGGGTGATGCGCTGAACCGCCTGGGCAGGAAGACGATGATCTGCCTGCGCGAGCCCTCGATGGGGCCGGTTTTCGGCATCAAGGGCGGGGCAGCCGGTGGCGGCCATGCGCAGGTGGTGCCGATGGAAGACATCAACCTGCACTTTACCGGCGACTTTGCGGCCATCGCCCAGGCGCACAACCTGCTGGCGGCGGCCATCGACAACCATATCCATCACGGCAACGCGCTGGGTATCGACCCCACCCGCATCCGCTGGAAGCGGGTGATGGACATGAACGACCGTGCCCTGCGCAGCACCGTGGTGGGGCTGGGCGGGCCCATCAACGGACAGCCGCGCGAGGATGGCTTCGACATCGTGGTGGCCAGCGAGGTGATGGCCATCTTCTGCCTGGCCACGTCGCTGGCGGATCTGCGCATGCGGCTGGGCAACATCGTTTTCGGTGTGGACCGGCAGGGCATGCCGCTGCGTGCCCGCCAGCTCAATGTGCATGGTGCCATGACGGTGCTGCTGCGCGACGCCATCAAGCCCAACCTCGTGCAGACGCTCGAAAACAATCCGGCGCTGGTGCATGGCGGCCCCTTTGCCAACATCGCCCACGGCTGCAGCTCCGTCATTGCCACCCAGGCCGGGCTGAAACTGGCCGATTATGTCGTCACCGAGGCCGGATTCGGGGCCGATCTGGGCGCCGAGAAGTTCCTCGACATCAAGTGCCGCAAGGCGGACCTGTGGCCGGATGCCTGTGTCATCGTGGCCACCGTGCGCGCGCTCAAGTACAACGGTGGGGTGCCCGTGAAGGAACTGGCCACCGAAAACCTCGACGCGCTCAAGAAGGGCCTCGTCAATCTGGAGCGCCACGTCGACAACATCACCGGTGCCTTCGGGCTGCCAGCCGTGGTGGCCATCAACCGTTTCGACGCCGATACCGACGCCGAACTGGCGCTGATTCGCGACGCCATGCGTGCCCGTGGCGTGGACGTGGTGCTGGCCGAGCACTGGGCAAAGGGCGGGGCGGGGGCCGAGGCCCTGGCGCAGGAAGTCATCCGGCTGGCGGAGCAGGGGGGTGCTGTGCCCGGCCATGGCAGGACGCCCCATTTCCTGTACCCCGACGACATGCCCCTGTGGGACAAGCTGCGCACGGTGGCCACCCGCATCTATGGGGCGGCCGACATCGTGGCGCCCGCCAAGGTGCGCAAACAGATCGATGAGTGGCAGGCACAGGGCTATGGCAGTTACCCCATCTGCGTGGCCAAGACGGCGGTCAGCTTTTCGGCCGACCCCACGCTGCTTGGTGCACCCAGCGGTCACACCGTCAATGTGCGCGATGTGCGCCTCTCGGCCGGTGCGGGCTTCATCGTGATGATCTGCGGCGACATCATGACCATGCCCGGCCTGCCGAAGGCACCGTCGGCCGAGCGTATCGACATCGGCCCGGATGGCAGGGTAGTGGGGTTGTTCTGATTCACGTCCCCGCCAGCGCCTTCACCGGGTCCAGCCGGGCCGCCTGCCGGGCCGGCATGAAGCCGAACATCACCCCGGTGCCCACGGCACAGCCAAAGGCCACCGCCGTCCCCACCCCGGAAAAGATCAGCGGCACGCCCACTGCCTTCAGCCCCAGCCCGAGCAGCACGCCGATGACCACCCCGGCCGTGCCACCCAGGCCCGTCAGCAGCACGGCTTCCACCAGAAACTGCCGCATGATGTCGGCCTGACGGGCGCCGGTGGCCATGCGGATGCCGATCTCGCCCGTGCGCTCGCGCACCGTCATCAGCATCACGTTCATCACGCCGATGCCACCCACCACCAGCGAGATGGCTGCGATCAGCCCCAGCATCAGCGTCAGCGTCCGGTCTGCATCGGCCTGCTGCTGCACCATCTGTGCCTGGTTCAGCAGGGCAAAGTCCTTGCGGCCGTGACGGGCCGTCAGCACCCGGGTTACGGCGGCCTCCGTTTCCCGCGCGTGGTGCATGTCGGCAATTTCCACGTTGATGCGGGTCAGCTCGGCCCTGCCCACCAGCCGCACGATGGCCGAGCCCAGTGGCACCACCACCTGGCTGTTGACATCATCTTCCGGAAACGGCGCTGGTTTGGGGGACAGCACACCGATCACCCGGTAGGGTACCTGGCCGACCAGAATGTCCTCGCCCACGGCCTTGCCATGGGCGCCGAACAGCGCCTTGCGCACCGTCTGTCCCAGCACGGCCACCTTGCGCAGATCGTGCTCGTCCACCGTGTCCAGCGCCACGCCCTCGCTCACCTTCCAGTTCAGTGCCTGCGCAAAATCGCGCGTGGTGGCACTGATCCGGGTCTGGAACGAACGGTTGCCATGCCGCACCACCGTGCCCGGCTGGTCGATGAAGGGTGAGGCCTGCATCACATTGGGTATGCGTCGCACGGCCTTCACATCGTCCAGCGAGAGCGGCCGCCCCTGGTGTCCTTCCGGCAGCCAGTCGCGGAACACGTAGATGGTGCGCAGCCCGTACACCTGCATCTCGGCCAGCACCTTCTCCTGCGAACCGCGCCCCACGGCCAGCATCACGATCACCGAGGCCACGCCGATGATGATGCCCAGCAGCGTCAGGGCCGTGCGCAGCCGGTTGATCCGCATCACCTGCAGCGCCGACCGGAAGATCTCGGCCAGATCGGCCCACAGGGGCAGGCGGTCGCGTGTGATGTCTGGCGCGGGTGTCGTTGTGCTGGTGAGGAAATCATGCCCGTCTGCCGGGCGACCGGCAACCCGTTCCTCCCCCACGATCCGCCCGTCGGCCATCGAGATCACCCGCTGTGCCCGGGCTGCCACCGCTGCATCGTGCGTGATCAGCACCACCGTGTGTCCGGCCGCGTGCAGCGCATCCAGCTCGTCCATCACCTGTGCGCCGCTGGCCGAGTCCAGCGCCCCGGTTGGCTCATCCGCCAGAATCACCCGGCCGCCGTTGACCAGTGCCCGGGCAATCGATACCCGCTGCTGCTGGCCGCCCGACAGCTGCCGGGGCAGATGCTGCAGCCGGTCTCCCAGCCCCAGCCGCGAGAGCAGGGTGGCTGCCCGCGTATGCCGTGCCCGCTCGGCCACACCGGCGTAGCGTGCCGGCATGGCCACGTTGTCCAGCGCCGTGGCCGTGCCGATCAGGTGATATCCCTGAAAGACGAAGCCGAACACCTCCCGCCGCAGCCGGGCCAGCGCATCGCTGTCCATTCGTGCCACGGGCTGTCCGTCGAAGCGGTAATCCCCGGCCGAGGGCCGGTCCAGGCAGCCGATGAGGTTCATCAGCGTGGTCTTGCCCGAGCCGGATGCTCCCATGATGGCCACATATTCGCCAGCCCGGATGTCCAGGTCGATGCCGTGCAGGACCTCCGTCTCCGGCACGCCATGCCGCCCGCCGAAGCGCTTGCGTATCCCGCGCAGCATGATGAGGGCAGGCGTGTCCGGGGAACGGGGCGCATCTGGTGCGTCAAATGTGCCCGATGCGTCCGGTGCGCCCGGTATGTCCGGTGCGCCCGGTGTGTCCGGCATGTCGGGCGTGTCAGGCGTATCCGGACCGGGCGCCGGCCGGTCCGTCATGGTCTGCGCGGGAAGGCGTGCATCCATGACACGTCCTACTGTGGCTGCGCGATGAAGGCGGTGCCTTCCGCACCTGCAGGGCCGTCCGTGGCCGTCCCGTCCCCCGGGGCCACGTTCAGCACCACCTCATCACCCTCGGTCAGTCCCTCCAGCACCTCGCCCTGCACCAGATCGGTCACGCCGATCCGTACCGGGTGTGTCGCCACCTGGCCATCGGGTTGCCGTACACGCGCCTCGTACTGTCCGGACCCTGTCCCGGGCAGCCGGGTCAGGGCGGCCATCGGCACCGTCAGGACGCCGGATGCCGACTGTGCCACGAACGACACCTGGGCCGTCATCTGGGGGCGCAGCAGGCGGTCGGTGTTCTCCACATCGAAGAGGGCCGTGTAGGTCACCACGCCCGATCCGCTGCTCCCGCCGCCGTCCTGACCCCCTTCACCCGAGGCGCTGCCGGCCGGCATGTCCGGTGCCGGCAGCACCTGTCGTACCGTGCCGTGCCAGCGCCGGGGTTCGGCCTCCTCATGTCCCTGCCTTGCCGTCAGCAGCGTGAACCACACCGGCATGCCGGCGTGCACCCCCTGCACATCGGCTTCCGAGACGCGCGTGCGCACCGTCATCGTGCCCAGGTCGGCAATCCGCATCACCCGTGGTGTCTGGTAGGTGGCGTTGAGCGTCTGCCCCTCACGGGCATCCAGTCCGGTTACCGTCCCGTCCATCGGTGCATAGATGCGGGTGTAGGACAGGCGCGTTTCCTCGGCCCGCAGCGTGGCCCGGGTTTCCCGCATGCGCGCCTGCAGGCTGGCGATCCGCGCCTGCGCCAGTTCCACCTGGGCCTCGGCGTTTTCCAGATCTTCCTGTGTGACGGCCTCCTGCTTCAGCAGATGCCGCCGGCGCTGCAGCTGCCGGCGTGCCTGTCGCTCCAGCACCTGCTGCTCGTGCAGCTGGGCCTGCAGGGAAGCCAGCGAGGCCCGGGCGCCGTCCACCACCGCCTGCTGCACGTCGGGATCGATTTCCAGCAGCAGCTGACCGCGTTTGACGGTGTCGCCGATCTGTACGTGAATGTGCTTGACCTGGCCCGATACCTGCGCCCCCACATCCACCGAGCGCCGTGGCTCCAGTGTGCCCGTGGCCGTCACCAGCAGCTCGATGTCGCCGTGTGTCACCTGCGCCACCGGCGGTGGTTCATCGGCCGGCTGCAGCCACCACCAGCCACCGCCTGCGAGCAGGGCGACCAGCAGCAGCACGGCAACCCCGCATCCCCAGCGCCGCCGGGGTGGCGGGGCATTCACCGACATCGTTGCCTGCTCGGCCGCCTCGTCAGAAGAGGGCCTGCCGGCAGAGGCAGCGGTACCGGATGAGGTTCCGGCCATCGTATCGGCTGTTGCAGCGACTGTTGAAGCTGCTGTCGTGGCGGCTGTTGCGCCGGATGAAGGGATGCCTGTGCCGGGTGTGGGTGTTCCGGTGGCCGGGGCAGGCATGCCGGTCTTGGATAGGGCGGTCATGGTGGCGGAGAAACGGCGGGATCATCGCTCCATGTAACGCCCTGTATCGGTTTTGTGTTGACCCAAAAATCACATCCCGCTCATACCGGATGCCGGAACCGCTCGATCTCTTCCAGGGTGATTTCCGGCGTGGGGCCGATGCGTGCCGCCACCATGGCGCCCAGTGCGCAGGCAAAATCCAGGCACTCGTCCGGCGTGGCACCGTTGAGCAGCTTGTAGATCAGGCCAGCCAGGAAGCTGTCGCCCGAGCCCACCGTGTCGGCCACATCCACCCGAAAGCCCGTGTGGAAGAACATCTGGTCGTCGATGAACAGCAGCGCGCCGTGCCCACCCAGCGTCACGCACAGTCTGTCGGTGTTCGTGAGCCTGGCCAGGAAACGGACGTTCTGGTCGATCGAGCGATGCTTCGAACCGTAGGCCACGGCCAGCTCGTACAGCTCGTCGTCGTTGAGCTTGACCAGATCGGCCACCTTCATCAGTTCCAGCACCCGCTCGGGCGTGTAGTGCGGCGGCCGCAGGTTCACGTCGAACACCTTGAAGGTGGCCTTGTCCAGCATGGCCATCAGGGAGGTGCGCGAGAACGGATCCCGTGCACACAGGCTGCCGAAGATGAAGGCGTCCGACTCTGCCACCCGCTGCAGCGCGTCCTCGGCCACCTCGATCCGGTCCCAGGCGCAGGGGTGCACGATGTCGTAGGTGGCCACGCCGCAGTTGTTGATGCTCACTTCCACCAGGCTGGTGGCCTGGTCCGGACACACCTGCAGGAAGCGTGTCGAGACCTTCTTGTCCTCGATCTGCTGCTGCAGCTCCTCGCCGTTGTCGTCCCTGCCGCGGCTGCTGATGATGGCCGTGTCCACGCCCAGCGAACGCAGCCGCACCAGAATGTTCAGTGGTGCACCGCCCAGTTTCTTGCCGCTGGGCAGGTTGTCCCACAGCACTTCGCCAAAGCTCGTGACTTTCATGACGGTCCTTTTTTGTGTGATTGAGGAGGTGGCAGCCGGGGGCCCGCGCAACGACCCCGCCGGGCGCCAGCATGAGCCAGCATGACCGTGCCGGTGGCAGCCTGAAACCATCAGGGATCCTGCCGTCCTGTCCAGCGCCCCATGGGGTTTTGCGGGGACGAATGTGTCCATGACACGCGCCGATCCACCCGCGCCGGTCATGTCCCGACCATCCTTCCATGAATCTACCCCACTTTGGCGTTGCGCCTGCCGAAAAACCCGTCTCTGTTCAAGCACGTTTTTTGCATATGCATATCCGGAATACGTGCCAGTGTGCTGCCAGAATCCACCCGTCGTCGTTTCCATCTTAAGGATTGATTGCGGAGCCGCCCGGATCGTGCGGCCGCCATGGGACAGCCGTCCGTCGTACGGACAGGCCGAAGGGGGGCAGCAGCAGGCGGTCTCCGGAATGGCCTGCTCACGACAGGGCAGTACGCCAGTCTGGACAGGGCCGTACACCAGCTCTCCGGAACGCCATCACCTGCTTCATCACATTTGCCAGAAAGGAATTTCACCATGACCGAAACCGTCAAAACCTATCTCCGCCCCATCGACCGTGAAGGCCTGCTCGGCTTTGCCGAGAAGGGCCGTGCCGAACCCGAGCGCCGTGGCACCAACAAGGTCCACACCGTCATGGAAGGCCAGTACCGCTCGCTGAGCTACGTGGGTGATCACGAGGCCGTCGTCGTCGACGAGCCGCTGCACCTGTTCGGCCAGAACACCGCGCCGGCCCCCGGCGAGATCGTTCTCTCCGCCCTGGGCGGCTGCCTGGGTGTTGGCATTACCGCGGTGGCCACGCTGCGCCAGGTCAAGCTGAGCAAGCTGGAACTCTTCCTCGAAGGCGACATCGGCAACACGGCCGCCTGGGGTGCCGGCGGCGCCGAGCGCAAGCCCGAGCAGATGGGCTTTCAGGAAGTGCGCGTGAAAGTGGTCATCGAAGGGGATGCCACCCGCGAAGAACTGGATGACATCGTCCAGCATGCCAACTTCTACTCGCCGGTAGCCAACACCATCCGCAACCCGGTCAAGTTCAGCATCGGCCTGGCCTGATTCAGCATCGGCGGTGGGCGGGATGTGCGCCCGCCTGCCATGCATCACCGGGCGTTTGCCGGAACGGGTCTGCGTACCTCGCCGCCGCCCATCCAACGACTCCATCCCCATCACCGATCCAGCACCTCTGCCGTGAACCATGCCGGGCACGGTGGTGGGCTGCCTCCGGGAGAATCACACCATCATGTCTTCCTCCGCTATGGATAAACCCGCCAGCGCCGACGTCCTGTCCCTGGCCGACGATATCGACCGCCCCGACCGGGAGACGCTGCTGGCTGCCGTGCGCGAGATCGCGCGGGGGCCGGTGACTGCCCAGGCCGAAAGCGTCGACCGCGGCTTCTACCCCGAGGAGGTGCTGCGCCAGCTGGGCGAAGTGGGCGCCTTCCGTGCCCACCTGGCCGGCCTGCCGGGCGGTCCGGACTACGTCACCGCCATCGAGGCGCTGGCCGAGGTCTCGAAAGCCTGTGCCTCCACCGGTTTCGTGTACTGGTGCCAGCTGGCAGCCACGCTGTTTGCCGAGCGCACGCCCAACGCCGAAGCCTTCCACGATACGCTGCTCGAACTGGCCACCGGCGAGGCGCTGGGCGGCACCGGCATCTCCAACGCCATGAAGAGCATTGCCGGCCTGGAAGAGAACAGTCTGAAGGCCCGTCCCGATGGCGATGGCTTCATCGTCGATGGCCTGCTGCCGTGGGTGAGCAACCTGGGGCCGGATCACTACTTCGGCGCCATGGCCGTGGTCGACACCCCCGAAGGGCCGAAGGAAGTGATGTTCCTGGCCAACGGGGAGGATGCCGGCGTGTCGTTCTCGCGCTGCCCGACTTTCTCTGGTCTGGAAGGCACGGCCACACTGAGCGTCAGCTTCAGGGGCTACCGGGTGCCGGCCCGCAACGTGCTGGCGTATCCCGCCCGACCGTTCGTGGGCCATATCTGCTCGGCCTTCGTACTGCTGCAGTGTGGCGTGGGCTGGGGCATCATTCAGGGGGCCATCGATTCGATCCGCGAAGTGGCAGGCCAGCAGAATGGCGTGAACGACTTCCTGGATGACCAGCCGGATGCCCTGCAGGCCGAGCTGGATGCCATCGTTGCCCGTGTGGCCAGCCTGGCCGGTGAACTGTTCCAGGGGCGCAAGGATCTGTTCATCGATGTGCTGACCGTCCGTGCCGAAGCCGCCGTACTGGCGCTGCGTGCCACCCAGGCTGCGCTGCTGCACCAGGGCGCCCGTGGCTACCTGATGAACTCGCCGGTGCAGCGCCGGGTGCGCGAGGCCCAGTTCGTGGCCATCGTCACGCCGGCCATCAAGCACATCCGCAAGGAGATCGAACGCCAGAAAGCACTGCTGGCGGCAGCCTGACGAGGTCTTCGGTTACGCTGGTTTCCGGAAAGGTTTGCATCGGACCCTTTCCACGACCGTGACCAGAGGTTTTCGGTCCATAGTCGTACGAAACCTTCGACGTACACATGGTCTCCGGGGGCGGGCATATCGGTAATCCCCGGAGGCCGTCGTTTTCTGGCGGCTCTGGCGGGCTCTGGCAGGCGCTTCAGCCGGTTGGCTGCAGTGTCCGGCACACGCTGCGCACCCCGTCGATCACGCGCAGCACCTGCTGGTCCGACAGGGTCGGATCCATCGGCAGACTCAGCAGGGTGGCGGCGTATTCCTCGGCCAGCGGGAATGACCGCTGGCTGACCGGCTGGTCCGCATAGGCCTGCTGGCGGTGTACCGCCGTCGGATAGTGGATCAGCGTCTGGATGCCCCGCTCGGCCAGTCCGGCCGCCAGCCGGTCGCGCTGCGGATGACGCACCACGAACAGATGCCAGGCCGAACGGATGCGGGCATCGTCGGCCAGCGGCAGTACCAGACCGGGCAGACCCTGCAGCCCCAGCCGGTAGCTGGTGGCAATGTCGCGGCGGCGATGGTTGTCCTGATCCAGCGTCTTCAGCTTTTCGTACAGGAACGCCGCCTGCAGTTCGTCCATCCGCGAATTGAAGCCAGCCAGCTCGTTGACGTACTTCTTCTCCGACCCATAGTTGCGCAGCATGCGTACCCGGTGCGCCAGCGCATCGTCATCGGTCGTGACCGCACCGGCGTCGCCCAGTGCCCCCAGATTCTTGCCCGGATAGAAGCTGAAGCCGGCCGCATTCCCCAGATGCCCGGCCTTCACGCCATCCAGCGTGCTCCCGTGCGCCTGCGCCGCATCTTCCAGCACCGGCAGCCCGTGACGCTGCGCGATGACACGAATCTCCGGCAGGTGATCGGCCGGCCGGCCGTACAGGTGCACGACGATGATCGCCTTCGTGCGCGGCGTGATGGCCGCTTCCACCTGCGCCGGATCCATGTCCCAGCAGCCCGGCAGCGGCTCGACCGGTACCGGCGTGGCCCCCGTGTGGCTGATCGCCAGCCAGGTGGCAATATAGGTGTGGCTGGGCACGATCACCTCGTCACCCGGCCCGACCCCCCAGGCATGCAGCACCAGGTGCAGCGCCTCCAGCCCGTTGCCCACCGACACACAGTGCCTCACCCCGCAGTACGCTGCAAAGGCGCGCTCGAAGGCGGCGGTCTCCTCGCCCAGCAGCACCCAGCCGCTGTCGAGCACCCGCTCGAAGGCTTCGCGGAACGCCAGCCGGTGACGGTCGTTGATGCCTTTCAGGTTCAGGAAGGGGATGGGGGCGGTGTTCATCGTCTGGCTCGGGAATCAGGTGATGTTCAGGACCAGTTCGTCATCGAACGTGCCTGTGTCTTTCTGGTGGGTGGCCGGAGTATTCAGCAGCATCACACCTGCTTCCCGGTGGGCGTCCGTGGCCTGTTCGATGCCTGTCGCGCCTGCGGCATGCACGGCCGCGGTTGCATGCACCGGCATCACATGATTCACCGTGCTGCCGGCATCGACGGCCGGGGGCGTGTGATGGTGCTGCGCCCGGAAGCGCGTATGAACCTGCAGCATGAAATCACTGTAGTTGCGCAGGTAATCGCCCTCGTCATACACCTCGGAGGCCAGCACCATGCACACACTGCCGGAAGAGAAATTGTCCAGTTCACGCCAGGTCATCGGCGGAATGTAGAGTCCCTCGTAGGAGCGGTTCAGGTGGTAGCGCTTGCGGTCGAAACCGTCGTCCAGCACGATGTCGAAGCTGCCGGACATGGCAATCACGAACTGGTGAAGGTTCAGGTGCGCATGCCCGCCGCGTTCCGAGCCACCGGGCACGTCGTACAGGTAATAGACACGCCGGATATCGAACGGAATCTGGCGGCCGCCTTCCACGAAGGTCAGGTTGCCGCGCGGATCATGAATTTTCGGCAGCTGGAGAGTGACGCAGTCGACCAGCATGATGAAATCCCCTGAAGAACGGTCGGTCACCGGGCGGCAGGCGATGCGACAACGCCCACCATCCCCTGCGACGGGTTGCAGAAACGTCTGTTTTTTCCAGCGCCTTTTCCAGTGTTGGCGCTGGGGGCCATCGGGAACGCATGCGTTCCCGCACCGAACCCCGCCTGCTTCATGTGCGCTTCAGTGCGCAAGCGTCTCCGCCAGCGGTTGCAGCGTTCTGGCTTCGCGTTCTGTACCCCGGGCGGCATCCAGCCGGTGCGCCACCTGCAGCCCCTGCACGATCTGGTCGGACAGGCCAAAGGCGAACGGGCCGGCCGCAGCCCCCATCGGTTCGATGCCGGGCAGCGCGTCCACCATCTGGGCGCGCGCTTCCAGGAAGGTCTCCACCGCAGCCCGGGTGGGCAGCGGCAGGGCACCCTCGAAACGTTTCAGCTCGAACGCTTCCGGACGCGTGCCCGGGGCGACGATGCCCATCGTCGCCAGGTCCTTCAGCATGGCGTGCATCGCCGCGTTTTCGTCGAGCAGGCTCAGACCATGGTGGCCCATGAAGCGGTTTGGGTTGGCTTCCACCACCAGCTGCATGCAGCCGTCCTCGGTGGGTGTACCGCAGGCGGTGCTGTTGGTCACCCGGTAGATGCCCGTATCGTCGTCTACCGCGTGCAGCACGCTGATCACGTTCCAGATCTGGCTTTCGGCAATCCGGAAGAAGCCCAGCATCAGCGGCAGGCGGTCGCGGTTCTCCGGCGGCGCTTCCAGACCGGCCGCGGCCATGCCCCGGTTGGGAGTCATCGCCCAGCCCAGCCGTTTGGCCACGATTTCGCCCCTGCCGGCCACATCGACCACGAAGTGCGTGGCCGTACGGCGCACACGCTGGATGGGGGCTTCGATCAGCTCGATCATCGAGTGGTTTCTTGCCAGCAGGGCCAGATGCTGGACCAGGCCGGCAATCGTGCCCTGCACCGGATAATTGAAAACGGTCGGCGGCAGATTGCCGCTTTTGCCGTGGGTGGTGAGCGAGGCCAGCAATGTCTGCGGCCAGTACATCGGCAGCCAGGGCAGACGATGATAGAGCGCCATCAGATGGCTGGCATCGCGGTTCATCACCTGCCGGGCAAAGGGGGCGAACAGCGTCTGGTGCAGCGTGGGGCCGTGGATGCGGCGCGAAACCGTATCGGCATTGAAGGCAATGTCGCCGGGCGGCAGACGGTTCCAGCCTTCGGCGGCGGACCCATCGAGCGGCCAGGCCGCCTTGTTGGCCGGATGCCAGGGCGTGACATCGGCATGCACCTGACGGTCGATCACCGCCAGCTCGCGGTGAATGGCGGCCGAGTTGGACAGATGGTGCAGGGCGCCGATGCCGTTGCCGAGCATCATGTCGGGCAGCAGCTTGCCATCCACCCACATGCGCGGCGTGCTCACCGCGTGGGTGGTCTGCAGGCTCTGGACGTAGCGGCGGATGATGCCGGTGAAGCGGCCCACGTCGTTGCGCTTCATCGGGTCATAGCTGTCCAGGCGCGGCGTGTGCGAGGGCTCGGCAAACGAGCTGAATTCGTACAGGACCATGCCGCCATCGACGCGTTTGCCCAGGGCGTCGATGCCGGCAAAATAGCCACCCAGCGGGCCGCCGGTGTTGATGATGGTGGTGGGTAGTCCCTTGTGGGCACGTTCGGTGGCCGCAATCAGGACGGACAGGGCGTTGCCGGCCAGAACCAGCGGACGGGAGGAAATGGGGTTTTTCATGGTGTGCAGATCGTTCGGTGAGCGTTGAAACGTTTTCCCGGCGTTTCAGGCAAATCAGGTGTTTGGTGGTGCAGGATCACCCGAAACCGGGCCGGTCGGCGGGTTTCAGGTTCAGGTAGATTTCCGAGCCAAGCCCGGGCAGGTGTTTTTCCAGACCCATCAGGCCATCGAGCATGCGGTCATCCATCACGCCCACATCCATCAGCGTCTGCATCTGGCGGTGCGTGAAGGGTTTGATGAAATACGAGCCCTGGCCTACGATGTCGTAGCCTGCGGCGTGGCAGAGGTCCGCAAGGCTCTGCAAATCGAAGGTGGTGTGCTGCTGCAGGGTGCGTTGCCGCTCCGACAGCGCGTACAGGTCGTCGATCAGCCCCATCTCCAGCGCCAGCAGGCGGTGCAGCGAACGGGCATTGGGTACGTTCACGTGCAGGCGTGTGGTGGGCGTGCACAGAGGACGCAGGGCGCGGAGCAGGGTGAGCGGCGCCGGAATTTCATGCAGCAGACCCGACACCAGAATGGCGTCGAACCGCATGTCCGACAGGGGCGCCTGTGTGGCCGCATGTTCGAGCAGCGCCTCGATGACCTGGATGCGTCCATCATCACCCGCCAGCTCACGCGCATGGGTGGCAAACCGGGCACCGGGTTCGACAATGGTCATCTGTTCGAATCCGGGATACACCGTGAAAATCGGCGCCATGCCGCACCCCACTTCCAGAATGCGTCGTGCCTGCCAGGTGCGCAGGGTGGTCAATACCACCCGCTTGCGCAGTTCTGCCTGGGTCGGCTCGAAGGATGCCGCCAGATACGACGTCTGGTAGCGTTCCATGTCGCGGTCTGCGGCGGAAGGGATGAGGGAGGGCGTTTCCATGCGGGCTGCCATGTGTTGCGGGCTGGCAGCCATGGTGCCGTGCAGGAGAGGCAGGCAGGAGGTCCGCCGTACCGGTGGCGGCCTTTTGCCGTTCGGACGGCAGCCGGGTGATGCCGGAATCAGACAGAAGGATGGCTGTGTCCGAGAAATGTGCCGTTTGGCGTATCGCGGGTCAGGAACGCGTCATGGGCTCATTCAACCCCGTGCGTGGCGAAACATGCCACGACACGCGTTCAGTGCGTGAGATCGAGCACCAGCGTCTGCAGAATGGTGGTTCGTGCGCCGAACATTTCCTTGTGGCGCACCAGTCCCTCGTTGAGCACGGCACCGCCTTCGGTGGTGCAGGTACCAAAACTGGACCAGCGCTGGCCGCGCTGGCGGGCGTCCCCGATGGCCTGCTCCAGAACGGCATGCTGGGCGCGGGATTCGAAACCTTCCGGCGCCGAGGCCAGATACTGGGTGTGCGTGACGCCGTCGTAATGGAACAGCACGATGCCGGCATGCAGGGTGCGCCGGCCCCGTGCATCGGCCGGCCCCCAGCCACCCAGCACTTCCAGTTGCGGGAAATTTGCCGCGAGCCGCCCGATTTCGGCCAGGCTGTGCACCGGCTCCACGCCATGACGACGCTGCAGGGTATTGGCCAGCAGGGGCCAGTAGTCGGCCCAGGTACACGGGGCCACCGTGATGCCGTGCCGTGCAGCGATGTTCAGCGCCCGGTTCTTCTGGCTGGAGGCGGGGGAGGGGCGTTCCAGATCCAGTGTGCTGGAGAACAGCACCTGACTCACCCGCGCCCCCAGCCGGTGCAGCGCATAGAGGTCATCCTCGCTGGGCAGACGATGATAGATGTGGGGCGTGGCCCGGTAGTGCAGGGCTGCAAAACCCTGTTCCTTCAGCCAGCCGGCCAGCTGCTGCATGAGGGCGGGCACATGCTCGCCACCCAGTTTGGGGTCCATCACGAGGCCGCCGAAGGTCAGGCCACCGTGGCTGATGCAGATGTCACCTTCTGTTGGTGCACCGTCACCGGATTCCCGGCCACCGGTCGGGTGTTTCCGGTGCGCCGGCAGGATGGCCACGATTTTGCCCTGCCTGTTGCCGCTGCGGATGATGACCGAGGCATCCTCGAAGCGGTCGGCATGGTAGTCCATGTACGCGCGCTCGAACAGGAACACGCCATTTCGGCTTTTTCGGACGAACTCGTCCCAGGCCGGTCGGTCGATGGAGGTATAGGGGTGGATGCTGAACATGCTGCACACGGGGAAGGACGCTGGCCCAGTCCCGGAGATGGACCGGGGGATGGTGCCGATCATGGCACGGCGGCCGTGCAACGGGCCGTGCGTGCGGGACGGCATGGTCCGTTACCGGACCAACGGTGGTGCAGCGTGCAGTCAGCGGCGTCGGGTGATGCTTCATGGCGACACGGTGTGCCCTGTCGCCGTCGTTTCTGCCCCCGAGGCATCCCATGTGTTCTGGCAGGGGCCGGCTCAGGCGCCCATGGATTCACCCTGGTTCAGCTCTTTCAGTTTTTTCACAAACACATGCTGCGAAAAGCATTGTTCGTAGAACTGCCGGGCGCGCTGGCTGGCCTCCTCCACTCGTGGTTTGAGCGTTCCGAGTCGTGCCAGCAGCTCAGGAATGTTCTGCCAGGCCAGATCCAGATCGGCGTAGGACGAATAATCGGCCAGCAGGGAATCTTCGTGAAAACCATTGAATGGCAGCACCGGGTAGCCACAGCCGTGTGCCTCCACGGCACCACGTCCGCCGGACATGGGGGCAGAACCGATGTAGGCATGTGCGTCCAGCGTCTTGAGTGTCTGCCAGAGCGAGGGCACCTGACCGTGCCATACCCAGCGTGCAGGGTCGATGCCCTGTTCGCGCAGGTGCGCCCTGATCAGCCCGATGGTATGTTCATCAAGTTTGCCAATGTGGTGGAAGCGGCCGTCGATTTTCTTCAGCACAGCCGCCACGATGTGCTTCAGGGCGAGGGGGCCGGTCTGGACGAACTTGCCCTCTCGTCCCGCCGTGACCACCGAGAATGGTTTTTCGTCCGAAACCGGAAGGGGCGCGCGCGCGCCCTGGTCCCTGACGTACAGCGGCAGCCAGCTGCTCTGGATATGCAGCGCGCAGCCGCAGCGCTGCTGCAGTGAGGCTGTCAGGTCCACGTGGTGGATGCCAGGCAGCGTGCAGCCCAGTGCTGGCGTGTGATCGGCATGGTGCACGAAATAGCGTCGGACATGAGGTGCGTCATACGCAAGCGAGCCCACAAAGGCCACGGGATCCTGCTGGTGCGTCATGTACCAGACCGATGCCGGCTGGTAGTGCTCGCAGCGTTCGGCCAGCTGATGGGCCTTTTGCCACAGCGTTCCCGGATCCAGCACGATGACCCTGGCCCGGGCTAAGCGCCTGCGCATCCATTGTTTCATTTCGGCTTCCACGTCACCGATGCGACCAAACAGGTTGGTCAGCACGAGAACCGGGTTGGGCAGGTGATTGACCAGATCCTCCAGCACCCGGCTGTGTCCCCCCGTGTTCTCGTAAACATCACTGGCGATGAGCAGCGTGCATGTCGAGGCTTTGGAGGCCGGCCGTGCAGGGCGCAGACGACCGGCGGCCTGACGTTCCTGCTTCAGGCGTTCGGCCAGCTTCAGGATCCGTGCATCGAGTGCCGGATAGTACAGCCCGTACTCGATCATCCCGGGCTGCAGAAAGTGATCCGTCACGCGCTGCACCATGGTCAGCAGGGCAAGGCCCGGCTGATCCTCTGCCAGCATCTGGTCGATGTCGAAGCACAGGTCCGGCATCATCTGGAACAGTGGTGCGGGCCTGCTGGCATCATGACGGCAATCATTTGCTTGCAAACCATCGGGTCTGGGGGCGGCCTGTTTTTCCCGTCCGGATGTTTCCTCTGTGGATGCCACCGTGTCGGGGGACACCACCATCACGTGGCGGGGAACATCCGGCACCCAGGGCAGGGGCATGCGGGGGCCAATGCAGCGGTCCTGGTCATCACAGGCCAGCATGGTGTCCCGCTGGGCCTGCCAGACACCCCTGGCAAAGCCCACGAGGTCGGCATATTCCGCAATGGGGTCCACCGTCCGGAAAATCTCCAGCTGCTGGCGGCTCACGTCGAAATAGAGGTCCGTGTCGAATTCCTGCGCAAACAGCGGTTCCAGTTGGCCATCCTCGAACCAGGTCACACAGGTATCGAAGACCGGGCCGGCGCTGGTATTGGGCAGCCGTTCCGACAGGACGGGTGTTCCCAGTGACAGACTCATGAAGGCACGCACCTGCTCGAAGCGGGCCGTGTCGTAGAAATGCAGATTCAGCAATCCCCTGGCCTGCAGTACCAGGCTGTTGCGCGCCGCTCCGTAAATGGGACGGGCCTGCAGGTGCACGGTTCGGCCCGTGGCCTGGATGCGCTCGAGCAGTTCCTGCCGGCGCTTGTTCACACTGCCAATGAACAGCAGATCCAGCGGCCGTTTCTCCAGGGGCAGGGCGTCGTACGGCCCGGGCTTCATCCAGCCGGCATGGCCGAAGGACACGAGGGGGACATCCTCGGGATGATCGGTGTAGGCGGGTGGGTTATGAGGGTTGTAGTCCACCACCACGGCTGCCCGGAGCAGCCGGAGATAATCCGGGTCGAGGCGGGCACCGCCCTGGCCTGTCTGTTCGAGGTTGACGATGATGCAGCTGTGCGTCTGCAGCAGCCGGGCGTCAAAGCCGAGATGGGCGCCGAACACGAAATTGACGGCGTCGTGGCGCAGCAGGTTGCGGGCCAGCGTGACCTTCTGGCCGAGGCGGGTGAACTGCCAGTAGAAATACTGGGCAGGGTCCAGCAGGGCGTCGCCATGGAGGTAGCCCGGCGGATTGATCAGGCAGAGGTGGATTGCCGGGAGCTGTTGCTGTGCCATGTACGCGCCTTTCCGCAGGTTGTCCTTGGGGGCCACTGTAGCCGGGAGGCTGGCGGCGTGAGGTGCGGAAAAGCGCCGGTATTGGGCCGGTTATCGGGATCAGCCCTTCACGATCTCCACCGGACCGTGGTCGTCGCAGTGGTCGCCATGCGGGTGATGCAGGCGGCCGTTGACGATGTAGTCGATGTGGTCGCCGTGGGGAACGGCTTCGTGGCCGCAGCCGGGGCCGTGAACGTGGCCCGGCTCGTGGCCTTCGCAGGGCTGGCCGGCCGTGCAGCGGTCCGGATTGGTTTCGGTCACGCCAATGACGTGCTCGTCGACGTGATCGCCATGCGGGTGGTGCAGGTGACCATCGTGCACATAGTCGATATGGCCTTCGTGGCGGATGGCGGTATGGCCGCAGCCGGGGCCGTGGGTGTGGTCGTGATGCTCGTGGTGAGGCAGGTTGCAGGTGCTCATGGCGGTACTCCTCATTGTTTGTCCGAATGCGAACTGCTCATTATATCCTCCCAGGATTTGTGGTGTGAGGTCCGGGTCCGTACTGAAAGCGTTCATAACACGCTCTGAATCGGTCTGCGGATTTGTTGTGCACGGGGTGTCGTTACTTTATATCTATATATGTGGATTGATGGTGCATGGAGTATCGTTACTTTATATCCATATATGGGGCTGCCGCGCACAGGTTATCTTGTATCCGGGTGCAGGTTTACCATGCATGAAATAACGTTACTTTATATCAGGATGTGGGTTTGCAGTGCATGGAAAGCCGTTACCTTATATCCGGATACCCGTGGCCGGACGCGGATGGCCGCTTCACATCAGGATACGGATGTGCGATGGCTTCGTATCTGGATACGGTCGCGTGATAGATGTAGTGTCGATACTGTATATCAGATTATCAATACGATATATCGTCATGCGTGCAAAGAAAAGGCAGCATCCCATAAAAGGCAACATCCCATACCATTACCGAAAAAGGGGAAAAGGTCATTGGGTGCATAATGGACCGCACGTGCTCGCCCTTGCTGTTTCGGGCCCGTCTGTACATGTCTGTATATTCAAGGAGACATTCCATGAGCAAGACCATGAAAGCCGCTGTCGTCCACGAATTCGGCAAGCCGCTGAAAATCGAGGAAGTTCCGGTTCCCACACCGAACGATGACCAGATCCTGGTGAAGATCGAGGCCTCCGGTGTCTGCCATACCGACCTGCACGCAGCCGATGGTGACTGGCCGGTCAAGCCCAATCCGCCCTTCATTCCGGGCCACGAAGGGGCCGGTGTGGTGGTGCAGGCCGGTCGCAATGTAAAACATGTGAAGGAAGGCGACCGTGTCGGCCTGCCCTGGCTCTACAGTGCCTGCGGCTACTGCGTGCATTGTCTGGGTGGCTGGGAAACCCTGTGCGAGAAGCAGGAGAACTCCGGCTATTCGGTCAATGGCAGCTTTGCCGAGTATGTGGTGGCCGATCCCAACTATGTGGGCCATCTGCCGGCCAACGTCAGCTCGGTGGACATCGCGCCCGTGCTTTGCGCCGGCGTTACCGTCTACAAGGGCCTGAAGATGACCAACGCCAAGCCGGGCGACTGGGTGGTGATCTCCGGCGTCGGCGGCCTGGGGCACATGGCGGTGCAGTACGCGAAGGCGATGGGCTTCAACGTGGCGGCCGTGGATGTGGCCAACGACAAGCTGGCACTGGCCAAACGGCTGGGCGCCACCGTGGTGGTCAATGCCATGGAAACCGATCCGGCGGCCTGTCTGCAGAAGGAGATCGGCGGGGCTCATGGCGTGCTGGTCACGGCCGTGTCGCGCAAGGCCTTCGAGCAGGCGCTGGGCATGGTGCGCCGGGGCGGCACCATCTCGCTCAATGGCCTGCCGCCGGGTGACTTCCCGCTGCCGATCTTCTCGATGGTGCTCAACGGCATCACGGTGCGTGGTTCCATCGTCGGGACCCGTCTGGATCTGCAGGAGTCGCTCGAATATGCGGCTGCCGGCAAGGTCAAGGCCACCATCAAGACGGAGAAGATCGAAGCCATCAACGACATCTTTGCCCGCATGCACAAGGGGCAGATCGAAGGTCGTATCGTGCTGGACATGGCGCTGTGATGCGCCGTGCCGTTCGAGGTGCCGCCTTGTGAGGCAGGGCGCGCGCCCGGAGCATGATGCGTCGTGCTCCGGGCCGCCGTCCTTTCACACTGCCGTCCGATAGAATGGCGTGCAGCACAAATCCATCACCATTGCCATGAAAAGGGACATGCCCAGAAACTACCTGCCGGATGACGAGCGCCAGCAGGTGCTGCGTGACGGCGGCATGAATGCCGTGTACATGGCCGAGTCGGCCGAGGCGCGCCGGGTGGGCGATGAAGACGCTGCCTGGGCCTGGCTGGCCATGGCCGAGCTGCCGGCCGAAACGCTGCTGGCCCTGAAGGAGGCGCTGGGGGCGCAGTTTCTGCGCGAGATGGGTTTCAACACGGCACCGGCCGATGAAGCGTACGGCGCCGGGTGGCTGAACCGCTAGGGACCCTCTGCAAAAGTCCTGCGGCGCTTTGATGTCCCCGTGAAACCCGTGCAGGACGGGGCGGCAGGTCTGCAGGCTCCCAGGGTGCCCTGCGGCTTCTCAGGTACCTTCCTTCGGCATCCAGCGTCCGGTGGCAGGAGGCTGATAGTGGCGCATGGCATCCAGCAGCTGGGCCGGGTCGTCATCCACGAGCAGCATGTCGCGGTTGGCCTGCTGCAGGAAGCCTTCGGTGGTGACATGGTTCATGAAGGCCAGCAGCTGCCCGTAGTAGTCGCGGGCGTTGAGGAGCGCCACGGGCTTGCGGTGCTGGCCCAGCATGGCCCAGGTCCAGATCTCGAAGAGTTCCTCCAGCGTGCCGATGCCGCCGGGCAGGGCGATGAAGCCATTGGCCAGGTCGGCCATCATGGCCTTGCGCTCGTGCATGGAGGCAACCGTGTGCAGGGTGGTCAGGCCGTGGTGAGCCAGTTCGCGGTCGGCCAGAAACTGCGGCAGCACGCCAGTGACCTCGCCGCCTCGCTCCAGCACGGCATCGGCCACGCGGCCCATCAGGCCCACGGAGGCGCCGCCGTAGACGAGACCGATGCCGGCCTCGGCCAGTGCATGGCCCAGCTGGGTGGCGGCCTGCAGGTAATCGGGATGGTTGCCGGCACTGGCGCCGCAGAAGACGCAGATTCTCATGGAGTTTCCCTTTTGATGATTCAGATGGGTGTTCATGGGATGGGCAGTCCCATCTGCGCGGCGATGTGCCGGATGCCGGAAACAAACACCTGCAGACTGTGTGATGTATTGCGCTCTGGGTCCAGATGCTCCGCCATCAGTCGTGCTGCCGTGATTTTCTGGAACCCGGGGGCGATCCTCTCTACCTCGGCAGATGGCTTGTGCCAGTCGTCGGGTGCCTTGCTTCTGTAACGTTTCTGGTTGGCTGACGTGTCGATGCGGGCGTCCGGGTAGACCGCAGCCAGTGCGGTGAGATCGCCCAGATACCAGCTCTCCAGCTCCTGGCAGACGAGTCTGACCAGTGTGTCCGGTCGGCCTGCCCTGGTGCATTGTTGCGTCAGTTTTGACTTGAGTTCATGGCAGTTGGTGTCGTCGTTGTCCCGGACGATCACGAAGCGATCCCCCGGTATGCGCCATGACGAGAGCTTTCTGGGAATACTGCGGTCGAGGTCCGTCTTCCCCTCGTGCGGGATGCACTGGAAGTGCACGCCATCGATCCACCCGGGAAAGATGCGCGGCAGCCAGTTGTCCAGCAATGCCCGCATGGATGGCTCTTCCAGCAGGAAAACGATCTTGCCGGTCATCGGTGTGCACTCTTGTTGAGCCCTTCGAACAGCCCCTGCTTCCAGAGGTATCCGGGCAAGTCACCGGCTTCGACCAGAGAACGCAGCGTTGCGGATTCACTGGCGCGGCTGATGGTGGTGAAACCGCCTTCCTTGCGCAGACAGAAGATCTCTTCCAGCTTCAGCGCGTTCAGAAAGTCCGGGGAATGGGTGGAGATGAAGACCTGTCCGCCCCGGCGCGCATAGTCACGGAACTCCTCTGCCAGCTCCGGCAGCAGCTCCGGGTAGAGCTGGTTCTCCGGTTCTTCGACGGCCAGCATCGGGAAGGGGCTGGGGTCGTTGAGCAGGACGAGGTAGGCAAACATCTTGATGGTGCCGTCGGACACGTGCCGGGCGATGAAGGGATCCCGGAAGCTGCCATCCTGGAAGCGCAGGACCAGCCGGCCGTCTTCGGTCTGCCGGGGCTCGACCACATGGATACCCGGTACCCGGCGACGCATGGCTTCCAGCACGCGGTCGAAACAGGGACGGTGATTCTCGAACAGGTAGTTGGCGACGAGTGGCAGATTGTCGCCCCGGGTGGACAGATGCTCGGCAAAACCATCCTCCTGGCTGGGACGTGCCTCGGAGACATGAAAGTCGGAAATGTGCCAGTTCTCGATCATCAGCCGGAAGGCGCTGGCGGCCTTGAAGCGTTCGAACTGGCCAAGCCCCTTGATGGCAAGAATGTCGGGCGCATCCAGTTCCTGTTCTTCGCGCGTCAGCTCCTCGTCCTGTTTGGAGAAGTCCTCTTCGTTGTTGACGGCATAGCCCTGTCCGTGGGTGAAGTCCAGAAAATGGAAAGGGGCGCCGTGGGCGCCGCGCTTGTATCTGAGAACCTCACGTTCGACCTGCGGGCGGTTCCGGGCATCCAGTCCTATCCTGAGCAGATAGGTGACCAGCCGTTCCCGGCCGGTGATCTCCATGCGGAACTGGAGTGTGATCTCGATGGGATCGCCGGTGTGACCCCGGCTGGCCACCTCGCGATACCCGCCCCGGCGGGCCAGGGCCTTTGTTACGTTCATCGACAGCGCATCCTTCAGGAAGGAGAACACGTCGAACAGGGTGGACTTGCCGGTGCCGTTGGCTCCCACCAGAACGCACAGGCGCGGGATGTCCTCCATCCGGACATCCCGGAACAGACGGTAGTTCTTGATGGCAATGGATTCGATCTGCATGGTTGCCTCACTCCAGATTCTGCACCTGCTCCCGCACCTGTTCGATGTGCAGCTTCAGCGCCAGGGCCGTGTCGGTGATGGACAGGGCAATGCTCTTGGACGCGATGGTGTTGGCCTCGCGGTTCAGTTCCTGTGACAGAAAGTCCAGCCGCTTGCCCACCGGCCCGCCGGCGGCCAGGGCCTGGTCCATGGCTTCGAGGTGGGTGTCGAGCCGGTCCAGTTCTTCGGTGATGTCGTCCTTCAGACTCAGCAGGCTGATCTCCTGGCGCACGCGGGCCAGGGTTTCCTCGGGCGGGATGTTCAGCGACAGCCGGTCCACGGCCCTGTTCAGGCGCTCGAACAGCCGGGTCTCGGCGGCAGCATGGAGGGTGGGCAGGTGCGGGCGCAGCCGGCTGGCCAGTTCGGCCATCCGGGCGGCCTGCTCGCGCAGCAGGGCGGCCAGCTGGGCGCCCTCACGGGCACGGCTGGCCTGAAAGTCCGCCAGACAATCGTCAACCAGCGGTGCGGCATGCTGCCACAGGGTTTCGTCATCGGGCGGCTGCGGACCGGCCGAAGCGCCCGTGGGGCTGGCCTCGGGGTTCTGCAGCCAGCGCAGGTATTCCGAGACGGCCGGCGGCCGGGCACCCGGTACGACTTCCTGCACCTGCCGGACCAGCCCGACCAGCTGGGCCAGCCGTGCGGTATCGATCCGGGCGTCGCCCTCGCTGCCCAGCGGATGCAGACTCATCCGGCATTCCACCTTGCCGCGCCTGACCCGTGCCGTGATGGCAGCGCGCAGCCGGGGCTCCAGGGGGCGGCAGTCATCGCCCAGCCGGAAGTGCAGGTCGGTGAAGCGGCTGTTGACGGCACGGATCTCCAGGTCCAGCCGGCCCAGTGGCGTTTCGGCACTGCGGTGGGCATAGCCGGTCATGCTGTGCACGGCAGGCTGTGGGGTGCTGGCCGGGGTGGTTGCCGGTTTGCTGGCTGCATCGCTGGCCGGTCTTTGGGCCGTGGTGCCGTTCTTGGCTCTGTTCGTGGTGCTGCCAGTGTCGTTCGTGGTGCCGGTTCGGGTGGTGAGGGACGGGGTGGCCGGAAGCCTGGGTGAAGCGCCGGATGGGGCTGTCGGGGCAGGTGTGTCGGCAGGGGCTTCAGTTTGGGCGGTATGGGTCATGGGAGCGTTCAGGGAAGCGGGAAGAAGTGCCAAAATGCGCGGGCCCGTGCGGGGACACCGTCATTCGGTGGCTTGTGTTGTCCGTCTGGCGAGTCGTAACACGGAAATACAGAGTTTTGCATTTAACGCTTCTACAATAGCGACTATGGCAAATGAGCAGAACGCACCATTGCCGGAGGGCTTCGAGGCAGGTGGCTACCGGATTGTAAGAAAAATCGCCAGTGGCGGTTTTTCAATGGTTTATCTCGCCCAGGATTCGCATGGGCAGCCGGTGGCCATCAAGGAATACCTGCCCAGCTCTCTGGTTCGTCGCGCGCCCGGGCAATTGGTGCCCGAGGTGGTGGGGGGGAATCTGCCCACGTATCGCAACGGTCTGAAGTGCTTCTTCGAGGAGGGGCGGGCCCTGTCGCGGGTCATTCACCCCAATGTAGTGCGTGTGGTCAACTTCTTCCGGGCCAACGAGACCGTCTACATGGTGATGGCCTACGAGAGCGGTCGCAGCCTGCAGGAGCTGGTCATCCACAACCGCAACCGGCCCGGCAAGCGGGTGCTGCCCGAGCGCCATATCCGCAAGATCTTCGCCCAGGTGATGAACGGCCTGCGCGAGGTGCACGCCAACCGCCTGCTGCACCTGGACCTGAAGCCGGCCAACATCTATCTCAAGAAGGGCGGCATGCCGATGCTGCTCGACTTCGGGGCGGCCCGGCAGACGCTCACGCAGGACGCGCCGAAGCTCTTTCCCATGTACACACCGGGCTTTGCCGCGCCGGAGCTTTACAAGAAGAACCAGCAGCTGGGGCCGTGGACGGACATCTACGGGCTGGGCGCCAGCATGTATGCGTGCATGGTGGGGGCGCCGCCACAGGCAGCCGACCAGCGTATCAAGCAGGACAAGGTCGACACGGTGCTGGCCGGACTGACCGACATCTATACGCAGCAGCTGCTCGATCTGGTGCATTGGTGCATGAAGCTCAACCCGCTGGAGCGGCCGCAGAGCGTGTTCGCGCTGCAGCGGGCGCTGCGCGAGCCGTTCATGCGCGAAGGCGTCGAGACCCGCAGTTTCCTGCCGCTGCGCTGGCTGGAAGACATGATCTCGCCGCTCAGGCGCAGGCGCGACGGGCGGCACACCGAGCCGAAGCGTCATCATGCGCCGGCTCATGTACCGGCGCACGCGCGTGTCCAGGCGCCTGCGCTGGCACAGGGCGAGGGCAACGGTGTGGCCAGCCAGCCAGACGCCACGCTGCTGGCCGAGCGCAAGGGGGACTGAGCGTGGTACGGACCTGTCCGTCCCCGCGCGCGAGCGCTTCCTTTTCTGCTGTTTCATTCCGGTACAGGACGAGGGGGCGGTACGGACCCATGCCTGCCGGTGTCCACGGGCTGCGAAGCAGGGTGCAGCATCGGGAATGCCGGGTTTCCGTGCGCAGCTGGGCACGATTTTCAGAGACTCATTCGATTCATGCGTTTCTCCATTTTCCAGGACACTGATGTCGGTGGCCGTTCGATCAACCAGGATCGGATGGGTTACTGCTTTTCGCGCGAGTCGCTGCTGATGGTGCTGGCCGACGGCATGGGCGGCCATCTGCGGGGCGAGATTGCCGCGCAGATCGCCATGCAGACGGTGGCCTCGATGTTCCAGCAGCAGGCGGTGCCCCGGCTGCGCGATCCGGTGGCGTTTCTGGAGCAGTCGTTCCACGCCAGCCACCGCGAGCTGCACCGCTACCGCGAGATGCACGGCATGGGTGAATGCCCGCGCACGACCATCGTGGCCTGCGTGGTGCAGGATGGCCACGCCTGGTGGGGGCACGCAGGGGACTCGCGCCTCTACCTGATGCGCGACACCGACGTGCTGTTCCGCACGCTCGACCATTCCAAGGTGCAGAGCCTGATCAGCCTGGGGCTGATCACCGAGGCAGAGAGCGAGGTGCACCCCGAGCGCAACAAGGTGCTGAACTGCCTGGGTTCGCCATTCATTCCGCCGGTCGAGATTCACGCCGCCTTCCCGCTGAAGGCGGGCGATGTGGTCATGCTCTGCTCCGATGGTCTCTGGAGCGGGGTGAGCCGCGAGGAGCTGGTGCGCGAGTTCCGGATGGAACCGCTGGAGCTGGCCGTGCCGCGGCTGATCCAGTCGGCGCTCAATCACAATGGCGTGGGTGCAGACAACACCACCGTGCTGGCCATGAAGTGGGATACCGAGAACGACGAGACCGATGGCCTGCCTTCGCTGTCGTCGATGGGCCTGCCGGACGGAGCGGTGACCACGACCATCGCCATCGCCAACAACCTGGAGGCCGAGTCGGCCGATCTGACCGAGGACGAGATCGACAAGACCATCGCCGAGATCCAGGAGGCCATCCAGCGCTCGAACAAGGAGTGTCCGTAACGCCGGAACGGGCTGGCGGAATTACACAAATTTGGGCCAGCGCGGGGACATCTGGACCAGCGCGGAAACGAACGGATCCATGACACGTTCTAGAATCGGGGGCTGCGGCCCCCTTTTCCTTTTGGGGGCCGGCCATCTGCGCCTGGCCTGGCATCCTGGTCCTGTGATCCTGTGATATGCCCTGCCGAGCGCACTGCTGAACCTGCCGTGCCGCGCCGGTACCGTGCATGCGGATGGGGCCTGCCTGTTCCGTCTGCGTTCGGTGCGTCCCGGCCCATGACATCGTAGTAGCCGTTTCTCCCCCGCCATGTCCGATTCTTCTTCTCCCCAGCCGGCGCATGCCGGTGCGCCTGCGTCCTTCCTGCGTCACGATGGCCGTCGTGCCGATGCGCTGCGACCGGTGCGCTTTACGCGCCACTTCACCCGCCATGCCGAGGGCTCGGTGCTGGTCAGCTTTGGTGATACCCGGGTGCTGTGCACGGCCAGCGTGCTGGAGAGCGTGCCACCGTTCCTGCGCGGCAAGGGCTCGGGCTGGGTGACGGCCGAATATGGCATGCTGCCGCGTGCCACCCATACGCGCAGTGACCGCGAGGCAGCGAAGGGCAAACAGTCGGGCCGTACCCAGGAAATCCAGCGGCTGATCGGGCGCAGCCTGCGGGCGGTGACCGACCTGACCCTGCTGGGCGAGCGCACCATTCATCTGGACTGCGACGTGCTGCAGGCTGACGGGGGTACCCGCACGGCCGCCATCACCGGCGCCTGGGTGGCGCTGCGCGATGCCGTCGATGGCCTGCTGGCGGCCGGCCGGCTGACGGCCGACCCATTGCGTGAGGCGGTGGCGGCGGTGTCGGTAGGGGTGATTGCCCCGGAAGGGACGCCGGTATCGGTGCTGGACCTCGACTATCAGGAGGATGCCGGCTGCGAGACCGACATGAACGTGGTGATGACGGCCTCGGGCGGCATGGTCGAAATCCAGGGGACGGCCGAGGGCACGCCGTTCTCGCGCCGGCAGGCCGGTGAGCTGCTCGATCTGGCTGCGCAGGGCATTGCCGATCTGATTGCCCTGCAGCGCGCGGCGCTGGCGGCAGATGTGCAGGAACGGGAGGGTTGACATGATGGACATGCATTCCGGGCCGCGCTGGCTGGTGGCCTCGGGCAACCCGGGCAAGCTGCGCGAGCTGCAGGCCATGCTGGCGCCTCGTGGCGTGCAGCTGGTGAGTCAGAAGGCGCTGGGCATTGCCGATGCCGAGGAGCCCTGGCCCACCTTCGTGGAGAACGCGCTGACCAAGGCGCGGCACGGGGCACGGGCCAGCGGCCTGCCCACACTGGCCGATGACTCCGGCCTCTGTGTGCCGGCCCTGGGTGGGGCACCCGGGGTGAGATCGGCGCGTTTCGCGCTGGACGTGATCACCGATCCGGCCCGCCGTGCCGCCCTGCAGACCGAGGGACGGGAGGCGCTGGATGCAGAGAACATCGTGCAGCTGCTGGCGCAGTGCCAGGCGTTGGCGGGACACGGAGAATCCGGCACCGGGGTGCGGGCATATTTCTACAGCGTGCTGGTCTGGCTGGCCTCGGCCGACGATCCGCGGCCACTGATCGCCGAGGGCATCTGGTGGGGCACGCTGCTGCCGGCGCCGCAGGGGGAGGGCGGTTTTGGCTACGACCCCATCTTCCGGCCGGATGGGTTCGACTGCTCGTCCGCCGAACTGACGCCGACGCAGAAAAACGCCATCAGCCACCGCCACCGGGCGATGGTGCGGCTGCAGGCACTGCTCGACGAAGTCGCAGCTGGTGGGCTGGCGGCCGCCGGAACGGCCTGTTCTGTGCACAGGGGCTGACGTGACGGCTTCGGTACTTCCCATTCGCCTGCATTCCGGGCGGCGCGTGCAGTTCGACAACCTGCCGCCGCTGTCGGTGTATGTGCACATCCCGTGGTGCATCAGGAAGTGCCCGTACTGCGACTTCAACTCGCACAACGCGCCGGCCGACGGGGTGGATGAAAACGCCTATCTGGACGCGCTGGAGGCCGATCTGGATGCCAGCCTGCCGCTCATCTGGGGGCGGCGGGTGGTGACTGTATTCATTGGCGGTGGCACGCCCAGCCTGTTTTCCGGGGCGGCCATCGACCGGCTGCTGGCCAGCCTGCGGGCGCGGCTGCCGCTGCTGGCCGATGTGGAAGTGACGATGGAGGCCAATCCGGGCACTTTCGAGCGTTCCCGCTTTGCCGATTACCGGGCTGCCGGGGTGACGCGGCTGTCGCTGGGCATCCAGTCGTTCTCGGACGCCAAGCTGAAGGCGCTGGGCCGGGTGCACGACAGCGCGCAGGCGCGGGCGGCGGCCGAAGCCGCGGCCGGGCTGTTCGATACTTTCAACCTCGACCTGATGTATGCGTTGCCGCAGCAGACACTGCCCGAGCTGCGCGAGGATCTGGCCACGGCGCTGTCCTTTGCGCCGCCGCACCTGTCCTGCTATCACCTGACGCTGGAACCGAACACACTGTTTGCGCGCTTTCCGCCGAAGGTGCCCGACGATGATCTGGCCGCAGCCATGCTCGATACCGTGGGCGAGATGCTGGGCGGCACCTACGAGAACTACGAAGTCTCGGCCTGGGCACGTCCGGGGCACCGGGCGCAGCACAACCTGAACTACTGGATGTTCGGCGACTATCTGGGGCTGGGCGCCGGCGCGCATGGCAAGCTGTCGTTTCCCGACCGGATCATCCGGCAGGCGAAGTTCCGGCACCCGCGCCGCTACATGGAGGCCGCGCTGGCTGGTCATGCCTGCGAGATCGACGAGGCCGTCAAGCCAGCCGATCTGCCCTTCGAGTTCATGCTGAACGCGCTGCGCCTCACCGAAGGGGTGGATGCCGACCTGTTTGCCGACCGCACCGGCCTGTCGTCGGCGGTGATCCGCGTGAAGCTGCGGCAGGCGATCGATCGTGGCCTGCTGGTGGATGATCCGCTGGTGCTGCGGCCCACGCCGCTGGGGCGCAACTTCCTCAACGATCTGCTGGAGATCTTCCTGCCGGACGAGCCGGACAGGGAGGCTGGCACGGGTGAGGAAGGCTCACGGCGGGATCCGGCCAGCCGGGAGGCACGTGCGGAAACCGGTGCCGGCGGGCCGCACGTACGGAACCAGGAGGCACGGGAGGTACCGGTTCGCGTGGAGCGTCTGGCGGGTGATGCAGCGGCGCCGGCGGCCGGAAGACAAGCGGAACATGGCATTACACTGCCGAATGGTGTTGTGCCGCTGAAGCGAATGGAACCATGATCGGGCGCAGGCCCGCTATCATGGGAGTTTGTGCGGTGCGTCCATGCGGCGCATCCGTGAGGTGATTCCGTGAGGATCCGGCCTGGTGCGGTAGATGCCCGGTGCCTGCAGCTGGGCTGCGGGGCCGCCGGGGGCAGCGGGTTCCGGGCGGGATTTTCGACAGGGTCGGCCAGACCCGTGAACAGGAGAGTCTGAACATGGCAACTGCCAGGGAAGTGATGAAGAAAATCGCCGACAACGAAGTCAAGTTCGTTGATCTGCGCTTTACCGACATACGCGGCAAGGAACAGCACATCACGGTGCCGATCTCGCATTTCGACGAAGACCGGTTCACCGACGGGCAGGCATTCGACGGCTCCTCGATGGCCGGCTGGCGCGGCGTGCAGGCTTCCGACATGCTGCTGATCCCCGATCCGGAAACGGCCGTGATGGATCCGTTCCGCGAGGAGCCGACGCTGATCCTGAGCTGTGACGTGGTCGAACCGGGCGAGGGCCAGGGCTACGAGCGCGATCCGCGCTCCATCGCCCGCCGGGCCGAGGCCTACCTGCAGGCATCCGGCGTGGGGGATGTGGCCTTCTTCGGGCCGGAGCCGGAATTCTTCATCTTCGATTCGGTGACCTGGAAGCAGGACATGTCCGGCAGCATGGTCAACATCGACTCGGAAGAGGCACACTGGTCGTCCGACCGCAAGATCGACGGCTTCAACAGCGGCCACCGGCCGGGCATCAAGGGCGGCTACCTGCCGGTGCCACCGGTCGATTCGTTCCAGGACATGCGCTCCGAGATGGTGCTGCTGATGGAACAGATGGGGGTGCCCGTCGAGGTGCATCACCACGAGGTGGCCGGTGCAGGCCAGTGCGAGATCGGCACGAAGTTCGCGCCGCTGGTGCAGCGGGCCGACTGGCTGCAGCGCATGAAGTACGTGATCCACAACGTGGCACACGCCTACGGCAAGACGGCCACCTTCATGCCCAAGCCGCTGGTGGGTGACAATGGCTCGGGCATGCATGTGCACATGTCGATCTGGAAGGATGGCACCAACCTGTTCAACGGTGACAAGTACGCCGGCCTGTCCGACTTCGCCCTGCACTACATCGGCGGCATCATCAAGCATGCCCGTGCGCTGAACGCCCTGACCAACCCCAGCACCAACTCGTACAAGCGGCTGGTGCCGCACTACGAGGCGCCGGTCAAGCTGGCCTATTCGGCCCGCAACCGCTCGGCCTCCATCCGCATCCCGTTCGTGTCCAGCCCGAAGGCCCGCCGCATCGAGGCGCGTTTCCCGGATCCGGTGGCCAACCCGTACCTGGCTTTTGCCGCGCTGCTGATGGCCGGTCTGGATGGTGTGCAGAATCGCATCCACCCCGGTGATCCGGCCGAGAAGAACCTCTACGACCTGCCGCCCGAGGAAGACGCCAAGATTCCGACCGTCTGCCATTCGCTGGACCAGGCGCTGGAGCACCTCGACCGCGACCGCGAGTTCCTGACCCGCGGCGGTGTGTTCAGCAACGACATGATCGATGCCTTCATCCAGCTCAAGATGGAGGAAGTGACCCGGCTGCGCATGGTGCCGCATCCGGTCGAGTTCGACATGTACTACTCCTGCTGAGACAGAAGGCCGTTCGGGGGCGTACGGTCCCCGCGGCCACACCCAAAGGGGTTTCCCTCCGGACTGGCCCCAAATATGTACGCTTCCAGCCTTGCCTGTGCTGTGCCTTGCCGGCACACGGGTTTGGGGCCATGCGCGGGAAGCCAGCATGCATTCCGCCGTCTCGCCCTGCACAGCACGACGGCAGATTCTCTTGCCTGGATGGCGCGCGCCGCTTTGCCATTCGTCGCCCGGTCTGGCCATCCGGCGCGTGTTTTCGACCGGGGGCTGCAGTGAGGTGACTGGCGGTCGGTTGGGGCGCCTCGGTGTTGTGCCGGCGCATTCCAGCGCCACGCAGGCGACTGCTTTGCCGGTAGACTGGCGGGGTCCGATGTTCCCGTGAACGGTTCCATGACCATGAAACGCCACGAAAGCGTATCTGAAGTCCCCATGCCTGCTGCCACCCCGGTCCGCTGTCCTGCCACATCGCGTGGGTGGGGCGTATCGCTGTTTGCCCACGGCCTGCGGGGCGGGCTGCTGTCGGTCGGTACGGCCCTGGTGTGCACCCTGTGGGGGTCGCCCGTACAGGCCCAGTCGGCCACGGCCGTATATCGCTGCGACGGCCCCAACGGCACGCCGCTCTACCAGAACGCCCCCGGCAAGGGCTGCCGCCTGCTGGACCTGCCGCCCATCAACAGCGTGCCGGCCGCCAAAATGCCCGCCGCCAGCAGTACCGGCAGCAACGGCCAGTCGGCCCGGGTCAGCAGCAGCCAGCAGCGCAGCCGCGATTCCGACCGTCGCCGCATCCTCGAAAAGGAACTGGCGCGTGAGCAGTCGCGCCTGGACGCCCTGCGTACCGAATACAACGACGGTGAGCCCGAGCGGCAGGGCGATGAGCGCAACTACCAGAAGTACCTCGACCGGGTCGAGCGCCTGAAGAACGACGTGGCCCAGGCCATGCAGAACGTCAGTTCCATCCGCCGCGAGATCGACTCGCTGCCCTGATCGCGGGGCTGATGCCCACGTCGCATCGGTGCCTTTCCTGCATGATCTTCTGCACAGGCATCGCGGGCGGCTTGCGGTAACATCGTCGTTTTGACCGCACAATGAGGGTGCATGGTGCCGGAGACTGTCGCGCAGGAACCGCTGATCAGGCTGGAAAATCTCAACAAGTCCTTTGTCCTGGCCGACGGCGGTCGCTTCGATGCCGTGCGTGATGTGTCGCTCACGGTCAACCGGGGCGATGCACTCGGCCTGATCGGCCGCAGCGGTGCCGGCAAGTCCACGCTGCTGCGGCTGATGAACCTGCTCGAGCGCCCAGACAGCGGGCGGGTGTTCGTGTCTGGCCAGGAGCTGACGGCGCTGGGCAAGGCGCAGCTGCGCGACGCCCGCCAGAAGATCGGCATGATCTTCCAGCAGTTCAACCTGCTGCAGAACGCCACGGTGTTCGAGAACATCGCCTTTCCGCTGCGCATCCATGGCCGTCACCGGCGTGCCGAAATCACCGAACGGGTGCGTGCCTGTGCCGCCATCGTGGGCCTGTCCGACCGGCTCGACCACTATCCGGCCCAGCTCTCGGGCGGACAGAAGCAGCGCGTGGCCATTGCCCGGGCGCTGGCGCCCGAACCCAGCGTGCTGCTGTGCGACGAGCCCACCTCGGCGCTAGACACCGAAACCACCCGTTCGGTGCTGGCCACCCTGAAGGACATCAACCAGAAGCTGGGCGTGACCATCGTCATCGTCACGCACGAGCTGTCGGTCGTGCATGCCCTGTGCCGGCAGGCAGCCGTGGTGGAGCAGGGCGTGCTGGTCGAAAGGCTCGATCTGGAAGGCACGGCACCGCTGGCGCCCGTCTCGGCCCTGGGGCGCGAACTGGCACGGCAGGTGGCCAGTGCCCAGGGGGGCCAGGGCGTGGTGGTGCCGGGTGAGGGCACGCATGGCATCTGATAATAAAGAGAAAGGAAACGCAAATGCTGGATAGCCTGCTGGCCATGCTGCCGCCGACCCTGGTGGATGTGCTGCCCGAACTCTGGGACGCCATTGGCGAGACACTGGTGATGATGGGGGTGGGCCTGTCGGCGGCCGTGCTGCTGGGCGGGCCGCTGGGCATCTGGCTGTTCCTGCTCAGTCCCGGCCAGTCGATGCAGAACCCCGTGCTGTTTGCCATCGTCAGCTGGCTGGTCAACATGGTGCGTTCGTTCCCGTTCGTCATCCTTCTGGTGGCGCTGGTGCCGTTCACGCGCTGGCTGGTGGGCACGTCCATCGGGCCCATGGCGGCCTCGGTGCCGCTGGCCTGTGCCGCCATTCCGTATTTTGCCCGGCTGGTCGAGCAGAGCCTGCGCGAGGTGCCGCGCGGCGTCATCGAGGCGGCGCATGCCATGGGCGCCAGCGAGCGGCAGATCATCTGGCGGGTGCTGCTGGTGGAGGCACGGTCGGGCATCGTACAGTCGCTGGTGGTGCTGTCGATCAGCTTCCTGTCGTACACGGCCATTGCCGGCGTGGTGGGCGGTGGCGGCGTGGGCGATCTGGCCATCCGCTATGGCTACCAGCGCTTCCAGAACGACGTGATGCTGATGACCGTGGCCGTTCTGGTGGTGATGGTGCAGCTGATCCAGTTCGTCGGCAACCGCGTGGCGCGCAGGCTCGACAAGCGATGAGCACGCCGGGAACGGCGATGCGACCGACCTTGAGGGGGCCATGTTCAGTTGTCTCCACACGGCGAGCCTTGTCAGCACGTGGCTGGGCCAGCGTGGGGACCATGACGCACGCTGGACACGTTCCGGGATGAGGCCCGTTTTTGCGCTCATGAGGTGCAAAGGCGGGCTTTGTTCTTTCTTGTGATGGATGCGTGCGGAGGGAGCATGTGCCAGGTGGGGGCGTGTGTCAGGTGGGGCTGATGTGTCCGGGACTGGGTGTGTCCGGAGCTGGTGTGTCCGGGGCTGGTGTGTCTTAAACGCCACGCTTTCTGTCGTCCCGGCTGACGGAAAGCGTCTTTTTCCGGATGAGTGGTAGACACAGACTGTCTGGTGCCAAATAATCCCGCGTCTTATTTGGGGTGCGACCCTCGGGGTACGACCCCGACCCCCGGCGCGTCCGCTTCTGGCTGCCGAAGGTTGCCCGGCAGGTGAACGCCCGCCGTGAGCGCGTTTCGCTCCTTCCTCTTCCTCCTATCGTCCCTCTCTGGAGTCCTTCCATGTCGTCAGGTTTTCTGTCGGCCGTTGCTGCTGCGCAGCCGGGCCGTCGGGCGCAGCTGCGCCATCCCGTGATCCGCACCATGGCTTCCGTGGCGCTGCTGCTGGCCGCCGGCGGTGGTGTGTCGCACGTGCTGGCTACCGAAGCCGCCGCTGGTGGTGTGTCGCCGGTATCGGCAGCCGAAGCGGCTGCCCGTGATGCCGGTGTGGTCGATACCGCGGCCGATGCAGCCGACGTCAGCACGCTGGCCACCGTGACGGTGGTGGGTGACTGGCTGGGTGATGCCGACGAAAAGAACGTGCAGGATCATCCCGGTGCCCGTGATGTGGTGCGTCGCGAGCAGCTGCAGCAGCAGGGGCTGACCACGGTCCGTCAGGCGCTCAATCGCATCCCCGGTGTCAATGCGCCCGAGAACAATGGCACCGGCAGCCACGACATGGCGCTGAACTTCGGCATTCGAGGCCTGAACCCGCGCCTGGCCACCCGCTCCACGTTGCTGATGGACGGCATTCCCGTGCCGTACGCGCCCTATGGCCAGCCGCAGCTGTCGCTGGGGCCGGTTTCGATGGGCAACATGGATGCCGTGGACGTGGTGCGCGGCGGTGGCGCCGTGCGCTATGGTCCGCAGAACGTGGGCGGCATCGTCAACTTCGTGACCCGCGCCATTCCGGAAGACTTCGGGGTGGATGCCGGCCTGCAGATGGATTATTCGCCCTCGTCCACCCAGCATGCGCCGAAGAAAACCGGCAACTTCCGCGTGGGGGGCACGATGGACAATGGTCTGGGCGGTGCCATCCTGTACTCGGGTGTGCGCGGCTCCGACTATCGCCAGCACAGCCGGACGCGCATCGATGACGTGATCGTCAAGGGCGCCTACCAGCTCAACGCGGTGCACGGCTTCCACGCCATCGCCCAGTACTACGACGGCGAAGCCGACATGCCGGGTGGCCTGACGGTGGATGCCTTCCGGGCCGATCCCTACCAGTCTACCCGACCGGTGGACCGCTTCTGGGGCCGTCGCACGCTGGTGGGGGCTGGCTACGATTACAGCGAGGGCGCCCGCAAGGCCAGCGTCAACACCTTCTTCACCAAAACGCTGCGCAGCGGCTATCTGGACCAGGGCAACTTCGTGTCGCTGTCGCCGCGCTACTACTGGGTGCGGGGTATCGAGGCGCGCGGCTCGCAGGGCTTCGACACGGGCCGGGTGCACCACGAGGTGGGCATCGGCTACCGTTACATCAGCGAGGCCAGTCACGAGCTGCGCTACCGCGAAACGATTGCCAGTGGTCTGCTGCCCACGGTGTCGAGCCGCAACGACCGCGACACCCGTGGCAAGACCGAGGCCCACGCCATCTACATCGACGACCGCATCGACTATGGCCTGTGGACGATCACCCCGGGCGTGCGCTACGAGCGCATCGACCAGCAGCAGGTCAACCTGATCAGCAACCGGCCCTACACGGGTGACTACAGCACGGCCCTGCCGGCGCTGAACGTGCTGTACCGGCTGGATGAGGGCTGGAACCTGTACGCCAACACCGAAGGCTCGTTCGGCAGCGTGCAGTATAGCCAGATGCCCAACCGCGTGCGCGTCAACGAGATCAAGCCCGAGAAGGCCCGTACCTGGGAACTGGGCACGCGCTACGCCCAGGGCATGGTGCGCGGCGAGATCGGTGCCTTCCTGATCAACTTCAACAACCAGTACGAAAGCAGCCAGACCACCGACAGTGTGATTGCCCGGGGCAAGACCCGCCACGCCGGTATCGAGTCGGCCTTCGGCTACAGGCTGGACGAGCTGCTGCCGGTGCTCAAGGGTGCCGAGGTGTACGGCAACTATGCCTATGTGGATGCCACCATTCGCGAGGCAGGTCCGAACAAAGGCAATCAGGTGCCGTTCTCGTCGAAACACAAGGGATTGGTGGGCATCAGCTACACGCAGGACCGCTGGCAGACCGGTTTCGAGGGCGAGTTCCAGTCGTCGCAGTATGCCGACAATGCCAATACGCTGGCCGAGAGTGCCGATGGCAGCACGGGCAAAATCCCGGGCTATGGGGTGTGGAACCTGCGTGGTTCGTATGACTTTGGGCCGGAGCTGGCGGGGCTGAAGCTGGGCGCGGGCATCAAGAACCTGTTCAACCGCGAGTTCTATACGCGCTCGTACGACGACAACAACAAGGGCAAGTACCTGGGGCTGCCGCGTACGGTGTATGTGCAGGCGACGGTGAAGTTCTGACCGGGATTCCGGTTCATGGAAGACGGCTTCGAGTGGGGCGGCACGGGATGCGGGGGGCTCCTGCAGCTCATACGCTCACTGAAGCTTTGTTGCCCACGACCTGCGTCGTGGTCAACAAACCTCCAGCGCTAAAACACTTTCCGACAACCGGGCTTCGCCCGCCTGTCAGAAAGTCGTTCACGCGTACCGCGAAATCGCCGCAGGAGCCCCCCGCATCCCGCACCGCTTCATGTCGTTGCGGCTGTACGGCTTCGACAGGCAGCGTCCGGCCGGGCTTGCCGCCTGGTCCTGCTGAGACTCAGGCCAGCTTCACGGCCGTGCCGCTGACGGCAACCATCAGCATGCCGTTGGTCTCGCCCAGCACTTCGTAGTCGAAGTCGATGCCGACCACACCGCCGGCGCCCAGTTCCTTCGCGGCGTCGATCATTTCGTCCAGCGCTGCCTGGCGGGCCTTGGCCAGCGCCTTCTCATAGCCACCGGCACGGCCGCCCACCACGTCGCGGACCGAGGCGAACATGTCGCGGAACAGGTTGGCCCCGATGATGGCCTCACCGGTTACCACCCCCAGAAATTCGGCGATCCGGCGCGGATCGTTCACATCCGGCTTGACCGTGCACAGAAGAAACTTCGGATCACTCTTGCTCGAAAACCAGCCCATGCCCTGAACTCCTGAAAAAGGTTCAAAACGTCGAGCATAACAGAGCCTGCAGTTTCCCGAAGTGTGCGCACCGGTATCCGTTTCAGATCCTTTGGTTGCCCACGGTGTCAGCACATGTCATTGACGCATTCGTTCTCGTGCATGACTGTGCTGGCTGCGCCTCGACCAGCCATCGAGGATCAGCCCCGACCCCGCAGTCCTGCTGTTGCCTTGTCCCGTACGCCCAAAGGGGGAACGCGAGGAGGAATGAGCCCGCAGCATGCTCCAGCCCCTGATCTCTGGGGATTACCGTCGGTTGTCGCGGACGAGCACTCCGTCCTCTCCGAATTCCCCCGAAGCCGCGGTATGACAGGTATGCGATGCGGCCCGGGGAGCGGGTGCCTCCTGCGGCGATTTCGCGGTACGCGTGAACGACTTTCTGACGGTCGGGCGAAGCCCGATTGTCGGAAAGTGTTATAGCGCTGAAGGTTTGTTGACCACGACGCAGGTCGTGGGCAACAAAGCTTCAGTGAGCGTATGAGCCGCAGGAGGTACCCGCTCCCCGGGCCGCCCCTCTCGAAGTCGTCTTCCATGAATCGGGAACATCCCGTTCGAAGGGGGTTTTCATGGGAGAAGCGCCGCACAAGCACCGCCCCCCACGCTCGTACAGGACAGACATCACGATGGAATCGTCCTCCGTAAACGGGCGCCCCCCTCGAAGCCGTCCTTCATGAACCGGAAACGCCCCTCAGCCCGCCTTCTTCTTCACCGAAGCCTGGACCGGAATCTTCGCCGAAATCCGCACCTGCACCCGCCCTTCATCGGCGGATGCAGTCGGTGAAGCGCCCTGCGCCGCAGGGCCACCCGTTCCCGGAGCCTTCACTCCAGAACCCTTCTCACCGGCGCCCTGAGCCTGCGGCGTCTTCGGCTCGATCTTCGGCCGGATGATCGGATGCTTGCTGGCCACCGCATCGATGCGCGGCCGGATCAGCATCGGCACGAAACGCCACAGATAGGTCCCGAACGCCAGCATCCAGGCCAGGCCCGCCGTATGCAGCAGCGGCGTCGTGAACGGTGGTTCGGCTGCCAGCGCGGCCAGCCGCAGCAGCGCGGCCGCCACCACCAGGCAGTAGCTGAGCACCATGCTCCGGTCGGTCTGCAGCGGCCGGCCCAGGTGGCCCAGCGCCGTGCGGGTCACCATGCCGATGATCAGCACCGAAAACCCCGCAGTGCCGATCAGGTGCACCGCCCAGACACTGCGCTCGGTCCAGCCGGCCATCTGGATGGCCGCCACCACCAGCCCCAGCCCCAGCCCGCAGAAGCCTGCGTACAGCACCCACAGGATGGGCTTGTGGCGCACCGCCAGCGGCTTCCACGTGTACAGCTGCCACAGCGCCAGCCCACCCGAGACGGCCAGCAGGATCGTGGTGGGCACGCGCCACTGCAGCAGCAGGCTGGCGATGGCCCCCACCCCTGCCCACAGCTGCCACTGGCCTGTCTGGACCTGCATGGGGATTTCCAGCCCGGCCACCGCCCGCATGGCAAAGAAGGGGATGACCCGGCGGGCCACCAGCAGGGCCACCACCGCCATGGCCAGCATGCCGGTCTGGTAGAAGCGGGTGATGCGTTCGTAGTCGCCGTCCTCGACGGCCAGCAGGAAGAGCAGGTTGGACAGCCCCATCAACAGGAGCAGCGGTGGAATGCCGTAGTTGCGCTTGCTCTGCGCGCGGTAGATGGCATTGGCCATGGCCAGTGCGCCCCAGCCGAAGAACAGGCTCTCGGCCACCACACCCAGCCAGAAGGCCCCGTCGGCCGGCACCAGATAGGCGATGCGCGCGATGATCCACAGGCTGGTGCAGGCCGCCAGTGCCCGGCCGCGGAGCGGGTTGATGCCCGTCCAGGTGGCACCGGCCGTGAACAGGAAGCCCACCGCGATGGTGATGATGAAGCCCCAGAGCATCTCGTGCATGTGCCAGAACATGCCGCCGAGGGTGCCCTGCAGCACGCGTGGGAAGTACACCCACAGCAGGATGCTGAACAGGGCCCAGAAGCAGCCCAGGGGATAGAGGGGGCGAAAGCCCAGTTCCAGAAAGGCACGCCATTGCGGCCGCGCACTGGTGGGAGCAGGTTCTTCGATGGAGAGCAGCATGGGGAGGAAACGGTATGCGTTATGAGGAGGCACGAACGGCAGCATGGCACCGCAGGCTGGGCGGTGCGGTGTTCGTGCTGCCCGCAGGGAACTGCGAACGCACGACGGTACGGGAAAGACGACCGGCAGGGCCGGCGCGGTGCGCCAGAGCACGTCCACATGGTAGAACCAGAGGGAAATGCCCGACTTGATCAATGTTGATTTGACGCGTGCCGTGGGCCTGTTCGCGTCCCACACGTTGGCTCCGAACCCGCGCGGACAGGCGAGGGGACCACGACGAACCGCCGCTGCCGGATACCCGGCTCACACGCAGACGGACGAGGGGGGAAGGTTGTGGCGCAGCTGCGGGAAGCCCCTCATGGCGCCTTGTGCCCGGAATCTGCTACGCTGACATGCTGCAGCCACCAGAAGACGCCGCAGCCACCACGTGCCGCAGCCAGTAGCCACCACGCGCTGCGGCCACCGGGTACAGGGGCCACCATGGTTCTCCGTTTCTGCCGCTGTCGGGTGCAATGGCAGGTGGCGGGCTGCCATGGCGCGGCGCCCTGAGCGGGATGTGCCGTGGCCGCCCGCGGCTGCAGTCATAAAATGAAGGGCAGCGCAGTCTTGCGCCCCTCTCCCGGACAGGAGGGCGGTGCACGGCGCGCCCCGAAACACGAGGGAGTCAAGGTGTCGCAGGACTTTCGCCGAGGCTCCCGGGGAGAGACAAGGTGCAGGTCATCGTCATGGGTGCTGGCGTGGTCGGAGTGACCACGGCATGGTATTTGCAGCAGGCAGGTCATGAAGTAACGGTGCTGGAACGCAACGCCCAGGCCGCCTGTGAGACCAGTTTCGGCAATGGGGGCCAGATCTCGGTCAGTCATGCCGAGCCGTGGGCCAATCCGTCGGCGCCGCTCAAGCTCCTGAAGTGGCTGGGCCGCGAGGATGCGCCGCTGCTGTTCCGGCTGCGGGCCGATCCGCAGCAGTGGCGCTGGGGGCTGCAGTTCCTGCGCGAGTGCACGGCAGCGCGTACCCGTCACAACATGCTGCAGCTGGTCAATCTGGGGACCTACAGCCGGGCCAGCCTGCAGGCGCTGCGCGAGGAGACCGGCATCCAGTACGACCAGCTCACGAAGGGCATCATGCACTTCTACACCAACCAGCAGGATTTCGACGAGGCCCTGGAGCCGGCGCGGATCATGCGCGAGATGGGCTGCGAGCGCGAGGTGATCACGCCCGACCGGGTGGTCGAGATCGAACCGGCGCTGGCCAGCGCGAAGCACCTGCTGGCCGGGGCCACGTTCACGCCGGCCGATGAATCGGGCGATGTGAACCTGTTCACCACCCGGCTGGCGGCGCTGGCTGCCGGGGAGGGCGTGCAGTTTCGCTTCGGGGTGCGGGTGCAGAAACTGCTGGCCACCGGTGCCGGCATGCAGGGGGTGGAGATTGCCGATGAACGCGGCAGTTACGAGGTGCTGAAGGCCGACGCCTATGTGCTGGCGCTGGGCAGCTTCAGTGCGGCGCTGGCCCGGGATGTGGGGGTGCGGCTGGACATCTATCCGGCCAAGGGCTATTCGGCCACGCTGCCGGTGCTGGATGCGGCGAAGGCGCCGCAGGTCAGTCTCACCGACGACGAATACAAGCTGGTGTATTCGCGCTTTGGTGACCGGCTGCGGGTGGCGGGCACGGCCGAACTCAATGGCTACGGCATGGCGCTCAACCCGGTGCGCTGCGAGGCGCTGGTGCGGCGTACCCTGGAACTCTTTCCGGGGGTAAGCGATCCGGCACAGGCGCTGTTCTGGACCGGCCTGCGGCCGGCCACGCCGGGCAATGTGCCCTATATCGGACCCAGCCGCGTGCAGGGACTGTTTCTCAACACTGGCCATGGCACGCTGGGCTGGACGCATGGCTGCGGCTCCGGCCGGGCACTGGCCGACCTGATGTCGGGCCGGCGGCCGGATGTGGATTTCCAGTTCCAGGGGATGGCCTGACGGTGGCCTTGCGATCCCCGTATCTGCGGGCGTACGTTCATGGGCGCGACCGGTCCGGTGTGCCGGGATCTCCGGGTCGGCGGTGAAAACGCCTGCAACCGTAGCCGGCGTGACGCAGGGAGGTGCAGGCTTTCCTGTCCGTTCTGGAGCGTCTGCACCTGATCGCCCGGCGCCCCGTTGTTCAGTGCCCGGCCGGGGGCGCCGGATTCCGGGCAGCCGCCCGGCTGCGCATGCGGCGGGCGGCGATGCTGCCCACCAGCAGCACCAGCACGGCACCGGCGGCTTCGGCGATCCACTTGATGTGTGGCTGCCATGGGGCTACGTGCTCGGTCACTGCCGGATCGGTGACCATCATGCCGCCGGCAATCCAGCCCAGCAGCATGCCGCCCAGCGTGATGATGATGGGGAAGCGGTCCATCAGCCGGATGATCAGCTGGCTGCCCCAGATGATGATGGGCACACTGACCAGCAGGCCGAACACCACCAGCGGGATTTCATGCTCGCCACCGGCCGCCTGGGCCGCGCCGGCAATGGCGATGACATTGTCGATGCTCATCACCAGGTCGGCGATGATGACGGTGCGCACCGCCACCCAGAGCCGGTCGGAGCTGGCGATGTTGCCGTGGGCATCTTCCTCTTCGGGCAGCAGCAGCTTGATGCCGATCCAGAAGAGCAGCACGGCGCCCACCAGTTTCAGGTAAGGGACCGACAGCAGTGACAGTGCAAAGACGATCAGCAGGATGCGCAGGCCAATGGCACCGACGGTACCCCAGACGATGCCCTGGCGCCGCTTGGCGGGATCCAGCTTGCGCACGGCCAGTGCGATGACGACGGCGTTGTCGCCGCCCAGCAGAATGTCGATGAGCACGATCTGCCCGACGGCCAGCCAGAAGGCGGGGGAGGTGAAGTCCATTCAGATGTTCCGGAGGAGTGAGGGGGCAAGTGTACATCCCCGGTGAGCCTCTGAAAAAGCCCTGCGGCATTTCGGCTTCCATGCCCGGGCGATCCACGAACCCGCGCGCTGCCGGTTGCCCTGGCTGGCGAGGTGGCCAGCCCCCTGACAAAGTCATGACGGAAATTCTCGATGACTACGCCAGATCACTTGTTGCACCTGACTCCTGAGATCGCCCCCTGCCTGTGCGGCGCCCTGCCGGCACACGGCTGGCACACGGCCGGGACACGGCGGTCAATGCCGGGCCTGCCGTACCTGCACGCGCCGCTCCAGCCAGGTCTTGAGCACCAGCGTCAGCACGGCCATCAGCGCCAGAATGGCGGCGGCCGTGAAGGCGGCGGCCGTCTTGTAGTCGTTGTTGAGCTGCTCGACCAGCAGCGGCAGCGTCATGGTCTGGTTCAGCGTGGCGCCCGAGACCACCGACACGGCGCCGAATTCGCCCACGGCGCGGGCGTTGGTGATCATGATGCCGTAGAGCAGCGCCCAGCGGATCTTCGGCAGGCTCACCTTGCGAAAGATCTGCCAGCCACTGGCGCCCAGCAGCAGGGCCGCCTGTTCCTCCTCGTTGCCCTGGGTCTGCATCAGCGGGATCAGCAGCCGCGCCACATAGGGCGAGGTGACGAAGATGGTGACCATGATGATGCCCGGCCAGGCGAACATCAGCTGGATGTCGTGGCCGGAAAGCCACTCGCCCACCACCGATTCCGCCCCGTACAGCAGCAGATAGCACAGGCCCGCCACCACCGGTGAGGTGGCATAGGGAATGTCGATCAGGGCCAGCATCAGTCGCCGGCCGCGAAAGCGGTAGTGGGTGACGCACCAGGCAAACAGGATGCCGAACGCCAGATTGACCGGAATGGTCACCACGGTGGCCAGTACCGTCAGGCCGAAGGCGTGGTGCAGGTAATCGGCCGACAGGTTCTCCACCAGCAGCGTCCAGCCACCGGCGGCCACCCGGGCGAAGATCATCGCCAGCGGCAGCACCAGCAGCAGGCCGGCCGCCACGATGCCCAGGGCCAGCAGCAGCCACTGGATGGCCGTGGCAGGCTGGCGGCGTGAGGTGGATGTGGCGGGCATGCTGGTGCCGCTCGGGGGCGTCCTGCCTGATGGTGTACGGGAAGCCTGCATGGCTCAGCTCCCCCGCTGCCAGCGCAGCAGCCGGCCCTGCAGCAGCTGCAGCCCGAAGAGCAGCACCAGCGAGGTGATCAGCACCACCGAGGCGATGGCTGCCGCTGCGGCGTAGTCGAATTCCTGCAGGCGCACGAAGATCATCAGCGAGGTGATCTCCGTTTTGAAGGGGATGTTGCCGGCGATCATCACCACGGCGCCGAACTCACCCAGGCTGCGGATGAAGGCCTGGCTGGCACCGGCCAGCAGTGCCGGCGTGAGGGCAGGCAGGATCACCCGCCAGAAGATCTGCGCCGGCCGGGCACCCAGCGTTCGGGCGGCTTCCTCCACGTCCTGGCCGAGGTCTTCGATGACCGGCTGCACGGTGCGTACGATGAACGGGATGCTGGTGAAGATCATGGCGATCACCAGCCCGGGAAAGGCATACGAAATCTTGATGCCCCAGGGCGCAAACAGCTGGCCGATCCAGCCGCCGGGGGCGAGCAGGGTGGCCAGCGTCAGCCCGGCCACGGCAGTGGGTAGCGCAAAGGGCAGGTCGATCAGTGCATCCAGCAGCCGCCGGCCGGGAAACTCGTAGCGCGACAGTACCCAGGCCAGCAGCAGGCCGATCAGCGTCACCGCGGCGGTGGACAGGGCCGCGCCGGCCAGCGTGACCCGGTAGCTGGCCACCACCCGGGGATCGGAGATGGCGGCCCAGTACTGGGCCCAGCCCAGATCGGCCGCGTGCCAGAGCAGCACCAGCAGCGGGATCAGGATCACTGCATGCAGATAGATCAGGCTGACGGTGAAGCTCGGCCAGAAGCCGGGCAGCAGCGGCCGGGTCAGGAAGAAGCGCATCGCGGGTCGGCGGGCCGGGGCTTACTGGCGGCCTTCGGCCAGCAGCTGGTCCAGCAGGGCGCCGCTGGCGAAGTGGGTTTTCTGGATGCCCTCCCAGCCACCGGGGAAGGTGGCCGGGTCCACCAGTTTCACGGGGGCAAACTGTTTTTCGGTGGCGGCCTTCACTTCGGGATCGTGCACGCGCAGGTTGTGGCGGGCCAGCAGCTGCTGGATGTCCTTGCTGTACTGGAACTGCAGGTAGGCTTTGGCCACGTCGCGGGTACCCCGGGCATCGGCCACCTTGTCGACGATGGCCACCGGGAAGGCCGCCATCACGCTGGTGGGGGGCACCACCAGTTCGAAGCCCTGGGCCCTGAACTCGTCACCGGCCACGAGGTTCATGATCTCGGACTCGAAGGTCAGCAGCACATCGCCCTGGCCATTCTGGGCAAAGGCCACCGTGGCCCCGCGCCCGCCGGTGGGGAAGTTCTCCACGTTGCCGAGGAACGACGCCATGAACTTCTTCTGCGCAGCCTCGTCACCGCCGAACTTTTCCTGCGCGTAGTTCCAGGCCCCCAGGTAGGAGTAGCGCGCGTTGCCCGAGGTCTTGGGGTTGGGGAAGACCAGCTTCACGTCCGGCCGTGCCAGATCGCTCCAGTCGCGGATGTGCTTCGGGTTGCCCTTGCGGACCATGAAGGCGATGGTGCTGTAGTAGGGCGAGGCGTTGTTCGGGAACTGGCTGGCCCAGTCCTTGGCCACCAGCCGGCGCTTGACCAGAATGTCGATGTCCGGCACCTGATTGAAGGTGACGGTATCGGCCTTCTTGCCCTGGATGATGTCCTGTGCCTGACGCGAGGTACCGCCGTAGGACTGGTCGATCTTCAGCGTCTGGCCCTTTTCCTTCTGCCAGTGGGCGACGAACAGCGGATTGATTTCGGAGAACAGCTCGCGGCCCACGTCATAGGTGGCGTTGAGCAGTGTCTGTTCGGCCGCCCGGGCACTTGCGGGGGCGGTCAGCAGCACTGCGGCTGCGGCGGGCAGCAGGCCCAGCAGGGCACGGCGGGAGAAGCGGGAACGGGATGTTTGCATGGAATCGGACAGGCATGAATGCGGATGCTGCGCATCATGCCACGCCAATCCCGCAAAGTGCGCCATCAGGCTGGGGTATCAGATGAAATCCGCATGACTTCATGCGTTTCATGCATACGCAGCGTATCCGATGGCGGATGTCTTCAGGTACGCCAGGGGCAGGTGTTCTGGCAGGTTCAGGACCCGGCGGCAGGGCTGTACGGCCTTTACAGGCTCAGAATCCTGCAGCCGGCCGGGCATTCACCGTCTGTCCCAGCGTCACCGGGCTGGCCGCCGACCAGGCGATCAGGCATTCCACCACGCCCAGTATCACAAGCAGTGGCATCGTGTGTGTCCAGCTGCCGACCCATTCGTACAGCACCCCCACACCCAGCGGCCCGAGCACGGCCACCGAATAGCCGACGGTCTGCGCCATGCCGGACACGGCAGCCGCCTCGGCCGAATGGTCCGTTCGCGCCGCAAACAGCACCAGGCACAGCGAGAAGATACTGGCCGTGCCCACGCCGATCAGCGAGATCCACAGCCACATGCTGCCGGAGCTACCCAGCCAGATGCCCAGGACGCCGGTGAGGACCATCAGGGCCACCGTCAGGGCCAGCAGCTGGCGCGCCCGCCCACGAGCCGGTACGAATGACACGGCCAGCACACCCAGCAGCGAGACGATCTGCAGCAGCGCCCCCAGCGATCCTGCCCCCGCGGCCGAGATGCCTTTCTCGGCCAGCATCGAGGGCATGAAGGCAGCCAGGGCGTAGAAGATGAGGGACTGGATGCCCATGAACAGGCTGATCGTCCAGGCGGCCGGGATGCGCCAGACGTTCATCCCTGCTGCCATGCCGCTCTGTGGCTGGCCGGCATCGGGATGCGGATACCGGCTGACCCGCCACCAGCCCAGCATGGCCAGTCCGGCCGGCAGCACCCAGACGGCCAGTGGCAGTGGCCAGCCCTGCCAGTCGGCCAGCGGCACGGCAATGGCCGAGGCGATGCCGGACGAGATCAGCATGGCGGTGGTCATGCAGCCCACCACCAGGCCGATGCGGTCGGGCAGGTTGCGCTTGGCCAGGGCCGGCAGCAGCACATTGCTCATGGCAATGGCGGCAGACATGAGCGCCGTACCCAGAATGAGTGTGGGGGTCGAGGCAAAGCCGGCCCGTACGCCCAGACCGATGATCAGCACCAGATGGGCGGCAATCAGCACCCGCTCCATGCCGAAACGCTGTGCCAGCCGCGAGGCCCAGGGCGAGCAGAACGCAAAGGCCATCAGCGGCAGCGCAGTCACGAAGCCCATCAGGCTGGCCGACAGCCCCAGACTGTCGCGGATCGGGCCCACCACGGGACCGACCACGACGATGGGCGCGCGCAGACTGGCGCCCAGCATGATGACGGCAAACAGCAGCAGCCAGACGGGCAGGGCATGGTGCCCTGGCGCCGTGGCTGGCTGCGGGGGCACGCCCGCCGGTTCGCCGACGGGCCGGGGTGGGGTTCGGGGCTGGCCGGGCATCAGCCGCCCTGCACCGGTTCGCTCATGTTCATGTCGCCGTGTTCGGTGGTGGTCTCGGCGGCGTCCTGCGGCCAGGCGATGGACTGGTCGTGCAGCAGCTGGCGGATCAGGCGTTCGGTTTCGGCAATCTCCACGCGGGCGATGTCGATCAGCGCCTTGTTCTCGAAAATGCCGATGCTCGGGTCATACGCCTTGGCGGCCACGGCCATGCCATGACGGTTGCGGTGGAAATACAGGTTGCCCACTTCCTCGGCCTTGGGCTTGGGCATGCCCAGGCATTCCAGGGCCCGCTTGCCGCAGCGCACGGCCGAATCGAAGTTCTCGCGCACGATCTCGTTGGCACCGGCATGCACCAGCTCGTAGGTGTGCTGCGAGTCGTAGGAGCGTGCCACGATCTTCATCGACGGGTTGATCTTGTGGGCAAACTCGACGATCTGCAGCGCCTGTTCCGGGTTGTCGATGGCCACCACCAGCAGCTTCGCCTCGGCCAGACCGGCCGTCAGCAGCATTTCCTGCCGGGCGGCATCGCCGAAGTAGGTTTCCACCCCGAAGCGCTTGTAGCCGGCCACCGTGGCGGCGTTGTGGTCGATCACGGTAGTCTTGTAGCCGCAGGCCGTCAGCATGGCATTGACCACGCGGCCGAAGCGGCCGTGGCCGGCGATGATGACCGGGTGTTTCTGTTCGATGTGGTCATCGGCCTGCTCGGGGCCGGCCGACTGGTAGGCCCGCGGCACGATCAGCTTGTCGTAGACGATGAACAGCAGCGGCGTGAACAGCATCGACAGCGCCACCACCAGCAGCAGCTTCTTGGCAATGGCCGAGGGCATGACGCCGTTGCTCTCGACCAGCGTGAGCAGCACGAAGCCGAATTCACCGGCCTGGGCCAGCGCCAGCGCGAACAGGCTGCGGTGCAGCCGCTTCAGGCGGAACATCAGGCCCAGCAGCCAAAGGATGGCGCCCTTGGCCACGATGACGGCCAGCGTCAGCCCCAGGATGGACCAGAGCTTGACATAGAGATAGTCCATATCGATGCCGGCGCCCACCGTGATGAAGAAGAGCCCCAGCAGCAGCCCCTTGAATGGCTCAATGTTGCTTTCCAGCTCGTGACGGTACTCGCTGTTGGCCAGCACCACGCCGGCCAGGAAGGTGCCCAGCGCGGGGGAGAGGCCGATCAGCGACATCAGCACCGCAATGCCGATGACCAGCGCCAGCGACACGACGGTGAAGATCTCGCGCAGCCGGGCGGCGGCGATGTAGCGGAACACCGGGGCCGCCAGGAAGTGGCCGCCGACGATGATCATGCCGATCACCCCGAAGGTGATGCCGGCCTTCTGGTAGCCGGGCATGCCCGCCAGCAGGTTGATCGAATCCGAATGGTGGGCCACCTCGTCCACCTGGTGGCTCAGCTCGGGCAGGGCCAGCAGCGGCAGCAGCGCGAGCATCGGGATCACGGCTATATCCTGAAAGAGCAGCACCGAAAAGCACGCCTGGCCGCCCTGGCTGTTGAGCAGGTTCTTCTCGCCCAGCGTCTGCAGCACGATGGCGGTGGACGACATGGCCAGCACGCAGCCGGCGGCCACGCCCACCGTCCAGGGTTGCCCCACCAGCAGCGCAATGCCGGTGATGGCCGCAATGGTGAGGATCACCTGCAGGCCGCCCAGGCCCAGCAGCTTGTAGCGCAGCTGCCAGAGCTTGTGGGGCTCCAGTTCCAGCCCCACCAGAAACAGCATCAGCACCACGCCGAATTCGGCCACGTGCTGGATGCTTTCGGTTTCCTGCCCAACCAGGCCGAAGACCGGACCGATCAGGATGCCGGCAATCAGGTAGCCCAGTACCGAGCCCAGGCCCAGCCGTTTGGACAGCGGCACGGCAATGGCGGCCGAGATCAGGTAGATGAAGGCACTGAGCAACAGGGAGGTCATGCGAGAAGGTCCTGCGGAGCGGGCTGTGGGCGGGGCGAAGGGGGGCGCGGGAGCGGGCACTGAAGCGGTGCCGGCGTGCTGCCCGCAGGGGCAGGTGACGGCAGGGCGCCGCAGGGCGGCCGCTCGCGGGCTGCGCAACATTCTAGCGATTATGCCGGGTGCACAGATCGACCGGCATCGACCGGCGGACGGCCGGTTGACATGGCCGGCAGTGGCGTGGGCTTTGCGACACGGCAGGCGGCCGATATGCCCGGAAACCGTTGCCCTTCGGGGGGCACCGGCATGTCCGATATGCGCCTGCCGCATGACAGGAGGCGTGGGCATGCACAGACCTGATGGTGCGATGGGCGGTATATTCGGGGGGACTGGATTTCCACACGATGGTGACGATGATCAAACCTTCCTTTGGTATAGACGAGGTGGTGGCGCAGCTGCGCGAACGCCGCAACAGTGCCCTGCGTGCCCGCCAGGGCAATGAAAGACCGCCGCTGCTGCCGTCGCGGCAGGTACTGGCCGAGGTGGTCGGCGGGCTGGCGGCGGCGCTGTTCCCGCATCGCCTGGGCCGCCCCGATCTCTGTTCCGAGAACATCGACCACTATGTCGGCTACACGCTGGACATGGCGCTGTCGGCCCTGCACCAGCAGGTGCGGCGCGAGCTGATGTTCCGCTCCGGCTGTCAGGATCTGTGCGCCGACGAGAATGAACGGGCCGTGTCCGTCGTCCAGCGCTTCGGCCAGGCCCTGCCGCGGGTGCGCGAGCTGATCGACTCGGATGTCACCGCTGCCTACCAGGGCGACCCGGCCGCCGGCAGCAAGGACGAGGTGCTGATCTGCTACCCGGGCATCTGGGCGATGATCCACCACCGGCTGGCGCACCTGCTCTACAACGAAGGCATCACCCTCACGGCGCGCGTGATGGCCGAGCTGGCGCATTCGGCCACCGGCATCGACATCCATCCGGGCGCCCAGATCGGTGATCATTTCTTCATCGATCACGGCACGGGCGTGGTCATCGGTGAAACCGCCATCATCGGTCGCCAGGTGCGTCTCTATCAGGCCGTCACACTGGGCGCCAAGCGCTTCAACGTCGAGGAGGACGGTTCGCTGGTCAAGGGTGAGCCCCGCCATCCCATCCTGGAAGACGAGGTCGTCATCTACGCCGGTGCCACCGTGCTCGGGCGCGTCACCATCGGCCGTGGCTCGGTCATCGGCGGTAACGTCTGGCTCACCCGTTCGGTGCCGCCCGGCAGCATGGTCTCGCAGGCAGGTGCCGTCACCGCACCGGAAGTGGCCCAGGGACGCATCCCCAACGATGCCGAGCTGTGGCGTGCCTTCGGCATCTGACATCGTGATTGCCGTTGCCTTCTGACGCCCTTTGACGGCCGGGCGCTTCGGCCCGTGATGGGTCGGGTGCTCGTGGTCGACCCTTGGCGATACGTGGCAGACATCCCGCATCCGACATGAGCATCCTGATCGATCATCTGAACAAGCGCTTCGGCGCTACTGTGGTCTGCGACGACATTTCTCTGGACATCCCGTCCGGCTCGCTGGTGGCGCTGCTGGGGCCGTCCGGCTCGGGCAAGACCTCGCTGCTGCGCATCATCGCCGGGCTGGAGCAGCCCGACAGTGGCCGCGTGCTCTTTCATGGCGCCGATGCCACCCATGCCGACCCGCAGGCGCGGGGCGTGGGCTTCGTGTTCCAGCACTACGCGCTGTTCAACCACATGACCATCTTCGAGAACGTGGCCTTCGGGCTGCGGGTCATGCCGCGCAGCCGCCGGCCGGCCGAGGCCGACATCCGCCGGCGGGTGCATACGCTGCTGGAACTGGTACAGCTCGACTGGCTGGCCGACCGCTACCCGCAACAGCTCTCCGGGGGCCAGCGCCAGCGGATCGCGCTCGCCCGGGCCCTGGCCGTGGAACCGAAGGTGCTGCTGCTGGACGAGCCCTTCGGGGCGCTCGATGCCCAGGTGCGCAAGGAACTGCGCCGCTGGCTGCGGCGCCTGCACGACGAGATGCACGTCACCAGCGTGTTCGTCACGCACGACCAGGACGAGGCCATGGAAGTGGCCGACCGGGTGGTGGTGCTCAACCGCGGCCGCATCGAACAGACGGGCACGCCGGAAGAGGTCTACGACCGGCCCGCCACGCCCTTCGTGCTGAAGTTTCTGGGGGATGTGAACCTTTTCGAGGGGCACTTCGCGGCCGTGCATCCTGCTGGCCAGGCTGCAGGCACACCGTTCGCGGGCGCTGCCGTGAACGCCCGGACGGTGCAGGAACGGCAGGGAACCGATGCGGAACCGGGGGCGCAGCAGAGTCAGGGGGCAGACACGAAGCAGGAGGCGAACCGGACCGTCGTCTACGTGCGACCGCACGAGATCGATGTGGTCGATGGCCCCGGCCCCGGCACGCTGGCCGTGCAGTTCTCGCAGGCGCTCACCGTGGGGCCGCGCACACGGCTGGAACTGAAGCGCCCGGACAACGGCAGCTTCATCGACGTGGAGCTGTCGCGCGAGGCCTGGCAGGATCTGCAGCGCCGTCACACCGTGCAGCGGGGCGACACGCTGCACCTGCGGGCGCGGCAGGAGACCCGCTTCGAGGCCGGCGCCGACTGGTCGGGTGCCCATGGGGCGCCGGCCGACCCCGCCGTCATGATCTGAGCGTCCGGCTGGCAGCCGTTTCAGATCTGGAAATCGATCCCCGGCGTCTGCGTGGCCGCCTGTTCCACCACCTCGCGTGTCAATGGCGAGGCAAAGGTCTCGATGAAGTCGTACACGTAGCTGCGCAGGAAGGTGCCGCGCCTGAAGGCCAGCCGCGTCACGTTCACCGGGAAGAGCTGGCCGGCATCGATGGCCCGCAGCCGTGTGTCGCGCTCCTCGTCGAAGGCAATCGACGCCACGATGCCGATGCCCAGCCCCAGCTCCACGTAGGTCTTGATCACATCGGCGTCCATGGCCGTCAGCACCACGTTGGGTGACAGGCCACGGGCCTGGAAGGCATCATCGATGCGCATACGGCCCGAGAAGCCCGGGCTGTAGGTGATCACCGGATAATCGGTCACCCGCTCCAGCGTCAGCGTCTCGTCATCGAGCAGCGGATGGCGCGGCGGCACGATCACACTGTGCGTCCAGCGATAGCAGGACAGCGTCACCAGCGGCTCGTACTCGGTCAGTGCCTCGGTGGCAATGCCGATGTCGGCTTCACCGTTGAGCAGCATTTCCGCCACCTGCTGGGGCGAACCCTGATGCAGCTCCAGCTGCACGTCCGGATAGCGGCGCCGGAAATCGTGCACCGCATCGGGCAGCGCGTAACGCGCCTGCGAATGGGTGGCGGCAATGCTCAGCTTGCCGGCCGACTGGCGGGCGTATTCCTCACCCACCCGCAGCAGGTTCTCGGCCCCCGCCAGAATGCCCTCGATGACGGGCAGCGCCACGGCCCCGGCCTGGGTCAGTGAAGTCAACCGCTTGCCGGCCCGCACGAACAGCTCGAAGCCCAGTTCCTGTTCCAGTTCGCGAATCTGGCGGCTCACGCCGGGCTGCGACGTGTGCAGCGCCCGCGCCACTTCCGTGAGATTGAAGCCGCGGCGCGCGGCCTCGCGGACGGAACGCAATTGCTGGAGATTCATGGTGCCGTGTCAGAGAGTGTCACAATGGCACCGATGATAGACGCTCGCCCGGCGTCATTTTGCGCGAAAGCTGCGGAAACGGCCCCATGACAGCCGTAAAACGGCACCGAAAGGGCTGTTACTGCCCAGCCTGCATGCAAGGACATGCGGAAATGGCATAACAACCGTGATAATGCCTATCGTTCAGTATCTGGGCGTGTTCATCCAGTACCTCCGGCTGTCATTCAACGGTGGGACCGCCCGGCCTTACGGCCTTCGCCGCCAGGACGAAGGGCGCAGTTCACTGATGATGACCCCTGCCACGATCAGCGCAGCGCCCAGCAGGGCCATGGCAGGGAGGCGATCTCCTGCCAGTCGTCCGAATACGCCGCCCCAGACCGGCTCGCCGGCGTAGATGACGGTGGCACGCGTGGGCGAGACCGACTTCTGCGCCCAGTTCATGGTCAGCTGGATGACGGCGCTGGCAGCGCCCAGCCCCAGGACGCTGCCGGTGAGCACCCAGGAAAAGACGGGTACCTGTTCGCCCGCGGCCGGCACCAGCAGCAGCGAGAGCACCCCGCCCACCAGCAGCTGCACGACGGTGACCCGCCGGCTGTCCACCGAGCCGGCAAACCGGCCGATGAGAATGATCTCCGCAGCAATGGCCACGGCGCTGCCCAGCGTTGCCAGTTCGCCGATGCTCAGGGAAAGGGCGCCAGCCTGTGGACCGGCCAGCAGAATCAGGCCGGCAAAGGCGCAACCGATGCCCAGCCAGCTCATCAGGTGGGGTGGGCGTCGCAGGACGGCCCACTGCAGCAGGGGCACGATCGGAACGTACAGCGCCGTGATGAAGGCAGACTGGCTGATGGAGATGGTCTGCAGTCCCCAGGTCTGCAGACCATAGCCGCCAACGATGGATATGCCGACGAGCACACCGGCCATCAGCTCGCGCAAGGTCAGTCCCCCCAGTGTGCGACGAAACACCAGGGCCATCATCAGTCCCGCCGTCACGAAGCGGAGCCCGACGAAAAACAGGGGGCCGGAATGGTGCAGGGCGGCGTGAATGATCAGAAAGGTCGCGCCCCAGACCACCGTGATGGCAATGAGCGCCAGTTCCTGGCGGGAAAAGGGCAGCGTGATCGGGATGCGGTGCATGGAGAAAACGGAACAGGAAGCAGGCCGCACTATACTCTGAAAGACCTCCTGCAGAAGCACGCGCACAGCCGGTGCGTGCCGTTGCGCGAGGACGAACGGGTCCATGCCATGCGCTGGGGGATGCATGTCCGGGCGACGACAAAAAACCCCGCCTTCGTGTGAAGGTCGGGGTTGTCGGGAGGATCAGGAAAGCCGGAGACACCCGGCCATTCATGACTCAGAACCGGAACGAGGCCGGCGCGTTGCCTCCCCGGGTGGCGCCCGGGTCGATGCGCTGGCCGCCGGCCGGACGCACCTCGCTGGCATCGATGATGCGCACCGGCTGATGGAAGCTGGCGCTGCCCTGCAGGGAATCTTCGGGGGCCAGACTGGCCGAGGCCGGATACTGGTAGGTGGCGGGCAGTTCAGATTCGCGCGGATACTGTGCCGAATCCAGCAGCTTGTTCCAGGCATTCACCTCGTAGCCCACGCTGCGCTGCTCGCCCACCTTGATGGCCGGAAAGCCATTGCCGGTGAAGCCCAGCGCCTTGAAGCGCTCGAAGTCGGCATGCGTCATCACCTTCCATTCCTGGAAGGGGATGCCACGCTGGCGCAGATGGGCGGCCGCCAGGCCACAGGGCTGACAGTCCTTCGCCACGAACAGCGCCACCGGGCTGGCCTTGGCGGCCTGGCGCAGCGCCTGCGGGAAGTGGATGGTCGGGTCTTCCGCCGGCCGCGCCATGGGCGTGACGGTCATGCCGCCCGGGCGGCGCATCGGCTGCGCGTCTTCCGAGGGCGGATGATCACCGTAAACGACGTTGCCGTTCGGGTCGGTCCATTTGTAGGTGGCGGCGGCGGCCGGCTGTGCTGCCAGGCCACAGGCCGTCGCCACAAGCAGGATTGCCGGAAAAACCTTCATGTCGCTCCTTGAGCCTCGCGGGGATGGGTTGCCTATGCTTCCACCATCCCATTATGCCGAAGCAGGGCATCCAGCTCGGGGGCCCGACCTCTGAACGCCCTGAAAGAGTCGATGGCCGGTCGGCTGCCCCCTGCCGAGAGTATCTCCTGCAGGAAACGCTGGCCCACCGCCGGGTTGAACAGCCCTTCCTCCTCGAAGGCGGCATAGCAGTCGGCCGACAGCACCTCGGCCCACTTGTAGCTGTAGTAGCCTGCCGCATAGCCGCCGGCAAAGATGTGGCTGAAGCTGTTCTGGAAGCGGTTGAAGGCGGGCGGCAGCAGCACCGCCACCTCCTGGCGCACGGCATCCAGGATGCGCTGCACCGGATTGGCCTCGCCGGCGGCCAGCGCCTGCGCCGCCTGCTGGTGCAGCAGCATGTCGAACAGCGAGAATTCGATCTGCCGCAGCGTCTGCAGTCCGGCCTGGAAGTTGCGGGCCGCCAGCATCCGGTCGAACAGCGCCTTCGGCATGGGCTCGCCGGTCTTCACATGGTGGGTCATCGATTCGACGATCTCCCATTCCCACGCCCAGTTCTCCATGAACTGGCTGGGCAGCTCCACCGCATCCCATTCCACGCCGGAAATGCCCGACACCGCCAGCGCATCCACCTGCGTCAACATGTGGTGCAGCCCGTGGCCGAATTCGTGGAAGAGGGTGGTGACATCGTCGTGCGTGAGCAGCGCGGGCTGCCCGTCGACCGGTGCCTGGAAATTGCAGACCAGATAGGCCACCGGCGTCTGCAGCCGGCCGTTCTCGTGCTGGCGGCCACAGCAGTCGTTCATCCAGGCGCCCGGCTGCTTGGCTTCGCGTGCATACAGGTCCAGATAGAACTGGCCCAGCAGCTCACCGTTGCGGGTGATGCGGTAGAAGCGCACGTCCGGATGCCAGCCCTCGGCCTGGTCCTCGCCGATCTGCACGCCGAACAAACGCTCCACCAGCCCGAACAGGCCAGCCAGCACGCGCGGCAGCGCAAAATACTGCTTCACCTCATTGTCCGAGAAGGCATAGCGTTCCTGCTTGAGTGCCTCGCTGGCATAGGCCGTATCCCAGGCCTGCAGCTCGGGCAGGCCGAGTTTTTCGGCGGCAAAGGCGCGCAGCTCGGCCAGATCCCTTTCGGCAAAGGGGCGGGCACGCACGGCCATGTCGCGCAGAAACTGCTCGACCTGTGCCGGGGTGTCGGCCATCTTCGGCACCAGCGACAGGTGGGCATAGCTGTCCAGTCCCAGCAGCTTCGCCTTTTCCTCGCGCAGACGCAGGATCTGCTGGATCAGTGCCGTGTTGTCCTGGGCGCTGCCTTCGGCGGCCCGGGTGGCGTAGGCACGGTACATCGTTTCGCGCAGCGAACGGTCGTGCGCGTACTGGATGACGGGGAAGTACGACGGGAACTGCAGCGTGAAGCGCCAGCCCTGCTTTTCATGCCGTTCGGCATCGGCCCGGGCAGCCGCCACCGCGTCGTCGGGCAGGCCGGCCAGCCGCGCACGACCCTCTTCCGTGTCCGGAATCAGCAGCTCGAAGGCATTGGTGGCATCCAGCACGTTTTCGGAGAACTTCTGCTGCAGGGCCGCCAGCTCTTCCTGGATGGCCGCGAAGCGCTCACGGGCCGGCGACTTCAGCTCGGCGCCGCTCAGCGTGAAATCGCGCACTTCGTGATCGATGGCCGTCTGGCGGGCAGCATCCAGCGCTGCATGGGCCGGACTGGCACGGAAGGCCCGGTACTTGTCGAAGAGTGCCTGGTTCTGGCCCAGCCGGGTCCAGAACTCCACCACACGGGGCAGATTCTGGTTGAAGGTTTCGCGCAGCGCGGGCGTGTCCATCACCGAATTCAGGTGCTGCACGATGCCCCAGGCGTGGCCCAGCCGCTCGGTGGCCTGCTGCAGCGGCAGCACCAAGCCCTCCCAGGTCAGTGGCGCGTCGGGGGCCGTGACTTGGGCCAGCGCCCGGTCGGCATCGGCCAGCAGCACATCCAGGGCCGGCGAGACGTGTTCCGGCTCGATGGCCGTGAAGTGCGGCAGCTGCGACGGGCCGGCCAGCAGCGGGTTGGTGGCTGTGGTGGAAGCCTCGGCAGAGGTTTCGGCCCTGGCGGAAACGTCCGAGGAAGAAACGTGGGAAGCGGTATGGGTATCAGTCTTGCCGGAAGAAGAAGTAGTGGTCATGTCGGGGAAAGGGGAAATGAGTCTTCAGTGCGACGGAAGGGCGCAATGGGGCATGTGGTTCAGTGAGCCAGCCCCAGCTGCCGGCGGGCCGCGGTGATGGTGTTCTGCAGCAGCATGGCAATGGTCATCGGCCCCACGCCACCCGGCACCGGGGTGATCCAGCCGGCCACGTCCTTTGCGCCCTCGAAGTCCACGTCACCGGCCAGCTTGCCATCCGGCAGGCGGTTGATGCCCACGTCGATCACCACTGCGCCCGGCTTGATCATGTCGGCCGTGATCATCCGGGGACGGCCCACGGCCACCACAAGAATGTCGGCGCGTCGTGTCTGGGCGGCCAGGTCGCGCGTCTTGCTGTTGCACAGCGTGACGGTGGCGCCTGCCTGCAGCAGCAGGTGCAGCTGCGGCTTGCCCACCAGATTGCTGGCGCCCACGATCACCGCTTCGGCGCCCCGCAGGGGTACCCCGGTGGTTTCCAGCAGGCGCATCACGCCCAGCGGCGTGCAGGGCACCAGCTGCGGTGCACCGGTCATCAGCGCCCCGGCATTGGCCACGTGAAAACCATCCACGTCCTTGATGGGCGAGATGGCCTCGATCACCCGCCGGGTATCGATATGGGCCGGCAGCGGCAGCTGCACCAGAATGCCATGCACGGCCGGGTCGTGGTTCAGCCGGTCGAGCAGTGCCAGCAGGTCGGCCTCGCTGGTGCTTTCGGGCAGATGCTCGCTCACCGAATGAAAGCCGGCCGCTTCGCAGGCGCGGATCTTGTTGCGCACATAGACCTGGGAAGCAGCCGAATCGCCCACCAGAATCACGGCCAGTCCCGGGCGCTGGCCGGTGGCAGCCAGAATCCGTTCGGCCGCCAGGCGGACCTCTTCTCGAACCTGTGCGGAGATGGCCTTGCCATCGATCAGTCGTGCAGTCATGGGAAAGTGCTTCCTCGGGCAGGGATGAACAATGAGCCTGAATCGTACCCGGAAGGCCGCGAACCTGCCTGCACGGCCTGCTTATGTGTTAAATAGCGTTAACCGGTGGCCCGTCAAGTAATTTTTGCCCGAAACGACTTGCGCCCCCTGCCAAAAACTGGTTATTATCCCATTTATCGACTGATTGCGATTCCACGGGGGTATAGCTCAGCTGGGAGAGCGCTTGCATGGCATGCAAGAGGTCAGCGGTTCGATCCCGCTTACCTCCACCAGCTTTCAGTCCGGTCAATCCTGCACAGGGTTGTTGCAGTAAACGCATACAGTGCAGTTCACGTCCCGTTCGTCTAGAGGCCTAGGACATCACCCTTTCACGGTGAGTACAGGGGTTCGAATCCCCTACGGGACGCCACAAGGCGCAGGTGCTCGTCACCCGCGTTTTTTGTTGGAACTGCAGGCATGCGCCGCTTGGGGGTATAGCTCAGCTGGGAGAGCGCTTGCATGGCATGCAAGAGGTCAGCGGTTCGATCCCGCTTACCTCCACCAAGAAGTCCCGTTCGTCTAGAGGCCTAGGACATCACCCTTTCACGGTGAGTACAGGGGTTCGAATCCCCTACGGGACGCCATCTTTCCGGATGGTTTCTCCATCCCGGCACTGCAGTAAATCCCGTCCTGTCATTTCGCTTCGGTCATTTTCGTCCAGGCATCCTGTTGCGTGCGCCGTTCTGCGTGCATGTGGTCTGTATCCATCCATCGCCCGTCCGTGTGGTATGCGCGCCAGTGCGGGAACGAATGAGCACTGCACGCGCCAGTCGTATTTGCCGTGTGCGCAGAGCCTGCCGTATGTATGGGACCTTATGGGACCTGTCACGCGAAACGCACACCGCTCTGGCGACATGCTGCTGCCATGGTGCCTTCTGGCCTGTTCCGATCCTGGGCCCAAAGTGCTCGCAGACTTCTGCAGAGAATCCTGATGGACAGAATGCTGCCCGAAGACGGAAAGCCGGGACGAAAAAAATCCCGCTGCAGCAGGAACTGGAGCGGGATCTTTCAGATTCAAACCGGTTGAAAACCAGTCTGAAGAATTGGTGCCCAGAAGAGGACTCGAACCTCCACACCATTGCTGGCGCCAGGACCTGAACCTGGTGCGTCTACCAATTCCGCCATCTGGGCAATCGATAAAATGGTATTTTAGGTGTTTTTCTGGGCTTGTCAAACATGCAAGAGACAATCGATCCTCCCAGCCGACAGGCCATTCTGGATACGCTGGCCGAGGAGGGGGCGCCGCTCGGCATCGAACAGCTGATCGAGCGCCTGCAGGTGCCCGATGAGGCACTGGTGGGCATGCGGCGTCGTGTGGCCGCCATGCAGCGCGACGGGCAGATTCTCGCCGGGCGCAAGGGCGCCCTGATGCTGGTCAGCCGCATCGACCTGATTCCCGGCCGGGTGTCCGGCCACCGGGATGGTTTCGGCTTCATGCTGCCGGATGACGGCAGCCCCGACATCTTTCTGCCGCCGCGCGAGATGGCCAAGGTGATGCACGGCGACCGGGTACTGGTGCGCCGCATCGGCGCCGACAGCCGGGGCCGGCCCGAAGGCAAGATCGTCGAGATCACACTGCGCAACCCGCGCCCCGTGGTGGGCCGGCTGGTCAGTGAGCGCGGCGTGCTGATGCTCGCTCCCGAAGACCAGCGCATCAAGCACGACATCCTCATCGAGCCCGGTGGTGCGGGCGGGGCACAGCCGGGACAGGTGGTGTCGGCCGTCATCATCGAACCACCGGGCTGGAACAAGCCGCCCATCGCCCGTGTCACCGAAGTGCTGGGCAGCATGGACGATACCGGCATGGAAATCGAGATTGCCGTGCGCAAGTTCGACGTGCCGCACCGCTTTCCCGATGACGTGCTGGCCGAGGCCGACGCACTGCCCGACACGCTGCGCCCGGCCGACTACCGCAACCGCGTGGACCTGCGCGATGTGGCACTGGTCACCATCGACGGGGAGGACGCCCGCGACTTCGACGATGCCGTCTACTGCGAGGCCGTCACCGATGCCCGAGGCCGGCCGAAGGGCTGGCGCCTGCTGGTGGCCATTGCCGATGTCAGCCACTATGTGCGCCCCGGCAGCCCGCTGGATGCCGAAGCGCAGTCCCGCACCACCTCGGTGTATTTTCCGCGTCGCGTCATTCCGATGCTGCCGGAAAAACTCTCCAATGGCCTGTGCTCGATCAACCCCGAGGTCGACCGGCTGGTGCTGGTGGCCGACATGGTGATCGATACGGCCGGCGAGGTCATTGCCTACCAGTTCTATCCGGCCGTCATGCATTCGGCAGCCCGGCTGACCTACAACGAGGTCTGGGGCATTCTGGGTGGAGACGACGTGGCCGCCATCGAACGCCGCAGCGCGCTGCTGCCCCGCCTGCACGAGCTGTATGCGCTCTATCAGGCGCTGGAAGCTGCGCGGAAGAAGCGGGGGGCCATCGAATTCGACACCCCCGAAACGAAAATGCTCTGCGATGCACAGGGCCGCATCACCGAAATCGTCGCCCAGAGCCGCAACGATGCCCACCGGCTGATCGAGGAATGCATGCTGGCTGCCAATACCTGCGCAGCCGATTTTCTGGTGCGCAACAAACACCCGGGACTGTACCGGGTGCACGAGGGCCCCAGTGCCGACCGGCTGGCCAAACTGCGTGAATTTCTGGCGGGTGCCGGCCTGTCGCTGGGCAATGCGGCCCAGGAAGCGAAGGAAAAACGCGGACCCCGGCCGCAGGACTACCAGATTCTTTCGCAGCGCATCCATGGCCGCCCGGACGCCGCGCTGCTGCAGACCATGATGCTGCGCTCCATGCAGCAGGCCGTCTACACCCCAGACAACCAGGGGCACTTCGGCCTGGCCTATGACGCCTATGCCCACTTCACCTCGCCGATCCGCCGCTATCCGGACCTGCTGAATCACCGTGCCATCAAGGCGCTGCTCGAACATCGCCGTTATCAGCCCGCCATCACGTGTGCCGGGCCGTCCGCCGGCGAAGAGGCTGCTGCCGATGGGCGCGCGCATGAGGCCGGGCGGGCGCGTGCAGCCGGCGCCGCTGCGCCAGCGGCTGGGGGGGGGGCCTCCCGGGGCCGGGATTCCGTGTCCCGCGGTGAATCGCTGGCCGTCTGGGAATCGCTGGGCCAGATCTGCTCGGCCAACGAACGCCGTGCCGACGAAGCCAGTCGCGACGTGCAGGCCTGGCTGAAGTGCGTCTACATGCGTGACCGCATCGGCGACCATTATCGTGGGCATATCACCGGTGTGGCGCCGTTTGGCCTCTTCATCACGCTGGATGACCTGTACGTGGAAGGCATGGCACACGTGTCCGAACTGGGCAGCGAATATTTCCGCTTCGACGAGGCGACCCAGATGCTGATGGGCGAACGCACCGGTAAATGCTACGCCCTGACCGACGAGGTCGAGGTGGAAGTGATAGCCGTCAATCTGGAAGCACGACGCATCGATTTTCGCCTGCTGAACGACAGCAGCCGGCGCCGTGCCGATGATGCCCGTATGTCGGCGCGTGCCGGCGGCAGCCCGTCCCGGTCATCGGCACGCAGCGTCGACCCGTCCCGTGCAGCGGAGCATGCTGCCGGCTCGTCCCGCACCCAGACGCGCTTTGCCGGTACGCCGTCCCGCGCAGCGGAGCGTACGGCCAGTGCGTCATCTTCCGCAGCGGAGCGCACGGCCAGTGTGTCATCTCCCACAGTGGAACGCACGGCGAGCACCGCTCCCACCCGCACACCGGGGCGGGGCGCTGGCAGTCGCGCTGCTTCGCAGGCTGAAAAGCCCACGGTCAAACTGGGGCGCCGCTCCGCGGCCCGCACTGCCACGACAGGCCGTGCGGGGGCCTCTGCTGCCAGGGCCGGAGCAGGGCGCTCGGGCACCACGGCCAAACCACCCCGGGCTTCCACCCGGAAACGCAGCAGCTGACTGCCCTGTGCTCATCTGGTGAATTCGCCAGGGGGCGCTTCCTGACCCCTTTCTGCCCCGCCGGCCACGCGGCCGGTTCGGCTTCCTTTCGGAATATCCCTCATGCAGCTCTATGGTTTCCATGCGGTGATGGCGCGGCTGCGCCAGGCACCGGCCAGCTTCAAGTCACTGTATGTGGACCGCCAGCGCGATGACACGCGTGTGCGCGACCTGCTGAAACTGGCACAACAGCAGCAGGTGCAGATCACCCGTGTCGAGGCGGGGCGGCTGGACCGCATGGCCGGCGGAAAACGTCATCAGGGTGTGGTGGCGCAGGTGGAGACGCAGACCATCAATACCGACCTGCCCACGCTGCTGCGGGATCTGGAAGGCCGCGAACGGCCGCCGTTCCTGCTGCTGCTCGACGGTGTGACCGATCCGCGCAACCTCGGTGCCTGCCTGCGCAGCGCCGATGGCGCCGGCGTCGATGCCGTGATCGCCCCCAAGGACCATGCCGCCCCGCTGACCGACGTGGCCATGCACACGGCCAGTGGGGCAGGGGAGTCGGTGCCCTACATTCTGGTCACGAACCTGGTGCGTACCGTGGAGCAGCTGCAGGACGCTGGCTTTCAGGTGTATGGTCTGGCCGACCAGGCCGATGCCGACCTCTATCAGACCCGCTTCGAAGGGCCCGTGGCCATCGTCATGGGCGCCGAGGACAAGGGTCTGCGCCGGCTGGTGCGCGAGCAGTGCGACGTGCTGCTGTCCATCCCGATGATGGGTAGTGTGTCCAGCCTCAATGTTTCGGTGGCTACCGGCGTGGTGGTGTACGAAGTGCTGCGCCAGCGGCAGGCGCAGGGCATTAGCAGGTAAATGCCCTCCTGAATATTCTGCCCGGCCGGGTCATGTGGCCTGCCGGCACGCTGGTGTGCGTGCATGACTGTGCTGGCGGTGTCCTGAAGCCCATCGAGGATGCCGCGCCCCTGCCACCTTGTCCCGCACACCCAAAGGGGATTCCGTGGGGTCGAATGAGTTCGTGCACGCTCCCGCCAGTACCTGTGTTCCCCGGAGCCGGGCCTGATCCCGAATCAGAACCGCTGCACACTGTCGTCCAGCGATTCCAGCCGGAATTCGGTGCGATTCCTGCGCACCAGCCGCAGCATACCCGTGACGGCCACCGGCACCAGCGCCGCCAGCAGAAAGGATTCCAGCAGCGTGTCCATGGGCTGGTCCGGGCGGGGGAACATCATCAGCCCTGCCGCCAGCCCGGCCAGCGTGCCCAGCAGCGCATCCACCCCATCATGCCGGCGGCTCCAGAGTCCGAAAAATACCGGAAAGGCCGCCGCTGCACAGAGCAGATCGGCCAGCAGGAACAGGTACAGCACACTGAAGCCCTGCGCCGCCACGATCATCACCGGAATGGCCAGCAGCAGCACCAGCCCGCGTGACAGCCGCAGCAGCCGGGCCTGCGACGCCTGGGGCATCAGTCGCGCGCTATCCACGGCAATGATGCTGCCGATGGCACTGATGGCCGTATCGGCACTGCTCATCACCAGCGACAGCCCCAGCGGAATGAAGGCCAGTGCCACCCACGGCACCACCCTGGGGATCACCACGGCAAAGAGGGCCACCGAGGCCTCGCCGCCCGGCTCCAGTGCCACCCAGGCCAGACCGAACATGCCCATCAGGAAAATGAACGGCACCACCAGCAGCCCGCCCAGCAGAAAGCCGCGCTGCATGTCCACCACCGAGCGGGCCGCATAGACGCGCTGCCAGCTGCCCTGGTGAAAGATACCGGTGAGCAGAATGGCCACGAAGAAGGTTGCACCCGCCTTCAGTCCAGCCGAATCGCCCAGATCCAGCAGATGGGGGGCCTTCTGCATCAGCCGTTCCGAAACGGGGCCAGGTCCGCCCGTGATGTGCCAGCCCACCGCCACCAGCGCCAGCAGCAGCGGCACGATGATGATGATCTGCACCTTGTCGGTGAAGATCGACGCCTGCAGCCCGCCCACCGCCGTGTAGAGCAGCACCGTGCCCATCACGATCACCGCCGTCAGCCCCATCGGCACCGGTGCCAGCAGCGTCATCAGCATCGAAATGGCCGTGATCTCCGCGGTCAGCTCGATGAACACATAGAACACCATGATGGCCAGCGTCAGGCCGTACAGGGGTCGGCCATAGCGGGCAATCAGATATTCCGTCAGCGAATGCCCATGGGGCATCAGCTCGCGCATGCGCCGCCCCAGAACCAGCATGGCCACCAGGGGTGACATCGAACCCAGCGCATAGCCGATCACCGCCGACATCCCGCCCCAGGTAGCCGACTCGGCCGGGGAGAGCAGAATCCATGCCCCCAGCGCCGAGGCCAGCAGTGTGGCCAGCGTGGCAATGGGACCCTGCGTATTGCGCGCCGTGACGAAGGCGTCGAGATCCTCGTTGTGCCGCCGGGCATACAGGATGCCGGCCGCCGCAAAGAGTGCAGAAAAGACCACCAGCCAGCAAATGGCCTCGGTGGTGCCGAGTGGGGTATTCACGAATAATCCTCCTTCCCTTCGCCGGCATGATCCGGATCAGGTTCTAAGGGTCTTGGCGGTATGCCAACTCTCAGTCCGCGCACATCACGCTGGCCATGCCAGCCCGATGCGAGGGACTCCCCCAGGAACGGCAGCATTATAGGAACGTTTCGTATTCAGGGTTTTCCCGGATCAATGTCTCCCCGTGTCGAAGCCGCAATGCCTGAAAAGGCGGGGGCGCGTGCAGTGACATCCGGAGGACGGCTTCGATGGGAAACGCCCCGGACTGCGGGTTGCTTCTTTCGCTCAGCACTGGCGCGAACAGACACCTGCCTTCGTAGGCGCGGTTCACCCGCGACTGCGTGAAATCGCGAAAGAAGCAACCCTCCGCCCGGGGCTTGCGGCTGGCAGAGGACGGCCGGAGCTTCTTGCGCTTTTCTGTCGCGTCGAAGCCGCAATGCCATGAATCCGGGAAGTGGCCCGGGGAGCGGGAGGCTCCTGCGGCGATTTCGCGGTACGCGTGAACGACTTTCTGACAGTCGGGCGTCAGCCCGATTGTCGGAAAGTGTTTTAGCGCTGGAGGTTTGTTGACCACGACGCAGGTCGTGGGCAACAAAGCTTCAGTGAGCGTATGAGCCGCAGGAGCCTCCCGCTCCCCGGGCCGCCCCACCCGAAGTCGTCTTCCGTGAACAGCCGCTACCCCCCAAAGCCGTCCTCCACACGCTCCACCGTTGTACTGACACAACGAATCCCAGAATCCCCCGCACCCTGTGATATCTTTCCGGCTTGCTTGAATAGGCTTCCTGCGTTTTCAGAAACCCTCACCTCCTGCCCAGACGTGCCCATCATCTCCCTGCCGGACGGCTCCCAACGCCGCTTCGATGAAGCTGTCACGGTGGCCCAGATTGCCGCCTCCATTGGTCCCGGACTTGCCAAGGCCGCCATCGCCGGCCGCGTCAACGGAAAACTCGTCGACCTCTCCCGCACCGTCACCGACGACGCCGAGGTCGCCATCGTCACCGACAGGGATCCAGACGGCCTGCACATCATCCGGCACTCCACCGCACACCTGATGGCCTACGCCGTGCAGGATCTGTTTCCCGAGGCACAGGTCACCATCGGCCCCGTCATCGAAAACGGCTTCTACTACGACTTTGCCTACAAGCGCCCCTTCACACCCGAAGACCTCGCCGCCATCGAAAAACGCATGCACGAGCTGGCAAAGCTCGACGAGGAAGTCGTGCGCGAGGAATGGGACCGTGACGAGGCTACAAAATACTTCCTCTCGGTCGGCGAAAAATACAAGGCCGAGATCATCCAGTCCATCCCGGCCGAAGAAGACATCACCTTCTATCGCGAAGGCCGCTTCGTCGACCTCTGCCGCGGGCCGCACGTACCCTCCACCGGCAAGCTGAAGGTCTTCAAGCTGATGAAGGTGGCCGGCGCCTACTGGCGCGGCGACGCCAACAACGAGATGCTGCAGCGCATCTACGGCACCGCTTGGGCCAAAAAGGACGAGCAGGACGCCTACCTGCACATGCTCGAAGAGGCCGAAAAGCGCGACCACCGCCGGCTGGGCAAGGAACTGGACCTGTTCCATACCCAGTCCGAGGCCCCGGGCATGGTGTTCTGGCATCCGCGCGGCTGGGAGATCTGGCAGCGGATCGAACAGTACATCCGCGACCGCTACCGCGAAAATGGCTACCAGGAAGTGCGCTGCCCGCAGATCCTCGACGTGGACCTGTGGAAGCGTTCCGGCCACTGGGACAACTACAAGGAGAACATGTTCTTCTCCGAATCCGAGAAGCGCGAGTATGCCGTCAAACCGATGAACTGCCCGGGCCACGTGCAGCTCTTCAATGCCGGCCTGCGCAGCTATCGCGACCTGCCGCTGCGCTACGCCGAATTCGGCTCCTGCCACCGCAACGAACCCTCGGGAGCGCTGCACGGCATCATGCGCGTGCGCGGCTTCACGCAGGACGATGGCCACATCTTCTGTACCGAGGCACAGGTGCAGGAAGAGGTCACCCGCTTCCACCAGCAGGCCATGGCCGTGTACCGGGATTTTGGCTTTGACCAGGTCTCGGTCAAGCTGGCCCTGCGCCCGGACCAGCGTCTGGGTACCGACGAGGCGTGGGACCACGCCGAGAACGCCCTGCGTGCGGCGCTGTCCGCCTGCGACGTGTCGTGGGAGGAACTGCCGGGCGAGGGCGCCTTCTATGGCCCGAAAATCGAGTATCACCTGAAGGACTCCATCGGCCGGGCCTGGCAGGTGGGCACCATTCAGTACGACCCGATGATGCCCGAGCGCCTGGACGCCGAATACGTGGCCGAGGACAACAGCCGCCGCCGTCCGATCATGCTGCACCGGGCCATCGTCGGCTCGATGGAGCGCTTCATCGGCATGCTGATCGAGCACCACGCCGGTGCCATGCCCACCTGGCTGGCGCCGGTACAGGTGGCCGTGCTCACGGTGACGGACTCGGCCGCAGACTATGCCGAAGACATCCGGCAACGGCTGATAAAACAAGGATTTAGGGTTATCTCGGATTTGCGGGGCGACAAGATCGGCTATAAAATCCGGGAGCACAGCCTGCAGAAGATTCCCTACCTCGTCGTGGTCGGCGAGAAGGACCGGCAGGCCGGCACGCTGGCCGTCCGGGCCCGGGGTGGCAAGGATCTGGGCAGCATGAGTTTCGACGGTTTTGCCGGTCTGCTGTCGCAGCAGGTGGCAGACAAGGTACATTGAGGCCGGTGGGAGTGCTGCAGCAGAGGTTGCGGTGCTCCTTTTGGCCATTCGGGGGCCGTACATGCCTGTGTGGCGTGTACAGGGCATGAAGCTCGGGGCTTCCGCTGCGCCGCCAGCCGCGTGCTGCCGGCATTCGTTCAGTTCATTCGGAGAAAATCAGCATCGCTACCGAACGCAACCACCGCATCAACGGTGAAATCCACGCCCCCGAGGTTCGCCTGCTGGGCAAAGACAATGAACAGCTGGGCGTTTTCCGTCTGGGTGAAGCCCGTCGCATGGCCGAAGAGGCCGATGTCGATCTGGTCGAAATCGCCCCCACCGCCACACCGCCGGTCTGCCGGCTGATGGACTACGGCAAGTTCCGCTATCAGGAACAGAAGCGTGCGGCCGAGGCCAAGGCACGCCAGAAGGTCGTCCAGATCAAGGAAGTGAAGTTCCGTCCGCAGACCGACGACGGCGACTACAACATCAAGCTGCGCAACATGATCGGCTTCCTGCAGGATGGCGACAAGGTGAAGATCACCCTGCGCTTCCGCGGCCGTGAAATGGCGCACCAGGAGTTTGGCATCCGGCTGCTGGAGCGGGTGCGCAACGACATCGAGGAGATCGCCCAGGTCGAGTCGATGCCGCGCCTCGAAGGCCGCCAGATGGTGATGATGGTCGCGCCGAAAAAGAAAAAGCAGTGAGCTGCATGCAAAAAGGGGGGCCGATGCCCCCTTTTTGCTGCCGCAATCACTGCCGCACGCGCTGCAGAACCCGTCAGCGCCAGCCCAGCAGCGGCGCCACGTGTCTGACCACGGCATCCAGCAGGTGGACGTTGTAGGCCACCCCCAGCTGGTTCGGAATGGTCAGCAGCAGCGTGTCGGCCTCGGCAATGGCCTCGTCCTCGGCCAGCTGCCTGGCCAGCACATCGGGCTCGGCCGCGTAGGCGCGTCCGAACACGGCACGGAAGTCCTTGTCGATGTAGCCCACGCTGTCGCCCCGGCGGCCCTCATGGCCGAAATAGTGCCGGTCCATGTCGTCCATCAGCGGGAAGATCGAGCGGCTCACCGACACGCGGGGCTCGTGCGTGTGGCCTGCCTTTTTCCAGGCGTCGCGGTACAGGCGGATCTGCTTGGCCTGCTGCACATGGAAGGGTTCGCCGCTTTCGTCTTCCTTCAGCGTCGAGCTTTGCAGGTTCATGCCCAGCTCCGCCGCCCAGACGGCCGTGGCGTTCGATGCCGCCCCCCACCAGATGCGGCTGCGCAGCCCTTCCGAATGCGGCTCCAGCCGCAGCTTGCCCGGCGGGTTGGGGAACATCGGCTGCGGGTTGGGCTCGGCAAAGCCCTTGCCCTGCAGCATTTCCAGAAAGACCAGCGCATGGCGGCGCGCCATGTCGGCATCGGTCTCGCCCTCGGTGGGCTCGTAGCCGAAATAGCGCCACCCGTCGATGACCTGCTCGGGCGAGCCGCGGCTGATGCCCAGCTGCAGCCGGCCACCGGCGATCAGGTCGGCGGCGCCGGCGTCTTCCACCATGTAGAGCGGGTTTTCATAGCGCATGTCGATGACGCCGGTGCCGATCTCGATGCGGCTGGTGCGGGCGCCGATGGCGGCCAGCAGCGGGAACGGCGAGCCCAGTTGCCGGGCAAAGTGGTGCACACGAAAGTAGGCCCCGTCGATGCCGATCTTCTCGGCCTCGACCGCCAGCTCGATGGACTGCAGCAGCGTGTCGGCTGCCGTACGGGTTTGCGAACCGCTGGCCGGTGACCAGTGACCGAAGGAAAGGAAACCGAGTTTTTTCATGGCAGTGGCCTTCGAGGCAGTTGCTGCTCATATCCTACCAGTTCTGGTATGCCGGACCGGCATGACCTGATGCCCGTGGCGCAGAAATGCGCCTGTGTGGAGCGGGGCGGCAACGGGGGGCGTGACGATCGTGTGTCATGCGGCAATGGCGTTGCGGTGCATGGTGATGGAGTCATGTGACAGTGGGCTTGATCCGACAACGGCATGGTTATGCAACGGGGAGCGTTGCCATGGGCGGCGAGGTAAAGAAAGGGGAGCGGGCCGGCTGCCGTGCCGTCAGGGCGGGTCGACCGTCTGCACCGCGGTGGGTGGCAGTCAGGGGACATGGGGCGATACCGTGGAGGACGGGGCCATGACACGCGCCGGGGCGCTGTCTGGCGTGTTCATGGGGCCATCGGTGGGACCGAACGGGCCCGTGGCACGCGCTGGATTCTTTTCCAACGGGGTTCGGGCGCGGTTTGGCGGGAGAGGTACATGTCCATCGTTCTGCTGTTGCTGTTTGCGCTCAGCGTTGTGTACACGGGGCTTCGCGCTACATGGGAGCGTGGTCCCGGGCATGATTTTCTGGAGGCGCAACCGGATGAACAGGAATTCCGGGCGCCCGCCATATTCGGCATGCTGCTTCTGCTGGCATGGTTCTGGGAGTTGCCATCTTTTTCCGGTACGTGGTGGCTCTTGCCCCTGGCGTTGCTCGTCCTGTGGCTTGCCCTGTTCATGCTGTGTGCGTTGGGTGCGGCGCTGATTCATCCCGAGCAGCTGGGGCTTTCGTCAGGCCACGCCCGCAGCACCATGACCGTCGTTTTCATGGACAGGGGCAGTGAGCCTCGTGGTGCTTCGGTTCTGATGTTTCTGGCGTTGACCGCGGCACTGATGGCCCTTTTCGTGTATCTGCTGCCGGATGAGGCCGTTCGGCTGCGGCAGAACACGGGTACTGGCCTGTTGCTGGTGATGGCCGCTTCGGGGGCGATGCTCGGGTGGGTATTGTTCCGGCCCTGGTCGATCATTCGCCAGCACCCGAACCGGGAGGATGCCCAGGCATTCTGCCTGCTGGCCATGATGCTGTTCTTTCATGCTGCACTGCTGGCCGTGCCTGCCGAACGTGAGGGCCGTTTGGCTGTGTTTGGGAGTGGGGTGCTGCTGCTGTGCGCAGCCCCTCTGCTCAGGCTTGTTCGCTGGGTGACTGGTGGGGCGCATGGCCCGGGCAGGCAGATGAGTGCTGTGACCCTGTACCTGCTGTGCATTCCGGTGTGCCTCATGACGGGTGTGATGCTTGTCCCTGACGTGCCTGCGCAGGAACCACTGCCATCGATGGCGGTGCAGCACGCAGCCATGACCCGTCAGGACGCAGCCATGACCCGTCAGGAGGCGCAGCAACAACGGGAACAACAGCGCGCGCTGGTGGCCAGCGTGCCGCCAGCACCGGCGCGGAGCACGGCACCGGCAGAATCCGTGACCGCAGCACCGGTGCCGGATGGAATGGCCGCAGGGAGGAGAACCCCGGAGCCGAAGCCGGAGACCGAATCGGGCGGGAGATCGGGGCCGGGCATCGCAGCGCCTGTGGCAGGGAATGCCCGGGTTACATCTGCAGGGCTATCCGCGGATGCGGCAGAATCGCCGCTGGAGACACGATTGGCGCAGATCGTCCGTGAGCGGATTCGTGACCTCATTACAGATGTTCCCGATGTGCGCGTGACGCGCAATGACCGGGGGACGTTCCGGATCGAGATGCGGCCCGGTGTTTTCTACTACCAGCCGGAAGACGGTGATGTGATCGGGCGTGTGGCGGAAAAGCTTCATGATTCCCTTCGCGCCGTGGCTGCGGAAGGTGTGCACATGCATGCGGTCGAGATGCAGGTCTGGGCGAAGGCGAAGGACCGTTACGGCAACCCGTTCGAAAAGCCGGTGCTATCGCTGTCGCTGCACGACCCGGACCTGTCGCGCATCAACTGGCAGGGGATCGACAGGGCGCAAGTGCTCGATCTGGTGCGGGCGAAATGGCAGCCGGATGGTCTGGCGGCGGCCAGGGCGTACTGCCTGAAGCCTGAACACCGGTATGCATCGCCGGAGTTCTGTACCGCGGCAGCTCAGGCGGATGCGGCCAGTGGTGTGGTGCGGCAGGCGGGTGTCGTAGCGCAGTCCACCTCGTTCGAGTCGCCCACCGCAAGGCGTGCATCACACGGGGAAAATTCCGGCAGTGCTGGTAGCCGGACGGGTAATGAGCGGACGTCCCGATCCGGAAAACGCTGATCGCATGGTTGGCAATGCGGCGTGAATGGCTCCCATGACACTCGCCAGTGTGTCCCGGAGGGCGGAAAGACCATTCTTCCGTCAGTTGTCAACCGTTGGGTACATCCGGTCTCGACGCACCAGTGGGTGGGTTTCTATGCTGTGACGCGGAGGCGAAAGAAGCCATCACACGCTCTACCGATTGGGGGTCCTGTGCCATGACTGTCATTCTGCTTTTCATGTTCGTCGTCCTTGCTACCCGGGCAGGGGTCAGGCGTGCCTGGCTGGTTTCCCCCCAGGGACATGTGGCCTTCGATCCCTGGGAAGCACGACTGGCGCTGCTGGTGCTGGCACTGCTGGTCTACAGTCTGGGCAAGGGCCTGGGGACTTCGCATGCATCACCCTGGGAGCTGGCGCTGGCAATGGCATGGCTCGTGGTGGCGATGGTGGCCCTCGGTGTGCTGGGGCAGGCGGTGATTCGGCCGCAGCTGCTGGGTCTGGGATATGGTTCACCGGTGCCCGGAGAAGCAGGGACGGGGCAGGATGGCCGGGATCCGCTGCTGCTTTCCTGTGATGGGGCTGGTTCGGCAGCAGCCCGGCTGCCGGTCAGTGCGGACGTACACCACCTGCCCGGGAAAGACCGGAATACCGTCGTGATGGCGGCACTGGCCTTTTTCATTCTGGCCCTGTGGCTGTTCATCGATGCGCTGCCCGAGGGGAGCGAGGCACGTGCGCGTGTGGCCTATGGTCTGCTGCTGGTGACGTGGCTGGCCTTCTTTGTGCTGGTGCGTCTGGTGTTTCGGCCCTGGGCGGTGTTTCTCGACCATCGGAGCCGGGATGATGCCGAGGCGCTGACGCTGATTGCACTGATGTCATTCCATGGTGCGTACGCGCTGGCGGTGCCCCGAACGCATGGAGACCTGCTCGGTGTCGAGGTCAATGCATTTTTCATCGGAGCGTTGACGCTGCTGGTTTGTCTGGGAAGCTGGATCAGGTACCGGCGTGTTCCGCGGCGCGGCGCTTCGGTTGTCCTGTACCTGCTGGTGCTGCCCTTCTTTCTGGTGGCACTTGCCGATGCGGGGCGCCTGGCCACGGAGCTGGCCGGGATGCCTGCGCCTGCAGCCGGGCCGCTGAAGCCGGAGGCAGGCGAGCGTCCGACTGCGTCTACCGGGGAACGGCGCATGCCGGGGGCTCCGGTGCAGTCCGGCCTGGAAATGGCGACTGCTGCAGCGGGGGAAGTGCAAGGGCAGATGCCAGAAACTGTGCAGGCGGGACAGACGGCGACAAACACGAGGCAGGTGAACAGTCGTGCCTCCCATGCACCGGTTGTTCCGACGGTGACGGTGCAGGCTGCTGCGCCCGGTGCGTTGTCTGCGCCGGCGGACGTGCATCCTGCCGGACAGGTATCGTCTGATCTCCCCGCGGCGCAGGAGGACCGCGCTTCACAGGCCATCGTGCAGGAAAGGCGCGACGCGCTGCTGGAGAAAGCCCTGCTCGGGCGGGTAGCGTATGGTCAGGACGTGGAACTCGACCGCAACGATTATGACCAGTACCGGGTTGCCGTTCACATCGATCTGCCCTGGGCAGAACCCTCGATGCAGGCGTTCATCGTCGAGCAGACCGTGCGCGGACTGACTGCTGTGATGGATGTGATGCGGGAGCATCGCGCCAGACCACATTCGGTCGAGATCATGGCGACCCTGCAGGGACAGGACAGGTTTGGCAATGCGCGCCGTGTCGATGCATTGCGCCTGTCGCTGGGTGATCCGGAACTGTCCCGCATCAACTGGCGGGCCATCGGTCAGGACGCGCTGCTGAATCTGGCGTCGGTGGAATGGTATGGGCCGGGCAGGGCTGCTGCGCAGGCCTACTGCGCCCAGGAGGTCCACAGGCAGGCGGCTTCCGGGTTCTGCCGTGCAGCAGCGTCCGGCAACGCGACCGGAGAGGTGCGATGAACACGACCACGACGTTCGGCAGTACGGTACCGCTGGTGCCAACCGCAGAGCCCCCTTCACCCGGCGACCCCAACCGCCCCCTGTCCATCGACCGCCTGCTCGCCCTGCTGGCCCACCAGGGCCTCATCGACGAGGAGACCCGCCGCACACTGGCCCGCGATGCAGCCCTGTCGTCCGGTGGCCGTCATCCGCTGGAAATGATTGCGGCGCGCAGGCTCAAGGCGCTGCGGGCGCCGCACGAGACGCTGGATCTGGACTGGCTGTGCGGCTGGCTGGCGCAGAGCATCGGCTGGCGCTACGTGCGCATCGATCCGCTGAAGGTGGATTTCTCGCGGATTGCGGAGGTGATGAGCAAGGCCTATGCAAACCGCTTCCGCATCCTGCCGCTGGAGGTGACGCCGGAGTCGGTGACGATTGCCACGGCCGAGCCGTTCATGACCGGTGAATGGGCCACGGAACTGTCGCACACGCTGCGCCGCCGGGTGGTGCCGGTGCTGGCCAGTCCGGTGGACCTGCAGCGCTATCTGGTGGAATTCTTCGATCTGGCCGGTACCATTCGCAGTGCGCAGCGCACGGGGCAGGCGGCGGCACAGAACAGTTTCGAGCAGCTGGTCGAGCTGGGCAGGAGCGGCCGGCAGATCGATGCCAACGACCAGCACATCGTCACGCTGGTGGACTGGCTGTGGCAGTACGCGTTCGAGCAGCGGGCCAGCGACATTCACCTGGAGCCGCGGCGGGATCTGGGCGTGGTGCGCTTCCGTATCGACGGGCTGCTGAACAATGTCTATCAGGTGCCGCCGGGGGTGATGGCGGCCATGACCAGCCGCATCAAGCTGCTGGGGCGGATGGATGTGGTGGAGCGGCGCCGGCCGCAGGACGGGCGGATCAAGACGCGGGCGGCCGATGGCCACGAGATCGAGCTGCGCCTGTCCACGCTGCCCACGGCCTTTGGCGAGAAGCTGGTGATGCGGGTGTTCGATCCGGACGTGCTGCAGCGCGACTTCGACCAGCTGGGGCTGAAGGGGCAGGATCTGGCCCGCTGGCGGGAGATGACTTCGCGGCCCAACGGCATCGTGCTGGTGACGGGGCCGACGGGCTCGGGCAAGACGACGACGCTCTACGCCACGCTGCGGGCACTGGCCACGGAGGAGGTGAATGTGTCCACCATCGAGGATCCGATCGAGATGGTGGAAAACAGCTTCAACCAGATGCAGGTGCAGCCGGCCATCGATCTGGGTTTTGCCGATGGCATCCGCGCGCTGATGCGGCAGGATCCGGACATCATCATGGTGGGCGAGATCCGCGATCTGGAAACGGCCGAGATGGCGGTGCAGGCGGCGCTGACCGGGCACCTGGTGATCTCCACGCTGCACACCAACGATGCGCCCAGTGCCATCACGCGGCTGCTGGATCTGGGCGTGCCGGCGTACCTGCTGCAGTCCACGCTGATCGGGGTGATGGCGCAGCGGCTGACGCGCACGCTGTGCCCGGCCTGCAGGCAGCCCGATGATTCGGTGACGGACGAGCAGTGGGCCGCTTTCGTCAAGCCCTTCAAAAATGTGCCGAAGCCTGCGCAGATCTGGCGGCCGGTGGGCTGTGTGGCCTGCCGGATGACGGGTTTTCGGGGGCGGGCCGGGCTGTACGAGATTCTGGCCAACGGCGAGGCCATCCGTTCCTTCATCACCGAAAGGCCGGAGCTGCGCAGGCTGCGGCTGGCGGCCATCAAACATGGCATGCGGCCGCTGCGCATCGCGGGGGCGGCAGCGGTGGCTGAGGGCATCACCACCATCGAGGAGGTGCTGCGGCATGCGCCGCCTGTCGAAGTCTGAGTCCATGGCACGCGCTGATGGTATGGCGTGACATTATTGAATCCCGCGATATGGGCCAGTTCGCCGTGGTGCAGACGGGCTGTTGCTGGACTGCACCAGCGGGGTTCGGCGCGTCTCATGGACGCATCCGTCCCCGCAAGCCCCCCCCTTTGGGCGTGCATCACTCGCAGCTGGAACGCCCGGTGCGGTGGTTGATGACGCCGTGGGCGATCAGCAGCTTCTGCATGTCCCCATAGCCGCGGGTGCAGGCGTACGAGAGCGCGCTCTGGTCGTAGGCGGCCGCGCCGGTGGAGCGGATGGTGGTGACCAGATTGGGGTCGGCACCCTGCGACAGCAGGTACTCGGCGGTTTCGAGCCGGTCGTTGCTGGCGGCGATCATCAGCAGCGTTTCGCCGTCGCTGTCGAGGGTCTGGTCGTTGAGGTCGGTGTCCGGCAGCAGGGCGTGGATCTTGCGGACGATGCGGGTGTTCTTGCCCAGCACGGCCGATTTGAGCACGTTGTAGACATCGCTGCGGTCGGTGGCCTGCAGGCTTGCGTCCTGCGCGACGAGGTAATCGACCATGTCCTCGTAGCCGATGAAGGCGGCCCAGCCCAGCGCGGTCTGGCCGAGGGCGTCATTGTCCTTGGCCTCGATGTTCTGGCCCTGGGCGACCATTTTCCGGACGGTGGCCAGATCACCGTGCTTGACGGCATCGAACCAGGCAGCGTCCGGGCCGCTCGAGGGCTGTTTGTAGAAAATGCGCCAGGGCAGCTTGATGGGGCCGGCCAGATCCCGGTTTTCGGCATCGGTGTAGCGAAAGCCGCCGGCGGCCACGCGGGCGGCCTGTTCGGGTGTCATGGCCGGGGCCGGGCCGGGGTCACTGGTATCCGGCGCGTGTCCGGCCCCATTGCCCAGACTGGCGGCCGATGGTCGGGTGGCCGGCGTACGGGTCCGCTGGCTGTCACCGAAATCGTTGTGCAGGCTGCCGGCCGTGGCGTTGGCGGATGGGCTGATGGGAGCGGCGCCATCGGAGGTGCGCAGGATGGTGGTGGGCGCGCAGGCCTGCAGGGACAGCAGGCTCAGGGCCAGGGAGGAGAGGACGCGTTTTCGGAACATCGGGAGGGCAGGGGGCCTGCTTGGAGAGGTTCCGATTGTAGGAGGGGCAGAGGGTGGTCTGGCCTTTTGGGTGCGATTCAGTTGTGCAGCAGAAACATTTGGGTGTGAATAATACGTTTCGATGCCATGTACGCCTGTGATGTCAGTGCCGCTTCCGTGGTCGTCCGGCGTATGCCTGACTGGCACATGTAAGGCTGATGCATGTGCAGCCTGCTCCTGCGTGTCCAGCCCGTTTGTGCCCTGCGTGCCATCCAATGCTGCTGGTTGGGGGGGTGATGAATGGGGTCATCACACGCACTGGTGCATCCGGCGGTGGCGCCACCAGCCGGCCAGTCCCAGCAGGCTGCAGTAGATCAGTCCCGGCAGGCTGAAGAGGGGCAGCATGGCCACGACGGTCAGGGTGGCCACGATGCCGAGCAGGCGGGGGCCGGGGCGTGTCTGCAGGCGGATGAAACCGAGTGTGGCCAGCAGGTAGAGCACGAAGAAATTCTGGCCGGCCAGCTGCAGCAGCAGTTCCACACCGGCACCGCTGACGGCCGTCAGGCCGATGACGCCCATGAACAGCGCCCAGGTGGCCAGCATGGCCGGAACGGGCAGGCTTCCGCGGCCCGTGGTGCCCAGACCGCGCGGCAGCAGGCCCTCCCGGCCGGCGGCGTAGACGGCGCGTGAGCACGAGAGAAAGGCACCGGTGACGTTGGCCATGATGAGCAGCGTGGCGATCAGGCCGGTGAGCCGAAGCCCGGTGGCACCCAGCCAGCTGTGGGCCAGCTGAGCCACGGGCGCCAGTTTCCAGGCGTTGCCGGGGCTGGCGGCCTGCGCCACCGTCCAGGCCAGATAGACGTAGAGCAGGGTGACGATGGCAAAGCTCGCCCAGATGGTGCGGGGCAGGTTGCGGGCCGGCTCCTGCATGTCCTCGGCCAGAAAACTGGTCAGCTCCCAGCCGGTGTAGGCAAAGAGAATCAGCGGCAGGGCGGTAAAGACGCCGATCCATCCGGCACTGTCTGCTGCGCCGGAGGTCGCTTTCGTGGATGCGGCAGGGATGGTTGCTGCCTGGGTCACTGTCGTCGTAGCCGTGGCAGCGCTGGCTGTACCGGGAGGCTGTTCCTGAAGCCCTGACGCGATGCGTTGCGTGGCTGCATCGGCCGGGTGGAGGTCTGCACTGAACCAGTAACCGGTGGCAAGGACCAGCAGGCCCAGCACGATGGTCACGGCAATGGCCGTCTGGATGCCACCGGATATCTTCACGCCGAACAAACCGGAGACAAGCCCGAGGGTGACCATCAGCATGGCCACCAGTGGCACGGACAGGCCGGGAAGGCTCTGCTGCAGGTAGGTGGCGCCGATCAGCGCGATGGCCGGCATGCCCAGCGAGAAGGTGCCGAGGATGATGGCCTCGCCCACGGCAGCCATCCGTTCACCCAGGCTGATGCGCACGTAGGCGACGACGCCTCCGGCCGAGGGATGGCGGCGGGCGAACCAGGCGAAGATGCCCAGCAGCGGCAGCATGATGAGGGCCATCAGCAGCCAGGGCAGGTGGCCCAGCCGGCCGGCCTCGGCAAAGCTCAGCCCGGGCAGGGTAAGCAGCCCGGCCCCCACGACGATGGTGACCGACATGGCGGTGGCGGCGATGGGGCCCATTTTCTGGGGAGCTGGGGGCATGGCGGTCAGTCCGGCGTTGGCTGTGGCAAAAGGCCCGAACAACCGGCGGCATGTTACCGGGCGACCGGCGGCGGCAGATGCTGGTGTGGTCGCTGGATATGTCTGGCGGTTGTGCGGGCAGATGCCCGTGATGCTAATGCCTGCCGCCGGGTATGCGCCGCCATTTCGCCGGTGGCGACCGGTGTTTCGCGGGGGGCTGGTTACTGTTGCGGTACGTCCACCTGAACCGGGGGTACCCACGGGCATTCGGGCCGGAAGGTGCCCGACAGCAGCTGTTCCTTGTACTGGGCGTAGCTGATGGGCTCCAGCGGTTTGACGGCGTCCAGCCGGTAGATGCTCCAGCCGGCGCTGGCCTTGACGGGCTTGCCGTGGATCTGGCCCGGTTTGAGGCTGTCGAGCAGTGCGATGGTGTCCTTCGACCAGCGACAGGTGGCAAACGGCCCCAGCACGCCATCGTGGGCGGCGCTGGGGGCGTGCTTCGAATGTTCACGCGCGGTCCTGCCGAAGGGGGCCCCCATCTTCAGCTTGCTGATCCACTGGCGGGCCGCCTTCTCGTCGGCCAGCAGGATGTAGCTGACGGTGTACATCTTCTGGCCCTTCACGCTGGCGCGGTAGGCGTCGTATTCCTGGCCGATGACTTCGTCGCTGATCGGCTGGGGCGCGGGGGCTTCCTTGCCGGCGGCAATGGCGGCAGGGTCGGCCTTCTGCATCGGCGGGTGGGAAGACGCTGCCTGGGCAGCACCGGCCAGCAGCATCAGGCCCAGCAGGGCACGGGAAAGGGGGGGGGCGGGATGGAAACGCATGCGGTGCAGGTCGGGCGGAAGTGTCCGTGAAATGAGGCCTGGAATGGGTGTGTGGACCGGGGCCTGCGCAGGAACAGGCAGGTCCATGACACATTCCAGGGGTAGCAGGGAAGCCTGCCGGCAACGGTCGAGAAGTCAGCTTCCCGTCAGCCCGCGCAGCGGCACCACGTCGAGCAGGTCGCCCTCCGCCAGCGACCCCTGCTCCTCGGGCAGGATGGCAATGCCATCGGCCTCGAACAGCGAACGCAGCAGGGCGGAACTCTGGCTGCCGGTGGGATGGGCGATGGGCAGGTCTCCTGCAGCAGCCCGTGCCGGCTGGCTGCCGGTTTCTGCGGTGCCGGTGAGGGCCTTGCCCATGCTGGACGATGGTGCTGCCGCGGCCAGGGAGAGCTGTTCTTCCGGATGGTAGCAAAGCCGTACCCGCATGAGTTCCAGCCGGCCGGGACGCTTGCGCAGGGCGCACCCGGCCCGGGCGCGAATCCGGGGCAGGGGCTGAGGTCTGAGCCCCGCCATTTTCTGCAAGGCACTCCGGATTACGAACAGGAAGCTCAGCGTGGCGGCCACCGGGTTGCCCGGCAGGCCGAACAGCGGGGTCTGGCCGACGCGGCCCACCACCAGCGGCCGGCCGGGGCGCAGGCGCAGCTTCCAGGCCATGGCTTCACTGTTCGGGGTGGCCGACAGGACGGGCTGCAGCAGGTCGGCATCACCGCCGGCGGCGCCTCCGGTGGTGAGCAGCACATCCACCTGGGGGGCAGCCCGCTGCAGCGCGTCGCCCAGCCGGGCGGGATCGTCGGGCAGGCTGCCCAGATCGACCGGTTGCCAGCCCTGTTCGGCCACCAGGGCCAGCAGGGTGGGCCGGTTGCTGTCGTGGATCTGGCCCGGGGCCAGCGTCTGGCCGGGCTGCACCAGTTCGTTGCCCGTGGAGAAGACGCCCACGCGCAGCGGACGGAATACGTCGACGGTGGTGTGACCCAGCGAGGCTGCTACTCCCAGTGCGATGGCCGAGAGTGCACTGCCGGCGGGCAGGGCAATGGCACCCTGCTGCAGGTCTTCACCGCGACGACGGATATTCTGGCCAGCATGCTGGCCCGGCGGGATGATGATCCTTGCCTGTGCCGGTTCGCCGGTTTCGATGACCTGCACGCGCTCCTGCATGATGACGGTGTCGGCACCCGCGGGCATGGGTGCACCGGTCATGATGCGCTGGGCGTGGCCGGCGGGCAGGGTGGCCGGCGCATCGCCTGCCAGGGTGCGGCCGGCCACGGACAGCTCCGTGGGCGCATCGGGGGACAGGTCCGCAGCGCGTACGGCATAACCGTCCATGGCGGCGCAGTCGTACGGGGGCAGGTCCAGGGGGGCGATCAGGTCGGTGGCCAGTATCCGGCGGTGAGCGGCCGGCAGCAGGACGGATTCATGCCGGACGGGGGCGGGCACCCAGCGGATCAGGTGTTCGCATGCCTGCGCCATGGACAGGGCTTCGGGGTTCGGCGCAGATTCGCCGTCGAACAGGGTGTCCAGGGGGCGCAATGGGGTGGGATGCAGGGAGGCGTCGGTCATGGGGAGACTCTCCTGTGAGGGGGGCCGTCGGAATGGCCGGGCAGACTGCCGGGGTCAGTACGGGGGATGAACAGAGGCATGCCAGGCGCGACCACGTGCCAGACGGGCTTCGGCCTGCTGCCAGTCTTCCGGGGTGTTCAGGTTCATGAAGGCGTTGGGTTCGTCGAACCGCACGGTATGGGCGCCCTGTCCGCCATACCACTGGCGCACGCGGTGGTTGCCGCCCTGCAGGAAGGCTTCCAGTGATGGCAGCACGCGGCGATGCAGAACGGCCACGAGCGGATGGGGCTGTTCCGGGTCGCTGGCGTAGACGACTGGTGCGATACGGGATGGCTTTGCTGGCGATGCGGGATGCCCGGTACGGGGCGCGGTGGCGCATGCAGGATCGCGGGCCTGAAAGCCGGAGGCCGCTGTCACGACAGGGCTGCCGTGTTGCGATGGGGCGGGGATGGCAGCAGCCGGTACCGTGTCTGCCAGCAGCCGGGCCACCCAGTCGGGTGGCAGGAAGGGGGTGTCACAGGCCGCCACGGCCAGCCACTCGGTGGGACAGACCTGCAGCGCAGCGTGAATGCCGGCCAGCGGGCCGGGCAGGTCCGGGAAATGGTCTGCCAGCACGGGATATCCCAGCTGCCGGTAGGTATCCAGATGGCGGTTGGCGCTGATGAGCAGGCTGCTGGTCTGGGGGGCGAGATTGTCGATCAGCCAGGCAGCCAGCGGGCGGCCCGCCAGGGGCAGCAGGCCCTTGTCGGCGCCGGGGTGGGCGGCCTGCAGGCGCCGGGCGGCGCCACCGGCCAGGACCAGTCCGGTGACTTCAACCACCGATGTAGCTCATTTCCACGCGACGCCCGGCGCGTGGTCCGGTACTGGCCGGCTGTCTGCCGCGCAGTTCGGAATAGCGGTCGTCGCGGCCCTGCCAGAGGTTCACCATGGCGCTGCGGATGCTGTCGTCGGGCAGCTGCTGGCGCAGCAGTCCGCGCAGGTCGTGTCCCTGGCTGCCGAACAGACAGGTGTAGAGCTGCCCTTCGGTGGTCAGGCGCAGGCGGGTACAGTCGCCACAGAAGGGCTGGGTGACCGAGGAGATGACGCCGATCTCGCCAGCACCGTCGCGGAAGCGCCAGCGCCGGGCCACCTCGCCACGGTGGCTGGGGCTGACCGGCTCCAGCGGGTGGACGGCGTGGATGCGGGCAATGATGTCGCGGCTGGGCAGCACTTCCTCCATGCGCCAGCCGTTGCTGGTGCCCACGTCCATGTACTCGATGAAGCGCAGGATGTGGCCACTGCCGCGGAAATGTTCGACCATCGGCAGGATCTCGTGGTCGTTGAGGCCACGGCGCACCACCATGTTGATCTTGGTGCCGGTGAAGCCGGCATCGGCGGCTGCCTGGATGCCGGCCAGAACGCGGGCAACCGGGAAGTTCGCATCGTTGAGCGAGCGAAACAGCGCATCGTCCATGGCGTCGAGGCTGACGGTCAGGCGGTGCAGGCCGGCCTCGCGCAGCGACTGGGCCTTTTTGGCCAGCAGCGAGCCGTTGGTGGTGAGCGTGATCTCCACCGGCAGGCCATCGGGCCGGCGCAGACAGCTCAGCTGGGCGATCAGGGTTTCGAGGTCGCGCCGCAGCAGGGGTTCTCCGCCGGTCAGGCGGATCTTGCGTACCCCCAGTTCGACGAACAGCCGGGCGATGCGGGTGATCTCCTCGAAGCTCAGCAGGGAGCCATGCGAGAGAAACTCGTGGTCCTTGCCGAAGACCTCGCGCGGCATGCAGTACGAACACCGGAAATTGCAGCGGTCGGTGACCGAGATGCGCAGGTCGTGCAGCGGCCGGCCGCGGGCGTCGGTGACGGCCTCGCCGGCACGCAGGAGCAGCGGGATGCTGCTGGCGATACGGGCCGGCTGCATGGGTACGACCGCCCGGATACGCTGGTCGTGGATGGGGATGACGCGTTCTGCCATGGGGAACAAGGGCCAGTTCTGCTGGAAACGGACGGGAACCGGTGGTGCCCCATCCGCTACCTGCCGGGTGATTGCCGGATCCGCTGCCGGTGCATGTCCGGACGGCCGGGCGCGGTACGACTGGCGGGCGCCCTGCCCGGGCTTGCCCGGAAAGGTCCGGAACCTTCCCGGGCAGACGGTAATACCGGGCGGATGCCTTACTGCTCGCCAGCCGGTTTGTCGGCCTGCGTTTCTACCTGCTGCAGCGGCTCGGCCGCCACCTGGGGCCGGGGCTTGCGGGTACGGCGCGGGCGCGGCGCACTGGGCGGCGGGCTGACCGGTTCGGCCTGCGGGGCCGAGGTGGTCTGCACCCATTCCAGTCCTGCCGACTGTACCACTTCTTCCAGCGCCTGGGCCGGAACGGGCTGGGCGGTGTGCCGGGGCTGCCGGGGGGCCGGTGCAGGCTGATCCGCTGCGGTCTGCTCTGCCGTGGCCCGCTCTGCGGTGGCCTGTTCCGGTGCGACCGCTGCTTCCTGGGCCGGCGCCTGCCGGGGAGCACGGCGTTCGCGCGGCTCGCGTCCACGGCCTTCCGTGGCCGGTGCTGCCCCGGCGGCCGGTGGCGTCGTGCCGGCACCTGCATCGGCCGGTGCGGCCTCGCTGCCCTCGGATACCTCGGTCTCGTTGCGGTCGCGGCGGCTGTTGCGACGGCGACGACGGCGCTCGCCTTCACCGCTGGCCGATGCATCGGCCGTGTCGGCGTCGGGGGCGACATCGGCCGTGACGGCAGCCGGCTGGGCGGCGCGGGATGCCGCGACCGGTGCTTCGGCCCCGTTCATGGCAGCCTGGTCTTCATCAGCGTGACGGGCGCGCGAACGTTCGCCGGCGGGTTGGGCGGTATCTGTGCCTTCCGCCGGGGGGGCCGACAGGGCACCGGCGTCGGTGCCTACCGCGGACGGGGCGGTGGCGTCTGCCGCCTCGGCATTGCGGCGACGGCGACCCCGTTCTCCCCGCGTGCGGCCCTGGCCTTCGACCGGCGCTGCCTCGGAGGCTGCACCTTCCGCGGTGGGCGCTGCGTCGGCGCGGGTACCACGGGTGCTGCGTTCCTCGCGCTCGGCACGACGCTCGCCACGTGCCGGGCGTTCGGCCGGTGCTGCGGTGTCTGCTGCGTCTGCCGTGTCGGTGCGCTCGCTGCGGGCGTTGCGTCCGGAGTCCTGGCGGTCGTTGCGCGATGCACGCTCCCGGTGGCCTTCACGGGGTTCACGGGCCTCGCGACCGGTGTCCGCCGTGTCCTGGGGGTCGCGCTCGTCGCGTCCGTCCCGCGCGTCGCGGCCGGTATCGCGCGCCTCGTCCCGCGGGCGGGCATTGCCCCGTTCACCGCGTTCATTGCGCTCACTGCGGTCGCCACGTTCACTGCGGTCACCACGCTCATTGCGGTCGCTGCGCTCACCACGTTCCCCGCGGGAGCCGCGGCGGTTACCCTCGGCGGCCTCGGTGCGTTCGGCGTTGCGTTCGCTGCGGTCGGCCCGCTCCGAACGGCGGCCGTTGCGGCCACCCGTTTCCGCACGGTCGCCGCGCTCGCTGCGCTCATTGCGGTCGGTACGGTCATTGCGGTCGCTGCGATCCGAACGTTCGGCGCGGTCGCCACGTTCGGCGCGCTCTGCACGTTCACCGCGCTCGCTGCGACGGCCGCGTTCTCCACGTTCGCTGCGCTCGTTCCGGCCATTTCCGGTGCCGCCCTGCCGGCGGGTACGGCCCTGGGGCGTGGCAGGCGACTGCGGGGCCTCGGGCGGGGTGTCGAGGGTGGCGCCGCCCCAGCCGAACAGGCCGAGGATGCGGTCGATCAGGCCACCGTGTGCAGGGGCAGCCGGTGCCGGGGTGGCCGCTGGACGCGGGCTGGGCGCCGGTGCGGGCGGCTGCTCGCGGGTGATGCTCTTGACCACTGCCTCCTGACGGTTGGCCGGCTGGCGGAACTTGTTGGCGAGGTAGGTGCTTTCCTCGTCGTTGGCCTCGGCCATCGTGTAGCTGGCGCGATAGCTGAGCAGGCGCTCGTCGTCGTGCTTGAGGCGCTCCAGGCTGTAGAGCGGGGTCTCGATGGACTTGTTGGGAATGAGCACGATCTCGACCTTCAGCCGGGCTTCCAGCGTGGCGATCTCGGTGCGTTTCTCGTTGAGCAGGTAGGTGGCCACCTCCACCGGCACCTGGACGTGCACGGCGGCGGTGTTTTCCTTCATGGCCTCTTCCTGCAGCACACGCAGCACGTGCAGGGCCGACGATTCGATGTCGCGGATCACGCCGGTGCCATTGCAGCGCGGGCAGGTGATGTGCGTGCCTTCGTTCAGGGCCGGACGCAGCCGCTGGCGCGAGAGTTCCATCAGGCCGAAGCGCGAGATCTTGCCGGTCTGCACGCGGGCGCGATCCAGACTCAGCGCTTCCTTCAGGCACTGCTCGACCTCACGCTGGTTGCGGCTACTCTCCATGTCGATGAAGTCGATGACGATCAGGCCACCCAGGTCGCGCAGGCGCATCTGGCGGGCCACTTCCTCGGCTGCTTCCATGTTGGTGCGGAAGGCGGTTTCCTCGATGTCGGAGCCGCGCGTGGCCCGGGCCGAGTTCACGTCGATGGCCACCAGCGCCTCGGTGTGGTCGATCACCACGGCGCCGCCCGAGGGCAGCGGCACGACGCGCGAGTAGGCGGTCTCGATCTGGTGTTCGATCTGGAAGCGCGAAAAGAGCGGCGTGGCATCGCGGTAGTGCTTGACGCGGGCCACGTAGTCGGGCATCACGTAGCTCATGAACTGCGTGGCCTGCTGGTGGATGTCCTCGGTGTCGATCAGCACCTCGCCGATGTCGGCCGTGAAGTAGTCGCGGATGGCGCGGATGACGAGGCTGGATTCCTGGTAGATCAGGAAGGCGCCCGGCGCCGATTTCGCGGCCGATTCGATGGCCTGCCACAGCTGCAGCAGGTAGTTCAGGTCCCACTGCAGCTCTTCGACCGAGCGGCCGATGCCGGCGGTGCGGGCGATCAGGCTCATGCCCGACGGCACCTGCAGCCGGTCCATGGCCTCGCGCAGTTCCTGGCGGTCCTCGCCCTCGATGCGGCGCGACACGCCACCGCCGCGCGGGTTGTTGGGCATCAGCACCACATAGCGGCCGGCCAGGGAGATCATCGTGGTCAGCGCGGCGCCCTTGTTGCCGCGTTCTTCCTTCTCGACCTGGACGATCAGCTCCTGGCCCTCACTGATCACGTCCTGGATGCGCAGCGGCTTGCCGCCTTCGGCATCCTGACGGAAATAGGCGCGGGAAATTTCCTTGAAGGGCAGGAAACCGTGACGGTCTTCGCCATAGTTGACGAAGCAGGCTTCCAGCGAGGGCTCGACACGGGTGACGACGCCCTTGTAGATATTGCTCTTGCGACTCTCGCGTCCAGCGGACTCGATGTCAATGTCGATCAGTCGCTGACCATCGACGATGGCAACCCGCAGTTCTTCCGAATGGGTTGCGTTGAACAGCATGCGTTTCATGCCATGACTCCATGCACACGTGGGCGTGGCGTGTAGGACCAGCGAGCATGGATCGACCCGCGAGCCGGGCGCATGGGCCGGCTGCATCGGAACCGTCACGGCACGGTGGCCGTGGTGACAGGCGCGCACGCAGCCACGGGCGCGTGAGGGCACGACGGGGCACAGACCGCGGGGTCTGGCGTCCGGCTGGGCCGGCAGGCTGGCTGCGGGCGGCGGCTGGTGTCGTGATCATCGGGCCGGGTGAGGTGAGAAGCCTTGGTTCGGTTGATACGGGGTTCCGACGGGCACTGGGCGGCTCGTCGCATCGAATGGTGCTCGCGCGCCGAACCTTTCGGCGCCGCGTTTTTGAATCCAATGGTTGCCGTCCGAACGGATGGCCGGGGCGTATCGACGCGTTCCTATACACTGCGGACTGCGCGGGGCCGACAGGCCAGATGTTTCGCATGAGCCAGACCTCCGGTTCGCCGCCGCGAAGGGCCGCTGCGAGAACTGCAGCTCCGTTTTCGCGGCCGGGTTCCATCGCTGCGCTTCGGCTGCTTTTCAGGGCCCGAAAACAGCGATTTTTCAGGGATCTGGCCGAAAGTACGGCACCTTGCCTGCAATACTGACAACCGCCCGGGATTATAGCCGGATGAAAGACGCCGACACAAAACGACCCACCGCACAAACAACAACGCCGATCCAGTGGTTCACCGTCGATGGCGGCCACGAAGGGCAGCGCCTGGACAATTACCTGCTGGCCATGCTGCGCGGTGTGCCCAAGACCCGCATCTACCGGATGATCCGCACCGGCGAGGTGCGCGTCGACGGCCGCCGGTGCCGGGCGGAGCAGCGCGTTGCCGCCGGTGAGCGGGTACGGGTGCCACCGCTGGCCGCCGTGCCCGAAACCGCGCAGCGCCAGGGGCCGGCACGGGGCGGCCCGAAGCTGGACGACCGCCACATCCGCATCGTGTTCGAGGACGAGCACCTGCTGGTGGTGGACAAATCCGACGGGCTGGCCGTGCACGGGGGCAGCGGCATTGCCGCCGGCCTGATCGAGCGGCTGCGCGCCAGCCGCCCGCCCGGCCAGTTTCTGGAACTGGCCCACCGGCTGGATCGCGACACTTCCGGCCTGCTGGTGATTGCCAAGCGCCGCTCCGCGCTGCTGGCCCTGCACCGCATGTTTGCAGCCGGTGAGGTGAAGAAGCGCTATCTGGCCATCGTCAAGGGCTACTGGGGGCGGCCACGTCCGGTGCTGGTGCAGTTTCCGCTGCTGCGTTACCTGACGCCGGCGGGGGAGCGCCGGGTGCGGGTGGATGCCCAGGGGCAGAGTGCCGCCACCCGGTTCTCGCGCCTGCAGAGCCTGGACTTTGGCGGAACGCCCGGCCTGCCGCCCCATGGCGCGTTGCTCGAATGCGAGCTGCTCACCGGCCGCACCCACCAGATCCGCGTGCATCTGGCGCATGCAGGGCATCCCATTCTGGGGGACGAGAAATATGGAGATTTCACTTTAAACAAAGTGCTTGATGATATGCACTTCAACCGCATGTTTTTGCACGCTTTTCGTCTGACCATGAAGCACCCGAAAAAGGACGACATGCTGGTGCTGGAGGCGCCGATGCCGGCAGCATTCGAGGCGCTGCTCGCACGCTTCGGTGTGGATGAGTCGGTGGGTGGCCAGTCTGCGTTTTCGCAGGTTACGCGTAAAAGTTGATCTGTCACTTTAACTTGATATTCTCGTTTGCACGACTTTTCTGATGTGTTTCATGAGCTGGAAAAGTTGTTCCACCGTAGAACATTCATTCATGCCGGTGTTTCTCCCCATCAACACAGGCGGCCGATGATGTGCGGTATCCATGCAACAATGCCGTCACGTTGCAAACACACACGCATCAGATGACAGGAGGGAGGGTATGGCAGGTGCGGCAGCAGAGCGGGATTTCACGCGGCATCAGGTGGTCGTGTTCGACTGGGACGGCACCATTGCCGATTCCGTCGCGCAGGTGGTACAGGCCATCCGGAAGTCTGCCGAAAGCCTGGGCCTGACCCCGCCCGAAGCCGATGCCATCCGTCCGCTGGTTGGGCTTGGCATGAGCGAAATCCTGCAGCGCATCGTGCCGGATTTTCCGGCCGTGCGGCATGCAGAGTTTCTCGATGCCTACCGCCGGCACTACTTCGGCTGCCGGCAGCGTACCGACATCCCGTTCGAGGGCATCGAGGCCCTGCTGCAGGCGCTTGCGGCGGCCGGACGCCGGCTGGCGGTGGCCACCGGCAAATCGTGCGCCGGGCTGGAGCGGGCGCTGCAGTCCACGGGACTGGGCCGCTTCATCGAGGCCACCCGGTGCGCCGAAGAGGGCGTGTCCAAGCCCGACCCCTGGATGCTGCGCAGCCTGGCCGATGAACTCGATGTGCCTCCTGCCCAGATGGTCATGGTGGGTGATTCGATCTTCGACATCGACATGGCCGAAGCCTTCGGATGCGACAGCATCGGCGTCTACTACGACACCGGCTCGCCGGCCCTGTTGCAGCGCTCCCGCCCCACCGCCCTGGCCGGATCCGTACCCGAGCTGGCTGCACTGCTGGGTGTCCATCATCCCGATGTGCACTGAGCCGGCGGTTCCTTCATCCTGCATTTTTTGGGCGCACTGTCGTCTGGATGCTGCAAAGGTGAAAACCCTGCCCGCAGTCTGGAATAATGCAGCGCAATAACCCGGAAGATGGCATTTGTAAGGGTGTTTGACATTTGCCACAGCGGGTGGGCATCCTGACTGCTTCGGGGTCGGGGCCGCTCACTGGCCACCCGGGTTATCGCGCCCGACAGGCACCAGGTGGTTGTGCGGGCGGGCGTATCCGGAAGCGTCCGGCGGGCCAGTATGCGGCTGCACGACCGGCATGTCAGACAGCATCACTTTCCAGCGGCGAACAGCATTGGAGTCTATGAATGGCTGAACAGAACGACAGAACCACCCTGGGGACGGCCGAATGGGGTCGTGGATTCGTGGAAGAACTGGCACGCGAGACCCTGAAGGAGAAGCGTGCCAAACGCCGCTGGCGGATATTCCTCTGGCTGGTCTTCTTTGCCCTGGTGGGCTTTTCCGTTCAGCGCTGTACGCAGGTGGGTGCGGGGCAGCAGGGCGGAGAAGATGCCGGGCCGGCTCACTTCGTGGCCAGCATCAGCATCGAGGGGGTTCTCGCGAGTGGCACTGGTAATGAAGAAGCTGTCTCGGCCGAGCGCGTCAACCGCGCCCTGCGCCGCGCCTTCGATGACAAGCGCGTGGTGGGCGTGATCCTGCGCATCGACAGTCCGGGTGGAAGCTCCGTGCAGGCCGGTGACATCGTCGACGAGATCCGTCGCCTGCGCCGCAAGCATCCGGACAAGCCGTTGCATGCCGTCATCGAGGAGATGGGCGCATCGGCGGCCTACTACGTGGCCTCGGCCGCCGACAACATCTACGTGAACAAGGCGAGCACCGTGGGTTCCATCGGTGTGATCCTCGGCAGAAACGGGGTGTACGGGGTGGAGGAAGCCATGAAGAAGCTGGGCATCGAGCGCCGCACCCTGACGGCCGGCAAGAACAAGGCCCTTCTCGATCCCACCGCTCCGTTCACGCCCGAGCAGAAGGCGCACCTGCAGTCCATGCTGGATGAGTTGCACCGCCAGTTCATCACGGTCGTCAAGGAAGGTCGTGGCCAGCGCCTGAAGGAGTCGCCCGACATGTTCAGTGGTCTGGTCTGGACGGGTGAGCGCAGCATCGCCCTCGGGCTGGCCGATGGGCTGGGCTCGGTGGATTCGGTGGCGCGTGACGTGCTCAACACCGAAGCCGTGATCGATTACAGCGACTACTCGCCGCTGCAGAAGTTCTTCCGCCAGATCGGGGCGGAGGCCATGGGCGGTGCCTGGCAGCAGCTGGAATCGCGCTTTGCGGCCCAGCAGACACTTCGCGTGGAGTGATCTGCACCGGTCGGGGCCGACATGTGCTCCGCACATGAATGCGCATGAACGCGCATGAAGCAGCCCGGGCCGGACCGGCCCGGGCGCCGCGTGAGTCGGGGGCTGTGCCCCGTACACGCATCAAACCGGCCTGCCCGTTTTTGTTTTCGGGCTGGGAACGACAGCGCTGTACGAGGGCTGGATGGGGAGGGTGCAGGCATGTGGCCCTCTTCACCAGAGCAGCCGCCTGATGCTGTTGGGCACTGAATTGCGCAGGTATGTATTTGAGCAGCCTGCTTCACGCTTTTGGCCCGCCTCACGTGAAGGGGGGATATCCGTTGCCTGCTGCTGGTGCTGACAGCCGTCAGGCCAGAAAAAGAAAGACCGCCGGCCGCTTCGGGGGCAGTTCAGGCAGTTTTTTCCGCCATTGGCTCACGGGCAGGGTGCGGACCGACTGGGCAGGCCCCGTCAGGTCGGTGGCGATGCAGAGCCGCGCATCCCCCGGCAGGTGGGTGATCAGCGCCTCGGCCATCGCCTGGTTTCGGTAGGGCGTCTCAATCAGCAGCTGCGTCTCGCGCTGGCTGCGCGAGCGCTGCGCCAGCTGCACGATGGCGCGGCCGCGCTCCTCGGGCTGGCTGGGCAGATAGCCCTGAAAGGCAAAACGCTGCCCATTGAGCCCGCTGGCCATCAGCCCCAGCAGCAGCGAGGAAGGCCCCACCAGCGGAATCACCTCGATGCCCTGCGCATGGGCGGCCGCCACGAGCTGCCCGCCCGGATCGGCCACCCCCGGGCATCCGGCATCCGAGAGCAGCCCTGCATCCTCACCGGCCAGCAGCGGCACCAGCCACTGTGCCGGATCACGCGCTTCGGGCGCGGCCTGCTTGCCCTTGCCGGCACGGTCCGGCAGCACGTGCAGCGAAAGCTCCTGCATGGGGCGCTCCAGGCCCAGCACCCCCAGCCAGCGTCGCGCGGTCTTGGGGGTTTCCACATAGAAATGCGCCAGTGCTGCCACCCGGGCTCGGTCCGCCTCCAGCAGCCAGGTGCCGGATTCCTCCGGCTGCTGCAGGGGTGTGGGGATCAGCAGCAGGCGCCCCGGTCCGTTGCCGGCGCGACGGGGGGTGGCGGTGTCATGGTCATGGTTCTGGGCGCGCTGGTTGGCTGGACCGTGAGCAGTATGGTCCCGGGCGCGGTCATGGGCGTGATCATGTGCATGGGCTTGTGCATGGGCATGCTCACGGCTGCGGGGGTTTGCATGGTCATGCCCATGCGGCGCGCCGTACACGGGAGCGCTGGCTCCGGAGGCAGGTCTGCGGGGTGCGGTCATGTGGGGCAAGGTGGCGGTGGAAGCGATGGCGTGCGAAGCATTCAGCCCAGCAGATCGAACCCGAGCGTGCGCAGATGGCCGGCCAGCCGGATCAGGGGCAGGCCGATCAGCGCCGAGGGGTCGTCGGAATGGATGGCCTCCAGCAGACTGATGCCCAGCCCCTCGCAGCGGGCCGACCCGGCGCAGTGCAGGGCGTCCGGATCGCGGGCCAGATAGGCGCGGATCTCTGCCGCCGTGAGCGTACGAAACCTTACCTGCACATCGACGCAGTCATCGATGGCGGGTTGTCCGGCAGCGCGCAGCGCCAGCGCCGTGTGAAAGTGCATCGAACGCCCGGAGGCCGCCTGCAGCTGGGCGACGGCGCGCTCCAGGGTACCGGGTTTGCCCACGGGCGTGTGGCCGTCGAGCGTGCCCACCTGGTCCGAGCCGATGACGAGGGCGTCCGGGTGCCGGGCCAGCACGGTGTCGGCCTTCAGGGCCGCCAGACGCCGGGCGAGGGCGCGTGGCGACTCGCCCGGCTGCGGGCTTTCGTCCACGTCGGCGTTGACGCAGGCAAAGGGAATTTCGAGCCGTGACAGCAGTTCACGTCGCCAGGGGGAGGCAGAGGCCAGAATCAGTTTCATGGGCTGTTATGATACGACCTTGTTCTTCACCGAATGACCGTGCAGGATCGTACAAGCCATGAATTCCAGTCGTGCCGTGCCATCCCCGGCAGGCAGCCAGGAGGCAGCCTTCACCGGTGACCCGCTGCCCGAAGGCCTGGCGCCCGACATCGATCCGGTGCGCTTTGCACGGGCCGGCGAACGGCTGGCAGGTGTCACGCTGGCCTCGCGCATGCCGCGTCTGCTGGCCAGCGGCGTGCTCGACGGTGCCATGGTCGTGCACTGGCAGCTCCGCGGCGAGAACGCGCGGGACGAACTCGACCGGGTACGCCAGTTTCTGGTGCTGTCGCTGCAGTTTGCCCCGGTGCTGGCCTGCGGGCGCTGCCTGGGTCCGCTGGCAGTGGACGAACTCTCGATCTCCCGGCGTTTCCGGCTCGCTGCCACCGAGCGCCAGGCCGATCTGGAAGACCCCGAGGCCGGTGCCGATGTGGACGTGATCGCCGCCACGCCCCGGCTCGATCTGGCTGCCCTGATCGAAGAGGAGGCCATGCTGATGCTGCCCATGGCGGTGGCGCACGAGGTCTGCCCCAGTCCTGCCACCCTCAACTAGCAGCCGGCATCCATGAGAAGCGCGTCCCATGGGGTTGGTTCCGTCCACTTGTTCAATCTTTCACGGATTCGTTATAATCATCGTTTGCCCGCCGTAGGGCAGGAGAGATATTTCAATGGCCGTTCAGCAAAACAAGAAAACGCCGTCCAAGCGCGGCATGCACCGTTCGCACGATCACCTCGAAAATCCGCCGGTTGCGGTCGAGCCCACCACGGGCGAGGTGCACCTGCGTCACCACATCAGCCCCAACGGTTACTACCGTGGCAAGAAAATCGTCAAGACCAAGTCTGACGAGTGATTCCGGCAGCTGTTCGTGGCCGCTCCGTCATGCCCGGGCATGATGGCGGTTCACGTCCCTGAACCCTCTTGTTTCATCGCGCCATGAGCGTTCGCCTGGCCATCGATGCCATGGGAGGGGACCATGGTCTGACCGTGACGGTACCTGCCGCCCTGTCATTCCTGCAGTCCCACCCGGATGCCCACCTGCTGCTGGTCGGTCGCCCCGACGAGGTCGAGGCCGCGCTGCAGCAGCAGCTGTCGCGCGTGCAGGGCGGTCCCGCCCCGGCACTGTCGGCACGCATTCGTGTCGTGCCTGCCAGCGAGGTCATCCGCATGGATGACAACCCGGTCCAGGCGCTGCGCAACCGTCGCGACTCCTCCATGCGCATCGCCATCGAGCAGGTCAAGGCCGGTGAGGCCGATGCCTGTGTCAGTGCCGGCAACACCGGTGCCCTGATGGCCATCTCGCGCTTCGTGCTCAAGATGCTGCCCGGCATCGACCGGCCGGCCATCGCCACGCAGCTGCCCACCCAGAATGGCGGTTTCACCACCATGCTCGACCTGGGCGCCAACGTCGATTGCGAGCCCGCACACCTGCTGCAGTTTGCCGTCATGGGCAGTGCGCTGGCATCCGTGCTCGATGGCAAGGAGCGTCCCACGGTGGGCCTGCTCAACATCGGTGAAGAGCTGATCAAGGGCAACGACGTGGTCAAGGAGGCCGCGCGCCTCATCCGCGAAACCCCCCTCAATTTCGTGGGCAACGTCGAAGGCAACGACGTGTACGGTGGCAAGAGCGACGTGGTCGTCTGTGACGGCTTCGTCGGCAACGTGGCGCTCAAGACGTCCGAAGGCGTGGCGCAGATGATCGGCAGCTTCCTGCGTCAGGAGCTGTCCCGCAACTGGCTGACCAGACTTGGCGCGCTCTGTGCCATGCCGGCCCTGAAGCGTTTCCGCCAGCGGGTCGATCACCGCCGCTACAACGGTGCGTGCCTCATCGGCCTGCGCGGCATCGTGCTCAAGAGCCATGGCTCGGCCGACGTGCTGGCTTTCGAGGCGGCCCTGCGCCGTGCCTACGATGCCGCACGCAATGGCCTGCTCCGGCGCATCGAGGGTGCCATGGCGGCGGCCGCTGCCGCTGCGCCGCCTCCGGCTGCGGGTGCTGCGGCCGAAGGTTCCACCGCCTGACCCGGCATTCACAGACTTCTTTACGGATCCGGCAACGCCATGTCCAACACCGATTCAGCTGCTCCCGCCCCCTTTCTGCCGGCATCCGCTCCCGTTCCGGGCGGCGCCCGGTTCTCGCGTCTGATCGGCGTCGGCGCCGCACTGCCGGCACGCCGGGTCACCAACGACGATCTCGTGGCCGACCTGGCCACCCGCGGCATCGAAACCTCCGACGAGTGGATCGTCACCCGTACCGGCATTCGCCAGCGCTGGCTGGCCGGCCCCGACGACACCACCACGTCGCTGGGGGTTCGTGCGGCCCGGGAGGCCATGAAGAGTGCGGGCGTCGGCCCTGACGACATCGACCTGATCGTCTGTGCCACCTCCACCGCCGACCAGATCTTTCCCAGCACCGCCTGCCTGATCCAGTCCGAACTGGGCGTCCACCAGGGCGGCGCCTTCGACGTGCAGGCGGTGTGCAGCGGTTTTGCCTATGCGGTGGCCAATGCCGATGCCCTGATCCGGGCCGGTGTGGCCCAACGGGCGCTCGTCATCGGTGCCGAGGTCTTCTCGCGCATTCTCGACTGGAACGACCGTTCCACCTGCGTGCTGTTTGGCGACGGCGCCGGCGCCATCGTGCTGTCCGCTGCCGACACCCCGGGCGTGCTGGTGTCCCGTCTGCATGCCGATGGCCGGCAGTCCGGCATCCTGTCCACGCCGGGCAGCGTGCGCTGTGGTGCCGTCACCGGCCATCCCTTCCTGCGCATGGACGGGCAGGCCGTCTTCAAGCTGGCCGTCAAGCTGCTGGCCGAGCTGGCCCAGGAAACCCTCGAGGCCGCCGGCCTGAAGGTCGACGACCTCGACTGGCTGGTGCCGCACCAGGCCAATGTCCGCATCCTGTCGGCCACGGCCTCACGGCTGGGGCTGCCGCTCGACCGGGTGATCTCCACCGTGGGCGAACACGCCAACACGTCAGCGGCCTCGGTGCCGCTGGCGCTGGCGCAGGCCGTGCAGGAAGGTCGCCTGCGGCCCGGGCAGCTGATCATGCTGCAGGGCGTGGGGGGCGGCTTCACCTGGGCCTCGAACCTGATCCGGCTGTGATGCCGTCGCGGCATCATGGACACCGAACCGATAACATCGTCCCAACGGACACAACCCGAGCAGAATCAACCAGAGGTCCGGAGCACCAACCCATGAGCGTTGCATTCGTCTTTCCCGGCCAGGGCTCGCAGGCCGTCGGCATGCTGTCCTCGCTGACCGGCCGTCCCGAAGTCGATGATCTCGTCCGTCGTGCCGACGCCGCACTGGGCGAACCGGCCCTGTCGAAGGTCATCGCCGAAAGCCCCGCCGAGGAACTGGCCTTGACTACCTGGACACAGCCCGCCATGCTGCTGGCCGGCATGGCCTGCCTGGCTGCCTGGCGTGCGGAAGGCGGCCCCGAGCCGGCCTTCGTCGCCGGTCACAGCCTAGGCGAATACACCGCCCTGGTTGCCGCCGGTTCGCTCGACATCGATACGGCCATCCGTCTGGTGCGCCTGCGTGCCCAGGCCATGCAGGAGGCCGTGCCGGTCGGTACCGGTGGCATGGCCGCCATTCTGGGCCTGTCCGACGCCGACGTGCAGGCTGCCTGCGACGAGGCCCGGCCCGTGCCGGACACCGATCGCCTGGAAGAGGTGGCGGCCGTCAATTTCAACGCGCCGGGGCAGGTGGTCATCGCGGGCCATGCCGGTGCCGTCGAACGTGCCTGTGCGGCGGCCCAGGCCAGGGGCGCCCGCCGTGCCAAGCCCCTGCCGGTCTCCGCACCGTTCCATTCGGTGCTGCTCAGGCCTGCCGGTGACGTGCTGCAGCGCGCGCTGGCCGATGTCGATCTGAAGGCACCGTCCATCCCCCTCATCAATAATGTCGATGTGGCCATCGAGACCGATCCGGCCCGCATCCGCGACGCCCTGGTCCGTCAGGCCTGGCATCCGGTGCGCTGGGTCGAACTCATCCAGAAGCTGGCCGACCAGGGGGTCGACCACTTCGTCGAGTTCGGTCCCGGCAAGGTACTCACGGGCCTGATCAAGCGCATCGCACCCCAGGCGCAGCTCGACAACGTCTTCGACGCCGCCTCCCTCCAATCCACGCTGGCGAAGTTCTCATGACTGCATCCACGCCCTCCGTCCAGACCCCGTTAGGCAACCTCGAAGGGCAGGTGGCCCTGGTCACCGGCGCCTCCCGTGGCATCGGTCAGGCCATTGCCGATACGCTGGCCCGTGCAGGCGCCCTGGTCATCGGTACCGCCACGTCCGAAAGCGGTGCAGAAGCCATCCGCAACCGTCTGGGCGGCAATCACCAGGGCGTCGCCCTGAATGTCACCGATGCCGCGGCCTGTGCTGCGCTCATCGACCGCATCGTGGCCGAACAGGGCAGGCTGTCCATCCTGGTCAACAACGCCGGCATCACCCGCGACACGCTCGCCATGCGGATGAAAGACGAGGACTGGGAGGCCGTCATCGACACCAATCTCACCGGGGTCTTCCGGCTGGCGCGGCTGGCGCTCAAGCCCATGGTGAAGGCCCGGGCAGGGCGCATCATCAGCATCACCTCGGTGGTGGGGCAGATGGGCAACCCGGGCCAGGCCAACTACGCGGCGGCCAAGGCCGGTGTGGCCGGCATGTCGCGTGCGCTGGCCCGTGAAGTGGCCAGCCGGGGCATCACCGTCAACTGCGTGGCGCCGGGCTTCATCGAGACCGACTTGACCCGGGCGCTGCCCGAGGCGCAGGTCGAGGCGCTCAAGGCGCAGATTCCCAGTGGCTGTCTGGGGCAGGCAGACGACATCGCGGCCGCAGTGCTGTATCTGGCCTCGCCGGCGGCCGCGTATGTCACGGGTGTCACGCTGCCGGTCAATGGCGGCATGTACATGGTTTGACGATACAATCCCGTATCGTCAACGTAACCGGGTGGCTTCCATCCCGGAAGCCTTGCAGCCCACGGGTTTACCCGGGGGCATCGAGAAACCCAAAAAAGCCGGTAACATGTACCGGCATCATCACTCATCAGGAGAGTATTGAAATGTCGGATATCGAGGCGCGGGTCAAGAAGATTGTGGCCGAGCAGCTGGGCGTGAACGAAGCCGAGGTCAAGACCTCATCGTCCTTCGTGGACGATCTGGGCGCCGATTCGCTGGACAACGTCGAGCTGGTCATGGCGCTGGAAGATGAATTCGGTACCGAAATCCCCGACGAGGAAGCCGAGAAAATCACCACGGTGCAACAGGCCATCGACTTCGTCACGGCGCAGTCCAAGAGCTGATGAGCAAGCGTCGCGTCGTCATTACGGGCCTTGGCCTCATCTCGCCGGTCGGTAACGACGTCGGGACGGGATGGGCCAATCTGGTGGCCGGCAAGTCGGGGGTCGGACCCATCACCCGCTTCGATGCATCGGCGTTCTCGTCGCGCATCGCCGGCGAGGTGAAGGACTTCAACCCGGCCGACTGGATGAACCCGAAGGAGCTTCGGCACTTCGACACCTTCATCCACTACGGTGTGGCGGCGGGCCTGCAGGCCTTCCGCGACAGCGGCCTCGAAATCACCGAAGCAAACGCCGAGCGGTTTGGCGCCTTCGTGGGTTCGGGCATCGGTGGTCTTCCCCTCATCGAAGCCACGCACAAGGAGTACCTCGCCAAGGGGGCACGGCGCATCTCGCCGTTCTTCGTGCCGGGGTCCATCATCAACCTGGTGGCTGGACAGCTGTCGATCATGCTGGGCCTGCAGGGGCCGAGCTATGCCATCGTCAGCGCCTGCACCACGGGCCTGCATTGCGTGGGCGACGCCGGGCGGCTCATCGCCTATGGTGACGCAGACATGATGCTGGCCGGTGGCACCGAATCCAACCTGTCCCCGCTGGGCGTGGGTGGGTTCGCCTCCATGAAGGCACTGTCCACGCGCAACGACGACCCGCAGGCGGCCAGCCGTCCGTGGGACCGCGACCGCGATGGCTTCGTGCTGGGTGAAGGCGCAGGCGTGCTGGTGCTCGAAGAGCTGGAACACGCGAAGAAGCGGGGTGCACGGATCTACGCCGAGCTGATCGGTTTCGGCATGAGTTCCGATGCACACCACATCACCGCGCCAGACCTGCGGGGGCCCGCCCGGGGCATGCAGAATGCCCTGCGCGATGCCGGCATCAACGTCGATCAGGTGCAGTACATCAACGCGCATGGCACGTCCACGCCGCTGGGTGACCTGAACGAAACCAGCGCCATCAAGCTGGCCTTCGGTGACCAGGCCAAAAAGGTCGTCGTCAATTCCACCAAGTCCATGACCGGCCACCTGCTGGGCGCGGCGGGCGGAATCGAGGCGGTGTTCAGTGCACTGGCCGTTTACCATCAGGTCTCGCCACCCACCATCAACATCGACAACCAGGATCCGGCGTGCGATCTCGATTACTGCGCCAACGAGGCGCGGGAGATGGACATCGACATCGCACTGTCGAACTCCTTTGGTTTCGGTGGCACCAACGGAACGCTGGTGCTGCGCCGTTACCGCTGACGGGCCGGGTGGCCGGCTCTGGCCGGTATCTGCCCCGCCGGGGGGCGTCTGCGCCCCGGCGACCAGCGCTCTCGTGCGCCCGCTGCCGCGCAACCGGCACCTTCCTGTCACAGGCAGGCGGGTGGTGGTGCGCGGCAGTTTTCCGTGGGCGCCGCTGTCTGTCAGCGCCGCTTCGTCATGGACGCTGCTTTCAGGTGAGCGCCGCTTTCTTGTGGGCAACGCTTCCGGATGAGCGCCGCTTCCCTGTGGACGCCAGGTCCGGCCGCTTCCGGGATGCCTCTCATGTCCGAATCTCTGCAGATCCAGGTCAGCCACGCCGACGTCGGCCGGCGCTTCGACCAGCTCGTGATCGGGCTGGTCGTGCTGGCCATTGGCCTGACGTGGCTGTCCGGACCGGGCAATCCCTGGCGCTTTGCCGGGTTTGCCGCGCTCCTCGGGCTGTCCTGGCTGCTTCCCCGTGTCTTCAATGCCAGCCGCCGTGCAGGGGCCTGCAACCCGGCCAGCCTGTGTGCGCAGGCCCGCGTCCAGTACCGGCAGCCAGAGGCACTGCAGTTTCTCGACGACGGCATGCTGCTCGTACGCTGGCAGCCGGATGGCGACTGGGCCACGGCCGTCGAGCTGCGCACCCTGTGGCTCGGCCCGCTGCTGCACGTGGCGGCCGGCACATCTCCCGCCTCGTCAACCCATGCGGCGGCTGAGGCGTTGAACCAGCCGCTGCAGCGTGGCAGCTGCCTGCTGTGGCTTCCCCGTCTGGGCACCGCCGATGCGGCCGCCGTGCGGCGCTGGCTGGTGTGGCGCAGGCGGGGTGGAAGAGGCTAAAGAATTTTTCGGACAGGTTTATCACACACGCCCGCGGCGTTTCGCGTCCAGAACCCGTCCTTCTGTGAGGTTTCCCGATCGATGAGCATTTCCAAGTCTTCCCGCCGGTCCGTCGGTGCACGGCTCACCGCCCCCGTCCAGCGTCCGCTGCGTACCACGCTGGCTGCTTCCGCCCTGGCCGTGGCCAGCCTGTTCGTAGGGTCCGCCACCCTGCTGCAGCCAGCACCGGTGCAGGCCCAAGCCGTACGCGGTCTGCCCGATTTCACCGGCCTGGTCGAGAAAACCGGGGGCGCCGTGGTCAACATCCGCACCACCGAACGTGCGGCCAGCCAGGCCCAGCAGGGCGGGGGGGCAGAACTGCTCGACCCGGATGATCCGTTCTTCGAGTTCTTCCGCCGCTTCCTGCCGCCCGGCGCCATGCCCGGGCTGCCCGGTCAGGGCCAGGGGCAGGGACGCCAGCGCCAGCTGCCGCCGGGTCAGTCGGGTGAGGAGATTCCCCGGGGCCTCGGTTCCGGATTCATCATCTCGGCCGATGGCTATGTGATGACCAACCACCACGTGGTGGATGGCGCCGATGACATCTACGTCACACTCACCGACAAGCGCGAGTTCAAGGCCCGCCTGATCGGCTCGGACAAGAACACCGACGTGGCCCTGCTCAAGATCGACGCGGCCGAACTGCCGGTGCTCGCCATCGGCGACCCGAACAGGCTGCGTGTGGGTGAATGGGTGCTGGCCATCGGCTCGCCCTTCGGGCTGGAGAACACCGTCACCGCCGGCATCGTCTCGGCCAAGGCGCGCGAGACGGGCGACTACCTGCCGTTCATCCAGACCGACGTGGCGGTCAATCCCGGCAACTCCGGTGGTCCGCTGATCAACATGGACGGGCAGGCCATCGGCATCAACTCCCAGATCTACAGCCGCACCGGCGGCTTCATGGGCATCTCCTTCGCCATTCCCATCGACGAGGCGATGCGCGTGACCGAGCAGCTCAAGGCCAACGGCCACGTGGTGCGCGGCCGCATCGGGGTGGCCATCACCGAGGTCACCAAGGACATCGCCGAGCCGCTGGGCCTGTCCAAACCCACGGGCGCCCAGGTCAGCAGCGTCGATCCGAAGGGGCCGGCGGCGAAGGCCGGTCTGCAGCCGGGCGACATCATCCTGCGCTACGAAGGCCGCACCATCGAGCGTTCGTCCGACCTGCCGCGGCTGGTGGGCAATACCCGCCCCGGCACGAAGGCCAGCGTCGAGGTCTGGCGTGCCGGCGCTGCACGTACCCTGCAGGTTACCGTCGGCGAAGTGCCCAGCGACCAGGCCGGCAATGCCAAACGGCCGCAGCCCGAACAGCAGGCCCCGGCCAGGGCCAACTGGCTGGGCATCATGGCGTCCGACCTGAACGCCGAACAGCGCAAGAGCCAGGACCAGCCGCGTGATGGCGTGGTGGTCACCGGGCTGGAGCCGAACGGCCCGGCGGCCCGCGCCGGCCTGCGTGAAGGCGACGTGCTGTTGCAGCTCAACAGCCAGCCGATCTCCTCGGCCGCCCAGTTCGAGGGGCTGGTCACCAAGCTCGACCGCAAGCGCACGCTGGTGCTGCTGGTCAAGCGCGGTGGCGAAGCCTCGTACATTCCGGTCCGCCCGTAGGACGTGTGATGCCCGGGCACAGTGCCACTGCTGCCACTATACAATAGGGCTCCTTCACGGCATGCGCCCGTCCTGCCCAGGCAGGGCGGGCCATTTTTCCGTGTCCACGCGCCCAGGAAGCCCTGCCAGCGCCCTGCGGCACCCTTGCAGCGCTTCCGTCACTTGTCACCGGCATGCAGCACATTCGCAACTTTTCCATCATTGCCCACATCGACCATGGCAAATCCACGCTGGCCGACCGGCTGATCCACCGCCTGGGCGGCCTGTCCGACCGTGAAATGGACAGCCAGGTGCTCGATTCGATGGACCTGGAACGCGAGCGCGGCATCACCATCAAGGCGCAGACGGCGTCGCTGCTGCACAAGGCGGCCGACGGTACCGTCTACCAGTTTAACCTCATCGACACCCCGGGACACGTCGACTTCTCCTACGAGGTCAGCCGTTCGCTCTCGGCCTGCGAGGGGGCGCTGCTGGTGGTCGATGCCTCGCAGGGTGTGGAGGCGCAGACGGTGGCCAACTGCTACACCGCCATCGACCTCGGCGTCGAGGTCGTGCCCGTGCTGAACAAGATGGACCTGCCCTCGGCCGACCCGGACAATGCCCGGGCCGAGATCGAGGACGTGATCGGCATCGACGCCAGCGAGGCCATTCCGGCCAGCGCCAAGACGGGGCTGGGGCTGGACGAGATCATCGATGCCATCGTCACCCGCATCCCGCCGCCCAAGGGCGATCCGGACGCCCCGCTGCAGGCGCTGATCATCGACTCGTGGTTCGACAACTACGTCGGCGTGGTGATGCTCGTGCGCGTGGTCAACGGCACCCTGCGCGTGAAGGATCGCATCCGCATGATGGCCACCGATGCCACGCATCACTGCGACCAGCTGGGTGTGTTCACGCCGCGTTCCTCGCCGCGCGACACCCTTTCGGCCGGGCAGGTGGGCTTCATCATCACCGGCATGAAGGAACTGAAGCACGCGAAGGTGGGGGACACCATCACCCACGTCTCGCCGGCGGCAAAGGATCCGCTGCCCGGCTTCAAGGAAATCAAGCCCTCGGTGTTTGCCGGCCTCTATCCGGTCGAGGCCAGCGAGTACGACGCCCTGCGCGACGCGCTCGAAAAGCTCAAGCTCAATGATGCCTCGCTGCAGTTCGAACCCGAGGTCTCGCAGGCGCTGGGCTTTGGTTTTCGCTGCGGCTTCCTCGGCATGCTGCACATGGACATCGTGCAGGAGCGGCTCGAGCGCGAATACGACATGGACCTCATCACCACGGCGCCCACCGTGATCTACGAGGTCGTGCTCACCGACGGTACCGTCGAGCGCATCGAAAACCCGTCGCGCATGCCCGAGCAGGCGCGCATCGCCGAAATTCGCGAACCCATCGTCAAGGTGGTCATCTTCGTGCCGCAGGAATACGTGGGCCCGGTCATCACGCTGTGCACCGGCAAGCGTGGCCTCCAGCGCGATCTCACCTATCACGGCCGCGCCGTGCATCTCACCTACGAGCTGCCGATGAGCGAGATCGTGCTCGATTTCTTCGACCGCCTGAAGTCCGTCTCGCGCGGCTATGCGTCGATGGACTACGAGTTTCTCGAGTACCGCCCCTCCGACGTGGTCAAGATGGACCTGCTGATCAACGGCGACCGGGTCGATGCACTGTCGGTCATCGTGCACCGTTCCAACGCGGTCTCGCGCGGCCGCGAGGTGGCCAGCCGCATGCGCGAGCTGATTCCGCGCCAGATGTTCGATGTGGCCGTGCAGGCCGCCATCGGCAGCAACATCATCGCCCGCGAGACCATCAAGGCCCTGCGCAAGAACGTGCTGGCCAAGTGCTATGGTGGCGACATCACCCGCAAGCGCAAGCTGCTCGAGAAGCAGAAGGCCGGCAAGAAGCGCATGAAGCAGGTCGGTTCGGTCGAAATTCCGCAGGAGGCCTTCCTGGCGGTTCTGCAGGCCGAGGAGCGCTGATGCCGGAGGATGTGGCGCGCACCGTCACGCTCCCCGGGCACGGTGTCCGTGCTGCCGGCTGGCAGTACCGGACGCCCGGCAGGCCACCCCTTTCCGTGATGGGCGCGTTCTTTTTCCCGGTCACGGGCTGTCTGTCCGACCGTTCGTCGGATACCATGACGGGTTCGCGCATTTTACGTTTGCTTCCTGCTATGTTTGCGTCCGGTTGCGGTTTGCACCCCTGTCTGCCGGCCGCTGCCATGCCGTTTCCGCCCCATTCCGATCCCGGAGCCCGGGCGTTCGCAGGCGCCTGCAGAGGTTTCCTCGCGTCCTGCTGACTTTTCTGCCGGTTTCCAGATTCCTTCACCATGAATTTCCCGCTCATTCTCTTTCTGCTGACCGCCTTCACCCTGTGCATGTGGCTGCTCGACGTGCTCGTGCTGGCACCTGGCCGGCGGCGTCATGCGGCCGAACGCGTCAAGGCCTGGGAGCGGGACCAGACGTCCCGGGGGGGCAAGGTCAGCCCGCAGGCCCGCCAGCAGCTCGAGAGCAGCCTGGTCCGGCGGCCTGCCTGGCTCGACTACACGGCCGGCCTGTTTCCGGTGCTGTTCGTGGTGTTCATGGTGCGCTCGTTCCTGTTCGAGCCCTTCAAGATTCCTTCCGGTTCCATGATTCCCACCCTGCTGGTGGGCGACCTGATCCTGGTGAACAAATACAGCTACGGCGTGCGCCTGCCGGTGTTCGACACCAAGATCATCGACGTGGGGTCGCCCCAGCGTGGTGACACGGTGGTGTTCCGCTACCCGATGGATCCATCGGTCGATTACATCAAGCGCGTCATCGGCGTGCCGGGCGACACCATCACCGTGCGCCGTGGCCGCGTGTTCATCAATGGCGACGAAGCGGCCTTGCACGATGACGGCGAATATTTCGATGCCGATCGCGGCCGCTACATGCAGCGCTATTCGGAGACCATCGGCAACGTGTCGCACAAGATGCTGATCGATTTGCAGAACCCGGCCGTCGTACCGATGCAACGCACGCCGGAAACCGAAAAATACTGCCACTACACCCCCACCGAGCTGACCTGCAAGGTGCCGGAAAACAATTACTTCGTGATGGGAGACAACCGCGACAACAGTCTCGACAGCCGGGCCTGGGGATTCGTTCCCGAGAAAAACCTGGTTGGACGGGCCTTTTTCATCTGGATGAATTTCAACGATCTGCAGAGAATTGGCTCATTCCGGTGAAGGTCCGGCAGCCGACAGCAGGCCTGCCGTCCGCCGGTTTCCCTTTTTGCCAGTCTGGCCGATCCGCTCACATCATGAAAGCTTCCCTTTCCGTTTCCCGCCGCCAGCGCGGCCTCACCCTGGTCAGCTTGCTGCTGATCTGCATCGTCATCGGCTTCACGTCGCTGGTGGTGATGCGCGTTGTCCCCACGTTCATCGAGTACCAGAACATCAAGAAGGCCCTGGTCCGTGCCGTCAGCTCGTCGGGCAACAACAATCCCGAAGCCATCCGCAGCGCGTTCGACCGCTCGCAGGCCATCGACGATTTCAGCGCCATCAGCAGCAAGGACCTGAAAATCGAGAAGGGCGCCGGCGAGCAGCTGCAGGTTTCGTTCAAGTATGAAAAACGCATTCCCCTGTTCGGTCCGGCCAGCCTGGTCATCGACTACGAAGGGGATGCCCGGGCACGCTGAGGACCATACCCCCGCATGACAGGCGCCATTCGCGACACGATCAGACGCATCCTGGAAAATCGTCTGGGCTACCGGTTCCAGTCACCGGAACTGCTGGCCCAGGCGCTGACCCATCGCAGCTTCGGGCGCCAGCACAACGAGCGCCTGGAGTTTCTGGGCGACAGCGTGCTCAACTGCGCAGTGGCTTCCCTGCTGTACCGGCGCTACACCACCTCGCCCGAGGGCGAGCTGTCACGCCTGCGGGCCAATCTGGTCAAGCAGGATCCGCTCCATGACATCGCCCGCACGCTCGGCGTGCCCGATGCGCTGATCCTCGGCGAGGGCGAGCGCCGCAGTGGCGGGCACCAGCGGCCTTCCATCCTGGCCGATGCGGTCGAGGCCCTGCTGGGGGCCATCTATCTCGAATCGGGCTTCGACACGGCCGCGCAGGTGGTCGAACGACTGTACGCCCCCCTGCTCGACAGCGCCGACCCGGCCGAGCTGGGCAAGGATGCCAAGACCCGCCTGCAGGAGTATCTGCAGGGCCACCGGCTGCCCCTGCCGCATTACGAGGTGGTGGCCACCCATGGGCAGGCCCACCACCAGCACTTCGAGGTGCGTGTGCGCCTCCAGAAGCCCGCCCTGGTCTTCGAAGGGCAGGGCGACAGCCGCCGTAAGGCCGAGCAGGTTGCTGCCCGGGCCGCCCTCGACCACCTGGCCGCTCACGGCGTGCGCTGACGCGAAGCCCACCCGGGGCGCCGCACCGCGTAAACTACGGGCTCCCGGGGTGCAGCACCGCGTAAACTACGGGTTCCGTTTCCATTCAGGGCTGCCATTGCCCCGTGCACGCGGTGCAGTGCGGCCAGGGACGCCCTTTCCAGACCCGGCAACGAACAACGCGCCATGTGCGCGGCGCAGCGCATCACCGGTGCCGTGCCCATGGTGCCCGTCGTGCCGCTGCCTGCCCGTCCTTCCATGACCCAGCCTTTTTCTCCCGATCATGTCGCCGGTTTTCGCTGCGGCTACGTGGCCCTCGTCGGACGCCCCAACACCGGCAAGTCCACGCTGCTCAACCAGCTGATGGGGCAGATGCTGTCCATCACGGCCGACCGGGCACAGACCACCCGGCACCGCATCCAGGGCGTGCTCTCGCGTCCGAACGCGCAGCTGATCCTCGTCGATTCCCCGGGCTACCAGACCCAGCGCATCAACCCGCTGAACAAAATCCTCAACCGTACCGCCCAGTCCGTCGGCCAGCAGGCCGATGTGGTGGTGCTGGTCACCGAGGCCGGCCGCTGGCGGCGGGAGGATGACCAGATCCTCGCATGGCTGAAGGGCGATGCCCCGGTCATCGTCGTGCTGAACAAGATCGACCAGCTGCCCAGCGTCAACGAGGCGCTGCCGCTGATCGCGAAGCTGCATGCGGACCATCCCGCCCTGGCGGCCATCGTGCCGCTGTCGGCCCGCAACGGCCAGGGCATCGACGCACTGCTCGATGCCATCGAACAGCATCTGCCGGAAGCACCGCCCATCTACGGCGAGGACGAACTCACCGACCGCCCCGAACGCTTCTTTGCCGCCGAGATCATCCGCGAAAAGCTCTTCCGGCTGCTGGGCGAGGAGCTGCCCTACGAAAGCACGGTCGTCATCGACCGCTTCGAGGAGGAAGGGAACCTTCGTCGCATCGCCGCCACCATCATCGTCGAACGGCGGGCCCAGAAGCCCATCGTGCTGGGGCAGGGCGGTGAACGCATCAAGCGCATTGCCAGCGAGGCCCGGCAGGACATGGAGAAAATGTTCGACGGCAAGGTGTTCCTGACCCTGTGGGTCCAGGTGCGCAGTGGCTGGTCGAAGGATGGCACCCACCTGCGCAGCTACGGTTACGAATGAAACCCGGTCCCGGACCGCTCACCGACGAACCCGGCTTCGTGCTGCACAGCCGGCCCTGGCGCGAGACCAGCCTGATCGTCGAGCTGCTCCTGCGCGACCGCGGCCGCCTGTCGGCCGTGGCCAAGGGGGCGCGGCGCCCCACCTCGGCGCTGCGTCCGGTGCTGCTGCAGTTCCAGCCCATTGCGTTTCGCCTCAGTGGCCGCAACGAGTTGCGCACGCTCACCCGCGCCGAATGGCAGGGCGGCATGGCCGTGCCATCGGGTCGGGCGCTGCTGTTCGGCTTTTACCTCAACGAACTGGTCATGCGCCTGCTGGCCCGGGAGGACCCGCACCCCCAGCTCTTCGATGCCTACACCAGCGCGCTGCACCAGCTGGGCGGGCAGGGGGCGGATGAACGCATCCTGCGCCGCTTCGAATGGCTGCTGCTGCAGGAAATCGGCTATGCGCCCGATCTGGCGGCCGACCATCAGGGGGTGCCGCTGCAGCCGGCACGCAACTACCGGATGAACGAGGGCCAGTGGTTTGCCACCCAGGCTGAAGATCACGCCACATTCAGCGGCCAGACCCTGCTGCAGATCGCCGCGGGGCGGTATGATGCACCCGGCGTGCTGTCGCAGGCCAAGCGCCTGTCGCGGCTGATGCTGGCCCTGCCGCTGGAGGGCGCCTCGCTCGATACCCGGCGCATCCTGATGGACCTGCAGCGGCTGTGAGGTTTCCTGGCGCTTTCTGTTGCATGACCCGGGCAGGTCTGGCAAGGTGGTCAGCCTTGCCTGCGCGGCGCCCTGTCTGCACACGGTTGGGGGCAGCGCGGGGACGAAGGCGTCCGTGACACGCTCCAGGGGATTTCTGCAATAACCCTGCGGCGTGCTGGCTCCCAACCCGGGTCATCCAGTATTTCCTTTTGAACTCTCGCCTGATTTTCCGTTTACTCCCATGATCGAACTCGGCGTCAACATCGACCACGTGGCCACCCTGCGCCAGGTACGGCGTACCTATGAACCCGACCCCGTCTGGGCCGCGGTCGAGGCGCATCTGGGCGGCGCCGACGGCATCACCGTGCACCTGCGCGAAGACCGTCGCCACATCCAGGATGCCGACGTGAGGCGCCTGCGCGAGCAGACCCACATCAAGCTCAACCTCGAAATGGCCGCCACCGCCGAGATGGTGGACATTGCCCTGGCGCTGAAGCCCGAGATGGCCATGCTGGTGCCCGAGGGGCGGCACGAGATCACCACCGAGGGCGGGCTGGATATCGTGTCACAGGAGGCTGCCATCGGGGCCGCCATCGGTCGTCTGGTCGATGCCGGCATCACCACCAGCGTGTTCATCGATGCCGAGCCTGCCCAGGTCGAGGCCGCGGCCCGGGTCGGTGCCTCCGTCTGCGAACTGCACACGGGGCCCTATGCCGAAGCCTTTCACCGGGACGGCCGGGATGTGGACAGTCCTGCCATCCGTCGCGAGATCGACCGCGTGGCCGAAGCGGGCCGGCTGATCCAGCAGGCCGGCATGCGCTTCAACGCCGGACACGGCCTGAACTACTTCAACGTGCAGCCCATCGCGGCGCTGCCGGGGGTGCGGGAGCTGCACATCGGACACGCCATCGTCTCGCGGGCCGTGTTCGTCGGCCTGCGCGAGGCCGTGGCCAGCCTGAAGGCGCTGATGCGCGAGGCGGCTGCCGACGCACAGCAGCGCCGGCTGCTGCGCGGCTGATTTTTTTTCCGGGGCAGCCCGCCCCTCCTGCTCATCCTTCCCCCCGGGGCCGTCTGGCCTTTCTGCCGTCACCATGTTCGCCACTTCAGCCAAACCCCTGTCCCGTCGCAGTCGCAACCTGCCTCCCGGCCCGGTCGTGGTCGATGTCCAGGGCCTGCACCTCACCGATGCCGAACGCCGGCGCCTGCGTCATCCGCTGGTCGGCGGGGTCATCCTGTTTGCCCGCAACTATCAGTCGCCCGGGCAGCTGCGGGCGCTGACCGATGAAATCCACGCCTGCCGGACCCCGCCGCTGCTGGTGGCGGTCGATCACGAGGGCGGACGCGTGCAGCGTTTCCGCGAGGGCTTCTCGGCCATCCCGGCCATGCGCACGCTGGGCGAGCGCTGGGACCAGGACGTGCTGGCTGCCTGCCGCGAGGCCACCGACATCGGCCGGAAGATGGGCGAGGAACTGCGGGCTGTCGGTGTGGACTTCACCTTCGCCCCGGTGCTCGATCTGGACTGGGGGCGTTCCAGTGTCATCGGAACCCGGGCCTTCCACAGTGACCCGCGTGTGGTTGCCATGCTGGCGCGCTGCCTGACCCACGGCCTGCTGCTGGCCGGCATGGCCAACTGCGGCAAGCACTTCCCCGGCCATGGCTTTGCCGATGCCGACTCGCACGTGGCCATGCCGGTGGACGAGCGCAGCCTGGACGAGATCCTTGCCGACGATGCCGCGCCCTATGCCTGGCTGGGCGCTGCGCTCACGGCCGTCATGCCCGCCCATGTCATCTATCCGCAGGTGGACCGCAAGCCGGCCGGTTTCTCGAAGCGCTGGCTGCAGACCATCCTGCGCCGGCGTCTGGGCTTCGACGGCCTGATCTTCTCTGACGACCTCACGATGGAAGCGGCCACCGTGGCCGGGGGCATCACGGCACGCGCCACGGCAGCGCTGAAGGCCGGCTGCGACATGGTGCTGGTCTGCAACCGTCCCGACCTGGCCGACGAGCTGCTGGCCAGCCTGGAACCGCCGGCCAACCCGCACCTGCAGCGCCGCCTCGACGCGCTGCGCCCGCGGGTGATGGGGTAAGCTTGCGGGCATGAACGATGTTCCGTCCCCTGCAGAAGCGGACGCTGCTGTCTCCCCGGCGGTCACGCATGAGCCAGATACCGCTGGCGCCCCGGAGGCTGCCGGCACGCCGGGCGTTGCCGGCACAGCGGACGCCGCCGGTGTACCGCAAGGCAGCGGTACCGGTGAAGCGGCCCCTGTGCCGGACATGGCCGGTGCTTCGCCATCCCCCGATGCGCCCGCATCGCCTGTTCCGGCGCCGCTGCTGGAACGCCCGGCCGACCTGAAGCTCTTTCTGCGCACGCTCCCCGCACTGCCCGGCGTCTACCGCATGAAGGACGCCAGTGGCACCGTGCTCTACGTGGGCAAGGCGCGTGACCTGGGCAAGCGGGTGCGCTCGTACTTCCGCAGGAATCTGCCCAGCCCGCGCACCGCGCAGATGATCTCGCGCGTGGTGGAGATCGACACCACCACCGTCGGCTCCGAGGCCGAGGCCCTGCTGCTGGAAAACAACCTGATCAAGACGCTGAAGCCCCGCTTCAACATCCTGTTCCGGGACGACAAGACCTATCCCTTCCTCAAGCTCAGCGCCCATCCTTTTCCACAGATCTCGTACTACCGGGGCGGTACGGACCGGCGTTCGCAGTTCTTCGGCCCCTATCCCAGCGCCTTTGCCGTGCGCGAGGGCATCCAGCTGCTGCAGAAGATCTTTCACCTGCGCACCTGCGAGGACAGCTACTTCGCCAACCGTTCGCGCCCCTGCCTGCTGCACCAGATTCGCCGCTGCAGCGCGCCCTGCGTGGGGCTGATCGACGAGGAACACTACCGGCGTGATGTCAACGCCGCCATCACCTTCCTGAAAGGGGGGCACAAGGAAATCCTCGAAGAGATGGAGGCCGAGATGCAGCAGGCCGCCGGGGAACTGCGCTTCGAGGAGGCGGCCGTGCTGCGCGACCGCATCAGTGCCCTGTCGCGCGTGCAGCACCAGCAGTCGATGGAGGTCAACGCCGACACCGATGCCGACATCATCGCCATCGAACAGGCCGATGGTCATGTCTGCCTGAACCTGGCCATGGTCCGCGGCGGTCGTCACCTGGGCGACAAGGCCCACTTTCCCACCCAGGTGGGCGAGGTGGACCAGGACACGCTCGCCTCCGTGCTCGATGCCTTTCTCACCCAGCACTACGCCGGCGCCACCATTCCGGGCGTGATCATCTGTGCCCAGAAACCGCAGGACCCGGAAATGCTCGACATGCTGCGCGCCCAGGCCGGGCATCCGGTGGCCTGGGTGCAGGATCCGCGGGCCAGCCGCCGCCGCTGGCTGATGCAGGCCCATACCAACGCGAAGATCGCGCTCACCCGGCATCTGGCCATCGACGGCTCGCAGCTGCGTCGCACGCAGGATCTGCTCGATGTGCTGGGCCTGTCGCTCGATCCGGCCAGCCTGCGGGTGGAATGCTTCGACATCAGCCACACCATGGGCGAGGCCACGCAGGCTTCCTGCGTCGTCTACGAAAACAACCGCATGACGCCCGGCCAGTATCGCCGCTTCAACATCCAGGGCATCGAGCCCGGTGACGACTACGCCGCCATGCGCCAGGTTCTCCTGCGTCGCTACGGCAAATGGGCCGAGAAGCCGGATGGTCCGCAGCCGGAAGAGGAGGCCAGAAAGCGCAGTGATGCAGCCCGCATGCCCGACATCGTGCTGGTCGATGGCGGCAAGGGCCAGATCAGCAGCGCCCGCGAGGTGTTCGAATCGCTGGGGCTGGACATCGGTTTGCTGGTGGGCGTGGCCAAGGGGGAAGGGCGCAAGGTCGGGCTGGAGACGCTCGTCTTTGCCGATGGCCGTGAGCCGCTGGTGCTGGGCGGAGAATCGCCTGCGCTGATGCTGGTGGCCCAGATCCGTGACGAGGCCCACCGCTTTGCCATCACCGGTATGCGGGCCCGCCGGGCGAAGGCACGCAGGGTCTCGCGTCTCGAAGAGGTCGATGGCGTGGGGCCGCGTCGCCGCCAGCGCCTGCTGTCGCGCTTCGGGGGCCTGCGCGGCATCATGGCGGCCAGCGTCGAGGATCTGGCCAGCGTCGAGGGCATCTCGCTGCCCCTGGCCGAATCCATCTACCAGCAGCTGCACCACAGTGGTGATATGCGGTGAACCTGCAGCGTGTCGCCCAGTCTCCCGACCCCGGGATCCGTGCATGGCCAGGGCTGCTCAGGATGTGTGTCATGGACCCACCCGTTTCCGCGCCGGTCCCGGCCGTTTCCTGACGGGAATTGCCTGCTGGCAGGGCATCGCATACGGACAGAGGGCTGTAACGCAACAACCTGTGTCACCGGGAGCCCCCATTTTTGTCTGTCCCGGCTGATGTGATAGGCTTTGGAAAATAATTTTCCGATGTCCTGACAGACCTGCACCATGGCCTTCAATCTGCCCAACCTGCTCACGTGGCAGCGTATCCTTGCCATTCCGCTGCTGGTCTGTGTGTACATGCTCCCCTTCGATGCCTGGGGCGAACCCAGCCGCAACCTGTGGGCCACCGTCATCTTCATCGTGGCCTCGCTGACCGACTGGCTCGACGGCTGGCTGGCGCGCCGGCTGGGCCAGCAGACCGAACTGGGCGCCTTTCTCGACCCCGTGGCCGACAAGCTGCTGGTCTGCGTGGCGCTGGTCATGCTGCTCGATCTCGATCGCATCAATGCCGGCATCGCCATCATCATCATCGGGCGTGAAATCACCATCTCGGCCCTGCGTGAATGGATGGCCAGCATCGGCGCCCGCAAGAGCGTGGCCGTCAACTGGATGGGCAAGGTCAAGACGGCCGTGCAGATGGTGGCCATTCCCCTGCTGCTCTATCACGATCCCATCGGCCAGTTCGACTGCCAGTACTGGGGCAGCTGGATGATCACCCTGGCCGCCATCCAGACCTTCATCTCGATGGTCTACTACCTGAAGCAGGCATGGCCGCAGCTGCAGGGACGCAGCGGGGCCTGAAACCGGCTTTTCCGGCGTGTCCGGGCCGGCTGGCTTCCCCTGCGCAGGCACTGGATCGTGCACTGACAAGGCGCTGTGTTCAGAAAAGGTGCCTTGCTGCGCGGGCCTGCCCCAGGGAACCGACTTCACTGATGTCGGACCGAACGGGCTCAATGGCCTGACTTGATCGCCCATGGCCCATCTCCAGAGAATGTCCATGGACAGTTACCGGACAGGGAGTCAACGTGCGGCAGGACTTTTTTGAGCTTCCCAAAGCAGACATCGGCATAGGGGGCAGCCCTCTGGGCTGCACCCCTGCCACACCACCCGGCATGCGGGTCCGCACCGGGCGGTTCGAGAGGACATTCAGGATGATGCCAGACGGGGCAGGCCAAGACTGTCGAACCATGACAGGGTCAGCACGCTGTTGAGCAGCATCGCACTGTTGTGCCACCAGCGCCGGCTGTTTGCCGCCACTTTCCGGGCCACTTCCGTGCTTGCGCCCATGGCGCACAACTCCCTGAACATGGTCTTGCCCCGCTTCCACTGCCTGAGCTGGATGGCCCGCAGCCGGTGACGTATCCATTCATCCAGCTCTCGCCAGACGCCTGTCGTTTGCGCCAGTCTGAAATAGGCTCTCCATCCCAGCAGCAATGGGCGAAGCCCATCGACCACCTGCTGTATGCTGCGTCCGCCACTGCGGCGGGTCAGCCAGCGCACACGCTGCCTGAAGGCCATCACAGCTTTCCGGGCCACCCTCCGTTTGACGACCCCTTTCGGAGCCATCCAGAAGCTGAAGCCCAGAAACTTGCGGCCAGTGAAGACGCTGGCCACCGCACTCTTGGATTCGTTGATCCGCAAATGCAGCCTGCCGTACAGCCGGCGCAACAGCTGCATCACCCGTTCGCCTGCCCGACGACTGTGCACATATACGTTACAGTCGTCGGCATACCGAACGAAGCAATGCCCGCGCGCCTCCAGCGCCTTGTCCACCTCATCGAGCAGCAGGTTGGCCAGCAGCGGCGACAGCGGTCCACCTTGCGGTGTCCCCTCGTGCCGCTCTACGACCACGCCGCCATCCATGATTCCCGCGTTCAGATACGCCCGGACCAGACGGCATACGCCATCATCTCCAATGCGCTTTCTGACGCGATCCATCAGGATGTCGTGATTGACCCGGTCAAAGAACTTCTCCAGATCGACATCCACCACGATCTTCCTGCCGGACTGGATGTACGACTGCGCGGCCAACACCGCGTCGTGCGCACGCCGTCCCGGCCGAAAGCCGTAGCTGTGTTCACTGAAGCCCGGATCAATCATCGGCTGCAGTACCTGCAGCAGTGCCTGCTGGATCAGTCTGTCCGTTACCGTCGGGATGCCCAGCTCTCGCTGTCCACCTCCCGGCTTCGGAATCATGACCCGTCGTACCGGGCTGGGCCGGTACGTCCCCTGCAACAGTGCTTCGCGGATTCGCGGCCATTCGGTCTTGAGCTGCCGGGCTGTCTGGTCGATGTCCAGACCATCCACACCGGCCGTTCCCCGATTGGCCTTCACCCGCCTCCATGCCCGCTGCATGTTGGCTCTTTCCAGAACTGCATCGAGCAGCCCTGCTCCTGTGTCTTCGGTGTCATGTCGCGGGCCGCAGGCTTCATCACGACATGCGCCCCTCGGGGCTTCACCCCTACTCACTGCATGTCGCCCCACTCGTGCAGGCTTCTGATGCATGGCCTTTGACATCGACATGATCCTGTCAACACATCCTCTCGTTCGGTCCTTCGCCTGACCTGTGTCCCATCATGGGGCTGGTCCTGCTACTACGACCTCTGCTGACTTCTCGCTCCGGCTCGACACCGTCGCCCTTTCGAGCATAAGGCGAGATCTCCCCAGGTAAGAACGCACACCTTCTCTGCACGACCGCCGGATTTACGTCACCTCGCCTTGGCCACAAGAGCTTCGCGGTTACATGCCCGTTCGCCCTGCTCGGCAACGCCTTGTATCCGGTTCTTGTACATCGGCCCGCAGATTACGCTCCACGCTTCCTTCCCACACTCGGTCGCCCTTGTGCAGTTGCGCTTCACTTCACTCACTGTGGCCAGCTTGTGGCGGGACTTGCACCCGCAGGTGTGCGCCCATGCTGGGCGCACATGAAAAAAGCCGTTCGCCCGGACAACAGGCAAACGGCTTTGGGTATCTGGAGGCGGAGGTCGGAATCGAACCGGCGTCCACGGCTTTGCAGGCCGCTGCATAACCACTCTGCCACCCCGCCAGAGAAAAAAGATTTTTACCCAATTCCCCTGTTCTGTCAAGGGTCGGATCAAAAAAGCCTGACTGACAGGACAGGCGTCATGCCGGGCAGGGCCACGCTGGTCACGCAAGGCCGGGGGCCTGCGCAGGGACGAATGCGTTCATACCTGCTCTAAAACGGCAGCTCACCCTGCAGTGGCAGTGCATGGCTGCTACCCGGTGTCCGGCCGGTTTGCGCATCCCTCCCCGGGGGCTCCGGGTGCTCTGCGTCCCGTGGCATGTGTGCCTCATGTCCGGCTACCCCTTTCTGCGCCGGCGGATGCGGACTGAGGGACGACACCCGGATGCCCAGCAGTCTCAGGCGCTGCCGCAGATCCACCCGTTTCAGGCACAGTCCGGCCAGACGGCGGATCTGCGCGGCATCCTGGGTGGGCGTGTCCACGGTCAGGTCGCGCGTCACCGTACGGAAATCGGCATAACGCAGCTTGATGCCCACCGTTCGGCCTGCGTAGCCCTTGCGCTGCAGATCCGCCGCCGTCTGCTCGGCAAGGCGGGTGAACAGCTGGCCCAGCAGCGCCCGGTCGTGCACGGCATGCAGGTCGCGCTCGAAGGTGGTTTCCCGGCTGATGCTGACCGGCTCGCCCCGGTCGGCCACGGGCCGGTCATCGCGTCCCCAGGCAGCATCGTGCAGCCATCGTCCCGAACGCGCCCCGAAATGCCGAACCAGCCAGGGCAGGGCGCAGGCAGCCAGCTGCGCAATGGTGCCTATCCCCAGTGCCTGCAGCCGTGCATCCGTGCGCGGACCGATGCCATTGATGAGCCGGCAGGGCAGGGGCCAGATCCGCGTCTGCAGGTCCTCCGGGTGGATCATCGTGATGCCATGCGGTTTGTCGAAGTCACTGGCCATCTTGGCCAGCAGTTTGTTCGGTGCCACACCGATCGAGCAGCTCAGGCCCGTTTCGTCCTGGATGCGCTGCTGGATGCGGGCGGCCAGCGCACGTCCGCCATCCTGCTGTACGCCGGGCAGTTCCGTGAAGTCGATGAACACTTCATCGATCCCGCGGTCCTCCATCACCGGCGCCTCCGACAGGATGATGGCCTTGAAACGCCGTGAATACGCCCGATAGCTGTCGAAGTCCGCGGGCAGCAGGATGGCCTGCGGGCACAACCGGGCCGCACGGGCAAGCCCCATGCCCGAGCCCAGACCAAAGCGGCGTGCCGCATAGGTGGCGGTGGTCGTCACCCCACGTCCCCGGTAGCCCTGCAGGTGAGGAAAGTGTGCCGGATCGATGCTGGCCAGGACCTGTTCCGCCTCCCGTGTGCCGGCCTGCGCGCGGGCCAGATATCCGGCGTCCGGATGCTGGCTGTCGATCTGTGCCAGCAGCCCGGCCGTGGTCTGGCGGCTGCCTCCGATCACCACCGGCAGATCGCGCAGCTGTGGAAACTGCAGCAACGTCACCGAGGCAAAGAAGGCATCCATGTCCAGGTGGGCGATGCGCCGCTGCCGGGGAGCGGGCACGTCTGGCGTCGGATCGGTGGCTGTGGCTGGCATGGCTTCCTCACCGGTGCGAGCCCGGACGGGCCACGATGATCTGTCTGCAACGAAGGGCCGGCAGGCTGCTTCGGCCCCTGAAAACCCGGGCGCTTGTGCTAGCATCAAACCAGTCGCTGCACGGATGCATCCGGATGCAGCATTGCCCTTTGTTTCCATCCCTGAGGTTGACTGGCATGTTTCCAGAATATCGTGGTCTGATCACCAAGCTGAAGACCGAAGACTCGCATTTTGCACGTCTTTTCGACAAACACAACGAACTCGACCACAAGGTCAAGGCGCTGGAATCGGGGGTCGAGCATGGCGGCGCCGTCGAGATCGAGAATCTCAAGAAAGAAAAACTGCGCCTGAAGGACGAGATGTACGCCATCCTGCGCAAGGCTGACGGCAAGGCCTGATCCGGACGGGCCGGGCAGGGCACTGGTTGCCCCGCCCGGCCTGCCGTATCTGCGCCGCCGGCAGGGCAGCCCCGGTACCGCTGCCGCCCTGCACCAAAAAGCGCCTGTCCCGCCCCCCGGAAGAAGCCAGACTGGCTGTGGGGATCGGGACAGGCGCTTTTGCGTGGGCCGGCCGTTACAGCAGGGCGTCCGGGCGCTCGCCGCGTTCGTACACCACGTGGGCCCGGCCCACGATCAGCGGATCGAGCTTGCCGATGCGTTCGATGGATTTGTTGCTGTAGGGCAGCTTGTGCAGGATGTAGCGCATGGCGTTGAGGCGGGCGCGCTTCTTGCAGTCGCTCTTGATGACCGTCCAGGGCGCATCGGCCGTGTCGGTTTCGAAGAACATCGCTTCCTTGGCGCGGGTGTAGTCCTCCCACTTGTCCAGCGAAGCCTTGTCGATGGGGCTCAGCTTCCACTGCTTCAGCGGGTGGGCCTCGCGCTCACGGAAGCGGCGGCGCTGCTCCTTGCGGCTCACGCTGAACCAGAACTTCACCAGGTGGATGCCGCTGCGCACCAGATGGCGCTCGAACTCCGGCGCCTGCTTCATGAACTCCTGGTACTCCTCGCTGCTGCAGAAGCCCATCACGCGTTCGACGCCCGCGCGGTTGTACCAGCTGCGGTCGAACAGCACGATCTCGCCATGGGTGGGCAGGTGCTCGATGTAGCGCTGGAAGTACCACTGGCCACGCTCGGTGTCGGTGGGCTTCTCGAGTGCCACCACACGGGCGCCCCGCGGATTCAGGTGCTCCATGAAGCGCTTGATGGTGCCGCCCTTGCCGGCCGCGTCACGGCCCTCGAACAGGATCACGATGCGCTGGCCGGTTTCCTTGGCCCAGGCCTGCAGCTTCAGCAGCTCGACCTGCAGCGCGAATTTCTGTTTTTCGTAGTTGGCCCTGCGCATCAGGTTCTTGTATGGGTAGCCACCATCACGCCAGTTGTCGGCCAGCTCCTCGTCGGGGTTGTCCAGCGTCTGCCGCAGTTTTTTCGACATCTTGCCCTTCAGGGCCTTGCGGATCACCGCCCGGTCATCGGGCGAGGCGCCTTCCAGAATGGCACGCAGCGCCTTGCCCCGTTCGGTGACGGTCTTCCGGTCGGTATTGTCGAGGATGGCGCCCACGGCTTCGAGCTGCTTTTCCTGGGAGGCCTCGACCTTCTGCCCGGTGACGAACTTCTCCAGGGCCTTCTTGCCCAGATTGGGTGGCGTGTCGCCCTGGCTAACCCGGCGAACCTCGGCCGGCAGCGGTGTGGTGGTCGGTGCCGCCTTGCGGCGACGGGGTGTGACGGGCTGGGTGGCCCGTGCCGCGGTACGACGGGTGCGGCCCGCGGGTGCGGGTTCTGCCGTGCTGGCCGTGGCACGGTTCCCGGTGGCCGTGCGCGCAGCAGCAGGTGTCTCCGTGGCTTGCGCAGCTGCCTGGACGGTACTGGCAGCGGGCTTTTCGATAGCGGGGGTGGTAGATGAATTGGAAGATGCGTTCTGCATTCAGCCTGTCCTTTGGAGTGATAACGAAATCTGAATCATCCGGCGCGCGTCATGGCACGCGCCATTGTCACAAATGACTATGCGCCTATGGCCAAAACCCATTTTGACACGTGTCAAGACTGACGGAATCCGTCGGAAGCCTGTGGATTTCCTGTAAGGGAGGGCTGACGGGGGCACTCACTGCCAGCCCGCAATGTGCCCCCTTTGGCCCGTTGTGTGTCCCCTTTGGCCCGCAGTGTGCCCCCTTTGGCTGAGGGTGTCGGCAGCGCCTTGAGGATGCAGCGGCTCTGCCGCTCTGTCCTGCACGCCTGCAGGGGACGGGGACGAATGATTCCGTGACGCGTACTAACGAGATTGCGAGCCGTCCGGCAGCTGCAGGATCCAGCGGGTCATGGCCTTGAGCGTATCGTCGTCGAGCTGCGGCTGTGGCGGCATGGAGACCGGCCCCCAGTGACCACGTCCTCCCTTCAGGATGCGTTCGGCCAGCATCGCCTCTGCTCCGGGCTGACCGTGGTAGCGGGCGCCGACGTCGACGAAAGCCGGCCCCACCACCTTGCTGTCGCGCCGGTGACAGGCCAGACAGTGGTGGCTGGCCAGCAGCTTCTCGACCCGTGCGGCCTCGATGGCGGGCATGGGGGCAGGGTGGCTGCTGGCCCCGGGAGCCTGTCGGCTGGCAAGTGGTTCATCTGTGGTTCCGGTTGCTGCAGATGCCCCCGGGTTTCCGGTCGCGTTCGCACCGCCCGGGCCATCAGGTGGATCGGCGGGCAGCACTTCACCGTCATCCTGGGCACCGGTGGCCTGCAGTGGTGGTGATTCGGTCGCGGCATCATCCGTGCCACCTGTGACTGGCGAACCGCTGGAACCGGTCCGGGCTGCGTCCTTCGTATCGTTCGAGGAGGGGCGGGCGGAAGCAGACCTGGCAGGGCTTGGGCCGTTAGCCCCTGGTGACGGGGGCTCACAGCCCGTACCCAGAAGGAGCAGCGACAGTGGCAGCGCCAGAGCCCAACGATGCCGCCAGGGGAGGTGATGTCCCGTGGGAAGAGGGTCATGCAGGCGATTAGCTGTAAAGTTTTTCATACATACAGGGATTTTATTTTACAAACTACCCGCAAAAAATCAGTGCCACATGCGGGAGGTTGTAAGGGACAGTATAGAAAAGCCGGGCGCCGCTTGCAGGTACCGAGATTACAACAGACCCTGAAATGCTTTGGGACAGGTTGCCCCCACAAGTTCCCATAAACACCAATACACAATAGGCAACATGCCGGAAAAACGTTGAAATTTTGTAGAAAGCGACGCCTGGTTGTAACGAAAGTAAGGATCGTGTGAGGCTCTGCAATTGATATTGGTTAGATTGAATGTTGCAACCCATTGATTTTACTGGGGTTGTGACCGGTGTTGGGCAACGGTTGAGCTGGAAACGCCGGCGGAAGCAGCTGTACATGTAATGTGACTTTACGAACATTCCGTTTTGTTAATTTTGAAAACAGGAATTTTTATGTACCGCTCTTATTCTTCGCCTGCACGCCGGATGCGGGGCATTTTCTGCCTGGTCCGGGTGCATTCAGGTTATCCCCTTTTTTTCTCTCTCTCTTCATCAGGCGGAGAATCGATCGTGTCCCAATCCATTTCCCATCATCCCCGCAGTCAGGCGGTGTCCGGTTGTCTGACCACCGGACTTCCGCGAAGCGGTGTGCGTCCGGTGGCGCTGTCCATTGCCGCTGCGCTGCTCGGAATGGTTTCCGTGCCTGCCCAGGCCCAGGAAACCGCTGCCTATGAATCCATCCAGAATCCGCCGGTGTTGCAGGGTGCCACGACGGATACTGCAGCAGCCGGCGCCGCACAGGGACAGGCCCGTGTGCAGGGCGAGGCAGCCGCGCAGGATGCTGCCATCGCGCCGACGCGGACCAAGACCATGTCCCTGAACGTGGGTTATGTGAATACGTACCTGTGGAACCCCACCTCCGGCAAGTATGACCGGGTGCATCTGCGCAGCTACGATGCCCGTGACAATGCCCCGCTCGTTGCGCCGACCATCGATGTGGTGCCCGGAACGCGTATGAACATCACGCTGAACAACAATCTGCCGGCGGAAAATTCGGAAAAATGCAATGACTCCATCACGAATGGTTTTCACTGCCCAAATACCACCAACCTGCATACGCATGGTCTGTGGGTCAACCCCGGCCGGGATGACGCGGGCGTACCCAGCGATGACATCTTTCAGGCCATCGCACCGGGACATTCCCTGAAATACAAAATCGATATTCCCTCTGACCATCCGGCGGGAACCTTCTGGTATCACACCCATTTCCACGGTTCGACGGCGCTGCAGGTGTCCAGCGGCATGGCGGGTGCGCTGATCGTCCGGGGTGACCGTCAGCCCACGGCCCAGCGCAACGGGGATCTCGATACCCTGCTGCGTTCCACCGGCAACACCCAGGTGCAGGAGCGTGTGGTGATGCTGCAGCAGATCCAGTACGCCTGCCGTGGTGCCGATGGCAAGATCAAGCGGGCTGCAGCGCCCGATGGTGCCACGGAGCAGGTCAGGAACAGTCAGCCCTACGCCTGTGATGATGGCGAGGCTGCCGGTGTGGAAGATATCGATGATTTCGGCCCCAACGGCTGGTTCAACAGTGGCCGTCACACCACCATCAATGGCACGACCATGGCGCGCTTCGTGGGTGCGGTGGCAGGACGTATGGAACGGTGGCGCATCATTCACGGCGGAGTACGGGAATCGATCAACCTGGAATTCCGTCCGGCCGTGCTGAACAACATGCCGCCCAGCGAAATCCGCAATCTCAGCGGGCGCAGGCTGCAGAACTTCATTAACAACAACTGTACCGGTGCACCACTCACCCATTACCGGGTTGCTGCCGACGGCCTGACCATGGCCAACATGCAGCCGGCCACAGAAACGGTGTTCCAGCCCGGTTACCGCTGGGATCTGATGATGACGTTCCCGCGTAACGGCTATTACTGCGTCATCGACAAGTCGGTACCGGTCGGCGGCAGTATCAACAACACACCTACCGGCACGGCAGCGCGGCCGGCTCCGCAGACCCTGCTGGGTATCGTCCAGGTCAATGGTGGTGTGGACATGGACACGACAGCCATTCCCGGCTACGTGAAGCAGCAGATGCTGTCGCTGGCCGATGCCAACATCTTCGACGAGGAGATGCGGGCAGCCGTGGTGGCCGATCTGAACGATGGGCTGAAACTTTCGCACTTCACGCCGCATGCGACCATCGCACAGTCGGAACTGAACCAGCCCATCCGGAAGATGAATTTTTCGATCGTGGCCAAGGACCCCAACAACATCCCGGGAGGTGGTTTCCACTATTACGTCAATGGCAAGGAATATGACAAGAATGCGGATCTGACCCAGCTGAAACTGGGCGGCGTGCAGGAATGGGAAATTTCGTCAGAAGGCGCTTCCCACCCCTATCACATCCACGTCAACCCGTTCCAGATCGTGTCGATCATCGACCCGCAGGGGCGTGACGTGAGCGGTTTCGATGCCCCGGACAATTCCGAATCCACCATCGATACCCAGTTCCGTGGCCTGAAAGGGGTGTGGAAGGACACCATCATGATCAAGCACCTGCGCGCAGGCGCCGAGGGCGTGGTGCATCCGGGTACCTACACGGTCAACATCCGCACCCGCTACGAGCGGTACAAGGGCGACTTCGTCATGCACTGCCATATTCTCGACCACGAGGACGAGGGCATGATGGAAGGGTTCCGCATTACGGACGCCACCAATGTGGCCAGCAAGTACGCGCCCGTCCCGGTGTGCAGCACCGACACCTCGGATGGCATCAAGTTCCGCAGCCCCTACGGGGTGAAGAACCCGCTGTCCATCCCGAAGGAAGGCAAGCTGCAGACCAGCATGATGCTGTTGCCGAAGCGGTGATGGGCTGAACAGGAACGGCACGGGTAGCAGCATCGGTGCGGACGAACGCGTCCGTAACGTGCACGAAAGCCTGCTCCCTGCGTTCCGGAACCCAGGAGATGGATGTGATCTTTCACAGGATGGATTTCATCCTGCTCCCCGCGCTCCCAGACCCCGGAGACAGGCCTGACAGTCTGTCTCCGGGGTTTTTCCCGGGCGCTCTCCGGCTACGTTGCGCTCATTTCTTCATGCTCATGATCCATCGGGCCAGCAGCTTCACGTCGTCCGGCTGAACCTGCGGCTGGGGCGGCATGGCCATTTTGCCCCATCGGCCCTTGCCGCCCTTGGTGATGTGTTCCGAGATGGTGTCGACTGCCTTGGGGTCATCGCCATATTTCGCGGCCACTTCTGCGAAGCCCGGACCGACCAGCTTCTTGTCGGTCTTGTGACAGCTCATGCAGAGCTGCGTCTTGAACAGTTTTTCGGCCTTTGCCTTGTCGGCATCCGACAGCGGCTCCTCGGCCCAGGCAGATGTCGACAGCGTACCCAGCGCCAGGGGCAGAATCAGACTGCACAGCAGACGGGGAAGGGCGCGTGGGATGATTTGATGTGTCATGGCATTCACTCTTCTTGTTGTCGGTGCGGAATCATCCGGTTCGCAAGGCCAGACGCCATGAAAAGGGCGGGCTGTCCTCTGGAACCAGCATGGGTAGCCTCTGCCGACGATGTGCCAGAAGCCGCCTCCCTGACACTATATAACCATTAATAAATCGGCGAAACGCGCATGGCATGATTGCGTTTCGTCAAATTTTCCCGGAGCTGGTCTCTGTATTTTGATGATTGTCAAATGACTGCCGGTGTGCTGGTTATTGTTTTCATTCGGAGTTGTCTTTGTGAAATCGGTTATTTATGGGTGTCTGGCCCGAAGTGGTGTGCGCCTGTATTTGATATTTTTAAAGTTCAACCATCCATCTACCTGATCGTATTGTGCATTTTGCCGGGCATGACATGCATTTCTGATTTGATATCTGTCATGTGATGTCCGTGTCCGCCGTGCTGGTGATTCCGGCGCTGCGTCATGCAGGATACTGATGCAACGCGCCGACCCCCATTTTTTTGTCCGTACACAAATCGTGATCCAGATCAAAAGAAGCGAATTCTGTCCTGACCACGGGGTGCTTGCGTGGCGTGTCGTGCAGGTGTCGCTGGGTCATTGCATCGCCGTGTGCCTTATCAGTGGCTTTCGCATGGCATGTTGGCTTCGTTGTGTGCCACGCCGGCTTCGCTACGTGTTTGCCGCGCCTTGTGGTGCCTTCGTCTCGATGTGTGGTTGCCGTTTCCTGTCGGTGTTGTCCCGCCTGGCAAGACGGTCAACCTTGTCCGCGCGGCGCCTTGTCAGCGCCCGGCTGGCGCTGGGGTGGGATGAGTCCCATGACACACGCTCAGTCCGCCCTGTTCGCCACGTACCGGTCCCCCCAGGCCTTCAGGGCCGAGATGACCGGTTCCAGCGTCCGGCCTTCGTCGGTCAGCCGGTATTCCACCCGGGGCGGCACTTCCGGATAGATCGTGCGCTGCACCAGGCCGTCCTTCTCCAGCTCACGCAGCTGGTTGGTCAGCATCCGCTGCGTGATGCTGGGCAGCAGGCGCCGCAGTTCGTTGAAGCGCAGCACCTCCTCGGTCAGCAGCCGGTAGAGGATCACGCCCTTCCACTTGCCACCGATCAGGTTCAGGGTGGCCTCGACCGTGCAGCCGGCTGCACAGGTGAATGTTTCGTGGCGGGTGCGTCCCATACAGGTTCCTTTCTTGATACTGCATATGCATTAATATACTGCGTGCACAAAATGTGCGTACTGGCGGAAAAACTGCGTTCTTCCATTATCTGCAAATACCATCAAAAATAACGCCGAAGCGTATTTCTGCAGATATCCAAAAGGAATTCTGGCACAGAGAACGCCAGGACGAATCATGACACCATGTGTACCAGACGCAACAATCGTTGCCCGTACGTGACGTGATCGCCCGCCATCATTGCTGGCCTCCTGCTTATGAGGGGTGTTCACATGCCTGACACATGATCACGACAGTGTGATACCCGGGCGGGAAGCCGGCGATCCGTGTCCTGTCCTGCATGCCCCGGAGCGTTCCGCGGGGACGCATGGGTCCATGGCCCGCTCTGTGGGGGCGTGGGGACGGGGCAGTCCGTAACACGCTCATCAAGGAGAGCCCGACATGAAAGCCATTGGTTTCAGCCAGCCACTGCCCGTTTCCGATCCGCAGTCCCTGGTCGATATCGAACAACCCACCCCCGAACCCGGCGAACAGGACCTGCTGGTTGCCGTGCAGGCCATCGCCGTCAATCCGGCCGACGCCAAGGTACGTTCGTTTGCTCGTCCGCCCGAGGGGACCTGGCGTATCCTGGGCTGGGATGCCGTGGGCACCGTGCAGGCCGTGGGCTCGCGCGTGACCGCCTTTCTGCCGGGGGATCGGGTCTACTACGCCGGCGCGATCAACCGCCCCGGCTGCTATGCCGGGCTGCAGGCCGTGGATGCCCGCATCGTGGCGCATGCACCCCGTTCGCTGGACGATGAAGCAGCGGCGGCGCTGCCCCTGACGGCCCTCACCGCCTGGGAGGCCCTGTTCGATCGGCTCCAGGTCAGCCAGCCGGTGCCGGGGGCGGCCGATGCCATCGTCATCATCGGTGGTGCTGGCGGGGTGGGCTCGATGACCATCCAGCTGCTGCGGGCGCTGACCGGTCTCACCATCATCGCCACGGCCTCACGCCCCGAATCGGTGGCGTGGGTGAAGCAGATGGGGGCTCACTACGTGATCGATCACGGCAAGCCGCTGGCGGCGCAGGTACAGGCCCTCGGTATCGGCCAGCCGGGCTTCGTCTTCTCCACCGCCGATACCGACCGCTATCTGTCCGATATCGTCCAGCTGATCGCTCCGCAGGGGCGCATCGCGCTGATCGATGACCCCAAAACGCTCGATATCGTGCCGCTCAAGGGCAAGAGCCTGTCGATCCACTGGGAATTCATGTTCACCCGCCCGCTGCAGAACACGGCCGACATCAGCCGGCAGCAGGAGATCCTGCGCAAGGTGGCCCGGCTGGCAGACGACGGACGCATCCGGAGCACCCGCACCCAGTCGCTGGGCACCATCGATGCTACGAACCTGCGCAAGGCACATGCCCTGCTGGAAAGCGGCCGTACCCTCGGCAAGCTGACCCTGGCGGGGTGGTGAGAGGCGCCCGGACACGGCCGGCGCAGCGTCTGTTCTGGCTGTGGCGGAGCCCCGATGCATGCGCAAGGTCGTGTCGCAGTGCAGACCGCGCCGCGGTCGCCGTCATCGTCCTGCATGTGGCAACGCTGGCGGCAGGCCGGGAACTCGGGCACACTCCGCAGTCTGTCTCCGCTTCCGCTGCCATTGCGGCCTGGTTCATGAACGCATCTCCTCCTGCCCATTCGTCCGTTCGTTCGTCTTCCCATCCCCTGGCAGCCGGCAGGCCGTACGAGAACGCCACCCGGATGATCTTCCTGCTGTCCGGCCTGGCCGTGGCGGCCTGGGCCTCGCTGGTGCCGTCGGCCAAGGCGGCCACCGGGGTGAACGAGGCCCAGCTGGGCCTCGTGCTGCTGTGTCTGGGGATCGGCTCCATTCTGGCCATGCCGGTGGGTGGCGCGCTGGCCACCCGTTTTGGCTGTCGCGCCGTGCTGGGTATCAGTGGGCTGGTGCTGTGTGGATGCCTGCCCGTGCTGGCCGTGGTCAGCAGCGTGGCCGCACTGGCAGCAACGCTCTTCGTCTTTGGTGCCATGCTCGGCACCTTCGACTGCGTGATGAACATTCAGGCCGTCATCGTCGAGCGCGACAGCAACCGGCCGCTGATGTCCGGCTTCCACGGTTTCTACAGCCTGGGTGGCCTGCTGGGCGCGGCCGCCACCAGCAGCATCATGGAGCTGGGTGTGTCACCGCTGCCCAGCGTGACGATGATCGGTGCGCTGGGCCTGCTGCTGATGCTGGCCAGCTGGCGCCACATGCTGCCGTGGAGCAACCCGTCGGAGGGTGGGCCGGCCTTTGCGCTGCCGCGGGGCATCGTGCTGTTTCTGGGGGTGCTGTGCTTCACCGTGTTTCTGGTGGAGGGCTCGATGATGGACTGGAGCGCCGTGTTCCTCACCGAGCGCCATGGCATGTCGCTGGCGCAGGCCGGCTATGGCTTTGCAGCGTTCTCGCTGGCCATGACCTTCGGCCGTCTGACGGGGGATCGCATCGTGGCCCGTGCGGGACGGCAGCGGGTGGTGATGGTCGGGGGCACGCTGGCGGTTCTGGGCATCCTGCTGGCCACGTGGGGGGCGTCCTGGCCACTGGCGCTGGTGGGGTACGCGCTGGTGGGGCTGGGCAGCTCCAACATCGTGCCGGTACTGTTCACGGCCGTGGGCCGTCAGACCAGCATGCCGCAGAGTGTGGCCCTGCCGGCCATGACCACCATGGGCTACGCGGGCGTTCTGGCCGGGCCGGCCGGCATCGGCTTCATTGCTCACCATACCAGCCTGGGCGCGGCGTTCGTGCTGGTGGCGGCGATGATGGCAGGGGTGGCCATCAGCGGGAAGTACCTGAAGGTTTGATTCAGAGAACCGGCCGCCCCCCTTCGGCCTCGGCCCGTTGCCAGGCCGGGTCGGCGGCAATCTGTCCCAGCCAGCGCTCGATCTCCGGGTAGTCGCGGGTTCCCAGCCGCCCCTGGGCGGCCTGCAGTGGAAAGCTCATCATCACGTCGGCCCCCGTCAGCGCCTGGCCACACAGCCAGCGCTGCCCCCGCAGCGACTGCTCCACATGGCCCAGATGCAGCGCCGTCTGCGGAAAGATCCACGCCCTGCGGACGCCATCGGTGAACTTGCGCGCAAAGGGGCGGGCAAAGAAGGGCATCGGTGCCGTTTCGGCCCGGCCCATCAGCAGGGCCAGCACCATCAGTGGCATCAGCGAGCCCTCGGCATAATGCAGCCAACGCTGGTACTGCCAGTAATCGGGCGTTCCGGCTGCAGGCATGAAACGGCCGTTGCCGTAGGTCTGTATCAGGTAATCGACGATGGCGCCGCTCTCGGCCAGAACCAGCTCGCCATCCTGCAGTACCGGCGCCTTGCCCAGCGGGTGGATGCGTTTCAGGGCATCCGGTGCCCGCAGGGTTTCGGGATCACGTCCGTGCTGGTCAAGTTCGTAGGGAACGCCGAGCAGCTCCAGCAGCCAGAGAATGCGCAGGGAGCGGGACTGGTCGAGGGCATGCAGGGTGATCATGGAAACTTTTCCGAAGGGGGGACGGGTGCCGCGGACCGCTGGGGAGACCAGCATACCGGATTCGCCGCAGATACGGGACGCTCCGTTCAGTGTAGGGACGCTCCGTTCAGTGTACGGCGCCGAGGACCTCGGGAATCCGTTTCGCCAGAAAATCCAGCAGTGCCCGCACCCGCAGCGGCAGATGCCCTCCCTGGCCCACATACACCGCGTGAATGGCCTCCTCGTCGCCCGGATTGAAGGCCTCCAGCACCGGCACCAGCCGCCCGGCGGCCACGTCGTCCTTCACCTGAAAGGCGGCCAGCCGTGCCAGCCCCAGGCCGGCCAGTGCCAGGTGCCGCAGCGCTTCCCCATCACTGGCCTGGGCGTTGCCGCCGATGGGGATGATCTGGGGCGCTTCGCGGGATGCGGGGGCAGGCCGGTGCGTGGCGGCTGTTTGGTGCGTGCCGGTTGCACGGGCGTTCTGGTTTCTGGCCGTCCCGCTGCCCATGTGTTTGCCGGGCGGGCAGGTTTCCATCCCGGACACCCCGCCGGAACCGGAGGATGGGACGACGCCGTGCGCCTGGCGCAGCAGCGGCCATCCCGGCTGTGCCCGTACATAATTGGCGCCCAGCCGGTTGTGCCGCAGCAGATCATCCGGTGTGGCCGGCACACCGTGTGTCTCCAGATACGCCGGTGCCCCCACGATCATCATCCGCGTGGCGCCCAGCCGCCGTGCCACCAGGCTGGAACTCTTGAGCGGTCCCGCCCGTACCGCCACATCGGTGCGCTGCTCCAGCAGGTCCACCACTTCATCGGTCAGCACGATGTCCAGCGTGACCTCCGGATGTTCCGCCAGAAAGTCCGGCACCAGCGGCAGCAGCAGATGGTGTCCGAATGGCACGTTGACATTCATCCGGACCCGGCCACGCGGCGCCGCATGGGCGCTGGCGCAGCGTTCGGCCTCGTCCAGGTCGGCCAGGATCCGCACGCCGCGTTCGTAGAACGCGCAACCCTCGGCATGGCTGCCGCAGGCAACCCCCATGCAGACTTTCCACTGGGATGCCCGCCAGACCAGCTGGATCGCGCCGGGTGACCAGACGGCGGATGCATCATTGCGGGGAGATGCACTGCGTGCGGATGATGGCATCGATACGCTGTCGGCTGCGCCCCGTACGGCGCTGTTCAGTACCACCGCCCGCCCGCTGCTGGCCGGCGTCCATACGGCCCGGGTTGGCCGGGCTGGGGTTCCGGCAGCTGGCCGAACAGACCCGTGCCCGGGGCGTACGCATCATCGGTGCCACGCTGCCCCCCTTCGAGGGGGCGTTACCCGATACCCCGCTCGACAACTATTACCACCCGGACAAGGATGTGCTGCGCCGGCAGCTCAACGACTGGATTCGCCACAGCGGGACATTCGATGCGGTGACCGATTTCGATGCCGTGCTGCGTGACCCGCAGCATCCCGCCCGCATGGCGCCGCCGTTCGATTCCGGCGACCACCTTCACCCAGGGGATGCCGGCAATCGTGCCATGGCCGGGGCGGTCGATCTGGATGCTCTGTTTGCCGGCGATGCACCCGGCGCGCCATAGCGTGTGTCATGGACCCGTTCGTCCCCGCGCTGGCCTCGAATCTGCGCGCTGTCGGCGTTGCCCTGCATTCGTAAGTGCTGAACGGGACGGGGAACATGTCCGCGCATTCTTCACGCTTTCAAAAATCCACAAAAAGCATTCTACCCATATTTTTCGGGAATTCTTCAGGAGTATTCACCATGCTGTTCACCCCGTATCGTCTGGGCCGGCTGACCCTGCCCAACCGTATCGTCATGCCGCCCATGACCCGCGCCCGCGCCGGTGCCGGCCATGTGCCTGCCCCGATGATGGCCGACTACTACGCCCAGCGCGCCTCGGCCGGGCTGATCATCACCGAAGGGACGCAGATCAGCCCCCAGGGACAGGGCTATGCCTGGACGCCGGGCATCCACAGCCCCGAACAGGTGGCGGGCTGGCGGCGCGTGACGGATGCCGTGCACGCAGCCGGCGGTCGCATCTTTGCGCAGCTCTGGCATGTGGGCCGCATCTCGCACACCGCACTGCAGCCCGGTGGTGCCGCGCCGGTGTCGTCGTCACCGCTGGTGGCCGAAGGCGTGAAAGTCTTCATCGACCCGGAGGGCAGGGGGCCGGCGTCGGGCGTGGGCGAGATGGTGCAGCATTCCGCACCCCGCGCGCTGACCGAAGCGGAAATCGGCCAGATCGTGCAGGATTTTGCCACCGCGGCGCGCAACGCCCTGGAGGCCGGTTTCGATGGCGTCGAGCTGCATGGCGCCAATGGTTACCTGATCGAGCAGTTCATCGATTCACAGGCCAACACGCGCACCGATGGCTATGGCGGTTCGCTGCCCAACCGGCTGCGCTTCCTGCGCGAGGTGACCGAGGCCGTCATCGGGGTGGTGGGTGCCGGGCGGGTTGGTGTGCGGCTGGCGCCACTGACCACCCTGCAGGGGGCCGTGGACGATACGCCGCAGGCCACCTATCTGGCGGCCGCCGCCCTGCTGGACGCGCTGGGCGTGGTCTACCTGCACATCGCCGAAGCCGACTGGGACGATGCCCCCGACATGCCGGCCGCCTTTCGTGAAGCACTGCGGATGATCTACGGCGGCACGCTGATCTATGCCGGCAAATACACCCGGGAGCGTGCCGAAACCGCACTGGAAAGGGGCTGGGCAGACCTGATCGGTTTCGGCCGCCCCTTCGTGGCCAATCCGGACCTCCCCGAACGCCTGCAGCACGGCTGGCCCCTGGCCGAGCCGGACGCCAGCCGCTTCTTCGGCGGTGATGCGCGGGGGCTGACCGATTATCCGCGTCATGATGCGGCATCGCGGCGGGCGTGATGATCATGCCATGCACGGCAGTACGGAGCATCCGGCGCCGGTGCGTGTCGGTGCGGCATGCCGACGGGCGTCACACGTGATGCACGAAGCCTTGCCTGCGGACCAGACCTCGCCATCTCGCGCCGAAAAATGACGGAGAATGCAGGCTACCGTAACCCCCTGCCACCCCGCCCGCACCGGTGCACAGACGACACCCCGTGACGGCGCAGGGATGGCAGGCGTCCTGCTCCCGCCTCCATGACCCGCATCAACGTCGTTCCCCCGGCCGAACTCTGCGACCAGCACCTGCTGGCCGAGCACCGCGAACTTACCCGCATCCCCAACGCCGTGGCCCGTGGTCGTTTCAACCTCGAGGGCCAGCCCGCCGACTACAGGCTGGGCGAAGGCCATGTCCGCTTCTTCTTCGACAAGCTGACCTTCCTGCAGCAGCGCTATGCCGCCCTGCACGAAGAGTGTCTGGCCCGCGGCTTCAACGTCCGGGACATCTGGCCCAAGGATCTGCCCGATACCCCCGCGTTGTGGCGTGACTACACCCCCACCGACCACGCCTTCACCATCAACCGCGCCCGCATCGCCGAGCGCATGCCCAAACAGCCGCGATTCACACCGCGCAATCTCGACTGAACGAAAAAGGGGAGCGTGCGGGGACGAATGACTCAGGTATGCCCCTGGGTGCCTTCGCAAAAATCCTGCGGCACTGTGGCCTCCATGCCAGGGCGATCCAGTGCGTCGCCATTTGCCACCAATAGCCCTGCTATTGCCGACAGGGCGCCTTCTGGCTCATCCCGATCCTTGCCCCAAAGCACTCGCAGACTTTTGCAGAGGTTCCACTGGGTCATTACACAGGGGCGCAGGTGAGGGTAATTCGGGAAAAGAAATGTCTTTCCCGGATGCGCACCCCAGCAGACTTGAGAAGCGGCATGGGGAGCGGGATCCTCATGCGGCGATTTCGTGGTAGCCGTGAAAGGTTTCTGACGGGCGGGCGAAGCCCGGTTGTCGGAAACCTTTATAGGCCTGCGGGTTTGTTGACCACGACGAAGGTCGTGGGCATCAAAACCGCAGTGAGCGTATGAGCCGCATGAGGGTCCCGCTCCCCATGCCGCCCCACCCGAAGCCGTCTTCCGTGTGCCGCGTCCGCTGCCAGGAAGCGTCTTCCATGTACACCGAGCCTCACCGCGACACCGACCTTCACCATTCGAAAGCACAGCCAGAAACGGCGACGGCCCCGTCTCCGGAGCCGTCGTTCTGCTGCAACAGGGGCGCCATCCTTCCTGCGCCCCCGGGATAAAGCGACCCTTACAGCTCGTTCTCGATCTGGTCGAAACTGCTCTGGATGGCATCTGCCGATGCCCGCAGCTTCACGATTTCCTCATCGCTCAGCGGCGTATCCAGCACCTGCTCGACCCCATTGGAACCCAGCACGCTCGGCAGCGACAGCGCCACGCCCTTGATGCCATACTGCCCGTGCAGAATGCTCGACACCGGCTGCACCGAATGCTCGTTGCGCAGGATCGCCTCGCAGATCCGCGAAGCCGACAGACCGATGGCGAAGTTGGTCGCGCCCTTGCCGGCAATCACCTTGTAGGCACTGGTCATCACCTGGTGCGCCAGATCGTCCAGCACATCCGGCGGGAAGACCTGGTTGCCATTGACACGATAGTCGGCAATGGGCACCGCACCGATGCGGGCCACCGACCACATCGGGAACTCGCTGTCGCCGTGCTCACCGATGATCGACGCGTGCACGCTGGATGTCGAGATACGGGCGCGGTCGGCAATCAGGCGGCGCAGACGCGACGAATCCAGCACCGTACCGCTCGAAATCACCCGGTTGGTCGGCAGGCCCGAAATGCGCTGGGCCACCATCGTCAGCACGTCGCAGGGGTTGGTCACCAGAATGAACACGGCTTCCGGTGAGGCATCCACCAGCTTCGGCAGCATGCTCTTCAGGATGCGGGCATTGTCCTTGACCAGCTCCAGACGGCTCTGGCCCGGCTTCTGCTTGGCACCGGCCGTGATTACCACGATGTCGCTGCTGTCGGTCACGGCAATGTCGCTGCTGCCGGCCACATGAGGCCAGCCGGTGAAGTGCGAGCCGTGCGCCAGGTCGGCGGCCTCGGCCTCGACCTTCTCCGTGGCAATGTCGTAGAGTGAAATCTGGTTGGCGACCTGCCGGATCAGTGCTGCATAGGCCACCGCCGTGCCGACGGCACCTGCGCCCACTACCGAAATCTTTCTTCCTTTTGCCATGTGACTCTCCTGGAGATTCGCAAAGATCCAGCGCCGGCGCTGGAGGCGCGCCGTGCCGCCGTTCGTTCCCGCATGCCGGCACCGGGTGAACGCCACCATGCCTGCCCGGCGAGACCGGATTCATGGGCGCTTTCCCGAGCCTGTGGCATCAGGGCTTCCCCCTATTGTAATGGGTGTTTAACTCTGGTTGACGATAAAGGGCCTTTCCACTGGGTGAAGCTGGTACATGTGGCGCGTGTCACGGACCCACTCGCCCCCGCACCGGATCGCCAGGGTGACGCGGGACTTTTGCGGGCACCCCTGACATGCGCCGGGGCTTTCGTGCCATCTGCCACGGGGCGCGCGAACGGGCCGGATCATCGGCGATAATGCCCCCCATGGCAAAATCATCCGCATCCAGAGACAGCGCCGCCTACTCGGAAGCCTCCATCCGGGTACTGAAGGGGCTGGAACCCGTCCGCCAGCGGCCGGGCATGTACACCCGCACGGAAAACCCGCTGCACATCATCCAGGAAGTCATCGACAACGCGGCCGACGAGGCGCTGGGCGGCTTTGCCCGGCACATCGATGTCCGGCTGCTGCGCGATGGCCGCGTGGAGGTCACCGACGACGGCCGGGGCATCCCGGTGGGCCTGCATCCCGAAGAGGGGGTGCCGGTCATCGAGATCGTCTTCACCCGCCTGCATGCCGGTGGCAAGTTCGACAAGACGGCCGGGGGCGCCTACAGCTTCTCCGGCGGCCTGCATGGCGTGGGGGTGTCGGTCACCAACGCGCTGGCCAGAAGGCTGGAGGTGACGGTCTGGCGCAAGGGCGACAAGGATGCCCGTGGCAACCGGCTGGCCCACACCATCGCCTTTGCCGATGGCGAGCTGGCCGAAAAACTGGCACACCGGCCGGCGCTGCGGGATGAACCCGCCTCGGGCACCCGGGTGAGCATCAGCCCCAATCCGAAGTATTTCGACAGTGCCACCATCCCGCTGGGCGAGCTGGAACGGCTGCTGCGCAGCAAGGCCGTGCTGCTGCCGGGCGTGAAGGTCACGCTTTTCATCGAGAAGACCGGCGAGACCCGCCAGTGGCAGTACGACGAGGGCCTGCGCGGCTACCTGCTGGAAGAGCTGGCACAGGAGCCGGAGGCAGAACCGCTGGTGCTCTTCGAGGACCAGCAGTATGCGGCGGCCGGCGACGACAGCTTCGCCGAAGGCGAGGGCGCCCACTGGGTGGTGGCCTTCACCGAGGCCGGTCCGCTGGCGCGCGAATCCTACGTGAATCTCATCCCCACACCGGCAGGCGGCACGCACGAGTCGGGCCTGCGCGAGGGGGTGTTCACGGCCATCCGGGCCTTCATCGAGCTGCACAACATGCAGCCCAAGGGCGTGCGCCTGATGGCCGAGGATGCCTTCGCCCGCGCCAGTTTCGTGCTGTCGGCCCGGGTGCTGGACCCGCAGTTCCAGGGCCAGACCAAGGAGCGGCTCAGCTCGCGCGATGCCGTGCGGCTGGTGTCGGGTGCGGTGCGTACGCAGTTCGAGTTCTGGCTCAACCAGCACGTGGACCAGGCGCGAAAGCTGGCCGAGCTGGTGATCCGCCAGGCGCAGGCCCGCCAGCGCTCGGCCCAGAAGGTGGAAAAGCGCAAGGGCTCCGGCGTGGCCGTGCTGCCCGGCAAGCTCACCGACTGCGAAACCACCGACATCGCGCGCAACGAGCTGTTTCTGGTGGAGGGCGACTCGGCCGGCGGTTCGGCCAAGATGGGCCGTGACAAGGAGTGCCAGGCCGTGCTGCCGCTGCGCGGCAAGCTGCTCAACACCTGGGAGACCGAACCGGACCGGCTGTTTGCCAACAACGAGATCCACGACATTGCCGTGGCCATCGGCGTCGATCCGCATCCGCGGGGGGCCTCGCCGGATCTGGGCGGGCTGCGCTACGGCAAGGTCTGCATCCTGTCGGACGCCGACGTGGACGGCTCGCACATCCAGGTGCTGCTGCTCACGCTGTTCTTCCGGCATTTTCCGGTGCTCATCGATGCCGGGCACATCTACGTGGCCCGCCCGCCGCTGTTCCGGGTGGACGTGCCGGCCCGCGGCAAGCAGCCGCTGCGCAAGATCTACTGCATCGATGCCCGCGAACTGAAGCACATCGAGGACAAGCTGCGCAAGGATGGCCTGAAGGAGGGCAGCTGGACGGTGTCGCGCTTCAAGGGGCTGGGCGAGATGACGGCCGAACAGCTCTGGGAAACCACGCTGAACCCGGCCACACGGAGCCTGTCGCAGGTGCGCTACGGGGCCATTCCCGCCGATGACACGGCAGCCCAGTTCACGCTGCTGATGGGCAAGGGCGAGGCGGCCGGGCGGCGCAGCTGGCTGGAAGAGAACGGCGACCAGGCGCGCGCCGATGTATGACATTTTCAGGGGGCGCCCGCGTGCGGGTGACCCAACGCATCCATGGATACGGTAGAAGAAATCATCCTCGACGAGGAAGAAAGCAGTGATGGCCTGACGCTGGCGCGCTATGCCGAGCGGGCCTATCTCGATTACGCCATCTCCACCATCCGCAGCCGGGCGCTGCCCGATGTGACCGATGGCCAGAAACCGGTGCAGCGGCGCATCCTGTTTGCCATGCACGAGATGGGGCTGGGCCCCACGGCCAAGCCGGTGAAGTCGGCCCGCGTGGTGGGGGATGTGCTGGGCAAATACCACCCGCACGGCGACTCGGCCGCCTACGATGCCATGGTGCGCATGGCGCAGGATTTCAGCCTGCGCTATCCGCTGGTGGACGGGCAGGGCAACTTCGGCTCGCGTGACGGCGATGGTGCTGCGGCCATGCGGTACACCGAGGCGCGGCTCACCAATTACGCCCGCCTGCTGCTGGACGAGATCGATCAGGGTACCGTCGATTTCGTGCCCAACTATGACGGCTCCTCCACCGAACCGGACCTGCTGCCGGCCCGGCTGCCGATGATCCTGCTCAACGGGGCATCGGGCATTGCCGTGGCCATGGCCACGGAGATTCCATCGCACAATCTGGTGGAAGTGGCCCATGCGGCCATTGCGCTGATCCGCGACCCGAAGCTCACGCACGAGGCGCTGATGGACATCCTGCCCGGGCCGGATTTTCCGGGGGGCGGGCAGATCATCAGCAGCCGCACCGACCTGTGCGAGGCCTATCGCAGTGGCCGTGGCTCCATCCGCGTACGGGCACGCTGGCACATCGAGGAGCTGGCGCGCAGCCAGTGGCAGCTGGTCATCGACGAGCTGCCGCACGGCGTGTCCGCCCAGAAGGTGCTGGAAGAGGTCGAGGAACTCAGCAATCCGAAGGTGCGCACCGGCAAGAAGGCGCTGACGCCCGAGCAGCTGCAGGCAAAGCAGCAGATCCTGAACGTGATGGACGCGGTGCGTGACGAGAGCGGCCGCGAGGCGGCGGTGCGCCTGGTGTTCGAGCCGCGTACCTCGAAGATCGAACAGTCGCTGCTGGTGAACACCCTGCTGGCCTGCACCAGCCTGGAAACCTCGGTGTCGATCAACCTGGTGATGCTGGGGCGGGACAGGCGACCGCGCCAGAAGACGCTGACCGACATCCTGCAGGAATGGATCGATTTCCGGCTGCACACGGTGCGCCGCCGCAGTGCGCACCGGCTGGGCAAGGTGGAGGACCGCATCCACATCCTGGAAGGCCGGCAGCTGGTGTTGCTGAACATCGACGAGGTGATCCGCATCATCCGCGAATCGGATGAGCCCAGACCGGCGCTGATGCAGGCGTTCGGGCTGACCGAACGGCAGGCCGAGGACATTCTGGAAATCCGCCTGCGCCAGCTGGCCAGGCTGGAGGCCATCCGCATCGAGCAGGAACTGAAGGCGCTGGAAGACGAGCGGAAAAAGCTGCAGGGCCTGCTGGGCAGCGAAGCCACGCTGAAGAAGGCGGTCATCCGGGAAATCGAGACCGACATCAAGACCTATGGCGACGACCGCCGCACGCTGATCGAAACCGCCGAGAAGGCGGCGGTGGAAGCGAAGCAGGTGGAAGAGCCGGTGACGGTGATCATCTCGGCAAAGGGCTGGGTACGCGCCCGTCAGGGCCATGGTCACGATGCCCGCCAGTTCGGCTTCAAGACGGGCGACAGCCTGCAGGGGGCCCACGAGGTGATGACCACCGATCTGGTCTACGCGCTGGCCAGCAACGGCCGGGTGTATTCGGTGCCGGTGGCCGGGTTGCCGTCGGCGCGGGGCGATGGCGTGCCCATCACGAGCTTCATCGAGCTGGAGGCCGGGTCGCAGATTCTCTTTGCCTTTGCCGCGAAGGCCGATGCCCACGTGCTGCTGGCCACCGAGAAGGGTTTTGGCCTGACCTGCGTGGCCGCAGACTGGCAGAGCCGGATGAAGGCCGGCAAGCACTTCATGACGCTGGAAGACGGTGACGTGCCGCTGCCGCCGGTGCTCTTCGACCCGGTTGATCCGAAGACGGGGCAGACCGTGGTCTGCTTCAGCGATGGCGTGGGCGGTGGTGACAAGGGTCGGGTGCTGACCTATCCGGTGGCCGAGGTGAAGACGCTGCACAAGGGCGGCCGGGGCGTGACGCTGATGGGGCTGGAGAAGAAGGAAAAGCTGCGTCAGGTGATCGTGGCCGGCGAGGCCGGGCTGGTGGTGACCGGCACGGGCCGGATGGCGAAGGCCCAGAGCCGCAGCATGACGGCCCGGGAAATTGCCGCCAATGCCGGTACCCGCGGCCGCAAGGGCAGGCAGCTGGATCCGCGCTGGAAGGAGGTACGGCTGTGGACCCCGGGGACGGAACCGGTGTAGGACGTGGCAGGGACCTGACTGCACGACGACAAGGCATTTCGAAACTGGCAGAAACATCAGGTGCCATCCGGCCCTTGAAAGGCGGCGATGGGGCCTTACTTCCAAGAAATGCCGCATCGTGCATCCCGCTGTCTGCCGGTTTCCCGGCCGGGACCGTCATGGGACGGTCGCCGGTTCAGGGAAGGGGGGCCGGTCACCGGGAAAGTATCTCTTTCCCGGGGGCCAGCAGCCCTGCACATGCACAGGTTTCAATATCCGGAAAATAACGATTTCGCACCAATCACGACCATGAGCGAAGCACACAAGGAAACCCTGGGATTCCAGACCGAGATCAAACAGCTGCTCGATCTGATGATCCACTCTCTCTACAGCAACCGCGACATCTTCCTGCGCGAGCTGATCTCCAACGCATCCGATGCCTGCGACAAGCTGCGCTTCGAGGCGCTCGACAACGACAGCCTCTATGCCGGCGACAGTGATCTGGGCATCTGGATCGAGGTCGACCGCAAGGCCCGGACGATCAGCGTGCGTGACAACGGCGTGGGCATGAACCGCGACGAGGCCATTCGCAACCTGGGCACCATCGCCCGTTCCGGCACGCGCGAATTCTTCAGCCAGCTCACCGGCGACCGCGCCCGTGATGCCAGCCTGATCGGCCAGTTCGGCGTGGGCTTTTATTCGTCGTTCATCGTGGCCCAGCGGGTCACTGTGGAAAGCCGTCGGGCCGGCGATGCCGAGGATCAGGGCATCCGCTGGGTCTCGACCGGCGATGGTGAATTCACCATCGAGACCATCACCCGCAAGGAGCGCGGGACCACGGTCACGCTGCAGCTGCGCGACAACGATGCCGATGGCGAAGAGGGGCACGAATACGACTCCCTGCTCGATGCCTACAAGCTGCGCCAGCTGGTGCGCAACTACTCCGACCACATCGCCATTCCGGTGCGGATGAAGGCCGAAAAGTGGGACGCAGACAAGCAGGAAATGCTGGAAACTGGCGAATGGGAGGTGGTCAACCAGGCCAAGGCCCTGTGGCTGCGTCCGCGCAACGAGGTGACCGAGAAGGAATACGACGAGTTCTACCGGCACATCACGCACGACTTCGAAGGGCCGCTGGCGTACACGCACAACCGCGTGGAGGGCCGCAGCGAATACACGCAGCTGCTCTACATCCCGAAACATGCACCCTTCGACCTGTGGGACCGCCAGCAGCGCCACGGCATCCGCCTGTATGTGCGGCGCGTGTTCATCATGGACGATGCCGAGCAGCTGATTCCGGGCTATCTGCGCTTCGTGCGGGGCGTGGTCGATTCCAGCGACCTGCCGCTGAACGTCTCGCGCGAGATCCTGCAGGAAAGCCGCGACATCCGTCTGATCCGCGAGGGCAACGTCCGCCGTGTGCTGACGCTGCTGGAGGATCTGGCCGAAAACCGCAAGGCCGATTATGTGCGCTTCTGGCGTGCCTTTGGCCAGGTGCTGAAGGAAGGCGTGGGCGAAGACAGCAAGAACCGCGAGAAAATCGCCGCGCTGTTGCGTTTCCGGACCACCGGTGAGCCGATTCGCATCGACGTGGAGGCGCCGGACGCTTCCGGCGCTGCGCCGAAGGCGGCCGTGGCTGAGGATGGCATCGAGGATGCCGTCATCAAGGGCGAAGAGAACACCGCCGGTGCGGCCGACGGGAAAGGCAAGGATGCGAAGGACGCCGACGAGGACGTGAAGAACGCCGATGGCCTGATTTCGCTGGCCCAGTACAAGGCGCGGATGAAGGACGGCCAGAAGGCCATCTACTACATCACGTCCGATTCCGAGGCCGGTGCTCGCCAGAGCCCGCATCTGGAGATCTTCCGCAAGAAGGGCATCGAGGTGCTGTTGCTGTCCGACCGGGTGGACGAATGGATGCTGTCGCACCTGCACGAGTTCGACGGTACGCCGCTGGAGTCGGTGGCCCGCGGCCAGCTGGATCTGGGTGATCTGGAAGACGAGGCCGAGCGCAAGGCCAGCGAGGAAGTGGCGGCCGACTACAAGGATCTGGTCGAGCGCCTGAAAACCACGCTGGGCGAGCGCGTCAAGGACGTGCAGGTCAGCCATCGCCTGACCGATTCGGCGGCCTGCCTGGTTTCGGGCGAGCACGACATGAGTGCCACGCTGGAACGCATGCTGAAGCAGGCCGGCCAGAGCGTGCCCACCCGCAAGCCGGTTCTGGAGATCAACCCGGATCATCCGCTGGTGCAGCGCCTCAAGAGCGAGGACGGCCGCTTCGACGACTGGTCCAGCCTGCTGCTGGACCAGGCAACGCTGGCCGATGGTGGCAAGCTGGAAGATCCGGTCGGCTTCGTACGCCGCATGAACGACCTGCTGCTGGCCTCCAGCCACTGATCGCGGCTGTCGGCTCCGAGATCGGGGCCGGTGCACGCAAGTCGTAGTAACCTTTCGCCTTCCTGGAGCCATGCTTCGGGGGGCGCATTGTGCATTTTGAAGGAGAGTCCTCGTGGCCGTGAAACGCATCATTACCAACATCAAGGCAGATCGGCTGGAAGACGCTCGGCGTTTCTATGCCGACATCCTGGACATGGACGTGGTGATGGACCACGGCTGGATCGTCACGTACGCCTCGGACGGCCAAATGACGCCGCAGATCAGTATCGCCTGCGAGGGAGGGGCAGGAACACCGGTTCCGGACCTCTCCATCGAAGTCGACAATCTTGACGAGGTCCATCGTCGTGCATTGGTGTCGGGCCTGGCGATCGAGCATGGCCCCGTCACCGAGGCCTGGGGCGTCCGCCGCTTCTTCCTGCGAGATCCTTTCGGACGTCTGGTCAATGTGCTCTGCCACGAATGATGGATCAGGTTCTCCTTGCAACCCCGAACACCCACCCTCATGAGCATTGCCAGACAGAAGACCGACGGTACCCGCTCCCGCAGTCCGCGCAAGCGCAGCCAGGCGAAGCGGGTTTCCGAGCCCGTCATCAGCTTCTCCGAGCTGGACGGTATCCGCTACCTGCACTTCGGCTCGCCCTGGGTGCAGGGCGCCATGGACATCGAGCATCCTGATGAGCTGGTGCTGTCCTACATCCAGGACATGATGGCCTGGCTGCTGTTCCTGGAGCCGCCGGCCCGGGTGCTGCAGCTGGGGCTGGGGGCAGCCGCGCTCACCAAGTTCACCCATCGCCATTGCCCGGACACGGCCACCACGGTGGTGGAGATCAGCCAGCAGCTGCCGTGGGTGGCACGCCAGTGGTTCGGCCTGCCCCCGGAAGACGACCGGCTGATGCTGGTGCAGGGCGATGCGGCCGACTTTGTCGGTGATCCGGCCAACCGGGAGGGCTTCGGCGTCATCCAGGTGGATCTGTACGACGAGGAGGCGGCCGGCCCCGTGCATGATGGCAGCCGCTTCTATCGAAGCTGCTACCGAAGCCTGGCCGAGCCGGGCATCATGGTGGTCAACCTGTTTGGCCGCCATGCCTCCTTCGCTCGCAGCGAGGAGCGCATCCGTGCCATCTTCCCGCAGGTGCTGCTGCTGGATCCGCAGGACGAGGGCAACCTGGTGCTGCTGGCCCTGAAGGGGCCGCCCCTGCAGGTCAGCCGCCGGCAGCTGCTGGCGCGCGCCCGCGTGCTGGAAGAGGACTACGGCCTGCCGGCACGCAAGTGGGCCCGGGCCGTGGCCGATCAGCTGGGGCTCGGTCGATAGCAGCGCCGGGAGAAGGGCGCGGCGGCACCCTTTCCCCGTGTTGTTCGTTCATCCCCGCACGAGGAACCGGCCCCGCACGATGCTCAGCAGCGTGTACAGCCACAGCAGTCCCACCAGTGCGGTGCCGATGCCCCAGAGCGCATGGCCCAGCAGCGCCAGTCGCGGATTCAGCACCACCAGGTGCATGCCGCAGCCTGCCATGGCGGCCAGACCGAACGAGAAGCCCCACAGGCTCATGGTGAAGCCGCCTTCCAGCACCCAGGGCAGCAACCGCAGCAGGAAGAGCAGCTGAAGCGTGCCGTAGCCGATCAGCATCAGCGCCACCATGTCCACCTGCCCGCCGTTGATGCCGAAATAGGCGCTGCAGCCCACGAAGGCGGGCGCCAGCTGGATGCCGATGATGCCCCGCACCTTCGGGTCGATGGCTGTTTCCGTGCGCAGTCGTCCCAGGATGGCCGCCTCCAGGCTCATCCATGACAGCACGCCGGCGCCGAAGAACAGGGTGGCGATCTCCGGCTGCTGCATTGCGCTCATGGCCATGGTGCTGACGAAGCTGGTGGCCACCGTCGGCAGATAGATGATGGGCGTGGTGGCCTTGGAGGTATGCAGCCCGCGCCACAGGCCGGCCGCGCGGTACATGGCAAAGACCAGCTGGCCGACGATGCCCAGATAGATCAGCACTTCGGCCGGAGCTGCGGCATAAGGGCGCAGCGACAGGCCACTCATGATGGTGGTGATGGGGATCAGGCTGATGAAGCAGCACTGCACCAGATCCTGGAAGTCGGCCCGGAAGGCCGGCCGGAAGGCCAGGAACTTGGCGAACCAGGCCAGCATCAGCAGTAGCCAGACCACACCGGCCAGGGCCAGCAGGCTCTCGCCGGGCCAGGCGGGCGCCTGACCGACCGTGGCAGCGTAGCGCCATGACATGCCCAGCCCCGCCGTGCCCAGGGCAATGCCGAAGTAGCTCAATGGAATGGGAAAGGGTTTGGCAGCGGGCGTGTCGGCCATGGTGTCGGTTGGAAAGAGGAAAAAGGAGAGGGGCCATTTTCCGTCTTCCGGGCAGGCAGGTCCATGACCGCGGTGACTTGTGGTCAATAGAGCGTCTTCAGCGCATTCCAGCCTGTCTTCAATATCAGCGCCCCTACCACCAGGATGAAGGCATGGCGCACGAAGCCTGCACCATAGCGCAGTGCCAGCCGGGAACCGATGAGCGCGCCGGCTACGTTGGCCACCGCCATGGCGGCGCCGACCTGCCACCAGACATGACCGGTGCTGGCAAAGAGCCCCAGTGCCGACAGGTTGGTGGCCATGTTCAGCACCTTGGCATTGGCCGAGGCCTGCAGGAAATCATGGCCCAGCACCCGCACGAAGAGAAAGACGAAGAAGCTGCCGGTGCCGGGGCCGAAGAATCCGTCATAGAACCCGATCACCAGCGCGATGATCCCCATCAGCAGCGTCTCGATGCGCTCCGTGTGCAGATTCCGCGCCTCGGTGCCCAGATCCTTGCGGCGCAGCGTGTAGACCAGCACGCCCAGCAGCACGAAGGGCAGCAGCCGGCGCAGGAAGCCCGGGTCGATCCGGGTGACGGTCCAGGCGCCGATCAGGGCGCCCAGAAAGGCGCTGACGAAAGCAGGCAGCAGCATGCGGCGCTGCAGGGGGACGCGCCGGCCGTACTGCCACGCGGAAAAGGAGGTGCCCCACACCGAGGCACTCTTGTTGGTGCCGAAGAGCGAAGCGGGCGAGGCATCCGGAAAGGTGGCAAACAGGGCCGGGATGAGGATCAGCCCGCCACCACCCGCCACGGCGTCCATCAGGCCGGCAGCAAAGGAAGCGAGTGTGACGATCAGCCATTCCATGGCAGCGGGTTCTCCATCGAGAGAGCGTGTCATGAACTCATTTGTTTTGGACGGGAGCAAGTGCCCTGTGCGTTTTCGGCAACACGGCAAGCCCGTATAATCGGCGCCTCTTGCCTGTCCGCCTGCCGGTGCGGCGGGCACCGCCTTTCCTGCTGCGACCGGAGGCTGACCCGTGTCTTTCTACATCCTGTGGGGCTCGCTGGAAATCGGGCTGGTCTTCAGCCTGGTGGCGCTGGGGGTGTTCATCACCTTCCGGGTGCTCAATTTTCCCGATCTCACCGTCGATGGTTCCTTTCCACTGGGCGGGGCGGTTGCCGCCACGCTCGTTTCCCAGGGGCACGATCCCTTCCTGGCCACGGCCATCGCCACGGTGGCAGGCGCGGTGGCCGGTGTGCTGACCGGCTGGCTCAACGTCAGCCTGAAGATCATGGACCTGCTGGCCGGCATTCTGGTCATGATCGCCCTCTATTCCATCAACCTGCGGGTGATGGGCGGCCCCAATGTGCCGCTGATCTCCGAGCCGGTCGTGTTCTCGTTCCTGCCCGGCTGGGGGCCTGACTACATCGAACGGCCGCTGGCGCTGCTCGCGCTGGTACTGGTCATCAAGCTGCTGCTCGACCGCTTCTTCGCCTCGGCACGCGGCCTGGCCCTGCGGGCCACCGGTGCCAATCCGCGCATGGCGCGGGCTCAGGGGGTCGATACCGGCAGTGCGGTGCTGCTGGGCATGGCCATTTCCAATGCGCTGGTGGCGCTGGCCGGGGCGCTGTTTGCCCAGAGCCAGGGCGGCGCCGACATTTCCATGGGGATCGGGACCATCGTCATCGGTCTGGCGGCCGTCATCGTGGGCGAGGGTGTGCTGCCGGCGCGGCGCATCGTCTGGACCACACTGGCCGTGGTGCTGGGGGCCGTGCTCTACCGGCTGTTCGTGGCCCTGGCGCTCAACAGCGACGTGCTGGGCCTGCAGGCGCAGGACCTGAATCTGGTCACGGCCATTCTGGTGGGGGTGGCACTGGTACTGCCACGGCTGCTGAAGCGGCGCCGGATGCCTCGTGCCGGTACGGGCCCGCACGCCGGCGCTGGCACTGGCACCGGCGCCGGTACCGGTACGGCTGTTTCTTCAGACCGGAGGAACTGAGGCATGCTCGACGCCCAGGATCTGCACATCACCTTCAACCCCGGCACGCCCATCGAGAATCCGGCGCTGCGCGGCATGAGCCTGGCCATTCCGGAGGGAGAGTTCGTCTCGGTCATCGGTTCCAACGGGGCCGGAAAATCCACCTTCCTGAACGCCATTGCCGGTGACCTGCGGGTCGATCAGGGTCGTATCCTGATCGGCCAGGCCGACGTGACGGCGCAGTCGACCTGGCAGCGGGCCCGGATGGTGGCCCGTGTCTTCCAGGACCCCATGGCCGGCACCTGCGAGGCGCTGACCATCGAGGAGAACATGGCGCTGGCCCTGGCACGTGGCCGGTCGCGCGGGCTGGGCCGGGCCATCGACCGGCAGACCCGCGAGCTGTTCCGCGAGCGGCTGTCCATTCTGAAACTGGGGCTGGAGAACCGCCTCACCGACCGCATCGGGCTGCTGTCCGGCGGGCAGCGACAGGCCGTGAGCCTGCTGATGGCCTCGCTGCGGCCGTCCAGCATTCTGCTGCTGGACGAACACACGGCGGCCCTCGATCCGAAAACCGCTGCCTTCGTGCTGGAGCTGACGGCCCGCATCGTGACCGAAAGCCGGCTGACCACGCTGATGGTGACCCACAGCATGCGGCAGGCACTCGATTACGGCACGCGCACGGTGATGCTTCATCAGGGGCGGGTGATCTTCGATGTGCAGGGCGAAGCGCGTGCCCGGCTGGATGTGCCGGACCTGCTGGCGATGTTCGAAAAAACCCGGGGCGAGGAGCTGGCCGACGACTCGCTGCTGCTGGGGTGAAGCTTATTCGTGTCTTTCTGGAGCAATGACCATGGTTTCTGCCTGTACTTCCGCCAGTACCTCCGCCTGTTCATCCTTTTCCCGGCGACTGGCCGCACGCACCGTGGCAGCAGCTGCACTGGTGCTGGCTTCTGGCATGCCCGCTGCGCTGTTGCCGGCCTGGGGGCAGGATGGCAGCGCAGCGAACGTCCCGGCCGGTGGTGCCGGGGGCATGGGCAAGACGCCCGCTGCCGTATCGGTGCTGTCCATCGTCGAGCATCCGTCGCTGGACGCCCTGCGTGACGGTCTGCACGACGAGCTGAAGGCTGCCGGCTACGAAGACGGCAAGACGCTGAAATGGGCCTACCAGAGTGCCCAGGGCAATCCGGGCACGGCGGCCCAGATCGCACGCAAGTTCGTGGGCGACCGGCCCGACGTGATCGTGCCGATTGCCACGCCGGCGACGCAGGCGGTGGTGGCGGCCACCCGGGACATTCCGGTGGTCTACAATGCCATCACCGACCCGGTGGGCGCCCGGCTGGTCAAGTCGATGGCGCCCTCGGGCACCAACGTGACCGGTGTGTCCGACCGGCTGGTGGCCGAGCAGCAGGTGGCGTTCATCCGGCGCGTGGTGCCCGCGGCCAAACGGGTCGGCGTGATCTACAGCCCCGGCGAGGCCAACTCGGTGACGGCCAAGCGCCAGATGCAGGAAGTGCTCGAGCGCCAGGGCATGTCGCTGGTCGAGGCCGCTGCGCCCCGGAGCGTGGATGTGGGGCAGGCTGCCCAGCGGCTGGTGGGCAAGGTGGATGTCATCTACACCAGCAACGACAACAACGTCATCTCGGCGTACGAGGCGGTGATCAAGGTGGCCAACAGCGCGAAGATTCCGCTGATCTGCGCCGACCGTTCCAGCGTGCAGCGTGGTGCCACGGGTGCCATGGCCATCGACTATTACACGATGGGGCGCCAGACCGGCCGGATGGTGCTGCGGGTGCTGCGCGGCGAAAGGCCGGGTGACATGGCCAGCGAGACCAGCGACCGTCTGGACATCACGCTGAACCTGGCGGCGGCGAAGAAGCAGGGCGCGACGATCTCGCCCGAGCTGAAGGCCGAGGCCAAGGAGGTTTTCGGCGAGTGAGGTCTTGATGTCTGGTGGTGGGGCAGGCTGCCTGGGGTTGCCGTGGCCTGTCCTGCTTCATGGTGACGCATGGCTGTGCTCATGATATGGCGGTATTCATGAAGCATCATGTTTTCCCTGTGCGCCGTGTTGTCGGCACCGCCCATGAAAAATGCCCTGCGCAGCGCGTGCGACAGGGCATTTTTCATGTCTGGCGGCTGCCATGCCGGCAGATGCCTGCGAAGACCGGGTGTCCGGCGCGCGTCATGGACCCGTTCGTTCCCGCGCGCCGTGGCACCCGTTGCCGCCGCCGTGAGTCGGCCGGCAGTGGTCTGCCTCCGGGATGATCAGAGGGCGGCGTCCTTGATTTTCTTCAGGGCGCGGACCTTGATGCGCACGGTGGCCGGCTTGGCGGCGAATTCGCGCTCCTGGCCGGTGAAGGGGTCGATACCCTTGCGTTTCTTCTTGGCCGGCACGTCGATGACGCCGATCTTGAGCAGGCCGGGCAGCGTGAACTCGCGGGCGCCCTTCTTGTGCACGGAGGCCAGGATGGTGAGTTCCAGCGCGGCCATCACGGCCTTGACGGCCTTGGGCTCGACGCCGGTCTGCTCGGCCAGGTGCTGGGCCAGACCGGCCTTGGTGAAGGTTTCCTTCACGGGTTTGAGGGCCGGCGCGGCGGCAGCTTTCGTCGATTTGGCAGCGGGTTTGGCGGCTGCCACTTTCCGGGTGGGGGTTGCTGCCGCACGGGCGGGCTTCTTAGCGGTTGCCATGATGGTGTTGAACTGGGTTCTCGTGTCGATCAGAAAAGGGGTGTCTGGGGCAGAGGGTACCGGCATACCCGGTGATTTCAGCCCGCAGACCGAACTGCAATCTTAGCAACCGGCACATCGTTGTGGCCACTTGCACAGCGCTTTCGTTGGCTGTTGGCCGCATTATCTACGGTTTGTTACGCGTTGATCGGCAAAAGAACACTGGGAATCACGGGTGTTTCTGAAAAACGTGGCGTTGGACACCACGAAAGACCCTTGAAATCCAGTGTTTCCTGCAGGACGGGGCGTCATCACACATGGATCCATTCGTCCCTGTGCTGGCACCTGCCGTGCGCAGGCAAGGCTGCGCGCCCTGGCAAGCAGGGCAGCGCCAGCAGCGCGCGGATTCGGGGGAGGACAACGCCCCTGGGATCGTGCAGGACAGGACGGCCGTGCCGCCGCGCCCTGCACGGATCAGGACTTTTCGTCCCTGTTTTCGTCCTTGCCGTCCGGGGTGCGGCCCTTGTCTGCATCCCGGTTGCGATTGGCCTTGCTGCCCAGCCCGAAGCTGTTGCCCAGGGCGGCACGCAGCTTGTCGGCCATGGCCGAATTGCCGGGGAAACCGCCCGGACGGCCACCGCCCGGTGCACCGCGGCGCTCGCCTTCACGGCGCCCTTCCGGATGACGGCGATCTGCCGGACGCCCCTCACCGTGCCGGTGCCGTTCGCGGTTTGGCCGGCCCTCGCCACCGTGGCGTGGCCCGCGGGCCTGTGATTGTCCGCCGGATGCGGCCTGTCCATCTGCAGCGGCCTGGCCGTCGTGTGGTGGACGACCCCGGCGCTGGCCCGGCTTGCCGCCCTGGCCTGCGTTGCCATCGCGGCCGTGGGGGCGCTTGCCGTCTTGGGGACGGGCCGCGTGCCGGGGGCCTTCGCTGGACGCAGCCGCGTTCCGGCCGCCGGCGGCCGCTTCGCCCTGTGCGCCGGATGCCGGCGCTGCGCTGCCGGGCCTGTGGGGCCTGCCCTGGCCGGGCTGGCGCCCACCACCGCCCTTGCCACCGTGGCGTCCGTCTGCGCGGCGGCTGCCACGCCCCGCATCCTTGCCCTGCCGGTTGCCGGCAGGCTGCTGGGGTGGCTGTTTCTGGCGGAATTCTTCCGGAATGTCCTGCGCGCCCGTTTCGCCGAAGTGCACATCGAGGCTGCGGCTGTCGTCGAAACCGAGGGTGGCGTGTACGGGGGTGTGCCACTGGATCGATTTCAGCGAACCCAGCACCTGCCGGTGCAGGGCGTGCACGCGGGCGGCCATGGCCATGATGTCCGGGTCCACTTCACTGAAGGTGTGGGCCAGCTCGATCTGCAGATGCAGCGGTGCGGCCGGTGCCAGCGACATCATGCTCTTGCGCAGCGTCTGGCGGATCTGGTTGCTACGCTCGCGTGGCAGGGCGGGCGCAGGTGTGCCGGCCGTCGGGGCAGAGGCAGCCACGCCGGCTGCTTCGGTGCTGGGTTCTGTGCTGATTGCGTCGGTGCCGCCTGTTCCGGCGCTGGCTTCAGTGCTTGTGGCTTCGATGCCGGTTGTTCCGGTGCCAGTTTCAGCGCTGGTCGCTTCAGTGCTGGCTGCTTCGATGCTGCCCGCTTTGGTACTTGCCATATCGGTACCGGCTGCCCCAGCGGCAGGCGATGCAGCGCCGGAGGCCGCAGGAGACGCGCCATCCGTGACGCTCGGCGTGTGCAGCAGGCTGCCGGCCATGCGTTCGGTTTTCTGCAGCAGGACCTTCTGGGCGAACTTCAGCTCGGTGGGCGTACTCTTTCCGTTCTGGAAACTGTGGCGGATGTTCCTGCGTTCGGAGACCAGGCGGGACTCTTCCCGTTGCAGGGAGGCAAAACGGATGTTGCCCGCCAGTTTCGACAGGCGCCGGATGCCATGCGCCACCATCACCAGCGCGGCGGCGATGCGGGCGTCGATTTCCTCGGCCTCCGGTGGCAGGGGAATCTGTGGGGCGATGGCCGGGGTGTCCTGCTGGGCCGGCGCCTTCGTGGAGGGTGCGTCCGGTGTGGGAGCTGTGCCGGCAGCAGGTGTGGCGTCCGTGGGGGCTGTGCCTTCTGCGGTGTCCTCGGTGGGCACCGTGCCTTCTGTGGCCGCCGGGGCTTGTGCGTGTGGCGCCTCCGTGACGGCGGCCGTGACTTGTGGAAGTGACGCTTCCGGAATGGCAGCAGGGGTGTCCGGGGGGGCAACGGTTCCGGTTTCAGGTGAAACCTGCGGGGTGGATGCCGCTTCTGGGGCCGACGGGGCCTGCAGTGTGGACACGGTACCGTGTTCGGGGGTATCGGAGGAGGCTGGAGAGGAGGGGACTTCGGTGCTCACGACAGGTGCTCGGGCTGAAAGGGAACAGGCATGCCCGGGATTGTGCTACATATGCGCGCCAAACGTCAGCAATGACAGGCCGGTGCGTTATCATTGGTTGTTTTGGTCACCCGTGCATCCGTGGGCGTCTCATGCCCGCAGGTGTGTCCGCGGGGCATGCAGGATGCCACCGGGCCGGCCCGCAGGAGGAGCGGGCCGGCCGGTGCCCGTGGCAAGGGGGCTGGCTGTCTATTTGTGGAGGTGGAACGACGTGCGTCTCTCGCTCGAAAGAAACAAACTGAAGGTCGTGCTGCTCGAAGGCATTCATCCGTCGGCGGTGGAGGCGTTCACGGCCGATGGCTATACCCAGATCGAATCCCATCCGAAGGCGCTGGAAGGTGAGGCGCTGGTCGAGGCCATCCGTGATGCCCATTTCGTGGGATTGCGTTCGCGCACCCAGCTCACCGCCGGGGTGCTGGAGCAGGCCCAGAAGCTGGTGGCCGTGGGGGCCTTCTGTATAGGCACCAACCAGATTGCGCTGGAGGCAGCGGCACGGCGCGGGGTGCCGGTGTTCAATGCGCCGTTCTCCAATACGCGCAGCGTGGCCGAGCTGGTGCTGGCCGAGATCATCATGCTGATGCGGGGCATTCCCGAGAAGAACGCCCTGCTGCACCAGGGCGGCTGGATGAAGAGTGCCGCCAATTCGTTCGAGGTGCGCGGCAAGACGCTGGGCATCATCGGCTATGGTCACATCGGCACCCAGATCGGCCTGATGGCCGAGCACATGGGCATGCGCGTGGTGTTCTATGACATCGAAACCCAGCTGCCCCTGGGCAATGCCCGCCAGCTGTCCTCCCTGGACGAGCTGCTGGCCGGGTCGGATGTGGTGAGTCTGCACGTGCCCGAAACGCCGTCGACGAAGAACATGATGGACGCGGCCCGCATTGCGAAAATGAAACGCGGCAGCTTCCTGATCAATGCCTCGCGTGGCACGGTGGTGGATATCGATGCGCTGGCAGCGGCGCTGGAAGCGAAGCACATTCTGGGGGCGGCCATCGACGTGTTTCCGGTGGAACCGAAGGGCAACGAGGGCGAGTTCCAGTCGCCGCTCATTCGCTTTCCCAACGTGCTGCTCACGCCGCACATCGGTGGTTCCACGGGCGAGGCCCAGGAAAGCATCGGCCGCGAGGTGGCGTCCAAGCTGATCCGCTACAGCAACAATGGTTCCACGCTGTCGGCGGTGAATTTCCCCGAAGTGTCGCTGCCGGCCCATCCCGGACTGTGCCGCCTGCTGCACATCCACCGCAATGTGCCCGGCATGCTCACCCGCATCAACGAGCGGCTCTCGAACGCCGGCATCAACATTGCGGGGCAGTACCTGCAGACCAACCAGCACGTGGGTTACGTGGTGGTGGATGTGGAGTCCGGATCCAGCACCGAGGCGCTGAACGAGGTGCAGGCCATCGAGGGCACGATCCGCGCGCGGGTGCTGTACTGAGCGCGGAGGCAGCAGGGCCATTCCGGTCGTTCTGCTGCCCGGCCCTCCTGCTGTTCTGGCCGTTCCGGTTGCCTCTGCCGCTCCTGCAGGGCAGGGCCTGCTGCCATGGGGCGGGTGTCGTGGGGACGGCCGCGCCCTCGGGGCAGGTTGCCTGACTCACCAGATGTAACCTCTGCCGGCGGGCGTGGGGGCAGTGGGATGTTAGGATAGGCGCCTGCCACAACCCCATGACGATCATGAAAAAATCCCTGATTTCCCGCGCTTTCGCCCTGTCGGGCGCTGCTGCCGTGGTGGCTGCCGGGCTGCTGGCCGGTACGGCGCCGGCCGTGGCCAAGGACAAGGAACGCACCATCGGCATCGTGGACACCACGTTCAAGCTGCTGACGCGTGACGATGACATCATCGTCGAAGCCTATGACGATCCGGCCGTGCAGGGCGTGACCTGCTATGTGTCGCGGGCACGTACCGGCGGCATCAAGGGCTCGCTGGGCCTGGCCGAGGACAAGGCCGAGGCTTCCATCTCCTGTCACCAGGTCGGCCCGGTGCAGATCGACAAGCCGCTGAAGAAGAAGGAAGACGTGTTTTCCGAGCGGCTGTCCATCCTGTTCAAGCGCCTGCGTGTGGTGCGCATGGTCGATACCGACCGCAATGCGCTCGTGTACCTCACCTATTCGGACAAGCTGATCGACGGCTCGCCGAAGAACAGCGTCTCGGCCGTGCCCATTCCGGCGTCCACGCCCATTCCGGTGAAGTAATTTCCCGGCATCGAGGAAACGAAAAAACCCGTCGAAAGACGGGTTTTTTCGTGGGATACGAGCGATCAGAAGTCGAACGAGGCGCTCAGGCTGAAGGTGCGCGGGGCACCCTGGACCAGGTAGCCGGCACCGGGGTAGCCACCCGACGAGGCCCAGTATTTGCGGTCGGCCACGTTGTCGATGCGGGCACGCAGCGTGACCAGCTTGCCCTGCACGTCCAGTAGGTAGCGGGCGCCGATGTCCAGACGGGTCCAGGCCGGGGCTTCCAGCGTGTTGGTGCTGTTGGCCTTGACGCTGCCGGTGTAGAGCACGCGCGTATCGAGCGACAGACCCTCGACCCACGGCGTGTCCCAGTCCAGGGCCATCGACAGCTGGTGCTTCGGCACGCCGATCACGCGCTTGCCGTCGGTGGTGGCCGAACCGGTGCTGCGCTGCTTGGCATCCAGGAAGGTGATGCCGCCCAGCGTGCGCAGGTGCTTGATGGGCTCGCCCTGCACGGTCAGTTCCAGACCCTGGTGACGGTCCTTGCCGGCAGCGACGAAGGTGTTGGCGCTGTTGACATAGGCGCGCGGCTTGTCGGTGCTGAACAGGGTGGCTGCCACGATGGTGTTGCCCAGATCGTATTTCAGGCCGACTTCCTTCTGCTTGGCCACATAGGGCTTGAGCGACTGGCCGGCGTTGGTCACGGCCACATTGTTGCTGGTGGCGGGGGCGGTTTCACCCTGCGACAGACCTTCGATGTAGTTGGCGTACAGCGACAGGTTGTTCTGCAGCTTGTAAACCACACCCGCCATCGGGCTCACGCGGCTCTGGTCGTAGTGGGCCGTCTGCGCGCCGGTCTGCACGCTCCAGTCGTCCACGCGCAGGGCCTGGTGACGGGCACCGACGGTGACCAGCAGCTGGTCACCCAGGAAGCTCATCGTGTCGCCCAGCGCGATGCTGCGCAGCTTGATCTTGCCAGCCAGGGCCGGGTTGTCGAAGGCAGCCTCGGCAGCACTGGAGGTCCAGTCCGGGCGGGCATAGAAGCTCGGCGAATACAGGTTGGTGGTCATCGACGTGCCGGCAAAGTCGAATTTCCAGCCGTTTTTCTTGCGCGACTGGTAGGTGCCCACGGTACCGACCACCTCGTGTTTGATGTCGCCGGTGGCAAATCGACGGCAGGCGCCGATGGCCGGCGGACGGGGGCTGACGGGCGTTGGGCGCAGGGCAGCGCGGAGGAGGGCCTGGAACGCTGTGTGGCAGGAATGCAACAGCAAGGGGCGATGGTGCGAATGACGCCATGGCACGCGTCAATGGGCTGTCCGGTCACGCATCGCGTGATGGGATGGACCTTTTTTCTGGTATGATGCCGCCACCTTTTGCAACAAAGGTGGAGCGTATACGGCCATACAGAAGGCCGGCGCTTCCATTCGCATCGATATCTGGCCCCCGCGATGTATCCGGGACACCCGACACGGCGGTGTCCAGTGCATCTGCATTCCGGTTGGCGTCGATGAACCGCACGTGATCCGTCAACCCCAGGGTACGCCCCCACATCGTTTACAGGGTACCCACAGGCCGTGGTGCCTGCAGGCAGCGTGAATGACACTGACTGCACAGGGCAGGGCCTTCCAGCGGGAAAAACCCGCTTCATGTCTGCCAGTCATTTCTGAACATCGTCCTACCGTACGTCCCGGCTCCCGGGGTCGTTGCCTTGCGTTTGTGCCTGTGGCCGTTCCGTTTGGGTGCGGGCTGCAGCCAGCAACGCGGGGTACGCCCGGCGCGCTCGGGGTGTGAAGAAGCGGCGAACAGACCCGTTGCAGCGTGCGCAGCGGGGGCAGGCAGGGCTGCACGGCGTTTTCAGGGCTGCACGGTGTTTTTCGCAGGTCATGAAAAACGTCCGGGCGGTTCGCGAAGACCGGAGCGTTGGGACGCATGCGTCCGTGACACGCTCCCGCGAAAAGAGAAACAGCGGCTGCAGCCACGAGTCCGGCAGGCCGCCTGAACGAGCAAGTACACAGCAAATCATGAAAGACCAAGAGAAGAAACGCCAGGCCAGTCACGATCTGGAGAGCAGCCTGGAACATGAAGCAGCGCAGATGGCGCAGGAAGAGGCCCTGGGGGCTGGTGACGCAGGCGGTGCCGGCAGCACCGCTCACGACGGCATGCACGATGACCCGGCCCGCAGGGGCCTGGATGAAGCGGCAGCGGCCATCGGCGCCAAAGGCGATGATGCCGAAGACGGAGAGGCCCTCGATGCAGAAGGTGAGGGTGCCGAAGATGCAGCGGTCTTCGGTGCCGGCGATGAAGATGTCGTCGATGCCGGGGTTGATGAGGACGACGATGAAGTCTCCGGTGATGAAGCCTTCCCGCATGGCGCGGGTGACGACGGCTTCGACGATGAGCGCAGCGACGACGAAGATGACGACGACCCGTACGACGGCGACGAAGATGTCGGGGCCCTGGATGATGATGCCGGGCTGGACGATGAAGGTGATGACGACAGCGACGACGATACGGATGGCGATGAGGGCGACGAAGAGGATGAGCCGGCGCCGCTGCATGCCGATCCCTTCGTGGAAGCCACCGACGCGAGCTTTGCCGAACTGGGGCTGATCGATCCGCTGGTGCAGGCCCTGCAGCGGCTGGACATCATTCATCCGTCGCCGGTGCAGCTGCAGGCCATTCCGGTGCTGCTCTCGGGCAGGGATCTGGTGGCATCCGCCCCGACCGGCACCGGCAAGACGGCCGCCTTCCTGCTGCCGGCCCTGCAGGGGGTGGCGCTGACGGCGCAGGAGCGCATGGCCGAACGGCACGCCCGCCATGAGGAAGCCGGTGAAGATGAGGACGGCCGGGGCCGCCGCGGCAAGGGCCGCCGGCCGCAGCGTCCGGCCTTCGGCCCCAGCGTGCTGGTGCTGACCCCCACCCGTGAGCTGGCCCAGCAGGTCACGCGCACCAGCCATGCGCTGTCGCGGCTGCTGCCGCGCACCAGCACGGTGTGCATCACCGGCGGGGCGTCGTATTTCCAGCAGTCCCGCGCGCTGTCCATGCCCTACGAGGTGCTGGTGGCCACGCCGGGCCGGCTGATCGACCAGCTGGAAAACGGCAAGATCGACCTGTCGGGCCTGAAGATGCTGGTGCTGGACGAAGCCGACCGGATGCTGGACATGGGCTTTTCGGACGACGTGTTCCGCATTGCCGAACTGCTGCCGAAGGAGCGTCAGACCGTCTGCTTCACCGCCACGGTGTCGCACGATGTGCGCAACCTGGCCGACAAACTGCTGAACGAGCCGGAATGGCTGACGGTGGAGCGCAGCGAGGAGGCCCTGACGCCCATCGACGACCACGTGGTGTATGTGGACAACCCGGGGCATCGTGGCCAGCTGCTGCGTGCCTGCCTCAACGACAGCGGGCTGGGCCAGGCCATCGTGTTCACCGCCACCAAGCGGCATGCCGAGGCGCTGACCGAGGAGCTGCTGGCCGAGGGTTTTGCCGTGGATGCCCTGCATGGCGACATGAACCAGCGTGAGCGTACCCGGGCGCTGAATCGCCTGCGCCAGGGTGAGTGTCAGGTGCTGGTGGCCACCGACGTGGCGGCACGTGGCATCGATGTCTCGACGCTGACGCACGTGATCAACTTCGAGCTGCCGCGGGTGGCGGAAGACTACGTGCACCGCATCGGCCGGACCGGCCGGGCCGGCGCCAGTGGCCAGGCCATTTCGTTCGTGGGGCGCGAGGATGTGATTCCGCTGCGCAAGATCGAGCATTTCCTGGGCCGTCATATTCAGGTGAGCGAGTTCCCCGGACTGGAAGCCCAGTTCAAGCCGGAGCCGCCGAAGAAACGCCACAAGAAAAAGGATGCCCGCCGCGAAGGCTTTGGCAAGGGACGTTTCGGGGGGCGCGACGCCCGGGGTGATGGCCGTGGCCGCGAGGGCCGCTCGTTCGGACGCGGACGTTTCGACCGTGGCGAGGGCCGGGGGCGCTGGGAGCGTGATGACGCCCGCGAGGGCGGCGGAAGCTGGAACCGTGATGACCGCCAGGGCGGTGGCCGCGGTGGCTGGGGGCGCGATGACCGCGACGGTGGTTTCCGCGGCGCAGAGCGTGGCTTCGGTCGCGGTGAAGGTGGTTTCGGGCGCCGGGAGGGCCGTGGCTTCGAACGCGGAGAACGTGAGGGCAAGGGCTTCGACCGCCGAGATGGCTTTGGGAGTGGACAGCCCGGGAGCGATCGCAAACCGTTCGCCCGTCGTGAGGATGGAGATTTCCGCCGTCGTCCGGAGGGTGAGGGTCGCAGCTTCGGCCGTCGTGACGGGGATGGCGGTGATCGCCGTTTCAGCCGTGATGATCGGGGTCCGCGCTTTGGTGGACAGGACCGTCATGGCCGCTTTGGCGATGGCGAGCGTCGTGGCCGCTTCGGGGGGGATGACGGCCGTCGCAGCTGGAACCGGGACGAACGCGGTGAGCGCAGCTTCGGTGACCGCGAGGATCGCCCGCAGCGTGCGCGTTTCGGTGACGACAGCCGTCCATTCAACCGTGAACGCCGCGAGGGCGGTCGCCCATGGGAAAACCGCAGCGACCGGGGCCGTGAGGATCGGGGTGGCTGGCGCGGTGGGCGCGATGACGACCGTCGCGGTTTCCGCGCCGACCGTGAGGACTGGAAACCGCGCCGCGAAGGCGAGGGTGGCCGTGAGGGTGGCGACCGTCCGGCCTGGCAGTCGCGCAAGCCGTGGGAAGAGCGCCAGGGCGATGACCGTGGCGGCCGCCGCTTCGGGGGCGAGCGCGACGACCGGGGTGGACGCCGCTTTGGCGGTGATGACCGCGGTGGCAAGCGTTTCGGTGGTCGTGACCAAGGCGGTTTCCGCGGTCGTGACGATGGCCGTGGCGGGCGCTTCGGGAACCGCGACGGCGGGTTTGGCGGTGGCCGCAAGCGTGCTCCGGCCTCACTGGACCCGGACCGTGCCTTTCGCCAGGCCCGCGACGGGTCGGGAGAGGACTGAGTGACGCAACCCTCCGACCGCGATCTGGCCGCCGGTTTCATCGTCATTCATGGCAACCAGTCCGAAACGCTACGCGACCTGCTGTGCGACTGGATGCGGGCGCATCCGCTGGCGCCCCTCGAAAATGAAGTCATTCTGGTGCAGAGCAACGGCATCGCCCAGTGGCTGACGCTGTCGCTGGCGTCCGACCCGGCGCCCGGGACGGACGACGGGACGGCAGACGGGATGGATGATGCCGGGTCGGGGCCGGCGGGTACGGCGCCGGCTGGCATTCATCCGGGGTCGTCCGGCCCTGGTCACGGGCTGGGTATCGCGGCCGCGCTGGACATCCAGCTTCCCTCGCGCTTCATCTGGCAGGCCTACCGGGCCGTGCTGGGCGATGATGCCGTGCCCGAGCGGGCGCCGTTTGGCAAGGATCTGCTGACCTGGCGGCTGATGCGGATGCTGCCCGGCCTGCTGCATCAGGAGGTCTTTGCGCCGCTGCGCCGTTTTCTGGAGGACGATGCGCTGTTGCGTCGCCGCCACCAGCTGGCGGCGCAGCTGGCCGACCTGTTCGACCAGTATCAGGTGTATCGCGCCGACTGGCTGGCCGACTGGGCGGATGGGCACGATGTGCTGCGCACGGCGCGGGCCGTGGCGCCAGCAGGGGCAGTGGGGTCAGCGGCGGCTCTGGCTGTGGCGGCGGAGGAAGGCGGGCGTTCGGGTCTGACAGGTGCGGGCGCCGGTCTGGATACCGAGGGGCACGCGTCGTTCATGTCCTCCAGCCAGAATCTGCATGCGCAGACGATGCGGCAGGGCATGCCGTCAGGCGTGCGGCCCGTGCCGGCGGAGTCGCTGTGGCAGCCGGCGCTGTGGCGGGCGCTGCTGGCCGATGGTGATGTGGCCGACATCGACCGCAACCGGGCTGCCGTGCACGAACGTTTCATGGCGGCCTGTGCCGACCCGGCGCGGGCGCGCCCGCAGCGGCTGCCGCGCCGGGTGCTGGTGTTCGGCATTTCGGCCATGCCGCGCCAGTCGCTGGACGTGCTGTCGGCGCTGGGGCGCTGGTGCCAGGTGCTGATGTGCGTGCAGAACCCGAGCCGGCACTACTGGGGGGACATCGTGCCCGAGCGGGCGATGCTGTCATCCCGGACGGGGCGTCATGCCCATCGGCCCGGTTTCGATCCGGACCGTGCGCTGCTGGCCGGTGTCGATCACGGTCAGGCGCTGCTGGCGGCATGGGGGCGGCAGGGGCGGGATTTCATCGGGCTGCTGGCCGATCATGACGAGCCGGAGGCGGCCGAACGCCGGATGCTGAGCATCGACCGGCGTGCCGATGTGTTCATCGACCACGATCCGGCCGATACGCTGCTCTTGCAGCTGCAGCAGGACATTCTGGATCTGGCGCCGCTGGCCGAGACCCGTCAACGCTGGCCGGCCATCGATCCCCGGCAGGACCGCTCGATCCGCTTTCAGGTATGCCACAGTGCGCAGCGCGAGGTGGAGGTGCTGCACGACCAGCTGCTGGCCGCCTTTGCTGCCGACCCCACGTTGCAGCCACGCGATGTGATCGTGATGGTGCCGGACATCACGCCCTATGCGCCACACATTCAGGCGGTCTTCGGGCTGTATGCCCAGTCCTGGGAGACGCCGGCGCCGGGCCATGAAGGAACAGGGGGTATGCATGGCAGGCGTGATCCGCGCTTCATCCCGTTCTCGATGGCCGACCAGCAGAGCCGGGCGCACGAGCCGCTGCTGGCGGCGCTGGAGATGCTGCTGGGGCTGCCCCAGGGGCGCGTGACGGTGGCCGATGTGCTGGACCTGCTGGATGTGTCGGCCGTGCAGCGGCGGTTTGGCATCGAACCGGAACGGCTCGTGCAGCTGCGGCGCTGGATCGGGCAGAGCGGCATTCGCTGGGGGCTGGATGAGGCGCAGCGCCAGTCGCTGGAGCTGGGACGCATGGGCGACCAGAACAGCTGGCGCTTCGGACTGCGGCGTCTGCTGCTGGGTTACGCGGCCGGGCAGATGGCGGCAGGGGCCGGGGGGGAGGAACCGGCTTCGGACTGGCAGGGTATCGAACCGCTGGACGAGATCAGTGGCCTAGATGGCGAGCTGCTTGGACGCCTGCAGGCGCTGCTCGACGCCCTGCAGCAGGCCTGGCAGACCTGCTGCAGCGAGGCGACGCCGGCCGAATGGGGCCTGCGTCTGCAGGCGCTGCTGGACACCTTCTTTTGGGCGGATGACGGGCGGGAAGGGCTGCTGCTGGTGCGCCTGAACGAGTCGCTGCAGCAGTGGCTTGATGACTGTGCCGAGGCGCGGATGGACCTGCCGCTGCCGCTGTCGGTGGTACGGGAGCACTGGCTGGCCAGCATCGACGAGGACGGGCTGGGACGGCGCTTTCTTGCCGGCGCCGTGACCTTTGCCACGCTGATGCCGATGCGGGCCATTCCGTTCCGGCACGTATGTCTGCTGGGCATGAATGACGGGGATTTTCCGCGCTCGCGTCAGCCGGCCGATTTCGACCTGATGGCGGGCGACTATCGCCCCGGCGACCGTTCCCGGCGGGAGGATGACCGCTACCTTTTTCTGGAGGCGCTGCTGTCGGCACGCGAGCGGCTCACCCTCAGCTGGGTGGGGCGCAGCATTCATGACGACTCGCATCGTCCGCCCTCGGTGCTGGTGGCGCAGCTGCGTGACCATATTGCCGCGGGGTGGCGGCTGGCGGGCGAGGAGGGTGACTCCCCGGCGGCGCAGCGCAAGGGCGGCGAGGCGCTGCTGGCGGCGCTGACCACGCAGCATCGGCTGCAGCCGTTCAGCCGGGCGTATTTTGCCGGGGAAGACGGGCTGTTCAGCTATGCCCGCGAATGGCTGCAGGCGCTGCAGCAGGCCGATGCGGCGCGTGCGCGAGCCCGGCTGCCAGGCGAACAGGGTGCCGGAGCCGCGGGCAGGGAGGCACCGCAGTGGCCACTGCTGCCTCCGGCCGAATTCCCGGACGAACTGACACTGGCGGATCTGACGTCCTTTCTGAAGGCCCCGGTGAAGTATTTTTTTCAGAAGCGTCTGGGCATTTACTGGAACGATGATGAGGACGTGCTGCCCGATCACGAACCGTTCGGTCTGAATGGCCTGGCATGCTGGAAGGTGCAGGATGCGCTGGTGAAGGCCCAGCTGCACAGCCTGCGCGTGAACGAGCAGCAGGCTGGCCCCGTGGCGTGGCCGGCCATGCTGGAAAACGAAACACAGCGCGATGCCCTGCTGCTGCTGCTGGCGCCAGTGCGCGAACGTGCACTGGCGCAGCTGGCCCGTGCCGGTGAATTGCCGGTGGGTGCCTTTGGCGAGCTGCAGCGTGAAAGACTGGAAGAACCGCTGCCGAAAATGATGGCGGATTATCTGCACGAGGTGGCGCAATACCCGCAGGCATTGCCGGATGAGCCTTTCGTGTGGGAGCCGCCCGCCGATGGTTCCCTGCCGGCCGGGCTTCCACCGGTTCTGGGTACGCTGGACTGTCTGCGGACCCGTGCCGAGGGTGCCCGGGTCCGGCTGGTGCTGACGGCCAGTACCGTGGTGGACGGGAAAGGGAAGACGGACGAAAAGGCCTATCGGCTCGACCGCCTGCTGGACCACTGGGTGTATCACCTGGCGGGCAATCTGCAGGACGGCGCCATGAGTACGGTGCTGGTGGGCAAGGCGCAGGGGAAGGCATCTCTACGTCTCGATCCGCTGCCGCCCGGGGTGGCATTGCAGCACTGGCACGCGTTGCTGGATGCCTGGCAGCAGGGCCTGCGCCGTCCGCTGCCGCTGGCGGCGAAGACGGGATTTGCCTGGCTGAAGAAGCCCTGCCATCCGCCGGAAGCAGGCGCCGAAGAACTGCCATCGGGCGACGGGAAGCCCTCGGGCGCCGGGGAACCATCGGGGGCCGACGAACCATCCGATGCCCGTAAAAACTGGCAGGATCTGACCCAGACCTATGAAGGCGCCGGGGAAGAGGGCGGAAAAGGCCGTTTTGGAGGGCAGGGTGAGCGTGACAGCGACATGTATCTGGCACGCGCCTGGCCGGACATGATGGCACTCTGGCAGGCCGGTGAATTCGGCGAATGGGCCGAACGTCTGCTGCGGCCCGTGTGGGATGCGCTGCACCGGAGTTCCAGTAACGACAGCCAGAAGGATGGTGCATGAGCACGATGCGTACACCGGAAAATCCGAATGCAGCGGTGAAACCGGTCGAACCGCTGCGTTTTCCACTGCGCGGCAGCCGCCTGATCGAGGCCAGTGCCGGTACCGGCAAGACCTACACCATTGCGGCGCTCTATCTTCGACTGGTGCTGGGGCATGGCGGGCCGGCAGCGGCGTTTGGTTATGCGGGATCGCCGGATGTTCCGGATCTGGCTGTACAGGTGCTGCCCGGAGCGGCGGATGAGTCGCGCGCGCAGGCGCTGCCCGGAGAGGCGTATGAATCATGCCTGCAGGAACCATCCGGACAGGTGAGTGCGTTGCGTGCGCAGGAACCGCCCGGCGAGGCGGATGACGGTGCACCACGGCCGCTGATGCCTCCCGAGATCCTGGTCGTGACCTTCACGAATGCCGCGGCGCAGGAGCTGCGTGACCGGATTCGTGCGCGGCTGGCCGACGCGGCCGTGTTCTTTCAGGAAAGTGCACTGGCTGCCAGCCGGCTGGGGCTGATGCCGGGAGGGGGCGAAGCATTTCCGGAAGCGGCAGCGAACGAGCAGGCATTCCCTGATGAAAATGGGTTGCCGGCCGGAAATGCGCTGCCGGCTGGGAATACGCTGCTGACTGGAAATGCGCTGCTGGCTGCACATGGTTTGCTGACTGGAAGTGGGCTTCCGGTTGAAGGGGGGCTGCCGGTGGCCGATGACGGGCTGCTGCAGGAACTGCGCAACGATATTCCGGTATCGCGCTGGCCGGCGTGCGCGCGTCGCCTGCAGCTGGCGGCCGAATGCATGGACGAGGCAGCCGTCTTCACCATTCATGGCTGGTGCCAGCGCATGCTGCGCGAACACGCCTTCGACAGCCGGGGACTGTTCGATCTGACGCTCAGCGACGATACCTCCAGTCTGCTGGCCGAGGCGTGCCGCGATTACTGGCGAGTATTCTGTCAGGGGCTGGACCACGAGGCGGCGGTGGTGCTGCACGGCTGGTGGGATTCGCCCGAAAGCCTGCAGGCGGCCGTGAGCGACCTGCTGGAAAAAAGGGATGCCCTGCCGGGTGAGGGGCTGCCGCCGGCACAGGCGCTTGGCCAGGCACGGCAACAGCGGCGCGAAGCGCTCGAGCGGCTCAAGGCACCGTGGCGGGAGGGCTGGATCGATGAGTTGGCGCAGTTTTTCGGGAGAGCCTACGACCCTGCATGCAAGTGGTTGAATGGTCGTGTTTACCGGAACAGCTGGAGTGGCCCCTGGCTGGACGCGTTGCGTGTCTGGGTACGGGAACCGGATCTGGTGGCGGTGCCCTTTGCCGACATCAAGCGCTTTGAAGGGTATGGGGATGGCGCCCTGCCCATGCGGGAAATACTGCAGCTCAACCGGAAACTGTCCGATTTCACGCCGGATAAACTGCCGGGATTGAAAAAATTGACCGCAGCAGCCTTGCGGGAGGGGCTTGCCCGGGGGGTGACTCCGGAAAAACATCCCCAGCTGGCCGCCATGCTCGGCCTCCCCCCCGACCGGCCCGTGCATCCGGCCCTGCAGGCCATGGAGGCGCTGCCAGCCGAACTGGCTGCCCTGCCGCCCGATGGTTACGAGTCCGTGCTGCTGCATGCGGTGCACTGGATCGAGGCGCGCTACCGTGCCGCGCGCGACCAGAAAAGCGAGATGAATTTCAACGATCTGCTCACGCAGCTGCTGCGTGCGCTGGATGAGCCGGGTGGAGAACAGCTGGCGGCACGCATGGCACGCCAGTATCCGGTGGCGATGATCGACGAGTTTCAGGATACCGATACGACGCAGTACCGGATTTTCGACCACGTCTACCGGGTGCGCGAGAACCTGCCACAGCAGGCCCTGATCATGATCGGTGACCCGAAGCAGGCCATCTACGCATTTCGGGGCGGCGACATTCATACGTACCTGAAGGCACGTCAGGCCACGGCCGGGCGTCATTACACGCTGGACACCAACTTCCGCTCGTCGGCGGCGATGGTCGGTGCGGTGAACCACCTGTTTTGCGCGGCCGAGCAGCGCACGGCACTGGGCGGGGCCTTTCGCTTCGTGGGTACGGGTGGTGCCAGTCCCCGGAATCCGGCCAATCCGCTGCCCTTCCTGCCGGTGAAAGCCAGGGGGCGCAGCGAGCGCTGGCATGATCCGGCCCATCCGGCAGGAGCACCGGCTCTGACATTCTGGATGATGCCGCAGGATGAGGCTGGTGCGCGGGCAACGGATGCCGCGACAGTTCAGGTGATGCGGCAGGATGCATCCGGTGCGCAGGGCGGGAACGGCACAAAAGGCGCAGATGGTGCGAAAGGTGCGGCCGGCGCAACAGGCACGGATGAGGGGGCAGCCGGCAGAACCGCAGGCGGCAGGCAGGAAAAGGAAAAGCGGGAAAAGGGGCTGTCGAAAACGGCGTACCGGGCGCATTACGCCCAGGTGACGGCGGCCGAGATCGCGCGGTTGCTGGCGGCCGGTGCGCGGGGTGAAGCGTATTTCTGGACGCCGGCTGCCCGGCAGGAGACAGGCGCGCCGGAAGAGGGGCTGGAAGGCGCGGCAGTGGGTGCTGGTGTTGCCCGACCGGCCGGGGCGGGGCACGCGGCAGGTCATTGCATGTCAGGGCATGGCGATGCAGGGCGCGACGATGCAGAACAGGGTGATTCAGCGCATCGCCGTCCGGTGAAGCCGGCGGACATGGCCGTCCTGGTCAATGACGGGCAGGAGGCCCGGGCCATCCGTCGCGCACTGCGGACGCAGGGTATTCGCAGCGTGTATCTGTCGGACAGTGAATCGGTCTTTGCCACGCCGGTGGTGGGCGAGCTGCTTTTCTGGCTGCAGGCCTGTGCGGAACCGGGGAATGCCCGGGCCGTGCGTGCGGCGCTGGGCACCTCGCTGTGCGGGCTGGATGCGCAGAGCCTGCTGCGGCTGTCGCAGGATGAGCTGTACTGGGAGGCGCAGGTGGCGCGTTTCATGCAGTACCGCGACATCTGGCGCCGGCAGGGCGTGCTGCCGATGATCCGGCGGATGCTGCAGGATTTCCGGGTGGTCGAGCAGCTGCTGGCGCGGGACGAGGAGCGCCAGCTGACGGATCTGCTGCATCTGAGCGAGCTGCTGCAGACCGCATCCGGCCAGCTGGAGGGCGAGCATGCGTTGATCCGCTATCTGCGCGAACAGCGCCGGCAGCCCGAAGGGGAGAGGGATGCCCGCAAGCAGCGGCTGGAGAGCGATGATGCCCGGGTGCGCGTGGTGACCGTGCACAAGTCGAAGGGGCTGGAATATCCACTGGTCTTTTTGCCCTATGCCTGTGCGGCCAGGGAGGTGGATCCGAAGGCATCGGGCGGAAAGACGGCATTTCTGTCGTGGCACGATGCGCAGGGCGATCTGCAGCTGACCCTGTGCGGCAGTGGCGAGCTGCCGCCGGGCGTTCGGGAGCAGGCGGATGAGGAGCGCCTGGGTGAGGATCTGCGCAAGCTGTACGTGGCGCTGACGCGGGCCCGTCATGCCACCTGGGTGGGCATGGCGCCACTGGACAGGCTGGAGCACAGCGCAGCCGGTCATCTGCTGGGGCTGGCGGCTGCCCCGGTGACACGCGTCTCGGGTGGGCGCCGGGATGAGGATGGCCCGGGGGAGGCGCCGGCCGGTGTGGCCGGGGGGCACGAGGGCAGGGCGGATGCCCTCGACGGCAAAACAGCGGATGTCGTCGATGAGGCCGTCGTGGATGCGAAGCCAGCGTCGACGGGCAGCCTTGCCGGTCGGGTGGAGAGCCAGGTGGCAGCGCTGGTGGCATCGGCACGGCCTGGTGAGATGGCCATGGTTCAGCGGGCTGCTGGCGAACATGGGGCGCAACAGCAGGCCGTGCCGGCGGAACATCCAGTTCGCTGGAAGACGCCACCGGCGCTGGCTGCCCGGCGCTGGCCACGCTGGTGGATTGCCAGCTATTCGGCACTGGACCGGGAGGACGGCGTGATGGCTGGTCCGGCGCCGGCCAGCCTGCCGGGTGGGCATGATGCGCTTCGGGGAGGGGCCGCGCTTTCGGGCGGCCATGATGCGCTTCGGGAGGTTTCCGTGTTGCCGGGAGGCCATGACGCGCTGCGAGGGGATTCCGCACAGCCGGCGCGCCGTGATGGGCACCGGGAGGATTCCGCGCTGCTGGGAGACAGTGATGCCCCCTACGGCGATTCGGTACTGACCGAGCGCTGGGCCGAGCAGCAGGGGGCCGATGCAGCGTGGCAGCGCCAGATGCAGGCCCGGGCGCTGCAGGACATGCCGGTGGACGGGATGGATTCGGGCGTGCTGCAGCATGCGTCCATCGCTGAGCGCATGGCAGGTTCCTTCCCGGGAGGGGGCTTGGTTCCTGATGTCCTGCGGCCCGTAACGGGCATACAGGCCGATGGGGAACTGGCCGGTGTGCATGCCTTTGCCCGGGGACCGCAGGCCGGTACCTTCCTGCACGGGCTGCTGGAATGGGCGGGACAGCAGGGGTTTGCCGCTGCTGCGGCTGACCGGGCGCTGCTGGCCGCGCAGGTGCGCCGGCGCCTGCAGCGGGTGCCGGCCTGGCAGCCGTGGGAGGACATGCTGACCGGCTGGCTGCTTCAGGTGCTGACGCAGCCGCTGCATTCCGCCGTGCTGCCGGTTTCGCTGCCAGCACTGGCAGACCTGCAGCAGTATCAGGTGGAAATGGGTTTCATGCTGGCCGTGAATGGCATCGACCTGCCGGGGCTGGATGCCTGGGTGCGGGTGAACACCCTGGACGGGGCGCCGCGTCCGGCACTGCTGCCCGGGCAGCTCAACGGCATGCTCAAGGGTTTCATCGATCTGGTGTTCGTGCACGAGGGGCGGTATTTCGTGCTGGACTACAAGTCGAACTGGCTGGGCAGCACCAATGCTGCCTACCGGCCGGAGACGATGGCGGCGGCGGTGCTGGCGCATCGCTACGAGCTGCAGTACCTGTTCTACGTGCTGGCGCTGCACCGGCTGCTGAAGGTAAGGCTGCCCGATTATGACTACGACCGTCATGTGGGTGGAGCGCTCTATCTGTTTCTGCGGGGGATGTCGGCGCCCTCGGGAGGTGTCTTTGCGGCCCGGCCCTCACGGGAGATGATCGAGACGCTGGATGCTGCCTTTGCCGGCAGGAAACGGGAGGTGGCTGCATGACGCGCAGGCCGACACGACGCGCCAGGGGCGCGCAACCGGACGGGCTGACGGGAGACCTGTTTGCCGGGCTGGATGATGAGGCTGCAGGCATGAAGAGCTTGCCCGGGGATGCGGCACCTGGTGTCGGGGATGACGCCGACCCTGACCGGCCCGCATGCACGGTTCGGAACGGGGTCTCCGATACCGTGTCGGATACGGGGACGGATGCCGCTCCCGGGCGGCTGACGCGTGCCGTCGGGGACGCAGCCCACGATGCGGCGGTGATCGATGGGCTGGATGCGGAACGGCATGCCGGGCAGATGCTGCTCCGGACCCCGGCCCGGATGCTGACCCTGCTGGACGCGTGGCAGACACAGGGGATGCTGCGCTACATCGATGTGGCGCTGGCCCGTTTTCTGGCGCAGGAGGTGCTGTCCGGGGGTGAACCGGACCCGGAAGCAGCCGGTGCGCTGGCCCTGGTGCTGCTGGGGGCGGCGCTCTGCAGTGCGCAGCTGGGCCAGGGGCATGCCTGCCTCGACCTGCAGGCCGTGACGGCCGATCCGGCGGGGATACCGGGCCTGCCGATGGCGGACGCGCTGCACGGCCTCGATGCGCTCCGGTGGCAGGCAGCGCTGCGGGCATGGCCGCAGCTGGTGTCGTGTCCCGCGCAGGCGGAGGATGCGTGCGCCGGACGGTTCACGCCGCTGGTGCTGGCACACGGCCGGCTGTATCTGCACCGTCTGTGGCGTTGTGAGCAGGATGTGCAGCAGGGCATTCTGCAGCGGCTCGGACGGGATGATGCGGCAGTGGCGGGTGCCATGGATGCACAGCGGGCAGCGGCTGCAGCGAATGGGGCAGATGCCATCGATGATGCGCAGACGGCCCGCCTGCAGCAGGCGCTGGATGTGCTGTTTCCGTCGGCCCTGACAGCCGGCGCACAGGCAGATACCCGTGCACCGGCCGATGCCGCTGACGACAGCGGAGGAGACACGGCAGCGGACCGGCCTGCCGGAGGGAAAGCCCCTGTAGAGAGCTGCCTGGTTGCGAGGCATGGGGCCGCAGCCATCCATTCCTCTGGTGGGGGGCGCGGTACTGCGGACCAGCCCGCCGACTGGCAGAAGATCGCCTGCGTGCTGGCTTCGCGCCAGCGCTTCGGGCTGATCACCGGTGGCCCCGGCACGGGCAAGACGACCACGGTGCTGCGGCTGCTGGCGCTGCTGCAGTGGCAGGCGCTGGCGACGCATGGAAAACCCCTGCGCATCGGTCTGGCGGCACCGACCGGCAAGGCGGCGGCACGGCTGTCGGGTTCGATTGCCGGAGCCATCGGACGCCTGCCGCTCGATGATGTCCCGCAGGGGGAGGTCATACGTGCAGCCATTCCCCATGCGGTGAGCACGCTGCACCGGCTGCTGGGCAGCCGCCCGGACTCGCGCCATTTCCGGCACGATGCGCGCAATCCGCTGCGGCTGGATGTGCTGGTGATCGATGAGGCGTCGATGATCGACCTGGAGATGATGGCGGCGGTCATGCACGCACTGCCTGCCTCTGCGCGGCTGATCCTGCTGGGCGACAAGGACCAGCTGGCCTCGGTGGAAGCCGGGGCCATCCTGGGCGAACTGTGCGCACGGGCGCAGCAGGGGCACTACTGGCCGGAAACGGCCATCTGGGTGAGCGAGGTGACCCGGGAGGTGGTGCCTCCCGCCCTGCAGGATGTGGCCGGAACGCCACTGGACCAGAGCATCTGCATGCTGCGGCACAGCCACCGCTTCGGGGCGGACAGCGGTATCGGGCGGCTGGCGGCTTTCGTGAACGCCGGGGATGTGCAGGGCGTGGCACGGCTGTGGCGCGAGGCCGGACAGGGGGCTGGCCAGTTTCCCGACATTGCCCGGTACGAGGTGGATGCATCCCGCCGGGGGCTGCGCGAGCTGGTGATCCACGGCCGGGGTGAAGAGCCGGTGGGTTACGCCCATTATCTGCAGGTGATGCATCAGCATCAGCCGGCGTCCGACGCGGACCCGGCGACGTTCGATGCCTGGGCGCAGCAGGTGCTGCAGGCGCACGGGCGTTTCCAGTTGCTGTGTGCGCTGCGGCAGGGACACTGGGGCGTGGATCACCTGAACCGGCAGATCGCGGTCTGGCTGCAGGGCGCCGGGCTACTGGCTGCCAGCGAGGGCTGGTATGCCGGGCGTCCGGTGATGATCACGCACAACGATTATGAGCTGGGCCTGATGAATGGCGATGTGGGCATCACGCTGGCCGGTCCGGGAGGACGGTTGCGGGTGGTGTTCCTGAATGACCGGGGGGCGGTCCGCTGGGTGCTGCCCAGCCGGTTGCAGGCAGCCGGCACGGTGTTTGCCATGACGGTGCACAAGGCGCAGGGCTCGGAGTTCGACCATGCGGCGCTGGCCATGCCGGAGGCGCTGTCGCCGGTGCTGACGCGGGAGCTGGTCTATACGGCCATCACCCGCGCGCGGCGCTTCTTCACCCTGGTGGGGCCGGCGGCAGAGGGCGAGGCCGGTACCCGGGGGCTGGACGATGTGATGGCCCGGGCGATCCGCCGGCAGGTGCAGCGGGCCAGCGGACTGATGGCGGGAGCGCTGTCTCAACCCTGAAGGCATGCGCTCAGGCAGTGGCGCTTGGGCGGCAGGCCGGGGCGTTTCTCGCAGACGAAACCGCTGGCGGCCAGGGCATCGCGCACGCTGCGGGCCACGCACCAGGTGGCCATCCGGGTACCGGGGCGGCAGTGGCGGGCCAGGGCCTGCAGTGTGCTTGCCTGCCACATGGCGGGATTCTTTCGGGGGTCGAAACCATCGAGAAAGACGCTGTCGGCGTGCAGGGGGCCATGCTGTTGCAGCCACGCGTCAAGCACGCGCGTGGTGTCGCCCAGCAGGATGATCAGTTCGACGGTGCCGTCCGGTACCTCTGTGGCCCCCGGGAAGCAGAAGTGCAGGACCGGGGCCTGCAGGGAGGCCCTGGCCCAGCGCTGGGCCAGCTGTGCGGCCAGTGGCTGCAGGACGGGATCATCGGCTGCCGCCTGCCGGATGTCGTCGGCGCCGACCGGATGGGCTTCGGTGGAGACGAAGCGCAGGTGCCGGGCCGTCCGGGCGTCATCGTCCGCGGAGGCGGGTGCTGGGTCCGGGCGGTTTGCCAGCCAGCTGGCCCAGGTGGACAGGAAATTCAGGCCCAGTCCGAAGCCGGTTTCGAGGATGGTCCAGCGGCCGGATGACAGCCAGGCCCGGGGCAGGCCGCAGCCGCCCAGAAAGACGTGCTCCGCCTGGGCGCGGGCACCGCTGAGCGTGTGGTAGCGGTCACCATACAGGGGGCTGAAGGGCTGGCCGTCCTGCCAGGTGATGAGGGCCGGGCCGGCGGGCAGGGCGGCTGCATCGGCGGTTCCATAGGCGGGGGCCTGTCCGGCAGGCATGGCCGGTACAGCCGGAAGGCCGGATCGTGAAGAGGATGTGACCGCAGGGGTGGCCGGTGAATCCGGAGCAGGTGCCGGGAATCCGGAAGCAGGGAATGGTGACATGTGGGAAGGGAACCAGCCGGGGTTTGGTGGGGCGAATGCGTCCATGACATGCATCCGGAGAGGCAGATCGTGGGATACTGCAGACAGTTCCGTTTTGCGGGCGGGGCGGCTATCATCGGCCGCCCGCCATGCTCCCATTTTCCCGGTTTCGTTTTCATGCGTGAAGTTCATGGTCTGACGGCCTGTCCGATGTGCGATACGCTGCACCAGCGGGTGCGGCTGCGCGACGGCCAGCGGGCACGCTGCCGGGTGTGCGGGTCCGAGCTGGCCCGGTCCTCCCGGCTGAACCGGGCACGGATGATTCCGCTGGTGCTGGCCTGCCTGCTGCTGTTCATCATGGCCAACGTGTTTCCGGTGGTGGCCATCGAGCTGCAGGGCTCGGTGCACCAGCTCACGCTGGTGGGCGCGGTACTGACGCTGCTGCAGTCGGGCATGCTGGCCGTGGCCATGATGGTGTTCGTGCCGACGCTGCTGCTGCCGGGGCTGTATCTGCTGACGCTGCTGGGCGTGCTGTGGCTGACCGGACGGGAAGGAATTCCGGCGCGGGTGGTCAATGCCCTGGTGCGGGCCATGCAGCAGATGTACCCGTGGAGCATGGTGGAGGTGTTCCTGCTCGGGGTGCTGGTGGCCATCGTCAAGCTCTCGTCGATGGCCAGCATCATTGCCGGGCCGGCCCTGTGGGCCTGGATGGGCACGACCATCACGCTGACGGTGGTGCTGACCTTCCGGCTGCGCCGGCTGATCCGGCGCACGCACCGGCCGGTGGGGCCGGTGCGGCTGCACGACGGTGAGGTGGTGTACGGGACGCGCCCGGATGCGGGCCCGGGGGAGATGTCATGAGCCGCAAGGACCCCCTTTCCCGGGGCGATGCCACGGGCCGGGAAGACCTCATGATGCAGGAAGACACCAGAGGCCGCGAGGGGGCCAGGAGGAAGGATGCCTCGCGTCCGGACCGGTCGGGGGCGCAGGCCGGGGCCGGGCTGCCGCTCACGACGGCAGGGTCGGCCCGTTTCTGCAGCCAGCGGCTGGGGATGATCGCCTGCCACCATTGCGACACGGTGTGGGCCGAGGTGCGCGAGGGTGACCGCTGCCGGCACTGCGGGGCGCGGCTTCTGCGGCGCAAGCCGGGCGGACTGGGGGTGACCTGGGCGCTGCTGATCACGGCCATCATCCTGTATTTCCCGGCCAATCTGCTGCCGGTGATGACCACCAGCACGCTGTTCGGCACCGATGATTCGACCATCCTGTCCGGGGTGGTGTATTTCTGGCACGAGGGTGAATGGGCGCTGGCAGCCATCATCTTCATTGCCAGTTTCCTGATCCCGCTTTTCAAGCTGACGGCGCTGGTGCTGATGGCGCTGATGGTGCAGTGTCGCAGTCTGTGGCGGCTGAAGCAGCGCACGCACCTGTACGACATCGTCGAATGGGTGGGGCGCTGGTCGATGCTGGATGTGTTCGTGGTGGCCGTGACGTCATCGCTGATCCAGGTACCCGGGGTGGCGGTGATCAAGGCCGGCCCCGGCATTGCTGCCTTCGGGGCCGTGGTGGTGCTGACGATGCTGGCCACGATGAGTTTCGACCCGCGGCTGGCGTGGGATGCACGGTTCAGGCCCGGTTTTCGGCGCCCGGGGGCGCGCCGCCGGCAGGCTGCCGGCTGGGGGCACTGATGATGGATTTTCTGGCGGGCCGCAGGGCCCGGAGGCTGTGACGGATGGGTATCGAGGATGAAGTGCGGGCCGGGCGCGATGCAGGTGAAGGGCGCCGTGGCCGTGAGGGATACGAGGGGCGCAGCGCCGCGGAGGCCTGGCAGGCAGGTGGCTATCATGATGATGCGCTGGTGCCCGAGGCCGAGGTGGAAGACCGACGCTATCGCTGGCTGCCGTCGCTGGTCTGGCTGCTGCCGCTGCTGGCGGCACTGGTCGGGGCCATTCTGACCTACCGCGAGATGACCCAGCACGGGCCGACGATCACCGTGACCTTCAAGACGGCCGAGGGGCTGGAGGCGGGCAAGACCAAGCTGCGTTACAAGGATGTGGAAATCGGCCAGGTCAGGCGCATCCAGCTGGCCGAGGACCGTTCGCATGTGGAGGTCGACATCGAGCTGGGCAAGGGAGCTACGAGTTTCCAGGCGAAGGATTCGCGCTACTGGGTGGTGCGGCCACGGGCCGACGTGTCCGGTGTGTCCGGGCTGGGCACGCTGCTGTCCGGGGCCTATATCGGGGTGGATGCCGGCCGCTCGAAGGAGATGGTGTCGACGTTCACCGGGCTGGAAAACCCGCCCCCGCTCAAGTATGACGAGGCGGGCAGCCAGTACCGGCTGCGCGCGAAGGATCTGGGCTCGCTGGACATCGGTTCGCCGGTGCTGTACAGGCGGATGGTGGTGGGCCGGGTGACTGGCTATTCGCTGGACGATTCGGGTGAATACGTGCTGGTCGACATCTTCGTCAACAGTCCGTATGACCGTTTCGTCGGGCAGAACTCGCGCTTCTGGGAGGCCAGCGGCATCGATGCGCAGTTCGATGCCAACGGGGTGGCCATCAAGACGCAGTCGCTGATGACGGTGGTGGCGGGCGGCGTGGCCTTTGCCTCGCCCATCGAGGGCAAGGGCAAGGTGGCCGATGTCCATACGCCGTTTGCGCTCAGCCTGGACGAGGCCACGGCCATGAAGCGTGCCGATGGCAAGTCCAGTTTCATCGTGCTGAACTTCGACCAGTCACTGCGGGGGCTGTCGCGCGGGGCCCTGGTGGATTTCCGCGGGGTGGAACTGGGGCAGGTCCGATCCATCGACATGGTGGTCGACGAGAAGACCGGCGAGGTGAAGATGCCGGTGCTGATCGAGGTCTATCCGGAGCGTCTGCACTGGCGCAGTGCGAACGGTGACCAGGCATCGCCTTTCTCGGGTCGTTCCGACAGCCAGCTGCGCCAGGAGGCGCTGGAGCGGCTGCGCAAGATGGTCGATCGCGGCATGCGGGCGCAGCTGCGGACCGGCAACCTGCTCTCGGGCCAGCTCTATGTGGCGCTGGACTTCTTCCCGCAGGCCAAACCGGCTGATCTGAAGGTGGTGGGCAACGACATGGTGGAGCTGCCGACGGTGGGCAATTCGCTGGATGAATTCCAGGCCCAGATCGCCCAGATCCTGGCCAAGATCAACAAGGTGCCCTTCGACCAGATCGGCCGCGAGTTGCATCAGACGCTGGCCGGCATGCGCCGGACGGTGAACGAGGCCGAGGGCACGATGAAGCGGGTCAACCGTGATCTGACGCCGGAGCTGCTCTCCACCGTGCAGAGCCTGAAGAAAACGCTCGATTCCGCCGACCGCACGCTGGCCCATGCCAACCGCACGCTGGCGTCCGATGCGCCGCTGCAGGAGGACATGCAGCAGACGCTGCAGTCGGTGGCGCGGGCGGCCGATTCGCTCAAGCGGCTGACGGATTATCTGGAGCGCCATCCGGAGAGCCTGATCCGGGGCAAAACCGGCAAACAATGAAGATTTTCAGGGGTGTATGGTGAAAATGCGTTCCGTGATGTGGGTGGCGGCCTCGGTCGCGATGTTCGGGCTGGCCGGTTGTGCCAGCGCCCCGGTGTCGTATCACACGCTGCAGGGGGGCAATGAGGCGGGCAGCGGTACGTCGGCCCAGCCGGATCTGCGCTACCAGATTGCGGCGGTGAATGTGCCGGAGCGGCTGAACCGGCCGGATCTGGTGCTGTCGGGCAGTCCCGGGAAGGCGGGCAAACCGGGAGGCGCTGACGCAGGGGGCGGTCAGGTGCGGGCAGATACGTCGGTGACGGTGCTCGAGAATGAACGCTGGGATGCGTCGCTCACCGATGCCCTGCGGGATGCACTGGCCGCGCGGCTGGCCGAGGCGGCGGCACGGCCGGTGACGCCGGCTAGCGCCCGTGAACCGGCCCAGTTGCGGCTGACGGCGCAGGTATACCGCTTCGATGCCAGCCAGCGGGGTGATGTGGATGTGCTGGTGGACTGGCGGCTGAGGCGCCTGGATATCGGGGATGAGGACGATGCCTCTCCGGACGCGCCCGATGGCCGGGTGCTGGCGTGCCGTTACCAGGGCCGTGCCACGGTGCCGGCGGGCAACGTGACGGCGGTGGTGGGCGCCCTGCAGCAGCAGGTGGTGCATCTGGCCGATGACATCGTGGCGGCCACCCGCCCCTGGCTGCGCGGCAGCGCCCAGTCCTGTGCCCAGGGGGGGCAGGCAGTCCAGACGGGGCCGCGCGGATGACGCCGGAGGCCGTTCCCCCTTCTCCGGTGGTTCCGGAAATCGGGGCGCAGGATGGGGGGGTACCATCCGGTGCCGGCAGACCGGATTCTGCCCTGGCGGCTCCTGCTCCGGCAGTCTCTGCTCGGGCGGTGATCCCCGTTCCGGCGGAGGTCTCTGCTATGGTGCCCCCTGCTCAGGTGGAAGCGCCTGCATTCGACACTCGGGATCACGCCATGATGCGTCTGGCCATGGACCAGGCGCTCAATGCCTCGCTGCACGGCGAGGTGCCGGTGGGCGCCGTTCTGGTGAAGGATGGCCGGGTGATTGCCACCGGATACAACCATCCGGTGGGCAGCCATGATCCATCGGCCCATGCCGAGATGCGGGCGCTGCGGATGGCGGCCGAACAGCTGGGCAATTACCGGGTGGGTGCCTCGACGCTTTATGTGACGCTGGAGCCCTGCATGATGTGTCTGGGCGCCATCCTGCACGCGCGGGTGACGCGGGTGGTGTTCGGGGCGCACGATCCCAAGACCGGCGTGTGTGGCAGTGTGCTGAACCTGCCGGCCCATGGGCAGCTCAATCACCAGACTCAGGTGGAGGGGGGGCTGCTGGCGGAGGAATGTGGCCGGCTGCTGCAGGATTTCTTTGCCCAGCGTCGTGCCCAGAGGCGGGCTGCACGCGATGCGCTGCGGGCGCAGCAGGACGAGCTGGTGCGGTGGGCGGCCACGCTGCCTGTGGAGGCTGCGCTGGGGGAATTGCGGCTGGAAGGGGCTGATCCGGATGCCGAGGCATCTGCGTGAGCAGCGTGGCGGGCCGGATGTGCAGGTATCTGCGTCAACGGTAGAGAGGCTCCCCTTGGAGGAGCGGCCCAGCCTGTGGATGCCCTGGCGCAACGACGATTCTGCGGGATATCCAACCCACGACAATTCCGTAAACGCCGGATTGCAAAGGCCCGGAGCGCGCAAAACAGTGCAAAAATAGTTCCTTTCCAGAACCGGCGGAAGTGGGCGGCCGGTGTGCCCGGCGGACCGTGTCCGGCGCCGGAAATGCCCGTCCGGCTCCGGCTTGCCCGGACCGGGGGGCTGGCCGTGTTCTGCCCCGAATACCGACACTGAGAGGCTTTTGTATGGCAGGAGAGGGAATCATCGGGTCGTGGTGACGGCTCAATCTGGTCGGCCGGATTGCCATCGGGCTGGTGGCCGCGGTCTGCGTGGCGTTGCTGACGCGCTGGCTGGGTGGGGGCACCGAGGGCTGGGAGGCCGCGGTGGCCCGTACCGGACACGTTCCGGAGGGCTGGCCGGCCTGGGTTCTTTCGACGGGTGAGCTGCTGGGCGACCTGTTCGTGGGCGCCCTGAAGGCGGTGGCACCGGTGCTGGTGTTCGCGCTGGTGATGGCGGCCATTGCGCAGCATCAGCGGGGTACGGAAACCAACATCCGGCCGGTCCTCGTCCTGTATCTGCTGGGCACGTTCGCGGCTGCCCTGGTGGCGGTGACGCTGAGTTTTCTGTTTCCCTCGGAGCTGGTGCTCAAGGGGGTACAGAAAGCCAATGAGGTGGCGCCCGGTGGCATCACGGCCGTGCTGAGGGACCTGCTGATGAAGCTGGTGAGCAATCCGGTCCAGGCGCTGGCCAACGCGAATTACATCGGCATTCTGGCCTGGGGCCTGGTGCTCGGGCTGGCGTTCCGCCATGCCAGCGACCAGATGCGTACCCTGCTCAACGAGGTGGCCGAGGCGGTGTCGAAGGTGGTCCGTTTCGTGATCAGCTTTGCGCCGGCCGGCATTTTCGGTTTGCTGCTGGTCACGCTGCTGTCACCGGACGGGTTCAGCCAGTTGCAGGGCTATCTGCATCTGCTGGGGGTGCTGCTGGGGGCCATGCTGCTGGTGGCGCTGGTGGTCAACCCGCTGATCGTCTGGACGCGGATCCGCCGCAATCCCTATCCGCTGGTGATCACCTGCCTGCTGGAAAGCGGTGTACCGGCCTTCTTCACGCGCAGCTCGGCCGCCAACATTCCGGTGAACATGGCCCTGGCCAAGAAGCTGGGTCTGCACGAGGACACCTATTCGATCTCGATTCCGCTGGGGGCCACCATCAACATGGCGGGCGCAGCCATCACCATCACGGTGCTGACGCTGGCGGCGGTGAACACGCTGGGGCTGCAGGTGGATTTTGCCACCGCCGTGCTGCTGAGCGTGGTGGCCACGCTGGGGGCCTGTGGGGCCTCCGGGGTGGCCGGCGGGTCGCTGCTGCTGATTCCGATGGCCTGCGCGCTGTTCTCCATCGACAACGACATCGCCATGCAGGTGGCCGGTGTGGGCTTCATCATCAGCGTGGTGCAGGATTCGGCCGAGACGGCGCTCAATTCATCCACCGACGTGCTGTTCACGGCTGCGGTGGATCAGGCGCAGAAGCGCTGAGTAAATATGGGGCCGGCAGGCTGCCGGCCCCAGCCCCTGTCCGGTGTGACCGGCGCTGGACTGGACATGTCTGCTGCAGCCCGTTGGTGTCAGCATGCAGGCAGTTTCCGGTCCGGGTCATCCGCAACACACGGCACAGGGCGCAAGAAGGTGGAACGTGCTCCAGATCGCAGCACGCCAGACCGGTGAAGCGGATATCCGGTGGGGCGGATGTTCCGGCTGAAGGAAAATCTTCGCGGCTTCCAGACAGCAAAAAGGCGATGCCCAGGATTGGGGGGCATCGCCTTTTTGCTGTCTGCGCCGTGGCGGGCCGCATTCGCGATTGCGGGAGGCGGCCATCATGGCGCAGTCCGGGAGCGGATCACGCCTGCGAGAGGATCACTCCTCGATCTTGGCCTTGGATTTCAGGCTTTCCTGCAGGGCCTGGATCTTCTGGCGCTCCAGCTGCTGTTTCAGCTGGGGCTTGACCTGGTCGAACGGGGGCGGTTCGGCGGCACGCACGTCGTCGAGCTGGATGATGTGATAGCCGAACTGGGTCTTGACCGGGATGACGGTGTATTCACCTTTCTTCAGGTGCGTCATGGCCTCGGAGAATTCCTTCACGAAGGTGTCGGGCGTGTTCCAGCCCAGGTCACCCCCGTTGGCGCCCGATCCCGGATCTTTCGAGAGTTTGGCCAGCGACTCGAAGCCTTCGCCTTTCTTCAGTTTGGCGATGATGTCCTTGGCCTCGGCCTCGGAGCCGACCAGGATGTGGCGGGCCTTGTATTCCTGGGCGCCGCTGGCGGCGGAGTCCTTGGCCAGCTTTTCATACTCGGCCTTCACCTCGGCGTCGGTGACGGGCGATTTCTTGAGTTCGTTGGCGATCAGGGCACGGATCAGCACGTCCTGACGCAGCTGCTGCAGCTGCTGCTGCACGTCGGCCGATTTTTCCAGACCGCGCTTGTCGGCTTCCTGCACGAACAGTTCGCGGGTGATCAGCTCGTCGCGGATCATCTTGCGGGTTTCGGGGGTGTCGGGACGACCCTGCTGGGCGAGGATCTTGACGAATTCGTCCACGCGCGAGGCCGGGATGGCCTTGCCGTTGACCACGGCTGCATTGTCGCCGGCGGCCATGGCCGGTGCGCCCATCAGCAGGGTGGCCGAAAGAACGGCGGCGGCACCGAGGGTGCGTGTGAAGCGAAGAGATTGGGTCATGGTGCTTCCAGAAAGTCGGGTTGGTAAAACGAACTGCCCTGGACAGCGGATGGCGTCGAGCAGGTGAAGTTCCTTTCAACGAATGCGCTGCCGATGCGTTGACAGTTTTCGTGCCTGGCCGTGCAACGGCCTGTATGGGGGTGTTGCAGAGGGTCAGTGGCTGGGTGTTTCGGCCCGGATGCTCAGTGCGTGGACCCGGTGTGGCATCCAGTCGGCGACGGCATCATACACCAGCCGGTGCCGGCGCACGGTGCTCAGGCCGGCAAAGACGGGCGAGACCAGTGTCACGGCGTAATGGCCGGCACCGCCTGCAGCGCCTGCGTGACCGATGTGATGATGGCTGTCGTCATGCACGGTAATGTGGGCGTCGGGAAAATGTTGTTTCAGACGTTGCAGCAGGGCGTCGGCAGTGGGTTTCATCGGAAGGAGCTGGGGAAGGCTGGTTCGGGGCGGCGTGCGCGGGTCTGGGATCGGGTTTTGGGCAGCCCCCGGAACGGGTATTTGTGGGCAGGTGCCGGGTGAGTTTTCGGAGGGACAGGGGAGACGGGCTGAGCAAGGTCAGGAATCCCGGGAGCGCGGAGGCGATGAGTCCATGCACGCTCCGGTTGTGGGGTGACCGTGGACGGCCGGCGTCAGGCTTTCGGCGTGTCGTGTTCGTCGGGTGATGGGGTGGCCTCGGTGACCGCTGCCGGGGATGGGTCCTGCAGGTGGGCGCTCAGGTAGAAGCCCTGGGCGATGATGAAGACGAAAGTGGCGCCGGTGGTGCCGAACAGCTTGAAGTTGACCCAGGTGTCGGTGGCGAACTGCCAGGCCACCCACAGGTTGACCACGCCCATGATGGCGAAGAAGGCGCACCAGAGCAGGTTCAGCCGCTTCCAGATGGTCTCGGGCAGCTGCATCTGCTGGCCCATCAGCTGTTTGAGCGGCAGTTTGCCCAGCAGGCTGGCCACGCCCAGCGCGACGGCAAACGACCAGTACAGGATGGTGGGTTTCCACTTGATGAAGGATTCGTCGTGCAGCAGCAGCGTCATGCCCCCGAAGACGACGATGATGGCCAGGCCGACCCACTGCATGGCATCGACCGGGCGTTTTTTTACGAGCAGCCAGCCGATCTGCAGCACGCTGGCCGCAATGGCCACCGCCGTGGCGATGTAGATGTCCGCCAGCTTGAAGGCGGCGAAGAAGAGGATGACCGGCAGCAGGTCGAACAGCCATTTGTTTTTCATGGGGGTGATGATAACGGGGGATTGGCGGCAGGCGAGTTGCGTCCCGTGCCGGAAACGGGAATGAATGGGTGCCTGGGTGTGGATGGCCGATCTCCGGCAGGCAGGTGGCGACGGGTGGTGGTGTTTCAGGTGCAGGCCGGGGCCGAAGGATGGACAGGGGGCGACAATGGCAGCAGCGGGGCGGAGGGCAGAACGGGCAACGGGGCAACGGGGCGAAGGAGCAGAGGGCAGAGGGCGACTCTGTGGGGCGGCGACCCAAAAGGAGTGTTAAATCAAGCGACAACGTAAGCGTTTATGTGTAGATGCAACAGTTGTTGTCTGTTTCGGCGTTAGACTGCGCCAATGAAGAAAACGATGCTTGCCAGCAGGGATCTGAACTTCCTGCTGTATGAGTGGCTGGATGTTCTGTCCCTGTGCCGCCGCGCCCGCTTCGACGCCCATCACCGCGACCGTTTCGATGCGGTGCTCGTGCAGGCGGCAAGGCTGGCCCATGACCACCTTGCCCCGGTCAACCGTCTGCTCGACGAGCAGGAGCCGCGGCTGACCGAGGCGGGTATCCGCACGCCCGAGGTGCTGCGCGAGGCACTGGCGGCCGTGCGGCAGTCGGGCCTGCTGGCGATTTCGCAGGACCGGGCGCTGGGCGGGCTGCAGCTGCCGGTGCTGGTCGAGAAGGCGGCAGCCGCCTGGTTCTATGCAGGCAGTGCGGCGGCCACGGCGTATCTGTTTCCGGCGCGGGCCGGCAGCCGTCTGCTGCAGCGCCACGGCGGTGCGGCCATGGTGGCCGAATGGGTGCCCCCGCTGCTCGATGGCCGGGCCACGTGCACTTTCTGTGTGTCTGAACCGCAGGCCGGTTCATCGCTGTCGGACATCCGCACACGGGCGGTCCGCCAGGCAGATGGGAGTTTCCGGCTCTACGGCAACAAGATGTGGATCGTCGGTGGTGATCACGAGCTGTGCGACAACATCGTGCATCTGGTACTGGCCCAGATCGAGGATGAGGACGGGCGGATCGAGAGCGATACCGGCCATCTGTCACTGTTTCTGGCCCCGAAGTATCTGCCGGGCAGCGACGCAGATGGGCCGGTAACGTCGGCGGCCCGGCCGGCAGGAGGGGTACGCAACGACATTGCAGCCACGGGTCTGTATCCGCAGATGGGCCAGCGGGGTGCCACCAGCTGCCTGCTGAGCTTTGGCGAGGGCAATCATCTGCCGTTCGGGCAGGCCGGTGCGGTGGCCTGGCTGGTGGGCGAGGAGAATGCCGGCATGCGCCTGGTGACCGAAGCCTCGCCGGAGATCCAGATCGATGTGGGCCTGTCGGCGGTGGCACTGGGCTATGCCGGTTATCTGCAGGCGCTGGACTATGCCCGGGAGCGCCGGCAGGGGCGGGTGCCGGGGGTGAGCGTCCTGGGCAGTGGCCAGATTCCGATCATCGAGCACGCCGACATCCGTCGCATGCTGCTGATCCAGAAGAGCTTTGCCGAAGGCGGGCTGGCACTGGCCCTGTGGTGCGCCCGGCTGATGGACGAGAGGGATACGGCCGAAACCGCCACCGAGCGGGTCCGGGCACACGACCTGCTGCTGCTGATGACGCCGGTGCTCAAGAGCTGGTGTGCACAGCACTGTGTGGTGGCCAATTCGCTGGCCATCCAGGTGCTGGGCTGCTATGGCTACACGCGCGACTACCCGGTCGAGCAGCTCTACCGGGACAACCGCTTCAATGCCATCCAGGAAGGCACGCACGGGATTCTGGCGCTGGAGCTGATGCGCGACCGGCTGCTGAAGGATGACTTCCGGGGCCTGCAGCGCTTCATCACGGAGGTGGAAGAAACGCTGGGGCGGGCGGCTGCGCGCTGTGGCGATGTGCGCCACATGGCGGTACAGCTGCAGAAGTATGCCGAACGTTTTGGCTGGATCATCAACCGGCTGCGCCAGGAGCCGGAAGCCGGCCGCCGGCTGGCCAATGCCTCCGTGTTCATGGAGGCTTTCGGGCATTTCGTGATCGGGTGGGTCTGGCTGGAGCAGGCGCTGGTGGCCGAGGTGGCCTACCTGTCGGCCTATGGTGCCGAACGCAATTTCTATGCGGGCAAGTGTCAGACGGCGCGCTTTTACTTCCAGCACGAGCTGCCGCGCATCGAGCCGCAGCTCGTGCTGCTGGAGCAGCTGGACATGTCGGCGATGGACATGCAGCCCACCTGGTTCTGACGCGTTTCCGGCCTGGATGGACATGCAGCCCGCATGGTTCTGATGTGTCTCCGGCCTGAGCGGACGCCCCGTCCCGTCCGTGAACGAGGCCCGGGCATCAGCCCCGGCTGCGGGGCAGCCCGGGAGCGGGGGCCCCATGAGACATACCAGACCGTGCAGGGACGAATGCGCCCATGACACGCGCCCGGCCAGTCGTCCGGCCAGTCGCCCGTCTCAGCCTTCGGGCAGGGGGTAGGGCAGCTGCAGCAGGCCGATGGCGGCGTTGCCGATGCGCAGGCTGGTGGCGATCATGCCGGCCAGACGGGGCTGGGCGCCAACGGCCTCGAGGCGGGCCTCGAAGAGCAGCAGGAAGCGACGCCCGACCAGAGTGATCGGCAGCTCGTCGGGGTTGTAGTCCGGCTGGCCGTCGCCGCTGGCCAGGGCCTCGTCATCGGTGTCGGCCGAAAGGCGTGCCACGCAGATGACCTGGCCGATCGGACTGCCGTCCCAGGCCAGCACGTCGGTACCGGCCTCGGGGAGCGGACCGCTGCACATGCCGGCGAACATCCGGCGTTTGACCTTGCCGCGGTATTCGCTGCGGGCCACCACTTCCTGGCCGGGGTAGCAGCCTTTCTTGAAGCTCACGCCACCGGCCAGTTCGAGGTTGAGCATCTGAGGCACGAAGGATTCGGTGGTCGCAGCCGTGATCCAGGGCACGCCGCTGGCCACGTCGAGCTGGAGCCAGTCGGCCTCGGTGAAGCGGAACTCGGCCGAGGCCGGGAGTGACCGGGGTGGCGTGCCGTCTGCGGCAGCAGCCGTGTCACCGGATGGGGTGGTGCTGGCGGCGCTCGCTGGTTCACCCGATGCCGCGGTGCTGCCAGATGCCCCGACATTGCCGGATGTCACCGCGTTGTCAGAGCGGGCGTCATCACCGGACGCTGCATCACCATTGCCAGAGGCTGCATCATCGCCGGACGCTGCATCACCATCGCCAGAGGGGGCATCATCGCCGGACGCAACATCACCATCGTCAGACGCTGCATCATCATCGGTCGCTGCAGCATTGCCGGATGTCGCGGCGTCGGAGCCGGCGTTGCCGGCATCGCCGGCAGCCGGTGTCTCCGGTGCTGCGTCGGCCGGCAGCGTATCTGCCGGTGACGGGTCTGCCGGTCCTGTGTCTGCCCGTGCCGTGGCGGTGGCGGCGGCCGGTGCTGCGTCCTGTGGTGCGGATGGGTCGTCGTCGCCGGCCTGCGGGCGGGGTACGACCAGCAGGCTGCGCACCAGCAGGCGGCCGGGGGCCAGCTGATGCTTGGCCGGGGTGGTCAGCAGGTCGGCCGTGGTTTCGGTGATCTGCACCTCGGGCAGCTCGGCCACCACCGGCTGGATACCCCGTTTGGTCAGGGCGCGGGCCGCGCGGCTGGTGGCGCCGACAAAGCCCAGCAGCTGGTGGTTGTCGCTCATGTCGCGTACCCGGCACTTGGCGCGCAGCACGTACATCGACAGGCGTTTGGCCATGGGGGCGGCCAGATCCCGGGCGCAGACCATCCAGAAAACCGGTTCGTCGGGTTTGCCGGCCTCGGGCGGCGCGTCGTGGCGCAGAACCCAGAAGGTGGCGAGCAGCCGGCCGTTGGGGGTGAGATAGCCCGCCAGACGGGCCTGGCCCGCCGGGAGGGAGAGGATGTCGTTGCTGAGCTGGCCCTGCAGGAAGGTGGGTGCGTCGTTGCCGTGCACCTTCAGTACGCCCAGGTGCTCGAGCGGTGCATAGGGCAGGGCATGCGTGGCGGCGTTGGGGCCGGCCTGCATGGAACGGGCGGGGGATGTCAGGTCGTTCATGGCGGATGGGCTGTGACTGGGGTGTTGTACGCAGGAATCGAACGCGGCCCAGTCCTGTCTACTCTGTATCATAGCGTGTAGCGCCACATTCTTTCGGCGAAATATCTGGCCGGTCAACTTCCTATGCGTCTGCTTCGTCGTCTTTTGCTGTCCGTGCTGCTGGTGTGCCTGTCCGTGGCGGGCTGGCAATGGTGGAGCTACGGCCACCGGGTGCTGGTTGCCGACGGTGCCGAGGCCGCCTTCGATGTGCCGCGCGGGCAGGCCGGTCCGCAGCGGCTGGCCGGTGTGCTGCAGCAGGCCGGGGTGCCGGTGTCGTCCTGGCAGCTGGCGGCGGCACTGCGCCTGCGGGGTGATGCGGCGCAGATCAAAGCCGGCAATTACCTGATCACCGGGCCGGCCACGCTGCAGGACGTGCTGGGCGAGCTGGTGGCCGGGCAGCAGGAAAAGGGCAGGTTGCTGACGCTGCTCGAGGGCTGGCGCATGCGTGACATCCGGGCAGCCCTCAAAAGGGCGCCCGAGCTGAACGATACGCTGTCGGCGCTGAGCGATGCCGAGGTGATGGAACGGCTGGGGGTGGCCGGTGCGAGTCCCGAGGGACGCTTTGCGCCCGACACCTACGCCTACCGTCCGGGCAGTGACGACATCACCGTGCTGCACCGGGCGCTGGCGCTGCAACAGAGCCGGCTGCAGGCAGCCTGGGAGAACCGGGCCACCGATTCCCCCCTGAAGACTCCGGACGAGCTGCTGACGCTGGCCTCGGTGGTGGAGAAGGAAACGGGCCACGAGCTGGACCGCGAGATGGTGGCCTCGGTGTTCATCAACCGCCTGAAAAAGGGCATGCCGCTGCAGAGCGACCCCACCACCATCTACGGACTGGGCGAGGGCTTCGACGGCAACCTGCGCAAGAAGGATCTGCGCCATCCGTCGCCCTACAACACCTATGTGCACAGGGGCCTGCCGCCCACGCCCATCTCCCTGCCCAGCATGCGGGCTTTGCAGGCAACCGCCCGCCCGGCCCGGTCGGACAACCTGTATTTCGTGGCACGGGGAGATGGCCGCTCGGAGTTCTCGGCCGATCTGGCCAGCCACAACCGGGCCGTGAACCGCTTCCAGCGCAAGGCGGGGGGCCAGCCGCTCAAGGGGACGGCAGCGGCAGCCGAGGCCGCGGGGGCGGCGTCCAACCACGCGCCAATGAGACAGAATCATGAGTGAAGCCATGAAACACAAGCAGGGCTGCTTCATCAGCTTCGAGGGCATCGACGGTGCCGGCAAGAGCACGCACGTGGATGCCTGTGTGCAGTGGCTGCAGGGGCGGGGCGAACAGGTGACGCTGACCCGGGAGCCGGGCGGCAGCCCGCTGGCCGAGACGCTGCGCGGGCTGCTGCTGGCGCAGGACATGCAGCCCGATACCGAGGCGCTGCTGGCCTTTGCGGCGCGCAGCGACCATCTGCAGCGGGTGATCCGTCCGGCCCTGGCGGCGGGCGGCTGGGTGGTCTGTGACCGTTTCACCGATTCGACCTTTGCCTATCAGGGAGGCGGTTCGGGGGTGGATACCACCCGGCTGGCCCAGCTCGAGGCGTGGGTGCAGGGCGGGCTGTCACCGGTGCGCACCTACCTGTTCGACCTGCCGCCCGAGGTGGCAGCGGCGCGTCGCGCTGCCGTGCGGGCAGCCGACCGCTTCGAGGCCCGTGAACTGGACTATTTTGCCCGGGTACGCCAGACCTACCTGGACCGGGTGGCGGCCGACCCCGGCCGCTTCTTCGTGCTGGATGCCACGGCCACGCCGGACGTGGTCGGCGCCCGGCTGCTGGCCGATCTGGCCGGCGTGCACGCGCGCTGGCGGGAGGGGGCGTGAACGCCGCCGGCCGTGCCTCCGGCAGCGGCGCCAGCCGCGGTACCGCTGGCAGCGGGGGCGGGCGCGGTGCCGCATCTGCCCACCGTGCTGCCACGGGGCGCGGGCGTACCCACCTGCCGGTGCACGATGGTGAAGCGCCGGCACCGGCCGATGGCGTCGATGAGGCCGCGACTGCCACCACGCTGGACGGCCCGCTGCTGCCCGTGTTCGACAGCCAGCAGCCGCTGCTGCACCGTCTGCTCGGCGAGGGCGACGACCTGCACCACGCCCTGCTGCTGGCCGGGCTGCCGGGCATCGGCAAGGGAGCGTTTGCGCGGGCGCTGGCCCAGGGGCTGCTGTGCGAGCAGCTGCCGAAGCCGCCCGCGCCGGTCCAGGCCTGCGGGACATGTCCGGCCTGCCGCTGGTTTGCGTCCGGCCATCATCCGGATTTCCGGCTGCTGGAACTGGCCACCTCCGAGTCGCGCAGCAGCCGGGCGAAGGAGGGGGCACAGACCACGAAGGCGTGGGACATCTCCATCGACCAGGTGCGCGATCTGGAGCACTTCATCACCACCACCAGTGCCCGCGGGCATGCACGGGTGGTGATCATCGATCCGGCCGAGACGCTGTCCACGCCGGCAGCCAATGCGCTGCTCAAGATGCTGGAAGAGCCGGGCGAACATACGTGGTTCCTGCTGGTGTCCCACCTGCCAGCCCAGCTGCCGCCCACGGTACGCTCCCGCTGCCGGTCGGTGGCAGTGCCGCAGCCCGCGCAGGACGAGGCGATGCGCTGGCTGCAGGCGGTCACCGGGCTGCCGGCGGCCGATGCCGCCCAGCTGCTGGCGTGGTCGGGCATGGCGCCGCTGCACGCGCGCGATCTCGCCGACCCAGCACACCTGACCGTCTATCGGACGCTGCTTTCATCGCTGTCGGCGTTGCCCGACACTGGGCTGGATACGGTGGCCGACAAGGCGACGACGGTGCCGGCGGCAACCTGGTATTACCTGCTGCTGCGCTGGATCAGTGATCTGCTGCGTGCCCACGCCGGTGCCGCGCCCCGTTTCTTTCCGGAGTCTGCATCCCGGCTGGCCAGCCTGGCCCAGCGCAGTTCGCTGGTCCGGCTGGCCGAGGTGTCAGCAGCGTTGCAGCGGCAGGCGGGGCTGGTTCGGCATCCGCTCAACCCGCGCCTGTTCATGGAGTCTGCGCTGACGGCCTATCTGGAGGCATTCGTCCGTCGTCAAACCCCAGGACGCGCACACCCACGATGAGCACCATGTACCCGGCGCCCGGCGCCACCTCCGGCAACCGGCCCGCCACCCGCCCCGGCGTGATCCCGCTGTCGATCAAGGAAAAGTCTGCCCTGCTGGCGGCCTACATTCCGTTCCTGGAAAACGGCGGGCTGTTCGTTCCCACCGACAAGCCGGCGCAGCTGGGCGATGAACTCTACATCATCCTCACGCTGATGGATGACAGCACCAAGACTGCCATTCCCGGCCGGGTGGCCTGGATCACTCCGGCTGGCGCCACCAACCGCCGCCAGGGCATCGGCATCCAGTTCAGCAAGACCGATGCCAGTGTGGTGGCCCGGGAAAAGATCGAGACGCTGCTGGGGCCTGCACTAAAATCGCCTCCCAATTCGTACACGATCTGAACGGGCTGCATGTTTGTCGACTCCCACTGTCACCTGAATTTTCCTGAATTTCACGACCCGGAGCACCCGGAGCGCTGGCCGGAGGTGCTGGCCACCATGGCCGCCAACGGGGTCGAGCATGCGCTGTGCGTGTCCGTCAATCTGGAAGACTGGCCGGACATGATGACGCTGGTGGGCAGGCACGCCGGCCTGCTCAGCGCGTCGGTGGGGGTTCATCCCGACTATCTGGATGTGGCCGAACCCACCGTGGCCCAGCTGGTCCAGCTGGCCATGCATCCGCAGGTGGTGGCCATCGGCGAGACCGGGCTCGATTACTACCGCATGCCGGCCGCGGAGCTGGACTGGCAGCGCGAGCGCTTCCGAGTACACATCCGGGCTGCGCGCGAGGCGGGCAAGCCACTGATCATCCATACCCGTGCGGCGGCCGAAGACACGATGCGCCTGCTGCGGGAAGAGGGCGCCGGGGCGGCCGGTGGGGTGATGCACTGCTTCACCGAAGACTGGGAGATCGCCCGGCAGGCGCTGGATATCGGCTTCTACATCTCGATGTCGGGCATCGTCAGTTTCAAGAAGGCCACCACGGTGCACGAGGTGGCCCGCCGGGTGCCCGCCGACCGGCTGCTGATCGAAACCGATTCGCCCTTTCTGGCGCCGGTGCCGTACCGGGGCAAGCAGAACCAGCCGGGCTGGGTGGCCCATGTGGCCGAGGCTGTTGCCGCCCTGCGACAGGTGCCGGTCGGGGAGATCGGCCGCATCACCACCGAAAACTACGACCGGCTGTTCGGTCGTGGCCGTCCGGCTGCCGGTGTGATACCTGCCAATACACGGATTCACGGCCCAGGCGGAGACGAATGTACCCATGGCCCATCCTGATGGGTTTCCTGCAACATCCGGGGCCGTTTCAGCCGCCCCAGGTGGCCGCTCATGCCCGGGTTGACGCAGTCCGTCCGGCGTCCGAAGATACTTGAAGCCGTTCGAGACCCCGGCCCACACGACATGAACCGCGCATTCGCCCCGTTGTCCGATTCCTCATCCCTTCGCCCGGCCCCGGCGCCGCGGCATGAATCGATCTTCCAGCCTGCCATGTCCCCATCCGATGCTTTCGCTCCGGTCTCCCGCCTGCCCGCCGTGTCGCTGCAGTCCATCCATTCGCCGGGGGGGCGCCTGCGGGGCGCTGCGCTGGCACGGGGCATCCAGGCGGCCCTGCTGGGCATGGGGCTGGCGGCGCTGGCTGCCTGCAGCACACCCGGCAGCAGTTCCGGGGGGAGCGGTGCCGACTACAGTACCAATTCGTCGATTTCCGGGGCGGCCAGCGTCAGCAGCCCGGCGTCCGAGCGCGTGCTCGATGGTGTGGTGGACCTGGCGCTGACCGACCGCGTGACTGGTAGCTTCGACGAGGCGCGTGCGCACCCGGTCGGTACGGTGAAGGATGGTCAGTCGCTGTACCTGTACCTGCGTTCCACCCGGCCCCTGGGCGAGATTGCCCACCCGGCCGACCCCTACGGCAAGAATTCGTTCTCGGGTTATCCGCATCTGTTCGTGCAGATCGGTGACAACCAGAGCCTGCGCATCATCAATACCTGCTATGTGACGCTCACCCCGGCCGAAGCCAAAGCCACCGAGCTGATCGTGCCGCTGGCGCCGCTGTCGAACCGCGTGGGGGATCTGCCCACCGACTGCTGGCTGGAGACGGTGACCCATCTCGAACCGGTGCGCCAGACGCTGGAAGTGCGCCTGGCCGGCTTCCCCGGCAAGTTCGAGAGCTGGCTGCCGGTGCCCGACCTGCTCGGCGTGGTGGCGGTCGATACCGACCTGTCGGGTGGCAGCGCGGCCTGGGGCCGGATGCTGCGCGCCAAACCGGTTGAATCCCCCGCGCTGCCAGCAGCCGGGCGTGCTGGCAAGACGGCCGCAGCCGGGGGTGCGTCCGGTACCGCGGGCGCTGCCGGTGCCGCAGTATCCGCCCGCAAGGCCGAGGAAGCCCGTCGTGCCGAAGAGGCACGCAAGGCCGAAGAGGGCCGCCGGGCAGAAGCAGCCCGCAGGGCGGAGGAAGCTCGCAGGGCTGAAGAGGCCCGCCGTGCCGAAGAAGCGCGCAAGGCAGAGGAAGCCCGTCGTGCCGAGGAGGCCCGCAAGGCCGAAGAAGCCCGTCGTCTCGAAGAAGCTCGCAAGGCAGAGGAAGCCCGTCGTGCCGAGGAGGCCCACAAGGCAGAAGAAGCGCGTCGTGCCGAAGAGGCCCGCAAGGCAGAAGAGGCGCGTCAGGCCGAAGCCGCCCGCAAGGCTGCCCGTGACAAGGCCCAGAGCCCCATCACCCGTAACGAGATCTTCCCGCTGAACCGGGCGGGCAGTGCGGTTGCACAGGGCGGTGCTGCCGTTGCCGGCGGCGCGGCTGCGGTGGCTGGAGGGGCAGCCTCGGCGGCCGGGGCTGCCGGTTCGGCCGGCACGGCCCAGCCCGCAGTACCCGTCAACAGTCGCGCAGCCACGGCCGCCTCGACGGCGGCAGCCGTCAAGGGCGCCCGTGAAAGTGCTGCCCAGCAGCCGGTCAAGCCGATCAGCACCATGCCGGCTGGCGCCCGGCTGACCGCCGTGACGCCGTTGCGCCCGGCGGCCCGGCAGGCCGTGGGTACCCAGCGCATGGCCCACCAGCTGCAGAGTCTGACCAGCACGCTGCTGGGACGTGAGCCGAGCGAGACCTATTTCATCGATCGCCGCTGGCAGACCCAGCGCGAACCGGGCGCACCGCGCAGCACGGCCCGCCAGACCATCCATGCGGTGGCCGTGTTCCGCGGCGAGGAATGCAGCTGGCAGTCGCTGCTGGTGACCCGCCGTCCGGGCTCCGGCACGCTGACCGAGGTGGTGGCCGAGGGGGATGAGGTTCGCATTCCCTGTCCGGACCTGAAAGCCGCGCCCTGATGGCGGAGCAGGCGTCTTCGCGCCGGCGATGGCTGGCGGATTCTCCACTGGGCATCCCGGCCTACCGGCAGCTCTATACCGGAGCCGTGACCACCTCCATGGCCTACACCATGCAGTCGGCCATGGCCGGCTGGCTGATGGCCGGGCTGAGCGGATCCGCGCTGCTGGTTGGGCTGGTCCAGGCGGCCAGCACCCTGCCTTTTCTGCTGTTCGGGCTGGTGTCGGGGTCGCTCTCCGACGTGTTCGACCGTCGCTACATTCTGGTGTTCACCCATCTGATGATGGGTCTGGCCACGGCCGCCGTCGGGCTGATGGCCCAGCACGGTTCCCTGCAGCCCTGGTCGCTGGTGGCCTGCACGCTCCTGTGCGGGCTGGGCTATACCTTCTACCAGCCGGCACAGCAGGCTTCGATCAATGGCCTGGTGCTGCGCCCGCTGCTGCCCAAGGCGGTGGCGCTGGGTTCCGTGGCCTTCAATGCCGCCCGTTCGGTGGGGCCGGCGCTGGCCGGCCTGATCGCAGCCACGCTCGGCGAAGGACTGGCCGTGATGGCGGCTGCACTTTTCTTCCTGCCGATGCTGCCGGCCGCCCTGCGGGCACTGCCGCCGCAGCCACCGGCCTACAGCACGGGCCGCGAAACCCTGTGGGCCGGCATCCGCAGTGGCATGCGCTTTGCCGGTCATGCCCGCGTGCTGCGGGCGGCGCTCATCGTCAACTTTGCCTTCTGCTTCTGTGCGGCCGCCCTGTGGGCGATGTTCCCGCTGGTGGCGCAGCAGCGTCTGGGTCTGGCGGCCGACGGCTATGGCTTTCTGTACAGCACCTTTGGGCTCGGTGCCGTGGCCTCGGCCCTGTGGCTGCCGCGCTTTCTGCGCCAGGGGCCCGGTGCCGGACGCATCGTGCGGGGTTCCCTGTGGTTCTGGAGTGCAGCCAGCCTGACGGTGGGGCTGTCGCGCTGGGTACCCCAGGCCGTGGTGGGCACCTTTCTGGCCGGCATGGCGTGGGTGGGCGTGCTGGCGGGCCTGTCCACGGTGGCCCAGAGCATTGCGCCGGCGTGGGTCCGTGCCCGCGCCGTGGCCAACAACCAGATTTCCGTTCAGGCCGGACTGGCACTGGGCAGCCTCTTCTGGGGGGTCGTGGTGAACGTGAGTGGCCTGCAGCAGGTGCTGATCGCGTCGGCCGTGCTGCTGGCCGTCTTTGCCGTACTGGCACGGCGTCTGCCGGTGCGGCTGGGTACGGACGAGGATGTGACGGCCGATGACTACATGGTGCGCCAGCTGGACACCATGGACGGGCAGGGCGGTGATGTTCCCTCCCGGCCGGCAGCCATGGAGATGCCGGATGGCCGCTATCGGGTGAGCGTGGGTTATCGTGTCCGCGCGGGGCAGAAAGCCGCATTCCAGCGTGCGATGCAGGGGATGCGCGAAAGCCGCCTGCGCAACGGCGCTTCCCGCTGGCAGCTGCGGCAGATGCCGGTGGCGGGAGGGGCCTCTGTCTGGGAAGAGGTGTTCCTGCTGCCCTCGGCGGCCGAATGGCAGCGTTTTCCGGAGCGGATGACCCAGGCCGACCGCATCGCCTTCGAAGGTGTGCTGGCCGTGCTGGCCCCCGCCAGCGGTGCTGCTGCCGGCGAGCCGGAGGCCGGGACACCCTAGGGACACGACACTATAATCGGAAGCAGTACAGCTGCTGCCGGAGGGTGCCATCCGTATGAAACGCGTGACCCGACAACGCACCGAGATCCTGCGGGTCATCGACGAGTCCGAACGGCCGCTGGGGCCGCAGGAAATTCTGCAGGCGGGCCGCGAGGCCATCCCCTCGCTCAGCATCGCCACTATCTACCGTACGCTGCGCGACCTGCTGGCCGAGGAGCTGATCAAGACCGTGGCCCTGCCGGGCGACAGCCCACGTTACGAGAGCCTGCACGCCCACGCCCATCACCACCACCATTTTCAGTGCACGCGCTGCCAGAAGGTGTTCGACATCCATGGCTGTCCGGGCAGCCTGCAGGGCATGGAGGTGCCGCCCGGCTTTCAGGTGGACCACCATGAGGTGACGCTGTACGGCCTGTGTGCCGACTGCGTGGGGGTGGGTAGCTGATACGCGCGCCGAAGGGCGATGGCTTCGGCCTACAGCACGTGTTCGAGGAAGGCGCGCGCGCGCTCGTGCTGCGGGTTCTCGAAGAAGGCGCGGGCAGCGCGCTCCTCCACGATCTGCCCCTTGTCCATGAAGCAGACCCGATGGGCCACCTCGCGGGCGAAGGCCATTTCGTGGGTAACGACCAGCATCGTCATGTGTTCGTGGGCCAGCTGGCGCATCGTGCGCAGCACCTCGCCGGTCAGCTCCGGATCGAGCGCCGAGGTGGGCTCGTCGAACAGCATGATGTCCGGGTCCATGGCCAGTGCCCGGGCAATGGCCACCCGCTGCTTCTGGCCGCCCGATAGCCGGTTGGGGTAGGCACCAGCCTTGTCCAGCAGGCCCACCTTGCGCAGCAGCTCCTCGGCACGCGGCACGATCTCGTCGCGCTTCATCCCCTTGACGGTGACGGGGGCCTCGATGAGGTTTTCCAGCACCGTGAAGTGCGGGAACAGATTGAAATGCTGGAACACCATGCCCATGCGCCGGCAGACGCGACGGATCTCTGCCTCGGGTATATAGCGCGCGCGGCCCTGGGTGTCGGTGTCGACCAGCTTCTCGCCGGCGATGAGAATTTCGCCGCGGTCGATGATTTCCAGATGGTTGAGGCAGCGCAGCAGCGTGCTCTTGCCCGAGCCGGACGGGCCGATCAGCGCGATGACCTCGCCACGGTCGATGTGCAGCGACACCCCGCCCAGCACCTGCAGGGCGCCGAAACGCTTGTGCAGGTCGCGGGCCACCACCATCGAAGAGCCGGGCAGGGCGGTCGTGGACTCAGGCGTCATGGCTGGCATAGCGTTTTTCGAGAGACTGGAACATCCAGGTCAGCAGCAGCGTCATCAGCAGATAGAACACGGCCGCCACGATGAACGGGGTGATGGTGAAATCGCGCTGCACGATGCCGCGCGCGGCGCGCAGCAGGTCATTGAGGGCCAGCACGTAGATCAGCGAGGTGTCCTTGACCAGCGTGATGAACTCGTTGGACAGCGGCGGCAGAATGCGCCGGATGACCTGTGGCATGATGACGCGGCGCATGGTCTGCGGATAGCTCATGCCCAGCACCTTGGCCCCTTCATACTGGCCCCGGTCGATCGACTGGATGCCGGCCCGGAAGATTTCGGCGAAGTAGGCGGCGTAGTTCAGCACGAAGGCCACCACGGCCGCCGGAAAATCCGGCAGCTGAATGCCGCCCCCCGGCAGCAGCGGCAGCGCATAGTAGATGAACAGCAGCTGCAGCATCAGCGGCGTGCCCCGCATCAGCCACAGATAGCCGTTGACGCCCAGCCCCAGCCAGCGATGGCGGGACAGGCGCATCAGCGCCAGCACCACGCCCAGCGGGATGGACAGCAGCAGCGTGATGAAGAAGAGCTGCAGCGAGACCAGCGAGCCTTCACCCAGTGGTCCGAGAAGGGAAAGAATGTAGTCCAAGACGGGAACGGCCTGTCAGGAAGGTCGGGGGAAGCAGGGTGGTGAGGGGGCCACGCGGCGGGCGTTGAGAGGTGCCGTGCAGCCCCCGGCACGTGCATCACTGGATGATGTTCTTGCCGAACCACCGGGTGGAGATTTCGCCGGCCTTGCCATCCTTTTTCATGGCGTCGATGGCAGCCCCCAGCTTCTGCTGCAGCGCCGTGTCGTCCTTGCGCAGGCCCACGCCGTATTCCTCGGTGCCGAAGTTGTCGTCGAGCACCACGTACGCATCGGGCTTCTTGGCGATGTAGTAGCGGCCGACCACTTCATCCAGCACGGCCGCATCCAGGCGGCCGGCATCCAGATCCAGCAGCACCGACACGTTGTCACCGTATTTTTTGAGAGTTTTCATGGACTTGAGCGTGGTCTCGTCCTTCTCGATGGCATCGACCGCACTGCTGCCATCCTGCGTGCCGACCACCTTGCCGGCCAGACCGGCCTTGTTGGTGATGGGCGAGCCGGCCTTCACGATGATGATCTGGTGGTTGGTCATGTAGGGCTGCGTGAAGGCGATGTTCTGCTTGCGCTTCTCGGTGATGGTCAGCCCGTTCCAGAGCGCATCGACCCGCTTGCCGATCAGCTCGGCTTCCTTGGCGTTCCAGTCGATGGGCTTGAACTCGACCTCGATGCCCATGCGGCTGGCTGCTTCACGGGCGAAGTCGATGTCGAAGCCGACCAGCTGGTTCTTTTCGTCCCGAAAGCCCATGGGCGGGAAGTTGTCGTCCAGGCCGATGACCATGTGTGTGGGCGCGGCTGCCTTGCCGGCATCGGTGCCCGGGGCCGGCGCGTCGGAGGATTTTGTACAGGCAGCCAGGACCAGGGCAGCGGACATGGCCAGCAGGAGACGGCGACGGGACGGTGTAATCATGGCGCAGGGAGTCTGAAGGTGCAGGGGCTGGGGGAACCATGCAAACCCGCACGGCAGAAGCGGCGTACCCGGAGACGCTCCCGCAGGCGGTGTATGGCACAGACCACGATGTTAAACGAAAGTTGCGTTATGTTTTCCTGCCACAAGAAGCGCCAGCAATGGAGGGCGTGGATTGGGCGGGCATGTGCAGCGATCCCGGTGAACCCGGGTGGCGGGATGATAGTACTATATTTCGCATAATCAGTATTATGTCAAATTGACGATGCTACTGATGCTGGCTGCAGCCAGGCCCGGCGTAAGCTTCCCTGTCATCAGGTGCTCAAGCTCCAGCCTGGGTAAAGCTGCGCTGCACGTCGCGCGGCATCTTTTCGATGGCATAGCGCAAGGTGGAGCGTTTGATCCGTGCCAGATGCCGGTGCAGGAAGTCATGCACGGCCTGAAGTTCATATTGGCTGAGCACCTTCAGCATCCAGCCGACGCCCTTCTGCACATACGGGTCGGCATCGCCAAGCAGGCGCTCGCAGTTGGCAAAGACCAGCGCCTGATCGACGTCGGGGCTACGGCCCACGAACTTGAGCAGCGCCACATTCGAGGCGCGCCGGCACCACGGGCCTGGCAACGTTCCCCAGTCGTGGATACGCTCCAGCAGCTGCGGACGCCGCTGCAGATACACGTACAGCGGTTTGATGCAAAGGTCATCGCATTGCGCCCAGTTGCTCACATAGCGTTCCAGCCAGACTTGCAGGCGCTTCAGCAGGCGGCCGTTTTTGTCATCCAGGCCACGCGCCACTTTCGCCACCAGCGCCGAGGCCATGATGAAATACTCGTCCCCGCGAAACCCCTTGGATGGTACAGGGGACACTTTGGGTGTCGACAGGACCGCGCAGCATCCTGTCAGGTCATCCGCATCAGGCCGCCTGCAGCGCGTCGATGGCCGCTGCCGTGGAAGCAGGCTTGCGCACGACGCGAACCTGTCGGGCCACCATCAGCTCGTGCAGCTGGCGACGGTTGACCGTCCAGTGCTCGCGCGGATAGCGCGAGAAGATGTACACGGTGGCCGACGGGCTGACCCAGCCCAGCTTGTAGCGGCGTGTCTCACCGTCGATGTCGCGTTCGATCTCGTCGCCGTGGGCCAGCCGGTTGCGGGTAATTTCGTCCCAGGCCGGATCGTAGTCATCTGCGACACCGGGTGTGCCGCCGGTGGTTGCCGGCTGTGCAGCCTGCAGCGTGCTGCCGTCGGACATCGGCCGGGTGGCCGGGCCTGCCATGGTACCTGCGGCACGGGCCGTCGAGGCTGCCAGGCTGGGCGAGGCAGCGATGGCCGAACCCGGTGCGCTGCCGGTGCGCATCGGGCCGGTGGCCGGTGCGCTGCCGGTGCGCATCGGGCCGGTGGCCGGTGCGGTGGTCGTCTGGTGTGCCTGGGCGGTGGCTGGTGCGGCGGTCGTCTGGTGTGCCTGGGTGGTGGCCGATGCGCCGGTGGCCGGTTGTGTCCGGCTGGCTGCAGCAGCCATGGTGCCTGCCGGGCGTGTCTGGGAGGCTGCAGGCGCCGTGGCGGATGGGCGTGCGCCGTGTGCCTGCGTGGCCGGTGTGCCCGGCTGCCCTGCCCGGCCCGTGGCGCCATGCTTCGCCGTGATGGTCTGGCCGGTACTGCTCGCTGGTTGGTGCTTGCTCTGTTCGATCACCTTGCCATGGGTGGCCATCAGTTCCTTGAAGAACGCCTCGCGCTCGTTGCTGGGCATGGCGATGAAGGCCAGTCCGCGTGACAGGTCGGCAATCAGCTGTGGCAGTGTCTTTGCCAGCTCCTTGATGTCCGTGGCTTTCTTGGGCTGAACGCTCCAGATGAGGGTTTCCAGCACGCGCTGGGCACGGGCCTCGTCGAAGGGCAGCTCGCCGGTTTCGTCGCGCAGCCGCACGATGACTTCGGTCCAGGCGTGTTCGGCAAAGTGCTGGATGGATTCCGGCACGCCGCCGGCACCGATGCGGGTACGCATGCCCTGACGGATTTCCTGGCGCAGCAGGTCGATGCGTTCGGCACGGCTGGCGGCTTCGGCGATCTTCTGCAGGCGTTCGTCGCGGCGGGCGGTTTCCTCGGCAATGATCTTCTCGGTGCGGTCCAGTGCCTCGGCAATCACCACCAGTTCGCGCTCGAAGTTGTTGAGCACCCAAGTGACCAGCGCTTCGGTGGCGTTGACCAGTGGCGAGCCGGGTTCCGTCTCGAAGTCCGGATCCGAACCCATTTCGGCCAGCCGGTCGACGAAGCGGCGCATTGGGTGGTCGGGCCGGGCAAAGAAGCTGGCGTCGATCAGGGCGGCCTTGAAGGCGGCCACCTGCAGGCGCAGCAGCTGCTGCTTGATGGCGTTGGCAATGGCGTCGTCTTCGTAGACGTGCTGGAACACCTGGGCCACGGTTTCGACGATCAGCCGGTCCAGCGGTGTGCCGTGCGACTGGGCGGCGGCCGACGACTGCTGGCGCACTTCCTGAATCAGCACGCCCATGTCCTCGGGGCTGTTGGCCTCCTCGGTACGGGCCTGCAGCTCGTTGAGTACGGCCATCAGCTGGTCGGAGGCAGCCTGCCGGTGGGCGGCCACCTGGCCATCCTGACCGAAGTTGCGCGGATCGGCCAGATAGCGGGTGGCCTGGGCCAGCGAAGCCGACCGCTCGTGGCTGTCCACGGTGCCGATCTGGTCGGCCCACCGGCCCAGTTCGGCCTCGGAGACCTCGACGGCACCCAGGCCGCGAGCGCTGCCCGCACCCCCTGCCCGTCCAGAGCTGCCTTCGCCCTGGGCGTCCTCTGTCGCACCACCCTCGCCTTCCTGCCCGAAGGCGCCGGCCTGCTGGGAACCGCGCGATTTGGCAATGCTGTAGCGCAGCTCGGGCAGCACGCCGCGGGCGATCAGCTGTCGGTTGACGTCCTGATAGGTCTCGATCAGTTCGACCGTCAGTTTGGGTTCGAACAGATCCAGCAGGAACGAGGCGGTGCTGGCGTTCTGCCGCGGTGCCTGTCCCTGGTGTGCGGTGAAGATCTCGCGCAGGATCTCGAAGATGATGTCCGGCGCGATCGGGTATTCGTTCTCGGCAAACCAGTCCTGGCCCAGCAGTGCGCCGAAGCGCGCACGCAGGCCATCGGCCAGCTCCTCGTCCATGCGGCGGCGGGCGCGGGCCGAAATGCGGGCGACCAGCAGCTGGTCGCGCATGGTGTCGTCGTCGACGAGACGCAGTGTGGGCGGTTCGTCGCTCAGCAGGACGGCCTCCGGCATGCTGTACGAGCCATCGGCCGAGACGCCGGTACGGCGCTTCCAGTTGCGGGCGCAGGCGGTTTCGAACTGCTGCTCGATGCTGGCCTTGCCGTTGCGCAGCAGGTCGAGCGAGGCGTTGAGCTGGTCCTGCCGCTCCCAGGAGGTTTCGAGCACGATCTGCTCGACCAGCTGGTCCACCACGGCGACGTAGGCGTTGCGGAAGCTCCGGCTCAGCGCAAAGAGGATGGGCTGGCGAATATCCCGCAGGATTTCCAGGTGTCTGGCTTCGATCTCGGTACCGGTGGTTGGCACAGGGGGGCTCCCGGGTATGGCTTGGAGGGCTCGGGAGCCTCCGGGAAAGTCCTGGGACCAGGGCGCTGGCAGACTTTTTCGGAGGCTCCCTGGGGAGTCTCTCCGGTCAGGCTGCCCGTGCTGCCTGCTGGCCCGGCTGGAGACTCCCCTGCAGGAAATCCCGGATGCCACTGGCAATGGGGTGTCTTTGGCTGCCATGACACCACATGCCCGGTTTCCGGGAATTCCCTGCCCCGCGAGAATGCCAGTTTGTGCACGAAAATCCGCCGGCTGCCGTCTATTCGTCTGACGGCAGCCGACTGCCGGTCGGCTGTGCGGCGTGCCGGACACGTCATGGCCGTGATGCGCGGTGCTTCCTGCCCCGGACTGCGTCCTGCTGGTGGCCAGTCATTTCCGCGCAATGCGGCAGCCTGGCGTTCTCCGGCCGATTGCTGCGGCCGCGGAGCATGTGATGCCAGGGCTAGCGGCCGCTTCCGGTCGCGCGAGTGCGCGTGATCGTGATCAGCAGTCCTTGCAGAGCACCTTCTGCCGGTGCAGATGCCGGCGGTGCCGGGTGGCCGGGGTGCGCATCGTCATCAGCTCCTCGGCGCTGCTGGGGTGCAGCGGCATGGTCTGGTCGAGGTCGCGCTTGGTCACGCCCATGCGCATCAGTGTGGCGATGATCTGCACGGTCTCGGCCGAATCCGGGCCCAGCAGCTGCACACCCAGCACCTTGTCGGTACAGGGGTCGACGAGGATTTTCTGGTGCACGCGTTCCTGCGTGCCCGACAGCGTGGCCTTGAGCGTACGGAAACTGGTGCGGTAGACATCGACCAGCGGATAACGCTCGACGGCCTGCTCCTCGTTGAGCCCCACGGTGCCCAGCTCCGGTGTCGAGAAGATGGCGGTCGGGATGAAGTCCAGATCGGCCACCCAGGGCTTTTCGCCGAAGGTGGTGTCGGCAAAGGCATGGCCCTGGCGGATGGCCACCGGGGTCAGCGCCACGGTGCCGGTGACATCGCCCACCGCGTAGATGCCCGGCATATTGGTGCGCGAGAGCCGGTCGACGATGATCTCGCCCTGTTTGCCGGTTTCCACGCCCACGTTCTCCAGGCCGAGGTTGCGCGTGGCCGGACGGCGGCCGGTGGCGATCAGCACCTGGTCCACGTCGAGTGTGCTGTCATCGTGCAGGGTGATGCGGATGCTGCCGTCGGGCTGGCGGTCCAGCCGCTGGAGGGTGGTGTTCATCCGCATGTCGATGCCCTTCTCGCGGTAGGCCTCGACGATCAGGTCGGCCATCTGCACATCGAAACCGCGCAGCACGCGCGGCCCGCGGTGGATCTGCGTGACCTGTGCACCCAGCCCGCTGAAGATGCCGGCAAACTCTACGCCGATGTAGCCGCCCCCCACCACGGCGATGCGACGCGGAAACTCGGGCAGATCGAAAACCTCGTTGGAGCTGATGGCCAGTTCCACGCCGGGCAGGTCGTCCGGCATCACCGGCTCACCGCCCGTGGCAATGAGAATGTCCCTGCTGCTGACGGTTTTCCTGCCGTCGGCCGTGGTGATTTCCAGCTGGTTGGGGCCCAGGAAGCGGGCGTAACCGGCAAAACGCTGGACACCGGCCTTGTCGAGGTTGCCCGAATAGGCACCTTCGAGGCGGGTGATTTCGGCATTCTTGGCGGCCACCAGTTTCTTCCAGTCGAAATGGACCTCCGGCACTTCCCAGCCGAAGCCGCGGCTTTCGGCAAAACCCTGCGGAAAGCGCGAGGCGAACACCAGCAGCTTCTTGGGCACGCAGCCACGAATGACACAGGTACCGCCATAGCGGAAGCCCTCGGCAATGCCCACGCGGGCGCCATGCTGGGCCGCGATGCGGGCGGCGCGTACGCCCCCCGAACCGCCACCGATGACGAAGAGATCGAAGTCGAATTGCTGTTCTGCGGTCATGCGGGAATCCTGTGGGTTATTTGGTACCGAATATCCGGTCGCCGGCATCGCCCAGGCCGGGCAGGATGTAGCCGTGATCGTTCAGGCAGCGGTCCACCGCTGCGGTGAAGACGGGCACATCGGGGTGGGCCTTCGTGAAGGTGTCGATGCCTTCCGGGGCGGCCAGCAGGCAGACGAACTTGATCGAGCGCGGCTTCGTTTCCTTGATGCGCGAGACGGCCGCCACGGCCGAGTGACCGGTGGCCAGCATGGGATCGACGACGATCACGTCACGCTCGTCCAGCTCCGGTGGCATCTTGAAGTAGTATTCGACGGCCTGCAGCGTTTTCGGGTCGCGGTACAGGCCGATGTGACCGACGCGGGCGCCCGGCACGATGGCCAGAAAACCATCCAGAATGCCACTGCCGGCCCGCAGGATCGAGACCAGGCACAGTTTCTTGCCGTCGATCAGGCGGGACTGCATGGTCTCCAGCGGGGTTTCGATGGTGACTTCGTGCATGGGCATGTCGCGCAGCACTTCATAGGCCAGCAGCGCACTCAGCTCGCCCAGCAGGCGGCGGAAGTTGGCGGTGCTGGTTTCGGCCCGGCGCATCAGGGTGAGTTTGTGCTGGACCAGCGGGTGATCGACAACCGTGACGTTGGCACGATCCATGGCAGTATGGGCTCCTGGAATGTCCTGGAATGTGAATGCGCCCCCGGGGAAACGCCGTCGAAGTGCCGCAGGACCTTTGCAGAGGCTTCAAGGGCCTTTGCGGGATTGCCCGGGCCGGCAGGCGGCGCAGAACGCCGGCGCGGACGACCTTGCAGGGGCGCCTGCCCGGGCGGCACGGTTTTTCGGGGGCTCAGGGTAAACCATGAAAGACTAGCACGGATCGGGTACTGGTGCAGGTACCTGGTGTGGCGGATGCTTCCGGTGCCCGGACAGCGGAGATTCAGATGCAGCATGTGGTGGTGATTGGCGGTGGCCTGGCGGGCTGTGCGCTGGCCGAGGCGTTTTCCCGCCGGGGCTGGCAGGTGACGGTGCTGGAGGCCCGCGACCGGCTGGGCGGTGCGGTGGCCGGGCTGCCGCTGATAGCCCAGCATCCGGCACTCACGCCGGATTTCGATCTGCGCAGCCGGCTGCTGGTGACGGCGCTGCAGCAGCATGCCCGGTTGCGGGCCGGACCGGCAGCCGATCTGGCGCCGGCTTTCGAGGTCTGCGGGCGGCTGCAGCCGATGGATGCCGCGCGGGCCGCACGCTGCGTGGCCCACGTGGCGGCCCCGGTGGCGCAGGTCTGGCGGGCTGCTTCCCTTCCGATGGCAGCTTCCCCTGTGATGGCGGCATTGCACCAGACCGGCCCTGCCGGCCAGGGATCCCGTACCGTGCGGGATGAGCTGCCGCCCGATGTGCCCGGGCAGCCTGCACAGGCCGGCATCTGGTTCCCCGGTTGTGCGGCGGTGTCGCCGGCACGCTGGTGGCAGCAGGTACGGCAGCGGCCGCAGGTGACGGTCCGGCTGGGTGTGAAGGTGGGGCGGATCCGGGAGCATGCGCCCCGGGAGGGCGCGCCGGCACCGTTTTGCTGGCAGGTGTTCGACACGGCCGGTGCGCTGCTGGCCCGGGCCGATGTCGTGGTGCTGGCCTGCCAGCTGGACAGTTTTGCGCTGGCGGACATGCAGGAGGCCGATCATGGCCGGCTGCGCCTGAGTGCCGCCTGTGCATGGACGGCCCGGGCCGACGGTGGCTCCCGGGATGAGGACCCTGGCCACCCTGCCCTGTTGCCCATGGTGGGCGGGAAAGGTCTCGTACTGACGCGGCCGGGGAGCTTCTGGCTGCGTTCGGACGAGGCCCATCGGCACTGGCTGGACACCGGGGTGTTGCCCGCCGCCGTGTACTGGCCGGGTCCGGCGAACGCGGCTGCTCCGGATGAGGCGGGGCCTGATGCCGGGGAAGGCATGCCCACATGCGCCGTTACCGGCCGTGAAATGTCGTGCGGCACCGTTGCGCAGGGTTCCACCCCATGGGGAGGTGCTGCGGGGGGCTCCTCCGCATGGGATGACGACGCGCTGCAGGACTATCTGTCGCGCCCCGAATCGTGGCTGCAGGGGCCGGTCGGTGAGCGACTGCAGCTGCGTGACAACCTGCCGATGATCGGCCGGGCACCGGACCTCGTGGCCATTGCCGCGCAGGCCGATGCGCTGGCACGCAACGACCGGCTGCCGGTGCCGCGGCGGGCGGGGCTGCACATCCTGACCGGCATGGCTGGCCGGGGGGCGCTGTATGCCGCCATCGGCGCCGAGATGATCGCGGCCGACGCCTGCGGCGAGCCGCCGGTGGTGGAGGCCACACTGGCCCGTGCCGTGGATCCGGCCCGTTTCATCAAGCGCCGGCTGCAGCGGGCGTGGAGCCGGAGGGACTCATCTGGCGCCAGTGGTTCTGCCTTTGCCGACAGATGATGTCTTCAGGCGCTCATCCCGGTTCGGGGTCCAGAGCGCCCGCAGATTTGTGCAGAGATTCCTCTGCGGTGCTTCATCCCGATCCCGGGGCCGCCCGGAGGGCATCCATTACCCGAACTGCCGCCGCGCGTTGTGCCACAGACGCATCCACGGCGAGTGATCCAGGCCGCTGTCGCGCAGCTCGCGCGGTGCCCACGACCACTGCGCCAGACGGAATACCCGCTCGGGGTGCGGCATCATGATGGTGGCGCGGCCGTCGGCGCTGGCAAAGCCCGTCACCCCCTGCGGTGAGCCGTTGGGGTTCAGCGGATAGGTCTCGGTGGCCTGGCCCAGGCCATCGACGAAGCCCAGCGCCGGGTGGGCGGCAGCCATGCGTGCGGCCAGTGCGTCGGTGGTGCCTGTGCCGGTCTCGCCACCCTCCCTGTCCAGGCCGAAATCGGCCCGGCCCTCGCCGTGCGAGACGACGATGGGCAGCCGGTCACCGGCCATGCCGTCCAGCCACAGGGAGGGGGAAGACAGGATTTCCACGCTGGACAGGCGCCCTTCGTACTGCTCGGAACGGTTGCGTACGAAGCGCGGCCAGGCGTCGGCCCCCGGAATCAGCCCCTTCAGGTGCGAGAGCATCTGGCAGCCGTTGCACACGCCCAGCGACAGTGTGTCGGGGCGGGCAAAGAAGGCGGCAAAGGCATCGGCCAGCTGCGGGCTGAACAGGATGGTGCGCGCCCAGCCGGCACCGGCACCCAGCACATCGCCGTAGGAGAAGCCGCCGCAGGCCACCAGTGCCTGGAAGGTGGCCAGATCGTGGCGGCCGGCGATCAGGTCGCTCATGTGCACGTCGAAGGCGTCGAAGCCGGCCAGGTCGAAGGCCGCCGCCATTTCGCGCTGGCTGTTGACGCCCTGCTCGCGCAGGATGGCCACGCGCGGCCGCTTGCCGCCGACCGCCGGAACCGGCATGTTGCGCCAGGCCTCGCGGGAGGCGTCGGACAGGTGCACCGACAGCGGTGCGGGATCGTCGCGGGTGGCCCCTTCCAGCGCAAAGGCTTCAGCCGTGCAGGCCGGATTGTCGCGCAGGCTGGCGATGCGATGGCTGGTCTCGGACCACGCCTGCTGCAGCGTGGTACGCGGCAGGCTCAGCAGGCATTTGCCGTCGTTGTGGACCTCGATGGTGTCCTGGGCGTTGGGCGTGCCCACCACGTGCGAGTGCACCGACAGGCCGTGGGCGCGCAACAGGCCCAGCAGGGTGTCGCGCTGGGCACGGGTGGTCTGCAGCAGTACGCCCGGCTCCTCGTTGAACAGGGCACGCAGCACCCGGGCCTGCCGCAGTTCGGCCACCTGTTCGGTGCGGATCTTGAAGTCGCCGGCATCGGCCGTGAACGGGTCGATGGTCAGCATGTCGAGCTGCAGCGACACGCCGCAGTGGCCGGCAAAGGCCATCTCGCAGGCGGTGGCGAAGAGGCCGCCGTCGGAGCGGTCGTGGTACGCCAGCAGCAGGCCCTGGGCCTGCGCCTCGCGCACGGCATCCCACAGCCGGACGAGCAGCTGCGGATCGTCCAGATCCGGGGCGGCATCGCCGGTGCGGCCGGTGATCTGCGCCAGTGCCGAACCGCCCAGGCGCTGGTTGCCGGCACCCAGATCGACCAGCACGAAGCAGGTCTGCAGGTCGGCGCTGATCTCGGGGGTGAGCGCACGGCGCACGTCGCTGACCGGGGTGTGGGCGGTGACGATCAGCGAGACGGGCGAGCCGACTTCCACGGCCTGTTCACCATCCTGCCAGCGGGCACGCATGGACAGCGAATCCTTGCCCACCGGGATGCTGATGCCCAGATCGATGCACAGCCGGCTGGCGGCCTGTACGGCGGCGTAGAGGGCGGCGTCTTGTCCGGCGCTGCCGGCGTTGGCCATCCAGTTGGCCGAGAGCTTCGTCTGGCGCAGGTCGTCCGGCACGGCCGACAGCAGGTTGGTCAGCGATTCGGCAATGGCCAGACGCGAGGCGGCGGCGGCATCCAGCACGGCCACCGGCGTGCGCTCGCCCATGGAGAGTGCATCGCCGTGGTGGTTGCGGTAGTCCAGCAGACCCACGGCGCAGTCGGCCACCGGCACCTGCCACGGGCCGACCATCGGGTCGCGCACCGACAGGCCACCGACGGTCCGGTCGGCAATGGTGATCAGGAAGCTCTTGCTGGCCACGGCCGGCAGCTGCAGGATCTGCATGGCCAGCGTGTCGAGGTTCAGTTCGGCCAGTTCCATGCCGGGCAGTTCGCCGGCTGCGGGGGTCCGGCCCTCGCGGCGCAGCTTCGGCGACTTGCCGAACAGCACGCTCATGTCGATGTCCACGGCGGGGGCCTCACCGGGGCTGGCCAGCTTCAGGTGTTCGGCGTCGGTGACGGTGCCGACCACGGCCATCGGGCAGCGCTCGCGCGCGCACAGGGCCTGCAGCTCGGGCAGACGTGCCGGATCGATGCCCAGTACATAGCGTTCCTGCGACTCGTTGCACCAGATTTCGGCCGGCGACATGCCGCTCTCGGCCACCGGGATGCGGGAGAGATCGAAATCGGCCCCTTTGCCGGCATCGTGCGCCAGTTCCGGGAAGGCATTGGACAGACCCCCTGCCCCCACGTCGTGGATGGACAGGATCGGGTTGTGCTCGCCCATGGCGCGGCAGGCATTGATGACTTCCTGCGCGCGGCGCTCCATTTCGGGGTTGGCACGCTGCACCGAGGCAAAGTCCAGCTCGGCGGCATTGCTGCCCACGCCCATGCTGGAGGCTGCTCCGCCACCCAGACCGATGCGCATGCCCGGACCGCCCAGCTGCACCATCAGGGTACCGGCCGGCAGCGGGCGTTTGGTCTGGTGGCGGGCATCCACCGAGCCCACGCCACCGGCGATCATGATGGGTTTGTGGTAGCCCCAGCCGGACAGGGCGGAGACGTCCCTGCCCTGCACGGCAGCGGTCTTTCCGGCCTGCGCACTGCCTGTCGCGGCAGCATGCTTCGGTTGCAGTGGTGTTTCGAAGGTCCGGAAATAGCCCAGCAGGTTCGGGCGGCCGAACTCGTTGTTGAAGGCAGCGCCGCCCAGCGGCCCCTCGATCATGATCGAGAGCGGCGTGGCCAGGGTGGGCGGACGGCTGTTGGCCGCCTCCCAGGGCTGTTCCCAGCCGGGAATGCGCAGGTTCGAGACCGTGAAGCCGGTCAGGCCGTAGCGCGGGGTGCCACCGCGGCCGGTGGCGCCCTCGTCACGGATCTCGCCGCCGCTGCCGGTGGCTGCCCCCGGGTGCGGGGCGATGGCGGTGGGGTGATTGTGCGTTTCGACCTTCAGCAGGCGGTGCACCGGGGTATCGGTCCAGCGGTACTGGCCGGTGGCCGGATCGGGCGCCCAGCTTTGCTGCGTGCCGCCCTCGAGAATGGCGGCATTGTCGGAATACGCCACCACGGTGCCCTGCGGATGGGTCTTGTGGGTATCGCGGATCAGGCCGAACAGGGATTTTTCCTGCGGCTGGCCGTCGATGACGAAATCGGCGTTGAAGATCTTGTGGCGGCAGTGCTCGGAGTTGGCCTGCGCGAACATCATCAGCTCGACATCGGTCGGGTCGCGGCCCAGGTCGCTGTAGGTGCGGGCCAGATAGTCGATCTCGTCGGCCGACAGGGCCAGGCCCAGGCGGGTGTTGGCGGCCCGCAGTGCGGCACCGGCATCATCGCCCAGGGGCACCGCGATCAGCGGCACGGGGGCGTGTTCGGCAAAGAGCTTTGCCGGGTCCGGTGCTTCGGTGAACCAGCTCTCGGTCATCGGGTCGTGCAGGCAGGCGGCCAGCTGGGCGAGGCGTTCGGCCGGATAGTCCCTTGCCTTGCTGCCGCCCAGCAGGCCATGCCTGAAGCCCAGCTGGTAGCGGATGCCGCGCTCGATGCGTGTCACGTCGCCAAAGCCCGCATGCTGCAGGATGTCGATGGCCTTGGATGACCAGGGTGACAGCGTGCCCTGCCGGGCCGTGACCCAGAGGGAGCGCTGGTGCTTGCCGTCGGTGTCAAGGGGGGCGGGCTGGTCGTCGACCAGCTGCTGCAGGCGGGCCAGCCGGTCGCCTTCGGGTGGTGTCGCGGCCGGATCCTGTCCGGAGCATGGGGTGCCACCCTGCCCGGCCGCTGCGGCCTTGCCGCCTGACCCGGCCCGGATTGCGAGGGGGTAGAACCATTCGGCCCCGATGCTTTCGATGTTTTCGTCGATGGCCTGCAGCCGCGCAAGCAGTGCCTGGGCGCGGAAGGGGCTCAGGGCCTGCCCACCGGGCAGCGTTTGATAGGGTGTGGCGCTCATGGATCCGGACCGGGTGGTGTGTGCAAAACTCTGCAAACGGGGATTATAGAGCGTGTCATGGGCTCGTCCGGTCCCGCATCGCCCTTCTCCCGGTGTGCGCTGCCCGATACCCGGGTCGTGGAATTCCCAATGGATTCAGGGTATTGCCAGCCCGGAGGGAAACCACCTCCAGACGCGCATGACTGTGCTGGCAGTGCCTTGACGCCGTCAAGGATTCTGCGGTCCTGTCGCCCTGTCCTGCACGCCCGGAGGGGCGCGGGGATGATGGGTTCTTGACACGTTCAAGGCCCGCCCTGGCCGTGCGCTGCCGGTGCTGGTTGCCCTGTCCGGCAAAAGGCCAGCCTCTGCCTGTGCACGGCATCTGCCAGCATCCGGCGCGTCTGTCGGCATCACGGCGTCTGCCGGCAACATGGTCGAAGCCGGTGCGCAGAGGAACAGGAATGCGCATCGCGTTACCAGAAACGCGATGCCAGAAAAAGACAGCTTCCCGAATGGGTCCGATTCGCGGGATGCTTCATTTCGCGGACAGCGGTAGTATCGTGGTCTTCAACCACTGACGATGGAGACATCATGTCGAAGCTGTCGTATCTCACGCCGCAATCTGGCAGCCCCTGGGATACCTATCTGGCACAGGTCGACCAGGTCACGCCCCACCTCGGGCCGCTGGCCAAATGGGTCGAAACCCTCAAGAAACCCAAGCGTGCCCTGATCGTCGATATTCCGATCGAGCTGGACAATGGCACCGTGGCCCACTTCGAGGGCTACCGCGTGCAGCACAACGTCTCGCGCGGGCCCGGCAAGGGCGGCGTGCGCTATCACCCGGACGTGACACTGGAAGAGGTGATGGCACTCTCGGCATGGATGACCATCAAGAACGCCGCGGTCAACATCCCCTACGGCGGTGCCAAGGGCGGCATCCGCGTCGATCCGAAGAAACTCTCGGCCAACGAGCTGGAAAAACTCACCCGCCGCTACACCAGCGAGATCGGTGTGATCATCGGGCCGACCAAGGACATTCCGGCGCCTGACGTCAACACCAATGGCCAGATCATGGCCTGGATGATGGACACCTACTCCGCCAACCAGGGCGCCACCGTCACCGGCGTCGTCACCGGCAAGCCGGTCGAACTGGGCGGCTCGCTGGGTCGGGTCAAGGCCACGGGGCGCGGTGTGTATTTCACCACCCGCGAGTCGGCCCGCGAACTGGGCATTCCGCTCGAAGGGGCGAAGGTGGTCGTGCAGGGCTTCGGCAACGTGGGCGGCGTGGCCGCCGAGCTGCTGTCGCAGGCCGGCGCGAAGGTCATTGCCGTGCAGGATCACACCGGTTCGGTGAAGAACGACAAGGGTCTGGACATCACCGCCCTGGCCGAACACGCCAGGAAAACCGGCGGTGTCAAGGGCTTTGCCGAAGCCGAGGCCATCGACAACGAGGATCTGTGGGGGCTGCCCTGCGACATCCTGGTGCCGGCCGCGCTGGAAGGCCAGGTCGACGAGAAACGCGCCGAACGCGTCAAGGCCCGGCTGGTGGTCGAGGGCGCCAACGGCCCGGTCACCAAGTCCGGCGACAAGGTGTTCAACGACCGCGGCATCACCGTGGTGCCGGACGTGATCGCCAACTCGGGCGGCGTGATCGTTTCGTACTTCGAATGGGTGCAGGACTTCTCCAGCTTCTTCTGGGGTGAAGACGAAATCAACCAGCGGCTGGAAGTCATCCAGCTCTCGGCCTTCCGCGACATCCAGAAACTGGCGAAGGAAAAAGGCGTCACGCTGCGTACCGCGGCCTACATCATCGCCTGCCAGCGGGTGCTGCAGGCCCGTGCCGAACGTGGCCTGTATCCATGATCCGCATGATGGCCTGAATCCTGCCGGCCGGTTCGCAACCGGCTGACGGACGCGGCGCATCCCTGCCGGTTCTGTTCCGGAAGACCTCGGGTCATCCGAGACCTCGTGTCATCCGGACGTGACCGGCCCCGGGCCCCTGCCTGGACGCGCCCTCCCCCGTGGGGGCACGTTCCGGGCAGGGGCTTTGTGTCTTTGCGTTCACGGCGTGCCCAGGGGCCTCGTGTCTGCCTGCGGGGGGCCGGGACCGTTGCCGGCAGTGGCATACTGTCAGGATGAAGGAAAAGCGCCTGCCGGTTTTTCGGCGGGGGTGTTTTCCGGTGTCTCTCTGGCGTCCGAATCATGAAACTGCATGCGATCACCCCGGCCGTTCACCCCTGCCTGCGGCCCCTGCCGGCCTCCCTGCTGAGCCTGGCCACCATCCGGCGGCTTGAGGCGCACTGGCTGGAAGAAACCGGTCCCGGCGAGCTGATGGCCTCGGCCGGGGCGGCCGTGGCGAAGGTGGCACTGGCCATGTGGCAGGACATGCCGGCGCAGGCGCCGGTGATCCTGCTGGTGGGGCCGGGCAACAACGGCGGCGATGCGCTGGTGGCGGGCCGGATTCTCCGGCGCGCCGGGCTGGATGTTCGGGCCGTGGGGGTGGCGGGGCTGGAGCAGTCGCCACCTTCGGCTGCCGATGCCCGCGCCGCATGGCAGGCCTGGCGTGATGACGGACAGGTCATTCATCCGCTGGCACAACTGCTGTCGTGGCTCTGGCCCGACGGCGATGCGCCTGTCGTGCCGGACGCTCATGAGGCACGTGATGACCAGTGGGTGTCCAGCCATGATCCCGCGGGCGATGACGCGTCTGCCCAGGGGGCCGGGCGCGAGGCCGTGTGGCCGGATCCGCTGGCGGGACAGGGCGTGCCGGGTGGACTGGATGCGGCCGGGCAGACACCGGCTGCGCCGGCCCTGCTCATCGACGGACTGTTCGGTATCGGTCTGGACAGGCCCATGCGCGGGGCGCTGGCCACGCTGGTGCGGCAGATCAACCAGGGCCGCGTGCCGGTACTGGCCATCGATGTCCCCAGCGGGCTGGATGCCGACCGCGGTGCGCCGGTGGGTGATGACGATGCGCCGGTGCTGATGGCCCGCCAGACGGTGACGATGATCGCCGACAAGCCGGGGCTGCACACGGGGCTGGGGCTGCGGGCCGCAGGTCGGGTCTGGGTGGCACCATTGTCGGACCGGCCGCTGGAAGCGGAGCTGGTTCGCATCGGTGAAGCTGCGCCGGCGGGTGGTGGTGCATCTGCCCGTTCTGCCGGCGCTGGTGTATCTGCTGCTTCGGCCGGTGGTGATGTGGCGGGTGCGGATGACGCGGCCGTAGGCGACGTGGCCGGTGTGCTGCTCAATGGCCCGCTGGCTTCGCTGCTGATGCCGCCGCGGGATGTCGATGCCCACAAGGGATCGGCCGGCGATGTGCTGGTGGTGGGTGGCCGTCTGGGCATGGCAGGGGCTGCCCGGCTGGCGGCCCGAGGTGCCGTGATGGCCGGTGCCGGCCGGGTGTGGGTGACCACGGAAGCGGCCGATGGGCAGAACATGGCAGCGGGCGCAGATACTGCTGATCTGGCGGACGGGGCGGATCGTCCCGGGCATGCTGCCCCCGTCGATCCGCAGCAGCCGGAGATCATGCGCTGCGACTGGCCGGGCGCCGGGGAAGCACAGGAGCCTGTTTTCTCCCATGCCGGAGATGAAGACGGGTTCTCTGACTGGCCCGAAGCACCGAAGCCAGCGAAGGGGGATGCGGAGGGCGACGGACCCACGGAAGATGGCGGGAAAGCGCTGCCCCCGCCCTTTCCCGGCCACGACCCCGTGCTGGTGCTGGGCTGCGGTCTGGGCCGCGACGATACCGCCTGGCAATGGCTGCAGTGGTCGCTGGAGAGCGCCGCGCCCGTGGTGATCGATGCCGATGCCCTGGGGCTGCTGGCCGAGGACCTGTGGGATCTGCTGGACCCGGATGCCGCGGATGAAGATGCCATGGAGGCGGAAGCCGCGGGTGCCGGTGGCACGGAGAGGAACGTCCGGGCTGGCGATGCTCCCTGGTCTGATGACGCACCCTGGCCCGATGACGATTTCTGGCCCGATGAGGACGATGATGCACGCTCGCCCGGCCGTGCCCGGCCGCTGGACGTGGCGCTTTCCGAGGCCTACGGCACCGTGGAAGACAGTACCGGCACGGCTGCCGCGTCCATGCTGTCCAGTGTGCTGTATGCGGGCGTGGATGCAGATCTCGATCCGGAAGCCGAACTGGATGATGATTTCGCAGGCGCGGAAACCGGAACGGATGATGACTTCGGCGACGGCCTGCCGGAAGACGGCGGGCCGGCGCCGCTGATGGCTGATGACGACGGACTGGAGCCGCTGATCGTCGATTATCCGGACGATGACGATCTGCTCCTGCCTGAAGAAATCGCCCGGCAGGCAGCGCTCGATGTCGCGGAAGCACCGTTCGATGATTTTGCCGCGCCGTCTGCGGCAGATCCGTCGTGGGGTGAATACGGCGATGGCGACGATGGATACGTCAGCGCTGCCCCCGAAGACGAACCGGTGGTCGAAGAGGTACCGGCTGTCGAGGTGGCCCGCATCATGACCCCGCATCCGCTGGAGGCCGCAAGGCTGCTGGGGGTGCCGGTCAGTGTGGTCCAGACCGACCGGCTGGGCAGTGCGCTGCAGCTGGCGCATGCCTTCGATGCCGTGGTGGTGTTCAAGGGCGCCGGCACGGTGGTGGCCACGCCCGACGGGCGCTATGCCATCAATACCAGCGGCCATCCGGTGCTGGCCACGGCGGGCACCGGCGATGTGCTGGCCGGAACCATCGGCGCCCTGCTGGCCGGCCTGCTGCGTGCCCAGTGCCCCCCGGCCGAGGCCGCCTGGCAGGCAGCCTGTGGCGGTGTCTGGCTGCATGGCCGGGCAGGCGAACGCGTGGCGGCACAGTTCGGCCCGCGCGGCGTGCCCGCCAGCGCCCTGCCCCGGCAGTATCCGGCCATCATGGGAGCACTGGCGCGCCTGCGGCCCACCTTGCCGGGCTGATGATGGGGCGCCCGCCAAGCGCCTCCTGGCTATGCTATGTATGGCGTCCTGTTGCTGCGCGGATTCAGGCCAGTACGGAGGTGAACACGTTCGGGATATGCGCCAGCCTGCTCGATCCTTCAGGAGAACACCATGGAACATGACACCGCGTCCATGACGCGCATCTACCGGCAATGGCACGATCATGCCCGGAATCGCGATACGGCCGCCCTGATCGGCCTGTACGCCGACGACGCCGTGTTCGAGAGCCCGCTGGTGCCGGTGATCATGCACACGGACAGTGGCATTCTGCGCGGCCGGGAACGGATTCTGGCCTTTCTGGAAGAAGGTACCCGTCGCCGCCCCAACGAACTGGTGCGCTGGTACCGTACGGGCCAGTATCTGGTGGCGGGAGATACGCTGGTCTGGGAATACCCCCGCCAGACGCCTGATGGTGACCAGATCGACATTCTGGAGCTGATGCAAATCCGCGACGGCCTGATCTGCCATCACCGCATCTACTGGGGCTGGTTCGGCACCCAGATGCTGCTGGCTTCCGCTACGGCCAAAGCGTCTGGCCAGGGCTGACCGGCGCCGTGATGTCTGGCAGCGGGGGCACGTGCCGACGCGACGGCCGGTTCAGCCAGTGCCATCTTGCCTGCCCGGGCCTGCCTCATGCCCTCAAATGACGGAATTTCCGTCAGGCGGAATCTGACTGGTCTGTCTGACTGATCAGCCGTCCGCGGGCGATTTCCAGCCGGCGGCCGCAACGGGCGGCCAGGCGCGGATCGTGCGTGACCAGGATCAGCGTGGCGCCGAAGTCGCGGTTCATCTCGAAGAGCAGATCGATTACCCGCTCGCCGGTGGCATGATCGAGGCTGCCGGTCGGCTCGTCGGCAAACAGCAGCCGGGGCGACACGGCAAAGGCACGGGCCAGCGCCACCCGCTGCTGCTCGCCGCCCGAGAGCGTGCGCGGATAGTGCCCGGCCCGCTCGGCCAGCCCGACCCGGGCCAGCAGGGCCTCGGCCGTCTGGCGTGCCCTGGGGTGGGCGGCCAGTTCCAGCGGCAGCATGACGTTTTCCAGGGCCGTCATGGCCGGCAGCAGCTGGAAGGACTGGAACACGAACCCCACTTCTTCGGCCCGCCAGCGGGCACGCTGCTCCTCGTCCCGCGCAAACAGCGACTGGCCGTCCACCTGCACGTCGCCGCTGCTGGGCAGGTCCAGCCCGGCCAGCAGGCCCAGCAGCGTGGACTTGCCTGAACCGGAAGCGCCGATGATGGCCACGGTTTCACCGGCCTGTACCGTGAAGCTCACATCGTCGAGAATGGTCAGCAGCCGGCCACTGTCGGGCACGCGCCTCGTGAGGTTCTGGACTTGGATCAGGGCCATGGGAACGGGGCCACATCAGGTGGCTGGGAAGTAGAAGGGGCAGTGCCCGGTACGGGGTGTTCCGGTTCGACCGGGCAGCTCGCACGCGGGCTGGCGGCACATGGTAAACCGGGATGCGCCGGTTGTGCATCGGTTCCGCTGTGCATCGGCGCCGGGGTCCATATATACCTATATGGCCTTTCGTCAACACGGCAGGCTGGTGTTGCGTTTGCTCTTCGATGATGTGCGGCAACCCGGGTGTACATGGGCGGGGTGTGCCGGACGGCGTGATGCTGGACGGAACGTGTCTGGTGAGGTGTGCCGGTGCGGTTTGGAGGTCGATGACATGGTATGCCAGTATTCTGCCCGTCGGGCTGCTGCTGAATGTCCGGGCGCTTCCTGCGTTTTTTCTGTGTACGGTTTTTCTGGATGCTTTCGATGAACAGGTCTTTCCTTGCGGATGGGCGTTTCCCGTCCGTTCATTTTCCTGCCCGCCGGCGTTTGCTGATGTCTAGCCTGACACTGACGGCGCTGGGCGTGGCTGCCCTGCCCGCCCGGAAGGTCCGGGCGGCCGGACTGGGAGAGCCCGGTGCCGCCTTCGAGGACACCGGGAACGCAGCGCCACGTGCAGGTGGTTCGGCAGAAGGGACAACGGGCAGCCCCGAAGCCATGGGGCATGCGGGGGGGAAGGATACGCCCGCCGGCCCGAACGCCACGGGCAGCGCGGCCGCGCGTGGTGGCGGTGCGGATGCGCCCCGCAGCGCAGACGCCACCGGCAGCTCGAACGCTGGTGGCCCCACCCTGCTGGTGCTGGGCGACAGCCTGTCGGCCGAGTATGGGCTCTCGCGTGGCCAGGGCTGGGTGGCCCTGCTGGAGAAACGTCTGGCTGCCGATGAAAGGACCCGGCGCTGGCAGGTGGTCAATGCCAGCATCAGCGGCGAGACCACCGCGGGTGGCAAGGGGCGGCTCCCTGCCCTGCTGGCGCAGCACAGGCCGAAGGTGGTGGTGATCGAGCTGGGCGCCAACGATGCGCTGCGTGGCCTGCCCCTGAAGGCCACCACGGCCAACCTGCGCCAGATGGTGGCTGATGTGCAGGCGGCAGGTGCCCGTGCGGTGCTGGTGGGGCTGCAGGTACCGCCCAATTACGGGCCGGCCTACACGCGCCAGTTCAGCCAGATGTTCGGCAAGGTGGCCGCCGACACGGACAGCCCGCTGGTGCCCTTCCTGCTGGAAGGCTTTGCCGATGACCCGGACTGGTTCCAGGCCGACCGTATCCACCCGCAGGCGAAGGCCCACCCGCGCATGCTGGATACGGTGTGGGCGGTGCTGAAGGATGTGCTGTAGCGCCGTGTGGCGCTGCGTCCTCACGGACGCAGCGAAAGGTAGCTGACTGCCCCACGGCTGCCAGTTTGATATGGCTGGGACTGTATGCCCACCAGCTCGGCATGCAGCGCAATGGCATGACGCCGATGCGGTGCAGGGGCAGCGGCCACGGGTGTCTGGCCGCTGCGAGATGGTTGGTGCCCGAGGCCGGAATCGAACCGGCACGACCGAAGGTCGAGGGATTTTCATGCCACTGCGGCTTTCGCCGCCCGCTGTGCCGGGCACGACGGTTTGTGGTCTGGAGCACGCCTTCACCATGGCCGTAGCCGGTCAGGTCCGATGCAACCGCAGTGCGGTACGCCATGGGGCGAACTGCAGGGCCATCCGGCCCGGGTCGTCAGTCTGCCGGCAGGGCGACAGGTGCCCGCCGTCTGCTCTCTACACCTTCCCGGGGAGGCGCTGCCCCGACCTGTTCGGGCCACGGGCTGCCAATGCGCAATGCCGGCCGCAAGCCTCGGGCTGCTGCCTTGCAATGCCTTGCGGCAACTGCATGATGCCCTTGCAGCTGCCCTGCCTCTCCCCGGGCTTGGCTCGGCGTTGGCTCGAAGGTGCGGCCGGCCGGGGCCGCCAGCGCCTTCAGGGCGTTCGCCGAGTTTGACGGGGTTCATCCCGCAGGTTTCCCCACGGGCGCTCAAATTTTCAAGTCCCTTGTGTCTACCAGTTTCACCACTCGGGCAGGCACAGGGAGCAATTACACCACACAATGCGGGTGAGCTGGGAGGGGCCGTGTTCTACCCTGCCAAATCTTATCGGGGTCAGGACCTTACGGACTGGAGATCACGCCAATCCGGTAGGCAGCGACGAACCGGGGCCAGTCGACATGGTCGGCCAGGTCGATGTCTGCGATTACACGGACCTTGGTGGCAGCCCGTTCGAACAGTGCAATGCTTGCGGCAGGATAGTTGTTGCGCGACGGGAAGCGAATTCCATCGAAAGAAGCCTGGCCTCTTCCCCGTGTCATGGCATGAATCCGGGCCGATATTTGCTGGGTATGGGTGTAGTCACGGCTAGCCAGCTGTTCGAGATTCAGACCAAAGTAACCGGCCATGATGCCGGGGGCGGTCAGGTCGGCCAGGTACAGATCCATCAGCACACCCGTGGCGCGAACCATTCGACCCTGTACCTCCTGCAGGGTAATGGCACGCCTCCCCTCTTCCAGCCATCGATGCTTGTGAAAGACCGACTCCATCAATGCAGTGGACAGGTCGAAACCCAGATAAAGCACACCATAGCCTCGGGCGGGATCGTCGTAGCGGTTGGTGCCGCTTCGGCCAAAGTACAGGGGGCAGCCGCGGTATACCGTACGGCTGGCATGCTGCAGCAGTTCGCCCTTTCTGACGCGAAAGGATGGCAATGGCTGGTTCATGCGGGCTCAGTCTGGCTGTATGCCCAAGGCATTGAGTACCGCCATGACCGTGCCCTGGAGCGAGGCAGGCGTGACTGCTTCCACCGGAGAGCGTCCGGCCAGCCCTTCCAGGGGTTGGGAGAGCGCATCATGAATCGTCCAGCTGTCGATGCCCGCTGCTTGCTGCAGGACGGATTCGGTCAGTCGTTGCCGCAGGGGATCAAGCTGCCAGTCGGGCAGTTTCTGGCCACGTCGCCCCACGCTCAAGGCAAGCAGCCGCTGTGCGGCAATGTCCTTGTAGATCTGCTGGCGCGATTTGCCGGCGAGTCTGGCAAATTCGGGCAGGGGCAGATTGTGGGGGTCTGCGTATGCTTCCAGCAGCAGCGCACGCCCGCGCTGGATATCGGTTTCCGATGGGGTCCAGCGTACCGGGGCATGCAAGGTGGCAGCTTTGTGCGCCAGGGCTTCCTCGACGGACGGTTTCTGCCCGGCAACAGGCAGTTTGACGGTCCGCAGGCGTTCGAGCACGAATGCCTGCAGCTCCGACGCGAAAGCACGGGCATCGCGGATGTCGACCACACCGGCGAAGCGATGTATGTCGTTTTCGGTGATGCGTGGCAGGTGCTGGGCCGTGATGTCGGTACGCATGGCCTCCCCTCGCAGAGGTGTTGACGGCCTCCACTTTGGTCTACTTTGTCTATTTTGTCAACTATGTCTATCATATCCCCAGCCAGCGTTCTCCCTGTTTTTCCGGTAATCAACTCATTCATCCCGATGAACATCCTCTATCCCCTGATGGCCCTCGGGGCCGGTGTCGGCACGGCGTTACAGGCGGCGGTCAACAGCCGGCTGAGCGCGGGCCTTGGTGGGCAACCGCTGGCCGCCTCGTTCTTTTCCTTTGCCATTGGCACGCTGTGTCTGGGCGTGGTGGCCGCGTTTTCGGCGGACTGGTCCGGAATGGCGGGCAGTCTGGGCCAGCAGCCATGGTGGCGCTGGCTGGGTGGGGTCATTGGTGCCGGCTTCGTCTATACCGCCGTTTTTCTGGCGCCACGCATCGGGATCACTAGCGTCATGTTCCTGTTCATCATCGGCCAGCTTCTGGCCGGGATGTTCATCGATGGCTTCGGGCTGATCCAGATGCCGGTGCGACCCCTTCACTGGTGGAAGTTCGTCGGGCTGGGCGTGATGCTCCTCGGCCTGGCCTGCTTCATGTTTGGCGACCGGGTTTTTGGGGATGGATGAACGGGGGCATCCATCACGCGGGCGGAGGGTTGCGGCTGGGTGGCAGCAGTGACGGGCTTGCCCCGGTCGCTTTCATCGCGCGGGCAAGGAGCGCCGGAAACGGGCGCGAGGATAGCCCAGGGCACTAACCCTCCCAATGGAGGCACACATGATGGAAGCACACATCGTGAAAACGAAAAGGCCGCCAGCGGCATGAACCGGGCGGCCTTTGAAAATCTGGAGCGGGAAACGAGTCTCGAACTCGCGACCTCAACCTTGGCAAGGTTGCGCTCTACCAACTGAGCTATTCCCGCGTCGAAGAAGATGTGATTATAGGGAACTTTTGTGCGGGTGCAAATCTGTTGTGTCAGTTTTTGTTAATTCTGGGGCGTGTCACGGGTCTGCCTGCCCTTTCATCTTCCCATCCATGGCCGGAACCATTGGACTGAGAGCTTTGGGCTGGGGGCGGTATGATCTCCCCAACCCGTTCCCTGCCCCGACCCGTTCCGATGAAACCGAGTATTCCCACCCGGCTCTTTCTGGCCGTGCTCTCGGCCTGTGCCGTGGTGCTGGCCGTCAATGGCGTGGCCGAGCGCTTCAGTTTCGAGCGGGTGTTTCTGCAGTATCTGAACGAACAGGGCATGCAGCGCATGCAGCAGCTGGCCACGGTGGTGGCCGGCGAGTACCGGTCGCATGGCAGCTGGGATTTCATGCGGGCCGACCCCGACGAGTGGTTCTGGAACCGTATCCTGCCCCAGCTGGTGGAGCATGTGAGCCCGCCCGGAACGACAGCGGTGCCTGCCGGGCATGCCAGCTCGCGGCCGGAGGCGCCGGCGATGGGGGCATCCACGACAAGGGGGGCGGATACACCCACGGCAGGTGGGACGGATGCACCCATGACAAAGGGAATGGATGCACCCGCGGCAGATGTGGCAAGTGCGTCCACGAAAGGCGCAGAAGATGTGCCTGCAGCAGGTGGAACGAAAGCTTCCGCAGCAGGCGTGACGAAAGCCCCCGCAGTAGAAGCGACGGATGCCCCCGCAACAGGCGGCCCGTATGGCCCGGAGGATGCACCGGAACCACCGCTGTCCGACCTGGCGGGCGTGATGCTGCGAATGGCCCTGATGGACACGCAGGGCCGGCTGCTGATGGGCAATCCGGCGGCGGCCACACCGCGGGGTGTCCGGCTACCCGTGCGGGTCGATGGGCAGACGGTGGGCTGGCTGTCGATGCTGCCGCTGGAAAAGGCGGTCGAGCGCAGTGACGTACGCTTCTACGAAGCCCAGCAGCGGGCGCGCTGGCTGAACATCGCGGCCTCCATTGCCGTGGCGGCGCTGCTGGCGTGGCTGCTGTCGCGTGCCCTGCTCTCGCGGCTGAAAGTGCTGGCCGGGGGGATCCGACGGCTGGCGCGTGGCGATTATGACAGCCGTCTGCCGGCTGGTTCGGACGATGAGCTGGGGCGTCTGCGCGATGACGTGAACCATCTGGCCCAGGTGCTGGAGCGCACCGAGGAAAGCCGGCGCGATTTCATGGCCGACATCTCGCACGAGCTGCGTACCCCGCTGGCAGTGCTGCGGGCCGAGCTGGAAGCTATGCAGGATGGCATCCGGCCGCTGACGCCCGAAGGCCTGCAGGCGGTACAGGGACCGGTACAGCAGCTGGGCAAGCTGGTGGAAGACCTGCACGAACTGTCGATGGCCCAGGCCGAGGTGTCGTACCAGCATGAGCCGCTGGATGTGGGCGTGGTGCTGGCGCAGGCGCTGGCGGGCATGGCGTCACGCCTGGCGGATGCCGGATTGCAGCTGCATCAGGTACTGCCGGCCAGCCCCCTGCCGGTGCTGGGCGAGGCCCGCCGCCTGGAGCAGGTCTTCGTCAATCTGCTGGAGAATGCGGCCCGTTATACGGATGCCGGTGGCCAGGTACGGGTCGTCGCCCGCACCGTGTCCGGCCGGCAGGTGGAAATCGTCGTGGAAGACAGTGCTCCCGGCGTGCCGGCCGACAGGCGGGTCCGGCTCTTCGAGCGTTTCTACCGGGTCGACAGTTCCCGTGCCCGGGCCCGGGGCGGCAGCGGACTGGGCCTGGCCATCTGCCAGCACATCGTGCAGGCGCATCGGGGTACGATCACGGCGGATGATTCGCCCCTGGGAGGGCTGCGCATCACCGTGACCCTGCCGCTGCAGCCATGATGCGTGCATCCATCCGGCCCGTCTGGCATGCTTGCGGCATGGGCGCCGGCATCTGCCCGCCGTGCCGAACATCCACATCCCGTCCCCACGATCATTCTCACGACCGTCCTGTGTCCCACGGGTGCCATGCGCCGGATGGGGCCGTCTCTCCATGAATCTGTCTGCCGATGAACCCGCCCGCATCCTGGTGGTGGAAGACGAGCCGCAGCTGGCGGCCGTGCTGTGTGACTATCTGAAGGCGTCCGGGTACGAGACCTGTCATCTGGCCGATGGCGAGGCGGTGCTAGACACCTTCACGTGCTGGCAGCCCGGGCTGGTGCTGCTGGACCTGATGCTGCCGGGCGCGGATGGTGTGTCCCTGTGCCGGGAACTGCGGGCGCACAGCGATGTTCCGGTGATCATGGTCACGGCACGGGTGGACGAGGTGGACCGGCTGCTGGGCCTGTCGGTGGGCGCCGACGATTACATCTGCAAGCCGTTCAGCCCGCGGGAGGTGGTGGCCCGGGTGGGGACGGTGCTGCGGCGCTATCGGCGCCATGGCGGCAGTGGTGCGGCAGGTGCGGATGCGGCGCAGCCTGTCTCTGGTGGTATGGCGGTGTCCGCGCATGCCGGTGAGGCCGGCATCCGGCAGACGTTGGGTGGTGCAGGCACTGCACAGGCCACAGGCATGCCGGAGGCCGGCATGCCCGGGACTGCACCGGCTGGTTCCGGCGTGCCGGGGAGCCTGCCGGGAAAGAGCCTGTACGTGGACGTACCCGGCTGTCGCGCCGCGCTGCATGGGCGCTGGCTGGACCTGACCCCGGTGGAATTCCGCCTGCTGCGCACGCTGGCCGGTTCACCGGGGCGGGCGTGGTCGCGGTCGCAGCTGATGGATCATCTGTACGAGGATGACCGGGTGGTGACCGACCGCACAATGGACAGCCATGTGAAGAACCTGCGCCGCAAGCTGGCCGAGGCTGGTGCCGGAGAAGATCCGATCACCTCCATCTACGGGGTGGGCTACCGTTTCGAGCTGGGGTGAGTGCTGCGCCGTTGTCATGAAGTGCAGGGCCGTTCCTTTGCCGACGCTGCCTTGCGTGCAGTCGGGGGTTTCCTGCGCCCTCATGACCTCATGATGTGCAGACCCGGGCATGTTTGTGCAGACCTGGGCATGTTCCGCTGCGCTCACGGTACGCCACGGTCCGGATGTTCTGGCGTCCTGGCCAGAAATTTTTCATCTCGCAGCGTGAATCTGCCCAATTGCTGCACATTTGCATGTCACTATGTGACGTATCGGGATGATTCCGTGCCTGCGACCTTGCCGGTGGCGACAGCCCCTGTCCGGCAGACGCTGTCCAGCAGAGGCCGTTTCCGGCGCTTCACTGCTTCGGCCGTACCGGCTGGAATCCATCCTTCCCCTCTCAGGAGATCCCCGCATGTCCGCTTGTCCTGCTGCCGTGTCCCGGCCAGCTGCTCACCGACGCGTGTCGCGTCGTGCAACATCCTGCGCACGCAGGCCTGTTCGCGCCCTGCCCGGTGCCCACCTGCTGATTGCCACCGCCGTTGCGCTGGCGCTTGCCGGTTGCCAGAAGGCCGGGGCGCCCGCGCCTGCGCCAGAGGAAACCACCGTGGTGGTGCAGCCCATCGTCACGCAGCGCCTGGCGGTGGAACAGTCGCTGGCTGGCCGGACGGTGGCGCACATGAGCGCCGAGGTTCGGCCCCAGGTGGGTGGCATCATCCAGAAGCGGCTGTTCACCGAAGGCCAGGATGTGAAGGAAGGTCAGGTGCTCTACCAGCTGGATGCCGCCAGCTACGAGGCAGCCTACGACAATGCGAAGGCATCGCTCGTTCAGGCGCAGGCCGTGGTACGCGCGGCCAAACCGAAGGCGCAGCGCTACCGTGATCTGCTGGCCATCGACGCGGTGAGCAAACAGGACGTGGACGATGCCGAAGCCACCCTGCAGCAGAACCGGGCCGCCGTGGTGGCCGCCCAGGCCTCGCTGCAGTCGGCAAAGATCAATCTGGACTATACGCGCATCAAGGCGCCCATTTCCGGCCGTATCGGCACCTCCACCTATACGCCGGGGGCACTGGTCACGGCCAGCCAGGACACGGCACTGACCACCATCCAGCAGCTCGACCCCATCTACGTGGATGTGACGCAGACCAGCGCCCAGCTGCTGGCGCTGCGCAAGGCCATCGACAGCGGCGCCCTGCAGGCCGTCAATGGCAAGGTGAAGGTGAAGATCTTCCTGGAAGACGGCAGCCTCTACAACCACGAGGGAACGCTGGAATTCGTGGGCACCTCCATTTCCACCAGCACCGGCAACATCACGCTGCGGGCAGTGGTGCCGAACCCCGACCATCTGCTGCTGCCGGGTGCCTATGTGCGCGCGGTGCTGCCGCTGGCCATCGACGAACAGGCCATCCTGGTGCCGCAGACGGCGCTGACCCGCAATACCCGCGGTGAGGCCGTGGTCAAGCTGGTGGGCAACGACGGCAAGGTCGAGGAACGGGTGATCGGCGTGGCCGACACCGATGGCGACCAGTGGATCGTGACCAGTGGCCTGAAGGCTGGCGAGAAACTGGTCATCGAAGGAGGCAGCCGGGCATCCGGTGGCCAGACCGTGAAGGTCGAGGAAAAGCAGGCAGCCCCCCATGGCACCGTGAAGGTGAAGACCGGCGCGAAGGATGATGCCACGGGCAGCCACGAAACCCCGGCAGCGTCCGTCGAGCATGAGGGAAGCGTGGCCCCGGCGCAGTCCGGCACGGATTCTGCCTCCGGCAGGCAATAAGGAGGCAGCCCATGGCCCGATTCTTCATTGACCGTCCCATTTTTGCGTGGGTGATCGCCATCGTCATCACCCTGGCGGGGGCGATGGCGGTCTTCTCCCTGCCGGTGGAGCAGTACCCCAACATTGCGCCGCCCAGCGTCTCGGTCCGTGCCACCTATTCCGGTGCCTCGGCCGAGACCACCGAGAACTCGGTCACCCAGGTGATCGAGCAGGCCATGATCGGCATCGACAACCTGCTGTACATGTCGTCGAGCAGTTCGTCGGATGGCAGCTCGGAAATCGAGCTGACCTTTGCCTCGGGCACCGACCCGGATGTGGCGCAGATGCAGGTGCAGAACAAGCTGCAGGAGGCCCAGTCCAGCCTGCCGGAGTCGGTGCAGAATGATGGCGTGACCGTGACCAAGTCCTCCGGTGACATGTTCATGGTGCTGGCTTTCACGTCCGAGAACGGCAGCATGACCGAGAGCGACATTGCCGACTACATGGTGTCGTCGGTGAAGGACTCGATCAGCCGTGTCTCCGGTGTGGGCGGGGTGCAGGTGATGGGGTCGAAGTATGCGATGCGCATCTGGCTGAACCCGGAGAAGCTGCGCCATTATTCGCTGATGCCGTCGGATGTGACCTCGGCCATCACGGCGCAGAATGCCGACGTCTCGTCCGGCTCGCTGGGGGCGGTACCTTCGGTCCGGGGGCAGCGGCTGGATGCGACGGTGTCCTCGCGCAGCCGCCTGAAGACGGTCGACCAGTTCCGGAACATCATCCTCAAGTCCGACAGCAGTGGTGCCGTGGTGCGCCTGTCGGACGTGGCTACCGTCGAACTGGGTTCGGAAGACTATTCGGCAGCCAGTACCTTCAATGGTCAGCCGGCCTCCGGTGTGGGTATCGAGCTGGCCTCCGGTGCCAATGCCATCAGCGTGGCCAGCGCCGTGCAGGCGAAGCTGGACGAGCTGGCGCCCTTCTTCCCCACCGGGCTCAAGTATCACGTTGCCTACAGTACGACACCCTTCGTGAAGATCTCCATCGAGGAGGTGGTCAAGACGCTGGTCGAGGCCATCGCGCTGGTGCTGATCATCATGTACCTGTTCCTGCAGAACTGGCGGGTCACGCTGATTCCGGCGGTGGCCGTGCCGGTGGTGCTGATGGGCACCTTCGGGGTGCTGTCGCTGCTGGGCTATTCGATCAATACGCTGTCGATGTTCGCCATGGTGCTGGCCATCGGCCTGCTGGTGGACGATGCCATCGTGGTGGTGGAAAACGTCGAACGGGTGATGAGTGAGGAAGGTCTCTCCCCTTATGAGGCCACCCGCAAGTCGATGGGCCAGATCACCGGCGCACTGGTGGGCATTGCGCTGGTGCTGACAGCGGTATTCCTGCCGATGGCCTTCTTCGGGGGTTCCACCGGCGCCATCTACCGGCAGTTCTCCGTCACCATTGCGTCGTCGATGATCCTTTCGGTGCTGGTGGCCATGACGCTGACGCCGGCTCTGTGCGCCACCATCCTGCTGCCCATCGAAAAGGGGGGGCATACCACGCCGCGCGGGCCGCTGGGGCGTTTCTTTGCCTGGTTCAACCGTGGGTTCGACCGCATGGGGCGCGGTTATCAGGGCGGTGTGGGCCTGATCACGCGCCACCGCAAGACCGGCATGCTGACCTATCTGGCCATTCTGGTGGCCCTGGGGTTCCTGTTCTGGCAGTTGCCCACCTCCTTCCTGCCGGAAGAGGATCAGGGCGAGCTGATGGTGCAGGTCAAGTTGCCGTCGGGGTCCACACAGGAGCAGACGGTGAAGGTGATCAACGAGGTCACGGCCTGGGTGCGCGAGCAGCCCGAGGTGGCGTCGATGATGGCGGTGGCGGGCTTCAGCATGGGCGGCAGCGGGCAGAACTCCGGCATGGGCTTCATCGAGCTGAAGGACTGGAATTCGCGCAAGGCCAGTGCCGGCGAGATTGCCGACCGCATCACGGCGGCCATGGCCGGCAAGTACAAGGATGCCCAGATCTTTGCCTTCTCGCCGTCGGGCATTCCCGGGCTGGGTGAAAGTGCCGGCTTCTCGATGCGGCTGCAGGATCTGGGCGGCGCCGGCCATGAAGCACTGGTGTCGGCCCGCGAGCAGCTGCTGAGTCTGGCCAACCAGAATCCGAAGCTCAATGCCGTACGTTATTCGGCGCTGGAAGATGCACCGACCTTCGATATCAAGATCGATGATGCCAAGGCCAGCGCGCTCGATCTGAGCATCAGCGACATCAACAGTACACTGAGCACCGCGCTGGGCGGCTCCTATGTGAACGACTTCGTCAACCGGGGCCGGATCAAGCGGGTGTATGTCCAGGGTGAGGCCGGCGCGCGGATGGCACCGCAGGACATCAACCGCTGGGCCGTGCGCAACAGCAGCAATGCGATGGTGCCCTTCGCCTCCTTCAGCTCGACCGGCTGGAGCTATGCACCGGCCTCACTCGCCCGTTTCAATGGCTATTCCTCGATGGCCATCACCGGCGAGCCGGCCAGTGGTGTGAGTTCCGGTGACGCCATGAATGAAATGGCCAGGCTGGTCAGCCAGCTGCCCAACGGCTTCGGTTACGCCTGGACGGACCTGTCCTATCAGGAGCAGCAGTCGGGCTCCCAGGCACCGATGCTCTACGCAGTGTCGCTGCTCTTCGTGTTCCTGTGTCTGGCCGCGCTGTATGAAAGCTGGTCTATTCCGTTCTCGGTGATGCTGGCGGTGCCGATCGGCATTCTGGGTTCGGTACTGGCCACCACGCTGCGCGGTCACGAGAACGACATCTACTTCCAGGTGGGCCTGCTGGCCACGGTGGGTCTGGCTGCCAAGAACGGCATCCTGATCGTCGAGTTTGCCAAGGAACTGGAGGAACAGGGACGCACGCTGATCGATGCCACGCTGGAGGCGGCCCGCCAGCGCCTGCGCCCCATCCTGATGACCTCGCTGGCCTTCATGCTGGGTGTGCTGCCGCTGGTGGTCAGCACCGGCGCCGGTTCGGGGGGGCGCCAGTCGCTGGGGACCGGTGTGTTCGGTGGAACGCTGGTGTCGACCGTGCTGGGCATCTTCTTCGTGCCGCTCTTCTACGTGATCGTGCGGTCCATCTTCCCGGGTCGCCGGCGCAACCCCCCTGCCGTGGAGCAGCTCTCATGATGAAATCCTCGCACATCAGGCTGAAGCCTTCGTCCATGAGGCTGAACCCCTCATGCCTCTGGCGGAAACCCTCGACCACCCGGCCTGCCTCGCAGCAGCCGTCCCGTCTGGCCGTCGCCATGGCCGTGGCCTGTGCCGCCGTGCTGGCCGGATGCAGCAGCATGGCGCCCAGCTACCAGCGCCCTGAATCGCCGGTGCCGGATACGTTCCGGGATGGTGCGGCCGCAGCAGATGCGGTGCGCGGCAGCCAGGCGGCCGGTCATGGCCAGACGGCGCAGGACAGGCACCATGGAGGCTGGGCCGATGGCATGGTGGCCTCCCCGCAGGCCGGCAAGGGCGCGGGTGCGGCCAGCCGTACAGGGGCGGCTTCTGCCGGTTCCACTGAAGCTGGAGCAGGCGGTAGTGCAGCCAGCGGCGGTCAGGATGCTGCCGGTGCACCGGCGGGTGACACCATGGCCGCCATGCCCGACTGGCAGCAGCTGTTCGTCGACGAACGCCTGCGGCAGGTCATTGCCCTGGCCCTGAACAACAACCGCGACCTGCGCGTGGCCATGCTGAACATCGAGAAGGCCCGGGCCGAGTACCGCATCCAGCGTGCCAGCCTGTTCCCGGCCGTCACCGCCACGGGCAGCCATACGGCGCAGCGCAGCAGCTCGGTGGGTGGCATGAGCGGCAGCACGGGCACGCAGGCCGGCGGGACGGGGGCCGCGTCCGGCGGCCTGTCGGGTGATTCCCGCACCAGCCGTACCGCCAGTCTGGACGTGGGCATCACCAGCTGGGAGCTGGACCTGTTCGGCCGCGTGCGCAGCCTGAAGGACCAGGCGCTGGAGAGCTGGTTATCCATGAACGAGACCCAGCGCAGCACCCGCCTGAGCCTGGTGGCCGAGGTGGCCACCGACTGGCTGACGGTGGCGGCGTACCAGCAGCGGCTGGCGCTGGCGCAGGAAACGCTGGCCAGCCAGCAGCAGACCCTGCTGCTCACGCAGCGCAAGCATGCGCTGGGCGTGGTGTCGGGCGTGGACCTGGCCTCGGTGCAGGGCAGCGTGGAGAGCGCCCGGGTGGATGTGGCCAACTATGGCAGCGAGCTGGGCCAGGCCATCAATGCCCTGGAGCTGGTGGTGGGTTCACGCGTGCCCGATGCCCTGCTGCCCGAGCCCGGCGCCCATGTGGATGCCAGTGCCGTGGCGCTGGCGCCGCTGCCGGCCAACCTGTCGTCGAAGGTGCTGCTGGAGAGGCCGGACGTGCTGGCGGCCGAACATACGCTGAAGGCCGCCAATGCCAACATCGGGGCGGCGCGTGCGGCCTTCTTCCCGACCATTTCGCTCACGGCCACCACGGGGCGCTCCAGCGATTCGCTCTCCAGCCTGTTCGATGGCGGACGCGGTACCTGGACCTTCATGCCCAGCATCAGCGTGCCGATCTTCAATGCGGGTTCGCTCAAGGGTTCGCTCGATTCGGCGAAGATTGCCGGCGCCATCGAAGTGGCCAACTATGAAAAGGCCATCCAGACAGCCTTCAGCGAGGTGGCCAATGCGCTGGCCGTCCGGGCGCGCGTACAGGAGCAGCTCGATGCCCAGAAAGCCTACGTGAACACCATGACCCGCGCCCACCGGCTGGCCGAGGCGCGCTACCGCCATGGTGTGCAGAGCTATCTGGAGGCGCTGGATGCCCAGCGTACCCTGTACAGCGCCCAGCAGAGCCTGATCACCCTGCTGCTGCAGGAAGCCAGCAACCGGGTGACGCTCTACAAGGTGCTGGGGGGTGATGCACAGGCGCAGGCGGGCGCGGCTGCCTCGGGCACTGCATCGCGGTGAGCCGGATGCCCTGGTCAGGCTGGTGGCCCCGGATCTTCGGGGACCACCAGCATCTGCTGAAAATGTTGCCTGGAGCGCCCCGCCTGCCGGCCTCTCAGCCGGCACAGCGGGGCGTTTTCAACCAGCGCAACGGGTATCCGGGCCCCTGCCCTCAGAAATTGCCGTCGATGTCGGTCACGCCGATCAGCTTGTGATTGACGAACTCCTTCAGGCCCAGGTCGATCAACTCGCGACCGAAGCCCGAACGGCGGATGCCGCCGAACGGCAGGTCGGCCTTCACGGCCGTGGGATGGTTGATGTAGACCATGCCGGTGGAGATCTGTGCCGCCACACGGCGGCCGCGCTCGATGTCCTGCGTGAACACCGAACCACCCAGCCCGAACGGTGAGTCATTGGCCACCGCGATGGCTTCGGCCTCGTCCTTCACCTTGAACACCATCGACACCGGACCGAAGAACTCGCACTTGAAGGCGGGGTTCTCGAGGGTGACGTTGGTGAGCAGCACCGGGCGGGCAAAGGAACCCTTCGACGGTACTTCGGCGCCGATCACCTCCAGTTTGGCACCACGGGCCACGGCCTGGTCGATCTGTTTCTTCAGGTCGTCGACGGCCGCCTGCGACGACAGCGGGGCCAGCGTGGTGTCGGGATCCATCGGGTCGCCGGCCTTGAGCGCCGCCACGCCGGCCCGGTATTTTTCCATGAAGGCGTCGTAGACCGACTCGACCACGATGATCCGCTTGGACGAGCAGCAGACCTGGCCGGCGTTCCAGTGACGGCCGAACACGGCCCACTTTGCGGCCTTCTCGATGTCGGCATCGTCCAGCACGATGAAGGCGTCGGAACCGCCCAGTTCGAGCGTGGCCTTCTTCATGGCCTTGCCGGCCTGTGCGGCCACGATGGCCCCTGCCCCTTCCGATCCGGTCAGCGCCACGCCGTGCACGCGCGGGTCGTTGATGATCGTCTCGATCTGGTCGCGCGTGGCGTAGAGGTTCGTGAAGCCGCCCTGCGGCAGGCCCGCGTCGAGCATCAGTTTCTCGAACAGCGCGGCGCACTGTGGCACGTTGGAGGCGTGCTTGAGGATGACCACGTTACCCGCGGCCAGCTGCGGCGCGATGATGCGGGCAATCTGGTAGTACGGGAAGTTCCATGGTTCGATGGCCAGGATGATGCCCAGCGGATCGTGAACCAGTACGGCGTCGGAGACGGCCGGATCCTTGCACGGCAGCTTCTGCGGGGCCAGCTGGGCCTCGGCGTTGTGCACGTAATACTCGAAGATGGCGGCCGACAGTTCGACCTCGCCCTTGGCCTCGGTGAGCAGCTTGCCCATCTCGAGGGTCAGCATCTTCGCGTACTCGTTCCTGTTGGCCCGCAGCAGGTCGGCCGCCTTCTGCAAGACGGTCACGCGCTGGCTCACCGGTTTTGCCTTCCACTGCCGGAATGCTGCGTCACCCTGCTGCAGTGCCTGCTGCACCTCGGCATCGGTGGCATTGGGGAAGGTCTTCAGGGTCTCGCCCGTGAACGGGTTGGTGGTTGCGTAAGCCATGGTCATGCTCCTTCGGTTGAATGAAGGGGAAAACGCACAGGCGCGTTTCCGGACATCACTTTCGGGGCCGAAGGCTCGACACCCGAACGGGAGCCGGCATGACTGTGGCCTGCGCGAAGTCTCCGCCGGCGGTCTGTCCCGAAGTGTGTCATGGCCTCATCCAAACCCTTGACCCCCTCTTTGGGCGCGCAGGACGAGGCGGCCCGCCCTGCCTGCGCAGCCGCGCCCTGTCGGCACAGGGCCGGGGTCACGCGGGGATGAATGAGGTCATGACACGCTCCAGCGGCCGTCACTGGTGTGTCTGGGCATCATAGTACAAATGACAAACCCACGTTCGGGACAGGCCCTGTTGACCGTGATGGTGGTGCGGGAAAGGGGCTGGCGCTGGATGCCCAGCCCCCTTGCGAAGTCATGACGAAGATTCTCGATAACTACGCCAGCCCTCTCGTTGCACTTGATTCTTGAGATTGCCCGATGCTTCGGATGGCCACAAAAGGGAAAGGTCCGGCAGGCAAGACCGGATCCGCTCACGGAAGAGAAAAGCCCGGCAGAGAAAAGCGATCGACCATGAAAAAGGCCGCCAGCGGCATGAACCGGGCGGCCCCTTTGAAACCTGGAGCGGGAAACGAGTCTCGAACTCGCGACCTCAACCTTGGCAAGGTTGCGCTCTACCAACTGAGCTATTCCCGCATCGAAGAAGACATGATTATAGGGGGTTTCCGGCTCCTGTGGATGGGTGTTGCAAATAAACGTCACGGGCTGCGTCGTTCACCCACGCGGGTGCGAGTCTTTCGCGCTCATCAAAACATGTCCACTGCGTCAGAGCGCGTCATTCGCCTCTGCCAGAACGCGTCATCCACCCACGCACGTCATCCATCCACGCGCCAGCGTGAGCGGGCGGCGCGCTCCGGTGCAGATGAATGACACATGCGGGCGGCGCGCTCCGGTGCAGATGAATGACACATGCGGGCGGCGCGCTCTGGTGCAGATGAATGACACATGCGGGTCGAGCGAACGACACGCGCCAACGTGCCATTCGCTCACGCCGGTGTCCAGCTTCCCGCCAGCAGGCGCTGTGCATCCGCCGCCGGCAGCGGGTGACCGTAGAACAGCCGGAAGAAGTGCTGCACGGTCTGTGGCAGTGGGTTCTGTCCCCGCAGTGCCGGATGGCCGGGGTGCAGGTGTTCCAGCAGCCAGCGGATGCCGATCAGCCGGTTGACGCCCGGAGGGCTGTCCAGCCAGCCAAAGGGCAGCGCCGGTGCGCAATGCACGCGCCCCGTGCGCACGGCGCTGATGTTCCGCCAGAGCGGATCGGTACGCACCCGGCGGGCAAAGGCTGCATCCTGCGTGACGATGATCTGCGGATCCCACTGCAGCAGCTGTTCCATCGACACGCGGGCCAGTGAGCCCTGCTTCATGCCGGCTGCCACGTTGTGGGCCGCGCAGAAGTCCAGCAGTTCGGCGTTGATGCTGCCGGGACGCGCCGTTTCCAGTCCGTCCGTGCCCCGGTCGAAATACACGCGTGGACGTTGGGCCGGCGGGATGCCGTTGCGTATCCGCGTGGCCAGATCGATGAAATGCTGCGCCTCGCCGGCCAGCCGGGCTCCCCGGCCGGCTACGCCGAGCAGATGTCCCACTTCTCGCAGCTGGGCGGCCTGTTCGCCGATCCGGCCCTGGATGAGCACGGTGGGCAGGCCGGTCTGCTCGCTCACACGCCGCATGCCGGACACGTAGGTGTCATCCGCCGTGCCGGCGTCCAGCACCAGGTCGGGGTCCTGTTCGATCAGCGCCTCGAGTGGCACCGTGCTGCCCCGCCCGGCCAGCCGGCCGGTGACGGGCAGGTTGTGCAGCGCCGGGCCGAGCAGCGCCCGTGCACCGTCGGCCAGTGGTGTGGGCCAGCCCAGCAGTTTTTCGGGGGCGAGCACGGCTACCAGCACGCCGGCGGGCGGGCCGGCTGCGAAGACCCGGCGGATATGTCCGGGGGCCGGCAGCCCGGCACGGCCACCGAACCGGGCCACGATCACCTCGCCGGAGGCCGCTGCCGGCTCCTGCGCCTGTTCCTGTGCCCGCCTCTGTGCCCTTCCCTACAGCCGCGCCTGTTCCTGCCCTTGCTTCTGCCCCTGCCCCTGCCCCTGCCTCTGTTCCTGTTCCTTTCCTTGCGCCGGCCCCTGCTGCCTCTGTTCCTGTCCTGGCGCCTGCGCCTGTCCGTGTGCCGGTCCCTGTTCCTGCGCCTGCGTCGCGGCGGCGGTTCGCAGGTGTGCGAACGAGGCGGTCAGACCCAGCCCGGCCAGCAGCTGCAGGCAGTGGCGCCGTTGCGGGGGGATGTCCTGGTCCATGGCGGGAGCCTCAGAAGCGGTAGGTACCATTGATGAACCAGGTTCGGCCTGGCATGGGCAGGCCGTCGGCCAGCTCATACCACCGGTTGCCGATGTTGTTCACGCCAACGTCCAGCGACACGTCGGAGCGTGGTGTCCAGGTGGCGCCGAGGTCCACCACGCCGTAGCCGCCCGGTTCGCGCCAGGTATTGGTGCGCGCGGTGGCAAAGGATACCTTGCGGCCCTGTTCGGCCTCCACCGTCGACATCAGTGTCCACTGGGCGTGAACCTGCCAGCGCACGGCGGCAAACAGGCGGTGACGTGGCGTGTCGAGCAGCACGACGCTGCGGTCACTCAGGTTGGTGCGGTCCAGATAGGTATAGCTGGCATCTGCCTGCCACTCATGTCCGAACTGCTGCGACAGCGATAGCTCCACGCCCTGGTTGCGGGCGCGGCTGATGTTCTGCGCCTGTTCGCAGGTGGTGCCGCCACAGCTCGTGGAAGGCACGACGGCCGTCTGTATCAGGTTGCTCACACGGCTGTGGAACACGGCGGCCTGTCCTGTCGCGCCCGTCCAGGGTTGCCCGGTGATACCCACTTCGAGATGGTTGGCCGTTTCGGGCCGGAGATCGGGATTGGGCAGTGCACGGCCCATGCGGGCCGAGTAGCGGTCCTTGATGGTGGGAAAGCGTGTCCGGTGCGAGAGGGCCACGTACACTTCATCGCCCTGGGGCGTGAGGCTCCAGCCCAGCCGGGCCCGTCCATTGGTGGCGCTGGCCGAACCCGTAGGCCACTGCCAGACCCGTTTGGCATCGCGCTTCTCGTGGCTGGCCCCCAGCGCCAGATGCAGCCGGTCGGAGAGCGTGAGGGTGTCTTCGGCCACCAGCGAGGTGGTCACGTCGCGGTAGTAACGGCCGGTGTCGTCGTGGGTGTCGGTCTTGTAGTGCGCGGCCAGGCGCAGGTCGTGCCCTTTCCAGCGGGCGTTGGCCCATTCGAGGGTGGCGCCCTTGCTGGTGTCGCGGTAGCTGCTGGTGGGGCTGTGCTGGCTGTACGTGGCGTCGGTGTACATGTCCAGCCCGTTTTTGTAGGTGTCGTGATAGAGGCGCACCCTGAGCGCGTTGTCGGCGTTCAGGCGCGTGCTGCTCACGAAATAGACGCTGTCCTTGTCCCAGTACGGCCAGCGCCAGTAGCGCACGGCGTTGCGCTGGGTGGACCGGCCGGTGTAGACCGGATTGCCCTTCTCGCCCCGCTGGCGCACATAGCCCAGCGCGTATTCATCGGTGGCATTGGGCGTCAGCCCCAGCTTGAACGACAGGCGGTTGTCGGTGCGTGCGGCGTTGGCGCGGCTGTGACCCGTATCGGTGGGCGTGCGCTTGTAGTCCCGGAAACCGTGCGGCAGCGGGAAGCTGTCGGCATCCAGCCGGGACGCACCCAGCTGGTAGTACCAGCCTTGCTGCCTGCCGCCCAGATTGACGGCTGCCTTGCGGGTCTGGCCCGAACCCAGGCCCAGACGTACATCGCCCTCGAAGGGCCTGACCGGCTTGCGGGTGACGAGGTTGATGGCACCGCCCAGGGTGTTGGGGCCATAGAGCAGCGAGGCATCGGCACGGGCCACACGGATCTCGGCCAGGTCGAAGGTGGTGAAGCGACCAAAGTCCACGTAGCCGTCGTAGGGAACGTACAGGGGCACCCCATCGACGAACACCGGGACCTGACGGGGATCGAAGCCGCGCAGGCTGATCATTTCCTCGTTGCGCCCGTTGCGCGACAGGCTCACACCCGGCAGCAGGCGGGTCGCGTCGGCCACGGTGTCGGCGTTGTGGCGGGCGATGGTCTGCTGGCGCAGGGTGCTTTCACCAGGGGTCTGCCCGCCGTCCCGCGTGCCCGATACTGTCACGGTGCCCAGCGCGAACACGCCATCTGCGGCCTGTGTGCCTGAGTCCTGCGTGCCCGCCGCCGCCTGCATGTCTGCCCTTTGCATGTTTGCCGTTTGCATGTCTGCAGCGGGCGCGTCGGCCATCCCGGCGCGGGTGGTCTGTGTTTCTGCCGCCCGCACCTCGTCTGCCGGCGTGCCGCTGGCCTGTACGCCGGCCGCGTGGACGCCCGTGGCCATGAACCCGAGCGTGGCGAGCAGCAGCAGGCGGCCGGCCTGGTGACTGGTATGGGGGCTGTTGTGATGGCTGATGTGGTAGCCGTTGTGGTGGCTGGTGTGGTGGTTGGTGTGGTGGTTGGCGTGATGGCGCCGTTCTGGGGATTTTTCTGGGGAGTGTGCCTTGTCTGCCATGTCGATGCGTTATGTTCGAGGTTATATAACGGTGACAAGGCGACTATAAGCGATGAGGGCCGATGCCGGCGCTGACCCGGGTCAAGGCAGACGGCCGATGTGTGACGGGTCACACGCAGGGGCATGCGCAGGGCGCAGGTACTCGTCATGGCACCGGCATCCGTACATGGTGCGGATGTCTGCATGGCACGGGTGGTCGCAGGGTGCAACGGGTTCCTGTCCATGGCAGGGCGCAGGCGCCCATGCACGCGAAAAGGCCGCCAGCGGCATGAACCGGGCGGCCTTTGAAAACTGGAGCGGGAAACGAGTCTCGAACTCGCGACCTCAACCTTGGCAAGGTTGCGCTCTACCAACTGAGCTATTCCCGCATCGAAGAAGACGTGATTATAGGGATGTTTCCGGAGAATGCAAGGCCCTGCACGCAGGGCCTGATCAACGCTCAGCCCTGCAGGTATACCACCTGCGTATGGGTGTACTCGTACAGCCCGTGCTTGCCGTCGGCACCGCCCAGGCCGGACTTGCGCACGCCGGCGTGAAAGCCCTGCATGGCCTCGAAGTTCTCGCGGTTGATGTAGGTTTCGCCAAAATCCAGTTCGCGCATGGCCTGCATGGCCTTGCCCAGATCGCGGGTATAGACCGAGGAAGTCAGGCCGTAGTCGCAATCGTTGGCCAGTGTGATGGCCTCGTCCAGATCATCCACCACCTGAATGGGGACCACGGGCCCGAAAATCTCGCGACGCATGATGTCCATGCCATTGTGGCAGTTGGTCAGCACCGTGGGCTGGTAGTGAAAGCCCTGCCCCAGGTCGGCAATGCGGCCGCCGGTGACGACGGTGGCGCCGTCGTCCACGGCCCGGCGCACGCTGGCCGCCACGTTGTCCAGGCCCTTGCGGTTGATCAGGGGCCCCATCTCCACCTCGTCGTCGCCCCCGAGCGGATCGCCGTAGCGGGTGGCGGCCATGGCCTCGGCCAGGCGGGCGATGAATTCGTCGGCCACCGGCCGCTCCACATAGACGCGCTCGACGCAGTTGCATACCTGGCCGGTGTTGATGACGCGCGATCTGCGAACGGCATGGACGGCCAGTGCCAGGTCGGCATCGGCCAGCACGATGGCGGGGGCCTTGCCACCCAGTTCCAGATTGAGCTTGGTGATGTACGGGGCCGCTGCTGCCGCGATGCGTTCACCGGTGGCCACGCTGCCGGTAAAGCTGATCATGTCCACGCCCGCATGGGAGGCCATGGCCGCTCCGGTCGTGCCCTGCCCGTAGACCACGTTGAAGACGCCGGGGGGCAGCTCGCACTGGGCCAGCAGCTCGGTGAACAGGTGGCAGTTGATGGGCGTTTCCTCGCTGGGCTTGATGACGAGGGTGTTGCCGGTCACCAGGGCCGGTGCCATCTTGCGGGCGATCAGGAAGAACGGAAAATTCCACGGCAGGATGCCAACCACCACTCCCATCGGCTTGCGCAGCAGCAGGATCTGTTCGTCGGGACGGTCGCTGGTGATGATCTCGCCCTCGATGCGGCGTGCCCACTCGGCCATGTAATCCATGTAGTCGGCGGTGAAGGCAACCTCCACGGCGGCCAGGCTGCTGATCTTGCCCTGCTCCTCGGTCAGGGTGCGGGCGATGCGTGTGGCGTTGTCGCGGATGCGGCTGGCCACGCGACGCAGGTACTGGGCCCGTTCGATGGCGGGCCGGCGTGCCCACGCCTGCCGGGCGCCATGGGCCGCAGCAATGGCCCGGTCCACATCGCCCTGGGTGGACCGGGGAGCCCGGGCCAGCAGGGCACCGGTGGCGGGGTTGGTCACGTCGAGCAGGTCGGCGCTGTCGGTGAAGGTGCCGGCGATGTAATTGCGCAGCACGGGGACGGCAGTCATGTGAAGTCTCCTTTAAAAAGCTGTCCGTAACATGCGCTGGTCCCCGGGCCAGCGGCTACACGGTGCATGAGGCGAATCCTCTGCGGGATCTGGCCTGCCTCATTTTTCCTTCACATCTTACTCCTCCAGGGCCGCCGTGGGCGGGCCTGCCGTACCGGCAAAAAAATCCCCGGAAGTGGACCGGTGTCCGGCTTCCGGGGCGTGTCTGGCGCGTGTCATGGTTATGTTTGCCCACGCGCTTCCCTGTTTTTGGGCGTACTCTGCCCTACCCCGCCCACAGCAGTACCGCCAGTACCTGCGGCAGGATGATCCGCAAAAACATCACCAGCGGGTAGACGGTGGCATAGGCCAGGGCCGGTGCCCCGCTCTCCTCGCGCAGGCCGTTGGCAAAGGCCAGGGCCGGGGGATCGGTCATCGAACCGGCCAGCAGGCCGCAGAGCGTGAGGTAGTTGAGCTTGCCGCGCCAGCGGGCCAGAAAGCCCACGACGAGCAGCGGGATGAGGGTGATCAGTGCACCATAGCCCATCCAGGTCAGACCGTCGTGGCTGAGCAGCGTCTGGAAGAAATGCCCGCCAGCCTTCAGGCCCACCACCGACAGGAACAGCACGATGCCGATCTCGCGCAGCGCCAGGTTGGCACTGGGGGGCATGAACCAGTACACCTTGCCGATGGTGCCGATCCGCGCCAGCACGATGGCCACCACCAGCGGCCCGCCGGCCAGACCCAGCTTCAGCGCCACCGGCAGCCCCGGCACCGACACGGGAATGGAGCCCAGCAGCACGCCCAGACCGATGCCGACGAACACGGGCAGCATCTGCACCTGCTGCAGCTTCTGCTGGGCGTTGCCCACCAGCGCCATCACGGTCTCGATGTCTTCCTGCCGGCCCACCAGGTTGATCACGTCGCCGAACTGCAGCGTCATGCCGCCGGTGGGCACCAGTTCGATACCGGCCCGGTTCAGGCGCGAGATCACCACGTCGTGGTTGGACTGCAGGTTCAGGTGACGGATCTTCTTGCCGATCACGGCCTCGTTGGTGACCACCGCCCGTTCCGAGCGGTAGGCCGTGTTGTGGATGGGGGTGCTGTCGACGAACTCCTCGCCGATGATCATCTGCATGCGCCGCAATGCCGGTGGTGCTCCCACCAGATACAGCACGTCGCCCAGCGCCAGCCGCGTATCCACACGGGGAATGAAGAACTGCTCGCCCCGGCGCAGCCGCGAGTACATCACGTCGTGCCGGTCGAAATCGGGAATGTCGGAGATGCGCACCCCGTCCAGATTGGTGTTGGTGATGCGCACGTTGCAGCTCTCCAGCCCGTGCTGGCGCTTGCTGAGGCTCTCCTCGTGCTCATGGGCCTCGGCGGCGATGTCGATGCGAAACACCAGCCGGATCAGCCACATGGTGAACAGGATGCCCAGAATGCCGATCGGGTAGGCAATGGCATAGCCCATGCCCATCACCTCGGTGGCCTGCTCGCCACCCAGCTCGGCCAGCGTCTGCTGCCCGGCCCCCAGCGAGGGCGTGTTGGTGACCGCCCCGGAGAAGATGCCCAGAATCACCCCTAGTGGCACGTCCATGCCCAGGTGCAGGGCCACCACCAGCACGCCACTGAGTGCCACGATGGCCATGGCCACCCCGTTGAGACGCAGCCCGCTGTGCCGCAGCGACGCAAAGAAGCCCGGCCCCACCTGGTTGCCGATGGTGTAGACGAAGAGGATCAGGCCGAATTCCTGGATGAAGTGCAGCGTGTGCTCGTTGAGCACGAAGTCGTAGCGGTTGAGCCAGTGCCCCACCAGAATGCCGCCGAACAGGACGCCACCGATACCCAGGCTGATGCCGCGGATGCGGATGTGTCCAATGGCCAGGCCGAGCACGGCCACCAGGGAAAGCAGGCAGATGGTGAGGGCTACGTCGCTCATGACAGGGGCCCGCGCAGGCAGGCCGGATGCAGTAAGGGCCGTGGACAGCCTCCATCATGCGGGCGGCCCGGCAGCATGCGCCGGATGGCTGGCCCGCAGGGAGACTGAACGGCACGTCCCGGTAAGGTGGAGGAGAAAAACCGTCGGCCCATTCTATAGCCGTTGGCGGAGGTGTTGAAGATTGTCCCACCGTATATGCCCGGTGCTGGCGTGGCTGGCCGTGCCTGTGGCAGGGCCGTGAATGGGGCCATGGCACGCGCCGACACGGGACCAGGGGCGCCGCTGGCCCGGCCCGCAGCGACCGGCCGGCAGCCGGTACGGTGAGCGTGTGACTTTTTTCCGGTATCAAGGGTGTGTCATGGACGCATTTGTCCCCGCTCAGGCTCCAGCCATGTGCCGACAGGGCAGCGGCTTGCGTCCCTGCCAGGCAGGGTAACGCCAGCGGCGCACGGATCTGGGAGCAGCGCCGGGACGAACGCGTCCATGACTCACTACCAGCCCGACACGCTCTCAGCGAGGCCCTTCGTTGGAATTTCTGCCTGCTTCCTACTCCCCCGGTGTGGTGACGGCCTCGGTGCTGATCGCCATGTTTGCCTCATATGTGGCGCTCGATCTGGCCAAACGCGTGCGCAACCACGACCGCCGGGTGGCCATGACCTGGCTGGTGGGCGGCTCGCTCACCATGGGCACCGGCATCTGGTGCATGCACTTCGTGGGCATGCTGGCCTTCTCGCTGCCCATCGAGCTGGGCTACACGGTGGGGCTGACCGTGCTGTCGTGGGTGACGGCCGTGGGTGTCTCGGCGGTGGCACTGTACGTGGCCAGCCGCGGGCCGGCCTCGTGGCGTGATCTGGGCGGGGCGTCGCTGCTGATGGGGATCGGCATCTGTGCCATGCACTATCTGGGCATGGCGGCGCTGGACATGACGCCGCTGATCGTCTGGGATCCCTGGCTGATCGCGGCCTCGGCGGCCATTGCGGTGGGGGCATCGGCCGGCGCCCTGCTGATCTTCGGCTGGCTCGGCACGGTGAGCGAGGCGCGCAGCCTGTTCCTGCAGCCGGTGGCGGCCGTGGTGATGGGGGCAGCCATCAGCGGCATGCACTATACCGGCATGGCGGCCGCCAGCTTTCCGCTGGATTCGGTGTGCCTGAGTGCCGGTGCGCTGGCAGGCACCCAGCTGGGCACGGTGGTGGCCTTCTCGTCGGTGGCGCTGCTGGCCATGACGCTGTTCACCTCCATTCTGGATGCGCGCATGCGCAGCTCGCTGTCGCTGGCCAACCTGAAGCTGGAATCGGCCAACGAGGAACTGCGCCAGCGGGCCTTCATCGATCCGCTCACCGGCCTGCCCAACCGCCTGCTGTTCGAGGATCGTCTCAACCACGCCCTGCAGCGCTACGAGCGCAACCTGGACAACCGCCTCAAGCGCGAGCCCCGCAAGATGGCGGTGCTCTTCGTCGACCTGGACGGCTTCAAGCCGGTCAACGACCTGCTGGGCCATGCCGTGGGTGACGAGGTACTGAAGGAAGTGGCCCGTCGCCTGCGCGTGGCCACCCGTGACAGCGACACCGTGGCCCGCATCGGCGGGGACGAGTTCGTGCTGCTGATGGAGGATGTCTCCGGTGTGGCCGACTGCGCCGCCCTGGCCAGCCGGATCATCGGGCTGGTGGCCGAACCGCTGGAGGTTCATGGCCACAAGGTGTCGCTGGCCTGCTCGGTCGGGGTGGCGCTCTACCCGGACCATGGCGACCGTCACCAGCTGGTGATGCATGCCGATGCCGCCATGTACACGGCCAAGCGGGCCGGCGGGCACACCTATGCGCTGTTCGAGTCGCGGATGAACGAAGGCGTGCAGGAGCAGCTGGCCCTGCAGCACGACCTGCGTCACGCCGTGGAGCGCAACGAGCTGCTGCTGCACTACCAGCCCAAGATCGATGCGCGGCTGGGCCGCCTGCAGGGGGTGGAGGCACTGCTGCGCTGGCAGCATCCCACACGCGGCATGATCGGTCCCAATGTGTTCATTCCCATTGCCGAGCGCTTCGGGCTGATCAACGGGCTGGGCAACTGGGTGATCGAGGAGAGCTGCCGGCAGATGCGGGTCTGGGCGGATCAGGGCATGCTGATGAGTGTGGCCATCAACCTGTCGGTGCATCAGCTGCGCACGGAGGATCTGGTGCATCGCATCGAATCGGCCCTGACCCGTCACCGGGTGATGCCCAGCCAGCTGCTGTGCGAGATCACCGAGTCGGTGGCGATGGAGGACATCAAGAGCACGCAGCGTGCCTTCGAGGAGCTGCAGCGCATCGGGGTGTATCTGTCCATCGATGATTTCGGGACGGGCTATTCGAGCCTGAGCTATCTGCGGCAGCTGCCGGCGCGACAACTGAAGATCGACCGCAGTTTCGTGGCCGACATCGAGGTGCGGCCGGATGCGCGGGCCATCGTGGGGGCAGTGATCCAGCTGGCGCACCAGCTGGGGCTGCGGGTGGTGGCCGAGGGGGTGGAGACGGAGGGCCAGCGCGACATTCTGCTGGCGCTGCAGTGCGATGAGCTGCAGGGCTATCTGCTGGCGCGGCCGATGCCGGAGGCGGCGCTGGGGGTGTGGATGTCGCAGCAGGCGGTAATGGTGCCGTCGGTGCCGGCGCCGGTGGGAGCACCGCGGGCGCTGATCGATTCCACGGATGTGGAGGCGGTGGTGCGGGAAGGTGCCTGTGCGCTGCTGGTGCGGGAGCTGGAGGGGGGGCGGAAGGAGCGGGTCGAGACGGCTTTGTCGTGAGACGGCCTGGACTGCCGGTTTCGACATTGATGCGAACGGGCGCTGCACGCTGCAGGAGGTGTTCTCCCGCGACTGCGTGAAGTCGCGAAAGAAGCAACTCTCCGCCCGGGACCTGCGATTCATGGAAGACGGCTCCGTTGCAGCACGCGCCGCGGAGCGGGATACGATTGCTGCTCAACGCTCACTGAAGCTTTGTTGCCCACGACCTGCGTCGTGGTCAACAAACCTTCAGGGCCAGGAGTGTGTCATGGACTTGTTCGTCCCCGCGAAACCCCCTTTGGGCGTGCAGGACAAGGCGGCAGGGCCGCAGAATCCCGGATGGCTTCAAGGCACTGCCAACGCAGTCATGCGCGCCCAAAAGGGGTTTCCCCCCGGGCTGGCACCGAATCCGTGCGCTGCCTGCGTTGCCCTGCTTGGCAAGGCGGCCAGCCTTGCCTGCGCAGTGCGCCTTGTCAGCACACGGATTCGGAGCCAGCGCGGGGACGAACAAGTCCATGACACACTCCAGACACTTTCCGACAACCGGGGCTTCGCCCCGCCCGTCAGAAAGTCGTTCACGCGTACCGCGAAGTCGCAGCAATCGCATCCCGCTCCGCGGCGCTTGTCGGCTTGCATGGGGAGGCGATGGATGGGGGGATCCCTGCAGGGAGGCTCACGGTTGCCGTTCTGGCGACGGCTGGTCTGTTGTGACATTGCCGTGCCCGGACGATACACGCAATACAGAAGTTATGTTTCATAAAAACAACAAATTCTTCTACTCAGTGGTTTACGTACGATAAGCGATACAGAAAAGATCCAAAACATGGAGACATTCCTATAATTCTGTCACTTCCCGGCGCTGTTGATCGGTCTTTGGCTGCCGCCGGGCGGCTGGTTGGGGGAGCTGTGCATGTCTGCTGGAGGCTGCCCTTCTCTTTGAGCCCGCTGCTTTTTACTGAGCACCCGCCACTCACGGTTGCATGCTGGCGTAGCCCGGAATCCTCGGTGTTCCCATGCAGACCGACGACGGGAACCTTCCCACTTTTGTGAATAGAGAAAGAAGATGTCGCACTACGCTGCATCACACAGGGTCAGTAAACACCTCGGTTTGACAACAGTCTTGCTTTTGCTGGCCGCGTGCGGCGGTGGGGGTGATGGCGGCAGTGGTAACGCGGTGTCCAGCAGTCCCGTTGCACCGTCGGGCACGGCCCAGGTTGCCGATGCTGGCAGTACATCGGTGCCGGCAGCGCCTGCTTCCGGTGTTGATTCTCCGAATAACGTTGTGCCCGGCAGTCCAGCAGTGAGCCCTTCGCCCGGAGCAACCCAGACGCAGCAGCCAGTACCTACCCCCCAGCCAGTGCCGCAACCTGCGCCCTCTCCTGTGCCGGAGCCCGCGCCGGTTCCTGCTCCTGGTCCGGATGACGGCAAAACGGATATCCAGAAAAAGCCGCAGGAAAACCCTGTCGCTCCCAATACGGCTTCGCCTTCCGGGAACGCCGCACAGCAGCCACCGCTGCTCGATGGGAAGCTGAGTGGGGACGCGTTGATGACGATGCTGGAGTCAAAGGCGCCGGTTGATACGACATGGATGCCACAGCGTGCCGCATCACACTTCGCTGAACCCTATTCCATGTCGCCGGTTGCATCTCGGTCAGCCAAGTTGGAGGAGCGTCCTGCGCGTTTTCCTGCCATCGTTGCCCTGTCGAGAATTTCACCCGAGAATTATGACATGTCCAACGTTTCATATGCTGTTGCCGGAAACGGTGGCACCTATCGACCCGCCAAAGGCGATTTCGAGCTGATAGTGGGTACGTACGCTACGAATGCGAAGGCTGTGAGCGCTTACGCAACGGAAACGTTCGTCAACATGACGATGACCTTGAAAGGCAATGCGACCGAAACGGACTTTACGCTTGGCGGAGAAATCAGTGTCAATACTGAAACGGGCTGGCCTCGTCCGGAGGAAACTAACCACGATTTAAATCGCTATGGTTTTCAGATGGTTTCGGAGCAACCGAAGACGTACTCACGCGCCGCGTATTTTTCTGCAAATGAGCCCATCCAGACATGGAATAGCTGTTGTGGTACCGTTAAATTGTTCTGGCGTCCCGGCCCCAGTACCCGGGATGTCGATCTTTGCTGGAATGTCGACTCCTGGTATGTCAAACGGCTTCAGTGCAGCACATGGACACTGCAGGAAGACTGGGTACACGGCTTGCGCTTTACAGGAGGTGGTGTCTACATGGAAGACGATCACAGCGTCATTAATCACTGGGAATTGCTGGAAAACGGGGAGTACAGGTACTGGAACGAATCCGGCAAGTATCTTTGGCGTGTGGACGGCCGCAGCATCGACCTCTTCCATGGCTGATCTGTCATGATCTGGCATAACTCGACCGGTTCGGCATAATCCGGCCGAATCGGGCATGGTCAGGCTGCTTGTCTGACTATGGCAATGAAACAGCAGCCTGATCCGTTTCGGATGGCTGCTGTTTCATTTGTGTGCCACGGCTGCGTGTGGGCAAGGTATGTTGCCGCCAGTATATGTAGCATGGATGGCGGGGGCATCATTTGTGTCTCCTAGAGATCTTTGCAGGAAATTTACTAGTTTCCTCAGCTATTCGTCGTCCCCGGCAAGCGGCTGGTCGAGATCGATGTCGATGCCCCGAGTCAGCGTGTCTATCCGCGCAAGCAGCGCAGTGTCTACTGCCTGAAGACGTTCGGGATGGCTGGTGATGTCGCGCGCCAGAAATTCGAGGAAAGCGTTCAGAACAGGGTCATGCCTCTGTGATGTACTGTCTGTGGCTGAATGCATGATGGGTCTGCAATGGCAGCTGCCGGCAATGGATGGCTCCATTGTGGCAAAAAGTCCTGGACCCGTGCATGTCAACCAGTCTGGCGGAGCAGGTTACGCTGAGTGCTGCTTCGTGTCGGCTTCCGTCCGATGAATATCGACAGACGCACGCAGAACTGCATTGATGCGTGTCTGGTCAGCGCTTCCTGGTGGAGCTGCCCGCAGATGCCCTGTTGAGACCGCAAGCTGATCTGTCTGGCTGACAGCCTGCAAAGGTGACAGCCCTTCCGGATTGGTGTAATAATTTACACCATGAAGCTCACCGCACGCCAGCAGCAGGTGCTGCAGTACCTGCATCAGCACATCCAGACCCACGGTCTGCCCCCTACCCTGCACGAACTGATGGCCGCCTTTGGCTGGTCCAGTCCGGCGGGGGCTGCCAAGCACCTGCAGGCGCTGGCGGCGCGGGGGCTGATCGGGCACAGCGCCGGCAAGGCGCGGGGTATCCGGCTGCTGCCGGCGGGGCTGGAGGTGCTGGGGGGCGGCGTGACGTTTCCCGGGAAAACCGGCATCGTTGCCACTGCCATGGGGGCTGTCCATTCTGCCGGTGCCATTGACGCCGCCGGCTCTTCTGGTTCTTCTGTGCGGGTTGGTTTGGAGGGGGCGTCGTCCGCCGGGAAATCGGCCGGCCCGCCCGAACGTGCCGTGTCCCTGCTGGACGACGTGCTGAACCTCCCCCTGGTTGGCCGCGTGGCGGCCGGCCAGCCCATCCTGGCCGGGGCGCGCATCGAGCGCCACCTGCAGGTGGATCGCTGGCTCTTCCGGCCACAGCCGGATTTTCTGCTGCGCGTGCAGGGCGATTCGATGATCGACGACGGCATTCTCGATGGCGATCTGGTGGCCGGCAAGGCCACGCCCGAGGCGCTGCACGGGCAGACGGTCATTGCGCGGGTGGATGGGGGCATCACCATCAAGCGGCTCTGGCACCGCGACGGCCAGCTGCGGCTGCTGCCGCGCAATGTGCGCCACCGGCCCATCGTGCCGGACCCGGTGGAAGACTTCGCCATCGAGGGCATCTACTGCGGGCTGCTGCGCCGGCCCGACTGAGCCCATGACACACACGGAATCTGCAGGCTGACAGAGAGGAATGCAGGGTATGGGTGCTCTGGTTTCGAATGGGCGTGCGCATGTGAACGGGCGTACACAGGCCAGCGGCCTGATGGCTGCGGGTGGCATGGCTGCCGTGGATGGGCTGTCCGTTGCGAATGGGGCAGATACCGCTGGGTGCCAGACACAGGAGGCCATCACACTGGCCTCCCTGCTGGCGCGCCGGCAGGTATGGCAGTGGCGGGTGGCACCACAGCCGGTGGCGGGCATTGCCACGGGCATCCGCGCGCTGGATGCGGTGCTGCCCATGGGCGGCTGGCCGGCGGCAGCGCTGTCCGAGCTGCTGGTGCCGGTATGGGGACTGACCGAGCTGCAGCTGCTGTGGCCGGTGCTGGCGCGGCTGTCGCGTGCCGGTGGCCGGGTGGTGCTGGTGGCGCCGCCGTTCGTGCCCTTTGCCGGGGCGTGGCAGCGCGCAGGGGTCGATCTGTCGCGGCTGGTGGTCATTGGTGCCGCTGGAGCGAGCGGTGCGGCCGATGCGCTCTGGGCTTTCGAGCAGTGCCTGCGTTCGGGCAGCTGTGCGGCGGTCGTGGGCTGGCTGGCCGGTGCCGATCATGCAGCGCTGCGGCGGCTGCAGGTGGCGGCCGACCACGGGCAGTGTCTGGCGCTGGCCATGCGCCCTGCCCGCCATGCGGCGCAGCCCTCCCCGGCTGCGCTGCGGCTGCAGCTGCGGCCCGATGGCTGTGTGCAGGTGCTGAAGTGCCGGGGTGGGCCGGTGCCGGCGCAGCCGGTTGCGTTGGCGGCGCATGAACGGACGCTTCCATGGGGTGGCTTCAGCAGTGGCCACGGCGTGGCGTGCGGCCAGCACGTGGCGGAAAATGATGCTGCCACTGCCACTGCCACCGCCACCGCCTCTGCCATCGCTACCGCCACAGCCGCTGCCACGCCGAGTGCCGGGACGCCTGCACCATTGGCCATGAGGTGCTGACCCATGCTCTGGGCCTGCATTGCCCTGCCGGCGCTGCCGCTGGACGTGGCGCTGCGCACGCAGCCCGATCCTGCCCGGCCCGTGGCACTGATCGATGGGCCAGCCACTTGTCGCAGCCTGCTGGCCGTCAATGCGGCGGCGGCCCGGCTGGGGCTGCGCGCCGGGCAGAAGCTGACGCTGGCGCGGGCCATCCATGCCGATTTCTCCGCCCTGCCCTTCGATGCAGCGGCCACGGCACGCTGGCAGCAGTGGCTGGCTGCCTGGGCCTACCGCTTCAGTCATCAGGTCAGCGTGGCCTGGCCGCACAGCATCGTGCTGGAGGTGGGCCACAGCCTGCAGCTGATGGGCGGCTGGCCGGCCTTCGAGGCCCGGCTGCGGGACGAGCTTGGGCAGCTGCAGTTCCAGCACCGCATCGGGCTGGCGCCCAGCCCGCGGGCAGCCCACCTGCTGGCCTGGCTGAAGGATGGCGTGCAGGCGCACACCCCGGCACAGCAGCAGGCCCTGCTGGCCCGGGTGCCGGTGCGCCGGGCCGGTCTGCCGGGTCAGGCGGGGGAACGCCTGCACCGGCTGGGTCTGCGACGCCTGCAGCAGGTGTTCGAGCTGCCGCCCGATACGGTCCGGCGGCGTTTCGGTGCCGAACTGCTGCAGTATCTGGACGAGCTGCGCGGACAGCGCCAGACGCTGCTGGCCTGCTACGCACCGCCCGATCATTTCGACATGCGCATTCCGCTCGAATATGGGGTGAGCAGCCATCAGGTGCTGCTGTTTCCGCTGCGGCGGCTGGTGATGGACCTGTCGGCTTTCCTGCAGGGGCGCAGCCAGGGCACCCAGCAGGTGCTGGTGCGGCTGGAGCACGAGCCCGACCGTGCAGGCGCCCCGGACGATACCTGTCTGCGTCTGGACCTGCTGGCGCCCGAACAGTCGGGCGACGCGCTGTTCGGCCTGCTGCGCAGCCGGCTGGAGGCCCTGCCCCTGCCGCAGCCGGTGGTGGCCGTGCGGCTGGTGGTGCAGGCGCTGCAGCCCCTGCGTCCCCGGACGCAGGATCTGTTCGAGCCGCGCGGTTCCCAGCCGGCCGAATCCTGGGCGCGGCTGCGCGAACGGCTGCGGGTGCGTCTGGGTAAGCAGGCCGTGTACGGTGTGCAGCCGGTGGCCGACCCGCGTCCCGAACGCGCCTGGCGGCAGGTGATGGGGGCGGATGCCAGGGAGGCACATGAGTGCACAGATGGCCGACTCACTGTCACACGGAGATCCGCTGCAGCACGGCCCGACCTGCCATCCCGGCCCGGCTGGCTGCTGCCCGCCCCCCTGCCGCTGGAGCGTCCCGTGGCGGCCATCGTGCGTGGTCCCGAACGGCTGGAATCCGGCTGGTGGGATGGAGACGACCAGAAGCGCGACTACTACGTGCTGCGCCTGGCCAATGGCCAGCTGGCCTGGGCCTTCTGCCCGGTGGGCCAGCGGGGGCCGTGGACGCTGCAGGGGTGGTTTGCATGAGGCATGTACCCGATGACCGGTTGGCGCGTTCCGGCATGCCTGTGGGCCCCACGCCCGGTGCAGTCGTATCCGGTGTCGCTGCCGGTACGGGGTTTTCCGGTGCGGTACGGGGCGATGCGGAGGACCCGGACATGCCACGTTATGCCGAGCTGCACTGCCTGTCCGATTTCACCTTCCTGCGCGGTGCATCCAGCGCTGCCCAGCTGTTTGCACGGGCCAGGGCCTGTGGCTATGAGGCGCTGGCCATCACCGATGAATGCTCACTGGCCGGCATCGTGCGGGCCTTCGAGGCCAGCCGCGACACGGGCGTGCCACTGGTCATCGGCAGCGAGTTCCGGCTGACCGATGGCACGCGCTTCGTGCTGCTGGTGGAGAACCAGCAAGGCTACGAAAATCTCTGTGCGCTGATCACCACCGGCCGCCGCGCAGCATCCAAGGGACGATACGTGCTGTCACGGACGGATGTGGAACGGGCTTCGCGCGATGGCCTGCTCTGCCTCTGGCTGCCGGATGAGCACCCCGACGGAAAGGCAGCCGATGCAGGCGCTTCTGGTGTGGATGCGGGTAACGCGCAGGCAGGTGCGCCCGCGCCAAACGACGGTTGGGCAACAGACAACGGAGTCCCGGCGGCGGAAGATAAGGCTCTGGCGACAGCAGCAGCAGGTGACCTGGCTGCAGCCCTGGTGGCCGGAAAGACGAGCACCATGCCTGTCATGGATGCCGGCATGCATCCCCTGCTGGAACGGGCCGGCTGGATCCGCCAAACTTTTCTGCATGCCTGGCTGGCGGTGGAGCTGCACCGCGACCGCGACGATGCCCGGGTACTGGCAGAGCGTCTTGCCCTGGCGGAGATGACGGCTCTCACGCCCGTGGCCTGCGGTGACGTGCACATGGACGTGAAGCGCCGCCGTGTGCTGCAGGATACGCTGACCGCCCTGCGCCATCGCGTGCCGCTTGCGCAGGCAGGTGGGCTGCTGTTCAGCAATGGCGAGCGCCACCTACGCCGCCGTGAGGTGCTGGCCAGTGTGTATCCGCCCGCCCTGCTGGCCGAGACACTGGCCATTGCCCGACGCTGCACCTTCCGGCTGGACCAGCTGCGCTACGGCTACCCGCAGGAACTGGTGCCCGCCGGTCACACGCCCACCACCTGGCTGCGCAAGCTGAGTGAAGACGGCATGCGCTGGCGCTGGCCACAGGGGGTACCTTCCCGTGTGCGGCAGCAGGTCGATCATGAGCTGGCGCTGATTGCCGATCTGGGCTACGAGCCGTATTTTCTGACGGTGCACGACATCGTGCGTTTTGCGCGCGGCCGCGGCATTCTCTGTCAGGGACGCGGGTCGGCGGCCAATTCGGCGGTGTGCTTCGTGCTGGGCATCGTGGAGGTGGACCCCAGCCGCATGCAGATGCTGGTCGAACGCTTCATCAGCCGTGAGCGCAACGAGCCACCCGACATCGACGTGGATTTCGAGCACGAACGGCGCGAGGAAGTCTTTCAGTACATCTACCGCAAGTATGGCCGGCATCGGGCGGCGCTGACGGCCAACGTCATCTGTTACCGGGGCCGCAGCGCGGCGCGCGATGCAGCCCGGGCATTGGGTTTGCCGGCAGAGCAGATCAGCGCCATCAGCGCCTGCTTCGGCCGCGGCGGCTATGGGGTGGATGTGACCCTGCGCCTGCAGGAGGCCGGTTTCGACCCGGCCTCACCCCTGATGCAGCGCCTGCTCCATCTGGTGGAAGCGCTGCGCGACCATCCCCGCCACCTGTCGCAGCACGTGGGGGGCTTCGTGATGTCCGATGGTCCGCTGGCACGGCTCGTTCCCACCGAAAATGCCGCCATGTCCGAGCGCACGATCATCCAGTGGAACAAGGACGACCTGGATGTGTTGGGCATGCTGAAGGTGGACTGCCTGGCGCTGGGCATGCTGAGCTGCGTGCGTCGCGCGCTCGATCTGCTGGCCCGTCATCGCGGCCGCTACCTGACACCTGCCACCATTCCGCCCGATGATGAGGCCACCTACGACATGATCAGCCGGGCCGATACCGTGGGCGTCTTTCAGGTGGAATCGCGCGCCCAGATGTCGATGCTGCCGCGCCTCAAACCCCGGTGCTTCTACGACCTGGTCGTTCAGGTGGCCATCGTGCGCCCGGGGCCGATTCAGGGCGACATGGTGCATCCGTACCTGCGCAGGCGGCAGGGGCTGGAACCGGTGGACTATCCTTCGGAGGCACTGCGCGAAGTGTTCGAGCGCACGCTGGGCGTGCCCCTCTTTCAGGAACAGGTCATGCGTCTGGCCATCGTGGCGGCGGGTTACACGCCCGGCGAGGCCGACCAGCTGCGTCGCTCGATGGCGGCCTGGCGCCGCCATGGCGATCTGGAAATCCACCGTCAGCGCCTGGTGGGCGGCATGGTGGAACGGGGCTATTCTGCCGAATTTGCCGGACGCATCTTCGAACAGCTCAAGGGCTTTGCCAGCTACGGCTTTCCCGAAAGCCATGCCTGTGCCTTTGCGCTGATCACCTACGTGAGCAGCTGGCTGAAGTGCCATGAACCGGCCGCCTTTCTGTGCGCCCTGCTCAATGCCCAGCCGATGGGCTTCTATTCGGCCAGCACGCTGGTGCAGGACGCGCAGCGTCATGGCGTGCGGGTGCTGCCGGTGGATGTGCTGCGCAGCCAGTGGGACAACACGCTGGAAGGCGGTGAAGTGGGTGGTGTCCAGCCGGCCGTACGGCTGGGGTTCCGGCAGATCGCGGGATTGGGTGAGGCGGCGGCGCGGCGGATCGTGACGGCGCGTTTGGGGCAGATGGGGCAGGAAGGGACGGGCCGGACTGAAATGATTGTGGAGAGGATGGCGCAGAAAGGAACCGTGCCGGAGAAGGCGTGGCCGCAGAAGGTGGCGCCGGGGGCGCTACGCACGGGGTTTCGCGATGTAGCCGACCTGTGCCACCGTGCGCAGCTGGATGAACGTGAAGCCACCCTGCTGGCCGATGCCGGGGCGCTGGAAGCGCTGGCCGGCCATCGTCATGCGGCCCACTGGGCCGTGGCCGGTGTGGAGGAGCCCGCGCCGCTATGGGGCGACACCGTGACCGAGACGCCCGTCAGCCTGCCGGTGCCGACCGTGGTGCAGGATCTGGTGGCCGACTACCGGACGCAGGGCTTCAGTCTGGGCACGCACCCAATGGCCCTGCTGCGCCCTGCCCTGCGCGCCCGCCGCTGTGCCGACAGCCTCACGCTGCAGCGCTGCCCGCACGGCCGTTCGGTGCGGGCCGCCGGGCTGGTGACCATGCGGCAGCGCCCCGCCACCGCCAGCGGTGTGACCTTCGTGACGCTGGAAGATGAAGGCGGCACCGTCAATGTGGTGGTGTGGGAAGACGTGGCCGTGCGCTTTCGCAAGGCACTGGTGGGCAGCCGCCTGCTGGCCATCGACGGGCGCTGGGAGGTGGTGGATGGTGTGCAGCACCTGATTGCCCGCCGGCTGCACGACCTGAGCGGGCTGCTGGGGCAGCTGGTGACGGGGGGGGGCGGGATTATCACTGAGAACTGGCTTTCCCTTGCCAGTGTTTTCCTGTCAGGCAGAAAGGGGTACACCGATCAGCTTTGCCGAAGGTATGGCCCGGTTGATATCGGCTTGCGCACTGCGTATGGCGTCGGCCCTGTTTCTGGCGCTTCGTGTGAATGTGAGTGCCAGGTGGCCGGGACGGCCGATGCCTATCAGGGCATCGTCACACCCGGCCTCGCCCAGACGCTCAACCAGGACATCGGGGTCACTGTCGTGTGGGGCAAGCTGATATTTCAGTGTGAAGGTGTATTCCATTGATGGATTCCGATGTCACGGCCAGTATGGCGGTGTCACCGCTGATGAGAAACTGACTCACCTGCCGAAGTAAAACTGACCCACCTGGGTGAAGATGGTGGCTTGGTCTCTGGTGCGTGAGTTCATGCACATGACTTGGTCCAGGGAAAAGGACCTGGATCACCGGGGGGCGTTGATGCGTGAAATCACGGCCACCTCATCCCTGGGTACATGATGAGGCGGGCCTGACCGTGCTGCGTTGACAGCACCCGGTGGGGGCATACCGGCGTTCATTGCAACCGGAACACGTCATCCAGTGTTCTGGCTGTGAGAATCTGCCGTGTCCAGTGTCTGAGCTCGTCCAGACTGGCGGTTGTGACTCGCTGGGAAACTGCCGCGTCCAGCGGGCCGAAGCGCTCGGCCAACAGTTCCATCAGTGTCTGCTGGCGACCATCGAGGCGGCCTTCTTCCTGGCCCTGTTGCCTGCCTTCGCGGACGAATCGTTCTTTCATGGCCATCATCTGCTTGCTCTCCTCGGCATACAGTTCTTTGTACAGCAGGTTGCCAGCCGGGTGGTGCTGAAGTGCCCAGGTCGGACTCATGTTTAACGGTGAAGATAGTGCATCACTCCGTTCGTCGGTATCAGAGGCCAGATGGATACACGGTGCGCCATGTTGCCACGCTCATATATCCCTGCATTCACCCCCCCAGCAGCAACTCCCCGCTCTCCGCGTCCCGTGTCCGCTCCAGCGCCTGAACCACCGTATCGGCTGCCACGCGGGCGGCGTTGTGCAGGGACATGCCGGCCAGCAGCCGTGCGGTGAGCGTGGCGGAGAACAGGTCGCCGGTGCCCTTCACCGTGCTGTCGATGCGTTGGTGGCGGAAGGACTCGGTGCCCTCGTGGGTGACGATGACCACCTGTAGCTCGTCGGGGGCGCAGTCGGCCTGGGCAGCGCTGGTCACCACCACCCATTCGGTGCCCTCGCCCAGCAGGGTGCGGGCGGCGGCCACCGTCTCGCGGAGGGTGTTGACGGGCATCTGGGTCAGGCAGGCCAGCTCGAAGCCGTTGGGGGTCATGCCGGTGGCGACCGGCAGCAGCTGGTGGCGGTAGGCATCGACCATGCCGTCAGCCACGTAGATGCCGCTGTCATGATCGCCCATCACCGGGTCGATGACGATCTGCAGGTCGGGGTGCTGCTCCTTCAGGGCGGGCAGCCAGTGGGCCAGCATCCGGGCCTGGCTGGGGCCGCCGAGGTAGCCGACCAGCACCGCACGCAGCACGTCCAGGGCGCCGCGGGCTTCGAGGTCGGCCAGATAGCCGGCAAACCAGTCGTCGGGGATGGCGCCGCCGTGGATGCTGGCATAGTGCGGCGTGTTGCTGAACAACACCGTAGGCACGATGGCGGCTTCGAGACCGGCACGCTGCAGCACGGGCCAGGCCACGTTGTTCCCTACCCGGCCGTAGACCACCATGGACTGCACCGACACCACGTCCAGTGCCAGAGGGCGAAGTGCGTCGTAATGGACGTGTTGACCTTCTTCGGTGTGCAGCGAATCCATGGTGGGTGCGGGATTGGGTTGCCGGGATGGCAAAGGTTATCAGTGTTGCGATGCAAAATGCAAAGGTGCTGTGTGGTGGTGCCGGGGCGGGGCGAGCTGCAGCGTGTCATGAACTCATATCTGTATCCGTGAAACGTCTTTGGGGCGTGCAACAGGGCGGCTGTGTCAATGGCTTCAGGGCACTGCCAAGCACAGTCATGCGCGCCCAAAAGGGGGCCATCCGGGCTGGCCCCGGGGGTGTTGTACAGAGGGAAAAAACGCCGGTGGTGACGGGAAGTCGGTGGTGCGACGGGATGCAGGCGACCGGGGGCCGGCGCGGCGCTTTTCAGCTGGCCGGCCCGGGCCTTCAGCTGGCCGGGATTCGCCGCTGCGTCAGGCACAGCAGTGCGGTGATCAGCATCAGCAGGGCCAGCACATACCAGACGAGGTGCAGCCCGAACTCGCCGGTGGCGGTGGCGCCAAGCGCCAGCGGGCCGGCCGCTGCGCCCAGGAAGTGGGCGGTGATCAGCTGGGCGATGGCGGGGTTGGCCACGACCAGCTCGCCGTCGGGGTTGCCTTCTTCTAGGATCTTCACCGTGGCGCGGCCGATATCGCTGCCGTCGTCGAGCGGGCTCTCGCCCGGCGTGCGGGGCTGAAAATTGACCAGCTCCTCGCCGCGCTCTTCCATCGCCGGCATCTGGCCAAAGGGCGCTTCTTCGACCGTGCCGGATTCGGGTTCGATGGTCGTCGGCTCATCCGTCTGCTCATCATCGGGGGGCACGCTGATGGTCTCCGGAAACTGGATATCGTCGACGCCGGTATCGGGCAGCCGGGCATGTCCCAGGGCATCGAAAAGCGGCGTCACGGTATCCGGTCCCCAGCTGGATGCGGCCTTCGGCGCAGCGGCAACCGGCTCCGGGTCGGGGACGGCCGGGGTGGTATGGATGCCGACACCGTGGGCTTCGCCGGTGCGGGAGGCTTCGATGGGGGCTGCTTCGGCCCGGGGTGTTTCGGTCCAGGCGTTTCCCGTTTTGGCCAGGGCACTTTCCGTTCCGGTCAGGGTGCTTTCCGCCAGCGGTGTTTCAGCCTGGGGGCTTGCAGGCTGCAAGCTGTCAGCCAAGGCGTGGGCTGCCTGGACGGCTCCGGTCCGGGTTGCTTCTGCCGCGGTTGCCTCGGTTGTCGGGGCTTCGTCTGTCACCCCCTGCGCCGCTGTGGCGAGCGAAGCCGGCTCCGTGGCACCGGTGGTTGACAGGATGGACGAGGCCGGCTCGCCAGATGCTGCTTCCGGTGCCTGTAGATTCTCCCCGCCGCTTGCATGGTCTGCACGGCCGATTTCCGGGCCTGCGCTGCTGATCTCCGGGCCTGCGCTGCTGATCTCCGGATTTGTCCCGGTGGTTGCCGGATCTGCCTCGCTGCTGCCGTGTTTTGCAGCGCTGGTATCCGGGCCCGCGGCATCGCTTGCGGGTTCTGCACCCCTGGTGTCCCAGCCTGCAGCAGTATTGGCTGCCGTATGGGTTGCGGATTCTGCAGCACCGGAGCCGGGGTCTGCGGCATGGGTGTCCAGCCCTGCAACATGGCTTTCCGGGGTTGCCCCGGTGGCTTCCGGATCCGCGCCGCCGGCCCCTGATGCTGCATCACTGGCTGGCGCTGTGCCGGCGGTTGCTGGTTCGGCGGTGTTCCCGGACGAGGCGGGGGTGTCCGTGCCGGCGGAACCCGAATAGGAAGTCGTGTCCAGAACCGTGTCGCCCATCAGGGGGCCTGCGGCGGGCCGGAACGGCGGGCGGGTGTGGCTGTGACGGCCGCCCGTGTGACCATGCTGGCTGCGGGCGGCATGGCGCAGGGCCGCCGGCAGGATGGCGGCGTCGGGGTCCGGCGGATATTCCGGGGCCAGCATCTGGATCAGTGTTTCGTGCAGGCCGAAGAGCCCGGCCCCAATGCCGGCGGCACCGATCCACAGGGTCAGACGGTGTTCGGCGCTGGCAAAGGGCAGCAGTCCGATGGCTACGGCCGCGCAGGCCAGCATCAGTGCCGGGGCCAGGGCTGGCCGGGTGGTCAGTGCGGTATCGGCACTGCGCACCTGATTGAGCCAGGTGACCAGACACAGGGCGCCCATGCCTGCACCGCCCATGCTGATCATCATCGGCGTCATGCCGTTGCGCGGCATGCCGAGCTGGTGGGCGTACAGCCCCAGCCACACCACACAGCAGGAAAAGGCCAGTCCGGCCATGGCGTCGATGATGGCCAGAACCCAGGGCGGGCGATGGTGGCTGTGCATGTCCAGCCGGCCGTCATCGATGCGGTCGCGGGGGTCGTCGGCCGGAATCCATACCCGGACCAGCAGGGCGAGGGCCAGCAGCATCGGCACCCACGTGGACAGCGAGGCAGCCCAGCTGCGATGCCCGGCCTGGGGCGGCAGCACGGCACCGGCCAGAATGGCCGCCAGTGGCATGCCCGCCTGGACCATCAGCATCATCCAGGGACGGGAGTCGGCATCGCTGTGCGCCACGGCGGCCAGACGGCTGGCTGGCTGGGCGAAGGCCAGGGCCACGCCGCCCAGGGCCATGCCCACACAGGCGGCGCCCAGCGTGGGAATGGCGGCCGTCAGCATCAGGCTGGCTGCCGTGATCAGAAAGGTGAGCACCAGAACCTGGCGCGGCCCCTTGCGCTGCACGCAGCCGCTCGTCCAGCCCGACAGCAGGGCGGCGGGCAGAAAGAAGCTGGTGGCAAGCCAGCCGAGCCGTGGCGGGGTGGGACCGAATTTTTCGGGCAGGGAGGCGCCCAGGGTGCCCACCGCAAAAAAGACCAGCCAGGGCATGGCGCGTGACAGCAGCAGCAGTATGCCCAGACCGGTACGCGACTGGGCGGCAACGGCTGGCTGATAATCCATTTCTCCCTGATTCATGTCACTCCTCATCGACAGACACCCTGGCAGGCGGATCGGATATGCCTGCAGGGAGGCGGCATCAGAGAGGACTCGGCGTGCACCTGCACCGGTCTTCGTGTTGTTCTGGGGACACTGAATACCCTGCCCGTGACGATCCGGTACCGCATGCACCGCACGTGCGCTGCCATGCCGGTCCAGGCAGTGGTTTTTCCGGGGCCTGGCCGCCCATGGCGCAGCCAGACGCACCCGCATGTCCCTGTAGATGTCGCCCGCCCCAGAGCGTATGTCAACAGGGGCAAGAATATATTGCTGCCGTTTAACAAAATGCTGCAATGATGCAGCGGTATGCACGTCACTGTTTCCGGCCTTGTCCGGGGCCTTTCCGGGGGATAATGAGAACCATCATGCCGCGATGCTGCCCGGTTCGTGCCTGTCTGCCCCGTGCTGTGAGCCCGGTCTGCCCCGTGTCGGTCCCCTGTTCTGCCGGGTGCAGACCCTGATTTGACCGGTGCAGAGCCTGATGGGGCGCGGTACGGGGCACGGCGCAGGCTGCAGCGAGGGCGTTCCCGGCCGTCAGCCCGCATTCGGCATTCTGGGCCCTGCCCTGCAGGCGTGCCCGAACAGCCCGGAAACGGACGAGGGCGAACGATCTTCCCGGGTGTGGCAAACCGGGACAGGCAGATACATTTTGGATAGAAGAGATTGTCGAGATTACAAGGAGATATGTAATGGCTGAACACGAAAACGAATTTGTGGATGATGTAACCAGTGCCGGGCCGGGCATACAGAAACAGCGTCGCCGTGCGCTGGTGGCGGGCGCGACCCTGCTGGCCAGCGGCGCCCTGCCCGGCTGGGTGCGTGCCGCCGCCGATGCGGCCGAAGGGGCGGCAGGTTCTGGTGGTACTGCAGGGGCGGCCGACACCGGGTCGTCTGCTGCCGCCGCAGGTGCCGCGGGCAACGGGGCCGGTAACCCGGCGGGGGGCGCCGCGGATCGTGCGGCCGCTCCGGGCAGTCCGGCCGTGGTGGGGACGAAGAAGGTTCCCCGTCTGCTGCTGGCTGGTCCCTATGCCACGGTGTCGAACCCGCTGATTCGCATCGTCGAGGCTGGCCTGCTCAAGGACGCGGCGGAGAAAGTGGAGTTCATCACCTGGCGCACGCCCGACCAGCTGCGGGCCATGGCACTGAAGGGCGAGGCCGACTTCATGGCCATGCCCAGCAATCTGGCGGCCAATCTCTACAACCGCGGGGCGAAGGTGCAGCTGCTCAACATCGGTATCTGGGGCATTCTGTGGATGCTGGCCTGCCGGGACGGGCTGAAGACGCTGGCCGACTTCAAGGGTGAGGAGGTGGTGATGCCCTTCCGAGGTGACATGCCGGATGCGGTGTTCCGCCTGCTGTGCACCAAACAGGGCATCAATCCGGACAAGGATCTGACGTTGCGCTATGTGGCCTCACCGCTGGATGCGATGCAGCTGCTGATCACGCGCCGCGCCGACAATGCGCTGCTGGCCGATCCGGCCATTGCGGTGGGGCTGCGCAAGACGCAGTCGTTCCCGGTGAGTGCGATTGCGCCGACGCTGTACCGCAGTGTGAGCATTCAGGCCGAGTGGGGCCGGGTGTTCAATCGCGATCCGCATTTCCCGCAGGCGGGCATTGTGGCGCTGGGGGCGCAGCTGGGCAACAAATCGCTTGCGGCGGCGATGGAGGCGGCCTGTGTGGAGGCGCAGGCCTGGTGTGAGGCCAATCCGGATGCCTGCGGCGAGATGGTGGCAAAACGGATCGATGCGCTGACGCCGGAGGGGGTGGCGGATGCGGTGAAGGCCGATGATGCGAAGATCGTGGTGGGCAAGGAGGCGCGGCCGGAGCTGGAGTTCTTCTATCGGCAGCTTCTGGAGATGCAGCCGGGGCTGGTGGGGGGCAAGCTGCCCGATGATGGGTTCTATTTCGGGTGATCTCTTCCTGTGCACGGGGAGGTGCTGTTCTTCTGGAGGGCGGTTCCTTGTATGCGCCATCGGGGTTGCAGAGGGGCAGCTCCTCCAGTGCGCGGGAGCCATTTATCGCAGTGTTGTTCTGTGGTTCTGTGCCGCGCGAAAGACGGCTTCGGGCGGGGCGGCCCGCGGACCGGTGGACTCCTGCGGCTCATACACTCACTGCGGTTTTGATGCCCACGACCTTCGTCGTGGTCAACAAACCCGCAGGCCTATAACACTTCCCGACAACCGGGCTGACGCCCGCCCGTCAGGAAGTGTTCACGGCTACCGTGAAATCGCCGCATGAGCCCCCCGCTCCGCGGACCGCTTCTCATGCTCCACCGTTGCGGCTTCGACGGGGGGGCTGGTCGTGAGGTCTGCTGTGCTGTACCTGCGCTCTGACTTTTGTCGTTATGGTTTTGATTGCAGGTAGCGAAATGGCTGAAATGACATGGCGATGGGGATTCCAGAATCCCTGACCCAGAGGGCACTTCAGCTGTGCACGGGATCGCACTGAATGAATCCCGTTATGGCATTGAGTTCTCCCCGGGATTGTCCTCCGACGTATTTGCGACAAGCGCCGCGGAGCGGGATACGAGTGCTGCGACTTCGCGGTAGGCGTGAACGACTTTCTGACGGGCGGGCGAAGCCCGGTTGTCGGAAAGTGTTTTAGCGCTGAAGGTTTGTTGACCACGACGCAGGTCGTGGGCAACAAAGCTTCAGTGAGCGTTGAGCAGCAATCGTATCCCGCTCCGTGGCGCGTGCCTCATCGAAGTCGTGCTGCACAGATTGCACCTGTCACACCGGATTCGCACAATGCAGCGCAGGCTGAATCTGCTTCATCGGCGTTGTGTAGCGTGGTGAACACATAAAGAAACCCCCACGAGCCAAACAAAAAGCCCATGGGGGTGATCATCGAGCCGCCCCCGGGCGTCCTGCAGACACCCGGAGAACGGAGACGATGCCTTACAGCGTGGCGTTCAGCGTGATGTAGAACATCCGGCCCGGTTCGTTGTAGGTGGCCGCACCGGCACCGTAGATGGTGCGCGGGTTGTTCACGCCGATGGCATTGCCGCGGCGGTACAGGCGCTTGTCGAACAGGTTCTCGATGCCCAGACCCACCTTGAAGTTGCGGTTGATGGCATAGCTGCCACCCAGACCGACCAGCGCATAGGGCGAGAGGTTGGTGCTCTCCTCACCCTGCACCGGCAGCCCCTGGTAGTCCAGCTTGTTGGCCTTCTGCTTGCCATAGAACGTGGCGCTGCCGAAGACGCTGGCCTCTTCCGTGAGCTTCCAGTCCAGACGCGAGTTCACCGTGTATTTCGGGATGATCGAGAGCTGCTCGCCGGTGGACTTGTTCTCGCTCTTGATCATGTAGGTCAGGTTGTTCGACCACGAGAGCTGCGGCGTGAACCTGTAGTTGAACGTGCCTTCCAGACCATGGACCAGCGCCTTGGGCACGTTGTCCCACTGGAACACGTTGGCGTTGGCAAAGCGGCCCTGCCCGCCCGTGGCCTTGCCGATGGCGGTGTGGCCGGCGTCGATCTTGTTGCGGTAGTCGTTGTGGAACCAGGTCAGGCCGGCCACCAGGACTTCATCCGCATACTCGGCACCCAGCTCGGTGTTGATGCTGGTTTCGGCCTTCAGGTTGCTGTTGCCCATCAGGTAGCAGGCACCGCCACCACCCCAGCAGCCGATGCCGCGGCTGTACAGCAGGTAGTTGGGGTTGAGCTGGTACAGGTTGGGCGCCTTGTAGGCGCGGGCGATGCCGGCCTTCAGGGTGATTTCACGCGTCAGGCTGTGCGACAGGTTCAGCGAGGGGCTCCAGTTGTTGCCGGCCTTGCTGTGGTGATCGAAGCGCACGCCCGGGGTCAGGATGGTGTCGCGGGTCAGCTCGATGTTGTCCTCGACGAAGACCGAGTAGATCTTTGCGTCGATTTTCGGGCTGCGGCCGGTGCCGGACAGGCCGGCGATGGTGCCGCCTTCGGTGGTGGTCTGCGAGACCGAGTTCCGGTCGGTGAATTTCTGGTTGACCACCTCGGCACCGAGCGTCATGACGTGATCCAGCTCACCCCACTTGCCGGGCTGGTTGTATTCGCCGTGCAGCGTGGTGGTGTCCAGTTTGGCCGTGGTGAAGGTGCCGTCGGAGAACAGGCCCTCGGTGCCGCCGGCCAGCCCCTCGTCCATCCGGGTGTTGCGGGTGGCTTCGTACTGCAGGTAGGCGGTGGACGATGCGCCGCCCTCGTACCGGCCCGTATGGGTCAGGGCGTAGTTGGTGCGGTACATCCGGTTGGTCTCGCTGCCGATGGCGTCGCGCACGCGCTGCGAGGTGGGGGCCAGCTGGCCATTGGGCAGCGTGGTGAAGTTGTTGGTGTTCTGGGTGTCACCGGTGTAGATGTTGCCCTGGCGGCTGAAGCTGGCGTCCAGGTCGATGCGGTGCATGGTGTTGGGCCTGAGGCTCAGCCGTGCATCGAGGTCACGGTTGCGCACGCCCTCGCGGCCGGCCGGGAAGGTGCCGGCGAAGGTGCCGGTCCGGGTGGATGCATGGCCGCGGTTGATGTCCCAGGCGTCGGAGTCGGTCTTGGCGATGTTGCCGGTCAGACGGAAGCCCAGCATGTCGGAGATCGGGCCGGCCAGGCTGAAGCTGGCACGGCGCTCGCCGCCCTCTTCCTTGTGCTGGCGCTTGCCGTAGTACAGCGTGGCCGAGGCACCAAATTTGTCGGGCGTGCCCTTGGTGACGATGTTGACCACGCCACCGGCGGCACCGTTGCCGTAGCGGGCGGCAGCCGGGCCACGCAGCACCTCGATGTGGTCGATGGCCTCGGTGGGCACCCAGTTCATGTCGCCGCGGGTGTCACGCTCGCCCCGCCAGCCGAAGCGCACCGACTTGCGGCTGTTGACGGGTTTGCCGTCGATGAGGATGAGCGTGTTTTCCGGGCCCATGCCGCGCAGGTCGATCTGGCGGTTGTTGCCGCGCTGGCCACTGGTGGAGTTGCCGGTGAGGTTCACACCGGGCTGCTTGCGCAGCACGTCGCTCAGGTCGTTGGTGGGCAGCTGCGAGAGGTCTTCCTGCGTGACGGTGGACACGCCGGGCGCCTGTTTCCAGGCCTGTTCGGCGGTACCGAGCACTTCGACCTCGGGCAGCACGGTGGCCTGCTGTGCAAAGACGCCGGGTACGGCCAGTGGCAGGATGGTGGCAGCCAGCCACTGCAGTTGCTTGTGTTTGCTCATCGTACTCTCTTCGATGGATTGCGGAACTTCAGTTGGACAGGGATATTCGTTTCAGAACCGCCGCCGGCGCAGCGCCCGCAGCAGCCGTTTCAGGACAAAGTAGAGGCCCGATCGTTCGCAAATGCGAATGATAGATGTCAATCGTCAGCGGATGATACCCGTTTGGGAGGCCTCCGGGAAAATCTGGATACGGCCCGCTGTTGTCCGGAGATCGTGATGTCAGGCCGATCGACAGGCAAAAAGGGGTGGTGGATGGCTTGTTCCGGATGCGGTGCGCCGTTGCCGGAATGAGACGTTTCGTGGGGGGCGTGCACCTGCCCACTGACGATGTTGCCCGTGTCCGGCCCGATGCCACGCCCTGGCCCTGATATTGCCGCTTCGCTCGCCATTCCAGTGGGTTGCCGGGTCTTGATATTGCTCGTGCCGGTCACGATGGGGAGGATGCGACAATGGTGCGTAATCGATGCAAGGATGCTCTGAATGAAGCTGTTGCAAACCTGGCTGGCCGCCCTGCCCGGTTATCTGTGGAGTGGCTGGGGCGCCATTGCCAGCCTGCTGCTGGGCATGGCACTGTGGGAGGCGCTGGCCGCCCATTACGGCCCTCTGGTGCTGCCCACGCCGCTCGAAACGGCGCAGACGCTGCTGCAGCTGATGCAGGGCAGCAGCAGCGAGTCCCTCTGGCCTCAGCTGGCGGTGACGGCACGACGCGCCTTTGCCGGGCTGGCGCTGGCGCTGGGGCTGGGCAGCGTGCTGGGTGTGGTGGCCGGCATGTCGATGACCGCCTCGATGATGGCCCGCCCCTGGGTGACGGTGCTGCTGGGCACACCGCCCATTGCGTGGCTGGTGCTGGCCATGCTGTGGTTCGGCACGGGTGACGGCACGCCGGTGTTCACCGTGTTCATCGCGGGCTTTCCGGTGGTGTTTGCCGGCGGGCTGCAGGGGGCGCGCACGCTGGAGCGGCGCTGGCGCGACCTGGCCGACGCGTACCGGGTGCCCTGGCATATGCGGGTGGTCGATATCTATCTGCCACACGTGCTGTCGTACCTGTTTCCGGTATGGATCGTGGCGCTGGGCAGTGCCTGGAAGGTGGTGGTGATGGCCGAGCTGCTGTCGGTCAGCGATGGCGTGGGGGCGGCGCTGGCCTCGACACGCGCACAGCTGGACATGTCCGGTACGCTGGCCTGGATCAGCACGGTGGTGCTGGTGCTGCTGGGCATCGAATACCTGATCCTCGAGCCCATCAAGCGCGAGATCGAGGCCTGGCGCGATGCGGGAGGCCGGATGGGATGAAGGCAGACACGATGAGCGCCATGGACGGGCCGGCAGCTTTGCAGCCGGTGCAGATGACGGAAACACACGCCACGAAGGACAGGCATGCCACGACGGACAGGCACGGAGCCGGTGGCGCCGGCGATGGCACTGGAACGGCGGGGGGCACAGCCTCCCTGCACCGTGTGCCCCGGTCTGGCAGCGCCGGTTCGGGCGAGCTGCCGGCGCTGGAGGTAACAGGGCTGGAACATGCCTTTGCCACGCGCACGGTGCTGCAGGGTGTGTCGCTGCGTCTGCCGGCCGGGCAGACGCTGGCACTGGTGGGACCATCGGGGTGCGGCAAGAGCACGCTGCTGCATCTGTGTGCCGGGCTGCTGGATGTGCAGGATGGCGAGGTACGCAACGGTTTCGGCCGTACGGCCGTGCTCTTTCAGAGTCCGCACCTGCTGCCCTGGAAGACCACGCTCGACAACATTGCACTGAGCCTGAAGGCGCGCGGGGTGAACCGGCGCATGCGCACGGCCCGGGCCATGGCCATGGGTCATGCGCTGGGGCTGGATGACGTGGCGCTGGCGCAGTTTCCCAACCAGCTCTCGGGGGGCATGCAGAGCCGGGCGGCGCTGGCGCGTGCGCTGGTGCTGGAGCCGGACCTGCTGCTGCTGGATGAGCCCTTTGCGGCGCTGGACATCGGCCTGAAGGCGCAGATGCACCAGCTGCTGCTCGAACAGCAGCGCACCCGGGGCCTGGCGGTGCTGATGATCACCCACGACGTGACCGAGGCCATCACGCTGGCCGACCAGGTGCGGGTGATGGCGGCCAGCCCGGGCCGCTTCGTCTGGGAAATGACGCTGCCGGTGCCGGCCATTGCCCGTTCGGAAGCCTGGGTCCACCAGCACACGGCGGCGCTGCTGGCACAGCCGGTGGTACGGGCGGCGTTCGAGCTGCCGCCGCTGCGGGGTGTGGCGGTGGAGGCCGGGCCGGAGACGGCCGCCGCTGCGTCGCCCGATGGCGCCTTGGGCGTTGCTGGAGCGGCGCAGTCCTTGGCGTCGCCGGGGGATCGCGCGCCGCAGGCTTGTTCGGATATGCCGGGCCGTGGTGCACTGCAGGTGCCCGGTGATCTGCAGGTGGTGGATGCCGGCGTGGCGCTGGATGTGGATTCGACGGTCAGGCGGACCGGTTGCTGAATGGGGGTGCGATGGATCAGGTTTCTTCCAGCCGGCCGCTGAACGGAGGCGAGATGCACTTGGCCTCTTCCGGTGACACGCCTTCGGGTACTGTGCCCGAAGGCAGTATGTCTGCGTCAGCTTCGCGTCCGCTCCGCAGCCGGGATCCTTCGGGTACTGTGCCTGCCGGCGCTGTGTCTGCGGGTGATGCTCCGGATGAAACGAAGGCCGTCCCGGTCTGGCGGCTGGCCCATCCGCTGTGGCTGTGCGGCTTTCGGCCATTCTTCGTGGCCACGCTGCTGGCCGGGCTGGGGCTGGTGGCGCTGTGGCTGCTGTTTCTGGGGCTGGGCTGGCCGCTGCCGGCCGTGCCTGGCGGCGCGCAGGTCTGGCATGTGCACGAGCTGCTGTTCGGGCTGTCGCTGGCGGCGGTGGCGGGCTTTGCGCTGACGGCGGTGCCCGAGTTCACCGGCACGCGGTCATTCCGGGCGCGCCATGTGCGGCAGCTGCTGGCCTGGTGGCTGGCGGGCCGGATGGCGTTCTGGCTCAGCGGCTTCTGGCCGCCGGTGATGCTGGCCCTGGCGGGGGCCGCCCATGTGGGCTTTGCGGTGATGCTGACGGCACTGATCGGCCCGCGGCTGTGGCGCGACCCGGGCCACCGGCAGCAGGGCTTCTGGTGGGCACTGCTGGCACTCGTGTGCACGGTGACGGGCTTCTACGTGGATGCGCTGCGGGACGAGTATCCGATGCGCTGGCTCCATGCCACGCTGGGCGTGCTGATGTGCCTGATCGTGGTGGCGATGAGCCGCATCTCGATGTCCATCGTCAACGCGAGCATCGATGACCTGAATGCCGAGGAACGGCGGGCAGCCCGGCAGGTGACGCAGACGGCTGCGCCGGCTGTACAGGTTGTTGCAGGTGGTACGCCGAATGCCCGGATGGGGGCAGATGCAGCGTCCGGGGGCCTCGCAACGGCAACTGGGGCCGTATTGCCTGCATCAGCTCCCCGGGTGGTGGCTGGCCACGATGATGACGAGCGCGAGGCCTATCTGGCCCGCCCGCCGCGGCGGCATCTGGCGGTGATCTGCATCACGCTGTTCACGGTGATGCAATGGTTTGCGCCGGACGACCGGGTGACGGGATGGCTGGCGCTGGCCTCGTCGGCTGCCATGCTGAACCTGCTCAACGACTGGCATGTGGGGCGGCCGCTGTTTCACCGCTGGCCGCTGATGCTCTACGGCGTGTATCTGTTCATGGCGGCCGGTTACGGGCTGACCGGTCTGATGCTCCTGCAGGGCGATGGCAGTGCCAGTCCGGGAATTCACCTGCTGACGGTGGGCGCGCTGGGGCTGGCTGTTTACGCCGTCATCTGCATTGCCGGGTATACGCACAGCGGCCTCGAGAAGAACGGCCGCCCCTGGGTGATCGTGGGGGCAGTGCTGCTGACCACAGGGGCGGTGCTGCGGGCGCTGGCCTACTGGTTCGATCCGCCGGTGCTGCTGCAGGCAGCCGGGCTGATGTGGTGTGCAGCCTATGCGCTGCAGGCCTGGCAGATGCTGCCGGTGTTCCTGCGGGCGCGTGCGGATGGTGCGGAAGGCTGTGCGGGGGTGCAGGACTGAGGGAGTATTGTTCTGTTAAGTGAGACAATAGTCTTTCCCATTGCCTGACGGGTGGCGTTCCGCCGTGCCAAAGCTGGCTTAGAATGTCCTCACGATGGACAGTCGCGCTGCGGACGGTTGTGGTGCGGTATGCCCGGCATGTCTGCTCCGATGTCTGCCTGCCATGCCAGACATCTGTCCACCCCCTCTCCTCCCCCTGCCCCCGGGCATTTCCCGAACGGTTCCCCATCATGAACTTCCTGTCCCGCTTCCAGTCCCCGCTGCTGTCCGTCCTGCGCATCGTGACGGCGTACCTGTACATCTGGCACGGTACGTCCAAGGTCTTCGGTTTTCCGGCCTCCATGGGCGATATTTCCGGCAACCCGATGATGATCGCCGCCGCGGCGCTGGAACTCATCGGCGGTGCATTGTTGATTCTGGGCCTGTTCACCCGGCCCGTGGCCTTCATCCTGTCGGGCCAGATGGCCGTGGCCTATTTCATGGCTCACGCCGCCCAGGGCAATCCGCTGCTGCCGCTGGCCAATGGCGGTGAGTCGGCCGTGCTGTTCTGCTTCATCTTCCTGTACATCGCGGCGGCCGGTGCCGGTTCGCTGTCGGTCGATCACCTGCGCGGCAAACGCTGAGTTCTCTCCCCTCTCTTACTGGAGTCATACATGTCCCTGCAACATCTGCATCAGGTGGCCGAAACCCGCCGTTCCATCTACGCACTGAACAAACAGCTGCCGGTACCGGCCACCGAGGTGGTCAGGCTGGTCGAGCATGCGGTCAGGCACACGCCGTCGTCCTTCAACTCGCAGTCCACCCGTGTGGTGGTGCTGCTGGGCGCCGAGCACGAAAAGCTCTGGAAACTGGTCGAAGAAGCACTGGCGAAGATCGTGCCGGCCGAGAACTTCAAGCCCACCCAGGACAAGCTGCATGCCTTTGCGGCGGCCGCGGGTACGGTGCTGTTCTTCGAGGACCAGGCCGTGGTGAAGGGGCTGCAGGAGAAGTTTGCCCTGTATGCCGACAACTTCCCCGTCTGGGCCGACCAGACCAACGCCATGCACCAGTACGCCATCTGGACGGCACTGGCCAGCGTCGGCGTGGGCGCCAACCTGCAGCACTACAACCCGGTGATCGACGAGGCCGTGGCCCGCACCTGGAACATTCCCGCCTCGTGGCAGCTGCGTGCCCAGCTGGTGTTCGGTGGCATTGCCGCCCCGGCCGGCGAAAAAACCTTCGCCCCGGTCGAGGATCGGCTGAAGGTCTACGGGCTGTGATGGACCCGTTGATGGGCTGAAACCCTCCCCGGGTGCCGGTCACCCGGGCTGGACGCCGGTTTCCCTGTTTGTGTGCAGGAGCCGGCGTTTCTTCGTGGTGGCTGCGGAAGGTACTTCAGAGGAGGGATGCTTGCTGTCCCTGCCCATCTCCCGGGGAGACTTTACTGTCCTTGTCCCTGCCCTTGTCTCAGGGAGACTTTACTGCCCACCCTTACTCCTGCTTTTGTCCCTGTCCCGTCACGGCTTGCTGAGCGGTTCCGGCCGGACTCATCCTGCAGCCGATGATCCAGAGGATCAGGCCCGCGATCAGGCCGGTCAGGTGGGCGATGGCCAGCAGCTGGGCGCTGTGGAAGATGAGCGGTGCCAGAAAGGCCGAGACCAGGGCGAAGATGGTCATCTGCACGAAGCTCTGCAGCGAGGCGGCCAGCCCGCGCATCTGCGGGAAGATGCTCAGCACGTCCACCGTCATGGCCGGAACCGCCAGTGCCATGCCGAGGTTGTAGAAGCCCAGATGGATCGTGGCCCAGGGTACCTGCGGGTGATCGGTGAGTGAGGTGTAGATCACGCTGGCCACGGTGGCGCCCAGCATCAGCACGAAACCGATGGTGATCAGGCGGCCGGGGGCCACCTTGCGAGCCAGCCGGCGTGACAGGCTGGAGCCGATCAGCATGCCGGCGGTCATCGGGATGAACATCCAGCCGAAGCTGGTTTCGGACAGCCCGAGGATGTTGATGATCAGCTCGGCGGAGGAGCTGACGTAGATGGACACGCCGATGAAGGCGAGCGCGATGCCCAGGATGCGCAGCACGAACGGCCCGTGACCGAGCGCCTGCGCATAGTTGCCCAGAATGCGACCCATCCGGAACGGTACGCGCCGCTCGGCCGGCAGGGTTTCGGGCACGCCCCAGGCCCAGAGGGCCCAGAGGCCGAAGCCGTAGAGCGAGAGCATCACGAACACCGATTGCCAGCCCAGGGAGGCCTGCAGCCAGCCACCGATGATGGGGGCGACCGAGGGGGCGATGGAGAACACCATGGTGATGAGCGACATGACGCGCTGGGCCTCGGGGCCCTGGAAGCGGTCCTGCACGATGGCGCGCGAGAGTACGACACTGAAGCCGGCGGCAATGCCCTGCAGCCCGCGGGCCAGCATCAGCACGCTGATGCTCTTTGCGAAGATGGCCAGCACCGAGGCACCTGCGAAGAGCAGCAGCGAGGCCATGACCGTCGGCCGGCGCCCGAAGCTGTCGGACAGCGTGCCGGCAAACAGCGTGGTGAGGGCCATCATGGCGATGTAGATGCTCAGCGTCTGCTGAACGGTGGCCGGGTCGGCCTGCAGGCTCTGGCCGATGGCCTGCAGGGAGGGCAGATAGGCATCGATGCCCAGGGCACCGACGATGGCCAGTACCGCAAGGGACAGGGTGATACCGGAACTTTTCAGCATGGGGACGGCAGGAGAAAGAGGCCTGGGTGCGCGAGATGCCGCTGATATGTGGCTACGCAAGGCAAAGACTGCAGATGATAAAGGATGTGACAAGGGGAGCGAAGGCGGCATCGTGGCCCATGCATGAAAACACCCGCCTGCCCCGAAGGCCGGCTGGGCCGGCCGTGGGGGAGACGGGTGCTGGCTGGGAAGGCAGCAACCGGCGCTAATCAGACAGGCACCCACCCCCTTCCCTTTCGGGAACGGGGTGGGGCGGCAGGGCCGCAGAAGCCCCGATGGTTCCGGGGCATGGCCCGTACCGTACCTGGGACCGCGCCGTCGCGCTTGCCCGAGGGGCTCAGTTCAGACCGAACATGCCGCGCAGTTTAGACAGATCCTCGGCCAGGGTGTTGACGCGGCCGGAGAGGATCTTGCGGTCGGTTTCGCTCAGTTTGTCATAGCTTTCGAAGCCGCCGCTCTTGGTTTTGTATTTCTTCAGGATGGTGAAGACCGTGTCGAAGTTCTTCTCGGTCTTGGCCAGGAAGGCCTTGTCTTCGCGGGCGATCAGCGGCTTGAACAGCTCGACGATCTTGTAGGCGCCCTGGAAGTTGGCTTCGAAGTCGTACAGGTCGGTGTGGCTGTAGCGGTCTTCTTCGCCGGAGATCTTGGTGGCAGCCACTTCTTCCATCAGGGCAGCGGCACCACCGACCACTTTCTCGGGCGGGAAGGTCAGGTCGGTCAGACGCTTGTGCAGCTCCTCGACATTGGCCTGCAGCTCATCGGCGTATTTTTCGACACTCTTGGTGTCCTTCGTGACCCACAGGGCGTGCTCGATGCGGTGGAAGCCGCCGAAGCCCGGGTCTTCCTCGCGTTTTTCGTGGTCATCGGCGCGGGAGTCGATGGCGGCGTCCATGTCGCTGAACAGCTCGGCCACGGGTTCGACGCGCTCATAGTGGGTGCGCACCGGGGCGAACAGCGATTTGGCCTTGTCGATGTTGCCGGCCTTGACGGCAGCCACGAACACCTTGGTTTCCTTCACCAGCTGGGCGACGTTCTGGTCCACATACACCTTGTATTCGGCGATGGGGGCGACCAGCTCGCTGGGCTGCACGGCGGCCTGCGCGCTGACGGCCGTCAGGGCCAGGGCGTTGGCGACCAGCACGGACAGGATGCTGCGACGAATGCTCATGAAAAAAGCTCCTTGTTGCGTAAGGGAGGATGAAACTGTGTATGGCAAAACCAAACTGCGTATGGGAGGACCAAACTGCTTAAGGGGTGATGAAACAAAACGACTGAAACCGGTGTGGAAAGGAGACTCAGGAGACCATGACACACCAGGAAACGAATCGAAAACGAAACTCAGTCTGATGAAGCCTCAGCATTTTAGGAGGAATTGCCGGGGCTGCACAAATGCCTGGGACAGCGGCGCGGCGATGGCACCGGCTGGCAGTTCATGTCCTGCGTGAAGTTCCGTGCCGAACCATCAGCTGCGCGTGCTGCCGCTGCTCGCTTCCATCAGCGTGCGGCCGATCCAGTCATTCTTGTCGCGGATGCCGGGCAGCGTGAAGAAGTAACCACCGCCGATGGGCTTGATGTACTCCTCCAGCGGCTCTCCGTCCAGGCGCTTCTGCACAGTGATGAAGCCCTTCTGCAGGTTGGCCTGGTAGCAGATGAAGAGCAGGCCCATTTCGAGCTGGCCGGATTTGGTCACGCCGTTGGAATAGTTGAACGGCCGGCGCAGGATCAGGTTCTCTTCGGTCTGCGGGGTGCGCGGGTTGGCCAGGCGGATGTGGGCATCCAGCGGCGTGTGCTCGCCCTTCGGATCCTTCGTGTAGTCGGGCACGTCGAACTCGGTCTTGCCACCGTCCATGGGGGCGCCGTTGTCCTTGAGCCGGCCGAAGATCGCCTCCTGCTCCTGCAGCGGGGTGCGGTCCCAGCGTTCGACGAAGTTGCGGATGATGCGCACGGCCTGGTAGGTGCCGCCCACGGCCCACGCAGGCTCGCCGCTCTTCGGGCCGACCCAGACGACGCGGTCCATCAGCGCGGCATCGGCCGAATCGGGGTTGGCCGAACCGTCGCGAAAGCCCAGGAAGTTGCGGGCGCTCTCGGGCTGCTGGCCCTTCACTTCCGGAATGGGGGGCACGTTGCCTTCCTGCTTCCATTGCAGCACGAGCAGGTCGGGCAGGTTCTTGATGATGTCGCGCAGGGCGTTGATGATCGTGTCCGGTGTGTTGGCACAGAACTGGATCGACAGGTCGCCGTGGCAGAGGGCCGGATCGAGCGCATCGTTGAAGAAGCGCGTCATGCGTTGCAGATGGCGCGGCTTGACATCCTTCAGGCCGAAGCGCTCGTCGAACATCGAGTCGCCCAGCGAGACGGTGATGGTCAGTGCGTCGGGCGTCACCACCGGGCCAAGCAGGCCGGAGCTGGCCGGGGGCAGCTTGGGATCGAGCTGCACTTCCTTGCCGCCCTGGGTGAGGAAGGCGATGCGGGCCGTCAGCGTGCGAAACAGGCGCTCCAGCTCTTCCCTGTCCTGGGCGAGCACCGAGAACGAGGCCAGCATGCCGGCACTGGGGCGCGGGGTGACCACGCCGGCCTGGTGCACGCCCAGGTACGGCACACGTTCCTGGAAGACGGTGCTGGTGGGGGCGTCGGTGACCTGCCCTGCGCCGTCATGGTCAGACCCGGTGCTGGCTGCAGCAGCGTCTGCTGCGGCGGCCGGGGCCGGGTGTGCAGCCAGCCCGGCCAGACCCACGGTGGCCGCCCCCACCCCGCCCAGCCAGGCGCGGCGACCGGCAGACTGCGGGGCGCCAGAGGACAGGCCCATGCCGGCCGGACAGGTCAGGGGCACGCCGGCCTGCGGGGCTGTGGGCTGCCCCGCGTGCACCGGACAGTGCTGGCCTGCCGTGGTTTGTGGGGCGCTCTTGCTGCGATCGTGCATGAAAGTCTCCTGAAGAGAATATCCGTGACAGCGAAAGCTTATTACTCCAGTTTGAGGGCTGCGTTGACCTTGGCCAAGTCATCCGCCAGTTTGCTCACCGTGGCGGTGATGGCCTGGCGGGCGTCGGCCGGCAGTGCGCCCGGTTTGAAGCCGTCGCCGTCGCGGTACGGTTCCAGCTCCTTCGCAAACTGGGCAAAGCCATCCTCGATGGATTTCTTCAGGTCCGGCGCCGGCTTCGTCAGCATCGGCAGCACCAGATTGGCCAGTTTCTTCGTGCCGTCCAGCGTGCCCTGCAGGTCGGCGGCCTCGGCATGGCTCCAGCCCTCCTCGCCCCCATTGGGCAGGTTGTCAGCAGTGCGGCGCAGCAGGCGGGCCGCCGAGCTGGCCAGCCGCTCGGGCTGGGTTTCCAGTGCGGCCAGACGGGTCTTGAGCGTGTCGACATCGGCCGCCAGCGTGTTGGCCACCGGCTGCAGGGCTTTCAGGTCGCCCTGCCCCTGGCCGAACAGACCGTACTCCAGACGGTGGAAGCCGCGGAATTCCGGATCGGCTTCCCGTTTGGCGAAGTAGTCGGCCCGGCCGTTGATGCGGGTCTCCAGATCGGCAAAGTTGTCGGCCATCGGCTCAATGCGCTTGTACAGCAGGTGGGCCGGGGCATAGAGGGCTTGGGCCTGCTGCAGCTGGCCGGCCTGGATGGCGGCCTGCAGCTCACCCACCGCATCGGCCAGCTGGCTGCTCTGCGAGATCAGGTAGAACTTGTACTCGGCCTGGGCGCCCAGGAAGTTCAGGGCCGACGGGTTGTTGCCCTCGGCCTCGGATTCGGCCGACGGGGTGACATGCAGCTTGCCGCGCGGGTTGCTGAGCAGGCCGCAGGTGATGTCGTAGTCGCCGGGACGCAGCTTGACCTTCATGGTCTGCGTGAAGCCGGGGGCGATGTTCTCGCGCTCCTCCACCACCATGATGCCGTCCAGAATTTCCCACTCCAGCGCACGGTCGGAGTTGTTGACGATGCGGAAGGTGGTGCGGCCGGCCGGAACGGTGATGTCGTTGGGTTTGCAGACGTTGTCCTGGATGGTGACCGTGACGGTGTTGGCATCATCCTGTGGTGCCGCCTGCTTGGCCTTGTTGGAGGCATACCAGAAGGCCCCCAGGCCGGCAATGACCAGGACGGCCGAGCCGCCGACGGCAACCCGCATCAGGGAGGAGGATTTCTTGTTCGGATCAGGCATGATGTGTGATGGATGTCAGGTGAAAGAAGGGGCTGGTCTGAACGGGACTGCGTGTGCGCTCAGCGCTGCCGGATCGGGCGGGCACGCATTCCGCATGGCCGAACACGCAGTGCGTCCAGCACAGGTGCGAGCAGGTCCATGGATGCTGCATGCACATGCAGCCTTGCATCAGCGTGTGGTGGCCGGAGACGGTGCCGCCGGCTTCAGGAACAGGTACAGCGTGATGGCGAGGAAGGCCACGTAGACGATCGCCTCGCCCACCACCGGGGCAGACTGGTAGCCCAGCAGGCCGGAGAGCACGGTGCCCAGCGGGCTGTCCATCGGCAGGGTGTCGTCCAGGTTGAACACCACCTCCTGCAGCTGGTTCCAGATGCCGGCCTCGTGGAACTTGCGCAGCACACCGGCCAGCAGCCCGGCAGCCACCAGCAGGATGAAGCCGCCGGTGAAGCGGAAGAACTTGCGCAGGTTGAGCCGCACGCCACCGGAATACAGCCCGTAACCGATCACCACCGACACGGCGATGCCGGCGAGCGCCCCGACCGGTGCCTCCCAGCCCTGGCTTTGCTGGAAGATGGCCAGCAGGAAGAACACCGATTCGAGCCCCTCGCGGGCCACGGCCAGAAAGACCATGCCGATCAGCGCCCAGCCGGCGGCGTCGGTGCCCTGCCCCAGCGCCTTCTCGACCGACGCCTGCAGGTCGCCCTTGATGTTGCGGGCCGTTTTCTTCATCCAGAACACCATGGAGGTCAGCATGCCGACGGCGATCAGGCCGACCACACCCTCGAACAGCTCCTGTTCCTTCTGGGGAAACTCCGCCGCCATCAGCTGCAGGGCGGCGCCGGCAAAGAGCGACAGCGCACTGGCCAGCAGCACCCCCACCCAGACGGCGGGCATCAGGCCATCACGGCCGCTCTGCTTGAGGTAACTGGCAACGATGCCCACGATGAGGGCGGCTTCGATGCCCTCGCGAAGCATGATGAGAAAGGGAACGAACATGGTCCGGAAGAGGAGGAATTTGTGATGGGGCAATGATAATCATTGTTTGAATTCTTCCAAGCCGGTAGCAATGCGCCCTTCATTCTCATTGTGTGAAGCTGTACCGCCAACCCCTTGATTGTCCGGGCAAAAGAAACTGGGGTGTCTGGCCTGAACGGGCGCCGAAGCTTGCGCTTCAGCGGCCCGAACTGTGCAGGTTCCGCTGGGGCATGACAGTGTACGGCGCGTCGGGTGCTGGCGGTGCAGCCGGGGTTTCTGGCGGCCTGGCCCTGAACGCAGGCGGCGTAGGGGCGCAAAGGCAGCAAAAGCAGCGTTCAGGCACAAAACAGCGTTTGGACACAGAAGCAGCGCATGGCCACAAACATGGGCACAAAAAAACCACCGCGAGGGTGGCTTTTCTGTTTTTCCGGTTGCCCGGAGAAGGTGGCGGAGCGGACGGGGCTCGAACCCGCGACCCCCGGCGTGACAGGCCGGTATTCTGACCAACTGAACTACCGCTCCGTTCCAGCGGCTGGGTTGTTTGCACTTTTCGAAAAAAGCTGGCGGAGCGGACGGGGCTCGAACCCGCGACCCCCGGCGTGACAGGCCGGTATTCTGACCAACTGAACTACCGCTCCGTTCAAACAACTGGTTTGCTGCTGAAGCAGGCATTATAGCCCGCATTTTTTGTCTGTCAACAAAGCTGCTGGTGGGTGCTGAGAGCCTCGAACTCCCGACCTACGCCTTGTAAGGGCGCCGCTCTACCAACTGAGCTAAGCACCCAGCGCGTTGCAAACAAAAGAAGATGATAGCAGGGATTTTGGACCAAATGCAAATCTGGTATGTACGGCAACCGATAACGGCAGGCGGCGCAACAGGGCGCCGCCTGGTCTCAGTGCGCGACGATCCCGTCGGCAGGCTTGGTGGCCGTCACCGGCGGCGTGGCCGGGGCGAGAGCCTCGTCTGCGTCGGGCAGCGGCTGCGGCATGCGCTCCAGCGCCAGTTCCAGCACCTTGTCGATCCACTTCACCGGCACGATCTCGAGGTTGTTCTTGACGGTGTCGGGCAGCTCGGCCAGATCCTTGATGTTCTCTTCGGGAATCAGCGCAAGCCTCAGACCGGCCCGCTGGGCGGCCAGCAGCTTCTCCTTCAGGCCACCGATGGCCAGCACCTCGCCCCGCAGGGTGATCTCGCCGGTCATGGCCACATCGGCCCGCACCGGAATGCCGGTCAGCACCGACACCAGTGCCGTGGTCATGCCGATACCGGCGCTGGGGCCGTCCTTCGGCGTGGCGCCCTCGGGCACGTGCACGTGGATGTCGTTCTTCTCGTAGAAGTCCGGCTTGATGCCCAGCTGGGCAGCCCGGCGACGCACCACGGTCATGGCGGCATTGATGGATTCCTTCATCACGTCGCCCAGCTTGCCGGTGGTGAGGTTCTTGCCCTTGCCCGGCACGGCGATGGCCTCGATGGTGAGGATCTCGCCCCCGAATTCGGTCCAGGCCAGGCCATTGACCTGCCCCACCTGGTTGACCTTCTCGAGCTGGCCGTAGGGGAAGCGGCGCACGCCGAGGAAGGTGCTGAGGTTGTCGGCCGTGATCTCGATATGCTTGAGCGTCTTGTCGAGCAGCAGCGCCTTGACCGCCTTGCGGCAGATCTTGGAGATCTCGCGTTCCAGCGAGCGCACGCCGGCCTCGCGGGTGTAGAAGCGCAGGATGTCGCGGATCACCGGCTCGGTGATCTTCAGCTCGCCCTCTTTCAGGCCATTGTTGCGGATCTGCTTGGGCAGCAGGTAGCGCTGGGCAATGGAGACCTTCTCGTCCTCGGTGTAGCCGGACAGGCGGATGATCTCCATCCGGTCCAGCAGTGCTGGCGGGATGTTGAGCGAGTTGGCGGTGGCCACGAACATCACGTCCGACAGGTCGTAATCGACCTCCACATAGTGGTCGGCGAAGGTGTTGTTCTGCTCGGGGTCGAGCACCTCCAGCAGCGCAGCCGAGGGGTCACCCCGGTAGTCGCTGTTGATCTTGTCGACCTCGTCCAGCAGGAAGAGCGGGTTGCGCACGCCCACCTTGGTCAGGTTCTGCAGGATCTTGCCCGGCATGGAACCGATGTAGGTGCGGCGGTGGCCGCGGATCTCGGCCTCGTCATGCACGCCCCCCAGTGCCATGCGCACGTACTTGCGGCCGGTGGCCCGTGCAATGGACTGGCCCAGCGAGGTCTTGCCCACGCCCGGAGGGCCGACGAGGCACATGATGGGGGCCTTCACCTTGTCGACGCGCTGCTGCACGGCCAGGTACTCGAGAATGCGTTCCTTGACCTTTTCCAGCCCGTAGTGGTCGGCGTTGAGCACTTCCTCGGCATGGGTGAGATCGTTGCTGACCTTGCTCTTTTTCTTCCAGGGCAGTGCCAGCAGTACGTCGATGTAGTTGCGCACCACGGTGGCCTCGGCCGACATGGGCGACATCAGGCGCAGCTTGCGGAACTCGCTCTCGACCTTCTTGCGGGCCTCTTCGGGCATGCGGGCGGTGCGGATCTTCTTCTCGATGTCCTCGAAGTCGGCGCCGTCCTCGCCCTCGCCCAGCTCCTTCTGGATGGCCTTGACCTGTTCGTTCAGGTAGTACTCGCGCTGGCTCTTCTCCATCTGGCGCTTGACGCGGCCACGGATGCGCTTCTCGACCTGCAGGATGTCCAGTTCGTTCTCGATCTGGGTGAGCAGCTTTTCCAGCCGCTCGGTGACCGGCAGGGTTTCGAGTACGTCCTGCTTCTGGTCGATGCGGATGGGCAGGTGGGCGGCGATGGTGTCGGCCAGGCGCCCCGGATCCTCGATGCTGGCCAGCGAACTGAGGATTTCGGAGGGCACCTTCTTGTTGAGCTTCACGTAGTGCTCGAACTGGCCCAGGATGGTGCGGCGCAGGGCCTCCACCTCGGCCGAGACGGGCTCTTCGGCACCCAGGTCCTGCAGCTCGCAGGCGAAGTACTCGCCATCGGTATCGACGCGGGCAATGCGGGCGCGGCTGGCGCCCTCGATCAGGACCTTGACCGTGCCGTCGGGCAGCCTGAGCAGCTGCAGGATCCTGGAGATGCAGCCGACGTCGTACACGTCACCGGCCGACGGGTCGTCCTTGGTGCCGTTGCGCTGCGCCACCAGCATGATGCTCTTGCCGGACTCCATGGCGGCTTCCAGCGCCTTGATGGAGCGCTGGCGCCCCACGAACAGCGGGATGACCATGTGGGGGAAGATCACCACGTCGCGCAGCGGCAGAAGAGGCAGGACCAAGGGGGCAATGTTGCTATCGTTCATCTGTTTCCCGACAGTGTGCTGACCGCTGTGCCCGGACCTTTCCAGGATCACAGGGGTAAGCATATGTGCGATATGCGGTCAATCCAAAAGATTACAAGAATATCCGGCCATCGGTACGGTTTTCCTTATGAAACCGTGTCTGGTCCACCAACATTTGTGTGGTGTGACAGGCGGCCTTCCCGGCCGGCCGGAAGGCGAGCCGGAGCCGATGGATCGTGTCTTTCCGGAAAATGCATGGCCCGGCCGCCTTCGGAGGAAAGCGGCCGGGCCGGGGCCGGTGCCCGGCGCGGGTCGGGGCGCTGCCCTCTTCACGCCGGCCCGGCCGCGTACCGGCGGGGCGCCATGTGCGCAACACGGGCCGGACGCCCCGGATCCGGCCGGCCGTCATGTTCATTGACGCCATGTGCCGGCAAGGCTGGTCGCCCCACTCTGCCGGGCCGGTCAGCGCCGGCCGCTGCCCGGGACGCTGCCTGTCAGCTGTTGCCGCCCGACACCCGGGGGCTGTCGGCGTAGACCAGCACCGGTTTGCTCGTACCCTCGATGACGCTCTCGTCGACGACGACCTTCTCGACGTTCTTCATGCCGGGCAGCTCGTACATGATGTCGATCAGGGCATGTTCCAGAATGGAGCGCAGGCCACGGGCACCAGCCTTGCGCTTGAGCGCCAGGCGGGCGATGGCCTTGAGGGCAGCCGGGCGGATGTCCAGTTCCACCCCTTCCATCGAGAAGAGTTTCTGGTACTGCTTGACCAGGGCGTTCTTCGGCTCGGTGAGGATGCGCACGAGCGTGGCCTCGTCCAGCTCGTCCAGCGTGGCCTGCACGGGCAGGCGGCCGACCAGCTCGGGGATCAGGCCGAACTTGATCAGGTCGTCCGGCTCGATGTCCTGGAAGAGTTCGGACAGCGAGCGGTCGGTGGCGCCCTTCACTTCCGCCCCGAAGCCGATGCCGGAGCGCTCGGAACGGTTGCGGATCACCTTGTCCATGCCATCGAAGGCACCGCCACAGATGAACAGGATGTTGGTGGTGTCGACCTGGACGAAGTCCTGGTTGGGGTGCTTGCGCCCGCCCTGCGGCGGAATGGCCGCCACGGTGCCCTCGATGAGCTTGAGCAGCGCCTGCTGCACGCCCTCGCCCGACACGTCGCGGGTGATGGAGGGATTGTCGGCCTTGCGGGAGATCTTGTCGATCTCGTCGATGTAGACGATGCCGGTCTGGGCCTTCTCGATGTCGTAGTTGCAGGAGGCCAGCAGCTTCTGGATGATGCTCTCCACATCCTCGCCCACGTAGCCGGCCTCGGTCAGCGTGGTGGCGTCGGCCATCACGAAGGGCACGTTGAGCAGGCGGGCCAGCGTCTGGGCCAGCAGCGTCTTGCCGGAGCCGGTGGGGCCGATCAGCAGGATGTTGCTCTTGGTCAGCTCGACATCGTCCTTGCCGCCCTTGTGGCGCAGGCGCTTGTAGTGGTTGTAGACGGCCACGGCCAGCGTGCGCTTGGCTTTCTGCTGGCCGATGACGTACTGGTCGAGAATGCCGGCGATCTCGGACGGAATGGGCAGGCGGTCGCCGCCTTCGCCCTGGGTCTCGCCCTGCCCTTCCTCGCGGATGATCTCGTTGCAGAGGTCGATGCATTCGTCGCAGATGAACACCGACGGGCCGGCGATCAGCTTGCGGGTTTCGTGCTGGCTCTTGCCGCAGAAGGAGCAGTAGAGCGGTTTGTCGCTGGAACCTGTTTTATCGGACATGTACGTTGTTCTCCGGGCAGGTCACTTCTTCGCGTCGGGGCGGGCCGATGCATCGGCCCGCGACTTCATGACCTGGTCGATCAGGCCGTACTTCAGGGCTTCTTCGGCCGAGAGGAACTTGTCGCGGTCGGTGTCGCGCTCGATCACTTCCAGCGGCTGGCCGGTACGCTCGGCGAGGATTTCATTGAGCACGGCCTTCAGGCGAAGGATCTCGCGGGCCTGGATCTCGATGTCGGTGGCCTGGCCCTGGGCGCCGCCCAGCGGCTGGTGGATCATCACGCGCGAGTTGGGCAGCGCATAGCGCTTGCCCTTCGTGCCGGCGGCCAGCAGGAAGGCGCCCATGCTGGCGGCCATGCCGATGCACAGTGTGGACACGTCGGGCTTGATGAACTGCATCGTGTCGTAGATGCCCAGACCGGCCGACACCACCCCACCCGGCGAATTGATGTAGAAGTGGATGTCCTTGTCGGGGTTCTCGCTTTCCAGATAGAGCATCTGGGCCAGCGCCAGGTTGGCCGTGGCATCGTTGACCGGACCGACGAGGAACACCACGCGTTCACGCAGCAGGCGGGAGTAGATGTCGTAGGCGCGTTCGCCCCGGCCGCTCTGCTCGATGACGATGGGCACCATGCCCAGACCCATGGGCTGCTGGGCCGAGGTCGGGGCAAAGGGGTCCGTGCCCTGTGACAGGTGCAGGTTGACCTGGTCTTCGACCAGACTGTTGAAGGTCATGGGAACTTCCTCGTTGGATGGCGTGAATGGCAAAAACGCGACCGGCCGGTACATGGCCGGCCGGTGTCGATGATCCCCACATGGGGCTCATGCGTGAATCTGCAAGTGGGAGGCACCGGACACCGGTACGACGGCCGGCGCCCGGCAGCTGCCGGAAGGCGGTCTGTGCCGGGCCAGCGACCGGCAGGCACAGATGCCCTGCCCCGCAAAAACCATGGGCCGGCCACCGGTGCGGGTTCCGGAGGCCGGTCTGGCCAGGTCCGGACCTGCGTCCGGCACGGGCCAGGGGCCGGGATCAGGCCAGACCCTTCATCAGCTCGTCGAAGCCCACTTCGTGGTCGGTGACCTTGGCCTTCGACAGCAGCCAGTCCACCACGTTCTGTTCGACCACCAGGGCCTCGACCTCGGCCAGACGGTCGCGGTCGGAGAAGTACCAGCGTACCACTTCGGCCGGGTTCTCGTAGGTGGAGGCGAACTCCTCGATCTGCTTGCGGATCTGTTCGGGCTTGGCCTGCAGGGCGTTTTCGCGCACCACTTCCGAGACGATCAGGCCCAGACGCACGCGGCGGGTGGCCTGTTCGTTGAAGGCATCGGTGGGCACCGGCGGGGCCTTGCGCATGTCCAGGCCACGGGCGGCGAGGTCTTCGCGCATGCGGGCGGCCAGCGATTCGGCCTCCTGCTCCACCAGGGCCTTGGGCAGTTCGATGTCGGCCAGACCGACGATCTTGTCCATGACGGCCGTCTTGGTGCGGGACTGCACGCGCTGGCGCACCTCGCGCTCGAGGTTGCTGCGCACGTCGGCACGGAACTTCTCGACGTCGCCATCTTCCTGGCCCATCTGTTTGGCGAATTCGGCATCGACCTCGGGCAGCTCGGGGCCTTCGACCTTCTTGACGGTGACCTCGAACTGGGCGGTCTTGCCGGCCAGGTGTTCGGCACCGTAGTCATCGGGGAACTTCACGTCGAAGGTGACGGTCTCGCCGGTTTTCTTGCCCAGCACGCCGGCCTCGAAGTCGGGCAGCATGCGGCCCTCGCCCAGCACCATCGGGAAATCCTCGGCGGAGCCGCCGTTGAAGGCTTCGCCGTCGAGTTTGCCGGTGAAGTCGATGGTGGCGCGGTCGCCCTTCTTGCCACCGCGGCGCACGGCCTTCCAGGTGGTGCGCTGTTTGCGCAGCACGTCGATGGTGGACTCGAGCGCCTTGTCGTCGACGCTGGCGGTGTAGCGGTCGACTTCCAGGGCGGACGGGTCGCCCAGCTTCACTTCGGGATAGACCTCGAAGGTGGCGGTGAACTCGGTGGGTTCGGCCGCATCCTTCTGGGCTTCGGTGGGGGCGATGTCGGGCTGGCCGGCCACGCGCAGGCCGTGCTCCTGCACGGCGTCGCCGAAGGCGCGCGAGATGGCATCACCCAGGGCCTCGGCACGAACCTGCGGGCCATAGCTCTGCTCGACCAGGCGCACCGGCACCTTGCCCGGACGAAAACCGGGCATGCGGGTGGTCTTGGCCATCGAACGCAAGCGCTCCTGGACCTTGGAGGAAATGTCGGCCGGGTTTACCGAAATCGTCAGCCGGCGTTCCAGGGTGCCGGTTGTTTCAAGCTGGGAAGCCATCCGTCGTTGAGTTCCGTTGTTTGGGTTGTAAGTGAAAACAGGCTGGTGCGGCTGAAAGGACTCGAACCTTCACACCTTGCGGCGCCAGAACCTAAATCTGGTGCGTCTACCAATTTCGCCACAGCCGCCCGTGCGGGTGTCTGCAATATTCCGGTGATTCTAGCCCAAACACGGCAGCGCGCTGAACGAAACGCAACGCGTGGTGGCAAACACGGTTCATGCCTGACGAACGTGCCGTTTCCACCCCGGAAATGGAGGGCAGTGACGACAGCAGGGCCAGAGGCCCAGAGGGGGGATCCGGGACGGAACGTGGGGGTGAATGGGACCGTGACATGTGCCTGCAGGAGCGCCCGGTTGCGCAGGCGCAGTCACGTCCCGGACGCGCGCGGCTCCTCTCCGGCCGACGGCGGCCGGATCCGGTACCAGGTGACATAGAGTGCCGGCACCATCAACAGCGTGAGCGCGGTGGCCACCACCAGCCCGCCCATGATCGCCACGGCCATCGGGCCCCACAGCACATCGCGTGACAGCGGGATCATCGCCAGAATGGCCGCGGCGGCCGTGAGGGTGATCGGGCGGAAACGTCGCACGGTGGCCTCGCGCACGGCGTGCCAGCGGCTGTGGCCGGCCTCGATGTCCTGGCGGATCTGCTCGACCAGAATGACCGTGTTGCGCATGATGATGCCCGCCAGCGCGATGGTGCCCAGCATGGCCACGAAGCCGAAGGGCATTCCCGAGACGAGCAGTGCCGCCACGATCCCGACGATGCCCAGGGGTGCGGTCAGCACCACCATGGCCACCAGCGAGAAGCTGCGCAGCTGCAGCATCAGCAGCGTGAGCACGAGGCCCACCATCAGCGGCATGCCGGCGTTGATCGACGCCTGGGCATCGTCGCTGCCCTCCACCGGGCCACCGGCGTCGATGTGGTAGCCGGCCGGCAACCGGGCACGTAGCGGCTTCATGTGCTTTTCGATCTGAGCCATCACATCCCGCCCCTGCATGCCCGCCAGGACCTCGGCGTTGACGGTGAGGGTCGGGACGCGGCTGCGGCGCCAGATGATCGGCTCATCCATCTCCATCTGCAGCCTGGCCACCTGCGACAGCGGCACGGTGCCGCCGCGGGCAGTGGGCAGCTGCAGCGAGCCGAGGGTGGAGAGCTGCGTGCGTTCGGCCTCGGGGGCACGGATGACCACCGGGATCAGCTGGTCGTCCTCGTGCAGGGTGCCGATGGGGGTGCCGTCGATGATGGCGCCCAGTGCACGGCTGACCTGGCCGCTCGACAGGCCGACGGCCCGTGCCCGGTCCTGGTCGACATCGATCTTCAGCGTGGGCGCCCGCTCACCCCAGTTCATGTGCGCACCGTAGGTGTAGGGGTTGGCGCTGACCAGGTCCAGCAGGTCTGCACCGAGCCGCTTGAGTTCGGCGATGTCCGGCCCCGAGACGCGGAACTGCACCGGAAAGGCCACCGGTGGCCCCAGCGGGTTCGGATAGGCGCGGGTGCGCACCCCCGGAAACTGGCTGTCCAGTGCCGGGCGCAGGCGGCCCAGCAGGCGCTGGCGAGCCTCCAGATCCTTCGTCAGCACGACGAACTGGGCATAGTTGGTGCGGTAGAGCTGCTTGTCCAGCGACAGGAAATAGCGGGGGCTGCCGTTGCCGATGTAGGCCACGAAGGTTTCGGCGTCCGGGTCGGCGGCCAGCCATTTCTCGAGCTTCTCTGCCTCGCGGCGGGTGGCGGCCAGACTGGCCCCTTCCGGCAGCCACAGGTCGACCAGGAACTCGGCCCGGTTGGAATCCGGGAAGAACTGCTTGGTGGTCAGCCCCATGCCGAAGATGCCCGCCACCAGCAGCACCAGCGTGACCAGCAGCGTGAGCCACCGGTGGCGCATGGCGCCCTCGATGGTGGCGCGCAGGCGGCGGTAGAACGGGGTGTCGAAGAGGTCGTGTTCCGGATCTGCAGGCGTTGCCGGCGAGGCAGCGACGTCCATGACGGTGATGCGATCCGGGGCGGCCGGCTGGCCCGTCACATCGGCCACGGTGGCCGCCCGGGAGGTATCCGGCCGGTCCTTTGCTCCAGCCTCTGGCTGCAGGCTTCCCGGAGTATCGGCCTGGCCTGCAGCAATGGTCTTCCGGGCGGCCCGTGGATGGGCCTTGAGCAGGTAGCTGCCGATGAAGGGCACGGCGCCCACGGCCATCACCCAGGAGATCAGCAGCGCCAGCGTGACCACGGCGAAGATGGTGAACGTGTATTCGCCGGTGGATGAACGTGCGGTGGCGATGGGCAGGAAGCCCACGGCGGTGATCAGTGTGCCGGTCAGCATCGGGAAGGCGGTGCTGGTGTAGGCGTAGGTGGCGGCCGAGAAGGTGTCGAGCCCCTCCTCCAGCTTGCGGGCCATCATCTCGATGGCGATCATCGCGTCATCGACCAGCAGGCCCAGCGCGATGATCAGCGCTCCGGTGGAGACACGGTGCAGGTCGATGCCGAACACCTTCATCCCCAGGAAGGTGGCGGCCAGCACCAGCGGAATGCTCAGCGCCACCACCAGCCCCGCCCGCAGGCCGAGGCTCAGCAGGCTGACGGCCAGTACGATGATCACGGCCTCCATCAGCGAGTGGATGAAGATGCCCACCGCCTCGCCGACGATCTTCGGCTGGTCGCTGACCTTGCCGTATTCCACCCCCACCGGCAGGTCGGCCTCGAGCTGCTGCATGCGGGCATCGAGGTTGCGGCCCAGCTGCAGCACGTCACCATTGGGCACCATCGAGATGGCGATGCCGATGGCCTCGCGACCCCCGAAGTGCATCAGTTCGGTGGGGGGATCGGCATAACCGCGCCGGACGGTGGCGATGTCGCCCAGCCGGATGATCCGGTTGCCGGCGGTCAGGCGCAGGGCCTGGATGGCCTTCACGTTGTCGAACTGGCCGCTCACCTCCAGCCGCACGCTGCGTTCGTCCGTGTGCACGGTGCCGGCGGGGGTGATCAGGTTCTGGGCGGCCAGTTCGCGGGCGATCATCTGCGGCGTGATGCCCAGTGTGGCCAGTCGTGCCGGGCTGATGTCGATGTGGATCTGCTCGGGCTGCACGCCCACCAGCTCGATCTTGGCCACGTCCGGCACCTTCAGCAGCTCGGCGCGGATGGCCTCGGCGTGCCGGCGCAGGGCCGACATCGGGATGCCGTCGCCGGTCAGTGCATAGATGGTGCCGAAGACATCGCCGAACTCGTCGTTGAAGAACGGGCCGCGGATGTCGGCCGGCAGCCGCCAGCGGATGTCACCCACCTTCTTGCGCACCTGGTACCAGTAGTTCGGTACCTCCCTCGCCGGCGAGCTGTCCTTCAGCTCGAGGACGATCATCGATTCGCCGGCCTTCGAGTAGCTGGTGGTGCGCTTGAAATACGGCACTTCCTGCAGGGTCTTTTCGATGCGGTCGGTGACCACTTCGTCCACCTGCCGGGCGGTGGCACCGGGCCACTGGGTACGCACCACCATGGCGCGGAAGGTGAAATCCGGATCCTCCCGCTGGCCCAGCTGGAACAGCGCCAGTGCTCCGCCGATGCCGAACACCAGCAGGAAGAACAGCGTGACCTGCGGAAAGCGCAGTGCCAGGGCAGACAGGTTGAAGCGTTCGGCCGGGCGGGGAGCAGGGGCCGGGCGCGTGGGTGCACTGGATGCGTCGGGGTGTCCGGTCACGGTGTCGTCATGGCCGGGACCTCCATCGTCATGGCTGGAGGAGGCGTCATCATGGGCGGGGTCGTGCATTATCACTGCCCTCCCCGGCCGGTGCCCTTCGTTGCACTGGCCGCATCGCCGGTGCCAGCCGGTATGCCACGCTGCAGACGGACCTTCTGTCCGTCGCGCAGCAGGTTGGCGCCGGCCGTGATCACCTGTTCACCCGCCTGCAGCCCCCGGGTGATGACGACGCGGTTGCCGCTGGTGGCGCCCAGCTGCACGGCCCGCTGGTGGACCGTCTGGTTCGCTGTGTCGATCACCCAGACCCAGGTGCCGGCATCGCGGCTGTAAAGGGCGGAGAGCGGAACGCTCAGCACCGGTTCGCCGGGATCATCCGGCTGGGCGGTGGCGCTCATGCCCAGTGCCACGTCCCGGGTGTCACCCAGCAGCGCCAGCCGGGCGGCATAGGTGCGCGAGGCGGGGTCGGCCGATGGGCTCAGTTCGCGCAGCAGCGCCTGCCAGTGGCGGCCCGGCAGGCTGGCAAAGCTCACCTCCCACTGTTCCACGGCACGGACCCGGCCCAGCTCGGCCTCCGGAATGGCCACCGCCACTTCCACGTCGCCCTGTCGCGCCACCTGCATCACCGGCTGGCCGGGCGCCACCACCTGCCCCGGTTCCACATGCACTGCGGTGACCACCCCCTCCACCTCACTGGTCAGGTTGCGGTAACCGAAGGCGTTGTCGGCCTGTCGCAGCTGCGCGGTGGCGGCCTTCAGGCGGGAGCGGGCCACATCGACGGCGGCGCGGGCCCGGTCGACATTGGCGCTGCTGACGAAGTTGCGGGCGTGCAGGCGTTCGGCCCGCCCCAGATCGGCCTCGGCCAGCTTCAGCTCGCTGCGGGCCGCCACCTGTTCGGCGCGCCGGGCGTTGACCAGCGGCTGCAGGTCGGCAGGATCGATCCGGGCCAGTACCTCACCGGGATGAATACGGTCGCCCACATCCACGGGACGGGCAATCACCCGGCCACCGGTCTGGAAGGCGTAGGCGGTTTCGGTGCGGGCACGCACGTCACCCGCCAGGGTCCAGCTGGCCAGCAGCGGACCGGGAGTGAGCGTTTCCGACAGGACGGGCCGGGGCGGCTCCTCGTGGGGCTGGGGCTTTGGGCTGCAGCCTGCGAGCAGGGCCTGGAGCACCAGCAGAAAGAAAGGCAGTGTGCGCAGAAACGGAGGCATGAGGAAGATGCCCGGATGTATGACCGGTTGTAACTGACTGGTTGGTTAGACATTGTGCCATCTTTGTTCATCAACCGTTCATGAATACTTCATGCCCCCTTTATGATGGCGGGCGTGATCTGCCATGGTGCCTGGCGCGTGTACCCTGCCTGGCAAGACGGTCACAGGCTCCGGGTATGTTCCCGCAAACCGCCTGGAACAGCGCGCCTGGACGCGTGGATACAATCGCGCCATGAATACATCGCCCGCCCCCGACCCTGGGCAGCCAATGCCGTCGTCCGCCGACCCGTCGCATCCGGCCGGCCCGGTTTCCGGGCCGTCCGCGCACAGTCCCTGGCATGCCGTCGAGCACACCGAGAACTTTCCGGTGGGGTCATGGCTGGTGCCGGCCCGGCTGCGGGGTGCGGTAGTGGCCGTCTATCATTTTGCGCGGCATGCCGACGATCTGGCCGATGAGGGCGATGCCCCGGTGGTGGCGCGCGAGGCCGCCCTGCTGGCGCTCGATGCCGCGGTGCAGCAGGCCAGCCGCGGCACACCCAGCGGCATCGCCGTGGTGGACGGGCTGATGGCGCCGGCCGCCCGCCACGGGCTGGACTGGCAGTGCTTTCGCGACCTGATCGACGCATTCCGGCAGGATCTGCGCGTGACGCGCTATGCCCGTGCCGATGATGTGCAGGACTACTGCCGCCGCTCGGCCGATCCGGTCGGACGGCTGATGCTGCAGCTCTACGGCGCCGACACCCCCGACAACCGCGGGCAGGCGGACGCCATCTGCAGCGCCCTGCAGCGCATCAACTTCCTGCAGGACATCGGCATCGATGCCGGCAAGGACCGGGTCTATCTGCCCGAAGAGACGCTGGCGGCCGCCGGCAGCAGCGCCGCGCAGCTGCTGGCCGAAGCCCGCGCCGGGCGTCTGGGGGCGGCCAGCCGCCTGGCCGTGCAGCGGGAATGGCAGCGCGCGCAGGCACAGCTGCAGTCGGGCGTGGGCCTGACTGCCCGGCTGCCGTGGCGCCTGGCGGCCGAACTGCGCTTCATCATCGCCGGCGGGCAGCGGATTCTGGACCGGATCGCCGGTGCCGGTTACGATGCCGTCGCCCATCGCCCTGCCCTCGGCTGGCGTGATGCACCGGCCCTGCTGGGCCTGGCCCTGCGGCCGCGGCGCCGGTGAGCTTTGACCCGGCTGGCCGATTTGCTCCGGCAGGCGCAGGCAGGGACAATGCGGGCTACGGGTTTTTCTTCCACGCGGTTGATCCATGACACCTGACGAATACTGCCAGGACAAGGCGGTACAGAGCGGTTCGAGCTTCTATTACAGCTTCCTGTTCCTGCCCCCCGAACGGCGGCGGGCCATCACCGCGCTCTATGCCTGGTGCCGCGAGCTGGATGACGTGGCCGATTCCCAGGGGGACCGCGGCGTGGCCCGGCGCAAGCTCGACTGGTGGGCGCAGGAGGTGCGTGACCTGTACGCCGGCGCGCCCACCCACCCGGTGACGCGTGCGCTGCAGCCTTTTCTGGCGCCCTTCGGCATCCAGCGCCGCCAGCTGATGGAAGTGATCGATGGCATGCGCATGGATCTGGACGACGTGCGTTATCTGGATTTCGAGAGCCTGAAACTCTACTGTCGCCGCGCGGCCGGTGTGGTCGGCGAAATGTCGGCCGGCATCTTTGGCTACAGTGATGCACAGACGCTGGTCTACGCCGACCGGCTGGGCCTGGCCTTCCAGCTCACCAATATCATCCGCGACGTGGGTGAGGACGCCCGCATGGGCCGTGTCTATCTGCCACAGCAGGATCTGATCCGTCACGGCCTGAGCCGCCAGCAGTTCCTGTCCGGGCGCGCCGGGCTGGAGGAGCAGCCGGCCTTCCGGGCGCTGATGGCCGAACAGGCCGCACGGGCCCGCGATGCCTACCGGGAAGCCTTTGCCGCCCTGCCGGAAGTCGACCGCAACCGCCAGCGCCCGGGGCTGATCATGGCGGCCATCTACGTGGCGCTGCTCGACGAGATCGAACGCAGCGGCTACGCCGTGCTCAACCAGCGCATCGCGCTGACACCGCTGCGCAAGTTCTGGCTGGCCTGCAGAACCCGGGCCACCGGGCGTGCGCCGCGCATCGCCTCATGACCGACACGGCATGCTCTGATCACCCACGCACATCATGCGACACATGTTTTCCGACCGGCACGCCCGGCATACCCCGCCGACGCGGCCGATGGACCCGGTCATCATCATCGGCGCCGGCTGGGCGGGCCTGTCGGCAGCGCTGCACCTGCGGCAGGCCGGCGTACCGGTCCGCGTGCTGGAGGCCGCGCCCCAGGCGGGCGGGCGGGCCCGCCGGCAGGTACTGCCCTGGCCCGATACCGACGGCATCGCGCTGGACAACGGCCAGCACCTGCTGCTGGGGGCCTATCGCGACACGCTCGATCTGGTGGCCTGGCTCGATGGCCAGGGCATGGATCGCCTGCCGCTGCGGCTCGAGAATGCAGCCGGCCTGCAGCTGCGCCGCCGCCGTCATGTCCTGGCGGCCGGCACTCCCGATTCGCTGAGCCGCCAGCTGGCCGAATCGCTGTCGCTGCTGGCGGCGGTGCTGACGTCCCGCGGGCTCTCCCGGGGTGATCGCCTGCAGCTGGTCTGGACGCTGTTTCGTGCCCGGGCGGCCGGCTGGCGGCCCCCGGTGGGCGTGCGCACGGTGGCCGAGTGGTACCAGTACACGCGCCAGCCGGCGCGGCTCGTGCAACAGCTATGGGATCCGCTGGTGATCAGTGCGATGAACACCCCGCCGGCGCTGGCCTCGGCCACCGTGTTCCTGCGCGTGCTGCGCGACAGTCTCGGCCAGGCCCCCACCGCCAGCGATTTCGTGCTGGCCGGGCAGGATCTTGCTGCCCTCTTCGTCGATCCGGCCGTGGACTGGCTGGAGCGCCATGGCTGCCCGGTACGGCTGCGCACCCCGGTGCGCGAGATCCGGGTGGACCTCCAGGCCCGGCCGCATCATGGCTATCTGCTTCGCGCTTTCGATCCCTCGGCGGGCGAGCAGCAGCTGCGTGCCCGTCATCTGGTGCTGGCCACCCCGCCATGGACGGCGGCGCGCCTGCTGGCCGATCTGGCGCCTCCGGCCTCGCTGGCGCCACTGGAAGGCTTTGGCTGGCGGCCGATCACCACCGCTTATGTGGGCTGGCGGGCCGGCAACCATGCGCTGCCCACCCGGCTGCCGCCCGTGTTCTCGCTGGTCGATGCCCAGGGCAAGGCCCAGCCGGCCCACTGGTATTTCGACCGGGGCCGCCGGGCCGGATGGCATCTGGGCGCCCTGGTGATCAGCGACAGCGGCGAGGCCATGGCCCAGGGCGAGGATGCCCTGCGTGCCGGGCTGCAGAAACAGCTGGCCACGGTGATGGGCCTGCCACCGGCCGAGCACATCGTGCTTATCCACGAAAAGCGCGCCACGTTCTCATGTACCGATGACCGCCCGCTGGTCACGCCCGGTTCCCTGCTGCCGCAACTGCCCGGCGTGGCGCTGGCCGGCGACTACAGCTACGGCGGCTACCCGGCCACGCTGGAAGGGGCCGTGCGCAGCGGGCGAATGGCAGCGGAGATCATTCTTTCGGGGGTGTGAAAACGGCACACGCCAGCAGTCATGGCCCGTCGCCGAATCTGCACACTGCCGGCGCTGCCCTGCCTGGCAAGACGAGCAGCTCCGCCTGCGCGGCGCCCTGCGGTTCGCCGGTGCCGATTTTCACCTCGTTGATCGGCCAGCCTCGCCTGTGCGGCGCCCTGTCAGCACACGGCGGGGCCAGCGCGGGGGCCGATGAATCCATAACCTGCTTCAGGACGCGCGCTCAGTCCCAGGCCTGCTCCAGCGCCTCGCCGATCCGTTCCACCGCCACCACCTCCAGCCCGGCCAGCGGCTTGCGTGGCGCGTTGGCCTTCGGGCAGATCACCCGGGAAAAGCCCAGCTTCAGCGCCTCGCGCAGGCGTTCCTGTCCGCGGGGTGACGGCCGGACTTCGCCGGCCAGCCCCAGTTCGCCGAACACGGCCAGGCCGGGCGGTAGCGGCCGGTTCTTCAGCGACGACAGCACGGCCAGCACCACCGCCATGTCGGCCGCCGGCTCGGTGATGCGCACACCGCCCACGGCATTCAGGAACACGTCCTGGTCGTGATAATGAATGCCCGCGTGACGGTTGAGCACCGCCAGCAGCAGCGACAGCCGCATCGGATCCAGCCCCACGCACAGCCGCCGCGGCGCGCCGCCGGCCGACTGGTCCACCAGCGCCTGAATCTCCACCAGCAGGGGCCGGGTGCCCTCCTGCGTGACCAGCACGCAAGAGCCTGGCACCGGATCGGCATGCTGCGACAGAAAGAGTGCCGACGGGTTGGTGACCGCCTTCAGCCCGCGGTCGGTCATGCCGAACACGCCCAGCTCGTTCACTGCGCCGAAGCGGTTCTTGATGGCACGGATCAGCCGGTAGGTGGAATGGCTGTCGCCCTCGAAATAGAGCACCGTGTCCACCATGTGTTCCAAAATGCGCGGGCCGGCCAGCGCCCCTTCCTTGGTCACGTGGCCGATCATCACCACCGCCACGCCCTGCTGCTTGGCCAGCCGCGTGAGCTGGGCCGCACAGTCGCGCACCTGCGACACGCTGCCGGGCGCCGAGGTCAGGTCATCGCTCATCATCGTCTGGATCGAGTCGATCACCACCACGGCCGGTCTGACCTGCGCAATGGCCTGGGTGATATGCGCCAGCGAGATTTCGGCCAGCATCGGCAGCGTCCGGCCGTCGATCCCTAGCCGGGCCGCCCGCAGCGCCACCTGGGCCAGCGATTCCTCGCCGCTCACATACAGCACCGGCTGGTCCTGCGACATGCGGGCCAGCGCCTGCAGCAGCAGCGTGGACTTGCCGATGCCCGGATCCCCGCCGATCAGCACCACCGAGCCGGGCACCATGCCACCGCCCAGCACGCGGTCGAACTCGGCCAGCCCAGTGGGCAGCCGCGGTACCGTATCGACCGGCACGTCCGACAGCAGCGCCACCGTCGAGGTCTCGGCCAGCATGCCGGTGGTGGGCCGGCCGCCGCCTGCCGGCTTTTTCGGCACGCGGAATTCTTCCAGCGTGTTCCAGGCATGGCAGGCCGGGCACTGGCCCAGCCACTTGGCGGTGGTGTTGCCGCAGTCGCGACAGACGAACTGGGTTTTGCTCATGAATCCGTTCCGGGGCGAGCCGGGGCCTGTCCGTTCGGATCAGGCCGGGCCGGTGGTAATCGTATGCGGGTGTGATCGTACGGTCTCTGCGCTGACGGTGCGGATCCGCACGCGTGTCATGGACGCTTCAGCCTCTGCACGCTAGCCGGTCTGGCGCCGTACCCGGGCGGTGATGGCGCACATCAGTTCATAGCCGAGCGTGCCGGCCGATTCGGCCACCTCGTCGATGAAGACCTGCTCGCCCCACAGTTCCACCGGGGTGCCCGGCCCGGCGTGCGGCACCGGAGTCAGATCCACCGCCAGCATGTCCATCGACACCCGGCCCAGCGTGCGGCTGCGCACCCCGTCGATGGCCACCGGCGTACCGGTGGGCGCCACGCGGGGGTAGCCATCGGCATAGCCGCAGCCGACGATGCCGATGCGTATCGGGGACTCGGCCACGAAACGGCCGCCGTAGCCGGTCGCCTCACCCGGCGCCAGTGTCTGTACCGCCAGAATCTCGCCCTGCAGGCGCATGGCGGGCTGCAACCCCAGTTCCGGCGCCCGCCGTCCGGCAAAGGGACTGGCACCGTAGAGGGCAATACCCGGACGCGCCCAGTGTTGCAGCGACGCCGGTAGCGTGTAGAGTGCGGCCGAATTGGCCGAACAGTGCGCCAGTTCGCTGCCCGCCGGCAGGCGGGCGGAGACGGCCGCCACGGCCTCATCGAACACCGCCAGCGGCGTGTCGGCACCGCCCGGGCTGTCGGCGTTGGCAAAGTGCGTCATGCAGCCGGCGAGCTGCACGTTCGGTGTGGCCAGCAGTGCATCCAGAAAGGCCGGCAGCGCCGCCGGTGTCACGCCCAGCCGGTTCAGCCCCGTGTTGATCTTCAGATACACCTGCACCGGCTGACCGGCCGCTGCAATCCACTGCAGGTGCCGGGGCTGCGAAATGGCCAGCGTCAGCTGCTGCTGTGCGGCCTGTCGCACGTCGCCCGCATCGAAGGGGCCTTCGAGCATCAGCACCGGCCGTGTCCAGCCCCGCTCGCGCAGCAGGCGGGCCCCCTCGAATTCGAGCAGTGCCATGCCATCGGCTGCCGCAAAGCCCTGCAGGGCGTTGAGCAACCCGTGCCCGTAGGCGTCGGCCTTGACCACGGCCCAGAGCCGGGTGTCCTGGCGGGACTGGACCTGGAGGGCGCCGCCCGGAGTGGGCTGGTGGGCTTCGGCGATCAGTGTTCGCATCCGTGCCAGGTTGTGGACCATGGCGCCGGTCAGGGTGGTGGCGGTGAGGTTTCGCGGCATGGCGTGATGATAACGGCACGTCCGGCCGGGGGCCGCAGTGGTGTCCGTCCGGTGCCACGGCCGGGGAACCACGCTGCCGCGAATTGTTACCCGCGTACACGGGGCGGCGGCGCAGCGGCCATTTTCCGAATTTCCAGCGCTGGATTGTTACCCGCGTACACGGGACGGCGGCACGCAGCCGGGTGGGTACGGTTATCATCGCGGGCGAGGCATGCCCGTGGCGTGCCGGAAACCCACATGGGCCGCCGCAGACGTGTCGCACGACCCGTCGCACGGCCCCCAAGACTGGAAGGGATCCGCCTGGATGAAACCCGGCTTCTACACCATCATGGCCGCGCAGTTCCTGTCGTCACTGGCCGACAACGCGCTGCTGATCGCTGCCATTGCCCTGCTCAACGAGGCCCATTCGGCCGACTGGCTGATTCCCTTCCTGAAGCTGGTCTTCGTGGTGTCGTACGTGCTGCTGGCGCCCTTCGTGGGCGCCTTTGCCGATGCCATTCCGAAGGGCCGGGTGATGTTTCTCACCAACGCCATCAAGCTGCTGGGCTGCATCCTGCTGCTGGGCATGCTGCCGCCGCTGGCCGCCTATGCACTGGTGGGTTTCGGCGCAGCGGCCTATTCGCCGGCCAAGTACGGCATTCTCACCGAACTGCTGCCCCCCGAGAAGCTGGTGGCCGCCAATGGCTGGATCGAGGGCACCACGGTGGCCTCCATCATCCTCGGCACGGTGCTGGGCGGCGTGCTGATCTCGCCCCATGTGGCGCCCTGGCTGCTGTCCTTCGACCTGCCCGTGCTGGATACCCACATCGACACGCCGGCCGAGGCCGCGGTGATGGTGATCATCGGCATCTATGGTGCGGCGGCACTGATCAACCTGCGCATTCCCGATACCGGCGCCCGCTATCCGGAACGCGCCAGGCATCCGCTGTCGCTGCTGCAGTCGTTCTGGCGCTGCAACCTCACGCTGTGGCGTGATCCACTGGGCCAGATCGCACTGGCCGTCACCACCCTCTTCTGGGGCGCTGGTGCCTCGCTGCAGTTCCTGGTGCTGAAGTGGGCCGAGCACCAGCTCGACATGCGGCTCGACCAGGCCACCCGCCTGCAGGGCATCGTCGCCCTCGGCGTGGCACTGGGCGCGGTGCTGGCCGCCTCGTGGGTGCCGCTCAAACGCTCGCTGCGGGTGCTGCCGCTGGGGGCGGCCATGGGTGTTGCCGTGGCCGCCATGAGCCTCGTGCACAACGAGATCCTCGCCATGATCGTGCTGCTGGTCATCGGCCTGCTGTCGGGCTTCTTCGTGGTGCCGATGAACGCCCTGCTCCAGCACCGCGGCTACGTGGTGATGAGCGCCGGCCATTCCATCGCCGTGCAGAACTTCAACGAGAACCTCAACATCCTCGTGATGCTGCTGTTCTACGCGCTGATGCTCTGGCTGAACCTGCCCATCAACCTGGTGACCGTGCTGTTCGGCCTCACCGTGTCGGCCATCATGGTGCTGGTGATGATCTGGCACCGCCGCAACCAGCGCATCAACGACACCGAGCACCTGATCGGCGAAGACCCGCACCACGGCAACGTGCCCGGGGCGCACTGAATACCCGGTCAGGCGCAAGCCCGCAGCCGGCATTGCCAGGCGTTGCCGCACACGCAGTGGCATGACCTGCCTGATAACCCGCCTGATATCGGGCACCCGACCGTATCAGGACGGACGCCGGGGTGAGCCAGCGCGGCCACCGGTCGTGCGCCTGCCGGCCGGTTCGGGAATGGTCACCGGCTCACCGGCCGCTTCGGTGACGGTGGCCAGCGCCAGACAGAGGTCTTCCCATGCCTTCAGCTTGTCCTGCTGGTTGCGCAGCAGATAGGCCGGGTGGTAGGTGACCACCACCGGCACCTGCCGGTCATCCAGCGTGATGTGGTGCAGCTTGTTGCGCAGCCGGCCGATCTGCAGGTCCGACTGCAGCACGCTCTGTGCGGCAAAACGCCCCAGCAGCAGGATGCAGTCCGGCTTCACCAGCCGGATCTGCTCGTGCAGGAACGGCTCGCAGGCAGCCACCTCGTCCCGTTCCGGATTGCGGTTGCCCGGCGGCCGGCACTTCAGGACGTTGGCAATGAACACCTCGGCATCCGGATCGATGCCGGCTGCGTCCAGCATCGCATCGAGCAGCCTGCCGGCCTGGCCGACGAATGCCTCCCCGCGCCGGTCCTCCTCCGCCCCGGGGGCCTCGCCGATCAGCAGCCAGCGCGCCTGCTGCGGCGTGCCCCGGCCGAACACCGTATGCGTGCGTGTCTGCGACAGCCGGCAGCGCCGGCAGTCGGCCACGTCCTCGCGCAGCTGGATCCAGCGCTCGGCTTCGGTCAGCGGCCGGGGGACATCGGCGTCCGCCATCCCTGCAGGCGCGGCGGCCGATGCATCGCCGCTCCCGCGGGAACCTGCGACCGGTGATGTCCGGGGTGTCTGTCTGCCGGTGGCCGCCGGAGGCGCGTCGTCCCAGACCGGTATCTGTACGAGGAGGCCGCTGTCGTCCTGCCAGGGTTCGGTATCCCAGCTGGCCAGCGCCTGGTCTTCGTCCCAGGCGGGATGGCCAGTATCAGGTTCCCCGACAGCGTTGCCGTGCGCTTCCCGGGATGATGAACCGGACATGGAGCCGGATACCGGCGTCTGCTGCCGATGGGTGACATCATGGGGCGTGTTCGAAGATCCGGACAGGGGACCGGATACCGGTGCGGATGCAGGTGCAGTCTGTTCGGGAACTGCCCCTTTCGCAGGCCCGGCGCCTTGGTGGTCCTGCCCGCCTGCCTGAGCCTGCCGTTGGTGGGCACCTGTTCCCGCCTGCGAGACATTCCCGGTGCCGGTCTGCGCGTCTGCCGGCACGTCATCCGCCATGCCATCGGGTGCCCCTAAAGCATCAGGCAATCCATCAGGTATTCCGTCAGGTGCCGGCGTCCCCTGAAGCGCTGCGGGATCCACCGCCATCCGTTCGCCCGCCCCGGGCAGGGCACCCGCGCGCGGCTGCCACAGCGGCCCCAGCCCGAGCGCTGCCCAGGCATGGCGCCGCCGGGCGGTCAGCACGGGGTCGGCCGCCCTGTGTTCGGCCGGGGGCGAGGGAATCGCGGCAGGCTGTTCTTCGGTCATCGGCTGTCCTGTTCTGAGTCGCCGGGTACGAGATCGCAGCGTATCACCCAGGCGTCGTCGGTACGGCCATCGGCGTGGCGGTAGTAGGCCCTGCGCTGGCCAACCGTCCGGAAACCCCGGCTGCGGTAGAGCCTCAGAGCCGGCGCATTGGCGCTGGCCACCTCGAGAAACAGGCAGCGCCCGCCCTGCCCGCGAATGTGTGCCAGCAGGATATCCAGTGCTTCGCCCCCCAGCCCCTGCCCCTGATGACTGCGGGCCATGGCAAAGGTAAGCAGTTCCCATTCGTCCAGAACCCCCACCAGCACCGCGTAGCCGACCGGCGCCGTCGGATCCGCTCCGGTGAAGATCCAGGCCAGATAGCCGGCATCCAGCGCACCGGCAAACTGGCCGCTGCGCCACGGGAAGGGTTGCACGTCCTGTTCGATGGCGTCCACTGCCGGCAGGTCGGCCGCCGTCATGGCCCGTACACGCAGTCGCCCGGCGGCCGTCTGCCCGGATGGTGATCGGGCAGCTACCTGCGATACGTCCGCTGCTGCCTTCACCCGGCGTGCTCCCCGGGCTGGTGGCACGCACCGCCATGGTCACCTGCCTGGGCTGTCTGGGACGCTTCGGCATGCCGTGGGGGGATAGCGGCCGGGTGTGCTTCCGGGTCGCGAACAGGTGGTGATATCGGGGCTGCCTGCCGCACTCCGGCCTGCCGTGCCGCCTCGCGGGCGGCTGCCAGCTGGCGCTGGCCTTCACGGTCGAGGGCCACCTGGTCACGCACGTACAGCGGACAAAGGGTGCTGGCCGGCTGCAGGGCTGGCGCCCCCCGGGCACCGGCCACGGCCAGCACGGCCTGGGCCGAGGGCCGGCGGGCGGCCGCCAGGCCGGCGTCCTGCCCGGTTTTCATGGCCCATTCCCGCAGGGCGGCAAAATCCGGCCCGAACCCGCTGCCGGCCAGATGCACGGCCTGGATCTTCCCGGCGGCCTGCAGGGTATCGGCCAGCGCGGCAAAGGCGCTGGCGGCCTGTTCGGCTGCGCCCACGGCGGGCGCCAGAACCTCCTCCGGCCAATGCCCCGGGCGACACAGGAAGGCGGCGTAATAGCATTCGTGCATCCGGGCATCCAGCGCGGCGCACAGCAGCCAGGGGGTGGATGCCTCGTCCAGCGGAAAACGCCACTCCGGCACGGTGGCCGCCAGAGCAGGCAAGGCCCCGATGGCGCCGACCGGTCGCTGCCGGGGTAGCGCCAGCCCCTGCACGAGGCCCACGGCGATGCGCAGCGAGGTGAAGGCGCCGGGGCCGGTGTTGACCAGAAAGCGCTGGACGGCCGACAGCGGCTGGCCTGCCTGCGCCAGCGCCTGCCTGACCAGCGTCAGGGCATCGCGCGAGGCCTGCGCACCACCCTGCACGCCCAGCCGTTCGCGGGCGCCCAGCGCGATTTCCGGGATGGCCGCTCCGGACAGGTCTTCACCTGCCAGCGCTACCGTGCAATCGTCCCATTCAATGGACAGGGCCAGACTCAGAGAATTCATCCCGCGATTCTACCGGCTGGCGCAGCCTGCGCGGTGTCCGGGCCTGCCCCGGCTGCCCTGTTCGTATCCCGGACAACCAGGGGTTTCCGACTGTGGCCACCAAACGGGCCGCGGGTTCCGGATGCTTACATTTTCGGGCAGAATAGCCCTATCTGGCGCGATTTCGTGCCGATCTGCCATTCGGTGGCGATGGTAGCTGTTACGCCTCGAGGAGGCCCCGGCGACAGGCATTCCGACGGTTGGGGCAAACAACGCAACATGTCGCCATGCGCGACAAGGCGTCGCGTCTTTGTGCTTTTTGAAACAGATACAGGGACTTCCCCGCGTTCCCCCCACAGGGAATCCCCTGTCACCCGACCGGAATGTGGTGATGTCACGAACATCTGCACCTGTTTCAGGTTATCGTTGAGCCTCACGGGTTTAACGGGATCTGACGGTGTTTTAGAATCGACAAAATCAGAGTTTTTACAGACCTTGTAACTACGGGTAAAAGATTGCCGAAGAGACAAGGATCTTCACAACCAGATGCCTCTAAACTGGTCAGCGGGTAAAGGAAACCCGATATCATCGAAAAATGAACACCAGCGTCAGGAAACTTGTTGTCGTTGATGACGACGCCAAACTGCGGGATCTGCTCAACCGTTATCTGACGGAGCAGCAGTTCGAGGTCACCCTTGCTGCCGACTCGGCCTCGCTGAACCGGCTGATGCAGCGCGAAAGCTTTGACCTGATCATCCTCGACCAGATGCTTCCCGGCGAGGACGGACTCTCGATCATCCGCCGGCTGCGCGCCGCCAACGACCGGACCCCCATCATCATGCTCACCGCCAAGGGTGACGATGTCGACCGCATCATCGGTCTCGAGATGGGGGCGGACGACTACATGCAGAAGCCCTTCAACCCCAGGGAACTGGTGGCCAGGGTGCATGCGGTGCTTCGGCGCCAGATCACCAACGACAGCCCGGGCGGCGCCATGCACGACATCGGCGCCGTGTCCTTCGGCCCCTTCGTCTTCGATCTCGGCACCCGCACCCTCTCGCAGGATGGCAAGCGCCTCAACCTCACCACCGGCGAGTTCTCGGTGCTCAAGGTGCTGGTGCGGCATCCGCGCATCCCGCTGTCGCGCGAAAAGCTCATGCTGCTGGCCCGTGGCCGCGAGTATGGTGCCTTCGACCGCAGCCTGGATGTCCAGATCTCCCGCCTGCGCAAGCTCATCGAGCCCGACCCCCAGAACCCGCGCTTCATCCAGACGGTCTGGGGTGTGGGTTACGTGTTCGTGCCCGCCTGAGCCCGTCTGGCTCTCGCCTGCGGGGGCCATGCCGGCAGCGCCTGTCTTCGGGGTCCGCATCGCACGCCTGAAGCGGCCCCTTTCCCTTCACCGTCTGCAAGGATCGTCGCTTGAGACTCAGCCTGTTCTGGCGCACCTTTGCGCTGATCAGCCTGCTGCTGGCCATCAGCCTGGGCGCGTGGTACCAACTGTACCGTGCCTTCGAGCAGCCTCCCCAGGCCAGCCGCTTCGCCTGGGAGATGGCCTCGGCCATCAATCTGGCCCGCACGGCCCTTTCGCATGTCGAACCCGGCCCGCAGCGCGAGGCCCTGCTGAAGGATTTCGCCAGCAACAGGGGGCTGCGTGTCTACCCCCTCAAGGACAATGACCGCATCGAGCGCTGGCCCGACCGCAAGATGGGCGCCGAGGTCGAGGGCCAGCTGGCCCGCCGTCTCGGGCATCCGGCCATGCTGGCCAGCCGTGTCAATGGCGTCTTCGCCCTCTGGGTCAGCTTCGACATCGGCAGTGAACGCTACTGGCTGATTGCCGAGCCCGAACGCCTCGAAGCACCCACCGGCAGCAGCTGGACCGAAATGGCTGCCTCGGCCATCGGCATCCTGCTGGCCACCATTGGCGGGCTGCTCATCAGCCGGCTGGTCAACCGGCCGCTGGCCAATCTCGCCCGTTCCATCGACCGCCTGTCACGCGGCGAGCCGCCTCCGCGCCTGCCCGAAACCGGTCCCCCCGAAATTGCCATGCTCAACCGCCGCTTCAACGAGCTGGCCGGCGAGCTGCAGGCCATGGATGCCGACCGCGCCATCGTGCTGGCCGGGGTTTCGCACGACGTGCGCACCCCGCTCACCCGGCTGCGCCTGGAGGTGGAAATGAGCGCCCTGCCCGAGGCCGCCCAGGCCTCGATGATCGAGGAGATCGAGCGCATCGATTCCATCGTCCACCAGTTCGTCGAATTTGCCAGCCCGCTGGAGCGCACCGTCGAGGTGGTCGACATCAACGACGTGTTCTCGCAGTTCCTGCGTCTGTACAGCCGCGAGCGCGCAGCCGGCCTGCTGTCGGTGTTCAAGCGTGTCGAACACGGCCTGAGTTGGCAGGGCAACCCGGTGCTGCTCGAGCGCATTCTCAGCAACGTCTTCGAAAATGCCATCAAGTACGCAGCCACCCCGGGCGAGCGCAACGTGCGCATCGACATCATTGGCCGGCGCCACGAAAAGGGCGTCGAACTGATCTTTCGCGATCATGGCCCGGGCGTGCCGGAGGCCTCGCTCAATCGCCTGGCACGGCCGTTTGCCCGTCTCGATACCGAGCGCAGCGCCATCGGCGGCTCGGGCCTGGGGCTGGCCATCGTGGCGCGGCTGGCACGGCGCACCCGTGGCGGCATGATCATCGAAAATGCCTCCGGCGGCGGCCTCAAGATCCGCGTCGTGCTGCGCGACCTCGATTCCGCCAAGGTCGCAGCCCGTGAAACCTTCGTCGATACGCTGGATCCGGTCAGCGCACCAGCAGAGCTGATGCAAGCGCAGCAATCGACTCGCAACGGCCGACGGTCCCGACCTTCTCGTTCGTCTTCGCTTTCAGGTTGATCTGCGCGGGGTCACACCCGATGGCGCCCGAGAGCGCCGTGATCATCCCCGGCAGCCAGGGTTTCATCTTCGGCTGCTGGGCAATGATCGTCGCATCGATGTTGCCCAGCTGCCAGCCCCGGGCGCGCACCGCAGCCATCGCCTCCTTCAGCAGTACCAGGCTGTCGGCCCCCCTGAAGGCCGGATCGGTATCCGGAAAGTGATGGCCGATATCACCCAGACCGGCGGCCCCCAGCAGCGCGTCGGTGATGGCATGGGCCAGCACGTCGGCATCCGAATGCCCGGCCAAGCCCAGCGGATGTTCCACATGCACACCGCCGATGATCAGCGGTCGCCCTTCCACCAGCACGTGCAGGTCGTAACCCTGCCCGATCCGGAAGGGTATGGTCGTCACTGCTGCGGCAACCCCGGGTTGTGCGTCGCTGCCGGCATGGGCGCCCGAGGCAGCGTGGGTGCTTCCATGGGGGGCCGGGCTGCTGGCAGCGGCACGGGTGGCCGGTGTCGGGATGGGCGATGCGGGATGGGATGAACTCATGGGTCTGTTGTCAAAAGGGAAAAATCTAGTCCTCGACGGCCGGTTCCATCCGCATCAGGATGCGCAGCATGATCAGGTCTTCGGCCGTGGTGATCTTCAGGTTCAGCTTCGAGCCCATCACCATGCGTGGCCGGCCACCCTCGGCCTCGATGGCGCCGGCCTCGTCCGTGACGTTGGGGTGCGCCTCCAGCGCCTTGCGCAGCGGCCCGAAGCGGAAGGTCTGGGGAGTCTGGGCCAGCCACAGCCGGCTGCGGTCCACCGTGCCCCCGGAACGGAATTCGTTGGTGGCCGCCAGCGAGGCACGGCTGTCGATGCGCTTGACCGTATCGGTCACCGGCATGCACAGCAGCGCGCCGCAGGGTTCGTTCTCGAGGTGAGCGGCCAGCCGGCGCAGCGTGCCGGAATCGATGCCCGGCCGGGCGGCATCGTGCACATGAACCCAGTCGTGCGGGTGCGTCAGGCCACGCTGGGCCATGGCCATCAGGCCGTTGAGCACCGTGTCGCGGCGGGTGGGGCCACCGCGACGGATCAGCAGCACCTTCGGATGGCGCAACCCCGGCAGGCGCAGCACCAGCGGATCATCGGCCTGCACCACCACGGCCACCCGGCTGATCCAGGGTTCGGCCAGAAAGGCCGCCACCGTCACCTCCAGCACCGTCTGGCCGTTGCCCAGTTCCAGGTACTGCTTGGGCACCCGGGCACCGAAGCGGCTGCCACTGCCGGCCGCCGGAATCAGCACGAAGTGCCGCGGGCGCACCGGCTCCGCGCCGGCATCGGCCTGCCTCTGCATGCTGTCCCTGTTCATCGTGCTGACCATTCAACCTTCCATTCCATGTCGTCGCGTATCCGGCCACCCTGGAGTGTGCCGTGGACTCATTCGTCCCTGCGAACCCTCTCCGGGCGTGCAGCCGGTAGAATGACAGGCTGTCCGGACGGCTGAGTCCACGCCGCCGCGGCGGTGGGAACCGCCGGTCTTCTTCCTGCCACGACAGGTCATATCTTGCACGCTTCCATCCATCGACTTCCTGCCGGCTTCGGCTCATCGGATGCCTGGCTGCTGGCGCAGCATTTTCGCACGGGTGCCGATGCTGCTTCCGCCTCACAGGCACCCTCGCCGGGCCGAACTCACGTCATTGTATGCGCGCAGCCCGCCGACTGCAGCCGCCTCGCGGCAGAAATCGCCTGGTTTGCGCCCGAACTGGCCATTGCACGCCTGCCAGACTGGGAAACCCTGCCCTACGACAGCCTCTCGCCCCATCAGGATCTGGTGTCCGAGCGGCTGGCGGCGCTGCATCGCCTGCAGCAGGGCAAGCTGGATGTGCTGCTGGTGGCGGCCAGCACGGCCGCCCATCGTCTGGCACCGCCGTCGTGGCTGGCCTCGCGCACCTTCCAGTTCGCCCAGGGCATGAAGATTGATGAAGCGGCCCTGAAATCGCAGCTCACCCTGGCCGGTTACGAACACGTCGAACAGGTGCTGCGTCCCGGCGAATATACGGTACGGGGCGGACTCATCGACCTGTTCCCCATGGGGTCGCCCCTGCCCTACCGGTTGGACCTCTTCGATGACGAACTCGAGAGCCTGCGCACCTTCGACCCCGACACCCAGCGCAGCCTCTACCCGGTCAGGGAAGTCAACCTGCTGCCTGGGCGAGAATTTCCGCTGGACGAGCCCGCACGCACCGCCTTCCGTGGACGCTGGCGCGAGCGCTTCGATGGTGACCCGTCGCGCGTCACGCTCTATCGCGACATCGGCAACGGCGTGGCCCCGGCCGGCATCGAATATTATCTGCCGCTTTTTTTCGAACAGACGGCCACGCTGTTCGATTACCTGCCCGACAGCACCGAACTGATTCTGCACGGCGACATCCAGGGCCAGCTGCAGGCATTCCGGCAGGACGCTCACCAGCGCTTCGATTTCATCGGCCACGACGCCGAACGCCCGGCGCTCACGCCGGATGAGCTGTTTCTCACGCCCGAACAGTTCTTCGTGCGCAGCCAGGCCTTTGCACGCGTGTCCGTCCCGACCGTGTCGTCCGATGCGCGTGATCTGGCGTCAGGTGGCCAGACACCAGCCGGCCCCGTACAAAGGGTCACGACAGGCGCTGACCCTGCGCTCGCCGCTGATCCTGCCGAACGCGGTGCAGGCGCAGCCGCCGCAGCATTCGGCGCCGGTATGTCAGAGGGCGATGCGGCAGGCAGCATACCCGCATCGTCCCAGGTGTCACCTGCGCCAGACAGCACCCCCGCATCCCATGTGCCGCCTGCACCGGGGCGCGCCCATGCCTTCAACGCCTTCGCTGTGCCGAACGTGGCCGTCAACCGCCGCCAGGACGATCCGGTCGGCGCCCTGCGCAACGTGCTCGATGCGCCCCCCCTCATCACCGCTACCCCTGAAAAACGCCTGATCATCGCCGAATCGCTGGGCCGGCGTGAAACCCTGCAGGAACTCTTTGCCGAATCGGGCCTGAAAGTGGCCACGGCCGAAGACTGGGCCACGGCCATGGCCACCGATGCCGCCGTGGTGCTGACCATCGGCCCGCTGCAGCGCGGCTTCCGCCTGGCCGATGGCCAGCTGCTGGTCATCACCGAAAGCGAGCTGTTTCCCTCCTTCGTCCGGCAGAACAAGCGCAGCAAGGGCCAGACCACCCAGGTCGACACCCTTATCCGTGATCTCTCCGAACTGAAGCCGGGCGACCCGGTCGTACATGCACAGCACGGTATCGGCCGCTACATGGGGCTGGTCAACATCGACCTGGGCGACGGCCCCGCCGAATTCCTGCACCTCACCTATGCCGGCGATGCCACGCTGTACGTGCCGGTGGCCATGCTGCACCTCATCGGCCGCTATTCCGGTGCTGCCCCCGAAAATGCCCCCCTGCACACGCTCGGTTCCGGCCAGTGGGACAAGGCCCGTCGCAAGGCCGCCGAAAAGGCACGCGACACGGCGGTGGAACTGCTCGACCTCTACGCCCGTCGCGCTGCACGCCCCGGCCATGCCTTCCAGTTCGAGCCGGCCGGCTATGCCGCCTTTGCCGAGGGCTTCGGCTTCGAGGAAACCCCCGACCAGCAGGCCGCCATCCATGCCGTCGTGCAGGACCTGATCGCCCCCAAACCCATGGACCGGCTGGTCTGCGGCGATGTGGGCTTCGGCAAGACCGAAGTGGCGCTGCGTGCGGCCTACGTGGCTGCCAGTACCGGCCGCCAGGTGGCGGTGCTCACGCCCACCACGCTGCTGGCCGAGCAGCATTTCCAGACCTTCAGCGACCGCTTTTCCAGCTTTCCGCTGAACGTGGCCGAACTGTCGCGCTTCGGCACCGCCAAGTCCACACGGACCACGCTGGAGGGGCTGGCAGGCGGCAAGGTCGATATCGTCATCGGCACCCACAAACTGCTGTCGAAGGACGTGAAATTCCGCGACCTCGGGCTGGTGATCATCGACGAGGAACACCGCTTCGGCGTGCGCCAGAAAGAAGCGCTCAAGAACCTGCGTGCCGAAATCGATGTGCTCACGCTGACCGCCACGCCCATTCCGCGCACGCTGGCCATGAGCCTCGAAGGCATCCGCGATTTTTCCGTCATTGCCACGGCGCCGCAGAAACGCCTGGCCATCCGCACCTTCGTGCGCAAGGAAACCGGTGGCACCATCCGCGAGGCCATGCTGCGCGAACTCAAGCGCGGCGGGCAGGTGTATTTTCTGCACAATGAAGTGGGCACCATCGAGAACCGCCGCCAGATGCTGGCCGAACTGGTGCCCGAGGCGCGCATCGAAGTGGCGCATGGCCAGATGCCCGAGCGCGAGCTGGAACGCGTCATGCGCGATTTTCACCAGCAGCGCTTCAACGTGCTGCTGTGCACCACCATCATCGAAACCGGCATCGACGTGCCCACCGCCAACACCATCATCATGCACCGGGCCGACAAATTCGGTCTGGCGCAGCTGCACCAGCTGCGCGGACGTGTGGGCCGCTCGCACCACCAGGCCTACGCCTACCTGCTGATTCCCGACGAGGAAGCCATCACGAAGGACGCCACCAAGCGCCTGGAAGCCATCCAGATGATGGAAGACCTGGGGGCCGGCTTCTACCTGTCGATGCACGATCTGGAAATTCGTGGGGCCGGTGAAGTGCTGGGCGATTCGCAATCCGGCGAAATGCAGGAAGTGGGCTTTTCGCTCTACACCGACATGCTGCAGCAGGCAGTGGAAGCGCTCAAATCCGGCCGCGAACCGGACCTGGCCGCCACCATGGCACGCGTACCGGAAATCAAACTGCATGCGCCGGCGCTCCTGCCCGAAGATTATTGCCCGGACGTGCACGAGCGGCTGATTCTCTACAAGCGCCTGGCCAATGCGCGCGACGGTGTGGAACTGACCCAGCTGCGCGAGGAACTGGCCGACCGTTTCGGCAAGCTGCCCGAAGCCGCAAAGACGCTGATCGAAAGCCACCGCCTGCGGCTGATGGCCACCGACATCGGCCTGGCCAAGGTGGATGCCGATGCCGACACCATCCTGCTGCAGTTCGATCCCGAACCAAAAACCTCGCCCGCACAGATCCTCACCTTTGCCCAGGGCCGGCGCGACACCACCTTTGCCGGCCAGGACCGGCTGCGCATCAAGGTGACCAGCAAGGATATCGGCGAGCGCCTGCAGACCGTGCGCAGCATCCTGCAGGCGCTGCTGCCAAAAACGGATGCCAAAGCGGACACGTCTGCTGGCGGTACGGGCTCGGGCAAAGGTGCAGACTCGGGTGCCGCATCCGGCAAAAAAGGCAAAAAGGCAAGCGCCGGGAGCGCATCCAGCGGCGCAGACGCGGCAGCCCGTGCTGCGGCCGAGGAAGCCGCCCGCACCGCCCGCGATGTGGCGGCCATTGCCGCGCATACCCCTGCGCCGCCTGCCAGAAGCCGCAGCCGGAGCCGCTACGGTTCTGACCCGGCGCCCGCCACGGTGCCCTCCGGCAGCAGCCGCAAGACGAAGGCCTACCGCTTCTGAACACATACCAGCCCATCCATCATTCCTCTATGCCCGACAACCTGATCATCGTCCGCAAAGCCAGCGGACTGGACCCCGACACCCTTCACACCCTGAGCACGGCACTGGGCACAGCACCCGAGCGCATGGGCGGCGAACGCCCCACCCTGCTGCGCTGGCAGGCAGCCCCCCAGTCGTCCGCCACCTTCGACGCCTGGGCGGAAGAATACGGCGTCGATGCTGCCAACGTGCCAGCCAGTCTCTCGCTGGCCGATTTCCGCCTGCTGGCCATCGACATGGATTCGACGCTGGTGACGATGGAAACACTGGACGAGATCGCCGACGTGGCGGGGCTGAAGGCCGAAGTGGCGGCCATTACCGAGGCCGCCATGCGCGGCGAGATCCGCGACTTTACCGAGAGCCTGACCCGCCGCATGGCGCTGCTGCAGGGCGTGGGTGAAGACCTGATCGAACGCGTCTACCGCGAGCGCCTGCACCTGTCACCGGGGGCGGAGGTGCTGCTGGCTGCCGCCAGGGCCGCCGGGCTGAAGACGCTGCTGGTATCGGGAGGCTTTACACACTTCACCGACCGGCTCAAGGAGCAACTGGGCTTCGACTACGCCTTTGCCAACCAGTTCGATATCGTCGATGGTCGCCTCACCGGCCGGGTGCTGGGGCCGATCGTCGATGGCGCCTTCAAGGCGCAGGCCGTGCGCCAGTGCTGCGCCGAGATCGGCTGCGCGCCCTCGCAGGCCATCGCCATCGGGGACGGTGCCAACGATCTGGGCATGATGGGCGTGGCCGGACTGTCGGTGGGCTATCACGCCAAGCCGGTCGTGCGGGCGCAGGCCACCTGGTCGGTGCGTGTGGGGGGGCTGGACACCGTGGTGGACTGGCTGGGCTGATTCTGCCGACGACACCACTGATCTGCCATGCCGGGAAGTCACGGGGATATACGAAGATGAGTGAAGAAGGCAGCCATGTCCTTCAGGAAATGCATGAACCAGGCTGGCTTTCACGCGATCGACCTGCTCGGCACATGCTGCCTTGATGCGTTTTTGGCGTGGTGTGACCGGAGCATGCACGCGATGAATTCTGGGCCCATGGGATCTCCTGCCCCTTTTTTCCGCACGGCGTATGATGACCCCTGACCTGCCCCGGCAGCAGCCCGGGTGCGGTGTCATCCAGTCAACACAACACGAGGAAGACAGCCATGAGCGACAAGGTAGCGGTCATCACGGGTTCGGGCGACGGTCTGGGCAAGGGCATTGCCCGGCGGCTGGCCAGCGATGGTTTCAACATCGTGCTTTCGGACATCAACCCCGAGACGCTCAAAGCCACCGAGGCAGAATTCAGGGCGGATGGCGTTCCGGTCACGGCATTCCAGGGCAACGTGGCCAAACGGGATGACCAGTTCGCCCTGGTCAAACATGCCGTCGATACCTTCGGCCGCGTGGATGTCTTCGTCAACAACGCGGGCATCGAGGACGTGATGCCGCTGGAACGCGTCACCGACAGCGAGTTCGACCGCGTGTTCGACATCAACGTCAAGGGCGTGCTGTTCGGCATCCAGGCTGCCGCCGAACAGATGAAAAAACAGCAGCAGGACGGCCGGGTGTACAAGATCATCAACGCCGCCAGCATTGCCGCCCACGAGTCCTACGACCTGCTGGGCGTCTACTGCGCCAGCAAGCACGCCGTGCGCGCCCTCACGGTGGCGGCCGCCAAGGAACTGGCCCGCTTCAACATCAACGTCAACGCCTACTGCCCCGGCGTGGCCGGCACGCGCATGTGGGATCGCATCGACGAGGAAATGGCCAAAATCCACGGCTGGGCGCCGGGCGAAGCCTTCAGGCGCTTCACCGCCGGCATTCTGCGGGGCCGTCCACAGGAACCGGCCGACGTGGCCGCCCTGGTGCACTTCCTCGCCTCGGAAGATTCCGACTACATCACCGGCCAGTCCATCCTGACCGACGGGGGCATGGTGTTCCGTTGATCCATCCCCGGCCAGGCGTTTGATGCGGACAGGGGGTCTCTCCCAGGGCCATGTCCAAACTGTGCGGGGGTGGCCTCGGGCCGATCCCCGCCTGACGAGGGACAAGGCAGCGTTCCGCAGGGCCGTTCGTGGAAAGAGGGAGATTTCTTTGCTGAGTTTCTCCGCAGAACGGGCAGCTTTTGCTGAAGCGTAGTCAGTTTTTCGTGTCGCCGTTCAGGATGCCAGACCTCGTGTCGAAAGCCGATGTACGCTGCCCATCCGGCGCCGGGGCGTCAGACTGACCCTGACCGCCAAAGCCCTGCCCTCCCGGCATGTCATCCAGCGCCGCCCGGGTCTGCTGCTGCATCTGCGCCTGCATGCCGAGGAACAGGTTCTTGCTCTGCTCGATGTAGTCACTCATCATCCGCTGCATCACCGGCGCATGGTCCTGCATGAACTGCGCCCAGCGCATGGCATCGGGCAGACTCCCGCCGGTGTCGCCACCGTGCTGCGCCTCGGCGTGGGCCTGCACCTCGATGAAGGCCTGCAGCGTCTTTTCCAGACAGGTACTCATCAGCCCCTGCATGGGGTGTCCGTGGAAGCGGATCATCTGCGCCAGCATCTCCTGCGGGAAGAGCGGCGACGGGCCGGCCTCGCCCTCGACGATGATCTGCAGCAGGATGCTGCGCGTCAGGTCTTCCTGGCTGCGCGCATCCACGACCTGAAAATGCGCGCCATCCAGAACCAGCTGCCGGATGTCGGCCAGCGTGATGTAGACGCTGGTCTGCGTGTCGTACAGCCGGCGGTTCGGGTATTTCTTGATCAGCCTGGGGGTGGGGGCCATGAGGGTGTCCACGATCAGGGGAAAGGCCGCGGACGGCGCTTTCAGAGGAGGAGGAAATGTCTTGTATTTCATCTGATGATAACCGCATGGCCGCCCTTCTGCGCATTGCCCCCTGATTCGTGGTTGATCCTGATCAGCAGACCGGTGGCGCTGTTGTGCGTCTCCCGCCTGCGGCACAATCGCGGCATGCTGATCGTCATCATTGCCTGGCTCTACGTGGTGGTGCTGATGTCTGCGGCCGAAACCTCAGCCATCGCGGGCATCATGACCTTCTTCCTGTACGGCGTCCTGCCGCTGGCCATCCTCACCTACCTGCTCAACACGCCAGCCCGTCGTGCGAAGCGCCGGCGCGCCGAGGCGCTGGCCGAGCCCTCCGGCATGGCTGGGGCCACGGTTCCTGTCGTGGCAGCAACGGGCGAGGACATCACGGATGAGCGTGCAATGAACGACGCCGCTGCGGACAACGCAGCCAGCAACGAACCCGAGGCTGTGTCTCCGGTGTACCCGGTTCGTCACCATGAGTCTGGACCGCCCAATGGCTGAGACCTGTATCCTGCAGTAACGGAACCGGCGTCTCTGATGTCCCGCGACCACGGTATTGCACCGGTATTGCCGGGGAAATCCGGCCACGGGGGCTATACTGCCCGCTTGTAAAGCATGACGACTGGAGGGCCGTATGTCCCTGCTCGACAATGCCATCTGGTGGCATGTGTATCCGCTGGGTGCCATGGGCGCCCCCATTCATGACCGCTCCGGCGACGATGCCGGCCATCGCCTGCCCCGGCTGGAAGCCTGGCTGGATTACGTGGTGGAACTGGGCTGCTCCGGGCTGCTGCTCGGGCCGATCTTCGAATCGGTGGCGCACGGCTACGACACGCTGGACCACTTCCGCATCGATGCCCGCCTGGGCGACGATGCCGACTTCGACCACTTCATGGCCGCCTGCCGCGAGCGCGGCCTGAGCGTGATGCTCGATGGCGTGTTCAACCACGTGGCAGCCAGCCACCCGCGCGTCGAGGAACTGGCCGAGCGCGACGAACACGGCAACGTACAGTGCTGGGAAGGCCACTGCCAGCTCACCAACCTCGACCACAGCAAGCCCGAGGTGGCCCAGCTGGTGGTGGACGTGATGCTGCACTGGCTGCGCCGCGGCATTGCCGGCTGGCGGCTGGACGTGGCCTACGACGTGCCCCGCAGCTTCTGGCGCAAGGTCACTCGCCGCGTGCGGGAAGAATTTCCCGATGCCCTCTTCCTCGGCGAGGTCATCCACGGCGACTACGCCCGCTTCGTCTACACCAGCAAGCTCGACACCGTCACCGAATACGAACTCTGGAAAGCCACCTGGAGTTCCATCAAAGAGCGCAACTTCTGGGAACTGGACTGGACCCTGGGCCGGCACGCGAAGATGTGCGAAACCTTCGTGCCGCAGACCTTCATTGGCAACCACGACGTGACCCGCGTCGCCTCGCAGGTGGGTGGTGCTGGCGCCATCGTGGCCGCCGCCATCCTGTTCACCGTGCCCGGCATGCCTTCCATCTATTATGGCGATGAGCAGGGCTTTCGTGGCCTGAAGGGCGAAGGCGAACGCCACGACGACGACCTGCGCCCGGAACTGCCCGAATCACCCGATGGCCTGCTGCCCTACGGCTGGTGGATGTTCAACCTCTACCGGGTGCTGATCGCCCTGCGCCGCCGCAACCCCTGGCTGGCCCGCGGCAAACTGGAAGTGCTGGCCAAGAGCAACACCGCCATCTACTACAAGATCAGCGACGATGCCGGCAATTACCTGCACGTTCACCTCGAAACGGAACCCCGCATGCTGGTGATCATCAGCCAGCATGATGGCGAAGTGTTCCGGTGGGAGGGGGAAAGCGATCCGCCGTAAGCCAGATGAGTCCCGCCATGCGGCCGCAGGGTGTGCTGCGCCGGTAGCTCCAGAAGTGTTCCGGCTCCGAGTACGTGCAGTGCCCGGCCGTGTGGATGGTGGTGATACCCAGCGCCTGCAGGCGCAACCGGGCCAGAAGGGGCAGATTGGCCAGCCATTTGCCGGGCGTCCGGCCGGGCTGGAAGGCGGTACCAGACCCAGCTGTCAGAAACGCATCCCGCACGTCGTCCCCCACTTCAAAGGCCGTGGGGCCGATGCACGGGCCCAGCCAGGCCACAAGGTCGGCATCGGGCACCTTCTCGCGCATCGCCTGCACGGTGGCCTCCAGCACACCACCGGCCAGCCCGCGCCAGCCAGCATGCGCTGCGCCAATCACCCTGCCCTGCGTATCGGCCAGCAGCACCGGCAGGCAGTCGGCCACCTGTACGGCCAGCGCGATACCGGGCAGTGTGGTGATCTGGGCATCCGCTTCGGGTTCAAGCGGGTGGATATTCGCGCCAGAGACGACACCAGGGGCTTCATCGGTTGCGCCCGCTGGCGCGCCATCAAACGGCATGTCGGCAGACGGGCTTTCCGGATGATGTCCCGGCATCACGGTTGCGGGCAGGTGGGCTCTGGCCTCGGCGTCGTCCAGATCCAGCACCCGGATGCCATGCACCTGTTTCAGCCACGACACCGGCATCCCGATGGCCTCTGCTACACGCTGGCGGTTTTCCTGCGCGGCAGCCGGATCGTCCCCACAATGAATGCCCAGATTCAGCCCGCCTGTGCTGGCTGACACCGCGTTTACCCCGGCTCCAGTGTCATCACGCGTACGACTCACCGCAAGGCGGTGCAGGTCCGTCTGGCCAGAAAATGCATCCACGCTGCCGGGATGAATGGCCTGCTTGCCTGCCCCGGTCAACCCGGCCGTGTCCCATGGTCCCCACGGTCCTCGGCTTACTCCACCACCGCGCAGCGTGAAGGCCCAGCCCACGGCGGAATGGGGGCTGGGCGGCATCGGCAGAAAGGCGGGTTCCTGCATCGGCATCCGGGCGTCGGTCAGGGTCAGTCAGGACTGGGCGGTATCGGGACAGGAACCCTGCTACATGCCCGGTGGCGTCATCTGGCCGCCAGCGCCCTGGGCGCCGCCGGAATCATCGCTGCTGCTGCCCGTATCGCGGTTCTGGCGCAGGAACTCGGGCAGGTCCGGAATCAGCGGGGCCTGGGCCGGTGCCATGTTGGCATCGGCCGGGCGTTTGGCACTCGGGTCCGGATCCTTCGGTTTGGGGTAGTTGGCCAGATAGCGGCTGTCCGGCCACGTGCAGGCCAGCACGCGTACCGTGTCGTCGCGCAGGTCCGGCAGGTTCAGGTTCTGGTAGGACGTAGCCAGAATGCTCAGCGCCTCTTCCGTGGCCGGCGTGCCCTGATAGGACGACAGCACCCCCTGCGCCCGGTTGGCCGATGCCACATAGGCGCCGCGGCTCAGGTAATAGCGCGCCACGTGTACCTCGCCCGAGGCCATGCTGTTGACCAGCGAGCGCATGCGGGCAATCGAATCTTCACGATAGCGGCTGTTGGGGAAGCGGTTGACCACCTGCTGGAAGGCATCGTAGGCCTCGCGGCTGGCGGCCAGATCGCGCTCGGAGGCGTCCTGCCCGGCCCAGCGGGCGATCATGCCGGTGCCGTTGCTGAAGTTGATCAGCCCCTTCAGGTAGTAGGCGTAATCAAGCCGTTCGTGCGCCGGGTGCAGGCGGATGAAGCGGTCGATGGACGACAGGGCTTCCGCCCGATCGCCCTGCTTGTAGTGCGCCCAAGCGATGTCGAGCTGCGCCTGCTGGGCGTAGCTGCCGAACGGGTAGCGCGATTCCAGCCGCTCCATGCCCTTGATGGCACTGGACCAGTTGCCGGCGTCGAGGTCTTCCTTGGCGTCGGCATAGAGCTGCTCGGCGCTCCAGTTGGCCGTAGGATCCTTCTCGGTGGCAGCACAGCCGGCCAGCAGAATGCCGGCGGCCAGTAGCGACAGCCACACACCGGCGCGGCGGGCGGGGGGGGTCTGGGGATGGGGCATGGTTCCTCCGTCGAGCGGGACATTATAGACAGGGCGCCATGGCTGCGGGGTAACGGCCCCGGAACAGCACCCGGTCACGATCGCCGGAATCAGCGGTCACGATCATCGGAATACCCAGCTTTCGTCAAACCGTTGCCCAAAACGCTACTGTTGAAGTATCTGCCTGACGGGAACGCTTGCGAGCCGCTCAGGCAGGTGCGGCGCAGGGAAATCGTTCTTTTAACAGGTTGTCACCTTGCAACATTTGCTGTCCGTTGTCGCAACAAATCTATAACATGGAACAACGCATGCAGTTTGATGCGCGTAAATCTCTCGATTCAAGGTTCATCATGAAAGAAGTACCCGCCCAGACACGATCGTTCCTGTTTGTTCCCACGGCCATCGCCATGGCCGTCCTGCTCGCCGCCTGCGGCAGCGGCAGTGATGGCGGCGACACGAACGTGTCCTCCAGCCCGTCACCCAAAGCCCAAAGTGCTTCGGTCAGCAAAATCACGGCCGGCGCCGACGCCATTACCGACGCCATCACCCGTGGCCAAAACGCAAGTGCACCCAGCACCAAAGGCAGCACACCAGCCAGCTACACCGCCCGCGGTGTGGCGCCGCTCATCTCGAAGGACGGCATTCGCGGCGACGTACTGCTGGCCATGTTCGACCAGAAAGCCTGTAGGGGCGAATTCGGTATCCATCGCGTCGAATCCCTGAAGGGCGCCCCCCTTTCGCAGGACACCGCTGTCAAGGAGGACACGCCACCGGTATTGACCGACGCCTCGCTGAATGTCGAGGCCTATACCTACGATATGGACAAGTTGCACGACGGACGCTACGTGCCATCCCGGGTACCGGCCTATGTCTACTACTGCATGTACCCGGACATTCGCTCGTACAGCAACCCGGTCAACCCCGGCGACTACACCTACAGCATGACCACGGCTGGCCGTTATCACACCTATCTGACCATGTTCTACTACGGCGTCCCCTGGATTACCAGGGGCGTGAACGAGGCCAAGGTGGACTATCCGCTTACCGTCACAAAGGATCAGGTCATCATCGGTGCCCAGGTAAAGCTGCTGCTGAATGAAGACCTTCTCTACAACTGGGAATATGGCGAGAGCATGAAGGAAGGCCGCAAAGAGGAAACCCTGCTGAATGGCACGGCACGCGGCTATCAGCGTCAGGCACTGGTTCCCTTCGGTGTCCTCAACCAGTGGCAGGACGCCGTCGGCAACAACCTGCGGCTGCTGCTGATCAAGGGCGACAAGGCCAACGAGGCACGTCTGTGCACGCACCTGAACAGCTCACTGGCCAAGCGCCTGCATTGCGTTACCTGGCAAGTGCCCGCCGACTGGCGCTGGGGCAAGGAACTCAAAGGTGGCTATCACTACCTGATTGAGGACCGCAGCGTCTACGCCGGCGAAACTGGCTTCATGTACTGGGATTAAGCTGCGAGTTCCCGGCCAGTCCCGAGCCGAAGGCCGAGGCCGGAGGCTCGGGTGGTCATGCCTCATTCCTTTTGATGAGCAGGAATATCACCAGCCGACTCATTTGTCTTTGAACAGCCACGGGAACCCTTCGTCATCGATTATCAGCTCCGTCCGGGAAAGAACCCCACCGACTGGAAGTACCTGATGTAACGATCCAGCATCGGTGCATCGGCCGGTTCCAGATTGACACCCAGGGCCCTTGCCACATCACAGGTCAGTGTACTGTCCGTCGGAACCGGTGACACTGACTCATCTGCTTCTTCGCCATCCGCATGCCCTGCCGGCAGCAGGAATGCCCCCAGCCTGGCCGATGGATCCTCCGGATGGGCCTCGAAGAACTGCAACGCACGTTCACGCCATTCATCGCCAGATACCTCCGTGATCGCATAGCCGTTTCTTCGTAACGCAGCCAGCAGTGCCGCCCCATCGGAGAAGCCGGTGGCTATCGGATGCCAGGTATGGTTTTCCAGTCCGGGAGCACGCGACAGGGCAACAATGGCTGCTGCCACCCTGTCCACGGCCGTCAGAATTTCCCCGAATGCACCATGTGGTGCATATCCCAGCACAGGAATCATCCTGAAAATCCCCCAGAACGAATCGTCCAGCTGACAGGCACCATGCACACTGTCACCCGCAATCCGGCCTGCCCGATGGATGGTCACCGGAATGCCCCGGTTGCGAGCTTCCTCCGCCAGTCGTTCTGCCGCCCACTTGGTCTGGACGTAGCCGCTCTGGAGGTGCTCGCCATGGTGTGCCAGGCAGTGTTCCGTCAGCCTGTCATCGCCTTCGGCATCGGCGGGCGACAGCACGGACGTCGTGGAAACGAAATGGAAATGCTTGGCATGATGACGTGCTGCCATGGCAATCAGTTCCCGCGTACCCTCAATATTGGCCATACGCATCTGCTCATAGGGCATCAGGTGATTGACGTAGGCGCCACTGTGGTAGATGGCATCCAGTCGTTCGCACATAGATTGATGAACATCCCCATCCAGTCCCAACAATGGTCGGGACAGATCTCCCACCAGAATCTCGATCCGGTCGAAATCGATATCTCCGGTAATGCGATACTGCTCCAGGTTCTTCTGCAACCGCAGTAGTCCCCGCTCGGGATTGCTGGCCCGTACAAGGCATATGATGTGGGCATCCGTACGCCTCAGAAGTTCACGCAGGAGAAACGCTCCCAGAAAACCCGTTGCGCCCGTCAACAGTATCTGTTTGACCGATTCAACAGGAACGGGAGCTGCCTCTGCAACGATCTCATCGGGCAATACGGCATCCTGCTGCATACGGGCCCAGACGCTTTCATCCGGATGGCCTGATGCCGCTTCTCCCTGGATCAGCTGGGCCATGCCTGCCACGGTCGGGGCGCGATAGAAAGCCTGCAAGCCGATTTCATGACCCAGCCTGCCCTGAACACGAGCGAGCAATTGCATGATCAGCAGCGAGTGCCCGCCCAGATCGAAGAAACTGTCGTGCCGGCCCACACGCTCCACACCCAGCAGTTCCTGCCAGATTCCAGCCAGCAGCTCTTCCACCGAGCCCTGTGGCGCCTCGTATTCATGGGTGATCAGCGCTTCCGTATCCGGCGCCGGCAGCGCCTTCCTGTCCACCTTCCCATTGGGGGTCAGCGGCATCGCTTCCAGCCTCACGAACGCGCTCGGCACCATGTACGCCGGCAGCTCTGCCTTCAGGTGATCACGCAATCGTTCCGCATCCGGTAGCGCTTCTTCAGTCAGTTTCTCATGGGTCGTCCAATACGCCACCAGCCGTCTGTTGCCCGGATGATCTTCCCGTGCCAGTACCACGGCCTCTCTGATTTGTTCCAGTGCAGCCAGTCGTGCCTCGATCTCGCCAAGCTCCACCCGAAAGCCACGGATCTTGACCTGATCATCATTGCGGCCAACAAACTGCAACACTCCATCGACCCGCCAATAACCCAGGTCCCCCGTTCTGTACATCCGCGCTTCCGGCACGTCACTGAACGGATCCTTCACGAATCGCTCTTCGGTCAGTTCCGGCTGGTTCAGGTAGCCCCTGGCCACGCCTTCACCACCAATGCAGATCTCACCCTGAACACCAATCGGCACAGGCTGCCCCTGGTCATCCAGTACATAGATCCGTACGTTGGCCAGCAGTCTGCCTATCGGCGCACGTACAGCCTCCTGCGCCTTCACTGCGTGCGCGGTGGCTGTCACCGTCGTCTCGGTTGGACCATACTCATTCAGCAGCACGACCCGCTCGCCCTGGCGCTCGAACCAGTGTGACAATGCACCCGCATCCAGCCGTTCGCCTCCAAGCGCGATCAGTCGCAGCGCTGCAGGCAACTCATCCGGTACTTCATAGGCCAGCCGGTGCCAGAAGGCCGCCGGCAGGTGCGCTACCGTGATGCCCCACGCCTGACATGCCTGCCAGAACGACACGCTGTCACCGATGCAGGCCTCGTTGCGCAGTACCAGCGTTGCACCTGAAGTCAACGTACCGAAGATCTCCTGGGCCGCCACATCGAAAGCCATCGAGACGAACTGCAGAACCCGGTCCTTTTCTGTCAGACCATATGCACGGTGGATTCCCGGCAACAGATTGTCCTGCTGGCGGTGCTCGACCATCACCCCCTTGGGAAGGCCGGTAGACCCCGACGTGTAGATCACATACGCCAAGTTCGTCGAGTCCTGGCCTGTCCCTTCCCGGCCAATGTTGCCCTCGGGCTGACCCGCATAGGTGGATTCATCATCAAGCAGCAGAATCGCTCCCGAACCTCTGTCATCTCCCCGGGCCGCTGCCTGCAGCCGCTGCTGCAGCCTCTTCTGCGTCAGCAGCGCCTGCGCCTGTGAATCCTGAGGTGTACTGTCAACCGTAGACAGTTGCTTTAATGTGAAGTCCGTTCAAAGAAAACCTTGCCTGAAGGCCACTGGCGACTGGTAGCCAAGTGCACTGTGCAGTCGCTGACGGTTGTAGAACACCTCGATCCACTCGGTGATCGCCGCTCGTGCCTGCGCACGCGTGGCGAAACGCCGCTGGTACAGCAACTCGTTCTTGAGTGATCCCCAGAAACTCTCCATCGGTGCGTTGTCGTAGCAGTTTCCCCGCCGTGACATCGACACCTGCATGCCCAGGGCATCAAGTCTTTCACGGTAGCGACTTGCGCAGTACTGGCTTCCCCGATCGGAATGATGCAGTAGTCCGGGCTCGGGGCGGGCATACCGGACAGCCCGGTTCAGAGCCTCCAGTGTCAGCTCGTGTGTCATGCGCTTCGACATGGCGTAGCCGACGATCTCCTGAGTGAACACGTCCTTCACGCCAGCCAGATACAGCCAGCCTTCATCCGTACGCACATAGGTGATGTCCGTCAGCCAGACCTTG